>NZ_JBQAFR010000001.1:0-2217534 GCF_051915945.1 Bacillus cereus group sp. MYBK30-2
AAACTAACCGATGAATAGTAACTGTTTCTTATTCAACTAACCTGTTTTACATTAAGGGTGAAAATTGTAAAAATAGGATTCCTCATTAATCTTTATTTTAAATAATTGAACTTTGTTTTAATTTATCAATTGACCTTTAAGGGGGAGCACGCCATGACCATCAAGCTAAGATTATGTAAAATCAATTTCAGGTGAGAAGGTTTCTATTTTCTAAAGACTAATTGTACATTATTTAAAGAATTGCATACGAAATAAACCCTAACGGGTTTTGTTTTTTTAAAATTAAGCTGCATGATTATGAGACATGGAATAATTGTATACGATGCCTAAAATATCAAAGACTGTTTTCTTCTCATACCTATGGGATTTTCGCCCGTTTTGCTGTAGAAGGTTGAACAAGCGAAGTAGCACCTTTGATAAATTTTGGGTGTCTTTTTGTATTGTTTGGAAAAGAAGAAGAAAATAGATGCAGGAGTAGATGAATAAATAAAAGTTGCACTAATACTACTTGAACTAAAGGTTGCAATAGTTTAAGATCTAGCTGTCATTATGGCAGCTTTTCTTATTGTACAACGTGAAGGATAGTGAAAATTGCAAAGTTATAAGGACAGATTTAAACTTCGCATAAATCTGTCCTTATAGGGGAAAATATGTAAGGTATTGTGCTGGAAAGCACTTGCCTATTCTAAATAAGGAGTGAGATGAGTGGCTGATAAAAACGAACGTAACCGTGTCGATAATGATGCTGGCGAAGCGGTAGGAACTGGTGTCGGTGCTGTCGCTGGAGCTGCTGTGGGTTCTGTTCTTGGTCCACTTGGTACCGTTGCAGGAGCTGTTGCAGGAGGAGCGATGGGTAACAAAGTCGGCGAAGGTGCCGATGAGGCTAATGACAGTGTTGCGAACCGAGAAGATTAGACTTTAACCAAAGTGACACTGAATGAATTGGATTCCCAAAAAGGGAGTCCTTTTTTTTTATTAAGTTAATTCAGCTTTTTTAGGTAAATTCCCAGTAAGATTGTGAATCAATTCACTTAAAGTAACGGGTGCATTAGTTCAACAAGCTATAAGCAGCAATCATAATCATTTTCTTGATCTTCCGCAATCGGGCGCTTTAATGGAGGAAAGATCACAAAAATGATCAAACTTTTTTATGAAAGATAAATAGTCAATCTCAAAAGTGGAGCATATCACCTTTTTCAAAATGGATTCTTTTTCTTTATCGTAAAATATGGGTTTGTGAGGTATTTTTAATCAAACTTTATTTCAAAGCTACAATTATCCTCGAGACAATCTTCATAAATTTCCGTAAGTAAGATAGACCTTAAAAAAATAGATAGTAAATAAGTCTAGATTCACTGATAAAAAGGATCAAAAGGAGAGGGGATTATTTTTATGGAACGATAGAGCATTTCAGATACTGTCACACATTCATAATCGTTTCTGTATAAATATCTCATGATACTTTCTAATGCTTCAACTGTCTGAGATGTCAGAGAAAATTCGCTGCCATTCCAATCATGGAGTAGAATGATATTGCCAGGCTTCATACCTTTTGTTATATATTTAGAAATTTTGCGAGCTGCTGGATTTCTCCAATCTTGAGGATCTTGATGCCATGACCATAGAATAACAAGTTTTCCATTCTGTATAGCTGTATTAATAATTAAATCATTGTGAAGGCCTCCAACTGGACGATAGAGAGTTGGTTTATAGCCAGTGATTTGCTTGATAATTTTATCCGTTTGATCTAATTCTGCTGTTAATTTAGCGGTAGTAATATTTCTGTCATATATATGATTATAAGTATGATTAGCAATTTCGTGTCCTTCTTTTACTTGCCTTTTTAAAATAGCAGGAAATCTTTTAACTTTATTACCTGCTACGAAAAAGGTTGCTTTCGCATTGTATTTAGCTAAAATATCAAGTATTTGAGGGGTGAAAACAGGATGAGGCCCATCATCAAATGTTATTGCAACTATTTTTTCCTTTGTATTTACTTCCCAAATTACCTTCCCTGTTTTTTCATACGCCTTACGACTATCTGTAAAAGCATATATGGATATTGGTGTGGAACAAAAAGAAATGATTAGAAAAATGAGGAATATCCAAATTTTTTTCACGAATAATACACTCCTATGAGATACAAGTAAGTTTAGTTTATGGAGTTATTATCAAATTATTTAATAAGAAATAAAAAAGTAGAAAGAAGAGCAACTCAGAGGGAAATTAAAAGTAGCTTACGCAGATGTTTACAAAAAGTTATGAGGGAGAACAACGTTCTCAATTTCTTCTTGAACTAACAAAGTAGAGTATTAAAAGAGTCTTTAAATGATGAAGCAAGAATTGATTATGAACAGCTCAAACCTAATTTAGCAAAGTCGAATAAAAATAAATACGTAGAAGAGAAAACTGCTTTCGTTAAATCAATTTTAGAAAAGATTTAATATTTTTTTATTAAGTTAACAAGGAGATAAGCTGAAAAAGAAAGGACATAACATATTTTATACGACCAATATGTTATGTCTTTTATCAATCTTTTTTAATTTAGGATTGTTGATTTTCTTTTTTTGATATGGTGAGGCATAAAAGATTTATTTTAATCGTTTGGGGGGCAACCTGTTCTGTTAGGTTGATAGGGATGTGGCGGTACCCCATCACAATCAAGCTGTGTAATGATAATAAAGTTATTTAATTTTGATATAAAAATATAAGAGCCTTTCTACAATAAAATGTAGAAAGGCTCTTTAAAGTTGTTTAATTCTTACTAAAGATACTACTTATGGTAAGGTTCTCCGTTATTAGTGTAAGTGATTTTTAATTTTCCTGTACAACTTACATTAATAAATTGTTCATTATTTAACTTGAACTCAATACCTTCTATCTATTGTTAATAAGAAGTTAGTAATGATTTATTATGTGATATGAACCATAAGTTTTCCGAAACGGCAAGCTTATGGTTCTTTTTGTTTGCGGCAAACTTATGAGTAAAGTGATATATTAGTCCTCATGTTTTTCATACATCTCTATTTTTTTATTTAGTAAATCTTTACCCCAAACTTGCATTGCTTCTAACACAGGTATAAACTTTTGCCCCTGCTCTGTTAATGAATATTCTACTTTTGGTGGAACAACTTTATAAACTTCTCTGTGTACTAGCTCGTCCTCTTCAAGCTCTCTTAATTGTCTAGTTAAGATTCCTTTTGAGATACCAGGTAACATCCTCAATAATTCATTAAACCTAATAATTTCATTTTTGCTTAAATGCCACAAAATCACGATTTTCCATCTGCCTGCAATTGCATTTTGGGTAACTGTTAATGGACAAATTTCTTGCTGTATTTCTTCAGAAATTGATTCATTTTGATAACTAAAACGTGCCATAATAAAACCTCCTTTTTCTCTAGGTACTATTTTTATGACTATGTTATTAAATTGTGCCTACTTACATAAATCCTTCTTAAGAAATAGTATATGTATTGTATACAAAAATCAAAAATAACGCTGTAATGGAGGAGATTGTATGAAAGTTTTAGTAACAGGTGCAAACGGAAATTTAGGTTCTAAAATTGTTGAGTATTTACTTACCAAATTATCAGTAGAAGAAATAATTGTTGGTGTACGTGATGACAAGTCTAAAAAAGCACTTAGCTATAAGGAACAAGACTTAGAAGTACGTGTAACAGATTTTGAAAATCAAGAAACCTTGTTTTCAGCATTCAAAGATGTTGATCGCTTATTCATCATGTCAACATATGGCGACTTTGATACAGTTATACGTCAGCATACAAATGCAGTAGAAGCTGCCAAAGCAACAGGGGTAAAACAAATTATTTATCCAAGTGTTACGAGAGCAGAAGGAAATGGCTTCTTCCTAGCAGGCATGCATAGAGCACGTGAAGTAGCAATTATTGAGTCAGGTATTCCTTATGTGATTCTGCGTAACAACTGGTATGTAGAAAATGAGCTTGGGACAATTCAAGGCTGTATGGCTGGTGCCCCTTGGGTAACTTCTGCAGGGGAAGGAAAAATTGGTTGGGTATATCGCCCAGATTTAGCTGAAGCAGCAGCGAATGTTTTGGTAGCTGATGGTCACAAAAATAAAATTTATGAACTTTCTGGTGAAAATTTAACACAACAGCAATTTGTTGATACATTAAGTGAAGTATTAGGAAAAGAATTTCCTTTATTAGAAGTAGACGATTCTTCTTATGAAGAAATGTTAAAAGGTGCTGGAGTACCTGAAGCTTACCTTCCAATGTTAGTAATGACTCAAAAAGGGATTCGTGAAGGAGGATTAGAATCAACACATACCGATTTAAATTTCTTATTAGAACGTCAGGCTACACCATTAAAACAAGCATTAACACATTTATTAGTAAATACAAAATAGATTAATCAAATTCCTCAGCCGAAATCAAATAATGAATTTTGTATCTTACAAAGTGCCAGTCCACATTAGGAATGGCACTTCTTTATTACTGCCTTTTCTTCGATCTTCTATCACTTTGGTTAAATCATAAAACAAACATCGTATTAAAACTAACCTGCCATTTAGTTAAAGAAGGATTTTCAAACAACTTTATTATTTTTTAAAGGACTTTATTGTAAATTAAATAACTTTATTGTTACTTAACACAAGCTAAGAAAAGCAAATACCCTAAAACGAGAAAATGTACATTTTTTGTTTTAGGGGTGTGAAAAAATTCTTAAGTTGATGGATGTGTGGCGGTACCCCATCGCTATCAAGCTAAGAAAACAAAATACCCCCTAAAATGAAAAAACACGCTATTCTTTCTGTAAAATCATAGGAAAGGATAGTATTTTTTATAGTTATTTCAGATTTGTATCAAATACACAAATGAATGTAAAGACTGTTTTTTTCTTTTTGTTAGGAATATAATCAAGGGAATTTATGGGAAAGGAATGTTATCACGTATGAATAAACAAAAAGAATACTGGAATGGAGTAGCAAATGAAAAAGAATTCACGACACCTTTTCAACTTGACTTATTCTCAAAGTATGTAAATAAGGATTCAATCTTATTGGACTATGGATGCGGGTACGGAAGAACATTACTTGAACTAAAAGAACAACAATTTACGAATTTATATGGTGTAGATTTTTCAGAAGAAATGATTAAACGGGCTAAATCAAATGATATGGCTATTGATTTTAATATTGTTAAAAGCGGTAAACTTCCCTTCTCGGATAATTTTTTTGATTCAGTTTTATTATTTGCAGTTCTAACCTGTGTATACCAAAATCAAGAACAGGATTCTATTTTAAATGAAATTAAACGGGTATTAAAACCAGAAGGTATTATTTATATTAATGATTTTTTACTAAATGAGGATGAAAGAAATAAAACACGCTATGAACAGTATGTTGATAAGTATGGCACTTATGGCGTGTTTGAATTATCTGATGGAGCTATTTTGCGCCATCATAGTGAAAAGCGTGTAAAGGAATGGACAAATACTTTTGAGAAATTAGAGTATGAAACAGTAGAGTACGTAACAATGAATGGTAACCGTTCTAATGGATTAGTATATATAGGTAGGGTGAAAAGGTAAAATAACTTGTAATATACTAATAGCGAAACAAAATTACAATAAAGTCTATTTACATGTAATCTAAAATGTCCAAGAAATAAAAAATACATTATTCTTTCTGTAGAATCATAGGAAAGGATGGCGTTTTTTATGTCTGTTTCTGTGTCTGACGAATTACAACTATTTGCTCAAGAATTTTAAAGATTCTTATCTCCAAATACCTTACAAGATTTTGCTAGAAATGTTGGTTTGGTACAATGAACCGGTAGGTACCAAGCAAAAGATTTAGTTGCCTTATGTGTTTGAATGAGTCAAAATTTCGCTAAAACCTCTTTCACATGTATGGAATATACAGGGATTTATAACTTGATATAGAACATAAAAAGGAGGAGTTTATACTGTAAATAAGGGGACATACATATGGAATTAGAATCCGAGGTTAAAGCAATCGTTTTAGATTTGGATGGTACTTTATTAAATTCACAAAAGAAAGTGTCAGAAAGAAATAGAAAGGCTATATTGGAGTGTCTGAGGAAAGGAATAAAGGTTATTTTTGCTACAGCAAGGGCGCCACGATCAGTTAAAGTTTTTCTTCCTCACGAACTTCAAGACATTGCAACTATGATTTACTACAATGGAGCTTTGGTAGTAGATAACGCATTAGGTTACAAACGACATTACCCGATTGAATCAGCTATCACAAATGAAATTATAGAATTTGTTATTACTCACCAGGCTGATGCATGCCTTTCAGTTGAATCGGAAGATACATGGTACAGTAATAAAACATTGGATTACAACAAAACCATGAATGCAGTTGTAAACCCAATTGTAGTTCCATTAAATGAATTAAAAAAAGTTAGTGCTTCGAAATTATTAATCTCACAATATCCTCACTATGAAAAACTACAAAAACAGTTTGCGCATAAAGTAAGTACGCTATGTACCGATGCAGGAACTTTAACTCAAATCATGGCAAAAGGTGTTTCTAAAGAACGAGCTGTAAGGGATATCTGCACTCAAAATAATATATCTATGGGTAACATAATGGTCTTTGGAGACGATTGGAATGATTTAGAGCTATTCTATACGTGTGGTTTTCCAATTGCTATGGGAAATGCAATACCTAAATTGAAGGATGCTGCATATTTTATTACCGATACCAATGATAAAGATGGTGTAGCTCAAGTATTAGAAAAGTTAATTTGTACTGTTAACAACAGTTAAAAGGATAAAATGGTTACTTCCTATATCGAAAATTATGTAAATTTGTAATGTTATCAAACGACTGTATGATTGTACCGTTACATTGCCATAAAGCTAAGGTTTCACACTATTCATTAAACAAAAAAGACGTTATTCTTTCTGTAGAATCATAGGAAAGGATAGCGTTTTTGTATGTCTATTTCTGTATCTGATGAATTACAACTCTTCGCTCAGGAAATTCAAAGCTTCTTATCTCCAAATATCTTACGAGATTTTGCTTCGTCTGTTTAACCTCCTACAGCGCAACGGACGAAAATCCCACAGATATGAGAAAAAATCAGTCTTTGATATATTAGGTGTCGTTTACAATTGTACCGTGTCTGATAATCAAGCGGCTTAATTCAAAAAACTGAAACCCGATAGGATTTATTTCGTATGCAAATCTTTAAATTCCCTACATGTATCCTCTAGAAAAAAAGAAACAACCTCCACTATAATTGACGTTCTATGAGCTTAACTTGATAGCGATGTGGTGGTACCCCATCAACTACAAATACACAAATAATAATAGAATTTCAATGTTAAGGCTATCTCTGCATTTTATCTTTATCAGCATGCATTAACATCTTCATCAGAAACTGACTTAAAAGCTGATAAGAAGATTGTTAAAATGAAAAAAAGAGCGATATTGCTTTTGTTTATTATATTAATAATGGGCACAGGCGTTAGTTTAATACATGCTAAGGGACATAAAAATATATCAAAAGATGATTTACGCTTAAGAGGAAAAACAATTGTAATTGATCCAGGTCATGGTGGAGGAGATAGAGGGACGAAAGGAAAGAACTTTGGAACGATTGAAAAAGATCTTAATTTAAAAGTAGCACAAAATATAAAGAAAGAATTAGAAGAAAGAACTGATGCAAAAGTTATATTGACACGTGAAAAAGATACTAGCTTACTTCCAGAAACAAAGCAAAAGGAAGAATTACAAGCGCGTGTCAAAGTAGCTAAAGACCATTTAGCGGATCTTTATATCAGCATTCATCATGATGCTTTTGAGGATACAAATGTAAAAGGAATAACGACTCATTATGGAGCTAATAAAAGAAAAGATAAAAAGTTAGCTAAGATCGTACAAGAAGCTATTTTTGATCAAAATATAGAGAATCGAGATAGGGGCATTCATGGAAGTGATTTTCTTGTCTTAAGAGAAAATCCTTTTCCGGCTATATTAATTGAATTAGGGTTTACATCTAATGCGAGTGATGAAAAAAGAATGAATTCAGAAGAATTCCAAGCAAAATCGAAAAAAGGTATTGTGGATGGCATTATTAATTATTTTACTATGTAATAAAATAGGCAAATAGAAAAATACTATTCTTTCTAAATCTTAATTAGGAAGAGTAGTATTTTTTATTTTGAGTGTATAACCAATTTTCTAATTGAAGAACTAACTTAACTGTATTAGAGTGACAAATATTTTTCTAAAGAGTGAATACAATACATTATTCTTTAACCGATTTCGACATTATCTGCATTTTATATTTATCTGTCTCTATTAATCTATTTATTATAAATACCGATTGAAACTAATGCTTCAGTCGAGTAAAGGCTCAGCTTTATAAATAATGAATATGAAAATCAATAGGGAAAGGATCGGAAAATAATGAAAGAATCAAAAAATAAGAATAAAACAAGTGTATTAACTAAGGCAATACTATCTCTAGGAGTTGTTTTAGCAACGAGCTTTTTCATGTTCTTTTTAATTGGGAATTGGAACTCTACCCCAGCGAAGGGAGTAGCTAATGAAAGTATTAAACAAGTTAATACGCAACAACAAGAAAAGAAAAATGAAACATCACCGACGAAACAAAAAAGACCTGATGGAAAGCCGGTAGGAAAAGTTGTTTATTTAACATTTGATGACGGTCCTAGCGAATTAACTGGGAAATTTTTAGATGTACTAAAAGAGCAAAATGTCGTTTCGACATTTTTTATGCAAGGTAGCAATTTACAAAATACAGGTTTTCAGGAAAATGTAAAACGAGCAGTAAAAGAAGGACATTATATTGGTGCACATAGTATGACACATAATAGTGATAAGCTATACAAAAAAGGACAATTTGTACCAGAGATGAAAGAAACGTTAGATCTTATCCATAATATTACGGGTACAACTCCTAAACTAGTGCGTCCGCCATATGGATCTGCACCAGGATTAAAGAGCGAGGAAATTCGTAATCAAATTGTAGAAGCAGGAATAAAAGTTTGGGATTGGACAATAGATTCAAATGATTGGAGATTAAAAGATAACCCACAGCAAATTATAGAGGATGTAAAGCGTACAACAACAGAAGATGTGGAAGTAGTTCTAATGCATGAAAAACCGCAGACATTACAAGCGCTTCCGGAAATTATTAAATTTTATAAGAAAAAAGGATATGAATTCGGGGTATATAATGAAGCGGATCATTTTCAACTAAACTTCCAGAAAGATCAACGTCTATAGTATCAACATGGTTATTTTTAAAAATTGTTCTTTATTAGTAAAATGGTATCTAATTTTACTAATAAAGAAGCCGATGGTGCTCAGAGCAACTTCTTTTAGAATTGATTCATGCAATTTAGCTTATGGGAAAAGTAACATTTAAAACAAACTAAAAGAGCCAGCTCATACGAGTAGGCTCTTTTAGTTATCTACTATTTCCAATTGTCCTCTTATTTTCTCTGGTATGTCCTTTTCAGAAATGACATCGTAAGAATAGACATACTTGCCTTTTACATGAATTTTTAAGTGAGTTTTTCTTATAAAATCATTAGGAGTGCTAGTTCCTACTGTATATTCTTTCTCGTTCCCAGATTCATCAACACCTTTTAGTGAGTACATAGCTCGTCCTTTATGATTATAATCCGGAACACCATATCCTTTCGCAACGGCATATACATTTTTTTCTTCAGCAATCGGATTAAATCTATCCAAGTCTCCGCGTAACATGAAAGGTAGTAAGTATATAGGGAGGCCTATTCCTATTATGCAAATTACAAATTTCTTCATGATCGTTTCTCCTTTTTTTCATTTACATGATTCAGTATAGAAAAAAATTCTTATGAATAAAGGGAGATTTTCTTAAGTTTTTCTTAGGAAATTTTTCAACAAATACTTTTATGGGAATCCCTTCAAAAAGAAAGATAGTTCTGTTTGAAGGGATTGATTACTTTGTATAATTATTCTCTTTTATCAAATCGTATGATATTATCATTTTTCAACAGAAAACAATAGAAATCCCTATATTTGTATGCTTTTCCTTTAAGGTGTCGAATAGTCCTTGCACGTAGAGGTATCGCTCAATATAACAAAAATGTAATGTTAATGAAATGTAATTCAACCGAAACTATGAATGAAATTATATAAAATAAAATAAATTACATAAATGATTGGGAGTTAAAGCATTCTTATAATGAAAAAGGGGAAGTATAAATGAGAAATATATTAAGTGTGGAAAAAATCGAGAAATATTACGGTAATAAAGATAATGTAACAAAGGCTATAGATAATATTAGCTTTAAGATAGATGAGGCAGAGTTTGTTGGGATAATGGGTCCTTCAGGAAGTGGAAAAACTACATTGCTTAACTGTATATCAACAATTGATAATGTTACTACTGGAAAAATAATAATAAATAATAGTGATATTACTCGGTTAAAATCAAAGTCACTAGATAAATTTAGACGAAATGAATTAGGGTTTATATTTCAGGACTTTAATTTATTAGATACTCTTACCGCTTATGAAAATATTGCTTTAGCGCTAACGATAAAAGGTGAGGAAAGTTCAACAATTGATGGGAAAGTAAAGTCAGTAGCAAAATATTTAGACATTGAACAAGTATTAAGCAAATACCCGTATCAAATGTCAGGAGGACAAAAACAAAGGGTTGCTTCGGCAAGAGCTATCGTAACAGAGCCATCTTTAGTACTTGCAGATGAACCGACAGGAGCATTAGATTCTAAATCAGCTAGGTTATTACTTGAAAGATTTGAAAGTCTAAATAAGGATTTGAAAGCTACAATACTTATGGTTACGCATGATGCATTTACAGCAAGCTATGCTCGTAGAATTCTTTTTATTAAAGATGGGAAAATATTTAGCGAATTAGTAAGAGGGAATGATTCTAGAAAAGAATTCTTTACTAAAATTATCGAAGTTATAACCCTTCTCGGAGGTGACGATAATAATGTATTCTAAGGTTGCTGCCCGTAATGTAAAGAAAAGTTTTAAGGATTATGCGATATATTTCTTAACATTAACACTGGCTGTTTGTATATTCTATAGCTTTAATTCATTAGAATCACAAAAGGCACTTATGGAAGTTGAGACTTCAGGTAGATCGTTTGTGGCTACTTTAATGAGTATTATCTCAAGTGTTTCCGTATTTGTATCTGTAATATTAGGCAGTTTAATCTTGTATGCAAATAATTTCTTAATCAAAAAACGTAAAAAAGAATTAGGACTATACATGACTTTGGGTATGGGGAGAAATACCATATCTAGAATATTGGTAACAGAGACATTTCTAGTTGGCATTATATCTTTAGTGAGTGGGATTATACTAGGTATTGGAGTGTCACAGGGGTTATCTACATTTGCATTAAAGCTATTTGATTTGCCTATGAATAAATATAAATTTGCAATTTCAACAGGTGCTATAGGTAAAACAGTATTATACTTTGGAATTACGTTTGTACTTGTTATGTTATTTAATGTATATGTTGTTTCTAAATACAAAATAATTGATTTGTTGACAGCAGGTAGAAAAAACGAAGAGATAAAATTTAAAAATCCTGTTATATATTTAATAACATGTATTTTATGTGTAGTATCACTTGGACTTGCATATGGTACTGTACTAAAGATTGGATTAGATTTTGAAAATCGTATGCTCATTATAGCAATCATTCTTGGAATACTAGGTACATTGTTGTTTTTCTTCAGCTTATCTGGATTTATTTTATTTGTTGTAAAGAAAAATAAAAAAGTTTATTTTAAAGGGTTAAATATCTTTATATTAAAGCAAATGAGTAGTAAAGTGAATACAAACTTTATATCAATGGCTGTAATCTGTTTGATGTTATTTATTACAATGGTGGTTTTATCTACAGGAATAAGCTTTAAAAGAAATATGGAGGCAAGAATTATAGAAGCAGCACCATTTGATGCTAGTGTAATGTTGGTAAATAAAGGTGAAAATTACAACATAGAAGACATATTAAAGACATTAAATTTTAAAATAAGTAATAACGAAAAATATGTATCTTATAATCAATATCAAACAGGGATGAAAGTGGCTGACTTTATACCAGAAGTACCTAAAGATTATAAGAATAGCGATGTAGATTTTATTAAAGTATCTGATTATAATAAAATTTTAGTATTTAAAGGTGAAAAAGAAATACATTTAAAAGATAATGAAGTTTTACTTTTATCTAACAGGTTGAATAATCCCATAAATGAAAAGTTGAAAAATAGTAATAAAATAACTATAAAAGGAAAAGAGTATGTAGTAAAAAATTCTAAAGCTATACAAGAAAACCTTCAAACTATGAGTAGGTTAACTACTATATTTACAATCGTTACCAATGGTGAGGTTTTATCAGGACATAAAATTTCCACGTCCGTACTTAATGTGAATTATTTAGATGGAAATAGAGAAAATTATAATAAAAAATATGATCAAATTGAAGCGGGATTTAATTATTATAAGAAAAATCAACATATGAATATTGGATTTGTATATGGCGTATCAAAGGATAGTGTTTTTGAAAAAAATAAGGGAATATCAACCATCATACTGTTTATTGGCTTATATTTAGGTATTGTATTTTTAATAACGAGTATGGCTGTGTTAGCTCTTCAACAATTATCAGAAGCCAGTGATAGTATAGAGAGATATAAATCTTTAAAGAGAATTGGGGCAACTAAAAAAATGATTGACAAAACAATTTTCATTCAGACTTTAGTTTACTTTAGTCTTCCAGTTATTCTTGCCTTAATTCATTCAGTAACTGGAATTTATGTAGTCAATAATTTTATAAATTTGTATGAAAATGCAGATATTAGTTTTTCAGCGTTCATGACTGCGTTAATCTTTATCGTAATTTATGCAGGATATTTCTACACAACATATATCGGGTATAAAAATATTGTAAAAAGCAATATTTGATTTTATAATGCTCAATAAGGCTATTACATCTTGTTTCTCAAGATGTAATAGCCTTATATTCTATATAGGGAGGAAACAGTCATGAAAAAAATCATTCTTATTGAAGATGATGAAATTATAAGAGAAGAATTACAAATTTTTTTAAATAAGTATGGATATGAAGTAAAGGCTCCCGTAGATTTTAATCATATTATTGAATATGTAGAAAATGAAAATGCGAGCCTTATATTGCTAGACATAAATCTTCCTGTGTTCGATGGTTATTATATATGCAGAGAAATACGTAAAACTTCAGATGTTCCAATTATAATGGTTACAAGCAGAGATAGTGATGTTGATGAACTAATGAGTATGAATTTAGGAGCAGACGATTTTATAACAAAGCCTTATAATACAGAAATATTATTAGCAAGAGTAACAAGTATTTTAAGAAGAGCACATGGAGGCGTAAAGACGAATAACCTCTTGCATTATAAAGATTTTAATTTGAACCTTTCGAATGCAACGGTTACTTATCAAGACAAGTCCGTAGAGTTAACGAAAAATGAAGTGAAGATACTCTCATGTTTAATAAATAATCGCGGTAATATTGTAAAAAGAGATTCACTTATGGAATCCTTATGGAAATCTGATTATTTTGTGGATGATAGCACCTTAACTGTTAATATAAATAGACTAAGAAAGAAGCTTGAAGAGATAGGTATAGAAAATCCAATTGAAACAAGAAGAAGGTTAGGGTATATAATGCCATGAATATAGGTGAATTTATTAAAGATAAAATGGTAGTAATAGTATCTAATGTACTGATATTTATTATACTGGCTAGTATATTGCTGATGGCGGATGTTCAGTTCATTATAATATTTTTTGCTTTTTGTATTTGGTTTTTTCCATTGATTTCATATATGGCTATAGAATTTATAAAATGTAAAAATTATTATAATGAGATTAACGGTATATTAGAAAACTTAGATAAAAAATACCTACTTCCAGAGGTAGTAAAGGAAACAAATTTTATACATGGGGAAAAAATTAATTCTATACTTAGAGAAATTAGTAGGGATATGCATGAAAATGTAAAAAAATACAGAGATATGCAAATGGATTACAGAGAATATATAGAGACATGGGTGCATGAAATTAAGACACCAATTGCTTCTACAAAGCTAATAATTGAAAATAATCAAAATGAAGTAACTAATAAAATTGACTCTCAAATGGATCGAATCGAGGGATTTGTAGAACAGGTTCTGTATTATTCTCGAAGCAATAACGTTAATAAAGACTATATTATAAAGCCAATCAACCTTGATAATGTAGTAAGGAATGTAATTAAAAGAAACTATAGGGATTTTATTCATAAGAGAATAAAATTAGATATACAGGATATTGATGAAATCGTATATAGTGATGGAAAATGGGTTGAATTTATTATTAATCAAATAATAGGAAATTCTATAAAGTACTCAAATAACAAAGAAGCAATGATACGTATATATTCAATTAAGAAAGCTAACTCAGTAATACTAACTATAGAGGATAATGGAGTCGGGATACTACCTAAAGATATAAATAGAGTTTTCGAAAAAGGATTTACTGGAGAGAATGGAAGGAGATTTAGCAAAAGTACAGGAATGGGCTTGTATCTATGCGAAAAACTGTGTTCAAAATTAGGATTGAAAATTGGCATTGAATCTGAAGTGAATAAAGGAACTAGAGTTACATTAATATTTCCTTTATCAGGTATGGTAACTTTTGAGCCTTATTTATAAAAGAGATTCTGCCATCTTTACACGTATTTCGTATGAAACTTATAAACAAATTTAAAAAAGTATGAAAAGAATAGAAATTCTATTCATACCGTTTGTATTACTTAGCTATTTAACATATTGGCATATTTAATTGTGAATCGGATGGATGTTAATCTGGATTAGTCATTACTATTTTTGATGTCCAATAATACTTAACGTAAGATTTGGTTCGGTTGCTACACAGACCTCGTAAGCGAGAAATTGTACGCTATATAAAACAGTCAAATGAATATCCGATCCCTGAGCGTACAAGGAATCGGATGTTTTGTGTCCAAATTGTGTCTAAACGTACAATTTTCTTTTTTTGATATGGTGATGGGGGTATCGCCATCATTTTGGAAATAAACCACGTTAAGATTATATAAGTTTAATTTCACATGAGCTTTTTTCTTTTTTTGATTACGTTACAGCTCCATCATAAAATATACGAGGTAATTTATTAAAATCATACTGAATTACTTTATCAAAGCTATCCAAATATGCATGTAAAGATTGTGTAATCATAAGATTAACAACTTTTTCTGTAGTATTAAAAATAATAATAGGTTTTTTAAGTGACCAAGTATACCCAACTTCCCACATTGTTCCGGAATCTTGATCATTATATATTGCAAAGGTAATATCACTATGTTGAATTGCATTTACATCAGTAACAAAGTTTTGAAATTGCCATTCATAAGATCCAAAGGGAAATTTACTCATATATTTTCGTGGAGAAAATACATTTAATCCTTTCTTAGATAAAATTATCTCTAATTTCTCTAATAGTGCAATTTGTTCAGGATTGAAAAATGGCCCAGCTAAATATATATTCATTTATCTGCCCCCTAATGGTTATAAAAATAATTACTTTTTATTCACTTATATATGATTTGTATGTATTTAAAAAAGTTTTAATAAGAGTTTTTTGTTTTGAGAGAATAAAAGGTATAATTACAAAGTAATTATGCTGTGAAAGTTAAAAATTTTATAATGCTTCCAAAACAAAATTATTGTGTCTTTTATAGCAACGAAGTCCATTTTTATCGTTCTGGGGATAGTATTAAATTTTAACTTGATAGCGATGGGGTAGCACCAGCATTTCGGAAAAAAACCACGCTAAGAGCATGCAAGATTTCATACAGTTTTTCGGCTAATCCCTTATGAGAGTAAGGGGACGCATTTTTCTTTGCTACCGATAATGATACGTTATGTTAACTCTCTATAAATATAATATACATAGATCCCATTCCTAAAAGATTCCCTATGCCTTGCTACATTTTTTATATATAGTGTTTTTGAATTTGACATGCTATTACCTTCTGAAATCCACTTATCAATGGTGAAGCGTAGCGGAAAAGGTGAAAATTTTTGAGAGATTTTTTCTTAAAAAATACTACCTAACTTTTTACCGCTTTTTCTTCATGAAACTAACATCACCTAAACTTGTTATATAGCCTTCAAACACTCCAAACTCATTTCTAACCCCTTTGTGTTTTTCTATCCATATAAAATCTAAAAACAAAAAAATCCCCCAGATAATCTGGGAGATCCCTTAAAATATATTTAATTATTTGTTACTGCTAATTTTCAAATTAATAATTAGCCATACAGCCTGATAGAGATAGAACATTATTTTGCTGATGTTATACTCTAATACATTTTACATAAGGGTTAATGCTGGACTAGTTTTAGTAAAATATTTAATCCTTTTTTTAATTCTTCCAATGATGCATAAGAATAAGAAAGACGAATATGACGTAAATCGCTTGGTTCATATATATAACCTGGATTGATCAGAACATTTTGTTTAAGTAACTTTAGAAATAACGCCTTATTTACAATGGGCTCATGAAACCTGAGCCATATATAGAAACCACCCTCAGACTTTTTCCATGTAGCGATTTTTTGAAATTGCTGTTCTAATATTTCTTCTACAAATGTAGCTCTTCTTTTCAGTTGTTCACGAAGTTTAATCAGGTTCTTTTCATATAATCCCGATGATATCCAGTGTGAGACGATTTCTTGAGAAAAGGCGCTGGAACCATAATCCGTTTGCATTTTAATGTCAGCTAATTGCTTAATTACAGGTGAAGGTGCAACAATCCAACCAATCCGTAACCCTGGACTTAACGTTTTGGATACACTACCGATATAGAGCACTTGCCCTGATGTATCAAATGATTTCATGGCAGGGGAAGATGATTCAAATAATAGTTCGTGATACACATCATCCTCAATAATCGGGATTTGTAGATCATTGCACGCATTGTATAGTTTTTTCTTCTCTTCCATCGACCAATTATATCCTGTCGGATTGTTTAATGTTGGTACACAATAAAATAAAGATTGTTTTTTTCTTTTAAGTGCGCGAAGATTAGCTGTTAAATGTCCATTCCTTGAAACTGTGATCATACGCATTCCGGCTGATTGAAAAGGGTGCACAGAATTCAAATAAGAAGATTGTTCTTGAAAAACAATGGATCCTTCTTCTAATAATCCAAATGCAATTAATTGAAGTGCTTGAAGTGCCCCTGAAACAATTAAAATGTTTTCTGGTCTGGTTTGAATACCACGTTTTTTTAAATAGCTACATAAAATTCCTCGAAGCTTTTCACTTCCTTGTGGTGATGAGTAGCCAATTGCCTTTGATTCAAGTGAAATCTGTTTTAGAGACTGTTCAATTTGTTTCGTTGGGAGTAAATCAGGGGATAATTCGCCTGTTCCAAGACGGATAATATGATCCTTTTGCTCGTATTCATTGATGAGTTGAATCGTATGATAGTTTGGTTTATGAATACTTGATTCAATGTGTTGCTGCCAATTCGGTTGAGCTTTATTCAAAAGTACACTCCACGAATTATTGGCTACAAATATCCCTGATCCCATTTTTGATTCAAGCAAACCATCTGCCTTTAATTCATCAAGTGCAAGCTGCACAGTACTTCTGTTCACATTAAATTGCGTTGCTAGCTGGCGTTGTGTTGGAATCTTTGTTCCAACAGTCCAATCTCCTCGTTCAATATGAGATTTTATCCAATCTACAATTTGCTCTTGAACGGTCAAATGAGAATGACGATTTGGTTTCCAGTTCATATAATCCTCCCTTGAATTGGGTGGATAAAAAACCATCCAATTGGTTGTTTTCTTTTAGTTGTATCATAGTACGATAGTAATTGAAAGGGAGTTGATTATATGGAAGCCATTATTCATGGAATCATTTTAGCATTCGGACTTATTTTACCTTTAGGAGTACAGAATGTATTTGTATTTTCACAAGGAGCTACACAACCAAGACTCATTCGGGCACTTCCAGCAACTATTACAGCTGCACTATGTGACACATTTTTAATTCTTATAGCTGTCTTCGGACTATCTGTTATTGTTTTACAATTTGAATGGCTACGACTTAGTCTAATGACTGCTGGAATTTTATTTTTACTTTACATGGGCTATGTTATTTGGAAGTCTAAACCCAACAATAGTGAGACAAATAAAGCATTACAAATCCGTCAACAAGTCATCTTTGCTTTATCAGTTTCTTTGTTAAATCCTCATGCTCTCTTAGATACAGTGGGTGTTATTGGGACAAGTGCATTAAAATATGTTGGAACGGAACAAGTCTTGTTTACAATCACATGTATTACAGTATCTTGGATTTGGTTCTTTGGATTAACGATTGCTGGTACAATTATGAAAAAGCTAGATAGTACAGGAAATGTAATGAATATATTTAATAAATGCTCCGCCATATTTATCTGGGGAACTGCTATTTATCTTTTAGTTGGATTAATATAAATTTTTTATATTCAAAGGCAATTATTTAATGGGCTTTCTTCATTTCTAATCAAATAAAAAAGAAACTGCTCAAATCCAATTTCAAGATTTATCATCTAAAATAAGAGTCCCTAACATATTAAGGGTCACCATATCAAAAAAAAGAAAATTGTTCGTTTGGACACAATTTAGACATGAAATATCCTGTTCCTTGTAGGCTAAGGGACAGGATATTTTTTATATCGTCTTTTGAGATGCATTAACATAACAAAAATGTAAGGTTAATGTTATGTTAATCCGTGGCAGATTCCGTCGAAAAGGCGCAGAATAAGAAAAGTAAAAACAAGCTTAGGAGGACAACGATGAACAAACCAGTTGTAGACGTAAAAAACGTCCAAAAAGTGTACGGTAAAAAAGGTGAGAACCAATCACATGCGTTAAAAGGTGTTTCATTCTCAATTCAAGAGGGTGAGTTTGTTGGAATTATGGGGCCATCTGGTTCTGGTAAAACGACATTGTTAAATGTAATTTCAACGCTTGATAAAGTAACGGGCGGCGTTGTTGAAATTGCGGGTACGGACATTACGAAAATGAAACAAGGTGAGCTTTCAGATTTCCGCTCTCAAAAATTAGGATTCATCTTCCAAGATTTTAACTTGTTAGAAAACCTATCTATTTATGAAAATATCGCACTTCCACTATCTCTTCAAGGTGTTCCATCACGTAATATTGGACCAAAAGTCGAGAAAGTAGCGGGTATGTTAGGAATTACAGAAATTCTTCAAAAGTATCCATCTGAAGTATCTGGTGGACAAAAGCAACGTTCGGCAGCAGCGCGTGCACTTGTGCATGAGCCAGCGATCATTTTAGGAGATGAGCCGACAGGAGCACTTGATTCTAAAAACGCAGCAAGTTTACTCGATGCGATGACAAACTTAAATGAAGAACAAGGCGTATCAATCATGATGGTTACACATGATCCATATAGTGCAAGTTACTGCCGACGTATTCTATTTATTCAAGACGGAGAGTTATATAAAGAAATTCACCGCACTGGTACGCGTGAAGCGTTCTATAAAGAGATTTTAGATGTACTTGCAGACTTAGGTACACAAAAAGCATAAGAAAGAAGGTTCAGGCATGTTATTTAAGCTTTCTATGTCAGGACTAAAAAGTAAGCTAAAGGACTATATCGTCTTACTTGTTGGTCTTGTCATGTCCATTTCAATTTTTTATATGTTCCAAACATTAGCCACAAACAAAGCCTTTCTTAAGGCAAACTCTAGTATGGCCGACCTTGGAATAGTATTCCAAGCTGGTTCAATTTTATTAGCGATTATTACATTCTTCTATATTCTATATGCAAACTCATTCTTATTATCGCTTCGTCAAAAAGAATTCGGTATGTATATGATGCTAGGAGCAAAAAAACAGAAGATTACGCTGCTTATGTTCATGGAAACAATCATTATTGGAGTAGCATCTCTAGTAATCGGTATTGCAGTAGGTGTAGGGCTTGCACAAGGAATTGGTCAATTACTTATGAAGCAGCTTGAGTTTACTGCAGGCGGTTATCAAGCGTTTTATGTTCCATCAATGAATACTACTTGCATCTTCTTCTTTGCACTATTTGTGTTATCTGCAATTATGAATAGTATCAAATTATCACGTATTACAGTTCTACAACTTGTACATGCAGATTCAAACACAGATCGTGTTTCTGTAAAAGGTGCGAAGCCTGTTATCTTTGCGGTATTGGGAATTATCTTATTAGCAATTGGCTATGTTTCTATGATTTACATGAATAAGTTAAGAACAAATGGGATTTATATTGCGTTATTTACTGTAACGCCCGGAACTTACCTGTTATTTGGAACGTTCCTACCTCTTATTATTAAAAAGCTGAAAAGTAATAAAAAACGTACTGAAAAAGGACTGAATGCTTTTACATTTGCGCAGTTAAACTTCCGTATTAACAGCTTGACAAAGGTACTAGCGACAGTAGCGATGTTAGTTGCGCTTGGAGCCGGAGCAATTTCAGGTGGTATGGCTTTTAAAAATAATGTTGTGAAAACTGTTGATTTTTTGGAAATATATGATTCAGTGGTTCATAACCCAACAGCAGAAGAAAAGAAAATCTTAGATGGTATTACATTTAAAGAGAAAAGCGAATACCGCTATAAGACAGATGATAAATACGTTTATTATGTAAAAGAAGATTTAGAGAAAAATCGTCCTTTCGTAAAAGATATGGAAAAGCTGAAAGCAGGAATAAAAGATCCTGCTAAGGTGAAAAAAAGAGCTTCTGAAGAACTATCACTGGGGGATATTTCCAAAAAAACACCAGAGTGGGAGGATGCTTTCAGAACGCTGGAACCACCTTATGTTCATCCTAATCGAACAATTAAAATTGTCGATCAAAAAATGTATGATGGCTTGAAAGGTACAGAGGGCACAGTATTCATTGGAAAAACAGATGATTTCTTAACATACAAAAAAGAATGGAAAAAAATTGACGAGTTGCAGTTAGTCAAATATAAAAATGTAAAAAAAGAATTCTTGAACTTGGACAGTAAAAATCAAGCATATACTGAGTTTTACGGCATTTCGAGCGGGACAGTATTTATGGGCTTCTTCTTAGGAATTGCTTTCTTAGCCATGATGGCAAGCTGTTTAATGTTTAAAATTCTATCTGGTGCATCAAGCGATATTACGCGTTATCAAATGCTTCGTAAAATTGGTGTGCGCCGTGAATTATTAACAAAATCAATTTATAAAGAATTATTCTTAGTATTCTTATTCCCAGCGATTGTCGGGATTGTACACGTACTAGTTGGTATGAACATCTTCTCGACCTTCCTAGTCGATCCGTACTTCCGTATTTGGCTTCCAATTCTAATTTTCGTATTCATTTACGCAATTTACTATTTCATTACAGTTCAATTGTATAAAGGCATTGTTCTTCCGAAAGAGGACTAAGAATTAGAAAACAACAAAAACATATGTGAAAGAATTAGAATTCGATGCTCCAAAAACCCTTCGTAAAGAAGCATTCCTACGCGTCTACTACTCTGATAAAAAAGGTGTATCATCTTGGGAAGAAGTGAAGAAGGACGAGCTTCCTGCGAAAGTAAAAGGAAAATTAGCAGTAAAATAATGAAAATAAAAAAGACTTCTAATATAGAAGTCTTACAATACCATTATACGTTTAGATATTACAAAAATGTAATATTAATGTAAGAAAAATGTATCCCTCAATTGAAGGATACATGATAAATCCATTATGTAATCAAGTGAAAGCGGAGGAATGTTACTATGAAAAAATATTTAGGCATTTTTGTATTATTTTTAATTCTTTTGGCAGTATGGCAAAAAGACAAACTAGTCAGTTTATATAAAAATGAGACAGTAAAAGAATATTATGTACAGATTCAAGGTAATGAAGATAAACAACAGCATCCAACAACAAATGAGTATAAATTAAATGCATATAATAAAGATGGCGAAAAAGAAAAGGTTACTTTTTCTGTATTTGATAAGAAGTCTGAAACGCCCGTACTTCTTCGTGTAAATGTATTAGAATCAACAGATTCTGAAGGAAATCACTTCGTTAAGAATTACGAAGAAGTAAAGGAAACAGAACTACCTGCGAAAGTGAAAGACAAACTAGCTGCGAAATAATAGATATAAAAAGGATTTGGCCCTAAAGGTCAAATCCTTTTCTATTTTCAAAATCTTCTTCTGAAAATACCAGTTAGTGTAACGGTAAGAGGTGTATCTACACCATTATTAGATGCAGATCCAAGTGAATGGTGGAAAAGTTACACGTCTTTCATATCGTCTTTTGAGATACGTTAAAATAACAAAAATGTAAGGTTAATGTAATGTTAATCCATGGCAGATTCCGTCGAAAAGGCGCAGAATAGGGAAAGAAAAAAGTGTAGGAGGATATATATGAACAAACCAGTTGTAGACGTAAAAAACGTTCAAAAAGTGTACGGTAAAAAAGGTGAAAGTCAGTCACATGCGTTAAAAGGAGTGTCATTCTCGATTGAAGAGGGAGAATTCGTTGGAATTATGGGGCCATCTGGTTCAGGAAAAACAACGTTACTAAATGTAATTTCAACATTAGATAAAGCAACAAGTGGTGTTGTTGAAATTGCCGGTACGGATATTACAAAGATGAAACAAGGTGAGCTTTCAGATTTCCGCTCTCAAAAATTAGGATTCATCTTCCAAGACTTCAACTTAATGGAAAACCTATCCGTTTACGAAAATATTGCACTGCCACTTTCGCTTCAAGGTGTTCCATCTCGTAAAATTGGTCCGAAAGTAGAAAAAGTAGCAGAAATGTTAGGAATCTCAGAGATACTTCAAAAGTATCCATCTGAAGTATCTGGTGGACAAAAACAGCGTTCAGCAGCAGCGCGTGCACTTGTGCATGAGCCAGCGATCATTTTAGGAGATGAGCCGACAGGAGCACTTGATTCTAAAAACGCAGCAAGTTTACTCGATGCGATGACAAACTTAAATGAAGAACAAGGCGTATCAATCATGATGGTTACACATGATTCATATAGTGCAAGTTACTGCCGACGCATTCTATTTATTCAAGACGGAGAGTTATATAAAGAAATTCACCGCACTGGTACGCGTGAAGCGTTCTATAAAGAGATTTTAGATGTACTTGCAGACTTAGGTACACAAAAAGCATAAGAAAGGAGGTTCAGGCATGTTATTTAAGCTTTCTATGTCAGGACTAAAAAGTAAGCTGAAGGACTATATCGTCTTACTTGTTGGTCTTGTTATATCTATTTCAATTTTTTATATGTTTCAAACGCTGGGACTTAATGAAGCGTTTCTTAAATCGAATGCTACTATTAGTCATATTGTATTCGTCTTCCATGCTGGTACAGTACTACTAGCCATCATCACATTCTTCTACGTTTTGTATGCGAATTCTTTCTTGCTATCACTTCGTCAAAAAGAATTTGGTATGTATATGATGTTAGGAGCAAAAAAACATAAGATTACACTGCTTATGTTCATGGAAACAATCATTATTGGGATAGCATCTCTTGTTATTGGAATCGTAGTTGGTGTAGGACTTGCCAGTGGAATTGGGCAGTTACTTATGAAGCAACTTGAGTTTACTGGAGGCGGTTATCAAGCATTTTATGTTCCATCAATGGCTGTTACTTGTATTTTCTTCTTTGTACTATTTGTGTTATCTGCAATTATGAATAGCATTAAATTATCACGTATTTCAGTATTACAACTTGTACATGCGGATGCGCAAACAGAACGTGTTGTGTTTAAAGGAAAAACGAAGGTAATAGTTGCAGTTCTTGGAATTATTTTATTAGCAATTGGTTATGCTTCGATGATTTATATGAATGAATTAGAATTTAACGGAATTAAAATTGCGTTAATTACCGTTACATCAGGAACTTACCTGTTATTTGGAACGTTTCTACCACTTATCATTAACAAACTAAAAAGTAATAAAAAGCGTAGTGAAAAAGGACTGAATGCTTTTACATTTGCGCAGTTAAATTTCCGCATTAATAGCTTAACAAAGGTACTAGCGACAGCAACGATGTTAATTGCACTTGGAGCAGGTGCAATTTCAGGTGGTATGGCTTTTAAAAATGATGCTATGAAAACTGCTGATCTTATGGAAATATATGATTCAGTGGTTCATAACCCAACAGCAGAAGAAAAGAAAATCTTAGATGGTATTACATTTAAAGAGAAAAGCGAATACCGCTATAAGACAGATGATAAATACGTTTATTATGTAAAAGAAGATTTAGAGAAAAATCGTCCTTTCGTAAAAGATATGGAAAAGATTAAAGCAGGAATAAAAGATCCTGCTAAGGTGAAAAAAAGAGTTTCTGGAGAACTACCAGTAGGCGCGATTTCAAATTTCAGACAAAAAAAGTCTGACAATGTAATTCCGGCAGAGTGGCAGGACGCTTTCAGAACACTGGAGCCACGTTATGTTCATCCTGATCGAACAATTAAAATTGTCGATCAAAAAATGTATGGTGGCTTGAAAGGTACAGAGGGTACTGTATTCATTGGAAAAACAGATGATTTCTTAACATACACAAAAGAATGGAAAAAAATTGACGAGTTGCAACTAGCTAAATATAAAAATATAAAAGATGACATGCTTGATAGTAAATATGCATATTATAGTATGGGTTACGCATTTGCCAGCGGAACTGTATTCATGGGCTTCTTCCTAGGAATTGCTTTTTTAGCGATGATGGCAAGTTGTTTAATGTTTAAAATTCTCTCTGGTGCATCAAAAGATATTACACGTTACCAAATGCTTCGAAAAATAGGTGTTCGCCGTGAATTATTAACGAAGTCTATTTATAAAGAGTTATTTTTAGTGTTCTTATTCCCAGCAATTGTGGGTATCGTTCACGTATTAGTAGGTATGAACATCTTTGAACGTTTTGTCATTGATCCGTACTTCCGTATTTGGCTTCCAATTGTTATTTTTGTAGTCATTTACGCAATTTACTATTTCATTACAGTTCAATTGTATAAAGGTATTGTTCTTCCGAAAGAGGACTAAGAATTAGAAAACAACAAAAACATATGTGAAGGCATTGATAAGATATATCGCACTTTTTAGTATTTTAGTCGTATTTGCAAGCCTATTAGTGGGTTGTGATTTAAATCGTTTGGGTAAAGACGAATATTATGTGCAAATTACAACGGATGGAATTGAAAAAACTTATGACGGCGACACATCAAAATACATTGGATATAAGCTAACTGGAGTTGATAAAAAAGTGTATCAGCTTTGGAAGAAGTGAAGAAGGACGAGCTTCCTGCGAAAGTGAAAGATAAATTAGCAGTAAAATAATGAAAATAAAAAAGGATTCGGCCTTATAGGTCAAATCCTTTTCTATTTTCAAAATCTTCTTCTGAAATGACTGTGAATCTGTGTCTTTTAAATAGCGCTGTTGTTACGCTATAACCAGTTTCTTTCCACTCTTAAGTTGATGGGCATGTGGTGCTACCCCATCGCTATCAAGCTAAGAGTTCAGAATATCCCCCAAATGCAAATTCTATCTCTTCATAATTGTTCATGAAAATTCCACCTCCACAGGTTCATTTTTCAAGGGTGATGAAGCATTATAGATTCTTTATCTTAATGTCTCATAAAAAAATGTTTTAGACTACAGAAAAAAATTGTAGATTGAAAAGATATTTTCTGTGTAGTGTAAAATCTTAAAAAATCCTTCCAGGAAACCTGAAAGGATTTTTTATTTATATAAGTGGGATTATTGGATTATTAATTGTTACTTATTTTTTTGAAATGGATTGGTGTTCCTTTTTCTGATGAAATGACCCCTTGCTCAGTCTGTGACTTTTCTAAGATTTCTTGCTGTTCTCTTGTTATAACAACATAGGGGTCTCCATTAATACCTTCAGGAGGCCTTGATTTTATCTCAAACTGATACTGTCCATTGGCAGCTAATACCTCTCCATTATTATAATTGATAATAATATCATCAATTGGATATTTATTAATTTTATACGTTGCAGATTTTCCATTTCTTTGTTCTTTTGTAATTTGTTTTGGTTCTTCTGCATGTGCATTTAGTAAAGTTAGTACTGAAATAGCAGCTATGGTAACAAATCCAATTGCAGACCAACGATAAGATTTCTTTTGGAATTTTTTAATCATAAGAATTCTCCGTTTCAACGTTTTTTTATTTCTACTTAAGTTCGCTAAGCTGGGCACTTGATAATAACCTGAATAGTGTTCTAAAAGGCTAATAATAGTATGACCATATGCAAGTTGTTCCTTTGAATCTATATATATAAGAGCAAATGCATCACACGCCAGTTCCTGATCTTCCCGCATGCATGAGTAGGCATACCAAAGAATTGGGTTAAACCAATTTAGAATCAATAAGCCATGCATAAGCCAATTCACACCAACATCTCTTCGCTTGATGTGAGCCAACTCATGATGAAAAATATATCGTAACTGTTGCTCATCTAGTACTTTCATATGTACACTTGACAATAACACTTTTGGTTGAATGAATCCGAACACAGTTGGACTTGAAATCTTCCCAGCTAACAGTAGTGGGATATCTTGTTGAACGGACATAGACTTTTTACAGTCCTCAAAGATTTCGACAACCCTTTGATCTATAATAACGGGTTGTTTTTTTATATAGAGTAATAAACGTCTATTCATAATGAGAGTAGCAAAGCTCAGTATGATAACTCCAGCAAGCCAAATATATAAAATGATGGTATAAATTGAAAATTCCTTATCATTTTGCTTTTCATTATTCTGTGTTTGTTTCTTACTTTCCTCAGCTATTTGTGATGAACCAGATGCATAGGTATTCTCCTTTGCGGCAACCTTTGTATCGCCTATATCTGTCTTTGCTTGTATATGTTCTTTTGAAGGAGAAACAGTTATAGGATCTTGATGAAAGCTAACTGAAGTTCCCGTACTGTAAGAAAGGATAGAATAGATACTATAGGAACTATTCGGTGACCATGGCAATAAAAGCCTTACAATTAATATCAACCATAGCATGTACTGCCAGCGTGGGGTCAGCTTGTTTTTTAGCAGGATTTTGACACATAAGATTAAACCAACTACTATACTTGCCATGATGGATGTTTCTATTACCCAATCAAAAAATTGAGGTAGATAGACATTTACAAACATATCTATCATTACTATTTATCCTTCCCTTGATTTTCCTCAGTCTTCTCATCCAGAATGCGCTTGAGTTCATTAATATCTTCTGAAGAAAGTTTTTCTTCTTTTAAGAAATTCACAAGTAAAGGCTTAAATGCTGCACCATAGAACCGTTTGAGCAGAGATTTTGTTTCTACTTGTAGATAACTATCTTGTGATACTAAAGGATAATACGCATACATACATCCTTTTTCTTGATGATAAGAAACAGCTTCTTTTTGAACTAATCGAGTAATAAGCGTTCGAATCGTTTTGGGTTTCCAATCCATTGTTACCTCCAACGCTTCGATTACTTCATTCGCCGTTTGAGGAGATTTTGACCAAAGAACTTTCATAATTTCCAATTCAGCTTCCGATATTTTAGGTAATTCTTTCATTTTATAACCCTCCTTGATTACATTTGTAATCTGTAAATACATATTACAAATGTAATCCTCAATTGTCAATCATATATTGTATACATATATTTTCATGAAACTTAAGAATTCAAAATTACTTTTTATAAAAAGTGGGGGATAGGTTTGTTAGATCAATTGCTCATTGTAGGTATATATCTTGTGATTATTCTTATGTGTACATATGTTACGCTCGAATATCAGAAAAATAAAATTAGTAAGCAGCATTTTCTGATATGGTTAATATTTATCTTTTTAACAGGACCTATAGGATTTATCATTTATATCTTTTGGGATAAGAAAAAGAGTACAAATATTAAATAAGGAAATTCAATGTAAAGATTCTGTAAAGGTGAGAGTTTTTAGTTGAACATATAAGTAAATAGTTATACACTTATTTCGAAAGTGAGAATAAAGTAATTTGAAGGAATAATACATTTTATTTTTACACAACATATAAGCATATGCTTATGTAATTATAATGAGGTAGGTGTAGATATGGAAAAAACAGTTGTAGAGATAACAAGAGCATCCCAATTACTGAAACTATTAGGAGATAAAACAAGATTAACAATTGTATCAATCCTTAAACAACGTGAATGCTGTGTCTGTGAACTTCTCGAAGTATTTGATATGAGCCAACCTTCTATCAGTCAGCATCTTCGAAAGTTAAAGGATTTAGGCTTAGTGCAAGAAGAGCGTAGAGGTCAGTGGATTTATTATTCTTTAAATCAAGCAAGTGATTTATACACGCTTTTAGAAGATATTTTAGCACATGTACCAGACCAAACAGAGAAAATTAAACAAATTGTGAAGATCAATCCTACACTCCGGTGTGGTTGTTAATAAATAGTTAGAAAGGGAAGTGAGAAGGATGAGCAACATGGGGAAAAAACGTCTATCTTTCCTAGATCGATATCTAACCCTTTGGATTTTTCTCGCAATGGCAGTAGGGATTGGAGTTGGATATCTATCACCTGGATTCGTTGATGGAATGAATAGTCTACAGGTAGGAACAACTTCTATACCACTTGCGATTGGGTTAATTTTAATGATGTATCCTCCATTAGCAAAAGTTCGTTATGAAGAGATGGGGCGCGTTTTTAAAGATGTAAAAGTATTGGTATTATCACTTGTACAAAACTGGATTATTGGTCCTATTCTTATGTTTGCCTTAGCAATTATATTTTTACAGGATAAGCCAGAATATATGGTGGGCTTAATCATGATAGGTTTAGCGCGTTGCATTGCGATGGTTATCGTTTGGAATGACTTAGCAAAAGGTGATACAGAATATGCAGCAGGGTTAGTTGCTTTTAACTCTGTATTCCAAATGTTATTTTTCTCAGTATACGCGTATGTGTTTGTAACAGTCATTCCAGAATGGTTAGGAATTGAAGGAGCTGTTGTAGATATAACAATGGCAGAGGTTGCAAAATCAGTGTTTATATATTTAGGGATCCCATTCATCGCAGGAATGCTAACACGCTTGATTTTTGTAAAAACGAAAGGACGAGAATGGTATGAAAAAGTATTCATTCCAAAGATTAGTCCAATTACTTTAATCGCATTACTATTTACAATCATTGTGATGTTCTCTCTAAAAGGAGAAGTGATTGTTAGCGTACCATTTGATGTTGTACGTATTGCAATTCCATTGCTCATTTATTTTGTAATCATGTTCTTTGTCTCTTTCTTTATGGGCAAAAAAATCGGTGCAAGTTATGGGGTATCAACAACATTAGCATTTACAGCTGGAAGTAACAACTTTGAATTAGCGATTGCTGTAGCTGTAGGTGTATTTGGAATCCAGTCTGGTGCAGCGTTTGCAGCAGTTATCGGACCTTTAGTTGAAGTTCCCGTTATGATTGCACTTGTAAATGTTGCGCTTTGGTTCCAGCGTAAATACTTTCAAACACAACCAAAATAACTATTCGTAAAAAGGTGGAATTATCATGGAAAACAAAAAAACAATTTATTTCTTATGCACAGGAAACTCTTGTCGTAGCCAAATGGCAGAAGCTTGGGGTAAAAAATATTTAGGTGACAAATGGAATGTACTTTCTGCTGGTATTGAGGCACACGGAGTAAATCCGAATGCAATTAAAGCAATGAAAGAAGTAGACGTTGATATTACGGATCAAACATCTGATATTATTGATCGTGACATTTTAGACAAAGCTGATCTTGTTGTAACACTTTGTGGTCACGCAAATGATGTATGTCCGACAACACCACCGCATGTAAAACGAGTTCACTGGGGATTTGATGATCCAGCTGGTCAAGAGTGGTCTGTATTCCAAAGAGTTCGTGATGAAATTGGCGTACGCATTAAAAAGTATGCTGAAACAGGAGAATAATTGAAAACAAAATAGGCCGAGAATTCTTTCTCGGCTTTTTTATAAAGAAGGGGAGAAATCAGAGATGAAAAAAATTGAAATTTTTGATCCTGCAATGTGTTGTTCTACAGGAGTTTGTGGACCGAGTGTTGACCCGGAGTTAATTCGTGTTTCAGTAGCAATTAACAATTTGAAGAATAAAGGTATGAATGTTACTCGTTATAATCTTGCGAGTGAACCAGACGCTTTTGCTAATAACAGTGTCATTAGTCAGTTATTAATGGATAAAGGACCAGATGTGTTACCAGTAACTTTAGTAGATGGAATAGTAGTAAAAGAAAGAGTTCATTTAACAAATGAAGAATTAGCACAATTAACGAATATGACGGAAGAAGAGTTAAGTCAGAAGCCAAAGATACGTTTAAATTTAAACGTTAAAAAATAGAGAAAGAAGTGAAAGGCAATGACAAACCTATTTAATCCAAGCACAATGACATTTACACCATTTTTATTCTTTACTGGAAAAGGTGGCGTAGGTAAAACATCCACCGCATGTGCAACAGCTATTACATTAGCTGATATGGGGAAACAAGTTTTATTAATAAGTACTGACCCAGCTTCTAATTTACAAGATGTGTTCGAAATAGAACTTACGAATAAACCGAAAGAAATTCCAAGTGTTCCGAATCTACAAGTAGCTAACTTAGATCCTGAAACAGCAGCACATGAATATAAAGAACGTGTTGTTGGTCCATACCGTGGAAAGCTCCCTGATACAGTTATTGCAACGATGGAAGAGCAATTATCTGGAGCTTGCACAGTAGAAATGGCCGCATTTGATGAATTCTCCACGTTACTTACAAATAAAGAATTAACATCGAAATTCGATCACATTATATTTGATACAGCGCCAACAGGGCATACGTTACGTCTTCTTCAACTTCCTACGGCTTGGAGTGGTTTCCTAGAAGAAAGTACTCATGGAGCTTCTTGTTTAGGCCCATTAGCAGGGCTTGGTGATAAAAAAGAGTTATATAGTCAAACGGTTCAGGCGCTATCTAATCCGAACCAAACAATGTTATTGCTTGTTACACGACCAGATAGTTCTCCATTGCAAGAAGCGGAACGAGCAGCTCATGAATTAAAAGAAATTGGTGTTAGTAATCAATTTCTACTAGTAAATGGGATCTTGAAAGACTATATGCAAAATGATGATGTCTCAAATGCATTGTTTAAGAGACAATCACGTGCGTTAGAAAACATGGCAGAAGAATTAAAAAGCCTTCCTACTTATGAAATTCCATTAGTGCCGTTTAATGTTACTGGAATAGAGAATATGAGAAAGCTGGTTCAACCAATGGAAAATCTTTCGATTTCACATGAAGAAGCACATGCTGTCTCTATTCCTTCACTTCAGACATTGATTACGAATCTTTCAGAGACAGGAAAACGAGTGATTTTTACAATGGGAAAAGGTGGTGTCGGAAAGACTACGGTAGCTTCTGCAATTGCAGTTGGTCTGGCTGAAAAAGGACACCATGTACACTTAACTACAACTGATCCCGCAGCACATATTGATTATGTTATGCATGGGGAACAAGGGAATATTACGATAAGTCGAATTGATCCAAAAGTAGAAGTTGAAAACTATCGTAAGGAAGTTATAGAGCAAGCAAAAGATACGGTTGACGAAGAAGGTTTAGCGTATTTAGAAGAAGATTTACGTTCTCCTTGTACAGAAGAAATCGCAGTTTTCCGAGCTTTAGCGGATATTGTTGAAAGAGCAAATGATGAAATTGTAGTTATTGATACAGCGCCAACGGGTCATACGTTATTGTTGTTGGATGCGGCACAAACGTATCATAAGGAGATTGCACGATCTTCTGGTGAAGTACCACAGTCTGTGAAGAACTTATTACCGCGTCTTCGTAATCCAGAGGAAACAAGTGTTGTCATCGTAACATTAGCGGAGGCTACGCCAGTACATGAAACAAGCCGTCTACAAGAAGACTTAAAACGTGCAGATATTAATCCGAAATGGTGGGTTATCAACCAAAGTTTTTATGCAACACATACAAGTGACTCCGTGTTAAGAGGAAGAGCGCAGTCTGAAGTACAATGGATTCGAGCGGTTCAAAAGGAATCACAAAATAACTGTGTTATCATCCCTTGGCAATCGGATGATATTGTGGGATATGAGAAGCTTAAAGCTTTAGTGAAATAAAACATTTTTAATCAGTTACTATGAAGGGGAGAAATGAAAATGAATATTACAGATAAAGCAAAAGAGTTTATTGAAACTGCTATGAAAGAAAACGGTGTTTCAACACTACGTTTTACATTTGAGGGTGCTGGATGCTGTGGACCAAGTTACGGTATTAATTTAGGAGAAGCACAAGAAAATGATGTGACAGAGACAGTAAATGGTATTGAAGTTGCTATGGATCCAAAGGTTGTTGAATTAGTAAATACATTGACACTAGACTATGTAGAAGATCAACAAGGTGCAGGCCTTGTTATCAGTGGCGGATCTAACTGCTGCTAAATAATAATTAAGGAGATTAACAAACATGACTAACCATCACGAACTCGTAAAAGGAAAAGTATATATCGGTGGAGTGGACGAGATACAAGAAGCAGTAAAAAAGCACGGGATTACAGAGGTATTTGACTTACGTGCTGGAGAAGAAGAGCCAGAAGGTTTTCCAGCTAAGACTACACGTCATGCATATCCAATTGTAGAAGGCGCAGAAGGACAAGATGAATCAGTGAGAAATGCAATTGGAGCAGTTAAAGAAGCTGTAGAGCAAGGGAAAAAAGTATTCTTCCATTGTTCAGGTGGACGTAACCGCACTGGTACAGTTGCGACAGGGCTATTATTGGAACTAGGTCATGCTTCTACAGTAGAAGAGGCTGAACAAAAAGCAAAAGAAATTCGTTCCTGTATTAATATTAAACCAGAAATGAAACAAGTATTGAAACGTCTATACTAAACAATTATCCAAGCCTCAAAAAACAAAGTTTTTTGAGGCTTTTTATATAGTTAGGATGGATATATATAAAGGGGATTTTTTAGTAGACGTTCTTATTAAAGAAATGAGGAAAAATATGTGCCAATTTTTCGGAAAGACTGATTATATAAAAGTTACATAACAGTAGCTGATATAAATCCATTAAATGAGACGATTACTTGTACGGATGCTTTTCGTAATAAAAGAATTTTTAAGTTTGTTGATGTAATTGAAGTGAATTAGAGGGAGGGGAAATAAAAATAATTATCTCTTCCTAACTTAATTATATCATGTAATTAACGGTCAAAATAGACTGTTTATTCTCATTTACTCTTGCTACAATCAATAGCACATGAATAGTAAGGAGAGGTGCCAAATGAGTTCTTTCGTTCTCGATTTTCAGGAAATAGAAAAAACGCAGCTTTCGCTCGTTGGCGGAAAAGGATTGAATTTAGGGGAATTATCAAACATTCAAGGTATACAAGTGCCAGAAGGATTTTGTGTTACAACGGTAGGATATGAAAAAGCCATCGAACAAAATGAAGCCTTTCAAGCTTTGTTGAATCAATTAACAAGGCTAAAAATTGAGGACCGAGATCAAATTGGTGAAATCAGTAAGAAGATTAGAGAAACCATTATGGAAGTAGAAATTCCTTCTAATGTAGCGGAAGTGGTAGCTCGTCATCTCTCTCGTTTTGGAAATGAACATGCTTATGCAGTGCGTTCTAGTGCTACTGCTGAAGATTTACCATATGCCTCGTTTGCAGGTCAACAAGATACGTATTTAAATATCATCGGAAAAGAAGCAATTTTGCAGCATGTAAGAAAGTGTTGGGCTTCTTTATTTACAGATCGAGCGGTCATTTACCGAATGCAAAATGGTTTTGAACAGAGTCAAGTTTCTATATGTGTTGTCGTTCAAAGGATGGTTTTCCCGCAGGCTTCAGGAATTTTATTTACTGCTGATCCGATTACTTCTAACCGAAAGGTGCTATCAATTGATGCCAGTTTTGGACTTGGTGAGGCATTAGTATCAGGACTGGTCTCTGCTGATAATTATAAAGTAAAAGAAGGCGAAATCGTCGATAAGATGATCGCAACTAAAAAATTGGCTATCTATGCATTAAATGAGGGCGGAACAGAGACAAAACAGATTAATCCCACTCAGCAAAAGATTCAAACATTGTCTGAACAACAAATATTACAACTAGCACAGATCGGCAGACAGATTGAAGCTTATTTTGGTTGTCCGCAAGATATTGAATGGTGTTTAGTTGATGATATATTTTATATTGTCCAAAGTCGACCAATCACGACTTTATATCCAATTCCAGAAGCAAATGATCAAGAAAATCATGTATATATATCGGTTGGTCACCAACAAATGATGACCGATGCAATGAAACCACTAGGTTTGTCTTTTTTCCTGTTAACGACTCGTGCGCCTATGCGTAAAGCGGGGGGAAGGCTGTTTGTTGATGCTACACAAAGATTAGCTTCACCTGCTAGCAGAGATTTCTTAATAAACACTTTAGGAAAATCGGATCCGCTTATAAAAGATGCATTAACGACTGTAATAGAGCGAGATGATTTTATCAAATTGTTACGGGATGATGAAAAAGAAAAGAGTCTTGGTAAAAATATGCCACCTACAAGTTCGCAACCACAAATCGAAAACGATCCGGCAATCGTTACGGATTTAATAAAGAATAGTCAAGCATCGATCGAAGAGTTAAAACAAAATATTCAAATGAAATCAGGGTTGGATGTACTTGATTTTATTATGGAAGACATCCAACAATTAAGGGAAGTATTATTTAACCCGCAAAGTATAGCTGTAATTATGGCAGGTATGGATGCTTCATCATGGATCAATGAAAAGATGGAGCAATGGCTAGGTGAAAAAAATGTAGCAGACATACTTTCACAATCTGTACAAAACAATATTACGTCAGAAATGGGGCTAGCATTATTGGATGTTGCAGATGTGATTCGACCGTATCCAGAAGTCATTGCGTATTTACAGCGTATAGAAGATGACAGCTTTTTAGATGAACTAGTTAAGTTTAGAGGTGGGGGAAAAGCTCGGGATGCAATCTATGCTTTTCTGAATAAATACGGAATGAGATGTAGCGGAGAAATCGACATTACGAAAACACGCTGGAGTGAAAAGCCAACTACAATTATCCAAATGATTTTAAATAATATGAGAGACTTTGAGGTTGGTGCTAGTAAGCGGAAATTTGAAGAAGGGCTGCAAGAGGCTTTGAAAAAAGAAGAAGAGTTATTAAATCGATTGCAGCATGTTCCAGATGGCGTACAGAAAGTAGAAGAGACGAAGCGAATGATCAGTCTAATCCGGAATTTCACTGGTTATCGTGAATATCCAAAATACGGAATGATTAATCGTTATTTCATATATAAGCAGGCATTACTGAAAGAAGCCGAGCAACTCATGCAAAATAGCGCTATTCATGAAATAGAAGATATATACTATCTGACTTTTGAAGAACTTCACGAAGTCGTCCGCACGAATAAACTGGATTACGAGGTCATCAATAAACGAAAAAATGAGTACAAATTATATGAAAAACTAACGCCCCCGCGTGTTATCACGTCTGATGGTGAAATTATTATAGGTAAATATAAACGAGAAAATCTACCAGCCGAAGCAATAGTAGGTTTGCCTGTTTCTTCTGGAGTGATTGAGGGGAGAGCGCGCGTTATTTTAAACATGGAAGATGCGAATTTAGAAGATGGAGATATATTAGTTACTTCCTTTACTGACCCTGGCTGGACACCATTGTTTGTGTCTATAAAAGGGTTAATCACCGAAGTTGGCGGACTCATGACACATGGAGCAGTTATCGCACGTGAATATGGATTACCAGCAGTAGTCGGGGTAGAGCATGCTACGAAACTAATAAAAGATGGGCAACGAATTCGGGTACATGGAACAGAAGGGTATATTGAGATACTGTAGTTGTGCCTTAGATAAATAAAGAGATCATCCACTAAATATAGTGGATGATCTCTTTATTTTTTTAAGCCAGCTGCTATCACCTGAAACTGAAAATAAAAAGGAGCATGTGAATTGGATTTCTTTGAATGTCTCTGTCGTAGAAGGAAACATACATGCCGCGATTCTAATTCACATGCAAGAAGCAACCATTGAATTAGATGTGCCTTTTACTCCGCAAGTGCTCTTACAAGTCATGCAGACGGTGAAACAACAATGATATCAGAAATCGCAATTGAAAAAGTATATCTTGCAATTATATACAGAAATTTTAATAGTTTTATCAACTTTCATCAATATATTCCCAAGACATCGATTAATCATAATGTATAGAAATCTGAAATAAAGGATATTTTCAAAAATATTACAAATTAAGACAATATCTTGTAAATTTATAGAATTTTCTTTATTATCAAAATATTGTTACGTATTTAAGATTGGGGAGGAATAGGGATGAAGAAAAAGCCTTTTAAAGTGCTGTCTACGCTTGCGGCGGCAGCTGTGCTTAGTTGCACATTTGGGTTTGGTAGTCAATCTGTTTATGCGGCAACGCCGTCTAATGTAGGATCTTTAAGTCCAATTGATGAAAATTTAATTCCGGAGGATCGTCTAGCAGACGCGTTGAAGCAGCGTGGTGTAATTAGTGAATCTGCGTCGAAAGAAGACACATTAAAAGCTGTTGAAAAATACGTAGAGAAGAAAAAAGGCAAGAATGCTGGAAAAGAACCAGCAGCGGGGGACAGTGTCTCGAGAGAAGCTTCTGACTTTTTGAAAAAAGTGAAAGATGCAAAAGCAGATATGAAAGAAAAAGCTGAACAACCTGCTGGTGGTCCGGTAGCTGGGCAAGAGCAGGTTAAAGGTGGATTAAACGGAAAAGTACCAACTAGTTCAGCGAAGCAAAAAGAATATAATGGGCCTGTTCGTAAAGATAAAGTACTTGTATTGCTAGTAGAGTTTGCTGACTTTAAGCATAACAATATTGATCAAGTACCAGGTTATATGTATTCAAATGATTTTAATCCAGAACATTATCAAAAAATGTTATTTGGTGATGAGCCATTTACACTCTTTGATGGTTCAAAAATCCCAACATTTAAACAATATTATGAACAGCAATCAGGCGGCAGTTATACCGTCGATGGAACAGTAACAAAGTGGTTAACAGTTCCTGGTAAAGCAGCGGATTATGGTGCAGATGCTGGCGATGGCGGTCATGATAATAAAGGACCAAAAGGACCTCGTGATCTTGTAAAAGAGGCATTAGATGCAGCTGTAGCAAGCGGTATGGATTTATCAGAATTTGACCAATACGATCAATATGACAGTAATGGAGACGGAAATAAAAACGAACCAGATGGTCTTATTGATCACTTAATGGTCATTCACGCTGGAGTTGGTCAAGATGGAGGCGGTGGTAGATTAGGTGACGACGCAATTTGGTCACATCGCTGGAACCTTGGAAACCCATATCCAATTGATGGAACAAAATCAAAAGTTGATAACTATGGCGGTAAAATGGCTGCATACGATTATACAATTGAGCCAGAAGACGGAGCAGTTGGTGTATTCGCACATGAGTTTGGTCATGATTTAGGTCTTCCAGATGAGTATGATACGCAATACTCTGGATCAGGTGAGCCGATTAACTCTTGGTCTGTTATGAGCGGCGGCAGCTGGGCGGGTAAAATTGCAGGTTCAACGCCACCAAGTTTCTCTCCGCAAAACAAAGAGTTCTTTCAAAAGAACATTGGCGGAAACTGGGCGAATATTGTAGAGGCGGACTATGATAAATTAAATCGCGGTATCGGTTTTGCGACATACTTAGATCAAAGTGTAACGAAATCAGCTCGTCCTGGTCTGGTTCGTGTTAACTTACCAGATAAAGATGTAAAAGGTATTGAGCCTGCATTTGGTAAGAAATATTACTTTAGTACAAAAGGCGATGATCTTCATACGACACTAGAAACGCCAGTGTTTGATTTAACAAATGCAACAAATGCGAAGTTTGATTACAAATCATTGTATGAAATTGAAACTGGTTGGGACTTCCTTGAAGTACATGCAGTGACAGAAGATGGTACGAAAACGTTAGTGGATCGAATTGGTGAAAAGAATGTTAAAAATGGTCTAGACACAACAGAAGGAAAATGGATAGATAAATCATATGACTTAAGCAAATTTAAAGGTCAAAAAGTAAAATTAGTATTTGAATACATTACAGATGGTGCTACGGCACCAAGTGGTTTTACTCTTGATAATGCAACATTAACTGTCGATGGAAAAGTTGTGTTCTCTGATGATGCAGAAGGTGAACCACAATTTAAATTAAACGGTTTCGTTGTATCAGACGGCTTTTCTAAGAAGAAACATAACTACTATTTAGAGTGGAGAAACTATGCTGGTGCTGATGAAGCGTTAAAATATAGCAGCGGTGTACCGTACAATACAGGTCTTGTTGTATGGTATGCAGACTCTAGCTTTACAGATAACTGGGTTGGTATTCATCCAGGCGAAGGTTTCTTAGGAGTTGTTGACTCTCACCCAGAGGCAATTGTTGGAACGTTAAACGGTAAACCAACTGTTAAAAATAGTACACGATATCAAATTGCAGATGCTGCGTTCTCCTTTAACCAAACACCAGCGTGGAAAGTTGTATCTCCATCACGCGGAACATTTGAGTCTAAAGGATTACCAGGTGTAACGAAGTTTGATGATTCGAAATCTTATATGAACAACGTAATCCCAGATGCAGGGCGTAATGTACCGAAACTTGGATTGAAATTTGAAGTCGTTGGACAAGCAGATGATAATTCTGCGGGTGCAGTTCGTTTATATCGTTAATAATGGAGAAGCTGTTGAAGGGGATTCCTTTCAACAGCTTTTTTCATAGGAACATACATTTCAAGTTATTAATAAAATAATAGTAACTACTCAGCCTAGAAGTTTGGTAAAGGGTATTATTCCAATGAAAATACGCTTACATTTATATGAAAATTACATAACAGTAGTTGATATAAATCCATTAAATGAGACGATTACTTGTACGGATGTTTTTCGTAATAAAAGAATTTTTAAGTTTATTGATGTAATTGAGATTGATTAAAACATGTTTCTATGCAGCAGGCTTATTTCTTTAAGCCTGCTGCATAGAAAGGACCATGAACTGCGATTGTTGATAAAATATGAGCAATTTCTTCGGGTGTTTCTTTTTGACCGCTATTTAACCATTGTTGAATGACACCTATATGAGCAGATGCCATATAAGAAGCTAAGTATTGGCTTGGAACAAGTAAATTCTCCTTATTAATGAGAGCACCATTCGTATCTTCAAATAGTGTTTTCCACATAAAGTCTTTCAATTTTGTTTGGAAAGATAAATCTCCTTTTGGACTTAATACAGCTTTCATAAAATCACTATTTTCATTTAGAAATTCAAGAATAGAAGCGATAAGTACAAACGGCGTCGTTGGGGAAGGATTTGATCCAAGGTCAGCAATAACTTCTGGAAATTTCCGTTTTGCAATGCTAGAAAACTCATGCATAATTTCTTCTTGGCATTTCGTCATTAAATCGAATTTATCTTGATAATGTGTATAAAAAGTACCTCGATTTATGTTCGCTTTCGTTGTAATATCTTTCACCGTAATTGCTTCAAAACCTTTTTCCTCAATTAACTCCACTAATGCATTTCGTATGGCAGTTTTTGTACGAATAACACGCAAATCTAAATTACTATCGCGCAAAGTATGTTCCTCCTTAATTTTTTTCAACACATTTATCAATTGTGTCTTATAACCGACACATTTACGATTTTTGATTATTGAATAAGATTTAGCTCAAACATATAATTCAAAATATAAATAAACAACACGTTGTTCATTTATTGTAACTAAAATTAAAGGAGGAGAACAGAAAATGTTTAAAAATAAACTTTTATATTTATCACCAGTCATTGCACTACTTGTTGTTTTTATTTTTTCATTAACGTTATTTCCAACAGTTCAACCTAAGCCGAAAAACTTGCCAATAGCAATTGTGAATGAGGATCAAGGAGTGGAAATTCCGAATCAAGCGAAAATGAATATGGGGCAAACGATTGTTGATATGATCAAAAAATCATCAAAAACGGATGAAGAACCTGCGGTGAAATGGGTGGAAGTGAAAAATAAGGAATTAGTTCAAAAAGGTTTAAATAATCAAGAGTATTACGCAGCATTAGTCATTCCGAAAGACTTTAGCGCAAAACAAGCATCGTTACGAACACCACAGCCATCTTCGCCAGAGGTAGAAATATATATTAATCAAGGAATGAATATGGCTGCTTCAACTATGGCAGGGCAAATGTTAAATGGCGTAGTTGATAATATGAACAATAATGTTCGTACACAACTATTAGAAGGATTTAAAGCAAAAGGAACTACATTAACAGCAGATCAAGTTTCAAATGTAGTAACACCAATTACGAAGAAAGTGACAAATGTAAATGAAATCGGAAAAAATAGTGCGAACGGTAACTCGCCAATTTCTTTATTCCAACCGTTATGGATTGCAAGTTTAGCGAGCGCAGCAATCATCTTTATTGCCATTAGTAAAATGCCGGTAGGTACAAGAAAAGAAAACTTTGTATTAAAAGTAAAACAAATAGTAACAGGAGCAGTTGCAGCGCTTGTAATTGGATTTGGTCTTACATGGATAGCGGATGGAATGGTAGGATTAAATATCCCGAATTTCTCGGATACGGCTTTATTTTTATCCATTACTTCTTTTAGCTTCTTCTTAATGATTTCTGCGGTACTTTCATTAGTCGGACTAAAGGGAATCGGGTTATTCGCTCTATTACTATTCTTTGGAGCACCGTTATTATCGTTAGCACCTGAAATGTTGTCGTCATTTTATCAAGATTGGGTGCACTCATGGTTGCCAATGCGGTTTATGATCGAAGGACTCAGGGAAATATTCTTCTTTGGAAAAGGGTTAAGCTGGAATACACCTGTTATTGTGCTCGTTTGGATTGGTGTGGTAAGTATGGTTATCATTTTAGCAACTGCTTTCAAACGTAGTGCAATAAAGGAGCATAAAACTGAATTAAACGCTTAAAAGATAAAGAACGTTTCACTAGTAGTGAAGCGTTTTTTGTGTGAAATCATTATAGAATGTTTAATCGATAGGAAACGAAAACAGTGATAATTAGGCTTTTTCAATATTTTTAAAGGGGGATTGGAGTAAAGGATTATAAGAATGGGTCCATTCTGTCCCTGTATATATACATGCTCCTACTATTTCAAATTGCATAAAATGTTATGCGAAATAATGGAGGGGATACAATGTATAATTCGAATTATCATGATTGGTATAGACAGAATGCTAAGCTGATTAGTGATATTGAAAAAGCAATTAATGGAGAGTATAGCGCTATAAATTGTTATGCTAAATTAGCTAACATGGCTCCAAATGAGGCAGAACGAAAACAAATTCTTGAAATTCGTAATGATGAAATAAGGCATTTCCAAAATTTTGTACAAATCTATACAAATTTAACTGGTCAGCAGCCTAAACCACAGATCACGGAAGACTGCCCTAATACGTACTTACAGGGATTAGAGTTCGCTATACAAGATGAGCAAAGAACCGTAGATTTTTACTTGGAAATTTCAGATGAAACGTCCGATGCATCTATGAAAGAGTTATTGCGCAGAATAGCTGCGGATGAACAAAATCATGCGGTGTGGTTTTTATATTTTTTTACGAAATCAAAATAAAAAACAAATCGAAAGGTTCGAGCCGGATTTTTTGATGGGAAATTTTAATATAATTTATATTAAAATGAGGAATTAAAACCGTTTCACTAGTAGTGGAGCGGTTTTTTGTGATGAAATACAAGTTATAAAGTTAAGATATAGTAGTTGATTTTGGTATATAATGTATAAAACAAAAATCAATAAAGGAAGAAGAAAAAATCTGAAAGGGGAACAGAAATATGGAGAGAAATACAGTTCAAGAATATACAATTCGAATTGCTTCTGAAGAGGAAAGTGATCGTATTATTAATTTGTTAAAAGAAGTAGCACAGTGGTTACAAGATAAAGAAGTGGATCAATGGCAGTATCTTTTAGGAGAAGAAGCTACAGCTGAAATACTAGAAGGTATAAGAGAGAAATATACGTATGTTGTTTTAAAAGAAGATGAAATTGTCGGTACGGTTACAGTCTCTCCTAAACAAAATGAATGGGATGAACGTATTTTTGGTAAGGAGGAAGTTTCTAATTCTTTATATATTCATAGATTTGCGGTGAAACGGAAGTATAAGGGGAATGGAATAGGAGAATGGATTTTGCAGTGGGTAGAAGAGAATGTACAAAGTGATAAAGAGTATTTGAAGTTAGACTGTGTTGGGCATAATCGTACATTGAATGATTTTTACAAGCGCTATGATTTTGAATATATCGGTAGTACGGATGGACTTAGTAAGTTTCAAAAGAGAAGGGGAAAGTGAATGAATCTAATTAACACAGAGTTAGTTAAAAGGTTAGTACAAGAACAGTTTCCTGAATGGGCACATTTAGAAATTAAGCCAGTGAAATTTAGCGGGCATGATAATAGAACGTTTCATTTAGGGAAACAGATGAGTGTAAGATTACCAAGTGATGCGGCATATGTACCGCAAGTAGAGAAAGAAAACAAGTGGCTTCCTATATTAAGTAAGGAAATCACTTTACCAATTTCTTCCCCAATTGCGAAAGGAAATCCGTCTGCAGAGTATCCGTGGCCCTGGTCTATTAATAAGTGGATAGAGGGAGAGACAGTTACGAAAGAAAATGTCCATAATTTAAATGAATTCGCAACGGACTTAGGGTCATTTCTAGTAGAATTGCAATCAATTGATGCGAGTAACGGCCCAAAAGCTGGAGCACATAATTTTTACCGAGGCGGGCTTATATCTGTATACGATGAAGAAGCGAGAGTAGCTATTGAAAATAATAAGGACGTTTTTGATGAAACATTATTAAAGCACCTTTGGGATTTAGCACTTCGGTCAACATGGGAACGCACACCAGTTTGGGTTCATGGAGATATAGCGCCGGGGAACTTACTCATTAAAGATGGAAAGCTTTGTGCTGTAATTGATTTTGGTATTTTAGGAGTAGGAGATCCTGCCTGTGATGCAGCGATGGCATGGACGTTTTTTGATAAAAATAGTAGAAACGTATTTAAAGAAGTATTGTGTATGGATGAAGAAACTTGGAATAGAGCGAGAGGATGGGCGCTTTGGAAGGCGTTAATTACATATGATGCGAATAGGGATAGTAATGAGAAAGTAGCTGAAGAAACGTATCGTGTAATTCAAGTAATTGTTGATGATTATGAGATATAATGTAAAAAGCCTATTTTGAATCATATGATCAAAATAGGCTTTTTACATTATTAATCGATACTTAAAGCTTTTTTACCCATTTGATTATAACTGTGCTCAAATCGGGATTTTACCATTGGTTGGTCTTTTTTACCTTCTAATGGGTCATTATAGTAAATGTTACGATCATCTACACCAGTTATGATAATAGTATGTGCATTTCTGTATCCATTTACGGTCTTTCCTTGAGGTGTTTGCCAAGTATGTTCTAGTTGCGGAGAAGTTATTTTGTTCCCTACCCACGCTACAACTGGTTTACCATTACGTACATAACTTTCTAATACAGAGAAATCCTGTCCTGTTAAATCTGTACCTCTTGCATGTTTATCAAGTAATTGTTTCAATGGTGCTGGATTAATAGAGTAACCATAGCTCTTTCCACTTACGTCACCAACGAATCCGATGTCTGGATCACCCCAAACTGTAACTTTTCCGTTTCCATCAGTCTTGCGTCGCGTTGTATCAAATGGCATTTGATTAGCAAATTCTACTTTATTTAATGAACGTCCTGTGTAGTATTCTAAAAGCATTTGTAGTGAAACAACTGTACTTCCTTTTTGTAGTTCCGGTAATTGATTAATGGCAGGAACATCTAAGAGAAGTTTTGGACGTAAGAGATAAGACATATTTACCCATTTTGGTCCTTTGTCTGTACGAATTTGTACCCATCCGTCATCTCTCTTAGCTAATTCTTCTATGCCACCTTGTGGAGCATACTTTCCAGATACTTTAGAAGAAAAATTAGGGCTATCATAAGCGAAAAATTCTTTTGGAATGTACGTTAATTCTTTTCCTTCACCCTCTTTTAAGTATGGATTCATCCATTGAAGACCTTCGCTAGTGCGAATTTTTAACCAAATGCTATTTTCTTCAACGACTGTTACAGTTTGAGGGGGATATTTACCAACCACATATCCTGTTCTTGACGGTCTATCAAAGGTAACAAAATTTATATCAATATAAACTTGTTTTTCTTGTAATGGTGTCCACTTTAAACCATGATCTGTAGCAATTTTAATCCATCCATTTTCAGATTCATCGAATACAGTAACGGTTTGTGGTGCATATTCAGCAATTATACCTGAATGAAGAGAGGATTCAGGGTATATAAAATAGCTTTGTTTCATAGTAACTTGCTTTAATTTAATTTCTTTATCTTTTGATTGATCTGTGCGAGCAACTAAACTTGCAGCTTCTGCACGGGTAATAGTGTTATCTGGATACCAATGACTACCACCATAACCAGCTGAAATACGAAGAGCAACAAGAAGATTGGCCGACTTCTCACTCCAATGTCCTTTTAAATCTTGAAATACAGTAGGTAATAGATCAGTAGATTTTTTGTCCAAGTTATATGAATGAACAAGCATAGAAGCCATAGCAGCTCTTGTTAGTTTTCCAGAAGGATTGAAATTCCCATTACCTACTCCTTTAATAATCCCAGCTTTTTCAACTGCAGCAATATAAGGAGTAGCCCAATGGTCTTGCGAGTCCTTAAATGATGGTTTAGCTGAAGTGTCTATTTGTAAGTTTAATATTTTTGCCATAATAATTGCGGCAGAAGCTCTATCAATTTCAAGGTTAGGTCCAAATGTACCGTCTGGCAGACCGGATAAAACTTTTTTCTTTACTAAATAATCAACGGACGGCTTTGCCCATCCAAGCACATCGGGAAACTGATAATAGCTATCGTCTTCATTAATCTCCAACTGCGTATCACTTTGTTGTGTTACAGTTTCACTCACAGCTAAAGAACTAGATGGAGCGATGAGAGCACCAAATAGCAGTGCACTTGCCATAGTTAATTTTAATGTTTTCAATTTTACATTCTCCTTCTATTTTATATAGGTTAATTTAATGAGTAAATTGAAAAAAGGAAATGGAATGGTTACAAATGATGCGTTATAAATATGTATATGTAACATTTCTGAAGAACATTATATGATAATTTTTGGTGACTGACAATGAAAAAGTAAGATTATTACTCGTTTAATTTTCATTTAACAAAGAAGGAATTTGATGTTATTATACATAATATTTAGATAATAGGAGGTGTCGAATTTTGAGTGAAATTGAATTAAAAAGTAATGTAATTAAGACAGGGCGAGAAAGGGGGATTATTCTTCGGTTTATACTCGTTAGTCTAGTTGGTGTGTTTATGTTTTTCGTACCTGTTACGATTAACGGTGCTTCGTCTATTATGATTGATCATATCGTATCATGGATTAGAGCTACTGTTCCTTCTGTAGTACCTTATTATGCACTGCTTGTTATGGTAATTGGTGCGATTTGTCCATTTTATACGAAGAAATGGAGTGAATCTATTGTAGACATTTGTTTTTCTATTTTAAAAGTAGTCGGCGTTGTTTTTGGTGTATTATATTGTTTGAAAGTAGGACCAGCTTGGTTCTTTGCGCCAGATGTTGGGCCATTTTTGTATGAGAAGTTAGTGATATCGGTAAGTTTACTCGTTCCAATTGGCTCGGCGTTTTTAGCGCTATTAGTCGGATATGGATTGCTTGAATTTATCGGTACATTTTGCCGTCCGATTATGAGACCGTTATGGAATACACCAGGACGATCAGCAATTGATGCGGTTGCTTCCTTCGTTGGCCTTATTAATTACCAATCGCGTGTATAAAGAAGGGAAGTATACGACAAAAGAAGCAGCGATCATCGCCACAGGTTTTTCTACAGTGTCCGCCACATTTATGATCATCATCGCAAAAACATTAGACATTATGCATTTATGGAATATGTACTTTTGGACTACGCTTGTTGTAACATTCATCGTGACTGCTATCACTGTAAGAATCCCGCCACTTAGCAAAAAGCCAGATACATATATTACGAAAGAAGGGTTCCCAGAGCCCGTTTATAAAGAGAAAATGTTAGAGAGAGCTTGGGAGGATGCATTAGAAGTATCAAAATCTGCACCGAGTATTATGAAAAATATCGCAGTGAACTTAAAAGATGGATTTATTATGACGATGGGAATTTTACCATCGATTATGTCAGTAGGGTTAATTGGTATCGTCTTAGCAAAGTTTACGCCAATATTTGATTGGGTTAGTTATATTTTTTATCCATTTACTTGGTTACTACAGCTTCCAGAAGCGGAACTAGCTGCTAAAGCAGCATCAGTTGGTATTGCCGAAATGTTTTTACCATCATTGTTAGTTGTAAGTGCACCGCTCGTGACAAAGTTTGTAATTGCGGTTGTTTCAGTATCATCTATTTTATTTTTCTCCGCATCAATTCCTTGTATTTTATCGACAGATATCCCGTTAAAAGTATCTGAACTTATTGTTTTATATGTACAAAGAACGATTTTAACGTTGCTTATTATTACGCCGATTGCGTATATGTTGCTTTAATCGGTACGATATTAACGAGTATTGATGAACCTTCACACCCTATATAGGAAGATTATATTCGACAAGGAATTCGTATGTTTGGTCCTAAGGAAGAGATGCTGAGTAAAATTGTATTAAGCTAAATGAAATTAAAATAAAAGAGGGAACTCACTTTATATAAAAGTGGGTTTAAAAATAACATTTAATTATATCTATAATTAAATGTTATTTTGTATGATATAGTTACAAGAGAGGAGGGGTATAAATGGAAATTATTCATGAAAGAGCAAAGTTACGGTTAATGGATAGCAATGATGTCGAAAAAATGTTTTCAATCGTGGAAGGAAATCGAGATATTTGGGCGTATTTAATCTCTAAAATGAATACTGTTCAAGATATGCAGCAATATGTTCAAAAGGCGATAAAAGCTTATGGGGCAGGTAAGGATTTACCATTTGTAGTTGTTGATCAAAAGACAAATGAAATTGTAGGAAGTACACGCTTATATAACATTTCAGTTAAAAATAAGACAGTTGAGTTAGGACAAACGTGGTATGACCCGAGTGTGCAACGTACGAGTATAAATACAGAGTGTAAGTATATGTTACTTGAGTACGCTTTTGAAAAGTTACATATGCTGAGGGTTCAAATTAAGACTGATGTAAGAAATGAGAAAGCACAAAGAGCAATTGAAAGGCTAGGTGCAGTAAAAGAAGGCGTACTTAGAAATGAAAGAAGATTGCCAAACGGACATGTGAGAGATGCTGTTGTGTATAGTGTTATTGCAAGTGAATGGCCAGTTGTGAAAGAACGGTTATTAGAAAAGTTAGAGTCGTATAAAGAAAAATTATAATTCATAATAGGAAAGGTGTATGGATCGTGTAGATGAAAAATATGCCTTTTTTCTTACAAAACTGTTACTTCTTTTAGTTACTTTTGTTTCATCATTCCATTATGAGAAAAAATTCGTTACAATGTAGTTGTATGGTAATAAACTTATAAATTACATAAATGTAATGAAAACCGCAAACGAAAAATGAATTGATAATCCTCAATTTTAAATGAAAACCCTTTAATACATATATAACAAGAAAAGTTCCTTCTTTTAAACAAATTCAAACAAAATGATTTGATATATACGTTTTTATATAGAAGTATGGATGATGTACGGAGGCAGTTATTAATGAAAGAAAATAAGAAGAGTAAGAAAAGTAAGAAAAGAAGAATCTTGCAAGTGTTCTTGCTTATGATTTGTTCTATTATTTTATATGTAAGTTATGCAGCTTACGATATTTGGAGTTATCGCTTTAAAACAGAAGATGATGTGAAGACGGATGCTGGAATCGTACTAGGAGCAGCTTCATGGAACGGAAAACCATCTCCTGTATTTAAAGAAAGAATCAATCATGCGATTTCTTTATATAAGAACGGAAATATTAAAAAGATTATTTTTACAGGTGGTACAAAGTTTGAAGCAGAGCTTGAGGAAGCGCGTACTGCTAGAGTGTATGCATTGAAACAAGGTGTAAAAGAGGAGGATATTTTAATTGAAACAAAATCCCTTTTCACTGAAGAGAATTTAAAGAATGCGAAGGAAGTTGGCATAGAGAACGGAATACGCACATATACGATCGTGAGTGATCCACTTCATATGAAACGCGCAATGAGAATCGCAAAACATATTAATATTGAAGCATATGCATCACCGACTCCAACGTCAGCATATAAAACGTTAGATACAGAAATCCCATTCTTTTTTAAAGAATTATTCTCGTATATTGGATATGTAACCTCTTTGCCATTAAAGGCATTGAAAGGGGATTAATATAAGAAAAGAATCTATCTTTATATAGGAACTTTTCTTATTGTTCAAAAACATTGTATTTTTATCGGAATAGTGAAACAATAGAGAGGTAGCTTCATATAATCATAATGACAAAATGAACGGTTTATGAATCGAACATAAAGGAGATTATAGTATGGCACTCTCATTTGTTGAAACAGAAGAACAATCTTTAATTATTGAACAAATAAATAAATTGATTCCGAAGTTCATGGAAAGGGAGCATCAACTAAGTGAATTAGGGTCATTTCCGTATGAAAATATTAATAATTTGAAAGATATCGGATATACAAAATTAACGTTGCCAAAAGAATTGGGAGGCAATGCGATTTCCTTGTACGATTTTGTTTTATTTCAAGAGAAAATAGCAGAAGGCTGTGGTGCTACCGCATTGTCAATTGGATGGCATCTCGGTATTGTAAAGGAATTAGCGGAAAACCGTTCTTGGAACGAGGAGATGTTCATTTGGTTTTGTAATGAAGTGCGTAATGGTGCACTTTTTAATAGAGCTTCAACAGAACCGAAGACAGGTAGTCCTACGCGCGGCGGGAAACCAGAAACAGTAGCAACTCAAAAAGGTGATAAGTGGATTATAAATGGAAGAAAAACTTTTACGACGATGGCACCAGTGCTAGATTATTTTATTATTTCAGCAAGTATTGAAGGCCGGGAAGAAATCGGGGAGTTTGTCATTCCAAGAAATACGCTTGGCGTATCAATTGAAGAAACTTGGGATAGCGTTTCAATGCGAGGAACTGCTAGCCATGATCTTGTATTACAAAATGTAGAGATACCGGATCGTTTTTTCACTGATATAAAGGGTTCAAAGGTTAAAACGAAGGGAATTGGTTGGTTACTTCATATACCAGCATGTTATTTAGGAATCGCACAATCGGCAAGAAATTATGCAGTTCAGTTTGCGGAATCATACAAGCCAAATAGTTTAAATCATGCTATTAGTTTATTACCGAATGTTAGAAGATTAGTTGGAGAATTAGAACTTGAGCTTATGCAAGCTCGTGTCTTTTTATATCAAATTGCGAAAAAATACGATGAGGCAGAAGATAAACTTTCATTGCAAGCAGAACTAGCGGCAGTGAAATATGTTGTAACGAATGCGGCTATATCTATTGTGGATAAAGCGATGCGTATCGTCGGGGCGAAAAGTTTATCAGAAAAAAATCCGCTTCATCGTTATTATTTAAACGTCAGAGCCGGTTTGCATAATCCGCCGATGGATGATGCAACACTTTCCATACTGGCGGATGCGGCATTTCGGTCGTAGTTATAAAACATAGGGGCTGTCCACATCGCTATCAAGCTAACGAAATAAAATACCCAAAAACGAGAAAATTAACATCTCTGGGTGAAAATGTACAATTTTCTCGTTTTGGGTGCCTTATAAAATTTTGAAGTTGATGAATGTGGTGGTTTCCCTTTACTAATAAAATTTATTGTTTTTCTGTTCCTTGTTCTACTAACGTACTTGTGAATCTAATAAATAAGTTTTCGAATATCTGCAAATTCTTTATAAAATCACCATTAAATGTAGTGCTTATCTATTTGTTTGTAGTTAATGGTATCTGAATGTTTTGATTTAACGGCTTAATATACCTTTTAGCATTTTAAAATTTTGTTGATAGATTTCTGGAGAATCCCAGTTCTTGTATTTGATAGGAACCATAGTATCTTCGATATTAATGTTTTTTCGTGTGAGCACAGTTAAATCAATTATATAATCTATTAATTTCGAAATATGTACTTTTGTTCCAATTGAACCGTGTCCTGGAACCGCAATCTCTATATCCATATCCGAAATTTTTTCCAAAATATGAATCCAATTCTCTGGATTCGACTCTTCAAAAAATGTCGGATGACAATCAACAAATAATAAATCCCCCATAAATATGACTTTCTCTTCTGGAATATAAAGAATGGCATCACAGAATGAATGCCCATCACCTAATGTGAAAAGCTTTGCACTACGATTAATTCCATGAAAAGTTACTTCATCAAAAAATGTTTGTTGCGGTAACATTAATTTCAAAGTTGGTAATGAAACTTCTAATTCGCTTAAAAAGTTTATTTGATGTTCTAATTTGGCATTATCGGTTTGATTTACTTGTTCTTTTAAAGATTGAATATAATTTCTTAGACCTTGTATATCATTTTTCTGCTTATCGATTCTCGATGGATGAATGTCCTTCATTTTGTCGTATGTGATTTGACTTGAAATAATAGTACTATCCTTAAACACCTGATTTCCTCGAATATGATCTCCGTGCCAATGACTATTTATAACCCATGTAACTGGTCGATTTGTTATTTTTTCGGCAATATACTTTAAATCTTCGGCAGCTTGTTGTGTGTTGAATGCATCAAAAACTATTGTTTTATCCCCTAAATCAATAAAACCTGCATTTGCTACGGCGCCACCGCCTTCTTTCGCTATTGCAGCGTATATCCCGTCACTAACTTTTTCAAGACTAAAATGTTTGCTTGAAAAATCCGTATCCATTTTCCTCTCTCCTTGAGTTCCGATTTTACCTAATTTTTCGATATTAAAGGACAGATTCCTCTAAAAACTCAATATATATAATATGTGTTATCAACTCAAAAAATCTTTCTTTTCATTCTTCTTTTTATAGTTTTATAGGAGAAAGCTAGGTTTCTTATTTCTACTGCTGTATAATGAGAAAAAAGCACGAAAAGAGGTTATCTCATGCTAGAGGTTATTGCAACTTGTTTAGAAGATGTGAAGCGAATTGAAAAAGCTGGTGGAAATCGAATTGAACTCATTTCATCGTATACAGAAGGCGGTTTAACACCGAGTTATGCCTTTATAAAAAAAGCAGTAGAAGCAGTACAAATACCGGTTCATGTCATGATTCGTCCGCATGCGAAGTCTTTTATATATACGGAAGAAGAAATTGAAATGATGAAAGAAGATATTGAAGTTGCTCAAAATCTTGGGGCTGCTGGTGTTGTATTAGGTGTATTAAATGAACAAAATGAAGTTGATGCAGAGAAATTAGCAGATTTATTATCTGTTGTAGATGGAATAAATGTAACGTATCACCGTGCGATAGATGATACAGAAAATCCGGCAGAAGCGATGAAAGCTTTGAAGAAATTCAATAAAGTAACTCACGTGTTAACTTCAGGCGGACAAGGAAATGTAGTAGATAATATTCCGGTGCTTAGAGAGATGCAAAAGGAAAGTGAAGGGAATATACAGCTTGTTGTTGGAAGCGGAGTAACGAAAGAGAATGTAAAACAATTGCTAGATGAAACTGGAATCGCGCAGGCACATGTAGGTACAGCTGTGAGAGAAGGTAAATCATGTTTTTCTGAAATTGATCCAGGGTTAGTACAAGAGTTAGCAGTTTTAATAAAATAGTTGTCATGTTAGAGAAGAGGGGAAAAGATGGAGAAAAATACGAAAAAAGAAGTAATCTCATGGATTAAAACGATAGGGATTACACTTGGGATTGCTTTTATCGTTCGAGGGATATTATTTACGCCTTCACTAGTACAAGGTGAGTCGATGATGCCAACTTTAGAAAATAATGAGCGAGTTCTCGTTAATAAGATTGGTTATAGTATTAATGGATTAGATCGCTTTGACGTTATTATCTTCCACGGAAAAGAAGGGTATGATTTAGTAAAACGAGTAATTGGTTTACCAGGTGATACAGTTGAGTATAAAAATGATGTTTTATATGTAAACGGAAAAGCGATGGAAGAACCGTATTTAAAAGAATATAAAGAAAAAGCAGCTGGTCGTGTATTAACTCCTGATTTTACGTTAGAACAAATTACAGGGAAAACGAAAGTGCCAGAAGGCCAAGTGTTTGTTTTAGGAGATAATCGTGAAGTTTCTAAAGACGGTCGTATGTTTGGGTTTATTTCAGAAGATGAAATTGTCGGAAAAGGACAAGCTGTTTTCTGGCCATTGAAACAAGTAAGAGCGTTATAAAGTGTAGAGAAAGTATGGGAGAGGTATTCTTCCATACTTTTTTATTTGTTCAAAAATATATTGATAGAATTTAAAGAATATTTTATAATTTTTAATTATATATTTGTTTCGAAAAACGGAATTCAAGTTCCGAAATTCGGAACATAAAGGAGATAGGATGAGTATAAATAAAACGGCAGTTAAGACAATGGATATTTTGGAGTTGTTTTATGAGCATGAGAAGCTAAGTTTAACAGAGATGGTTCAGCTTACGAATATGCCGAAAACATCTGTTTATCGTTTAATTGGTTCGTTAGAAGAGATGGGGTTTTTACAAAAAACAGAAAAGAGTAAGTATCGTCTCGGAGTCGTTTTTTTACGATTTGGTCAACTTGTTTCACAAAGGTTATCGGTAAGAAATATTGCGATTCCATATATGAAAGAACTTAGAGATAGTTTAGGACAGGCAGTTAATTTAATTATCCAAGATGGTAATGATGCAATTTATGTTGAAAAGATGGAAGGAGTTCAGCCGGTACGTGTTTATACGGCGGTTGGAAGAAGAGCTCCACTGTATGCCGGCGCATGTCCGAGAATTTTACTATCGTATTTTTCTGAGGAAGAGAAAAGAAAATATGTAGAGGCAATAAATTTAAAGCAATTTGCAGATGGAACGATTGTTAATAAAGAGCATTTGCTAGAAGTATTACATATGGCGAAAACGGAAGGGTATACAATTAGTTATTCTGAATTAGAAAATCATACAGCGGCCATAGCAGCGCCAATTTTCGCTAATGATGGAACTGTTGTAGCGGGTATTAGTATTTCAGGATTAGCAATTGAATATAGCGAAAGTAACATTCCGTATTTTATTGCGAAAGTGAAAGAAACAGCGCACCGCATTTCGAAAGAACTCGGTTTTTGGGAGTAGAAAGAGGGAATGGGATGAAATTTTCTACGTTAGGAGATCAAGCAATTATTGTTACATTTGGTGAAGAAATCGGGATGGACATATATGAAAAAGTACAGCGATTATTTCAAGCACTGCAGCAACATCCATTTTCAGGGATGATAGAATGTGTTCCGTCATTTACTTCATTAGCGGTGTACTACAATTTGTTCGAAGTATGGAAGAAAAATGATAGAAATATAAGACCATATGATTACGTATGCCAGTACATAAATGGGCTATATGATACTTATAAGGAAGAGATGAAAAGGGATGTGAAACATATTTCCATACCAGTTTGCTACGGGGGAGAATATGGGCCAGATTTAGAAGAGGTCGCGTATTATCATGGGTTACAAGTAGAGGATGTTATTCGAATACATAGTGAAACGACGTATTTTGTGTATATGTTAGGTTTTACACCTGGTTTCCCTTATTTAGGAGGATTACAGAAAGAATTAGAAACACCTAGAAAAGAAACACCACGGTTACAAATCGCACCTGGTTCAGTAGGTATTGGCGGAAATCAAACAGGTATTTATCCGCTTGAAACGCCGGGCGGATGGAATATTATTGGCCGAACACCAATCCTTTTATTTAATCCGAAAGACGAAACACCTACCTATATTCAAAGTGGTATGTATTTACGTTTTATCCCGATAACAAAGGAAGAGTACGTATCGTTAGAGGGGGCTAAAGAATGGATGTAGAGGTTTTGCATGCTGGGATGTTTACAACAGTCCAAGATTTAGGACGTTATCATTATCAACAATATGGTGTACCTGTTGGAGGCGCTATGGATAAGAGCGCACTCAGGATGATTAATATGTTAGTTGGCAATGAAGAGAATGAAGCTGGACTCGAAATTACGATAATGGGGCCTAAATTGTTAATAAAGAAAACGACTTTATTAGCGATTGGCGGGGCAAATATGGAACCGTTATTAAATGGAGAACGTATTCCGTTATGGCGTCCCGTGTTAGCTGAAGAAGGAAGCATGCTTTGTTTCGGAAAAGCGAAAAGCGGGTGTAGGGCGTATGTGACCTTTGCGGGCGGTATCGATATTGATCGTACGATGGGAAGCAAAAGTACTTACATACGTGCTGCTATTGGCGGTATGGAAGGGAGAATGCTGAAAAAAGGAGACTATTTTCAAATTGGTACACGAGCAGAAGTAGCGAGTCGTTTCATACAAAACTTACAAGAAGAAAAGCGTATAAAAACGAAGTGGGCAATTTGTAACAAGGCGTTACCAAAATATAAGAAGCATCCTACTCTTCGCGTTATAACAGACTTTGAATATGATCAATTTACAGAAGAAAGTACAAAGTCGTTTTTTACGAAAGAGTATAAAGTGTCCAATTATGCTGATCGTATGGGGTATAGGATTGACGGAGAAGTTTTAAATAGAGTTGAAGAAGTAGAAATTTTATCGAGTCCAGTTACATTCGGAACAATTCAAGTACCGAATGGTGGACAGCCTATTATATTAATGGCAGATAGACAAACGACAGGTGGCTATCCGAGAATTGGAAATGTCATTTCAGTAGATTTACCTCTTCTAGCGCAGTTGAAACCAGGAGACTATGTAACTTTTGAAAAAATCTCTATGGAAGAAGCTGAACAATTATATATAAAGCAGGAAGAAAATATGAGTCTAGTAAAGAAATTCATCGCTTTACGAAGCTGAGATTAGGAGGAAAACATCGTGACTACAATTGATTTAAACTGTGATTTAGGAGAAAGTTTTGGAGCTTATAAAATGGGGAATGATGATGAAATTCTTCCGTTCGTTTCCTCAATAAATATTGCTTGTGGCTTTCATGCTGGTGATCCGACCGTTATGCGGCAAACAGTTGAAAAAGCATTACAACATAATGTAGCAATCGGGGCGCATCCCGGATTTCCTGATTTAATTGGATTTGGGAGAAGGAACATGCAAGTTTCACCAAGTGAAGTATACGATTATGTTTTATATCAAATTGGCGCATTGGACGGGTTTGTTAAAGCTGCTGGAGGAAATATGCATCATGTAAAGCCACACGGTGCCCTATATAATATGGCGGCAACTGATTCGGAAATTGCGGATGCAATCGCAAAGGCAATTTCTCATATAAACCCTGAACTATTACTTTACGGATTAGCGAATAGCGATGCATTTACGCGAGCGGCGGAAAAGTATAACGTAACTTTCGTACAAGAAGCTTTTGCTGATCGTACGTATAAGCAGGATGGAACTTTAACAAGCCGTACAGAAGAGAATGCTCTTATAAAAAATGAAGACGAAGCAATAAGCCAAGTACTTCAAATGGTGAAAGAAGGGTATGTAGAAGCAGTTACTGGAGGGAAAGTAGCACTTCAGGCGCAAACGATATGTTTACACGGAGATGGAGAGAAAGCAGTACAATTTGTGGGAAGAATATACAGAACATTCGAACTTAACGGTATTTCTATAAGTGCACCAAAATAAAAAATGAGGGGAAGTGTTACAAATGGTGAAATTAATTGGAATTTTACTTGTTGCGGTTGGTTTTTTATTTAGATTAAATACACTGTTAGTAGTTATGGTTGCAGGTATTGTTACTGGTATGGTTTCAGGCTTAAGCTTTTATGATGTGATCAGCATGTTCGGTAAATTTTTCGTAGAAAACAGATATATGTCTATGCCAATATTGTTAACTTTACCTGTAATCGGGATATTAGAGCGTTATGGGCTAAAGGAAAGAGCAGAGGCACTTATAACGAAGTCAAAAGGAGCTACAACTGGAAGAGTATTAATGTCATATTTTACGATAAGAGAATCCTCAGCGGCACTTGGACTTAATATTGGAGGTCATGCGCAAACAGTGAGACCACTTGTTGCACCAATGGCAGAGGGAGCTGCGCAAGGAAGGTATGGTAAACTTCCTGAAAAATTAAGAGAGAAGATTAAAGCAAACGCAGCAGCTGCGGAAAACACAGCTTGGTTTTTCGGAGAAGATATTTTTATCGCAACTGGTGCCATTTTATTAATGAAAGGGTTCTTCGATTCAGTAGGAATGCATGTCGGTGTATGGGATATGGCGCTTTGGGGAATGCCAACTGCGATATCTGCCCTTATTGTAAGCTGGATTAGGTTTAGAAGGTTTGATAAGTATATAGCGAAAACAATGAAAGCAGAAGAGAAACAAGAGAAGGAGGCTATATAAAATGAACGTAATAACAATGGATACAATTTATTATTTATTAGGTATAATCGTTGCATTTATCGCGGTTCGGATTGCATTTGATCGTGAGCATCCAAACCGATTTGGTTCTAGTTTATTTTGGGCATTGTTTGCAGTTACATTTATATTTGGAAATGTAATCCCTTCGTTTTATGTTGGCTGTATTGTACTTGTCATGGTCGTTTTAGCTTCATTAAATAAAGTAACAAAATCTCAGGAGAAAGAAGTACCAGTACAAGAACGTGTGAAACATGCTGAGAAATTAAAAAATAAAATTTTCATGCCTGCACTTTTAATACCTATTTTTACAATTATCGGAACGCTAACGTTAGGGAAAATCAAATGGGGAAATGTCGCACTTGTTGATCCTGATAAAGTGACATTAATTGCACTAGCATTAGGAGCGTTACTCGCTTTCGTAGCGGCGATGAGCATCACAAAGGCGAAAATAACAACGCCTGTTCAAGAAGGAAGTAGATTATTACAAGCTGTTGGCTGGGCTGTTATTTTACCACAAATGTTAGCGGCGCTTGGCGGTATTTTCGCGAAGTCTGGCGTTGGACAAGTTGTTTCTGATTTAGTCGGCCAAGTGTTACCGACAGAGTATCCATTCGTTGCTGTTATGGCGTATTGTTTAGGAATGATGCTATTTACTGTTGTAATGGGGAATGCATTCGCAGCGTTTGCAGTAATTACTGGCGGAATCGGGTTACCTCTAATTGTACAAATGCATGGAGGGAATCCAGCGATTATGGCAGCACTCGGCATGTTTGCCGGATATTGCGGAACATTGATTACGCCAATGGCGGCAAACTTTAATATCGTTCCGGCGATGCTTTTAGAACTGAAAGATAAAAATGCTGTCATTAAGGCACAAGTACCAATTGCTATTTCGATTTTCATTATAAATATGTTTATAATGTACGGTCTTGTATATCGTTTCTAATTAGGAGAGTGAAACTATGAAAACAGTATTACTAACGGGATTTGATCCGTTCGGCAGAGAAAGCATCAATCCAGCTTGGGAAGTCGCAAAAAGTTTGCATGAAAAAACAATCGGAGAGTACAAGATTATTAGTAAACAAGTTCCAACCGTATTTCATACATCAATACAAGTATTAAAAGAGTATATAGAAGAGCTGACTCCTGAAATTATTATATGTATTGGACAAGCTGGGGGCAGGGCAGATATTACGATAGAGCGTGTAGCAATTAACGTTGACGATGCAAGAATTGCTGATAATGAAGGGAACAGGCCGGTGGATATACCGGTTGTAGAAGAAGGCCCTATTGCGTATTGGTCCACACTTCCGATGAAAGCAATCGTAAAAAGACTTCGCGAAGAAGGTATACCAACTTCCGTTTCACAAACTGCAGGTACATTCGTTTGTAATCACTTATTCTATGGTCTCATGTATGAACTAGAGAAACATGATAAGAAAATAAAAGGTGGTTTTGTTCATATTCCGTTCCTACCAGAACAAGCGAGTAATTATCCAGGGCAACCGAGTATGTCACTTTCTACGATTCGTAAAGGGATACAATTAGCAGTTGAGGTAACAACAGAAGTGGAAATAGATATTGTTGAATGTGGGGGCGCGACGCATTAAGTAAAAAGTATGTTAATCAAAGAGGGCTGATGAAGCCCTCTTTGTTCAGTTTTATAATTCGCTAGTATCTTATACTGCCTTAAAGATTTTTTTGGTCTTCGGATTTACAGCATACCATCCTAATGTAGCAGTGTGGTCAGGGTGATCTTCATACACATGGATGACATAATTACCATTTTCATCGTCGTGGTCATATTCTACTACTACACTTATCGGGAAATTATATTGGCTACGTACGAGATCTGCGGCTTCATGTTCAGTTATTTCACCTGTATCTGCGACAGTATCTTGCTGTTTCTTAGTTTCTTCTTTTACTTTCTGCTGAGCTTTTTCTTGTTCTGCTTTTTTCTTTTCAAGCGCAGCTTGTTCTTTTTCTGCTTTCTCTTTTCTTAACTTTACTTGTTCATCTTCATGTTGTTTTTTTGCCGTTACAGCTTCATTCATTAAAATTGTTGCTTCTTTTACAAGTCCTTGTGGCTCTTTTCTTTCAGCGACTGTCTTGAAAGTTTCATAGGCTTCATCATATTTTTGTTGAGTTAACAAATCTTTCCCTGATTGCATCTCTTTCTTTGCTGATTCCATTTGTTCTTGTGAACCCTTAACGGTTTTGATGATTTTCTCTGCTTGTTTTTTTGCAGATTTGTATATTTTATCATCTGTTTTTTCTTCCGTAACTTTTTCAGCATTTGCAATTGCTACTTCGTATTTTTCATCCTTTAGTGCAGAAGCGCTATCCTGCATATGATTTGCTAAACGAATGTATTTCTGGATTTCATCTGTTGATTTTTCTTTTGCTGCTTTCTCGAAAGAATTCACAGCATCTGCATATTCACCTTTCTCTATTGCTTTTCTACCTGAATCAACTTGCTCGTCATATACTTTCGAGCTGCACCCACTTGCTACAATTAGCAAGCCTAAAGTCATTGCCAAAACTTTTTTCACAATTATTACCCCCTTCACAATCTATATTTTATTTTATTTGGATATTTATATCAACGAGGAAAACTTCAGCTCATCGGTGTTTTAAACCATGAATGAATTGGAATTTTTGATTTTTATGTTTAAGAGGCATTTTTAAAGGGTTTTTGAACTTTCGAATGGTTTTATGCTAGTTTGAGGAATTAAAATTAAATAACTTTATTGTAATTGAATAAGTAATGCGACGCATTAAATAAAGCGAATTGTACAACACCATCTGTAAACAACTGGTATAATATAGTGTATGAATATACATAGAGGTGATTTTTGTGCAGCAATATGAGGAAGTACATTCGATATTAGAAAAAGCAAAGAAAATTACAGTGTTAACAGGTGCTGGTGCAAGCACGGAAAGTGGAATCCCTGATTTTCGTTCAGCAAATGGATTATATGCTGATGCGAATGTAGAGATGTATTTATCAAGAGGCTATTATAATAGAAATCCGAAAGAATTTTGGAAGCATTATAAAGAAATCTTTCAAATTAATACGTTTCATCAATATGAAGCGAATCGTGGGCATCACTTTTTAGCAGAGCTAGAGGAACAAGGAAAAGACATAACGATTTTAACGCAAAATATTGATGGTTTGCATCAATTAGGTGGAAGTAAACATGTAATTGATTTACATGGAACACTTCAAACTGCGCATTGTCCGAAGTGTAAAGCGGGATATGATTTACAGTATATGATTGATCATGAAGTGCCGCGCTGTGAGAAATGTAATTTCATTCTAAATCCAGATGTTGTTTTATACGGAGATACGTTACCACAATATCAAAATGCGATAAAACGTTTATATGAAACAGATGTACTTCTCGTAATGGGAACGTCATTAAAAGTACAGCCTGTCGCTTCATTCCCAGAAATGGCAAAGAGAGAAGTAGGGGCAACAACAATTTTAGTAAATGAAGAGTTAACAGGACAAGAATATAATTTTGATTATGTTTTCCAAAATAAGATTGGTGAATTTGTAGAAAGCCTATCTTCAATGAAAGAATAATGATTTGATTAAAAAACTGAGGTGAATGGTGGCCACCTCAGTTTTTTTGTATGAAATATATTCATGTTATTGCTTAGTAAGGGGAATGGTAATAAATAGGGCATGAACATAGAAAACTGAAAATTAAATCTTTTCTTTCTTTTGTAATTAATATAAAATTCTATATATATCATATAAATAAATTTGATACATAATGATGTATTTGCGTGCAATGTAGGGAACGTATTTTTTTCATGCAGAGAAATGTTAATAGAATGAAGCGAGGGAGCAAAATGAGACAGAAAAAGGAGAAGCAGAAACAGTCGAAAAAGAAAAAGACTCATATTCCATTTCGATTAAATGTATTATTTTTTGTCGTATTTCTTTTATTTTCAGCTATTATTATTCAGCTAGGTAAAGTACAAATCATTGATGGAGAAACGTATCGAAATGAAGTGAATAAAAAGGAAGATGTAACGGTGAGTACTCCTGTACCTAGAGGGAAAATGTTTGACCGAGAAGGAAAACCTATTGTTAATAATAAACCGTTACGAACAGTTACATACACGAAAATGAAAGGGGTAGACTCGAAGGAAGTTTTAAAAGTAGCAAGAGGATTGGCACAGTTAATCGAAATGCCACAAGAAGATATGGACAAGTTAACAGAGACAGATAAAAAAGACTTTTGGATGCAGTTAAATGAAGAGCGTGCAGCAAAAAAAGTAACAAAAGATGATGAGAATACATTTAGAGAGCGGAAAATAGAAGGAAAAGACTTAGATAAAAAAGTGGAAGAATTGAGAAGGGAAAGAATTACACAAGAAGAATTAAATGAGCTTTCAAAAGAAGATATAGAAGTACTAGCAATTAAAAGTAAAATGAATGCGGGATATAAAATGACACCCCAAATTGTCAAAAAAGATGTTAGTCAAAATGAATACGCAGTAGTTAGTGAAAGGTTGTCGAGCTTGCCAGGCGTAGATACGACTGTAGATTGGGAGCGTGAATACCCAAATGACAAAATACTCCGTTCTGTACTTGGTAGTGTTTCTAGTGAGAATGAAGGATTACCGAGGGAGCAATTAGACTATTATTTAGTACGAGATTATAACCGAAATGATCGTATTGGTAAGAGTTACATCGAGAAACAATACGAAGATGCACTGCATGGGACGAAAGAACAGTCTAAAAATATTACTGATAAAGCGGGAAATATTATTCGGACTGAAAAAGTGACAAAAGGAAAAAGTGGAAACAATTTAATATTAACAGTTGATATGGATCTACAGAAGAAAGTGGAGGAAAGTCTTGAAAAAAATTTAAGGGCATTTCATTCTTCAGAACCGATGATGGACCGTGCGTTCGTCGTTATGATGAATCCAAAAAATGGCCAAATCTTATCATTGGCAGGGAAGAAAATTGTAAATAAAGACGGTGGAATCCAAATAGAAGACTACGCTTTAGGAACGATGATAAGCTCTTATGAGTTAGGATCAACGGTGAAAGGAGCTACGGTATTAACGGGATATCAAACAGAAGCGATTAAGCCATATACACATTTCTTTGATGCCCCAATGTTCTTTAAAGGAAGTTCGAAGCCGAAGAAATCGTGGAAAGACTTTGGAGATATTGATGATTTAAGGGCATTGCAAGTATCATCCAATGTCTACATGTTTAATACGGCCTTAAAAATTGCAGGGGTTGATTACGTACCAAACAATCCGTTAGATATTAAACAAGAAGCATTTAATAAAATGCGTTATTATTTTAGACAATTTGGTTTAGGCGTGCCAACTGGCATAGATTTACCGAATGAATCGATGGGTCAAATAGGTAGAACAGATAATATACCAGGTTTTTTACTTGATTATGCGATTGGACAATATGATACATATACGCCGCTGCAACTAGCGCAATATATGTCAACAATTGCAAATGGTGGTTACCGGATGAAACCACAAATTGTGCAGGAAATTAGAGAGCAACCAAATAGACCAGAGGAAGTAGGAAAAGTCATTCAATCGATAGAACCAGTCGTGTTAAATCGAGTGGATATGGATCTTACATATATTAATCATGTAAAAGAAGGGTTTAGAAGAGTTTTCCAGGAAGCTGATGGGACAGGTACTGGAACTTTTAAAGGTCTACCGTATAAACCGGCTGGAAAAACAGGAACAGCAGAGACGGTATATGGTGGGGAAAGTGATATTGGAAGAGATGAGAACAATAACCGGAAAAAATGTTATAATTTAACTCTCGCCGGTTATGCACCATATGACGCTGATCCGGAAGTAGCTTTTTCTGTTGTTGTACCGTGGGTGAATAATGATAAATCAGGTATTAATTCTGCAATTGGTAAAGAAATTTTGGATGCGTATTTTGATTTGAAAGCACAGAGATCAGGTGTAAGTGCAGTCCCGGTCGCACAACAGCCGAATAATGTACAGTAAAAAACGAAATTAAAATTGTAGTATATCACTGCACAGATGAAACCATATTGTGCAGTGATATATTTTTGAGCTGAAAAGTGTTTTGATAAGGTGGGAATACATATGAAAAAGGAGATCAAGGGCGGCTGGGGAAAGTACATACTATTTATATTTGTTTTGGTAGTAGTGTATCAGTCTTTTACCTTATGTAAAGTTGAAGGGAAATCAATGCAACCGACTTTACATGAAGAAGACTACGTATTTGTAAATAAAGCCGCTGTACATGTTTCTGACATACAGCACGGAGAAATCGTCATTATTAAAGAAGAAGATGGATCGAAATATTATGTAAAACGCGTAATAGGACTTCCTGGTGATGTCATTAACATAACGAATGGAAGTGTATATGTTAATGACAAAAAGCAAGATGAACCGTATATAAATAAAGACCTATATAACAATACACAAGTGTTTTACAACTTTCAAAAGACAAAGATTCCACCAAATAAGTTATTTGTAATGGGAGATAATCGTGAGTATAGTAGGGATAGTCGAAATGGCTTAGGATATATTGAAGAAGATAACGTTATTGGCAAGGTGGAATTTATATATTATCCTTTTTCGAAAATGAAAATACTAGACTAGTTTAGTCTAGTTATTTTATTTTCTTCAAAAAACAACGAATGAATTAGATGAACCTTTTCATCCTCAAGTGCTCCTGTTAGGGTGATGATAAGTAACGCTTTTATATTAAGTTAACGGTTAGGAAATAGAAAGGATATGATAGTATGTATAAGTACACAATATGCTTCATTAGAAAAGAGGATAACATACTCCTTTTGAATAGGAACAAAAAGCCGACAATGGGAATGTGGAATGGTGTTGGCGGTAAAATTGAGAATAATGAAACCCCATATGAAGGAGTAATTAGAGAAACGTTTGAGGAAACGGGAATTCAGCTTCAAAGTGTAACGTATAAGGGGAATGTTATCTTTAAAGATAAAGACGAGCCTCGGGATAGTGAGGGAATGTATGTATTCCTTGCTGATTTACCAGATGGAGTACATATGGACACACCATTAAGCACGGCTGAAGGAATATTAGAATGGAAGTCAATCGATTGGATATTAGATGGTGATAACAGAGGTGTAGTTAGCAATTTACAAAGATACTTACCAGTATTATTAACAGAGGATAACTATTTAGAACATACTTTTATTTATGAAAACCGGAATATTATTGATTACATAACTTCTATTTTGACAGAAGATGATACGAAAAAACGACATGTAAAACATCTCGTTTCTCAATAGGAGAAGCCCCGTTAAAATACTAAAAAAAGCCAAATCCTTTATTGGATTTGGCTTTTTGCAAGGAATTTTAATTTAAGCTTTACTCTACATAATTTGCTTTAATGATAAAGCGATGTTGCTTCACATCAAAATATCCTTTTTGCAAGATGATCTCATGTATGCGATATAATTCCTTGTTATATCTTTCTACTGTAAAATCAGGAATTTGCCACGGAATTGCTTTTAAATAATAGACGACAGCACCGATATCATAAAAACGTTGAAGAGGGAACTCTTTCTTCGCTTCTATAATTGTAAATCCACTTTGTTTTAATTCACTACATGCTGTTTCGAGTGACCAACTTGCAAATTCTGAATTAAGCGGTGCACCAAACAGCTCATTAAGATGGGCACAATCAAGACCACCGACTTGCTGTGTAAGAAATGTTCCATTGGAGGAAAGAATTCTTTTCACTTCAGAAACAGAATATGATTCATGTTGATTCACAATTAAATCAAACTGATCGTCTGGAAATGGCAAAGCGGTATCATCAGTCACTTCCACAACTGTAACTCCTAAAGGCTCTAATTTCTTTCGAGCAATTGGTACGTTTGGAGCATAGCCTTCAGTAGCATAAATACTGGACGGAAACGGTTGTAACATAGATAAAAACTCTCCGCCCCCAGTACCCATATCTAACATTGATTTTGCACGTTGCATAAGCTGGAAAGCGGTACTGCCGTATGACCACGATAAAGGTTCGCTCTTCATTCGACCAGTTTCTGAAATGAAAGAAAAGTCCCAGCCACTAAAATTTGTCTTTGCACTTTTTAATAGTGCTGAAAATAATGGATCACGTTTCATGTTATTGTCCTCCTAATTCGTTAATGAGTGATATAGTAAGAAATGAGAAAGGGAGGACCTCTTATTAAAATGAAGCGGTCTTACGTTTCGTGTTCGAATAGATTCATATTACATTCGCTCCTCGCGAGAATGGTTATTTATATATTCGGGATTGCCGAGTGGAAATCCTTTGAAATTATAAGGGAAGGCAGTTGTTTAATGAAAAATTGGATTGAGTTTACAGACAAAAAAGTGAATGCCATCCGGCGATTTGATGATAAAGAACAAAGATGGATGCAAGATAAAGATCACAAAATAAGTCGTGAAATCATTGATTTTGCGATTGATAATCGTATTTCTGTCATTCGATTAGAACAACTAACGAATATAAGACAGACGGTAAGAACAAGCCGTAAAAACGAAAAAAACCTACACACTTGGTCATTCTATCGTTTGTCACAATTTATTGAATACAAAGCAGCATTAGTTGGTATTCAGGTTGAATATGTGAATCCGGCTTATACAAGTCAAAGCTGTCCGAGATGTTCTGAAAAGAACAGGGCACGAGACAGAAAATACAAGTGTCAATGTGGGTTTGAGAAACACCGTGATATCGTTGGGGCGATGAATATTCGCTACGCAACTGTGATTGATGGTAAAAGTCAATCAGCCTAAGCACCCATATGGTCTGGTTTAGGAGGGGCAATGAGATGCCCTCATCTTGAAGGCTGTTCAAAACAGAAATGGACTGCGAACGTCTAGTCATTCAAGAATTCCACCCGTAACTCCGTAAGGATTCGGGCTTGCGACTTTAGTCGTGGGAGTCTCAATATTTCTTTATTCAGAATGATTATAAGTGGGGGGATTTAGGTCATCCTTGGGAGAAGAGTATAACGATATTTGGAAAGGAACTAATAGAGGGATTTGAACAAAATAAGCCAGAAATGTTTCAAAATGTTTTAAGGAAAGGATAATATTTTAAATAGAAAAAACGTTTATACTTTCAAATGAAGTATAAACGTTTTTTCTATTAGCTGTTTTCAAATAGGGTGTTGCTTTCTATACAAATAATTAAAAACAAAATTCTTTTGGTAAATAGCCATTTTTTTTCATCGTTCTTAATCCATGTTTGATAATCCAAGGATTTACAGGATGATTTTTATAGAGTAATTCTTGCAGCCATTGAAAAACGAGTTCTTTATCTTCTTTCGTAATATCATTGATATGATTGGCTACTGATTTTTGAACATATTTAGAAGGGTCATTCATTAATGGTTCAAGAAGCTTTAAATTGTTCCTAAAGTCACCTTTAAGAGCCCCTATTTTTTTGGCCCAAGGAAGTCTTGGTCTAGTACCTTCGGAAACTAATCTCCTAATGTGGCTGTTCTCATCATGTAGCCACTGTTGTAATATGTTCAATGTTTCTTCATGGTACTTTTCAAGATAAGGCCGAATTGCATATTCAGCAGTATTTCTTTTTGTTATTTCATACATTGCGTTGAACGAGGATTCAAAATCATTAATCCCATATTTTTCAACGTATTTTGCAATAGGCATATACATATAGCCGTTTGTAAATGTACCTACTTCTGTTGTATTTTCTGGTCCCAATGTTTTAAGTAATATACGTATTGCGTCATTAAAATCTTTTTGTAATGCATTCTGTAATTCATCTGCTATTACTTCTACACGTTGTTTTAACTCTAAATTTTCAACTTTACATGTTACAGAATCTACAAAGCTCCTTTTAGAGAAATTAGGATCGTGCTTAGAAATAGAATCAGCCATTTTTTCTGCTAATTCTTCATTAAATAAAAATTTTAATGGAACATATTTACCCATTTTTTCACCTCATTGGCCAGATAAAAAACTATTTTGATTGTTTAATCGACAATCCATACACCAAAGTCTCACTCGGAGTCGTAATACTAAAACCAGTCGTCTTATAATCAAGTTTTAAAGTATCACCAGTATAGTCTTTTGTGAATGAGTCCATTTGTACAATAAGTTGTGCATCTTCATATACAACATCATCCGCATTATATGTATCCCAAATTAAATCAACATCAACAAAAATGCTACAAGAATTTGTCATTGTTCCTCTAATACGAATGATCTTTTTGTCTTCACGTTCTAGTCTATGTATAGCAGCTTTTGCTTCATCAGTTATACGAATGTTCATGTAATCCCAACCTTTATTTATATTTCTTCTATTATTACAAAAACAAGAGAAATAGGGAAGGAAGAAGCATTGCATTTAAAAACGAGCAAACAAATTTGTTTGCTCGTTTCATGTTATTCCAGTTCACATTTATCAAGTGGAATCACTTTCGTTTTCTTAGTAAATTTATATCCTAACCATAGTACTAAGAAGAGTGGTAAACCGATGTAAGAAACAAGTACACCGTTCCAGTCGATAGATGCTCCCATAAATGCTCCGTAGTTTTGACCTAAAATAACGATCACACAAAGTGTAAAGGCGAAGATTGGGCCGAATGGGAACCATTTTGCTCTATACGGTAAATCTTTTAAATCTTTTCCTTGTGCGATGTATGCTTTACGGAAACGGTAATGACTAATAGCGATTCCTACCCAAGCAATAAATCCTGACATCCCAGAAGCATTTAATAACCAAATGTATACAACACCGTCACCGTATAAAGAAGCGATGAAAGCGACGCTACCAACTACTGATGTTGCGATTAATGCGTTAACAGGTACACCACGGCTATCTAATTTACCTAAAAACTTTGGTGCTTTTCCTTGGCGAGCTAAATCCCAAAGCATACGAGTTGATGCGTACATTCCAGAGTTACCAGCAGATAAAACAGCAGTTAAAATAACAGCGTTCATAACAGAAGCAGCAAAGGCAACGCCCGCTTTTTCGAATACAAGTGTAAATGGACTTACTGTAACATCACTTGCTGCAAGGCTATCGGTCGTATAAGGAATTAATAAACCGATAACGAGGATTGCTAAAATATAGAATAATAGAATACGCCAAAAGATAGAACGAATTGCTTTCGGAATATTGCGTTCTGGATCAGACGTTTCACCAGCAGCCACTCCTAATAATTCAGTTCCTTGGAATGAGAATCCAGCGGCCATAAATACACCGATAATTGCCATGATTCCGCCGTTAAATGGTGCATCTGCAACAGTGAAGTTTTTAAATCCAATGAATTCGCCGCCCATAATTCCAAAAATCATCATAAAACCGACAATTAAAAAGATAATAATAGTAACTACTTTAATAAGTGCGAACCAATATTCAGATTCACCAAATCCTTTAACAGATAAATAATTTAAGAGAAAAATAATAGCTAAACAAAGTCCACTCCAAATAAGAGAAGGTGTATTTGGGAACCAAAATTTCATAATTAATGTTACGGCCGCTAGTTCAGCTGCGATCGTAATAGCCCAGTTATACCAATAGTTCCATCCAAGTGCAAAACCAAGTGATGGATCAACAAATTTTGTTGCATAAGTACTAAAAGATCCAGTAACAGGCATGTAAGCTGCGAGTTCTGCTAAGCTTGTCATTAAAAAATAAACCATAATCCCAATTGCAGCGTATGCAACTAGTGCACCGCCGGGACCAGCTGTATGGATAACACCACCGCTGGCAAGAAATAGTCCGGTACCGATTGTACCACCGAGAGAAATCATCGTAAGGTGACGAGATTTTAATCCACGTTTTAATTCACCTTGTCCTTGTGTAGATTGTGTTTTAGAGGTAGCTTGATTCGTTGCGCTATTCATGTTCAACACTCCTTTTCTTGTAAGATAGGAAGGAGCGGGGGAGAAAAATACAAAAAACCGCCAAAAGAATTATTAGGCGGAACGTTTCACAAATAACCACCCCATCATACCCTTCCGTTAAGATAGCACCCCACGTATACACGGTAATTTGTAAACGTGACAGTTCTGTTCCTTTCGGAGACAGCCCCAGCCTATATTTCCAGAGAAGAAATATAAACTTCGGCAACTTTTCCTTTCAAACGGAGTCGATGACATTCTCTGTGTCTCGGCCGTTATACTCTTAAAAGTTGCAACCTCTACCTCATCGGACTGATGAGGATTTATTTATTGCTATGATTTTTAATATATGGCAATTGTAATGATTTTCTGAAAATATTGCAAGGAATTTTGTAGGGAAAAGTCAAAAATTATCGGTTATTGTATAGGAAACGCTTGCAAAACTCCACCCGAACCTACTTTTATGTAACAATAAGCAAAGAAAAAATTGTTATACAAATGTTTCGCAAAAAATAATGAAAAACCCTTTAAAATTAAGAGAAAATTCAGAAAATATTATTCGACATAACCATCAAAGGGGATCAGTTCTTTATTTTGTTTCAAGAATAAACATATGTGCGCATCAAAAAAGAATGAATATTCTTTATATTCATGATAAAATTGAAGTATTGTTTAATGGAAAAGGGGACATCGTTATGAAATTAGAAACGGAAAGATTACATATTATCCCGTGTACGGAAGAGTGGGTTCAAATTGCGAATAATCAAGGATACAATAGTGGTCCGCATATTTTAGGGCATGTAGAAAATGTGAAACAAGATGCGGCTTTATTACCGTGGGGCGCTTGGTATGTTATTCGAAAAGAAGATGACATCGTTTTAGGTGATATAGGATTTAAAGGGGCACCTAATGAGAATCATACAGTTGAAATTGGTTACGGATTTATTGAGAAATATTGGAATAAAGGGTATGCAACAGAAGCGGTTCGTGAATTAATGAAGTGGGCTTTTCAAACAGGAGAGGTGAAAACGGTTATAGCAGAGACACTCCTTGATAACTATAGCTCTATTCGTGTATTAGAGAAATTACATATGAATAAAGTAAATAGTACTGAAACGATGATTAATTGGAAAATTGAAAAATAAAAAATACCGCCCGAAGCAAATCGGGCGGTATTTTGCGCAATTATGGTAGCATTTGTTTTTGATCTGTCGGATAGCCTATCGTCGTTTGTTTCGAATGATTTGAATGATTACGGACAGAAATGAAAATAGAAATAATAACGACTAGACCAACTGCAACATAAGAAAGTGTAATAATAGTTGGATCAACTTTAAATGATGTAAGTAATGTACGTATATTCGTAAAGATAATAAGGCCACCGACGAGTACGCCGAGTAAATGTGGAGGAACGATGCGTACTAACCATGCTGCAATTGGTGCTGCAACAACACCACCGAGCATTAAGGCAAATACCCAAACCCAGCTTACTTGCTCCCAGCCAAGTGAGATGAAAAAGCCGATTGTTGCAGCGAGTGAAACAGGAAATTCGCTCGTATCTACAGATCCAATAACTTTTCTAGCATCATTTCCTCTTGCAAGAAGAACAGGTGTCGTAATAGGCCCCCAGCCACCGCCGCCAGTTGAATCAACAAATCCTGCAAATAAGCCAAGCGGCACAAGTTGTTTCGTAGACATACGCTTATTTGAAGCAACAATTTGTTTTTGGATGATGAATCGTAATAAAATATAAACCCCTAAAGTAAATAAAAATAAGGAAATGTATGGTTTAATTACATCGCCAGGTAAATTACTTAAAAAACATGCCCCGACAAAAGCACCGATCGCCCCTGGCAATGTAAGTCTAGAAACTGTATATTTATCAACGTTTCCGAATCGTATATGAGATGCACCGGAAGCGGCAGTAGTGACTACTTCAGCTAAATGAACTGATGCAGAAGCAACAGCTGGTGCGATACCAAACATTAATAATAAAGAGGAAGACGTTACCCCATACGCCATTCCAAGCGCTCCATCAATCAATTGAGCGAAAAACCCAATAATAGCAAAGACAATTAATTTCTGCATAAATAATCCCCCTATAATAATAAATAAAAAAGGCACTTTTCCCGTGTGAGAAAAGTGCCTTTGGTTTTTCCAATCAGCATTATATTAATTTGTTTCATTATAATGCATATTAATCTTATAAATCAACTAGGTTTTAAAGTTTTTTGAATTGAATGAAAGAAAGAGAGAATATACAATAAAAGGATGGAGAGAAAGGGGAGAAAGAATATGTTAGCATTTGATCATCTCGTTCACGCAGTTCATTGTACGCCTGAGGAAGCAGCAAAACAAATGCAGTCATTAGGTTTTCATATAGTACAAGGTGGACAGCATACAAACTGGGGTACTTGGAATAGTTTATGTTATTTTGATTTATCATATATAGAATTTTTAGCAGTCCAGCACGAAGAAAAAGCGAAAGAAGCAGAAAATCCATTAGTGCAGGAAACGGTTGTTAAATTGCAAAATGGAGTAGGTATGCTACAAATCGCAATTCGAACAGATGAAATTGAAGAATTAGCCGCTAATTTACAAAAACATGCTTTGCAAACGATAGGACCATTTGAAGGAAAACGAGTGAGAAAAGATGGTCGTCTTTTAGAATGGAAAATGTTATTTGTAAAGCAGGAAGAGGACGGACCAAAATTACCATTCTTTATACAGTGGAATGAAACGGATGAAGAAAGAAGAATCGATCTACGTAAAACAGGGACGATTACGGAACATAAAAACAAAGTGCAAGAAATAAAAACAATTCATTATGCGGTGAAAAATGTTCGAGAAACAGTGCGGAAATGGAAAGAAGTAATGGGATTAACAGCAAGTTCAATCATAAGAGATGAAGAGTGGAATGCAGAGTGTCAAAGTGTATTATTTGGTGGTATTAGTGTGCAGTTTTGTGAGCCGGTAGGGGTAGGGCTAGTGCAAGAACGCTTGAAGGAGCATGGTGAATATCCGTTTGCGGTGGAGTTTAAAGGGGAAAGAAAACGGAAGCATCAAGTACTAGGTAGTATGTACATATATTAATAGAGGTGAGTTTTGTGGAGACAATTTTAAAAGCGATAGAAAGAAAAATAGACTGGCCCCTTATTTTAAGAGCGATTGTTATTTCAAAAGGTTTTTCGTTCGATGAGAAATATAAAATTGAATTAGAGAGTGGAGAAACGTATTTTATAAAAGTATGTGATTCTTCATATTTTGAACGGAAGCAGGAAGAATATGAATATATGCAGCGGCTAGAGTCAGTACATATTCCCATGCCAAAATTAATTCATTTTATAAGCTTTACCGAATTAAAGAAATGTGTACAAGTTTTTGAGTGGATTGATGGATTAGATGGTGAAGATATATTAAAAACTTTATCTATCGAAGAGCAGTATAGGGCTGGAAAAAAGGCTGGAGAAGTGCTAAAAAAGATTCATTTAGTCGAAAAAGAGGATACTGGTAATTCATGGGAAATGTCTATATGGAGTAAATATGAGAGATACTTAGAATCATTGAAAGAATATGAGGTAGACTTTCTAAATTTAAATACAGTGTTAGACTTTGTAGGAAATCATAAAGATTTATTAGAAAATCGTCCAATTGTATTTTTACATGACGATTATCATCCAGCCAATATAATGATTGAACATAATGAATTTAGGGCTGTCATTGATTTTGCTAGATTCGATTTTGGTGATCCAATTCATGATTTTTATAAAGTAGCGTTATTTACGACTAATATAAGCGTACCATTCGCTGTAGGACAAGTTCACGGTTATTGCGGAGGTGAACCATCGCTGCATTTTTGGAAATTGTATTCGCTATACGCAGCAATGATTTTCCCATCCGATATAGCATGGACAAATCGAACTACACCACATTTAGTAGATGATATGAAAGAGAGATTGAACCGAATTTTAGAAGATCATAACGATTTTTCTTCTTATGTTCCGAGATGGTATCAATCATTTCATATGGATATAGTAAACAATAAATAACGGAGGGATTCATTTGGACAAAATAGCGGTAATTTCAGATATTCATGGTAATATTCCGGCATTAGAATCTGTACTGAAAGATATTAAATTACGAGGTATTGAGCGTATTATTTGTCTTGGAGATTTAGTAGGAAAAGGACCTCATTCTAGCGAAGTAATTGAAATTGTTCGTAAAGAATGTGAAGGGGTTGTAATGGGGAACTGGGATGATTTTATTACAAAACTGACTGAATTTGAAGCCTTAAAATGGCATCAAAAACAATTGTCAGAAGAACAAAATGAGTATTTAAGAAGCTTACCATTTTCAATCGAATTTTTTATGAGCGGCAAACTCATCCGTATGTTCCACGCTTCACCGAGAAGTTTGTATGAAAGAATTCAACCACACGCTTCAAGAGAAGAGCGTGTTAGTATGTTCGAAAATAGTGAGTTGACAGAGAATATAGAAGGGGAAAGAAAACCAGATGTTGTTTGCTACGGTGACGTTCATCAAGCATACGTTCAAAATTTTAGGGGGAAAACGTTATGTAATGCTGGTAGCGTAGGAAATCCACTTGAAATTACACAAGCTTCCTATTTAATTTTTGAAGGAACATACAATGAAAAAGAAGCAGCGAGCTTTTCCGTTCAACTCGTACGTGTACCGTATGATATTGAATTAGCAATTCGATTAGCGGAAGAGCTCGATATGCCAGAAATTGAGGAATATAAGCAGGAGTTACGTACTGCTTTGTATCGAGGGTTTAAGGCGAATTGAGGAATATGTAAATCAATAAAAATATATCAACGATTTTTCAAATATATCGACTTACCGACAAGTAGCGACAATTTTATTTATCATAATTTTGTTATGTAAACAAAATTGAGGAGGGAATATCATGCATCGCCAAAAACGAATGAATGAAATTGCTGATCATATTTTAAGGTTAAACTTAACTCATCCAATAAGAGTTGGAGTGAGTGGCATTACAGCCTCAGGAAAGACAACATTTGCAAATGAGCTGGCAGAGGAAATGAAAAAACGGGGAGTACAAGTAACACGTGCCAGCATTGACGATTTTCATAACCCGAGAGCGATTCGATATGTGCAAGGAAAAGAATCAGCGAGAGGGTATTATGAAGATGCACATAATTATACAGCTTTTAAAGAAAGACTATTAATGCCTTTAGGATCTAATGGAGATTTACATTATGAAACGATTTCTCATAACTTAATAACGGACATCCCTGTACATAACGCGCCTCTAGTGGCTCCGCCTAATATGGTGTTAGTAGTAGATGGAACATTCCTATTAAAAAAAGATATTGAGCATTTATTTGATTATAAAATTTTTGTAGATACAGACTTTGAGATTGCGAGAAAACGTGGTGCAGAGCGAGAGACTGAAGCTTTTGGAAGTTATGAAGAAGCGGAGAAGATGTTTTTGAACAGGTATCATGCAGCTTGTAAGATGTATATAGACGAGCATAACCCGAAAGAATGTGCGGATGCTATATTTCGGAATAGTGATTTTGGAAATCCAGATGTTATATTTCATGAACGAAAGTAATGCACAGTCAGAAATATATGTATAACATTTTATTTATTGTTATAATTAAATTAATTTTATGAAAAAAATTACAGGGGATAAGGCAAAAATAAGTTAAAAAACGTAAAAAAGGGGACAGGAAATATAATGACAGAAGTACTAGAACTAAAAGAAGAATTACAACAAATTAAAAATAATAATTATGCTGTACCAGAGGATGTGGATGCATATCCGTATGCACAGTGGATGCTAGATTATATCGGATCACCTGATTCTAAATTACGTGATGATTTGATTTATAGTACGCTTCACACATGGATTACAAATGATGTGTTTAGACAAAAAGAATTACGAGGACTAATGTTACAAGCAATTAGCCCTGATTATTTATTTTATAAAATTGGTGAAAAGGGAACAGACTCTGTTTTTAAACGTGCGTTCTCCGTATTAATTCCACCGCTTATTTTATCCGTTCACGAAAGAGAACCGCTATTAACTGAAGAACAACTGTACAGTGTGGCAGAACAAGTTCTGGAATATGTATATTTAGAAGAAGATGTAAGGGGTTACGTAGAAGGAAAAGGATGGGCGCATTCTACTGCACATGCTGCAGATGCGTTAGATGCTTTAGCACGTACAATACAAAATCGCGAGTTTTCATATGCAATACTAGCTGCTGTTCGTCAGAAGGTTCGTATGAATGACTACGTATACATAAACTTTGAGGATGAGAGATTAGTAAAACCAATTATGTCGTTACGGGACCAAAATCTTTTAACTGAAGAAGAATGGAGCAACTGGCTACATAGTATAGTAATTGTTGAAGACATTCGACATCCTCAGCATGCTATTTTAATACAAAATATTAGAGCTTTCTTAAGAAGCTTATATTTTACAGCTTTGGAGAAAGAGGGAGCTACTGTTTTTACAGATGATATATTGGAGACTTTGAAGAATTTACGTAGATATTAAAAGATGTCGAATTTATATACTCGTTGAAATTGAGGACTTGGAGGATACATTTTGAAGAAATATGAGTTTAAAAATAACATTCCAACATTGGAAGAATATAAATATTTGTGCGAGTCTGTCGGATGGACTGATTATATGAATTTTGAAGTGGTGGAAACATCACTGAAGAATTCAATTCACTGCATCACAGTCAATGATAATGAAAAAATTGTAGGCATGGGGAGAATTGTTGGTGATGGGGCTATCTATTTCTATATTCAAGATATAGTGGTTCATCCAGATTATCAGAAAAATGGTATTGGGAAAGAAATAATGAATATTTTGGTTGAATATTTAAATCGAAATGCCCCGGATAAGGCATTTGTCGGTTTGTTTGCATCACAAGGAAAAGAATCGTTCTATGAAAAATATGATTTTCAAGATTACTCACCAAACATGACGGGGATGTTTACTGTAATTTCGAAAAAGTAATTATTAACAGTTTTAATTCCCTAATATTGAGAGGTACTCTATAAAATTTAAAAATGAATTTGTAATAGATTGAAAAAATTATGATTTGGGTTATCTCTTTGGGGGAGTGTATTTTTGTTAATTTGATGGGTAGAATACATAAAACTAATAGCTTCCAAACATACTAATAAAATGTTTTGGAGGTGAGTTTTATGGATAAAAAAGATTTTCAAAAAGTTTATAATGATTACTTACATCAAGGAGAAGAGCAAGCTCAATTGGAAGTAGCTCGGGAAGTCGAATCAGGAGTAGAACAAATTGTTGCAGTTCGTAAAAATGATGAAGGTGATTTGATTGCTTTTAAAACAAGTAGTGGAAGAGAATTAGATTATATTACTGCTCTTGATGAAGCAAAATCAGGGAAGTTAGCTCATGTGGACGTATTCCATAAGTATGGCAGGGATATTATACGCAGTGAACCTGATGGTATGAAAGAAAATAACTTAGATAACTTACCTGATTTTTAAATGGATAAACCTAAAGAAGAGAATGTTAATTTTAATATTCTCTTCTTTTCTTTGCTAAGCTTTCCCTGCAAATAGACGGTTCATTTCAAAGTGAAATCACTTGTTTAAACAGCTCTCTAAATTTCTCTTTATCTTCAGCTGTAAATGGTTTGGGACCCTTTGTACGCTTTCCGCTTTTTCGAACCATTGCACTTAAATAACGTGTTTGTAATAATTGGTCAATGTTTTCATTTGTATACTTATACCCTTTATGATGAAGAACAACACAACCTTTTGCTAAAGCGAGCGAAGCAAGACCATAATCTTGCGTAACGATTAAATCTCCTTTTTGTGCTAACTGCATAATCCGATAATCCGCAGCATCTGCTCCAGAATCAACATAAATTGTTTCCACACCTGCTGGCTGTTCCGCATTAGAAAAATGAGAAAAGCTAGTAACGAGGGTAACAGGAATTTCCGCATTCGTAGCTTCAAAAATAATAATATCTTTTACAGGACAAGCATCTGCATCAACGTAAATTTTCATTTTTATCACTCCTATAAATAGGTTCGAGTTGATAATAATGGTAGATTTGGCTTTTGTCAAACAAGGATGCTTTATCTAAACTCATAAAAAAACATTTTTTTATTAAAGGGCGCGAATGTTGAACAAGAATTATAAGGGTGATACATGACTAATATGTATCACCTTTCATTTTTTATGATTTTTCACGTTTCATGTATTGATAATAAAAAAGATTGATCACGCATTTATATGAGGGGCTAAATATGGAGGATAATTAGTCTGCTATAGGGTTGATTAAGAGGTATAAATAGTGTATTCTGAAAATTACAAAAAGAACACAAGTTCCCTTGCGTGTCAACAGGAGATGGTTGATAAACGGAGATAAAAGTTACAGTAGTTCCAATGGTAATTAGTTTTGTTTAATGGCAATACCATTCTTTAATTATATAGAATTATTTCATTGGGAACTTGTATAAAGTCAAGAAACTGGTTGTGATTGCTCGTATTGTGGTCAACATACTTATAAGGAGTGAGACAAAATGGTGAATACGGAAAAAGGTACAAAACCATTCTTCACACACAGGAAGGTTATTGTTAAAGAGATACCTATCCATGTAGTCGAAGCAGGTTCAAAGTCAAAGCCAACAATCTTTTTTATTCATGGGTGGCCGGCATGTTGGTTAGAGTTTGAAACAGTTATGACAGTCCTATCTGAGGACTATCATGTTGTAGCCATCGACTTGCCCGGTATAGGAGACTCGGAAATCCCGCTACAGTCATACAGCAAACGGAATATAGCAAGATATGTTCGAGGCGTTATGGATGCTATGAATTTAACCGATGTCACCTTAGTTGGATGTGATGTTGGTGGACAAATAACTTATGCATTTTTAAAGGAATCTCCAAATAGGGTTACACGCGCGGTTATTATGAATGTCGTTATCCCAGGAGTTGATCCTTGGGACATAGTGAAAAGCAATCCTTACATCTGGCATTTTGCTTTTCATTCTATACCTGAAATACCTGAACAACTGGTTGCGGGTAATGAATCTCTATATTTTTCCTACTTTTATGATGTCCTTGCAGGAAAAGGTAAGAAGATGAGTGATGCCCTTAGAAAATCATATACCAATGCTTACACCCGTCCAGAAGCCCTGAAAGCAGGATTTGATTTTTATAGATATTTTGATCAGGATCAAAAAGATAATTTCGCGTCGAAAGGTGAAATCGTTTTGATTCCGATTCTCTATCTGCGCGGAGAAGATGAACGCATAGATATTGAAACATATATGAAAGGATTTAGAGAAAATGGTTTACAAAATATCAAAGCAAGGATAATCGGAAATTGCGGGCATTTTGCTGCCGAAGAACAGCCTGAAAAAGTGGCATCCGCTATAAAGGAATTTGTAAGAGGTAACTAGACTAGGTTCCCATAGTCATTTTTATGTTGAATGTCAAACTTATTCCAGAATAAGGTACTATTGTGGAATGAAACTTAGACTTTTAAACGACTTTATTTTTATATTTTTTAGTGTAGTTGAATTTTATATATCTTAAAAAAATATGATAACATAGTATTGATAGAAAAATATTAATTTTCAGAAAGTAGGAATTGAATGATTTATGAAGCGGATAACAATGTAAGGGAAAAGTTAGTATCAATGTTTGAAAATATTGATAGCACTATAGTTCTTTCATATCTCCAAGGGCATATGGGAAATGCTTGGGTAGACAACCTTGAGAATCCAACTGTCGCTCAAATAAATGTGGGGATTTTTGTATTTTATGCTGGGGATCCGAACGCAGAGGAAGCGGAAGAATTACTGTATAATCTTCCTGATTTTACTCTTGCAATTGTTGATTCGGATGAATGGAAACATCGGATAGAGACTGTTCACAAAGGATCAATTGAGAAAATTCAGCGATTCAGATTTAGCAAGAACCCTGAGGATTTAGATAGAGTACACATACAGAAACTACTGTCTACATTACCTGAAGAGTATGAAATTAAAAAGATTGATAAAGACATAGCAAAAGCCTCGTCATTCCATGAGCTCTCAGAAGATTTTATAAGTCAGTTTGATTCTATTGATGATTTTATTGATAGAGGAGTAGGGTATGCTATTTTACATAAAGGGCAAGTTGTTTCTGCGGCAACATCATTTAGCATATATGATGTTGGAATTGAGATTGAAATTGCTAGTCACCCTAAACATAGAAGAAAAGGTTTAGCAACAATAGTAGCATCTGCACTCATATTAGATTGTCTAGATCGAGGAAAATACCCTAGTTGGGATGGAGCTAATTCTGAATCTGTTAAACTAGCAAAAAAGCTGGGATATACTTTTAAGGAATCTTACGATACGTATTTTATTGATATAAAATGAAAGAGGAGTTAGAAAGTTTTAAAAAGATATTTGGTTATAGGAGAAAAACAATCCAAATTTCAATTGATAAGGGGAGTGAATTTTATGATTCTTGGTTTACATCACGCTCAGATAACTATTCCAAAAGGTGCTGAAGCAGAGGGAAAAAATTTTTATTGCGAAATTCTCGGTTTACCCGAAAAGGAAAAGCCTGAATCACTAAAGGGGCGTGGAGGATTTTGGTTAAAAGTCGGAGATAGAGATGTACATATAGGTACAGAAGATGGTATTGACCGATTAAAAACAAAAGCCCATTTAGCTTATCAAGTAGAGGATATATCATACTGGAGAAATGTGTTAGAGCAAAATAACATTCAGATAATTGAAGGGGTACCTATACCAGGTTTTGAACGTTTTGAGTTTAGAGACCCATTCGGAAACAGAGTGGAAATGATTCAAGAAATTTAGTTACTCCATTAACTAAATTTGGTATTTAAATAAAGATAAATATAATTAAAAATAGACAAAGAGATTAGGGAAAATCCTAAGCTCTTTGTTGTGATTTACGATGAGAAAGGGTATGTTTTTTATTATTTTGCACTTCAGAAATGAACCCGTTATAGATGGAAAAACCATATACATGGCTATAAAAATAATGAAACGGAACCACTACATCTATTAATTTTTGTTGCGCCGAATAAAATCGGACTAGAATATTTACTCGATGATGATCCGAAAATTGTGCACGTACCGGAAGAAAAACGTATGATGAAGCAGTTCGAATATCAAGTGGTAAATTCTCCTTTTTCTTCCTTTGAAAAAATAGAAATAGATGGTAAATATTCAGAAGCATATAATGAGAATGGACTTGTGGCATTTATTGACTTTGAACATAAACAAGTATACATATTTGAGGATAAGTATGTGGAGATAATTACTTCAAATCCTACGGTATTTATCAAGTATACAGCTAGATTGTAAGAATGGAGCCTGAATTTTCTCTATTTATATCAAATGTATAGTTAAGTATATTAAGGAGGACTATTTGACTGTAAATAGGAAATAAGGTGTTTCTTTAAATTATTTTATAAAAAACATTGTTTTTTGGTAATAAACTTGTAAATAACGAAATGGAAACGGCCGTTTATTGAGGAGAGCGATATTTATATGCAGCTACATTTTTACAATGAAAAATTCAAAAACATGATAAATCAGTATACATTGTCAGAGGAACAACTTTGTTATACAGGATTACCTAAAGAGAGTGTAAAGCTATCGAATGAGGATTCAGATCGACATTCAATTTTAGCCATGAAAGACGATGAATTCGTAACATTTTTTGTTTTACATAAAAATGAAGGAGTTAAACCATATACAGATAATGAAAAATCTGTTTTAATTAGAGCATTTTCAACAGATTTTCACCATCAAGGGAAAGGATATGCAAAACAAGCCTTAAAGATATTACCTGAGTTTGTTCGAAATAACTTCTTAGGTATTAATGAAATTGTTTTAGCAGTAAACGTTAAAAATTTAGCTGCACAATCTTTATATAAGAAATGTGGCTTTTGTGATAATGGGGTTAGAAGGACAGGACGCAAGGGTGAATTAATCATAATGAGTTACTATTTATAATAATCATTCTTAGAACAAAGGAATAATTATTTATAAAGAAAACAAATATACTTTGATATGAAAGCCCCTGTATTAATCATCAGGAGCTTTCTTTTTAATTTATATTGTAATAAGGCTCCTTTTCATTGTTTTGTGCTAACTTATTATTTGGAGTCGATCGATAAAAAGGCTTTTAATTTATTAAAAAGTTATTTCAGTCCCCACAAATTAAAATAGCATCACGCAAACGAGAAATACCTTCCTCAATTTGATCTATATTTACTTTCCCGTAAGATAAACGAATATAACCTTCTTTTGCACCGAAAATACTACCTGGCATAAAGGCGATGTCTTGTTTTAAGCTTTGCATAATGAGTTGTTTTTCGTTCAATGGTTCGTTTAATTTTCCCCATATGTATATACCGCCGGTCGGGTTAGAGAAAGAGATTTTATCATGAAGTTGCTCGTTTAGAGCGCGAACGATAATGTCTCTTTTTTCTGCTAGTTGCTTTCGTAAGGGCGCTATATGTGACTGGAATGGAACGGTTTCGAAAAATTGTTGCATAAGCCACTGGGGGAAAATGCTCATTCCTAATTCCATTTGGTGCCGTGCATCTGATAATCGTTCTACTACAGACTGCGGAGCGACAAGCCAGCCAATACGTAGACCTGGCGCAATCATTTTTGATAAGGAATGTACATAAATGACTGTTCCGTTTTCATCAATTGATTTTAAAGTAGGGCAAGGTTGTTTGTTTTCTAAAGTAAGCAAACTTGACGGATCATCTTCAACGATCGCAATTCGTAAGTCTGCGCAAAGTGACAACAGTTTTTTTCTACGGTTTGGATGCAGCATTGTTCCCGTAGGATTTTGGAAATTTGGATTTAAGAAGATCATTTTAATACGATGTTTTCTATATAACTCTTGCACATCGTCTGGATTAATACCGTGCTCATCGACAGGTAATGGGAAAATACGAATACCTGCTGATTGGAATAACGGTAATGAATAACAGTGTGAAGGACTTTCGAAAGCGACGGCATCACCTGGATTTAATAAACATTGTACGATAAGGTGAAGTGCTTGCTGTGCGCCGGATGTAATCATAATCGATTGTTCGGTCGCTTCAACTTTTAAATATTCCTTCATATATTTTACTACCGCTTGTCTTAGCGGGAGATAGCCTTGCGGATGATCGTAACTTAATGACTGTGTTAACGGTTGTTCACGCAAAATCGTTTGTAGTTGTTCGTGAGGAAAGAGATTACAACCGAGTTCTCCGTTTGCGAAATCTATAATGTTTTCATTTTGTTGTACTTCTGCCCGAATATGGCGAAGTAGCGGTAAGTTTGGTAAAAACGTACCACCTTCTACGAAACCTCTCCAGTTCGGCGTTAATGTTGGAGAAACGCCCCACATATGTGTACTTACACGTGTACCTTTACCAGTCGTACTTTCTACAATTCCCATTGCACGAAGCTCATTATAAGCAGTCGTTACCGTACTTCGGTTTACATTTAACTGTGTAGCTAATTTCCGTTCTGAAGGGAGGAAGCTACCTGGGGGAAGCTCTCCGTACGTAATACGTCTTTCAATGAAATCAACAACTTGCTGATAAATGGGGATTTTACTGTCGTTATCTAGCTTCCATTCCATACAAACGCCTCCGCATCTCTTATATACATCAAGTATAACAAATTGGCTGGGTAAAAAAACAGCCAATTGGACGGTGTTATATCCAGCCAATTTTACTATGCTAAATATGGAAGGGGAGATTCGGATGAAACGATGGCAAATGGAGTGGCTCCTAGTAGCAGTAGCATTAGTATGGGGAGCAAATTATACAATAGGAAAGTATGGCGTGGCATATATGTCATCCATTCAATTTAATAGTTTACGATTTTTAGTAGCATCACCGGTATTATTACTTATTACATTTATGATGGAACGCTCATTACGTATTGAAAGAAAAGATTGGTTACGATTATTAGCAGTCGGCATCGTTGGAACGACGATGTATCAAACGATGTTTATGTTATCTGTAAAATATACTTCAGCAACGAACGCCTCATTATTAATTGCGATGTCACCTATTTTTACAGGGATATTAGCAGTATTACACAAACAAGAACGTTTTTCGATGAAAGTACAAATTGGTTCAATAGTAGCGTTTATTGGTGCAGCTTTTGTTTTATTAACAGGCCATACGGGAGGAGCTACTTACGAGTATGCATGGCTCGGAAATGTAATTGGATTAGTCGCAGCAATTGCGTGGGGATGGTATCCAATTTTAGCACAACCTCTCATTACAAAATACTCCGCAATGAGAGTTACATCATGGTCTACTTTAATTGGAATTGTACCACTCGTTATATACTGTTTATTCAATGTAGATACATTAACGTGGCCAGTAGATATGCCAAGCTGGGGCTCACTAGCATATTCGATCGTCTTTGCGACAATCTTTGGACTAGCAATGTGGTATGTTGGTATTAGTAAAATAGGTTCTACGAAAGTAATGGTATACATGTATTTAGTTCCACTGTTCGCAGTTATTTTTGCGGCTGTAACAATTGGAGAGCAAATCAATATGATGCAACTAGTTGGCGGTCTTATTATCTTCATCGGTTTATATGTAGTCAAAAAAGGCGGAATCAAAAAGCCTACTCTCAATTTGAAAAAAGTAAGCTAAAGGTAAAAAGGATCTCTTTCATATAGAAGGAGATCCTTTTTGTTTTTGCAATAAAAGTGCTTGTTCAACAGCCCATTTTTGATGATCGTGAATGAGAAGCTCTATAGCATGTAATGGAGACATCCACCTTAAAACATGATCCTCCTCACAAGTTTCACTTTGCTGATGTACCATGTTTGCGATGTAAAAGAAACCATCGTTTAAATAAAATGTATCTTCCTTTTCCGCATAAAAATATCGTGCTGCATTACCGATATAGTGATTAATCTCAATTGTCCAGCCTAATTCCTCTAGTAATTCGCGATGTAAACATGCTTCTTTCGTTTCCGTACCTTCCATACCACCACCAGGTAAAAAGTAACGGTCTCCTTTTTTGATAATAGCCACTTTTGAACAAGTATTGTTAAAAATAACTGCATAACAACTAGGTCGTAATACATATTGCTCAGTAGGCTTTTTATAACCAAAAGTAAGTTTAGACATCATAAAACACATCACCTCTCTATAAAATACATAAAAGGAATAATAAGGTAAAAATAGAATTGTGTAAGTATAATCTGATTAGATTGGAGTGATAACAAAATGATAAATCGAAAGTGTTCACGATGTAAAGAAATAACAGGTAGATTGCATGGTGGTAAAAAAATAAATGAAGAATTTTTATGTGAAGATTGTCTGTAAAAAGGAATTGAGAGTGGTGAAATCGAATTACCACAAGTGGAGAAAGAGCAAACTTCGTATCTTTCTATAAAAATATTAAAAATAATGAGTGTTATCTATTTAATATCATACGTCTTTATGGCTTTCTATGCTGGATCACTTATACATGATCCAGGTTTGCTGAAATATCATTTTCAGGATCAGGTGCAGTTGCAGTTGGAATTATTATGCTAGGGGCGTTATTCCAATCTGTTCTTGTATTTTGTGGTATTTGGGTATTCATTCTTTTAGTAGAGACGGTCATAAAAATGTATGAAAAAATGAAGTGAGTGAGAGGGAGAAACACATGCGAGTAAGAAACATTCAAGGGGAAGATTATGTAAAGATTCATTCCGTATTAAATGATTGGTGGGGCGGAAGAAATATGGCTCATCTGTTGCCGAAGTTGTTTTTCGTCCACTTTCAAGAAACTAGTTTTATTATTGAAGAAGATGGAGAAATGTTAGGTTTCTTATGCGGTTTCTTTTCACAAACGCATAAAGATGAAGCATACGTTCATTTTATCGGTGTAAATCCGAAGTTTAGAAGGAAAGGGATTGCATCGACATTATATTCTTATTTCTTCGATATCGCTCGTGCAAACAATCGTCAAGTTGTAAAAGCGATAACGTCACCAGTTAATAAAAAGTCGATCGAATTTCATCAAGAAATCGGCTTCCAAATTGAAGCCGGAGATGACGAAATTGACGGAGTATCCGTACATACAAATTATGATGGGGACGACGGGAGTAGAGTATTATTTTTAAAATATGTGTAAAGAAAGGCTAATGTGAAGTTAGCCTTTTTGTTGTGAGGAGGTATGAAATTGGAGAGTTCTCAAAGTAGGAACGAGTATTTACGGCGCATATACAAAGTTCAAGATTATATAGAATCTCACATAAATGATTCGCTTTCAATTGAAGAATTAGCTAATGTGGCAGGCTTTTCAAAGTTTCATTTTCATAGGATTTTTAAAGGGATGATGGATGAACCATTATCTCGGTACGTGAATCGTTTGAAATTAGAAAGAGCAACACATTTACTTACATATCGTATGGATATGACGGTTACAGACATTGCTTATCACTTTGGGTTCACGGATTCAGCAGTTTTCTCCCGGACATTTAAAAATCATTACGGAGTAAGTCCGTCTTACTATAGAAATCACAATAGCAAGAATTGCAAAGACGGGAACGAAGGTTATCAATACAATGAATGTAAGAAGGTTCGAGGCGATGTTGAAATTGTAACGAAGGATAATGTAAACGTTGCATACATAAGACATGTAGGTACATATAAAGATTTAACTATAGATTTTCCAAAGATGATAGAAAAACTATTTCATTACGCAACGGAGCAAAACTATCATGTATTCGAGGATACGAAGGTATTAACAATTTACCACGATCATCACGAATTTACAGAAGACTATCATTTAAGAACAAGTCTATGTATAACAATTCCGGATGAAGTAGTAGAAGGAAATAGCGAAATTGGAGTGATGACAATACCTTCAGGGAAATATGCAGTAGGCCACTTTGAAATATTGCAAGACGAATATAAAGGTGCATGGGATTTTTTATACGGTGAGTGGCTACCGAATAGCGGATATAAACCGAGAGATTCGTATCCTTTTGAAGTATATAAAAATGATCCGAGAAAGCACCTGGAAAATAAACATATAGTTGACATTTACGTACCTATCGAACCTTTTTAATCATAGATTAAGGGGGAAGAACAATGAAAACTACTGAACAGTTAGATTGTATGATAAAAGAAGACTATAAAAATATAAATGGTATGTTAGTTGTACAAAAAGATAATGTTGTTTTTGAAAAATATTATAACGGATACGGACCAGATGACGCATTTCATGTGGCATCAGTCACAAAAACGATTATTTCTGCGTTAATTGGGATATGTGTAGATAAAGGCTATATAAAAAGTGTGGATCAAAAAGTAATAGAATTTTTCCCAGAATATAATCCTAATTCATCTGAAATAACAGTGCGGCATCTTCTTACAATGACAGCTCCATATCCTTTTGCAGATTGGCATGAACCGCTAGCAGAATTATGTACACAAAAGGATTGGGTGCAGTATACGCTAAATGAAATTGGACAAGGCGGGGGAATTGGGTCTTTTAAATATTCTTCTGCAGGAGCACACTTATTATCAGCGATCATTACGAGTGCAACGGGGAAAAGTGCTCGTGAGTTTGCGAATGAATACTTATTTCAACCAATCGGAATGAGAGAAATTCCGAACTACAATATGAAAGCATTTGGATTCGATGACCTATTCGGAAAAGATGTGAAAGGGTGGGTTCACGATCCAAACGGTATTTCGACGGGCGGATGGGGACTTACGTTAACCGTTAGAGATATGGCTAAGTTTGGACGTTTATACTTAAATGAAGGAACTTTTAATGGGCAACAAATTCTCTCGAAGTCATGGGTAAAAGAATCAACAGCAATGAATCCGAATCAATACGGTTACTTATGGTGGTTACGAGAAGAAGATGGGGCCTTTTCATATTGTGCGATGGGCGATGGTGGGAATGTGATTTGTTGTATACCGGAGAAGGAATTGGTGGTGGTGATTGCTTCTGAAATTATACCGGAAGCGCGGGATAGATGGAGATTAATCAAAGAGTGTATATTTCCTTATTTAAAAGTTTTATGAAAATGACAATAAAAGGAATAGATATACTTGTTATTTTCTTCATGATTGAAATAAGTGTTGTGAGAACGAAGTCGTTCAATTAAGATTAGAAAACTTCAACACCTATATGATTATTGAATAATTGAAAGGTGTTGAAGTACTTTCTGAGTTAATTAAGGTACTTTGAACTGAAAGTTGAAACGCCTTTTTTCTGTAATTGTTAACTATTTTTTAACTTTTCGATGTATAAGGTACATCATGCTGAGCACAATTGCTAATAAGATAAATTTAATTAATTCCATTAGGTCGGCATCCCACTTATTTTGCAATCCATCTGTTAAATAAAATACATTAAACATACCATGTAAAATTGCGGGTGGTACTACAGAACGACCATACTCTCTCGTGTACGTCAAAATTATAGATAATATGAATAATAATGAGAGATAACTTAATATTCCTACAAACCATAACTCATAGTTTTTATAAAAGAGTACTACTGGTAAATGCCATAAAGACCAAAGTGAAGCGGTAATTATTGCTGTTTGTATTAATGAATATTTTTTTCGTAAATAGTAATGAAAATTCCCACGCCAAATGATTTCCTCTAAAAATGCAGACAAAGATCCAATTGTAAGACCAATGAGTAGGAGAAATCCTAATTCATTACAATGATTAAATAAGAACTTTATATTATAAATATAAAAATAAAAATGGAGACATAGACCTAGAAGTAGTGGGAAAAAAATGGAGAAAATTAGTGCTTTTAATGTTGGACGTGAAATGCTAAATGTATGAACTATTTTTTGTTTCTTATATGCTTTTTGATATAAAATAACTGCTAACAGCGGAACAACCATCGTAAAACCCAAATAATTACGACCATTTTCTATGTTTAGCAAAACGATATAAACAAGCGATGTGAGAAAATAAATGTATAATGTTGAATGATAAACTATGTTTTTATTAATATTTTTCACCTACCTAAGTATGTATAAGTTGTTAATCGAATATCCAATATTTTAATTATATATGAAATGGAGATCGATAGAATGAAAATTTCCATACTATTGTTTCTAAAGATAGAAAAAGTGACGAAATTACAAATATTGAACTTGTAGAAAAAATTAAACTATCTCCGTAACTTTCCACAATAAAAAATCGTTTAACAAAAGAAAGGATTTTTAATCGTGAATGGAGGAGAACCATGAAGATTCTAATACTAGGTGGTACACGCTTTTTAGGAAGAGCATTTGTAGAAGGGGCTTTAAAAAGGGGTCATGAAGTTACATTGTTTAATCGCGGAACGAATAATGAAATTTTTCCTGAAGTAGAGCGGTTAACTGGTGACAGAAACGACGATGTATCAAGTTTAGAAAATCGAAAATGGGATGTTGTCGTAGATACGTGTGGGTTTTCTCCGCACCATATTAGGAATGTTGGAGAAGTACTAAAAGATAATATAAAGCATTATATATTCATCTCAAGCCTTTCCGTATATAAAGATTGGATCCCGCATCACATAAAAGAAGACTATATATTACAATCTGAACCGCCGAGGGATCAGGTAAAGGCTGTAGAGAATGGAGAAATATCTCCTTATGAGCATTATGGGGCGCTTAAAGTAATGTGTGAACAAGAAGCGGAGAAGTATTGGCCAGGTCGTGTTTTACATGTTAGAGCAGGATTACTTTCGGGAATGTTTGATTATACAGATCGTCTTCCATACTGGATTCAGCGTGTAGCAAAGGGAGGAAAAGTATTAGTTCCAGGAAGAAATGACCGCCCAGTGCAGTTAGTTGATACAAAAGATGTTGCAAGCTTTGGACTAAATATGGTAGAAAATAATAAAATAGGTACATTCAATGTAACAGGTCCGAATTATGAATTGACGATGAAAGAGCTATTAAATACGTGTAAAAAGGTTATGAATAGTGATGCTGAATTCGTTTGGGTCGATGAATCATTTATGAATGAACATAAAGTAGAGCCATGGACAGAAATGCCATTAGGGCTTCCAGAAACTTTTGCATTAGAAGGTGAAACGAAGCCGTGGAAAGGTGGATTTTCAATTAGTATTGAAAGAGCTGTTAAAGAAGGACTTACTTTTAGAAGGTTAGAAGATACAGTTACAGACGTGTATGAGTGGATGAAAGAAATGAAAGATAGGGAACTAAAAGCAGGTATTTCAGGTGAGAGGGAGAGAGTATTATTAGAGAAGTGGTATAAAGAAGGGCAAACAAGGGTACTTTTAGAATGATTTGATTTTAAGGGATGGTATAATTTATTGTATATATCTTTATTCTAGGAGATATTCTATTAATTTCTAAACTATAGTAGTTATTATGAATAGAAAAGAGCACACTTATTCATAGCGAAAGTATGCTCTTTTCCTTACTTATATTGTGATGGCGAAATACGGTCTAGCCATAGTATGCCATCGTATTGTTCAATCGGCCTCAAAATTTCTTCGAATTTTTTATCGCCCCAGTGTCTTGCGGTAGTAGGAGTAAACATCCAAGATGTTTCAGGGCGATTGCGTTCTCCTTTTAAATTGACAAATATAGTAGAGTTTTGAGATGTTCGTAATATATTCTCGATACTTTGTTCAGCATGGTCTGTATCTATAGGGACTATTTTATTAAGGTCACTACTATCCCAACTACTTCCGCTATATGCATATAAGCCAATTGTGTACATTTGATCTTTTATCCGTTGAGGTAAATAATCAATCATATTGGGCGCTTTAAAATCGTATTGTTGGTATTTGGTCCAGTCGAGTATCATTTTTGAATTTTGTTTTCGGATATGGTAGTTATGTCCCCATACAATGATTTTTTTATTTTTATATTGAATATCACTTAACCACGCTAAAGTTTGTCCCATTTTTTGATCTCGAATATAAAGTGATAGATCTGTAAGTTTAAAGTTTGTTGGGTAAATAAAGTTTTTTTCTTTTACAGTAGCGTCTTGGAGTGTTTTAATTGTATCAATACGTATATTGATAGTCTTTTCTAATAGATTTACATCGTATGTATTTGATGGAGCTATCTTATTTAATTCGGCTTTATGTTGTTGAACAAACGTTTTAATTTTTTCATATTTGGCTATTACTTGCTGAACGTCTGCTTTATATTGTTCGTAGGAGTACTCATTATCTTTAGGTTCAATTTTCTCCTCTATATTGAGTAATTCTTTATGAGCTATGTCTATATCATTAGCAATTTCAGGATTAATTTTTTCTAACCATTCTTTTGCAAACTCAGAGAAATAAGAATACCATCTGAATTGAGCATCAAACCCCGTTAATATAAGAGGTGTTCCTTTTTCTTTTTGATCTTTTATATATTGAAATAGCTCCACTATTTCTTCAGTATGCCAAACACCGTATAAAGATTTCTTCATGGCCTGCAGGGCAGTTAATTGGTCGAGGTTTTGATTTACAGCATTTGCCTCTGCAAATCCTGTTTCAAAAGCAATCACATCATATCCCATTTCTTCATGTAAATACTTAATCATACGTACTTTTGATTGGTTTATTTCCTTAGCACCATGTGTACTTTCACCTAGCAGAACAATTCGTTTATCCTTTATTTTTTCTTTTAAAAAGGATAAATCTTCATTTGTCTGTGCGTTTGGTTCGTTTAATTTTTGTGCATTTTCCTTTATCCATTCTTCCCATTTTGGCTGATCTTTCGGTTTCTCTTCAGCAGAAATCACAGATGTAAATGCTGTGAAAGCTAGAAGAGAAGTAATCATTCCTATTTTCCACTTAGTAAACACATATTTTCCCCCTATGAAACAATTTTGTTCTTTGAAAAACAGTAGATATATCCAAATATCTACTGTTCTTCCACATATTTATATTAGTTGATAATAACATAAGAAACAATATAAAAATTAAGAAAATTCAATCTGGAATTGAATAATGAAGGTTATTATTTTTAGTAGTTACTACGAGTTAATTGACAACAAATAACGAATCAATAGTTAGAATAATGGTTTTTGTCTGAAAATATTGAAAGACATGAGTGGATTTAGTAACCTTAATTTATAAATAAAAGTGTGTAATTAGGTATAGCGCATGTGAAAAAAGGTTTTTAGTGTAATTACAATTGATTAATATCTTAATTCAAAACTATATAAAGGTGGTACAAAATAGTGGATCTTACATTTAAAATAGAGAAAACATGTTTTAATTACCGAGTCGGAGCAATTTGTAAACACGATAATAAAATACTCATTCTGCAAGGTAACGGTGAAGATTTTTGGTACGTACCAGGCGGACGAGTGAAAATGCTAGAAAATAGTGAAGACGCTTTAAAACGAGAGCTTGCAGAAGAACTAGGTGTTCCTATTAAAGTGAAGCGATTAATATGGTCAGTAGAAAATTTCTTTACACTTTCTGAGCGGAAGTTTCATGAAATTAGTTTTTATTATGAAGTAGAACTGAATGAATTACCCGCAAATGGAGCGGATCAATACATTCTTGAAGAAGAGGGCAGAACGTATGTATTTAAGTGGGTACCAGTGGAAGAGTTAGATGCACACAACTTACAGCCGGCATTTATAAAAGATAAGGTAAAGGACTTGTCTATTCACGTAGAGCATATTCTTTTACAAAATTAAAGGCATTCGGAGGGAAAAACGGTGAAAGGGACTAAAAAAGAGTTACATATAAACGATAAAGTAATTCGTTACACACATATAGAGAAGGGGTCTAAAACAATTTGCTTTATGTTTTCAGGTTCCGGTTACAATTATGATAAGCCATTATTTTATTATGCAACGATGCTAATGCTTCAAAATAAAATAGATGTAGTACATATTCACTATTCCTACGACGAACAATTAATGAAAAAAACAATGGAAGAAATAACGAAAATAATGATGGATGATATTAATCCTGTAATAAATGAAGTATTAAAAAGTGGGCAATACAACAATTCGCTATTTCTAGGCAAGTCACTCGGAACAATCCCGATGGCAAATGATTTAATGAAGAGAGAGGAATACTCACAGTCAAAAATGATATTGCTTACACCTTTACTTACATTTGATTCTATCTTTGGCTCAATCTTACATAGTCATCATGAAGGGCTTTTAGTAATTGGAGACAAAGATCACCAATACAATGCAAGACAAATAGATCAATTAGAGCAATCCAATTTAAAGATTGAGATTGTCAAAAATGCTAACCATTCTTTAAATGTTGGGGAATTTGAAACAGAAAATTCAATTGTAGCTTTATCAAGAGTGATAGAGAAGCTGGAGGAAATCGCTAGGGAAAACTAATTTATTTTTTCAATACATGTAAAAAAGAGGATGCCCCAAACTATCTTTTGGGGCATCCTTTTTTATTATATAGGTAGCTATCATTGTCATTTTTGATCGGAAAATCAATATTCATTGTAGAATCGCCGATATAATTGCATTTACTGGAAATTTAATTCCTATGAAATGAAGACCGCATTAAATAGGAATATTACTTTTCTTTTTCCTATAAAAAACGGATAACAATTTTTAATAGTAGTTATTACAATTTAAATACGGAAAATTCAGAAAAATAACCAAGAGGTTAGGAGGGACTGAAAGCGTTTACTAAAATTAGGGTATAAGAAAGAGAAAATTCCCGTATAAGGAGGCTATTAAAATGAAATCGATTAACCCAATGAATGTGATAGACGAGAGCCGTATTCATTCGATGCATATTTGGTTGATATTGTGGTTGTTCATTGTAATTGCATTTGATGGATATGATGTTGTTATTTTTGGGGCGTCTGTTCCTTCTCTTATTAAGGAATGGGGGATATCGGATGTGACAGTAGGAGCAATCGGTAGTTACTCGGCTATAGGTACTGCAATAGGTGCTGCTTTCTTTGGTTTTTTGGCTGATAAAATTGGGCGTAAAAAAATCATATTAGTAACTACAATCATATTTAGTCTTTTTACATTTTTATCAGGTTTTGCGAATGGGCCCGTTATGTTTACAATTTTTCGTGTCATCGCGGGTATTGGGCTCGGTGGAGTTATGCCAAATGTAATTGCGTTAGCAACGGAGTTCTCGCCAAAACGGATTCGAACTACTATTGTATCTTTCATATTTTGTGGATATTCAGTAGGCGCTATGGCAGCGGCACTTACAAGTCGTTCCCTTCTTGTGACAGCAGGATGGAAACCTGTTTTTTGGTTAGCGGGAATTCCATTATTATTCATACCGTTTTTAATAAAAAGTATTCCAGAGTCTGTTGGTTTTCTTTTAATGAGAGGAAAAATAGAAGAAGCTAAGAAGGTAATAGCTAAGATAAATCCACAATTAAGTAATGATACGGCAATTGAATTTATAAAACCACCAACTAAAGAAGCAGGATCTCCTGTTGTTAAGCTATTTGAGGAAAAACGGGCAGTAAGTACAATTATGTTTTGGATCTCATGTTTTAGTGCTTTCGTATTAATTTATTCGATGAGTACATGGTTACCACGACTTATGATGCAGTCTGGGTATGATCTTAAATCAAGCCTTACATTTACAGCGGTCATGCAGATTGGTGCAATTGTTGGAACGATTATTTTCGGTCCAATAGTGGATAAGCTTGGTTTTAAAAAGGTACTTGTACCATTATTTTTCTGTGGAGCAATAGCATTATCATTAATCGGGTTTGCGAATAATATGTTTGTCGGGTTTCTTTTAATTTCAGTAATTGGTGCTTCATCTGTAGGATTACAGAACATGTCGAATGCATTTGTTTCCCAATACTATCCTAGTAGTATGCGTTCAACAGCAGTAGGAAGTACAATGGCCTTTGGGCGTCTTGGTGGTGTAGTGGCCCCAACATTCGTAGGTATACTTCTTTCAATGCATTTTATGCCGCAATATAATTTCGCCGCTATTGCGAGTGCAGCTGTACTTGGCGGTATAGCAATGCTATTCATTAAAGAAGAACATGGAGTCTATTATAAAGAGAAAAAACAAATAGAATCGGAAAATAGCAATTTTACCTCAGCTAAATAACTTTTTTAAATCCCGGAGAGGTAGGATTCTTCGGGATTTAAAAATGATTAGCGAAGAATTGTCATGTTTTTCTATAATAATTTTAATAGAATAATCTTGAAATATTTTCTTTCATATTATATATCTCTTCTTTTACAATAGATAGAAAAGGTGAATGGAGGAGATGATCTATGTCTGTCAAAAAGAGGGAAAAACTAATGAAAAGAGTTGAATATCATTTACGAAATACATCACGTCAGCTTATAAAGATTGATACTGAAGAAGAAGCACTTCAATATTTAACTGATTCCTTTTGCTCTGAATTATATTGTGATTTCGTAGCTGTAATATTGAATGAAGATGGACAGTTTTTACCGAGAGCATGGAGTGGGAATTTAGTTTCCTTAGCTGCAGCATTTCCTATTCATTCTGATGAATGTTCTCCGAAACTTCAATATCAAAGCGTAACGGATCAAACGGCAGACGCTCCAGAAATGTGCCTACTGGCGGAAACTTTGGAATATGCTGGTGTGAAGACTTGGTTTACTGTCCCATTAAAAGATGACATCCAACATTTTGGTTTTTGTATTGTTGCCTTTTCAAGTCATGTGCATCTTTTAGATATGGAAATATCATTTGAAGAGTTTGGAAAAGACATAGCTGTGGCTATAGCGGTAGCAAGACAAAAGGAAGCACAATTAAAGAAAATTGAAGGATTTGGATGGTTTAGTAAAAATCTTTCGTTAGATGTTCCGTTAGAGAAACATGTATATGAAGTGACTTCTAAAGCTGGAATTGGAACAGATGCAAGCTTTTCATATATTTATCTTTATAATGAGGAGGAAAACAGTTTTGTCTTTCAGCCGCCCTCATACGGGGAAATGGAGCGTCCACAGAAAATGATGGTAGAGGATAAATATGCACTCAAGGAGCATTTTCCTTTTTTTGAGACCATTGGTGGTGAACAAATTACTGTTCCATTGCTCATTGATATGAAACCTATTGGGGTTCTACATGTTGAAAATAAACGTGAAGGGTTCTTTACGAAGGATGATTTAAAAGCGTTGGAAATGCTCACGAATCATTTGGCTACTATACTTGATAATGCAAGGCTATATAATGGTGAAAAAGAACATAAGCAACGTCTTCACCTTCTATTAGATTACCAACAAGCTTTATTAAAAGAAACGGTCGCGGATAATAATTTTGAAGGAATTACAACAATGTTAGGCAGTCTGTTCCAAGATTCAGTTATTATTTTTGATAGGTTTATGCAACCTATTTCAAATAATAGTGAGGAAGATGAGATAACAGAACAAATAGCTGAATTGGCAAGAGAAGAAAGAGGTAAACAACGAATAACTGATACCTTTTATATTACTGATCCAAAGCATATTGATTATTGCTTTTCATTTTGGATTATCAATGGAGGCGGTAATTTACTAGGATATTTAGCGGTGCGAAGACCGGTTGGAGAAATGGATATATTTGATCAATTGACGGTGGACTTGGCGCGGAATATATGTTCAATTCAGTTTATTAAACAGAAGCTCGTTCTGGATACGAAAGAGCAGATGAAAGACAGCTTTATTAGTAAATTACTTACTGAAAAAATAGAAGATCGAGATAACATTTTGCAATATGCAAACTTGTATCAATGGGATCTTTTCAAAAAACATCAACTAGCTGTATTATCGATTTCACTTGATGAGAAAGAATTAAGAAAAGGGAACCTGCTCGAACAGCAAGCGAAAAAATCACTTGTATGGGATCTAATTAAGTCACGTCTCCCGGAACTTGGACCCGGCATTTTGGCTGCTTCTCATAATGATGAGCAACTCCTTGTTGTGCCTGTCGAAAATCAAAAGAACAGCCCGAAAAAATTTTGGGAATTACTATATCATAGCATCCAAAAATGGATAGGTTCTTCACCTATTTCCTGTAGTGTATTAATAGGAATTGGTGGGGTTACGCAGCAACTAGAAGACTATTATATTAGTTATCAGCAAGCAATACAGGCTCTAAATATTTTAGACAGTCGCTTTCGTAAACAGGGATTTGCACTATTTGAAGATTTAGGATCGTATACCATTTTACATCATTTAAATTATTCTTCAGCCGTAGACCTATTTATTAATAAGCAAATTGGTCCACTTCTTAAATATTCAGAAGGGAAGAATATAGACTTATATAATACATTACATGTTTTTTTACAAAATAACGGAAATGTTAAAAGCGCTGCAGAAGAACTTTATATCCATAGAAGCTCGCTTTTATACAGGCTTGAAAAAATCGAGTCACTCATTTCAGTTGATTTAAATCATGCTGAAGAAAGATTCAATTTAATGATGGCACTAAAGCTTTATGATATGTATGGTGAGGTAATTGAATAACACCATTCTACTTCGGAACTACTGCGCTGTTAAAAGTTTGAAAAATCAAAAAATAAAACGAAAAGAAGTTTCTCCTGAAGTGAAACTTCTTTTCGTTATTGTTTTAAATTGTAGATAAGTAGTCACGCATTTTATCTATAATTGTTTTATAAAACTTGTTACACTATAAGGGTATTTGAAAAAGGGATTATAGATTTGAAGGTGATATGCATGAAGAAATATAAAATAGGAGAAGTAGGAAAGGAATTTGGTGTTTCGATAGATGCTTTAAGGTTTTATGAAAAGAAAGGTTTCCTAAAACCACACAAAGATAAAGACAATGGTTTTAGATTTTATACATATGAAGATTTTGGAGTGTTTTTAGCAATTAGAAGCTTTAGACAAATGGGATTCCATGTTAAAGAAATTGGATCGATTTTTAACGGTTTAGAATATGATGACATAATGAAAAAATGTATTGATAAAATAGCTGAAAAAAATGAAGCAATAAAACAGTTAGAGATAGAAACAAAACAAATCAATGAATTTATAAACTTATTAAAAGAATACAAGCAAGAAGATAAACAATGGGTGATAAAACCAGGCGGCACTTATTATTTTCTCAAACATGTTCATTTAAATGAAGGAACATTGTGTGTAAATCCGCTATTAAAAGAATGGTTGAATTTCTTGCCAACGGTGTCTCCAGCATTATGTATTCCACTTGAAGAATATAAAATGAAGAATATAGATAATAGTTACTGGGTAATGGCCATATCTGAATTAAAGATGAAAGAGTGCCAATTACATATTGATGATTCAGTTTTTCAAATAGATATGGGAGAGTGCCTGCATTATCTATATGAAAAAGACGTAAATGAACCGTTATCATCGTTGATATTAGATGAACCACTACATATTATGAAGGAACAGGGATACTCTCTTAATGGAGATATTTTATGTCGATACGTTTGCGAAACAAAGAGTCAAGAAAAAACAGATGAACATTATATTATTATGATTCCTATTATTAAATAAAACGGTATAAAGTGACATAGTAAATGTGAAGTAGAGAACGAAATGAAGAAATGCATGTAATTGTTAGACATAGTCTACAATTACATGCATTTTTTTTGAAACAAAAGAACGTTTACTCGGTGCTCAATTAAGTTTAAACAAAAAATGAATTAATTCAATTAAGCTATTGACCCTAGTCTTAGACCATAGTTTATATTGAAATCATGAAGTAAGCGTTTACAAATAACGAAATATAAAACGCTTAAATAAATTATTGGAGGTTTTTAATATGAGAAATATCGTACTTTTATGTAATGCAGGTATGTCTACAAGTATGTTAATGAACAAAATGAGAGGATATGCAGAATCAACAGGGTATAACTGTGAAATTAATGCTTATGCACTAACAGAAGCGAAAAATGTTGGTCCGGCAGCTGATGTAATTTTATTAGGGCCACAAGTTCGATATGCCTTAAATACTGTGAAAAGTCAATTGCCAGAAAAGACAATTGAAGTTATTGATATGGCAGCTTACGGCATGCTAGATGGGAAAAAAGTAATTGAGCGAGTGAAAACCATTTTAGGTGATTAAAAATTATACACTGGGAACGATTAACGAGCTTTATACGACTTATGTCAGTTTTGAAAAGTACATATCTTGAGGGGGGTCATCGTCTGAAAAAGATAAATAAATTTCCAATTTTATGTATGGTAGTAGTGAGCCTGGCAGGTGGTTTAGTACTTTCAGGATGTTCATCAGAAAGCAAAGATAAGGCTTTAAAAGACTCAGATATAACACTTATAACGAATGTTCTTCCGTATGGGGAAGTAGGGGCTACCGTCGTTTGTGATTTTGGAGATACAATAGATAGCTCAAAATTAACAAAAGATAGTTTTGAAGTTGAGGTGGAAGTGAATGGGAAACCTCAAAATAGAAAAATAACTAAAGTGTATACAAATAATAAGGCTGAGGTATCAGAGACTTCAAAAGACGGGCAATACGTTGTGATCGAATTAGATGAAAACGATAAATATGCATCTACCTCAACATTTAATGAAGAAAAATTTTTAAGTACAAGAGATAATTTAGATTATAAGTTATCTCTTACGAAAGAAATTAAAACAAAAGAAGGTGCAACTTTTAAAGCATCTGAAAAGAAAAATAAAATTTCAAATGTAGTTACTCCTGTTGTAGATGATTTTAAAAAAGGGGTATATCAAGATGCTTCTGGAAGCAAAATGCAATACAGACTTTTTGAGCCTAAAAAAGAGCCTAACAAAAAATATCCGCTAGTCTTATTTTTACATGGATCAGGTGAACGAGGAAATGACAACTATATGCAAGTCGTAGGAAATGAGGGCGCTGTAACGTGGGCTAATCCAGAGCAGCAAAAGAAAAACCCTGCATATGTGTTAGCTCCTCAGGTTGAAGCAGCTGAAACCCTTACAGCATATTGGACTGAGGAACCTAACTATACTACGATGTTTAATTTACTAAAAGAAACCATCGATAAATATGATATTGATAAAAATCGCATATATGTTGTTGGTATGTCTAATGGTGGAATTGGGACTTGGAATGTTATTAAAAAGAACCCGGATCTTTTCGCGGCTGCTGTTCCGATTTGTGGAATAGGAGATTTGCCGGGAAATAAGCTTGTTGGTGAATATGAACCATTACAAGATACTTCAGTATTCAAGGATATTAAAGATATGCCAATTTGGGTCTTCCATGCAGAAGATGATCCGCTGGTTGATGTGAGATATAGCAGAGATGCTGTACAAGCTATTAAAGAACTAGGTGGTTCTTCAATCAAATATACAGAATATCCAACTGGAATCGTTAAACCAATGGGACACTTCTCTTGGGTACCAGCTTTGCAGGATAAAGAGATGATAAATTGGTTGTTTAATCAGTCAAAATAATTTTTAAATATCTTTATTATAAAAATATCATTCTACTCATGTGGGTGGTGCATGCATATTTTTATAAGCCCATAAGGAGATTTCATAATGAGTAAAAAAATATTATCACTTTGCTTGTTAGTTTCTTTAACAGTTTCATTATTTGGATGTTCAGCAAATGAAGACCAAAAAGCGAAAGAGAACAAGGAAGAAAAACCTGTGGAATTTTATTTGGTAAGGCATGGGAAAACAATGCTAAACACGACTGATAGAGTCCAGGGGTGGGCAGACGCGCCCCTTACTAAAGATGGAATTGAAGTAGCAGAGTACCTTGGGAAAGGTTTGAAAGGCGTTAACTTTGAAAAGGCATATAGTAGTGATAGTGGGCGTGCAATAGAAACAGAGAAAATTGTGTTAGATCAAAGTGGAAATAAAGGTATGAATATTAATCAAAGAAAAAATTTGCGAGAAGCATGTTTCGGTGAGTTTGAAGGGGAGTTAAATCATACTTTTCGGGAAAAACTCGCGCAAGCTAATAATATGACCTATGAAGAATTTATGAAAAATTTTGACGTTGATATCATGCTGAAAACTGTAGCGAAAATCGATAAGAGTAAACAGGCTGAAGATACTGAAACAGTCACGAAGAGAATGAAAAAAGAAATTGATCAAATTGCAGAAGAAGTAGCAAAAAATGGCGGTGGTAATGTTCTTGTTGTATCACATGGTATATCTTTAATGGGGCTATTGTATACAATATCTCCTGAATCGTTAAATGAAGTGGAAGAAGGATTAGGAAATGCGAGCGTTTCAAAAGTTGTGTATAAAGATGGGAAATATAAAGTTCAATCTGTAAATGATATGAGTTATGTAGAAAAAGGTAAAAAATAGACTTATTAAAATCCCAAAATATTGGAGGTAATTATGAAACTGTTAGAAGGGACAAAAAACGGACTAGAACGAATCATCACACCACTAACAAATTATCTCGGAAATAGTAAAGTTGTAAATGCGATTACATCAGGGATGATGATGACAATTCCTGTTACGATCGGTGTTACGTTATTTGCTATTTTAGGTAATCTACCATTTGAAGGGTGGAAAGAATTTTTAATTCAAATTGGTTTATATACGCATATGCAAGACATGATTAGTGCGACATTAAGCTTGTTAGCAGTTTATATGGTTGTCATTATCGCTTATTCCTATGCGAAAGAAGAAGGCATGAATGGAATGACAGCCGCAGTTATCGCGTTAGGTAGTTTCTTATGCTTAATGCCAATGTCTATTAAAGTAGGAGAAGAACAAATTCCAGCTATTTTAAATCAGTACTTAGGTAGCGATGGTATATTTGTTGCCATGTTTGTCGGTGTTATCACAAGTAAAATATATTGTGCATTAAAAAGAAAAAATATTGGAGTAAAACTACCGGAATCGGTACCGCCTATGGTAGCTGATGCGATTAACCCTGTGTTTATTTCAATCATCATTTTCACGCTTATCTTCTTTATCAGAGTAATATTTGGTTATACTCCATATGAAAATATTTTTAACTTTGTGAGTCAAGTAATCTCGTTACCTGTAAAAGTAATTGGATCGTCTGTATGGTCAGTTATTGCTATCTTTACTTTTATGAATTTATGTTGGTTCTTCGGTTTACACCCAGCACCAATCATAAATGTATGGTATAGTGCGACGGCTCCGTTATTTACAGCAGCAATTACAGCTTTCGCTTCAGGAACACCATTTTCGGAAATTCCTTACTTAGCATTTAGTTTAATGCATTTTGCAGTTGCGATTGGTGGAACAGGAAATACGTTAGGTTTAGCAATAAATCTACTATTTGCGAAATCGGAGCAATATAAATCACTTGGAAAAATCGGTATCATCCCAAATATCTTTAATATTAATGAGCCGATTGTATTTGGATTACCGCTTGTTCTGAATCCAATATACTTTATTCCATTAGTAGCATCTTCAATAATCGGAGGGTTAATTGGTATCGTATTCCTTAAAATTACGGGAATTTTATCTAACTTTAACCCACTTATTGAATTGCCATGGGTAACACCAGCACCATTTGCAGGCTATATTTCCGGTGGTTGGTTATTACTTCTAATGACAGTTTTAATCATTATCTCTCAAATTCTATTATATTATCCGTTCTTTAAAATGGGAGATAAGAAAGCTTATGAAGCAGAACAACAAGCAGCACAACAATAATAATTTATCCCACAAAAGTTTGAGTGGTTTGGGGCTAGTAATCAGTGGGGGATGAACAAAACCCCCGCTAATTATAGTTTCACTTTATTAAAATGAAAAAATGTTAGGAGAATCGTAATGGAACAAAATGAATTAGTAGTATTTCAAATTATATCAGCGGTAGGTAGTGCACGATCATCGTATATTGAAGCAATCCAAGAAGCAAAAATGGGTAACTTTGAACAAGCAAGACAATTAATGAATGAAGGTAGTGAAACTTTTATTGAAGGGCATAGAGCACATGCTGGATTGATTAGTAAAGAAGCAGCTGGTGAAAAAGTAGAAGTAAGTTTATTGTTAGCGCATGCAGAAGATCAATTGATGAGTGCAGAAGGATTTAAAATAGTAGCGGAAGAGCTTATAAGTGTTTATGAAACATTTTTAGTGAAACAAAATTAATATAAACAAACTATAACAAAACTATTTTTGAAAGGGAAAGGTAAAAAGATGCTCAATACTACATTTAAAAAAGACTTTTTATGGGGAGCTTCCACAAGTGCTTACCAAGTAGAAGGCGCCTATAATGAAGATGGGAAAGGCCTTTCTGTTCAAGATGTGAAAGTTATTCCTGAAGGTACGTCAGATTTTACAGTTTGTAGTGATCATTATCATCATTTTAAAGAAGATGTGAAGCTTTTTTCTGAATTAGGGCTAAAAGTATATCGCTTTTCAATAGCTTGGACTCGAATTCTTCCAAATGGTACTGGAGAAGTGAATGAAAAAGGTATTGCATTCTATAGCAATCTTATTGATGAATTGCTGAAGCATGATATCGTACCGTTAGTAACGATGTATCATTTTGATTTACCGTATGAATTAGAGAAAAAGGGTGGCTGGAGTAACCGTGCTACTATCGATGCTTTTGTTAAGTATTGTGAAATCCTTTTTGAACGTTTTGGAGATAGGGTAAAACATTGGTTAACAATAAATGAGCAGAATATGATGATACTACATGGACAGGCCATTGGGACATCGGTATTATCTCAAAAAGAGCTATATCAGCAAAATCATCATATGCTTTTAGCGGAGGCAAAGGTAACAAACTTATGTCACGAGATGATACTTGATGCAAAAATTGGTCCAGCACCAAATATTAGTTATGTGTATCCTAAAACATGTAAGCCGAATGATATAATTGCAGCTCAAAATTGTAACGCAATTCGTAATTGGTTATATCTAGATATGGCTGTATATGGAAGATATAACAATATAGCGTGGAATTTTATGAAAAGTAAAAATATCGAGCCAGTTATATTACAAGGAGATATGGAGATTTTATCTAGCTCAAAGCCGGATTATATCGCTTTTAACTATTATTCTTCTATTACTGTTAGTGAGTACGATGAGAACTTTGTAATTGATAATACAGGTGATCAACAAATTGAAGTAGGTGAAGAAGGATTCTTCATGGGTGACGATAATGAACATCTAGAATTAACCGATTTTGGTTGGGAAATCGACCCAATTGGCTTCCGAGTTACACTAAGAGAAGTGAATGATCGTTATAACTTGCCAATTATCGTTACAGAGAATGGGATAGGTGCTTACGACAAAGTAGATGAAGATGGATCAGTTCAAGATCATTATCGAATTGATTATTTGAAAAAGCATATTGAACAGATGGAATTGGCAATTGCAGATGGAGTGGATGTAATTGGTTATTGCCCTTGGGCGGCAATCGATTTAATTTCTACGCATCAAGGTTTCAGAAAAAGATATGGTTTTATTTATATAAATCGTGATGAAGACGATTTAAAAGATTTAAAAAGAATAAAGAAACAGAGCTTCTATTGGTATAAAGAAGTTATTTCATCAAATGGTAAAGAACGATAGCATATAGTTTCGAATTTCACATCATAGAGTGCGTACCTCAAGAAAAAATTATTTGTCTTGAGGTACGCACTTTTTATTTGGAAAATAACTATATCTCGCTTCAGATAGAATATAGAGCCATATAAAATCGGAATGAATACCCTCAAAATGCACGAAAGAAATATGTATATTTCCTACACTATGTACATACAAAAACTTTTTGGATATAGATATAATTTATTTACAGAATATTTAAAAAGTTATTCAAGGGGGTAAAAGGATGTCAATTCAAACAATTGGTATTGTCGGTGCAGGATCTATGGGTTCTGGAATTGCAAATTTAGCCGCATTAAATGGATTTACAGTTATTTTACATGATATTGAGGAACGTTTTTTAGATAATGCAATACAACGAATGAATGGTTTTATGACTAAGAGTGTTACAAGAGGAAAGATGACGGAAGCAGATAAAGAAGAGGCGCTCGGCCGAATTCGACTCACTACAACTTTAGAAGATATGAAAGATACAGATGTAATCATTGAAGCAGTGTTAGAAAATTTAGAATTGAAGAGGGAAGTATTTGCTTCACTAGATCGCATCGTCCCTGAAGGAGTTATATTAGCGACAAATACTTCATCTATGTCAATAACAGAAATTGCATCAGCAACGAACCGTCCAGAACGTGTGGCGGGCATGCATTTTTTTAACCCTGCACAACTTATGAAACTTGTAGAAGTTGTTCGTGGTTATCGAACGAGTGATGAAACAGTCGAAGAATTGAAAGCGTTATCTAAAAAACTTTCGAAAGAACCAGTTGAAGTAAAGAAGGATTCCCCAGGATTTATTGTTAATCGAATTATGATTCCACAATTTATAGAGGCAATTAAATTGCTCGAAGATGGTGTTGCCTCTGCAGAAGATATTGATAAGGCTGTTACACTCGGACTTAATTATCCAATGGGGCCGTTTGCACTTCAAGATTTTGCAGGAGTAGATATTGGTTATCATGTGATGGAGTACTTCAAAGAAGAGTTAAACAATGATCAATATGCGCCGCCGCTTTTATTAAAACAGCTAGTTAGAGCAGGTAGACATGGCAAAAAAACAGGTGCGGGTTTTTATGATTATGAATAAAGAATGGGGGATAAAGTTATGAATTATGAATTTTTAATTTGTGATATTGAAAATAAGGTTGCGATCGTTACAATTAATCGCCCACCTGTAAATCCATTGAATACACAAGTGTTTAATGAACTTTCCAGTCTATTTGGTGAACTAGAAGCGAATGAAGAAGTACGAGTAATCGTTCTTACAGGAAGCGGAAGGAAGGCATTTGTCGCAGGCGCTGATATTAATGAAATGGCAGCACTTGATCTTGTCGGTGTAAACAAAATGAATAAGACTTCACGAACGGTATTTAGCAAAATTGAAAATATGTCAAAACCAGTTATTGCTGCGATAAATGGATTAGCTCTTGGTGGTGGTTTTGAACTCGCACTCGCATGTGACTTACGTATTAGTTCTGATCAGGCAAAGTTTGCTTTTCCGGAAGTAGGATTAGGAATTATTCCAGGAGGCGGAGGTACACAACGTCTTCAAAAAATAGTTGGTCAAGGTGTAGCGAAAGAATTACTTTACTTCGGAGACATGTTTGACGCGCAACGTGCCCTAGATTTACATATTGTCAACAAAGTAGTACCTGCTGAAGATCTATTCGAGGCAGCGAAGGAATGGGCATATAAATTGGCACAGAAACCACCGGTAGCGCTTCAAATGCTAAAAACTGCGGTGAATGTAGGAAGTAATACTGACCTTGAATCTGGTCTAATAATCGAAAGTACCTGCTTTGGAAATGCCTTTGCAACAGATGATCGTAAAGAAGGACTTCAAGCATTCGTTGAAAAACGGAAGCCAGTTTATTCGGGAAAATAATGAGGTGATTGGTATATGAGAGAGGTAGTTTTATTAGAGGGAGCAAGGACTCCGTTTACTGAAATTTCTGGATCGTTCCGGCATATCAATGCAACAGATTTAGGAGCTATTGCAGCAAAGGAAGCAATACGGAAAGCTAACATTTCTGCCGAAGATATTAATCAAGTGATCTTCGGTAATGTTCAGCAGTCTAGTAAAGATGCACATTTATTAGCTAGGCATGTTGGTTTAAAAGCGGGAGCACCTATTCATGTCCCTGCTTTAACGATCAATCGTCTTTGCGGAACTGGTGTTGAATCTATTTTAACGGCAGCTCGTTATATTCTTTGCGGGGAAGCAGACGTAGCACTTGCCGGAGGAACTGAGAACATGAGCCAAGTACCACATGTAATACCTGGAATGAGATGGGGAAGTTCACTCGGCGGTCCGGCCTTAGAAGATTGGTTATGGGATGGTCTTTATGATACGTACGGTAAATGTACGATGGGAGAAACAGCTGAAAACTTGGCTGCTAAATATAACTTAACGAGAGAAGAAGTAGATCAGCATGCCCTATCAAGTCATGAACGAGCTCTTATAGCAAGGGAAAAAGGGTATTTAAAAGAAGAGATAGTGCCGGTGACAGTGAAAGGGAAAAAAGGAGAAAAGCTTATAGATGAAGATGAGCATATCCGTCATACGAGTCTAGAAAAACTAGCAAAGTTAAAGCCACGTTTTGTCGAAAATGGCGTCGTAACTCCTGGTAGTGCAAGTGGGATGGTAGATGGTGCAGCAGCCGTTATATTAGCATCGAGTGAATACGCCAATGAAAGAGGATTAAAGCCGATTGCTAGACTTATTTCTTGGGCTGTAGTTGGAGTTGAACCAAAGTATATGGGTATCGGACCGGTTCCTGCTATTCAAACTGCATTAGAAAAAGCGAATCTAACTTTGGCAGAATTAGACTTGATTGAAATTAATGAAGCATTTTCTGCACAGTACTTAGCTTGTCAAAAAGAATTAGGATTCGATCTTGAAAAAGCGAATGTAAATGGTGGGGCAGTTGCAATTGGTCATCCACTTGCTGCGAGTGGAACGAGAATTTCTCTGTCCTTAATTTATGAATTAAGAAGAAGAAATAAAAAATATGGAGTATCGGCTGTTTGTATTGGCGGAGGTCAAGGAATTGCAGCAATTTGGGAAGCGTTGTACTAGGTAGGGAATAGGGAACCAGGGAGAGATATTCCTGGTTTTCCTTCATCGTTTATGCTGATATTAGTGAACTTTCTGTAAGTAGGGGGATCGGGAAATTCCGACTAATGGAAGTTCAACTTTTGAATTGGACTGGTTGGTAAGATGATAGAAGGTGAGTGAGAGCATGAAAAAGAATGAAAATTTATTAGCGGTGTATGAGCTGTTAGAACATGTTATTTCAGCTTATGGTCAAAAAGAAGCACTATATGATTTAACTAAACGAATCACATATCAACATTTGAAAAACGATGTAGATTGTTTGGCTGCGGCATTAAAGAGACTAGGAGTAAGTAAAACAGACCGCATCGCTGTTTCTTTACCAAACTGGTCCGAAACGGTAATTGTTTACTTTGCAGCAGCAAAATTAGGAGCGGTGATTGTCCCTTTTAATCCAAAATATAAGTCACATGAAATTGAATATATATTGAAAAATTCCACACCTAAGATATTAATAGCTTCAGAAGAATTTGAACAGAATTTCGGTTTTGAAAAAGCACTGTGTACGGTTCAAAAAGCTGTTACTGTAAGATATCAACATGCAGGCCTCGGCTCATATGAGGAGTTAATTCGTTCAGCGATACCCGAAATAGAAACAGTTGATATAAATGTAAATAGTGATTTGTTTTGTATTTTGTATACATCAGGAACAACTGGTATACCGAAGGGAGTAATGGTTACACACCGCGCTGTTGTACAATCTGCACAAACAATAGGGCGAGAGTTACGTAGTACACAAGATGATGTGTTCATTATTTCCGCACCGCTGTTTCATATTTTCGGTATGGCAATTAACATGCTTTGTGCAGTAGCTAAGGGTGCGCGAATGATCTTACAGGAAAAATTTCGGCCACGAGAAACTTTAGAGTTAATTGCAAAAGAAAAGGTAACGATTCAGCAAGGCGTACCAACGATGTTTATTAAAGAACTGGAATTAGAAGATTTTGATCGTTATGATTTGTCTACATTACGTGCAGGACTTGTCGGCGCTGCACCTATTCCGGCGAAAAAAGTGACGGAAATACGAGAACGGATGGGAATTAACCTTTGTCAATCGTTTGGGATAACTGAAACAGTTTCTGTTACGATGAACTCGTATGGTGATACGGAACAGAACATAACAGAAACTCTCGGAAAGGCAATTCCAGGAGTAACATTGAAAATTGTAGATGAAAATAGAGTGGAGCTTCCTCCTGGAGAAGTGGGGGAAATCGCAGTGAAGAGCTTTGGTGTAATGAAAGGTTATTATAATATGCCTGAGCAGACAAAGCAGGTTTTGGACAATGACAACTGGTATTATTCAGGAGATTTAGGAACTCTTGATAATGAGGGATATTTAAGATTCGTAGGCCGGAAAAAGGAAATGATTATACGCGGGGGGCTAAATGTGTACCCTCAAGAAATTGAAGCGGTGCTGATGAAACATCCACAAGTAATAGAAGCGGCAGTCATTGGTCTTCCGGATAAAGTACTTGGGGAAGTAGTATGTGCGGTCATTCGTCTAAAAAGTGGAGAAGTAAGTTCGGGAGAAGAAATGAAATTTTATCTCAAAGACCGAATGGCAATATATAAAATACCAGAAAAAGTAATATTCACAAATGAATTTCCTGTAACAGCTAGTGGGAAAATCCAAAAATTAAAATTGCGAGAGCAAGTAGCTTCAAATAGTAGTCCAATGGTTTAAAAGATAGAATTGGAGGATCAGAGACGATGGAGGAATATACATTTCAAGTAAGATGGGGAGATACTGATGCAGCGGGCATTGTATATTATCCTAATTTTTATAAATGGATGGATGAAGCAACACATGAGTACTTTAAAAAAATTGGTTATCCTTCCGCCGAACTTTTCGTAGAACAACAGATTGGTTTACCGTTACTCGAAACAAAATGTAAATTTATGTCGCCTCTTCGTTTTGAAGATCAAGTAGTTGTGAAAAGTAAGATTAACGTTTTGTATAATAAAGTCTTTACAATTCAGCATGTCTTTGTAAAAGGGGAGCAAGTTGTAGCAGAAGGGTATGAAACTCGTGCGTGGACTTCTTTCAAAGAAGAAGTGAAAGCGTATCCAATACCTGAGGATGTTCGGCAGAAAATGATGCCAGAGATAAAGGCAGTGGAGAGTTAAAACTGAATACACTAAGGCTAGGTGTATGGAGTTTATAGACAAAGGGGAGTTATATATGGCAAATGATAAAAAATATGATGTGATTGTCGTTGGTGCAGGTCCAGTAGGGCTTATAGCAGGACTTGCATTACAAAAAAAGGGGATATCAACTTTAGTAATAGAAGCGGATCCAATAGGTAGACCACGCCCAGGAAGTAGAGCCATTTATTTGCATAGTGCTTCATTAAAGCTTCTGGAGGAGACTGCAGAAGAACTTGGTTTTACACTTGCTCGAAATGGAATCATTTGGCCTGTCAAACGAACGTTTTACAAAGGAAAGGAAGTGTACGTGCGCAATTACGGTAAAGATGAAAATCTTGAGTCAAACAGATTACCCCATTTTACAGCACTCCATCAAGATGAGATTGAGAAGCATATATATGAGGCTTGCATGGAAGCGGGGGTTGAATTTCTATGGAATACCCCAATTAATAAGTTAGATGTTACAGACTACGGAGTGCAATTAACTACCACATGCGGAGAAAATTTAAAGGCACAGTATGTGATAGGTTGTGATGGAGCGCGTTCCATCGTAAGAGAGCAGGCCGGATTAAAATTCGAAGGGCCGCGCACTGCAGATACTTTTATCGTTGTGGATGCGAAAGAAGATGAAGCGAATCCACTACCTTTAGAGAGAATATTCCATTACCAACATCCAGCTATGGGAGAAAGAAACGTAATGTTTGTTCCGTTTAAAGGAGGATGGCGTATTGATCTACAGCTACTTGAATCAGACAACGTAGAGGATTATACAAATATTGAAAGTGTTAAAGAATGGTTGCCAAAGGTGATGGATGCTAAGTATGTTGAGCGGATTACATGGGTGTCTTCATATCGTTTCCACCAAGTAGTGGCAAATTCATTTACTGACGTAAAGCGTCGTATTCTTCTTGCTGGGGAAGCTGCACATTTATTTGCGCCATTCGGGGCACGGGGATTAAATTCTGGTGTTCCAGATGCTGTTATTGCTGCACGAGGCATAGAGAAAGCGTTGCAATCACATTCTGAGGAAGAGCGGATAGAAGCGATCGAAGCAGCTGCAATGGAACGCCGAATCGCAGCTAAATGGAACCGCGACGCTTCGACGACTGCGCTTCATCACCTTCAGGGAAATTCTCCTGAGATGAACATGAAACGAGAAATCGCGGCCTCAATGGTATCTATCGTTCCGAGATTGGGAAGATGGCTTGATGAAGGGCCTTACGGACCAAAATTTGGACCACCTGAGCTGACTACAAAATATTAATCTTGGTGAAATTGTAAGAAAAAACAGCTATATGGGTAATGTGAACAATATGAAAGGAGAGATATGGAATGGCCTTGTCGCAATTAATAAATGAAGAGAAGTACGGTTCGGGTGCTCGTCATGCGAATGAAATAATTGAGCGATTAACGACCATGGACTGGTATGTGAATGCTGGACAACAGAACCTAGAAGCCGAGAAGAAAGTAGATCGATTCATGAATTCACTAAATATTAGTGAATATGAAATAAGATGGATTTCGAGAAAACAATTAAATGAAATAATTGGAAGGCTTTCTTTTGAAAGCAGTACTTTTTGGGAAGTACTAAAAGAAGTACCAGATCAGTTAAAGGAGAAAATTGTACGTACAGGAAACGAAAAACTCCTTGCAGATGTAGTAGATAAAGTGCCCGAGGCAATATTTCATGGAGCTTATAAGCAAGCGTTCAATATATTTGGTGATGAGAAAGAGGTCAAATTTCTCGTAGGACATGCGATGTACATCAGTGCTCTTGCATGTGCAGCTGAATTAGCTGAAGATAATAATCTGTTTCTCCCGATAGTTGAGTTACTAGAAGCGGGACATTTACCTCTTGGTCCGGAAGGCGATATCTTTTATCTATTGTAACTAAGATAGGAATATATAAAAATGTGGCCCGCAATTTATTTTGATTATATAAGAAGAAAGAGGTTTATCTATTTGAGATCTATATTTTAAGAGAGGAAGATTAATATGAAACTTGTTACTTTTACACATAGTGGAGAAACTAGAATTGGAGCTTTAGAAAATCGAAAATTAATTGATTTGCACGCAGCTTTTAAAGCGAAGTTGAAATCAGAGGGGAATCTTCGTGCCGCTCAAATTGCAGAAGCGTATATTCCAAAGGATATGAATGGGTTTTTACAAGGTGGAACAGAAAGTATGAATCTAGCAAAAGCAGCTATTGCTTATGCACTTGTGAATGCGAATGAAGTTAAAATGATTTTTGAAGAGGAGGAAGTTAAAATCGAAGCTCCAGTTCCTTCTCCAGGAAAAATTATTTGTGTAGGCCACAATTATCGTGAGCATATTTTGGAAATGAAACGAGAGTTACCTCCATATCCAGTTATTTTTGCGAAGTTTGCTAATACTGTAGTTGGACCACAAGATGATATTCCTTTTTATCCAATTTCTGAACAGCTAGATTACGAAGCGGAATTTGCTTTTGTAATTGGAAAGCGCGCCCGGAATATTTCAGAAGCAGACGCTCTTGAATATGTGGCGGGGTATACGATTGCCAATGATATTACTTACCGTGACATTCAACGTCGTACAATTCAGTGGCTTCAAGGTAAGACAGTTGAAGGAAGTGCTCCAATGGGGCCGTGGTTAATTACAGCGGATGAATTAACAGACCCATCTGGCTTAGAAATTGTTCTAACAGTTAATGGAGAGAAGCGTCAACAGTCTAATACCGCAAATCTAGTATTTTCTGTTCCATATCTTGTTTCATTCTTATCCAATTTAATAACATTAGAGCCAGGTGATGTCATCTTAACAGGTACTCCAGGTGGTGTAGGTGTAGCGCATAATCCGCAAGCATTTCTTAAAGATGGAGACATCGTTCGTATCGAAGTTGATCAAGTAGGCGTACTTGAAAATAGAGTGAAACAAACATCAGAGGTGCCGGTGCTATGATTAAAAATTTGCAGGTTAATGCTATCGAATCTATCCGTGAATCGATTAATAAAATAGAAACTGTTGTTAGGTCTTTGCCTGAGGAAATAGTTCGTTGGAAACCATCAGAAGACGAATGGTCAATTATGCAAATTATTACACATTTAGTAGAAGCAATTCCGTATTGGGCAAAAGAAATTAAAAGTATTAAATTGGAACCTGAAAAGCTATGGGGCCGTGGCCTGACAGATGAAGTTCGCCTACAGACAGTTTCTGAAGAGAATATAAATAAATTATCAGTAAATGAAGTCATTCAACAGCTCTCTTCAATACCTATCAGTATAGAAAATGTATTAAAGAAATTAACAGTCGAAGATTTAGCCATAAAGGCTCCAAGTCGCAATCCTCGTTTCGACAACAAGCCGATCGAATTCATCGTAAATCACCTCATCGTAGAGCATACAGAAAAGCATTATAACCAAATCAAGCGGAATATATCTAAATTTAATGAGCGATAAAGGAGGCAAATAAAAATGGCGGAAAAAAATGCTTTTTTTGAAAGTGCACTCGTTCAAGATTTCAACCGTGATATTGAACAATATCATCTTGGTCCATTGTGGAACGCGATCCCAGATTTAATGAAGCATACACCTGAACCGCATGCGCAAGCATACCTTTGGAAATCTGAATTGCTTCATAAAAAGTTAATGGAAGCGACGCAAATATTTACACCAGACCGCGGGGGAGAACGCCGGGCTATCTATTTACAAAATCCAGGACTTAATTATAGAAAACCTTGGGGATGGGCTTCGACAACCCAAACATTATATGCAGCGGTTCAATTGATACACCCTGGAGAAACTGCTCCATCACATCGGCATGTTCAGAACGCTTTGCGTTTTGTCATGGAAGGGGAAGGGGCTTACTCAATTGTTCAAGGAGAGCGTATTTTCATGGAACGAGGGGATTTCTTAACAACTCCAAATGGACTGTGGCATGGACACGGTCACACAGGTGATAAACCAATGATTTGGATGGATTGCCTTGATATTCCGACCATTTATTATCTCGGAGGTACGTTCTTTGAGCCGTATCCAGAAAAAATTGAACAACCAAATGTTCCAGACAATTATACTACTAAGCGATATGAAGGTGGAATGGTTCGACCTATTTCGGATCGATATGCAAAGAAAGCTCCTCTTAGTTCTTATAAGTGGTCAGGAACAGAAGCGGCGCTTATTGGATTAAGTCGTTTTGAGCCAGATGCTTACGATGGCTATGCTGTTGAATACATAAACCCATCGAACGGAGAGACAGCATGTCCAACGATCGCGGCTTGGATGCAAAAATTACCAGAAGGATTTAAAGGAAAAGCACATCGACATACGCATGCATCCATTTATCATGTTCATGAAGGAGCAGGCTATACGATTATTAATGGCGTTCGCTTTAACTGGTCCAAAGGAGATTTCTTTATTGTACCGAACTGGGCATGGCACGAACATGTAGCACTAGAAAATAGCTATTTATTTTCAACAAACGATCTTCCGATTTTAGAAAAATTTGGATTAGAACGTAAGCAAGAGTTTGAGAACAATAATGGATATCAAACGATTACAGGAGAGTTTGAACCAGCGCTACCGTGATCTTATTTAAAAAAAGTGCCCTCTAGTAAAGAGGTTTATCATACTAGAGGGCACTTTCTACTATTTGTTGATTAATAAGCCTTCAACACATGAAGTAAATAATCTTTCCGATTGAGCGGATTAAAGTCAACCCGTTTTCGAGTAGGGAAAGGAGCCTTCAGTTCAGTGAAACCAGAAGGATTAGTTGTAAAGATACCTTCACCTTCAGTAAATGAATGTAGTAGTCGCTTAAAGCTTTCCGTTTTCGCAACAGGTAATGATCCAGTTAAGTGATAAGAATCATTATGCAATATAGGCTCTGCGAAAGTAGCTGGAATGGCAGCTAGTTTATACATCGCTGTACTAATTGAATGCTCTGGAACAGTTAATTCAAATTCATTTATTGGTTCAAATACACATGTTCCAGCTCGTTTCAAAGCATTCATTAAAACGAGCGGTGTTAAATTTCTAAAGTCGCTCGCTGTTGTCACAGGGCTTGCATAACCGGTATGTGTTAATGTGACTAGAATATCAGTAACTTCCCATCCGTATAAACCTTGTTTTAATGTTTGAAATACCGTGTCTTCAATCGCTTTATGAAATGCTAAAGGTAGTGATCCAAGTTCAACACCTAAGTTATACGTTATGCCAGAGTTAAGCTCACCTCGTTCAATTTTAAAGCCGATTGTTGCGTAAAATGGATTCGTTTTTTCTCCCATCATTTCAACGGCATTTCCTATACCAACTGGTTTTTCAATACATACAACTCGCGTATTTGAAAAAGTAACTTGTAGATTGTATTTTTCATGAAGCGTTGTCTCGATAACTTCTTTTTGTACTTCACCGAAAAGGCGAATATATAGTTCATTATGAACATCGTCTTTCCACACTTTTATGAGCGGATCTTCTTCACATAGTTCCATAAGAGCTACATATAAATCATGATTTTTTTCTTTAGGCATTGCTTTAATGGCTGCTTCCATTTGTGGTTCGGCCAATTGAATGTCTTTAATATGATTCGTCCGTTCTCCGATAATATCACCAATTTTAATATCGCTAAATCCCCACACTTTACCAAACTCTCCACTTTGAACAGTAGGAGTTTGAACTGCATTGCCATTATGAAAAATACACATTTTTTTAATCTTTTCTTTATGTGATAAGGATTCAGTACGGTGTATATTCACGTACTTTCTAACATGTAAGCATCCAGAAAACACTCTTACATAAGCAATCTTTTCACCAGAAGGTTCACGTTCAATTTTAAAAACAATACCGGATAATGTATCATCTTCACAATGCGATGATGTATCCGCGGGAAGCATAGCTGAAATGTTTTCAAGTAATTCAGTTATCCCTATACCTGTCATTGCTGAACCGAAAAAGATAGGGTATACATTTGTTCGCTGTATTTGCTTTTCTAGTTCTTTTCTTAATAGTGCGTCCGGTACAATTTCGTTATTTACATACGATTCAAGTAATGATTCGTTATATGTTGCTAGTAGTTCAATACAATCTTCATATGATTCATATTCAATAATGCGAGCTTGTTTTGTTCCTTCGTTTTCAACTGCATAGAAGGGTAATACTTCATTTGAAAGAGTTCCTCTTATTTGTTTCACAACTTTTTCTGTGTTTGCACCACTACGATCAATTTTATTAACAAATAAAACAGCCGGTATGTTTAATTTCTGTAGTGTTCGCATTAAAATTTTAGTTTGTGCTTGAATACCTTCAACGGCAGAAATAACTAAAATCGCACCGTCTAAAACGCGGAATGATCGCTCCACTTCAGCGATAAAATCAGCGTGTCCAGGTGTATCAATGACATTTACTTTTAAATCATCAATAAAGAAAGAAACGACAGATGCTTTAATCGTAATTCCGCGCTGTCTTTCTAATTCCATTGAGTCAGTTTGCGTACTTCCGCTATCAACTCGGCCAACTTCTTTAATCACATTCGTTTCATAAAGAATACGCTCAGTCAAACTCGTCTTGCCAGCATCTACGTGCGCGACAATCCCTATATTTATTGTTTTCATATATAAATATCCTCATTTCATTTTCCATTTTCATTTCCTCATTTCTATTTGTGTATTGCCGCATTACAATCACTCTCCAGTCATTTAAATTATTACTATTATAATGTAATTTCCATTTTTTGTAACGCTACAAAGCGCCTTAATTTGGAAAAATAAAATGAAAACAAAATGCTTGCATTCTGAATTGATATAGATTATATTAATTGACATATCAACTATTGATACATCAAACGTTTTTGATTTGGATGTAAAGGAGGGGTAATTTGACAAGTTCATGCTCAAAAGAAGCGATTATTTTATATAAATTACACTTTCTAAATAAAGAAGTAAGTTCGAAGTTTGAAGGGTGTACGGGTATGAGTCAGTCTCGATTAGAGCTTATACTTCAGTTATTTGAAGTAGATGAAATTAGTCAAAAAGCACTTCAGCAAGAAGTGAATATTGATAATGCTGCGATTACGAGGCATTTAAAACAGCTGGAAGCAAACGGAATGATTACAAGACGTAAAAATCCAGATGATAACAGAATTACGTTAGTTTCTCTTACTGAAGAGGGGCGAAATAAAATTCAAGTGTTTCAAGAGGAAAAAGAACGTTTTGCAGCTTCAGCATTTAAAGGATTAAGTGAAGAAGAGCGCGATAATCTTTTAACGATGTTAGATCGCATTCAAGAAAACATAAAAGAATTATAAAAAAGGGAGAATACAACTATGACAAACTCAGTAAAAACAAATGATTTTAACGAAATTTTAACAGGACGCCGTTCAATCCGTAAGTACGATCCTTCAGTAAAAATTAGCAAAGAAGAAATGACTGAAATTCTTACAGAAGCAACACTTGCACCTTCTTCTGTAAACATGCAACCATGGAGATTCCTTGTTATTGAAAGTGATGAAGCAAAAGCAACACTTGCGCCACTTGCGAAATTCAATCAATCTCAAGTAGAAACATCTTCAGCAATGATCGCTGTATTTGGTGACTTAAAGAACTTTGATAACGCAGAAGAAATTTACGGTAAAGCAGTAGAGCGTGGTTTAATGCCAGCTGAAGTAAAAGAAGATCAAATGAAAAAACTTTCAGGTTACTTCTCAATGGTTACACCAGAAGTAATGAAAGATACTGTATTAATTGACGGTGGTCTTGTAGCAATGCAATTTATGCTAGCAGCTCGTGCTCACGGCTATGACACTTGCCCAATTGGCGGATTTGAAAAAGACCAAATCGCAGAAGCATTCGGATTAGATAAAGAGCGTCACGTACCAGTAATGTTAATTTCAATCGGAAAAGCAGCTGATAGTGGTTACCAATCAGTACGTCTTCCAATTGACAAAGTTGCTGAGTGGAAGTAATCTTATAAGGTCTTAGAAATATATGGAATATGAGAGGGGAAACACCATGATTATTATTCACGCAATATTTCAAGTAGATCCAGCAAAACAACAATCATTTTTAGAAGAAATTCAGCCACTAATTCATGGCTCAAGAGAAGAAAGTGGAAATGTATCTTATGATTTATATAAAAATACAGAAAAAGAAAGTGTTTATACGATGGTAGAAGTATGGAAAGATGAATCCGCAGTTGCGAGCCATAATGCGAGTGAACACTTCACATCTTTCGTTGGTAAAGCATCACAGTTTTTAACTGCTCCGCTTGATATAAAAGTTTATAGCGGTGAACTAGTAAAATAATATGGGTATAGAAGATGACTTTGGCGTATTGCCGGGGTCATCTTTTTTTATTTTGATATGAATATATTTACTTTTAACTTAATGTGTTATAATTTGGAAAATAAATATTCTTAATTTTAAAAATATTTAAAGGTGGTAGTGAAACATATGAACATATTAAAGAAAATTACTAACAATATTTCAAAAGTTATTATAGGAAAAGATGAATCAATTGAGCTGGCTGCAATTGCTCTTATAGCAAAAGGACATATTTTATTAGAAGATGTTCCCGGTACTGGAAAAACAACATTAGCAAAAAGTTTAGCCAAAAGTGTGAACGCTAAGTTTCAAAGAATACAATTTACAGCTGATACTTTACCTGGAGATGTCATAGGACTTGAATATTTTGATGTAAAGGAATCGGAATTTAAAACGAGGCTAGGTCCTATTTTTGCAAATATAGTATTAGTTGATGAAATTAATCGAGCTGTACCGAGAACACAATCTTCGTTACTTGAGGTTATGGAAGAGCGTACTGTTACGATTGCGAAACAGACACATTCATTACCAGAACCTTTTTTAGTAATTGCAACGCAAAATCCTCTTGAATCGGCTGGCACATTTCCACTACCAGATGCTCAGTTAGACCGCTTTTTACTCACTATACGCCAAGGTTATCCTACGAGAGAAGCAGAAAAGGAAATGATGAATCGCTTCCAAACGAATGATCCGTTAGAAACGTTACATTCTATTATTTCAAGTGAAGAAATTATTACGGTGCAAAAATGTGCAAGGGAAGTGTTAGTAGGGGATGATGTGCAAGATTATCTTCTTGAAATTATTGAAGCAACCCGTAAGCATGAGTTAATTGAAATTGGTGTAAGCCCGCGAGGCACATTGGCATTTATGCGGGCAATCCAAGCACGAGCAATATTAAATGAAAGAGATTACTGTACACCAGATGATATTAAGACACTTGCTGCAGCCGTTTGTGCTCATCGGTTAACGTTAACGATTGAAGGAGAGATGAAAACGACAAAAGAACATATTATTAAAGAAATTCTTCACACAATTAATGTGCCAGTGGAGAATGTACGATGAATCAACAGCTTGTGTATACATCATTAGCGGATCCTTTCGTAATAGGAGTTGTTTCAGTTGTAGCCGTTATTTTATGTGTATTTTCAAGTAATCTACTAATTTTATCTCTCGTATTTTTATATTTAATTTTAATAGGAGCTACGCATGGATACATACGTAAAGTGTCTCGCGTTCAATGGGAATACAATCAAGGCAATTCGAACGTTTTTATAGGTGAAACGAATATGTGTAAAATAAGAATTTCAAACAACTCGATATTTCCTATTTTCAATATCGTATTTCGATTTAAATGTGAAAATAAGCTAACTTGGAATCATGATGAACTAAACAAAAATCATAGCACAGGTTCAAATTATTATATGAAATTTCATATAAAAGGAGGAGAGTCAGTTTCATTTGATTTACAAAGTATTGCATTACGAAGAGGGGTTGGAAAATGGGAAGAGGTAGAAATTGTTATTACGGATCCTTTTGGATTTATAACGAATCACATAACATATAGTCACGTTAATACGCCGTCCTATTTAGTTTTACCGGCTGTTCCGAAAATACAAGTACCTGAATTACAAGAATGGTCACGTGGGTTTCGAAAAGCAATGTCGTCTCCGCTATATGATGAAACGAAAGTAATGGGAGTGAAATCTTATGAAAATGAAGATTTTCGTTCCATCCATTGGAGTGCAACAGCAAAAACAGGGACGATAACGGCGAAAAAATACGAACGAACACAATCAGATAAATATGCGGTTTATCTTAATTTACAAAATAAAAGTGGCGTTTCTTTGCGAAATGATACAGAAGAACTAATTGAATTAACGGCAGGCATATGTAAACAACTCCTCATGCAAAACTGTTCATTTGAATTATGGATTAATAGCGTAAAAGATAACGGATTGTTGCATATAAAAAACGGGGATAATCGGAAACATTTGCAAAATGTATTAAAAGTACTTGCCTCAATATCGGACCAAGATACGCCTGTATCATCTTCTTATTTTTACACAGCTGGCTTTCGTCGTAAGGAATTGGATGCGGTTCCTTTAATTTTGGGTACTTCTCCAAGGAAATATAGTAGAACGAATAAATGGATTGTAATTAAAGAATAAGAAAGGGCTTATGTCATGTTGAATAAAAAGCGGCATATGAAGGTGAAGTTTTGGAGTGTAAGAGCTTTAATCATACTTTTCTTTGCGATTAGTGCGATAACGTTATCAAAAGGTGTTGTGCATTTACAAGATGTAGTTAAAGAGCATTTTTTTAATGAGAATGAGTCGGAAAAAACTTATAACAGAATAATAAACGTCGAACAAACCCCAGAGTGGGAAGCAATTAAGGATGATGAAGAAGGAGATACAGGTATAAGAACGAAAACGAATAGAAAGTTTCCAGTTTTTGAACGGGAAAGTTCATGGGGGGACGTCTTTTCAGTGCTCTCAAATTCATGGATTACTATAGCGTTTTATGTGATTATCGCAGTCGCAATTATATATTTCCTCTACAAATCTGTTAGGAAAAGGTTAACGAAAACAGAAATAGAGCAGGAGAAACAATCGGTAACAAAAGAGAATACGGTACGAACCGTAAAGAATGAAAAAGTCATTCATCAGTCAGAGTATCCGCTGCCTACAGAGACGATAAGAAAAAGGTTAGTTGAATGGGAGAGAACTTTACCATTTCAGGAACAGCGCAGGTCCTATGAAACGATGCAACAATGGTTAAGAAGAATTTGTAGAACGAGCGATATTATTCCGATATATGAGTCTGTTCGATATGGTGAAAAGACGTATACGGAGTTAGATGTGGAAAAAACTATAAAGTGGATAGAGGGGGATGGGAAATTGGATTAAGTTAAAATATATATAAAATACTAAACTTATTAAAGCTTCACTTCATGAAGCACATGTTGTCCACGTTCATATTGAATGACTTCAAGTTGTTCCTGTGTATAGTCTTGACCATCGATTACAACATTAATATTTAATTCTGACCCCAGAATTGTTTTAATAAGTTTTAAATACAAATTGTACCTATAGTCTTATTTTGGACTTTAATTCTTAGTGATTTGAATTATAGTATGGAGAGCTAGTACAAAAATAAGAGAAATACTTGGGAACTTTGAACTGAACCCTAAAAAAGATGACTTTTGCTAAAGTCATCTTTTTTATATCTACGATTCGTGGTACAGCTCAAATAGAAAATAAAGTCGATGAATTCGATTTGTATTTTCATTCTTACATGCTTCCCTACAGTATTTATACTAATTTATGAGTATTTAACTAAAAAAGTAACAAATCTAGAATCAAAAACAAAAAATGAATCAATATCTTATAAATTAGATAAAAACTTAGCAAAAAAATATAAACGTTTATATGTACAAACGGCAGGTAACTGACTAGGTTAGCCGCCGTTTGTACATGACACGGAGGAGAAATCCCCGTTCTGAAAAGAGTGAAGCCGGTGGGAAGTCGGTTCTGAGGTAGTATGTGTAATATAAAAAAGATTATTCGTAAAGGGGAATGGGAGATGGACAAACAAAAACGCATTGAAATCGTAAATTCACTTCTTAGTTACTTAGCAGATCACGAAAAAGATATCTTTCATTATGAAGATGAAAATAGAACAGCTCATTTTAAACATGTTGGTAGAAATTTATGGTTCGTTGACCACTATTCCAATGCGTATGACAAGAAGCTCATATAAAAACAAGAAGCAATGCAGATACTTCTCAAGTGGCGGAACGGTGTGGGGGTTAATTAGAGATTTCCCGGATTTTATATTTGGTAATGATAATTCAAATGGGCGAAATGGTTATGCGGGATTGTATTGTACTCATTGGAGGCGGCCAGAAGAAGGAATGGCAAAGATGTGTAATTGTGCAAGGGAAATCAGGTATTTAAAAGCTTCATAAAATAGTTATTTGAATAGGAAAAGGGAAAAGAATTAAGTTCACTCGTTCTTAAGACTTTTCCCTTTAAAATTTACTTTTTGTTCGTTGTTCTATATACGTCTGAAATTGGTAAGTCCACGCCATGTAAATCTTGAGTAATGCCTGTCTTTTTAACATTGGTGTTGTTTGGATTATGTGCCTCTTGAGATGTTTCTTGCATTTGTTCTTGAGCCTTACTAGGAGTATTCAGAGCATCTGATGACACGTGGTCAAGTTGTTGACTTAATAGATTTTTTTTATCCATGATATGTAGCTCCTTTGTGAATTTAAATATAAAAACAATGTAATTATAAATAGTTACTTAGATATTTTGTATCTTTGAATGGAATCATATGCACAAATTATATTGAGAAATTGAGAAATTAACTAATTATAAAAATTACTTGTGATGACAAATTTAAATGGTATATTTTTTGTCATTATATCTTATTAAAAAACATCTTCAAATAAAAATAATCTATGCTATAGTAATAGAGAATAACTATAAAACGAATAACTACACTGTGTGTGGTTATTTAAAAAGCTGCTATCCACATGGATGGCAGCTTTCGTCGTTTTATAGGGATTTCGATTTTGATTCTTCTTCTCAATAAAAATGAAAAAGGAGCGAATAAGAATGAACACAGAAGGAAAAACATTATTGAAAGATAACAATATTTCTAATTCAACGTGGGGACAAATGTGGCAAAAATACCATGAACTAATCCTTGCTATTCTATCTGGTATTTTCATTTTAGCCGGTTGGATGTTAACCAAAAGCGCAGTAACAACAGCTGGGATTATCTTTTATATTCTTGCATATCTCACTGGGGGTTACGTAAAAGCCAAAGAAGGTATTACAGACACGATTGAGGAAAAAGATTTAAACGTTGAAATGTTAATGCTTTTTGCTGCTATTGGTGCTGCTAGCATTGGTTACTGGGCAGAAGGTGCCGTTTTAATATTTATTTTTGCATTAAGTGGTGCAATGGAGACTTATACACTAAGTAAAAGCCAAAAAGAAATCTCAGCATTGTTAGATTTACAACCTGAAGAAGCTTTACGTATTTCGAATGGAATGGAAGAACGTATTTCCGTAGATCAATTACAAATTGACGACATTATTTTAATCAAGCCAGGTGAACGCTTGCCTGCTGACGGTATTATTCATACTGGTGAAACAAATATTGATGAGGCAGCCATTACAGGAGAACCTATCCCAAATGGGAAAACAATAGGTGATGAAGTATTTGCTGGAACTGTGAATTTACGTGGTGCGATTGAAGTTAGAATTACGAAACGAAGCGATCAAACCTTGTTCCAAAAAATTATTCGTCTTGTACAAAGTGCTCAAAGTGAAAAATCACCATCACAGCTTTTTATTGAAAAATTTGAAGGAACCTATGTAAAAGGTGTGCTTATCGTTGTTGTTCTTATGATGTTTGTTCCACACCTTTTATTAGATTGGAGTTGGAATGAAACATTTTACAGAGCTATGATTTTACTCGTTGTTGCATCTCCTTGTGCACTCGTTGCATCGATTACGCCAGCTACATTATCTGCGATTTCTAACGGAGCACGAAATGGTATTTTGTTTAAAGGCGGAATCCACCTAGAACGCCTTGCTTCTGTAAAAGCAATCGCTTTTGATAAAACAGGCACGTTAACACAAGGAAAACCCTCTGTAACGGATGTCTATGTACGTGATGGAATATCAGAGCAAGAGGTAGTGTATATTACAGCCTCTATAGAAAGTCATTCAACACACCCGCTTGCAGAAGCGATTGTTAAATATGCAAAGCACGCATATGACATTACATTGACGAAACCAGAAAAAGTAGAGGATGTAACTGGATTTGGTTTGAAAGGAGTACTTGAAAATAAAACTTATAAAATCGGAAAGGCTGATTTTATCGGCGAAGAAGCACATTTGTTTCATAATGGTATTGCTAATACGCTCGAGCAAGAAGGGAAAACAGTCGTGCACATTAGTGACGAAGATGGAATTCTCGGTTTAATTGCTTTGAAAGATACATTGCGACAAGAAACGATTGCCGCAATTCGTGATTTACAAAGCCTTGGTGTAGAAGCAATTATGATTACTGGCGACAATGAACAAACAGCAAAAGCAATCGCAACTGAAAGTAATATAAAAGAATATTATGCATCATGCTTACCAGAAACAAAAGTAGAAACAGTCAAACGACTGAAAGAAAAATATGGTACGGTTGCTATGGTTGGTGATGGGATTAACGATGCTCCTGCACTTGCTACAGCAAGTATAGGTGTTGCTATGGGAGAAGGAACAGATGTTGCTTTAGAAACAGCAGATGTTGTTCTTATGAAAAATGAACTCTCTCGACTTGCTCAAGCAATTCGTTTATCAAAGCGAATGAATCGTATTGTAAAACAAAATGTTATCTTTTCACTGACAGTAATTGCAATGCTCATTTGCTCGAACTTTTTACAATGTTTAGCTCTTCCATTTGGCGTTATCGGTCATGAGGGAAGCACAATTCTCGTTATTTTAAATGGTTTGCGATTATTAAAAGGAAGTAATTAGATGGGTTCCCACTGGGAACCCATTATTTTGTACTTGGGGGTAACAGAATGTCTTAAGTTGATAACGCCCCAAAAACAAAAGAATGTAAATTTTCATCATTAAAAAGTAAAATTTGTGAAGCATCAGTGATCCCTAGTTCTTCAATTGCTTATTTTCAACGAATTCGTATTTTAGATGCAATGATTTTTCAGGTGCCAAAGTATTTATCTAGTGTGTATCCTGGATCAGGTGGTTGTGCTCAAACAGCGGGTATAAAAATTCAGTTTCCACTTGAACAGATTTTGCTTTTCCATACCAATCACATCTTTTTTTAGAGTGCTAGTATCAGTATGTCCAAGTTTGATAGACCATTTTCATATATTTCAAAGTTTTTGCACCAGAACTAGGTAGATTAATATATAATAACTCACTCAAAAAAGAAGTGAAAAGTAAGAATTGAAAGTCTTTTCACATTTTTTTCAAATAACACACAAAAATGCCATAAATCTATCTTATTTTTATATATAGCAGTTATTTCATAAGTAATGTTTCTTGAAATAGTTACTACATAGAAAGGAGATTTTAAAATGGATATGGATTCATATTATTGGGAAATGGTTAAGAAGAATATAGGGGTTTATTCTAAACAGGAACAAGAATGCCTTCGAGAGAAGAGGGTCATTATTTTTGGATTAGGGGGAGTAGGTGGATATGAAGCGATTCTGTTTTCTCGAATGGGAATAGGGCATATTACAGGTGTTGATCCCGATGAATTTGAAGTTTCTAATATTAACAGACAAATGTTAGCGCTTTCTAGTGTATTAGGTGAACCAAAAGCAAAGGTTGCAGAACAAGTTGTAAAAGATATACACCCCTATATATCAACAAATTTTATACAAACAAGAGTAGATGAGGATAATGTAATTGAACTTATAAAAGGACACGATGTTGTAGTAGAAGCCGTCGATGATATGCCTTCAAGAGTTATTATACATAGAACAGCTAGGGAATTGGGTATACCAAGTGTCGGGATGTCAGGTAGCCCCCCCACACGAGGATTTGTTTCTACATTTTTTCCAACCGGAATTCCTTATGAAGAAGCATTAAACATCTCAAGTGTCGGATGCAAATTAACAAATCAAGAATTAAGACAACAGATTGCTGATATAAAGAAAAGTCGAGCTTGGTATTCTGTGGAGAAAGGCGCACCGAAAGAGTGGGCACAAGATTTTTGTGATGGAAAAGCAGGGTGGATTATCACACCGATGCGTGCTCATCTATTGTCGCTATTTAGTTTTCATGAAGCAATACAAATTTTAACTGGTCGTGAACCTCTAGCTAGAGCGCCTAAAGGCATTGTAATGGATTTAGATAGTCATATTCCGGTTCAAGTAAAAGAAGTCCCAAAGGGTGGATGGGATTATAAAACACTGTAAGGAGGAATATAATTTGTTAACAAAAAATAATGATATGCAAAATATATATGAAGAAAGTTTTACGCGAAATATTGGTGTCATCTCTGTTGAGGAGCAGGAGAAATTAAAAAATTCTCGAGTTACTGTAGTTGGGGCAGGGGGCGTAGGAGGAATTACACTCATCCAATTGGCACGAATGGGTGTGGGTTCTTTGCATGTTATTGATCAAGATATATTTGAAACAAGTAATATCAATCGACAAATGCTAAGTTCCATCAGTAAATTAGGACAGCAAAAAGCAGCGGTGGCTTTAGAAGTTTTGCAAGACATTAACCCGTCATTACAAATAGAAATAACAAAAGAGTTTGTTACAGAGGACAATGCATTGGGACTTCTAACAAAAACAGATGTCATTATAGATGCGACTGATAATTTAGTAGCAAGAGTAATTATCCATCGTACAGCTCAGACCTTAGGAATTCCTTCAATTTGGATTGCGGTGACGCCTCCATTTAGAGGTGGCGTCATGTCTTTTACTCCTGACTCTACACCCTATGAAATTGCGTTAGGATATCCGTCTTATCAACAAGAGCTAACAACAGAAATCCAAGATAAAATTCATAAATTAAAAGATGGGCGTGCTCTTCATTCTGTCACGTACGGCGCGGACGAGAACTGGGCAAATAGTTATGTACAAAAAAATCGGCCATGGGCGGTACTCTCTCCTGTTGCGAATATAGTAGGCATTCTAGCAAGCTTTGAAGCATTTAAATTTATGATAAATCGAGAAGAACTAAAACCTATAATAAGTCCAAATTTAATTCAAATTAACCTTGCAAATCAGAATATGGTACAAGTTTCTGTACCAGAAAATGGTAGTTGGGATTATACAACACTATAGATGAGGTAAAAGAATATGTTTCCTTTTTTGTTACTCGGAACTATTGTGGCACTTGCCCTGCTAATAAAGGATTATGCCCTAGCTGGTGCGGCTTGTTTATTAGGAGTTGTACTTGCTATTGGACAAAAAACTTTATTACATCTTATTCAACAATATTCTTTTCCAATTGGTATTTTCTTTCTGATGTTATTCCTTTTAGTACCAATTACATCTGGGAAAATTACAAGTGAAAATGTAATAAAATTAATTACCTCTCCTATTGGATTAGGATCCATTCTAGCAGGTTTTACTGTGTCATACATAGGAGGAAAAGGTGTAGGAGTTCTACCTATGAATCCTACGATATTGCTAGGTGTCTTAATAGGTACTCTTATTGCCGTATTATTTACAAAAGGGTTACCAGCCGGATTAATTATTGCGGCAGGGATAATAGCTATTATTTCTATGAAATGAAAGGAATATTCTAAATGAAGATAAAATGGGCACATATTAGTTTAGTAGGGATTTTTTTGATAATACTTATGTCTAGTTGTTCTAATATCAAAGAAACTTCTCAAAATAATCAAACTTCTAAAGTGGTAAAACAAGAATTAGAAATTCAGCAAGGAGAAGAAAAATTATTTTTACTTCATAAAAACTTAAATAATAAAAAACAGTATACATCTGATGAAATTATCTTATTTTTAGAACCATTTAGTGTACCTACAGCTCAAGCATTTGATGTACCGAAACTTTCGTGGATGGATGAGTATGCCAGAAAAGGGTATGATACTTGGGCTATGGATTTCAGAGGGTTTGGTCGTTCTTCTCGCCCTAAAGAAATGTCAGATTCTCCTTCCCAAAACCGTCCGGTTATTCATTTGAATGATGCAACTAAGGATCTAGAAACAATTGTAAATTGGATTAAAAAGAAGAGAAACGTAAAAAAAATTCATATTGTTGGATGGTCGTATGGAGGCGTTGTGGCTGGAAATTATGCGATCTCCCATCCACAAGATATTAATAAAATGGTGTTATACGGATATATGCATGGATTCACGCTTCCTATGATGACAAAGCCTCTTGAAAATCCATTACAACCTAATCAATTTAATCCTGAAGCATCAGCCTATCAAATGGTGGATTTTGATAAAGGAATGCATCATTGGCATATGATGATGGGAAATAAAAAAATTGTTACAAATGAAGCAATGGATGCCGTAAAACAAGTTTTTATTGATTCAGATCCTATGAGTATGAAAAATAATCAAATGATTCGTCGACCAGTTGGTCCACTTGAAGATTTATTTTATATTTGGAAAAATCAACCTCTATATGATGTATCTAAAATTACTGTCCCAGTACTTGCTATTTATGGTGAAGATGACATATTTGCAGACCGAAATATGATGTCAAAATTAACAAGTACAAAACAAAAAAAAGAGGTAGTAATCCCTGATGCAACACACTGGGCTCTTTATGAAAAGAATCGTAATACCCTATTTGAACAGACATTAAACTTTATAGAAGCGAAAGAAGGCAAACAGGAATGAAAAAGGGTTTAACAATATTAGATGCTACCTTACGTGAAGGAGAACAACAATGTGGTATTCGTTTCTCCAAGGAAGACAAAATTAAACTACTTCACATGTTAGAAGATTTTGGAGTAAGTCTTATTGAAGTTGGACACCCTGGCATCTCTGAAGAAGAAGAAGAGATTTGCCGAGAAGTTGCAGCATCTGCAAAGCATGCCGAAATACTTATGCATGCTCGAGCTACAAATGAAGAAGTTCATGCGGCTTATCGGGCTGGTGCCAATTGGATAGGAATATGGGCGTCTATTAATTCAATTTCTTTACAAACAAAGTATAGTAATCGCTCAAAAGATTACGTCATCGATCAAGTGAAACAAGCAATAGAAGAAGCAAAATCTTTAGGGATGAAAATCCGTTTTACTATTGAGGATGCTTCACGAACTGAATGGGAAGATATCGCCTACATTGGAAAGGTTGCAAATCTAGCTGGAGCAGACCGAATTAGTTTAGCGGACACTGTAGGAATTTGGGAACCAAGTCAGTGTGCTGCAATCGTGAAGAAATCTGTTGAGACATTCCATTGTGAGATTGAAGTTCATCTTCATAATGATTTAGGATTAGCACTAGCAAATGCTCTTGCTGCAATCGATTCAGGGGCATCTGTCATTGATACCACATTGTGCGGAATAGGTGAACGTGCAGGGATTGTTGACTTGCTAAACTTATCCGTTTTATTATCTCAAAAGCGTAATCATCCGTACTTTAAACTACAGATGATTCCTGAATTAACTCAATCACTTCAATTAGCTACTGGTTGTAAAGTAGATCATTGGAGACCAATTATTGGAAAAAATATATTTACACATACCGCACCCTATCATATGAAAGCTGTTCAGCAGAATTACTCAGCATACGAGGGCATTCAGCCAGAAATCATAGGAAGAATAAGGAACATACAACAAAAAAGCATAGAGAGAAAAGGGTCTAGGCTTTCAAAGTTTTTGCGAGTTAGTAAACCATTTGTAAAGGGAGCATCTGAGCTTTTATATCATCGAGATGGTCCAGGGAAACGTTGGGTACAGATGGATTATAGAACTGATGAACGAGCATCATTTTATGTGATACAGCGTGTATTTTACGATGAACAGATGGATGAGAACTTAGAAGGACATGTAGATATTCACGCACATCATTGTGATAGTGCCTTTATTTTCTGGGGGAATAGAATAGATGGTACTGGTCTCATATGTGAAGTGGAAATTGAAGGAGAATTGCAAATAATTGAAAGTCCAGCATCTGTTTTTATTCCATCGGGGTTAAAACATAGGTACAAATACCTTTCAGGGACAGGAACATATACAAACATCGTACTAGCACCTAATTATAATTCTAGTTTACTAGAGAAAAATTTATTGGAAATGGGTGTGCATTGATTGAAGATAGCAAAAGTTAGTGCATATATAAATTAAAAAAGTATAGAACGCCCATTTTTATACTTTTTTCTATAAGGGATCACCATACATGTCCATCTCCATAAAGCTATGGTTTTACACCATTCATTAATCAAAATAGACGTTATTCTTTCTGTAGAAGTATAGGAAAGGATGGCGTTTTTTGTATGGTCGTAAAATGGATGTTATTTTAAGAAAGACGCGATGTTTTGAACAAAGTTGAGACGTTTCTAAAAAAGTTACGATGCTTGCTTCTTTTGATATGGTTATCAAAAGGTGTTGTGCATTTACAAGATGTAGTTAAGGAGCATTTTTTAATGAGAATGAGTCGAAAAAAACTTATAACAGAACAATAAACGTCGAACAAACCCCAGAGTGGGAAACAATTAAGGATGATGAAGAAAAAGGAGATACAGGTATAAGAACGAAAACGAATAGAAAGTTTCCAGTTTTTGAACGGGAAAGTTCATGGGGGGACGTATTTTCTGCGCTCTCAAATTCATGGATTACTATAGCTTTTTATGTGATTATCGCGGTGCTAATTATATATTTCCTTTACAAATCTATTTGGAAAAGGTTGACGAAAACAGAAATAGAGCAGGAGAAACAATCGGGAACAAAAGAGAATTCGGTAAGAACCGTAAAGAATGAAAAAGTCATTCATCAGTCAGAGCAACCACTGCCTACAGATACAATAAGGAAAAGATTAATTGAATGGGAGAGAACTTTACCATATCACGAACAGCGAAGGTCCTATGAAACGATGCAACAATGGTTAAAGAAAATTTGTAGAACGGGAGACATTATTCCGATATATGAGTCTGTACGATATGGTGAAAAGGTGTATACGGAGTTAAATCTAGAAAAGACTATGCGGTGGATAGAGAGGGATGGGAAGGTGGATATTTAAATATCCAGCCTTACTTTTTATAGGGGAATTTCAGTTGGGATATCTAAGTTTATCGGTATTGCATTTGATAAACTGGCAGCGAATAAGATGGCTAAATTAGATCCAATTGAGTGTTTACGATTTGAAAATAACTCTTTCTCAGCTTATCATATCAAAATTTGAACGTAAGCATTTTGTAAGGAATGGATAAGAAAAAAGAGAGATTTATCATATAGGATTAAAGTATAACTTGATGTGAAGGGAGAAGAAATTAACTTAAATAATCAATTAGATAATGGAGTATTGCAAGAAATAGTAGTGATTTTTTGGCACAACATGTATGTCAAAAAGTGAGAGTTACAGGTTGTTAGGAACGAAATTATCGGTACTTAAAATAGAGGCATTATATTTTTAGTGAAGAAAAGAGTTGTACGAATGAATCATTAATACGATATTAATAGAGGAGAGAGAGCCTTATGAAAAAATGTAATTTAATTAAGTTAGCAAGTTTGGCAGTTCTATTAGCAGGTACTACTCTATTCACACCCGGCTTTCAGGTGAAAGCAGAGTCGGTTCAAAATATTTCTAGTCCGTCACAATCACATGATCAAAAGAACCGGAATGGTTGGAAACAAGTAATGCAGGAAACAGTACAGCTTGGAACACCAGGGATATTAGCTAAGACGTCTAACAACGGAAAAACTAGTAGTTATACAGCTGGCGTGGCGGATTTAAGTACAAAGCAACCGATGAAATCGGATTATCGCTTTCGGATTGGTAGTGTGACGAAGACTTTTACTGCCACGACTGTTCTTCAATTAGTAGGAGAAAATCGCATACAACTTGATGATCCAATTGAAAAGTGGCTACCGGGTCTCATTCAAGGAAATGGGTATGATGGCAATCAAATTACGATACGTCAACTTTTGAATCATACGAGTGGTATAGCTGAATATTTAAAGTCAAAAGACGCTGACATAATGAATTCGAAAAAAACGTATACAGCAGAAGAAATAGTGAAAATGGGGCTTTCTCTACCACCTGATTTTTCGCCAGGTAAGGGATGGTCGTATTCAAACACAGGATACGTAATATTGGGAATGCTGATTGAAAAAATAACTGGAAATAGTTATGCAGAAGAAATTGAAAAGCGAATTATTGAACCTTTGGATCTGCCAAATACGTTTTTACCAGGGAATTCAACCGTTATCCCAGGAAAGAATCATGCTCGAGGGTATATGAAAATTGAAGGAACAAGCGAGTTGAAAGACATAACGTATTATAATCCGAGTTTAGCTAAGTCAGCTGGAGATATGATTTCTAATGCGGACGATTTAAATAAGTTCTTTTCGTCTTTACTCGGTGGTAAGTTACTGAGGGAAAATCAACTAAAAGAAATGCTTACCACAGTTCCTGTAGAAGGAAAAGGTGTTGGTGATGGATATGGTCTTGGAATCTATGAGACTAAACTTCCAAACGGTGTTTCAATTTGGGGTCACGGAGGGGCAATTCCTGGATTTACAACTTTTGCTGGGGGAGTAATTGGAGGCAAACATACATTGTCTGTCAGTATTAACTCTTTAGGTGCGATTGATATTGGTACGCAGTTTAATAAAATGATGCAAATTGAATTTAATAAATAGAAAAAAGAAAGTGAATTGGATTCTGCTATAGTTGTATATAAAAGAGATGCTTTTTAAATTTTGCAAATATGGACAGTATTAGCATTTATGGTATGGAATCAAGTATATGTAGAACATAAATACGATACAAGTGTATTTCAAAGTGAAAGCCAATCTAATAGCTTAGTATAAAAATAAAAAGGATGTCAGTTGCATGACATTCTTTTTATTTTGGATTAAAGAGGTATGTGTATGATTCTGAAAATTGTTATTTTTGGAATCATTCCATATAATGAAGGGTATAGGGGTTTGTACAGGGGAGTTATGAATGAAAAATACTTTAGTTAGTTAATTATTTCTCATTTTAATCAAAATAATTATGAATTGAGTTGGAGTTGAATACATTGGCACAAAATCATTTTAAATGGAGTAATAATCAATTACGAGAGCATGTGGAAGTAATAGACGGCACAAGAAGTCCTCACATTTTATTTAAGAATGCAACATATTTAAATCCGTACATACGTGAATGGACGGTAGCGAACATTTGGATATATGATGATCGAATAGTATATGTGGGAGAAAAATTGCCGCAGCAATTAAATGATTGTGAAGTCATAGATTGCGAAGGGAAGTATTTAGTTCCCGGTTATATAGAACCGCATGCGCATCCATATCAATTATATAATCCAGAGACTTTAGCAAATCATGCGATGCAATTTGGTACAACTACATTAATAAATGATAATTTAACTTTATTTTTCACATTACAACGTGAAGTAGCGTTTCGTTTATTAGATGAATTCAAAAAGATTCCAGCAAGTATGTATTGGTGGTGTCGCTTTGATGGACAAACGGAACTGCAAGATGAGCGATTGGTGTTTAATAATGAGGAAATAATGGAATGGCTTAACCATGAAGATATTCTTCAGGGCGGCGAGTTAACAGCGTGGCCAAAACTGTTACATGGCGATGAGCAAATGCTATCGTGGGTACAGGAAACGAAACGATTACAGAAGAAAATAGAAGGGCATTTTCCGGGGGCATCTGAAACAACGTTAGCGAAATTAAAGTTACTAGGTACCGATTGTGATCATGAAGCGATGACAGGGCAGGAAGCGTTAACACGCCTTATGCAAGGTTACACCGTTTCTCTGAGAAACTCATCAATCCGCCCAGATTTAGAAGTTTTACTGAAAGAATTACTGGAATTAGATGTTAAGCAATTTGATAGATTCATTTTAACAACTGACGGTTCACATCCTTCATTTTATGAAAATGGAATGACGAATAGGGTGATAGAAATAGCGATAAAGCAAGGAATCCCAGTAATTGATGCTTATAATATGGGAAGCTATAATATTGCTCGTTATTATAATATGGAGCATTTACACGGTACGATTGCGACAGGAAGAATTGCAAACATAAATATATTGGAAAGCAAGGAAAATCCAACTCCGATTAGTGTAATTGCAAAAGGAAAATGGATGAAGCGTGATGGAATAAACAAAATTGAATCATTAAATATAGAGTGGGATAAATTCCAAGTAGCTCCTTTACAATTAGAATGGTGCTTGCAGAAAGAAGATATGATTTTTACTGATGCAACTGGCATAAAATTATTAAACGACGTTATTACAAAGCCATATGTTAGTGAAATCGAATTAAACTGTAATGAACTTTCTTATGAACATGATGAATGTTTCCTCATGATGATTGCTTGTGATGGTACTTGGCGAGTGAATACAGTTGTGAAAGGTTTTGCGAATCGATTAGGTGGCTTTGCAAGCTCTTACTCTGGTACGGGGGATATTGTTCTAATTGGAAAGAGTAAAGAAGATATGTTATGCGCTTTTAATAGAGTAAAAGAACTCGGCGGTGGAATGGTACTAACTGAAAGGAATGAAGTTTTACATGAAATTTCATTGCCTTTATTAGGTATTATGTCAGACTTAGAAATGAGCGCATTAATACATAAAGAGAAAATGATGGTGAAATTATTACAAGAACGAGGTTATTCTTATAACGATCCTGCTTTCACAATACTATTTTTTTCTGCGACTCATCTACCTTTCATTAGAGTAACACCGGTAGGTTTATTTGATGTGAAGAATAATGAGGTACTTGCTTTACCAGTTAAACGTGTAGATTAATATGAAAAATAAATCCCCTATAGAATGGACCTATCCAAAGTCTATTCTATAGGGGATTTATCTTTTTCAGCATGGGAATAGAATCTCCTCAAAAACAAATAATATAGTATCTAAATTACTTGAGGTGATACTTAAATATGAAAAAACTATTGTATGTTTTAAGTGTATTTATTTTGTGTGTATCTATTCAACAAGTTGTACATTCTCAAACAGATGCACCAAGGTTGTCTTCGGATTGTCTGAAAGAAAGGAAAATTCGTGATGAAAAGTATGTGAAAAATATAATGAAGGACATCAAATCTACTTTCGAAATAAATGTTGATGAAAATAGTTTTATGGAGGTCAGCAAAAGAGACTTAGAGGCTGCGCATTTGATGTATGGTGGAAGGGAAAATGATTCTTATTATAATTCGTTAACTAAAGTTTTTGCTAATGGCGGATATAGAGGAGAGCCTAGGTTGTTTGTGAAGGCACTTGAAGCATTTTTACTGTATAAAGAAATAGACGATACAAATGTTATGAAACGCTTAAAACTTGAAAAAGGGGAATGGGTTGTTACCGAAACGAAAAAGAAGCAAGGGAAAATAGTGGAATACAAACCGTTACAATGTGAAAAGGATTATCTGAAAAAGAGAAATGAATATCATAATATAAAATGATGTAACCAAATACTAATTAAGGTTGTTTCTATCCACTGATAGCTTGTTGTTTATATAAAATAGGGAAAGGTAAGTAAACATATTAGTCTTATGTAATATGCTTATTTACCTTTTTTTGAATGGGTTTAAAATTCGGAATGGTGTTTGGTGAAAATTATTTGCTGGCTAATGCAATTATAATATTCAACGGATCCTTTCATCGTAAAAAGAAGAGTTTGTGTAAAAAGATTTATACATTGCTGAACCGTTTGTGTATATTTTATTCTACAGTATTAATAAAGGAATGTTTGCTATTCATAAGAAATATCATTGGCACGGTTTTTGCTTGTATTAAATTTAAGGAGGGAGGATTAAACTTAAGGAATTTGTATTAGTAATAGTAAAAAACAAGCGACTATTGCATCATTAATCTTACTTGTATTTATAGCGGAACTGTAAATACATACAAATAAGAATGTTTTGGTTTAAAAATTCAGAATTTTCTTTTAAATTATTAGGGGGTAACGGTATGGTTAAATATTCAAAAATTTCTAAGCTGATTCTTGGTGTTGGACTAGTGACAATATCATGTAATAGTTTACAAATTCAAGCAGAGACAAAAGAGAAAAATGTGAAGAACGTATTACAAATGGAGCCAGTAGGAATACAGAAATCCGTTGATGAGCTGGCGCACTCTTCGAAAGTACAAGAAAATGCATCTTTTACAAAACGGTTAAAGTTAGCGGACTTATCGCAGCGTCCACCGATGCCGAATGAAAATACTAAACAGCTCACTGAAGAAAAGAAATATTCAATGGCTGAATTAAATCAATTAAGTAACAAGCAATTGGCTGATCTTCTAGTTACGATTCAATGGTATCAAATTCCAGAGTTATTTCAGTTTAATAATGATAGTCTCAAATTCTATCAAGATGATAGTCGAATACAAACACTTGTTGATAAGCTAGCAGAACAAGGACAAACCTATACGAAGGACGACTCAAAAGGAATTGAAACACTGGTAGAAGTTTTACGCTCAGGTTTTTATTTAGGTTTTTATCATCAAGAGTTAAGTAAATTAAGTGAGCGTAGCTATCATGATAAATGTTTACCAGCTTTAAAAACAATTGCGAAGAACCCGAATTTTAAACTTGGTACACCAGAACAAAATAAAGTAATTTCGTCTTATGGAATGTTAGTTGGAGGCGCGTCAGCTGATGTAGAAGTTATTCAATATGCAGGTGAAATCTTTAAGCAATATAACGATAATCTTTCTACGTATATTGAAGATCGAACCAAAGGCGACGCTGTGTACAATTTGATGAAAGAAATTGATTATGAAGTTCAGTCGTATATGTATGCTACAGGAAAAGAACCAAAAGATATGATGTGGTATGGAAAAATTGATGGCTTTATTAATGAGATAAATCGGTTTGCACTAATAGGTACAGTAACAGACAAAAACGGATGGTTAATTAATAATGGTATTTACTATGCTAGTCGTTTTGGGAAGTTTTATAGTACACCAACAAAAGGACAACAAGTTGTTACAGAGGCAATGCGGATATATTCATATTTAGGGCAACAATATTTTGTTGCGGCAGAACAAATTGCTACTAATTACGGCGGGGTAGATGCCAATGGAAAAACGGTAAATTTAGATCAAATTCGAGAAGATGGTAAGAAACATTATTTGCCAAAAACGTACACGTTTGATGATGGAGCTATTGTCTTTAAAGCAGGGGATAAAGTTAGCGAAGAGAAAATTAAACGTTTATATTGGGCGGCAAAAGAAGTTCGTTCTCAATTTTATCGTACAGTTGGTAGTGATAAACCACTTGAAAATGGACATGCCGATGATGTGTTAACGATGGTTATTTATAATAGTCCAGATGAGTATCAATTTAATCGTCAACTGTACGGATATGAAACGAATAATGGTGGGATTTATATTGAAGGAACAGGGACTTTCTTTACATATGAACGTACACCAGAGCAAAGTATTTATAGTTTGGAAGAATTGTTCCGCCATGAATTTACACACTATTTACAGGGAAGATACGAGGTTCCGGGATTATGGGGCCAAGGGGAAATGTATCAAAATGAACGTTTAACATGGTTTGAAGAAGGAAATGCGGAGTTCTTTGCAGGTTCAACGCGATTAGACAGTGTAGTACCACGAAAAAGCATAATTGGTGGATTGTCTTATGACCCTGCGAAACGTTATACAGCAGCACAAACATTAAATGCAAAATATGGAACGTGGGATTTCTATAACTATTCGTTTGCATTACAATCTTATATGTATAATAACCGTCCAGAAATGTTTGATAAAGTGCATGATTTAATTCGTGCAAATGATGTTCCAGGTTACGACACGTATCGTTCTACATTAAGCAAAGATAATAAATTAAATGAAGAATATCAATCTTATATGCAAATGCTTATTGATAATCGTGATAAGTATACAATTCCACAAGTATCAGATGAGTATTTAGCACAGCATGCTCCGAAACCGCTTTCAGATGTTGCGTCAGATATAACCAATGAAGCAAAGTTAAAAAATGTGAAGTTAACAAAGAATAAATCGCAATTCTTTAATACATTCACACTACAGGGAACATATACAGGAAGTGCAGCAAAAGGAGAAATTGAGGACTGGAAAGTGATGAATCAAGCAACGAATGATATGTTGAAACATCTATCAGAAAAAGAGTGGAGTGGATACAAAACATTGACTGCTTATTTTGTAAATTACCGTGTCAATGATGCTGGACAATTTGAATATGATGTTGTATTTAGTGGAGTAAATACGGAAGAAGGTACTGCTGTAGAAAAAGAACCGAATAATTCATTTGATACAGCAAATCCATTATCTTTGAACACGTTATTAAGAGGAAACTTAAGTGATCAAGATCAAGTTGACCGATTTGTTATCGATGTAAAGGATCCAAAAGATTTACAAATTACAGTTACGAACGAACAAAACCTTGGACTGAACTGGGTGTTATATTCTGAATCAGATCTAGATAATTATGTAACGTATGCAACAAAACGTGATGGAAACAAATTGCTTGGAAATTATAATGCGAAGCCAGGGAAATATTACTTAAGTGTATATAAATATGGTGGTGGAACAGGGAATTATACAGTAGAAGTAAAATAATTTAATAATGAAGAAAATAAAATTTCTTTGTTAGTAAAATCGATTGATATTGAAAAAAAATCTACTGAAATATTAATTTTTAATAAAAACCAGTGAAAACTTGTATATTATATGGATATTTATTGTGTAGAAATGATGTGGGTGCTTTTGAATTAAAGTTCTTGTTAAATTAAATGTAATTGAAAATGGCTATTTTCAATTACAGGTGCGGTTTTTATAATAACACTTATACTTAAACGATTTTAGTATTGTATTTTTTAGTGTAGGAAAGTATGTAATGCCAGTATAACCCCGTATTAAGAACGGGGTTATACTGGCATTAGATTTTATATTTAAATACCTGCATTGGATTTTGACAGGAAAGAAACTATTACGGATTAAAATTCTCGTCCATAAAGCAACTTCATGGTTGTGTATACTGAAATCATTTTGTATATTAACTCATCTCGCTATAGTAGTTTATCAGTAGATTCATACAAAGAATGGAGTAAATAACCTGTAGGTTAAAAAACTTATAGTATGAAAATCACGTTTCACCATTAAAATGACCATTTTAATCTTCTTAATGCTTCTTCATTTCTATCTCTATTTTTTTTGTCAAATCAGTTGATACTTTATGAAAATACCCCATAACTATCTTTCTAATATCATCGGATATGACTTTCAAATCACTAGCTAAATTTTCAGCAAGATGTTCTTTTTCAATGTGTGATAACTTCGCATAAAATTCACCAGCCTGCCCAAAGTCGTCTTGCTTAGTTAAAGAAGTTCTTTCAAGTTTTCCTTCAACGTATCTTCCGTCACCGCTTGTAATTTGATTAGCAGGTGTCCAACTTTGCTGTTGGTTAATCGTTAATTTACGAAATTCGGCTCCAATTCTTCTTCTTTGAGAATCACTATAAATGTTAGCGCGGCCTTGCAGCATTTTATCATCTGATAGTTCTGCACCGTCTAGTAAATTAGAAGGAGAGAAGGCGACTTTTTCTACTTGTTCCATATAATTTTCAGGATTTTTATTTAATACCATTTTGCCTACTGGCATAAGAGGATACTCCTTTTCATCCCATACTTTTGTATCATCTAAAGGGTCATAAGAAAGATGTGCTTCATCTTTTGGATCCATGAGCTGGACATATAAACCATATTCCACTGATTTACCAGCCTCAATTGCATCATATAAATCTTTCCCACTATAATCTGGGTTTTCGGCAGCTAGTTTATTTGCTTCCTCACTATTAATGAATTGCACACCTTCAAATGGATACCAATGATACTTTACATACTTCCGATTACCTTGAGCATTTCTCCAAACATATGTATTTACACTATGTCCTGGGATGTGGCGAAGACTTTTTGCCGTACCAGCATCAGAGTATAAACGGACAACAAAATGAATGGATTCGGGTGCTCTAGCGACAAAACTCCAAAATCTATCAGGGTCTATTAAGTTATTTTTAGGTGAAGGCAACAACGCTTTAATAGTTTCAGGGAAACGCATCGGATCACGAACGGAAAAGACAGGAATGTGATTACATAAAAGATCAAATACGCCTTCTTTTGTATAAAATTTTGTAGCAAAACCGCGTACATTTCTAGAAGTATCAGGTGTTCCCTTCGTACTAACAGCTAATGAAAACCGTACCATAATAGGAACCTTCTCATTAGAATTTTGTAAAAAGTTCAGTTTTGTATGTTCAGACATCGGATATATCGTTTGAAAATAACCAAATGCACCAAAGCCTTTTACATGAACAGGTCTTTCTAAAATTTTTTCATGAATAAATTCTTGTAACGCTTCGTGCAGAACACTATCTTGCTTTAGAACAGGTCCACGTGAACCAACTGTTTGAGAGTGGAGTTTAGCTGGTTCATTAAGCTCTCGATTTTGATTAAAGTCTTCTCCTAATAAGGATTGCCTCTGTTTATCATATTTTTCATTCATCAATATAGCCTCCAAAATTTTTTCGTTGATTGTTACTAAATATGATTCTTTAGCCTTGATTATGTATTACATACAAAGTTCAAATTAGTAACATACCGCTAGAAGAAAAAAACGTATATGTAGTGGACCTGTTGAAACAAAAAGAATTATGAAAAAATGAATATCGTGAAAGAAATGCTTTTGATGAAATTTTAAGGTTTATTTATATAAATTATGTTTTGCTTTTGAAAATAAGAAAAGGGACGAAAAACTAGGAGGAATTTATCATGACGGATTGGTTTCAATTAGATAAAGAATACATTATGCCTACGTATTGTCGTACGGAGGTTGCGATAGAAAGAGGAGAAGGATGTAAACTGTATGATGTAAACGGGAAAGAATATTTAGATCTATTTTCTGGTGTAGGTGTGAATTTATTAGGCTACAATCATCCAAACATTGTGCAGACTACATTAGAGCAAGTTACGAAATGCTTGCATCTTCCATTCCATTTTTTAAATCCAGTTGCGATTGAATATGCAAAGAAATTAGTTGATTATACTTTGCAAAATGGTAAGGTCTTCTACACAAACTCTGGTACTGAGGCTACAGAAACGACTTTGAAATTAATTGATAAATATAGAACTATAACAAACGAAGAACGTGACGGAGTAGTTGTATTGAAAGGTAGTTTTCATGGAAGAACATTAGGCGCACTTCATTTTACAAGACAAGAAAGTATACATCAAAACTTCCCGAAAACATCTATTCCTGTATATGAAGTGGAACGAGAAAATATAGAAGAACTAGAAAGAACGATTATTAATGAAAATCCCATTGCAATTATGGTAGAGCCTGTATTAGGAAGTGGCGGGATATATCCTTTATCAAGTGAATATTTAAATGGCGTTCAACATCTGTGTGAGCAATATAATGTAATTCTAATTGTTGATGAAGTACAAAGTGGTATGGGCAGAACAGGGAAATTATTTGCGTATCAAAACTTCAATATTACACCAGACATTATTCAATTTGGTAAAGGGGCAGGAGGCGGGATACCGCTAGGAGGAATCATTGTAGGCGAAAAGCTATGTGATGTATTTTCACCAGGAGATCATGGAACAACATTTGCTCATTCATCTATGGGAACGGCTTTAGGATTAACGGTTTTAAAAACATTAATTGATGATGGTTTAATGGAGGAAGCTTATGAAACATCACTATATTTAAATGATAAACTTCAAGAAATTCAGAAAGAAAATTCGTATCTCATTAAGGAAGTGCGTCACTCTGGAATGATGTTTGGAATTAGTTTGAATTATACGAATGAAAACGTAAAGAAATTACAGTTAGCGTTATTGGATAGAGGGATGTTAGTTGATGTTACGCAAGGGAATATCATTCGTTTACTTCCGCCATATATTATTACAAAAGAAGAGATTGATACATTTGTTAATGAGTTTATTTCCTGTATTCATAGAGTGTCAGCTATAGCAAGTGTTTGATTTCTATGTATAATATTTTCACTACAATAAATTAATTGTTTGTGACGATTAGAATGTCAAAAGTAACTTGTTTTCAATTCACATAAAAGGAGATTAGGGGAGAAAATCATTGATTTATATTCTCTCACGCACTATAAAATATAATAAATGTAAAGCTTGAAAAAGGCACTAATATAGTGTCTTTTCTTATTTTAAAGTACTTATTTCCTTAACCTGGAAAGCATCTCATTGGACAAATAATTAATTATGTGAAACAATAATAACAGATAAGGAGACGTTGCTTTTCCTTAAGTGCTTCGTATTGAATTTATTCTAGTAAGAGAAGGTGTGCTTAAAGAAGTTAAATTAAATAAGGGGCTGTTTTACTATATGCAACAAAATAATGATTTAAATTTTGAATCTCAAGACGTTAATATTGTCAATCCTAAACAAGCTAGGAAAGCAGTTGTTGCTACTGGCATTGGGAATGCAATGGAGTGGTTTGACTTTGGATTATACGCGTATTTAGCGGTAATTTTAAGTCAATTATTCTTCTCAGGTGTGGATAATAGTGGTTTGCAACTTGTGCTAACATTTGGTACATTTGCGGCGGCCTTTCTAGTTCGACCGATTGGAGGTATTTTCTTTGGGAGAATTGGTGATAAATATGGCCGTAAGATTGTTTTAAGTACAACTATTATTTTAATGGCACTATCTACATTATTCATCGCATTACTACCAACCTATGAACAAATTGGTGTATGGGCACCAATACTACTTTTAATTGCACGAATGATTCAAGGCTTCTCTACAGGCGGCGAATATTCAGGAGCAATGGTTTATATCGCAGAATCTTCTCCAGATAAAAAGCGTGGTATACTCGGTAGTGGTCTTGAAATTGGGACACTCTCAGGTTACATTGCTGCTTCGGTAATTGTTACCATTTTGACGTTATTGTTAACAGATGAGCAAATGCTCAGCTGGGGATGGCGTATTCCTTTCTTAATTGCTGCACCAATTGGTTTGGTCGGTTTATATTTACGACGTCATTTAGATGAATCTCCAATCTTTAAAGAGATGGAAAAAGCACAAGGGGAATCTGAAGACAATGAACAAATTCCGTTTAGTGATATATTAAAATATCACAAGAAAGACTTCTTATTAAGCACAGTAATTGTTGCCTTCTTTAACATTACAAACTATATGATCCTTTCGTATATTCCTTCTTATTTAACACAAGTATTAAAAGTCAAAGAAACAACTGGCTTATTAATCATTTCAATTACGATGGCACTTATGATTCCACTGGCACTTTATTTTGGTAAATTAAGTGATAAAGTTGGTAATAAGCGCGTAGTACAAATCGGTTTAATTGGTTTAACATTATGTTCAATTCCAGCATTTTTATTAATAGGAAACGGATATATTGCGGCTATATTTGCGGGTATTTTCGTCTTAGGTTTCTTCCTTAGTGTTTATGAAGGAACATTGCCTTCGTTATTACCAGCACTCTTTTTCACCGATGTACGTTATCGTGCACTTTCTATCTCCTTTAATATATCTGTATCCATATTCGGTGGGACAACACCACTTGTATGTTCATACTTAGTTCATGCTACTGGTAACCCGCTCGCACCAGCATTTTATTTAACAGGTGTAAGTGTAATTGGATTAATTGTATTTAGTGTACTATTTGTCACAACATCAGGACGTGCACTAAAAGGTTCTTATCCTACTGTAGAATCGAAAAAAGAAGCACATCAAATTGCTAAAGAGGATCCTGAAGAAACACTTTGGTGGCATGAAGAATCTTTAGAAATTGAAGCAGGAAAAAAAGCATAATTTGTGAAAAGCAACGTGGACTTTTACACAAAAAGACTCCTAGTTTAATAGGAGTCTTTTTGTATACATCATTTTCTGTTCTTCTTCAAACTCTTCTGATACGCATAAAGCTTATGAACCTCTTCCTTAAATTCATGCAGAAGTACAGTGTTTTCACCATTTGAGTAACGTACTGCATTATACGCATCTATAATGATATGCCTCTGAATATTTACACCTTCTTCATCATTAATTCTCTCTAGCCAAGCTTCAACTGTTTCTCCTCGTTCACGGTTTAAAGGAGGGGATAACTTACTCTCCAGTTTGAAAATTTCTTTCCGAATTTCGTTATGTGGTGGTTTATTTCGCTTCATTCGTTTTTGGCTAATTCCTTCTTTATCAGTAATGATTGTAGATTCGAAGACTGGCATGTTTGCTAAGCTCAAATATTTTCGTTTTTTTACTATTTTCCAAACGACGTAAATAGCGATGGTTGTACAAACTATTATTGTAATGCTATTTATGAGTATTGGGTCAAAGTCAGGAAGTTTTTTCCCATCTTCAATGTTAGGTTTTAATAGATGCCCTTTATTTGCCCAAACTCCTTCTGTATCTTTCATTTCAGCTGCTATTAGTAATGGATTTATAGCATAACCAAACCCTAAAGCAACTGCTTGTATGATGTAAGAAAAAATAAGCCGAATATAAGGGAATACCGGAATAAGTAAAGCACTAATTATTCCAATAGTAATGATAGAAGCGAAACGTAATAGTTGTTGTTTGCGATTGGCCCCAGTTAGCCAAAATGCAATCATAATGTGCAAAGCTAATAATAACAATTTCCATAATGGAGGAAATGGTGCATAAAATATAGCTGAAACGACAAACCATACAATGCCGCCTAACGATTTTTGAACTGGATATCCAGGTCCGACCGCGTGTACGATAAAGAAGAAAAGCGGTAACATAATTGTGCCAAAAAGAGAAAATGGTAGTGTTAAAGAACAACCGACTATTTGAGCAACTAACAGTATTACAAATCCTGTTGTTTTTTTCTTCATAAATTTATTAATAAGAAGTACTCCTGCATAACCGGTCGCTAAAAATATAGCAATACCAACTAATTCATCCCTTTCTGTTAATAACGAAAGGAGAAGGAGCAGAATAAAGTCATTAATGTGATAGAGCCAAGTTTTCAACTGGTTCCACCATCCCTTCGTTATTAATGAGAAACGTAGGCTGCGATAGAAGAGGGAGCTCATTCTTCTGCAAGCCAATGTAAATCAATGTAGATGATCGCGCTCTTTTTCTAGTGACATAATGAAGGAATCCTTGTTTCGGAAGTAACGTACTATCATCTGAAATACGTGCTAATTCCTCTAACGTCTTTGCGTAATGCGTTTGTCCGTCGTTTAAAGGTAAGTGCAATGGGCCACCTTCTGCTAAAATACTAATAAATAATTCAAATGGAATTTGATGCTTCGTTGCGAATTGACAAATGTACGTTGTAAATGAAATAAGGTCTTCTACATTCTCTTTCCAACCAAACCCACGATCAGCAGCTAAAGAAAGACAAATCGTCCAACTATAATTTTTTACAGGTTCATATTGCTTCGCCTGTAACGCCTGCATTTTAGCAGATGCTTTCCAATGAATAGAGCGAAAAGACTCACGTTCATATCGTTTAACACCGATAATAGATGTTTCATCATTGTAAAAAGAAAAATTCGTTCGATAAGAACCATTTAATAGTTGCTGAAGTTCTTGTAAACCCGCTACTTCTTTAGGAGAAGGGTATACTATAATTTCAGTTTTTAACTTATCGAAAACAGGTAAATGTACAGTTAATAAATGAAAAGGGTCTTTTAATACACATTCGAACTGTTCAATTTGAAACACACCACGTTCCGTTGCAGTTAATGTTAAATCCCATTTTTGTGCTGAATGAGCAGGTTGTGAAAATGGGAAAGAGAATAACGTTTTTGATATTTGTTCAATTCCTTGATCTTTATGCGGTATAAGGGACGAATTTAAATGAAAATAACAAACGCCGTTAACAAGTGGTATATTTGCCCCATTTTTTAAATGGATATAAAACTGTCCAGACTCATCAGGGAAAAGCCGAGTAGTTTGCTTCTCATTTATAACTTGAAATTTTTTCTCTATGTAAGCGACATATTTATAAATAAAAATCGCAAATAAATAGTAGAAGAAAAAGAGAAACATAATAATTCGTTGCGGCAGAAAAAACGTAAATAGTATAGCGCCTGGCACAGTTAATTGAATAATATGGAGTTGAAAAAATAAAGGTACAGTTACAACGCGCTGTCCATTCATGCTTGCTCAATCTCCACAGGTACGTCAACTTCTTTTAAAATCCTTTGCATGATTTCATTTTTTGTTGTACGTAAAGCACCTTCCATAGACAATACAATACGATGATTCCAAACGGAAGGTACTAAAAATTGTATATCTTCAGGTGTGCAATATTCTCTACCACGTAAAAAGGCTAATGCTTGAACTGCATGTACTAAAGCTAATGTGGCACGCGGGCTAACACCGTTTGCAATGTAATCGTGATTTCGGGTCGCATGAGCAAGTTTAATAATGTAGTGTTCTAACGGTTCTGATACAAACACTTCTTTCACCTGTTTCTGTGCTTTTAAAATATCTTCTAAAGAAATGATAGATGTAACGCTTTCTAACGGTGTGTTATTGCGAAAACGGCGCATCATTTTTAACTCATCTTCAGGAGCCGGATAACCAATAGAAATCGTCATTAAAAAGCGATCAAGCTGCGCATCTGGAAGAGGGAAAGTTCCTTGTGATTCAATCGGGTTTTGCGTCGCAATAACAAAGAACGGTTTCGGAAGAGGAGTAGACTGCTTTTCTAGAGTTACTTGTCGTTCTTCCATCGCTTCTAACAAACTAGACTGAGTTCTCGGCATCGCGCGGTTAATTTCATCCGCAAGTAATATGTTTGTCACGACTGGTCCGAGTCTTAACTCGAATTCACTCGTTTTCGGATTGAAATACTCAATACCAGTTACATCACTCGGTAGTACATCAGGTGTAAATTGAACACGAGAAAAACTACCACCAATACTTTTGGAAATTGTTTTAGCTAGTAATGTTTTCCCGGTGCCAGGTACATCTTCAAGTAGTACGTGTCCGTCAGCAAGCAGTGAAACGATGAGTAAATCAATAACATTCTCCTTACCGACAAAAACAGATCCTATATTTTCTTTTAATTTATTTATCACATGTATCATTCCTTTCAAAATAAAAGCGGATATTTCTATATTTTAACAAATTATTCAGAAAATTGGTATTATTTTTTAATTCAAAGAAATGGATATTAAAAGAAGATGATTCCGTATGTGTAGTAGACGGAATCATCTTCTTTCATTATTATCTAAATTCATTTTGTTCACTCTTTTTTATATAATAAAAAACATATAATTAAGGCGTAGAACTAAGAGCGAAGTAATAATCCTAACAAAATCATAAATGACAACGAAGCTGTTAAGTAACAAAAAAGTAGTCATTTGAAACATAATAAGGCGCCAGCCATGCTATTTAATAATCGGACCAAATTGTTGAGTAACGTTTTTGATAATGTTTTAGATTTATGTTAATAACATCATGGAAGTTGTTAAGGTTTTCACTTAAAGAAAATATAAGGTGAGTAGGATTTGTTTCTAAACCAATTTACATTTGTTTGGGAATTTAAATGAAAATAGAACCATATAAAATTATGAAGGGAGGAGAGTCATAAAATGCAGAGTATGAACAATTATTTTCGGGCGCGTGCGAGTATGGTGTACATGATGACTAATAATGAAGTGATGAATTCCATTATTGCTTTTCACATGGACACGAATGGAATGCTCACCTTTGTGGGTTCTTATCCAACATACGGAAGAGGTACTGGTATAAAGGAGGTTTCTACAGAAACGGCAAATGATGGTATAGATCCCCTAGCATCACAAGGTTCTCTGACTTTGTCCCGTGATGGTCGTTTCCTATTTGCAGTTAACGCAGGCAGTCATAGTATCAGTAGTTTTATCATAGCAGATAACGGGGTACCGGTTTTCGTGGATGTAAAACCATCAGGAGGTGCTCAACCGAATAGCATTGGTGTGTATGGTAATCTTCTCTATGTCTCCAATGTAGGTTATGCTGCAAACAATTTTGCATCAAATATTACTGGTTTTCACATAGATGATAAAGGAAATCTTACTCCTATTCCAGGATCCACCCATTCTCTCAGTACCTTCAATGCTCAGCCGGCACAGGTTCTCTTCACTCCGGATGGTAGTAAAATCGTTGTTTCCGAGCTTACATCAAACCATCTCAGTGTATTCCATGTAAATAAAAATGGTACGGTTACAGGACCAATTGTTAATAATTCTTACGGTAAAGGCCCATTGGGAGCTTATTTTCTATCGTCTGGAATTCTCTTAGTTACAGAAGCAGTTTCAAATGCACTGTCATCTTATTCATTGAGTAACGACGGTACCCTTCATGTAATCAGCGGCTCTGTACCAAACGGATATAAAACTGCTTGTTGGGTTATAACAACGAAAGATGAACGTTTTGCCTACACTACCAACACTTTAAGTGGCACCATTTCCACCTACCAAATTGCCCCGAATGGAGCACTGTCGGTAGTAAGGCATATTACTAGTACACCGCCGGGTACAGCACCAGGTCTTCCGATGGATGTTGGAGTGAGTAAAGATGGACGGCATTTTTACACCCTTAATGGAAATCAGGCTACAGTGTCAGTATTTAATATTCAAAGTGATGGTAGTCTAGTAAGGTTGCAGGTTGTTGCTTCATCCAATGTGCCTTACTTTGGGTCGCAAGGCTTAGCTGTTCTTTAATTCTATTGGGTACAATATGACGGTGTATGGATAGTAGACATGTAGATGAATTATGAACCCTTGACTAAAAATCAATTGTTTACCGTACTTACGTAAAACGGAAAAACCCCCTATAGAAAATTGGTAGGGGGTAATAAAAATGTTTAAGAGAAAGACTGATTTTGAGCCGGTTTAATAAATTGTTCAGGATTTTCAACAAGCCCGCACACAGCACATTGGACGCGGTAAGTTGGTCCTTGATAAGCCATATGAAAAGCGTTCATTGTTTCATTTGTGTATTCTTCTTCTACTTGACCAGTTTGCGGATTTAATTTTACTGGTTTTACTTGTTGCTCAAGAATATTAAAGCGAGTTCGGTTCGTTTTACAGCTTGGACATAGCATTGGTTCCATATGTATACACCTCCATTTGTAGCATTTCTTAAATGGTATGAATTTATGCACATAGTTTTATGGTCATGTAGAAAAAAACTTTCTCAACATAAATAGGTATATATTATATTTAAAATTCAGAAAAAATAAAATATAATATATGTAAGAACTGGTTATGTCCAAACCAAATCTCCTGTTTTATGCCAATAAGCTGGGGGGCCGAGAAATCGGCCTCATTTTTTTTGCGTTCGACTCTATAAAGAACAAGGTTATTTTGTAACATTTGTCGAATTTTTAGAGGTGAATGTAAAAGGGGGATTACTATGAATTTAAAGATGAAATACATAATTTTATATGTAGAAAAATTTGAGGAATGTTTAAGATTTTATAAAGATGTTTTACATTTACCAATAAGAGCAGAACACGGTACATATATTGAATTTGAGACTGGATCTACAATTTTAGCGATGAATACACGAGAGGATGTTAAGGAGCTAACAGGATTACCTCTTACAGAAGGTGTACTCCAATCTTCTCATTTTGAGATAGGATTCGTTGTAGAGGATGTAAAGGAAACGATTGAGAAGTTAAAAGAACAAGGGGTTAAAGTTTTAGTTGAGCCAATTGTAAAACCGTGGGGACAAACAATAGCTTACATAGCCGATCCAGACGGTAATTATATTGAAATTTGTAGTTCATTAGAATAGAAGGAGAAAAAGAGGATGGAGTTTCCAAAATTAGAAACAGAGCGTTTACTATTAAGAGAACTTACACTGTTAGATGCAGAAACAATGTTCCATTATTTTTCAAAAGAATCCGTTATTCGTTATTTCGGAATGGACTCTTTTGAAAATATTGAGCAAGCGAAAACGACAATTCAAACGTTTAGAAAGCGTTATGAAGAAGGAAGTGTATTTCGCTGGGGAATAGAGAAGAAAGGCACGGATCAGTTAATTGGTACGTGTGGGTTTCATTTAATTAACAATCATCATAAAAGAGCTGAAATTGGTTATGAGCTAGATGATACATATTGGGGGCAAGGATACGCAACAGAAGCACTACAAGCAATGTTAGCTTACGGGTTTGAAAAGTTGAACTTCATAAGAATTGCCGCTGTCGTATATATAGAAAATGAAGCTTCCCGTAATTTATTAAAAAAAGCAGGGTTTCAAGAAGAAGGATTACTTCGAAAATATATGATTCAAAATGATGTTGCTCATGACACGGTCGTTTATTCATTATTAAAAGAAGATTGGCAATAGTAATGAGCACAAGTGAAATAATGAAAGTTATTAAGGAACATAAAGATGAGCGATTTATTTTAGGTATAGACGGGCTAAGTCGTTCGGGTAAAACAACTTTGGTTAAAGAGTTGGAAGAAGATATGAAGCAAAGTGGAATCCCGTTTCATATATTCCATATTGATGATCACATAACCGAGCGTAACAAGCGATATAATACTGGATTTGAAGAGTGGTATGAGTACTACAACCTTCAATGGGATATAGAGTGGTTGCAGCAAAACTTTTTTTGGAAGTTACAAAGCAATATACAAATAGAGTTGCCTTTCTATCATGATGAAACAGACTCATGTGAAATGAAAGAAATACAGCTTCCTTTAGTAGGGGTAATAATTGTTGAAGGTGTTTTTCTGCAGCGAAAAGAATGGAGAGAGTTCTTTCATTATATGGTGTATTTGGATTGTTCAAGAGAGACAAGGTTTCTTCGCGAGAGTGAGGAAACGCAGCAGAACCTTTCAAAGTTTCAAAGTAGGTATTGGAAAGCTGAGGAGTATTATTTGGAAAAGGAATCGCCGAGGGAGTTGGCGGATTTCGTAATACGCAATATGTAACAATGTAAGTAAGTACAAAATAGAAGGTGTATTAAATGAATATATTATGGGATTTTGACGGGACGTTATTTGATACGTATCCTGCATATACAATGATACTTTCTGAAATATTAGGTGATGAAGTAGATAAACGAGAAATATACAAAAATTTAAAAATATCATATTCCCACGCAATTCAGTATTACAATATTTCAAATGATCAGGAAGAAAAGATTAAGGTTTTGAAGAAAAAGTTTACTCCAAAAGATATGAAACCATTTGAAGATGTCGAAGAGATTTTGAAATTTGCACATAAAAACGTGATTATGACACATAAACATAGGGCAGGAGTTATGGAAATCTTAAAATATTATGGATGGGACAAATACTTCGTCGACATGGTTACAATTGACGATGGTTTCCCTCGAAAACCAAACTCTTTAGCCTATGATCATTTACATAAAAAGCACAATATTGATCTAGCAATTGGAGATAGAGAGTTAGATCTATTACCTGCAAAGGAATTAGGTATTTCAACATGTATGTATCAAGGTAAATGTGATGTAGCGGATTATTCTTTATCTCATTACTCTGAGTTTTTTAAGGTAGTTATTGATAGAGATAGGGAGCTTTCTTTATAAATGGCTTGAATAAAACCTCTACTTTTTACTCGGAAAGTAGAGGTTATTTTCTATGTTTTTAAAAAATATAGTAGATTAATTCTTTCAAGTGTATAGAAGGAGATTATTATAACAATAGAAGTACAGTATAATAAGTTATATATCTTTACTCATCGGCATTATGTGTTTTTTATTCGTTTTTATAACTCCAACGAGGATTGCGAATGCGGGTAATATAGTGGGAGATTATATTACTATTGCTCTGACAGGTGTAGGTATCATACTTTCAATAATCACAATGACGAAAAAAACAGAGAAGAAGGCAATTGCAATTATCTCATTAATACTTTCCTCATCGTTCTTTATATTTTGGATTATCGCGATTATCTTATTGTTTACTGGCCAAATTAATTTTGCACCTTAATGTCATTTATATAAAATAAAACGAGTCCATCTCATAAGATGGACTCGTTTTATTTTATTACCTAGAGGGAATTTTTAATGTTATAATCCCAATTTACAAATCATCTGAATCAGAATTTTCAAGTCTATACTCTAATAGATCCCCAGGTTGGCATTCTAATGCTTTACAAATAGCATCTAAAGTTGAAATTCTAATTGCTTTTGCTTTTCCATTTTTTAATATAGAAAGGTTAGCCATAGTAATTCCAACTTTCTCTGAAAGCTCAGTTACACTCATTTTTCTTTTCGCCAGCATTACATCAATATTTACTATAATTGCCATGTTATTCACCTCAGACCGTTAAATCATTTTCTGATTTTATATCTATAGCATCTTTTAATAGCCTTTGGAGAACGGCAGCAAAGACTGCGATAACCATTGAAGCAAAGATTAGGAGCATTCCAAGTATAATAATACTCGGTGCGTCAGCTCTCTCAGCCACGAGATAGAAGAGTGGCATGCCTACCACATATAAAATACTGATTGTTACTGCGCAGTATTTGATCTTCTTTAAAGCTCTAACAGATAATTTCGAGAAAGCGTTATTTTTGTCAATGAAGCTTACAAGTTTAAAAGCTTGATACAGAGCTAAATAAAAAGGTATCACCGTTGCATACAGATTGATTAAAACAAGATATTTTATAGATGCAATATCGGGATACAATTCCGCTGCATAATTCCCTATTTTAGGAACTAAAAATATACATAAAGCAAGAACAGGGATTCCGATAAGAATAATAGCGGTCTTTAAAAAGAGTGTTGATCCTTGTTTCATATAAAGCACCTCATTTAAATATTATCTATTTAATCTAACATGATATTTATCGTTTAACAATAAATCTTTATTTATTTTAATCGTGTGTATATTGTTAAGCAAATTTGAATTTAAATGAAGATAATCGTTCCCTCTTTCTGTAAATGATGTTATGTTAAAAGTAATAATCAATCCTTTCTTATAATAAGAGTGTTTAGAAAATCTATATTTTGCGTAATTTGAAGAGGTGTTAATGAAATGAAATCGTATACACAATTTGAACGAAGAAAATACATACTAGATGAGTTAGAAAAGTATAACCGAGTTATGGTAAATGATTTAGCGAAAGTATTAAATGTTACAACGGAAACGATACGAAGAGATTTAGATATGATGCATAAGGAAGGGACGCTTACTAAAATACATGGTGGTGCACTTAAGAAAAAAGATCAAACACTAGAATTTCATTTTAATAAACGTCGATCTGAGAATATTGAAGAAAAACGAAAAATTGCAATGGAAGCAAGTAAACTCGTAGAAGATAATGATATTATCGCAATTGAAATTGGGACAACTACAATGCAAATTTTAGATTACATACACGATAAAAAAAATTTGACGATTTTAACAAACTCCATACCAGCTGTAAATAAAATTATTGAGCTTAAAGAACAATATGATTCCTTTGATTGTAGGTTAATAGTTATTGGTGGAATATTGAATTCAAATTCATTAGCACTGTCTGGAGAAATGACGTTAAACTATCTTGATCATTTCACTGTTAATAAATTATTTGCTTCGTGTGATGGAATTTCATTAGAAAAAGAACTGACATGTTCGTATATTGAAGATGCACAAATATATAAGCAGTTAAAGAACAATGCAAAGCAAGTTGTCATGATGGCTGACGAGTCAAAGTTTAATTTAACAAAGTTTTATAAAAGCGGGAATTTTAGTGATATAGATGCATTATATACAAATGCTAAGCTTGATGAAGCGTGGCAAAATGTGTTAACAAGTAATGGGGTTGAAGTAATAACAGTATAGCAAAACAAAAAGAAGACTATTTCTTAGTAAGTTGAGAAATAGTCTTCTTTTTGTTTATATGTTGTTTTATTTTGTTTATATGTTGTTTTTACAATTAGTTAACAAATTAACAACATTGTGTTAATAATGTACTCGTACAATATGAATTAGGAGGTGGCAAGAATGCAAATAAAACTATCAAAAGCTGTGTTCTTTTTAATACCAGTTGGAATACCTCTAATATTGTTTTGGATTATTCCGAATTTCATTAGTTTAGGTATTAGTTTTACTGATTGGGATTTTATGACGAATGATTTTAACTTTGTTGGATTAGAAAACTATTTCAATTTGTTTACACAAGATTCTTTTATGCAAGCATTGTTAAATACGTTTTATTTCGGAATTGGAACAGTCATTCCGACAATTGCATTAGGTTTAGGATTCGCATTATTCTTCCGAAAAAAATTTAAAGGTTCCGCATTGTACCAATTAATGATTTTTTCACCTTGGGTAACGCCAACGATAGCTGTATCCATTGTGTGGTCACTCTTATATGAACCTCAATTTGGAGTTATTAATAAAGTTCTAAACTTTTTCGGGATACCAGGTTTGGACTGGCTTCAAAGTAGTAAAACAGCGATGTTAGCAGTCATTATTGTGACAGTTTGGAAATTAGTTGGATGGACAATGATTTTTTATATCGGTGCATTAGAAAAAGTTCCGGATAGTTTATATGAAGCAGCTAGTATTGATGGAGCGAATTCGTGGCAGAAATTTCGATATGTAACACTACCAATGGTTTCATCAACAACTTTCTTCTTAGTTGTTGTCAATACAATTTCTGCGGTGCAAGCTTACGACCAAATTAAAATTTTAACGCAAGGTGGACCTAGTGGTTCGACGCGTACGTTACTATATTTATTCTTCCAACAAGGGTTTGAACAGTTTGATATGGGATCTGCAACAGCAATCGCATTTATCATCCTAATCATTACAATTCTACTATCTGCTATAAACAAAATAATAGGTGACAAGTGGGTGAACTATTAAGGTGAATAATATGAAAAAAGGTCCATTAATCGTAAAGCATCTCTTTCTAGCGTTATCAAGTATCCTATTTATTTTTCCGTTCGTATGGATGGTACTTGGTTCGTTTAAAACATCCAGTGAAGTATTACAAGGAGGCTTTTGGCCTAAGGAATTTCATTGGGAAAATTATCGTCAAGTATTAGATATACTTCCATTTAACACGTATTTATTTAATAGTTTCTATACTTCTTTCCTTATTACTATATATGTACTTGTTTCGTCAGCACTTTTTGCTTATATGTTGGCATTTTACAAGTTTAAAGGTAAAAATATTACGTTTAGTGTTGTGATGGCAACTTATATGATCCCTGGAGCTGTATCATATGTTCCTGTATATGTAATGTTAGGGAAGTTTGGTCTACTTGATTCACATTTTGGATACATGATTTCTATGGCTGTTAGCGTATTCGGTATTTTCTATTTAAAACAATCATTCCATAAAGTTGGTTTTGAAATAGTAGAAGCAGCCAAAATTGATGGAGCAAGTGATTGGCGTATTCTTTGGAAGATTATTTTTCCAATGACACGATCATCATTTGTAACACTAGGGCTGGTCACATTTATTGGTAATTATAATAATTACATTTGGCCAGCTCTTATTTTGAAAGATAATACGCAAAAGTTAATCACGAATGGAATTGCTGATTATTTCATTAATAGTTCTTTAGGACGAGATTGGTCACACATTATGGTTGCAAGTACAATCGCAACGGTGCCGCTCTTACTCGTATTTTTAATTCTACAAAAATGGTTCTTATCTGGTGTTACCGATTCAGGAATAAAGGGGTAATTAAATAGTAAAGGAGATATGTGGGATGAAAAAAATATTCATGCTTCTAACAGTTTTAACATTGTTTGTTAGTGCACTTGCGGGTTGTTCAGGCGGAAAAGGAAGTACCGTTAAAGCGAGTAAAGAAGGCGAGAAGGTTGTTGTTCCATTTATTAATGGAGTAGGTGGTTCTCTTGCAGATCGTGTAGACAAAATCGTGGAAGAATACAATAAAAGTCAGGACAAATATGTAGTGAAAACGACGAAAGCGGGCAACTACGATGAGTCTTATCAAAAGCTACAAAGTGGATTTGCAGCGAATAACCAAGAAGCAATCGCATTACTAGGTTCAGACGTCTTTCAAGAGTATGTTAAAAAACAGTTAATTGTGCCTATAGATGAATATGTTAAAAATGATAATAATTTCAAAAAAGAAGATTACGGAAAAGGTTTTATGGAGCAAGCAACAATTGACGGGAAATTATATGGGATTCCGTTTTACGGTACAACACAAATCTTTTATTACAATAAAAAAGCGTTAGCGGAGAATGGCTTTACAAAAGAGGATTTAAAGACGTGGGAAGGTGTTGAAAAGGTAGCAAAAACAGTCGCGAAACGTGGTGAAAATGGAAATGTTACGTATGCTGGCTGGATGCCTATGTGGGGGACGTCAAACTTAATTGATGCGGTCCGCAGCGCTGGCGGCAATGTATTAAGTGAAGATGGTAAAAAAGTATTAATTAACGATGATACTTGGGTTACGGTATGGGAGAAATTCCGTACATGGCTTCATGAAGATAAAATTATGAAAATACATTCAGGCGGTACTGGATGGGAATATTGGGATAAAACAGTAATTGATTTAGTAGAAGGTAGAACGCTAGGGTTTACAGGTTCATCTGGTGACCAAGGATTTGTTTTTAAATCATTAGGTAAAGGAATGACTGAAGAAGAACGCCTAAACACATTTGAAGCATTACCACAACCAGCTTGGGGTAATCATAAACCGGCACCGAAATTAGAAACATATTTATTCACATTAACGAGAAATATTGACCCAGAAGTAGCAAAAGGTGCATATGACTTTATGAAATTTGCGACAAGTACTGAGAAAACGGCTGAATGGTCAATGGCAACTGGCTATATCCCTGTTCGTAACAATGTAACAGAGTATGGTCCATATGCTGAATTTGTTAAAAAACAACCACAAGCATTAGTTCCGTTAGAACAAGCTAACAATTACGGAGTGGGACCATTTGTAGATCCAACGGGCGGGAAAATTAATGATGCCTTAAATGTAGCTAAAGATAAAGTAGAGATTGAAGGAGTTCCAGCAAAAAAAGCATTAGATGAAGCAGCTAAAGTTGCACAAGAAGAGTTAGATAAAGTTCTGAAAAAGAAGAAATAAACCTGTTTTGTATGACTAACGCGAGGTGCTTTTGAACGAAAGAAATGCCTCTAGCATTCTTTTATAAAAATATAAAAAGGTGTGAGAACTATGACTGAAATGAAAAGTACGATAACACTTTCTCCATTCGTAAAAAATAAACATTGTTTCCAAATGAATGAAACGGATATTACAAACTTTACATTAACAATTGATCAAGGAGATAGCCGGAAAATTCCTCTTTTACTAATCTTGAGAGATCCTAACGGTTATGTACGTATACAATATCAAACTCCAATTGTAAATGAAAAACTAGTCGTTTCGAAAGATTCAAAGTTTTGCTCAGCTGGTTGTATTGGAGGGGAAATACAACCAGGTAATTGGGAATTAGAAGTCGTGTATATACCACATTGTGCAAAGAAAGTAGTAAAGTTTACCGGGGAAAAAGTTGACTATACAGTAAATATAGTAGTGAATGATCAGTTGGAACGAAAATATAATAGAGAGCATTTTTGCAAGGGAAATGTTTTTATCGATGAAGATCGTTTTAATAAGGTAGTAAATGAAGAACATCGCTGGTACAAAGGGGATTTTCATGAACATACGGATTTAACAGATGGCGAGATAGATGATGAACTCGGAATGAAAGTATGTGAAAAACAAGAATTAGATTTTTTATATGCGACGGAGCACAATATTGTTATGCCATCTTATGAAAAAGGAAACACATTAATTATACCGTCTATGGAACTTACAACTCCTTACGGCCATTACAACATATTCGGTATGAAGGAATACGTGGATTTTACAGAGTATGTAGACGAATCGTATAGCGCTGAAAAAATGAATGCACTATTTTCATTCATGAAAGAAAAAGGCTACTTAATGAGTGTGAACCATCCATTTATGAAGCCTTGGGCGAACCAAGTGAATATTAATTTAGATAATGTTCATACGATGGAAATTATGTGTGATCCAACGTATAAAAAGAGTAAGTCGTCTACTTTAGAAGCTTTACGTTGTTTCGATCAAATGTGGTCAAATGGTCTTAAAATCTGGGGGATAGGAGGAAGTGATTCTCATTTACATCCGTCTAAAACATTCCCAGGATCAAAAGATCCATCGATTTACGGTGATCCAGGAACATTTGTATTATGTAACGGTTTATCTATTAAAAACTTAAAAGAGGCGATCAAAAACGGGAAAATTTATTTCTCTCGATTTAGAAAACTAGCGATAGATATTCAAAACGAAGGTGAAACGATTTATGTCGGTGATGAGGCTAAAGGAAATATTATGTACAACATTCGTACAGATAAACCGTGTGAATGGAGACTACTTATAAATGGACAAATGATTGAAAAAGAATATGGTAGCGACGTAACCTTTGCATTCTCTTTAAATGAAGGGGCATACGCTAGAGTTGAGGGATGGGAAGAGGATGAATTAGTAGCGTTTATTAATCCTATTCATAATAAAGTTCAGTATAAAAATATGAAAACATGGAATGAAGTTTTAGGGGGAATAAAAGGTGAATAAAGCAATTATTTTTGATAAAGATGGAACATTAATACAATTAGATTCAGTTTGGTACAAAATTGTCCATCGTGTGTTAGATGATATATTTCAAATGTATCCAAATGAAATAAGTAAACGAGATGACTACTTAACGATTATTGGTATGAATGATAATGATTTTGAGAGTACGAGTTTACTAGCTTGTCGCACAAATTACTTTATTGCAGCTGCATGGTTTTCGTTGTTAGAAAATCAACATGTGAATGAAGAGAAGTTTATTCATGATGTATGTCTTTTATTCAAAAAACACTCTACTGCAGATGACTTAGTATTTACAGAAGTGGAAGGTGCAAAGGAAACGTTACGATATTTAAAAGACAATGAATATATTATTGGAGTTGTTACGGCGGATGATGTTGATGCAGCTATACATTCTTTGAAAATGACAGAGTTATATGATTATGTAGATTTTTTAGGTGCAGATGATGGTGTGAATAGAACAAAACCTGAAAGTGACTTTTATCATATGTTTAAAGAAAAATTTTCACTAACTGAAGAAGACGTATTTATGGTAGGTGACACATTAACAGACGTAACATTTGCGAGAAATAGTAATATTAAAGCAGTGGGCGTCTTATCGGGTGCGAGCCGAAAGGAAGATTTAGAAGGGAAAGCGGATTACATTTTAGACAGTATGAAGGATATATCGAAAATTTTATAAAACGTACCTTGAGTATTTCAAAAAGCAGTATCTATAATAACAGCTCAAATTCTAGGAGGATATTATGGCTCAACTATCATTCAAAAACATTTACAAAAAATATGATCATGATGTGACAATCGTAAAAGATTTTAATCTAGAAGTAAATGATGGAGAATTTATTGTTTTGGTTGGCCCTTCAGGTTGTGGGAAATCTACAACATTACGTATGATTGCAGGACTTGAGGAGATTTCAGAGGGGGATTTTTATATTGATGGAAAGCGTGTAAATGATATTACACCGAAAGATAGAGATATTGCAATGGTATTTCAAAACTATGCGCTTTATCCGCATATGAGTGTTTATGAAAACATGGCATTTGGATTAAAACTACGAAAATATAGTAAAGAAGAAATTGACCAACGTGTGCAACATGCAGCAAAAATTCTTGGGCTTGAGGAATATTTAAATCGGAAGCCAAAAGCACTTTCAGGTGGACAGCGTCAGCGTGTTGCCTTAGGCCGAGCGATTGTTCGAAATGCAAAAGTATTCTTAATGGACGAGCCTTTATCTAACTTAGATGCGAAGCTACGCGTTCAAATGCGTGCTGAGATTACAAAATTACACCAAAAGCTGCAAACAACTACTGTGTATGTTACACATGATCAAATAGAAGCTATGACGATGGCAACTCGCCTTGTTGTGCTAAAGGATGGCATTGTACAACAAGTCGGTACACCAAAAGAAGTGTACGAGAATCCAGAGAATATATTTGTCGGCGGATTTATTGGCTCTCCTGGAATGAATTTTTTCAAAGGAGTATTAACAGAAAATGCAGTTATGATTGATAAGTGGAAAATTGAAGTGCCAGAAGAGAAGATGAAGAGCTTGCAAAACAAGAGTTATACGAATAAAGAAATCATAATAGGGATACGCCCAGAAGACTTTTATTATGGAAAAGCAATCGCATCTTTACCATATAACGCAAAAGTAACGGTATCCATTGATGTAGCAGAATTAATGGGGGCAGAAACATATCTTTATTCTAATATGAATGGCCAATCTTTCGTTGTACGTGTGGACACTTCTATAGATGTACAAAGTCAATCAAATATAGAACTCGGTTTAAACATGGACAAAGTTCATTATTTCGATTCAGAAACTGAGAAGCGGATTGTTTTATAGAGTAATTAATAAAAACTCCCTGTATAATATAACAGTAAAAAGCCGATTATCCTTCAGAAAAAGGAAATAGGCTTTTTTTGTATGGAAAATGTTTTAGCTTGATGTGTAATTATACTACTAGATCGTTACTATTAAAAAGAATTTAATAAATATACTCAATAGTTTTATTACATTAAAAGAATTTGTAATTGTATGTTCATCTTTCGTTCATAATTATTAGTTATTGTAAAAATAGTGTAAGGAGAAATTCATTGTTTATACAATGAATTTTTTTGGTTCCATTATACCTTCTATATAGCTACAATTCCCTATAATACTTTTCATCATAATCGTTAGAGAGTAAAAATTATTCTAATTTACTACTCACAATAGGAAAGATGTTTTCCATATGTAGTAAGAATAAATCAGAAGTATTTACTGAATAAAAAATGCACCAAAGAGGAGTTGAAATAAAATGAAATCATTGTATGGGAGATTTGTCATTATATCAGCCGTTATTATGGTGGTTAGTAGTTTAGTGGCATTTCTACTTACAAATATATTTTACCATGTGTATTTAAAACCATATAACAGTGAAAAAATTCTAAAGTATGCCCTATATATAGAACATTTATATGAGGAAGACAGTGAACTAAATAAAGAGACATATCTACAATCTATTTCCAATCTTGGTTTTGCAATCTATATGGTAGATGAAAAGAAACAAGGAAAACGATATGGAGAGGGCTTTAAAAAAATTAATATTAGTGACGAGGCCATTGATAATGTACTAAATGGTAATGTATATAACGGGATTGAGAACTATCCTAATCGATTGTTTTCCACTGGCTTTTTTGATAATACAGTAGCAAACAGTATTGGAATCCCTATTCATACCAATGGACAGCAATTTGCTCTATTTATTCGCCCGGATATTCAACAGCAATTTGGAGAGTTGCGAATTTTTTACGCGATATTGTTAGGGCTAATTGTATTAATTAGCCTATCCTGTATAGCGATAGCTACTCGTTTCGTTGTTCGTCCGATTCAAAAATTTACACAAGCGACACAAGAAATCGCGAGCGGTAAGTATGATTTAGTATTACCAGAATACCGAAAAGATGAAATTGGAGTACTTGCAAAGAACTTTCGTAAGATGGCAAAAAGGTTGCAAAACTCAGAACAAATGCGTCAAGACTTCGTTTCGAATGTCTCACATGAATTTCAATCCCCATTGTCATCCATCCAAGGGTTTTCTAAAACAGTAAAAACAGAGGATTTAACTGAATTAGAAAAACATCGTTACTTGAGTATCATTGAATCAGAAAGTCAACGTATGTCTAATATGTGTAAACAATTATTAACACTTGCATCACTTGATCAAGAAGAACTTACTTTACGTAAAGAATTTTTCAATCTAGGAAAACAAATAAGAAGTATTATATTTATGTCTGAGTGGGAATGGCAAGAAAAAGATCTTGCAATTGAAACGGATATACCTTATATAGAGATTTACGGAGATAAAAATCTACTTCATCAAGTGTGGACGAATGTATTTACTAACAGTATAAAATTTACAGAAAGCGGGAAAAGTATTTCGTTTGAAGCTGAAGAAAATGAATTAGAGTGGCGTATTGCTATTACTGATAGAGGATGTGGCATTCCAAAGGAAGAGATAAAAAGAATCTTTGATCGATTTTATAAAGTCGATTCAGCTAGAAATAGAAACATTAAGGGTAGCGGGTTAGGATTATCCATTGTAAAAGAAATCATTGAACTTCATGAGGGTGCAATAACAGTGGAAAGCGAGTTAGGGAGAGGCACAACCTTTACTATTTATCTTCCAAAAAATAGAGAAGGAATGCAGTTAAATGATTAATAACTAAAATATTTCTTTAGAACAAGTCTCTTTTCGTATATATAATTAAGGCTTTGTACTTATAAAAGTTGAAGTTTTATTTTAAAATTGTCTTTTGTAATATTCCATTCATAATCTGTTCATATTCCTTATTTATGATAAGTGTATAGTCAAAGCACAAAATAAGGAGGAAATAAGGAATGTTTTTAGCTCTTAAAGAATTAAAACAGTCGAAATTAAGGTACGGATTAATTGGTACAATCATGATTTTATTATCATTTCTTGTACTTATCATATCGGGGTTAGCGAATGGATTATCCAATGCTAATGCTTCTTCCATTCTTGAAATGAAAGCAGAGAAATTTGTAGTATCAGAAGATGCTGAAGGAAAATTACTACGGTCTCAAATCAAGAAAGAAGATGTAGATAATGTATTAGCACAAGTTAGTGAAAAAGAAGCGGTTCCAATGCATATTGCAATGTCTACATTTGAGAAAGAGGGAAGTTCTAAGAAGGTTGACATTGCCATCTTTGCAAATAAACAAGATTCATTTATTACTCCAAAGGTTATTGAAGGAAAAGCGATTGATTTAGAAGATAATGAAATTATTATTGATGAATCAGCGAAAAATAAAGGGCTAGCATTAAATGATAAAATTGTAGATCCTATATCTAAAAAGGCATTTAAAGTAGTTGGATTTACCGAAAATGAAATGTTTAGTCATGCCCCAGTTGCCTATATGAATGAGAAAGTATGGGAAAGCATTGCACTTCCACATCAAAAAGAGTACAACGTTATTGCTTTAAATACTGATAAAGAAATTAACAATGCAAAAGTGATTGATAAAAAAGAAGTATTACAAAGTATACCTGGATATAAAGAAGAGCAAGGAACTTTAACAATGATTATTGCATTTTTACTTGTGATTACAGCGTTGTTAATTGGTGTATTCTTCTATGTTATTACTTTACAAAAAACGCAACAATTAGGTGTATTAAAAGCGATCGGGACGAAAAACTCTTATTTAGCTAATAGCTTAGTAGTACAAGCTGTATTCTTAACTGTTGTTGCATTAATAGTAGGTATTGGTTTAACACTCGCGGTACAAACTGTGTTCCCTGAAAGTATGCCGTTCTTACTAACAACGACAATGATGGTGCAGTATTCTATTATCTTTATCGTAATTAGCGTGTTAGGGACATTGATTTCTCTATATCAAGTGTTGAAAGTAGATGCATTAGAAGCTATTGGAGGTGGGATGTAATGGTGACAGATTTAAAGTGGGAGACACCAGCATCATTATTAAAACTAGATAAAGTCAGTAAAGTGTATGGGGAAGGCGATACGGAAGTGACAGCTTTACATCCCATCACACTAGATGTGAAGGAAGGGGAATTCATTGGTATTGTTGGGCCATCTGGATCAGGTAAAAGTACATTACTTTCCATTGCGGGAGCACTTTTATCTCCTTCTAAAGGTAATATTTATGTATCTGGTCAAGATATAACTAGTTTATCGGAAAAAGAAATGACGGATGTTCGTTTGAAACGAATCGGATTTATATTTCAGTTTGCCAACCTTGTGCCATTCTTAACAGTTAAAGAACAGCTTCTATATATTGCAAAATTAAAAGGAGAAAATAAAACTGAAGCAAACGAATATGCAACTGAATTACTAAAAACATTTGGATTAACACATCGAATCAACCATTATCCTAGACAACTTTCTGGTGGTGAAAAACAACGTGTAGCCATTGCTCGTGCTTTTATGAATGATCCAGATTTAATTTTAGCCGATGAGCCTACTGCTAGTTTGGACTCAAAACGTGCTAGAGAAGTTGTTGAAATGATGAAGAATGAAGTAAAGAAAAATAAAAAAGCAGCAATTATGATTACGCATGATGAAAAAATGCTTGATGTATGTGACCGTATATTGACGCTAAGAGATGGGAAATTACTACGAAAAAATGAGATTTGAAAATAAGTAAGTATAAAGACGCTCTTACAGAATTAGATGTAAGAGCGTTTTTTTATCAAAATAAATTTGGAATTATCATATCTAAAAACCAAACAACATAATGTAATGTGTTTTTTAACTCATAAGTTGACTGCAATTGGAATCATAAATTGACTGTGGATTTTAAATGAATATGCTTATTATCAGTGTAGGATATTCGGAATGATTAGCTTATTCACTAGAATAGTTATGTTTGTCTGTATATTTTTGTTAAAGGGGTAACGCTACATGCCCATCAACTTAAGAAAACAGAGCAATCCCAAAAAGAAAAAGTAAGATGAATCCTTATAACTAACTGTAGAAAGACAAAATTTTTGTGTAGGCCTTCTTTTTAAAGATAGTAACTTGATGGGAATGTGGCGGCATCTATTTAAGGGAAAATCTGGATAAATTCTAATAAATACTATATAATAATAAATGGGAGGGGATAAAAATGCTAGATCAAATTACTTGGGGAACGCCAGCCAGCTTATTATGCTTAGGATTCTTTTTTGCAGGGTTAGGAATCTTCTTAAGAAGCATTACGTCATATACGGAAAATAAATAAAAGTTTTAAAAACACAAAAATTCCGTTTAGGGGATATTTTAAAATCTTAACTTGATAGCAAAACTAAATTTCTTTAAAATGAAAAAAACGCCATTCTTTCTGTAGAATCATAGGAAAGAATGGCGTTTTTTATGTCTATTGCGGTGTCTGACGAATTACAACTATTAGCTCAAGAGATTCAAAGTTTTTTTATCTCCAAATACCTGACAGGATCTTGCTAAAGATGTTGGCTTACCCCCTAAATTAAGAATGAGAATCCGATATATATTTGGAAGGATAATGCTCCATTCATACTCTGTTCATAATCCTTAGGTAATATAAAACTTGTAATAGGAAGAGAAATTTTGTAAAGGGGTGATCGATGTGCTAGCATCAGCTATTACATTTATTACGGCAGCACTTATTTTTTATTCGATTGGGGTTTGGAGTGAAAAAATTCAAAAAACATTAAAACCTTGGCATGTGAGTATATTTTGGGTTGGATTAGCATGCGATACGATTGGTACTACATTGATGGAGAAAATGGCTTCAGAAGGTTCTCTATTCAGCTTTCATGGGATAACGGGTTTATCAGCAATTTTACTTATGTTATTTCATGCTGTGTGGGCCACTGTAGTTTTGAAGAAGAAGGATATAAAAATGATTGCAAAGTTTCACACATTAAGTGTAATTGTGTGGTTCATTTGGTTAATTCCATATATTTCAGGGCTTGTATATGGAATGACAAACAATTCATAAATTGAATTTTCTGGACGAAAATAAAGTTATTCATACATTAGGAGATATAAGAAGAAACTAAAGGAAACAGAAAAAAGCATATTACATTATTAGTAAAATCCCCTCAACATGAGTCGAGGGGATTTTTATTAATAATGTAAAGCAACTAAATAAATCTATTGGTCGAACGAGGGAAGACTGCTCTTGGTAGTATGATAAACATTAAAAACATCCATTTTTAAATTGTTTAGGTGAAACACCAGTATGTTTTTTAAAGACCTTTGTAAAATGGCTCTGATCATGGAAATTTAAAAGTGTAGAAATTTCGGATATAGAATGTCTCGTATAGGTCATTAAACTTTTTGACTCATCGATCTTAGCACGCTGAATATATTCGCCTAGTGAAATTCCAAGTTCTTTTTTGAACAGGGAAGATAGATAACTAGGATTTAATGCGACTATTTCTGCTAGATGGGATAGTGTGATTTCTTCGTAAAGATGAGTAAATATATAATTTTGACATACATTTATAGGTTTTGAATGTTTTTGCATCGTCCCATTTTTAACTCTTTCTGAGAATTCAAGTAAAGCATTCTCCAAAAATGGGGAAATGGCTTCAGTTTTTTTTATTTCTTCGAGTTTTTGAATAAATAAATCACTAAGGGTATATGCGATTTCAGGAAATAGTCCACCATCAATAGCAGCTCTCGTCGCAAGTGTAATTGCGGCGATGGCAGAATTCTTCTGGCTTCGCAAGTGACTTGTTTTTGACAACACCCCAAGATCTCCTGATTCAGGTAATCTCCTTAGATTTTTAATTAAATCATCCTTTTTCCCCTGTTTAATACACTCAAATATTTTCTTTTCAACCAGTGGATCGATATGAGTTAATGTACTTTGACGTTGCTCCGATATATGTATATCGGGCTGTTCAATTTCAAATTCCGCCTTTTTGACCAGTATATTTTTTTGCAGAATATCAGCAATGTCTAATTTTTGTTGATACAGCATGTAATAAAGAATCATGCTTACATTTAAAAATTTCAAATTGCTTAAAACGGGGAGAGATTGATAATATTGAACCATTTCCTCCTTGTTTATTTTTAGATGAAGATCATTTATGAGACCTTTAATTGAGGCTTCTGATAGTCTGGAATAAAGGACTGGTCCAACGATGATGTTCCCACTAAGTTGATCGTTCAAACGTAAGTTAATTGAGAAGAAATTTTCAAGAAAAGAAGTCTCTTCTAGTACCGGAAAAGTATAGGGCGGATTTTCCTTAAATAATTGATTAAGTAACTCCTCTTTTGAAAAATACAAAGGGTTATACTGAAAATTGGACGAGATTTCAAATGCCAAATCTCCGTTGTTATCAATAAAAAAGATAGGTGTTTTATGTATGTCAAAGACTAGCTTACAAATATAATATAAATCTTCTAGTTTGGAGCAATTCATTATTTTAGCCTCTATTCTTTAAAAATCAACCAATATGTGTACAAGTTAAAAGCAACATAAAATCCTATCTTAAGCAAGGATTTTAAAATAAGGGCGAAAGCGAGTGCAGGTCATTTTTCCTCTGCATAGTAACCATATATATAATCAACTAAAATTTTTACAAGTATTCTAAAGAATATACCATAATATCTAAAAAATAATAACTATAATAGCGATAAGAAAGCGTTTACTTAATTGTTTTTTAGGAGGGGTATTATGAAAAGAGATATTAAGAAAATCATTTCACAAATGACATTAGAAGAAAAGGCAAGTCTATGTTCTGGATTAGACTTTTGGAATACAAAGGGGATTGAGCGATTAGGAATTCCTTCAATTATGGTAACTGATGGGCCACACGGGCTTAGAAAACAGGCAGAGGGAGCAGACCATTTAGGGATTTATAACAGTATTCCATCAACTTGTTTCCCATCAGCAGTAGGATTAGCAAGTACATGGAATAAAGAATTAATAAATCAAGTAGGAGTTGCATTAGGAGAAGAATGTCAGGCTGAAAATGTAGGTGTTCTCCTTGGACCAGGTGCAAACATAAAACGTTCGCCACTTTGCGGAAGAAACTTTGAGTATTTTTCAGAGGATCCGTATTTATCATCACAAATAGCTGCAAACCATGTTAAAGGCGTACAAAGCCAAGGAATTGGAACGTCATTAAAACATTTCGCTGCTAATAATCAGGAGCACCGCAGAATGTCTGTAGATGCAATTGTTGATGAAAGAACATTGCGTGAAATCTATCTTGCTAGCTTTGAAGATGTCATTAAGGAAGCACAACCTTGGACAGTAATGAGTGCTTACAACAAGATAAATGGTGAATACGCTTCGGAAAATAACTATTTGTTAAATGATATTTTAAAAGATGAATGGGGTTTTGAAGGCTTTGTCGTTTCTGATTGGGGTGCAGTAAATGAGCGTGTAGTAAGTTTAGCTAACGGTTTGGAGTTAGAAATGCCTTCAAGCTTTGGAATTGGTGAGAAGAAGATTGTTGCTGCAGTTAACGGTGGAGAGTTATCTGTAGAAAAGCTTGATCAAGCAGTAGAGCGTCTTCTTAACATTATTTTTAAAGCATATGATAACCAATTAGAAAACGCTGTGTATAGTAAGGACGCGCATCATCAGCTTGCAAGAGAAGTTGCAAGTGAAAGTATGGTTATGTTACAAAATGAAGATTCCATCCTTCCGCTAAAAAAAGAGGGAACGGTAGCGGTAATTGGAGGATTTGCAAAGCAACCACGTTATCAAGGCGGCGGAAGCTCTCATATTAATCCAACAAAGCTTGAAAGTATTCTTGAAGAAATTGAAACTGTATCAGGTGAAAAAACGAATATATTATTTGCACAAGGTTATGATCTTGCTAGCGATGATATAGATGGAAACATGATTAATGAGGCAAAAAAAGTAGCAGAACGAGCAGATACAGCTGTCCTTTTCGTTGGCCTACCAGATCGTTATGAATCAGAAGGCTTTGATCGAAAGCATTTACAAATGCCAGAAAATCACGTGCAATTAATTGAGGCTATCGCTGAAGTGCAAAGTAATATCGTTGTAGTTTTAAGTAACGGTGCGCCAATTGAAATGCCATGGATAGGTAAAGTAAAAGGAATACTTGAAGGTTATTTAGGTGGGCAAGCATTAGGCGGAGCGATTGCTGATATAGTATTTGGTGATGCGAATCCAAGCGGGAAATTAGCGGAAACATTCCCGAAAGTTTTAAACGATAATCCTTCTTACTTAAACTTCCCTGGTGAAGGTGACAAAGTGGAATACAAAGAAGGTGTGTTCGTCGGATACCGTTATTACGATACGAAAAATATTGAACCATTATTCCCATTTGGTTTCGGGTTAAGCTATACAAAATTTGAGTATAGTAATCTTTCAATAGATAAGAAAGAAATAAAGGATACGGAGACAGTTTCCGTTAGTGTAAACGTGAAAAATACTGGTAGTACGGCAGGGAAAGAAATTGTTCAGCTTTATATAAAAGATGTTGAAAGCACTATGATTCGTCCTGAAAAAGAATTAAAAGGATTCGAAAAAGTAGAATTGCAGCCGGGAGAAGAAAAAACGGTTAGCTTTATTTTAAATAAAAGATCATTTGCTTATTATAATGTTGAATTGAAGGACTGGCATGTTGAAACAGGTGAATTCGAAATTTTAGTAGGAAAGTCTTCAAAAGAGATTGTTTTACATGATAGCCTATATGTTCAATCAACGACAATAATTCGAAAACCAGTACATCGAAATACTTTACTAGGGGACATATTCGCGGACCAAATTTTAGCACCAATTGCAAAAGAGCTTATGGAAAAGGCATTAAAAGACAGCCCATTTGGTAGTATGGCTGAAGGGGATAGTGATACCTCTGAAATGATGGAGGCTATGCTGAACTATATGCCGTTACGAGCGTTAGTGAACTTTAGCGCAGGTGCTTTTACAGAGGAAATGTTGAGTGAAATAATTGGGCTATTAAACAACGCGCAGATGAATCGATAAGTGGTGAATTAATTTTAATTACGTTCAAAAATTTATAATCAATATAAAAAACGCAGTTTGCAACTAAACTGCGTTTTTTAACGTTCAATGAATGATCAAAGCTCTAAATTTAAAAGATTTTAAATTCTAAAAAAATAGAAGGTATAATTCGATAAATATAGAATTTAATACATAGCAAATAAGGAGGGGATGAAATGGAAGTCTTTCACGTAACGAGTAGAAAAAGGGAAACGTACAACGTTCAAATGAAGTATTCGATACTTTTCGAATGTGCACTTGGCATTGCGGCAATTACTCATAAGAGGTTAATCGACACGCTCGAAAAGACTCAAAGTGAATGGGAAGAAATAAGACAGTCTTTACCTCAGGAAATGATAGAGCATTTACAATTTGTCGAGGAGCATAATACGTGGAAAGCGTTGCTACAGTTACTGTATGATGGGGATTTTACGGATTTATCTCAATTTATTCATAATATCAATTCGCTATCCGAAGTAGATTTTAAGTATGTATGCTTACCGTTTTTAGGAGAAATGCATCAAGAAAAAAGACGTTTAGCAGCAAGCGGAGAAGTTTCAGCGGTACAAGAATTAATGGAACTAACGCAGGAGCATCAATTTTTCTCTACGTATATTGAGTTTATATGTAATACAGATATGCAATTATTAAAAGGGCATTTAATCGCTGTTATGACAGGATGGTATGAGAGTGTTATTAAAAAAGAAGAAGAGCAACTACTCTCTATACTAGAGCGAGATTATGAAGCAAAAAATGAAATGAATAAAAAGATGAAACCGGAAGAGTTTGTAGAGTGGGCAACAGGTGGAGTTATATACATGCCAGAGCCAAGTGTGCATCACGTACTTCTTATCCCGCAAATCACATACAGACCGTGGAACATAGAAGCAGATATTGAAGATACGAAAGTGTTTCATTATCCGGTCGCAAATGAAAGTATACATCCGGAAGATCCATATGAGCCGAGCTATTTTTTAGTACATAAACATAAGGCGCTTGGGGATGAGGCAAGGCTCCGTATTGTAAAACTACTATTTGAACAAGAGCGTACGCTGCAAGATATAACGGAAAGATTAAAACTCGGAAAATCGACAGTACATCATCATTTGAAACTTTTACGTTCTGCAAAGTTAGTTGATATTCATGACGGCAAATATGTGTTGAGAAAGAAAACAGTGCAGTCTTTAGCGAAAGAATTGGAAATGTTTTTGAATCGGTAGTACACAACGAGAGAATGTACATAAAGGAGGAATAATTAATATAGAAAAGTTGGTGCACTATAGTGGAAAATGTATTGAAAAATCGTTCATTCTTTTTTATGTGGATTGGCAGTGCAATTTCAGAATTAGGTGGGGCTTTCGGGACGTTATGTAATTCGATTCTTGTTTATGATCTAACAGGGTCGAAAACAGCATTAAGTAGCATGTGGTTACTATATTTTATCCCGTCTCTCATACTGCAACTTATAAGTGGACCATTTATTGATAAATGGAGCCGAAAGTGGATTATGATTTTTTCGCAATGGACGCGGGCCTCTGTTTTCTTACTGCCTTTAGTAATGCTTTTTACTAATAATATAGAAGTATGGCACGTTTACGTTGTTCAAATTATAGTAGGGTTCATTACGCCGCTATATACACCTGCAAGTCAAGCGATTACACCGAGCATAGTAAGTAAAGAGCAGCTTCAAAATGCAAATGCGTATATAGATGGAATGACTCGTCTTATGATGTTTTTGGCGCCGGTATTAGGTGGCATCGTTATTAAATTCATTGGAATCAAATTAACAATATTGTTCGTTTGTGTTTGTCTATTCATTAGTGGAGGATTGTTACTTTTCATAAAAGAAAAAATGGTAAAGCAAGAACTTCGAAAAACGTGGCTAGAGCAATTTCTTCACGGCTTTACATACTTCTTCACAAAACCAGTTATCGTTTGGCTTGGGGTATTTCTAGCATTCGTTCAATTTGGAGTAGGAGTAACGATGGTTACGAATCTTCCTTATATAAAAGACGAACTGTCGGCAGGATATGCGGAGTACGGCTACTTCATGGCAGGTTTCCCGCTTGGCTATGTAGTTGGTTCCATGTTAGTTGGGAAAGTGAAGTATAGAAGTCGTCGACTACTTATGCTTGGAGGATTATTCGTAGGGGGTCTCACTTACATTTCACTAGGTTTAAACAATAGTATTCTAATAGCGATTGTAATCGAAGGTATTGCCGGTATATGTATTTCATTTTTTAATGTTCATAACACGACGATATGCCAACAAACTGTCCCGAATAATATGATAGGAAAAGTATTTTCAGTGCGGCTATTTTTAATACGATCGGCTATGCCATTAGGTGTGTTTCTAGGGGGAATATGGAGTGAAATGTGGGGAATAAGAACACTATACTTTATCATCGGTGCGATGATATGTGTCACTTCTTTAATCGGGATGTTACTTCCGTATTTTAAATTTTTGGATGAGTCGACCGAAGAGAAGTCTGCATAATTCTAAAAACTTTATAATTGAAAATAATTATCATAATCAATTATAATAAAAGAATACTAGTATTCGTATTACAAAAAGGGAGTGGGATTATATGTTTATCGAAACTAAGACATTTACAGTAAAAGAAGGTACATCTAATATAGTTGTAGAACGTTTCACTGGAGAAGGAATTATTGAAAAATTTGAAGGCTTCATCGACTTAAGCGTTCTCGTTAAAAAAGTAAGACGAGGAGACGAAGAAGTAGTCGTTATGATTCGCTGGGAATCGGAAGAAGCATGGAAAAACTGGGAAACGAGTGACGAACATTTAGCTGGACATAGAGCGAGCCGTGGTAAACCAAAACCAGATCATATCATCAACGTTGAACACGGGGTTTATTATGTGAAATCATCGAAATCGGCTTATCAACAGTCGTAAAAATAAATATTATTAAAATAAGAGGGTATATGTTTAAGAGCTAAACATATACCCTCTTATTACGTACTCAATATATTGGGGGGGGGATAAAAATGATAAAAAGTCTACCATTCATTACATATGATAACCATAAAAAGTTAGTACAAAAAATAATAAATAAATGCATGACTAGGGATGAAGAAAGTGGATTAATGCTCATCGGATCTGTCGCAAGAGGCGATGCATACCCTGAATCCGATTTAGATTTATATATTCTTTTAGAGAATGGACAAAAGAAAGATTTTCATTCTGAAATGAGAGAAGGTATATTAATTGAATATAAATATGGAGATTTTAATCAAATTCAATTAAATTTTAAAAACAATCCAATGGAACTATATTCTTTTTTAGAAGGGAAAATTTTATTTGATAGTAACGATGAGTTGGAAAGGTTGAAGAAAATAGCTCAACATAAATATGAAAATTTTTGTGTTTCTAGTGATAAAGTACAAGGCATTTCTCATTGGCTAAAGAGTTCGCTAATTAAAATTCAATCTGCATTGAAAGTAAACGATGAGCTAAAAGCTTCCTACATAGTTCACACATCAACTTGGACCATTGTAGAAGGAATATGGGCTATTAATAATAAGCCTACACCACCAGCAGGATCTGTTTTGAAGTATATGCAAACATTATCTAAAGTACCAATTAATTTTGATGACTTAATAAATATACTGTTTTTAGGGGATACGACAGAGCGCATCTCTTCAGCAGTTTTCTTGATTGAGTGGGTTTTACTCGACTTGGAGAATAGATAATATGACTATTACAATTGTCAACTTTTATAGGTAAATCAATATTCCGTGTCGAATTGTTCATATAATCACATTAACTGTATTCTAAATGTTGCATTTTAAAAATCGTTCTAGACGATAGAAAAAAGTATTAGACTATTAAAAAGTGAACACTTGAATACAACCCATTTAACATTCAGGTGTTATGAATATGGGGCAATATACTTTCGTATAACCCTGTTTAAAAGGAGATGAATGAATGAGGTTAAATCATTTGAATCTATGTGTTGATGATTTATCAGAAGCTAGACATTTCTTTGAAACTTTTTTTGATTTTCAATTTTTGGAGCAAAAGGGAAAGGCACTTGTAGTGATGAGTGATGAGAGTGGATTTATACTTGTATTAAGTGATCCAAAAGCATTCAAGGGGAAACAGGACGTTATGTATCCTGAAGCTTTTCATATTGGTTTTTTGGTGGAAACTTCAAGTGAAGTTGATCAAGCGTATAATCGTTTAGTAGCTGGGGGCATTGAAATAGAAAAGGAACCTTATGCAATGAGAGGTAGTAGTTATGGTTTTTATTTTACAATATTTAATGGCTTATTAATTGAAGTTTCTTGCCTTGACTATAGAGATGGTAAGAAAGTTTCAAAACTCAATGTCACTCATCAAGAATAATTGTTTGAAGATGTATATATAGCCCCTTATCAAGTTTAGAAAGGGGCTTTTTACCATTTAATTGACTATTTTAATGGAACATTAAAATAAAAAAAGAATCGTCATTTGGTCAGAAATTCGACTTATGAGACAGTGTCTTTATTTATTAATCTATCTGAATTTCAAATTCAAACACAGTTTGATTTTTCGTAAACGGCATACTTTGCTCTTTAAATTGTAAGCTTAATCCAGATAGATCATTAGAGAAAGCGGGAGAGACAATGAATTGGTAACTAATATGTCCATCTGATCCAGTCCAACCTTCTGACCGGCAATCGTATGTATCGTTTATAGATAATTGAACAAGAGTATGTGTATTTTTTTCATTAAGCTTTTTGTTTTTCGGATCCCATTCTTTATATAAATAAATTACACTGGCATTTGAATATTGACGAATAAAGGTTACAGTATACACTATTCCTTTTTGTTCAAAAGTTTTTAAAACGGGTATATGTTTTTTAAACCTAGTCGGTTCAACGCGAGGTTTAAATTCTTCTTCGTCCATCATAGAGGAGAATAATGAATATAAAAAATCGGGATATAACCCGTTTTGCTCAGCCCAATTAGAAATAGCCTCATCAGGTGGAAATCCTGGATTCCTATTCGAAAGTTCTTTTCGTTCTTTTAATAAAGAGCAAATTTTTTCATCAATAGAAGAAAAGCGTTCATCGTAATAATCAGTAGGGCGTTCAAAAGACGTTCGTTGCATAATCATTCCTCCTTTTCTAATAGTTTAACAAAAAATGACAGACTACTGTAATACATAGTCTGTCATTTTTATTTTAATTTTTTACATCATCATATAATTCCAGCGCTTCTTTCACATTCAATCCATTTTTCACAATGCCATGAATCGCTTGTATCATCGCAGTTGGATGTTCAGATTGCCATATGTTTCGGCCCATGTCTACGCCGATTGCGCCTTCTTGCAGCGCATTGTACGTAATGTTTAATGCGTCTTCGATTGAATCGAGTTTCGGTCCGCCGGCTATTACGACTGGGGCAGGGCATGTGCTCGTTATTTTTTCGAATCCTTCGCAGTAGTACGTTTTAATAATGTCAGCACCCATTTCAACACATACGCGGGAAGCGAGTGCTAGAAAGCGAGCTTCGCGTTTTTGTAGTTCTTTTGCGACGGCGGTAATACCGAGTACTGGCAGGCCGTAATCGTGTGCTTCAGAGACTACGTTTGCGAGATTTAAAACAGTTTGTGTTTCATAGTCTGATCCAACAAAGACAGAAACACCGACACCAATTGCGTTCTGCTTTACTGCCTCTTTCACAGGTGTAACAATTGTTTCATTCGCTAAATCTTTACCGACGACAGTAGCTCCGCCTGATACACGCATAACCATCGGTGTGCTGCAGTTTTCAGGAATACAAGAGCTAAGTACACCTCGCGTTAAAAAGAGGGAATCTGTATAAGGAAGCAAGTTTTTAACTGTTTCTAACGGCTGTTCTAGTCCGTGAATTGGTCCTAAAAAGTAGCCGTGATCTATTGCTAGCATAACCGCTCTACCGTCAGGTAAAATTGTATTTAATCGATTTTTAAATCCCCAAGTCATTAGGAATCACTCCTTCGTTAATGTTGGATTTTCAGTTTGTACTGTATCTTTATTTGGTAAATGTGGTGACTTTATAAAAACAGCTTTAAAAGGCTTATCGGAATGGTTAATAAGATAGTGAGATTCATGAGGGCGAACTTGCAAGACATCACCTTGTTTTATCGGAACTCTTTCGTTATTTACATAGAAATCTATTTCACCTTCTAACGCATAAAAGACTTCTTCGCACGTTGTATGATAATGATTTTGAAACTCTTGCCCAGGCTGAATAATGACTAGGCCGAGATCAATATTTGGCCCTTGTAATAAATATTTCGGCCCGTTATCACCGAAGCGATAGGTGAAATTATCTTCATTTACTTTAAGCATAGAAATCACTCCTTTATGTAATGAGTTACAGTGCACCTGGGGCAATCCACATATGGGATGTGAGCCCTTTATCGGCTAAAGAAAGTTGACTCTCATACACTGTTTTCCATGTTTCAAAGAACTCTTTGTAACGCTCATGATTTTCAGCGTTTGGCTCAAACGTTTTTTCCCACTGTACAAATTGCTCGGCAGTTTCTTCCATCGATTTATAAATGCCTGCGCCAACTCCAGCAGCAATTGCCGTACCTAAAGCAGCTGCTTCTTTTACAACGGGTACTTTGACTGGGATTCCAAGAACGTCTGAAAGAATTTGCGGCCAAAGCTTTCCTTTAGCGGCACCACCAGCAAAGATTACTTCAGAAGGGGATTTACCAGTGAGAGCTTCTATTAATTTCAAGTTGCCGAGTGTAACGAAGGCCGCATTTTCCTCGATTGCGCGAAACATTTCTTTCTTTCCACACTTATCAGCATCTAAGCTTAAATTTAAAAAGGATGGTGAAGCGTGACGCCAAGAAATATAATTCATTACATTTGAGAAAGTAGGGATTATGCCGTGTGAGCCGACAGGAACTTCTTTTGCTTGTTCTTCTAGTAATTCATAAGCATCTATACCGAGTTTTTCAGCGAGTTTTTTTTCTTCTTGGCAAAAAGCATCTCGAAACCATCTCATAACAAGGCCAGGGAAGAAAGCGATTGTTTCGTATTGCCATAGGTTAGGAATAGCGTGGCAATTTACACGAACAAGTGCATTTGGATCAGTTTCTGATTTTGTTATATTTACTTCTTGTTGCCAAAAACTGCCCCCGCATATAAATGTTTGTTCTGGCTTTACGATTCCAGTTCCGAGCGATGCCATTTGTGCATCTCCGCCACCAGCAACGACAGGTGTTCCTTCATATAATCCTGTTAATTCAGCGCTTTGTTTTGTGACATGCCCAAAAACTGTACCAGCCTCATTTACTTTTGGTGAAAAGGTTAGAGTAAGACCACATTGCTCAGCAACCGAGTTATCCCAAGCTCTATTTTGTAAATCGAATATACCGGACGTACATCCGTTTGAAGGATCGATTTGCAGTACGCCGCACAATTTATATAAAATCCAATCGTTTAACATCGTAAAAGAATGAATATGATCGTATACGTCAGGCTGATGTTTTTTTATCCAAAGCAAGCGAGGTAAAGCGCCTAACGAAAAAGTTTGACCTGATTTTTTATATAAATCTTCTTCAATTTCGGAACGAATTTGTTTTAATTCACTAACTTCTGCTGATGCGCGGCCATCAACATTTGCACAAGCCCATATTTCTTGCCCATTATTATCGTATAAAACAAATCCTTCGCGCATGCTCGTTGCACTTATACCTTTAATAGAAGAGGGAGACATATTACTTTTTTGAAGAACATCTTTCGTACATTCTTGAACGAGCTTCCAGTTTTCTTTCACATCAAAATTCATAGAACCAGGATAACGAAGATCTGATTTATGGACCCATTCTTTTTGACTAACTGCAAGCTGATTTCCTTGTAAATCAAACAGGACTGCTCGAATACTTCCTGTACCAGCATCGTAAGCTAATAAAGAGGACATTAAGAGTCACCTTCCTTTCTTAATAAGGAGAGGGCAGTTTCTTCATCGGTAATTAATGTATGAATGAATTTTCCTTTTAAGGCGCCGTATATTGCATCTAACTTTTCAGTGCCACCAGCTACACCAACGACATGTTTCATATTTTGAAGAACAGAGAGTGGTGTGCCGATAAGACGGTTATGATGGGGAAGTTCTAATTGTTTTCCGTCAGTGTTATAAAATTGACCTAAAATATCTCCGGCCCCGTACTGACTACGTATATATGTCATTTCATGAAGCGTTAATTTTTCTTCTTTCACAATTGTGGCGTCTTGAGATAAACCTCCAATGCCAACTACTGCTGTATGTGCAAGTGAAGCGACGTGAAGCATATCTTTCACGCTTGGCTCTGATAGAATACTTTGTGCCATTTCGTTTGTGGATGCTAGAAAAGGGGTAGGAATGATGTGAATTTCCCCTTGCATGTAGTTCAAATAGTTTTGCCTCCTCGGAATATAGTGGTTAACACCGCCTGTAAGAGTAACGATTGAAAGACTCATAGAAGTTTCAAAATGAATGTTTTCTAGCATTTTACTTATCGTTTCTCCCCAGCCAATGCCGAGTAAATCTCCTTGTTGCAGATGAGTTTCTAAATATTGTGCAGCAGCTTTTCCGAGTGAATATGCATAGTCTTCTGTTGGCGTTGGAATTACGAAAGCATCTTTTAAATGAAATTTTTTCATAAGGTCACGTTCAATGCTTAAACAGTGTAAGCCAGTACCTTTTACGTGAAATGTGACGACACCTTCCGTACGTGCTTTATCTAACAACCGAACGACTTTATTTCTTGAAATGTGAAGAAGTGAAGCAATTTCCTGTTGCGTTAGTTGATCTTTATAGTAATACCATGCTACTTTTGTTAACAAATTTTCTTCAAAGTTCAGCTGTGACATTCTCTTCATCCCTTTCAACAATTGACCACTGCTTAAACATATGTGTTCGTTATTTTGTTTATTCCAGTTGAAACGATAATTAGCCCAGTGAAAAAAGTGTTCTAGATATGAAAAAAGGAATATACAATGCTACAAAACAAGTAGAACAAAAAATCATTTTCTCAAAAAATGTTCTGCATAAAGGCAGGTGACATCATGTGGAGAATGTGCCCTTATTACAAGTTACAAAGATGAGTAAATCTTTTTCAGATCAACTCGTATTAAAAGAAGTCAATTTACAATTAGAGCGCGGAGATGTATACGCTTTAGTTGGAGGAAATGGTGCCGGGAAATCAACGTTAATGAAAATATTAACAGGTTTGTATTCATACGATTCAGGCAAGATGTATGTGAAAGGGGAAGTACAACAGTTTTCAAACACAGCAGAAGCGCATCATCGTGGTATTTATTTAATACCACAAGAGCCACTTATCTTTCCGCATATGACAATTGAAGAGAATATTTGTATCGGAATGAAAGCGAAAAAGAAAGAGCTTCGAAATAAGATTAATAAGTTACTAGAAAACTTAGGGTGGAACATTCAACTTCATGAGCTAGGATTATCGTTATCAATTGCTCAGCAACAATTAGTAGAAATATTGAGGGGATTAATAAGGGAAGCTGAGATTCTTATTTTAGATGAGCCAACATCGACATTAACAACTCACGAAATTAAGAGTCTTTTTGTGTTGATGAAAAGTTTAAGAGAAAAAGGAATTGGCATGATTTACATTACGCATCGTTTTCCAGAAATCTTTGAAATTGCGAATAAAGTAGCGATTTTGCGTGACGGAATGATTGTAAGTCAAGGAGATGTATCAAGTTATACATATGACATGCTAATGGAGGGGTTATTACCGAAAGGATATAAACTTGAGGAGAAGAAAGAGATCATCCAAGAGGAAACAGAGTATTCGGAAAAAATATTAGATGTCACGAATGTGTCCGGTTATGCATTTCAAAATATATCATTTACTGTACACGCTGGAGAAGTTGTTGGGATTGCAGGTATCGTCGGATCCGGTAGGACTGAACTAGCGGAATCAATATTTGGATTAATGCCTTTGAAATTAGGTTCCGTCTTATTAGAGGGGAAATCTATTACAAAGTATTCGATACAGAAGCGAATAGAGGAAGGTATGGTGTATGTACCAGAGGATCGAGCGGGTAATGGAATTTTTTCAATTGCGTCTGTGAAAGAAAATATAACGACTGCATCTTTAAACAGTACGAGTAGCTTCTTTTTAAATAACAAAAAAGAAAGCGCTTTAACAAATTCGTTTATAAACCAGTTTCGAATTGCTGTCCCTCATATGAATGAAGAGATGACGTCTTTATCAGGTGGGAACCAACAGAAGGTAGTGCTAGCGAAATATCTTGCATGTAATCCGAAAGTGATAATTCTTGATGAACCGACCCGGGGTATTGATGCGAAAGCAAGACTAGAAGTATACGAAACTATACAAAGTTTGAAGAGAGAGGGTCTTGCGATCATATTAATTTCTTCAGATCTGGAAGAAATCGTTCAATTAGCGAATCGTGTATATGTGATGAGAAACGGAGAATTTGTCTCTCATATAGAGAAGAAGGAAGTAAGTATAGATGAAGTTACACGCCTTGCGTATGGAGGAAAGGGAGGTGTAACGGAGTGAAACGTGTATTTAAAATGCATGAGACGTCTATTATTATTTTATTACTTCTATACATAGCTTTCGTTGGAGTAATGAACCCTAGTTTTGTTCAGTTTAGTTCCTTATCTTTAATAATGAAATCTAGCGTTATTTTAGTGATTTTGGCAATCGGTCAATCTTTCGTATTGTTTACGAAAAATATAGATGTATCAGTAGGATCTAGTATGGGATTAAGTGCAGCGGTTTGTGGGATGTTGTTAACAGATGGATACAGTACCTTTATTTCAATATTTGCGGCAATTATACTTGGCGCACTAATTGGTCTGGTAAACGGGATTGGCGTTACGAAGTTTCGAGTACCAGCTATTATTATGACATTAGGAATGCTCGGGATTATTAGAGGAGCAATGTTAATATTCACGGGCGGAAAGTGGATTGAAGATATACCTAATGAGTATAAACAAATTTCTTCTATTATGATACTCGGTATTCCGATAACGGTATGGACCGTTCTTATCATATTACTACTACTATATTTCTTTTTAATGAAAGTCCAAATTGGAAGATATTTTTATGCGGTAGGTGATAATGAAGATGGCGCAAGACTAATTGGAATACCTGTAGATCAGGTGAAAATATTTGCTTTCATCATATCGGGCATAAGCGCCGGGCTCGCTGGGTGTATATTTGTCATGAATATTGGATTCGTTCCAAATCAAACAGGTACAGGGATAGAACTACAAGTTATCGCAGCAGCTGTTTTGGGCGGTATTCATTTAAAAGGAGGAACAGGTTCTATATTTGGAGCTGCGCTAGGTGCGTTATTTTTAGAAGTGATAAGCAGTTCACTCGTCTTTTTAAAAATACCTGCATTTTGGAATAGTGCTATATCAGGATTTTTACTTTTACTCATCATCATATTAGATAGTGTATTAAAAAAATGGAAGAAACTCCGGCAACTAGAAGAAAGGAGGGTGAACCTATGAAAGGAATACGTAGCTTGTATAGATGGGAAGGCGTTCTTCTCTTATTGCTCCTCGTAGAATTCATTCTCTTTAGTTTCATAAATAGTGATTTTTTAAACATTAGTAATCTCCTTTTTAGTATGAATGATTTCCTCATTATTTCAATCGCGGCTATTCCGATGACATTCGTCATTGTAACAGGCGGAATTGACGTATCAGTAGGGTCAATTATGGGGCTTACTTCGATTCTTATCGGAGCCCTTTGGATGAATGGTATGCCTATACTGTTAGCCGTTATCGTTGCTCTTGTAATAAGTTGTATAGCGGGCGGTTTAAATGGCCTCATTATTAAAATGACAGATGTAGAACCTCTTGTCGTAACACTTGGAACGATGTTTTTATATGCAGGAATCGCCCTTGTTATTTCAGGAGGATCAGGAGCCGCTGGTTATGAAGGGATAAGTGGTTTGCCGGATACGTATGTGCAACTGGCAAATGGTAGTTTTATAGGGATTCCTAATTTATTATGGCTACTTGTCATATTAACGATTGTATTTACGATATTGTTTCACCGTACAACATACGGTCGCCACGCAAAATTAACTGGCGCAAATGAAAGTACGGCGAAATATTCCGGGATTCGAACGAAGAAAGTAGTTATTATTGCTTACGTACTTTCAGGGTTAGGAGGTGGATTAGGAGGAGCTTTCTTAACTGCATATTTTGGTTCCGCTCGTGCTGATATTGGAAGTGAAACGATTTTGCCAGTAATTACGGCAGTTGTGTTAGGCGGGACACTTATTACAGGCGGAAAAGGGAGTATTATTGGGACAGTACTAGCGAGTATTTTTATAGGACTCATGCAGTACGGTTTGCAAATGACCGGCTTAACGAATGAACAATCAAATGTAGTAATTGGTATTATCCTTATTGTTTCTGTTATTATGAGACATTTTAAATTACAACGATTCACTACGGGGAAAAGAAGGAATTTGCATAAGGGGGAAATGTCATGAAGAAAAAACTGGGGATTGTTATTATTATGTGTATTTGTTTAATCGGCTTAATCGCTTGTTCTAGTCAAACAGCGGATAAGAAAAAAGCAGATGATGTAAAATTTGCATTCATTCCGAAATTAACAGGGGTTGGGTTCTTCACATCGGGCGGTGAAGGTGCAAAAGAAATGGGAGATAAGTTAGGCGTACAAGTGAAGTATGATGGACCGTCTGAGGCAAGTGTATCAGGGCAAGTAAAATATATAAACAATTTCATTAATCAAAACTACGATGCGATTATGGTTTCATCTACGTCAGTTGATGGTCTCTCACAATCATTACAACGCGCAAAGAAAAAAGGGGTGACCGTATTAACGTGGGATTCTGATGTGAATCCGAAAGACCGTTCGTTTTATATTAGCCAAGGTACACCAGAACAACTTGCAAACTTATTAATTGAAATGACTTCTAAGCAAATTGGAGATAAAGGAAAAGTAGCATTTTTTTATTCAAGCCCGACTGTAACAGATCAAAATCAATGGGTAACGAAGGCGAAAGAGATTATTAAAGAGAAATATCCGAACTGGGAAATTGTAACGACGCAATATGGTGAAAATAATGCACAAAAATCTTTATCAGTCGGGGAGAGTATTTTAAAAACGTATCCGGATATTAACGCAGTCATTTGTCCAGATGCAACGGCACTTCCAGCAATGGCACAAGCAGCAGAGAATTTAAAAATGGATAAAAAAGTAGTCGTAACTGGATTTTCGACACCAAACGTTATGCGTGATTATGTAAAACGTGGAACGGTACAACAATTCGGATTATGGGATGTAAAACAACAAGGTGCACTCGCAACGTATATTGCAAATGAAATTGTTGTAAAAGGGAAAAAATTAAAAGTAGGGGATAGCTTCGAAGTAAAAGGAATCGGGAAAGTGAAAGTAGAACCAAACTCTATTCAAGGGTATGATTATGAGGCAGAAGGAAACGGTATAATCGTATTGCCAGAACGAGTTGTATTTACGAAGGATAATATTGATAAATATAATTTTTAATAGTGTTTGATAGTTGAATATATGTCGTTTTTTGTCGGTAAGTCGATATGATTTGAAAATCGCCGATATAATTTCATTCACTATATTTCTTCGTTATACAAAGTAAAAAAACGTCCGAATATATCGGACGTTTTTATTATGTCGTTTTTAAAATCTATTCATTAATTATGCACAGCTTCTTTTTCATTTAACCCAAGTGTGCGTCCTGTTGAAGCGTGAAGTTCCTGGAACAGTCTTGGATTTTCCGTTAGTGACATGCCATAAGAAGGGATCATTTCTTTTATCTTTGGCTCCCATGCTACTATACGTTCTGGGAAGCATTTTTCTAATACTTCAAGCATAACGTGAACAGCAGTAGAAGCACCTGGAGAAGCACCAAGTAACGCAGCGATTGATCCGTCAGATGCACTAACAACTTCTGTACCAAATTGAAGTGTTCCTTTACCACCAGCATCAGTATCTTTAATTACTTGCACACGTTGTCCAGCAACTACAATATCCCAATCTTCACTTTTCGCGTTCGGAATAAACTCACGTAATTCTTCCATACGTTTTTCGTGTGATAACATAACTTGTTGAATTAAGTATTTTGTTAATCCCATCTCTTTTACACCTGCTGCTAACATCGTTAAGACGTTATTCGGTTTTACAGAGCCGATTAAATCAAGATTTGAACCAGTTTTTAAGAATTTAGGTGAGAAGCCTGCAAATGGTCCAAACAGTAGAGCTTTTTTGTTGTCTATATATCTTGTATCAAGGTGAGGTACAGACATTGGTGGAGCACCAACTTTAGCTTTTCCGTATACTTTTGCATGATGCTGCTCTACAACTTTTTGGTTTTTACATACCATAAATAGTCCACTTACTGGGAATCCTCCAATATGTTTTGACTCAGGAATACCAGTCTTTTGAAGTAGAGGTAGACTACCGCCACCGCCGCCGATAAAGACGAATTTCGCAGTATGATGTTCGATTTTGCCACTATTCATATCGTGAACTTTTACTTCCCACAAACCGTTCTTCGTACGTTTAATATTTTCAACACTATGTTTGTAGTTTAGCTCGACATTTTTAGTTTTTAAGTAATCAAACAACATGCGCGTTAACGCACCGAAATTAACATCTGTTCCAGAATCAATCTTCGTTGCAGCCATTGGTTCATTAGAGTTACGGCCGTCCATAATGAGTGGAAGCCATTTTTTTAATGTATCAGGAGCATCAGAAAATTCCATTCCTTCGAATAAAGGATTTTTTGAAAGCGCTTCAAAACGGTTTTTTAGAAACTCTACATTTTTTTTCCCTTGCACTAAACTCATATGAGGCAGTGGCATAATAAAATCTTGTGGATTACGAATTAGGTTTCTCTTTACAAGATACGCCCAAAATTGTCTTGAAAGTTGAAATTGCTCATTTACTTTGACAGCTTTACCAATATCTATAGATCCGTCAGATTTTTCGGATGTATAGTTAAGCTCACATAGCGCAGAATGTCCTGTACCGGCATTATTCCATTCGTTAGAACTTTCTTCTCCGGCATTTGCGAGTTTTTCAAATACTTTAATTTCCCATTCAGGTGCCAATTCTTTCAGTAATGATCCTAACGTTGCGCTCATAATTCCAGCGCCAATTAAGATAACGTCTGTTTTTTGCTGCATGTTGCTCATGATAATCTCTCCATCCCCTATATTGGCAAAAAAGAAAAGGTGTTTTTATTTCTAAGCCGTAAAAAGTAAACACCGCCTAGGCCCCACCTAGGAATCTATCTTTTTTGTCTCAATTATATAACCATCTCATAGTCTATTATAATAATTAATAGACTAAAATATCTAGTGTTATCTGATAATTTTAAACTATTTAACGTTTTATTTCATAGAATTCTTCTGTCATAAGGGTAAAAAGCATTGTAGTAAAGCGGAATTTGGAGAAGAATTCCAGTTTGATGTTATCTCAAAAAAATTTACTAATACTTTTATTTTTATGTTTTATCTTTGGAAATTTGTAAGAATCTGTGTTTGTGACATCTAATTTGAAGAAATAGAATAAATAACAAATCAATGGTAAGATTATTCTGAAAATAAAACAGGAGGGATACCAATGCTTACAAAAGAACAAATCGCAAACTTATTTCGAAATTTTTCTGTGAATGAATGTAAAGGATCAAGTGATTTATACGAGTATTTATCAATAAAAATTTCTGAAGATGAGGAAGTTCTTACGTTAGCTTCCTACGCACAACCTGGTCAACCAATCCCAAACTTATTATTAGGTGCAGTCCATTATTTATTGTTAAAAGGAAAAGAACACAGTTTAAAAAGGTATTATTATAGTTTAGTTGAAGATGCTGATACAAATTTTGAAAATGCCTTTCACCAATTTAAAGATTTTTGCCATGTATATCGAGAAGAAATAATTACTTTATTACAAACGAAACTCGTTCAAACGAATGAAGTAAGACGATGTGCCTATTTGTATCCAAGTTTCTGTTACATATTTAATAAAGTGAACAAACCGTTAGCGTTAATTGAAATTGGTACAAGTTCTGGATTACAACTGTTTTGGGATCAATATCGTTATTCATATGGAACGGAAGAAGTATTTGGAAACAGACAGTCTAATGTTCATTTACAATCAGAAATAAAAGGGGATAAGAAGCCATCCTTTTTAAAACAAAGTCCACCTGTCGTAGAAAGAATCGGACTAGATTTACATGTGAATGATTTAAATGATGACGAAGATTATTTATGGTTACGTGCGCTTATTTGGCCAGAACATAAAGAAAGACTTGAACTATTCGATCAAGCAGCAGCGCTTGTAAAAGAAAAATCAGTGCAATTAATTGAAGGAGACGGTGTAGCGCTTCTCCCAGCCATTGTAGATCAAATAAGGGAAGATGCGGTGATTTGTATTTTCCATACACATGTAGCGAATCAAATACCAGAAGATGTGAAACGTACGCTTGAAAAACGAATGCAAGAAATCGGTGCAAATCGTGATGTATTCCACCTATATAACAACATGTGGGACCGGGACCTTCATATTGATTATTATATTAACGGAAACGAATATTGTGAAACGGTTGGGGAAACAGAAGGGCATGGAAGATGGTTTAGTTGGAAGCTTGGGGATGAGTCGCTTTGTTAATGTAATCCTATAGGATGGGGACCTTTTGTTTTAAAATTTAAATTTTCGTATTAATATGATAATAATTTATGATAAGTTGTATATAAAGATAAAATAAAAAGGATGATAAGCATGCAAAAGAGACCAGAAGCAAATGAATATAACCCGTATTATTCAACGTACATAAACTTAATACCAGATGGAGATATCATACATATTCTAGAGCAACAAATGAAGGAAACGAATCTTTTATTGAGGGATATTTCTGATAGTGAGGGACATTTCCGATATGCTCCTAATAAATGGAGTATAAAAGAAGTAATTGGTCATATTGCGGATACTGAACGTATTATGGCATATCGATTGCTTTCCATAGCAAGAGGCGAGACAGCAGAACTTCCTGGATGTAACGATGATATGTATGTTCTTAGAGCATCTTTTGATAAGCAATCTATGCAAGATCTTCTTGAGAATTTAACAGTTGTTCGCCAATCTACTATGCATTTGCTTAAAAGTTTAGATAAAGAAGCTTGGTTACAAAGGGGAATTGCGAACAATTCTGAAGTCACAGTTCTTGCATTAGCAAACATTATTGCTGGTCATGAGCTTCATCATCGTCAAATTATAAAAGAACGTTATTTGGCTTCTAATGCATATCCAGCATGTTAAAATATCAAAATAAAAAGAGAATGATTCGTAAAAAAATTCCGAATCATTCTTTTTTTATTTTTCTGTGTATCGGTGGAATTATAAATGTTTCTTTACAAGGTCTATTCCTTCTCGTTGACGCTAATAGGGGGCACCATACATGCCCATTAAGCTAAGGTTGGGTATTAGGGTTTGTGTAGCAATGGAACCAAATCACGCAATAAGTATTAGCGGACATTAGAAATAACAAAAATGCCACTTTTTCCTGTTAAAACGAGGTGATTTTTAATTTCAAAATCGATTTTAGGAAAATATTCAAAGACAGTTCTTATTTTAAAAGTAAACGTAAAGTAACTCCCAAATATACAATGAAAGTTGATTTTGGAGTCATTTTTTGTTTAATTCACTTTTTTTCGGCACTCTGCATCTAAACGGTAAATCCGTTGACCACGGCAAGACTTTATCAAGTTTTTCTTTATTACTTAAATCGATATTGGAAAGTGTTTCAAATCAATAAACAAGAAGGAAAGGGGTTTAACTCAACTTCTTCTTTTACAACATTCGCTAGTCCATCAATTGATTTACGTAAATCTGTTGCCCTTTGTGCAAGGTATACTTTTTCAATTGTGATTTCTGACATCTTATGTATTAGTAAATTCATCAGGAGTCCAAATAGCGATTTTATTCTCAGGTGCAGCAACTACAAGCCATTCCTCACATTGGACCCCAGCTTGCCAACATTCATAAAAGTCATGAAAACCATTTACAAACATGATTTTCTCGTTTTCAAATGTAATAATTAAATGCGGAGTTTCCTTACCTAGTTGTATGTCTGTAACTTTTTGTCTTCTCATTTTAAATATTCTCTTAAATTCTTCTTCCTCAGTATAATCGTCAAATGCATCCTCATTAGATGGATATTTTTCAGGTGGAGTATTAAATAAACACCATTTCGATTCAATGTTGATATGTAATTGCCCATCATAATCAACTGCAGCTTCAAAATCTGTAAAATAAATCTTTATAGTTACTGGAGAAATACCAAATTGCAATCCATCAACTTGTGCTCCTAGGAAGAGATGTTTTAATACCTTTTCAGCATAAAGTTTGTCTTCTTTGTTCATTTTATGAGTCCTCCTTTCTGTAATATATATTATATTTTTATTGTAATAAATAAATTTTTATGTAAAATGAACCATTTGTGAGAAACGGGCGAATATAGTGTGAAAGATCATGAGAGGGGAACGAAACTTTGGAGGAAGTAGAATTAAAAGAATGGCTATATAAAATGGAGTCTGGGGACAAAGAAGCCTTTCAAGTTATTTATAAATACACCAGTAAAGATATTTATAGAACAGTAGTATTTTTAGTAGGGAGTCAAAATCAAGATGTTGACGATATAGTTAATGAAGTGTACATCAAAATGTGGAGGTCCATGACAAATTATGATATGAACCGTTCATTTCGTTTTTGGTTACATGGTATCGTTGTAAATCAAGTGCAAGATTGGCGTCGTAAATCGTGGCGGCGATTTCGAATTTTTGAAAAGAAGAAAATGTATGAGCAAGACAGGTCTTATATAATGGATGAGGGCATTTTACATAAAGAAACACGTAATGAATTAGTAGAAGTTGTACAAAAATTATCGTATAAGCATCGTGAAGTCGTTATTATGCGTTATTTCCATGAATATAGCTTAGATGAAATTGCAGTGCTTCTTCAAACCCCTGTTGGCACAGTGAAATCTCGATTACATACAGCGTTAAAACGATTAAGAACAGAAATGGAGCATATGCCAGACATAAGGGAGGGAGAAGTAAATGGATTTTGAAAAATATATAGCGAATGAATTGAAAAGAAAAGCGGGATCAATCGAACCAACTACTAATCTAGAAAATAAATTACAAACCTCTTTTCATAAATACCAACAAATGAAAAACAAAGGGAAAAATTCTATGAAGAAAAAGTTATTACTTGGCTTTGTAGCTGCGGCTGTTCTCATTCCAACCGGTACTTTTGCGGGTACAACAATAATCGATAAAATTGTAGGTACACCAGAAGAAGCAAAAAAAGATATGGGGATGTCAGAGGACGGTTATACGGGGTTAATGGAGAGGATAGAAGTTGCTAAAAAACTATTTGCAAAAGAGGACTTTGAAAAATATGTAGAGTTATTACAAGAAACATATCATTTTTATAAAAAAATTAGTGTCGTAGAGAACGGAGAAAGAAAACATACAGCTATAGGTCGTTTAAATGCTGAGGAAGAAAAAAGAGATAGTGAGGTAATGGAAGAGCTAAACAAATATGAAGAAAGGTTAGATCAACATTTTACATATACATTTGAACAAGCTGAACAAATAACTGGTTTTCCAATAAAGCACCCTACATATATTCCTCCTGGGTATGAAGTAGTGTATGAAGAAGCGAAAGCAAGTGCAACGGTTGGAAAACCAGTTCCCCTAATTACGATGAGATATGAAGATCGTAATGTGAAAAAAAAGCCATCTACATCGAATGCGGAATTAGGATTTACACTTCATCAATTAGAAGTACTTGAAGATGATAAAAAAGATTATTTTATTGAAGAACCATTTGATAAAGCAACTGAAAAAGGACCGAATTTTTATAAAGATATTAAAACATATAAATTAAAAGGATATGACATTATATTCGGTGAGTATAAAGAGTCAAATGTAAGGGCTATGAAAATAGTGGTACCTGCAAAAGAAGGAAGAAATGCATATCAAGTGTATATAAACGATAGTATGCTATCTAAAAAAGAGCTTGAGAAAGTTTTACTTTCGGTTGTTGAATAGATAATGAAATTTCAGAAAAATGAAAGTGAGTAGTTACTTTCATTTTTCTTTTATGATAATATGTTAGTAATCACTTACTTACATATTGGATGGAGGAATAAAGATGGGGAAATTAACAGCGCGAGAAAAAGTTATGGAAGCTGCTACTTTACTATTTGGTGAAAAGGGGTATACAGCGACAACAATTCGTGAAGTGGCAGAAAAAGCGGGGGTAAGCGAGTTAACTATATTTCGTAATTTTAAAAATAAGGAAAATTTATTTAGAGAAAGTATTATTTTACGAACAACACCAGTTGCTTTATTAGAGGAAATAGAAGAGCAATTTACTGGTGATTTACATAAGGACCTTACGAAAGTGGCAGAAACATATATTCAAATCAATTTGCCAAAGCTAAATTATATTTGGGCTGCGTTAATAGAATCAAGACAAAATAGTGAAATGAAAACATTACTACATGAGTTAAATTCACATTTAGTGAATCATTTAGAAACCTATTTAAAGCAGCTTGGAGAGAAGGGGCATATTTCTTCTTGTAACTACCGTTTAATAGCGAATATGTTTTACGGACAACTGTTTTTATACATTATGAATGTTAGTATAGCGGAAGAAGAAATTCAGTTAGAAGAGTATATAGAGACTTGTGTAAATTTATTTATGAATGGGATTTTAAATAAAGAAAACGAATAGGGGTGGGGGAATTGCGGAATACATTTGCATTAATTGCATTAATTGCAGGTTTTTTTATGGCAATTTTAGATTCAAACATTGTGAATATCGCATTACCAGAAATGACAAAGACATTTCATACGTCAATTGATACCATTTCTTGGATTGCTAATAGTTATAATGTGGCCTTTGTATCGTGTTTATTAATTGCAGCACGTCTTGCGGACCAGTTTGGTCGCAAGAAGCTGTATATTATCGGTTTATTAGGGTTTTCTATTAGTTCGCTTATGTGTGGTATTGCCAATTCTTTTCATACATTAGTAGCTTTTAGGATAATACAGGGAATCTCAGCAGCAATTATCGTACCAGTTGCTATGCCTCTTGGTCTTAAGTTAGTACCGAAAGAGAAACAAGGTATGATAGGTGGTATTATGGGAGCTTTCGGAGGATTAGCAGCGGCAATTGGGCCTTCACTTGGTGGTGTTTTAACTGATAAATTGAATTGGAGCTGGGTGTTTTTTATTAATGTCCCAGTTGGTATATTATCTTTAATCTTCGTGATTCTTTGTATTATAGAATCGTATGATCATACTGCAAGCTCTAAAATAGATTGGGCGGGTATGATTACTTCTGCATCTGCACTATGCTTACTTGTATATGCACTCATACAAGTAAATACAAATCAATTAAGCACGATAAGCTTAATTCTTCTTTTTATGCTCTCATTAATAAGTTTTATATTATTTTTCATTATCGAAAAGAAAAGTAATAATCCAATGTTACCTTTAAAGTTGTTTTCATATAAAGAGTTTTCAATTTCAAACCTTTCCTTATTTTTCGTTGGGATGGGGTTAATGAATTTTTTATTTATACTTGCTTTTTATTTTGTTCAAGTAGAAGGAATGTCTGAACTAGAGTCAGGTTTAATTATTAGCACTTTAGCCATTGTTTCAATGATTGTTACAGGAGTAGTAACACCAATTGCAGCAAAACGAGGTAGTGTATTAATAGGTAGTATAGGGATGATTGCTTTTATCATAGTTTCGTATTTATTTAGTCAGATAGATTCAAACTTTACTACATGGGATTATATATGGCGATTAGTGATCGTTGGAATTGGAACAGGTTGCACTTTAGCACCGAATACAACAACTGCGGTTTTAAGTGTGCCGGCGGAAAAAACAGGTGTTGCTTCAAGTGTATGTAATATCTCTAGAACGGTCGGAAGTATTGTGGGGGTAGCAATACTGGTCATGTTTTTGAATCATCAATTGTTAGCTGAAAAAGAAAAAGTAGATAGGGAAGTAATGACTGTGATTGAAAAAAGTAATTTAACAAATATAGAAAGAGAACAAGTGTTGCAAGCGATGAAAGGAATTGATAAAAATCAAAACAGCATGTTAAAGTCTGAAGAGGCGAATAAGCTTTACGAGAAAATGAAGCAACAGCATAAACAAGGAATTGTATATAGTTTTGATAAAACATTTTTAATGGGTTCAGTTATTTTTACTTTAGCGCTCATTTGTAATGTAGTTGGTATGTATGTAAGTAGGAGAAAAGGTACAATTTCGTTAAATGGTTAGTTTCATTTCATAATATTATTATGTAAACAAAATTAGAGAATGTACACCTAACTAAATAATTCAATATTTTTGATTTTTCTTTGGTTACAAAAGTATAGTATTCGTAGGAGGGGATCATATGAGTAAACACAAAAAAATCATAGCGATTTCAGGCAGTATTAGGGAAGGATCATCCAACACAAACATATTAAAAGCTCTAGCAGCATTTATTCCAGATGGAGTAGATTACACTATTTATAAGGGAATAGAGGAATTTCCTCATTTCAATCCGGATGTAGATCGAGTGGGAGCACCGGCTGTTGTTGAAGAGTTTCGAAAGACATTAAGTGAATCACATGCACTGATTATTTGTACACCAGAGTACGCAAAAGGCATACCAGGAGTTTTAAAAAATGCATTAGAATGGCTTGTTTCATCAGCGGAACTATATAAAAAACCAGTGGCTATCATAACAGCTTCACCGTCAATTACGGGAGGGGATAAAGCCCATGAATCTTTGTTACTTACACTGGGTATGATTGATACAGTTGTCGTTCAAAATGGTTCGTTATTAATCCCATCTGTGCGTACTAAATTTAGTGATGATGCAAAAGTTACAGATGAGGATACAAAGCAAGCTCTTATTTCTTTAATTCAAAGTATAGTAGACGAAATAAGGGAATAATGATTTGTTTTATATAAAGGCAATACTACTGGTAGTTTAAAAGTAGTATTGCCTTTTCATTTTCTTTTGATTGGAATTTTGTACTAACGATTAGGAAATCATGTCACCTATTTTAAGGTTTAGATAAAATAAATATTAATTTATGCTTGGGTTCACGTCTTTTTTCGTCTTGGTCAAATAAATAACTAAGCTCAAGATTGTTGCGAGGAAAATTACGCTTGTTCCCACGGTACCGAGACCAAGACCGCCAGCATCGTGAGGCTGTGATAGATAGTCGCCAAAAGAGGCGCCGAAAGGACGAGTTAAAATATAAGCGATCCAAAAGGCCAACACTGCATTTAATTTGAAGCGGTAGTAAGCGACGGTTACAGCCCCAATTAATGCGGCAAATATGAGCGCTGAAATCCAGTAACCTAAGTTGAGACTCTCTGCTACGAGATCACCAGCTGCAGTACCTAAGGCGAAGGTGAACAGGATAGCCAACCAGTAGAATGCTTCTCGCTTTGTTGTGTAAATAGAGTGAATGGACAGTGTCTTCTCACTCACATACCAAGCAGCGAAAGTTGCCAGTAAGACAATGGTGAAAACGATGGTGGTCGTCTCAAGAGCGACCCCGAAGTTGTCCGTAAGATTGTCGGTGACCAGCGTACCAACAACACTAATCAGCAAGACAGTGAGCCAGTAAATCCCTGGAACATACTTCTTCAATCTGAACTGGAAGACTAGTGTGATGAACAAGAGAGCACTCATAACAAAGGTCGTTTTAGTCAAGCCGAAGTTCAAGTTTGTATTTAAGAAGTCTGCGCCTGTTTCGCCCACTGTAGTTGCCATGATTTTGATAATCCAGAAGAAAATCGTAACTTCTGGAACCTTGTTCAGCATCTGCCAGCCTCGTGATGAAACGGGAGCGACTTCATTAGAAATAGATGGATTTTCTCTATTCTTATCCTGATCCTTCTCATAATATTTCATGTATGATTCCTCCTTACTAGTTATTTGTGTATAAACAGAGTGTAACTAATAAGAATGAGATTCAGATGAAATTAGGATGAAAAAAACATTAAAAAAAGATGAAAAAAAGAAATTTCTAAAGTGTCTTTTTTATTTAACAAATACAGTTAAAAAACTATATCCTTTCTTTGTTTGCGGAATAGAATAGAAAATACAGCAAAATTGACACTCTTCATTTGATATCCTAAGTTGGTCGTTTTCTGCAAAATAAAAGTGCCGAGCAATATTAGTTTGACATGGAGTCTCTACAAGCATGACTCACATGCCAAGAACGTCATAATAACAAGCATTTGGTGCTATTATACTTGTTTCCCCATGTTAAAGCATGTGTGACTTGTTGTTTGTAATACTATGTATTTTTGTTTTACAAACAACAAGTTGGTGACTAATCGTTTAAGTGTCTTTTGTATTTAGGGAGACATTAAGAATATCTTATGTATTTCTCATCATATTTTAATATTTTTTTAGTAGAGTATACCTTGTATCCTACAAGGAAAGAGGAAGAAGACTATGCATGTACTACGTTTTTTAAGTGAATATATAAAACACCCAAGAACTGTAGGAGCAGTATTGTCAAGTTCTAAGCAACTTGCAAAACAAATGGTAGCCCCTATAAATTTTGAACAAGCAAAATGCATTATTGAGTATGGACCAGGAACTGGAGTGTTTACGGAACAGCTCATTCAACATAAACATAATGAAACAGTATTGTTAATCATTGAGAATAACGCACGGTTTTACCGTATACTTCATGAGCGATATTCACACATGGAAAATGTGTACATTATTCATGACTCTGCCGAATATACGGAAAAGTACGTTCAGAAATATAAAATTAACCAAGTGGATTATATTATTTCAGGATTGCCATTTACCAGTTTATCCCTTGATACTTCTACAAAGATATTACAGGTAACAAAAGAAGTATTAAGGGAAGAAGGGAAATTTATTACTTTCCAATATACACGCTTTAAACAACAATTTTTCCGTTCTTTTTTTGCAAATATTGAGGTGAAGAAAATAAACTGGAATATTCCACCGGCTTTCGTGTTCACTTGCTTTATGTAAGGTGATGGGAATGTGCGAAACCAAATTACTATCATGTAAAAGAAATGAATTATTTCCAACATAAAAAATGAACGATTTTTCCTGTGAAAATTACAGAAAGAATCGTTCATTTTTTTGCCAGAAATATAAACTATAACTTTCATTTTGGACTACTAAAAGGGCGGAATACTTTACGGAAAGTTGAAAACATTTTTCGGGTCATATTTAGCCTTTACTTCCATTAACCGATCAAAGTTACAGCTGTAGTAAGCATCTGGCCAAACTTTAATGGAGAGGTAGGGTGTATTAACGTAAACGCCTTTTGTATATGGTAGCATCGCTAATCGAAAATCTTCGGTCCATCGAATGCTTGCGGCAGCACCTTCTTCTTGACCCAAAGTGGTGAATATTGACATGTTCGAATGTGCTTTAGGGTGATTATTCCTAGAATAAGGTTTTCGGACTTATCAATGAATCGAAATAATAAATAAAAGTCAATACTACATGAATCTCAAATGCAGTATTGACTAAATAAAGTTAAATAGTGATCTCTATTTGATTGCCTTCCGGGTCGCTTATTACACTTTCGTAATAGCCATCTCCAGTGAAACGTGGTCCATTTAATAAAGGATAACCAGCTTCTTTTAACTTTTTTGTTAGTTCATTTACACGTTCTTCACTTCCAACAGAGAAAGCCATATGTGCATAGCCAGTTATATTAAGATTAGGTTCGTTCTCTATACCTTTCTTACGCATAAGTTCAAGCCTTGCTCCAGATTCGAACGAAATAAAGTAAGATTCAAAGTGTTTCGCTTCATTATGATATAAAGAGTTTGGTTTGCCGTTGAAATACTTCGTATAAAAAGTACGCATCATTTCTAAATCATTTACCCAAATTGCAATATGTTCGATTTTCATTCGTTTCACCAATCCTTTCTTTATGTAAATTAAAAAATATGTACTCTGAAATAATTAGCGAAGGTGAACAACACTAATTAGATGTTCACTTTATTAAATTTGCAATCATATTGCAAGAAATAAGAATGGACGTTAGGAAAAATCAAATTGTAACGAAAAAGTTTTAATAATGGTATTAGATAATTTTTAAGTCATAACATGCATACAATGTCTAATTAAGTGAATTACGTACGTCAAAATTGTAAATAAGGGGGGACATTTGTGGGGCAAATTGAACAAATGGTAATTGTCGGCATTTCCATGTCTTTTATACTGTCTATTATGATATTAGGGTCTACATATTATAATCCTCGTCTTTGGTTAAATGATTATCCGAAAGATATTCAAAAAGTAGTTTTTCCAAAATCGATAAATGAAAAAAAACAAACGTTTTATTTCGGAATTATTTACAATATTATTCTCTTCGGAACACCTTTAGTTTCTACATATATATTACATCACCATGAAAAATTATTGTATATTGAGGCCTATTTACATACTTTGGGGATTGTAATGATTTTCAATTTAGTAGATTTATTAATAATCGATTGGCTTATATTTTGCTGGATTACTCCGAGGTTTGTTGTTATTCCTAGTACAGAAGGAATGAAAGGGTATAAAGACTATATGTTTCACTTAAGAGGTGCAATAGCTGGAACGCCATTTTTAGCAATTGTAAGTTTATTTTTGGCAGGAATTGCGACAACTATTTAGTATAAGGAAGAGGGGGAGGAAACGTAAATACTATGCTTAAAAGAGAAAATAATTAGCTTTTTGATTAGAGAATTAGAAATAGAGGATAGTTTTACAGTAAATGCTCGGTTAGTTCTTTCTGTTTCAAAAATAAATAACAAAATAGAATATACAGTCGAAGAAGTGCCTAGCTATGAAAAAAGTTATTAAGAAGATCAATATGAAGAAGATGAAGAACTAGCGTACAATGAATATATAAATAATCCTAATTAAATAATTTACATAGCGCTCTCACATAACTAGATCGTAGAAGTTATGATAGTGAAAAAGAAATGGGATCTCTTTTCACTATAAAACAGCCCCTTAGATAAACAGATCTAAAGGGCAAAACATAGCGTCTTTTTTATAAACACCGTGATTTTATTTAAAAGTGGCATCCACTCTTTTTATTTGAGGAGTGGATTTTTTTATATTCTGCGGCTTTCTCTCTCGGAAAATAGGTTCCATTAAATGTATAATTTATTTATTCTTTTCTTTCCAAAGAGCAAAAGGATTCTTTTCATGATGATTTTTATCGAGCTTTAATAATTTTATGTCTCGTTGGTCCTTTGGAAGAGCTATTTGCTGATAAACGTATTTTGTTCCCAATCCAATTTCTTCTTCCTCTTGTGTAGTATAAGAATAATAAACATGTTTAAGATTCGCCCAGTAAACGGCACTTAAACACATCGGGCAAGGCTCTCCACTTGCGTATAGTATGCAGTCGGAAAGATCAGATGTACCAAGAATGCGACAAGCCTGACGGATAGCTAGGAGTTCAGCATGCGCAGTGGGATCATGTGTTTTAAGAACATCATTTACTCCCTTCGCAACAATCTCACCATCTTTAACAAGTACTGCACCAAATGGTTTTCCTTTTTTGTTTTTTGTATTTTCGTAAGCTAAATCAATTGCCAATTTCATGAATTTTTCGTGATTCATTAAAACACACCCCTTTAAAAATTAAGTTTTAAATATGATTTTTTTCACTCATGTTTTTTGTTTTCCATAGTTGTTCTAGCACAATTACGACGATTGTCCCAACAATGAGACCATTGCTTAAAATGTATTGAAAAATAGTAGGCAGACCATTAAATATTGCTTTAGGCAGAAACATTAATCCAATACCGATTAGCAATGTGATTCCTAATATAGTTAGCCGGCGTTGATCTAATTCGTCTTTCAAAAGGGATTGAAACGAGATCCCAATCATTTGGACAAAGGATGCTAAACTTGCGGCACAAGCGACAGGGCCAGGAAGCGTAGCTAAGAAGTTGACGACTGAAGGAACAACGGCTATACCTGCTAAGGCTAAACTTGCTACTAGGAAAGGCATTATTCGTTTTTGTTCGGTTAACCGGATAAAGCCCGCCGATACTGGCAATGGTACAATTCCAATTGTCGAAAAAAGAGCTGATATAACATGTGTAATACCGCCTGCCCAACTGGCGCGGTTAATGATTTGTTTTTCGGACTCCCCTGATTCTGGAACCACTTGTTTAACAGCCGTAACGGCCGCTATCGTATTAGAGACTAAAATAAACGTAAATATAATTGAGGTTATAATCATTCCAGCATTTAATTGTGGAGTCCCCCATGCAAAAATGTCTGGTAATTTAATGATAGAAGCCGGTGTGGAAATCGTATTTGGGCTTTTTCCTAATAAGAAATATAGTAACCATCCAAATAAAATCCCTAACAGTACGGAGTAACTTTTCATCCATCCTTTTCCTTTAATTGATAGCACTATTACTAGAACAAATACGCCAAATGAAATCGCTGCTGTTTGATAATCTAGGTTGGATTGTCCTTGTATACCGAGCATTCCCTCTAAAAAAACACCACTAAGTTGAAGACTCAAAATCAAAAGAAAAGAACCAGTAACTAAAGGAGTAAACAAAAACAACAGCCGATTAACCAGGCCGGTTATGCCAAGAATAACTAGTAAAAACCCTGTAACTAGCAAACCACCTTCTAAAAGTTGTAATGTTTCTTTCATGCTTTCGCCCTGCTGAGTCGCCATACCCGCTAAGATGACAAATACACTGACCCATGAACCTGCAGGTCCGTCAGCGATCGGATAGCGATGTCCGAAACATCCTTGTATAAAAGAGCTAATGCCCACCACAAAAAAAGTTCGTTGCATCAAATCGGATATTTCCTCGATTGATAAATGAAATACTCCCCCGATTACGATTGGCAATGCAACAGAAGTGGCCAGCAGGAAAAAGAACCATTGAAAGATGCTTAATGCGCTGTAAAAACGTTGCTTCTCCATATTGTTTCACCTTCATATAAAATATTTATTTTTTCCAAGTACCAATAGAAATTAGTTCTAATTGACTTGAAAATTAAGATTTCCCGCGAGAAAAGCTTTTATTAACCTATCTAGATACCTTAACTAACCTCTGCAAATTTTTTTGCTTAAAAGTGCATCGTTTTTTAAGGCCACTACGGGAAATTTCTTTTCATCTAAAATTATGATATCTTAGAATTTGGTATATGAAAAATATAAAAAAAATTAATTTTACTAAAGATTTTCATATAATGAGGGGGTTTTTTCCATTTATGGATATTAGACAACTGCGATATTTCATAGCAATTGTAGAAGAAAGAAAAATTTCTGCTGCTGCTGAAAGACTTCATATCTCCCAGCCGCCGCTAAGCCAGCATCTAAAAGCAATGGAAGAGGAATTAGGAACGAAATTAATAGAGAGAACTGGGAGATTTTTAGAAGTGACGGAAGCAGGAAAAGCCTTATATAAATATGCACTACAAATGACTCATTTAATGGAAGAAGCCAAAATGGAAGTAAAGGAAGTCGGAAACGGGGTAAGCGGAAGACTAACGATAGGTATCAATACTTTTTCAGTAGACGGATTACCTGAATTACTTCACCAATTTCACAAAAAATATCCTAAGGTTACATATAAAGTTCATCAAAATGAGTCATCTCATCTTTGTCAATTAGTGAGAGACAGGATTGTAGAGCTGGCGATTATACGATTACCGCTCGAGTTAGATGATTTTTCAACTATCCATCTTTATACAGAACCTTTTTACTTTATTACTTCAAATAAAAAGCACCCTTTTAATCATCAAGTTACGCTTGCTGAAATTCAAAACCGCCCTCTAATAATACCGAGTACAGAGGGATTGGGAGTTTATTATATGATTTTAGAAGCATTTTTAAAAGCGCAACTACATCCGAATATTATTGCCGAATGCTCTGACATCTCACTTTTATTAGAGTTAGTCGCAGGTAACTTTGGAGAAGCTATTGTTCCAGAAACTGTCATTAAACAATACAAAAACTACAATATCCAGGCTTTCAAAATTACAGATACAGAGCTATCTGCATCCGCGAGCTTAATATGGCTGAAAAATCATTATCTATCAAAAAACGCTCAAAACTTTATAAAACTGTTAAGGATGAACATCTAGCAAAACACGGACTTACTGAGTTAATGTAAAGCTAACGAATATAAAAAATGAAGATATACCTACTGATGAAGACAGTTACTGAGAAGCCTTTGACTTATTCGGTTCGGAATATGTATGTAGATTGTTAGGAGTGCCTTTATACGATGATGTTCCAGAAGATTTAGGATGTCCCACTTGTTCTAAAGAGATGAAATATGTTGCTACAATTACACAAGATATTGAAGAACGGGAACTTATTTCAGTAGTTGATTCTCAGTTTGGTGAAATGAAGATATATTTTTACTTATGTAAAGAGTGTTCAGTTATGAAAACTGAAATACAAGGAACATAATAAAGTAAGACTGACATGATGAGTCAGTCTTATTTTTGTTTCGTCACATCATTAACAATCGCATGAAATATGTCTTTTTGCGTAAAATCATCTGTAAAGACAGTTTCTCTATCAACTTCAATTGTATCGTGCGGGTTATACCATTTACTTAATAAATCTTCTCCAAATTCAAGTCGTTTTTCTCTCGTATTATGCCGTCTAATCGTTTCTTCAAGCGATAAGTCAAAATAATATGTATAAGCGTTTCCTTCAAAATAATGTATTAATTCTTTTAACATATCACCGTACCTACGACTGTTTAGTATACCTTCTAAAATAACAAATTCGCATTTTCCTTTTCCGTACTTCGTAATCTCAAAAATTAAATCATGAGATAGATTGCCCATTGTGTCGTGGACTTTTAACATATCTCTACGCACAACATCTTGAGACACTATAGTGTACCTTGACCGAAATGTTCTTGCAGTTCTTTTGCGATTGTTGTCTTGCCGCTTGCGGAGTTTCCTCGAAGAATGATTAATGTTGATTTCAAAGTCTCATCTCCAGATTGTTTTAGTTTTTGTAAAAATATCTTTATATGGAAAATTTCTTATTTGGTTAAGTAATAGTTTATGATATTAAATTTGAGTTGAACAGTATAAGCTCTTATTGTGATTTGATTTGGGGATTTTTAAGATAAAACGAATATGTAAACTCATCGTAAATAACCTCCAGTGTATTTGTGGTTTGATTATATGAACTCTTTATTTTAAAGATGTAATAATTCCTTGATAAGTAAACAGAATTATTGTAAAGTAATGATAATTAAAATTTATATTGTTTGAAAGCGATGAAAGGAAATAGTAACAGGTATCTTTTCTTTTAGAGAGTCGGTGGGTGGTGTGAACCGATAGAAAGAGCTTGTGAATCCGTCCTTGAGCGAAATGTGGAACACTTCAAAATATGAAGTTAGTAATCGTTTCCGGCTAAAAGCCGTTAATAATTTAAGTGGAAGGCGTATATTTTCTGCGCTTTTAACTAGGGTGGCAACGCGGGTTAACTCTCGTCCCTTTTATAGGGACGGGAGTTTTTTGTGTTTTTTTAGTAAAATTCCCTACCTTAAAAGTTTAACGTGAACGAAGAAGATGGCATTATTCATTTATTAAAGGAGAGATAAGACATGTTAGATGTAAAAGTATTACGTGCTAATTTTGAAGAAGTAAAGAAAAAATTGATTAATCGCGGCGGAGAGTTTCTTGAATTAGATAAATTTGAAGAATTGGATCAAAGGCGTCGTGAATTGTTAGTAGGAGTTGAAGAATTAAAAAGTAAACGTAACGAGGTATCTGAGCTAATTGCGAAGTTAAAGCGTGAAAAACAAGGTGCTAATGAACTTATTAGTGAAATGCGTGAAGTAGGCGACAAGATTAAAACGTTAGATGATGAGTTACGCAATGTAGAAGAGGGATTGAATTCTATATTATTGGCATTACCAAATATCCCTAATGAAGCAGTGCCTATTGGAGTATCAGAAGATGATAATGTTGAAATACGTAAGTGGGGAGAAATAAACGAATTTTCATTTGAAGCAAAACCACATTGGGAAGTTGCTGAGAAATTAGGATTACTAGATTTTGAACGGGCAGCAAAAGTAACAGGAAGTCGCTTCGTATATTACAATGGCTTGGGAGCACGTTTAGAGCGAGCAATAGCTAACTTTATGTTAGATTTACATGTTGAAGAACATGGGTATACGGAAGTGATTCCACCATTTATCGTAAATAGCGATAGTTTATTAGGAACAGGACAATTCCCGAAATTTAAGGAGGATGTATTTACATTAAAAGACACAGATTACTCTTTAATTCCAACGGCGGAAGTGCCATTAGCAAACTATTATCGTGATGAAATTTTACATGGTGAAGATTTACCTATTAATTTTACCGCTCATACGCCATGTTTCCGTTCTGAAGCTGGTAGTGCAGGACGTGATACGAGAGGACTTATTCGTCAGCACCAATTTAGTAAAGTTGAAATGGTTAAATATACAAAGCCAGAAGAATCATACGACGAGTTAGAAAAATTAACAGCAAATGCTGAAAGAGTACTACAATTATTACAATTACCTTATCGAGTAATCGTATTATGCACAGCTGATATGGCATTTCCAGCTGCGAAAACATATGATATTGAAGTTTGGTTACCTAGCTATGGGATATATCGTGAAATTTCTTCTTGCTCAAACTGTGAAGATTTCCAAGCGCGTCGTGCAAGTATACGTTTCCGTCGTACACAAGGTGCTAAACCAGAATTTGTACATACATTAAATGGTTCTGGATTAGCTATAGGTCGTACAGTAGCAGCTATTTTAGAGAACTACCAACAAAAAGATGGCTCAGTTATTATCCCGGAAGTATTACGTCCATACATGGGTGGATTAGAAGTTATTAAATAAGTAAGATGCTAATTTGAAGTGTAAATCTAATTATTTACAGAAGAGTCAAATCGTTGTGTATATAAAATAGTTATTAATTTTTATTAAATTAATAACAAATTATTCACTAACAATAAACAACCCAAACACTTTGAAAAATATTTTTTCGAAATGTTTGGGTTTCTTTGGCTGAAAAATCAATTTAGTAGCTGAATTTTGCTCAAACTTTATTTGAAAGTTACATAATTTAAGAGTTTATGGAAGGTAAATACAATTAATTGTATAATCAATATGATGAATAACAAAGGGGGATTATTTGAAAGAATTGCAAACTCAAAGTTCTTTACAGAAACATTTGCTCCGTATAAAACCTCACAATTCAACTTGTATACAGCATTTTTCACCATTACATTACTACCATACGCATCAATAGGTGCAATTAAAGATTTAACATCAAGAAAAAATATAAATGAACAATAGAGGTGTCACATGCTATTTCAAGAAGGAAATTTATTTGTTAGATATGTTAACGACAAAGATGCATCTATCATCTCTAAATGGTTAACAGATCCAGAAGTTTTACAGTATTACGAAGGAAGAGATAATCCGCAATCTGTAGAAAAGGTACTCGATCATTTTATACATAACCTAAACAGTAATGAAAAAAGATGTTTAGTAGAATTTGATGAAATGCCGATTGGTTACATACAAATGTACCCTGTTGATTCCGAATGGAAAGCTTTATATGGATATGAAGAATCACAAAATGTATGGGGCATGGACCAATTCATCGGTGAACCAGCGTATTGGGGAAAAGGAATTGGAACTGATCTCGTTCAAGCAGCAATTACATACATTATGGAGAAAATAGGTGCGGAAGCGATAGCGATGGACCCTAGAGTAAATAATGTACGTGCGATAAGCTGTTATGAAAAATGCGGGTTTAGAAAGGTGAAAGTACTAAAAGAACATGAATTACATGAGGGGAAATTAGAAGATTGTTGGATGGTGGAATATAATAAAAATAAAGGGAGCTGTGTGAAATGAAAAAAGCATTAATAGTTATTGATGTACAAGCGGGTATGTATACAGCGGGAATGCCAGTACATAATGGGGAAAAGTTATTAGAAACGTTGCAAGAACTTATTCAAGAATGTCGTTCGAATAGTATTCCGGTTATTTATGTGCAACATAACGGGCCAAAAGATCATCCGTTAGAAAAGGGGACAGATGGTTGGAAAGTACATGCGGCGATAGTTCCGCAAGAGGGTGATAGTATTGTTGAAAAGACAACACCCGATTCATTTAATAAGACGAACTTGAACGAAGTTTTACAAGAAAAAGGAATTGAACATGTTATTATTTCAGGAATGCAAACACAGTATTGTGTTGATACAACAACGCGTAGAGCGTTTAGTGAAGGGTATAAAGTAACATTAGTAAGTGATGCCCATAGCACGTTTGATACAGATGTATTACGTGCTGAAGATATTGTGAAACATCATAACGTAGTGCTTGGATCATTTGCGGATGTTATTACGTTAATAGATTTAAAAGTAGAAGCGTAATTACAGAAGTTGCTGTCTCTGAATGGGAGGCAGCTCTTTTTATTGAAAGACAAGTTGTTGAATAATGTCAGAGAACCGATCTATCTAAAAAATCGCTGATATATTTGGATTTGTGGTCGATATAATTAGAAAATCGCCGATGTAATTTCATGTACCGAAATGATTGTACAAAAAAAGGAGCACCACTTTATCAAAAAGGGAGCTCCTTCACCAAAATGTTATTTCTTCTTATCTTTATCTAATATATTTTGCTCTTCAGCGAACTCTGTACCATATGCAAATCTGCGATTAATACGAATATTATCGTTGTTATGACGCGTGCGTGAATGTGAAAAACGATGGACGATTACTTCTGATAATGTAAAGACGATAGCAGAAAGGATACTACCCCATGCAATTTGCATGTAGTTGTCTAATAATATATTACCGAAAATCCAAACGCTTAAATACGTTAGTAAAAAGTTTGTCATAATGGCAGCAGAATCGCCAATTCGATTTAAAATAATTTTATTAACAAACATATAAGAAACGATTGTGACAAATAGACTAAAAGAAATAATTTGGACGAGCGTTGCTGGGAAAAATAAAGCTAATCCGATACTAAAAGCGATGATACACGATATAAATTTGATTACTATTACAGTAAAATCATTCAATATTTACACCTCCGATTTATACATAGTTTTACAATAAATTCAGGAGTTCATACATTGTAACGGTTTAATTTATATAAAACTTTTTCATGTTTGATTTTTTGTCTAAATATTAAAAAAACAACGAAAAAATGTTATAGTAAAATGAGAGCGTATGACATTTTTAGGTAAGGGGGAATCCAAATGTGGATTACTTCAGAAGTAGAAATTCCAGATGAGTTAATCGATCACCTTGAACAAGGGAAGTTAGTATTATTCGTTGGAGCAGGAGTTTCTATGAAGGGGAAATCAAACTTACCGAATTTCGATGATTTAGTTGATGAAATTTCGAAAGCTTTATATGTCGAAAAGCGTGAGATGACAGAACCCCACGATTATTATCTTGGTAAAATTGCGAAAACGAAAGATGTGCATCAAGTTGCAAGAGATCTCGTTAATATAGAAAAATCAAAACCGAACCCATTACATTATGCCATTCCAAGGTTGTTTCCATTAGATACGGATGTTCGAATTGTAACGACAAACTTTGATCAACATTTTACGTCTGTAATTGCTGAAATGAATAGAGAGCTGAATATTTATTATGCACCTGCTTTACCGACAGGGAGAGCGTTTAAAGGATTGGCTTACATACATGGAAATATAGAACAGGAGAAAGAAGCTTTAATTTTAACAGATGGTGATTTTGGAAGGGCTTACTTAACGGAAGGTTGGGCGAGACGATTTTTAGTGGATCTATTCTCAAATTACACCGTTTTATTCGTTGGGTATAGTCATAATGACCCAGTAATGAAATATTTAGCAACAGGTTTACCACCGAGTACAAGGCGTTATGCTTTCGTCGCACAAGGTGATAATACATACCATTGGGAGCATTTAGGGATAAGACCAATTGTGTATCCAAATAAAGCAAATAATCACCAATCACTTGTGAAAGCGGTAAAGCGATGGGCGGAATTAATGGGTGATAATTATATTACAAAAAGAATGCGTATTCGTGATATTGTAACAGTTCCTCCATCAGTAGAGCAGGAGCAATTATCGTATGTAAAACAGTCAATAAAAAAAATAGAAACAGTTCGGTACTTTGTTGAATTTGCACGTGAGTATGAATGGGTGGAATGGCTTGAAGCAGAGGGGAAACTAAGAAATTTATTTTTGCTTACGCCAAATTATGATGAAGTAGATGAGTTACTTGCGGAATGGTTAGTGGAGCAATTTCTTTTTAGCCATCAAAAAGAACTATTTCAATTGATTTTTAAAAATCATTCTAAAATATCCCCGTTATTATGGCGAACAATTTGTACTTACTTGAACGAAACGAAAGAAACGATGGACCCTTTGTTGTTTGCAAAATGGACATTGCTTGTATTAGAAACGGCAGAAAAAGATAGTAGCTCTATTGAAATGATTTCATACTTATTGCAAAAATGTTCTTTCCCTGAACATAAAGAAATTGGCTTGTTGTTGTTAACGTTTATTTTGGACGGAAAACTGAAATTGAAGCGTGTAAGAAAATGGGAAAATGATACGCAAGAATCGATAGAACTTGAGGAATCGAGTCGTTTGTCGGTGTCTATTTTTTCTCATGTAGAGCGAATTTGGAAGGAGAAAATGAGACCAAATATCTCTTACTATGCCGCTCCGATTATGGTTATGGGATTAGAAAAGATACAATTATTGTCATTAAGACAAAATGCACTGAAAAAAAGAGATAGAGAAATTTCAGAGCAAGAGTTACAGCAAAATGATTTTACATTTTTAATTCAAATTGTAAAAGAATGTCTTACATATTTATGTGAAAACAATGAGAAAAAAGCGAATTATTATATTACAGAAATGATAGAAACAGATAGTGTACTTCAAAAGCGAATTGCGATTGAAGCAATGAGTAAAAATGTATTCGTTACTGCGGATGTCAAATTAAAGTGGTTACTATATGAAGGCCTTCTTTTAGATTTCACATATAAACATGAAGTGTTTCAACTTTTAAAGATTTATTATGCTGATGCTTTAGAAGAAACAAAAGAAGAAATTATTCAAACTGTATTAGAACATCTTGCAGAAGAGAGGGCGTTTGATGCTTGTCTCGTTTTAGATTCATTATTTGCATGCGATTCGAATAGTCGATGCACGATAGAAGGATATGAATTAATGAAACAGAAGCACCCTCATTTTTCTTCTGATCGATACAGTGTTCCAAAGAAAGAATCTATTGAACAAAGCATTACGTGTAATGTAACAGCAGATGGATTACTACAGCTGAAAGACGATGAAATAATGAAGCAAGTTCGGCAGTTTTCTCAAGATGGTGTTTTTGAGCAACGCCATTTTTTAGAGATGTTATCAAAAGCATGTAAATTGAATGTAGAGTGGAGTATTTCGTTTGCTTATCAACTAGTAGGCGTGCACGAAATTAGTAATGAGGTTTGGTTTGTTTGTATTAGAGAGTGGCGAAATAATAGGAATTTGACGAATGAGCAAATTCAAAGGATCATTCCGTTATTGCAGAAGTTTGTTAGAAATACTACTTTTCATTGGCTAATTAGTAGTTTTCTATATGAAATTAGCAATCGATTAGAAGAGCTAGAAGAGAATAGTATACGGGTTGTAAAGCGCTTTGCTTTTTCAGTATTTCCACAAGTTATGAGAGGGGAAACGGATTTTAAAATTGGAAAGCAAGAGTTTTACAATGAGTCTATACAGCATCCTGTGGGGAAGATGACTGCTGTATTACTAAAACTGTTAGCATACGATCACTTATATGATCGCAATGTGTATGAATATTTATTTTTATTTGAGGAACAGGTAAGGGTTACTTCGGAAAGAACGAACTTTATGTTAGCTCGTTTAACAGCAGATATTACGTTTTTATACCATATTGAGAAGCAATGGTGTCGAAAATATGTATTACCTTACTTAGATTTAAAGAAAGAAAATGAGCTGACCAAATATGCGTGGGCGGGATTATGTTATACGCAAATCAATTTACCTTTATTTACAGAAATGAAGAGATATATTAAATATGCGGTAGAGCATTTAGAGGCGCTACATCCGTATACGAGAGAAGCGTTTTTAAAATGGCTTAGTTTTGTATTTATTAAATGTGTGCTGTATTGGGAGCAAAAAACAGATTGGTTATATCCACTTTTAATGCAAGTAAACGAAAATAATAAAATTAAATTTATGCAGTATGTATGCTACTACGTAAAAACGTTAAGCGGAAAGGAACAACAAAAATTTTGGACAGCGTGGCTAAGTGTATTTTTAAGAGAACGTCCGAAAATGGGCGTAATAACAACGAGAGAGTATATGATGCTTTTACGTATTGTTTTATGCATGGATGAAATTTTAGAAAAAGGACTTTGTATTATTTCGAGTAAATTTCTAGGTGTAGAAGGGCAATATAATCAAGAAGAAATGAAACAGTTATTTATTGAGATGCTTGAAAAGAAGGATAGTATGAAAGAATATAAAGAGCTGTATGCAAATGTGTTTTTTATTTTACTTCAAACACGTCAAGAAGCTGATTTACTTGAAAATGAAATCATACAAATAAAAGAACTATTAATCCAGTATGAAGTAGAAAAACATGTATTAAATTTAATCGAAAATGAGATGATTCGTATCGGAATTGTAATGGGGAATTTACAAGAGGGACTATAGGGCGGTAGCGGAATTTTTAAAAAATAAATAAAAAGTTGTTGACAGTATTTTAAAAAGCGTTCTATAATACGAATCATACTTATTCAATTTCAAAAACATTTGAATAAACAAAGTGCAATGAAGAGATCACAGTAGTGGTTAGTCTTACTGTAACAGAGAGCTGGTGGTTGGTGTGAACCAGTACAGGGATAATCATGAATTACAGTCTTGGAGCATCTTTTTCGTAGTAAAGATACGATTGTCTTTATGAAGAAAGAGCGGTCAATTGATCGTTAACAGTGAAGAGAGGTAGACAGAAATATAGTCTACAACTAGGGTGGTACCGCGATAAATATCGTCCCTACTGATTTATTCAGTAGGGACTTTTTGTATTTTGGTGGCCCAACTTGAAAATAAAATAAACATGCGTTGAAAGGAAAAGGAGTAGTTGTTGTTTCCCTGTAACAGAGAGCTGGTGGTTGGTGCGAACCAGTACAAAAACAAGAGCGAATTACAGTCCTGGAGCATCTTTTTCAAAGTAAAGATACTTATTGTCTTTATGAAGGGGAAGACGGTCAAATGATCGTTAACAATGAAGAGAGGTAGACGAAATAAGTCTACAACTAGGGTGGTACCGCGATAAATATCGTCCCTACTGATTGGATCAGTAGGGATTTTTTGTACAAAAAAAGTGGGATTTTAACTAGTAGATAGTGTCTTTGTACTAATTATTAGTTTAAAATAAGAAGAGGTATCGATTCCACAATGAATTTGTATAATTCATCAGTTCAGAAAATAGAGAATTTTCCATTCTCTTACTATACTTTTAAAACATTAGAGGAGGATTTCCAAATGGCAAATCATGAATTAGATCAATTACGTAAACAGGTAGATGAAATCAATTTACAATTACTACACCTTTTAAACAAACGAGGTGAAATCGTTCAAAAAATTGGGGAGCAAAAACAAGTGCAAGGTACGAAACGCTTTGATCCAGTACGTGAGCGTGAAGTACTTGATATGATTGCAGAGCATAACGAAGGACCATTCGAAACGTCAACGGTTCAACATATTTTCAAAACGATTTTCAAAGCAAGCTTAGAACTACAAGAAGATGATAACCGTAAAGCATTACTAGTATCACGTAAAAAGAAAAAAGAAAATACAATTGTTAATGTTAAAGGTGAATTAATTGGAAACGGAACACAAACGTTCATTATGGGACCTTGTGCAGTAGAAAGCTTAGAGCAAGTTCGCCAAGTAGGGCAAGCGATGAAAGATCAAGGACTTAAATTAATGCGTGGTGGTGCTTTCAAACCGAGAACATCTCCATACGATTTCCAAGGTTTAGGAGTAGAAGGTTTACAAATTTTACGCCAAGTAGCAGATGAGTTCGACTTAGCGATTATTAGTGAAATTTTAAATCCGAATGACGTAGAAATGGCGCTAAAATACGTTGATGTAATTCAAGTTGGGGCACGTAACATGCAAAACTTTGATTTACTACGAGCTGTAGGTAAAGTTAACAAGCCAGTATTATTAAAACGTGGTTTAGCAGCAACAATTGATGAGTTCATTAATGCAGCGGAATACATTATTGCGCAAGGTAACGACCAAATTATTCTTTGTGAGCGCGGTATTCGCACATACGAAAGAGCGACACGTAACACATTAGATATTTCAGCAGTACCGATTTTAAAGAAAGAAACACATTTACCAGTTATCGTTGACGTAACGCATTCAACTGGACGTAGAGATTTATTATTACCAACAGCGAAAGCGGCACTTGCAATTGGAGCAGATGCAGTAATGGCGGAAGTACATCCAGACCCAGCAGTTGCGTTATCAGATTCTGCACAGCAAATGGATATTCCAGAATTCCATAGATTCATGGATGAGTTAAAAGGTTTCAAAAATAAATTATCTTAATTCCATATCATATATGCGCTGAAGAGGAAACAGTAGTGCTTATCTCACTGTTAAAGAGAGCTGATGGTCGGTGTGAATCAGTACAAAGGTAAGCATGAATTACAGCCTTGGAGCATCTTTCCCGCCACTTATGGAGGGAAAGACGGTCAAATGATCGTTAAAGAAGAAGAGAGGTAGACGAAATAAGTCTACAACTAGGGTGGTACCGCGATAAACATCGTCCCTACTGAGCGCTCAGTAGGGACTTTTTTGTACAAAAAAATAATAAAGGGGCAAGAGAAATGAGATATATTACAGCTGGAGAATCACATGGTCCGCAGTTAACAGTTATTTTAGAAGGTGTACCAGCAGGTTTAACACTCACGGCGGAACATATTAATAAAGAGTTATTAAGAAGACAAAAAGGGCATGGACGCGGAAGACGCATGCAAATTGAAACAGATACAGTTGAAATTGTAAGTGGTGTACGTCACGGAATGACACTTGGTTCACCAATTACGTTAATCGTAAAAAATGATGATTTCAAACATTGGACGAAAGTAATGGGTGCAGAGCCAATTTCAGAACAAGAAAGTAAAGAAATGAAACGCACTATAACGAAACCACGTCCAGGACATGCGGATTTAAACGGTGCAATTAAATACGGCCATCGTGATATAAGAAACGTGTTAGAGCGCTCTTCTGCAAGAGAAACGACAGTTAGAGTTGCAGCTGGTGCAGTTGCGAAACAAATTTTGAAAGAATTAGGTGTTGAAATTGCAGGGCATGTCCTTGAAATTGGTGGAGTAAAAGCGAAGCATATTACTCACTTACCGATAGAAGAAATTCAAACGATTACTGAAAACTCACCAGTTCGATGTTTAGATAAGGAAGTAGAACAAGAAATGATGGATGCGATTGATGATGCGAAAAGTAGCGGAGATTCAATCGGTGGTATTGTTGAGGTAATTGCAGAAGGTATGCCAATTGGAGTTGGTAGCTACGTTCATTACGATCGTAAATTAGATGCAAAACTTGCCGGTGCTATTATGAGCGTGAATGCGTTTAAAGGTGCTGAAATCGGAATTGGTTTTGAGGCGGCAAGACAGCCGGGAAGTAAAGTGCACGATGAAATTATGTGGGATGAAGAAAAAGGCTACACAAGAAAAACAAATAATGCAGGTGGCTTAGAAGGCGGTATGACAACAGGTATGCCAATTGTGGTAAGAGGTGTGATGAAGCCAATTCCTACATTATATAAACCGTTAGCAAGCGTAGATATTGATACGAAGGAAGCGTTCCAAGCGAGTATTGAGAGATCTGATAGCTGTGCAGTACCCGCAGCAGGTGTAGTAGCTGAAGCTGTTGTGGCATGGGAACTTGCAGATGCACTAGTCGAACAATTCGGAAAAGATCGTATGGCATTATTAAAGCAAAACATTACGCAACATAACAAATACGCAAAAGAATTTTAATAAAAAGGCGGGTTTAACATGCGAGTAAAAGATCAACTATCATCATTACAACCGTATAAACCAGGTAAATCACCAGAGCAAATGAAAGAAGTATACGGGAATCATTCATTTGTTAAGTTAGCATCAAATGAAAATCCATTTGGCTGTTCACCTCGTGTTTTAGGAGAATTACAAAAATCGTGGCAAGAACATGCTTTATATCCTGACGGAGGTGCTGCAAAGCTCCGTCAAACGATTGCAGAGAAATTACAAGTACAAATGGAACAAGTGCTTTGTGGTAGTGGACTTGATGAAGTTATTCAAATTATAAGCCGTGCAGTGCTATGTAAAGGAGATAATATCGTAACAGCTGGCGAAACATTTCCTCAGTACCGTCATCATGCGGTTATTGAAGGATGTGAAGTGAAAGAAGTTCCTTTAAATAACGGTGTATATGACTTAGATGGAATTTCTTCAGTGATTGATAAACATACAAAAATTGTTTGGATTTGTAACCCGAATAATCCGACAGGCACACATGTTAATGAGCGAAAATTAAATCAATTTATTGAGGGAGTTAGTGAAAAGACGTTAATTGTCATTGACGAAGCATACTATGAATATGTAACCGCGAAAGATTTCCCAGAGACGTTACCACTATTAGAAAAACATAAAAACCTTCTTATATTAAGAACGTTTTCTAAAGCGTACGGTTTAGCATCATTTCGCGTTGGGTATGCGATTGGACAAGAAGAATTAATTGAGAAATTAAATGTCGTTCGTTTGCCGTTTAACGTGTCTTCATTAGCACAAAAAGCTGCAACGATTGCCTTTAGTGATGAAGCGTTTATTGAAGAAATAGTACGTGTTAACGAAGAGGGATTACAACAGTACGAGAGTTTTTGTAAAGAAAATGAAATCCCGTTTTATCCATCACAAACGAACTTTATCTTTTTGCCAGTAGAGAATGCTGGAGAAATTTATGAAGTTTGTGCGCACGCTGGGTTTATTATTCGTCCGTTTCCAAATGGCGTACGCATTACAATTGGTACAAGGGAACAAAATGAGGGAGTGATTTCAGTGTTAAAACAACACTTTGAAAATAAAAAAAGTAAGTCTCGAGATGAGGCACATGTGTAAAAAGGTAGTATTAATTGGAACAGGATTAATAGGAGGCTCTCTTGCGTTAGCGATAAAAAAAGAGCACGATGTAACGATTATCGGCTATGATATATTTAAAGAACAAGTAGAGCGCGCAAAAGAATTACATGTAGTTGACGAAGTAGCAGTAGATTTACAGCGTGCATGTGAGGAGGCAAATTTAATTGTTTTTGCCTCTCCAGTTGAAGAAACAAAAAAGTTATTACACAAACTTGCATCATTTCATTTACGAGAAGATGTTATCGTTACCGATGTAGGAAGTACAAAAGGGACAATTATGAATGAAGCGGAAGCTTTATTATCAAAGAAAGTTTCTTTTATCGGCGGACATCCGATGGCAGGTTCTCATAAAACTGGCGTTGAAAGTGCAAAGGCACACTTATTCGAAAACGCATTTTACATTTTAACCCCAATGAATCACGTGCCAACTAATCAAGTGGATGAGCTAAAAGAATGGTTAAAAGGAACAGGCTCGCATTTTCTTGTTTTAAATACAAAAGAACACGATTATGTAACAGGAATTGTTAGTCATTTTCCGCATCTGATAGCAGCAGGATTAGTGAAACAAGTTGAGAAGCACGCTGGTGATAATCCGCTTATTCATCAACTAGCTGCAGGCGGATTTAAAGATATTACACGTATTGCATCAAGTAGTCCGAAAATGTGGAGTGATATTGTAAAACAAAACCGCGAGCATTTATTGGAACTATTAGAAGAATGGATTTCTGAAATGGAAGAGTTATATAAGACGGTTTCTAAAGGAGACGCAGGCGAAATACAAAACTATTTTGCTCACGCAAAAGAATACCGTGATTCTTTACCAGTACGAAAGAGGGGCGCAATTCCTGCCTATCACGATTTATATGTCGATGTTTTAGATAAAGTAGGGGCTTTAGCTCATATTACGAGTATTCTAGCAGAAGAAGAAATTAGTATTACAAACTTGCAAATATTAGAAGCGCGCGAAGGACTACTTGGAGTGTTACGAATTAGTTTCCAAAGAGAAGAAGATCGCATGAAGGCAAAGCTAGCACTAGGAATAGAAGAATACCAAACGTATGAAACAATTTAAAAAAGAAGGTGAGAACGTGAAAGAAACAACAATACAACCTGTAACTAATGGATTGAATGGCACAATTAAAATCCCTGGTGATAAATCCATTTCGCATCGCGCTGTCATGTTTGGCGCAATCGCAGAAGGAAAAACAACAATTCAAGGGTTTCTACCTGGTGCAGATTGTTTAAGTACCATTTCTTGTTTTAAAGAAATGGGAGTAGAAATTACGCAAAATGGAGACGAAGTTACGGTAGTTGGAAAAGGATTAGAAGGTTTACAAGAACCGAAACAAGTTTTAGATGTAGGTAATTCTGGTACAACAATACGATTAATGTCAGGTATATTGGCAAACACACCGTTCTTTTCTTGTGTACAAGGTGACGCTTCAATTGCGAAGAGACCGATGCAACGTGTAACCAATCCATTAAAGCAAATGGGCGTAAACATTGATGGCCGAGAAGAAGGAACGTTTACGCCGCTTACAATACGTGGTGGAGATTTAAAAGCGATCGAATATACTTCACCTGTCGCAAGTGCACAAGTAAAGTCAGCTATTTTACTTGCAGGTCTTCGTGCAGAAGGTGTAACAGCTGTTACAGAACCGCATATTTCTCGTGATCATACAGAAAGAATGCTTGAGGCGTTTGGTGTTACAGTAACTCGTGAAGGAAAAACTGTAAAACTAGCTGGTGGACAAAAGCTAAAAGGAACAGATGTTCAAGTTCCAGGTGACGTATCATCAGCCGCATTTTTCTTAGTAGCAGGAGCGATTATTTCAAATAGTAAACTACTATTACAAAATGTAGGAATGAATCCGACTCGTACAGGTATTATAGATGTTCTTGAGAAAATGGGGGCTACGTTTACAGTAGAGCCAATTAATGAAGGAGTATCAGAACCAGCTGCAAACATTACAATTGAAACATCTTCACTAAAAGGAATTGAAATTGGCGGAGACATTATTCCAAGATTGATCGACGAAATTCCAATTATCGCTTTAGCAGCAACACAAGCAGAAGGAATTACAGTCATTAAAGATGCACACGAGTTAAAAGTGAAAGAAACGAATCGTATCGATACAGTCGTTGCTGAATTAACGAAACTCGGAGCCCGCATTGAAGCAACTGATGATGGAATGATTATTTACGGAAAATCAACTTTAAAGGGCGATACAGTACATAGTCACGGAGATCACCGCATTGGAATGATGCTTGCGATTGCCGGCTGCATAGCTGAAGGGGAAACAACGATTGAAGATGCAGAAGCAGTAGGTGTATCATACCCTACATTTTTTGAAGAGCTACAAACGTTAGCTAAATAATATGATGAGAAGCAGATACATAAGTATCTGCTTTTTATATGCGAACGGACGTGTCATTATTTGTCGAAACGTTGATATAATTCCATTCACTGAATCGGAACATTAAGAATTATGGTACAATTTAGGTGAGGAATGGAGGAGAAATATATGAACGTCATACAATTAAAAGAAGATAAATTCAGAGAAGCGCTAACATTATCAGAATATGCTTTTCAATATAAAGCAAATGAAGAACGAGTGCAGCAGCAGATTACACGAATGAAGGAAAGTCATCAAATATACGGTATTATGGAGGGCGAAGAATTAGCAACAAAACTCCACCTTATTCCGTTTCATATTTACATAGGCAAAGAAAAATTTAAAATGGGCGGCGTTGCAGGGGTAGCGACGTATCCTGAGTATAGAAGAAACGGATATGTGAAAGAATTGCTTCAACACTCACTTCAAACGATGAAAAAAGATGGATATACAGTATCGATGTTACATCCATTTGCAGTGTCATTTTACCGTAAATACGGATGGGAACTTTGTGCGAATCGCCTTGCATGTCATATGGAGAAGAGCGATTTAGTAATGAAAAAACAAGTGAAAGGTACTGTGAAACGTTTCAATAAAGAAAATCACTCAGAAGAAGTAGAGAAGATCTATGAAACATTTGCTGAACGCTTTTCAGGTATGCTAGTTCGCAGTGAAAAATGGTGGTTACAAGCGGTTTACCATGACTTAACATTAGCGATTTACTATGATGAAAATAAAACTGCAGCTGGTTACATGTTATATAAAATAGAAAATTATAAAATGACAGTAGAAGAATTTGTTCCACTGCATAATGAAGCGAGAAATGGCCTTTGGAACTTCATCTGCCAACATGATTCTATGATTAAAGAACTTGAAATGATACTAAGTGAAAAAGAACCGTTGTTATATACATTGCAAGAGCCACGAGTGAAGGCAGAAATGAAACCATATTTTATGGGTAGAATTGTAGATGTGCAGCCGTTCTTAAATCAATATGAGTTGAACTGGAACAATGTACAGCAAGAAGTGATTTTACATATTACTGATTCATTTGCTCCGTGGAATAACGTAACAGTGAGGCTTGCAAATCATGAAATAACAATTATAAAAGAAGAGACATTAAATAAAGGAATTAGACTAGATATCAATGCGTTATCTACAATAATGTTTGGCTACAAACGTCCGTTAGAACTATATGAATTAGAATTAATTAGCGGAAATGAAGAGGAAATACGAGCATTTGAGAATGTAGTACCGGTGCGTGAAGCATTTATTTATGATTTCTTTTAATTCATACTATATGCTATATATGATCAAGAAAAAGTACTATAATGAAAATATTTTTATTATGGTACTTTTCTATTAATAGTGTGAAACCATTGTTTTAAGAGAGGTAAGAGAGTAATACAAACATGCAAAAATATACATAACGGAATTTATATTCTATTTTACAAATTAGCATGGAGTGTAAATGGTAGAAAGAGTTCAAAACCTCAAAAATGTTTAGTGAAGTTTTAGGAGGAAAAGTATAATGATTAGGCAAGCAGTAGGTGCAATCGTATTCCAACATAATGAATTGTTATTAATACATAAGGTGAAAATTAGTGATATAAAAGGAGAATATACTTTGTCAAAAGGGGAATGGGATTTTCCTAAAGGCGGTGTAAAACATACAGATAATGACTTAGAAAGTGCTATGTTGAGAGAGTTGGAAGAAGAAACAGGCTCTAAAAAATTTAAAGTTATTAGCCAATTTGAAGATAAGATTTGCTTTGATTTTCCTGAAGAACTCAAAGTCAAAATTGGATATGAAAAGCAAAAAACTACTATGTTTTATGTAGAATATATAGGTGATAGAACAGATTTAGATCCAAAAGATAATGAAATAAGCCAGGTTCAATTCTTTAAGATACAAGATGTATTGAGAGTTTTAAGTCATGATGATACAAAGAATTTTTTTGAAGGGATAATTCAAAAAATGTATTGATAACCTAGTTGAGTGTGTTATTCGATAAATGCGATATGGGCTTAGTCACACACTTGACTTTTAATCCATGTAATTTATAATAAAAAACGGAATGAATTTTCATTCCTGAAAATTGAGGTGGGAAAAATGGCTAAAAACAAACAAGATGATATTTTTAATGCTGCTATGCAACTTTTTGCAGAGCGAGGGTACGATGGTACAACAATTCCGATGATTGCCGAAAAAGCAAATGTAGGTGCAGGTACCATTTATCGTTATTTTGAAAATAAAGAGTCGCTCGTTAATTCTTTATTTACAAAGTGCGTTTTACAACTATCTGAGTTAATAAAAACTGATTTTCCTGTTGATGCAAATATTCGTGAACAGTTTAGTCATACATACAACCGTTTATTTGAATTTGCGCGACACAATGTGGATGCTTTTCTTTTTACAAATTCTCACTGTGATAGTTATTTTCTTGATGAACATAGTAAGGAAATATTTGATGATTTTATGGGCTTCTTTATGGATCTCATAGAGGATGGAATCGAAAAAGGTTTTCTTCGTCCATTACCTCCAGTTGCTTTAATTATTATTGTATATCAGCCAGTTGAAAAATTAATCAAAGTAATGGCGACAGGGGATTTAAAATACACAAAAGAATTGGTAAAAGAATTGGAAGAGAGTTCTTGGAATGCTATTAGAATCGATTGATTCTATAGCTTTAAAAGAAAAGGAATGAATATTCATTCCTAAATAGATATGAAAATGAGAACAGGAGCTGGTATATCTGTACAACTAAGGGAATGAATATTCATTCCGATAGAGTGAGTTTTAATAGAGTTCGAAAAAATAATTAATAGAATAATAGGAATGAACGTTCATTCCGAAAAGGTATATTTAAAAGAAAAGGAATGAATATTCATTCCGTGTAAAATGTAAAATTTTATTAGTGGGAGAGGATCGATATGAATCAGCTGAGAAATTGGAGAAGTTTATCTTTTCTATTATGGATAGTTATTACTATCACAATGATAGTAACAATGCCTAATATGGATAAATTAGTGAAAGAAAAAGGGCAAATTACTATTCCAAAAACAGAACAAAGCAGTATAGCTGACAAGATGATAAAAAAAATGGATAAAGACGGAGTTGAAAAGTACGAAATTATAGCTGTCTTTAATAGTGGAAGTAAGAAGGCTTTAACAAATGAGCAAAAAGAGGAAATAACGAAAACTATCACTGCTTTACAAAATGAAAAAGAGCAATTAGGAATTAAGGATATTGTCACACATTTAGATAATAAAGACTTGGAGAAACAATTAGTTTCTAAAGATAATACGACTATTTTAACGCAAATATCGGTAGATAAAAAACATGGTGAAATATCAAAAGTTGCAAGCGGGCTTCAAAATAAAATTAAACCAGAAGGTGTAAAAACGTATTTAACAGGAAGTGATTTAATAGCGGATGACTTTCTTAAATCCACACAAGAGGGAGTGAAAAAAACAGAAATTATCTCAATCATTTTCATTCTTGTTGTTTTAATTATTGTTTTTCGTTCGCCAATAGTTCCAATTATTTCTCTTCTTACAGTTGGGGTATCTTATTTAGTTTCAATGGGGGTAATTGCCCATCTTGTAGATCAATTTAATTTTCCGTTTTCAAACTTTACGCAAGTCTTTTTAGTTGTCGTCCTGTTTGGAGTTGGAACAGATTATAACATTTTATTATATACGAGATTTAAAGAGGAATTAAGTAAACAAGAAAATGCATATTTAGCTACGAAAGAGACATTTAAATCGGCAGGTAAAACCGTTTTATATAGTGGGGTAGCAGTGCTAATTGGGTTTGCATCACTTGTTTTAGCAAGTTTTAAATTATATCAATCTACTTCAGCAGTAGCAATAGGTATCGCAATATTACTATTGGTATTAACCACTTTAAATCCATTTTTTATGGTGCTTTTAGGTAAAGGAATGTTTTATCCAATTAAAACATTTAAAGGTCATGAGGATAGTCGTTTATGGGGATTCTTCGCGAAAAACTCAGTAGCAAGACCCTTTGTTGCTTTAATCATTGTATTCGTGATATCGATTCCTTTCGTATTAAAATATTCCAACACGCTTAATTACAATGATTTATTTGAAGTAGATAATAAGTATGAATCAAAAATGGGGATTAATGTAATAGAAGAGCATTTCCCGCCTGGTTTCTCTTCACCGGGTACGTTAGTTATTCAATCTGACAAAAAGCTAGATGAAGCGACTTCCCTACAAACTTTAGATGAACTAACTGAAAAAATTTCGAAAGTTAAAGGGGTTTCAGAAGTATATTCATCGACGCGTCCAACTGGAGATAAGATTAAAGAATTATATATAAATAAACAAGCCGGAGAACTGAATACAGGCTTAGGAGATGCAAATGGTGGCATAAAAGAAATTAATGACGGATTAACAGATGCTAAAGACAAAATGGGTAGTAATGACTCAAATAGTCTTGCAAATGTTCAAAAGTTAATTGATGGAACAAATGAGGCGAAAAATGGTGTATCAGCATTAGGAACAGCTTTAAATCAATTATCGAATGGAATAAACAATGGGGCACAAGGGGCGAAGCAAATAGAGGATGGGCTAGCATCATTAAACGGAAATATCAATGTCCTTTCAAATGCTACTTCGCAGCTTCATGCTGGTTATGCTCAGTTAGAAAAAGGTTTAAGTTCTTACGATCAATATTTCGGAAGTATTTCTCAAGCGATTGATGGTGCGAAAAAAGGATATGAACAAATTGAAACGTTAATGAACAATTTCATTCAAACAAAACCAGAATTAGCAAAGGATCCTAACATACAGCAAACATTAGGAATTGCAAAAGAAGCTCAGAAGCAATTGAGTGTCCTTTCAAATGAATTAAATCAATTAGCGACGCAGCACAAAGAAGCGATGAGTTCATTTAAAGAAGCAAATCAATCATTATTGAAAGTAGATAATGGTCTAAAGGAAATGAACAATGGAGTAACGCAACTACAAAAAGGAGCTGCTGAACTGAAAAATGGCTTGAACGAAGGAGCTACAGGTTCAAAGCAAATTGCGAACAAATCAGCTGAGTTACAATCTGGATTAACGAAAATAAACGATGGGCAAGGGCAACTATTAACTGGACTTAAAGATTTGCAAGAAAAGATGGGACAATTGCAATCAGGTTTATCTAAAAGTACAGAGGGTTTAGGAAAAGTAAGTAACGGTCTAGGGGACGCTCAAAAATATTTAGGCGAGCTAAATGAGTCGAAAAGCTCTGAGAAATTTTATATTCCGAAAGAAGTTTTAGAGGGAGAAGATTTCCAGAAAGTATTAAATACGTTTATGTCACATGATAGAAAAATTGCTAAAATGACTATCATTTTAGATGTAAATCCGTATTCAAAAGAGGCAATGCCAATTATTCAAGAAATAAATAAAACAATAGATGGTACTTTAAATGGAACAGAACTAAAAAGTGCGAAAAAAGCAATCGGCGGGACAACAGCTAGAAACGTTGATTTAAAAGAAGTAACCGGGCAAGATTTCTTACGTACAGCTACGATTATGTTAATTGGTATTACGCTGGTTTTAATCGTGATTACACGTTCATTTTTAAACTCAACCTTTATCATTGGATCATTAATTTTAGCGTACTTTGCATCGCTTGGTATTAGTGAACAAATTAGTGCACATGTATTAAACGTAGAGTCATTAAGCTGGAATGTTCCATTCTTTAGCTTCATTATGATTGTTGCTTTAGGAGTGGATTATAGTATTTTCTTAATGATGCGTTATAACGAGCTAGAAGGGGATTCAGTAACGAAGATTGTAAATGCATCTCGTCACATAGGAGGAGTTGTATTATCAGCGGCACTTATTTTAGGAGGGACATTTGCAGCGTTAATTCCTTCAGGTGTATTAACACTTATACAAGTGGCATTAGTTGTTGGCATTGCCCTTATACTATTAGCTTTAATAGTGATGCCGATATTGTTACCTGCTTTAATAGGGTTAACGAGTAAAATACAAAGTTATAAAAAGAAAATGATTGATACGAAGTAATAAAAAAACTGTAGAGAGGTTTTTCTCTACAGTTTTTTTATGCAATTATGGGCTTGATTTCACACCATAAAAGTAATCAATCGTTGCTATTCATCTAGCTTCTACTATATAATAGCTATAGTCTACAATAAGTGAATCGTAAGGTACGGTTTTTTTAAGACAATCGGTGAGAAAACGCTGATATCAGCGGTATTACTAGGAGGAAACACATGATTACAGTAAGTAACGTTAGTTTGCGTTTTGCAGATCGCAAATTGTTTGAAGATGTTAACATAAAATTCACGCCAGGTAATTGCTACGGTTTAATCGGAGCAAACGGTGCTGGTAAATCAACATTTCTAAAGATTTTATCTGGAGAAATTGAACCATCAACAGGTGACATACATATTACGCCAGGTGAGCGTCTAGCAGTATTAAAACAGAACCACTTCGAATATGAAGAGTTCCCTGTACTAGAAACAGTAATGATGGGTCACACACGTCTTTATAAAGTAATGCAAGAGAAAAATGCAATTTACATGAAAGAAGACTTTAGTGATGAAGATGGCATGCGTGCTGCAGAACTTGAAGGTGAATTCGCTGAGTTAAACGGTTGGGAAGCAGAGTCTGAAGCAGCAATCCTTCTAAAAGGATTAGGTATTGGTGAAGATATTCATGATAAAAAGATGTCTGAATTAACTGGGGCAGAGAAAGTAAAAGTATTACTTGCTCAAGCTTTATTCGGTCAACCTGACATTCTATTACTAGATGAGCCTACCAATCACTTGGACTTAAAAGCGATTCAATGGTTAGAAAACTTCTTAATGAACTTTGAAAATACAGTTATCGTTGTATCCCATGACCGTCACTTCTTAAATAAAGTATGTACGCACATGGCTGACCTTGATTTCGGTAAAATTCAATTATACGTTGGTAACTATGACTTCTGGTATGAGTCAAGCCAATTAGCTTTAAAATTAACGCAAGATGCTAATAAGAAAAAAGAAGAGAAAGTAAAAGAATTACAAAACTTTATTGCGCGCTTTAGCTCAAACGCATCTAAAGCAAAGCAAGCAACTTCTCGTAAAAAATTATTAGATAAAATTACATTAGATGATATTAGACCGTCATCACGTCGTTACCCATTCGTTGGCTTCACACCAGAGCGCGAAGTAGGAAATGACTTATTAACTGTTGAAGGTATTTCTAAAACAATCGACGGAGAAAAAGTATTAGATAATGTGTACTTCACTTTAAATAAAGGTGATAAAGTTGCATTTATCGGCCGTAACGATATTGCAATGACAACATTATTTAAAATTCTTATGGGTGAAATGGAGCCAGATAGCGGTTCATTCAAATGGGGTGTAACAACATCTCAAGCTCATTTCCCAAGAGATAACTCTGAGTACTTCGAGAACAGTGATTATAACCTAATTGATTGGTTACGTCAGTTCTCTCCACAAGATGAATCAGAAAGTTTCTTACGTGGTTTCTTAGGCCGTATGTTATTCTCAGGTGAAGAAGTTAAGAAGAACGTTTCTGTATTATCTGGAGGAGAAAAAGTACGTTGTATGCTATCTAAAATGATGTTAAGTGGTGCAAACGTATTAACATTGGATGATCCAACGAACCATTTAGACCTTGAGTCTATTACGGCATTAAATAATGGTTTAATCGCATTTAAAGGTACGTTACTATTCACATCTCATGACCATCAGTTCATACAAACAATTGCAAACCGTATTATTGAAGTAACACCAAACGGTGTAGTCGATAAGGAAGCAACGTATGATGAGTTCTTAGAAAATGAAGAACTTCAAAAACAAGTTGATGCAATGTACAAAGGTCAATAATAAACGATGAAAAGGAGCTGTCTCACAAGTCGAGTTTTCGACTGTGTGCCAGCTCTTTTTTTGTCATTTACTGAAAGGGAAATATAAATTTTATTTTCAAATAAAGCGAATAATTATTCAACAATAATATTAATGATAGCAAGAAATTTTTGAAGTAGGGATAAACCTTGAAATGATAATAAACTGTTTTTTATAGTGAATTTTAGTATATTGCATTAATGTTCCAAAATTGGAGATAGATATGTTTGCGGATTTATGAATAAAGGTTTATAGTGGGTAATGTTCTAATTAGCGGATGAATTTAGGGAAGAACTTAATGTAAGAAAACAGGAAATGTTACAAAATTATTTTATTAAATAGAAACCAAGGTCAAAATGTTTAAAAAGAAATAGTTGAATAAATAATAGCTTCAAATTATAATTACTAATATTCTTCATATAGTTAAACAAATAAAACCTATTTGAAGAAGAAAAATTGAATAGAGAGACAGACTTATATCAAAATAAGCCTTGGATGATCAAAAGAGGTGGAGAAATGAAACAATTACTATTAAAGAGTAAGCGAGTGTTAAGCAATCATTTTGGATTTTTCGTGTTTGCCGTTATTTTATTCTGGTTAAAAACATACGCAGCTTATGTGACAGAATTTAATTTAGGGATATCAAACACAATCCAAAAGTTCTTACTGTTTTTCAACCCGTTAAGCTCAGCAGTTCTATTTTTAGGTCTTGCATTATTCGCAAAGGGGAAACGAGCTTACATTTGGTTAATTGTTATTAATTTGCTAATGTCTATACTTTTATACGCAAACGTAGTATATTACCGCTTTTTCAGCGATTTTATTACGTTCCCGACATTAACACAAACGAATAACTTTGGAGATTTAGGTGGTAGTATTTTTGCATTGCTACACTTATATGATCCGCTATATTTCTTAGATACAATCATTTTAATTGTTTTAGTCGCAATGAAATTTGTAAATCCTAAACCAATCCGTGTTGCGAAGCATAAATTATCTCTAGTATTTTTAGTAGGTATTTTATTCTTTAGTATTAACTTAGGACTTGCAGAATCTGACCGTCCTGAATTATTAACTAGAACATTTGACCGCAATTATATCGTGAAATATTTAGGGGCGTACAACTATACGATTTATGATGGCATTCAAAGTGCGAAAGCATCAACAGAACGTGCATTAGCAGATGGAGATAGTATGACAGAAGTAAGAAACTATCTTGCATCAAGTTATGCAAGTCCAAATCCTGAGTATTTTGGTAAAGGAAAAGGAATGAACGTAATTTATATTCATCTAGAGTCATTCCAAAACTTTTTACTAAACTACAAACTAAATGGCCAAGAAGTTACACCGTTCTTAAACTCATTTACAAAAGATGCGAATACGTTATACTTTGATAACTTCTTCCATCAAACAGGACAAGGTAAAACATCTGATGCGGAGTTTATGTTAGAGAATTCAATGTTTGGATTACCACAAGGATCTGTTTTTACAAACAAAGCTCATAACACGTATCAATCAGCACCAGCTATTTTAGGTCAACAAGGATACACATCAGCAGTGTTCCACGGTAACTACAAAACGTTCTGGAACCGTGATGATATTTATAAATCATTTGGTTTTAATAAATTCTTTGATGCGTCATACTATGATATGAATGAAAAAGATGTAGTAAACTATGGCTTAAAAGATAAACCGTTCTTTAATGAATCAATTCCGTTATTACAAACGTTAAAACAACCGTTCTATACGAAGTTCATTACGTTATCGAACCATTTCCCTTATCCTATTGATAAAGCGGAAGCAACGATTGAACCAGCGAAAACAGGTGACTCTTCTGTAGATACGTATTTCCAAACAGCACGCTATTTAGATGAGTCTGTAAAAGGCTTCATGGATTACTTGAAACAATCTGGTTTATACGATAATTCAATTATCGTTATGTACGGTGACCATTACGGTATTTCAGATAATCATGGCGCAGCAATGTCTCAAATAATGGGTAAAGAAATGAACTCATTTGAAAATGCGCAGTTACAACGTGTACCTTTAATCATTCGCGTACCAGGAATGAAAGGTGGCGTACAACATCAATACGGCGGAGAAATTGACGTTCTTCCAACGTTATTACACTTACTAGGTACAGATACAAAGAATTATGTCCAATTCGGATCAGATTTATTATCGCCGGATCATAAACAAGTTGTTGCATTCCGTAACGGTAACTATGTAAGCCCAACAGTTACTGCGCTGAATGGCAAATACTATGATACAGCGACTGGAAATCCTGTAGAATTTACAGACGAAATAAAACAAAATGAACAAATGGTTCAAAAATCACTAAAATACTCTGACCAAGTTGTTAACGGCGACTTATTACGATTCTACACACCAGAAGGCTTCACTCCAGTAGATCGTTCTAAGTACAACTATAACCATCGTGATAAAAATAAAACGAAGGTGAAGACGACTGAAGACGGGGAAACAAAATAAATAATATAAAATCCTACTCGTATGGAATACTATCTATACGAGTAGGATTTTTTGTTTTAAGAGTTACTTTCGTATTTTTGAATTGTTGCTTTTTTAGGCATAAAACATGCAATAATCAAAGCTAAAAAAGATAAGACTAACATAAATACGTAGGCATCACTTGAGCTGAAGATAGAAGATAACTTTGTTACTTGCATAGCTGATATGCTTCCATTCTCACTAGATAACTGTGAAATATGTGAAGTCGATTGAATTGTATATACAGTGATGATGACTGCTGTTCCAATAGCACCTGCTAATTGGCGAATCGTATTATTTACTGCTGAACCATGTGAACCAAGTTCTCTTGGTAAGGCGTTTAAGCCTGCTGTGTTTAAAGGCATCGAAATGAAACTTAATCCAATTCGTAGAATAATGGTACGAACCATTAGATACATATAAGTTGTAGATTCGGTCAAATCAATTACACCCCACATCGAAATAATGATACATATTAAACCTGTAATAAAGAGTGGTTTTGCCCCGTATTTATCAAACATTTTTCCTGTGATAGGTGATAAGAAGGCATTAATTACAGCTCCAGGTAATAGAAGTAAACCTGATTCAAATGCAGTAAAACCTCGTCCGTTTTGCAAGTAAATCGGTAAAAGAATTAAATCAGCATACATAATCATCGTAATGAGTACGTTAATGACTGATGTAAGAGTGAAAACTTTATACTTAAATACTGATAAATTCAATAATGGATCGTTAGACTTTATTTGACGTATACAGAATAAAGCTGTAACGATTATACCGATGATAATTGTTGTAATAACAACTGGGTGATCCCATCCTTTGCTTCCTGCACTACTAAATCCGAATATAACACAACCAAAGCCAATCGTTGATAAAATGACACTTACGATATCTAATTTTGCTTTTGTTGTATCTGCAACATTCATCAAGTATTTAAGTGCGAGAATAATAACAATGAATACAAATGGAGCTAATCCAATAAATAGCCATCTCCATGATACATATTCTATGATAAAGCCAGATAATGTTGGAGCGATGGCTGGCGCAAAAATTATGGCAAAGCCGATGGTCCCCATAATACTTCCACGCTTTTCACTAGGGTATAAATATAAAATAACAGTCATCATTAGTGGCATAATAATTCCTGCCCCAACTGCTTGAATCATTCTTCCTATTAACAGAATGCCAAAATTCATGGCGCATGCACAGAGAACAGTCCCAATAAACAAAGAGAGCATCGAGCTAATAAATAGCTGCCTTGTTGTAAATCGTTTCATTAAAAATGCAGTAATTGGTACCAGAACACCATTTATGAGCATAAAGCCTGTCGATAGCCATTGAACTGTTGCAGCCGTAACATCAAATACTTCCATTAAATTACTCATCGCCACATTTAATAGCGTCTGATTTAATGTTGATAAAAAACAACCGGTAATGAGGACAACTAATATAATTTTTTTATTTCTTTCTGATATTTCCTTTTGCATTGGTAAACTCCTTCATTGTTTTCTTGATTTATCGACATCATGTCGATAAAATTAATGGTAACAAAATATATTTTCTTTGACCATGAACAGTTTTTTTGAAAATGTTCACTACTCGACATAGAAGGTATGCACTGTCGAGTAAGTAAAGAGAAAATCTATAAAGGAGTTTCAAAATGTCTACATCTAAAAAAGAAGATCCTCGTACAGTTCGTTCAAGAGAAATGTTTAAAAATGCTGTTTTTTCTCTTTTATGTGAGAATCCTAGTATTTCAAGCTTAACGGTTCAGAAAGTAGCAACAACGGCAGGATTAAATCGAACAACCTTTTACTTACATTATCAAGATATTCAAGATTTACTAGACCAAATCACTAACGAGATTTTAAATGAGCTTTCTAATAAAATTGTTGATTTAATACATGCAAAAGATTTATCAGAAAAACAAAAGCTAACACAATTGCTTGATTATTTATATATCCACCGAAATTATTTATTTATATTATTTAAAATGAATCAATTTGAGGAGCAATTATTTTTATTTTTAAAGCAATTAATAGAAACGAGAAGAGAGAATACGAAAAAGGATTTACCAGATGATTATGTTGCAGTTGATATTAAAACAGCCTCTTTGGTAGGTATCATCATGTGGTGGATAAGGAATGGACTTCACTTTAGTTCAGACTATATTGCAAATCAAATTTATTTTATGTATAAAGGGTAATAAGTTAAAAATATTTTATGTATTGACGCATTGTATTATTAAGTGCGACACCTAAAGAAAAAAACAAAAAACCGATCTCGCTTCATGTAAAGTAGAAGTTACCACACCACTTACTTACGTGGAAAACTACCTACGAAGCGTTTCAGGAGGAACTGTCGCACTTAGATTGACAAATTGTCTTTAAAATAAAAATATATATTGTATAATTTCATATACCGTACATATATAATAAAACTTTTAAATAAAAGCACAATCGTTGCACTGTGCATAAACGAGAATTTGGACTTAATTTTAGGAGAAATACAAGATAAGATATTAATAGAAAGCGATTTCAAATTCTAATTTTGCAAAGTTAGTATCTATACTTGCAAATCTACTTAAGAACAAGTATAGAAAGGGTGTATATCATATATGATATTAGATAATCGAAGTATAAGTATATTACAGCAAATTATTCAAGCAGATAGCTATGTTTCTGTATCTCAATTAATGGAAGTCATACAAGTTTCTAAGCGAACAATTTATTATGATATGAAGAAAATAGAAGATTGGTTACTTGCAGAGGATTTAAATTCATATGAATATATTCGTCCTTTAGGCTACTGTTTTGATAATGAAACGAAGCAAAGAGTGATAAAAAAGTTAAATGGATTTACAACAAGCCAATATGAGTATTCTCCACAAGAACGAAAAATATTGTTGGTTCTTTATTTACTAACAATAGAGAAAAGAATTCTATTAGAAGACTTAATAGAGCTTGTGCAAGTAAGTCGTAATACTGCTCTTGCTGACTTAAAAAAAATAAAAACTGAGTTAGTGAAGTTTCAGCTCTCATTAAATTTTGATCGTAAAAACGGTTACAATATTAAAGGGAATGAACATGGAAAACGGAATATATTAATCTTAAATCTTTCGCAAATAATTTCAAAGCATGGATGGGAATATTTAATATCGCATGTGAAATACATTACGAATGATAATAAAAGTGTAAAAGGTAATCAAGATCATGAGGAACTTCTTGTAATAAAAAATATTTTATCGAATTGTGAAGAGCTTTTAGGTGTTCAGTATACAGATGAGGTACTTGAAAGTTTAAGCGTTTACATGTATTTATTCCGTAATCGTATTGTAAATGGAAAATGTGTTGAAATGGAAGATGCTGAAAAGGAAGTTCTACGAGAAACAAAACAATTTGAAGCAGCTAAATATATTGCAAAACAGTTTGAAAGAGTATTTTTCGTAGAGTTTCCAATAGACGAAATTTATTATATTACGACTCATTTGTTGGGAGCAAAAGTAAATGCTCAACAAATAGACTTTGAACAAAATGATATTGATGGGATACATTCTATCGTCGGATATATGATAAAGGATTTTCAACATTATGCTTGTGTTATTTTCCAAAATTATAAAGGGCTTGCCTCAGACCTATATCTGCATATGAAACCGGCATTTTATCGTGTAAAGTATGGGATTGAAATAGAAAATCCATTACTTTATACAATTCAGCAAAATTATGAAGAAGTATATACACTTACAAAAAAAGTGATTCATCATTTTGAAGAATATGTTGGAAAACCAGTTTCAGATGATGAAATGGCATATATTACTATGCACTTCGGTGCTTGGATGAGGAAAGAGGGAATCGTTCCCAGTCCAAGAAAAACAGCGCTGCTTGTTTGTCCGAATGGTATTGGTACATCACGTATGTTGCAGTACCAATTAGAGCAATTGTTTTCGAGTGTTGATATTTTAAAAGCCATTTCAAAGCGGGAATATGAATCAAATATATTTGATGTAGATTGTATCATTACAACTACTGAACTTGAGAAGGGGAAAATCCCTATCTTTATGGTGAATCCAATTTTGACCGATTCCGAAAAAGCATCGTTACTAAGAAAAGTAAATGTAGCTTTATTTGGTGAGAATCAAAGTGATTCTGTTGATATGATGATGGGGATTATCCAAAAATACACAGACATTTTAGATGAAAAGTCTTTGAAAAATGAATTGAGAGAGTTTATGAGTGGCCCAGTACATATTGATAAGGAGGAGAAATATAAGCCTATGTTAAACGAGCTATTGACTAGAGAGTTTATCCAACTTGAGAATCACGTTGATACGTGGGAAGAAGCAATTCGTATTGCGTCTGAACCTTTATTACAAAATGGACATATTTTTGATGAATATATTTCTGAGATGATTGCGAATGTGAAGAAGTTAGGTCCGTATATTGTTATTGCACCTAAAATTGCAATACCTCACGCTCGCCCTGAAGCAGGGGTCAAAAAGTTAGGGATGAGTTTATTACAACTAAAAGAAAGTGTTTTATTTTCAGAAAAACAAGAGCATGCTGCAAATTTAATTATTGTATTAGCAGCTATTGATAATGAGACACATTTGAAAGCATTATCACAATTAAGTGAGATGTTATCTGATCCCAAAAACATAGAAATGTTAATTCATTCAAATTCAAAAGATAAAATGCTAGAAATGATAGCTAAATATTCTAATTAAAGGGGAGATTGAAATGAAAAAAGTATTAGTAGTATGTGGAAATGGATTAGGAAGTAGTTTTATTATAGAAATGAATGTAAAGAAAATATTAACTGAACTTGGTTTGCAAGCTGAAGTTTCTCATACGGATTTAGCATCAAGTAAATCAGAACAAGCAGATCTATATTTAGGTGCGAAGGATATCATTTGTAACCTTGAAGATGGTACTCGAACAGTTGCTGGACTAACAAACATTTTAGATTTAAATGAAATTAAAGAAGCATTACAAAAACACCTGATGTAGAAACAGTGAAAGGGGAGTAGTGCTATGTTTGATATAATAATGAAGGATATTTTGGGACAACCGGCAATATTAGTTGGATTGTTTGCTATGTGTGGTTTACTACTGCAAAAGAAAAATTTTGCAGACACAGTTTCAGGAACATTAAAAACAATTATGGGCTTCGTCGTTTTAGGAGGCGGAGCCACTATATTAATAGGAGCTTTAGATGTTTTTGGTAAAATATTTGATAAAGCATTCCATATTAAAGGGATTATTCCAAATAACGAAGCTGTAGTTGCGATAGCTCAGCAAACTTTAGGAAAAGAAACGGCCTTAATTATGGTATTTGGGATGATTGCTAATTTACTAATTGCACGATTTACAAGATTTAAATATGTGTTTTTAACTGGTCATCATACACTTTTCATGGCATGTTTAATTTCAGCTGTATTTTCAACTACAGGTATGCAAGGTGCTTCATTAGTGATTATTGGATCAGTTATTTTAGGGGCACTTATGGTTATTTTTCCAGCGCTACTACAACCGTATGTTAGAAAAATTACAGGGATGGATGATATCGCAATTGGCCATTTCGGTTCAGTTGGATATTTAGCAGCAGGGTTTGTTGGTAGTAAATTTGGAAATAAGGAAAAATCTACAGAACAAATTAAAGTACCGAAGTCATTAGGGTTTTTACGTGATACATCAGTTTCTATGTCATTAACAATGGCTGTGTTATTCTTTATTGTTGCACCATTTGCAGGGAAAAACTTTATCGAAACAGAATTAAGTAACGGACAAAATTATCTCGTGTATTCATTCATGCAAGCAATTACGTTTGCCGCAGGTGTGTATATTATTCTAGCAGGTGTCCGTATGTTGATTGCAGAAATAGTCCCTGCATTTAAAGGGATTGCAGATAAGCTAGTACCAAATGCCAAGCCAGCATTAGATTGCCCAACAATCTTTCCATTCGCACCAAATGCAGTTATTATTGGTTTTTTAACAAGTTTTATTGCCGGATTAATATCTATGTTTATTCTTCCATTTATCGGATTAAGTGTTATAGTACCAGGATTAATCCCTCATTTCTTCACTGGGGCAACAGCTGCTGTATTTGGAAATGCAACAGGGGGTAGAAGAGGAGCAATACTTGGAGCTTTTGTAAATGGATTATTAATCTCATTCCTGCCTGCTATATTATTACCTATATTAGGTGGACTAGGCTTTGAAAATACAACATTCGGTGATTCTGACTTTGCTGTTGTTGGTATATTAATTAGTGAAATTGCGAAATTGCTGGGTAATATTTTCTAAATAATAGAGTATAAAAAAACTTGAATTCATAATTAGAATTCAAGTTTTTTTATTAAATGTAAATATAATAGTGTAAGATAGTAAGGGGATTTGAATATAGAAAATAGGGGTTAGTTTGAAAAAACATTTGTTATTATTCGTTTTATTGAAGAGCAACAACGGAAATTCCCAAAACGATAAAAAAAGACTTGATAACCTACAAGAGGGAATCAAGTCTTTTTATTACATACGATTATCATGCCAGAAGTTTAATGGGAAATGTTCGTTCTCATTATAGCCTTCTAATTCATATCCTCTTTCTTTCAGTCCTTTAATAATTCCAGGTACTGCTTTTACTGATTGTGGATGAATATCATGCATAAGGATAACTTCTGTTGGATTTGTAGCATGAGCTAGAACGTTTTCTACGATTTTAGCAGATGCAGCGTCTGCTGGCATTTTGTTGTATTTCCAGTCTAATGAATCAATTGTCCAGTCCCAAACTTTTAAACCATTTTCGACAACTTTGTTGCGAAGGGCTTCATTTAATCCTGGCATTGAGCCGTAAGCAGGACGTGTTAATACTGGTGATTTTCCTAGAACACCAGCGATTAAGCCTTGGTCTTCTTTCATTTCATCAACGTAATGACCTTCTGTGTAAAGCTTCTTGTAGTTATGAGTCATACTGTGCATCCCAACATAGTGGCCTTCAGCATCTTCGCGTTTTACAAGGTCAGGGAAGGCTTTAACGTTTGAACCAATTAGGAAGAATGTTGCTTTTGCATTTTCACTCTTTAACATATCTAAAAGCTCAGCTGTGTATTTTCCAGGACCATCATCAAATGTTAAGTAAGCAACTTTTCTAACTTGCCCGTTATAGTGCTTTGGAGCTTCTTTTGGTGCTAGGGATGTTTGAATTTCACTTACAAGTTGAACAGATTTAGCTTCATCCTCTGTACTGGCTAGAGCGGTATGTGTTGATCCGTAAGCAGCCTCGTATGTAAATAATACCCCGACGCATATAAACAGAGCCCTTTTTACTAAAGTTGTCATCCGAATTCCATTGCGCATAATTTTCCTTCTCTCTATAAAAGTTCTACTCTATTATATTAGCAATTTTAGAGGGGGAAATGCAAAAAAACTTTTTACAAGCGCGAAAAAGTTTGTAAAAAAATATGCAAGATTTCAACGTTTTTGCAGGTTTAATAAAATGAAACAAGAATTGAATGTATGGAACTGCATTTATTACGGTTCATACATGTTTTTAGTTTCGGAGAAGGAGGATAAGTATGAAAAAATTAGCTTGTTTACATGCTCATCATTCAAATATTGAATACATTGACCGAGCGTTTCAATCTTTTGAAATAGAAATACTCCATTTTGTAGATCCGATTTTATCACACATACTAAAAAAAGATTGCGATTTTGAAAGAGAACAAGCACGAAATAAATTGAATGATCTTTTAAAGTATATTGCCGAAAGTGATGTGGATACACTTTTAATAACTTGTACAGATTATATTACGCTATTAGATGAAAATTTCAAAATAGATATACCTATATTGAAAATTGATGAGCCATTCTTTGAAATGCTTTGTCATGTTGAAGGGCCACAAACAATAGTTTTTACGAATGCCAGCACTGTTTTAGGAACGATGGAACGTTTAAAACAATACGCTCAGTGGAAAAATAAATCTATCCATGTAAAAGTAGAAGTGATAGGGGGGATATTTGAGTTAATTATGCAAGGTCGTAAAGAAGAGTATGATACTAAATTAGAAAAGTATTTATATGAAATTATGAAAAGTAGAAACGAAATGCTTTCAGTTGCACAATTATCGATGGTAGATGCTGCTACAAGGATAGAAAATATAATAGGAAGGAACATAATAAATCCGTTGAATGCGTTAGAAGAGTATTATATAGAGAGTGTGAATGAACAACCGTGTGAAAAATAAAGAAGAGAATGTATAATTAGAAATTTCACATACCGTATTTGAAAAATAAATATAGGAAAACAAAAAAATAATGTAGAATATATCGTACATACATATGTGAAGTCAACATAATAAATAAAAGAGGTGGACATATGCAACTTGAAGAAGTAATGCAGCAACTAGAGGAATATGGAACAGAACAAAATCGTAAAACGTTTAAAAATCATGGGGCGAAAGAGCCGTTATTCGGAGTTAGTTTTGCGAATTTGAAATTGTTAAAAAAGAAGATAAAAAAAGATCATGATTTAGCAATCTCATTATGGGAAACAAAAAATATGGATGCAATGACTTTAGCAACGATGATTTTAGAGCCAAAGAAACTAACGTCAGAACAGTTAAATAGATGGGTACAGGAAGTTGATTATTATTGTTTAATGGACGTTCTTATGACGGCTATATGTACGTCACCAATCGCTATAGAAAGAATGGAAGAATGGACGAAATCTGACGATGAATGGACTGGAAGAGCAGGTTGGTCTTTATTAGCGAATATCGCTATGAAAAATAAAACATTAGATGATGAATACTTCTTACCGTATATAGAAGAGATTAAAATTCATATACATAATGAGAAAAATCGAAAAAGAGAAGCGATGAATAGAGCTTTAATTGCGATAGGGGTTCGGAATGAAAGTTTGGAACAAAAGGCAATTGAAATTGCACGTGAGATTGGAAAAGTAGAAGTTGATCACGGTGCAACGTCATGCAAAACACCAGATGCAGAAGCCTATATTAAAAAGACACGAGAAAGAGCTGAAAAAAAGAAAGTAAAATAAGAGAGGGGGAAAGGCTATGAAACCAATTGAAGCGGCACAAAGCATAATTACATCACAATTTCCGAATTGTGATGTTGCTTTACTAGGGGGAAGTGTTGCTAGAGGAGAGGCTACGAAAACATCTGACCTTGATGTTGTAATATTTGATCAAAATTTGTCATCTTGTTATAGAGAATCTTTCTATAGTAATGGCTGGCCTGTTGAAGTATTTGTACATAATTTTGAAACGTACAAAACCTTTTTCAAAAGTGATTGTGAACGCGGGAGACCTTCATTACCTCAATTAGTTTCAGAAGCGTTTGTTTTAAAAGGAAAAGAAAAAATTGTAGCAGAGCTAAAAAGAGAAGCAAATGAACTATTAAATAAAGGTCCTGAAAAATGGACCGAAGAAACGATGAAGCAGAAGCGCTATTTTATTACGGATGCTTTGGATGACTTTATTGGTGCAACAAAGAGAGAAGAAGAGTTGTTCATCGCAAATTTATTAGCTGATTTAGTACATGAATATGTTTTGAGGGTAAATGGCCAATGGCTTGGAAATTCAAAATGGTTCATTAGAGTATTGAAAAGGTACGACGAAGTATATGCAGAGAAATTTGTTGCGGTTTTTGATCGCTTTTATAAAACAGGGGAGAAAAAGGAATTAATCGCTTTTATAGAAAAAACGTTAGAAGAGTATGGGGGAAGAATGTTCGAAGGATTTTCTATAGGGAAATGAGAAGGGGTAGCAAAATGAATTTACCAATTGTTCAATTAAGAGAACTATCACTAGATGATGTAGAAGATAGGTACAGGTGGTCATTAGATACAGAAGTAACAAAGCACCTAGTTGTACCAGATCAATATCCACCGTTCACTCGTGAAGATACGAGAAGGTGGATTGAAACGTGTATAAGTCGAAAAAATGGATATGAACAACGAGCTATTCTAACTGATAAGGGTATACACATCGGATGGGTAGATATTAAAAATTTTGATAAAACGAATAAAAATGCTGAACTAGGGATTGCAATTGGAAATAAAGAATTTTGGGGTAAAGGGTATGGAATGGCAGCTCTATACAGTATGTTACAAATTGGCTTTTCTGAATTCGAATTAGAAAAAGTTTGGCTACGAGTAGACGAAGATAATTTACAAGCTAGAAAGAGTTATGAAAAAGCTGGATTTGTTTGTGAAGGAATAATGAGAAATGATCGATTACGTCATGGTGAATTCATTCATCGCTATCGTTATAGTATGTTAAAAGAAGAATATCAATCTATATGTAATAGCCTATAAAAATATTATGTAAACTAAAGGGGGTAAGGAAATGATTCGATTACTTACTAAAGAAGATGCAGAACAATATTGGGATTTACGTTTACAAGCATTACAAGTAAATCCAGAGGCGTTTATAACAACTTATGAAGAGGCAATCCGTCAGGAAAATCCTATTGACCGAGTTGTAAGTAATTTAACATCTGCTACTAGTTGTACATTCGGTGCTTTTAATAAAGAAAATCAATTAATTGGAGTTGTCACTTTACTAACAGAAGAGAAAGAGGCATATAAGCATAAAGGTCATATCGTTGCGATGTATGTAGATGCACAAAACAGACGGAACGGATTGGCGCGTGAGTTAATTGCAAATGCGATTCAAAGAGCGCGAGATATAAAACTAGAGCAATTAACCTTAGGAGTTGTATCCACAAACGAACCAGCAAAAAAATTGTATGGATTAATGGGCTTTAAAACGTATGCAATTGAAAAAAGAGCTATAAAGATGAATGGTGTGTATAGTGATGATGAAAATATGGTATTGTTTCTTTAAAGACTACATGTATAATAAAGTTTTTGAATATTAATTATATTTATTTTGTTATATAGTATAAGAAGAAACTATATAAGGGGTTTTGTGATGAAAGCTATTGCAATAGGGATATTGGCATCATTTTTCTTTGCCTTTACCTTCGTTTTAAACCGGGCGATGGACTTAGAAGGTGGAAGTTGGATTTGGAGTGCATCATTACGGTATTACTTTATGGTTCCAATGCTATTACTTATTGTTCTGTATAGAGGGAACTTAAAACAACTCTTTCAATATATGAAAAATAATCCGAAAGAATGGTTGTTATGGAGTATCGTTGGATTTGGCCTTTTTTATGCACCGCTTAGTTTCGCTGGTGCGTTTGGACCCGGGTGGCTCGTTGCTTCAACTTGGCAAATTACGATAGTTGCAGGGATATTGTTAACACCATTTTTCGCAGTAGATCCATTACATAAAAAACTTCCGATAAAGGAATTAGTAATGTCAGGCATTATTTTATTCGGTGTTGTTCTTATGCAAGTAGAACACGCTTCTTCTTTAGGAATTTGTGAAACCGTTTTATGTGTAGTTCCTGTACTTATTGCAGCGTTTGCATACCCACTTGGAAATAGAAAGATGATGCAAGTATGTAAGGGTGAATTAGATGTTTTCCAACGAGTTCTCGGTATGACTTTAGCAAGTTTACCATTTTGGTTTTTACTATCTGGATATGAAGTATCTACTAACGGATTACCGTCAAGTAGCCAAGTTATCCAATGTTTTATCGTAGCAATTAGTTCAGGTTTAATTGCGACAGTTTTATTCTTCTTTGCGACTGATCTTGTAAAAGATGATCCACAAAAATTAGCAACAGTTGAAGCGACACAGTCTGGTGAAGTTTTATTTGCATTAGTAGGAGAGCTCCTCTGGTTATCTGCTCCAATTCCATCTTCTTTATCGTGGATTGGAATGAGTCTCGTAATTGTCGGAATGATATTGCATAGTTATGTAGCTGTAGTTGTGAAAAAAGAGGAAAAAATAACTGTGTAAAAAGACTAGCTCTTTCCTATAAAGAGCTAGTCTTTTTTCATGGAAAGGGATGACGATATGATGTTACAACGTGTTAAGCATATAGAAAAAGATCCAATTAAGGAAGTATTAAAGCATGCGACCGGTCCGAGTGAAATAAGTTTAATTAAAGCAGTGTCATTGTATGAAAATAATCATGCAGTGCTATATAAATATGGGAATAAGGCTTGCATTGGTACAGCGTTAATTGATACAAATAGAGCGAGAATGTATCACATAGCTGTTGATGAAAAATATCGTAATCAAGGAATTGCACTTCAAATGATTAAAGAAATAATTAGGAAATATGAGCTAACGTATATCGAGGCTGAGACAGACGAAGAGACAGTCGGATTTTATAAAAAATGTAACTTTAATGTTGAAAGTTTAGGAGAAAAATATCCGGGTGTAGAAAGATTTCATTGTCATTTTGAGAACGCATAGTTTTCAAATAGTATGCGAAATATGTAACTTTGCATATGTAGTTTAATTTGAAAATAATGATATATACAGTATATAATAAAGGTAATTGGAAAAATATAGATAAATAGAAATTAGGTGTATAACACATGAGAATGGATAAAAGCAAATTTGTGAAAATTGCAGCTTCAATAGGAGTGTCATCTTTTCTATTAACAGGATGTGCTGATAATGATGAAGAAAGCGCACAAAAAGAAAGTAGTGCTGTAAAAGTGGATGGCACGAAGCAAGAAAGCGAACAAGAAACATTAAATTGTGATGATAAAGCACCAACAACAGAAAATATAGAAAAAGAAGAATTATGTAGAGAGAATCATTCACCTGCTACATTTAATAATGAGGGTTCACACTTGCCAATACTTCCGTTCGTAGCTGGGTATTTATTAGCAAGTAAGACGTCAAATATGTATAATACGGCGAAACCAAATCTTATGAAGAAACCATATACAAATAATATTATCCCATACCGTGAAAAGGATGAGCGCAGAACTGGTGGCAGTGGTGGTGGATATTATGGAGGCACTAGTAGTAATAATGATTCTTCAAAGAAAGTGGATTTAAATAAGCAACAGCCGAATAATGCGAATAAAGTAACGCCAGATTCAAATACACCAAAGTCATCTACTACACAGACGCCGAAAGTGAATTCTGGTTCCAGTGGAATTGGAAACGCAAAAGCACCAGCTGGATCCTAATTTGAAAGGATAATGGAGAAATGTATACAGAACAAGAACAGGAAGAGTATATGAAAATTTGGTTTTCTCTTGCAGAAGAGGCTGGTAGAAATGGATTTACATGGCCGAGTTTGCTAGAGAATGAAGAATGGAATCAATATATGGCAACTGGTATGTATCGTATGCCAGTACGTACATATACTGCAATTTCAAAAGCGACAGAAGAAATTATGTATGTGTTATATAAAACGTATCAATACATTACAAATACCCCAGAGCAATTTCAAAAGCTTGGTTTTCCAGCAGAAACGTGGGAAATTGCAAGGATGAAACATGCTGGCTTATTTTCATATTTTACAAGATTTGATTTCATTGTAAATCATGATGATATTAAATTAATTGAAGTAAATTGCGATACTCCGACCGGTTATTTAGAACCATCTGTCGCGAATGAAGTATTATGTCGTTATCATGATGTAAATCATCCGAATCATATTGAAGAGCATATTGTGCAAGCTTGGGAACAAATTAAACATGATTATAAAATAAGTCCTGATGAAACGATTTATTTTACTAGCTATGATTGGCATGATGAAGATCATCAAACCGTTCAGTTTTTAAGAAGTTATTGCTTACAACAACAAACGGCTTATGTAGGAATACAAGATATTGTTGTTGCAGATGATGGATTATATACACCGAGCGGAGACCGAATTAAATATTTATACCGACTATATCCAATTGAATATTTAGTGTCGGACGTTGATAAGAATGGAAAAAGAATTGGTCTACAATTTTTAAATCATATCGCACAAGAAAGAGTGCAAATTATTAATCCACCTGCCGCCTTTGTAATGCAAAATAAAGGTGCACTCGCATTAATTTGGCAACTTTACGAAGATGAAGTTTTCTTTGAAAAAGAAGAGCGAGAGATCATTAAGAAATACTTCCTTCCAACGTATTTTACAAATAAACGATTCTTAGAAAGAAAAGAATCATATGTTTCAAAACCATTATTTGGCCGCGAAGGTGGCGGAGTGTCTATTTATGAAAATAATGAACTATTAGCTGAAGATCAAACAGAGTATTATTTTGAGCAACGAAAAATATATCAGCAATACGTAGACATGCCTGACTATACAATTGATACGTGGGATGGACCGTATACTGGTAAACTTCTAATCGGTTCTCATTGTATTAGCGGAAGGGCAGCGGGACTGTTTTTACGAGTAGGCGAAAGAATAACAGGGAATTTATCAATGTTTACTGGGGTTACGATTGAAGGGTAATATGCAGAAAAAAAGGGGAGTACGATGTCGAAAGAAGAAACTGTTAAATTTAATAGTATTGAGGTAGAGAATCTAAAAATTGTCGATCAAAATGGGACAGTTCGTTTACGATTATTTAATAATGAAAGTATTCCTCCAGTATTAATGGATGGAGAAGATATATTACCTGGACATAGGCAAAATGATCCGATTGCTGGAATTATGTTTTATAACAAAGAAGGCGATGAATGTGGCGGACTTATTTACGGCAACGAAACAGATGGAAATGGGAATTACAGTGCAGGGGCTTCTTTAACACTTGACCAGTATAAACAAGATCAAATAGTTCAAATGCATTATAGTGATGAGAACGGAAATAGAGAATATGGATTCAGTGTTTATGATCGTCCAAAGACACCGCTTTCGGAACTAATAAAGCAGCAAGAAGAAATAAAGGAATCAGTGGAAGATACAGAATTACAAGTAACTGAAATGGATAAAATATGGGCTGGAAATACAAAAAGGATGTTTATGGGAAAAAATTCTAAAGGAGAAGTCTCTGTAAGTTTAATGGATAGCAAAGGAAAAGACCGTATTCGCATGGTAGTGGACGAAAATGATATTCCACGTATGGAGTTTTTAGATGCTGAAGGAAAGGTTACGTATACACTTCCGCCAGAATAATAATCTCAGAATATATCTAGTAGCATTTAAATGTAATAAATTGCTGAATAATATATTAAGGAGCTTGACCCTCAATGGCAAGAAAACTATTAACACAAAGGTTCCCGATTTTAATTCCTTTCAGAATTAGACAACGCAGGTTGTTTAAAAAAATACATGACCGTCTTGAAGGGTATAAATTTCCAAAAACATTTGAACAAAACCCATTACCTTACAGAATTTATAAACATAAATCTTTACTTATTAGAAAATTAGGTGATACGGACATACAGCTGCAATACAACAAAATTACTAATCTAAGATTAGCTATAAGCAAAATAAACAAGGTTGTAATTAAACCGGGGGAAACATTTTCATTTTGGCATCTTGTTGGTAATTCTGATGAAAAGGCTGGATATAAAGAAGGAATTATTTTAATGAATGGTGAAGCGATAAAGGGAATAGGCGGTGGTCTTTGTCAGTTAGGGAATCTTCTCTACTGGATGTTTCTTCATTCAGAGTTGGAGACAGTAGAAAGGTATCGTCATAGTTTTGATCCATTCCCTGACTATGGACGGGTGATTCCATTTGGAACAGGCGCTACTTTGATGAATGGGATTATTGATTTAAAATTAAAGAACAATTCAAATATTTCCTATCAAATTAATCTACATATTGACGAGGAATACATTTACGGAGAAATTAGGGCATCACAGTATCCCCCATATTCGTATTCTATTGTTGAAGAGGATCATCGTTTTGTAAAAAAGACAGATGATCAAGTATACAGGAAAAATAAAATTTATAAAAAAATTGTTGATCGTGTCACAGGTAACTTAGTTGGTAAAGAACTAATCATAGAAAATGATTGCCTAGTAAAATATGAAGTAGATGATGAGAAAATAGCAGGTTCTTCATAAATCAAAATCTTCACTCGTTTAAAGATATTTGAAATAGCAATGTAAAACATTTCAAATTAAACTCTTCCAAGGAAAATATATGAGGTCGCATGTAATCAATATGTAGTATTTCGCACATTAAAATAGAAAGAGCCCTATGATAGAACTGTAAAGTCAGCTATTCTAGGGCTTCGTTTATTGTGTTTTGATTTAGGAATGAAACAAGTGGTTTTGTTATTGTACTTCGTTCATTCTACAATAGAGTGGATAATTAAGTTAAAAATTAAGAAAAATATGATAATATATTTATGTATTAGTTTAAATCAAAATGGGGGAACAATCGTGAAAATGAATGAATTAGTGACGAGTACACAATTTCCAAATACAATCGAAACAATTACAAATGATTTGAAAGAACTAGGGATAGAAAAAGGAATGACAGTTATTGTACATTCTTCGTTAAGTTCCATTGGCTGGGTATCTGGCGGAGCAGTTGCGGTAGTAGAGGCATTAATGAAAGTTGTTACGGAAGAGGGAACAATTATTATGCCGACGCAATCTTCGGATTTATCTGATCCGAAACATTGGGCAAGACCACCTGTACCAGAAGACTGGTGGCAAATTATCCGTGATAACGTCCCAGCATTTGACCCACGTATAACACCAACAAGGGCAATGGGAAAAGTAGTTGAATGTTTTCGTACATATCCGAATGTATTGCGGAGCAACCATCCGCTCAGTAGTTTTGCAGCATGGGGGAAACATGCGGAGGAAATTACAGCGAATCATTCACTTTCCATAAGTTTTGGAGAAGAATCGCCATTAAGAAAAATATACGATTTAGATGGATACATATTATTACTTGGTGTCGGGTATGACTCCAATACATCTGTTCATTTATCGGAAGTACGTACAGGAGCACGTGAATTAATAAAAGTAGGAGCTCCTATTATAGAGAACGGTGTAAGAGTATGGAAAGAGTTTGATGAAATGGATTATGATTCTGATACGTTTGTAGAGATCGGAGTGGAGTTCGAACGTAAAGGAACTGTAACGCTTGGGAAGATAGGGAATGCAACGTGCCGCTTTATGAAGCAACGTGATGTAGTTGACTTTGGAACAGAGTGGTTTCGTGCGAAAAATCAGTAAGGGATGGTTATGATGAAGGGGAAAAAGGTATTAATTACGAGCGGTGGCTGTCTAGAAAAATGGGATCAAGTACGAGGACATACTAATTTAGCAAAAGGTACGATTGGAAGAATTCTTGTGGAAGAGCTAATGGCAAAAGGAGCACATGTTATATATTTACATGGCTATTTTGCTGAGAAGCCAGGCGATGTAAATAACCAATTAGAATTGCATCCATTTGAGGGGATTATTGATTTACAAGATAAGATGAAAAGTATTATTACACATGAAAAAATTGATGCAGTTATTATGGCTGCTGCGGGCTCAGATTGGATTGTTGAAAAAATCTGTGATCAAGATGGAACTGTTCTTAATATGAACGGAAAGATTTCAAGTGATATCGCACCAATTATTCATTTTCAAAAAGCACCAAAAATATTAAAACAAATAAAGAACTGGGATCCAGAAACGATACTTGTTGGCTTTAAACTTGAAAGTGATGTGAATGAAGAGGAACTAATCGAAAGAGCGAATAAAAGAATGAACGATGCAAAAGCAAGTGTAATGGTAGCAAACTCACCGCATTCTTTATATTCTCGCGGCGCTGTGCATCATGTTATTGGAGAAAATGGTGATGTAAAGCTATGTAATGGAAAAGACGAAACAGCCAAAGAAATTGTAAGTAGATTAGAACACTTATGCAATCGCATTACAGCTTTGTAAATTTACGATTTTAGAAAGAGATGAAGCCGCATACTATGTAATAAATGTGATTGATAATGCCATTGGATATACATAATGAACAATTGTGAGGAGTGGATCCTATGGAACAATTATTAAAGCAAGCTATTAAATTAAAAAATGAAAAGAAATATGCGCAGTCTAGAGAGATACTAATAGGGTTAACAAACTTTACGAGAGATGCAGAAGTACTTTACCAATGTGCTTGGATACATGATGTAATGGGGCTTGAAACGGAAGCTGTTCCGTATTATGAACAAGCGATTGCGAATGGCCTTGAAGGTGAATCACTTTGTGGTGCTTATATAGGTCTTGGCAGTACGTATCGTTGTATAGGAGAATACGATAAAGCAATTGCCGTATTAGAAGCAGGGCGGAATAAATTTCCAGACAATAACGTGATGAAAGTATTTTTATCAATTGCAAAATACAACGTGAAAGATCATGAAGAGGCGATGAAATTACTGTTAGAAACTGTTGTGAAAGTAGATGAGGTAAAAGAATTTGAACGTGCCATTTTATTTTATAAAGACCATTTAAATGAGGTTTTTAAATAGAGGAGTGAACGTATGAATTTATCCATTTCGCGAAGGAGAAAAGGTATTTGGATCGGGCTCACATCCTTAATTGTGTTGTCAAACTATTTATTGTATGCCCTTCCCCTTGTACCAGCTGCTCCAAAAGAAGTAGTGCTCGGTTCATTATTAGATTTTATGTTCGTAATTCCAGTCATCACATATTTCTTTATTATACGAAAAAGATATTCGTTAAAGTATGTGTTTCCTGTAGTTATTGCTGGATATATATTTGCGAGATTTATTATTCCGAGCGATTATTTACAAGCTTTTTCCTATGTATCTTATATAATAGTCGCAGGAGAAGTAGCTTTTGTAGCCTTTGAATTATTCCTTCTATATAAAATTATAAAAGTTCTTCCTAAAATAATAAGACTATATAAAGAATATAAAAAAGAGTATGCATCATTTTCATATGCGATTGATAAAGCATTTAATTCTACTATGAAAAGAAGTACAGCGGTGAATGTCATTCTTTCAGAGTGTAAATTACTTTATTATGCCTTTTTGTCATGGCGTGAAAAAGTACCAGAAGGTGAATTCGCATACTCTTATCATAAAAAGACTGGTGCAATCGGTGTGTATATCATGATTATTCATGCAACAGTAATTGAAAGTATCGGTTTTCATTACTTACTGCATCAATGGAATCCAGTCGTAGCTTGGATTTTACTCATTTTGAACATATATGCGCTGTTCTATTTTTTAGCTGAAATACAAGCGATGCGTAAAAATCCAATTATCGTTGCGGAAGAAAAAGTGATCATTCAAATTGGATTAGGAAAGAAAATCGTTATACCATTTACACAAATTGATAACATTGCGTTTTATAAAGGAGAACCATTAACGAAAGAAGAAGAGAAAGAGGTTCTTGACGCAACTGTTATGGAATTTATAAAAGAACCTGCAATTTTTGAAATAATGTTAAAAGAGCCGATGAAAGCGCAGTTGTTATACGGATTTTCTAAAACGGTAAGTCGTGTCCATTTAAATGTTGATGATGAGCGGAAATTTTATGATGCGGTTATGGAAAAGTTAAAACATGAGTAAATCCCCAAAATATCATCGTGCATTTGGTGTATTCGGCAATTGAATTAAAAATAATAACATATTAGTAATCGATAAAAATAAAGGGTCATATATGAATCGTGGTTAATAAAATAGTAGTGACTCATTAACTCCTTCCATTATAGAAGGAGTTTTTATGATGCGGAATAGTAAAGGAAATTATATCGACAACAAACAGTAGAGTGAATAACTGTATACTTTCTTAATAAGGGGAGTAAGGGATATAATTAAAAACAGACGTATTAACAGATACAATTCATGTCTTCTTACCTCGAATGATTTTAGAAACGGAGACTATATTTAAACAGAAAGAGATTTTTTCCACATGAAAAATAATGAGAAATAAAAAACTCGCAGCTTACTAGCTTGCGGGTTTTCATCGTAAATAATTAAAAAATATGGTAAAATTAAGAGGTAACTTATGGTACGGTTGGTTGTTCAATTATCACTTCTCCGAGTAGGAGGGGGGTGATAATACGTGAGTGAAATTGCGTTGCTACTGCAGGGTGGACTGTTTCTCGTTGCATTGTTAACGTTTATTGTCGTTTTAATTGACAAGCTCAAAAAATAACAACCCACCTATGCCTATAGAATGTGGGTTGTTGTGTTTGTACGAAACAAATAGGATAAATGAACAATCCAATCTGCTTAGTTACGTGGACTAGTGTGTAGCCGCACACTAGTCTTTTTTATTTATATACAGTTTTTAATTGTTTTATGTGATTGTATTGTTCTTTTCATACTTATTATAACACAGTGTCTTTTCAACAAGAAAGGAGACCGTATGTTCTTATATGGATTAAATAGAAGGTGCAGTTTCTTTAAATAGTCCATCCATATACTGTTTTAAACTTTCTACATAAAACTCTTGTTTGTCAACATTATTCACTCCGACAATTGGTGATGGAAGATCATATCTCTTTTCTGATAAATGAACGACAATATCAAAAATATCAAATAGACGAATGAAACAGAATAGGCCATCTTTATCGCTAAGTAAAATAAAGTAATGGTTATCACTCTTTGTATTTAATGTATTCCATAAAGAGCTTTTGCTTAAGTCACGGACAATACTCTTTTCCTTTAACTCCATGAAATCGGCATTCGATAGAATGGTAGAAATATTAATCGCATCTGGATCTTCAAAGTAGCCGTCAATTGTTTGTACAGCGAAAGTATACGCCATTTTTAATACACTCATTTTATACTTACGATTATCTAAAAGTAATTCACGTTGAATAGAACTTGCTACTTTTGTTGCACGCTCTTCTTTCCAAATTTCATTATGCAGAGAAATATCGTGCTTTTTACATAGTTTCATAATTAATGCATTGGAATAAAGTATTTCATCACTTACTTCGACAACATCCGTCTCAGCAGCTGCCAGCTCCTCACCATGTTCATTCGTATAGAGAGGGGAGTCGATTTGCTTTTTCATTTGCTCAATCTTATATTGACTTAATTTATGCCTAATTAAAGGACGATCAACATTTGTTGTCATATGTTCATGACAGGAATCACAAATTGAGTTTGTGAAATAATATCCACATAATATCTCTGGGATGACATATTGTTCACTAAGTTCTTTCGTATCTTTTCTGCAAATGATGCATTGTGTCATTTTTATCACCTTTACCTGCAAATTTGTCTGTAATCTCATTGTAGTGTATTTAATGATATTTTGGAATATTGTAAAGGAAAATATTATGTAAAATTCATGTTTATTTTGGTACAATGGAGAGAAGTGCTAGTTTAAAGGAGGACGTTTTTTTGAAATCGAAAGTGCACTTTTGGACATTAGAAGTGCTGATGGTTGTAGGAATCATATTTATTTGCACGAAAATATCGTTTCTATTTCAACCGATTGGTATCTTCATATCAACATTATTTTTCCCAATTTTAATCGCGCTATTTTTATACTTCATATTTAACCCTGTGTTAGTTTTCTTGGAGAATAAAAAAGTACCTAGAAGTTTAGCGATTTTACTTCTGTACCTTTTTATCATTACATTAACTGGAGTTGCTATTGGAGTAGTCGTTCCAACCATCTCACAACAGTTAATGGATTTAGTAAAAAATATGCCGACATACATAAAAGAGGGAAAGGTATACATACAAGATTTATCCCATCACAGGCTATTTGAATGGTTATCTACTCAAAACTACGTTTCCATTGAAGCGATTGAAAAAAATGCGATTGAATACTTAAAGGAAATACCAAATACTATTACGTCGAGTGCAACGGCTTTATTTGGTATTATCACGAACGTTGCATTAGTCATATTTACAGTACCGTTCATTTTATTTTATATGTTTAAAGATGGACATGCATTTCCAGGGAAAGCTGTTAGTGTATTACCAGAGTCTTACCGAGAAGAAGGACTTCGTATCATAAAGGAAACGAACGAAACATTATCTGCATATATTCAAGGTCAAGCGCTCGTTTGTTTATTTATCGGTGCTTTTACATTTATCGGTTATTTAATTATCGGTTTACCGTATGCTTTCGTTTTAGGGATTATCGCAGCATTTACAAACATTATTCCAAACTTAGGTCCATTTATCGGAGCAGCACCAGCTGTCATTGTAGGTTTGTTCGTATCTCCAATGCAAGCCGTGTACGTAATTATCATTGTAACAATCGTACAACAGTTTGAAAGTAACATCATATCACCGCGTATTATGAGCTCAAAATTAAACATCCATCCTTTGACAATTATTATCCTTATTTTAGGGGTAGGTAACTTTGCGGGAATTATCGGGATGATTTTAGCGGTACCGGTTTATGCAGTAACTAAAACAGTAGTTTCGAACTTAGTGAGATTGTTTAAGACTAAACGGAGTAAACGGAAATAGAATATGTTGATAAAGATACACCACTTTTGAAGTGGTGTATCTTTATTTATAATTTGTTTTTAAAGAGTGTATTAAATCAATATTATTATATATTTTTTACATATCAAATCGAGCAGAAAACTTGCGTAAAATGAGCTCTATAAACTATGTGGAATCCCTCTGAACTATCCAAATCATTTCTTTACAGCGCGTAATTAACATCATAATCGACTCCTTTCGTTCTAAAATAATTTCATACAATTATAGGTGAGTGTAGTACTTGCTTCTACGATCACGAATTTCATCTATAATCTGTTTATACTGTTGCTCTTGTTTTATTTCATTTTCAGATATCGTCTCTTTTTGAATCGTAATGGTTAAAAAGAAAAGGTGAAACTTCATACATGAATTCCTCCTTTCGAATAGGAATTACAGGTGACTACAGTAATGACTTTGTCGTTCTTTTACGTTGTCCATAGCCTGTTTAATTTGTCGGTCATGAAGCATATCAGACTCAGATAGCTTATTTTTTTGAATGGTAATCGTTAAATAAAATACTCGAAATTTCATTGGATTTTTGCCCCTTTATAATTTATTTAGTAAAGACGATTGTAATAAGAAGACTGACGCTCTTTCACTTCGTCCATAATGTTTTTAATATGTTGTTCACGTAAAATTTCATCTTTAGTAAATTTACGTTTTTGAATAGTGATAGTTAAAAAGAATGCTTTAAATTTCATTAAGATATTGCCCCTTTATAATTTATTTAGTAAAGACGATTGTAATAAGAGGACTGACGCTCTTTCACTTCGTCCATAATGTTTTTGATATGTTGTTCATGTAAAATTTCATCTTTAGTAAATTTACGTTTTTGAATGGTGATAGTTAAAAAGAATGCTTTAAATTTCATTAAGTTAATACCCCTTTAAAATATATTTTTAATACATTTGTGTATAATACGAACTTTTAATGTCCGTTATTTTATCCATAGTTTGTTTTAATTGTTGCTTACGAAAGATTTCAGCTTCAGATATAGTTTTTTTCTGAAGTGCCGCCGTAAAAAAGAAAATATGAAAAGTCATAAACGAATTCCTCCTTTCGAAAAGGAATTACAGGTGATCAAAATAAAGCACTTGGCGCTCCTTTACATCGTTCATAGCTTTTTCAATTTGCGCATTATGAAGAATTTCAGCATTTGAAAGAGTATTTCTTTGAATCGTAATACTTAAAAACAATACGCTAATAGTCATCAAATGTTGCTCCTTTCTTTAAAAAATGATATAAGAGATTAAAAAATCGCACAAAAAAGCCACAGGAAGATACCGTTTTCCTATGGCCGGGCGTGAAAAAGCCACAGGAAAGAATACGACCTCCTGTGGCGAATTTATGAATTAAAAGAAATAATGTACGAGTTTCAATTCTCCATTAGGGTGGTCGAACTTCTATTTAATTGTCCAAAAAACAAAGGTGCAACTAACGCTAAAGTTAATGCATGTAATTGTAATTTCATCATTTCATTCGACCTCCTTTTAGAATATTTTTCTTACGTTAGTAAGTATATACAATAAATGGATAATTGTAAACATAAAAAGTGGAAATTTTTAATTTTGATTAAAATGCGTATATTTTGAAGGGTTTTGAATGGATATATTGTATTACTCGAATTATATATAGAAAGTGGGGGTGTCTAATGAACTATATGAATAAAATAGCGAGTGTTATGCTAACAATTTTTTTATTTGTTACTGCTTGTTCTAGCGGAGGGAGAATAAAAGAAATATCTGATATTGGACCAGCGGATTTTAAGAAATATACGTGGACATACGTTGGAAATAATTCCGATGTGTCTGCGATTGTTAAAACCTTACCTGGTGGTGAAACAGTTCAAAGTATAAGCTTGAAAAATGAGAAGATCGCAGTGGAATACGGTGAGAAAAAGAACGATAACTTAACAGAAGATATGATTGAGACGTATTGGTTTGACGGAAAGGATACGATGAAAAAGAACTTTCTCTTTAATGCTATTTATCTTGCAATTTTAGTACCAAATGCGAAAGGATATGAGTTTCAGCTGGAAACTAAGAATTTTACTCTGAAAAGAGAAGAACTCGTACCTATACTTTATAAAGAATTTAATGATTTTCCGAAAGGTGATCAAATATGGAATAAGGGAATCATAATGAACTTCTTTTACGGTAATCTAGAAAAAATAGTAGCGCTTGTTAATAATAAAGATTTTCGGAAACAATTTTTTGATGAACATCCTGTACGAGAAACTAAGTGAGACGGTGGGGGAAAGATGGAGCTTGTTTATAAAATTTCTTATTTCAGAATGTATGATCATTATTTACCAAAGCTAACACAAGTAATAAAGTGTTTAAACGCGGAAGACTTGTGGAAAAGAGACGGAGAGGCTAATTCAATTGGAGGTATAGTATTACACATTTGCGAACATGTAAAAAGAAATACGATGCGTTACTCGAATCCAAATGTAAATTTTGAAAAGGGGATTGAAGAGTACTTTCCAACGAAGTCATTAAGTGCTGAAATGCTGCTGGAAATTGTAGAAGAAGTATTTCGTGAATGGGAAAACAAGTATATAAAAGCGTGTAAAGGAAGAACCGAAATTGATCTGCATAGCATATTACACCTAGTCGAGCACACAAGTTATCATTTAGGGCAAGTAGTAGACCGAACGAAAACTTTAAAGCGAGAGAGGTTTAACTTTTGTCAAAATGGTATCAATGAAAAGGATTTGAGAACGAAAGTTGAAAATACGAAAATTTTCGAAAGAGAGTCATTCATTATCGAATGATTCTCTTTATTTTATGAAAATTATGGTAAAAAATAAAATGATGTGATATGGTTAATCACATAAGTAATGAACCTATGAACCTAAGGTGGTGAAATTGTGAAACCAACCCTGGAGCAAAATAAATTAATATATATACAAATTGCAGAAACAATCGAAGCTGATATTTTAAAGGACATATTGCTGGAGGAAGAACAAGTTCCATCTACAAATCAATTTGCAAAGATGCTACAAATTAACCCAGCAACTGCGGCGAAAGGGGTAAATCTATTAGTGGATGAGGGCATTTTATTTAAAAAGAGAGGGATTGGAATGTTTGTTGCAAGTGGTGCGAAGGAAGTCGTATTAAAGAAGCGGCAAAATGCTTTTATGACAGAGTATTTACCTAAAGTATGGGAAGAAGCGAAAGTATTAGAAATCTCTAAAGAAGAATTAATGGATATGATTCAAAAAATTACAAAGGGGGCGAAAGAGGAATGATTGCACTTGAAACGAAAAAATTGTCCAAAAAATATAAAAAGAAACTAGCTGTAAATGAAGTAACAATTTCATTGGAAGAGCATAAAATATATGGTTTGCTTGGAAGAAACGGAGCAGGGAAAACGACATTATTAAACATACTCGCAGGGCAGATTATTTCAAGTGGTGGCAGTGTATCTGTATTTGGTGAAAATGTTTTTGAAAATAGTAATGCGATGCAAAATATTTGTTTTGTAAAGGTGAAAGAAGAAGCTCATTTAAGTTATAAAGTAAAAGAGATTTTTGAACTATGTAACATATTTTATAAAAATTGGGATCAGAAGTATGCTGAAGAACTTGCGGGAAAATTTCAGCTTAATACGAAAGAGAAATACCATAAATTATCGCACGGTATGCAAACAGTTGTAGGAATTATTCAAGGACTAGCAAGCAGGGCGCCTATTACTATTTTTGATGAACCAACTACCGGTTTGGACGCGGCACATCGGGAATTATTTTATAGTTTACTTTTGGAAGACTACGGAGAGCATCCTCGAACAATTATTTTATCAACACACTTAGTGGAAGAAGTTGTCCATGTTATTGAAGATGTGATCATATTAAAAGACGGAGCATTAATAGTTCAATCATCAGTAGAGAATTTGTTACAACAAGGCCATACGATTTCAGGTCAAAAAGATAGAGTGGATGAGTTTTTAATTGATAAAAAAGTTGTTAATCGAGAAGTTTATGGAAATAAAGGGATTGCAGTTATATGGGAAGAACTTTCTACTGAAGATTGTCATTCTATTGAAAATACAGGCTTAATAGTTGATGAAATCACATTACAAAAACTATTTATTCATATAACGGGTGGTGAAGTGAAATGACGATGTTAATGAAGCAATTAAAGTTACATATCAATTTTCATTATAAAGCGATTTTAATATTTTGGATTGTGTCGTTACTAATAAAAGGAACAACAAATGCAGTAGATTTAAGGGGAATAAAAGAAGGGTTTTTACAACATATTTTAAATAACCCTTCGATTGCAATTATATTTTTTATAGTAGTAAGCACCTTTATTATACAGGATGATGTATTTCGTTTAGCTGTTTCGTTCGGAGTAACGAGATTACAGTTTTTCATTGGATCAGTTTGCTATATTATATTACAAGCAGCATTATTCTCATTCCTTCAAGTGTTTCTTTTACAGAATACATTGTATAGTACAGTAAATTCCAGTTTAGGAGAAAACTCAGTACAACAGTTCATTGTCCAATTGTTATTGTATGTTACAATATCATGTTTCTTTCAAGTAGCAGTAGTTATTAAACAACGATTTAAGTGGATTGGCCTTATGATTGGTGGAACATTTTTTTTATCAGTAAATAGTGCGCTTTATGGAGAAGTAGGAATACAAAGTTTAATTTCTATAACTAATCTATCTTTAATAAACATCCCATATTTTACTGTCATTTCAATTGGATTAATTATCGTTTATATTATGACTAGTGGTATATTCATTCGTAAAGTGTCATTTGAACAAATGGTTTAAAGCATTATTAGATAAATATTTTAGGAGAGAAGGTAAAGAAAATGGGAGATACTTCTTCACTAATAACAGTCTTTTTATGCGTGGCATTGCTAATTTTTTGGCGTCGTTACCGCTCTATGTATAAGCCGATAAAGGGAACAGGAAAACGTATTTTGTGGCCATTACTATTTTTAACACCGGGTATTTTATTGCTTTTTGGTCCAGTACATCCAGCTATACTACAAGTGGGTATAGCGATATTCATTGGTGCTCTTTTCGCTATACCACTTATAGTTCTAACAAATTATGAGCGAAGAGATGATGGGAATATTTATACGAAAAAAAGTGCAGCTTTTTTAATTACTTTTATTGCGCTGGTTGTTTTGAGATATGGTTCAAGACAATATATTGTTGATCTAGATCAACAAACGATTAGTTTATTATTTTACGTCGTTGCAGTATCGTATATCATTCCGTGGAGAATTGCCTGTTATATAAAATTTAGAAAAGTTTGGCGTGGGAATAGTAATCATGCTATATAAAAATAAAAGCTTCTCATTTGAGAAGTTTTTTATTTTTATATCAAGTGAAATAATTTGTTGAAGTGCAAGGTGCCATGCAATATGATAGATATAAAAAAATTGATGGAAAGTGAAGGAGATAAAAATGCGGACAATTTTACTTTTTCTAAATAACATGCCCATTGATGAAATAGAGAGTATGAGAGAAAAGCATGATCCTTTATTCGGATTAATCCGACCACATATAACAATTGTATTTCCATTTGAAAGTTCGATTTCAAATGATGAACTGAAATCGCATATTTTAAATTTATCCAAAGAAATTCAGCCAATTGAAATTGAGTTTGCTAGCCGAATAAGCAGCGAGAGAGAGTATTTGTTTTTGGAAGTGGAAAGAGGGAAAGAACAAATAGAAGAACTTCATGATAGTTTGTATAGAGGCCCTTTACTACAATTTTTAAGAACGGATATTCCATACATACCACATGTAACAGTCGGAAGAAAAAGTAGCACGGAGTTAGCTGCTGAAATAGCGAAGGAGATTCCTATTTTTCATGAGAGGTTGAACTGTGTAATCGATAGAATTAGTGTGGAACGAATTGGAGAGAATGGGGAATCGATTATTGAGTTTGAAGTGTCTCTATAAAAATAGAAAGCTGGCAAAAGCCAGCTTTTTTAATTTGTAACATAGCGTAAAGCACCAATCGCACCGCTATAACCATCATCTTGTAAAAAGACTGGTATTTTGTTTTGATATTCTGTATAGCTACTTATAATGTTTTGAAGGTGTACGTTATTACATAAGGTAGATCCAATGTAAACGATATGGTCAATGTTTTTCGCTTCGGCGAATTGAAGGCTTAATGCTGTGACAACTTCACCGACAAGTCCTTGAACGGTAGCTAGTATATCTGAGTTACTATAATTTGAGTCTGTGATGGCCGCTTTTCCGAAATTGCTAGCAGTTAAGCTATTATCGATAGGAGAGAGAATACCACCATAAATATCTCCAACTGTAATATCTAGACTTTTTCTTGAACCTATTTTCGTAAGCGGAATTACGTCTTCAAAATGATCTATATTTGTTAATAGTTTTGAAAGGCCCATAATTGTACCGCCGCCAACTCCAGTTCCACCGGCGCGAACGTATTGCTTGTCATGAACGTAGTGAATGGAAGTACCTGTCCCGATATTTGTTAAAACAAAATTGTTAATAGAATGATTTTCTTCTTTTAGGATATAGCGCACACCTGTAAGCGTTGCAACGAATTCATTTAATGTTACTATCTCGTATGAATTTGAAAGCAGTTTTTGTAGTTGTTCACTTTTCCCACCTGTAATACATAATTTCGTAATTAATTTATTATTATTGAGCCAATCTATAATTTTATCTTGTTCATGAGAATAAAATTTTTCAAAAGCTAATTTGTTCATTTCGTTAAAGTAAGCAATCTTTGTTAATGTTCCTCCAACATCGATACCGACAGTACTCTCCATTTTCCTACCCCTAACTATGTAGTCTGTTTAATCAGCTTGGTATATTAATAGCTTTTCAATTGTAACGATTGATTGACCATTTACAGATGCAATTCCTTTACCGAGAATAAAACCTCGTCGGTTACGTGTTAGCTCATAATGTAAGTCAAGTTTATCACCTGGATATGCTTTTTCATGAAATTCAACCCCATCTAATGAGGAGAGAAAACCTAATCCATCAGATTCACTTGTGCTTACAAATGCACTAAGTTGGGCAAGTGCTTCTACAATTAACATATGAGGCATGTAGTTTTGATTTTCATTAATAAACCACTCGTTATGTGTAATTAGCTTGTATCCTGTAGCTGATTGAGATTCCTTAACGCTCGTAATTATATCGATCATTAAAAATGGATAGCGATGGGGAAGAGTATCTTTAATATTCATACCGTACCTCCAGTTAATAATAATACCCCTGCAAAAGTTAAGCAGGGGGAGTTGTAATTAATTATTAACTAATTCATCTACCTTTTCAAGAGAGAAAATACCGCTATTTTTAATGTTTTCAACGACTTGCTGTAAGACGGCTTTATCTTGAACAAGTGCAATACGCACAAATCCTTCACCGTGAGGACCGAATGCATGACCTGGTGTGACAACGACATTTGCACGATCCATTAATGCATAAGCGAATTCTAGAGAAGTCCATCCTTTCGGTATTTCAGCCCAAACGAACATACTGCCAGCTGGTTTATCAACATTCCAACCAAACGTTCGGAACCCATCGACTAAAGTATCTCTACGTTCTTGATAAATTCCGCGGTTTTTCTCACAAAACTCCGCGCCATTTCTTAGTGCTGTAGATGCTGCTTTTTGAATTGGTAAAAACACACCGTAATCTGTATTAGATTTAAATTGCGTAAGCGCTCCGACAATTTCTTCATTTCCAATCATATAACCGATACGGCTACCTGCTAAACTATAACTTTTTGATAAAGAGTTTATTTCTACGCCAACTTCCTTCGCACCAGGTACAGATAAGAAGCTAATTGGTTTTTTGCCATCGAAATAAAATTCAGCATAAGCAAAATCATGTACGACTATAATTTGATGTTTTTTTGCAAACGCGATAACTTCTTTAAAGAAATCTTCATGAGCCATTGCTGGAACAGGGTTCCCTGGGAAGTTTAATATCATCATCTTCGCTTTTTCAGCAATCTCTTCAGGAATATCTTGTAGGTTAGGTAAGAAGTCATTTTCTTTTTTTAACGGCATGTAGTAAGATGTTGCACCGGCCATTTGAATTCCAGTTTCATAGGCAGTATAACCAGGGTCTGGAACTAAAATTATATCTCCAGGGTTTGCGTAAACCATAGGTAAATGTACAAGTCCATCTTGCGAGCCCATTAGTAATAAAACTTCTCGATCAGAATTTAATATAACATTATGAGCATTATTATAATATTCAGTTACAGCTTCGTGGAATTCTTGAATACCTGATAACGTATATCCGTAACTTTCTTTTGCACTTGCTGTATGTACCATTGCTTCTCTTACGAAATCAGCAGGAGGCATGTCAGGATTCCCGATACTTAAATCGATCATTTTATGACCTGCTGCAATTTTCTCTTTTTTATAAGCTCCTAATTCACTAAATATAGAAGATTGGAATGCTTTCATTCTAGTTGCTAATGTGTAAGTCATCAAAACCCCTCCTAAAAACTGTGCTTTCTTTCTACGTTTTTAACTATTCTGAAAACACATGTTTATATTTTATCATTTTTTTAAGAAAATTAAAACGATTGACAAATTAAGAGGAGGGATGTTTGGAATACATGTCATACTTCACAAGTCATTTATTCTTTCAATTTTTTTGAAAGGGATGGCTAAATGATAGACAGGCTAACTCGATAATCTATCACATTTTTTATTCCATATTATTTGGGAAGTTTTGTAATTCTTGTTAATAAAATCTCGCAAGTTTTGAATAAAAAAGAACACGAATACGATGCCTAATATACCGCTAATCCAATAGTATGAGTTACCTGTAGTGTATTTTTCATAAAATGAAAGAGCGTTCCATATGATAAGGGTTACTGAACAAATTGTTGATATAATTAAAGAACTTAAGCTTCTCAAAACAAGCACCTCACAGTGATTTAATTTATTGTATAATTTTACATTCAAATTAAAGAATTTAAAAGAGAAATATATTTCTAGAGGAAGTCGTCTAAAGTGAAATAACGCAGAAAATACATTCTGCGCTTTTGTAGTATTTGGAAGTTGCTGAATTCTAATAGTTAATCATTTAATTTTTTATATGTACACATTTTCTCAGCATTCATAAAGTATACATTTAATTTACTATCGACAACTTTTATAGATTGATCCGATGTAAACGAGTTACCATAATCAATGTGATACACGTTAGAGTTTTTTACAAACGATCCTTTATATAAATCCTCTTTTTTATTCGTTGTATGCATTTCTACTAAGTTTTGAACAATTTTTTCTTTCTTTTCTTCTTTTACAACTGTTTCAAATTTATAATACGTAGGGCATTCACCATTCTTATTATCAACGACTTCCCAAGAACCAAATATGTCATTATTACTACATCCACTTAGTAAAACGACTAGTATAGGGTAAATAAGTAGATACTTTTTCATTTTGTTCTCCTTTCTTATTAGTATTTATAAACGTGCGAATACGATAGGAATATTGTAATGAATAAAGTTTAAATTTTTATAAAGAATTAATAAATTTTACTTGAAAATATTGGTTCTGTTTGAAAAGGCCATGTTATTAAATTAGAGAGAAGATTATGAAAGGGAAGGCATAAAAAAAGACATGGGCCCAGTAAAATGCCAGATCCATGCCCAAGATGTTTATGTTATAAATTCGCAGATTGTGATGATTGTTTTTCAAATTGTTTCTGCTTAGATAGGGAAATAAAAATTATTAACAATGAAATGGCTCCAAAAATTAGAACCATATACTGTAATCCAATCGTATCTAAGAAGAAGCCTGTGCCGAGTAAGACAATTTGGAACATAACTCTTTCAAACATATTACGGAATGAAAAGAGACGCCCATGATAGCTTTTTTCCACTTTCGTTTGGAAAATTGTCGACATAATAGGGAAGAAGCAGCCAACACTAAATCCAAACAAACCAAATGAGGCAAGAGCCATCCATTTTATATCGCTAAAGAACAAGGACAGATGTGCAAAAGCGGTACAAAATGCGAAGAAATATAGTAATTTTTCAGGCTTGAAATGATCAGATATACGTTTAATTACGAATGCACCTAACATAAACGCTACACCTTCAATTGTATATATGAATCCTTTAATTGTTGGATCATGTTGCATTTCGCTAATGTTAATAACCATTAAATTGAATCCAGCTATAAATAAAAGAGGGATAATACTTAATATAAGTGCTTTAAAAGCAATAGGGATTCCTTTTAAAATACGAAATACTTCCATAAAACTATTATCTTTAGCAGATTGTTTGCTTAATGTAGCTGTTTTTTTATCTTCAAATTGTAGGAAGAAAGTTGAGAGGAATAATAAAGCGTATGCTGCCATTGAGAAGGCATACATATACTGTAAACTCATTACAACTAAAAGAATTCCACCTAGTGAAGTACCTGCAATACGAGCGATTGTACCGATATTCATATGTACACCGTTCATTTGTAATAGCTCATGCTCACTAACGATGAGTGGGATTACAGATTGTAATGCAGGGAAATAAAATGCTGCTGAAATTTGAAGTGCAATCATAAAAGCAATCATAAAGGCGATACTTTCATATTGAATAGCGAAAAACATGAAAATAACACTAATAACACGACCAAATCCAGCGTAAAGAAGAACTTTCTTTTTTTCATACTGATCAATTACTCGGCCAGCCATTGGACCAACTAGAACGCCAGCTAACAGTCCGATAAATAATATAATTGATTTCATGAAATCAGAAGGGACATATTTTTGCATAAATTCAAGGTTACCAAGAATACCAAGCCATAAACCGAGACCAGCAATGAACTCCCCAATTAATACGATCCAAACATTTTTATTACGCCACATAATTAAAAACCTCGCAGTCTTTTATAATTTAAAAATCGTATATAAAACCTCCTTATGTATTCGTTATTTTTTAACGTGTTTTTTAGAGTCAGAGTCTATATTACGTGTTTCATTAGTGGATTTCAATCTTTTTGATTTGTAAAAAATTTGCTTTATTAAGTACTGAAATAAGCAATTCACAATGTAAAAAAACTTATGATTAAATACCAATTGATAGTAAAGATAAACATAGAAAAAATAAAAAAAGCAAGAACGTATATACTACGTCTCGCTTTTTTTAAATGCAAAATTAAACAATAAATTCACTTAGCGACACTTATGATCTTGTCCAATAGCTAAACCGCTAAAAGATAAAGGGCCAACAACGTCTGCGCTTGCAGCACTTGTTAGATTTTCTACAGTTAATGAATATTTGTGAGTCCCGCGGCTAACATCTTGATCTATAGCTTGAAATGTTTCAACGTAGAATTGCTCAGAATCTGTAGATTCAATCCCAACTTGTGTGTTGAAAATCTCAGTGTTGTCACGGAAAATTCTAAATAATATTTGTGATATACCCGTTATACCTTCAACTCCAACTGTAGCAATTAATTCTACTCGATTATTACGAGAATCTCTTTTTGAAATTTTTAATTTAATTTTTGCTAGAATTGCTTTTTTTGGAGAATGGGGAATTGTAAAAGTTGTTTCACCAGTTTTATTTATAGGCTGAGTTGCTTGGTAATCAATAATATGAGTCATTTTCGTCACCTCCTCATATACTAAAATGTGAAGGTAACAATGAATTAGCTTGGATATATACAATAAGATTTTAAGAGAATTGAGAAATAATGTTGAATGTAGGTAGATAATATAAAAGCATCAAAAATGAATCACAATTATGTGAGTTATTTCTTGATGCTTTTCATACTTTAGGCAGAATATTCTTCTTTACGTACTTCGAAGAATTCATTACGGCGTAAGTAATTAAAAATTTTCTCCGAAACCTTTTCTTCTTGAGAGACTAAGAAACGATGATCAAAAGCATAGAAAGATTGACCTTTAATTAATTTTACGTAGTATATTTTACACGCCTCCTCTAAGTTAGGATTTTTAATTGCTTTATATTATGATGACCTATCTGGTTGTTAATAATACTTAAAGTTTCAAAGGGTAGAAGTATAAATTTAAAAATACATTGAAATAGCTTACAAACTTGTAATATTCATGTCACCTTTTCCGATAGTTAAAATAAACCAATATCTTCTATACTACAAATAGGTTACAAAAAACAAGGGGGTAGTAAGATGGATGAAGTAATTGGAGAAGTTGTAGCAGGGATTTGTGAATTTGTAGTTGAAGTTACCGCAGATGCTATAGGGAACTTAATGTCGGGAAATGAAGAAGAAAAAGAAACACTATAAAAAGATTTGTCAAAAATTTAAATACTACTAGTGTGTAAAAGCTGATTTCTAATGGGAAATCGGCTTTTATATTTTTACATTACATTAACTTAATTTAAATATTAAACTGTTATGATGTTTGTGAAACCAATAAAGGAGCTGATCAATATGTGTATGCCAAATTCTGGATTTGATGTATCTGTTTCCCGTTTGATTGTAGCGACTAAAGATGAAAAGGAGTATCATTTTATTGTTCGAGAACATCCAATCGCTGGGAAGTTTATCTCGTTATTAGAAAATGGGAAAGAGTATGGTTTATTAGATAAACAAACAGTTAATAAGGATAAATTTCTTAGATTGGAACTTGTTAAGTTAGGACATATAAAGAAAGCAGTGTTTGAAGGTTCAGCAGAATGGATATGGGTTGGTATGAATCAATTTGGAATGTATGCAAGATTGGCAACTAATAATGAAGTTGAAATCTTTGTGGATTTGCAAGAGAATATTCATCATTTAGAAGAATGTGAATGGGCCCTTTTGTAAAGGCGTTTTATGAGGTTGTGGGATAATTTCTCACAGCCTTTTTTATTTTCTCTTAAAAATCTAAGTCATCAATCACTCTAATACTACGATTTGTATACAAGAATTACGTTATGAGTATGTAACAAATATATCTAAAAGAGGATTTGAAAATATGTAAAGAGAACTTATTAATTAAATGAATCGTATATGTAAATAACAATAGAAAGAAGATGATAAAAATGAGTAAAGAAGAGCTTGTGAAACAACAATTTGGTAGTAATGCAGAAAAGTATGTGAAAAGTAAAATTCATGCAAATGGACCGGATTTACAATATGTAGTTCAGCAAGTTGAAACTCGTCATAATACTCGTCTTCTTGATATTGCTACTGGTGGGGGACATGTTGCAAATTTGCTAGCCCCTATGTTTAAAGAGGTAGTCGCTCTTGATTTAACAGAAAAAATGTTAGAAAAAGCAAAAGATTTTATAGAGGGGAACGGGCATGAAAATGTGTCTTTTGTAGCAGGAAATGCAGAGAGTTTACCATTTGCAAATGAATCCTTTGATACAATTACATGTCGAATTGCAGCACATCACTTTGTTGACCCTTTGCAATTTATTTTTGAAGTAAATCGAACATTGGAAGATAATGGGTTATTTATATTAATTGATAATGTTTCACCAGAAAATAATGAATTTGATACATTTTATAACTTTATCGAAAAGAAGCGAGATCCGAGCCATGAACGAGCTTTGAAAAAGACGGAATGGATTACTTTATTAGAAAAACATGGTTTACAAATGCAGTCATGTCTTACTTTTGACAAAAAGTTCGATTTTGACTGGTGGTGCGATATGATGGATGTGCCAGTGCAAAAGCGCGTAAAGTTAACAGAGTGTATGATGAAAACATCAAATGAAATGCAGGAATTCTTTAAAATCCAATTTGAAAATAATAAAATAGAATCGTTTTATACTGAAATGGCACTGTTCGTATGTAAAAAAAGTTCAACATTAAAAAGATAAATTTCTTGCAGTCCTTCCGAAGTACGATATACTTAGTACAGAGAAAATGAGAATTGAGGAATAGTAACAATGATTCGTGTACGTATTGAGGGAACTGAGGAAGAGATGCTTGAATTTTTGGAGAAAATGCCTGACATTCCTGGATTTGAAAAAACACATATGAGAGAACCGAGAAAAGGAAATAATCCAAAATATGATTCAAGCAAAAGTGTACTAGCATATTTATCTTATAAGAAGATTGAAGTCGCCAATAAATAGGCGGCTTTTTTAATTATCTCCGTTTCACCCCCTTGTCTTTTTCGCATAATAATGATAGTAGATTATGCTGGAGAGGGGGGAGGAAATTTAATAAAAAAAATAATTTTTTTCGGAGATTTTGGTATTGATGATGCGGTAGCGTTAATTTATGCGAATTAGACATTATAGGTATCGTTGCAGAGTATGGTAATGTGTCACGGGAAATTGTTACGGAAAATGTTTATTTTTTAGAAAGATACTATGCTACAGAAGTGAAGATAATTGAAGGTGCTAGTAGACCGATGTGACAGCAGAAGAACCTTTATTTTTCACTGAAATTCATGGTGATCACGGTTTAGGTCCAATTATTCCACTGAAAATGAGAATTTGTGACAGAGAAAATTTTTGTGAATTGATTAAATTAATTGAGCCTTGTCCAGAAGATAGTATTATTGTGGCGACGGGACGATTAACAACACTTGCAACATTATTTTTATTGTACCCCAATTTAATGAATCGAGTATGTTCTTATTCTATAATGGGCGGTGCTTTTCTATTTCCGGGTAATGTTACAGCAGTATCGGAAGCTAATTTTTATGGAGATCCCATTGCGGCGAATATCGTTATGAAATATACAAAGAATGCTACTATATACCCTTTAAATGTAACGCAACGAGCTCTTATTACCCCTGAAATGATTGATATTATTAATAAAGAAGGTACAGGGCAGGCGAAACTTATTAAACCAAAGATTGATTTTTATTACGAGAACTTTTACAAAAAAGAATATCCAGGCATTAGAGGGAGTCCGATTCACGATTTACTTCCGTTCATTTCATTTATAACTGATGATATTTTTGAATAAAAAAAATCATCAGTTTGGATTAGTACGACAAATGATGTAACAAGAGGTCAAAGTGTTGCGGTTGATTTTAATTATCAAGCTTTTAAAGACGAATTTATAAGAACAATATTGAAGCCAGATTGTCCTTAGTAAGTTGAGCATACATGTATGATTTTTAACTCACGAATAACTTACGAAAAATGTAACATAACTAATGGTAAGCAATTGTTTCTGATTATAATTTTATTGGTCAAAAATAAAGGAGGTAATTATATGATTTGGTCTTTAATTGTCGGTGGTATTTTAGGATGGTTTGCAAGTTTAATTACAGGAAAAGATGTACCGGGCGGTGTTATTGGAAATATTATTGCGGGTATTGTCGGTTCTTGGCTTGGTACGTTATTACTTGGTAAATTTGGACCTGTTATAGGCGGGTATGCGATTGTTCCGGCCTTAATAGGTGCGATTATTTTAATTTTTATCGTAAGCTTTATATTCCGTGCAATGCGGAAATGAATTCAGGGGGCTGTTTACATTTGTAAGCAGTCCTTTTTATATGTTATGCTACTGTTATACAATCAGGAGGTGTCAGCATTGAAAACATTTACAGTAAATTTTCATCAAGAGGATAATGCAAAGGCAACAACAGTACATAAATTAAGTGAAGAGGACTTCGATAAAGCAACAGAAAAAGGTACTCGTCATCTATTTGATTTAGATACAAACGTTGGTTTCTTCGTATTCTTTGATGCAGAAGATGCAGAAGGAAACGACCAATACTTAATGTTACAATATGAAGGAGATCATGAAGAACCAAGTGCTTGCTACGGATTTGATTTGAAATTGTTCTATCAATTTTTAGCATTATACTTAAATGATCTTGAATTCCAAGGTGAAACAAATGAAGAAGAGGAAGAGTATGGTCCAATTCATCATTTAGCGCACTTACTTTACCATATTGTTGAAGACGGTAAATCTATCGAAGTGTAAAAATACATATTTACAATATAAAACCAGCAGGGAATGATTATACACTTCCTGTTGGTTTTTTGCATTTACAGAATCCTTTTTGGCTACTCATTAAAGCTATAGAAGGAGGATTGTAACAAGTAAGGAGAGAAGGTGTATGCATACAAGGAGATGAATAAGATGATTAACAATACAATTCCAAGTTTTTTTCAGCTTTTTGACAACAATCATATAGGATTGGACGACTTAAACAATTATTATGATAAACACCCAGAAGCATTCGAAGAGTATTTTAAGTTTCACTGTCCGAAAACGGAAGAACGTCTTTCTAATGCGATTGAAAAGTATCCAGTAAAACTAGAAGACATTCTTATCATTTCGGAAACTTTACCATCTATTATTCAAGAAGTAATTGAGCGCTATCGTACTCAATTTGGCTTTGAAGTAAATGTAACATTTCATTTATTTGTTGGTGGATTTGGTTCCAATGCATTTGTGGAAAGGGAAATTATTGGAGATATATTTTTTGCGGCAGAGAAATTATCTTCTGAAAGGGAGCATCTCCGTGTTATCGTTGCTCATGAGATCGGACATATATATCATAATGTGGTGTTACAAGAGAATGGGATGGATTGGACAAAGGCTGAATGGACTGATCCGGCGGTAAGTTTATATCGTGAAGGGGTCGCGACCTATTTATCACAACAAATAGTTAAAGGTTTACGTGAGTCCGTTTACTATTCATATAGTAGTGATGGTGATCCATCGTTACAATGTTATAAAGAAAATGAAGAGCACATTAAGAAACGTTTTTTACAAGATTATGTTAAAGGATGGACAGATGAAAAAGAGAAAGAATGGTTCCGTCTATCAGGAGGGGACCATTTCGGATACAATCGCTTAGGTTATTTTTTAGGCACATCGTATATGGAGTATATCGTGCATACTCTCGGGGAAGGCGAAGCACTTACTTTTTGGAGCAAAAATAATTTGAAGGGTAGTGTAATGGAATGGTTGCAAAAGTGAATATGCTGAAGAGGGGTGCTGAAAATGATGAAAGTATATATGAAAGTGCTTATATTGTTCCTAACCTTAACGTGTGTAGCGGCTTTAACCGCGTGTAATAAGGCTGAGGAAAAGAAACAAACTAATTCAACATCAGAAAATAGTACAGAAAAAAAGAGCGATACGTCAGATACGAGTAAAAAGAATGAGGACACTGCTTCGGAAAAAGAGAAAGAACCTGTGGAAAAACCCAAAGGCCAAGATTCAGCAAAACCGTCAACAAATTCTAATTCGAAAAATACAGCGCTTAATCAAAAATCAATTAACCATATTAAAGATTTATTTGAACAAGCGAAAGAAGGTAAAGTGCCTAATGTTCCTTATGCAGCACATACAGGTGATATTGAAGAAATTGAGAAGGCATGGGGGAAAGCGGATAAGACTGAGACAGCAGGAAACGGGATGTATGCGACTTTTACAAATAAAAATGTTGCGTTTGGATTTAATAAAGGATCACAAGTCTTTGACGTTCGCTCTTATCATTCAGAACTCAAATCGATTACGTTACAGGAAATTGAAAAGGCTTTAGGAAAACCAGCATCTGTTAAAGTAAACGGTAATGACAAAATAAACGTCTATAAAGTAAATAATCAGTTCGAGTTGAAATTTGTTATTCCGAAATCGACTGGTAAAGTAGATCATATTTCTGTATTTTCACCGGAAGATAGTATTAATAAAATGGCAGGTTAAATGAAAGAGCTGTTCCTATAGGGACAGCTCTTTTACTTTGTTCCTTTCTAACGATTGAACAAAAAATGCTTGAATGATGCCGCCGATTATTAATAAGAAGGCGCAAATATAAAATAGTGTACTGCCGTTTAAGTTACTTAATAACAATGCTCCTATTAGAGGGCCACAAGTTCTTGAAATATCCCAATGTATACCGTATATAGAAAAGTACAATCCACGTCTATGACTTGGAGCCATTTGTGCAACGAATCGTAGTAAATGATTTAAAGCAATACTTTCCCCAATTACTAAGAAGAGTAATGTAAAGAATAATGACCATATTGTTGTGGAATAACCGTAGCCAATCGCAGCGATAGTAAAGCAAGTATAAGAAATAACAATGATTTTAGGCATAGAAAATCTTTCAGACCATTTCACAAGGGAAATTTGGAGAAACACTTCCATGACAGCTTTACAAGTTGAGATAAATACGAGTACGAATAGAAAATTTGGAAATACACTTTCGGCGAATATACGATAATTTGATTCTGTTTGAGCGTAGAAAAAACTAATAGGTAGAGTAGAAACCATAAGTCCAAACACAGCGTAATGTTTCGAAATGAAATGTTTTGGTGAGTATACTTCTTTAGTTTTATTAACGTTTTTTATGAATGGAGCTGTTTCAGGAAGTTGTGTCCATACGACCACGGCATAAAGAGTAAGAGTCACACCTTGTGCAATAAATAAGTACGCAGGATGACTATTATAGAAAAATGCGCCGATTAATGGGCCAATTACAGAGCCGATTGCTCCCATCGTTTGCAAAACAGCAAATATTTCTGCCTGTTGTTTTTCCTTTGTTAAGTCAGCGATTTGAGCGCGTTGTGCCGGAATATACAAAGAGCGGCCAATACCATTTAAGACGTACAATAAGGCGAAAAATGCGACTGATTCAGCAAAAACGAATCCGCTTACGGCGAAAGCTTGTAAAAGTAATCCGAGTAACATGATTTTCTTTCGTCCGAATTTATCTGTTACACCTCCAGCGATTAATGTAAACACAATGTCAGCGAGTGGCTGTAATCCGAAAAGAAGCATCGTAACTATGACATTACCATTTAAAGCTTTATTAACATGAACAATAAAAATGATAGCTAGCATTGATTCAGTCGTCCGAATTAATAATTCACCTAACAATCGAATGAGAATGGGCTTATTATAACGTTTTATAAGTTGATGCATTTCTATTTCCTCCTTTCTATATTGAAATGATAAGATGGAATATAGAAATGAAAAAGGGTAGAATGAAAGAGGAAGATTTTTCATCTTTTAGGGGGCGTTTTATGACTATTTTGGAGCAATATATGAACCTATGGCTCCAGTATGGAAAAGGGAGATCAGAGGGCGAGAAATTAGAAATAACAATACAAACTGTATCTGAAACATTATTTTGTACAGAGAGAAATAGTAAACTAATTATAAAAAAATTAGAAGAATTAAATTGGATTTTATGGTTTCCAGGCCGCGGAAGAGGGAATCGTTCGAAGTTATCCTTTCAAAAGCATCCACTTTCTTTAATTTTGGAAAGAGGAAAAGAAATAACGAAACAAGGAGACGTAAAAAGTGGGATCGCATTTATTGAGCGATATAGCTCGTATTTCCCATCACTTCTAACGCAATTTCAAACTTGGATTGATTCGATATTTGGTTATCAAGTTGAAAGGACATCACAGGGGAGAAGAGATGTACTACGTTTGCAAGTTCAAATGAATCTAGACATTGCATTAGATCCTGTATACGCCACGATGCGTTCGGAATGTCATATGGTAAAACATATATACGACACGTTAGTGTATGTAGACGGAAATACAAACAGTGTAGAACCAAGACTTGCGTTTTATTGGGAATATGATGATCAGAAACATATTTGGACCTTTTACTTACGAAAAGGCGTTCAATTTCATAATAGAAAAGAACTAACCGCTTATGATGTTGAACATACATTTAAGCGATTTATGAAAGCGAAAAACAACCCGCATGCTTGGATGTTACAGCACGTTGAAAGTTTACATATTCTAGATGACTCCATTGTGCAGGTTCGTTTATCTACTGATAACAAGTTGTTTTTACATGCTTTAAGTGCAGAACAATGTTCTATTGTAAGTGAAGATGAAGATGGAAAGTTACTCGGTACTGGACCGTTTCGGTTATGTGAAAATAATGAGGATGTATTCGTATTAGAAGCAAATGATTTTTATTTTCGCGAGCGGCCATTTCTCGATCGAATTGAATTATGGAATGTAGAGAGCAGAGTGAATACGTACGATATATTAGCGAAAGCACGTTATAAAAATATAGAAAAGCATTATAAAGAACTATCTAGACTTGAGTCGAATGTAACATACGTTACGTTAAATACTGCAAAAGAGGGACCTATGCGAGATATGCAGTTCCGGAAAGCTTTATATAATATTATCCATGGCAAGGCGATTATTGAAGAATTACAGGGAGCGCGCGGCGAAATAGCAGAAGAATTAGTACTAACAAAGAGCGGTACAATACATACAAATGAGGATATACATACACTTATTAAAGATAGTTCATACCGTAATGAAACGCTACGTCTATATACATTTACAGGACAAGATCATGTTGAAGACTCAAATTGGATACAAAAAGAATGTACGAAATACGGAATTAAAATTGATATTGAGTTTCTTGAAACAGAAGAGTTGTTGAAAATAAGTACGATACAAAAGGCTGATATTATGCATGATAGCGCGACAATTAGCGAGCGTATTGAAGAGAGTTTACTATATATGTTTCTTACAAAAAATAGCTTTATTCATCAGCATAGCAATATAAACTTTAACGAAGTATTGCAGCCTTATTTTATAGAGAATCAATTAGATAAACGGGTGACACTGTTACGTGATATTGAGGACACATTGTTACGTCAAATTCATATCATTCTTTTATATCGTAACAAACAGCAAGTAAGTTCACATGAAAAAATACAAAATATAATAATTAATTCACAAGGTTGGATTGATTTTTATGAAATATGGTTTAAACCTTGATGTATAAAGGTTCTTACGCATGTTTTATGAGGTGTGTAAGAGCCTTTTTTGTATGTAAGACAGGTTTGTTTTACACATGGTTACGCTACTTGTGATAAAAGTCTATTTACGGCGTAACAGTGTTATGTTACATTGTTATAAGGAAGGAGTGACATACAGTTGAGTACAGATTTAATTTCAAAAAAAGATTTATTAGAACTAACTGGTATTTCATACGGACAGTTATATAGGTGGAAGAGAAAAAATTTAATACCGGAAGATTGGTTTGTAAGGAAATCAACGTTCACAGGTCAGGAAACATTTTTTCCAAAAGAAAAGATATTAGAACGTATTGATAAAATCCAAACGATGAAAGAGGATTTATCACTTGATGAATTGGCAAATATGTTCTCACCGAGCGTAACAGAGGTTCTTTTAACGAAGGATGATGTCGTACGTAAGGGCATTGCTTCAGAGCCAGTTTTACAATTTTTCATTGAGCAAACGAACAAAGCTGCAGATTTTCAATTTGTAGATATTCTTTATGTATATATGTTAGAAGAACTTCTTCAATCAGGAGATATTAGCTTAGAAGAAGGGAAAATGGTCTTACAAGTTTTACGTGAAAATTATGAAACGATTAAGCATAAAAATTGTGATTTAGTTATCATTCGGAAGTTAGGGATTTCTACATGCTTCTTAGTATCAAACGTGGAAGACTTAATTTTTGAAAAAGGAACAAAGATTGTTTTACGTGTTGCAATTATGAATTATACAGAAGCATTAAAAACAAAACTGTTGTAGTGGAGGAGAAATAATGCGTACAGAAAATTTAATTATAAACGGTTACGGTTCATCGAATGGCGGCGAGTTTCATAAAGTACAACTAAATGGAAAAGGAACTGTTAATGGAAACGTTGAATGTGACCAATTCGAATGTAATGGTTATGGTACTGTTACTGGTGATTTGAAAAGTAGTAATGCAAGAATTAGTGGATCAGGTAAAGTTGAGGGTACAGTTAGTGCAGATATGATGCGAATCGATGGGAAAGCGACAATTACACAAGATGTAAAGGCGAACACTTTGAAAATTGCAGGAAAAGGAACAATAGGTGGAAATGTAACCGGTGAAGAATTTAAAATCAATGGCCAAGCGACGATTGATGGTAATTGTGAAGTAGATACTTTTTCTTCAGAGGGACAATTTACAGTTGGTGGATTATTAAGCGCAGATGAAATTAATATAAATATTCACGGCACATGTAGAGCGAAAGAAATTGGTGGTCAAACCATTAAAGTAAAACATAGATTGAGTGCTTTTAGTCGACTATTTAAAACAGTATTTGGCTTACAGTTAGAAGCTGAACTGCTTGAAGGTGACAATATCGATATTGATTATGCTCACATAAAAACGGTAAGAGGAAACAATGTTACAGTAGGACCGAACTGTGAGATTGAACTGATTGAATATACTGGGGTTCTTAATGTTGATCAAAGCGCAAATGTAAAAGAAATTAAGCAGGTTTAAAGGAAGGGAGAAATCAGTATGGAACATCAACATAGCCTTACAGTAAATGGTTCTGGCAATTCAGCGGGGGGAGAATATAACAAAGTAAAGATACGTGGCGAAGGAACAATCTCTAACAATATGAGTTGTAATGAGTTTAAGACATACGGGACGAGTGATGTACGTGGAAATATGAAAGCTAAACATTATGTCGTGTATGGAGATAGTGAAGTGCAAGGCAATGTAGAAGCGGAATATGTAAAAATATATGGTAATACACAAATACATGGTGATGGTCATATTCAAAAAACAAAAGTTAGAGGTATGATTGAAGTTAAAGGGAAGTTTTCAGGTGATTTCGTAGATGTGAAAGGCGCTTTAAATGTGAAGGGAGATATAGAGGTAGAAAAATTATTACTAACTGGTGGTCTTGAAAGTGATGGTTTGCTTAATGCTGAAAATATTGAAATCTCACTACGTTATGAAGGAAGTAAAGTGAGAGAAATCGGTGGGAAAAAGATTACAGTACGTAAAAAAGCGAGATTTATTCCTTTTACAAGTCATGCCGGAAACCTTCAAACATCAATTATTGAAGGAGATGATATTTATTTAGAACATACAATAGCAGACGTAGTAAGAGGAAATCATGTTATAATTGGTCCTGGCTGTGAAATTAGTGTTGTAGAATATCATACTAGTTTTAACCAGAAAGGGAAATCAGTCGTAAAAGAACATAAACAAATATAAGTAGTATGAGGGAGAGCAAGAGATATGGTTGAGAAGAATAATAAACTCGGCTTCGTTGTTGCCGGTTTATTGCTGGGCATCTTAATGGCATCAATGGATAATACCATTGTCGTAACAGCAATGGGAACGATTGTTGGTGACTTAGGAGGTCTTGAAAACTTTGTATGGGTTGTTTCTGCCTATATGGTTGCAGAAATGGCAGGTATGCCGATTTTCGGTAAGCTATCAGATATGTATGGCAGAAAGAGATTCTTTATTTTCGGTTTAATCGTCTTTATGATTGGCTCGGCACTTTGTGGAACTGCTGAAAATATTACACAGTTAGGTATTTATCGTGCCATTCAAGGTATTGGCGGCGGGGCACTAGTGCCGATCGCATTTACTATCGTTTTTGATATTTTCCCACCTGAAAAGCGCGGGAAAATGGGTGGATTATTCGGAGCAGTATTTGGTTTGTCAAGTATCTTTGGGCCATTACTTGGTGCATATATTACGGATTACATTAGTTGGCACTGGGTGTTCTATATTAACTTACCACTTGGAATTTTAGCACTTATTTTTATTACATTATTCTATAAAGAGTCACGAGTTCATAGAAAGCAAAAGATTGATTGGTTCGGCGCAATTACTTTAGTTGGTGCAGTAGTTTGTTTAATGTTTGCGCTAGAATTAGGCGGGCAAAAGTATGATTGGGATTCTAGCTTTATTTTAAGTTTATTTGCTGGGTTTGCTATTTTAATAATTGGATTTATTTTTATTGAACGAACAGTAGAAGAGCCAATCATTTCATTTGAAATGTTTAAACAACGTCTGTTTGGAATGAGTACAATTATTGCATTATTTTATGGAGCGGCATTTATGTCAGCAACTGTGTACATTCCGTTATTTATTCAAGGTGTATACGGTGGCACCGCAACAAACTCAGGATTATTATTATTACCAATGATGTTAGGTTCAGTCGTAACAGCGCAGCTAGGTGGATTTTTAACATCGAAACTTAGCTACCGTAATATCATGATTATTTCTGCTGTAATTATGCTAATCGGATTATTCTTATTAAGCACGTTAACACCAGAAACAAGTCGTGTACTATTAACTGTGTATATGATTATTATCGGTTTCGGAGTAGGTTTCTCATTCTCTGTACTAAGTATGGCTGCTATCCACAACTTCGGTATGGAGCAGCGCGGGTCTGCGACTTCAACGAGTAACTTCATTCGTTCATTAGGTATGACACTTGGTATTACAATCTTTGGAATGATTCAAAGAACTGGTTTCCAGGATCAATTAGAAGAGGCATTTAAAGGTATGAGCGGGGGAATGAATACAAATGCTTTGGGAGATTCAAGAGCTATTCTATCAGAATCTGCAAGATCTCAAATTCCACCGCAAATATTAGATAAAATTATTGAAGCTCTTTCTAGTTCAGTCGTTCATACATTTATGTGGGCGTTAGTCCCAGCAGGTTTAGCGTTCGTATTCATTTTCTTTATGGGAAATGAGCGCATGGTATATAAGAAAGAGCAAAACAAGATAAACAGTGAAACATCAAAAGCATAAAGAAAAAGCTCCTTTCAATTTGGAAAGGAGCTTTTTCGTATGTACGAATTAACCTTCAATAATTTCGTATTCTTCGTCTGCTAATAATAAAATTTGTGTTTTCTTACCTTTATTTTGAACTTCGATTACATCATATGTACCTAAGTCTCTTAGCTTGCTTTGAGAAGCGTTAACCATAACTTCCATAGAATCAATTAAGATATCTTCTTCAATGTATGATTCAGGCAATGCCATATCTTCAGTAGCTAATACACATTCATATAGATTTTGTAAGTTTTCAGCCGTTGGGTTTTGTTCCTCAACATCAATAATGTTTTTTACTGCTTCCATATTTTCTTCTTTTGCTTGGTATACTTTAATTTTAGCCATTGTTTTAATCTCCTTTATAACGTAATCGTAGAGGCTACAATTGATTCAACTAATCATAAGAGCGAGATAAAGTCCCTCTCTAATAGAAGTTTCACTTTATTATAACGCTTTTTTATAAAAAGATGAAATTGTTATGTGTACTTATATAGAAAAATATATATTCTTCACATATTTCGTTCATTATTTGCGAATAATCATGTATTCACTTTAAAAATGAAGCGGAAGTATTGAATGTAGGATGAATTAAAAGCAGTTATTAACTAGGTATAGCATCATTTCAATGTAAGTAGATGTTATAATGAGTTTGTATTTGCGTATGATTTATAATTACTTGATTTTTTAATGAAGTACAAAACTTCTGTTAAAAAGGAATCATTCTTTTCAAATTTGGATGATTAACGTGTATTCAAGCGGAAAATTGATTTTCAAAGAAAGAAGGAAAGTAAATGATATATGAATCAAATATACATACAAGAAAAAAATTAGTTTCTATGTTCGAGGATTTTAATAATGTTGTTCTACTTTCTTATTTACAAGGACATATGGGCACCGCTTGGGTGAACAATCTCGAAAATCCGACAGTAGCGCAAATTACAGTGGGGATTTTCACATTTTATGGCGGAGATCCAACCGCGGTAGAAACAGAAGAGTTATTACGTAACATTCCTGAAAGAATTTTAGTAATTGTAAATAGTGATGAGTGGAAAAATCGTTTAGAAGCATTTCATGAAAGAAAAATAGATAAGTTTTTACGGTATAAATTCAAACGAAATATAGAATTGTTAAATCGTACAAAATTAAAATCATTTATAACGGTACTTCCAAATGGATATGAATTAAGAAAAATAGATAAGTATATTGCAAATAACCCTACATTACACAAAGTTTCTGAAGATTTTACAAGTCAATTTAGTTCAATAGATGATTATGTAAATCGAGGTGTAGGTTATAGTATTTTGTATAATGGGGAAGTCGTATGCGGTGCATCATCATATAGTATTTATGATGATGGTATCGAAATCGAAGTTGCTACTGACCCGAATCATAGAAGAAAGGGATTGGCGACTGTAGTTAGTGCGGCATTAATATTGGATTGTTTAGAAAATGGAAAATATCCAAACTGGGACGCAGCGAATAATACGTCTGCCAAACTAGCAGAAAAGCTAGGATATGTTTTTGATAAGGCGTATGATACTTATTTTGTGAATACTAGGTGAATGAAGGCGAAGTTGTACGAATTGTACAACTTAAAAAATTTAAAGGGAACGAATGAAAATGAAAATGTTTGCCATAGAATGGTTAATAACTCCTATTGAAAAATTGGAGAATAATATAACTAGTTAAATGATGAGGAGATTTCACAATCTATTGACTAAAAAACCGGCTTTTTAAGTCGGTTTTTATTTTTAACAGATTTGGCGTATATGTTGTTTGAATAAAGAAGCTAATTAAATAGCATAGATAATTACTTGTTATAATGTGAGGTGTAATACAAAGTACATTAACTCCTTTTTTACAAAACTCACAACTTAAATAGTAATACATGTTTATCATAAGTTTCTAAACACCAATTATATTTTTTTAGAATAATTGGATGGACAACTTCTTGAGTATTATCAACTTCAGTAAAGCCGTATTTTTTATAAAAGCTTTCTAGTTCCTTAAAAGGAAGACAATACACATTTTGTATTTGTAATTTTTTTGCAGTTTGTACTAAAAATGAAACAAGTTCCCCAGCTAATTGTAGACCTCTAAATTCAGGGAGAATAAAAATCCCTCCCATTTCAATAGTATCTTCATCTATTCGGACTAATCGACCGACACCTGCATACTCATCGTTGTATGTAATAATTGCAACTTTATCTCGCTTTAAATCACTCGGTACAAATCCTATTGATTCGTATTGGATATTAATCCATTCTAAATCATTAGATGTAGCTAGTTGAATCCCCATAATCGTTCCTCCTTTAGACAAAAACTAATATTCTCATTATATATATTACGAGGCAAATTGTAATTCATATATGGCATAATAATTAGTGGGAATAAGTGAAAACGAAATCATTTTTATAAATAGTTAAAGTTTTGAAGAAGAGTGCATACAATATAAAGTACTTTCCCTTTCTTCATTCTTGTTTTACGTATATAATTTAAAAGTAATATTTTTATTTTATTTTTTTATATATTTATAACAGAATAGAGGTTTAAAAATGGGCGTTAAAATCATTACGGATAGTGCGGCGGATTTACCGGAAGAATTGCTGCAAGCATATGATATAGATTTAATTCCACTCCGTGTATATGATGAAGCAGAAACAGAGTATTTAGATGGGGTTACATTAAAGTCAGTTACATTATTGCAAAAAATGAGAGAAGGCGCTGCTTACAGAACATCATTGCCTTCACTTGAAACATTCCAAGAAAAGTTTGTTTCCTATGCAAAAGAAGGTAACCCTTGTATATATTTAGCCTTTTCATCTGAATTGTCTGGTACATATCAATCGTCAGTTGTTATTAAAGAAGAAGTGAAAGAAACATATGCTGATTTAGATTTAGATTTAGAAATTATCGATACAAAATGTGCTTCACTCGGTCAAGGTCTTGTCGTATTAGAAGCTGCTAAAATGGCAAAAGAAGGCGCATCAAAAGAAGAAATCTTAAACCGTGTCGCTTTTCTAATGGAGCATATGGAGCACATCTTCACTGTAGCTGACTTGCAGTACCTTGTTAGAGGTGGACGTTTAAGTAAAGTAGCCGGTTTCATCGGTGGTTTATTAAACATTAAGCCGATTTTAAATGTGGAAGAAGGAAAACTTGTACCACTTGAAAAGGTAAGAGGAAAAAAGAAAGTATTAAGCCGAATTGTTGATATTATGGAAGAGCGTGGAAAAGACCTTAAAGGTCAAACAATTGGTATGACACACGGTGATGATCTAGAAACAGCTGAATCATTAAAAACGTTAATTACAGAAAGATTTGGCTGTGAAGTATTTATCGTTAATACAATTGGTGCAGCAATTGGTGCGCATACAGGACCTGGTGTTATAACATTATTTTTCTTAAATAAAGTAGAGTAAAGGATTGATCTTTTGATCAATCCTTTTTTCTTTAAATAAAATATAGAATAGATAGAATCGTTTTAATACCGAACTCGTTAGGGATTGTTACATATATAGTCGGTACTGCGGCCGGAATTAAGTTAATAAAGAATAGGTTAGGTAAAATTTTTTCTATAATAGCTTTTATATGTTGTGTAGCGGTTTATCCCTTTATTGGAGGGGTCATACTTATTCCAATACTTGTAGCTTTAGCGTCTTTATGCTATTTACATTTCATAAAAGGTAGACTTGTAAATGGGAGGGAGCAGAATAAGGAATGTTAAAATGCATTCGTTTAAGTTTCAATATTTAGATATATCTAAATATTGAAGATTCATATATAATTATGGAGGGATTAAATTGTTGTAACTATTTGTAAAAATAGGAGGCTATTAAAATGAATATGCTTATACAAGCTCCAACTAACTGGGATTTATGCAGGCTATATTCTAATGAACAAGATATTATGTTTTCTATAGAACAGTTAAAAATAGAATATAAGACAACAAAAGACTCAGTAATCCTTTCACAACTTATACAGGCTATCGAAAAAGCAGAGTATTACTTATATTGCCGTGCTGCTGAAGATGAGAAGCATCCTGAAGACACTTTACTAAGTGTAAAAGTAAATCAATTAAAGAAAGAAGTTCAACTATTAATAGAATCTAGTAAGGGACAAAGTGTTAATGCAAATCATTCGAGTATTAAGCTAATAGAAAATGAATTAAAAGCTTGGGAAGATATGTATGTACAATTAAGAAATAAGATAGAAGTAATACACGATAAAGAGACTTTATCATTTGGACAAGCAAATTACGTTGCGATGAATAGTGATGATCATAATGAAAGAGTAATAGTATTTAATTCTCTTACAAATGCTTTGAATAAGGAAAAAGATATCTTTGCTACTGTATTGAATCAAATAGGAAGATTACGTCATGCTAAATGTGATGAAATGGAAGGGACAGAGATTTTAAAACAATCACTACAAGCAAATTGCATCTCTGAAACTACATTATCCCAAATGTGGAATGCAACGGAACAAAATCTTACGAAGCTAGTAATTGCGTTAAACGGTTATAAAAAAGGAAAGGATTCAATTACATGGCACGGGCTAATGACATGGAAAGAAAGTAATGAGACTGCTATTCCTTTTTCAGTAGCAGTAAAAAACATATATGATGCACTAAAAAATATAGATGAAGAATTGGCACAGTTCGCACAGAATGCAATAGCGAATGGTTGGATCGATGCTGAACCGAGAGATAATAAACCGCCGGGTGGATTTTGTGCTCCTTTTTTCAGTGAAAAAGAATCTCGCATTTCACTTCGTTATGATGGAACAATTGATAGTGTAAGAGTACTTGCTCACGAACTAGGTCACGCTTGGCATTTTTATAATATGAGTTTTGAACAGTCTACTTCATTTTTAGATGATTATTTGCCAATGAGTACAGCTGAATCAGCGTCTACTTTCTTTGAAACAGTAGTATTAAATTATTTAATTCAAACAACAGAGTGTATAGATGTGAAAAAATCATTACTTAGCTGGAAAATAAGAAATAGTTTTAATTATGTTATGGCAATTCGAGCATCATTTCAGTTTGAGAAGAAGTTTTATGAAGAATGCAAGGAAGGTCCTTTAAGTGCTGATGAAATTGAGAAATTATCTATATTGGTACAAAAAGAAGCATACGGAAATGCATTAAGCGAATATCAGCCGTTTGTTTGGATGAAATACATTCATTTTTATATAGCAGACGTTCCTTTTTACAATTATCCATACACATTTGGGTATTTAGCGAGTTTTAGTTTAATTGAAATAGCATTGGAAAATAAAAATGCATTTCATTTGAGGTATAAAGAGTTTTTACGAGAAACAGGAAAGGCCCCAGTTGAAGAACTGATGAAAAAATATTTTGATATTGATCTAACAGATTATGAATTTTGGAATAAAGCTTTTATGCAAATTCATAAAGATATTGATGAATATTTGGAGCTTGTATAATGAGTGTTTTTTTGAAAGGCTATTTTCTCGAAAGTGATAAAGGGACAAGGTGAATTATCCATCGCAAATCACGAAAATACGGCATTAACAATGAACAAATCAGCGTTATCGTCGCCCATGACAGAAATGGTAACATCCTCTCCAAAGTAGCTGGCAGAGGGCGGATTACTGCTGAGGAAATTGACCAGGCTTTAAGTGTATGCTTAGATTCTGACATTGTTCTCTGCACAGACGCAGCTTCTAATTACAAGCTGTTCGCCAAGGAGAAAGACATTCCGTATGAAATTCTTAACTGGAATAAAGGCGTACTGGTCAAAAAAGGCATCTACCACATTCAAATAGTCCTTGAATCTTGCAAAAAAGCAGTATTCTCACAAGTACGTTCATTTAAGTCAGCATGATAGGCTTGCAAAAAAAACATTTACTTACTAAACTGACGAGCAATAATACGCTAGTCCCAAGCATTACATGGTATTAATTGGTCGGAATTAGATCATAGGAAAGGCAGGGATAGGTATGATATTATGGTTTCGAAATTTACCACAGTTAAGTCTGGATTTGTCGGAATGGGAACCTTTCATTCAAAATACTTGGTTTCGAAAGCATTATATGAAGTTTGTTTACCTATTAACGGTTACTTTTTTTCTAGCACCAAATTGGTTTGGGGTAAGTTTCAATCATATGACAAAACTCCCCCTTATTTTAATCATTTTTTTTGTTTTTTTAATACACGAAGCCCTTCATATTCTTGTAATAAACAATAAAGGTGATATTAGCTTAACGTTCAGAGGACTATATTTTTGGCTCAATACAAGTGCAATTCTTTCTAAAAAGAGATTTTGGGTCTTTATGAGCTTACCTTTTATCGTATTATCGGTAATCCCAGCTATTATTTCGTTCTTTGTATCTGGTGATATCAAATCGCTCATTTTACTTATTAGCTGGATAAATTTGATAATCTCCGCCTCCGATATTGTTAATTCATTTTTAATCCTAATTAAACCAAATAAATCTGTATTTTGCAGAGGCTACTGCCGAGTAAAATCATAATCCAGCAGATTAACAAGTTCGACCTCACCAATTAATGACAGGATTGTTCAGGCCATTCAAATGTTTGGTATATGGAGAGTACTTGGTGAATTCATACCGATATGGATGAACATAGTATACCACCGATGCGTTTTGCAGAAGAAATGATTTGGTTAGCTGAAAATTATGGGGAACTACATAATATGCTAGCATACTTATGAATAAAAAAAGGGGACTACATACATGAACAGAATCGGTATTATCGGAGCAATGCAAATTGAAATAGACTTACTTTTAGAAAAACTACATTTAAAAGAGGAACATACTATTGCCGGAATGCCTTTTTATAAAGGAAAGTTCATGGATACAGAAGTTATTATTACTCGATGTGGCGTAGGAAAGGTAAATGCAGCGGCATGTACACAAATATTAATTAATAAATTTGATGTGGATTCTATCATTAATATAGGTGTTGCGGGTGGATTGCATCCTGATGTGAAAGTTGGCGATTTAGTTATTTCTACAAATGTTACGCATCATGATGTTAGTAAAAATCAAATGAAGAATTTATTTCCATTTCAAGAATCGTTTACTGCAAGTAAAGAATTAAGAGAGTTAGCACGAGAAGCTTGTAATAGTAGTAGTTTAAACATTTCTGCACATGAAGGAAGAATTGTCAGCGGAGAATGCTTCGTTGAGGATTCAATATTAAAGATTAAACTTATCAAAGAGTATGCACCACATTGTACTGAAATGGAAGGGGCAGCAATTGGGCATGTCGCTCATATAAATAACATACCATTTCTCGTTATGAGAAGTATTTCTGATAGTGCAGATGATGAGGCGCAAGTTTCATATGATGATTTCGCGAAAACGGCCGCGAATTATTGTTCAGAAATTATTGTTGAGATGCTTAAAAATAAATCGAGTAAAACTATTTTGTAGTTCAAAAGTAAAGAATGGGAGAGATTGAAATGTTACAAGCACTAATTTTTGATATGGATGGAACTTTATTTCAAACAGATAAAATTTTAGAATTATCACTAGATGATACATTTAATCATTTACGTTCGCTACAATTATGGGATGCGGAAACGCCTATTGATAAATACCGTGAAATTATGGGTGTTCCTTTACCTAAAGTTTGGGAAGCGTTACTACCCCATCATACTAATGAAGTAAGAAAACAAACGGATGCTTATTTTTTAGAAAGGCTAATTGAAAACATAAAGAGTGGGAAAGGCGCTTTATATCCGAATGTAAAGGAAGTTTTTAGTTTTATAAAAGAAAATAACTGTTCCATTTACATTGCTAGTAACGGTTTAACAGAATATTTACAAGCAATTGTATCTTATTATGATTTAGACCAATGGGTTACGGAAACGTTTAGTATTGAACAAATACAGTCGCTTAATAAAGGTGACTTAGTTAAAAACATTTTGAAAAAATATGATATAAAAGAGGCAGCGGTAGTTGGAGATCGTTTATCTGATATTAACGCTGCAAAAGATAATGGTTTAATTGCGATTGGATGTAAGTTTGATTTTGCACAAGAAGATGAGCTTGCTCATGCGGATTTAGTAATAGATGATTTAATGGAGTTGAAGGGGATAGTACTAGAGATAGAGAATGTCTAAGAAAATAATTAAATAATAGAACCAGCAAATCAATGCTCAGAATAATACATTTTTGAGCATTTTTATTTGTTATAAGAAATGTATATTTATTTTTTAAAACTATTATATAGAAAAGTAGGTGCGAATATGGAAGGTATAAAATATCACTTAGAATTTGAAAGTATATGCAAAAATTCTTTTCTTGGGGAGATGTTAAATGTTCCTAAATCTATATGTGGTGGGCTTTTGCATCGAATGTACGCCATTGAAACAACAAAAGGAAAGTATGCACTAAAACTATTAAACCCTCAAATAATGCTTAGACCCACGGCGATACAAAACTATATTAATTCAGAAAAGATAGCTAATCTCGTATCTAAAAGGGTACCAGCTCTCCCGGCTAAAATAATCAAAGGTAATTCTTTACAAAAAATAAACAATCAGTCTTATCTTATATTTAATTGGATGGAAGGCGAAAGGCTAAAAGACGATGAAATAAATAATGTCCACTGTGAAAAGATAGGTGAAATTCTTGCGGAAATACATAAAACGGATTTTTCGGAGTTAGATATAGCTAATGATGTGTTCGATAATGACCAATTAATTGATTGGAATTATTATTTGCTAAGGGGTAAAGAAGAACATTTAGAATGGGTTGAGTTACTCGTAAAAAACTTTGAAAGCCTTAAAAAGTGGAATGAATCAGCAATTGAAGCATTCGAAATACTTTCAACATCAAAGGTAATAAGTCATAGAGACTTAGATCCTAAAAATGTAATGTGGAATAAAAATAAACCAGTGCTTATTGATTGGGAATCAGCTGGTTATATAAATCCGATGCAAGATTTAATCGAAACCGCAATCTACTGGTCAAAAAATAAAAAAGGTGAACTTGATAAACAAAGGTTCTCCTCTTTTATAAGTGGTTATAAAAAGAAATATGGTGCAGTACACGCAAACTGGAAAATAGTATTAGCAACTGGCTTTTTAGGAAGGTTAGGGTGGCTTGAATATAATTTAAGGCGTTCACTAAGGATCGAATGTACAGATGAAGAAGAACAAAGATTAGGAACGATCCAAGTAACAGAAACAATATATGAAATTAATTTCTATGCAGATACAATTGCTAAAGTAGTGACTTGGTCAAATAATGAGAAAGGGAACTCTAAGACAATTTCGATAGAAAGAGTAGGTGATTAAGCTGGAAGATCCACAAATTAAGAAAATTGAAGATTTGCTAAAATATAAGATCAATCACCTTGTCCAAGAAAGTAAGGAAGAAGGATTTAATTTCCTAATAAAATTAATAAATGAATATGAAAGTGAAAGAAATACGTTTAGCAAAACGGGTGAATGTTTATATGGCATTTTTCGAGGTGATACGTTAATTGGAATCGGGGGATTAAATCAAGATCCATATACGAAAGATAATAAGATTGGTCGATTAAGGAGGTTTTATATTTTAAAAGATTATCGGCGGAAAGGATTAGGAAAAATACTGTTAGAGAGAATCATAAGCAATGCAAAAATTTATTTTAATATTGTTGTCTTACGTACAGATACAGAACAGGGGGACCGGTTTTATACTTTGAATGGATTTGTAAAAGGAGCAATGTATGTAGGAACGAGCCATTATCTAAACTTAGATAAAAAGATGTAGTGAATTATTATTTGCCCTTCTAGGGAACGTTCGTTCTGTTCTGTGCGGATTTATGGTATGATTTATTTAAATCTATTATTAGAATGGGGAATTAGATGATGGGAGAAAATAAAATTATTAATGATTTCAAAGAATATTCAATTTGGATAAATACATTGAAAGATATGAAAGAAGAATTGTGGATGACACCAATATCTGAGGGGAAATGGACTGTTGGTGAGATCGTATCTCATATTAAGAGCTGGGATGAATACCTTTTACGCGAGACATTATCATCAGTGAGAGATGAGCAGGGAATGGAGTTCCCTGACTTTGATACATATAATAAAATAGCATCTCATTATGCAAAATCGGGCATATCTATGATAAAACTTATTGAAGAAGCACAAGCTAAAAGAGAGTTACTCGTAAAAGAACTTAGCTTACTGCCTACTGGAAAGTTAAAGAAACCTCTAACTGCCAATGGAGTATCTTATTGTCCACATACCGGAATATCGTATTCTCTTATATATATTATTAAAGAATTTGTAGATCACGATAACCATCACAAAAGGCAGATTATTAATTTTTTAAATGAAAATCATATTAACAAATCAACTTGTTAACTGATAAAAAAAGATCCCACGAATGATACTTGTGGGATCTTTCTTTAATTACTTATAGTTTAACACTCATTTGTTTTAATAAAACTTTCGGATCACCTTTTACATAATAAAAATGCGGATTATTCTCATCATCGTAAAGCATAATGTAAGGTTTTTCGTTAAGTGGGAGAAGGATGAGTACTTCATCGATTGTTGTATGTAGCCATTGATTTGTAATAGGAACAGGTTTCGATAACGGGATTTTTATCATATGACCATCTTTCGGAACGACATTTAAGTTTTTAAATGGACCAGTAATTGATTTTGCAAATTGAATTGCTTCTTTTTGGATAGCCACATCTAAAGATTGTTTTTGAACTACCATTTCTTTTTTGCAATCAAATACTTCAATTTGTTTATTTGTATTTGCGAACGCATTTGTTGATAATAAAAAGAAGAGAAGAGTAATGACTCCTATTTTTTTGAACATAAAACAACACCTCACACTTACTATACCCTCAATTGTTGTAAATATTTTTCTGTCACATTGATGTAACAAAGAAATTGTATGATAGGAGATCATATAGTAACTATTGGTTTCAAGGTAACGGAGGAAAGAGAATGAAAGTATTGATCGCAGATGATGAACAAGATATGCTGAAGATTTTAAAAGCGTATTTTGAAAAAGAAGGCTTCGAAGTTTTATTAGCGAAGGATGGAGAGGAAGCACTTCAAATATTTTATGATGAGAAAATTGACTTAGCTATTTTAGACTGGATGATGCCGAAAAGTAGCGGTATTACTGTCTGTCAGGAAATAAAAAAGAATTCGAGTGTAAAAGTATTAATGCTTACTGCGAAAAGTGAAAGTGAAGATGAATTAGCAGCACTTCAAAGTGGGGCAGATGAGTATGTAAAAAAACCATTTCATCCAGGAGTGCTAATAACGCGAGCGAAAAAGCTTGTACAACATGATGATGTGATTCAAGTTCAAGATTTAAAAATTGATTTCACCAAAAATAAAGTATATAAAAATGAGAAAGAATTAGACATTACAAAGACAGAATTACAATTAATAAAATGCTTTTTAAATCATAAAGGAACGATTTTAACGCGGAAAAAGTTGTTAGATATCGTCTGGGGATTTGATTATTTTGGAGAAGAGCGAACAGTTGATACGCATGTAAGAAGATTGCGTAAAAAAATTGGAGAAAATATAATAAAGACCCATCGTGGTTTAGGATATAGTTTGGAGGAAGAGTGTGAATAAGCTTGGAAAAAAGTTATTTTTCAGTATTTCTTTAACAGTCATCCTTATTTTTTCGATTTCTTTATTATTGATTAACTATTTTTTGCCAAAATATAATATATACAAAACACGTGAAAGTTTAGATGGAATTGCAGCACAAATACAGTCGATACCGAGGGAACAACTTGATGACGCTATTCATAGTATTGAAAGCGAAGATAATGTTACGATTGCGTACACATCAATAAATAATTCGGAAGATGATATTAATGATGAATTACGTCTGCAACTCACAAGAAAGAGAGTTGTACTAAATAAACTTTGGATTACAAAAGAAGAAATTACGAAAGTGAAGAACGTTGGGCAATCAAATAAGATTTATGATCAAGAGAAGATAAAATCTAGTTTTTTTGCGAAATACATTGCGAAAGATGATATGTTGATTTTAGTAGGAGTTTCTATCGCACATTCCAATGAAGTGATAAAAACACTTAACTCATTTTATCTATACATTTTAGGCTTTTCGATCTTACTTATTATTGTACTCGTTTGGATTCTTTCAAAAACAATCACTACACCACTGAAAGAATTGAGTGATGTCGCAGGAGATATTTCACGTTTGAAATTTAAACGGACGAAAGTTAAAACGAATGATGAAATAGGTGATTTAGCAAATAGTATTAACATTATGAGTGATAAATTACATGAAGCACATAAAGATTTAACAGATCGAAATGACCACTTAAAACGATTTATGGGCGATGTAACTCATGAATTAAAAACACCAATCGCATTAGTAAAAGCATATTCTATGGGAATAAAAGACGGTTTAGATGATGGCACATATGTTGATACAATTATTAAACAAACAGATCAAATTTCAAATTTAATTGAAGAACTGTTACGATTTTCCAAACTAGAAAGAGATGTTTTGCAAAAAGAAGAATTCCCTATTGAATCATTAGTTCAAAGCATAGTAGATAAGCATAAGATTGAACTGGAATCGAAAGGAATCCATATGCAGGTGGACTTTAACACTGATAATTCGATTGTTTATGCTGATATAAATAAAATGAGAATGGTCTTTCAAAATTTAATTTCTAATGCTATAAAATATTCAACGAATCAAAATATTAAAATTATATTAGAAGAGAAAAATGACGTTGTGTATTTTCAAGTTCAAAATGGAATTGATACTGAGGGAATTAAAGATATAGATAAAATTTGGGAGCCTTTTTACGTATTAGAATCTTCTCGTAGTAAAGAAAAATCAGGGACAGGATTAGGGCTAGCGATTGTAAAAAGTATATTAGAAAGACATGGTTTTGAATACGGAGTTTCGGTAGAAGATGGGGAAATACAATTTTATATGTATATAGATAGGAACTAATTGTTGTTAGTTTCTTTTCTATTATCTAAAAAGATTCGAATGTTCTACAAATTTCTCAACTGTTTATATAAAATGTAAGCTGAATTTTCTGTAATTTTAACGTGTAGTAAGAGAAGGATTATAAGGGGAGGGAAGGACATGAAGAAAAAGAATTTAGCAATTACGCTGTCGACTATATTATCTTTAACAAGTACTATATGTTCTTTCGGGATTTCTCCTATTCGGCCTTACATATATAACTTCCGCAATTTACGCGGGTTCATTAGAAATTTTGGATAGAACAAGCGGGAAATTCTTTACTGCATTTTATGAAATTCATGATACAACTTTATCGATAATTTCAATTTGTTTTATACTAGTGGGAATGTACTATATATATATATAAAAGTGTAGTGAAAAACAGTCAGCCTTTCATGTACTATACATGAAAGGCTGACTGTTTTTATGTATTTAAGGAGTCTTTTAGAAGAATTGCAGTTTTCAGATTGATAGTTAAAAATGTAAAGACTTATGTATAATTAAAATCATTTCGTCAAATGAATGTCACATTAAAGTTTTATAGTGGATGTAGAAAGTGAAACATACACAAATCAGGAGATGGAATGATGAAAAAAGCGTTACAATATACTTTCATATTATTTACGTTTGTTACTTTATGTTATGTAGTATATACGAACTATGAAAAGCAAAAAGAAATTAAAAACAATAAACAAGTAATTAGTGAAGTTGCAAACAGGCATGGTATTCCAGATTGGATACCACTATCAATTGCTGATCATGAAACAAAGTTTAATCGAAAAGCGATAGGGGACAATGGAACATCTTTCGGATTATTCCAATTACATCGTGGTGGTTTAGCACCAGCACAATTATCAGAAGAGAGCTTAATGGACTCGCAAATAAATGCAACAATAGCAATCTCTAACATGGTTAATTCATATGAACGCGGTGTGAAAAAAGGATTGAAGGATTGGGATTTACTTAAATATGTTGCTAATACATCAGGATGGCCAGGAAATCTAGGAGGAGAATGGACAGATAATAATACGAAATATAATAAAGGGCTAGAACAATCTTATCAATTATATAAAAAAGAGAAATAGATATAAAAAGGCATTTCCAATTTGGGGAAATGTCTTTTTTATGTTATAGTATAATAGTGTTTGAATGATATGTTATTTTAATATATCATCGAATTTGTTGTGTAGTATTTTTATATTAAATAATTACTAAAATCATTTTTTTATATAAGGAGTAAGATGTAGGGAATATGAAAAATATAGATTTTATACTAGAAAGTGATGAAACATTAAAACCGTCAGAACGATTAGTACTATTATTATTAGAGAAGCATAGAATGTTATATACGAACGATCTATTAGCTCTTTCGAATTTATCATATAAAACATTAACGGATTCGCTAACAGCGCTCGTTATGAAGTCTTATGTATTAAAAGATACCGGTAAGGGAAGAAGACAGAATTGTTATAGATTAGTATAATAAGAGTACTGTTATAGAAGTTGGCTACATATGTGTTTTTCAAACGTAAGGATAAATTGTATTTTTGTTTTCAAATGATAAAAAACTTTTGATTTAAGTGAAAATTGGTTTCGATATGCAAAGAGTTCATGACTGCTAAATGTATAATTTTATTTCATTTTTATTAATGCTAATTTGTTATAAGTAAAAATGATGAAATTTTCAAGTGATTATAAAAATGAAATTCAAAAACAATCCAGTCGTTTGAGGGGTTGTTTTTTTATTGGTATAACAAATTACAAAAATAATATTATTATGTAAACTTATATATTTTGAAAGGAACATGTGATTATTAATAGAAATTATATAAAGAATACTTAATATCTTTATAAGTGGAGGCTCATTATGGAACAAATCATATTAATATCACAAGCTGTTATAAGCGGGGAAAAAGAAAAAGTAGTGGAGATAATAAACTCGGATCAAAGTATTGTAAATTCATATAGTGAAGATGGATGGACACCGCTTCATTTAGCTGCTTATTTTGGACAAAAAGAAATTGCAAGTTTCCTTTTAGAACAGGGAGCGGATATACATATTAGAGCAAAAAACGAAAATGAAAATACACCTCTTCAAGCAGCAATTGCGAATAAGCAAAGCGAGCTTGTAGCTTTCTTAATTGAAAAGGGATCAGATGTGAATGCTGCACAAAGTGGTGGTTGGACAGGACTTCATGAAGCGGCGTTATTAGGAAATGAAGAAATCATTATATTACTTCTTGAAAAGGGTGCTAATAAAATGATTAAGAAAAATGATGGGAAAACCGCATATGATATTGCTTTAGAAAAAGGGCATGAATCTCTATTACATCATTTGCAAGAGGAAGTGAGCTTATGATTAGCCACTGGAATGTAGGGGTTTTTCTTTTTAATGAAGTGGAAGTGTTAGATTTTGCGGGCCCATTTGAAGTTTTTTCCGTTACAGCAACAAGTGAAGGTCAACCATTTACAGTTCATACTGTTAGTCAAGATGGAGAAATGATTACAGCGAGAAATGGATTAAAGGTACAACCAGATTATAGTATCGAAGACTTACCTCCAGTTGATATTTTAATTATTCCTGGTGGGTTAGGTGCTAGAGAAAACGAAGTAAAAAATGAAATAATAATAAATTGGATCCGTCAGCAAATGAAAGAAGTAAAGTTAATGACTTCTGTTTGTACCGGTGCGCTTTTACTTGCGAAAGCTGGATTACTCGACGGCTTCAAAGCGACAACACATTGGGCAAGTATTGAAAATTTTAGAAATGATTTTCCGAATGTGGAAGTATTAGAGAATGTAAAGTTTGTCGATGAGGGGCACATTATTACGTCTGGTGGAATTTCGGCCGGAATTAACATGTCATTTCACATTGTGAAAAATTTGTTGGGTGCTCGGATTGCTGAAGAAACTGCGAAAAGAATGGAATACGATATTGATTTAAAATATTAAAAGTAAAACAAGACCAGCTGCTGGGTATTTCCAGCAGCTGGTCTTGTTCTATAGTGAACGAATATATGTTAACTCTTCATCTGTAAAAAGGGGACGAGTTGACGCACCTGCGTTTTCTTTCGCTTGCTTTTCTGTTTTCGCACCAGGAATTGCGACCGATACCGCTGGATGAGTGAGGATATAACGAAGTGCAAGTTGCCCTAAGGTTTGATTTTCATTTGAGAGTAATCGTAGTTTCTCTACTTTTTGTAAATCTTCTTGAAACCAAGTTTCTTTTGGCCATTCTTTGCGTAAATCGCCATCAGGAAAAGTTGTTGCGTTTGTGAATTTTCCAGTTAATATCCCCATTTTTAAAGGACCGCGTATAACAGCTCCTAAATTATTCTCTTTTAGGTATGGCAGTATGTCGTTTTCTGGTTTTCGGTTTAATATGTTGTAATCAAGTTGCACAACATCAATTGCATCGTGTTTATTGAAGTGTTTTATATATTGTAGGTCATGAGTTGAAACACCTACAGCTCTTACTTTTCCGTCCCGTTTTAATATTTCAAATGCGCGTAAAAATGCCTCTGTTTCTTCTTGTTTATCCCACCAAATGTGACAGAAATAAATATCTATATAGTCTGTTTGGAGGCGCAGTAAACTAGTGTCAAATACCGCGATTACTTTTTCAGCTGTATTATAAACAGGCTCTCCATTTGGATCATAGTGATGCCCAATGAGTCCGCCTTTCGTTGATAAAACGATATTATTACGGTAGTCTTTTATTGCCTGTGCTACTAATTTTTCACTATGACCTAGTCCATATACATCAGCAGTATCAATAAAATTCACACCGCATTCGATTGCTTTTTTCATAGCGGTTATAGATTGTGAATCGTTAACGGGTCCCCATTCATCACCACCAATCGCCCACGCTCCAAAGCCAATTTCTGAAACGGTAATTCCGGTTTTACCTAATGTACGGTAGTGCATCATTTTTCCTCCTTGTAAGCATGTTATAACATCGGTATGCAAGGGGAGGATGGATGTGTGTGAAAATGTTTTCTACAATAGAGGAAAAAGAATAACATAAACTACTATTTTATTGCAGCATAAATAAAAATTTTCATTTTGAATAGGGAAATGTCGTCGAACGCTATCTCTAATTGGTTAATTTATGAGATTTTTTTGTGAAGGAGCTTATTTTATAAGAATAGAATTTAAGTTAATAAGATCGTGCCGATGGCAGTGAAAAATATGGGTTAGGGGGATTTGAAAATGAGGAAACTCAAAAGAGTAAATATTCCTAATATACCAGAGCAACTATCACAGCCTAATGCCAACCGAGCAATAAATAAGAAGAAGTTAAGGCGTTTTATTTTCATGTTCATTTTTATCGCTGCAACTACTTTGTACGTTCAATATATTTTAACGAAACAACAAGAAATAATAAATGAAAAAAAAGATACAATTACGGATCAAAAGAAACAATTAGTTTCTTTAGAGAAAGATCAAGGTTTTTTAAAGACTAACATTGAGAATTTAACCGATAATGAAGAAGAGATATTAAAGTTTGCGAGAAAAGAGTATCAATTTTCTAAGTCAAACGAAACAATATTCGTATTGCCGAAGTGAAGTGGTGGAACAGTTAGCGATAGCTAACTGTTTTTTTATGTATGAATGAAGGAGTTTGTAGTATGAATGTCATGGTACAAGGAGTGATGACATATTGTAAAAATGAGGAGTGTGAGCCATTTCCAATTGTTTTAAGAGATTTTCATAATTATGGAATATATGTCGGAATAAATATTGTTAAAATTCTGTCAATTTTATATAATACAAGGTAAGCGGATATATTTTTTAATCAACGTTGAGTTAATAGCTCATACGCCTGCTAAGAAAACCGTTATCCTCGTATAAGAAAGGAAGATAGCTGTGTACGCATCAAATACAATTTATGTCGTAGGGGATGCGAAAGCACCTCAAAATAATCCCATTACCGAAAAATTCAAAAGTTATTTTGTAGCATTTGTACTTGAGAAGGATACAGGGGAAATTATAGATGCAGATTGCTCAGCGACAATTGCATTAACATCTCAATTTGTTAAATATTTGTTTCTACATAAAAATATTAATGACCCAGCGTTAGTAACAGAAATAAAAAATCGATATTTCGGTTCGTCTCAAAAGGCGCTACTTGTAGCGCTAAAAGATGCGCAGAAAAAATATAATCAGATTGCTGCTTTGTCTACACATTCATAGACAAAATCCAGCCGTAAGAATCTTCTTATGGCTGGATTTTTTTGTTGGACAACGAAAGGATGAACAAAATGAAAATTATCGATGTAAAAGTAAATCGTAGACGTGTAAAGCTTCATACACCGTTTAAAACAGCGCTTCGTACCGTAACGGAAATTGAAAGTATAGATGTGTTTATTCATACAGATGAAGGGATTGTCGGAAAAGGAGCTGCGGCAGCAACACCAGTTATTACTGGTGATTTCGCCAGCGGGATTGAGGAGGCAATATTAGGATCAATTCGTTCCGCATTAGTTGATAGAGACATACTGCAATTTCAAACGTTATTGTTACAAATTCAAATGAGCTGCGTAGGAAATACAAGTGCGAAAGCAGCGGTAGATATGGCTTTATACGATTTGTACTGTCAATTTCATAGTATACCTATATACGCATTACTAGGTGGAAAGAAAGAGATTTATACGGATATTACTGTAAGTGTGGATGAACCATTATTAATGGCAAAAGAGGCGAAAAAGCATATAGAAAAAGGATTCCAAACATTAAAAATTAAAGTTGGTAAAGAGGCACATTTAGATCTGGAACGCATTGAGGCAATTCGAAATGTAGTGCCAAAAAATACGACGTTACGTTTAGATGCAAATCAAGGATGGAATCCGAAAGAAGCGGTTTCAATCATTAAAGAAATGGAGAATAGAAATTTAAATATAGAATTTGTAGAACAACCTGTTCATGCGAAAGATTGGGATGGATTAAAATACGTGAAAGATAATGTACAAACGCCTATTATGGCAGATGAAAGCATCTTTTCAGCAAGGGATGCGTTAAAGCTCGTCCAAGGAGGATATGCAGACTTACTTAATATTAAATTAATGAAATGCGGCGGTATACGAGAAGCCTGGCGAATTGCGGATATTGCAGAAACAGCTGGTGTAAAATGTATGGTTGGAAGTATGATGGAATCTTCACTTTCAGTTAGCGCTGTGTCGCATTTAGCCGCGGCTCATCCGAATATTCATTACTTTGATCTTGATGCACCATTATGGTTAGTAGAAGAACCAGAAGGAATGACTTACACAGGTCCAAAGGTAAACCTACATTCTGCAGTGAATATAAAGTCTTAGAAGTAGTGTCTAGCAAACTATCTTTTAAGGGGGATATGTATGAAAAAAGTGGGGACAGCATTATTAACAACATTGTTTATTTTTTCATCGTTTACAGCGGCGAACGCTGAAGAGAGGAAAGAAAATAAAGCGTATATAGACGTATCGGCTGCAACGTTATGGACTGCACCCGATTCACTTCGGCCAATTGATGCACCTAGTGCAAGTAATCCTGTTGATTTATGGAAGTGGACGAAATCAATGACACTAGATGAGAAACTTTGGTTAACAAACGCAAATAAATTAGAAACGCAAGCGTTACTCGGTCAAGAAGTAACTGTAATTGATAAACGAGGCGATTGGGTGAAAGTGCTAGTGCATGGACAGCCAACGCCGCGAAATGAGGAAGGGTACCCCGGATGGATGCCTGAAAAACAATTAGCGTATAATCAAGAATTTGCAGATAAGGCAGGACAGCCCTTCGTTTTAATTACAAAACCGACAGCTATTCTATATATAAATCCTTCTGAAAAACATAAATCACTTGAGGTGAGTTATAATACGCGGTTACCACTTTTAAGTGAAGATACTATTTCGTACCGCGTACTATTACCAAATGGTCAGAAGGCGTGGTTACGCAAGAAAGATGGAACTGTTCACCGTTCTCAAAATGATATTCCTACGCCAACAGCTGATGATCTAATAAATACTGGTAAGATGTTTTTAGGATTACCGTATATATGGGCTGGTACAAGTGGGTTTGGCTTTGATTGCTCAGGATTTACTCATACGATATATAAATCACATGGTATTACAATCCCACGAGATTCGGGGCCACAGTCAAAAGCAGGAATCGCAGTTGATAAGGAAAATCTTCAAAAGGGAGATTTAATATTCTTCGCACATGATCAAGGAAAAGGTAGTGTTCATCACGTTGGAATGTATATTGGTGATGGCAATATGATTCATTCACCAAGAGCTGAAAGATCGGTAGAAATTATTCCGCTAAATAAACTAGGATATATAGAAGAATACGCTGGTGCTCGTCGTTACTTACCTTGAAAAAGATAGGGGGCTTTATATGAAAAAGGTTGTTCGCTATTCATTAGTTAGTACTCTACTTGTCTCTTCATTTTTAGTAGGCTGTGCGAAAGAAAAAACAGTTACAAAGCCGAAAGATGAGAAGAAAGTATTACAATTATTAGAAACGGGTGAAATTCCGTCATTGAATTCAGGGAAAGTAACAGATGCAGTTTCGTTTAATGTTTTAAACAATGTTATGGAAGGATTATTCCGTTTATCGAAAAATGATGAAGTGATTCAGGCTGGGGCACAAAAATATGAAGTGAGTAAAGATGGAAAGACATATACCTTCCACTTGCGTGATGCGAAATGGTCTAACGGTGATCCAGTAACAGCTCATGATTACGTATATGCTTGGAAGCAACTTATTAATCCAGATACAGCCTCTCAATATGCATATATTGCGTACGATGTGAAAAATGCGGAAAAGATAAATAAAAAACAATTAGGATTAGAAGAATTAGGTGTGAAAGCAAAAGATGATAAAACGTTTGTTGTTGAGTTAGAACATCCAGTACCATATTTTACAAAGCTATTAATTTTACCGTCTTTCTATCCAATAAATGAAAAGTTTGCGAAGGAGCAAGGCGATAAATATGGCTTAGAGGCGAATAAAGCGATATATAATGGGCCGTTTACGTTATCAGAGTGGAAGCACGAAGCGAGCTTTACAATGAAGAAAAACGATAAATATTGGGATAAAAAAGAAGTGAAATTAGATGAAGTAAACTACCAAATTGTTAAAGAAATTTCAACTGCGGTAAATTTATATGAAACAGATAAGGTAGATAGAGCTGTCATTTCTACAGAATTCGTAGATAAATATAAAAATAATAAAGAACTGAAACAATATACAGATCCAGTTATGTATTTCTTCCGTTTCAATGAAAATGTACCGATTCTTAAAAATAAAAACGCACGTCTTGCACTTAGCACAGTTTTTGATAAGAAGGGACTTGCAACCTCGTTTTTAAATGATGGTTCGGTAGCTGCGAACTACTACGTTCCGAAAGGATTTTTAAAGGGGCCAGATAAGAAAGATTTTAGAGATACGGCTGGAGAGTTTAATAAGACGAACGTAAAACAGGCAAAGGAATATTGGGAAAAAGCAAAACAAGAGACGGGAACAAATGAAGTAACGTTAGAATTCTTAAACTATGACTTAGAAAACTTTAAAAAAGTAGGAGAGTATATTAAAGAAGAGCTTGAGAAAAACTTACCAGGGCTAAAAGTAAATGTGAAATTACAACCACATACTCAAAAACTAGCGTTAGAGAAGAAAAAAGAATATGAAATGTCGTTATCACGCTGGTTACCTGATTATCCAGATCCAATGACATACTTAGAAGTTTTCCTTTCGGGAAGTACCGTTAATAATACAGGGTATGCAAATCCAGAATACGATGCGCTAATTAAGAAGATTAAAACAGAATTAGGTAATGATGAAAAAGCTCGTTGGAAAGCAATGCAAGATGCTGAAAAAGTACTTCTTGATGATGCAGTAATTGCACCAGTATTCCAGCGCGGACTATCTTACTTACAAAAACCGTACGTAAAAGATTTATATGTTCACCAATTTGGTCCAGCAACAAGCTTAAAATGGGCGGACATACAAAAATAAGGTAAGAGAAAAACAGACGTCATGTATTGATAGTCTGTTTTTTTCTGGATGGTAGTTCATGGTATAATTTACCAGTCTGTAAACAGTATTAGGAGGGGGATTATGTCTGTATTTGTAGAGGGGAAAGTAATGCATACGAAAAGGTTGTCCATGAGAAGACCAAAATTAGAAGATGTTGATCAATTGTATAATATTTTGAAGAAAGAAGCGGTTGGTCAATGGCTTGCTAAATCAAGAGGTATGTCACTAGACGAAACTAAAGATTATATTAGTCAACTTATATTGCATTGGGAACAGTATGATTTTGGTGTATGGCTGTTATTCAAAAATGAAACAGGCCAGCTATTAGGACATTGTGGTTTAAGAAAGGTAGATGAAACAGGGGAAACAGAAATTATGTATCTCCTTGACCCTGAGTATTGGGGTAATGGATATGCGATTGAAGCAGCAGATGCAACCATTCAATATGCAACAGAGGCGATGAATCTAAAAAGAATAATCGCTAGAGTGAAAATAGCAAATGAGAATTCAAAGAAACTTTTGCGTAAGCAAGGATTTACATATACTTTCGATGTTGACCATAGTGGGCGTTTATTATCTTACTTTGAACTCCGTACATATTCTAATGAGTTATAGACATTTTATATGTTTTTTTATCGCTTAAAAATAAAATTATTACTAAAATTCCAGTGTGAAATTTATGTAGAATCTTGTATAATTAACATGTTTCTTTGGAAACATTTTCTTACGCTTTAATTATAGGGCTTAATAGAGCGAAGGAAGGAAATACATACATGTAAATAATAGATAAATAGAATGGAACATGTATATAGAAAAAGGAGAGAAATGATGGCGTGTCAAAAACAAGGGTTACAAGTTATTAGTAATGGAAAGAGGAATCACCGATGAAGATGAAGCATGCTTTTGGTCCAATTATTTTAGCGTGTCTACTCTTTTTCATTATATTGCTTATCCCATCTAAAAGTTTAGTATCACTTATTAGCGATAAGAAGGTTGAAGATGCGGCAACTTCTTTGCAAAAAGAGAAATTACAAAGTGTTTTCCTACAGCAGAAAATGTTAGAGAATTCGCAGTATTTACCGATGTATGGTTCATCGGAATTTTTACGAATGGATGCATATCATCCATCTAATTATTTCAAAGTAAATCCCGCAGGTTTTACACCATTTCTAATAGGAACTGGCGGTACGCAAAGCTTGGCTCATATTTTAAATATGACGTCTACAATGGATGAATTAGAAGGTAAAAAAGTAGTCTTTGTTCTTTCACCACAATGGTTTACAAAAACGGGTGTATCACAAGGGGACTTTTCAAATAATTTTTCTAAACAACAAGCATATCATTTTATTTTTAATGATGAAATTAATCCTGAAATGAAGAAGAAAATTGCGAAACGTTTACTAGATTATAAAGTTGTTCGTAAAGATGCGATATTAAGTAGTTCGCTAGAAAGTATTGTATATAACGATACAAAACATAACATCAAAGCTGGACTAGCTAAACCGCTAGCATATATGTACCGGAACATTTTAGATCATAGAGATTTATTTAATTCTCTATTTAAGATCGAACCAATGGAAGAGAAAACAAATACGGGACTGCGTTCAATTTCTTGGGAAGATGCACGTAAACAAGCGGAACAAGAAGGTAAGGCGGAATCCACAACAAATACATTCGGAATAGAAAATCCGTATTACTATAAACATAATTTAAAGAAAAAGTTAAAAGCTTTAAAAAACTTTAGAGCGAATGAATCGTATGATGAATCACCAGAATATGATGACTTACAAATTGTTTTAGATCTTTTCAAAGAAAAACATGTAAAACCACTCTTTATTTCTGTACCTGTAAATGGACCGTGGTATGATTACGCTGGTTTCCCAAAAGAACGCCGTGATGTGTATTATAATAAGGTTCGCGAGCAAGTCGAGAAAGCCGGATACCCAGTAGTCGATTTTTCTAGCCATGAATATGATAAGTATTTCTTAAAAGATACAATTCATTTAGGCTGGAAAGGCTGGATCTATTTTGATGAAGCAGTGCAGAAATTTTACTCTGAAAAATAATGTATAAACAATGGAAACAGGAATGGCGATAAAGCCGTTCCTGTTTTTTTAATATAAAAGATTTTGATGTGGGCAATTTGGAAAGGCATGTATATCTTGGATTTGTCTAAAGTCATAATGTTTCATGGCGAACTGAGCTTGGTAAAGGTATTCGTAAAGAAATAATTGATTATCTTGTACGCCGCATAAAACACCGGAAGTCCCTTGCCCATTAATGAGAGAAATACCAACAGGGCGACCGATTAAGTATGGTACTTTTTGCTGCCAATGCATAGGGGAGTCACTCCTTTTTGAGTTACTATACGAGGTTACAAATGAATTGTAACTTATCCATGTAAATCTTAAACTGGAGGGTTTTAATGAAATGTCTAGAAGTCATTAATATGAATGAATTATAAGTGTGGAAGAGGAGTGAATTATGGAGAAAGAAAGGATTCTGGAAGAAAAGCTAAGCCTAATAGAATGGTGCCAAACATTGAAGGGTATATCTGATGATATATGGTTTCAATCATTTAAAAAAGGTTCATGGGGAACTGCGGATGTGATTTCACATTTTATAGTTTGGGATGAGTTTTTAATGAAGTATAGAATCTTGTACTTTATAAGCTCGCAATATGTACCTGATGTTCCAACGGATGTGAAAGAAATGAACAAGAGTGCAATGAGATATGCGAGATCTGGTATTTCTAAAGAAGAACTAATAGATCAGTTTATTTTCACCCGAAAACAATTAGTTGATCAAATTAATCAAATTCCTGCCCGGAATTTTAATGATGGCTACCAATTCGGCACAAAAAGAGTGAGATTAAACAATTATTTTTCATCACTCATTCAACATGATTTAAAACATAAAGAAGAAATTATACAATTTCTAAAAAAAAAATGAAGCCTACAATAAAAACCGCTATTATTCTAATTGAATGTATAGCGGTTTTTATTTAGAATTTTAAGCAAGATTTTTACGTTTTTTTAACCATATTTTTATCGCGAAATATAAAATAATAAGAACAACTCCGCCAATAGCGAAAGATTTCACATATGGTCCGGCAACGTCATTTATATTACCCCAGTTTTCTCCAAGTTTTTCACCTAAATAAATGAAAATGATAGACCAAGGAATAATCGCAAGCCCTGTTAAAGTAATGAAACGTGAAATTGGCATTTTTGTAATCCCAGCAGGAATTGAAATTGCATGACGAACGACAGGAATGAAACGTGCAGTGAAAATTACGCCAGTTCCGTATCGATTAAACCAATCTTCAGCAGCATCAATTTGTTTTTTATGAATGAAAATATACTTCCCATAACGTTCTAAGACAGGGCGACCGCCGTATCGTCCAATCCAATAAATAAAGACTTGGGCAATGATTCCGCCAATGGTACCGAATATAACTGCGCCTACAAATGAGATACTTCCAGTTGATACTAAGTATCCCGCATAAGCAAGGACAATTTCACTTGGAATAATCTCAATCATAAGTCCAAGCATAATGCCCCAATAACCTAATCCTTCAAAAAACGTTAATACTGAATGAATAAAACTACTTAACATTGTTGCACCTTCTAGTTCATAAATTTTTAGGGTGAAGTTCTTTTTATTTAACAACATAAAAAGTTCACTATATGCAAATTATACCTTATTTAATGAACATATTGCCATTTCAATACTTTTTTATGTCTCGTATTTATTTTCCTTGTATTTATAGTAAACGATATAAATTGAGTTTTCATGAAGAGATAATGAAAAAAATATTAAAAATTTCTCATATTTAAAGAGAAGGAAAGGGGTTAGTAGACTGAACGGCATTAATTTAATTGGAACGATCTATTCTTATTTTTCACTTTATAAAACAAAAATCAAAAAATTCCCAAATTTTAGTTTTTAAAGATTGTTTATTACAGTATAATGGAATATGTTAGGAAATTTATTTGTGTAAGGAGGGATAATCTTGTGTACTTTTAAATATCATACAAGAACAATAAAAATTACGTTGTCCAGTATTAAGCCTACTTATAATCGGTATGTTAAATCTTAAGCGATAATGATCTGAAATGAACTTGCGTGAGATTATCGTAAATAGATAATCTTTTAAATATGCTTATTGGTAAAGGATTATTAATATACTTATCTAGGTTTATGGACTTCTTATCCTAGCAGCATTGTTCTTGCTATAAACTAGGAGGAAGCAAATTAAATGATGAATTTATTGTCCAAACCAGTGAAAATAAAGGGAAATGAATTGGAAGAAGTCTTAAAGAAAATTCAAAGTGGGCAAACAACATGGGATGAAAAGAATAAGACTGATATTGTTAAAGCGATGATTAACCATATTGGTTCGACGGATAGCGAACTTAGAGAATTGATTTACAGTTCTTTTTCTCAATTGATATTAGGTAATGAACTAGCGCATGAGTTATTAGTGGAAATATTAGATTTTTGTTTAAGTGACTTGTTATTTAAAGGGATTGGTGAGAATGGGACAGATACTGTATTTACAAGGTCATTTACCTCACTTTTAATTGCACTCATTTTGTACAAGGATAACGAAAATCAATTTCTATCTCAATCCATTATTTATAAAGCAAAAGATGAGTTAATTCATTATATTAATTTAGAACAGGATTTAAGGGGATATGTCCCTGAAAAAGGGTGGGCTCACAGTGTTGCACATGTGGCTGATGTTTGTGTGGAACTTGTAAAAAACGAAAAAATTGAAAAGTATTACTCAGAAATATTAGAAACGCTTTGGAAAAAAATATTTTATACAAAAGGTGTTTATATCCATAATGAAGACGGGAGAATTATAAAACCAATTCTAGCAATGTTAAATCGAGGATTAGAGATAGAGGGAGTAGAAGCATTAATCAAAGGTATACCAATGGAAATGAAATGTCAAAAAGAAGAGCTTGATGATGAACATTATTTGTTCCTAAAAGCAAACTGTAAGTTATTTTTAAAAAGTTTTTATATAGAAATTAACTCAAATTCTAATTTGTTATCACTGCAAAAAAATATTGAAACTTGCTTATCAGAAATTTAAAGGATTAATTACTTGTTCAAATAGCGGGGACATAAATGAAAGGACATTAAATAACTTTATTTTCATAAAAAAATAGGAGCAAATTTGCTCCTATTTTTTTATGGTTTTACATCTAAATTTTGTAAAAATAATGTTGCTGTCACATATCGTTTCGCTAGCATTTGTACATATGCGGTATGTACAGAGAGTGTAGCGATAATAATAGCGTTACGAATTGCTTCGCGTTGTTCGTTATTTATTTGATCGAACTTGCTTGCGATTTTATCAGCTTTTTCTTTTACAATATTTTCAATCGTATGAATTGTATCTGTAGCATTTAGTTGTATGCAATTCCCTTGATTTAGTTCTTCAAATAAAGAGGAATAAGCAACATATAAATGAACAGGATTAATTAAATCATCACTTCGATCGGCCGGGTCATTTACGATGAGACGTAATAGTTTACGAATAGATTCAAAATCAAGCGCTGTTTTTAAATCTTCAACAATGAATAGTAAGGCTGCTTGTTCGATTGAGTATTTCTTCCCTTTTTGAGGGGAGCCAATCATTTCTTTTATATCTCGTTTCACCCAGTTTTGCATAGCAGTTACAGAGAAACTCGTGTTTTCGATCTGATTGCCAAGCGCAACTATTTCATTTAAAGAAAAACCGACGTCCGTATCGTCAATCTTAATCAGTTTTTCAAAAATAGGTGAAAGTGCGGTTGTAATAAAAGCAGTAACGCTTTGTCCGCTCTCAATATCTTTTTTATGTGACTTTGCCCAAGCTTCTTGTAAAATACCGAGAGGCTTTTTCGTATTCCATCCTCTTAGTGATAGAAGGAGCGTTGCCATTTCGTTTCGTGTGAGATGAAATGTTTCCATCTTTTCACCTCCAAAATTATAAAAAGTTCTTATGAACTTATAATATGTTTTGTTTCATTTAAAGTCAATTCTGTTTTGCTTAATTTTTCCTATGTCATGAAATTGTCGTAAGTAAATAATGCTTGCATATTTCGACAAAAGTTCATATAATAAGTTCATAAGAACCTTTAAAATGGTTTTAAAACAAATCTATCATTCTAAATTTACAAGAAAGATAGATTTCACATATATCTATATAAAAGGAGAATGGATATAATATGTTGAAAAAACTTGTAGCAGTAATGACAGCATTCATGGTTATCTTTGGGGCTAGTAGCTTTATGTTCGTAGATCATGCGGCAGCGAAAAGTTACAAATCTGGTAAAAAATCATATACACCAAGTTCAGGTCAAAAGTCAAAAGTTGATTTAAACAAAAAAGATTCTAATGTAAATTCACAAAAAACAACAACTGATTCAAAAACAAAAGCAACAAACACAGCGCCAAAAAGTAATAAAGGAAGCTTTATGAAAGGTTTATTACTAGGTGGTCTTGGTGGTTTACTAATGGGTAGCTTATTTGCAAATATGGGAGCTCTTGGTTCTGTATTAGCGTTTATGGTAAATATGTTAGTAATGGCTGGTATCGTAATGTTAGCAGTTCGTGCATTCAAATACTTCAAAGACCAACGTAAGAAAAAGGCGGATGAAGTAGCATGGAAACAATAAAAATCTCTGAACAAGAGCTTATAAATGCGCTTTGCGTATATATCGCTGAAAAAAGACAAGTTGGGCCAGAAGAAGTTTTAGTTGAACTAATGTATGATGATGACTACGGTTTCTCTGCAGAAGTAGAGGTAAATGGTCGCCAGCAAATTTTAATTCAAGCAAACTTAATCGAAGCACTACGCTTGTTGCTTGATCGAGAATACAACGTCAATTCATTTGCAGCAAGATTGCAACTTGAATTAGATGATGAAGAAGGCATTTACGCATTAGCGAAATTTAATAATAATGAACAATAAAACTGTTAGAGCTGTATGCTCTAACAGTTTTTTTATTTTGATTTCTATTGTTAGTATGTTTCCTATTTTGGTATAAAATCCAGTATTTCATGTGTCTTCAATTTAGTATTTGCATCATTTTATCTATCTAATCAAAAGTTGGCTATCCAAATAAATAATAATTTTGACATAAAACGACTTTTATTTATCTATTCGACGAATTGTGACAAATAAATCACAACTATATTTGATATGATATTTCAGAAATCTTATATTTTATTATTCAAAGCGAGGTAGAAGAATGATGGTGTGAATTTAGCTGAATTAGCTCATAAGGCTTCTGGTGAAAAAGAAGTGTGTATATCGAGAAGATTAGAAAAGTTCAAAAAAGGAGAACGGAACATGGAAACACAAACACAGACTTATAAATATCCTAGGCAAAAGATTAATGGAATTTGGCTAATAATTGCTGGAACAGCAATGTTCTTACTTTTAATAAAACATAACGGATATCCAAATGTGTGGCCTTTTATTATTGTTTATATATTAGGAATGACATGGCAATTGAGCCCTAAAACTAGGAGGAGATTAGCGGTTGGTTCTGGAACACCGGAACAAAAAAAGTGGGCTAATTTTTCAATAATTATATTGGCTATTTTAGTTTTTCTCGCTTTTCATTTTGGTGGTGATGATTATAGAAGTTGTTGGCTATTAATTCTTTTAGCAGTAGGTATTCACTTTATACCGTTTATTCCAGTACATGGGAAGATTATGTTTTTGCTGTCCGTTATTTTAATAATCAATGCATCCATAGGATTAATCATTACTAACGTAAATCTAGATATCTTTTTTGTAGTAGATGGTTTAATAAAAATTTTATTTGGTGTAATTTTTATTAGGTTAAGTCCTATTGATTTTTAAAATATAGTTGATAAAAATTTCAGAAAAGAAGGCATAGTAATGATATTTTTTATGTTAGTTATTAGTGTAGGATTAATATTTTTTGTTCATTACATAACGAAACAGGTGTTTAAGTATGAAGTAAATCATCTCAGTTCAAAAAAACGCTTTATAATAAATCTTTTGCAATTTGTTAGAATCGCGCCATTAATTACAGTACTTGTAATATGCATACTGGTTTTAACAACTTTGCATACGAAAACAGGTATTCGACTATCTCATGCATGGTATGCTGCGCAATTTTGGGCTTATTATACGTTTTTGTATTGTATTTATATGATAACCAGGAAAAAACTGCTTCTTTTTTCAATGGTTATATCCTTAATTATGGCCATTTATTACACTCCGTTGTTCCACTTTGAAAACCAATTTATAGGATTGTATGTAATTGTCGCTGATATTTGCGGGATTTTAATGTTTATAAATTTATGGATGTCGATATCGAAAGTTTTAGTCGGAATGAAAAATAGGTAATACTTTTGGTTCCTGTAATTGACGTAACAGAAATACTAGATGTAGTACAAAAATTATAAAAAAGGCGGTGGAAATGAATCCACCGCCTTTTTTATATACTAGTATTTCACGCTTTCATTTGTTGATTTTCTTCAAATGATTGAAAATCATGCCAAATCTCATTCATCTTCCGTCTACCAATATCAACCATCGGATTAAATTGAATCGCAGCATGATGACGAACGGAGTGAACATTTTGAATCGCTTGTTGTAAATGTTTTTCAACCGAATTAGATGTTTTATTAGCCTGTTTTACGATTGAATATCCAGCGACAGTACCTTGCGCCATCGCGATTTTCCCGCTTTCAATTCCGGTAATATTTCCAGCTACAAATAAACCTGGAAGAGGGGTTTCCATTTCTTCTGAATGAAGTGGAACATGACCGCCTAATTCCGGAATGTAATGGAAAGGGCATCCCGCTACAGCGGCAAGCTCAGCAAGTGGATATAAACCTCCAGCGATACAAACGAAGTCTGCCTCATATATCTTTTCAGATTCATTAATAATATTTCCTTTAGAGTCGATGTTAGCAACACGTACACCTTCAACTTGATCTGTACCGATAATTTCAAGTGCAGCTTTTCGGAGATGAAGAGGTGTTCCATTTATTTTCAACCCGTTATTTGGATAGAAGTTTAATCCAACTTTTCGAATCCAATCATATTTCATAAAACGGCTACCTATGCGTAGGAAAGCGGACGGAGCGAGGTGAGCTGCATTTAAAAGGGAGTTCAAAACTTCCTCTGGTTCACCAGCTTTTTGGCTTAACTCGCTTTTTTCTGGAAGTACAATGTGATCCACTGTAATTCCAGCTAATTGCAATTCGTTTAAAATGGCGAATGACAAAATGTTAGCACCGATAATAATTCCTTTTTTACCAACTTGGACTCGGTGGACATTTGTCATAACTTGAGCCGCTCCAATTGACATAACCCCTGGAAGTGTCCAGCCGGGAAGGGGAATAGAATACTCCGCAGCCCCAGTAGCAATAAGTACAAACGGCGCTTCTAGCGTACCGATATTTGTATGTACGAACCAACAACTTTCATCTTTATCTAAATTATAGACAGAAACACCACATCGAATATCGACTGAAAGTGATTTTGCTTCTTCGTGAAGGCGTTTTGATTCTTCTATTCCGTTCCACCAATCTCCAGTAGTTTCCTGGTGTAACTGTCCTAATAATCGTCCGCCAGGCTTCATGAATTCATCAATAACAAGTACGTTAAGTCCAAAACGTGCACAAGAGATGGAAGCTGATAATCCCGCCGGCCCTGCGCCAATAATAATTACATCGCTCATCGCTTTTTCACCATCTCTCTTACGATATTTGGATGCTGTTTTCCGCTTTCAACAACCATATCGTTTTCTACAACAGTTAAGCACGCTCGTACGTTCGTTTGATTGTTTACCGTCACTCGGCATTCAGAACAATGCCCGATATTACAATAAATACCTCGCGGCGTTCCACTATCTTCATGGACTCTTAACGTTCGTATTCCGTTTGCTAGTAAAGCAGCCGCTATCGTTTCATGTTCATGTGCTTTGTATTGTTGACCGTTAAATTGAAAAGTGATGCGCTGACTATTATTTAAACTACCTAAAATAGGGTGATGTGTAATTCTACTCATTGATTTTCACCTACCGCTCCGAAAGTAACTGCACGTATTGGTGGCTGATATTTTAATGGAATTTCATTAGGAGTTATGTCAGGGTTTGTACTTTCAATCATTCGATCTATCATCATTCTACATGTACGGCCACCACAAAATCCCATGCCAGCACGTGTTCGTAGTTTTAATTCCCTTGCCGAGCATTTATATTCAGCAATTGTCGATTGTAGTTGTCCGTATGTAACTTCTTCACAACGACAAACAATTAAGTTCTCTTTATTCGTCATATGTATTCCTCCTCTAGTTCGGTTTGCACTAATTATGATGCAAAAACTATGCCAATATAGAGGAGGAGTGGGTGATTATTGTAACCCAAGTCTTTTTAAACGGTTATATAATGTGGCCCTCGTTACACCAAGTTGTTTCGCACATTCTAATTTATTACCATCTAAAATGCGTAAAGCTCTTTCAATTACCTTTTTCTCGTGCTCATCCATCTCTTCTTGTAATGAAAGAATCGTGTTATTGTTGCTGAGTAATAGGGAATGAGACGTTTGGTTCTCTAAAGTATCATTTGAATGAAATGGTAAATATTCTTGTTTTATAATGCCGTCTGACGCAAATACGACGAGTCTTTCAACTACGTTGCGGAGCTCGCGGATATTCCCTGGCCAATTGTAATGAAGCAACTCATGCATAATGCTTGAAGGTAAGTCGCGAACTGGTCTGTTATAGTTTATTGAAAAATCGTTTAAGAAGGAGTACGTTAATTCGATAATATCTTCTCGTCTTTCACGCAGTGGCGGAATATGCAAGCTAACTACATTTAAGCGATAATATAAGTCTTCTCGGAAAGTTCCTTTTTTCATTTCTTCTTGTAAATCACGATTTGTAGCAGCGATGATGCGGAAATCTATATTTATTTCTTTTTCTCCACCAACTCGGTAATACTTTCGTTCTTGCAGTACACGTAAAAGTTTCACTTGCATATCGAGCGGCATTTCGCCTATTTCATCGAGGAATAAAGTACCGCCTTGTGCAAGCTCTATTTTACCTTTCTTACCTTTACTATTCGCACCAGAAAACGCTCCCCGTTCGTAACCGAATAATTCACTTTCAAATAACGCTTCTGGAATTGCACCGCAGTTAATCGAAATGAAAGGGGCATTTGCTGTTTCGCTCGCCTCATGTATTGCCTTCGCAAATACTTCTTTTCCAACACCACTTTCGCCAAGTATTAAAACTGTAGATTTCACAGAACAAACCTTTCTAGCTAATTGAATCGTTCTTTGTATGACAGGGCTTTTTCCATTCATCGCATGGAAAGGGTCAGATGTATCTTTATATTTTGCTACTTCTTGCTCTAAACGGTGCATTTCATGCGACATATTAAATAATTTTTCATTCAATACAACTTGATTTGTAACATCTGTTTCAGAAACGACTGCTCCGATAATTTCATCGTTACAATAAACAGGGTTTGAATTAATTAATACGAACAAATCAGGACGAGGCTGATGGAACTGAGCGATTATGCTTTTTCCGTCATGTAATGAATGCAAAATTTCCAAATCCTTATAATCAAAAAAACGAGTGATGGGTTGTCCGATAATTTCATCCTGGTTGACAGAAAAGATTTTCTCAGCGCCATCTGTCCAAGTACGAACGCATTCTTTATCATCGATGACTGTAACAGAAGAATCCGATGTTTGAATAACAGTGTTATAAAAAGCTTGTAGTTCATTGTAGTACTTATAAAGAAAAGGAATCGTTTGCTGAGCAGTTATACAGCATATAGGTTCTTGGTTTTCGTTAATAATGACAACGGCTGGTTCATGAGAAAATGCGTCGATTAAAGCAGTGAAAGAGTCCTCTTCATATATAACTACGCAACTCCATTCTTCAGTAGATGAAGGGATGTAATAAAATTTTTCACCTACCTGTTTCATGTGCTTAACGATACTTGTACGATCAATTGACAAAATTTTTATAAACTCTTTTATTGTTGGAAATGAAAATGCCATAGTGCCCTCCTATTATGTATAAAAATTTAGACAGTGATAAAAAAATAATACACCTATTTACGATAAATTTAAAATATTTTTACAAATAAAAATTATTTCATATAAATATTTCTGTATGTAGAGTTGGCACATCAATTGCATAAATAGAAAGTGAGAGATTTAGGAGAAAGGAGGGGTGCTATGTGAGACACTGTGACGTTTTAATAATAGGCGGTGGTATTATAGGATGTTCTATCGCTTATTACACATCAAAATACGGAAGAGACGTAACAATCATTGAAAAAGGGGAATTTGTCAGTGGGACGTCTTCACGGTGTGACGGGAACATTTTAGCGATTGATAAAGACCCAGGGTTTGATAGTCAAATGTCGTTAGTAAGTCAAAAATTAGTAACTGAATTAAGTGAAGAGTTGGAGCACTCATTTGAATATAGGGCACCAGGAAGTATTCTCGTTTGTGAATCAGACGAAGAGATGGAGGCAGCACAGCAATGGGTGAATCGTCAAAAAGAAGCTGGATTACCGTTTCGAATGCTTGATAAGCAAGATATAAGAGAGGAATCACCATTTTTTGCAGATGATTTATTGGGTGGTTTAGAATGCGCAACTGATTCGACTGTAAATCCATATCTTCTTGCTTTTTCACTTCTTGCAGAGTCGAAAAAATTTGGTACAAAAGCTTATAACCATACAGAAGTGAAGGAAATGAAAAGGGATTTAGACGGATCCTTTATTGTAGAAACGACAAATGGGACGTTTACCGCGAAGCAAGTTGTGAACGCAGCCGGTGTTTGGGCTCCTAAAATCGGACAGATGTTAGATGTGAATATCCCAATTGAACCGAGAAAGGGACATATTATTGTAGCTTCAAGACAACAGCACGTAGGTTCTCGTAAAGTAATGGAATTTGGTTATTTAATTTCTAAATTTGGTGGAAAACGAAAAGTGGATGCTTTAACTGAAAAATACGGGGTAGCTCTTGTGTTTGAGCCAACAGAAAGCCAAAATTTTTTAATTGGTAGTAGTAGAGAATTTGTAGGGTTTCATACGAGAATTAATAACGAGGTAATTAAATGTATTGCGAATAGAGCAATTCGTTTTTATCCGAAAATGGCGGATATGATGGTAATTCGTTCATATGCTGGATTACGCCCGTGGACAGAAGATCATTTGCCGATAATTTCACGAGTGGAACATATTCCGAATTATTTTATTGCAGCAGGACATGAAGGTGATGGAATTAGTCTTGCAGCAGTTACTGGGAAAGTGATTGAAGAGTTATTAAATGAAAAAGAAACAATCATTCCTATTGAACCACTTTGTTTGAGTCGTTTTACAGAAAGGGTGTTAAACGGATGAGGTCACAAAGAGTCTTTACGACAATTGATACACATACGGGCGGGAATCCAACGAGGACATTAATTAGTGGACTTCCTAAGTTAATTGGAGAGACGATGGCAGAGAAGATGTTACATATGAAAAGCGAGTATGATTGGATTCGAAAATTGTTAATGAATGAACCACGTGGTCATGATGTAATGTCAGGGGCACTATTAACAGATCCGTGTCATCCGGAAGCTGATATAGGCGTTATATACATAGAGACAGGTGGATATTTACCGATGTGTGGTCACGATACAATCGGTGTATGTACAGCTTTAGTTGAATCAGGTTTAATTCCTGTAGTTGAACCAGTTACTTCTTTAAAGCTAGATACACCAGCTGGCTTAGTTGAAGTAGATATTACTGTTCAAAATGGTAAAGCGAAAGAAGTCTCCTTCTGTAACATACCAGCTTTTTTACTGAAAAATATTTCTGTACACGTCGATGGAATTGGAACTGTAGAGGCTGATATTGCGTATGGAGGGAATTTCTATGCCATTATCGATGCGAAGTCAGTAGGTTTAGAGTTAGTACCAGAAAACGCTTCCGCAATTATTGATAAGGCGATTCATATTAGAAATACAATTAATGAGAAGTTTGAAATCATTCATCCGCAATATTCGTTTATAAGAGGATTAACACATGTTGAATTTTATACAGATCCTACTCATGAAAGTGCACATGTGAAAAATACAGTTGTAGTTCCACCAGGAGGAATTGATCGATCTCCATGTGGTACAGGAACATCAGCGAAATTAGCTGTATTATACGCTCATAAAAAAATCGACATCAATGAAGAATTCGTTCATGAGAGTATTGTGGGCTCTCTATTTAAAGGGTGTGTCATAAATACGACATATGTAGAAAATATTGAAGCTGTAGTAACGAAGATTACCGGTTCAGCTTGGCTTATGGGTATGCATAGATTTTTTTACAATGAAAAGGATCCACTTAAAGAAGGCTTTTTGCTAATTCCGCCGATGGAACATGAAACGGAGGATGTAAAATGAACATTCAAAAAATGTATACAGCAGTAGATGTGCACGTAGCTGGCGAGGCATTTCGTGTAATTAAAGACGTACCATGCAAATACTACTACAGTTTGGAGCAACTAAATGAACAATTTTCAGGCGAATTAGCAGAAGAAATGAAGCTTTTATTAAATGAACCACGTGGTTTTATCGGTTTAAATGGATGTATTGTTGCACCTTCTATTCATAATGAAGTTGATGCAGCTGTATTGTTTTTTAATCATGAAGGATCCATTCCTCTTCATTACGGCGGCATTGTTGCGGTAATAACGATGTTACTAGAAAGCGGATATTTAAAAAAGAGAGATTCTAATCAATACAAAATTGAAACGTTATCCGGCATATTTTCAGTCAACGCTTATGTAGAGCATGATGAAGTTATATCTGTTTCGCTTGAAAGTAAATTATGTTATATGGTTGAGAAAGACTTGAAGATTGGTAATATACGTTATTCTCTCATACAAGCAGATAAAGTATATGCAGTTGTAGAAAAGGATACGTATTCGCCAGAAATTTGTATTGAAAACATCTCTAAATTAAAAAAATGGGGAGAAGCTACCCTTCAAGCTATTCAAAAACAATCTATTATAAAAAGACTTATTTTAGTAGATCCTTCGTCAAAAGAAGAAAACCATATAAAGACGATTACATTTCATGAGGATAACTTTATTGTGCGTTCACCGGGGTTTGTTTCTACAATTGTGTCTTATGTTAATGCTTTATTTAAAAATGATTTTACAACGGATAAACCTTTTAAAAACGAAAGTATATTTAATAGCTTTATAACAGTGGAAAAAGTGAAGAAAGAAGAACTAGGATACATTTTCCGTTTTGAAAGTAGAGGGTTTATTACAGGAATGCAGACGTTTATATTAGACCCTACAGATCCATTTCCGACAGGTTTCTTATTAAAATAAAATGTTAAAGGGAGAGATAAGGATGCAAAAAATTAAAGGTGCATTTCCGGTATTAATAACGCCGATGGATGAGTTTCAAGAGATTAATTGGGATGGTGTAAAACAAAACGTAAACTACTTTATTGAGCAAAAAGTAGCTGGAATTATTATTAATGGAAGTACGGGAGAATTTGTTAGTTTATCAAAAGAAGAGCGATTTAAGATGGTAGAAACAGTATTGAAAGAAGTTGATGGCCGTATTCCAGTAATTGTTGGAACTGCTGCCGAGACGACGAAAGAAACGATTGAATATACGAAATATGCAGAAGCGCACGGAGCGGATTGTGCATTAATTATTAACTCTTACTATTGTAAACCGAAAGAAGAGGAAATCTATTTTCATTTTAAAGAAATCTCAAACGCTGTAAATATACCAATTATGTTATACAATAATCCGTTTACTTCTGGTGTTGATATGAGTACAGAGCTTATGCTTCGAATCGGAAAAGAGTGTGAAAATGTTACACATATTAAAGAATCTAGCGGAGATATTCGAAAAGCGAGAGATTTAGTAAGACAAAGTGAAGGTGCTTTTCAAGTATTCTGCGGATCTGAAGATTTAGTTATGGAATCCTATTTAGTTGGTGCAACGGGATGGGTTTCAGTAGCAGGAAATATCGTTCCAGGTCTCGTTACGAAAATGTATGAGCATTTTCAAAATGGTGAATTAGAAAAAGCGTGGGAGATAAATGATGCTATTTTACCCCTATGCGAATTTCTTGAAGGATCAGGGAAATATGTACAAATCGTTAAACGTTCAATGGAATTACATGGGCAAGCTGGGGGACCTTCACGTTATCCGAGACTAGGGTTAACTGTAGAAGAAGATCAAAAGCTTCAAACGATATTATCGAATATCGCAGCTCATGCAGCTGTTTAAATAAGGAGGAGTGTATATGTTAACGACAAACATTGAGTTAAAACCAAGAGTGAAAGCGTTTTTAAATGAAGAGGTTAAATTGTTTATTAATGGCGAATTTGTTCCTTCTATTAGTGGGAAGACGTTTGAAACTTACAATCCAGCGACGGAAGATGTTCTAGCGGTCGTATGTGAAGCGCAAGAAGAAGATATTGATGTCGCAGTAAAAGCTGCGAGACTGGCTTTTGAAACAGGGCCTTGGGCGGACATGACTACTGCTGAAAGAGCGCATCTTATTTATAAATTAGCAGATTTAATTGAAGAGCATAAAGAAGAATTAGCACAGCTAGAAGCATTGGATAATGGGAAACCATATCAAGTTGCACTTGAAGATGACATTGCAGCGACAGTAGAAAATTACCGTTATTATGCGGGTTGGGCTACAAAAATTATCGGGCAAACGATTCCGATTTCAAAAGATTACTTAAATTACACACGCCATGAACCTGTTGGCGTTGTAGGCCAAATTATTCCGTGGAATTTTCCACTCGTTATGTCTTCTTGGAAAATGGGAGCTGCACTTGCGACAGGTTGTACGATTGTATTAAAACCGGCAGAGCAAACACCTTTATCCTTACTATATACAGCGAAGCTTTTTAAAGAAGCTGGTTTTCCAAACGGTGTTGTAAACTTTGTACCAGGTTTCGGTCAAGAAGCAGGAGCTGCAATTGTAAATCATCATGATATTGATAAAGTAGCTTTCACAGGTTCAACAGTTACAGGAAAATACATTATGCGTCAATCTGCAGAAACAATTAAACATGTGACGTTAGAACTAGGTGGAAAATCACCAAATATCATTTTAGAAGATGCTGATTTAGAAGAAGCGATTAATGGGGCATTCCAAGGCATTATGTATAATCATGGTCAAAATTGTAGCGCAGGATCTCGTGTGTTCGTTCATCGGAACCACTATGAAACAGTAGTAAACGAACTTGTAAGAATGGCAAATGACGTGAAGCTTGGGGCGGGTATGGAGAAGGAAACTGAAATGGGGCCACTCGTATCTAAAAAACAACAAGAGCGTGTGCTGAATTACATTGAACAAGGAAAAGCAGAAGGTGCTACTGTTGCAGCTGGTGGAGAACGCGCATTTGAAAAAGGTTATTTCGTCAAGCCAACAGTATTCACGAACGTTACAGACGATATGACAATCGTCAAAGAAGAAATATTTGGACCAGTCGTAGTGGTACTCCCATTTGATTCGACGGAAGAAGTAATTGAAAGAGCGAATCGCTCGTCTTACGGACTTGCAGCGGGTGTATGGACACAAAATATTAAAACAGGACATCAAGTTGCCAATAAATTAAAGGCAGGAACAGTGTGGATTAATGATTATAACTTAGAAAATGCTGCTGCACCATTTGGTGGATATAAGCAATCTGGTATTGGACGTGAGTTAGGGTCATATGCACTTGATAACTATACAGAAGTGAAAAGTGTTTGGGTAAATATAAAAGAATGATGGAATAGTGAAAGATGCGGACAACTGGTAGTTTGGATAAAGGTTGTCCGTTTTCTTATATATAAAATTGCTTTTTCAAAAGAATTATAAGGGGGATTTGGATGGAGAAGTTAGTAGAATGGTTAGTAGGGCAAGTGTGGAGTATTGGCTTAGTTGTTTTCAGCGTAAGAGTGTATGATGGAATTGATAAATCCAAGTCATTAAACGCAAGAAAGCTCTCCTTAAAATAAGCTTGTAAGGAAAGCTTTTTATTTTAGCCTAATTTTTTTGAAAGAGTTTCAATTGTTTCATATAGTCAATAGCTTTTGTTTTATTTCTTTGCTTAGAAACATATTGTGCTTCGTTTAAATCTCTATAATAATTATTAAATATTTCTTCAGAAAGAATTCCATCAGAGATAGCTTTTTTAACCGCGCATTGTGGTTCATTTGTATGCGAACAGTTAGAAAACTTACATCTCCTAGATATATCCGCTATATTTTCATACCCAAAATCAAAGTTACCTTTATGATTTATCAAGTCAAATCCCATCTTACTAATAAGCAATCCCTCCACTTTTGAAAGAGTTTTTTAGAATCATACATATAAATTTTATCATTTTCAATCTGTATTTATTTTTAACCGCCAATTGTTACAATGCATTAAATTACCTGGTGGGTATTCAAATTCGCAATCAGAAATCAATGTAAAGTTAAGCTTACGACAAACTGCATTTGAAGCAGGATTATGAATTGAAGGGAAAGCATGTATAAAGTTATATTTATTCTCTTTCATTGCTGCATCAATTGCTAGTTTAACTGCGAGAGTTGCTATTCCTTTCCCTTGAAATTGAGGTAGTACGCTCCATCCAATTTCATATACACTTTCATCATTCCAAGTAGTTTTCCAATACCCGACAGAACCAATCTCCACAAAATCGGGCGATTGAGTAATACTAAACATTTGCCCGCTATCACCAAGTTTAAGATAACGTTTATGTCGTTTTAAAATTTGTTCTTTCGTTTCAGGTCCTCCTAGATATTCCATCATTTCTGGGGCGTTTATTTTAAAAAGGAGATTAAGGCTGCTTTCTTGCCAAGTATTAATTTGTATTTCACGTTCTCCACTTCTTCCTAAAATATATATCAACTCCTTAAACTGCTTTTTTATTTTATTTCTTTGATTGATGGGAGAACTCTTTCTTCAATAACTTCGCTCTTGTGCTGAAGTGATGGTGTTTATTTTAATATTCTATATCTTCATAAATTGATTTCTCTACATCAGAGAGAAGTGTGTATATGCTCTTACCAATTAAAGATTCTAATTCTTTCTTAATTGCATAGAATCCCTTCCAATGTAAAGAGGTATGGGAGGTTGTGCCGTGACGTAAACCAACTGAAATCAATCTTCTTTCAAGCGTAGTAAAGCCATCTGCATCAGCAAGAGCGTCACAAAGGGTAATTACTTTATTGTATAAGTCGTAATCACTATGTTCATTCAATATTTCAACCAACCGGATTTCCATATGATCGGGAACAAGACTCCACTCCGCTGCGATATCTATATGTTCATTTTTGCAAGGAAATGAATGCGTCACACATATAATGGCGTTTCCTGTATACCCTAAATCATTCATGTACATATAGCCATCATAGGAATGAATAACAGATTGGGTAAAGCCTTTGTATCTTCCTATATCATGCAGGAGGGCAGCATTGTATGCTACGTCAACATCTAGGTCATACCCATTTTCAATAAGTTCTACAATTATTTTTTCAGTTGCATGGGCAACATGAATTGAATGCTCGAACCAAGGACCTGGGTTTTGTTCATATGCCCACTCGAGTAATTCTCTTGCGTATGTCCTATCTAATATATACTTCATATAGGTATCCTTTCTCTAAAAAATCATATCTTAAATAATTTCATCTTAATATTTAATTATTCCTGCTTTAAAAATTGTTAAAATAAAAACAAAAGGGGGAAAAGTAATGCAGAATTTAGTAATTGAAGAGATTAAACTAATAGAAGATAGTATTGAAGAACTTTCTAAACTTTTGAAAACTGTAGTAGATGATGGAGCATCAATTGGTTTTTTACCTACACTTGAACAAAAAGAAGCAACAAATTATTGGCAAACTGTTTTAGCACCAGAAGTGATATTGTATGTTGCTAAAGTAAACAATGAAGTGGCAGGTAGTATTCAATTACACTTAGTTACAAAGCCTAACGGGATCCATAGAGCCGAGATTTGCAAGTTAATGACTCACCCAAACTTTAGACGTAACGGTATTGGACGTTCACTTATGCAAAAAGCAGAAGAGAGAGCAAAACAAGAAAACAGGTCTCTTTTAGTATTAGATACTAGAGAAGGAGATCCTTCTAATAAATTGTACAAGTCATTAGACTATCAAGAATCCGGTAAAATACCAGGGTATGCAATTTCTCCGAATGGTGAGTTAGATGCAACGGTAATTTATTATAAAATGATTTAGTACCTTTCTATGTAAAAAATGATGGTGGAGTTAGACCAGAAACAACAGTAACCCATGAGGCGAATGTACCTACTGATCGAAGTGGATATCATCTTATTTTAGCGGTTTGGGAAATTGCAGACACAGGAAATGCATTTTATCAAGTTATTGATGTGGACCTTGTAAATAATGGTTTAGCTGCAAATTTAGCATTTAACAATGTAGTGTAAGTTCCTACATTATTTTAAGAAAAGGTAGCCTTTGATCATCTAAATCATCTTAGATAATCTTTTTTTGTGAAAACGATGTAAAATATAGAAGAAAGTGCAATTATTTATAAAAAAATGTGTCTAAAATATTGTCATATTTGCTTCTTTAAGATATCCTTTTCATGAAGAGGTGGAAATCATGGAAAAAGTACTAGTTTTCGGGCATAAAAACCCAGATACAGATGCAATTTGTTCTGCAATTGCTTATGCAGAATTGAAAAAAGAATTAGGAATGAATGCTGAGCCTGTACGTTTAGGCGAAATCAGCGGTGAAACTCAATTTGCGTTAGATCATTTTAAAGTAGAAGGACCGCGTTTTGTTGAGACAGTAGCAAAAGAAGTGGACAATGTTATTTTAGTTGACCATAACGAGCGTCAACAAAGTGCTAACGATATCGAATCTGTTCGAGTGTTAGAAGTTATTGACCATCACCGTATTGCTAACTTTGAAACAAGCGATCCTATATACTACCGTTGTGAGCCAGTTGGTTGTACAGCTACAATCTTAAACAAAATGTACAAAGAAAATGGCGTTGCAATTCGTAAAGAAGTTGCAGGTTTAATGTTATCTGCAATCATTTCAGATTCTTTACTATTCAAATCTCCAACTTGCACAGAGCAAGACGTAGCAGCTGCTCGTGAACTAGCGGAAATCGCTGGTGTTGACGCAGATAGCTACGGATTAGAAATGTTAAAAGCTGGTGCTGATTTAAGCGGAAAAACAATGGAGCAATTAATCTCCCTTGACGCTAAAGAATTCCAAATGGGTAACGCGAAAGTTGAAATCGCACAAGTAAACGCTGTTGACACAAACGACGTTCTTGTACACCAAGCGGAACTTGAAAAAGTTATCTCTGCAGTAGTAGAAGAAAAAGGTTTAGACCTATTCTTATTCGTTGTAACTGACATCTTAACTAACGACTCTGTCGGTCTTGCGATCGGTAAAGCAGCAAACGTTGTTGAGAAAGCATACAACGTAACATTAGAAAACAACACAGCTACTTTAAAAGGTGTTGTATCTCGTAAAAAACAAATCGTACCAGTACTAACAGAAGCATTCCAAGCTTAATATTATTGAGTACGGATAAACAGGAAGGACAAGTAGTCAGATTGGCTGCTTGTCTTTTTTTCTCTTTTTAAATGACAGAAAATTAGAATTTTTAACAAGGAGGCTTGCGTATGTTTAATGGCTCAAAGACGTTAAAATGGGATGAAAATAGGAAATGTTATGACTTGGAAACGTTGGAAAACAAATTTCGATCACTTTTAAATCAAAATATTTCTTCTGTTGCTGAATTAGAGGAATGGCTAATGAAGGAACAGCGTTTAACTGCTGAAGTAGAAGAGGTGTTAACGAGTCATTTAATTGCTGTGTATAGAGATTCAAAAGATATTGCTATGCGTGATTTACATAAGTATAATCAAAATGCGATTCAACCACTTTTAAAAAAATATAATGCAAAATTTGATCAGAAATTTATTGATTGTCCGTTTTCGAAATTATTAGATGAACGAAAATATGGATATATGAAAAAAATAAGATTGGTGAAGAGCGAAATATTTAATGAAAAGAATATTTCTCTTGCCGTTAAGGAAGAGGGTCTTATGACGAAGTATAGAGAAATTATGTCTAACATAACAATCAATTGGGATAACGAAATAAGGACGTACGCATACGTTAAAGCAAAGTTAGATAACCCAAATAGAATCATTCGTGAAAAGGCATGGCATGCTTTATGTGAAGCAAGAAGTGTAGTAAAACCAGAAATAGATTGTATTATGAATGAACTTGTACAATTACGGAATCAAATAGCCCTAAATACAGGGTTTAACAATTATAGCGAATATATTTTTAAGCTAAAAAACAGAGAATATAGTATTGAAGACTGTTATGTGCTTCATGAATCTATAGAGAAGCTTGTTGTACCCGTATGGAAACGATTAGGCAATCTTTTTAAAAGGGATCTTGGTGTAAAAGCGTATCGTCCGTGGGATCTTGCCCCTTGTACATTGCGGAAAGTTTCATTTCAAAATTCCAATGATTTATTGGATGGGGTTGAAGAGATGTTACGAAAGACGGATTCATATTTTCATGAGGAATTTATTCATATAAGGAAATCAGGATTAATTGACGTAGAAGAACGGGAAAATAAGGCGTCGGGAGCTGCTTGTTTTACTTTCCCTCATAGTAAAGATGTTTTTGTTTATTCTAATTTTAGCCCGTCATTTAACGCAATTAATGCACTCATACATGAAGTGGGTCATGCGCTTCATTTCTATAAACAGTTTAACAATGAAAGTAGTATGCAAGAAAAATATCTTCGTGAAGAAGTAGCCGAGCTGTATTCTCATAGTCTCGAGCTATTACTAATGGATAAGCTTGATATTTTTTATAAGGAAGAGAATGAATATAAGAAAGCACAACAAGAACAACTGCATCGGGCTTTGTCTTTATTAATTACGCCAGTTTCAGGTGATCTATTTCAACAATGGCTCTATACTAATCCGAACCATTCGCCAGCAGAACGCGATGAGAAATATCTTGAATTATGTAAAAGGTATAAGTATTCATCAGTTAATATTACAGGTGTTGAGGAAGAACTTAGTACGAGTTGGATAGAATCTTTCCATTATGTTCAGTTTCCTTTTTACAAAATTGAATATGCAATCGCACAATTAGGAGCACTACAATTATTTCAAATATATCGGGAGAATCAAGAAAAAGCGATTACTTTTTTTAAAGAGGGAGCGAGTACGGATTGGAATTTACCAATACAGGAGATTTATGAAAATACAGGTGTTACATTTGATTTTTCGCAAGAAGTTGTACAAAGTACTGCCGGGGCTGTACTTGATATGATAAGCGAATTAAAATAAGGATAGCATCCGCTATCCTCCCGAACGTTTATTCATAAGATCGTTTCTTATTTATATAAAATGTAGCAATAGCAGCAATAATGAAAATAGGTATTGCGTACGCTTGCCCAACAAATAATTTCCATCCTACAGAATTATAGCCGTCAGATGCTGGAATGATAATTGCGATGATACAAACAATAATATAAGCTAATAATGCTGGAAGTATATTTTTCATAGGTGTTCACCTCCTTTTAATACTAACATTATGTCTATATTTATATAATACATAATAGATTTGAATTTGAAAGATTAAGTATGAGATATATGTTTTTGTAATTATGTAAATGAAATGGCTGTTTGAAAATAGAGTAGATGATATATATATATAGAATGATATAGGGGTGATTTGTATAATGGATAATATATTAAATAGAATGAAGCAAGGTATAAATATGGATTTATTGTATGAGCTATGGCCTGATTTTAAGAGGGCTGCTTTTGCACTATATGATGATGAATATGTGTATCTATTTCAGCATCCATTATTTCTGACAGAGGAGAATGATGGGTATACCGTTTTAAATTGGAATGAACAATTTAAAGGGGATACATTCATCATATTCAAAGATTATCCAACTGCCATCGTCAATATGAATAGGTATAGAGATTATGAAAGTTTACTTGCGATTGTGGTGCATGAACTTTTTCATTGTTATCAATATTTGAATGGTGAAAGTAGATTTCCAAATGAATCTCTAGGATTTCAATATCCTATATTAGAAGAAAATATTGAATTACGAAATAAAGAACGAATTTGTTTATATGATGCTGTTCATTGTAAGTCACAAGCTGAGAAGAATAACTATATTAAGCAATTTATTGAACTAAGAGAGCAAAGGGCTAATTTTATGAAAGAAAAGTTTATAACATACGAGTGTATGGTTGAAAGTATAGAAGGGCCTGCTTTGTATGTTGAAATGAATGCTTACAATACAGTATGTAAAAATGATGAAAGCGAAATATTACGAAAATATAGTAGATTAATTTTAGATGCATATGAAGCTAATTGTAACATAAGAAAGAGTTGCTATAGCTCAGGAATGCTTTTATGTTTATTATTAGATGAAATCCTTCCTGATTGGAAAACGAGCTTCTTTAATAGTGATAAATCGCTATATGCTTTTTTAAAACAAAATATAAATGTGGATTTGAGTTTAAACAATGAAATTACAATAAGTAATGAAACAAAGCAAATGATTCATTTTGTTCAAAACGAAAGAGACAAGGATTTTAAAGAATTTAATGAGAAAAAAGGATATCACCTGTATATTATAGGGGATATAAAATTAAATATGTTTAATCCAATGAACGTAAATTTAAACGGAAATAAAGCATTACATAAAACCTTTGTAAGTGTAAGTATACATAATAAAACATATATGATAAATCAGCCTGTTTTAGCATCTTTTGAAGAAGATTATAAAAATATGAAACAAGTTCATATCGTTATGAATGAAAAACCGGTAGAAAAAAATAATAGTTGGAACGTTGTGGGGATTGGAGACATAGAAGCTGAGTATGAAGAAGTGGAGAATTCTCTATTTTTATATTTAAAAAGTTAGAAGTGAGGTAAGAAATAACGATGAAAAGATTATGCATTATTCCGTGTGGAAAAAAGAAAATTTGGGATAAGTACCCAGATTACGGCCCGACAGAGGCAAAAGATGTATATATTAGTCCATTCGGAAAAGCATGTCAGGCGTACGCAGCGGAGTTTTTCGAGAACTGGGTTATATTATCAGCAAAACATGGATTTTTAAGACCGAATGATATTGTACAAGAAAACTATGATCTGGCATTTGATTCAAAAAGTAGTGCGATTATTAGTATAGAACAATTACAAAAACAGATGGTTAATAAAGATTTGCTTCAGTTTGATGAAATCGTCTTACTTGCGGGGAAGAAGCATAAAAAAGTAGTGACGAAGTTATATCCAGAAGAAATCATTACATATCCGTTAGAAGGATGTAGAGGGATTGGGTATATGTTGCAGAGGTTGAAGGGGGCCGTGGAAGCGCAGCAGGAAGTAAAGGGATGAATTTGTAATTGTCTGGTCACAAAATTGGTCACATTCTGATAATCTTTTCGAGTTCGTCAGATACTGACTTATCCATACTCGGCAATACATGACTGTATACATCAAGAGTAGTCTTAACTGAGCTCCCTACAGCTTGCTGTACGCTCAAAGGAAGGGAAACCTTCCCTGGAGTAAGATTGTATTTAAATTTGTAATTTTGTAATCCACGCCTACATAATTACATATATCTAACTTGAAAACACTTCTATTTTTACTTTATTAGGTGAAACAAATAGAAATTATATTTTTCCCACTTTATAAAAAGAGCAGGCCTACTAAGGGGTTTTTAATTTTTTTAACTTGTTTTTTAAATCTAATTTTTTGATCCCTTTCTATAAAATAACGATTTTGTTTTTTTCTATTTCGCTCACATTTTTGTAACGCACAAATTAGTATATAGACAAGTAGATGCTCTATAATTTTCCTAGCAAATAAGAATAAATTTGCATTTCTTATTGGCCCTTACTTTCGAGTAAGGGCCTTAAATATTCCTTTTTCAGTTTAAAATACCACTCCCAAAGATAATCACATCCACTTTGGTATCAAACTGCGCTTTTTTATAATCAAATTTCTTCCAAGCTTTGGGGTGATAAGCAATCAACTGCCTACCAACTCCAAACGCATCGCAATTTACTTTCTGTAATTTATTAATAATTTTCTTTGATTCATCTGTTAATTCTTTAGATAGTTGCTTACTTAATTTCTTTTTTTCTTTCGCTCGACCTAAATGGCCGCGCGGATATTCAAGAACCGTAACAAGCAATTTTAATTTAATCGTAACATGAACATTACCGCTTTTATCTGTAATAACGTTCATTTCCCGTTTAACTTGTCCTTTTTTCACTTCAACACTCACATAATCTTTACCATTAATTTTCTTCGTGATATGCGCCTTCTCCCCAGCTTTCCCCTTGAGTAATGTAAATAAAACACATTGGTCAAGGGGTAACCGTTCAGTCAATTTATCATTATGAAACAAGGCTAGACCATTGGTAACTATTTCTTTACCTTGTATTTTTATTGACGGTAGCGTAAAATCTTCACCTTTGTCTAGAATTTTTTTAAAAACACTTTCCAAGTTTTCTACAGGAAAATAACTGCGCTCTTCAAGTGTGTTTACTTTCTTCTTCAGAAATTCTCCAATCATTAATTTACCAATTTTTTTCTTTTCCAAAATTTCAGATGATAACCCATCCACTGAAACTAATTTCACTAAAGATGTAGGATTGCCGGGATCCCTAAATGCTACATCAAGCGTTGGAAAAATCCCCTTTTTCTCAAGTGCTTTTCCATATAGCTGTAAACCATATTTTATATAGCTTATATCTCCAGTTGTATTCGTTCTCATTTTATCAGTAGTATCTTGCGCCGTATTCTTAATTGCAGAATGTACCTCATTTGTTAATTTTGAGTTCATGTGCACAATCTCTACCGTTTGTTTCAAACTTTTGTTTTTATATGAATCATAACCTAAGCTATAAGCAAGACGTGATTCTCTAAGTGGTTTTTGATCCCAACAGCCGACAAGGAAGATAAAGCATATAAATATATATAATTTTTTCATGATTATAATTTTTACTTGTCATGAAAAAATATACCAAAAAGGACATATAATAGCTCTTTTTACTTTCTTAAACAAAGGTATGCTTATACATCTCACCTTTAAAGAAGCTAAAAGTTCAACTTTAATGCAGTTTATCAAAACAACAAAAGAGAGTATATGATTAAAGTACGTGACCTAATAATTGAGGTCACGTACTTTTTTACTATAAAAATCAACACCATTGTTTAACATAACCATAGATAAAAATAGTTCATTGTTATTGATTGTCCAAACCAATGGGATAAAGCGTCGCATCATTTTTAGAAACGTCGCAACACTTTTCAAAACATCGCGTCTTTTTTAACATCGTGACTCTATTTTAAATGTAAGGAGAAAAATGGCACATACAATGATGCATAATTTAGACGTTCTTTTTGGCATACTTTTCTCCTTTCTTATTTCTTAATATGGCATAAAAAAGAAATAAAAGAGGAAGGACAGCAATAAAAATATAGGTGAGATTATCCGTGAACTTTGCTATGATTTTTAGCTTTTCAGGTGTGTTAATAAATAAAGCGACGCTAAAAGAGATAAGAGCGACAATTGGAACGGCCTTCTTATGATTATTAAGTTTAAAGATATGCTCTATTCCTACCGAAGCTGCATAATAATAGCTGGCATAAGAACATACAACAGTTATCATCCATATCGGAATGAAAATTAAATCAGTTCGATCTATGATACCGATATGAAGGGAGCGTAATAAATATATAACGGGTTGAGGAATTAATTCGATTTGATTAGGGCTAAACACGATATAACAAATCCATACGGTAAAAGTGTAGAAAATGGTTACAAATCCGTTCGCAAGAGAAATAGCCTTAAGCTTTGCTGCAGGTTTTCCTTTTACAAATGGATAAGCAATAAGTATAATTTCGAAACCATACATTGCTGTTATTGTTTCTTTTGATGCTCGAATAATATTCCACCAACCAGCTTCTGTAATTGGAAAGGGATAAGAGAATTCAGCACGGGTAAGACCAATTCCAATTAAAAAAGCCATTGGGATAATTAAAATGAGAGTCATGTCGTAAAATCGAACCATGACTTTAAATGTGCTATAGATTAAAAAAGAGGAAGCGATTGGACCCAAAAAGAGTATAACTGGCCAAGGTGTTGCTTGCAAAATCCATATTTTAATAATGTTCCCAGAGCTTGCCATAATGGTCGTTCCGATGAGAATGAAGTAAAAAATATAAGAGAAACTAAATATTTTCCCTAATATATCCCCGAACATTGTGCGAACAATTTCATAGATGGTTACTTCAGGGAATCTTTTTAATAAAAGCCATATAATTAAAATAAAGATTTGAACAATAAGTCCAGCTATTAGTGTAGAAATCCATCCGCCACCTTTGGCAATATAATGCAGTCGATTCGGAAGGGTAAGTATACCTACACCGATTTGGCATTGAGCAACAAAAAATGAGAATTGCGTAAGTGTAATTTTACTTTGCGTGTTTATCACCGTTCTCATCCTCTCTAGTTACCAGCTGTCTTCTCATTTTTTTAGGTTTTGAATCATGAGGACGTTCCCAAAAAGACCAAATTGGGAGTCTTAAAAAAGCATCTTTCATATCCTTAATCCGAAGTGGGGCCACTGGAGAAAGATATGGTGTGTGAAAAGAGTGAAGCTGACATAAATGAATGAAAGTTATAATTAAACCGAATGAAATACCAAGATAGCCAAAGACAGCAGCTAAAATCATTAATGGAAAACGAAGGATTCGGACGGCCGAACTCATATCGTTTGATGGAACGAGAAAAGATGCGATTGCTGTTAAAGCTACGACGATAGTCATTGTATAGGAAACAAGTCCAGCTTTAACAATTGCATCACCGATTACTAAGCCACCTACAATACCGATTGTTTGTCCTACTCGGCTCGGTAGACGAATTCCAGCTTCTCGCAATAATTCAAAGATTAATTCCAGTAGTAAGGCTTCAAAAATAGGCGGAAGTGGTACTCTTTCTAATGAAGCTTTAATTGTATTAACAAGCTCCAGTGGCAAAACATCGGGGTGGAAAGCCACTGTTGCAATATATATAGCAGGTAAGAGAAAGGCGATTAAAAAACTCGTGAGGCGAATCATTCTCACGAAAGAACCGACAATCCACCGATTGTTATAATCATCCGGTGATTGATAAAAGGCAAATAATGTTACAGGAACAATAAGTGCTGTTGGATCTCCATCCGATAAGATAGCAACCCTTCCCTCCATCAAGTTAGCGGCAACTCGGTCTGGACGTTCTGTATTTAATTGCTGTGGAAATGGTGAAAAGGATGTATCCTCAATAAATTCTTGTATATAGCCTGGTGACATAAGGGAGTCCGTTTTAATGGTTTGTAATCTTCTTTTTACTTCTGTCACAAGATCATCGTTGGCCAAATTTTGCATATATACAATAGCAACTTTAGTATGCATTTCTTCACCAAGGGTAAAATATTTAACCACTAAATCTTGATTTTTAATAAGTTTACGAATGGAAGCTAAGTTAGTAGCTAAATCTTCGATAAAACCGTTATGCGGACCGCGGACAATCCCTTCATTATCAGGTTCCTTTATACTCCTTTTTACAGATAAAGCTGTCTCGAAAATACAAAAGCTTTGTACCTCTTCATGAAAATATAAAGATTTTCCTTGTAGTAAAAGTTGTATGCCATACAGTAAGTTCGTTTCTTTTTTCATGTTCAATGTAGAAAATGCCTTATCGAGAGATAATTCAGCTTGGGTTAATATAGGTTCGAGAGCTAATTGATGAATTAAATTAGGGTCTGCTAAAGACTCAATGTATAACATCGTTCCTTTTCCGTTTTGAAAAGGAACGTCGAGTTTTTTTAAATCGTCCGAATGAAATAGCTTATTTTCAATATAATTAATATTTTCTGCGAGTGATGGAAACATATGCTTCATTTTGGTTGTTGAATGCTGTGAGTTTTGTTGAGTCTGTGTCATAATTTTCACCCCATATCGAATAAAATTACGCTGTTAATTTTTGCTTTTTATAGGAAAATTACGCTTACCAATTCATCATCTATGGCTCTTTTTTTGTTCTTAATTTTTATTTCTAACTAAACGATTTTCAGCTTAATTTATAGACTTTGAATAAAGTTAAATGTCCCTTATAAAACAACTAGCTTAATCTTCTGCTTTAAAAGTTTTGAGGTTTTTCAACATATAAACCTAAAATATATCCACATTTCAAACAGAAACATGAATAGAAATCCAATTCACACGCTCATTTTTATTTTGATCTTCCGTTTCAGGTGATAATTTTTTCAACCAGTAATATAATCGATGAACTGATAGGTTCTGTTTTTGACATCAGGAAACTTTTGATAATCCATTGTTTTTATAATCTTGAATATAAGTTTCCCATGCTTTCTTTATTAGGTGTCTGTTTATAAAAAAACACATGTAGTATGCAAGGGGAACTACTCACAGGTGGAAGAATCAAAGAGGGTGACTCATTGGTTATACGGAGACAGGAATCTTTCAAAGAAGGGGATATCATCTTAGTGAATACGGATATAGGGCTGACTTTGAAGAGAGTGGCATGCAAGAAAGACCCTGAAGTTGTTCTTTGTACGATAGACTCGAAAGAGAACCCTATAATGATAGATGAGAGGTATCAAGTGATGAACATTGAAGGGGAGCTTCTGAGAGTTATCATAGAGATTGAAGGAGGAAATGTAAAGTAACAGAATACATGCGTTCTATTATAGAATTCTTCTAAAAAATGATTATTAAATGTTCTAATTAAGGAGAAAAAAAGCATAGGAATTTTCTATGCTTTTTTTATGGGAATAGTCATGTTAAATAGCAAATTATTATGTATCTAGCAGTCACATTTTGGTCACAAAACCAATAGAATTACCTACTTAGTTAAAGAGAACCTCCTTCACAAACCCTGTAATAAAGCCATTTCTCATTACATATCCGTTAGAAGGAGGTATAGGGATGAATTAGTACTATAGATTCAAATTACATCACATTGATATATATAATAGACTAGTAAACAAGCCTTTTTACGCTTTAAACATAGAATATGATGAATTCTATTATGTATTAGGGGGGAATCATATTCATGGGAAATAATTGTCGTTGTAGACATTTCCGAGATTGTAATAGATTTTGTGATGATTGTTGTTGTAGACGTAAACGTCACTGTGATTGTGATGATTGCCGTTGCAATCGTAAACGTGAAGATGATGATGATAAATGTCGTAAGTGGTAATTTTTTTTGAAAGAGTACTTTGAAGTAAGTACTCTTTTTTGTGTATGAATCTTTTAAATTCCATTTTGAACAGATTTTTTTTCAATTTCCCATGTAGCTTGTTTTTTAATTTTTAAAGCTACATTAGTACCGTTAGATTCCTTATAAAAGATATATCCGTGGTCTGATTTAACGTAAGTTGAAGGTTCACTTATGCAATCTTGAGAACAAGATGTATTGATAAGCTCAATTAAGGATAGTTCGCTCAGATCGGTTTTACTAGCATCTATAAGTGTATCAAGGTTCGTTTTGCGAAAGCCTTGTAAGTTTACATGGAAATTCTTTTCAATTTCTCCAGTAACGCTAGTATTCATTGCTTCAACTGAATTTTTCTTTTCTAAAAGAAACCCATTTCCATAAAGAAATTTTGTATATCCAAGCCACGCGATTAAAAATAGTATAAAAAATACACCAACTGTTCTAAGTCTTCGAAGCCGTTTACTTACGATTGATTCTGAATATTTCATTCAGCCTAATCCTCCAATGTTTTTATTTTAAAGTATGCTTGGGTACATATATTTAGAAGGAGATGAAAGTTAGCGAGTTAGTGATTCAAAAAAAGAAAGCATCTGAAGTTAGGTGCTTTCTTTTTGAATACTTTCCGCTATCTGTTAGTTACATGTTTCATAAGAGGTCTTATTTCTTTAACAGGTGGTTTTTTATCATATACATCAATGTAAGAAAAATAATAATTTAAATTTCTAAGGAGACCTTTTCCTATTTTTGCACTTAAGAAAGGGAATACTTGTCCAGTATAATCATCGAGAGATTTACAATAGTATTTTTCATCTAAATAAATACTGTATTTACAAGTTAGTTCTACTAATGAATTACCTTCATCATCATATACTTCTTTAGAATCAATTATGTCTATTAGTGCAAATTTCTCATTCAGATAAACTTTTTTCTTTTTCTCGTATTTATTAGTAAGGATAAATACGAGACCAATAGCGTTAATCAAACTATTTCCTCCTATAAAAATGGCTATTAATAAAATATATCGATATAAGCCAAATGTAAAGAGGTGAGGTGTAAATATAATATAGATAGAAATTTTAACAAGCCGATTTGAAGAGAAATCGGCTTGTTTTATTGAAATACTTGAGGGAATTGTTTTACGATTGCATCCGTTATAGTATCAGCCATTTCTAATGCTTCTTTTTCAATTTTATCGTACAGTTTTATACCTGCATCATAATCTTTATTTAGGATGGCGATTGCTTCCGCTTTCGTTAGTGCTAAATGTTCATAAAACATTTTTCTAAATTCTTCTTTTTCTATATATGGGTTGAGACTGTTTAGAAACTCAACAATTTCATCACCATTAGTGTACCACTTCTTCTCTATAGCGGCAGCTGCGTTTTGATCGCCAGCTTTTGCGGCTTTAACAAGATCAGCAGCGATAACTAAGTGGTCTTTAATTAGTGCACTATATTTTTTTACTGCATTTTCACCATAGAACGGTTCAAGTGAAAGCCCCATGTGAGTTGCGTTTTTTAGAAGACGGTCAACAGTAGCGTTAACGTCTGGCAAGTTAAAGATGATACTTATAATAGCTAATCTCGTCCAAGCGACATGTTGTTCCCATAAAGAACGCATATAACCTTTTAAAAAGTTCTCGTTTTTACTAATTCGGTAATTTCGTGTTAATAAATCAAAGTTCCCATAAGGGTTATGAGTGGGGGAGTAATATGATTGCCAATAAGTATACATAAATAGTTACACTCCTTTGAACATGTATACATCACAGTATGATAACTGTTATTTTTAAGTTACGTGTCCAAGAATTTTTTTGAGAATTGGAAAAGAAGTGGATTGAAGGGAATGGGGAAGATCGAAAACTTGATTACGAGATATATGAATTAAATGAATTATAACATAAAAGAGGCCCTGCAAGGGAAGATGCAGGACCTCAAAAGGGTATTGCCGAGATGTCGGACTCGACTACGTAATATTAACATAAAATTCTTTCAAAAAGACCTGGTAAATGTGTCCAAATGAAAAGGGTGCTTTTTAATAAAGTCAAAGGGATCTGCTTCCCGCGGCAGATCCCTTTAACTAGATAATGTTGATGAGTAAAAACTCATCTGGAGTACTTTCATAGTAACAAATGAAATTCACTTTGTGTATTGAGAAAAAAAGAATTGTTTAAATGAATGTAACTGATTTGTAGTTTGCTTTTTTGAATAATAATCATTTGTAGTGAGTGGAATAGCTTCCTAAAATGGAGAAAAGACTTGTAATCCAGATTAGGATACATTGGAATATGTAATTATAAAAAAGACCTGCTAATTTAAGCAGGTCAACATAAGGGGTTTATCCAACAGATTATTATATATGGTAACAACTGTATTGTCGTAAGTCTATACGTTTTATATTGAGAAAATTAGTGTGAATGATTTATTTTTAGCACATGTATTAACGCCTAAAAAGTTGATAAAAGAAATTAAATAGCTTTCTATAAGAAAATAAAGGCTGATACTTGTAAAATGATTCATATTTCCACGCATCATTATTAGAGAATTGGAGTTGTTTATTTGACGCTTTAGGCTGGATAGAGCTATTGAAACGACGTTTCATATTTTAACCTCCTCAAATTCATATGTATACGATTAGTAGTATTCTAGGAAGGCAAATAAAATGAATATTTATATTGAAATTCTTTCTTCTTGTGTACTAGATTTGTGTTTTGCGAGAATCAGTTTGATGAGAGATTAAATATAACTCTTTCATTCATCACTTTCATGACGCATAAGTGATGATATAATAGGAATAGATGAAAGATATAGAAAAGCAGGTGACTCTTTTTTGTTTACAAAAGCTCAAGAACTTTTAGCGTCTTATTTCGGTTATTCGTCATTTCGAAGAGGACAAGATGAAACAATTAAAAATGTATTAGATGGGAAAGATACGGTTTGTATTATGCCTACGGGCGGTGGTAAGTCAATTTGTTATCAAATTCCCGCATTAGTATTCGAAGGAACAACATTAGTTATATCACCTTTGATTTCACTTATGAAAGATCAAGTAGATACATTAATACAAAACGGTATTTCCGCTACATATATTAATAGTTCTATTTCTATTGCAGAAGCAAATCAACGAATTCAATTGGCAAAACAAGGACACTATAAGTTACTTTACGTGGCGCCAGAGCGTCTTGATTCTATGGAGTTTGTTGACCAACTTATAGATATGAAAATCCCGATGATTGCGATTGATGAGGCACACTGTATTTCACAGTGGGGACATGATTTCCGCCCGAGTTACTTACATATACACCGCATATTAGATTATCTTCCGGAAAAACCGCTAGTTTTAGCGTTAACCGCAACAGCAACACCACAAGTACGTGACGATATTTGTAGCACACTTGAAATTAATCAAGAAAATACAATTATGACAACGTTCGAGCGCGAGAACTTATCGTTTTCGGTGATTAAAGGACAAGATCGTAATGCATATTTAGCAGATTATATTCGTCAAAATCAGAAGGAATCTGGGATTATATATGCAGCTACAAGAAAAGTAGTCGATCAATTATATGAAGATTTAGGGAAAGCAGGAGTTTCGGTATCGAAATATCATGCTGGTATGAGCGATCACGATCGAAATGAACAGCAAGAACTCTTTTTACGAGATGAAGTCAGTGTTATGGTAGCAACATCTGCATTCGGTATGGGGATTGATAAATCGAATATTCGTTACGTTATTCACTATCAACTTCCGAAAAATATGGAAAGTTACTATCAAGAAGCGGGACGTGCTGGTCGTGACGGATTAGATAGTGAATGTATTTTGTTATATTCTTCACAAGATGTGCAAGTACAACGCTTTTTAATTGATCAATCAACAGGAGAATCTCGTTTTTCTAATGAGCTTGAAAAACTCCAAAATATGACCGATTACTGTCATACAGAACAATGTTTACAATCATTTATTTTACAGTACTTTGGAGAAGAACCGAAGGAAGATTGTGGCCGCTGTGGTAATTGTACTGACGACCGTGAAAGTATCGATGTGACAAGAGAATCACAAATGGTGCTATCTTGTATGATCAGGACGAATCAACGATTTGGAAAACAAATGATTGCACAAGTATTAACTGGATCGAAAAATAAGAAAGTTATTGAATTTAATTTTCATACTTTGCCTACGTACGGTCTTTTATCAAACCGTAGTGTAAAAGAAGTTAGTGAGTTTATTGAGTTTTTAATATCAGAGGAGTTAATCGCAGTTGAACATGGTACGTATCCGACATTAAAAGTAACGGAAATAGGAAAAGAAGTATTACTTGGTAAAGAGAACGTTTTACGCAAAGAACGAGTAGAAACGAGACAAATTGTTCAAGACCATCCTTTATTCGAAGTGCTTCGTGAAGTGCGTAAAGACATTGCGCAAGGAGAAGGTGTACCGCCGTTCGTAATTTTCTCTGACCAAACATTAAAAGATATGTGCGCGAAAATGCCGCAAAGTAACTCTGAACTCCTAACTGTAAAAGGAATTGGAGAACATAAACTTGTGAAGTACGGTTCTCACTTCTTACAAGCAGTTCAGCACTTTATCGAAGAAAACCCAAACTATGCTGAAACAATTAAGACGGAAGTTGTTACAGAGCGTAAAAAGCCAGGGAAAGCATCAGCAAATTCTCATTTAGAAACGTATGAAATGTATAAACAAGGCATTGACTTAAGTGAGATTGCGAAAGAAAGAGGTCTATCAAGACAAACGATTGAAAATCATCTAATTCGTTGCTATGAAGATGGTATGGAAGTGGACTGGAAAAGCTTCGTTCCAGCAGAGTATGAATCTCTTATTGAAAATGCTGTGCAACATGCAGAAGGTGGTTTGAAATCTATTAAAGAACAACTTCCTGATGAAGTGAGTTACTTTATGATTCGAGCATATTTACAAATAAGAAAGTAGAGACAAATAAAGGGGATAGGGATATATGCATCATGTTTTCGTTTATGGTACGTTAAGAAAAGATCAAACGAACGCTCATTTTATGCAAGGTGCAACATGTATCGCAGACGGAGCATGGACGTATGGCAAATTATTTGATACAGGAGAAGGGTATCCAGCAATGATTTGTTCGAGTGAGGAAAAAGTATATGGGGAAATTTATGAAGTAAATGATGATGTGCTCCAAAAATTAGATGAACTCGAAGAATATACAGGTAATGCAGAGACTGATCTATATGACCGGCTTACACAATCAGTATATTTTGCGGATAGAGGAATACATGTATACGTGTATGTTGCTCAAGATAAAGAAATGTTGAAGAAGGTTATCATTTCTGGTGATTGGGTGGAGTATCAAAAAGGAAAATGAAAGCAGCTATAAAATAATGTGAAAGCAGATAGTGGAATAATTCGCTATCTGCTTTTTACTATAGTTTTGGTTTTAATTACTTAAGTGTTTTTTAATGAATCTTCTTCAAACTTTTTATAAGCTTCTTCCATTCCCATAATTACATCTTTAATTTTCATGTGACCTTCAGTATAGACAGAGTGATCTCTAATTTCTTCCCACATATAGTGATATTTTTGGATGTTTTTCGTTTCACACATGATTATGTCAGTATAATCTTTTCCAGGTAACGCTTCTGCGTCAAAGAAACGCACATGTACCTCAGGGTATTTTAAAGTAATTTCTTTTAGTTCATTAGCTCGTTTTCCCCGTTCATCACGAGACATTGCAAGCCAAGTTGGATAAAATTCTACTAAAACAATAAAGATGTGATTCACCCTTCATTCCTCCTAATAGTTTCTTTATGGTTAAATCATAGCACATGTTAGTATTTAGAATCCCTATATAAAATTTTATTGTTTTATAGGTGCGCAAAATAAAGAGGGGGGGATCATCAAAATTTATCGAATGGGAAAAATTGCAAATAAAGACTGGATTCCCTTTGAATATTCCGTTTATTTTGATAATATATAAATATAGGTAATAAATAAGGGGGATTTTTAAAATGAACGAATTAAATGTGAAGGAATTTTACAAAAAACAATTTGAATTACTAAATTATGATATAAATACAGAAAGCTGGTTAGAGCAGGTTGCTATAGAAGTACAAGAACAAGTTGGTCATCCTTTTCAAACGATGTTAGAACTCGGTGCAGGAAATGGTGGATTTGCTAGAGCGATGTCAAAGTTAAGCGTAACAATGACGACTGTAGAACTTGTATCAGAATTAGTTGAATTTGCAAAGGGGCATTCTAGCAAAGATATTACGATTCATCATGGTGATTTCTATCAAATTGATATTCAAGAAGAATTTGATGTAGTCAGCTATTTAGACGGTTTTGGTCTAGGAACAGATGAAGAACAAATGTTTCTATTAAACAGGATCAAAAAATGGATGAAGGATGATGGTTGTGCATTAATTGATATTTATCAACCGTTGTATTGGAAAGCAGTGAATGGGAGAGAAATGCCACTTGGTTCAGCGATGCGAAAGTATGAGTATGACAGTAGAAATGAAAGAATGCTAGATCATTGGTGGAATCCTAATTATCCAAATGATATTGTGACACAGTCTTTACGTTGCTATACAGTGGAAGAGATTAGCAATCTATGTGATGAAGCAAATTTAAATATTGTAGCAATTTTCCCAGGCGGCGCATTTGATTTTGAGAAATCGCGATATAAAGAGCAAGCTTCTTTACATAAGTGCTTATCGTATCGTATAAAAGTAAAAAAGAAATAAAGAAATAAAGAAAAGGTAGAGCTTATCCCTCATACACATTAAGCTAAGTTTATGTGAGGGGAATTTTAAATTTGTATAATCTAATAAACAAATACAACGAAAATAGTTGGTATACACTTTTGGTTGAGTGCTTCTGTACTCATAGAAATATCTGTGTTAGCTTCTAATCGACTGAAAAGTTGAGTTAATGAAGTATGAGCTATGTTTTGGCTTAACCAAACACATAGGTCTACTAGTTCTTGTGAACTATATTCACTTGTTTGTTAAACGAATCAGATTTTTCTAACTAATCACTCCAAAGTATTAGGCGGCATATATCATTATAATTCTTTAGAAACTAATACTAGTTCATTAAAAATCGATAAATTCATATTAAAAACGCCATTCTTTTTGTATATTTCTATAAAAAGAATAGCGTTTTTTCGTTATATGGATACGATTTTACATTATCTTGATAATAGTAATAGGGTGAGAATCAATTATGTTTAATCAATAATAAAATGGCACAATTGACAAAATACGCACCAGTGTTATAATGATACATTGTTATCAAGGTAACAAAATATTGTTTTTTACGTTAAGGATGTGAAATTATGAAACAAAATAATGAACAAATAAATGAAAAAAATACAAAAATTAAAGTTGAACGTGTGCAAACTGGTATTAGGATGGAAAAAAGAATGGTAAAAGTTTTGAAAGCGATGGCAGAATATCATGATATTTCGCTAGGTGTTCTTCTTGAAAGAATCGTTCTACATTCTTTTGAAAATAAACCTGTGTTTAGCGATGAAAGTCTGGAAAAAGTTAAAGCTATAAAAGAAGTTTACGATATGGATTATGGCCTAGAAATAAGTCGTCAGTGGAATGATTCGGATAACTAGAATGATTATTTTCAAATACAGTACCATCTAGATTTTTTGTAAGCAATCTATGAAGTGAAGAAAATAAAGAGAGAGAAAATTTTGTTTTAAGGATACTGTAAAATCTTAGATAAAGAGGCATGTTTTTTGTATTTTTCTTTATTTCGGAAAATTCTCAACTAAACTATTGACTTTATGAATAGATTTTTAATACAATTGTATCTCGACTGAAAAAATTGGAACGGACAGGAGGGAATCATCAAAATGAGCAACATATTTGAAGAAGAGTTACAAACAATGAAAGATACTTTATGTACGATGGATGATCAATTAGAACAGCTTGAAAAAATCCCGGTTTATTATGGAGAAGATTTTAAAGAGCAAATTCTTGAAAGTATGAGGGAGTCTAATAGACAAAACTTACGTATTGGTGTACAAGAACCGTACTTTGGAAGATTAGACTTTCAGGAGGATGGAAAAGAAGAAGTTATGCCGATATACATCGGTAAAGTAGGTGTTTCAGATAAAGACACGATGAAGCCAATTGTAATTGATTGGCGAGCACCTGTTGCAAGTATGTTTTATTCATTTACCGGTGGAGAAGAATTAGCATTTTATCTTTCACCAGACGGATTAGTAGAAGGCGATGTTTATTTAAAACGCAACATTTCCATTCGAAAGAGAGAACTAGAACGTGTTGTTGATACATATGTGAAAGGAAATGAAGATGTCTCGCATGCTGATGATTTTCTTCTATATCGATTAGGTGAGAATAAAGACAATAAATTGAAAGATATCGTTTCGACTATACAATCGGAGCAAAATGATATTATTCGTGCGGAAAGAAACTTACCATTATTAATTCAAGGGGTTGCAGGGAGCGGAAAAACAACGATCGCTTTACATCGCCTTGCTTTTTTAATTTATGAATATCGTGAACAACTAGAAGCAGAGAGAATGATTGTATTCGCTCCAAACAGTTTGTTTTTAGACTATATTTCGAGTGTACTTCCTGAACTAGGGGTAGGTAATATTAGTCAAACAACGTTTCCAGATTGGGCATTACGTACGTTAGATGATTCGGTGAAACTGAAGCAGACAGAAGAAAAATTGAAAGAAGCCTTTTCAATTAATCGAGATGAAAATAAGGTTATGTTTGGTAAATTAAAGGGTACGCTGGAATTCAAGTCGTTTATTGAAGAAAGAATGGCTCAATTTGAAAAAGATTTAATGCCGACAAAAGATTTTGAAGCATGGGATAAAGCAGTTATTCCAGTGGAAGACGTTAAAAAATGGATGCAAGTTGAATATAAACATTATCCATTAAAGAAAAGAAGAGAACGTTTAGTCGGCCGAATGAAGCGCTGGATTGAAATTGAACTTAAAAAGTTTGGAGAAACAAACGAGAAAAAGTTACTAAAAAAAGAAGCGACAAAGAGATTGAACACATATATGAATTTTTGGCCGAAAATGAGCCCGCTTTCACTATATTGTTCGATGATGAAGAGTAAAGAAATACTCGAAGTATTACCTGAAGAACTTGTTCAAGAAACAGAAAAGAATTGCCGTAAAAAAGAAGTATATGTAGAAGATTTACCAGCTTTAATTTATATACATCATCGTATAACGGGTATTGAAATCGGACAAAAGTTTCATCACGTCGTTATTGATGAAGCGCAAGATTTTTCACCATTCCAAGTTTATGTATTAAAAGAAATTACACTAGGTAATTCTTTCACCATATTAGGTGATTTATCTCAAGCGATTTATGATTATCAAGGAATTGAAGACTGGAATGCCTTTAAGGAAGTATTCCAAGAAACTGGTTATTATGAACTGACGAGAAGTTATCGTTCTACAAAAGAAATTATTGAATTTGCAAATGAAATAATTAAAAATGCAGAAATACCAGTAGGACTCGCAACACCAGTTTTCCGTAGCGGTGAAGATGTGAAAGTGATCCATGCAGAAGATCAATTCACTGAAATTGTGAAGACGTTAAAACATCTACAAAATGAAGATGTGAAAACAATTGCGGTAATAGGAAGAACAGACGATGAATGCCGCGATATGTATGAGAAATTAATAAACGCAGGATTAACTGTTAACGTGATTGAAGCAGATCAAAGTAAATATGAAGGTGGTATTTCAGTAGTACCTGTCTATTTAGCGAAAGGTTTAGAATTTGACGCTGTACTGATAATCGATGTGGATGAAGAACATTATAAAAATACAAAACATGATGCGAAGTTACTATATGTAGGATGTACGAGATCACTTCATGATTTATGGATTTTCCATAGTGGGGAAGCATCTCCTTTAATTAAGGGATTAAAATAATAAAAAAATTCAAGAGGCTTTTCTAGTAATGAACAGAAAAACCTCTTGTTTTTCTATATAAAGATTTGGGGGAGAAAATGATAATGATTACAAAAGTAATAACAAAAAGAAATTTGGAAGCCGCAAAAACAATTGGAGAAATTAATGAAGCCTCACTTAAAGAAGAGGGATTTATTCATTGTTCATTTTTTGGGCAAGCTTTAAAAGTTGCCCAAAAACATTTCAATCATGAAGAAGATGTTTTATTACTTACAATTGATCCATCCCTGGTAAAAGCAGAAATAAAATATGAACTTGCTTCTAACGGTCAAGAATATCCGCATGTATATGGAGTAATCAATGTTGAGTCGATTGTAGATGTTGTCCCATTCCTTAAAGAAAAAGGAGAATTTATATTACCCGAGGTACATAGTTGAAAGTATTATTGGTATTTAAGTTTGCTAGAAAAGCACAAATTATATAGTTTGTGCTTTTTATTATCCGTTTTTGTCACACAGATACTGTACGATACATAGTATAAAACACATACTGTATGACATATAGTAATGGAAATGAGGTGGGTGAATGGATACTTTATTAAATTCGTTAATTACTGAGTTAAGAAGAGGGACATTGACATTAGCTGTTTTAAGCCAATTAAGAACGCCACAGTATGGATATTCACTTGTCCAATTATTGGAGCAATCAGGGATCACAATTGATCAAAGTACTTTATATCCACTACTTCGCCGATTAGAAAAGCAGGAACTAGTGACGAGTAGTTGGGATAAAACGGAGAGTAGACCTCGTAAGTATTATGTTTTAAGTGAATATGGATTAGAGATTTTTTTGCAATTGAAAAAAGAATGGATAAAAGATTCAAAAGAACTTTATAACTTATTAAAGGAGGAGGACGAGAATGAATTTAATTGAGGTTTACATTCAGGAAGTTGCGAAGAGAATACCTGAGAAAAACCGTGATGATATTGTACTTGAGTTACGTTCGACAATCGAGGATATGTTACCCGATGATTATAATGAAGACGATGTAAAAAGTGTTCTTGCAAAATTGGGGAGTCCAGTCTCATTGGCTAACGGGTACATGGATAGACCGATGCATTTAATTGGACCACGTTATTTTGATGTGTACACGACATTATTAAAAATGATCATACCGATTGCCGCTGTTATTGCACTCATTTCAATGGTTGCAGAAAATTTTATAGGCTATAGTGGTGATCAGGCGGTATTAAATGTTATTTTAAAATTGATAAGTGAAGGCATCGGGGAAATATTCGAAGTAGGCCTCCATGTATTTTTCTGGTTGACACTTGTGTTTTTTATTTTAGAGAGAACTGATAATGTAAAAGATCCACAACCATTAACAACAAGTTTCAAAAAATGGACTCCGGATGATTTGAAAAATACCCCTTATATCCCGAAGAAAAAGAAGATTTCAAAGTTTGAAGTATTTGGAGGCTTAATGTGGACGGCAATATGGGCTACACTTTACTTTTATGCGAATCATCTTGTTGGCGTATATAATGGTACGGCAAATGGACTGAAATTTGTCGCGCCAACTTTTAATCAAGATGTTTTACTTCAGTACTGGCCAATCGTTGTAATTATGATCGTTTTCGAAATAGCTATATCTCTTTATAAGTTAGTACAAGGACAATGGACGAAAAGATTGGCAATTGGAAATGCTATTCTTCAAGTAACCGGAACAATAGTATTCATTGTAATTGTAGTAAATCCGCATTTATTTAACGAAGGGTTTATTACGTATGTGGCAAATGTGTTTACTATTTCTCCAGAGGAATTAAAAATGCGGTTAATTGTTGGAGGCATTTTCATTTACATGTTATCTGCTGCATTAAATATATTTGATGGTTTCCGAAAAACTGGTATTCGTATGTGGAAGTGAAACTGAAATTTCGATAAAATAAAACTATTTAATAGGTAGTAAAAGAAGATAAACCTTATGAAAGGAAGAAAACGATGATAAGGGAAGCAACGCAAAAAGATTTAACATTTATTTTAGATATTTATAATGATGCGATACTAAATACAACAGCTGTATATGCGTATAAACCTGTAACCCTTGAAAATAGAAAAGATTGGTATGAACAAAAACAGGCAGACGGGTATCCAATTTTAGTATACGAACTAGATAATAAAGTAGTAGGATTTGTGACATTCGGTCCATTTAGAGCGTGGCCTGCCTATAAATATTCAATTGAACATTCTGTGTATGTTGATAAAGGTTATAGAAAAAATGGAATTGGGACTTCTTTAATGAAAGCATTGATCACAATTGCAAAAGAAAGAGAATATATGAACTTAATTGCTGGAATTGATGCAGAAAATGAAAAAAGCATTGCTATGCATAAGAACTTCGGCTTTGTTTATTCGGGAACAATAAAAAAGGCTGGCTATAAGTTTAATAGATGGCTAGATTTAGCTTTTTATCAATTGGAGCTTAACGGGCCTGAAAATCCTACTGAAGAATAGATGTATTCATTATACGTAATATTTATTTTTAAAAGGTAGTATGAAAAAATTTCATGCTATCTTTTTCTTATTCTATGCATGAATATCATTTAACAAAAAAGGATTTTTATATTCTATATCGAATTTTGAGAAGATGATAAAACGATATAAAAAGAGGAATGAATATGCAGACTGTCATTGAAAAAATTAAAGAAATACAATCTGGTCAAGTTGGGATAGTTGTTTACTCTACAAAGTATGAAAACATAGTTGCTTCCTATAATAGTGAACTTTATGTTCCATTAGCATCAGCAGCAAAACTGGCAATTGGATTTGCAGTAGCAAAGATGGTAAAGGACAAACAAATTAGTTGGAATCATATACTTCATCATATTAAGTTTAATCCAAATGAGGATAGTGCGCAGTTATATCCTCATTTACAAGGAAGAAATATATTTTCACTTAATAAAGCGGTAGAAGTGATGATAGCATGCCATGATAGCTATATTGCTCAGTCAATTGTTATGCACTGCGGAGGATGGGATACTGTCAGAGAATATGTTTCAACGTACTTTACAAAGATTCATATACAGGAAAACCCTAGAGATGAACAAAATGTTGGAGAGTTAAATCAAGTACATTCACTTTTAGTACATATTTTTCAAGGTTATAAATCAGAACCAGAATTATGGGAACCGATTATTAATGGAATGGTAAGACAATAAGGTGATTATGAAGGTATACCGTATTATCATTTAGCTCATATGACAGGTGGATTGCCCACAGCTATAATAAATATTGGTATAATGGGAATGTTTAATGAGGTTCCATTTCTTTATGTTATTGGAGGCAAAGATTTACCTGATCGATTTAATAATAAAATGGTAGATGAAACAATTACAGAAGCTTTGAAGTGCTTGTACAAAGAATATAAAAAAGTATCGCGGGGGTGAATGATTGAAAAGAAACTTAAAAACTTCAACGATTATTATTTTAATTTTAACAATTATTGCTCTTGAAGTTGGAATCGCACTATACAATCATAATTTGTCATTAGATACAATTTACTTTGCAGCGATTCTAATTTGTATTGTATTGCTTTTTGGCACACGTGTTTCTGAAGAGAAAAAAAATACATCGAAACAGAGACGAAGAAAAACAGCTCTTATATTTTGGCCATCTATTTTATTATCAATCGTTAGTTTTGCAGTTATAAGTTATATAAGAACGGGCTATGTCTCTGTACCAGGGATAATTGGTTTTTCATGCTTTGTTACATATGGTGGATTTGTATTCATTAGTATTTTAAAGAGAAGAAATAAAAATTAAATGTAGCTTACTAAGGTGAAAGGAAGAACTATATATGAAACGTATAGAGAACGGTACACGCACTGAAGGAGAATACATTAAAAATAAATTAATTCAATATAACATGTCTATTTTAACAGATGAAGTAAAACAGCCGATGGAACAAGTAAGCTTCGTAGTGAAAGATGAGGATGGAAAAATTTTTGGTGGCGTAACTGGAACGATGTATTTTTATCATCTACATGTAGATTTTTTATGGGTTGATGAATCAGTTCGTCATGATGGGCATGGAAGTCAATTGTTACATAAAATCGAAGAAATTGCGAAGGAAAAAGGGTGTAGGTTAATATTACTGGACTCATTTAGTTTCCAAGCACCAGATTTTTATAAAAAGCATGGTTATCGAGAGTTTGGGGTCGTTGAGGATCATCCTAAAGGCCATAGTCAGCATTTTTTAGAGAAAAGACTTTAATATAATTATATTATGTTTACTAGGGGGATAGGAAATGTACACATATAAATTTCAACACGAACACCCTATCTGTGCAGAACAAATAAAAAATCTTTACGATTCTGTAGGCTGGTGGCCAGAAAGAAAAGAAGTCGATATTGAAAAAATGTTAAAGAATAGTATAGCAATTGGAGTATGGGAAGAAAATGAATTAATTGGATTTGCTAGAGTTGTTTCTGATGGTGTTTTTCGAGCGTACATAGAAGATGTTGTCGTATATGAAAGTGTAAGAAATAAAGGCATTGGAGAGAAGATGCTTACAATGTTACTTCGAGAAATATCTCATATTGATATTGTTAGTCTATTTTGCGGAGAGAAACTAATAAAGTTTTATGGTGAACAGCAATTTCAAGCGACGAAGCAAATTGTGATGCATCGTAATCAAATAGTAAAAGAATAAGAGGTGCCAATTTTTATGAATGCAACAAGAGCATATTGTTTATCGAAAAGAAAAGCGACAGAAGATTCTCCAGATGGTTGGAATGCAACTTGTATGAGGCTCAATAATAAAATATTTGCGATAGTGAACCATGAAGAAGGTGAAAAAGCTGCGATTACATTAAAGTGTGATCCAGAACTTGCTTTACGGATACGAGAAGATTATCCGGAAACAATTATTCCAGGATATCATATGAATAAAAAACATTGGAATACAGTGTACATACATAAGGATGTAGAACAAGAACAAATTAATAAGATGATAGATTGGTCTTATGATTTGGTACTGCAATCATTTTCAAAGAAAAAACAGCAAGAGTTATTGGATTAATTAATAAGTATTAGGAGGAGAATTTAATGATAGATTCCACAAAGGATACTTATAATAAATTGGCTAGCACATATAAAGAAAATCTTGATACAGTAAATCCATATAACAGTTACTATGAGAGACCAGCAATGATGGAAATCATCCCGAAGCAAATACAAGGGATGAAGGTTTTAGATGCTGGTTGCGCAGCTGGTTGGTATTCTTCTCAATTCGTAAACCGAGGTGCAGAAGTTACGGCTATTGATGTAAGTCCAGAAATGGTGAAAACAGCGAGGGAATGTGTAGGTGAAAACGCAACGTTTCTTTGTCATGATCTTGAAGAAACATTACCATTTGAAGATGATACTTTTGATATCATTGTTAGTTCGCTTACTCTTCATTACTTGCAAAATTGGAGTGATGCATTTCAAGAGTTTCATCGCGTCCTTAAACCAGGTGGTTTATTTGTGTATTCAGTTCATCATCCGTTTATGGATTTTACAAAGTTTCCGTGTGAAGATTATTTTAAAACACAGTTACTAGTAGATACTTGGCGTAAACCAAATATTACAATTGAAGTGAGTTTCTTTAGAAGATCACTTCAAGATATTATAAATGAAACAACGAATAATTTTGTATTAGAAGAGCTAGTGGAGCCGAAAGCGATTGAAAAGATGAAGGAAGTAAACGAAAAGTCATATCATTATTTAAACACTAACCCGCATTTCCTTATTATAAAAGCGAAGAATACAAAGTGAAACTGTTTAAATAGCTTGTAAAATTGTTATATTTTACAAGCTATTTTTAGTTTAGGGTTAATAATGGAAAGTATAAACTAGGAGAATTTATAATGATTGGTAAACGAAACAGAATACTATACGCTATCTTTACTATAATCGTAATTGTTTTAGGCCTTAGTTCAAGAAAATTTGCATATGCTTTACCGGATATATTAAATGCTTATTTAGGTGATGCGTTATGGGCATTAATGATTTTTACGGGATTTGGCTTTTTATTTCCTAAAATAGAAACGAAGAAATTAGCTATTATTAGTTTGATATTTTGCTACGGGATTGAAATTAGCCAATTGTACCATGCAGAATGGATAGATAGCATTCGCGCAACGACATTGGGTGGACTCGTATTGGGTTACGGATTTTTGTGGAGTGACTTAGTGGCTTATACAATTGGTATTGGGGTAGGAATGCTTTGTGAGTTTATGTTACGGGAGAAATAAGAGATTTTAAAAAGGGGATTTGTATATGGAGCATGCACTGGAGATTGCAAAGTTTTGGTTTCATGACGAACATGTTACGACTACTGTAATTCAATCCAAAGTCACAAAGGTTACGTGTAATAATAAAGCGTATATTTTAAAGGAAAAGGGATCGATAAAGCAGCTTCTAGTTGAACTAAACGTATTAGAACAGCTTGATGAAAAAGGAATTAGAGTACAAAAATTAGTGAAAACGAAAAGTGATGAAAGGTACGTATTTTATAAAGAGAAGTATTATTGTTTGTATGAATATGTTGCCGGAAGTGTGCTAGAAATAAAAGATACAGAAAAGCTGAAAGAGCTAGGAAGCACAATTGGAGAGGAATTGGCCAATTTACATCAGGCTCTAAATTCAGTAGGGAATGCAAGTGAGTTAATAAAAAGGGATTTGTATAAAGTGGTATACGAGTGGGCTATGCCGATTTTAGAAAAGAATGAGCAGGTTCAGCGTGATGTAATTCAACAAATGAATAACATACATAAAAAATTCAAAGAAAAAGTTCAATTATTACCTAAACAAATTATTCATCGTGATATGCACTTATCGAATGTACTATTTAAAGACAATGAGTTTCAAGGATTTATAGATTTTGAGCTTTTAGAAGAAAACGTAAGAGTATTCGATTTATGCTATTGTTTTACTAGTGTATTAAGTGAGCTATATATGGATGAAACATTAAGAAGGAATTGGTTACAAATTGTTAGAACTATTTTTGAAGGATATTATAAGCAAAATGCATTAACAAGAGAAGAAGTACAGACTATTTGGTACGTCATGCTATCTATACAAATTATCTTTATTACTTATTTTTTCCAGTCAGTAGATTTACTAAAGTTGAATGAAGAGATGTTCTTATGGATTTTTGCGAATAAAGAAGAAATTGAAGAAGCTATAGCAAGTATCGTACTTATATAAATAAAGTAGAAATTTTATTTAGAAGTACGATATGAAAAAGGAGCCATTTATGAAAAAAATAATATTGATTGGTTCTGGTGGTTCAGGAAAATCTACATTAGCAAAGCAGTTAGGAAATAAACTAAAAATACAGGTGTATCATCTTGATGCGTTATTTTGGAAACCGAATTGGGTAGGTGTTCCGAGGGAGGAACAAAGAACAGTTCAAAATGACTTAATTAAAGAAGAAAAGTGGATTATTGATGGGAATTATGGCGGGACAATGGACATAAGAATTAACGCAGCTGATACAATCATCTTTCTTGATATTCATAGAACGATATGTGTTTATCGTGCTTTTAAAAGAATTGTACAATATCGGAATAAAACTAGACCAGATATGGGAGAAGGATGTGAAGAAAGGTTTGACTTGCAATTCTTTAAATGGATATGGGAGTATTCTAAGACGAAAAGACCTTCAATTTTAAAAAGACTAGATCAATTAAGTCAGGATAAAGAAATTATTATTTTAAAATCTCCAAATGAAGTTCAGCGATTTTTAAAAGAAGTGCGGCAAGTATAAATTTATGCACTAAAAGAGTAAATTTTGTTCCATTTTAAAATGGAGGGATAACATTGAATGAAATCATTCGCTCGATTGATTCTTACATGGTAAAAATTCCAGTAGGAGAGGTAATATTAAGAGATGATCGAATAAAAAAAGAATGGAAAGTTCAAATTAAGCCGTTTCTTCTTGCAAAGTATGCTGTAACGATGAGATTATATGATGCCGTTACGAATAATACACCAAATGTATTCAAAGGAAATAATAAACCAGTTGTAAATATTTCATGGAATGATGCGATTCTGTTTTGTAATTTACTTTCAAAAAAAGCGGGATTAAAAGAATATTATTCTATTAGTGATGATGGTCAAAAGGTTCGTTGTAATTTAGATTCCAACGGCTATCGATTACCTTCTGAAGCAGAGTGGCAATATGCATGTAAAGCAGGAACTACTGGATACATATATGGAGAACTTAAAGAGATTGCTTGGTATAATGAAAATTCAGAGGGACATATTCATGAAGTCGGTAAAAAAGAATCGAATGCATGGGGATTATATGATATGTTAGGGAACGTTTGGGAATGGTGTTATGATTTGTATGATGAAAAGGTATATGGATCGTATCGAATTTTCCGGGGCGGTAGCTGGGCTGAAGAAGCGAGAGGTTGCGGTGCTACTTGTCGTAGGCGTAGTCATCCTACATTTCGTATAGATGATCTTGGATTTAGGCTTGCTAGGTCCATTTAGAAAGAGAATAAGAGATAGGAGTATGGAAAGTACCCGTACTCCTAATGACAACATAGAAATCATTTAACTTAAGGAGTGTTTATATTGGCACGTGTATTATTCATTAATGTTGGATCAGAAGGACATATTAACCCAACGATTCAAGTTGTAGAAGAACTGATTGCACGAGGAGAAGAAGTAGTTTATTTTTCAATAGAAGCTTTCAGAGAGCGTATTGAGAAGACGGGTGCTACTGTACGAACAATTGACGACCAAAAGTTTTTACAAGCTTTCCTTTCCAGTGGTCGAAATTATTTGTCAGAAAGAATAAATGGTCTTTTACATACAGCAGATGTTATTATACCGAGTGTACTAGAACAAATTGAAGGGGAACATTTTGATTACATCATACACGACTCTATGTTTGGCTGTGGACGTTTAATTGCTCAAATTCTAAAGCTGCCAGCAATTAATTCGTGTACATCTTTTGCGCAGGATGAAATATCATTTGAAAGAATGTTAGACCATCTTTCGAAAAATATCCCTGTGGAAATTAATGATAGAATTAATAATGATTTTCAAAGCTTAAAAACAGGAATTAAAGAAAAATATGGTGTTGAAATCCAATCACCTTATGAAGTTTTCTGTAATCCCGCACCACTTACCATTGTTTATACAACAAGGGAATTTCAACCTTTTGGGGATGCATTTGACGAAACTTTCAAATTTGTAGGACCATCTATCTCTACACCAATCGCAAAAGAGGGCTTCGATTATACTTTAATTAAAGAGAAAAATTCGATTTATATTTCACTAGGCACTGTTTTTAATGAAGCGATTGATTTTTATAAACTTTGTATTAAGGCATTCGAGAATAGTGACCATGCGATTGTTATGTCTATTGGCAGCAAAACAAAAATAAGTGATTTAGGTGATATTCCTGAAAACTTCATTGTGAAAAATTATGTACCACAAACTGAACTTCTTACATATTCGAAATTATTTATTACACACGGCGGGATGAACAGTACACATGAAGGACTCTATAACGGTGTTCCACTCATTGTAATTCCGCAAAGTGCAGATCAACCGGTAATTGCTCAGCAAGTGGAGAATCTTGGGGCAGGAGTTAAGTTACATATGAAAGAATTAACTGAGGATCAACTACGTGAAAGTGTTGAGCTAGTATTAAATAATCCGTCATTTAAAGAAGCTTCTTTGAATATGAAGGAGTCTTTCCGAAAGTCAGGTGGGCATAAGCAAGCTGTTGATGAGATTTTTACATTTATAGGTCGGTAGTAAATTTAAAACTGTACATGAGAACAGTGTCTATGAAAGGGTATTATATGAATCCATAATGCAGATTCATATAATACCCTTTTTATTACGCCAATTCTTTCGTCATAAGAATGTGCGGAATTCCATCTTCCATAAATACGTCAGATGAGGTTTGATAGCCTAATTTTTTATAAAATCCTTCGGCATGTGTTTGACCGTGTAATTTAACTTTGTTTGCTTCTTTGTTGCGAGCAATCTCTTCTAATGCTTGAATAATTACTTTTCCTAATCCGTATTTGCGATAGTCTTTTAAAATACAAATTCTTTCTAGTTTACCTATCCCGTCAACAAATCGTATACGACCAGTACCTACAGGAAGCTCATTATAATAAACTAAAATATGTTTGCATTCTTCGCCAATTCTATCGAATGTATCGAACTCGTCTTCAAGAGGAACACCTTGTTCTTTTACAAATACTTCTTTACGAATGTGAAAGGCAGTTTCTAAATCTGTAAATTCTGTTATGAGTTGTGATTCCAATTTGTTCAGCCCTTTCTAGAATGATATGTATGTGTTTTCATAGTATATCATACAGTAGCGTTATAAATGGAAAAAGAAAAACTGACTTTCAAAAGTCAGTCTTTAAAGCAGTTAATATTCTTTTATTCCGTTTTCTGTTCCAATGATTGCTTTGCTCGTCATATTAATAAATAATCCTGTTTCAACTACACCAGTAATCATTTTTAGTTCTTTATGTATGTCATTTGGATTCAATATTTTATTTGGAAAAATACAATCAATAATGAAATTACCGTTGTCGGTAATAAATATTCCATCATTTTTCATACGTATATGTGTTTCGCATCCTAATGTTTGAACTCTCTTTTCAGTTTGTTTCCAAGAGAAGGGGGTAATTTCAATAGGAAGTGGAAAGGCGCCTAAATGTGAAACGAGTTTGGATTCATCTGCAATAATAATAAGTTTTTCAGAGGAGGCAGCGACAATTTTTTCGCGAAGTAATGCACCACCACCACCTTTTATTAACTGCAAATTCGAATCAATTTCGTCTGCACCATCGATTGTAAGATCGAGTATTTCAATTTCATTTAAAGAGATTAACGGAATAGATAGTTGTTTAGCTAATGCTTCAGTTTCTTTTGACGTTGGTACAGCTTGAATGGATAAACCTTCTTGCACACGTTTCCCTAATTTTTGTATTGTCCAATATACGGTGGAGCCTGTGCCGAGTCCAACTTTCATATTGTCTTGTACAAAATTCGCAGCATATTCACCGGCGAGTTGTTTTAAATTCATCGCTTTACTCCGCCGGACGTGGTCCAGCATCTAAGCCAGAATTTTCAACTGTAAGGATAGGGCGGACAGTAATATCTTTGTGTACACGCATTTGGCACGATAATCTTAAATGATCTTCAATTCCTTTTTCCGTAATCGCTTGTTTTTCATCATTTGTGGGATCACAAAAATCACCTGCAATGACTTCAACTCGACAAGTTGTACATCTTGCTTTGCCACCGCAACGATGTAGAATATGTACACCGTTATCTTCAAGTGCTAATACTAATTTCGTTCCTTCTTTAATATCAAAAGTTCCGGTACCTTCAACTGTTAATTTTGGCAAATTGATTCCTCCTCATGTAAAATTCTATATAACATATTTATGACCCGTATTCATGAACATAAACATAAAATTTATTATAAGCCCCGTAACTTTTTTATTTGTTCAATCGTTTATTAAGTAAGCGCTGAAAAGGAGTGGTTATTTTGTGCACAAAAGTAACGCAATTCTTAAAGGATCATATCGATATGAATCATTCAAATATAAATTTTTTAATCGAGAATTATGCGGAGTTAAAAAGATATTGTACATTTCTAACGAAAAATAAATGGGACGGTGAAGATCTCGCGCAAGAAGCAGTGTGTAAAGTTCTTCAAAAGTATAGTGATAAAGATATTTGTATGACGCTTCTATATAAAATAGCTAGAAACCGGTGGCTAGACCAAGTTAAGGTAAAGTCAGTTCAAGAGAAAATGGAAGAACAAAATACATTTGAAGAGCCACATGAAAAGATTGCAGATTTGCATGAGATGGTAGGAAAAGTACTATTTTCGCTAAATGTGCAACAATCTGTAATTTTATTATTAAAGGATGTTTTTCAGTATAGTATCGCGGATATTGCAAAAATATGCTCTGTATCAGAAGGTGCGGTTAAAGCATCGTTATTTAGGAGTAGAAATAGGCTGAAAACTGTAAGTGAAGAAGGCATTGAAATAGTGGAGTACACGGATGATGTTGAAATCGTTGTAACTTCTATTCGTGAAGAAAGACCTGAATTGTTGACGAAACTTCTCCCAACAATAGATTTCACTAAGTTACCATCAATACAACCGGTGTTATTATTCAGTATGAAAAAACCTTCTTCTTACAGTTGTATGCTTAGTGCGGCATAAAATAAATGGAGGGATTTATAATGAATGCAATTCCTTACGTAGTAGAACAAACGAGATTAGGAGAGCGCTCCTATGATATATATTCAAGGTTATTAAAAGACCGAATTATTATGATTGGTTCTGAAATTAACGATCAAGTTGCAAGTAGTGTAGTAGCACAATTATTGTTTTTAGAAGCGGAAGATGCAGAAAAGGATATATTCCTGTATATCAATAGTCCAGGTGGTTCAACGACAGCGGGATTTGCAATATTAGATACGATGAATCTTATTAAACCAGATGTGCAAACGCTTTGTATGGGCTTAGCGGCATCATTTGGTGCACTATTATTATTATCAGGTGCAAAAGGTAAACGCTTTGCGTTACCTAATAGTGAAATTATGATTCATCAACCGCTCGGTGGTGCGAAAGGGCAAGCGACGGAAATTGAAATTACAGCAAAAAGAATATTAAAATTAAAACACGATATTAATAAAATTATCGCAGAGCGAACAGGGCAACCAGTTGAAAAAGTAGCACATGATACAGAAAGAGATTATTTTATGACGGCAGAAGAAGCGAAGGAATACGGGATTTTAGATGATGTCGTTACGAAAAAATAAAATAAAGCAGGCTAGAGATTATAATTTATTCTCTAGCCTGCTTTTTAATCTTTTATCCATCCATCAACTAATGTTTGATTCTTTTTAATCCATTTTCGTGCAGCTTCTTCTGGGTCTTTCGTTTTATTTAACATGACCATTAACGTACCAAGCTGCTCATCGTTCATTTTCCATTTATCAAAGTATTTCACAATATCAGGATGATCTTTTTCGAAACCTTTACGAACTGAGTAATAAATGTCATCTTTTTCACCATATACTTTCTTAGGGTCTTTTAAATATTTCAAGTCAAATTCTGAAAAACCCCAATGTGGATTCCAAAGCGTAACAGCGATTGGTTTCTTTTTCGTATATGCCTTTTTTAGTTCGCTCATCATCGCAGCTTCTGAAGATTGGACAAGCTTTAGTTTTATATCATATTCCTTCATTGCTTTATTCGTTAAATTCATAAGACTACTGCCAGGTTCAATCCCGACAATTTTATCTTCTAACTCATCTTTATGAGCATTTAAATCTTCAATGCTGTTAATGTTTTTCACATAAGAAGGAACGACTAAACCAAGTCCAGTACCTTCATACCATTTTGATTTTAAGACAATGTCATTTTTATAACGATCGTTTAATGGTTTATCCGTAACAGGAAGCCATACTTCTAAATTAGCATCAACATCACCGCGAGCGACTCCAGTCCAAATCGCAGCTTTTTCTAAATACATAAGCTCTACTTTATAACCTTTTTCTTCTAATAAAACTTTCCACATATTTGCGGTTGCAATATTTTCTTTCCAACTTGTTACACCAAGTTTAATTTTTCCTTTCGAATTTGCATTTGTTGCATTACAAGAAGTGAAAATCATACTAATAAATAATAAAAGACTTAATATCCATATTTTTTTTCGCATTAAAAAACCTCCTATGAAACCTTAACTCATATAAATAAATCTATAAGTGAACACTCTTATTATGAACGGAAACGAGAATTTTAAAGGAAACTTATGAATGTCATTTTTATGTAATATTTATTTGTAAAATCGCAACACTATGTGAATAGATGGGTAGGAAAGGAGTAGCTGTATGAAAAATACGAAAGTACGTGTCGAGAACGTAACAAAAGTTTTCGGGAAAAATCCTCAAAGAGCGGTTGCTTTATTAAAGGAAGGAAAGAGTAAATCTGAAATATTAAAAGAAACGGGAATGAATGTTGGTGTGAAAAAGGCAACATTCGATGTGTATACAGGAGAAATATTTGTCATAATGGGATTATCCGGTAGCGGAAAATCAACGTTAGTTCGAATGCTAAATCAATTAATCAAACCCACAGCAGGTCATATATACATAGATGGTGAAGACATCGCAACGATGGGAAAAGAAGAATTGCGAAGAGTGAGAAGAACGAAGATGAGCATGGTATTTCAAAAGTTCGCTTTATTTCCGCATCGTACAGTTATACAAAACGTTGCGTATGGTTTAGAAATACAAGGAGTTCCAGTAGAAGAACGAGAAAATAAAGCGTTAGAATCATTGAAGTTAGTAGGACTTGAACATCATAAAGATAATTACCCTAGTCAACTTAGTGGCGGTATGCAGCAACGTGTTGGAATTGCAAGGGCGTTAACGAATGATCCGGATGTTTTATTAATGGACGAGTCGTTTAGTGCGTTAGATCCGCTTATTCGAAAAGAAATGCAAGATGAATTGTTAGAGTTGCAAGATAAAATGGAGAAAACAATCATTTTTATTACGCATGACTTAGATGAAGCCCTTCGAATTGGTGATCGAATTGCATTAATGAAAGATGGAGAAGTAGTTCAAATTGGAACACCAGAAGAAATAATGATGAGCCCTGCGAATGAATTTGTAGAGAGATTTGTCGCAGATGTTAATTTAGGAAAAGTCATTACGGCAGAATCGATTTTAAAAAGACCAGAAACGTTATTAATCGACCGTGGGCCTCGTGTAGCTCTACAAATTATGAGAAATGCGGGTGTTTCTACTGTATATGTTGTGAACAAAAAGTATGAGTTTTTAGGTATTTTAACAGCGGATGATGCTAGTAAAGCTGTGCAAAAACAGTGGCCAATTGCTGATTTATTACTTAATGATATTCCGCACGTTTATTTAGATACTTTGCTTGAAGAAACGTATGCAAAAATGGCGGAGATGAAATTTCCATTACCAGTAATTGATGAAAAGAAAAGGTTAAGAGGAATTATTAAACGTGAAAGTGTCATTCAAGCTCTTGCAGGTAATATCGAGGAAGAGGTGAAAGACGATGAATAATATTCCGCGTATTCCGTTAGGCGAATGGGTTGATACATTTGTTGCGAGTTTATATGATCACTTTGAAGGGTTATTCCGAGGGTTCTCCTATATTATCGGCGGATTCGTTGATTTACTCACTAATTTTTTAACAATAATACCAGCCATATTGATGATTATTATCGTGTGTTTCCTCATTTGGTACACAACGAAAAAAGTATCTTTAGTCATTTTTACTATTATCGGTTTACTGTTCATTTTAAACATTAACTATTGGGGACAAACGATGCAAACTTTAGCGCTCGTACTCACTTCAGTTATTATTTCCATTATAGTCGGCATTCCAATTGGTATTTTAGCATCACAAAATGAACGCTTTTCAAAATTTTTAAAACCGACATTAGATTTTATGCAAACAATGCCGGCATTCGTATATCTCATTCCCGCAATAACATTTTTTGGAGTAGGCGTTGTACCAGGTATTATTGCTTCCGTTATTTTCGCAATGCCACCGACAATCAGATTTACAGACTTAGGAATTAGACAAGTTCCAGAAGATTTAATTGAAGCAGCAAATGCATTTGGCTCTACCGCATCACAAAAATTATTTAAAGTACAATTACCACTCGCAACGGGTACGATAATGGCAGGAGTGAACCAAAGTATTATGCTTTCGTTATCAATGGTTGTAACGGCTTCACTTGTAGGGGCACCAGGACTTGGAGTCGATGTTTACCGCTCCGTTACACAAGTAAATATCGGAATGGGATTTGAAGCTGGACTAGCTATTGTAGTAATTGCGATTGTATTAGACCGAATTACACAAGGGTTTCATCAAAAAAGAAAATAAAAAAGAAAACACACTTTATACTTCAAAGTGTGTTTTTAATTATGTTCGGAAAGATTACATCCGAACGATAACTGAACCTCCAGCTGGTGCACAAACTTGGTTTTGCTGTTGTTCCATTGATTTAATTAAATGATTATTTTCTTCGATTAAAGAGATTAATTTTGCTAATTGGCTCTCAAGGCTTGCAATGCGCTGCATCATGTATTGAGAATCATGATGAAGTGTATTCCTCGCAGTGTGGGGGGGATAAACATATTGCTGATTTAAATTTGGATTCCAATGAGGATGCATATGAATTGTTCCTCCTTAAATGAATTACAGATCTTTCTTATAGTAAATGCCTATACATATTTAATGGTGACTTATAAAAAAATTTCATTAGAAGAGGATATTGTAAAGACAATGGATAAGTAGTGTTATAACTGCAATTAGTTTGTATTATTGTAATTATTTGGATGAATCGGCGAGTTTAGCTATAACAAAGTTTTGTATGAGTGGAAATGTTGTTAATTTAGCCTCTATGGTATTCATTAATATTATTGATAGCCATGAACAAAGGGGGATTTTTATTGGCTAGTAATAAAAAAAGTAATGAGGCAATGGCAACAGGAATCGGTATAGGTATCTTTATTGGATTGGCTCCCGGTTTATTTGCAGACAATCTAGTAATAGGAATTGCAATAGGGATTGCAGTTGGAATGGGGATAGTTTTATATAGAAATCAGAAATAGATTGTCCTTTTAATATTGGTTTTTAAGATAAAAAAAGTACAAACATCCTCATTTTATTTCTGAAAAATCAAACTATTAATCCTGTTTTTATGATATTATATAATGTAAATTTAAGGAAAGAGGGATGGATATGTCAATAAAAAAACAAACAAATGAAAACTGCTTCATTTGTCAAAAACATAAAGGAAACATAGCAGTTTCAGGCGGGGCAATTTATGAAGATGATCTTGTATACGTTGGACATGTCCATTGGGATGACGAAGAAACATATCTTGGTTATGTAATGATAGATATAAAGAGACATGTACCTGGCCTTGCTGAGCTAACAGATGAAGAAGCGAAAGCGTTCGGACTGATAACAAGTAGAATAAGTAAAGCGCTAAAAGAAAGCGAAGGTGCAGAACATATTTACACTTTCGTTTCAGGAAATGGTGTACCACATATGCATATGCACATTATACCGCGTTATCCAAATACACCAAAAGAATATTGGTCACCAACTGAAGTAGCGGAATGGGCAGGTGCACCGCATGGTGACTCAGAGGAAATTAAAAAACTATGCGAAAGAATACGAAAGTATATGGTAAATAAGTATGTATACAACAAATAATACACAATATTCATGGGTTGGAAGTAGAGAAATGTGTTTAGGGGAAGTTTCAGTTAAGCAATATGGCGATATCGTACTCGGTAAATATGGTGGTAATATAAGTGCTGGAGCGAAAAAGAATGAAGATGGTGCGTTAGTTTGGTCAAATGATCATTGGGAATTCGCCGCTATTTTAGACGGACATAATAGTGCAGAAAGTGTTGATTTAGTAGTAAATACAATCCAAAAAGAATATGAAAATATAAATGCGATAATGGAAGAACCAATTGAAACAGTATTTCGATCTGTTGAAAATCATATACTTACAGTTTTTCAATCACAATCATTTAAAGAAGAATGTGAAAAAGTTAAAGGTGAAACAGCTTGTTTAATCTCTGTAAGAAAAGAAAATTATATTTGGTGGCTATCTATTGGGGATTGTCTAGTATATGTGTTTCATGAAGAGTTACATAAACTAGGCCAACATGCACTAAACCAGCGTCATTTTTACGAATGGATTGGTAATATTAATACATTTTCTTTACCAGTTCCTTGTTATTCTTCAGGAATCCGCGAATTACGTACAGGGAAAAATCGAATTGTAATGGTAACAGACGGTGTATTAGAATGCGGAGAACGAATTTATGAAAATCCATCAAATTTGTATAAAAATATGAGCGAAAATACGAAAGAGCTAACAGACTGTGTTCAAAATATATTAAATCACGTTCATCATCAATTAGGACGAGATAGTGCGACAATTATAAGTTGGGATTATGAAAATGATGTGTATGCTACGTATCCGAGTGATCAGCCTGAGAAAATCAAGAAGATAAAGTAAAGGGGGAGACCTCTCTGTATCATGTAAAAGTAATTGTATTAGTTTTATGGATCATATTCTTAATTGTCTTAGAAAATATATTGAGAAAAAAGCTGAATATACCGAGACAAAAAGGATGGAATAATCAATATGTGAACAAGTCTCATAAATGGGGAAACAGGATTATCATTTTTTCTTATATAGTGGTTATAATTATATGTTCTTCTCTTTCAAATCCTCTATACATGGGCTTTTTACCTTTTCTGTTTTTAATTACGTTATATAGTTTCGGAGCATTTATGGAATGGAAATATGATCGGGAATCGAGGGAGTTTTTGATGTCCTTAGGTGGGGCTGTATCATTAATGATAACGGGGCTGATTTTATATTTACTTATTTAATACGTATTGATTACGGCCCTGTGGAAATATCATATAATGAGCAATTAAGGGAGCGGAAAAATGAAAGGTCCTCAATTACGTACTGAAGCAATAATTTTAAATGAAGATTGTTCTAAAGTGCTTGTTCAATGTGACGAGAATGAATCATTTTACCGTTTTCCAGGTGGCTCTATTGAATTTGGTGAGACGGCAAAAGAGGCTATAATGCGAGAGTTAATGGAAGAATATAATTTGAAAGTTTGTGTTCAAGAATTAGCAGTTGTAAGTGAGCATTTTTTTGAGTGGAACGGAGAAAAAGGACATCACTGCACATTGATACATAAGGGATATGTTGAACAAATAATTACTAAAGAAATAAGACATAAAGAATACAAAGACATTATATTAATATGGAGAAGTCTTGAGGAATTAAAGGAGAAGCCAACAGATCCTAAGGAGATTATAAGCTATTTGGAAGGAAATGGTGTTAACATAGTCCACTTTATTTATAAAAATTAAATGAAGTAATGGGGGATGGCTATGGGGAAATCTGCTTTTTTGATTATAATTATAGGTGTTTGTATAGCTGGATACTTTTTAGAAAAGTTTTTAAGAAAAAAATTGAATATGCCTGAGAGAAAATTTTGGATTTATAAACATGTAAATAGTTTACATGTGAAGCTGGAAATAGGGTTATTTATTATTTATCTTATAGCTAGCTTTATTTATCTCTATAAAGTTGAAAATTATAACATGGGGTATGCTATGTTTACTTATTTTGGGACGCTATGGATTTTAAGAGCATGGATGGAATGGAAGTATGATAGAGAATCAAAAGAATATATTCTCTCAATAATCGGATTATTTGCATTTGTTTTTATGATTTCGATGTTATTTTATTTTGATCCTCTTTCCACATAGTGACATTGGGAAAAAATGGCGAAAATTTAAAAAGAGTAGCTACCATTATTTATTTTGACAGCCACTCATTTTGTTTACTTCTTTGTAAAACTCCTCAAAACAAGAAATTCCCACAATCTCCACGGAAGAATCTTCTTCGCAAAGATTATAAATTTTACCCCTTTTCCAATCGGATATCGTAATGTAGTATGTTTTGCTTCGGCGATTTCAACGATTTTATTTGCTACATCTATCGGATTACCCAATGTATCACTGCCGCTATTAATATGTTTTTGTATTTTATCCATATATTCTTTGTAAGGAGAGGGTGTATCAGATTTGTTTTCAACTAATTGTTTGCCTACTTCCCATATGTTCGTGTTATAAGAACCAGGTTCAATTAATGCGACATCTATCCCGAAAGGTTTTACTTCTAAGCGAAGGGATTCACTCCAGCCTTCTAATGCATATTTTGAAGAAACATAAGGGGATAGACCAGGGAATCCGACTTGTCCGCTAATGCTGCTTACGTTAATGATTTTACCGCTTTTTTGTTTACGCATATAAGGTAATACAAGTTGGGTTATTGATATAGCTCCGAAAAGGTTCGTTTCAAATTGTTTACGGTATTCTTCTGTTGGAATTTCTTCTACAAAGCCACCATTTGCATAGCCTGCATTATTGATGAGAATATCTACTCTGTTCATCTCTTCTAAAAACAATTGAAAGTTATGTATAGAGTTTTGTTCTGTTACATCTAATTGTTGTACTTTTATATTATCGTGTAAGTTAAGTGCAGTAGCTTGAGTTATTAAGTTTATTTGTTTATCAAGGTTTCGCATAGTAGCGATAACAAAATAATCTTTTTTCGCTAGTTCAAGCGTCGTTAATAGTCCGAATCCACTTGATGCACCTGTAATAACCGCAATTTTTTTATTCATTGTCCGCTCGCTTTCTTTTTCTTTTATCATAACGAGTAATAAGGAGAAAATCTATTAATCTTATATATTGTTTTTATACATGTAATAGCAATTAGTAGTATTTCTGTATTCTAGGAGACGCTTATGGATTGGGTGCTTTAAGTTTATTTTAGTGCATATGTATGGAAATGGGGCAAAAAAGAGGGAAGCGTACAGACTCAGCGTATATAGAAAAGAGAGTATTGCATTCATGCTGATGAATTTAAGTTTTTATAATGGGGGGAAGCAAAGTGTTCCATGTTAAAGACGTTTTAGCAAATCAGTTATTAGCAAATGCGAATGATCCGAGTTGGTATATTCCATTTTCAGATGCAGTAAAAGATTTATCTGAGAGAGAAGCTTTCTGGAAGCCGAATGAAGAGAGTAATAGTATAGCTGAAATTGTACAACATTTACTGTATTGGAACTCGACGTGGCAAACAAGGTATAAAGAATCAAATGTTAATGCCGTGCCCGCTATCGGTGATAATAACAAAAGTTTTAAGCTATCAGATAATCAAACATTTGAAGAGTTAAGAGAAAAACTACTAGAGAAATTGTTACAATGGCAAAATCTTATAAATGAAGATAAGGTTGAAAGTGATGTAGTTGGATTTCCTGTATCTGCGAAGTGGTGGGAAGTATTAGCTAATGTAACAACTCATAATGCGTATCATATTGGTCAAATTATTTACATTCGGAAATTACAGAAGCATTTTGATAGTGAATAATGTAATAATTCTCAAATTGAGTGAACAAAAGTGGACAAAACGAGACAACCGTCTCGTTTTGTCCACTTTTTTATTTTTAAAAGGAAGAGAAAACCTATTAAATCAAGGATTGGAATCTGGCACGGTACTTGCAATATAAAAGACGAACAAGAAAATAGGAGGGCTGGACATGTTAAAAACAACTGAAAGTAAAGGGAATGAAATTACGAAAGAACAAGCTCGTTGGATGTATGAAAAAATGTTAGAAATTCGTAAGTTTGAAGATAAGGTGCATGAATTGTTCGCGCAAGGCGTTCTACCAGGTTTCGTTCATTTATACGCTGGAGAAGAAGCAGTAGCAGTTGGTGTATGTGTCCACTTAACAGATAGCGACAGTATTACAAGTACACATAGAGGACACGGTCATTGTATCGCAAAAGGTTGTGATTTAAATGGAATGATGGCTGAACTGTTTGGAAAAGCGACTGGATTATGTAAAGGAAAAGGCGGGTCAATGCATATTGCCGATTTAGATAAAGGAATGCTTGGTGCGAATGGAATTGTTGGCGGTGGTTTTCCACTTGCTTGCGGTTCAGCATTAACAGCTAAATATAAAGGAACAAAAGATGTGAGTGTTTGCTTCTTCGGTGATGGAGCAAACAATGAAGGAACATTCCACGAAGGAGTTAACTTAGCGGCGATTTGGAAGTTGCCAGTTATTTTTATCGCAGAAAATAACGGTTACGGGGAAGCAACTACATTTGAATATGCTTCAAGCTGTGACTCAATTGCTGATCGTGCGAAAGCTTACAATATTCCAGGTGTTCAAGTGGATGGAAAAGATCTTCTAGCAGTATATAAAGCAGCTGAAGAAGCGGTTGAGCGTGCACGTAATGGTGGTGGCCCAACTTTAATTGAATGCATGACGTATCGTAATTACGGTCATTTTGAAGGAGAAGCACAAACATATAAAACTGCGGAAGAAAAAGAAGAACATTTAAATGAAAAAGATGCGATTGTGCATTTTCGCAAACATTTAATTCATGAAGGCTTATTAACAGAATCCGAACTTGTCGATATGGAAAAAGCAGTAGATGAAGCAGTGCAACAATCAATTGAATTTAGTGAAAATAGTCCATATCCAGCTGATGAAGAATTATTAGAAGATGTATACGTGTCTTACAAATAAGAGGAGGGTGAAAAACAATGACTAGAACAGTAAGTATGTCAACTGCAATTAATGAAGCGATGAAATTATCAATGCGCCGTGATGAAAATGTCATATTAATCGGAGAAGATGTTGCGGGTGGTGCACAAGTTGATCATTTGCAAGATGATGAAGCGTGGGGCGGGGTTCTAGGGGTAACGAAAGGCCTTGTTCAAGAGTTTGGGAGAAATCGTATATTAGACACGCCTATTTCTGAAGCTGGTTATATGGGAGCAGCCATGGCAGCTGCAGCAACTGGATTACGTCCAATTGCAGAATTAATGTTTAATGATTTTATCGGTAGTTGTCTTGATCAAGTTTTAAATCAAGGTGCAAAATTCCGTTACATGTTTGGCGGGAAAGCGAAAGTACCAGTTACAATTCGTACGATGCACGGTGCTGGATTTAGCGCAGCTGCACAGCATTCTCAAAGTTTATATGCTTTATTTACAAGTATTCCAGGTATTAAAGTTGTTGTTCCATCCACACCGTATGATGCAAAAGGTTTATTATTAGCGGCAATTGAAGATGATGACCCAGTAATCTTCTTTGAAGATAAAACTCTTTACAATATGAAAGGCGAAGTTCCTGAAGGATATTACACAATTCCATTAGGAAAAGCAGATATAAAACGAGAAGGGTCTGATGTAACGATAGTTGCAATCGGAAAGCAAGTTCATACTGCGCTCGCTGCTGCTGAGCAATTATCGAAAAAGGGACTAGAAGTAGAAGTCATTGATCCGCGTTCTTTATCACCACTTGATGAAGATACAATTTTAGCATCTGTTGAAAAAACAAATCGTCTTATCGTTATTGACGAAGCGAACCCAAGATGTAGTAATGCAACTGACATCGCAGCGATTGTAGCGGATAAAGGTTTTGATTTATTAGACGCGCCTATTAAGCGAATAACAGCGCCACATACACCAGTTCCGTTCTCACCACCACTTGAAAAATTATATTTACCAACGCCAGAGAAAGTGATTGAAACTGTATCAGAAATGATCGGAGACCGTTCTTTATTAAATGTGTAATGAAACGATGAGAAGGGAGAGAGAAATATGGCTGTTGAAGTTGTAATGCCGAAGTTAGGGATGGCGATGAAAGAAGGTATTATTACGAGTTGGAATATTAAAGCGGGAGATAATGTAGCGAAAGGTGAATTAATCGCTAGCATTAACTCAGAAAAAATTGAAACTGAAATAGAAGCGCCAGCTGATGGCACTATATTGGATATAGCTGTAAGCGAAGATGAAGGAGTTCCGCCTGGTACCGTTATTTGCTATATAGGTAAACCGGATGAAAAAGTAGCTGCGCATGGAGCGGTAGATATTATAGAGGAATCTGCACCTAAAGAAGTAGCTCCTCAAAATGTACAGCATACAGAACCGTATGCGAAAGAAGGAACGAAACAAAGAATGAAAATTTCTCCAGTAGCGAAAAAAATTGCAAAAGCTGAAAATCTTGATATTGCAACATTAATAGGAACGGGTCCTGGAGGAAGAATTACAAAGGCAGATGTATTAAAGGCACTTGAAGAAAAAGTAGTTATTCCAGAAACGTTTGGAATAGAGGAAAGTACAACAATTCCTGTTACTGGTATGCGCAAAGCGATTGCAACTCGTATGCACGCAAGCTTGCAAAATAGCGCGCAATTAACATTAACGATGAAAGTAGATGTTACAGATTTAGTAGCTTTACATAAAAATATGGCTGAAATTGTGCAAAAACGATACGATAATAAACTAACAATTACTGATTTAGTTTCTCGTGCTGTTGTATTGGCACTTAGGGAGCATAAAGAAATGAACAGCGCTTATATAGATGATGCAATTCATCAATTTGAACATGTTCATTTAGGTATGGCAGTAGCATTAGAAAATGGTTTAGTCGTTCCAGCTATTCGCTTTGCAAATAATTTATCTTTAGTAGAGTTATCAAAAGAAATTAAGAAAGCTGCGCAAAAGGCAAGAGAAGGTAGTTTAAGTAGTGATGAAATGCAAGGAACGACATTTACAATTAGTAATTTAGGAAGTTTTGGAATTGAGTATTTCACACCAGTATTAAATACACCTGAGACTGGTATTTTAGGTGTAGGTGCAATTGAACATGTTCCAGTATATAAAGGGGAAAAATTGCAAAAAGGAAGCATATTACCATTAAGTTTAACATTCGATCATCGTGTATTAGATGGTGCACCAGCAGCTGCATTTTTACGCACAATTAAACAATATTTAGTAGAACCCGTAACAATTCTTTTATAAAGAGAAGGTGAGAGAATGAGTAAATTAGTTGTAATTGGAGGCGGGCCAGCTGGCTATGTAGCGGCGATAACCGCTGCTCAAAATGGTAAAGAAGTCGTTCTTATTGATGAAGCTGACCTTGGCGGAACGTGTTTAAATGTCGGGTGTATGCCTACAAAATCATTGTTAGAAAGTGCTGAAGTATACGATATTGTTAATCATGCGAATCGTTTTGGAGTATTAGTAGATAAGCAGAATGTATCAATTGATTGGAAACAAATACAGATGAGAAAATCACAAATCGTAACGCAGCTCGTCCAAGGTATACAATATTTAATGAAGAAAAATAAAATTAAAGTTTTAAAGGGAAAAGCAAAATTTGTAACGGATCATCGTTTACAAGTTATACAGGGTAATAAGGAAGAAGTAGTCGATGGTGAGCAATTCATTATCGCATCGGGATCAGAACCAACTGAGCTTCCATTTGCTCCATTCGATGGAAAGTGGATATTAAATAGTAGTCATGCAATGTCTTTTGAGAGTGTACCATCTTCATTACTTATCGTTGGCGGTGGTGTAATAGGCTGCGAGTTTGCAAGTATATATAGTCGCCTTGGAACGAAAGTAACGATTGTTGAAATGGCACCACAATTACTACCTGGTGAAGATGAAGATATCGCAAGCATCTTAAGAGAGGAACTAGAAAAAGACGGCGTAGAAATTTTCACAGGAGCAGCTTTAAAAGGATTAAATAATTATAAAAAACAAGCGATGTTTGAATATGAAGGTAGAATTCATGTGGTATCTCCTGAGTATGTTCTTGTATCTGTTGGCAGAAAACCACGTGTGCATGTATTAGGTTTAGAGAATGCTGGAATCCAATTTTCTAATAAAGGGATTACTGTAAATGAGCATATGCAAACAAATATACCGCATATTTACGCAGCGGGTGATGTTATTGGAGGGATTCAGCTTGCTCACGTCGCCTTTCATGAAGGGACAACAGCAGCATTACATGCGAGCGGAGAAGGTGTGCAAGTAAATTATCATGCTGTACCACGCTGTATATACACAGCTCCTGAAATCGCAAGTGTTGGCTTAACTGAAAAAGGAGCTAGAAAGCAATACGGTGATATCCTCATAGGAGAATTCTCATTTACTGCGAACGGAAAAGCTCTTATTTTAGGAGAACAAATGGGGAAAGTAAAAGTCATCGTTGAACCTAAATATCAAGAAATTGTAGGAATATCTATTATCGGTCCTCGTGCAACCGAATTAATCGGACAAGGAACGGTGATGCTTCATACAGAAGTAACCGCTGATATAATGAGAGATTACATTGCAGCACATCCAACTTTATCTGAAGCAATTCATGAAGCATTATTGCAGGCGATAGGACATGCTGTGCATGCATAAGTAGAAAAAGACCAGTCTTAAATGACTGGTCTTTTTATTTGGATACTAGATTATCAAGTTTCCAATATGTATTTGTTAATGGAGCAACTTTACTATCTATGTACAAATACATATTATTTAAATCTTTTGGTGAAGTTTTCATATTAAATATAATGTCAGTAGTTAAAGAGAACTCGAGTGGAACATTTTTATATTTCTCATCATCTACTGGATGAACTTCACCTTCATATTTTTGACCAGTTTTTTCATCTTTTATGAAATATTTTATTTCTGAAAGATCAATAGTTTTTCCGTCGGCTCGAACATTATTAATCATAACACGAGTTGAAAGGCGCCACTCTTTGTCTATTTTTTCAAATTTTGCATTTTCAACAGTTGCTCTATAGTATTCGTTTTTAACTATTTCCCCATAGTGCATTGCATTCTTTTCGAGAGCGCTCTTTTCTTGTTTTGGTGTAGCACTTCCATTACATCCTGCCATTATTCCTATAAATAATAATGCTGTACAAGTTACTTTAATTAAAGATTTCATAGTAATTCCTTTCTGTATTAAAAAGTAAAACATAGGAATAATTTTACATCAATAGGAAAATAAATGTAAGTCTTTTTGTGGAATATGCAAATATGCATTTATTTGGTGTTAAAATTAATGAAATAGAAAGAGAGAAAAAACCCGCATAAAGCTGGGAAAATAAGAATTGAAAATATTGTAAAACGGAAGAAACGTGCATATAATTAACATGAAGTTTAAATTTCTGAATCTTCAATAACGGTGGTGAGAACATGTTTACTGAAGAACGTCGAGAGAACATTTTAGAACTGCTTAAGAAAGATGGAAGAGTAATCGCAAAGGATCTTGCGGAAAGGTTCGATATGTCTATCGATTCTATAAGAAGAGATCTGTCAATAATGGAGAAAGATGGTTTATTAAAAAGAACACACGGGGGTGCGGTTGAACTTGCGCGAGTGAGAAATTTAGCTGCTGAACCATCTAAACGTTATAGTGATAGTTCAATATACGAGAAAGCAATTGCTAAAGTTGCTGCTTCCTATATACATGAAGCAGAGTCAGTTTTTATTGGTGGGGCTTCAGTTCATTGTGCCATGTTAAAGTTTTTACCCGAAACATCATTTACAGTTATAACAAATTCTATAGAGGTAGCTAGTAAATTGCGGGAATGTAAGAACATTGATACATATTTAATTGGTGGTAAGGTGAAAAATTCAGGAAATATTACTGATACACTTGCCTCTGAGTCAATTGGAAGTTTTTCTATTGATGTTAACTTTTCTACAGGTGAAGGCATTTCAATAAGTGGTATAAGTGCTGCAACACCTGAAGTTGCTTATTTTAATAAAAGGGTAAGTGAAATTGCCAGAAGAAATATTTGTTTAGCACCCCATAATAAACTTGGAATAGATTGCTTTATAAAAGGAGAGTCACTAAAAGAAATTGACCTTATTATAACAGACGAAGAAGCTAGTAAAGAAACCATTCATGAATTTGAGAAACAAGGTAAACAAATTGTAATAGCGCCAATGTGCTAAATTTGAAAGGAGTTTGTAATGATTATAAAAGAGCAAGAGTTTCATATAAATGGATTAGTTTATACAATTCGTTCCGCAGCTGAGACAGATGCAGATCAGTTATCGAAACTACGAGTACAAATTGATGGAGAAACTGAAAATATGGATAGAGAACAAGGTGAGGGATTTATAGATGCGAAAGGATTCCAGGAAATAATAAAAACAGATAGTGAAAAAATGAAAAATCTCTTTTTAGTTGCGGAAGTTCGTAATCGTATCGTTGGATTTTCAAGATGTGAAGGCTCGGACTTAAAGAGATTGTCTCATAAAGTAGAGTTTGGCGTTTGTATTTTAAAAGAGTTTTGGGGATATAGGATTGGAAAGGAATTTTTACAAGAATCTATCAATTGGGCTGACGCAAATGAAGTGAAAAAAATAGCGTTACAAGTATTAGAAACAAACGACAAAGCAATGCATCTTTATAAAAAATTAGGTTTTGAAGTAGAAGGTGTTCTGAAAAATGATAAGCGGCTGTCGGATGGTAAGTATTACAATACGGTTATCATGGGCAGATTTAACGATACCTCTCATAAAAGAGGTGATGAAATATGTTTTACAGAAGAAAATATTATAAAGTGAAAAGTGAATTTGTTGAAATCTTTAATAACCATTTCAATGATACAAATTTACCTAATCAATTAAAATATGGTTCCCGTTTAATTGGACGCTGGATGAAAGATAATAATGATGGTACGACTGAAGTGTTTGCCATATGGGAATATGATAGTTTTGAAGATTATGTAGAAATTGAAACGAAAATTAGAAGTGATGAGATGCACGTGAAAAGAATACATGATTGGTATGAAAAGTATGGAGGGAGAGAGTATGTTTTACAAGAGTATATATTGGAGATGAAAAATGAGAAGTTACTACATACTGTAAAATGATGACGAGGTGAAGTGAAGTGGAAATTAAAACAAAATTATTTGTTAGTTTAGCATTTACTATTTTATTTATCGTCGCGGTGGTAATATTCTTTTTTAATAATAATCCGATAAAGTGGTTTTGGTTATGTATTTTACTAGGATCAATTATACAGAATATAGTTTTATTTAAAAAATATAAAGAGATTCATTAAGATATTCAAATTATTAACATATTTGTGTCGTCTTTCTAATTGTATTGTAAACGCTTTTAACCGGTTTTATAATAAAAGTATGTTTTTAAATCTCCAAATAATTAAAGGGGAGATGATACAATGTTAGCTTCACCGCATTACGTACATACATGGCAAAAGTTTGTGGATGAAGGTGTACTCGATTCAGACCGGATAAATAAAAGAATTTCAGAGTCATGGTATCGCTGCAAACAAGCAAATGTAAATCCTCATATAAATAAAGGTCAGAACATTTTGACTTCTAGTGTTTTTCAAGATCAAAAACAAAAGAGTGAAATTTTTCTTGATATAGCATTACCTCATTTACAAAATATGAAGAAAACAATTGATGAATTGCAAATGATGGCTTTATTAATTGATCCAGATGGTTATGTCCTATCGTTAAGTGGAAACCAACAAACGTTAAAACGAGCGAAACATATTAATTTCATTGAAGGTGTGAAATGGACGGAAGCAGCTGTTGGCACAAATGCGATAGGAACAGCACTAGAAATTGAAGAAGCTATTATGATAAGTGGTACAGAGCATTATTCCGTCGCATCACATAGCTGGAGTTGTGCGGCTGCTCCCATTCATAACGATGATGGGAAATTAATTGGTGTTCTAGATTTCTCATGTCCAATTGAGTTTTCGCATCCATATATGCTTGGCATGGTAACTTCGATTGCACATGCGATTGAACGTGAATGTAGTATTCGAGTACATCAAAATGAACTACACTTAATTCACCGTTTTTTAGATGTAATTGATAGTGATGAACAAGTAGTTGTTTGCAATCATCGTGATGTTATTGTTTCAGCAAGTAAGCGAATTCGTGATCGAGTATCTAATTGGTCGCGAATGAAACTTGAAAATTTAATGCAAAATGGATTGAAAATTAAATTAGAAGTACCTGTATATAGTAATGATAGATTGATAGGGAAATGTATTTATTTAAAGGAAAATAAACAAACGAATGTACATTCTACTTTCCCGTTAATGAAAGGGATTTCTTTTCCTGGAGTTATTGGGACAAGCAGTGCCTTTCAACATACATTAGAAGAAATTAAGCTTGTTTCACTGACTGACGCTAGTGTATATGTATGTGGTGAAACAGGTGTAGGGAAAGAATATGTTGCGAGAGCTATTCATGAAAATAGTCCAAGAAAAAGTGGTCCTTTTATAGCCGTTAACTGCGGTTCATTGCCGAAAGAGCTAATGGAAAGTGAATTGTTTGGATATGCTGAAGGAGCGTTTACAGGTGCGCGACGTCAAGGATATAAAGGGAAATTTGAACAAGCGAACGGAGGAACGATATTTTTAGATGAAATTGGTGAAGTACCACCAGAGATGCAAGTAGCGCTATTGCGTGTTTTACAAGAACGAACAGTAACACCAATTGGAAGTTCAAAAGAATTTCCAGTAAATATTCGTATTATTACCGCGACGCATAAAGATTTACTAAGATTAGTAGAAGAAGGGAAATTCCGTCAAGATTTATATTATCGTTTACACGTTTATCCGCTATATGTTCCTTCATTATTAGAAAGAAAAGAAGATATTCCGTATTTCATACAACATTTTTGCGAACGAAAGAAGTGGAATGCTCAATTTCCAAAGAGTATTTGTAATCAATTTTCACAGCATATATGGCCCGGAAATATTAGAGAATTATTAAACGTATTAGAACGTATTTACATTTTGTCGCAAGGACGGGAAATATGCGGAAAACAAGTCTCTTTTTTATTACAAACAATGATGGGAAATCAACAAAAACTTGAATTACAAGCTGAAAATAAAACGGAACATACATTAAATTTCCGTGAAAGAATACAGCGTGATAGCATGATCGAAGCACTTCAAAAGACGAACGGAAATGTTTCATTAGCTGCTAAACTATTAGATGTGCCCCGTAGTACATTTTATAAGCGAATGCAAAAATTTAGACTATAAAAGTAGATTTTTGTAATCTACTTTTTCTTTATGTGCTCAAGTTCTGTCGGAATGTGCGCTTACCAGGGAAATAATAGAATAGTTAGAAAAAAGATTTCCTAAAGGAGGTTACTATGTGAAGTATATTGAAGTTGGGATCGGAAATAGATGGTTCGTTCGGACGGAAACGGAGAATAAGGATGGGACTGAATTTGAGGAACGAGGAATTGTAAAACCCATTTACTTTGAGTCTTTATATGTACGAGTTTGGTTTCGGAAAACGTGCTTTATTTTTGATACGAAAGAAGGGTTTAAGAAAGTAAGAAAAAGTAGAGATGAGTATAAGTTTATTGTTGGAATTGTGAGTAGGTTAAACCATTAGAATAAAACAGGGGGTGTTCTTATGATTAGAATTATCACCTTCATACTCGCAATTATTGTATTGGGCTATTCCATTTATAGTTGGAATGATGATTCGAAGCAAAGTATGCTCATTTTACAATTACTGTTAGGTTTTATGCTTGCTAGTATGGGGATACAGAACGTTAAGAAGGATGAAAAAGAGAATAAGAATATGGGGCATTTGCTTTTACTTACATCGATATTTTGTATCATTATATCGTTCATAAAATATTTTAAATAAACCATTACTTAACATATTGAGTATTGGTTTATTTTTTTGAAGGTTTCTCATTAAAAATTTCAGTATTTATCAAAGGAGAGAAAATCAAATGCCGATGTCATTATATTATAAAAGACTTCGTGAAAAATTAGAATCTGAACTAATTTTTATGCCGAGTATAGCTGCTGTTATTAAAAACGAGCAGGGGGAAACCTTATTTCAATATCCTGGAGGAGAATATTGGAGTTTGCCAGCAGGGGCAATCGAACCAGGAGAAACACCAGAAGAAGCGGTTGTTAGAGAAGTGTGGGAAGAAACAGGATTGAAAGTAAAAGTGAAAAAAGAAAAAGGGGTATTTGGAGGGAAAGAATTCCGGCATACATATTCGAATGGAGATCAAGTAGAATATATTGTTGTTATATTTGAGTGTGAAGTTATCAGTGGCGAGTTGAAATCGATAGATGGTGAATCTTTAAAACTAAAATATTTCCCTTTATCTGAAAAGCCGCCATTAGCATTACCGTATCCCGATAAACTATTTTTATAGATGTAAAATAGCACCCCTTATTAATAAGGGGTGTGCTATTTATATAGCCCTGTCGTATACATCACTGTCAACGTATGTACAACCTCTTCTAAATCTAGTTTTTTATCATTTTGCACAATTGCCCAAAGAAACATTTCATTCATTGCGAACCAACCACGTGCTACAATTTCTTTATTTAATTCAGGGTGTGCCAATTTATTTTCTTGAGAGTAAGTAATATCCTGGGTAATACTTTTTATAAAGCGTTCGCGAATCTCATCCCATTTTTGACGTATCTCTTTTGATAACCCTATTGCTTCTTCCACAACTTGCAAAATAGCTCGTTCTTCTTCCGCTAATTGTAAGAATGCTCTAACTTGATTTTGAATCATATCACGTGCTTCTACATTTGTTTGAGGTGAAAAAGTGCGCTCAGCAATATCATAAAAGCGATTCATAACATCTTCCATCAAAATGATAAGGAGATCATCTTTGTTTTTAAAGTATACATATGCAGTTCCGTAACCAGTTTTCGCATGTTTAATAATTTGCGTGATTGTCGTTTTCTGAAATCCGTTATTTATAAAGATAGTGTAACCGGAATGTAATAGTTTCTTTTTGGTTTCTAAGGAGCGGTGTTTTCTTGTTGAAAGAGCAGAGTTTTTCAAAGAATCACCTCTTTATACTGAAATATCTGAAAATATAATTGTATTGTAAAAGAAGTTTGTATATAAAGTCAACTGACATAATATCATTGACGTTATATCAATTTCAGTGATATATTTCAATTAGTTAGAATAAAAAGAAAATTAAAAGAAGGTGACACCATGTATAAAGTACCATTTCAACCAACTTATGAGTATGCGCTTGAATGTGATAAACATGATGAACTGAAAGATTTTCAAACTGAATTTTATAAAAAAGAAGGAACAATATATTTAGATGGGAACTCATTAGGTTTACTTTCAAAAAGGGCAGAGAAATCGTTACTTACTTTGCTAGATTCATGGAAAGAGTATGGAATTGATGGATGGACTGAAGGAGAACATCCTTGGTTCTTCTTATCAGAAAAGCTAGGAGAATTGACTGCACCTCTTATTGGATCTTTACCAGAAGAGACGATTGTAACCGGTTCCACGACAACGAATATTCATCAAGTAATCGCAACATTCTATGAACCGAAAGGGATTCGTACAAAAATTCTTGCGGATGAATTAACGTTCCCATCAGATATATACGCACTTCAAAGTCAAATTCGTTTAAAAGGATTAGATCCAGATGAGCATCTAGTTCAAGTAAAAAGTAGAGATGGTAGAACACTTTCAGAAGAAGATATAATTCATGCGATGACCGATGATATCGCTTTAATTTTATTGCCATCTGTGCTATATAGAAGCGGACAAATTCTAGATATGAAGCGATTAACAGCAGAAGCTCATAAACGTGGTATTGATATCGGTTTTGACTTATGTCATTCAATCGGCTCCATTCCGCATCATTTTAAAGAGTGGGATGTTGATTTCGCTGTATGGTGTAATTATAAATATTTAAATGCAGGGCCTGGTGGAGTTGCAGGATTATATGTGAATAAAAAACATTTTAATAGACTGCCAGGATTATCTGGTTGGTTTAGTTCTAGAAAAGATAAGCAGTTTGATATGGAACATTCATTAACTGCTGCAGACCATGCTGGAGCTTATCAAATAGGGACACCTCACGTATTAAGTACGGCGCCGTTAATCGGTTCACTTGAAATTTTTAAAGAAGCTGGCATTGAAAGGTTACGTGAAAAATCATTACATATTACGAGATACATGCTTAATTTAATTAAATATGAATTAAAAGATTTTGGATTTATAATTGGAAATCCGCTAGAGGATGAAAAACGAGGCGGGCATATTTATTTAGAACATGCTGAGGCGGCACGTATATGTAAAGCGTTAAAAGCAAATGGAGTGATTCCTGATTTTAGAGCTCCGAATGGAGTTCGTCTTGCACCGGTTGCTTTATACAATACGTATGAGGAAGTATGGAACTCTGTACAAATTTTAAAGAAAATTATGAAAGAGGAAGAATATAAAAAGTTTGAAAATAAGCGAGAGGTTGTGGCATAAGCATGAAAACATCGCAGTGGATTGATATCTCGCAACCGCTAAATAATGATATCGCAACGTGGCCAGGGGATACACCGTTCTCGTATGAAGTTTCATGGTCAAAAGAAGACAGTGGTTCAGTCAATGTCGGAAAGTTAACGATGAGTATTCATACTGGTACTCATATTGATGCACCTTTTCATTTCGATAATGACGGTAAGAAGGTGTTAGATTTAGATATAGACGTATATGTAGGTACAGCACGAGTTATCGATGTTTCAGGGTTGGAGAGTATCGGTAAAAAGGAATTAGAAACATTTAATTTAGAAGGTGTAGGACGATTATTATTACGTACATCCTCACACGGTAATGCGCAAGAGTTTCCAGAAGAAATCCCGTATTTACGTGCCGATATTGCCCCTTTTCTTTCAAGTAAGGGTATTCGTTTAATTGGGGTAGATGTACCTTCTGTTGATCCTTTAGATGATAAAGAACTAGCAGCGCATCATCAATTATTTAAACACGGAATTCATATTTTAGAAAATGTCGTACTAGATGACGTAGTAGATGGCGATTACGAACTTATTGCATTACCACTTGCATTAACAGATGCAGATGGAAGTCCAGTTCGCGCTGTTATTAGACCAATATAAATAGAAATGTTAAAAGGGGCGTTTGACTAATATGAAAGAAAACGAAAAAGTAATTATGGAAAAAGGGATTCACACGGACTTTAAGGAAAATATGACGTATGGAGAGTATTTACAATTAGATAGTTTACTATCTTCTCAAAAGAGATTGTCCGATCATCATGATGAAATGTTATTTATCGTCATTCACCAAGCGAGTGAACTTTGGATGAAGCTTATTTTACACGAATTGAACGCAGCAATTGAATCTATCAAACAAGATAAATTAGCACCAGCATTTAAAATGCTAGCGCGTGTATCAAAAATTCAGTCACAAATTATTCAATCTTGGGATATTCTTGCGACATTAACGCCATCAGAGTATATTGAGTTTCGGGATTCACTTGGACAGGCTTCAGGGTTTCAATCGTATCAATATCGAATGATTGAGTATGCACTTGGCTATAAAACACCACATGCGTTAAAAATTTATGAAAAAGATCCAGAATTACATGCTCGTCTTCATAAAGCACTTCATGCGCCAAGTTTGTATGACGTTGCGATACAAACGCTTGTTAAAGAAGGTTTCCCAATTCATAAAGATGTGTTAAATCGTGATATTACACAGCCTTACGAAGAGGATGCAACTGTAGAAGCGGCTTGGATAGAAGTATATGCGGACGTTAAGAAATATTGGGATTTATATCAGCTTGCAGAGAAATTAATTGACATTGAAGACTGGCTACAACAATGGCGCTTCCGTCATATGAAAACGGTAGAACGTATTATTGGTCATAAAATGGGAACAGGTGGATCTTCTGGCGTATCTTATTTAAAGCGAGTGCTTGATCAACGTTTCTTCCCAGAGCTTTGGAGCGTTCGAACTAAGTTATAAAAAATAAAACCTGATAGCTACTAAAGCTGTCAGGTTTTATTTTTTAGAGTTAATTTCGTGTATTAGACATTTTTGAAATTGTTGATAAGACTGGTTTTCAATTCGGCTTAAATGGCGGTAAGGAATGATTGTACAAGTTTTATTTGAATTAGGATATAAGAATTCAAATGTATGTTGCTTTTGAAAAATGAAATCTTTTGAAAGGAAATTTAAGTTTTGTAATATTGAAATTAGGTTTATAAATGCTCTTTTTCCGTGTACTACGATTATAGAGGGTTGTATTGTATGTAACATCTCAATAAATGGTTGTTTCACTTCTTCTATGACGTCTTTAGGTAATGCTCGCAATTCTTTTTCTTTTGATGTTGGATAAGAGAAAATATTAGTTTCGAACATTACTTCATTTGTTTCTGTAAAAACTTTTGTAACCAAATCATTAATTCTTTTCCGAGTTGGAGATTGTTTTCTTTTACCTTTCTTTACTCGTAGTGATTCATAATAAGAGATAAAGTTTTTATGGGATAAAATTAAGTTTTGATATGCACTTTGCTTCAAATCGTCTATATGAATTGGAGTAGCTGGATTATATCCGACAAGAAATATGTTTGGATTTGTGTCATTGTTTGAATAGAGGCCAGGGCGTAAATACACGCCATTTATACTAGGATAACTATATTTTTTGATGATTTGGTTTAATTTATTTGTCATCATATAAAATCTCCTTTCTAAATTTAAACATACAATAAAAGCATGTGTTTTAATAGAGAAAGAAATATAAAATTGTATAAACAACAAATACTAAATAATCAAATGATCATTAAGATGGAGGAAGATTCTTTGAATTTCGAACAGCTAGAAAATAAATTTAATAAGAAAAAAGTTAATACATTCCTTGTTTATCAAAGGGGGGAATTAACGACTGAATACTATAAAACGATAGACTGTGCACATGACTTATATAAAATTAATTCAATTACAAAAAGTATCGTATCTATATTAATTGGTATCGCAATTGATAAAGGGTTAATAAACGATATACATACACCAATTACAACATGGATTCCAAATGTGCCAGAGGAAAAGAGAGAATTAACGCTTTATCATTTATTAACGATGACAACGGGAGAAGAGTGGAAAGAGTTTGGGAATGGGGTCGTTTTTCCAAATGACTTTGTGGATTCAGAAGACTGGGTACAATTCATTATAGAAAAGCCGCTCATTGAAGAAATGGGTACAAAAATGAATTATAATTCAGGTTCTTCACATTTACTTAGTTATATTATCCAAGAAGAAACTGGTATGTCGACAGAGCAGTTTGCCAAAAAATATTTATTTGGGCCGCTAGACATTAAGGAATACGAGTGGCAACAAGACCCGCAAGGTGTATATGTCGGTGGATTCGGCATGAAAATGAAATCTATAGATTTATTAAAGGTCGGAAAATTATGTTTGCAGAATGGATATTGGCAGGGGAATGAAATTGTATCATCGAAATGGTTAGAAGATTCAAGGGAGGCACTATTTGAAACGTATGAACACGTCGGAGCATATGGATATCACTGGTGGGTATTAAATAAAGAAAGATTTCATATACCGTATTTTATGTATTTTGCTATGGGATATGGAGGGCAATACATTATTATCATTCCACAGTTAGAGCTCGTAGCTGTTATTAGTAGTCACATGCCGAAACGTGGCCTCGTACCATTAAAGTTATTTATAGAGCATGTAAAAGAGAATTCTAATTATTAATAAGAAGAGGGGGGATGTATTATGAGAAGTGCAAAAACGATAGCGATTTATAGGCTGTTTTTAAGTCTTCTAGCGTTTAGTGCACTTATTACTCAATTTGTTACAAGGGCACAAGTGAAACCGTTCAATCCAGTTAACTTTTTTAGTTTCTTCACAATTGAAAGTAATATTTTAGTGGCGATAATTCTACTTTTAAGCAGTTTTGGAACAGCCACATTCGGGCGTTCGGAGCAGTTTGGAGTTCTTCGCGGTGCGGCAACAGTATACATACTAACAACAGGACTCATTTATTTTTTGTTATTAAGAGGATTAGAAGAGTCACTTCAAACACCGATACCGTGGGTAAATACTGTGCTTCATTACATCATGCCATTAGCAATGATTTTAGATTGGGTTATAAATCCACCTACGAAGACCATTACATGGAAACAAGCTGCAAGTTGGCTTATTTTCCCGCTTTTATATGTTATATATAGTTTAATACGTGGTCCATTCGTGAATTGGTACCCATATCCGTTTTTAGATCCGAGAATAGATGGATATGGTAGAGTGTTTTTATTTAGTATAGGGATAGCCGTTGTGATTGGGGCTATTTGTGTTTTAGTAAAAATGTTAGGAAATCGAACTTTAAAGTTGAAAAGAAATCCCCCTTATTAAAGGGGGATTTCTTTTTGGAAGGGTTTGTAATATGGAGGGCGAAATAATAAACAATAAGGAAAGGAGAGATTGCCTGTGGATAAGATTAAAATTTTAAATTTGATACCAAAATTTTTAGATTTTTATACACTTGCTAGTCAAGATATGATAGATGAGGAGAAACGTTGGGAGCAGTGGAAAGAGCACTACAATTTTGCGGCTGTTCCACCTGGAGAAGAAGGGAGACAGTTAGCGAAAGAACTTTTGAGAAGTGCTTGGCCAAAATATGAAAAAAAGATAGAGTACATAATAAACTGGGAACCAAATCTGCAAATTATCGAGACATATTTAGAAGAAGTAAAAGAACTTTTGAATTGTAAAGAAAATATCAATATAACGATAGTATATTTTGTAGGTGCTTTTGATGAAAATCCTTTTGTAACCCCAACTGATGGTGGGGGAATCGCATTATGTTTACCTATTGAGAACGGTACTTCTGAATCTAGTATTATGATAGCACATGAATTAACACATATTGTTCACGCTAAAACAGCTAACCTTTCAACTAGTTGGGAACGTACAATAGGTTCTACAATATTACAAGAAGGATTAGCGACTCAAGTTAGTAAATATATAGTCCCGGGACATGCTGATGAATATTATATTGAACGTAATGAAGGTTGGTTTTCCTCGTGTCAAAATGTAAGGGAAAAAATTTTAACGGGAATATATCCGTATTTACATAAGTCGTCTCCAGAATACATCATGAAATTCACTTTCGGAAAAGGTACAACTAATCATGACAGAGAAGCATATTTTGCTGGATGGGAGATTGTACGGATTTTATTAGAAAATGGAAAAACTTTTAGTGAAATTGCTAGTATACAAGAAAATGAAATGCCAGCATATCTTGAATGTTTATATAAAGAAACCTCTGTCTTTAAGTAAAGACGGAGGTTTCTTTGATTCAACTTGTAAAAGTCCGATTAGTGTAGGCTTATAACCAGCCGTGATGGAAACACAAATTGATTAAAGTTGCACTTTACCGACTTGTTTTCTGAAAGGACATCTTTAGAAACTTCTCTGTTTTCGTATCAAACTCTACATCAACAAAAACACCATATTCTTTTCCATCCTCACGAAGCCACAATTTAAACTTTTCCACTGTTATTTGTACAGTTTTTGGTTTTCTACCTATATGAAGGTAATCAATAATTTCTGCTTTCGGATATTGCTCTTTCGTTTTTTCAACGGCCAGTTTACCCCATTTTGCATAGGGTGGCTGTGCGTGAACGATAGATGGACCGGTATATATATTTGCACAAGTTGTGATTAAAAAAATTATAAATGCTGTACGTGTAATGAATTGCTTCATAATAAGCTCCTTTATTCTTTTTGTATATTGTTTACATATTTCTTTAAGCATATAAGTTTGGCTTTTTTTGTCTTCTTTACATAAAAGCGAGGGTTTTACAAAACATAACCATGAAATCATTTCCGTAATTAAGGAGGGAAATACATGCGTCAAAAAACTGTTTTTAAGATAGCGATTTTACTCGTCTTTATCGGGCTATCTGTAATGGTAAGTAGTATACAAATGAAAAATGTAGAAGCCTTTTCTAATCAAGTGATTCAAAGGGGAGCATCTGGAGAAGATGTCATTGAACTGCAATCTCGTTTGAAATATAACGGATTTTATACAGGGAAAGTAGATGGTGTTTTCGGATGGGGTACATATTGGGCACTTCGGAATTTTCAAGAAAAATTCGGATTGCCAGTTGATGGTTTAGCGGGTGCTAAAACGAAGCAAATGCTTGTAAAGGCAACGAAGTATGAAAAATCGACTGCTAATAAAGGTACTACAACTAATAAAGGGAATAGCGGTGGAGGTACACAAGAAAATAAGCCACCAAAAAGTACAGGGACAAATGTTCCAAACGGTTATTCTCAAAATGATATACAGCTAATGGCAAACGCTGTATACGGAGAATCACGTGGAGAGCCGTATTTAGGACAAGTAGCAGTAGCTGCGGTTATTTTAAACCGCGTCACAAGTGCATCATTTCCAAATACTGTTTCAGGTGTAATCTTTGAACCGAGAGCCTTTACAGCAGTAGCAGATGGACAAATATATTTAACACCAAATGAAACAGCGAAAAAAGCTGTACTAGATGCGATCAATGGCTGGGATCCTACAGGAAATGCATTATATTATTTCAATCCAGATACTGCGACAAGTAAATGGATTTGGTCTCGTCCACAAATTAAAAAAATTGGTAAACATATTTTCTGTAAATAGAGCGGAGGTGGAAACATGTTACGAGGTATTATCATTGTATTGTTAACAGTAGGTGTAGTCGGAACAGGATATTGGGGCTATAAAGAGCATCAAGAGAAAAATGCAGTATTAATTAGAGCGGAAAACAGTTATCAGCGTGCATTTCATGATTTGGCATACGAAGTTGATTTATTACACGATAAAATTGGAACAACTCTTGCGATGAATTCACGTTCATCATTGTCGCCAGCTTTAGCAGATGTATGGCGTTTAACATCAGAGGCTCGTTCTGATGTAGGGCAATTACCTTTAACATTAATGCCATTTAATAAAACGGAAGAATTTTTAGCTAATATCGGTGATTTTAGCTACCGTGCAGCGATTCGTGATTTAGAAAAAGAACCGTTAAATGATCAAGAGTTTAAAACATTGCAAACTTTATATTCAAATGCAGGCAATATACAAGATGAACTAAGAAAAATGCAACATCTTGTTTTGAAAAACAATCTGCGCTGGATGGATGTAGAAATGGCTCTTGCGTCAAATCAAGATCCAGCAGATAACACAATTATCGATGGATTAAAGACCGTAGAAAAGAATGTAACATCATATTCGTCTACTAATTTCGGACCTACTTTTACAAGTGCACAAAAGAAGAAAAAGGGCGGATTTGAAGCAGAAGGGAAAGCAATTTCGAAAGAAGAGGCGGAAAAAATTGCCAGATCATTTTTAAATTTAAAAGGAAATGAAAAAGTAGAAGTCGAGAAAAGCGGAAAAGGTGCAAAAGAATCATTTTATAGTGTAAAGATTCAAGACCCAGCGACAAATAATGAGTTTTATATGGATATTACCGGGAAAGGTGGATATCCAATTTGGGTAATGAATAACCGAGAAATTAAAGAACAAAAAATTAGTTTAAATGATGCTGGAAGTAAAGGGTTAACATTTTTAAAGGATCACAAATTTACAAATATGGAGCTATATGATAGTTCTCAATATGATAATATCGGTGTGTTTACGTACGTTGTAAATGAAAACGGAGTGCGTATTTATCCAGAAGCAATTCAAATGAAAATTGCTTTAGATGATGGATCGATTGTTGGGTTTTCAGCGAAGGAATATTTAGCATCGCATCAAAAACGAACAATACCAAGTGCGAAGCTAACTGCTGCTGAGGCAAGAAAGAAAATTAATCCAGATGTAAAAGTAATGGAAGAGCGAAAAGCTTTAGTAGTAAATGACTTGCATAATGAAGTACTTTGCTATGAGTTTGTTGGTACTTTAGGGAAAGATACGTACCAAATTTTCATTAACGCAAATAGCGGTGCAGAAGAAAAAGTGAAGAAGATGCAAGCTGTTGAAAAAATTTATGATTAAACATTTATGATAAAGTGGTGAAAATAATGAAAATCCTTATATATATGTTAATGCTTTGCTTCGTTATTACTGGCTGTAGCATTGGAAAAAAAGATAACCCTAATGAAAAGCCAGAACAAAAAAATGTCTCGATGAAAAATGTTAATTATACAAACAAATCAAATAAGCCGAATGAAAAAGCAGCTGATCATTTAGCATCATTAGCTGCAAGTATACCTGGTGTAAACGATGCGACAGCGGTAGTAGTTGGTAAGTATGCAGTTGTAGGTATTGATGTGAAGGCGAAACTTGATCGAACTCGTGTTGAGTCAATTAAGTATTCTGTTGCAGAAAGTTTGAAGAATGACCCAAATGGTGCTAATGCCGTTGTTGTAGCAGATGTTGATACGTATGAACGATTAAAACAAATAGGTAAGCAAATTAAAAAAGGTAAAACTGGTCAAGGTATACTTGATGAATTAGCAGCAATTGTTGGCCGAGTAATGCCACAAGTTCCAAACGATCTAATTGAAAATAGAGAAACGAATCCGATTAAAGATAACGATAAACAATTACCAAAAAATGAAGAACAAGAACTAAAAAAAGAACAAGAAGATCAATCAAATAATCATTTGAAAAAATAGTGAAAATCCCGTACTAAACTGTACGGGATTTCCTTTATAAAATTAAATATTCAGTTTATTTTCCAGGGAAAATATGGTTTAATAATGAGGGGAGGGACAACCGTTATGATGAAAAAAAGCACACTCATATTTTGTAGTTTATGCATAGGTTTTAGTATGACAGCGTGTGAACAGAAGAAAGAAATGAAGAAGAAAACTGCTACTTCTTCTACTGTAACGGAAAATAAAAAGCAAGATTCCATTAATATCAATCATTTCTCAAATATTATTGAAGGAATGACTTATACAGAAGTGAAAGATTTAATCGGTTTTGAAGGGGATTTACTCATAGAAGAAGGGGAAGAAGATTCTACACAAATTAAACAAATTTTTGCTTGGAAAGGTAGCGATTCAAAATCATTTGTTGAGATTACATTTTTGGATGGAAAGGTTCATTCTAAAACACAGCAAGGTTTAAGTTAATAACTTGAAGGAATGGGAGAGTTAAGCATGAACATACATACTGGGGAAATACAATTGGTACCATATAAGGAGCAGTATAAAGAGAACATACAAGCATTTACTTTACCAAGTGAACAAGTTCAATTCACATCGAATCCAGGAGAATTACTGGAGAAAGCAAAAAATGATCGTACTAAAAATGTAGTTGTTATTTTAGACTATAACGGAGTACCTGTCGGTGTATTCGCATTACAAACAGGTGATAGAGTACAGGAGTTCACAGATAATAATGATGCCATACTTTTAACTTATTTTTCTGTTAATCACAATAAGCGAATAAAAGGATATAATAAAAATCATTGGCTTTATTACAAGACTTTGTAAAATATTATTATCCAATTAAAAATGAAGTTATACTTGCTGTAAATGAAAAAAATATTCCAGCGTAAAAGTTATATGAAAAAGTTGGGTTTCAAGATAAAGGGTATAGAAGAATGGGACCGATTGGACAACAATTAATATTACATTTACCGATAACCAAATAATTTAAAAAGCTTACTCTTGAAAAATCATGCAGTAAGCTTTTTTGTTTGAGATATTGTCCATGCATGATATGTTAGAAGAATTAAAGCCAGTAGCCGAGAAATATGAAGGTGCAAAACAAACCGATTGTTATGCACTTAAATACGTGAGGGGGTAATCAAATGACAATTTATATTGCACTACTACGGGGAATTAATGTAGGTGGACATAAAGTAATCAAAATGGCAGATTTGAAAAAAATGTTTGAATCAATAGGGTTAAAACAAGTGAAAACATATATTCAAAGTGGGAATGTAGTGTTTGAATCAGTGGAAGATATAAGTTTTGTAAAGGAACAAATTGAAAGTGAAATGAAGAATGTTTTTGATTTCGATGTTCCAGTCATGTTAAGAACAAATGATGAATTAATTAATATTATTAAAAAGTGTCCTTACGAGACTAATTCACTGTTAGAAGGTGAAAGTGTACATGTGGCCTTTTTAGCTAATCCACTTTCTGAAGAAGATAGTAAGCAGTTACTTATGTATAAAAGTGAAATAGAAGAATTCCAAATCGAAGGAAGAGTAGTGTATTTATTATTTAAGAAAAGCATACGGAATTCTAAATTAATGAATCAATTTCAAAGATTACATACGCCAGCTACAGTAAGGAACTGGCGTACTGTGAATAAGTTAAAAGCAATAGCTGAGGAGATGTAAATATAAAAAGATGAGGTTTTCTTTATTTAGAAAACCTCATCTTTTTATTTATATTGTTTTGCGATAATGAGTTCAACGATAGGATAAATAAAGAATGAAGAGCAAAGTGCGATAAAAAGAGGAAGGTTTTTAACTCCATCTAAATTGGAACCCATAGAAAACCCTTCCGAGAAGAGTAATATAAGGAACATTACAACTACAAGCACAAAATACGCGATTTTAAAGCTTTTATATGTAATTTGTTGGCCCATCTCATCTTGACTTTCTTCTGATACTCCGTTTGGATCTCCCCATGTAATATGATTAATTAAATTACTAAGTATTAGAGAAGCAGCGAAAATCGTCCCGCCTAAAATTGAACCTTCAGTTATGTATTTGTATGTGCCATGTACAAGTATTGCAATTAAAGCTAAAACAATGATTATAAAAGTAGTTTTTTTAGTATTCAATAAATGATTGCACCTCCACGATTGTAAAAAACTCTTTACAACTATAGTATAAAATTGGGAAACTTTCATGTCAAACACTTTTTACATAAGATATGTAAGCATATAATATTTTGTTTTTATGATAAACAAAATATTACATTACATTTGAATGTAAAAGAATAGGCTCGCATATATTTGGAAGGGATGTCAGATTAAATTAGGGGGTAGTTATGTCTATTCTTTTGAAAGCTGGTGCAGATGCAGGAAATAACGGTTTGAAGTTAATGGTGAAAGGGCAGGACCCTATTTTTATTCCGAGTATCTATTCTTTATATATAGGTGAACCTACAGGATTGTTGGATGAGGAAGATGTTTCATTAACCGAATTAGAGAATCATATTGATGTGACCATTAGTTCTCCATCGCTAATGCTAAATAACGTACGGTACATCGTTGGAGAAAAAGTGATTCAAGATCAATTAAAAGGTACTGAAGTGGAGAAAAAATCAAATAAATCGACTGATGAATTAATGGTTATTACAATCCTTTCGGGTTTAGCTATAAGCGCTATACGTCAAAGTCCAACTTCAAGTCATATTAATATTCATTATGATTTATCTGTTGCTCTTCCTATGCAACTAATTACACAAGAAATTGCTGCTGAAAATGCGAAACGTTATATGGGAAATCATAAGGTTGTTTTCCATTATCCGAACGGCCGCGATGTTACAATTAATGTTTCTATTGAGTTCTGTAAGTGCCTACCTGAAGGCGCGTCTGGGACGTGGGGCATTGTATACGATGAAGAAGGAAATGTAGTGAAACATAAAATCGAATGCGAACAAAATAAAGTGTCTGAAATTGATTTTGTAGATAAAACATTATTATCATTTGATATTGGCGCGGGGACGACAGAAGAGGTTGTTTCGTTAGGTGTAAACTTTAGACCGCAATTAAGTAAGGGATTATCATACGGTGTGAAAGAAACTTTACTGCAAATTATTACGAGATGGAATAGAAAGTATCCTACGAAAACGATTGATAGTATTACAGAATTTAATCAAATTTATTTAAATGAAAAGCATCCAAGAAATGCTTTATTAGTGGAAGAATCGCAACCAGCACTTTTAGGTTTAGCAGCACGTGTCGCAACAGATATTATTAACAAAATTGATGATATGAAAGACGATCCATATGTATTTATTTATGGTGGGGGCGCAGTTATTATTAAAAATAGCTTGAAAATGATTTTAAAACAAAAAGGACGCTTGAAAAATGTAATTTTTGTAGATAACCCGTTATTTACAAATGCACGTGGGTTATTAGTATATACATGTTCGCCAAAGTATAGAGAGCATAAGCAAAAAGAGTTAGGGTTTACAAACTTAACGATAAGTTAGTTGGTGGAAGTATGCGATCTAGGCGATATAAGCGTGGTGATCGAGTAAAACTTAATATTAACAGATCGGTATCACCCGAAATGATTGCTTGGCTGAATAAACAATCTAATCCAACTAATTTCTTTTTCTTTGCAGCCCAGCAATTATTTAAGCAGGTAGGAGATATTGATGTGTCAAAAACATTGACTAACAGCTATGTTTTTTCTTTGTATGCTGATCCTTCGCCGCTATTAAAAGTTGAAGTGAATCCTTTTAAAAATATACCAGTTGATAACAATAAATCTACTGAAAGTATAAAAAAAAAATTGTGGGAATCTGTTGATCAATTAGATTGCCCATTCTTTTAAACATAGAAAATCATAGGTAGAGCCCATCACTATACATACGGATGCAGTGATGGGTTTTTGTTTTTATTGCATAAAAAAGTGACGCAATGTAATTTGCGTCACTTTTAATAGGTGTTTTTATTCTATAGTTTTGAATGTGCTTTAATAATTTCATCCCAGTCATCAGAATGAATCTCATGTCCTGCACCTTCAAGGGTTAATAGTTTTGAATTCGGAATTTCATTAATAAGTGCGAGACTATGTTCAAATGGTAGTGCGGTATCGTCTGTACCGTGAATTACTAATGTAGGTACTTGTATCAATTGAAGTACACCTTCATACGAATCATCACCTTTAAGAAGAGCATGATTAAACATACTTAATAAATTATTAGCTCGCTCTATTTCTTGTTTTACTTGTTGATAAACCCTTTGTTTATCAAATAGACGTTTTGATCCACAGAGTAGACGAGAGCCTGAAACTAAGTATTCTGCGACATCATTTTGATTTGTCCAGTCTATATTTACGATATTAGCATGATGTGTTAAAATTCTTTCGTCCATTGGAGGTAAATCGCGAGTGTTATTATCAGATCCAATAACACTCGTCGCTAATAGGGTTAATGTTAAAATTCTGTCAGGATGTTTTACTACAGCGATTTGAGCAATCATACCTCCTAATGACATGCCCAAAAGGTGTGCCTTGTCAATATGATACGCATCGAGTACCCCAATGGCATCTTCAGCCATGTCTGCTACAGTGTAATTGGAAGTCCCAGGCTCATATGTAAAAGAGCGCCCAACATCACGGTTATCATAACGAATGACAAATCTTCCTGTACTAGCCAACCGTTTACAAAATTCTTCATCCCAATAAACCATTGAGCATGTAGCCCCCATAATTAATAAAATTGCTGGGTCATTAGGGTTACCAAAGCTTTCTGTACATATATCAATACCATTTATTTTGAAAATTTTCTCGCTCATAGTTTTCTCTCCATTTCATTTAAAGGTAATTAACATATAAAGAATAACTCTGTGTGTATATTAAACATAAGGTTGCATGGATGCTGTTTATATTAGAAGAAGATTCTCTTATCTAAAAGATAAAAATTTTTGTGCAAAATTACATAAATAGCACCCCAAGATATACTTATTGTCATTCCAAATAAAAAGTATTGATAAATAAATTTTGTTTCATCCGCTACAATTTGAAATTAATATAGGGGAAGTGTAGGACGATGAAAAATAAATTTAAAAGATTAATTTATTTTGAAGAGTATGTACCTATTAACGATACTAATCAATATTTATTTCATTCAGGTACAAAGTATGATAACCCAGTTATATTATATTTATATGGTGGACCTGGCAGCGTTGAATCTCTTTTTGCACATGCTTTTCAAGATAGATTAGAAGAGATCTTTACAATTGTACATTGGGATCAACGTGGCGCGGGAAAGACCTTTATAAAAAATCGTGATAAATATCCTACAATCGATTCCATGGTAAAGGATTTATATGAAATTATTCAATACTTAAAGAGGAAATATAATAAAGAAAAGATAGTTTTACTGGGACGGTCATGGGGTACTGTATTAGGAAGTGTGTTTGTAAAACAGTATCCTGAAGAAATTACTTATTTTATTAATGTTGCACCAGTTATTTCAATGCTTGAAAATGAGCGTGTTGCCTATAAGAAAATGAAAGGATTAATTAAAAAGGCGAATGATAAAAAGTCTTTAAAAAAACTTGAAGTTATTGGAGATTATCCGGGTGAAAAGATAACATTTGATAATGAGTTTTTAAAGAAATGTATGAAAATACGAAAACTTCAAGGGAAATACGGATTAGCAGGTAAAAGTGATTTTCCTGTATTTATAACTGCATTTAAAAGTCCTATCTTTAAGTTATCAGATCTTTTGGCACTTTCTAAAATTCTAAAAGTGAATAGAAAAATTCTTGAATATTTACAAGACTTTAATTTAATGACTGAATTAGCAGACTATGAAGTGCCAATCTATTATATTTTAGGTGAAGATGACTGGCAAGCACCATATGTTATTGCTCAAGAATACTTTCCAAAAATAAAAGCTCCGTATAAACAATTATTTTTAATACCTAATGCCGGGCATAGAATTATGTTAGTTTTGAGGTATTATCACAGATAAATATAATAGAACAAAACAGAGATAATTAGTAGCTTAGTTCAATAAATATGGAGTTAGTGAGACAAATACAAAAGAACTAGTAATGATTATTTATCATTATTAGTTCTTTTATATATATCATTTACGGACGACAAAAGTAATCGCATTTGTTTTAAGTTGAATGTGCTCTTCATTACGAACTATATTATATGCTAAGGTTTTTATTTCAACCTTTATTTCTTCCCAATCTCTATATATCTTTTTTAGTACATGCAACATTTCTTCAGTCGTTAGGTTAATTTCAATTAACGCATCTAGTTCTTCTCCTGTTTCTAAGTCTACTTCCCGAATGTTGGAGTTGACAATTAAACAATTAATACCGCCACTCTTTGTTCCGTTTTTTATAGCATGAAGTACTTTTTTAAAATCTTCTTCAGATTTGACATGCTCTAAACTTGATACTGCAACGATGTAGTCATAACTATTAGGGGGAATATAGTAATTTTCGATTGCTGATTGCTCCGCTTTTATTACTTCAAATACACCATATTCTTTGCTATAAACTTGTAACTTCGTTAAAGCCGAATCGAGTAGATCAACACAAGTAACTGTACCGCCAGCATTCATGATTTTTTGTGCAATTGGAATACTGTTTCTACCAACACCAGAGCCAAGGTCAAGTACTTGCAGGTAGTTCTGTCCTTCAAAATAACCCATCAAATCCAAAACTGTTTTAACAGGTTTATAAAGCCATGATCCTGCTTCGAATAATTTGTATTGTTCATAGCAAAAATCATGATACTTTTTCTCTTCTTGTCTTATGTAATCGATTCTGGTCATAGTGTTTCGGCTCCAATGTTTTCACAGCGAAATGAATATGTTGGACAACCTTTAACGTTCGTTTGAATTCGAAATATACCACCAGCATGTGGGTACTGTTTTAATTCCTCATCCGTCATTCTTGTTCTGGCTGTTGTTATATACAAATCGGTTAAATTAGATCCTCCAAATGTACACGATGTTACATATAACGCAGGGATCGGAATGCTTAATATTTGTTCTCCAGTCAAGGGATTCCATCTAGTAATTTTCGAACCTCCCCAATGCGCAATCCATAAACAACCTTCTTCGTCAATTGTCATACCATCGGGTAGACAGTCATTTGCAGGGAAGGTGATAACATCTGTTGGATTGCTAATTACACCAGTGTGTATGTCATAATGATAACGAACTACTTTTTTAGTAGGTGTATCAATAAAATAAAGGTATGCATAGTCAGGGGACCATGCTAGTCCGTTTGAAGTATTTACATGCGAAACTTTTTTCTCTACGCTGTAATTATTATTCAAACAATACAAGGAACCGGCCCCACTTATACCATATAAGTCAGTAGTACCTGCCCAAAAACGACCAGCTGGGTCGCATTTCCCGTCATTAAAACGATTTTTTAATAAATTTGGTTCGGGATCATAAATATGTGTAAGTTTTTCTGTATTTAGATTAAGAGAATAAAAGCCTCTTTCCATAGCTAAAAGTACTACACTATCTAAACATGGAACAACACAACCAATTTGCTGGTCGAGAGTTATCACTCTGTTCGTATTATTAGCAGGATTATAAAGGCATAACTTCTTCTCGATAATATCAACCCAATATAATATTTGTTTCTTCTCATTCCAGCAAGGCCCTTCACCTAAACAAGCCTTAGCATCTACGACTAATTCAATACTTCTGTGCACTATGTTTCACCTCGATTTATTAAAAGATACATATAAAGTTCGATAAAAATGGAGGTAAACCTTTTGTTAGATTGGAATAAAGATGTACTATGAAAAAAGAAGACCTTCTCAAGTAACTTGAAAATAGCATATAACTGTGGGGAGAAATAGACATATGATGTTTTATGAGATCTGTTGTTTTTCTTGTAAAAATGTATTTCGAGTATATGAAGGAAGTGAAAAGTATAAGCGATTTAAAGAGAAACCGAAAGGGGCATATTGTTGTGATGAGTGTAGCCATAAAATTCAACTTGAAGCAATAAAATATTTTTTTAGATAATGAAAGAAAATCAAAAACAATTGTTTATTATTATATATAGGCTTATTATGAATCAATCAAGTGGCCCGCGTATACCACTACTTATACATGTTGTCGGAGTTGAAAAATTTGTCTCATTATTAGATTTCTAGAGTCAGATACAAAAACAACGCAAGTACTTATAAAAATAAGTGCTTGCGTTACATAGTTCTTTACTATCGCGAATACATCTTTGGACACTCATCGCCATTTGGTTCGTAAAAACAATGACTTTTAAATTGCCCTGCAAACGGCTGATTATACCACTCGGGCGGGCAAGCTCCGACTGGACGGAAATACCAAAGAGCCCATCTTGCTGGCCAGCGCCATTCACCTTGTAAAACTCGTCTTGCGATTTCTTTTTCTGAATCACGAGCACGTTGATAAAAGTATCCGTATTGAACCGCTTCAAATCCACCAGGGCTTTGATACACAGCATCGCGTACTGTACGGATTTGTTTAAAATCTAAGCAATCACAAAATACACGGTTTACTACAACACATCCAACAAGTTGTTCTCCTTGTCGACCTTCGCCTTCAGCTTCAGCACGTATTAAACGTGCAAGTAATTCAACGTCACTTTCGTTGTATGGAATAAGGGGCATAGTGATACCACCTTTCTTTACCTGTTATAGTAAAGAGTGTATGTTTCAAAATGAGCTAAGTGCTTTTTTCTTTAAAATTACTACTAATTTTAAAAAGGAGCTTATACGGTTAAAAGCTAATTATTATATAGAAGATAAAAATGAAAAAGGAGAGGTACTATGCATCGTATTCATAAAGACCATATCATTTACGCAATGTCTCCACATAATGAGCCATGTATAGAAGTAGAACCTGGGAGCAGGATTATATTTGAAACGTACGATTGCTTTGAAAATCAAATTGATTCTGAAGATGTTGTGTTTCAAGAGCTAGATTGGAATCGAATTAATCCAGTGACTGGGCCTGTATATATTAAAGGCGCAGAACCTGGTGATATATTAGTCGTAACGATTGAAAAGATTAAAATTGCAGAGCAGGGCGTTTTAACAACAGGTGCGAACCTTGGTGTAATGGGTGATGAGCTAAATGAAAATACAGTGAAAATTGTCCCAATACATAATGAACATGTTGTATTTTCGAATGAACTACAGATTCCAATTAATCCAATGATCGGTGTGATTGGTACTGCACCGAAAGAGGAGAGTATTTCATGTGGCACTCCACATGATCACGGCGGGAATATGGATTGTAAAGAGATAAAAGAAGGAACAACATTATTATTACCTGTAAATGTTCCAGGTGCTCTTTTAGCATTAGGTGATTTACACGCTGCAATGGGTGATGGTGAAATTGGTGTTAGTGGGGTGGAAGTTGCTGGAGAGGTAACTGTAACAGTTCAAACTATAAAAGGAAAGAAATGGCCACTACCAATGGCTATCCAAAAAGAAAAAATAATGACGATTGCTTCAGAGAAATTGTTAGATGATGCAGCTAGTCGCGCCGTACATAATATGGTGACATTTTTACATGAAGAATTAGAAATGCCTAAAGCTGATGCAACTCTTTTATTATCAGCAGCAGGTAATTTAAAAGTTTGCCAAGTTGTGGATCCGTTGAAAACGGCGCGGATGGAACTAGGGATGGATTATGTGAAGAAACTGGGATTTACTTTGATTGAATTTCATATTAAGTAAGAAAAAATAGAAAAAGGATACTTTGGTATAAAAGCATCCTTTTTTAATTTACGGATTTAATGAAAAGAGATAGTATTTATTTTGTATAATTGTATATGAGATTGTGGATCGAAAAGGAGTTAAAAAATGGTTAAAATTATGATTGTAGAAGATGATATGAAAATTGCGGAGCTATTATCAACTTATGTTGCGAAATACGGTTACCAAGGAATTATTGTATCGGATTTTCAAAATGTGTTAGACATATTTTTAGAAGAACAACCAGAGTTAGTTTTATTAGATATTAATTTACCAAGTTTTGATGGATACTATTGGTGTCGTCAAATTCGTGCGGTTTCTACATGTCCGATATTATTTATTTCGGCCCGCGAAGGTACGATGGATCAAGTTATGGCGTTAGAAAATGGTGGCGATGATTTTATTCCGAAGCCATTCCACTATGAAGTTGTAATGGCGAAAATCCGCAGTCATTTAAGGCGTGCTTATGGAGATTATGCACCGAAACTAGAAGAACGAATGGTTGAGCAACAAGGTCTTTGTTTATATCCCGAAAGACTTGTATTAAAACTTAGAAACCAAGAGATTGATATAACGAGAAACGAAGCCATTTTATTAGAAATGTTAATGAAAAATTATCCGCGCGTTGTGAGTAGAGAAGTGTTACTAAATAAATTATGGGATAGTGAATCCTATGTTGATGATAATACATTAAGTGTAAATACAACACGTGTACGTAAAAAGTTAAAAACGTTACATATTGAAGGAGCGATTGAAACAATTCGCAGTGTTGGATATAGACTGCATATTACTTGGGAAAATGGTATGGAAAAATGATAAGACTGTTTATACGTGATCATATACCACTTATATGTTTTACTGTTTTTCAACTCCTAGCCATATTCCTTGTATATTGGTTTGATGGGCATAATCATATTACAACGGCATTATATGCAATGTTCTTAGGTGCTTTTTTTATGGTAAGTTATATATTATTTCGTTATTTTACACATCGATCTTTTTATGAACGGTTAGCAAATCCGATGCAATCTTTGGATGAATCTGTTCAAAAATCTGATTTTGCAGTTTTATCTACTGCTCTCCAAGATCTGCTCGAGGTGCAATATCGCCATTATCAAAATCAGCTGCAATTACAAGAGAGAAAAAATAATGATCATTTAACCTTTATGAATCAGTGGATTCATCAAATGAAAACACCTTTATCTGTAATAGAATTAATTACACAGGATGAAGTGGATTCGCGTTTCGAAAGTATTAATGAGGAAACAGATAGATTGAAAAAGGGGTTAGAGATGGCTCTGTATGTTGCACGTTTAGAAGCATTTACACAAGATTTTTATGTTGAAAGAGTACAATTACATAAAATAGTGAATGATTCTGTACATGAACATAAACGCTTCTTTATCCGAAATTTTGTATATCCAGAGCTTGAAATTGATAAGGGTATTATTGTAGAAAGTGATGCGAAATGGTTACAATTTTTAATTGGACAAATTATATCGAATTCGATTAAATATTCATCAGGCAGTAGAGAAAAGATTAAAGTAAAAGCATGTAAGGAAGGTAATACAGTTGTACTTGAAATTATCGATAGTGGCGTAGGGATACCGAAGCAAGACTTACCAAGAGTATTTAAACCTTTCTTTACAGGAGAAAACGGTAGAGATTTTAAAGAATCAACCGGAATGGGGCTATATCTTGTATATGAAATTACAAAACAATTAGGACATAGTGTAGAGATACATTCAGAAGTTGGTAAAGGTACCGTTGTAGAAATTAAATTTTGTAATGTGTAAAAAGTGATTCAGGCTAAAGAACTTTTGAGATAAGTTTTTTAGCCTTGTTTTGTACCGTTGATAAAATTCCGGAATGAAAGATTATTTACATAAGTGAAGCAAAACGATCTTGTTAAAAATAAAAGAAATACTAGATACATTAATGCTTTTTAGTATTAAAAGAGAATCCTTTTTTACTAGTTAATGAAAGAGGTGTATTGTAATGGATATTCGGAAAATGAGATATTTCATAACGGTGGCAGAAGAATTAAACTTTAGTCGTGCAGCAGAGCGGCTTAGGATGACTCAACCACCTTTAAGTCAAGAAATTCGTAAATTAGAAGAAGAATTAGGGGTTCAACTTTTTCATCGAACAAAAAGAATGGTTGAACTTACCAGTGCGGGGAAAATATTTTTAGAAGGTGCACGGCAAACGTTGCTTCAAGTAGATAGAATCATTAAAGAAACACAGCTTGCGGATGAAGGGAAGATAGGACATTTAATAATTGGTTTTGTCGATTCTACAGAAACTGTTATAAATATATTAAAAAAATTTCGAGAACGTTTTCCTAAAATACAGCTCATATTACGCGAGATGACAACAGACCAGCAAATAAAAGCACTCTATGAAAAACAAATTCATATTGGATTTATTCGTTCCAAGCAGAACAATGAAATATTAGCTTCCGAAGTTTGTTCTGAGGAATGTTTAAAATTGGTTTTGCATCAAGATCACCCTTTGGTTTCGTTACCTAACATTTCAATCAAATCATTAGCTGATGAACCATTTATTTTATTTCCCCGTCATTTTGGTACAAATTTTTATGATTTAATTATTAGTTACTTTTGGGAACATGGAGTAAGTTTAAATATTGTTCAAGAAGCGATTCAAATGCAAACGATTGTGAATTTAGTTGCTGCAGGAATAGGGATTTCTGTCATTCCATCATCGGTGGAAAGTTATAAAAAATCGGGAGTCATGTATAAAGAAATTCAAGAAAACACACCGAAAATAAATTTATATGTTGGATGGAGACAAGGAGAAAACTCTGTAGTGTTAGAGCACTTCTTAACAGTTGTTAGAGAGGTTTATACGACTTCATAATTTGAATTTAAAGAGAAAAAGCCCATCTTGATGGGATGGGCAGTGGGAATTTTGAAAGGGAAACGTTTATATTAAATTAGGACTACAAAGTTATTTTTATGTTTTTCATTAAGTATATTACTGATGTTTCAGCCTGTTTTGCTTGGATCGTACTCAATGAAACCTTTTAGTACACTATCAATTTGATCCATAATTTCAGGTTGCAATTTAACACCAGCAGCTACTGCATTTTCTCTTATTTGCTCCGGATTTGAAGCGCCGATAATCGCGGAGGAAACAGCTGGATTTTGTAGCACCCATGCAACTGCGAGTTGAGGTAGGGTAAGATTATTTTCTTGCGCGATGGGATTGAGTTTCTGGATAGCAGTGAGTACATCATCACTCATCCAACGTTGCACGAGTTTGTGGAAAAATGGTTTACCAGCATCTGAATTAGCACGTGATTGAGTGGGGATTGGTTTACCAGGTTGATATTTTCCAGTGAGAATCCCTTGTGCGAGGGGAGACCATACAACTTGACCAAGTCCCTCAAGTTGACATGTTGGTATCACATCAGTTTCGATAACTCGCCACAATATCGAGTATTGAGGTTGGCTAGCAATGAGTGGAATTTTCAATTCTCGTGCAAGTGCTGAACCGCGGGTGATTTGTTCTGATGTCCATTCACTTACACCAATATAAAGAACTTTTCCTTGTCTTACAAGATCTGAGAAAGCTAACATCGTTTCTTCAAGAGGAGTTGTTGTATCAAATCTATGTGCATAATAGACATCGATGTAGTCTGTTTGTAATCGACGTAAAGATGCATTACAATTTTCTAAAATATGCTTTCGTGATAAGCCTCTATCATTTTTTCCAGCCCCAGTCGGATGGCACACTTTTGTACATAGTTCTATACTTTCTCGGCGTATACCTTGCAAAGATCGGCCAAGGACTTCCTCAGCTATAGTGTCCGAATAAACATCAGCAGTATCGAACGTTGTAATACCGACATCTAGTGCGGTTTTTACACAATCATTTGCAGTATCCTCATCTACTTTTCCACCATGGTTTATCCAGTTCCCATATACAATCTTGCTTACAGTTAATCCACTGTATCCTAGTTTACTAAATTCCATTGTAGAATCCCCCCTTAAAAATGATATCTTTATTATAAGAACTGAAATTTAATATGTATAATATATGATTAATGATAAATTTATATAAAAATTATATAAAAATTATATAAGAGGGAGTGCTTAGAAGTTTACTGGTAGGGAAATATAAAGCCAGTATTACAACAAATGTTGTTTGTGCTTAATCGATATGAAGTGTAGAAATGATAAATAGACCTAAAAAAAGTGATCTTTATAACAGCACATATAATTGCATTTACTCATACAGTACTATTATGGTACAATATGGTTACTAAAGACGGAAAGGAATGATGGGTGGACGATGATTAACTAATCTTATTTTTAAATGTTGAAATTCAATAAATTTCAATTTATAAAAAATAGGATTAGTCTGCCCAATTCCATATAATAGTATTGCTATTTATTTTGTGTAATAGCTTATTTGGGTATAAATAATGTAACGACTAATCCTGCCAAAATTACTTTGGGAGGATTTTTTTATTCTCCCTTAATGAAAGGGATCGGTAATATGAAAGAATTATTAAAATTAAATGATGTTTATGTTGAAATAATGGAAAATACTTTATTAGAAAAAATGAATGTTACAGTAAAACAAGGGGAAGTTATCGGATTAATTGGTAAAAATGGTGCTGGTAAATCAACTTTACTTCAATTAATAAATGGGAAGATTGAGCCATCAAAAGGCACTGTTGAATGGCAGCAAATGAATATGACAACAGCATATGTTGAACAAGAAAAAGAATCTTTTATTAGTAATGATGTGATTGCAAAAGAAGCAGAACTTCTTGCAAAATGGGGCGTTCCAACGAACGATTTTATTACGTTAAGTGGTGGTGAAAAACTGAAAGTTCGACTAGCAAAAGGATTTGCTGAAAATCCTAATGTCTTAATATTAGACGAACCGACAAATCATTTAGATGAGATGAGTACGGAATTTCTTATTAAACAAATAAAAAATATGAGAGGTACAGTTATCGTTGTATCGCATGATCGATATTTTTTAGATGTTGTCGCAACAAAAATATGGTCAATTGAGGATAAGAAATTAATTGAGCATAGCGGTAATTATACGAGTTATATGAAAGCGCGTGAGCAAAAACGAATGACGCAGCAGCGTGAATATGAAAAACAACAAAAAAAGATAGAACAAGTAGAAACTCATATAAAAGAATTAAGTTCATGGTCACAAAAGGCACATGCACAGTCTACAAAACAAGAAGGAGTTAAAGAATTTTATCGTGTGAAAGCGAAGCGAATGGATGCACAAGTTAAGTCAAAACGAAAACGTCTCGAAAAAGAGCTTGAGAAAACGAAAATAGAACGTGTTAAAGAAGAGTATTCAGTTGAGTTCTCTATTCAAGCGAATAAAAAAGTAGGAAAACGCTTCTTAGAAGTGAAACAATTGCGGAAAAAATTTAATAGACGAACATTATTTGAAAACGTTAATTTTACAATCCAGCACGGTGAGAAGGTTGCGATTATTGGACCAAACGGTAGCGGGAAAACAACATTACTGAAGATGATTATGGGAACGGAAACTGCTCAAGGAGAAATATGGATTTCACCATCAGCAAACATTGGTTATTTAACACAAGAAGTATTTGATTTACCACTGGATAAAACACCAGAAGATTTATTTTATAAAGAGACATTTGAAGAAAGAGGAAAAGTCCAAAATTTAATGAAACATTTAGGGTTCCAAGCTTCTCAATGGAAAGAGCCGATTCAGCATATGAGTATGGGTGAGCGAGTAAAATGTAAGTTAATGGCTTATATTTTAGATGAAAAAGATGTACTTATTTTAGATGAACCGACAAATCATCTAGACTTACCTTCAAGGGAACAGCTTGAAAATACATTGGCTGAGTATAATGGAACACTAGTTATCGTTTCTCACGATCGATATTTTCTGGAGAAAACAACTAACACGAAACTCGTGTTTTCAAACAATACGATACAAAAGCAGCTAGAAGAACCTACTAAAACAAGAGATGATATTGAAGAGTTACGTTTAACGTTAGAAACAGAGAGACAAGAAGTATTAGGTAAATTAAGCTTTTTAACTTCTAACGACAAAGACTATAAAGAACTTGACGAACGATTTAAAGAACTTACGAAGCAGATAAAGGCACTTTAATGTGATTATGGGTACCTCTAGCTAGGAGGTATCTATAATTACTGAATAACAAATTTGATTAAGGGGGATTAACATGGGAGAAGAAAATTCGACTAAGTTATTTAGACTAGATTGTGGTGATATTTACTTACGAGAATTTTCCATTGAAGATGCGGAGAGTATTTATAAAATATCGAATCAACCGGAAATAGAAAAGTTTTTGCCAGACTGGAAATCAACGAAAGAACAACGAGTTGATTGGGTTACAAATTATGAAATACCTTCTAATAAAGCATTTCTAATGGCAGCTAAAAATCATTCGAGTATAGATGGACACTTTTTAAAACTAGGAGTATTTATTAAGGATACTCATAAGTTTATTGGATGGTGCTGTACAGGCATGAAAGAAGAACTCCCTGCACCGAATAGAGAAATTATGTACGCCATTTCAAGCGAGTATCAAAATAATGGGTACGCTACTAAAGCGACTAAGGGATTGATTGACTATTTGTTTGAAAATACAAATGTAAATGTTCTTAACGCAGTTGCTTTAATTAACAACGTACCATCAAATAAAGTTATTGAAAAGTGTGGATTTAATTATCTGAATCAACAGACGATAGAAAACCAACTATATAATCATTATATATTGAGTAAATCAGAGTGGATAAAAAATATTTCTCTTTAAAAAGGAGCTATAATGGAATGAAATCATTACCAAAAAAGCTTAGAGCTTAAAACTCTGAGCTTTTTTACGTACTATTTACTTTTTTGGTTTTACTTGCGAAGTATAAGTTGTTATTCATCGTTTTGAAGTTGTATAGTTATTCTTTATAATATCTTGCATGTGGCTAATAAAGAATACAAGGAATACAGCAGCTATTAATGATGATAAACATCTCTTAATCCCACTTCAGGTTTACAAGGTGTCCCAGAGACCAGAAATAAGTAGCACTGTATTTTATGCTGCTATGCAAATATTATAAGATAGATATACATCGGTTATAGTTTGAAAATAGGCTTGTTATCAGTTTTTTAGAAATCTTACAAGCGTGTAAGATAAATGAAAGATGAATCAATATGAGCTATAAGACAATTCATTTACACTTTATAGTGAGCAGTGCAAATGAAGGGAGAATATAAATGGAAATTTTACATGCAAAAAGTATTAGTAAAGTATATAAAGGGAAAATACCTTTTAAAGCATTGGTAGATATCGATTTATCAATTCAAGAAGGTGAATTTGTAGGGATTATGGGGCCATCAGGAAGTGGGAAAACAACGTTATTAAATATGGTATCTACTATCGATTCTCCAACATCGGGAGAAATATTAATAAATGGTACAAATCCTTTCCAGTTGACATCAGATAATTTAGCATTATTCCGTAGGAAACAGTTGGGATTTGTTTTTCAATCATTTAATCTACTTAGCACACTTACAGTAAAGGAAAATATCGTATTGCCGATGACATTAGATGGTGTTTCTTTACAAGAAATGAACAAACGAGTGGAAGAAATTGCAGAGAAATTAAATATTACAGATATATTGAGTAAAAGAACTTTTGAAATATCAGGGGGACAAGCTCAAAGAACAGCAATCGCTCGCGCTATCGTTCATAAGCCGCAATTATTACTTGCAGATGAGCCAACAGGGAATTTGGATTCTAAATCTTCAAATGATGTAATGGAGATGCTAGATACTCTTAATAAGGAAGAAAAGGCAACGATGATGTTAGTTACACATGATCCGTATGCAGCGAGTTTTTGCAGCAGAGTTATATTTATTAAAGATGGTCAACTTTATAACGAAATTTATTGTGGTGAAAGTAGGCAAACTTTTTATCAAAAGATTATGGATGTCCTTTCTTTGTTAGGAGGGAAAAGGCATGACTTTTCGTCAGTTCGCATTTAATAATATTTTTCGTAATAAGCGTACATATGCTGCTCATTTTTTAAGTAGTGCATTTTCTATTATGATTTTCTTTACGTACGCCCTTTTATTATTTCATCCAGATTTACAAGGTGAGTTAAAATCGACAAGTGAAACAATAAGTTCATTCGGTACTTTGGGATTTAGAATTTCACAAGGTTTGATATTTGTATTTTCATTTTTCTTTATTCTATATTCAGTTAGTTCATTTTTAAAAACACGTAAGAAAGAATTTGGCATTTTAATGATGCAAGGTATGTCAATGAGACAACTTAAGAAATTATTATTGATTGAAAATATGTTAATTGGATTTGGATCAATTTGTTTCGGAATTATAATTGGTCTCATATTTTCTAAATTAGTTTTATTGATAAGTGCAAGTGTATTAATGATTAATAATGGCTTACCTTTCTATATGCCGATACAAGCGGTACTATTAACTGTCATCACGTTTTTTGTTTTATTTTTAATTGTTTCGCTAGTTACTTTTAAAATGATAAAAGTAACAGAACTTGCGGAACTCATTCAAGCAGAAGAAAAACCGAAGCCTGAACCGAAATCTTCCATTTTATTATCGCTACTATCTTTAGTTAGTATAGGGTGTGGATATATTTCAATATTTCGTTTTATCTCAAGTCACAGTTTTATTATGCTTGGAATTGGTGTACTCCTTGTAATTATAGGAACGTACTTTTTATATACACAGTGTAGCGTTTATATATTATATCTTGCGAAAAGGAGTGAATCTTTCTTTTTAAAGAGAACAAATATATTAACATTTTCAGAATTGATTTACCGTATGAAAGATAATGCAACCATGTTTTTTATAGTATCTGTTATTTCAGCAGTTGCATTTACAGCAATTGGTACGACAGCCGCTCTTGGAAATCAAGAATTGGTAAGAATGACAAATCCGTATACATTTCTGTATGAAAGCTCTGAAAATGACAAAGAGGTAGATAAACATCTCTCTACTATAAAAAAACTTCTTGCTGATGCTAATATTCCGTATCGAATGGCTTCATCTTCAAATAAATATACAGAAAGTAACGTTTCTGTAATGAAGTTGAGTGAATATAACGAACTTGCGAGAGCACTTGGGTATCAACAAGAAACGATTGAACATGAAGATGAAATTTTACTAGTCCCTGGGATGGTATCGCAAAAGCAAGAATTTAAAAATGGTGACTATAAGAAGAATATTGAAGTCATTCAGGGAGATTGGACAAAGACATTCCGTGTAAAAAAAGCTGTAGCAAATTTAGTTTTACCGCATGATGTAGGAAGTATTTTCATTACTGTTCAAGATCATGTGTATGATGAAATTCCTCTTACTGCTAAACAAGATGATGAACATGTTCAAGATCGTACTTACGGATTTGTTGTAGATGATTGGTTAAAAACGAAAGAAATTTCAAATCAATTAAAGAGTATATTCGATAAAGATGTTAGAGAAGGTAATTTCTACTTTCAAGCTTTAACATTAGATTTGTTAAGTGCAAAGCAAACGAATGGATTATTACTTATGGCAAGCGTTTTAGTCGGAATTGTCTTTTTCACATTCGCTGCTAGTTTTATCTATTTCCGATTATATACTGATTTGGACCGCGATCAACAGCAATATAAAATGATTTCGAAAATGGGATTAAGTAAACGAGAATTAAAAAAAGTTGTAACGAGACAGTTATTATTAATGTTCTTCTTACCGATTGTCGTTGCGGTGATTCATACTGTAGTTGCTTATACGGCATTACAACAATTAGTCGATTTTTCTATTTTAAATAGCTCTATCGTTATTTTAATTTCATTTATATGTATACAAGTTTTATATTTCTTTATAACCCGTTGGCGTTACCTCCAAAAGCTTTATAAGACTATGGAGCAATAGAGTATACCGACTATAAAGATTACGAAAAAGCATGTTCTAAAAATGAATTGAATTATGAAAGGAATCGTGATGAAAAGAACACTATTTATTTTCATGTTAACTATAATAATTTTAATAAGCTTAAGTGCATGTTCTAAAAATAACGCCTCATTTCCAGCTAACGGTGTACTAATCATTGGAGATGAGAATAATATTTCACCAATTATTAATCGTTATAAGGCAAACACGAAAGAAAATGAAATTTTTTCAGTGAAAACAGGTACATTTGGAAAAGGAAAGGTGCTAATTTTAAATGAATCTACAGCACAAGCGATGATTAAAGCTAAGATTTTTCGTAAACGGGATAAAATATCCGATTCTATACCTATAGATAAGTTACCGAATATCCCGAAAGATGGATCACTATTATTTACACATGAAGACGAAGGGACTATGAAAAGTATTGAATTAGAAGGAAGAGAGATTCCTGTTATATACGATAGTAACGCTTGGATTGGTAACACTCGTAATTATGGGTTTCAATGGTATGTGATTGTAGCGAAAAGTAGTGTATATAAAGAAATAAAAGCAAATGAAACGAATTTGCAACTTCTCCATCTAAACAAATCTTTAGGTGATGAAAAACCTAAAATGTCGACAGATAATACATTGATTAATGAATATGTAAAAGTAAGAAAGCAAATTAAAGATTTTGATGGAAAAGTATCAGTTCAGTTTGTAACGATTGGAGAAAAATCTTAAAAAAGAGTTCGAGGTTGATAGAAACTTTATCAACCTTGAACTCTTTTTAGTTTATAGACCATTCAGATAACATAGATTACATTACTTCATTTAATCGAGTCTCACTCGTTTCTTCAATCACATTCGAATTTTGAACCGAATTATTTTGAGCTTCTTTTTCTTTACGGGATTTTTGTAGCATTTCAAGTATGATCCATAAAGGAACACCTTTATCTTTCAACATCTTCCATAAATCTAATTCGTTAAATTTATGCTCCGGTTGTTTCATTTCTTTTTCAGATGAACGAATATCAAATTTGATTGGATCATTTGATTTTTTTTCTTCAATTTTAGTAGAAGAGATATTATTATTATTATTATTATTATTATGCTCAAGACTAGAGGTAGTTAATTTAGTAGGTTGAGATAATGTATTCATATTTAATCCAATTTGCATATCGCTTTTCCTCCTTTTTATGTAATGAAGATAGCTGTCTTATAATATATAGATTGGTTTAGCGTGAGGAAACTACATTTAATTATAAATTCAAATAAACGGATTTACAAGTTATATTGTAAAAAGTAAATGCATACTTGGAATAATATTTATCAACATTTGTATATGTTTTCTACATATACAATGTATATAAAATATTTTACATTATGTATAAGTTAATAACTAATTGTGTGGATTGTTTTCATATTAAAATGTAAACGTTTTATTAGGGGGGAGAAAGTATGGGGAAGTTATTCTTTAAAATATGTTTTTTCGCATTAGTGGCTGTTTGTTCATTCACAGCGAAAACAACTTACGCTGAAGAGAGGCCACAAAATAATTATCCTATCGTTTTAGTAAATGGATTTGCGGGATGGGGTAGAGAGGAAATACTAGGGATAAAATATTGGGGTGGTTCTAATGATATTCAGGAAGATTTAAAACGAAATGGTTATACAGTACATACAGCTGCTGTGGGACCTGTTTCTAGTAACTGGGACCGAGCATGTGAATTATATGCGCAAATTAAGGGGGGAACAGTAGATTATGGTACAGCACATTCAGAAAAACATGGACATAATCGTTTTGGCCGAACTTATAGCGGGTTTGCACCGAATTGGAGTGAATCAAATAAAGTTCACCTAATTGGACATAGCATGGGTGGACAAACAATGAGAACTTTAGTTCAGTTGTTAAAAGAAGGAAGTTTTGAAGAAAAGAATTATGTGAAAAATCATCCGAATACGAATATCTCACCTTTATTTGAAGGTGGAAAATCATATGTTCATAGCGTTACAACATTAGCAACTCCTCATAATGGTACAACACTTGCGGATGGAAGTCGTCTGTTGCCGTTTGTTAAAGAATTACTTATTGCAGCTGCGAGTATGGGAGGGAATAATAATCTATCATTATATGATTTTAAATTGGATCAATGGGGTATTAAGAAGAGTGCCGGAGAGCCCTTTTTGCAATATACTGATCGTATTCTAAATAGTTCAATTTGGAAAAATACAAAAGATATAAGTCAATGGGATTTAAGTACTGATGGAGCAAATGAATTGAACAATTGGGTAAAAACACAATCAGATGTGTATTACTTATCGTATAGTGGGCATGCTTCGCAAGCAACGCCTTTAACAGGTTTGCATCTACCCCATATTACGATGAATAAAGTATTAATGGGAAATGCATTTTTCTTAGGCTCCTATACAAGGTATGAAGAAAACCGACCATTAATTGATGCGTCTTGGTGGCAAAATGATGGTGTAGTAAATACAAATTCTATGATTGCGCCTTCGTCTAATATTGCTGTAAATGATAATGAGTCTTTACAGATTGGAAAATGGAATCATATCGAAACGAAAGTGAATTGGGACCATCTCGATATGGTAGGATTAAGCGTTTCAGACACATTAGGTTTTTCTAATATTCAAGAGTTTTATAAAACAATTGCAGAAAAATTATCACGGTTACCGAAATAGATAATAATAAAGCGCTCTCGATGGAATTCGAGGGCGCTTTATATTATATTGAAAGAGGGATTTGGTAGAAAATATGGGGGGATATTATGAAAATTCAAGTTGTATTATCAGGGTATGGGACAGTAGGAAGAGAGTTTATAAAATTATTAAACGAAAAACATTTATATATAAATGAAACATATGGAATTGATTTAGTTGTTAGTGGAGTGATAGGAAGAAATATTGCAATACATAATGAGGAAGGTTTGTCTATTAATGATTTATTGTTATATGGTGGCGGTACTGCTGCAATTGAAAAATATATAGAACATTATCCAGAGAATCGTGGAACTATTAATATAAATGGTACTGTATTAGTTGAATCAACTGCTACAAATCTTAAAAATGGAAATCCAGGGAAACAGTACATGGAACAAGCTATTGAAAATCAAATGGATGTAGTAGCTATTTCAAAAGGCGCACTTGTTACAGCTTGGAGTGAACTGAATGAGGAAGCACGTATTTCAGGCTCACGTATTCGGTATAGCGGTGCAACTGCGGCTGCGTTACCTACATTAGACATCGGACAACTAAGTTTAGCAGGTTGCCATATTGAAAAGATAGAAGGAATATTGAACGGGACAACAAATTATATTCTTACAAAGATGTATGAAGAAGATAAAACGTTTGAAGAAGCGTTGCATGAAGCACAAAATAAAGGAATTGCGGAGACTAACCCATCATTAGATATTAGCGGGATGGATAGCGCATGTAAATTATTACTTTTGACGAATAGTTTAATGGGAACAGAGTATTCACTTAAAGACATACATATCGAAGGAATAGAAGACATTACAAAAGAACAAATTCAAAGTGTGAAGGAACAAAATAAATCTATTAAATTAATTGCATCAGCTTATAAAGATGATGATGGAAAGATAAACTTAAAGGTACAACCATGTGATATAGAGAAAGAGCACCCGTTAGCAAATATAAATGGTACCGAAAAAGGAATTACGTTCTTTACAGATACAATGGGACAAGTCACTACAATTGGTGGAGCTTCTAATCCACGCGGAGCAGCTGCTGCTGCTTTAAAAGATGTAATCAACTTATATCGTAAAGATTTGTAAGACCGTACCGCTATTAATAAAAAATACATATGTAGTGGACCTTTTGAGAATGAAATAAATATGCAAAAATAATTGCAGGGGGTAAGGAATTGTTTAAGGATTTTAAAGTTGTAAAAGATCGTCCCGTTTATATTCAATTGAAGGATTATTTGAAAAAGATGATTATGAAAGGGCATTTGTTAGGGAACCAAAAAATTCCATCAACCCGAGAACTGAGTGAATTATTATCTGTGAGCAGAAATACAGTACTCGCTGCTTATGCGGATTTAGAACAAGAAGGACTAATTTATGCAGTTAAAGGAAAAGGAAATTTTGTTGCGAAGGTGGATATAAGTAACACTTCGTCTGTTGAAATAGATTGGAAAAATAAACTCAATACAGTTACCGCATTAGCGGATGAATTAGATTTAATGAAACATGGTGTTCGCTGGGAAAAAGGAATGATTGTTTTTAATAGTATAGCCCCGGACGAAAAGCTATTTGATGTTGAAAATTTCAAAAGAGCTTTTCTTACTCGTATGTCCATTGAAGGGAATATCGTATTGAACTACGGATATGCAAAAGGTTATCGACCGTTAATGAATTACCTACTTCATTACATGGAAATGAAAGGTGTAGACATTTCGAACAAAGATATTTTAATTACAAACGGATTTACAGAAGGGTTAGATATTGTATTATCTTCTTTATCGAAGAAATCAGGGCGTGTTATTTGTGAAAATCCAACTCACCATGCTGCATTGAAACTTTTTCGCTTACATGGACTCGAAGTTCATGGGATTGATATGAATGATGATGGTATTGATACGAATGAAGTAGAAAAAAGTTTACGTGAAAAGGATTTTGATTTCGCGTATTTAATTCCTTCTTATCATAATCCAACCGGTATTGTTACGAGTTCGGAGAAAAGAACGGAATTGATGAGGTTATTTTCACAATATAAGATTCCTATTATAGAGGATGGGTTTAATGAAGAATTACGTTATTCAGGTTCACATTTAGCGCCATTATTAACTTTTGCTGGGGCTGGTAATAATGTGATTTATATTAGTAGCTTTTCAAAGGTACTTTTCCCTGGTTTACGTGTAGGTTGGATCATTGCAGACAAAGAACTGATTCATTATTTAGAAAGTGTAAAAAGAGCAAGAACCATTCACACATCAACGTTAGATCAAGCTGTTCTGTTTCAATATTTACATGAAGGATATTTTGAAAAATATTTAAAAAAGGCAAGATCTGTTTATAAGAAAAAATATGAGTTAGCTGTTGGGGCGTGTAATCAGTACATTCCGTTTAAAAGAATGACTGGAGATGGTGGACTTCATTTATTTATAGAATTGGAAGAAAAAATTCACGCCCGCACACTTTTACAAAAATGTTATGAGAAAGGAGTTACGTTTTCTCCTGGAGATGTTTTTTACTCTGATGGAGGAGGAGCGAACACTTTCCGATTAGGATTTTCACGTTTGAAAGAAAAGGAAATAGTTAGCGGGATTCAAATAATTGGTGATACATTAAAGAATGAAATTTGGAGTTGAGAAGATGAGAATTGGCGTTATTATGGGAGGAGTATCCTCTGAAAAACAAGTATCAATTATGACTGGGAATGAAATGATTGCACATTTAGATAAGGAAAAGTATGAAATAGTTCCAATTACGTTAAATGAAAAAATAGATTTAATTGAAAAAGCGAAAGACATTGATTTTGCATTGCTAGCATTACACGGAAAATACGGAGAAGATGGGACAATTCAAGGAACGCTTGAGAGTTTAGGTATTCCTTATAGCGGTAGCAATATGTTATCTAGCGGTATATGTATGGACAAAAATATTTCGAAAAAGATTTTACGTTATGAAGGCGTAGAAACACCAGAGTGGATTGAACTTACAAAAATGGAGGATCTAAAGCTTGAAGAGTTAGATAAGTTAGGATTTCCGCTAGTTGTAAAACCTAATTCTGGCGGCTCGAGTGTGGGAGTAAAGATCGTCAATGATAAAAATGAATTAATCTCTATGCTGGGAACTGTATTCGAATGGGATTCTGAAGTAGTAATTGAGAAGTATATAAAAGGTGACGAGATTACGTGTTCAATTTTTGACGGGAAACAGTTACCTATCATTTCGATTCGACATGCAGCTGAGTTTTTTGACTACAATGCGAAATATGATGATGCTAGTACAATTGAAGAAGTGATTGAACTTCCAACTGAAATTAAGGAACGTGTAAATAAGGCTTCAATTGCTTGTTATAAAGCATTAAAATGTAGTGTGTATGCAAGGGTTGATATGATGGTGAAAGACGGAATTCCATATGTAATGGAGGTTAATACATTACCAGGGATGACACAATCAAGCTTGTTGCCAAAAAGTGCAGATGCAGCTGGAATTAACTATAGTAGACTATTAGATATGATAATTGAAACTTCATTAAAAGTTAGGAAAGAAGAAGGTTTTTAAGTTAGTTGTATCATTAATACTTTTAACAGTTCTACGAAGTATGCTATGATAATTATAATACGACAACTAAATATTTATCCACTAGGGGGGCCTTTTATAGGCTGAGATCAAATATAATTTTGAGACTCTTAGTACCTGATCTGGTTAATACCAGCGTAGGGAAGTGGGGAAGACATGATATTTAATGCATAAATTAATACTGTCTATTTCACTTTCTTTACGCCTGTAAAGAAAGTTTTTTTATTTTACAGCGTTAATAACTGTGGATAAATACTTATATTTTATAAATTATTGGAGGGATTTAAATGACTTTTTCACAATCATTACGTAAAGATGCAGATTCTATTTGGGAAGCAAGTTTCAATCATCCTTTTGTAAAAAAACTTAGTGAAGGAACGTTAGATTTAGCTAGTTTCCGTTATTATGTGCTCCAAGATTCATATTATTTAAGTCATTTTGCTAGAGTGCAAACATTAGGTGCTGCTAAGGCACTTGAATTAGAAACGACAGCTCGTATGGCGCATCATGCACAAAATACATATGAAGCTGAGTTATCATTACATAAGAACTTTGCTAAGAAATTAGGAATTACGAAAGAAGAAAAAAACAATTTTGTTCCAGCACCAACTGCATATGCGTATACATCCCATATGTATCGTGCTGCTTATGAGGGGCATTTAGGAGATATAATTGCAGCTATACTACCTTGCTATTGGCTATATTATGAAATTGGTGAACGTTTAAAAGGAAGTCAGCCAGAAGAACCAATCTATCAAGAATGGATTTCTGCATATGGATCGGATTGGTTCCGTACATTAGTAGAAGAGCAAATCACACGATTAGATACTATCGCTGAAAAAGTAACAGAGGCAGACCGTAATCGTATGAGACAACACTTTATTATTAGTAGTCAATATGAATATTCATTTTGGGAAATGGCATATACATTAGAAGAATGGCCGGTGAATGAAGAAGTTAAAGGTGTTTTTTAAAAAAAAGTATAGTAAAGGTATCGCTATATAAAGAGGCGATACCTTTTAATATATTTAGTTTCTGTAAACATTTTGTAAATTATATATACATAATATAGCGATTTATCATATAATCGTTTTGTAATATACTAGGCGATGTAAGGAGGGATGTATATGGTAAAAGTAATACGTGAAATATAAGAAAGTATTGATATCTTTCATGAGATCGGTTTATGTAATGTTGTATTCATATAATATGATTAAGGCGTTTTTTCTGTAGTACTTGGTTTTAAATTAATTAGATTGGGCTTTATAAAAATTAGCGAGCTTTTTTTGTTTTATTCATAATCAAGATAATTAATAAAGAGAGGAAGTATTCATAGTATGAAAAAATTACAATTACTAACATTTAATGATATAGTAGAACCCCTCTTTAATGAAAAAGTAGCATGTATATATTTTCCAATTGAATGGCTTGATATTGTAGATATACATTATAGAACATTTTTATTAACGAGCAAATTAAAACTTTTAAATGAAAGATTGTATGATATGTTCTCTGACATATTATTCATTCAGCATAATCCATATATATTAAAGGAAGATACGCCTTGGATTGTTTCAAAAGAACCAATGAGACAAGAACAGTTAGACTATATTTTACAAAGTTGGTATGCGGTTATTCATGATTGGAAACCGAATAAATTAACAGATCCACCAGGTTTAGAATGGCATTATGATTTAATATGTAATTTACCAGTATTACATGATAAAGAAACATATTCTAAATGGGTTCCAGCATTAATTACACATGTTTTTTGCGAACAACCTGTACGTATGAATAATAAGAATGAAGAAGAAATATATTTTTCACCACTTCGATCACAAAATATTTGTGAAGCGATGTCAGAGCCAATTATAGATGAAGAAACACAAGATTATTTCGCTTATGTGTATCGGTTTGAATATATAACTCGTGGAGGCGAGAATATTCCACTTTTGAAAGTATCCATAGGGATTAGGCGATTTTATCAACAATATAATCATAAAGATATGTCTATACTTTTGAGTCGGAAACGCGGATTAATACTAGTTTCAACTCCTGAATTTGCATCGAAAAATAAAAAGCAGCGATTTGTAAAGTTAAAAGTGCAACAAGCGAAAAAAGGAATAAAGTGGATTAAACTTTATAGAAATTTAAAAGATGATTTTAAGATAGGAGGAGAAGTAGTGTTAGATCATATTCTTCAATATCCGAAAGAGTATATTGCGGGAACGAATGTAAGAGTGCTACTTCCATATAATGAAAAAATATATAAAGTTCAAGGAACAAAAATAAAATTTGGTATAAGAGTAAGAGATAAAGAGGAACTTTTTAATGAATTCCAGCGAAGTTTTCCATATTTCACATTGCTTCCAGAATGTGAAAAGATATTAACTAATACTGAAAATGAACAATTACCTTTATTTGCGCCAAAGGGATTAAAAACAATTACGTTAGAAGTATGGTCGAACGATATATTAATAGAGATAGAACAAGCGTTATTAGAAAGTAAAATAGTTCTGGCTCAGAATGATGATTCCACTTATTTATTAAATGCAGATGCTCCAGTTTTGTTGAAGATAGTGAGATGTAATATTGAGAAAGTGTTACAAAATCCATATCGCATGCAATATTGCCATAAATATAAAACAAATCTTGTTGACGATGTCGTGAAAGCTGTGCACGCTACAGCAGGAGAGCGAAATGAAACGACGTTAGCATTAATCGCAATAAAAAACTATGACGGGCGTGAGAAAATTGATCCGAAGCAAATTATTCGTGAAGGATTCGCTCGAACGAAACGTATTTCAACATTTATTAATTTATTTATCGGACAAAGTGTGTCTAAAGGGGAAATAATAACCGCAGTTTTTAGTTTGTTAGAGCAAAAGGGTTTCTTAAAGCGTAGTTGGAATAAGATGGAATTACCAGGTACTTATGTAAATTTATCAATTGAGAAAATATATAAATTCGATTCCTTACCTATTTTTTCAAAAATAAATGGGACAGAAATTTCATATAAATTATACGGACAAGCAGAGTGGAACACGATTGATCATACATTATTAAATATAGATAATTATAATGCGGTTGTACCCCAGCCATCTAAAAGAAATGATATGGGAGTTCGTTTTAAACAATTCGTGTCCGAAACGTTAGTTGAAATATTACAAGATGCGCAAAAGCGAAATGAAGATGTTTATTTTATTGTAGATACAAATATGAGAAAATATTGGATAAAAGAGTTGGCAAAATGAAACCATTGATATAGATGTTTTACCCGATATAATCTCGAATTCAAAAGAATATTCAAATTTAAAAGTAGTAAGAATTAATACAGCTTTTGATGTACCAAGTTATATTACTAGAGAACATAATTACGTTATAGATGAGAGTGGCTTATTTGCAGATCAAAAAGGAATGTATTATAGCACTAATGCGTACGTGTTAGAGTGTGATGAGACTGTACAGCAGTACATACGTGAAATTATCCCGTTAGGTGCAAAACCCGAAGAGAGAGACGACATCGCCAAATTGATACATTATATGTGTTGTAAAACAAGCTCGCTCGCGGAAAGAAATATACACAAGACGTATTCGATGCAAATGGCTAAATTAATAAAAAATTATATTACGGATATAGATGCAAGAGAATTTAAAGAATTTAATGATGAATTAGATGTGGATATAACGATCTTAGAAAAGGAAGATTCGTTGTTATTAATTTAAATATCAGTAAACAAATCCTGCTCATTATAATGAGCAGGATTTGTCATTTTTCAATGTAAATATAGATATGATTTGTCATGTATATTTTCTTTTTCATATTTACTTTATTCACATACGGGATTAAGATGTTTTTTAGAAATACCACTATTGTATCACGAAGAGTTGCCTTAAAATATGAAATTCACTTTACAAAACTGAAAAAGAATTTGAAAGGAATGGGGAATGGTGAAAAAATTAGATGTACTATTAATGGTACTGAGCAGCCTCTTTCCAGTTGCAGGCATTATGAAGCAAATCCCTCTAGAGCAATCTTTATTTATTGGAGGGTTATTATTTTTTACTAGTTTTGGTAGTTATTACGCAAAAAAGATGTACTCACGAATATGTAGCTGGATAGCATACGCTTCATTTATTACATTATTGTTAGTCATTTGGAATCAATATGTTACAATGAGTTCGTTAATAGCGAACGCGAAAATCGCTGCATGTATCGCTTTAATTCCATGTATATTCCGTTTTCGTACATACGGGCTTACAGTAGGCTTACTCTCACTATGGTCTGCATTGTTATGGGATATAAAAGAAATAAAGTCATTAGCAATTCTTGAGCGTATTACAAGTTTAATGACAACACATTATTCATATCTTCTGTTGCTAATGGGAGGATTTATATTTGGTGGATTACTTGCGATGCTATTGCACCGTAAAGAAAAAGATAATAACGTAGAAAATACAAATATATTTAAACAAAAAAAGAAACGCGAGAAGCCAACATTTAAAATTCGTATTCCTAGATTACCAAAGTTTAAGATTAAATTATTTAAGTTTGGCGGAAAGTCTCCAAAACGAAAAACGCCAGAAACTATTTATGAGCGTAATTATGATAAACCAGTTGAAACATATCAAATGATAGAGCAAGAGCAAGAACAGCAACATAAAGTAGAAGCTATACAAGGACAAACAAGGATGGAACGTCGAAGAAATAGGTATAATGCATAGTAAAATTAGTTAACCCCTTAATGATTTATCGTAGAATTGATAGATTATTAAGGGGTTTTATATATAGTTCTTTAATACTTTGAATGGAAAATAGATTTCTAAAGAAATTTGTAGCATACTTTAAAAAGTGAGACTTGAACAAAATAATGGAGGTGCCAAAATGCTTATTTTTACAATTATTTCTGTATGTATATTATTCTTAGTGAGCTTTTTACATGTATACTGGGCTTTCGGAGGAAAGTGGGGAACAAATAGCGTCATTCCAACTGAATTTGGAGAAAAAACGTTTACACCCGGTACAGCAATGACATTATTAATTGCGCTACTATTAAGTGTAGCAGCAATAATTTTATTACTACAAGCGAAAGTTATTAGTTTTGCGGTTCCAGACGTTATTATTCAAATTGGCACATGGGTTTGTATGATTGTTTTTTTCATTAGAGTAGTAGGTGAGTTTAACTATTTTGGAATATTCAAACGTAAAAAGGATACTCCTTTTGCTAAAATGGACACTCTTTTATATATTCCTCTTTGTGCCTTCTTATCTCTCACATTTTTATTAGCAATTATCCAGTGAAGAATTTAATAAACCATTAGGGTTACGTTATAATTTCTTTATTTATTTTTACAAATGATTGGATAACTTCACCGGCTTGCTAGAGGTCTTGTTTATGTAGACTCAAAGTAATAACTTTCTTTCATTTTAAAATAGTATAAATTGGAATTGTTCATTGTTGAACTACTTTATTTTGAAACTAATTGGAAAGAATGACAATAAATGATATTAATAGAAAGTCTAATAAAGTAAGTATCTAGAGCACGCATTAAGGTATTTTTTGTTTATGATATAGAAATTGTACTTTAAATATATGAAAAGAAGTTTTGTGATTATGTAGAATAGCAAGAGTACGTTGATACAGAAAAAACTTTTCTAGCGTGTTAGTTACCTCTATGTGTATCTATCTCTTTGGCACCTGGGCGAGGGTGCTTTTTTTATGCACATTTTAACAAGGTACAAGCATATATTACGTTATAGGACAAGTTCTTCGTGTTCTATTCAATACTCAGAGAAAACCTCTAATCACATGAGGGCATCCAATTGCAAGGGTGCTCTTTTTTGTTTGTAAAAATTGTAGCTTCATAAGAATAATAAGAGGAGTAGCAAAATACCACTTACAATAAAACCGACATGTACTCATGTGTATTTAAGAAAAATCACTACGAATTCTTCTTCTACGTAAAGTATGAATCAATAATAAAGATCTAACTAGGAACAGTATTGCATTTGAATCATAGCAAGGTTAAGTAAAAGAGAAATCCGAAAGATTTCTTTAATCTTAGATCTTAAACTTATCTTTAACATTAATAAATATTAAAAATAATATTATGGCAGATATTAAGTTAGACAAGTAGAATTCTTGGTGAAACAGTAGCTCAAAGATGACATCGAAAGTGTATAGTAAACCAATTACCGGCAATATACAAATGAATAGATATCTCCAATTTTTTAAATATTGTTTGTAATTAATAAGTACTTTCTCCATAGATTTTGCTCCTATAATTTTTATTTTCTATATAATTATACATTTAAATAAAAAGATTTACAAAGCGTTTTAAAAATAAATAAAAATTACCGTTAATATATCACTGTACTAATATGAATTTTAAAATAGATATAATCTATAAAAAACTTTAAAACATCTACACTAAAATGATACACTATAATCTATGTTATTTTAGTAATGAATTGAGGGATTTACATGATAGATAAAATTAAAAATGTTGTTGATGAAATGTATGAGGATGAAGCAAAACAATTACTTCAAAGTATTCTTATACAGTTAGATCTATTAGAAGAAAACTATAGTGAAGATACAATTAAACACTTGATGGATATTCCTAAGCAACTAACGAGAAATAAATCTTATAAAAGGAATGTAAAAGAAAGCACACACGTACATATCGCTTTTGATGATTCAACAGCTGGGTGCTTAAAATATATGTTAGATCAAGAAGAACTACATGAAGAGAGTGTTGTTGCATTCTCTGAATTCTTTTCAATTGGACCGATACATATGTTACATAAGAATAAAGGGCAACTAGCAAGGCAGCAATGGCTATTAAACAACTTAACTGCTTATGATAGTTATTTTGAAGAAGAATATTTACCAAGATTTATGGAAACTTTAGAAGAACTACAATCTATACCTAATGAAACGCCTATTACAATTTGGAAGGCAAATAATGCCCATGAGCATGTGGGCCTTTGTTTTGTAATTGCTCAATTAAAGGATAAGAAAAATATTCGTGTTATAAATACATCTGAAGCGAACAAAAACATATTCATCCAAGAGTATGATATACGTGGAACGGGAGAATTATCGCCTGAAAGTTTAGCTACTTTCCAAAAAAGCTTTGTAGAATTACCTTATTTAACTACAGAGAACAGAATAGGTCTTGAGAATGAATGGAATCATTTATCGAATCGTACAGAGTTTTTAAGAGTTTGGACCGATAATGAAGTGCATTCTGTACAAGAAGACCATTTTGATCAATTCATTATTGATTGTGCGAAAAGAGTGGGTGCTGACAAAGGGTTCCTTAAAGCTCCGAGAGTGATTGGCGAAGCGCTTGGCCTTGTGGAACAATTAGTTGGGGATACGTTTTTAGAGTATCGCTTGAAAGAATTAATTAAACAAGGATTATTTGAATTTGAAGGTTCACTAGAAGAAATGCGTTTTTATAGTGTGAAGTTGAGAAAATTATAAATACATGTCGCTTTATGAAAAGCTCGTATTTTTCAAAATACGAGCTTTTTTGAGTTGAATTTGGGCTATATATAAGCTTCCTTTAGGTGCCATATCACATATTAATGTTAAAGTTAATAAGTGAAAAGAAGGTGATTCTTTATTATGTATAACCAACAAAACTACCCATATGATCAAGCGATGTATTATAATCCACAAAACTATGGATATGAATCTACAAATGAAGTTAGAGATGTTGAACATGAAGATTATAGACCAGATGATGCGGAAGATGCTCCAACATCACCACCACCGTCACAAGCTCCGTCGTTACCTTCCACATTCTCTGCTCCTGCGCAAGCAGGAAATATGAGAACATGGATGTGTAACTGCCTAGGAAGATGGGGATATTTACGTTTGCATCGTCCTGGCCCATTCGGAAGAGACTTATGGTTCTTTCCGACAGAAGTAAGAAGAAGCGGAGTATCAGGATACACTTGGCAAGCTGGTCGTCGCCGTAAAGTAAGTTATCGATATCAACAAATTAGTAATTTTATGTGCTTCGCATAGAAGGAAGTGAGAGGGTAGAATGATTTTACTCTCTCACTTTTTTATTTTTCAATATATAAAGTAAGATTTTGGTTAAAAATTTACAATTTTCTAGTTTTTTCTGAAGTATAATTCAAATGTTGGGTTGATTTTTAAAAACAATTGAAAGTGAGGGAATGTAATGTCCATGAAAAACAAGGTTGGCCGAAAAATAGAGGATGGCATTAATTTGGCTTCTGCTCAGTTTAAAGAAGATGCATACGAAATTTATAAAGAATCGCGAAAAGTGCAACCTATTTTATTTGTTAATAAAGTCGAGATTGGTAAAGAATGGCTCATTACTAGATATGAAGATGCTCTGCCACTTTTAAAAGATAATCGCTTGAAAAAAGATCCAGCTAATGTATTTTCTCAAAATAGAATGAACATGTATCTTTCTCTTGATAATAGTGATCATTTAACAACGCATATGTTAAATTCAGATCCCCCTAACCATAATCGTTTACGATCTCTAGTACAAAAAGCTTTTACCCCGAAGATGATTACGCAATTAGAAGGAAGAATTCAGGAAATCGCGGATGATTTAATAAACGACGCCCAGCAAAAAGGTACACTAAATCTTGTCGATGATTATGCATTTCCATTACCGATCAATGTAATAAGTGAAATGCTAGGTATTCCAAAAGAGGATCAAGCAAAGTTTAGAATTTGGTCGCATGCTGTCATTGCCTCCCCAGTAACACCTGAAGAAATAAAAGATACTGAACAGCAACTATCTGAATTTATTACATATCTTCAATATTTAGTTGATGTAAAACGACAAGATCCTCAAGAAGATTTGGTCAGTGCTTTAATACTTGCGGAAAGCGATGGACATAAACTTAGTGCTCCGGAGCTATATTCAATGATTATGTTACTTATCGTAGCTGGACACGAGACGACAGTGAATTTAATTACAAATACGGTATTAGCACTTCTAGAAAATCCGGATCAGTTACAGTTATTAAAAGAAAATCCAAAACTAATTGATTCAGCTATAGAGGAAGGATTACGATACTACTCACCAGTTGAAATTACAACTGCAAGATGGGCGGCTGAGCCGTTTCAAATTCACGACCAAACAATCCAAAAAGGAGACATGGTTATTATTGCATTAGCTTCAGCAAACCGTGATGAAACAGTATTTGAAAACCCAGAAGTATTCGATATTACGCGGGAGAATAACCGTCACATTGCATTTGGTCATGGTAGCCATTTCTGTTTAGGTGCGCCACTTGCTAGGTTAGAAGCAAAGATTGCTATTTCTACTTTGCTAAAACGTATGCCTGGACTACAAATAAGTGGTAATCGTGAAGAAATTAAATGGCAAGGTAATTATTTAATGCGTTCATTAGAGGAATTACCATTATCTTTTTAGAATAGTTATATTGAGACATGCATACATCACATATGATTTACATAGAGTATGTATGTGTTATTTAAATTCGAAACGGAAGGGTGAAGACATCCCAATGATCAACTAATTCTATTTGTAAGAGATCTTCGTTAAAAAACGAAATATTCTTCTGAATAGGATTAGTATGTACATTTATAGAAAAGGGATGAATTTCGCACTGCGAATATATAGTCTTTTTATCTGATTTGTGCTGCCTCCTGTTCAGTATGCGAAATAGGAGGCTTTTTTATGTCGACGACTGTAGAAAGGAAACAAAATCATGGGGTATCAGAAGTATTAAAAAATCGATTTGTTCAAGGTATTCTTGCTTCAGCATTATTTTTACAAATTGGAATATGGGTTCGGAACTTTGCGGTATTATTGTATGTTATGGAAATGACGAAAGGTGATGCTTTCGCTATTTCCATGATTTCAGTTGCTGAGTTTGCTCCAATTTTTATCTTCTCCTTTATAGGTGGAACTTTTGCAGATAGATGGAAGCCGAAAAGGACAATGATATGGTGTGAAACTTTAAGTTCTTTATCAGTGTTCGCAGTATTAATTACTCTTATGTTTGGTACGTGGAAAATAGTGTTTTTTGTTACGCTCATTTCGGCAATCCTTTCACAGTTTTCCCAACCATCTGGAATGAAATTGTTTAAACAGCATTTATCGACAGAACAAATTCAGTTAGCGATGTCAATATATCAAACAATATTTGCAATATTTATGGTATTAGGGCCGATTCTTGGAACATTTATCTTTCACGGTTTTGGAATCTACATTTCAATAATAACAACTGGTATCGCATTTTTACTTGCAGCAATTGTACTATTATTTCTTCCGAAAGATCTTGAAAATGAAGAAGGGAAGACAGAAATCAGTCTGTTACAAGAAATGGTGGATGGTATTAAATATGTAAAAAAGAAAAAAGCATTAACTTTGCTCGGTTTATGTTTTATGGCAGCTGGACTTGGTATAGGCCTTATTCAACCGCTTGGAATATTTATTGTGACGGAACAACTAGGATTATCAAAAGAAAGTTTACAATGGTTATTAACAGTAAATGGTGTGGGGATGATTGTTGGTGGAGCTTTAGCGATGGTATTCGCGAAAAACGTTGCCCCGCAAAAGATGTTAATTGTAGGTATGTTTGGCCAGGCAATTGGGATTGGTATTATAGGCTATTCCACAAATTTATGGGTTACACTTACTGCACAACTTTTTAGCGGATTAGCTTTGCCGTGCATTCAAATAGGGATTAATACTCTCATTATTCAAAATAGCGATACGGATTTTATTGGACGGGTAAATGGTATTTTAAGTCCACTATTCACAGGTTCAATGGTAGTAACGATGAGTATTGCTGGTTCACTAAAGGAGCTGTTTTCACTAAGTACGATGTATGAGGGGACAGCTTTACTGTTTATTATAGGGTTATTATTCATTTTGCCAATTTATAATTTAAAACCGATTATTACAGCGAGTAAAGATAAAAATGGTGAAATGCAACAAGAGTCTTAATTTCAATGGGGAAATATACAACAACGATAATAATACAAAAAGCGTATAGCAAAGAGTATCATACCTCCGAATTTTGTTAATGATAAAAGAACAAGGAGGTGTGATACTATGGCACAAGACGTTTTATGTGAAGTAAACAACTGTAAATTTTGGGCTAACGGTAATAAATGTAGTGCAGACGCAATTTATGTAGTAAGTCATAAAGGGCAACAAGCATCTACAACTGAAGAAACAGATTGCAAAACTTTTATTCCAGAAGTGTAAGTTTTTTTTAAAGGGTAACCAAATCACGGTTGCCCTTTTATTAATTATATTATTGATAATAAATCTCATTTTCATTCATGTTTTTATAAATATTTATATTTTTTTCATGAGAGATAGTATCCAATTTAGTTCATGTTCAATACGCGATCTACTAAATTCAACAACTTCTGTAATAAAAGGGGCAACACCATCGAGTGATTGGATAGATATAAGCTGCTTATGAAGAACATCATGGCGCATAGTTAAAATTTCTTTTCTTGCCTCGTAATCAAGCTTTTCGAATAAGGCGATACGAACAAGAAATTCAGCATTGTTTACCGCAATTTTTTCAGGGAAATCTCTTAGCATTTCATAAAATATCTCTTCACCTGTTTCTGTTATTTCATAAATATTTCGATTTGGTTTTCTAACTTGCTCATGAATTTCTTTCGTTATGGCACCCATATCTTCAAAGCGCCGAAGAGCAGGATAAAGCATGTTATGGTTTAATTCAAAATTCTCACCTAAACGATTTTGGATATTTTTCTTTATTTCATATCCATGTTTTGGTCCAGTCGTTAATTCTGCCAGTAGTAAAATATCAACATACATAAAAATCCCCCTCATAATATTTCTCAAGTTCCTATTTGAAAATTTCAGCTTTGTATATGTTAAAATAACATATGTTAGATTATACATCTTTGAACTGCCGACCTATCACTTTTATTGTAAAAGAAAAGGGAGGAAAGAACTATGGATTCATCTGAAAATGTTATTTTAGTTCATGAAATTTCAAAGCTGAAAACAAAAGAAGAGTTATGGAATCCGTATGAGTGGTATCAATATATGAGAGATAATCACCCAGCATATTATGATGCAGAGCAAAATGTATGGAATGTTTTTTCATATGAGAATGTTAATCGTGTTCTATCAGATTATCGATTGTTCTCGAGTAAAAGAGAGCGCAGACAATTTTCAATTCCACCTTTAGAAACTAGGATAAATATAAACTCTGTTGATCCCCCAGAACACCGTAATGTACGTTCAATCGTCTCTAAAGCATTTACTCCAAGAAGTTTAGAACAGTGGAAACCGCGAGTACAAGCTATTGCGAATGAACTTGTACAACATATAGGAGAATATAATGAAGTTGATATTGTTGAACATTTCGCGGCAGCTTTACCTGTAACTGTTATATCCGATTTATTAGGGGTACCCACAACTGATCGTAAACAAATTAAGGGATGGTCTGATATTTTGTTCATGCCATATAGTAAAGAGAAATTTAATGATTTGGATACGAAAAAGGGAATTGCTTTAAATGAATTTAAAACGTATCTTCTACCGATTGTTCAAGAAAAAAGATATCATTTAACCGATGATATCATTTCAGATTTAATACGAGCTGAATATGAAGGTGAAAGATTAACAGATGAAGAAATCGTCACTTTTTCATTAGGACTATTAGCTGCCGGTAATGAAACGACTACTAATTTAATTATTAATAGCTTTTATTGTTTTTTAGTGGATGCGCCTGGAACATATAAAGAATTACGAGAAAAACCGAATTTGATTTCAAAAGCGATAGAGGAAGTATTACGATATCGCTTTCCTGTTACATTAGCTCGTCGTATAACTGAAGATACGAATATCTTTGGACCTTTAATGAAAAAAGACCAGATGATTGTTGCATGGGTCAGTGCAGCAAATTTAGATGAACAGAAGTTCCCACAAGCTTCTACTTTTAATTTACATCGAGTAGGAAATGAAAAACATTTAACTTTTGGAAAAGGGGCTCATTTTTGCTTAGGTGCACCGCTTGCACGTTTAGAAGCTGAGATTGCATTAAACACTTTTATAAATACTTTCGAAAAAATAGAGTTATCTCCATCTTTCTGTTTAGAAGAATGTATACTCGAAAATGAGCAAACATTAAAGTATTTACCTATTCGTTTAAAAACTAAATAAAATGTTCGACAAGGTGCATACATTTGCATCTTGTTTTTTGTTTCTCAATTGTAGGTATTTTAATCCTTTCGTAAGATGGAAGTGTATGGAAGAAAAGAGAGGAGAGATACTCATGTTAACGTGTAATGGAAGTAAGACGTTTCAAAAGTTTATAAATGGTGTAACTGATCTTATGGATAGTAGGTTACATGAGGAACAAATAGTAAGTAAAATTGAAAAATTACTTGAAAAACTTTTAGAAAAGAAAACATGGCTTCCGTTGGAAAAACAAAAAACGGATGCAGCTCAATATGCACGTCACTTACTATATGAAGATCCATTAAAACGTTTTGAAGTATTAGCTCTTGTATGGAAAGATGGGCAAGCTACGCCTTTACATGATCATGATGGCACTTGGGGAGTAGAAGGGGTTTTTTCAGGAAGAATAATGGTTCGAAACTTTTTACAAACTAAGCAACTTGGAAGTTCTCTATTTCATTTAACTCATACAGATAATATTTATTTAGGAGAAGGAGAAACAGATAAAGTGATTCCACCTGCCGATTGTCATATTCTTGAAATAGAAGAAAACGAAAGGGTTGTTACGATCCATATTTACGGAAAGCGGTTAGAAAAGTTTAAAGTATTTATCCCAACCAAAGAAAAAAATGTGTACATGTGTGAGACGAAATATATTACTTATAATTCATAGTTAAAAATGCAAAGCTTTCATTAAAATAGAAAAGCTTTGCATTTTTAAGTTTATTTATTAATATTTCTTGACCTGAAACGCTTTTCATAAATTATAAATAAGAAGTACTTAACGAGTTCAATATGAAAACGATACCTCTTTTCGTTAAATAGATCTCGTGTATTTATAGAAAGTGGTGAAGAAATAATGAAATTAATTGCAATTGACTTAGATGGAACCCTTCTTTCCGGTAATAAAATGATTAGTAACGAAAATGCAGAAGCAATTCGAAAATGTCAGGAAGCAGGCCATGTCGTGGCAATTTGTACAGGGCGTTCAATCGTTGATATTGAACGATTATTGTTAGAAGTTGATTTAGAGTGTCCGATAATTGCGGAAAATGGTGCACTTATTTATAAAGATAAGAAAATGATGAAGAGATATCCAATACAAAATATCCAGGCACTTGAAATTGTTGAATACCTTGAAGAAAGTGGTATGTATTATCAGCTCTATACTGACAAAGGAGTATATGTACCTCATTACGGAACTGAAAGTGTTCTTAATGAAATTGAGAATGTGAAGAAATCAAATTTAGATGTTGATTTACAAGAGCTAGAAACGATTGCCGCTTTATATATTGAGCATACTGCATTTCATAATGTTGAAAGTTGTAAGGAAATTGTAGAAAGTGATCTATATGTGCATAAACTTTTACCATTTTCTTATGACATACAAAAGTTAAAACAGCTAAAAGAAAAATTTAAACATAATAAAGAATTAGCAATCACATCTTCATATTGGCATAATTTAGAGATTAACCATTATAATGCACAAAAAGGTAAAGGCTTATATACTTTAGCAGAACATCTCAATATTCCAGTTGAAAATACTGTAGCGATAGGTGATGGACTAAACGATGTTTCAATGATGGAAAAAGCAAATATATCAATTGCGATGGGAAATGCAGTTGATGAAATAAAGGAAATTTGTCATTTCGAAACATTATCAAATGAAGAACATGGTGTTGCACATGCTTTATATAATTATGTAATGTAACAAGAAAGTAAAAAAGAATCCAAAAAGGATTCTTTTTTACTTTTTATTAGGGGTAAGGTATTCTATGAGTCTCATAGAAGCCTTATTACTCTTTATTATATAGAATATATTGTAATAAATGTTTATATTTTCCATAACATTTATGAATATTCTGTGAACTTTCCATTCAAAATCACTACATATTTTCTGTTTTTTTATTGAAAAATAAAATTAATTTGAATAATTATGCTATCACTATATACCTGTACGGACATTATCCGTATAATGGAGAAGTATGAATTTTAAACGGGTATTAAATTTACACATAGAGGTGAAAAAAGAATGAATGCTCGGCTGATGGAACTTATTGATGTGAGTACAATAGAAACCATGGCAGAACAATTTTATAAATTAACTAACATATCACATCAACTTCTTGATACTGAGAAAGAATGTGTTTTTTCATTCGGAATGAATGAAGTGAAAAATAGTAATCTTCCAAAGGTTGTAATCCCCATTTTCTTATACAATCAACATTTAGGTTCTTTTGTAGTTTGGTCTAAAAAAAGCGAAATTTTCAATTGTCAAAAATACTTTGAAATGCTTTCGAATCTTATTATAGATGGAGCTACAAATGCTATTCAAAGTAAAAATAATAATTTACTCTTTCGAAAGGAAGAGGAATTATATATGATTTTACAAAACATGCCTGTTATGGTTGATGCACTAGATAACAACGGCGATTTCGTTTTATGGAATCGGGAATGTGAAATTGTAACAGGTTATACAGCCGAAGAGATTATCGGGAACCCAAACGCACTTCAAATATTATATCCTGACGATAATTACCGTCACCAAATACAAAAAAAATTCTTAACTTGTGGGAAAAATTTTAGAGATTGGGAAATGCATTTAACATGTAAAAATGGTGAAGTCAAAACGATAATGTGGTCCAATATTTCAGAACAGTTTCCTGTAATAGGATTTAGTTACTGGGCTGTCGGGGTAGATATTACACATTTAAAAGCAATAGAAGAACAACTAAAACAACAAACCTCTGAATTGGAACTGATTTTTAAAGCTTTACCAGATCTATGTTTTTTAACAGAAGCTGATGGAACAATTATAGATTATAAAGCTGGATCACCTACAAAATTTTACGTACCTGCAGAAACCTTTATGGGAAAAAAGTTTTACGAGGTGTTACCATCTCCAGTAGCACAGCAATTTCGAGAAGCAATTCGTCAAGTAAAAGAAAAAGAATCCACTGTAATTGTTGAATATCCACTAGCACTTAAAGGAAGTATAGATTTTTTTGAAGCTAGATGTTTACCATTGCTACATGACAAAATTATGGTTATTATACGCGATATTACAGAGCGAAAAAAGACAGAAGAATTACTAAATAAATCAGATACACTTGCAGCAATTGGACAATTAGCAGCTGGCGTTGCTCATGAAGTGAGGAACCCTTTAACTGTAATAAAAGGATTTATACAACTATTCCAAATTAACAAAGAGGATCAAGAAAAGTATTTTGATCTTATGCTTTCTGAAATTGAGAGAATTGAAGCGATACTTCAGGAGTTTTTGTCGATTGCTAAAACAGATGAAATTCCTACTGAAAAGAAAAATATTTATAAAATATTTGAAAATGTAGTGTCATTGATTAACACAAAAGCGATTATGACAAATATTCAAGTTGAATTAATTGCAGATTCAAGTGAAATAATTATTGAATGCTCTGAAAATCAATTGAAACAAGTATTTATTAATATTTTGCAAAATTCAATCGAGGCAATGCCAGATGGCGGGAAAATTTCAATTCATATGAAAGAAATGAATGAAGACGGAGTCATTATAGATATCGTCGACGAAGGAATAGGAATACCAGAGGAAAGAATTAAGAGATTGGGTGAACCATTTTATAGTACGAAAGAAAAAGGTACTGGAATTGGATTGATGTTAAGTTACAAAATTATCGAAAGTCACCAAGGGGCTATTAGTATTATGAGTGATGTTGGTGTTGGGACTACTGTAACAATTTACTTACCAAAAACGCAAAGTGAACTGTACATATCAAAGAGTGAAAATAAATCCGTAATAGTACGCTCTATATTTAACTCGTAAATAATTAAATACGCAATAACAAAAGGGTTAGTGCAAACTAAGCCCTTTGTTATTGCGTATTTTTTAATTTTATTTTAGTAAACTTTACCTTTTCTTTACCATTACTTAAATTTCTATTAAGTATTAATCATTATATTAGTATTTATGCAATGTAATGTTAAGAATTTCAACATTACTTACTATGATGGGAACTACTTTAATGTTAGAAGTAATGTAAGGAGGAGGATTATGACAAGGTGAAAAAGAAAAAACAGAAAAGCGGTAGAGTACTTCCAATACGATTAAACATTTTATTCTTTTGTGTGTTTTTATTGTTTTCTGCTATTATAATTCAGCTAGGTAAAGTACAAATTTTCGAAGGAGAAACATATAAAAATGAAGTAGAAAAGAGAGAAAATGCAACAGTTAGTCTTACAGTACCACGTGGCAAAATTTATGATCGTGAGGGTAAGCCGGTTGTTGATAATAAGTCTTTACGTACGATTACATACACAAAGATGAAAGGTGTAAAATCAGAAGATATGTTAAAAACTGCAAGAAAACTTGCAGAAATAATTGAAATGCCACAAGAAGATATAGATAAGTTAACGGAGACTGATAAGAAAGATTTTTGGATGCAATTAAATCCAAAATTTTCCGAAAAATTAGTATCTAAAAAAGAAATAGATAAGTTTAGAGAAAAGGATATTACTGAGGAAAAACTAGATAAAAAAATAGAAGAGTTAAGACGAAAGCGTGTTACAGATAAAAATCTACAAGAATTAACAGCTAAAGATATAGAAGTGTTAGCTATTAAAAGTAAAATGACTTCTGGTTATCAAATGGCACCCCAAATTATTAAAAAAGATGTTAGTGAAAAGGAATATACTGTAATTAGTGAAAATTTAGCAAATCTTCCAGGTGTAGACGCATCGGTTGATTGGGAGAGACTCTATGTAAATGATGGCTTATTCCGTTCGGTACTTGGAAATGTTTCAAATGCTGATGAAGGATTACCACGTGAACGATTAGATTATTATTTAGTACGTGACTATAGCCGAAATGACCGAGTTGGAAAAAGTTACATCGAACAACAATATGAAGATGTACTTCATGGTACGAAAAAAGAAGTAAGAAGTATCGCAGATAAACAAGGTAACACAATTAGAACGGAAACAGTTTCTGAAGGGAAAAGCGGTAAGAATTTAACTTTAACAATAGATATGGAATTACAGAAAAAAGTAGAAGAGAGCATTGAAAAAATATTAAAGGCCTATAAAGGTTCAGAATCGATGTTGGACCGTGCTTTCGTTGTAATGATGAATCCGAAAAACGGTCAAGTATTATCGATGGCTGGGAAAAAGTTAGTAGAAAAAGACGGCAAAATAGAAGCTGAAGACTATGCTTTAGGTACGATGACAAGTTCATATGAGCTTGGATCAACTGTTAAAGGTGCGACAATATTAACCGGTTTTGAAACGAAAGCTATAACACCAGGTACTTACTTTTATGATGCACCTATGAAGTTTAAAGGAACTAAGGAGAAAAAGTCTTGGAAAGATTTCGGGAATATTGATGATCTAAGAGCTTTACAAGTTTCTTCTAATGTTTATATGTTTAATACAGCATTAAAAATTGCAGGTGTAGATTATGTAAGGAATAGTTCACTAGATATTAAACAAGAATCCTTTGATAAAATGAGATATTATTTCAGACAATTTGGTTTAGGTGTTCCAACGGGCATTGATTTACCAAATGAAACAGCTGGGCAAATAGGGCGAAAAGATAATCAGCCTGGTTTCTTATTAGACTTTTCCATTGGTCAGTATGATACGTATACACCGCTTCAACTTGCCCAGTACATTTCGACTATCGCAAATGGCGGCTATCGTATGAAACCACAAATTGTTCAAGAGATTAAAGAACAAACTGTGCAGAAAGATGAAATTGGTAAAGTCGTACATTCACAAGAACCAATTGTTTTAAATAAAGTGGATATGAAAGAAGAGTATATTAATCAAGTAAAAGAGGGATTTAGAAGAGTGTTCCAAGAGGGAGATGGTACTGGGGTAAGTAAATTCCAAAAAGCACCATATAAGCCAGCTGGTAAAACAGGGACAGCACAGACAGTATATGGAGGAGATAGTGACATTGGTAGAAATGATAAAGGTGAGCGTATAAAATGCTATAACTTAACACTAGCAGGATATGCGCCATATGATAATCCAGAAGTAGCTTTTTCAGTTGTTGTTCCATGGATTATAGATGATAAGTCTGGTATTAATTCTGCAATTGGTAAAGATATTTTAGATGCCTATTTCGATTTGAAAAACCAACGATTAAGTGAGGGAACTGCAAAAGTAGATGATTTAAAAGAAAATTAGAAAATATGAACCGTCTCTATCATTTATATGAACTAGAGACGGTTTCACATAGGGCTAGATTGGAAATGAGGTATTTATGAATAGATTCGTTTGTAAAGGATGGGGAAAAATATGTATCTATATTTTAATTATTGTAGCAGTTATTTTAATAAATAAATCTTTTTTATTTTGTATGGTAGAAGGAATTTCGATGCAACCAACATTAAATGAAAAAGATCGTATACTAGTTCATAAAGCTAGTTTTTCCTTTCATCATGGAGATGTAGTGATAATTAAAAAGGAAGATGATCCAACATACTATGTTAAACGAATTATCGGATTAGCCGGAGATGAGGTAAAGTTAAAAAACGATGTCGTTTATATAAATAATAATAAGCAAAATGAGTCATATATACAGTTAGATATATCACAGACATCAAAACGTTTTTCAAACATCTCAGAAATAAAAGTTCCAGCGCATAAATTCTTTGTATTAGGAGATAATCGTTATCATAGTAAAGATAGTAGAAATACACTAGGTCTTATTGATGAATCAAATGTGATTGGTAAAGTAGAAATGGTGTATTTTCCGTTTGATCAAATGAAAAGAATAAAATAATTTCGTAAAAAAGAATGCTATTAAATATTCACCTTTTGCAAAAAATTACATATATTGATAGCATAGGACAAGCCAAAAGGCTTGCACCCAACCTCACTGAACACTCCTTATCACGGCTTGGCATCTACTTATGTAGATGCCTTTTTTATATTTTTGACTGACAATTATTTATCAATATAAGGTGGTAAGAATATTAGGTCTTTTAGGGGGGGTTTACCTGTAAAAATAACTGTACTCTTAATAAATGAAAATGAAATATAAGGAGTGAGAAATCAGTGCTGAATATTTTAATGGTCAATTTTCCGGCAGAGGGACATGTGAATCCTACTTTAAGTATAGTAAAATCCTTTACTGAACGGGGCGATAACGTACATTATATTACTACGGAAAATTTTAAGGAAAGGCTTGAATCAATGGGAGCTATTGTGCATTCTCATCCAGATTTATTAAAAGAAATCTCTATCGATACGGTTACTTCATCTGGATTAAACGCTTTCTTTAATGTTCATGTTCAAACTTCTTTATATATATTAGAAATTACAAAAAAGTTATCTAAAAGTATACATTTTGACTTCGTATTTTATGATATATTTGGCGCTGGAGAATTAGTAAAGGAATATTTACAAGTTCCAGGAGTAGTTTCCTCTCCTATATTTTTAATTCCGACAGATTTTTTAAAGACCTTACCTTTTCATCCAGATACCACAGTCCCATTTCATCCTGATAAATTCGCTAAAAATTTACTATATGAAATGGAGAATAAATTTGGAGTTTCCCCAAAAAGTAATCTTCAATTTATGAATAATAAAGGGGAAATATGCATCGTGTATACAAGTCGTTATTTTCAACCTAATAGTCATTCGTTCGGAGAAAATAATATTTTTATTGGACCGAGTTTTCCAAAGCGGAAAACAAACGGGGAGTTTCCACTTGGAATGCTAAAAGATAAAAAGGTTATTTATATTTCAATGGGGACCCTCCTCGAGGGGATCGAACCATTTTTTAATACTTGTATTGATGCTTTCTCAGATTTTGAAGGAGTAGTTGTAATGGCAATAGGTGATAGAAATGATATTTCAAAAATTAAACAAGCACCAGACCATTTTATAATAGCTCCATACGTACCTCAATCTGAAGTATTAAATGAAGCAGATGTTTTTATTACACACGGGGGAATGAATAGCGTACATGATGCAATTCATTATAATGTTCCATTTGTAATAATACCGCATGATAAAGACCAGCCCATGATAGCACAAAGGTTAATTGAGCTAGAAGCAGCGTATAGATTATCAAAAGATAATGTGAATGCTCAGTCTTTAAACGAAGCAGTATTCGAAGTTTTTTTAAATGAAAAATATAAAGATGGTATACGAAAACTTAATGATAGCTTTTTAGATTGTGGTGGTTCCAAAAAAGCAATCGCGGTCATTGATTCACTATTAAATAAATAGTTTTGAGATGATAAAAGCATAGAGGCTCACACCTTTATGCTTTTAAATTGTTATCCAGCAAATTGTACAGCAGTATTCGCGTGTAAATAAGCAGTGTCAAAAACAGGAACAGATAGATCGTTTTGAGAAATGAGCAAAGGAATTTCTGTACAGCCAAGCAGTATTCCTTCAGCACCGTTTTTAATTAATGTATTTGCGATTTGTAATAGCTTTTCTTTTGATGCATGTGAAATGATACCTCTACTTAATTCGCTTAATATGACATGATGAATAAAGGTTCTATCTTCTTCATTTGGGATAATTGTCTCAATGTTGTAATTTGCTAATCGAGATTTATAGAAATCTTGTTCCATCGTTTGTTTCGTTCCTAAAAGTCCGATACGCTTTATATTATGCTCTACCATTTTCTTAGCACTTACGTCTCCAATATGAAGGAGTGGTATTGATATTGCCTTTTCTACTTCTTCGGCAAATAGATGTACTGTATTAGAACATATTAGTAAACATTCAGCTCCAGAGTTTTCTACTTTTTTTGCTACTGTGACTAATTCATTTTTCACTTCCTCATATTGATGGTTTTGTAATAATGTAGTTACTTCACCAAAGTCCATGCTATATAAAACAAGCTTCGCATTTTGATCATATTTAGAGAGAGTAAGTGTATTAATATGTTTATAGTACAACGATGTTGATTCCCAACTTAGTCCGCCAATTAGGCCAATTACTTTCATCATGTATTCCTCCCGTAACAATTTTGAATTCATTATTCCATAATTCCTATAAGAATACAATGATTTGAATGAACTATTTATTTAAAAGTTAAAATAGTAAGAAAAGTATTGAAATTGTTAGTTGTTAGTGCCATAATACAGATTACAAATACATACTTATCCAGAGAGGTAGAGGGAACGGCCCTATGAAGCCTCAGCAACCCCTATGTAATTACATAGGAAGGTGCTAATTCCGCAGAAGACATTTATATGTCTTTTGAAAGATAAGAGGATTCTTGTACGTGAAAGAAAATGACCTCTTAATTTAAGGGGTCATTTTTTGTTGTATAGAAAGGAAGTGTCGATGCATAATTCATTTTCAAAACAAATATAGAGTATTAAAAGCTGAATAATACGAGAGGGGAATTGTAATGAACAAATTAACGACAAAACTAGTAGTAGCAATCGGAATTGGAGCAGCTTTATACGGTGTATTAGGACTTTGGGGATTTTCTATCGCACCCAATACATTTATTAAACCAGCATTAGCTATATTAACAGTTTTTGGCGCATTATTCGGCCCAGTAGCAGGACTATTAATAGGACTCATCGGTCATACAGTTACAGATACAATCGCTGGATGGGGTATTTGGTGGGGATGGGTGATTAGTTCAGGCATTATCGGATTTTCAATGGGGCTCATACAAAAAAGAGCTGGTTTCAGTGTGAAAAATGGAAAGTATAATAACCGTGATATTTCTTATTTTACAATTGCGGGGTTAGTAGGAATTGTAATTGCCATTATATTTGCAGGAGCATTCGATGTTATTGTGATGGGAGAACCATTTGATAAAATCGTTATACAAGTGCTAGGAGCAACCATTGCAGACGTTATCGTATTTTTAGTTCTTGGCTTACCAATCGCAATCGGCTTAGCTAAAGCGAATAAAAAACATACACATTTAAAAATTGAAAAGTAGGGATGTATACATGCAACCAATTATTTCTTTTGAGCAATTTACCTTTCAATATGGGCATGCCACGCAGCCTATTTTAAAAGATGTTACATTTCAAATATATCCTGGGGAAAAAGTGCTAATAGCTGGACGGAGTGGTTCAGGGAAGTCAACATTAACTCATTGTATAAATGGGCTAATCCCATTTTCTTACGAAGGGATAAGTACTGGTAACATTTTAATAGCTGGAAAGGATCCGAGAGAAGGAAGTATTTTTGAACAGAGTAAACATGTAGGAACAATATTACAAGATCAAGATTCGCAATTTATTGGCCTTACTGTAGAAGAAGATGTAGCATTTTTATTAGAAAATGAATGTGTAAACCAAAAAGAAATGAAAAGAATTGTGACTGATTCTTTAAAAAAGGTAAATATGCAGAACTTTCATGCACAAAGTCCACATGAATTGTCAGGAGGTCAAAAACAGTCAGTTTCTCTTGCAGGGCTGTTAACGGTAAATGCAGATATATTATTATTTGATGAACCGTTAGCTAATTTAGATCCTGTAAGCAGTTTGAATACTATAAAACTTATTAAAGATATACATGAGAAATATAATAAAACAATTGTAATTATTGAACATCGAATAGAAGAAATTTTAAAGCTTGATTTAGATAAAATTATTTTAATCGATGAAGGAGAAGTTGTTGCGATTGGTTCACCGGATAAAATTTTAGCGTCTAATATATTACCAAATATCGGGCTAAGAGAGCCTATTTATATAGAAGCTCTAAAGAAATTAAATTTTGGTAATAATAATGACATGTTATTTCCAATTGAAAATCTTTGTAATGAAAGAATTAATAGCGTAATAAAGAATTGGATGCAGAAACAAGTATCATTTGAAAACACACATAAAAATAGAGAAATATGTCAAATTGAAAATTTATCATTTTCGTATAATAACAAACATACAGCATTAGAAGATATCAACCTTTCAATAGGAGAAGGTGAAATAGTAGCGTTACTGGGTCATAACGGAGCAGGTAAATCGACATTAGCTCATAGTCTAATAGGAATAAATAAAACAAAAAATGGGAGAATTACATTCGCTGAAGAAAACATAAACACGTGGTCTATCCGTAAACGTGGGGAAGTTATTTCATATGTTATGCAAAACCCCAATCATATGATTACACAAAGTACTGTTTTAGAAGAAGTATCATTCACATTAAAATTAAAAAAGGTTTCTAAAGAAGAAATTAATAGTAGAGTGGAAGATGTTTTGAAGATTTGTGGATTATACCCATTTCGTAATTGGCCAATTCAGGCATTAAGCTACGGGCAAAAAAAGAGACTAACTATTGCTTCTGTACTTACAACAAACCCAAAACTAATTATATTAGATGAGCCGACAGCTGGACAAGATTATTATCATTACAAACAGTTTATGTCGTTTATAAGAAAACTGGCTGAAAAAGGCATATCCTTTATTTTTATCACACACGATATGAATCTTGCTTTAGAATACGCAAATCGAGCAGTAGTTCTGCATAAAGGGAAAATCATTGCGGACAATACTGTATCCGTTGTATTAGGAGATCAAGAAACGTTACAAAGAGCCAATCTACGGGAGATTTCATTAATAAAGCTTGCTAAATTAAGCGGAATTTCATCTCCAGAAATGTTTGTGAAACTTTATATAGAGGTTAATAGGAGGGAGGAGTATGCATAATACGTATTTTCATCGTATGGATGGTGCAATTAAGTTATCTTTATTTATATTTTGTATGACTCTTACTTTTTTATTTTTTGATTTTCGTATATTGCTAATTTTATTTTTCATTGGATGTGTCGGCCTCTTAATTGCTAAAGTTCAGTTACGTAAAATTATAGTTGTTTTCAGCGTTATATTTACATTTAGTTTATTAAACTCTGTTATGATTCTTTTTATTACGCCAACACATGGATCAGAATTAACAGGAACATACACATCTTTTTTTAATATAGGTTATGCAACAATTACATACGAAACATTATTTTTTGCCGCTACACTTTCATTAAAATATTTTACGTTATTACCATTTACACTTCTTTTTATTTATACAACTCATCCAAGTGAATTTGTCAGTAGCTTAAATAAATTTGCTATGCATTATAAAATTACATATGCAATAAATATTGCACTGCGTTATATACCAAACATTCAATCTGAATATGTAATCATTAAACATGCACAGGAAGCAAGAGGTGTACCTTTTGAAAAAGGAGAAGCGAGCTTGTGGATTCGTATGAAAAACCGTGTTTTAATTTTTTGGCCACTTATTATTCATTCTTTAGAAAGAATTGATACAGTTTCAAATGCAATGGATTTAAGAGGATTTGGAAAGAAAAACAAACGTACGTGGTACTATGCAAAGGACGCACAAAAAGAGGATTACATCACACTTTTTGTTGGTATTATTATTTTGATTATTGCAGTTTACTTAAAACTAAATGTATTCCAAAGCTTCTGGTACCCATTTTAAAGCACTCTTAATAGAGTGTTTTACTAATTTTATGAGGACATGCTCAAAAATGGGATATACACATACTGTATAATACGAACCAGTTAAAAATGATCAACTACCTATTAGTTTTCAAACCAAAAGGAGGAGAAAATATGAGTTTCGGTGGTTCTTGTGGTTTTGGTGGAGGTTTCGCTTTATTAGTTGTGTTATTTATTTTATTAATTATTGTTGGATGTAGCTGTTGGAGCTAAGGGTACTAATTTCTAATTAGTCTTCACAAAATGTAAACTTTAAAAAACATAGCAGATACTTGTTGTATCGAAATAAAAAAGGAGCATAATGGCTCCTTTTTTATTTATTATATGGAATACTCTCATCAATATATTTTGGGAATGTAATAGTTAGGGCCGTTCCTTTATTAACAATACTTCGGATTTTTAAAGTACCTTGCATTGTTTCGATAATTTTAACAGCAACCATCGTACCTAAACCAGTACCTTTCGTTTTTGTACTAAAATATGGTTCGCCAAATCGATTTATTTGCTCTTGCGACATTCCAATTCCACTATCTTGAATCCTTATTATGACTTTATTATTACTAGCAGTTGCAGAAATAATTAGATCACCGCCACTAGGCATTGCTTCAATACTGTTTTTAATTAAGTTTAAAAAACATTGGTGGAAGTGCTGTGTATTACCAATAATTGTCCCCCCGGAGAACTCTTTTGTAATATTAATAGTGTTCATATTACATAAAGGCAATATCATATTAATTACTCGATGTAACTCGTGCTCCACAGAGATATGGTCTAGTTTCTCTGATGCTGGCTTAGCAAAAGTTAAGTAATCATCAATAATTATTTGTGCTCGATTTAACTCTTCAAGTATATGTTCAATATATTCCTCCCTGGACTCTGGGGTTAAATTGGGTGTTTTTAAAAGTTGAGTAAATCCTTTTACGACAGTCAAAGGATTCCTTACTTCATGTGAAATACTAGCAGCGAGTTGGCTGACAATCTCCATTTTTTCAATTTTAATTAACTTTGATCGCATGATTACCGCATCTTTTAAAACTTCATTAAAATAGACAACAAATAACATTAATGTAGTTGGTAATAGAATAAAATAAATAATATACAAATTATTAACTTCAAAATCTGATAAAGTTAAAACAATAACAGTTGTAAATATTGTAAGGAAAAAAGTTAAAAACATAGACGAAGCTACTTTAATTTTTCTATTGTATGTATTAAATTTAGCTGATGCGAATGCTGTAATAATAAATATTGTTCCATAAACAATAATTGTTAATAGACTAAAACCATAAAACATAAAACGTGTTATTAATAAAATAATGAGTAATATAAAACCGACAGGAAACCCACCATAAAGTGTTCCTATTAAAAAGGGTATTTGTCTTAAATCGTGAATGCAATATTCATCCATATAGATAGGATATCGCATACATAAAATAAGTGGGATGCTCGTACAAAGAATAATAAGTAGTTTTTTGTATTTTTTCCCAAAGAGCCCACTATCATAAACGAAATAAAAAACAAATATACTACTTAAAATATAAAGAAGATTATTTAAAACATTTTGATTTATGTAAACAAAGTTCATAATACATGCCCCGTTATCCTGAATTTCAATTCCATATGTATTATACATTATAAAAGTAATAGTTTTACATATGTCTAATAAATATATAAATTTTTTATAGCTTCTGAGTAGTATGTACTTCTAACCATGTATTATAAAATTCTTCAACTGACGCATAGCGTTCGCTTCGATTTTCATTTACAGCACGATAAGCTATCTCAAATAAACCTTTACTAGCTTCCCATTTTATAAAGGAACGATCTTGTCCGCCACCTAAAAGTGTGAAAGCCATTGCACCCATATTAAATACATTCGTTTTTCCATCTATTATTGCGTTAAGCTGAAATTCTTCAGGGGACATAAAGCGTGATGATCCCCATAATCGCCCCATTGTATTTATGTAAGGTTTTTTGTTGTATAAATCAATATCGCAAATTTTTGTTTCATTTGTTTTAAAGTTATACAAAATACTACCATCATAAAAATCAATAGCTACATAGTTTTTATGCTCTACATAAGCATGAAAAGAAAAAATAGAATGTAATGAAATAAGTCGGTCCTTAACGGATAATTTCTTATATTTATAAAATGGTGAGTTAGAATCTTTATATTTCGCAGGGGGTGGGAAACTCCAGTGCGGATGAAGACATTCACCATCAAACCACTCAAAAATTAAAACATATCCATGTTGTACTGGAAAGTGTTCAATTAAGTTTATAAGTGAATTGTGCTTTAATTCATTGTAAAGAATAACTGAATTTTTTAATCTTATTATCGCTGCATCTGTAGACCCTTTATATGCTATTGTTTGTGCCCCTGCATATTTAATAAATTTCTTTTGACCATTCTTTTCAACCCCAAAGCAAATATTACCCGAATCTTGTTGATCAAAAGCTACAAATACTTTTCCTAATTTCATAAGCCAATCAAAATTATGATGTTCTTTTAATTGGAATGTTATATTATTTAACTGAATTTCAACTGGAATATCTTTCATTATTCACCTCGTATTAAATATAATTAAATTGTATATTGCAGTATTCGACATATTTTGTGAAATCCCTATGTTATTAACGTGAAATTTTATAAATATAATGATGTACAGTTATAAGGAGGAAAGAAAATGGATGAAAAAATCATAATTAAACCGTACCAACATCATTGGCATAAAGAGTTTTTAAATGAAAAAAATAAAATTACGTCTTTATTAAATAAAGAAGTGATAACAATGGAACATATAGGAAGTACAGCGGTAGAAGGATTAGGAGCTAAACCTCTTATTGATATGATGATTGGCGTAACAAATTTACAAATTACTGAAAATTGGACTGAAAGCCTTGCGGAAATTGGATATGAATATGTTCCTAAAAAAAACTCTAATTGGCGTTTTTTTAGAAAAGGAAAATGGAGAGCTGGTACCCACCATTTACATGTTTATATTTATAATAGTGAAGAATGGAAGAACAACCTTTTATTTCGAGATTTTCTCATAAAGCATGAATGGGCACGAAAAGAATATAGAGGTTTAAAAGAAAGACTTGCTACTACATATCCTTTCGATCGAGTTGCTTATACAAATGAAAAAGCGCCGTTTATTCAAAAAATAATAATTTTAGCTAAAAGGGATCGATACAAAATTTAAGTCGCTTTGAAATTCTCATTTTATTTTAATCTTTCTCTCATGTTCCTTTCTTTTTTATTTGATACACTGCTTGTTACAAAGCCTTTATAAGTAAGGGGATAAAAAATGGATAAGATACTAAGAAATAAATATGTTCATATGTATGTTAAAATAATAGGTATTACTATTATTATTTGCAGTGTAGCATTGCTATTTATTAATGTTTTGTACGGGAATGTATTAAATGTAAAAGGGTTAAATAAGAAATTAGGTTCTTTCGGTGAATATGGGGCAATTCTAGCTGCATCATTATGGTTGTTACGTCAAATATGGTTATTTTTAAAGAAGAAAAATATGCACGGATTTAAAATAATTAAAGAGCTATATCTTTTTATAAAACAGTTTCACGTATTAATTGGATACGCTGTAATAGCTGTTGCGACTACTCACGGTATTTACTTTTTAATAAAAGGAAGTCGTCATATTATACTAATATACAGTGGTATATTTTCTCTTTTAGCCTTAATAACATTAGGGATTGCAGGATTTGTTTTACAGAAATCTAATCAGAAAACAAAATTGAAGATGTATCGAAAAGTACATCAATTCATTGCGGTTATATTCGGAATAGGATTGCTTATTCATTTAATCGTATAGGAGGAAGTATCGTTGCAACATATATTAATTATTGAAGATGAGGAAAGCTTAGCAGAGTTTTTAGAATTAGAATTAAAGTACGAAGGATATAAAGTAGATATACAACTTGATGGAAGAAAGGGATTAGAAGCAGCACTTGAAAATAGTTATGATCTCATTTTACTTGATTTAATGTTACCAGGATTAAATGGACTGGAAGTATGTCGTCGACTAAGAGCAACTAAAAGCACACCTATTATTATGTTGACTGCTCGTGATAGTATTATGGACCGTGTGACAGGGTTAGATAGTGGAGCTGATGATTATCTTCCAAAACCGTTTGCGATTGAAGAACTTTTAGCACGTATGAGAGTTATATTTAGAAGAGAAGAAAATATAGAGCATAAGCACACATCTTATCTTACGTTTAAAGACTTACAGCTTCAAATTGAATCTCGAACTATAACTAAAGGAAATGAAGAAATCGAACTTACAAATAAAGAATTCGAGCTACTGCTTATGTTTATGAAAAATATTAATCGAGTTCTTACCCGTGATATTTTACTTGACCAAGTATGGGGATATGATGCAATGGTTGAGACAAATATCGTTGATGTATATGTTCGTTATTTACGGAATAAGTTACATAGTGTAGATAAGGAGGAATATATCCAAACAGTTCGCGGTGCTGGATATATAATGAAATGATAAAAAACATTATGTACCGAATTCGAAATTTACCTATAAAGTGGAAGTTAACACTTTGGTCCACTACACTTGTATTCATATTGTTTATTTTGTATAGCGCGTTACAATTCATTGTAATTAATAAGTGGACTATAGATTATGAACAGAAACAAATAAACAGACAAGTGACAGAAATAGCAGCATATTTTCAAGATAAAAATGATACACTCTCGAGCAAAACATTTGAAAACAGTAAAGAATTTCTTAACAATATGATTGATAAACATCAAATGATTCGTATTATAGGAAATGATGGAAAATCCATTGTTACTGTTTCGCGAGATTTTAATGAAGCGTGGATAGAACCAAAAATGGTTTCACAAGATGAATCATTTATAAAAAGACAGATAGAAGATCGAATTTTAATTGAACGAATACCAATTCAAACAAAAGAATTTACAGGAACTATTGAACTTGCGAAAAACTTAGAGACATTTGATCATTTATTAAAAATAATTTTAGTGGTAATGGTTATCGCCGGGATATGTGGATTAGTGCTTAGTTTTTTAGGCGGGATACTTATAACGAAAAAGCTTTTATCAAGTGTCCAAAACATAACGGATACGATGAAGCGTATTAAGAAAAACGGACTAAATGAAAGAGTTCCAGTACGAGAAAATAATGATGAACTCGCAAAATTATCGATTCTTTTTAATGAAATGATGGATGAGGTAGAAACTTCTTTTACACAGCAAAAACAGTTTGTAGAAGACGCATCGCATGAATTACGAACACCATTAACAATTATTCAAGGGCACTTATCAATGCTGAATCGATGGGGGAAAAATGATCCAGCAGTATTGGATAAATCTCTTCAATCCAGTCTAAAAGAAGTAGATCGATTAAATAAATTAGTTTCAGAATTGCTAGAGCTATCAAGAGCTGAATCAGAACAGATGCATCCAATAGCAGTCGAACGAGTCCATGTTAATAGCGTATTAAAACAAGTTACACAAAACTTTGCAGTACTTCAAACTGACTTTCAATTTGATATGAAATTGGATGCAGATGAAGCATATGTTTCAATGCCATCATCTTACTTAGAACAAGTTATTATTATTGTAATGGATAATGCAGTAAAATATGCAAAAGAAGTTAATAAGTATATTTGCATTGAATCAAGTATACAATCGGGAAAAGTTAAAATTCGCATAATAGATCATGGAGCGGGAATACCTGAAGAGGATTTACCATTTGTTCTTAATCGTTTTTATAGAGTCGATAAAGCGAGAAGTCGAAAACAGGGTGGAAATGGTCTAGGTCTATCTATAGCAAAAAGGCTTGTAGAAAAATATAACGGAGATATTCAATTAGAGAGTAAAGAAAACGAAGGAACAATTGTTACGATTACATTTCCTTATGCTACTCATTACTAGTTAAAGGTAGAAACTTCTTTTTGAAAAAACCCTTTAAAAGGAGGAATACATTTTGTATTTCCTCCTTTTTTGATGCTTAGTAATCAAATTATTGTATTTACTTCGATATTTCTAGTACATTGAAAGTATTAAGGGGGAATAATTAATGAAAGCTATTGTACATCAACATAAAAAAGGATTAAAAGGTTTAGAATATAAATTATCACCTGAGATAACTCCTAATGTTGGGGAAGTTAAAGTGAAATTAAAAGTAGCAGGTTTAAATCATCGTGATTTATTTATAATAAATAATAGAAGAGAAATGAAATTACCTTTAATTTTAGGATCAGATGGTGCAGGTATTGTTACGGAATTAGGAGAAGGTGTTTCAAATATCACACTACATACAGAGGTTATTATAAATCCTAGTATTGGATGGAATAATACTCATGAAATACCAGAGTTACCTGAAGTATTAGGTGGACCAGCAGATGGAACGTTTGCCGAATATGTTATTCTGCCAGCTGAAAATGTAGTGAAAAAGCCATCCTATCTTTCGTGGGAAGAATCGGGTGTGTTATCTTTATCGGCATTAACTGCATATAGAGCGCTTTTCACAAAAGGTAGATTGAAATCCGAAGAACATGTTCTAATTCCGGGAATTGGCGGTGGTGTAGCTACTTATGCTATGTTATTTGCTAAAGCAATCGGAGCAAAGGTGAGTGTTACTTCAAGGATAGAGAGCAAAAGAAAGGCTGCAGAAAAATATGGAGCAGACTTTTCTTTTAATAGTTCTGGTAATTGGGAAGAGTGCTTACATGGCGAAAAAGTAGATTTAATTATAGATAGTATAGGGCCAGCAACTTTCTTAAAATATTTTGATATATTAAAACCAAATGGAAGAATCGTTAATTTTGGTGCAAGTTCAGGAGATAAAATTGAATTACCTTTACGAGCATTATTTTATAATCAAATCGATATTATGGGAACATCAATGGGAAGTAGTGAGGAATTTAATGAGATGATTCATTTTATAGAGGAACATAATATTAAACCAATCATTGATAAAGTATATCCATTAGAAGAAGCAATTCAAGCTTTAAATCGAATGCAGCAAGGAGAACAATTCGGTAATATAGCCCTTCGTATGAAATGAAAATATGATTTCGTAGCGAGTATATTTAAATGAACATGTTAAGTATTATATTCATACATAGAGTGTTTACCATACTATTTTAAATGTTTTATAACTTTTATACATATTTAGCACGTGTAAATAGTTACACGATTGTCAAATTAATAGTAGCAAAATGAGAATTAGATGAGAAAAGTTTAAGCCCATTTTCATATTAATGTTGTATACTGTGTAAGTCAAGAACACTTGTATCTTTATTTAAAGTACAATGAGAAAGAATAAGGAGAGAGTAATATGAATTACACAGTATTTCAATGGATTAATAATTTTGCTGGATCATCCAAACTATTAGATACGCTAATGATCGCTATTACAAATAGTGTTCCATATGTAGCTATTTTATTTATGCTTATCCTATGGTTCAATAATGGAAAGAAAGAGAATGCAATCAGAAAACAATATACAGTGTTATATACGACACTTTCAGTTAGTATTGCATTATTAGTAAATGTTCTTATACATGCGGTATATTATCATCCGCGTCCTTTTATTACACATCATGTAAATCAATTAGTACCGCATGCAGCAGATTCATCATTTGTAAGTGATCATTCCGTACTTGTATTTTCGATTGCTTTCGCATTTATTCTTAGAGGAGAAAAACTTAAATATATCGCGCTTATATGGGCAATATTAGTCGGTGTATCACGCATGTACGTAGGTGTTCATTATCCTCTAGATATACTTGGTGCTGCGTTCTTAACATTTATTACAAGCGGATTAGTAATGCAAAGTACACGTATATTTGAACCGTTAGCAAACTTTATTTTCAAAATGTATGCACTAGTAGCAAAACGAGTTCCTTTTTTAGCGAAATATAACCACATATCGTAAACTTAAGAACCTACAAAAAGTAGGTTCTTTTTATTTGAAGATTCTAAAATTTCACTTACCGTATTTAATATTTAAAAACATAAAACGATAAGAAACAATTGGCAACATAGATTGTTTTCTTATCGTTTTAGAGGAATTCACTAAAAAAACTTCGAAAAATATAGTATCTAAAATAAAAAAGCGCATATTTGCATTAATAAATTGTAAAGGAAAGGAGATAAGTATGCATAAACTTCAAACGAATAAAGGCGCTCGATATATGATGATTGCTTTTATTGTTTTGTTTCTTACTATGCTTTTACGTATATTTTATATTCAAGCTGTAGGAGTCGTGCATAATGTTAATGTAAAGGATCTTGCGAATGAACAACATAACAAAAATGGAGTTCTGGAAGCAAATCGTGGTACAATTTATGACCAAAATGGGAAAGTATTAGTTCAAGATTCAACAACATATCGCATCGTTGTAAATTTAAAGGGAAAAGATAAATTAAAAGATAAAGAAGACACTGCTCAACGATTAGCAGATGCGCTTGAAGTTGATAAAGAGGAAATCATGAAAAACTTCCATGAAGGACGTACACAAGTTGAAATTGGTAAAATTGGTCGGAATTTATCTAGAAATGTGAAGGAAACAATTAAAGATTTAAAAATACCAGGTGTATCTTTTAAAACTGAAAAAGCCAGAGTATATCCAAATGAAGATTTCGCTTCTTATATACTAGGTTTTGCAAAACCAGATGATAAAGGCAATGCAGAAGGGAAATTTGGTCTTGAAAAAAGTTTAGATAAATATTTGCGCTCTACAAATGGAAATATTTCATATGTAGGCACTCGAAAAGGAATTCCGCTTACAAATGATATAGAAAAAATAGAACCTGCTAAAAATGGGCATAACGTATATCTCACATTAGATAAACAAATTGCTAGTTTTTTAGAAGAAGCGATGAATAAAGCACAGCAACACTATGATCCTTCTATGTTAGTAGGTATTATTGCGGATCCAAAAACAGGTAAGATTTTAGCTATGTCTAGTAAGCCTAGTTATAATCCTAACAAAGGAGACATTGAATATTTTTTAAATGATCCAATTGCAAACGCATACGAGCCAGGGTCTACAATGAAAGTTTTTACATTAGCTGCAGCAATTAATGAAGGTGTATATAACGGGAGAGAATATTTCCAATCAGGAAAATACGCAGTTGGTTCAGCAGAAATTAAAGACCATAATGGTGGTTATGGATGGGGTTCTATTACATTTGATGAAGGGTTTGAACGATCATCAAATGTCGGCTTTTCTATTTTAGAAGATCAGTTATTGAAGCCAAACAACTTTAAGAAGTATATGAATAAATTTGGATTCAATCAAAAAACAGGCATAGATCTACCTGGAGAAAGTAAAAATACATTATTGTTAAACACACAGATTCAACAAGTTACTACTTCTTTCGGTCAAGGTTCAACTGTAACTCCTATTCAATTAGTACAAGCTGCTACAGCAATAGCGAATGACGGGAAAATGATGAAGCCATTTATTGTTGATAAAGTTGTAAATCCAACAAACAATCAAGTTATTATGGAAAATCAACCTAAAGAAATAGGGAATCCGATTAAAAAAGAAACTGCAGATAAGGTAAGGAACTTAATGGAGCGTGTAATAACTTCATCAAAAGGAACGGGAACGATGTATAAAGTTGATGGTTATCCGATTGGTGGTAAAACAGGAACAGCACAAATTCCAAATCCTGAAAATGGACGATATATGGAAGGAAAGGAAAATTACATTTTTTCATTTCTAGGAATGGCTCCGATTGATGATCCACAATTAGTCGTATATTTAGCCATTAAGCAACCGAATTTAAAGGGGGATGAGTACGGCGCTCAGCCTCTTGCTGAAATTTTTAAACCAGTTATGAAAAATAGTTTAGAATATTTAAAGGTGAAACCATATACAGAAAAACAAATGGCAGATGCAACAAAACAATCTCAAATAAAAGCACAAAATTATGTGAACCAATCGATGGATAAAGTAAAAAATATTGCAGAAAAAGAGAAACTTCAGCCAGTATTATTAGGAGAAGGGAAGATAATAAAACAATATCCACAGGCTGATGAGGTGATAAGTGAAGGAGATCGTATATTTCTAGTAGGAAATAATGTGAAAATGCCTAACTTAAAAGGTTGGTCAATGCGTGATGTTATGTATTTATCAAAATTATTTAAATTAGATTTAAAAACGACAGGTACGGGCTATGTGACGAGTCAAAGTATTGAAAAAGGACAAGATTTACAAGAAGGCGCGACTTTAAAGTTAGACTTAGAGCCTCCGTTACAACCATTAGCAGAAGCGAGTGCAAATTAATATAGAATTTTGTAAGAGCCTATTATTCTACAGGCTCTTTTTGTTAGAAATACAAGTAATTTCACGCACTGTATTTTTTATATTAATAATAAATTAAGCAACAAAATTACAGGGGATGTTCTCTTTTATCAAAAAACTGATTATTCTTTTTAATTATTTACAATATAAAACCTCTATGATAATATGGATAAAATTACATGCGATGATGAGAAGAGTAAATAAATGAATTTTTCACAGAGAGCTCCATTTAGCTGAAAAGGAGTAAAAATTCTTTATTGAACCAAGCCTCTGAGCAGCACATCAGAACCTTTAACGAGGGGGTGGTGTGACGGGAGCTCTCGTTATAGAGCTAAGGTATAAGCATGAAAACAATGCAGTACCTGATAAGGTTGATATGGCGACATATTAATAAACTAGGGTGGCACCGCGATGATAAATCTCGTCCCTAAGACTTTAAGTCTTGGGGATGGGATTTTTTTATTGGTTTAAAACAATTTAGAAAGCGGGGCCTAAAGTGAAAAAATTACTTAAAGATTGGAAATATCCTATATTACTATTGTCTGGAGTTGGTATTGCAAACTTAGGTGCATGGATTTACTTAATAGCACTTAATATACTTGTCTATAAAATGGGTGGTTCAGCTTTAGCTGTTGCTACTTTATATGTGATTAAACCATTAGCCGCTTTATTTACAAACGCTTGGTCAGGAAGTATGATAGATCGTTTAAATAAGTGGAAGTTAATGGCTTATCTCGATATATATCGTGCAGTATTTATCGCTATTTTACCCTTGGTTCCATCACTTTGGATTGTCTATCTCTTAGTATTCTTTATAAGCATGGCCAGTGCAATTTATGAACCGACTGCCATGACCTATATGACGAAATTAATTCCAGTAGAGCAAAGACAGCGTTTCAATTCATTACGTAGTTTAATAGGATCTGGTGCATTTCTAATTGGTCCAGCGGTAGCGGGAGTATTATTAATAGCGAGTACACCCGAGTTTGCAATATATATGAATGCTATAGCATTTCTGTTATCGGGGTTCATTACATTACTTTTACCTAATCTTGATAAAAAAGACGATCCTAATACATCCCGTGATAAATTGTCTCTAATTTTATTAAAGAAAGATTGGAACGTAGTTTTAAATTTTAGTAAAAAATCTGTGTATATAGTATGTGTTTACTTCTTATTCCAGGGGATGATGGTATTAGCTACCGCTATGGATTCACTTGAACTATCGTTTGCGAAAGAAGTTTTACTGTTAACAGATAGTGAGTATGGTTTCCTAGTTAGTATTGCTGGGGCAGGCTTTATTTTAGGCGCAATAACTAATACAATTTTGTCAGGAAAATTAGCGCCTTCATTTCTTATAGGAGTGGGTTCGTTATTTATCGCAATCGGTTATTTAGTCTATGCTTTTTCAAATGAGTTTTTAATAGCTGCTATCGGATTCTTTATTTTATCTTTCTCTATGGCATATGCAAATACAGGATTTTACACATTTTATCAAAATAATGTTCCTGTTCATATGATGGGACGGATCGGAAGTATATATGGGCTTGTTATTGCGGCAATAACCATTTTTATAACGATTCTGTTCGGCGTTGCAACTCAATTCACTTCTATACAACTTGTAGTCATTGTAGGAGTATTGGTAATGCTATTTATTACTATTATATTGTGTGCGTTTACCTTATTACCTTCAAGGTCCAAGGTATATTCAACTGAATCAATAGATTCGAAATAATTTTTCTTTTTTTTACAATTAATGGCACGTAATAAGAGGGTTCTTCCATCTATATATTGAAAAATAATTAGGTGGAGGAACACTATTGGACTATGAGGGTCGCATGATCAATACAAAGGATGTGGTTGAGAAAATTATAAAATTAAGCCAATAGTATACGAAGTTACTTTTAACTCCTCACATTTTGGTGAATACTCAGTCTTACGATTATGGAATATGGATTGAGGAAAAACAAAACGATATTTTTAAATATTACAGAATGGGATATCATCCAGGCGTGAGTTTTCGCTCGGCCGTATACCCAGACCTAGGAATTACATTAGTTCTTCCATCAAATAAAAGGGCAGAACTTGAAAAATTAATGGCAGAAATAGAAGGAGCTTTTTAATTACATGGATATTAAGATTAGGGCGTATAAAAAAGACGATGAAATAGGCTGGGTACGTTGTCGTGCGTTATCTTTTTTAGATACAGCATATTATGATAATGTATTTAGAGAGAAAGAAAAATATGAAAATCCTGCTATTGAATTAGTAGCTGTACACGAAGATCAAATAGTGGGTTTAATAGATATTGAATACGAATTAGAAGAACGTACTGTTTGTTCAAGAGGAACTGGTCTTGGCGGTATGATTTGGCATATTGCAATTCATCCCGATTTTCGCAGAAGGAGAATTGGTAATCAACTATTAAATGAAGCAGAAAAGATAGCTAAAGAACTCAAGCTAAATCGACTGGAAGCATGGACTAGGGACAATCTGTGGGTTCATGGATGGTATGAAAAAAATGCTTTTGTAAACGTAGATTCATATTTACACGTTTATTCCGACCATACAGACGAAATAAAAGATGTAATAAATAGTAATATAAAACAGTTATATCCGGTTCAAACATTTGCTCATTACACAGGTGAAAATAAAGAAGAGATAAGAAAACAATTTAAACGGGTTCATGATTGTATCTGCTTTGAAAAATATTTTAGTTAATGGAATAAGCCATCAATTAAAAATCTTCATTTGATTTATAATAACTAAAAGTTTAAACGAGTTCATAAAGAATGTACTTGTTTTGAATAAAGGTACTAAAAGACGTACGAGTAAAAAGTACGTCTTTTTACTTTTATAAATAATGCTTAAGACTGAGGGGGAATCACATTCCATATTTTACAATTAAAAGGAGCTATTGTATTTCAAGTATGGAATAAAGAAAGGGGAATATAATTTTTAAAGGGAAGTGAGTAAATAGGGGGGATTTAATTGGATATTATCGTTGTTATTTTTATTATCGTTTTAATGCAAGGGAAAGAACGTAAAATAAAAATTAATCGTATTTGGCTCGTTCCAGCTTTATTGTGTTATGTAACAATTCAATCCATTGTTCACATGGAGCAAGTAACTTTATTGCAAGGACTTCTTTTCGTTGCAATGCTTGGAATTGGATTGGGCCTTGGAATTATAAGAGGCAAAGCTTTAACATTTCGGTTAGATAGTGAAACGGGTCATGTATTACGAAAAGGAAATTGGTTAAGTACAATTATTCTCCTTGTTATTTTAGGTGCAAAAATTGTGATTAAGCAAAGCATGTTTTCTGGCAGTACGCCCTATACATTAATGATTGTAACGAATGCTTTTTTATGTATCACATTAGGTACTGTTATTAGTAGACGATATTATATTTGGAAGAAATATAATGAATTAACACAAAAAGTATAAAAAATTCATCCCTTGTTTAACAATCTTTTGAATGGTGATACTAATTAACATTGAACTTTTTATAATAAGGGATGATATTATGATTTTTATCTATACAGACTTCGGTGGAACACATACAACTTCACTCGCTGCAGCTTATCATCTAAATAAATTACCAACTGATCGGAAGTTAACGAAAGACGAAATTTTAAATGTGGATTACTTTAATAAATTGAAAACAGAAGATATGGGAAAAATTATTTTTCATGGACAAGATGAATATGGGAATCCTGTATATACAATTGGATGCGGGGCATCAAAAGTCGTTGTACCTGCGATGAAGCATTTAGGAGAGATTCTGCAAAAACATTATCAAAGCCATGAAAAGATTATTTTTTCTAATACATCACCAACAGTTCCTTTACCAATGACTTTAGGTGGTCTGTTTTCTAGAAGGTTACACATCGACTTTATCGGTGTACCGTTACTCGTATGGGGAGCGAAAATTTGCTGTGATAACATACAACGACTTGTCAGTTATACGAAAGAAGCTGGGCGATTGACCAATGATTATGTTGTAATTTTAGATAATGAAACCTTTAAATAATGTAGTATTAAAAGAAAATCGGGGAAATATCCTGATTTTCTTTTTTATTTGTGAAATAGACAAAAAATATTCACATTTAATATTCATCTACTATAGCAAAAATAAGAAAGTCCTGTTACTATTACAGGGATATTCTCTTTTTATAATATAAATATATAGAAAAGTCAGAAAAGAGGAATAGAATTAAGGGAGGAACAACATGAAGCGTGTTGCTTGGATTACTGATAGTACAACTGCGAGTTTTACAACAGAAGGAGATAACTTTGTTATCCCAATTGAAGTTATTATTGATGGAGTGCCGTACAAAGATTGTGAAGAAGGTGTTCGTGAACGCGTCTATAATGCGTTAAACGAAGGTAAAACTGTCACTACATCACAACCTAACATTGGGGAAATGGTAGAGTTATTTACGAAATGTAAAGAAGAATACGAAGAAGGATTCGCAGTCGCTATTAGCGGAAAAGTAAGTGGAACATATCAAAATATGAAGCTAGCTGCAGAAATGGCAGGTTTCCATTTAACTGTTTTAGATAGTGAAACAACAAGTTATCCAATGGATGAACTAATTAGAAAAGCGAAATCGTTATACAATGATGGTATGACTTTACAAGATATACACAAAACATTAGTAGATGAAAAAAGAAGACCTTTTCATGTATTTCCAAAGAGTTTGAAAGGTCTATATGCAAGTGGTCGTGTAAAAGGAGTTCAATTTTTACTTGGAAGTTTATTAAGTGTCAACTTAATTTTGGAAGTAAAAGGTGGGGAACTTTTACTTGAAAAGAAAGTACGCAAAATCCAAAAGTGTAGAGAATACATTAAAAATGAACTTGAGAAAGAGCTACCAAAAGTACTCCATATGTTCCATGCTAATGATAAAGATGGTGCTGAGGAATGGATTTCAGATATAAGACAAGCATTCCCTGAAATGGATTTCAAACTGTATCCATTACCAATTTCATTTGCTGTTCATGCCGGTGAAGGTACAATAGCAATTAGTTATTAAAAAGAAAACCCGTGAATGATTCGCGGGTTTTTTTATTATATAAAACCTTCATTACATCATCCCCGTATCATAAATAATAATGTATAGATAAAAGGATTTTCTACTATAAAAAAAGAAGTATTTATAAAAAAATACTATAATGGTAGTGATATTATGAAAATCGGTAAATTCGGAAAGATAAATAATCTAAGTATAGATACAATCAGACATTATATGGATCTCGGACTAATTATTCCTGAAAAGAAGGGTGGCCACTATTTTTTTGATGAGTATTGTCAAAAAGATGTAGAGCTTATATTAGAGTACAAATGGCTAGGATTTAGCTTGAATGAAATTAAAGAACTTTTTCTTTATAAAAATTTAGCGAAATCTATGAATTACGAAAAAGATACTTTTTACCAATCTTTATTTAAATTGAAATACGAAAAGATTGAACAAGAAATACAAATTTTAGAGGAGAGAAGAGATAAATTAAAAGAAGTGTTAAATGATTTATCTCTAACAAATGAAACTTCGAATTCTATTATAGGGATAGATTTAAGCATACTTCATTTACTTATATGTTCTAAGTGTAGCAAAAACCTAATTCTTCAAAATGGAATTATTAAAAGCAATCAAATTACAGAGGGGAAGTTAATTTGTAACTGTGGTGAAGAATACATTATTACTTCAGGGATTATGACAGCTGGTAAATTATTTAAAGCATATGAGCGAACTTCACTTGAAGATTCTATTTCGGATTATATTCATGAAACTGATACTGCATATTTGGAAAATATGCATAGAGAAGGAGAATGGGCGAAAAAGAAACTGATACAATTAGATTTAAATAACAAAATACTACTTGATATAGGATCGGGTCTTGGGTTCTTTTTGCGAAACATTTATGAAGAACTACCCGAAGATTGCTTATATATTGCAGTTGATCGAGATTTGAATAAACTGCTATTTTTAAAAGATGTATTAGAGAGAAGCAATCCGAAAAGAAACATCCTCTTTATCTGTGCTGATTTTTTAAATATACCTATTCAGAATCAGTCTGTTGATATTGTAATTGATCAGTCTGGTACTAGTAATTACAGTTTTGAGCATGAAAATTTTTTACTTCACAAATTAAATTCTCTTTTAAAACCTGATTGTTTTTTATTAAGTTTATTTATTTTATTTAAAAATTTTAGCATAAACAGCCAAATTACAACTAGGTTTCGAGAAAATTTTACACTTTCAAAAGTAACGAAAGAAATCCAAAATCTACAGTTTCAATCCATTGATGAAAGAACTTCAAGTTATTTGGAACGAGGCGGAAAATACGAGGATTTCTTTGTTCAAGGAGAAGAAATTTATACATATTCATTTTTCGGAAAAAGATGGGGTTAGCCCCATCTTTTTTTATTTCACCTTAAAAATTTTTAATTAATACATATTGATATTGGGTTTACCCAAGAGATTACACTGTATGTAATACAAATTTAAGCGAGGTGTAAAGATTATGAAAAGTTTACAAGTACATTTACAAAACAAAAAAAGTACGCAAGAGTTTAAAAATATTTACCTCTATTCAATCGGAAAAACAATATCATTATTTGGTACCTCTATTTATAATTTTGCATTAGGGTTATATGTATTACAAATAACTGGATCAGCATTTAATTTTGCGCTCACGCTCATATTAGGAACTATTCCAATGATCGTTATGAATCCATTTGCCGGCGTAATCGCAGATAAGATTGATAAAAAGAAGCTGGTTGTTTGTATGGATCTACTTAATGGAGGGGTATTAATCGCAGTTTATATATTCAGCAGCAAGTATGGATTAAACTTATTCATCATTTATACTACTACCTTTCTTATGACGGTATTTACAACATTTTTTGGAATAGGATTAGAAGCCGCAAAACCAAATATCGTCTCTAAAGAGAGGCTTATGAGTATTAACTCTATAAGTAAAATTATCGATTCTGTATCTTTAATTCTCGGTCCTATGCTAGGTGGCATTGTTTTTGTTGTCTTAGATATAAAAACTTTTATTATTATAAATGGTATTTCATTTATTCTTTCGGGCATATCCATGTTGTTTATTCACTTTAAATTATTCGAGTGCAACATAAATGAGGAATGTTCACAAACAGGCATTAATTTTATCAAAGATATAAAAGAGGGATTTTCTTACTTAATTGAAAATGAAAGCTTAAAGAATACGTTTAGTATTTTAATATCACTTAATTTCTTCTTAGGCTTTGCAGTAACTGTTCCATTGCCATACATTATTAACACGGTTCTCAATCTAAGTTCTAAACAATTTGGGATGATTCAAGGGACTTTTCCAGTAGGGATGATAGTTGGTGCAATACTTGTAAAAAAGATAACTAATCGTTTTTCTTACTCCTATCTTTTAAAAAAGTTAAGTTTTATGTTGGCAGTTTTTATGATTATTTCAGGAATTCCAGTTTTATTCAAAAGTTTTGAAGTAAATGGTTTTGTATACGTTATTACGTATTGTGCTGTTATGTTCTTTTTAGGGCTAATTATAGTTCTAATTGATATACCATTAGCTTGTTTCATGCAAAAAGAGATTCCAAATGAATATAGAGGGAGAGTACTCAGCATTGGATTAAGTATAGGTAAAATGATGCTCCCTATAGCAATGGCACTATCAGGTATATTATTAAACTATATTCCAGCCTATACTATTCCAATTGTAGGAGGAATCTTATATCTAATATTGAATAAGGTTTCTTCAAATCGTTTAATATTAGAAGTTCATTCGAAAGATTATAGTGTTTAGTAGCTTCTTAAAAAACAGCCTTCCTTACGTTAAAGGAAAGCTGTTTTTTAAATTGAACTCAAAATCCCATAAAAAAGAATAATGTGTAGGTTACAATATAAATGTGCAAATTATCAAAAAAAACTTTTGTTTAAATTATAAAATATGAACTATACAGAGGTGTTGAGGAATGGATTACTTTGAAAGTATACAAAAATCAATTGAATTCATTGAAAAGAACTTACTGATATTACCGATGTCTTAAATTCAATATTTCCAAATGAAAATGAAGATTTACATACCCATTGAGGAATAATTTTAAGGAGAGAATAACATGAATTTAGAAATGATTTTTAGAGATTTCCCAGTATTGGAGTCTGCCAATCTAGTATTAAGAAAAATTGAAGAGGAACACTTACAAGAAGTATATATGATCTATGACAACGAAAATGTATTTGAATATTGCGGGATCATTCCTAAACATAATATACAAACGGTAAAGAAGATGATTGGTCATTTTGATAGGGATTATCATAAAAAAAGTAGAGTTAAGTGGGGAATCTTTCAGAAAAAGCAAAATAATACTTTGTTGGGAATTATAGAAGCTATGGATTTTAATCAAAAAGTGAACATGGTATCTATTGGTTACTTTTTAGCAGAGGACAATTGGGGCAAGGGCATTGCGACTGAATCCGTTCATATGCTAGTAAAATTTTTATTTGATGAAGTGAATGTAAATAGAATTCAAGCAGAGGTCATGCCCGCAAACGAGGCTTCAACGAAAGTCCTCTTAAAAAACGGTTTTATAAAGGAAGGATTGTTAAGACAAGCCACATTATGGTCTGGTAAAGGAGTTATCGATTTAGAAATATTTGGTATCCTTAAAGGAGAATACATGAATATTTAAAATTTCTAACCCGTTCTCTTTTGAACGGGTTTATATGTTTGATAGAATAAAAAATATTTAAGTTCATTTCCGAAAATGAACGTTTTAGGGGATAATCATTACTTGAGAGAGTGATTTGGTGGGAAAGATTTTTTGATATGCTTGTGGTTCATAAATTACCAAAAGCGCAGGATGATACTCCTGCGCTTTTCTATCGTAATTCAACTGTTTTTCTAATAACGATTTTATCAATATCATCCTCTTCATCACCAATATATAATCCGCGTTCTTTTAAATATGTTTCAAAGTATAAATCGGCTTCTGCACGTTCATCGTATGGCTTTACAGAAAGAACGAAACCTAATTTATTTTGCTCTTCTAAATGAGAAGTAGAGATGTATGCTGGTACATTGTGGCGTAAAAAGAGCTCTTTAACAGGAATGATCATATCTTTCATTAATTTTGATAACATACTCATTTCGAAATCAAAATTAAAACGCTCTATACTAGATAAATCGGCGAATACTACACCAATAAAACCTGTATTAAATACTTCTTGATATTCTACTTCTTCGTCACCATAAAAATTTTTTTCGATCAAATAATTTATAAAGTAAGCAACGCCATCACTTTGTTCAAAAGGTTTTGTTGAAAGAACAAATCCGATTTTCTTTTGTTTATGTAAATATACACATGACATGTATGCGGAGATATTATGTTCTTTAAATAAAGCACTCGTTGCTCCAGATAGACCATCTAAAACGTGATGAACAATTTGAAGTTTTTTACGAGCGAAATAATAGGATTTCTTATGTAACTCCAATGTATCAATAAAGACAGAGCCGATAAAGCCTGTATTTGAAATAATAGGTGTTTGCTTTTTTCTTCCTCTGCGCTTTGCTTGAGCCATTGTAAAAATCATCCCTTCATGTACAATTAAAATAAAAAAGAACGTTTGTTCGTATATTTATATTTTACTATTAAAACGCTCTAAAGTAAAGGTTTTTTGATGAAAAAACAAACAAAAAAGACACCTGTAAAAGGTGTCTTAAACGCTGTAGGGAAGAGGGTTCGTCCCAACTATTTATATTATGATACAGAAACAATCTCTTCTGTATCTTCTACATCTAAGTGACAGTCCATAGTACGAACATCTTGATCTTCATGACTTCCGAAATAAATAGTAATTTTCATATGTATCGCTCCTTTATTCTAGGAATACCTAAAATAATTACTAGTAATGTTAATATTTATTATATACCACTTTTTTCATTCCGACAATGTTATATCATTTTTAATTCTTATCATGCTACATCGTGTGATATACAGGGGTTAAAAAAGGGAGAAGCATAGATTATGTGAAATTCCTTATATGTTATATTTAATATAGATATTATTTAATTACTATTTTTTAAAGGAGCATAATTGATGAATTATCAAAATTTACTCATAGATAATTTTATATACAAAATTACATATGTTGCCCGTCATGTGCAAGGTATGAATGTAAAAGAAACAAAGGATTATATTGCCGTTGACTGCAGTTTACCTGCAGATACATTCAATATTATTACTTTACTAAACAACAACTTAACGAAAGGAGTCGATCAATTATATACTGAGATAGAACACTTTAATCAAAAGAGCTTTCCAATGAGTGTTTGGTTCTGGGATGAGGAGCAAGAGCAAAATATTAATAGCAAATTAATACAACTTGGCTTAAAAGAAGCAGAAAATAATATTGCAATGGTTGCAGATTTAAAAACAATAAATCCAATAATAGACGTACCAGCAGATTTTATAATTCAAAAAGCGTCTACACCAGAACAAATACTACAATTTGGTGAAACGTTAGCGGCTTTATTCGGTACATCAGCAGAAGGTACTCACGTTCAAGCATACTATAATCAAATTGCCTCTTTAGATTTATGGAATAGTGATGCCATGAAACTATACTTAGGTCTTTATAAAGGCAAGGTAGTATCTGTTGGCTCTTTAGTATGTACGGAAGATAGCGTTGGTATTTATGATATAGCGACTAAAGAAGATATGAGAGGAAAAGGATTTGGTTCTACTATGTTCAATTTCCTGCTTCAAGAAGCCAAACAACTAAAAGATACTTATTGCGTGTTACAAGCTTCACCTGATGGAATAAATATTTATAAAAAATCTGGCTTTCAAGCTGTAGGACAAATGACTGTTTTTGAAAATCGGCATTTAATTGAATAATTCATCCAAGGCAAGCCGCTTTAAGTATAGGAGTAAACACACCGTTATGAAGAAAATATCTATAATTACAATCATTTGTTTCTTTATAGTAATAGGCATTTTTGTTTTTCACCAAAAAAATGAACATAAATATACAAAAGCTATTAATCAATCAAATCATATTAAAAACATCGCGCATAGGGGGGCTTCTGCATATGCACCGGAACATACATTAGAAGCGTATAAATTAGGACAGCAATTAAAGGGAGATTACATAGAAATAGATCTCCAAATGACAAAAGACGGACATTTAGTAGCTATGCATGATGAAACATTAAACCGCACAACAAACGGTACTGGTTTTGTAAAAGATCATACATTAGATGAAATAAAACAACTGAATGCAGGTTCTTTTTTCAATAAAAAGTATCCAAAGTTAGCAAAGAAAGAATTTGAAAATGCTAAAGTTCCAACACTAGAAGAAATTATTGAAACGTTTGGACATAATGCTAATTATTATATCGAAACAAAATCACCAGATGAATATCCGGGAATGGAAGAAAAGTTATTTGAAATTATAAATCAATATCAAATAAGTGATAAAGTTATTATTCAATCATTTAGTGAAGAAAGTCTACGAAAGATTCATAGTTTAAATGCCAATATACCGTTAGTACAATTATTATCATTTAAAGAAGCAGTTCAATTAACAGATTTAGAAATAAAAAACTATAAAACATACTGCATTGGCCTAGGCATGAACTATAAATATATTGATGCAGCCTATGTAAAAAAAATAAAGAAACATGGATTAGAAGTTCATCCATTTACAGTAGATAATGAAAAAGATATGGAAAAGTTAATAAAATGGGGTGTAGACGGGATATTTACTAATTATCCGGATCGTTTGCATTCAATTTCGTCTAAAAAAAATCATAAATAAAAAGAATCCAAATATTATTGGATTCTTTTTATTTTCTCTTCCTGGTCATCCCTATAAAAATAAATTAGAAAGTAATTAAACTGTAATTAATTTTACCTTTGTTTTTTATACCTTTTTGATACACTAGATACAAGAGGAATGCCAATTAGTGTAGGTAAGAACCAAAACCATATTGGTGGAAGTAAATTTATAACAGGAATATACATCCCTATGTTTACTAAAAGTGCGGTAACTGCACCGATATAAGAGCCTAGCATACCTCTAATATGATGCCCTAGCCAATTTTTCCATCTCTTTTTTCTTGCAAGATATCCGTAAATCGCAAATGCATAGGAGATAATTGCTACATAAAATAAATATGCGATTTTATCCCAATTTAATATGGACAATATAATTGCAGTAATGGTTATAACAACATAGGATGCATGATATATTTCGCCCCATTCTGTATGTTTTCCTTTCTTTTTTTGAGCAAGCATCGCTACGATACCAGTGATTAAGCATATTGCTCCAAATAATATGTGTATGAACAAAATCATGTTGAAAATGCTCATAAAAATTCCTCCTTTTTTATTTTTATAGTATTGCAGTATAGGAGAAAAGTTGAAAAACATTGTTAGTTCGGCTTAATATATTGAAATGTAGGTACTCCTCGAACAAAATAAAACGATTAAATTTTTTCTCAAATTTAGTGAGACGAGTATTACGTTAAATGAAGGAGAGACTTCTATGTTTACATCTATCACATATTTACAATCTGGGAATGATAAGCAACAAAAAGTTTACGAAGTTATTAATAAACTAAACATAATGGAGGATTTAGCTTTATATAGCCCTGTACTTTGCGGGACAATCCCTATTAGAATTGATACCCTTCATTCTGACTTAGACATTGTAATGGAAGTACATAATTATGATTTTTTTGAACAGGAAATCAGATCATTGTATGGCTCATACGAAGGATTTGAAATGAAAAAGAAAAATATTAAAAATATCTTAACAATAAAGGTGAATTTTCAATTTGAAGGTTTTGAATTTGAATTATTTGCTCAACCGCAGCCAGTTCGTAACCAAAATGCATATAAACATATGATAGTGGAGCACATGCTATTAATGCAGCACCCACACATTAGAGGAGAAGTAATTGAATTAAAAGAACGAGGTGTAAAAACAGAACCGGCATTTGCGCAAGTATTAAAAATTGATGGTGATCCCTATAAAGAACTTATTTTATTAGGACAGGAAATGAGATTGTGGTAAAAAAGGTACACAAAAAATCCTCTTTATATAAAAGAGGATTTTTTATTATGCCATTAACTTACGAATCAAATTACTTAATATAATAATACCTTGAGTAATTTGTTCAGGAGAAGCATATCCATAAGACAAACGTATAAACTGATCTGATTCTTCCTCATAAATACGTCCCGGGTTAAAAAGAACACCCTTTGATTGAGCCTCTGAAAATAGTTTTTTCATCGAAATGTTAGGAACAATCTTTAGCCATATAAATAATCCACCATTAGGAATATCCCACGTGGCAATATCTGCACAATACTTATTTAAAGCTTGTATCATTATTTGTCTTCGCTCTTTTAGGTGAATTCTTACGTTCGCTACATGCTCCGAATAAAAACCTTTACTTAACCATTCCGCAGCAACTCTTTGAGATAAAGAACTTGATCCATAGTCAGTTTGCATTTTTATATCTGACAATCTATCAATAACAGGCTCTGGTCCAATAATCCAACCAATTCTAAGTCCCGGGCTAAGTGTTTTAGATAGACTACCGATATATAATACATGTCCATGTTTATCCATCGACTTTAAAGGCGGTGGCGATATTTCATCAATCCATAATTCACGGTAAATATCATCTTCAATAATAGGCAATTGTTCTTTTTCGCATATTTTTAGTATTTCTTTTCGTCGATCTTTGGACATTAATACACCTGTCGGATTTTGAAAACAAGGAATCGAATATAAAATATTTTTCTTTTGACTATAATTAATTCTTCTTAACAAATCATTCGGGATAATTCCATGTTTATCCATCTGTATTCCAGAAAGATGAATATTAGCCGATTGAAATACATGAAGTGAATATAAGTAAGAAGGTTGTTCAAGTAACACTGTTGATTCTCTATGTAAAAGACCGATTGATATTAATTGTAATGCCTGCAATGCACCAGAGACTATTAATATAGAATTTGGAGAAGTATTTATTCCAAATGATTTTACATAATTACTTATCGCTTCACGTAAAGGGAAATATCCTTTTTGTTCCTCGTATCCGAAATAATCTAGCTCCTCACATACGTTACGCATAATGAATTGCATAGTTTCTAACGGGAAAAGATCAGGTGCAAGTTCTCCTTTACTCAGATGAATGAATTTTTTATTTGCTTCTGCTTCGTTAATTTCTCGAACCATTAATTTATTGGGTTTATGAATACCAGCTTTCACATATTCACTCCAATCAGGCGGGGGATTAGTCGCTAATAATGACCATGTATTATTCATTACAATTGTTCCCGCTCCAATTTTCCCTTGAATTAAACCATCTGCCATAAGTTCTTCTAGCGCAGTTATTATAGTACTACGATTTACTTGAAATAATTTTGCTAACTGCCGCTGGCTCGGAATCTTACTTCCAATTGGCCATTCTCCGTTTTCAATTTTCTCTTTCATATAGTCTATTATTTGTCGATATTTTGGTAATTTTTTATCGGTAGACATATTAAAAAACTCCCTCATTCATTTTAAAAATGCAAATTGGTTGGTTTTTTCGAGGAATAACTGGTTGAAGACATTGTATCAACTATTAAATATGATGAAAAGAAATAATTGGTAATTAGAAAATGGCTGGTTTATTGGAGAGGGAGAGAAAATATGCATAATAAAAAATGGGATTTTCGTATTGTATGTGCTCACGCTTTTACGATTCTTATATGGGGAACTGCTTTTCCAGGGATTCGAATGGGGCTTGAAGCTTACACGCCTGAGCACCTCACTTTGCTACGATTATTAATCGCTTCTTTGATTCTTCTACTGTTTTCGTTTATATACAAATTACGTTTACCAGACTTGAAAGATATTCCAGTAATTTTTATATTTGGCGCTCTAGGATTTACTATTTATCATATTGCACTGAACTACGGTGAACAGAATGTGAATGCTGGACCTGCTAGTTTAATTGTATCAGTAACACCTATATTAACGGCAATTCTTGCTTCTGTTTTTATGAATGAAAAAATGAAATTAAATGGTTGGATTGGTGGTGTAATTAGTTTAGTAGGAATTGCTTTTTTATCATTAAGTCAAGGAGATTCCATTCAATTGAATAGCGGGGTATTACTTATATTATTAGCGGCATTTTCAGAAAGTCTATTTTTCGTTTTCCAAAAGTCGTATTTAAAAAAGTACGGTTTCTTACCATTTACAATATATACAATTTGGTCTGGTACTGTATGTATGCTTATTTTTTTACCAGGGATTTATCAAGAAATCGTAGCAGCTCCTATAGAAACTACTTTGAGCGTTATATATTTAGGTGTGTTTCCGACAGTACTGCCGTATATTGCATTAGCATATATTACATCCCATGCGGGTGCTTCTGAGGCAACAAGTTCTCTATATTTAACACCAGTAACTGCATGTTTTATTGCTTGGGTATGGTTAGGTGAGTTGCCAACCTTTGTTTCGATAATCGGAGGGATAATTACTATACTTGGAGTTGTGATTGCTCATTTAACATTTAAAAAAGAGAATTATATGCAAATTGAGAGTGAAAAATTATAGTAATACAGTTCAGTGAGTATTTGCAATTTGAAACCAACAATATTGAATTGATATGGGGCTTTTAATATAGATATAGCGGAAAATATCTATATTAAAATGCGCTAGTCTAGCAATTGTACGAAATTTAATTATACTATTAGATTATTACCAGAGTAAGAACTAGCATAATGCTAGTTCTTTTTTATCAATACACTACTTACCATTAATATTTGCTTAGAACTGTATAGATTTAAATTATTTCTACATATACATAATTATCTTACCTATGAAAGGAGAACGTTTCTTGAAGAAAGTTTTATTTTTCGGAGACCCAGGTATTGATGATTCTTTTGCAATTATGTATGGTTTGCTACATCCTGAAATTGAAATTGTCGGTATCGTAACTGGATATGGAAATGTTGAACATATACATGCCGCTCATAATGCCGCGTATATTTTACAGTTAGCAAACAGACAAGATATTCCTGTCATTAGCGGTGCAACTAGTCCACTTACAAATGGAATTACAACGTATTATCCTGAAATTCATGGACCAGAAGGATTAGGTCCTATTCATGTACCGGAAAGCGTGTTATCTATTCCGATATACAATTTTGGTAGTATTGCAGCAATTCTCGTAAAGTATGGCAAAGATTTAACAATTGTCGATGTAGGAAGATCTACCTCATTAGCGATTGCTTTTAATTTATGGCACGACATGATGTTAAATGTAAAAGGAATTTATTTTATGGGTGGTGTCTTTTTAGAAGCAGGAAATGTTACTCCATTAGCAGAGGCAAATGTGTACGGAGATCCTGTAGCAAGTAAAATTGTACTTCAGCAAGCGAAAAATTTAACGTTATTCCCTTTAAATGTAACAAATAAAACAGTTTTAACTCCAAATGTATTTACTTATATTTTAGCTAATACAAAAAATCCATTTAAATCGATCATGAAACCCATGTACGATTATTATTTATCAGCATACCAAAAGCTCAATCCATCTATTGAAGGGCCATTATTACATGATGTACTTGCTATAAGCGGTTTGGTGAATCCTACGTTTTTAAAATATACATCCCGAAAAGTAACTGTGGATATATGCGGCGAAACGAAGGGATAAACTTTTGCTGATTTTCGCCCACATTCTAAATCTGAAGGGGCTCGTATAGCGTTACAATTAGATGAGGAAAAATTCATTCAGGATTTTATGAAAATCATGTTATAAGGCGATGTCGAAAAAGGGATTTATTTCACTCCGTTGAATATAAAAGATACATTCTCTATACAAAGGAGCTTAAAATATTGAACGTCCAATTAAAAGTTGTTACGAGAGAAAATTGGGAAGAGGCATTAAACTTACAAGTTAAAGAAAATCAAACAAAATTTGTCCCGGCAGTTGCAGTATCACTTGCTAAAGTATACATAAAGCCAGATGGTGAAAACGTTGAATATATTCCTTTCGCTATATATGATCATGATCTTATAGTTGGTTTTATTATGCACGCTTTTGTACGGGAGACAACAGACATGTATTGGATAAACGGATTTATCATTGATAAAAAACAGCAAGGAAATGGATATGGTAAAGCAGCGTTAAAGGAAATTATTAATTTAATAAAAAATAGATTTAAAGAGTGTAAAGAAATTAGATTAACTGTACATAAGGATAATATTTCTGCAAAAAAACTATATGAACGGTACGGTTTTCAACCATTAGGAAAGATTTATGATGGTGAGCAAGTATATCGTTTATTTGTATAACTTTAATAATGTAAAGGTGTGAACTGATACATGCAATTTACTGAGGTTAAAATCGAAGTGTTTATTCCTGAAGGATACGTTGTATTATTACGAGATGAATTAAATAAAGTTGGTGCTTGTAGAACTGGACATTATGACAATTGTCTTTCTTATAGTTCAGTTAAAGGGTACTGGAGACCATTGGCAGAGGCAACACCTTTTAATGGCGAAATTGGTCAAATATGCGAAGGGAAAGAATGTAAAGTTGAAATAAAGTGTAAACAAGAACTTGTAAAAGATGCTCTCGAAGTTATAAATGAAATTCATCCTTATGAGACGCCTATGATTTACATTATCCCAATTTTAAATGACTATTTTAATCAGGTATAAAGTAAATAACTAGGAGGAATATCAATTGAACAGTAAATTCCATCACATTGTACGAGCTGTTATGATTAAAGATGAAAAATTGCTAGTTGCTGAATACATAGGACATCACTATTTTTTACCTGGCGGTCATGTTGAAGTTGGTGAATCAGCAGAGAACGCACTAATAAGAGAGTTACGAGAAGAACTTGGAGTAAGTTGCAGTATAAAACAATTTTTAGGAGTCATTGAAAACCAATGGCAAGACAGAGAAACACTTCATCATGAAATTAACCACGTTTTTGAAATAGCTTCACAAGAGTTACATTGTAATTTAGCACCAATATCTAAAGAATCACATCTAGCATTTCATTGGATTGATTTTAATAATGAGAGTATTAATTCTTATAAAATAATGCCGTCGCCTTTAGTTAAAGAATTACTTGAAAGAAGATTAAGTGATGAACTACTAAATTGTTGGATTAGTAACCTTTAAGTCGCTCTATTTATAGTAAATACGTCCACCGAAAAGATATAAAGAAAATAGGCTCAAAAACAAGGTACATCACCTAATGTAAAGTCATATTTTGTTGATGTACGCATTTAGTCTATAGCCTTATTTCTACTTTATTTTAAAAAGTAAATATACTTAAAAATTTGGACGGAATTTATATTTATAAATGGAGGTTTTCGTAATGAATGAGTTTCAACAAGAACTACAATCATTAAACCTTAATGAGTATCAACCTGGTAATGTAGTGTACTGGGATCAACAACAAAGTCAGTATCCTTACTACTACATTCAAGATGATGCACGGCGTTGTGGCGGATGCGGCGGGCGTTGTGGTGGCTGTGGTGGCTGTGGTGGACGTTGTGTAGGCTGTGTTGGTTGTTTTGGTTGTTTCGGCTGCTCTAATTGCTGGAGCTGGTGGATTATTTAAGTAACATAAATTAATAGTATATTTCATGAAAGAAAAGTGTAGATACCCGATTATATAGTATTGACGCTTTTCTTTCATACTGTCATTTTTATACGTTGTAGGGAGATGTTCATTTGTACACATTTGAGAAGTTAATTTCATGGGTAGAAAACATTAAAGAGACAAACCAAAGTTCTGCGGCAGCACTTTGTATTATAAAAAATAATAAAATTGTACTAGAGCATTATAGCGGAAATCATTCAAACACACCAAATAGTAAAAAGATAACAGCAACTTCACAGTTCAATGTTGCTTCCGCTAGAAAAAGTTATTTAGGACTAATGGTAGCATATGCGCTTTATGAGGGGAAAATAAAATCTCTAGATGACGAAGCAGTAATTTATTTTAAAGACTGTGATCCTTCGTTACTCGGTAAAACAACAATAAGACATTTAGTAACCCATTCGCACGGATTAAATGAAACTGATGATGGGACAATTTATCGTGAATTTGAACCTGGACAAGCTTGGGCGTATAGAGATATTAATGTAAGAATGATTACACGTCTTATTTATCAGCTTTATAATAAAAGTTTTCCTGAACTGTTAAAGGAGCGTGTATTTAAACCAGCTAACTTCAAAGAAACAGGATGGAGAAGACAGCAAGATGATAATTTAGTTAATGTTGTTGTAAATCCAAACGATGACGCGATATGTACTATTGGCACAGTAGATGATGGTACGGAAAAAAATCTTTTTGTCTCTGCTAGAGAATTTGCTTATTGGGGAAATCTTCATTTAAATCAAGGTGTCATAACTGGTAAACAAATTGTGCCAGAAGAAGTTATAAAAATTGCTACTAGTTTACAGAGTCCAGCCTATATAAATAAAGAACTGCCACAAAACGGGCTATTTTGGTTCGTTCAAAACGAACCTGCTTTGCTTAGCGAACTTGGTGAACGAGTTCCTAAAGGGTCTTATCAAATATTAGGAATTACAGGACCAACAATTTTAGTGATTCCAGAATATAATGTTGTCGTCGCAAAAATGTACAACAAAAGATATAACTACGGCGGGGATAATTATTTATATTATTTACGTGAATTTAGTAATTTAGTCGCTGATACATTTAGCAGCAATAAAAATAATACGATGAGGGCATAACTACTCCTATAAAGTAAAGGAGTGAGGTTTAATGAAGAAAGAAGTGCATAAAAATAAGAAGCAAAATATAAAAGATGTAAATACGGAACAAAACGCGATTTATAGTGATCCGAAAGATGCAGCTAATATGCAAACTGTACCGCAACCGAAAGACTTCGAGGAAATTGAATATTAATTTTCTCTCCGACTTTTTTATGAAAGAAAAATACGTCTTAAGTCTCATCACATTTAGACAATTATTTGATAACATATGTACATAAGCATTTGAAAATGTCTTATCTTAACAAAGCTTTCTTTAAATATTTCTGTATATAACCTGCAAAAAGGCACTTCTTTATGAAGTGTCTTTTTGTGTATACTAACTTAATTTCCATTTTCCGTACAGTATCTTGATATTTATCATGGATATACTAACTGTGAAAATTCATATCATGAAAAAAAGAAGGGGACAGTTAGTATGAAACAAACATCTATAAATCCGTTGCTAATTGTTCTAGGTACAATCATTGTTCAAATTGGCCTAGGAACAATTTATACATGGAGTTTATTTAATCAGCCCCTTGTAAGTAAGTTTGGATGGAACCTTAATTCAGTCGCAATCACTTTCTCTATTACGAGTTTTTCTTTATCATTTTCAACACTATTTGCAGCAAAGCTACAACAAAAATTAGGACTTCGTAAACTCATTGCTACTGCAGGTATTGTTCTAGGACTCGGTTTAATACTCAGTTCACAAGTTTCATCATTACCATTACTTTATTTATTAGCTGGTGTTGTTGTTGGTTATGCAGATGGAACTGCGTATATTACATCACTATCTAATTTAATTAAATGGTTTCCGAATCGTAAAGGACTCATTTCTGGTATATCTGTTTCAGCATACGGAATGGGTAGCTTAATCTTTAGATATATAAACGGGAATCTTATTAATAGTCTTGGTGTATCACAAGCATTTTTATATTGGGGTATTATCGTCTTACTTTTAGTATTGATCGGATCGTTCTTCTTACGTGAAGCAAACGTAAGTAACACCGTAACTGAAACATTACACAATGACTATACTCCGCGTGAAATGATGCGAACTAAACAAGTATATCTCTTATTTTTTATGCTGTTCACATCATGTATGGGTGGTTTGTATTTAATCGGAATGGTAAAAGACATTGGGGTACAGCTCGTTGGTCTTAGTGCAGCAACCGCAGCTAATGCCGTCGCAATGATTGCCATCTTTAATACAGTGGGGAGAATTATTCTTGGAACGTTATCGGATAAAATAGGCAGATTAAAAATCGTCTCTGCGACATTTGTGATTATTGGATTGTCCGTCTTTACTTTAAGTTTTATTCCATTAAATTACGGTATTTATTTTGCTTGTGTAGCAAGTGTTGCTTTTTGTTTTGGTGGTAACATCACTATATTCCCAGCCATCGTCGGGGATTTCTTCGGATTAAAAAATCATAGTACTAATTATGGGATTGTTTACCAAGGGTTCGGATTTGGTGCCCTCGCAGGATCATTTATCGGCGCACTACTCGGCGGATTTCAGCCAACTTTCATTACAATCGGTGTTTTAAGTATTATATCTTTCGTTATTTCTATTTTAATCCGCCCACCAAATACAGAAAAGAAGAAGGAAATAAAACAGTTAAATCGGAAAATAGCTTAATGCTAAAAAAGAGTCCTTATACTAGGGCTTTTTTTCATTACAAAATAATGTATAAACAATGGATGTCATTCAAAAAATCTAATTTTGTCTCTTTACTTACTACATAACCTAATATTAAAGAAGACAGGACAATTCGATTATTAAATTGAATAAATAACATAAAGGAGCGTGATACTTAAAATGAAAATAGTAAAGCAATGGGTACAAGAAGATAGTGATTACATAAGAGAAAAAGTAATTGAATATAACCAAAAACAACTTTCAAATGAAGAAAAAACACCTTCAGAAAAGGTCAGTTTTATAGTAAAAAATGAAAAAGAAGAAATAGTAGGAGGGATAACGGCAATCACATTTTGGCACCATGTACATGTTGACTTCCTATGGGTTTCTGAAGAATATAGACACAAAGGTTACGGAAGCAAATTAATGAATCTTATTGAAGAATTCGCAATTGAAAAAGAATGTCGGCTGATAAACTTAGATACTTTTAGTTTCCAAGCTCCAAATTTTTATAAAAAGCATGGATATAAAGTGATTGGAATGAGTGAAGATCACCCTAAAGGGTATAATCATTACTATTTAGAAAAAAGGTTATAAATGAATCATTTAAGAGTGTATTTTGATTAATCATTTTCAAAATATGCTCTTTTTTTCTGTGTTTATGAACGGGATATCGTTTCGTATTAATTATTTATTCATATTACTTTTTATGAATCAAAACAATTTAATGGTAGAATGTAATAAAGACAGAAAATTCTTATCATTAAAGGGGACTACATATGAAAAAAGTAAATGTAACATACGCACTTTTATATGATGAAACTCATGAAAAACTTTTAATGGTTAAAAACAAAGGGAAAAATGGTTCTTATTACACATTACCAGGCGGCGCAGTTAAATCCGGGGAAACGTTAGAAGAGGCAACAATTCGTGAAGTGAAAGAAGAAACAGGGTTAGACATATCCGTAAAAGGGATTTGTTTCATTAGCGAAGCCCTTTTTGAAGAGAGAGGACATCATGCAATCTTCTTTAATTTTTTAGGGGAAATAATCGGAGGAGAAATATGTATATCGCGGCCAAAAGAAATTGAAGAGATTATCTGGATGGAATTACATATAGCAGAACCTTATTTACGTATACCAGAACAATTAAAAGGAATTTTGCAAGGGAAAGAAACAGTACCTTATATTTTTAATGGAACTATAATTCATCAATCTTCATAAAGATATTATTTCATTTAAGGCGGGGGAAACATGGAGTTTATCGTTAAACACAAACAATTTGCACAAGCTCTTTCAGAAGTGAGTAAAGCTATCTCGACAAAAACTTTAATTCCTATATTATCTGGAATTAAAATAACAGCAGATCAATCTGGAATAACTTTAATCGCAAGTAATTCGAATATTTTCATTGAAAAATTTATACCTAGTTCAATTGAAGACGAACAAATTGCAACTATCTTTAAAGCAGGAAGTATTGTTGTACCGGCTAAATATTTCATTGAAATTATAAAGAAAATGCCAAGTGATATTTTAATAAAAAGCATGAATGAGCAAATAATTACCATTCAATCTGATGAAATTACATTAAACTTAAATGGATTCTTAGCGAATGAGTTTCCTAATGTACCATATATAGACGAACATGCAGAAATACAAGTAGAGACAGAAAAATTAATCGAAGTATTTAAACAAACTTCCTTTGCAGCTGCTAGAAATGAATCCAGACCAGTTCTTACTGGCGTACATATCGTATTTGATCACAATAAATTAGTTTGCGCTGCGACTGATTCACATAGACTGGCTTTGCGTGAAATACTAATTTCATCTCATGCGAAAGCAAATTGCATTATACCAAGTTCAACTATTAGTGAACTTCTAAAATTAATGAACAACAATTCAAATTTTGTATACATATATCTTTCAGAGAGTCACATTATTTTTAAATTCGGTACAATTGCGTTGTATTCAAGACTAATTGAAGGAAAATACCCTAATATATCTAGCCTAATACCACGTGAATTTCAAACAGTAATTAATATAGACAGAAAAAAGATTTTACAAGGTGTAGATCGATCCAGTTTATTAGCAAGTGAATGGGCGAATAACAACGTAAATTTAGAAATCATCGATGAATCCACAATAAAAATTTCTTCTAACGCTTCTCAGGTCGGTAAAATATCAGAAACACAACAAATAGATACCATTTACGGACAAAAGCAATTAAATATATCTTTCGATGGACGCTTTATGGTTGATGCTTTAAAAGCAATGAAAGAAGATATAGTTACTTTAAGTTTTGGTGGTTCTATGAGACCGATATTAATTGAAGCAGGAGAACAATCTGCAGCAGTACATCTTATATCACCAGTTAGAGCTTATTAGGAAAAAAGGGAGTAATACATAAATTCTAAATACAATTCAATCATAAACAAAGTATCAATTGTAATCTGTAATATATAGCAAAATAATTACTACCTAAATATAAAAAACATAGTGCATTTAAAGAGTTACTAAGGAGAAATTTTATATGAGGATGAATGTGATGAAGAAATTTATTGTTTTACTCATAGGTATAGTTCTAATTATTTTTGCTTTTTATCATTACTACAATAAAGAAAGTTTGGCTAAAAATAATAAGTTGTATGTAGAAGACTTTAAAGGAAACAATGATTCAAACAAAATACAATCTGCTATTAATAAAGCAGAGTCTAGTAAAATTAAAACAGTATTGCTCGATGATAAAAAGTATAAAATCACGTCACCAATTATTGTTAAAAAAGGGGTGAAATTATTATTCGGTTATGGAACACAATTTGTTGTTGAGGGAAACTTTAGGGTTCTAGAACTAGAAAAAAATGCTTCTATTGAAGGAGCTTATATAGCTATCGATGATCCTAAATTTAATTCTGAAGTTATATATTTAGACGGAAAGAATAAGTATTATAACACTTGGCACAAAACACAAATAAAAGATATAAATATTATAAATTGGACTGAAACAAATAAAGGTACAAGAATTTCTTTATATTCCGGTGGAAAAGAAAATGAAATTTCGTTTATTAACTTCGAAAACATTAAAGTTGTAGGAATGGAAACTGGGATAAAATTAGTAGCAAAAAAACCGAACTCTGGACATGCTTGGATAAATGCCAATCGTTTTATGAACTTTTCTCTAGAGGATTGTGTAAATATGATTTATATGGATAGTCATGTAACTACACCAAATGAGATAAGTGGGAATCAATTTACAAACCTTCAAATACAGCCTTCAAATAAAACAAAAAGTATTGTAAGAGTAAGCGGACAGCATAACGAGTTTAATGGAATGGTGTGGGATTTAAATAAAATAAATCACGAAAACGAACTCATCGAACTGACTGATAAAAGCATGGATACAGTTATTAATATTACCTCTGTACCGACAAGTAGAGTTTTAGATAGCGGGAAAGCAAATATAATAAAATAATGAGTATAATTATATTGGACAAAAATGATGAAAGCTGTAATTCCAGTTAAATGATTAAGAAAAAGCGAACCACTTTTTTATAGAAGGTTCGCTTTTTTCTATTTTTAAACTTTTCGCCACCAAGCTGACGTAGGATAATCTGTATATTTTAAAGTAATAGATTCACCAATTTGTGGCGTTGCAATATTAACCCCTAAACGATTTGCTTCTTTCGTAACTCGTTCGATTGGATCGCTCCATTCATGTAATGCTAATGTAAAAGCACCCCAATGTATAGGAACAAGTAATCCTCCTTTAACGTCTATATGAGCTTTAACAGTTTCTTCAGGTAACATATGAATAGCAGACCATCTCGTATCATATTGCCCGCATTCCATTAAAGTAAGGTCGAACGGGCCGTATTTATCACCAATCTCTTGAAAGTGAGGAGCATAGCCACTATCACCACTAAAGAAGACTTTAGTTTCTTGACCAAGGATAACCCATGAACACCATAATGAACAATCTCTATCTGTCATACTACGTCCTGAGAAATGTCTTGCAGGTGTACAAACTAATTTAATATTATCAAACGTAACTTCATCCCACCAATTATGCTCACTAATTTTATTAGGTGAAACACCCCATTTAATCAGATAACGTGCAACTCCAGTCGGAACATAAAAGTGCTTTGCATGATCTTTTAACTGCATAATACTTTTGTAATTTAAATGATCGTAATGATTATGAGAAATGATAATCGCATCAATCTCTTGAAGATCTTCACGTTCTAAAGAAAAATTACCACTATAACGTTTACTATTAAAAACAGGAAATGGGGAAGAGGCATCACCAAACATCGGGTCTAATAAAAGCTTTTTACCCTCTATTTTCAAAAGAGAAGCAGAGTGGCCGAACCATGTAACACTCTCTAAAGATTCATTATCTTTATTCGATAAAACAATAGGTAAATCTTTTATAGGACGTAGCTTTGTTTTCATTTTAAAGTAATCAGTCATTAAACCTATAATATCTTTTGGTTTAAAACTTACATCAGTAGGAATCTGATTTATATATTTCTTTTTCATTCGTTCTCCTTTTTACGTTTAACAATATAGGTATGTTGTTATTCTAGCTATTTGTAGTGTAAACTATATCATTTTACCTTAAATGCAGTACATTTCATAAATTCGTTAAATTTATTATTTATATATATAAAATGAAGTTCATTTAGCAGCAGCTAAAACTAATATTATGTAATTGTAAATTGTTTTAATTAAGTAAATTCCTTATCATAAACCACGCAGAATATAAGTTTCTCTATAGGTTTAAGAAGCAGGAATTCATCTAATTATCCAATGGAAGGAGAGTCTTTAAATGCCTGAAGAAAGAAAAAAGAAGTCCAAAAGTATACTATCAAAATCGGAAATAATTTAGCTTTATGCAGAAGGGAAGAACACCTCAGAAATTGCCTTACTTGCTAATGTGTCTGCATTTCTCAAAAAGAAAGTGACATTCTAGCGAATTAACATTTAAAAGTCGGTTAAAAAATGATAATCAATTTAAAAAAGACTATGAAGAAATCAATTTAACATATAGCAATAATTCATTATAAAAACCCAAAAAAACGTAGTATATCTATACTACGTTTTTTAATTTGAGATTATTAGAGGATACTTATTTTTATTTATAGAACATAGTTAATACATAGATTTTACAACTAACTTAATTAAAAAGGAGTGATTCAACGATGCTTGTTATTAATACCCCAGAGAAAGTACTACAAACAGCTTATGAGACTAAAACGATTTCATCTGGAGACAATTCTCCATCTATAAAAATAAGTGGAACTAATCTTCAATATTTACTTGTAATGCTTCATCTGGGTATAGAATCAAATGCTATAAAAACGGAGCTAAATTGGACTAACGAGGAATTCGAAAAACAAATGCATGCACTAGAACTAGAAGGTTTATTGAAAAAGACAGGAGGGAGTTACTATCCAACGTGTATGGTTATAACAGCTAATGAAGGGGAAAAGCTGTATCACCTATGTGAGCCTCTAATTAAACCTACACTTAACATAATTGAGAAGTATTCTAATCAAATTGATGCTATTTCTAAAAGAATTGAGACATTTAATCATTTATCTAAAGAATCGTATAGTCTTTTACTTTATAGTGGGGTGTTATTAGATTCTGGACAAATAAATAACATTGAAGAAAACTATTTAGAAACGGAACGGCCTTTGAGAAATAATAAAAGATATTATTATGCGATTCAAGAACAAGAACAAACAGACAAAGAGGCCTTTGGGATGTATGGTAATACGTATTTGGATTTAGGAGAATATCAAATTGGACTTTATGGAAACACTCGATATACAACCTTGAATTTAATAACTGCGAATAAAGAAATGTTTGAAGAATATTTTCACAATGCTATTGCGGATATTAATTATACGAAAAAGCAATTAATTAAAAATTTTGTAGCAGTAGATAGACAAGCAGACTTAAATTTAAATGTATTTTACGAGAAATTAGGCTTATATCAAAATTCACAACCCGTTATCCCAGTGTTTAAAAAAGCTGACTTATCTATACTTAGCGAAATCGCGAACACGATCAGTGAAGATTTGATCTTATTATTTAAAGAAAATGAGAAACCTTTAAAAGAATACTTTTCAAGCAGCAGATACTCAAAAGAAATAACTTACGAAGAATTTTTTATTTGGTGGTATCACTTTTTCTATACAAAAGTAACTGAAGAATTAATAAAACAAGACATAATTAGAATCAGCATTCAAGAAAATCAAACATATATAATCAATTAAATACGTTAAATACCTAATTTTATTAATATAAGCAGCATATTATTACTTCGCATATGTAGCAGAAGGATATGTGAAAGATCATTTGTAAAATAGATAGTCATCCAAAATTGAAATTGAACATAAAGAAAATACGATATAAAAAGGGGAGAGGCACCTTGCAAAAGAAATTTATCAATCCAGAAAATATGCCAGCAACTTTCGGATATTCGCATATAGTCGAGGTCAATAATGCTAAACGCACAATTTACATATCTGGACAAGTAGCTATTAATACTGATGGCCATATAGTTGGAATTGGAGATTTAGCAACACAAACGCGACAAGTATTTGAAAATATTAAAATTGCATTAAAAACTTCAGAATTAAATTTTAACGATGTAGTAAAATTAACATTTTTCTTAACGGACATTTCGCAAATGGCCATTGTTAGAGATATTCGAGATCAATACATCAACACAAATAATCCACCAGCTAGTTCAGCTTTAGAAGTTAACAAACTAATTCACGACGAACTATTAATTGAAATTGAAGCAATTGCTGTAGCAAACTAATGTCTAAACTCATTATTAATTAAATTAATATCAAAGCAATTTGTTTAAAGCTAATTATTAAACAAATTGCTTTTTATTGTCTTAAAAACAATTTGTTCGCGGTAATAATTACGACAGTAAACACCGAAAATTAATTAGAGCAACTTATAACAGGCTATCAAACTTTATCAAACCGTAAAACAAACAACTAATCATGAATAAACAAAGAAAAGGGAAGCGTAACAACCTGAACTAATATATAATAAGTTTTTAACTTTTACTAGTTTACATAATATATATTATACAAAGTTATATAAAATAGACACTTCACTGTATCAAAAACCAAGTAAACTATACTTAATGAGATGAAACGGAGATTTTCAATGAAATTCACACAAAATCTTATCTAAATGAATTTCTACAGTTTTATCGTTTATTTTGCTATACATTAATCACAGCAAATCTTAATCGATTAGCGGATTATCATTTAACGAGTCAAAAATTATTTTTGATCAGCGCGGAATTTTTTTATCCGGAATAATTTTTTTCTATATAAAATATAAATTTCATTTTATATTTTACTTTATAGATTTATTGCTAATTACATACGTTTTATATTTTTGTTGTTATTTCTTTTATTTACGCTTGACTTTCATTGTACTTATCGTTGCACACTCTAGTTAACATAACGTTTATTTTTAACATAAAAAAATCCTCCTCACCTTCAGGAAGATTTTTTAGCTTGCTAGTAATTCATATCTATCTTTTTAGTAACAATCCCAATTGTAAATAACATTGGAAAAATCTAGATTTAACAAATCTTCCTTACGTATAAAGAAATTAGCAACACCAGAATCTCCCCACATAATATTCAATGCATCATCCGTGTCGATTTGTAGCAATAATATATCATGCTGTTTGTATTTTTCTTCCCATTCTCTTGGATCTGTCTGTGTGAAAAACGGATAGCCACCAATTTTATGCCCTTGATCTTCACATAGATCATCATATAGTTCGCCTAACTCTGTTTCATTTTCTTCATCAACGATTTCTTCCCAATCAATGTTATCATTAAAAATCTTTTCAAATCGATAATCTCTTGAAGTTACTGGTTGATAATTCAATTCAAACTTTAGTTTTGCTGCCTCAGGTATGATGAAATGCTCTAATTCTAAAGTGTTTAAATAGCTAAAATCAGTAATAACCTTAGTTAATTCTTCTGTAATTGTAGAATGGTAAATAATTCGAAAGTCTTTTTGGTTTGTTGGATGATCAAAATCTGCGCCAAAAAGATCATCATTAGCACTTACGAAAAATTGTAACATTCCATTTTGAGGCATATATTCAATATGCGGCATTTCTTCAAAGTTTAACTGCGCAAGTAGCATCATAGGTTGTCCGTTTGAGTCTTTAGGATGCTCTTGATTTATAGGTACATACGGATAGCCACCAAACTTACTTTCAAAAAGAGTTGTCTCTGCTTGCATTCCAGACACTTTAATATACGGTTTCACACTTTCTTCTAAAATACTACGATACTGCTCGAGTTCTTTCGGTATATTAAGCTGATACGTATCCTTCATTTCTCTTGCCTCCCTTTAAAGATAATTTATAAATGCCTACCTCTATTATATAGCAAAAAGTGCTTTCATTAAAAATAGCTAAAAATCCGTTTTCATTCTCATTTTTTGTGCACTTGGCGGACAAAGTAAATTATGTTCTGAAACCTTTTTATTAATAATTTGAATTAGTTTAGCTGCTTCTTCTGCATCTGTTGCCTCTTTCTGCTTTTCTTTTAAATTATCAATTTCCTTTGAAAGCTCAATCCACCTAGGCAAAACATGATTATTTTTCAAAGTCCTATAAAGTTGCTTGTCAGGATTATACGAAAGATCTTTATCAAGATTAAGAGGTTTCCCTTTCCCAGGTAAATCATTAAACGCTCCTGTCTTTTCTGCCTGTTTAACGATAGAACTAATATGATCTTCATACGTATAAGACCAAACTTTCTCATCTTTTACTAAAATTTCTTGTTTTTTTAGCTTTTTATCTAACTCATCTTGATTCATAGATTCTCTCTCCTTTTTATTTTATAGAGTGGTTTTTGTATTTTTCAATGATCTCAATCCATCAAATAACTTTTCACGCCACTAAACACTGTCATGACCGTCCGTAAACTCTCCGTAATTGGTTTGATATCCTTTTTCTTTTAAAGCTTCAGACAGGTGTATATTAGCCGTTAAAAGGGATTCACTTTCAAGTTGTGCTGCTGTCATATGAAATTTAAGATAAGATGCGTTCAGATTACTAGGTAAAATCTGATACTCAGTCCAAGGAACTTTTCCGAATTCTTCCTTTTTCCAATGAACAGAATCTGACAATGACAACATATTTCCAAAAATACGAGGATTTTGAAGTGCTGCATAAAGCCCGCTAAACCACCAAGACTTAAACCAGCAATTGTTGTATGCTTTGGTTCTTTTAGCACATGATATCTAACTTTAATCCAAGGAAGTAATTCATCTGTTAAAAATGTATTCATTTTATCGTTATAAGTCAGCTCATCTAATCGAGCCACATGATCTATAGCAACGACAAGACAAGATGGAATTTCTTTTTCGTAAATCAAATAATTGAGTGTTCTTGCGATTTTAATAATTGAATCCCCATCAAATGCAATGAGAAGTTATTGAAGGTGTGAAGTGTGATAATAATCATGAGGTGTATTAATATGGATCTTACGTGTATTATTTAAAATTGAACTGTAGAAAGTCTATGTTTCAATCTGTCTTTAATGTGATAATAAAGATATTTAATTTCGATATAATTATACAAGAGCCTTGCTACACTTTTTTGTAATAAGACTCTTTAAATTCGTTTCATTCATATTGAACTAATAAAGCATATGTAGTTAGATGAGTTATTGATTAGAAAATTTATCAATTGCTTGAATAGCAAATTCCAATGCTTTTATTCTTCTTTCTAAAAGTGTTCTTTGAGGACTACCAGCCTTTGACTTTTCATACGCCCTCTCAATTGATGGAAGCAAACCAGTAAGAACATGGCGAGCTTCTGCTAGATTTTCTTGTGTGTAATGATGAGCTCTTTGATTCCAAACGTTTTCTAACGCCGCTAACCCGATGCAAACAGCTTTAAGTCTTTTCTTCACTAAGGTCGTGTTTGCGCCTTTCTGAGTCATCTGTGACAAAGCATTTTCAAGTTTACGGATTGTCGACTGTAAAGATTTGAGTGATTCCAATTTATCTATATTTGCTACGTTTTCCATGTTAATGCTGTCCCTTCTGCGTTTCTAACTTATTTTGTTTAATGTTTGATAAAATCGTTAAGAACTTGATTTTACTAGAAATATTTTAACATAAATAACTATATTCAAGTTGGACAATAACTTAAAGGAAAACGACTACTAAACTTATCCTCCCTCCCTTACATCATTCTATATGTACTTCTTTCTTCTCATTAGAATTCCTATATAAACAAGTTGTTAATATTGTATATTTTATGAACAAAAAAACGCACAAGTAATGTAACCTGTACGTTTTCACTTTTATTCAGTAAGGTAATAAAGTAATAGTTTCCGAGCCTTCTCATAATTCATAAAATCTTTATACAAAATAGAATACTTCACAATTTCTGTTTCTAGAAAACGATATTGTGGAAACCATTCAAAAAACGATTTTCTCAGCCACTTTATTTGCTGAAACGTAATATTCTCTTCGTTTTCATTTAGTATAGAATTTAAAATTGCTGCTTTATGCATCCAATAATGATTCAAATCAGCACTTATGTCGTCAATTTCTGTAAATTTACATTTAAAGTCCCTTCTTAATTTTCTTGTATCACGATAAGGAAATGACTTGTGCAGTGGACTATGCATTTTCTGCAATTCATTAAAAATAACCTTTTTTCCTGATATCAGCTTTCCACTCCTTTATTTCTTCATCCAATTCAATAAGTTTTCATAATGATTATGAGCATCGTTATATCCAAGATTATATAAATTAACGAGCTTTTCTTTATTTCTTTCTATTCCGCTTATAGGAAGCTGTGCGCTTGGCTGAATTACATAAAAATTATCTTTTTGTTCGTTGTGATTCATATAAGATACGGTTTCATTATAAAAACGATAATGTTCTACTAAAAGTTCTGCGATTTTCGGATATCTTCTATATAAAATTTTGGACAGTCCAGAAAATTTATTCCGCTGCTTCTCGTATCCTTCTGGCTTTGTCATAATAACAACGTTCTTTTTATAACCATCATTCTGTGCTTTGAAAACTGGAATAGGATCTATAATCCCTCCATCTAACAATTTTCGATTATCATATTCTACAGCAGGTGCAATAAATGGCACAGAGCTTGATGCACGAATAATTTTCAAAATATCATTTCCATGTTCTGTTTTATTATAATAAACTGCCTGTCCTGATTCGCAATCGGTTGTTCCGATTACAAACTGTTCATTTGAATTTAGGAAAGTTTGAAAATCAAACGGTACAATTTTGTTTGGTACTTCATCAAATAAAAAATCCATTCCAAATAATTCACGTTTTCGAATTAAGTTTCGATAAGATATATATCTGTGATCTGCTACTAGCTCTGTATTTACTTTCTTATTCCTTCCTTTTTGACGTGACAAATATGTTGCTCCCATACAGGCTCCAGCCGATACACCCACTACATACGGAAAGAATAAGTCCTTTTCCATGAAATACTCGAGTACTCCTGCAGTATATAATCCTTTCATTCCGCCGCCTTCTAATACTAAACCGATATTATTCATGCTTAATCCCTCTACTTCTGTTTTCTTACTTACATGTTAGCACAAGATTTTAGGATGAGGTTATATAAATTAATTGCAACTATAACGAAAAACTATGGAACTTATGTCATAATTTCTTATTCAATAGCATGGTACAATATAAAAAACTCATTCCACATATTATAAAGGAGGAATTTCATATGGGTTTATTTAGTGGCATTTTAGGAAATGCATCGAATACGAGTACAGAAAGCGTAGAACGTGATTTAGAAAAGATTATGCTAGATGATGAGAAAGTTGAGCATGCTTATAAATTAATTCGCGATTTAATCGTATTTACAAATCGCCGTCTTATTTTAGTAGACAAACAAGGAGTAACTGGTAAAAAAACAGAATACCATTCTATCCCTTATAAAAGCATTACACAATTTAGTATTGAAACAGCCGGGCATTTTGATTTAGATGCAGAACTTAAAATATGGATTTCTAGTTTGAGCGCGCCAATTACGAAAGAATTTAAAGGTGACGATAGCATATTAAGTATTCAAAAAGCGTTAGTAACATACACGACAAAATAGTTTGTTTTTGTATATTTATTCTATTTTAAAAATACTAACCCGAATATTTCGGAAGAATATACATTAAATTTGTATATTTAATCTAAAGCACCACAAAAAGGTAAAGCGTTTAAAATGTGCTTTACCTTTCTTTTTTATAATAAATTAAAGTTGCTTTATCATTTAATTTATTTTTTAAATCTGTTCTTTTATACCCTATCTTTTCGTATAGAAAACAATTTCGTTCTTCCTCTAAAATTGTAGCAAGCTCCCAAGTAGTTGCTTCCGGAAACATCTCTTCGATTAAAATTAATACTTTTTGAGCAATTCCGTTCCCTTGATAGTTTGGATGAATAAACATTGGGCTAATCCAAAATCTTGAGGGATCTTCTTTTCGTGATATACATATCGCGCCAACAAGATTCGTATTTACTATAATTTTATAGAAACCACCGTCCGGATGATTTATTCTTGAAATTGTTCTATCAATGGATTCACTTGCTGGACTTGTTTCATAATCCTTATACTTTTCTAATAATGAGCTAAATGATTCTACTTGCATTTGAAAAATAATTTCTGCATCAATTTCTGTCGCCTTCTCTAATGTAATTTCCATTTTACCAATTTAGACGCTTTCGGAGCGACGTAATATGAGCTGTATGATGACGACCGTGCCATGCATATAAACCGATTGCAGCAGCAAGTTTTGTTTTTCCAGATTCAGGATGATTAAATGTCTTTTCTAAATCCGTAGTTTCTAAAGAATATAATAAGTTTACCCATCTTTTATGTAATGAATCTAGCATAACAAGTGAAACATCTACTGGTAGCTTTGAATCAGGTAGCTCTGCCCACTTTTCTTCTTTATATGGCTTAATAGTCGGATTCTTTTCTGTTAGTGCTAATTTAAAGCGTATGTAGCTATTCATATGGCTATCTACAACATGATGAACGACTTGACGAACTGTCCATCCACCAACACGATACGGTGTATCTAGCTGTTTCTGATCTAAGTCTTTTATCGCTTTTGTTAATTCATTTGGTAAATCCTCAATTTCTTGAATCCATTTATCAATCATTTCTTCTGTAATTGTACCTTCATAAGTAAATTGGCCAATTGGATAACGTAAATCCTTCATGGATAAGTCCCTCCTATTATTTTGAACACGAAGTATTTCTCCAAATATAATGTACAAAATTTACATGTTCTCCGTTTAATTCTACAGAAGTTGTATCTGCTTCGTTCTTATAAGAAAATCCGCTTTTTTCTAGTACAATTTGTGATGCGAGATTATTAGTTGTTGTTTTAGCACGAACCTCATTAATTTCATTATTTTTCGCTACGTCTAAAATTAATTTTACAGCTGCTGTTGCAACTCCTTTTTTAGTAAACTTTTCTCCAACTCGATAACCTAACGAACTGATTCGAGTTTCCGTATCTATATCTGCTAAATTTATTCGTCCTACAATTTCTTTTTCTTCATTACGAATTAAATAAAAATAAGAATTTCCATCTGCCTGTTCTATTAATAAATCGTCTAGTAGTTTTTGAAAATATTCAAAATCGAAATATTTTGAACCGCGATTTGGTACCATTGTTTCAAAAAAAGATTTATTCGTAAGTTCAAACGTAAATAAATCCTCAGCATCTTGTTTCTTTAGTTGCTCTATGTATATTTCCATCCCGTATACTCCTTCTTGATTTACTAACTGTTATACATTCTTTTTTAATCGATTATATTCCTGCTATTTCTTTCGATTAAGTAATACAGCTAGTAACACTTTCGGATGAAAAAGATGAAATGGACTACGAATTAAATTCATCACTCGTACTAATCGAATATAAACGTCAGAATCACTTGCGGATAGTCGATATATTTGTTTCGTGTACCAAAGCTGAAACTTTTGCTTCATAGTTAATTCTCTCTTTAGCTGCGGGTGACGTGATATTTCCGTTGTTGTCATATCCCAAGGGGTTTCTATTATGTTAGCGGCTTTTTTATAAAATTGTTGTGTAAATGTTTTATCGAGCTGTTTTCTACCTTGCAGAAGTACTTGCAATTGGTGAGCTTCCATAGCTGCAACTGAAACACCTTGACCGAAAACGGGATCAAAACGACATTGTGCATCTCCAACTACTAACAATCCTTCTGGTAAATTATTAACTAGATCAAATCTCCGACGTACTTGATAAGGAATTTTGTACGTTTTTATATCGGTAATCGCCTCAGCTTTGTTTAGAAAATCTGTTACATTAGGGATTGAAAGATTTTCAGCAAAATCGTAAAACTCATCATCAGTTTGTGGTGCTTTCTCATTTGCATATCCACTAAAAGTAACAAAATAACGATTATCTTCAATCGTTTGTATAAGTACACCATAAGGGTTTTCTGGAAAACTTGGAGACATTAGCATATTGCAATAGTCTAACGTCTCATCTTCTTTTAGCCTAAACATTCTAGTTGCGTAAAATAAATCAATGCGTACTTTCTCTTCTTTCACTTCAATATCGTATGCTCGTAACCACCCTATACTTTTTGAACCAAACCCACTCGCATCAACAACAATATCTGCGTGAATTTCTTCTTGCGTGCCTTTCTCTAAACATTTAGCCTTTACTCCATATACTTTGTTACGTTTTTCATCTACTTGTAATGCTTCAACCAATATTTCATACTTCGTAGTAATATTTGAAGCTTGTTCAATTCGGTTTTGAATATGTGATTCTAGCATAGGACGACTTTGTTGGATCATATGCACTTCTCCTATAAATGGCTGTTTCCATAAGCCAAATTGATGCCATTTTAAATCCCGAGTAAAGTTATTTACGATGCTGCCTGCTTCTATTAATTCATTAGTAATATTAGGGAACAATTCCTCAATTGCTTTTTCTCCGCCTTTTAATAACACATGAGGGTGATTGCTTTGTGGAACTCTTTTACGAGGGTCTATTCCGTTCCATCTTTCTCCAGCCTCTAAAATGATTACTTCTTTAAAAGCAGTTGATAATGCTTTTGCTGCGAGTTTTCCTGCAATACTTCCGCCAATAACAATAGCTTTATTAAACATATTTTCCCCCTTAATGAAAAGAGATCCTGTCGTGTATGAATGAAACAGGATCTTAAATTAATAGCTTCTTTATCATTATATTTAAAATACATGAGTAAATTGCAACGTTAAAATTAAAATACCTAGCCCCCATACGTAATACGCGAATACTTTTAATGAATGACGTTTTAAATATTGAATCATCCATGAAACTGCTATGTAACCAAAGAAAGCTGCTGATAACGTTCCGACAATTAAGGATGTACTAGAAATAGATTCTGCTTTCCCTTGAAAAACATCAACAAATTGCAAGATGATAGCTCCGACAATTGCTGGTGTTGATAATAAAAAAGAAAAGTAAGCAGCTGTTTCACGGTCTAGCTTTCTCCATAATGCAGCGACAATTGTCATACCAGAGCGAGAAATTGCAGGGAAAATAGCAGCTGCTTGAAATGAACCGATGATAAATGCATCTTTATATGTAATGTCGACCATTTTTTTACGACCATTCTTTTGTTTATCGGCCATATACAGAAATAAACCTGTCACTAAAAATTCCCAACCAATGGTGATACCTGTTTTTGAAATGTCTTCAAAGAAGTCTTTAAATAATAAGCCGATTATAACAGCAGGTATCGTCCCGACAATAAGTAATAACATTAGCTTTGAAAATGGATTTTTAATTAAATATATAAATTCTTTTTTGTAATAAATAAACACTGCAAGCAAAGTCCCAATATGTAGCATCGTATCTAAAAATAATCCTGCTTCATCTAATTGAAACAAATGCCTTCCTAAATAAAGATGCCCTGTACTACTAATCGGTAAAAACTCTGTTAATCCTTGAATTATGCCTAAAATAAAAGCTTCTAACCAATTCATGATGGTCTCCTTTCTCGTTTGCTTGTACCAATATATGAAGGTTAAATTTTCGATATGAAAAAAACTATATTTCTCTATGAATTTACTTTTAAATTATGGATATATATGTAAAGAGAATCGAGGAGGGTTAATATGTGGAAGCATACAAAATTCGGCAATGTATTACTTTGGGTGGGACCTATCCTTGTGTTTTTAGGGTTATGTATGACTAATGTTATTTCAGACATTCCTTTCTTTGAAGGAAAACATAAAACGCTTGGAGTAATAATTTTATTTATAGGGCTTTTCTGTTTAATTGTTGCTAATCACTTTAAAAAAGGAGAAAGAAATGAAGAATGAAGCTAAATAAAAAACAATCCCAGTATATATGCTAGGATTGTTTTTCGTTTATGTTGCTTATTTATAGAATACTTTATCAACGTTATATTTTGCTTTATATTCATTAATGATATATGTTTCGTAAATTTCTCTTTCTGTTGGATCTTCTACGATACATGCATCAATGCGGTATACTTCATCACGATGGTTTTTGATTGGTGAAACATTGTCTTCAAAATGTTTCTTAATACGTTGTCTAATTTTACGAGCTTTACCTACGAAAAGAAGTTCGTCATTAATATTGTAAAACATAAAAATGCCGCCTTTATCTCTAGGGAACAAGTGGAAATCGATAAAACCGTTAATAGGAGTAATTATCGGCTCGTCTCCTTTAATAACTTGTTTACGTTCAGTAATTGAAACATCAGCCTCAGGAATATTAATTTTAATCAAGTTCATTCACGTCCTCTTTTATTATAAAGATAAATAATAGCATACATATGTAAGAAAAGCTACGTTCAGAGGTATATTTCATTTTATAATTCAAATATTATAGGTATATCATGCAAACTCTTTTTCCAAATCATATGATCGCTTGATTCTCCCCAATAATCCTTCATTATATAACTAGGTTCTCCAAACTTTTTTGTCCATATACTTTGTGCTTTTTTGTATCCACTATCTAAACAGTATTCGGTTATCCCTCTGCTAAGTAATGTAAGATACATTGCATTTAGTAGTAAACTCCCTATACCCTTTCTTTGGTATTCAGGAAGGACAAATACAGTTCCTATTTCATATAAATTTTTAAGTACATCGCCAGTACAACTATAAATCAATGTACTTACTGGACCGACTTCAATTGTTCCAATGATTTTTTCGTTATCTTTATCGATTGCTAATAAAAAGTAACGATTTTCTCCATTACTATCAAAATCATTTTTCAAATATTGCTTTTTCGTATTAATTTCATTTTCTATGTCATCCAATAATTGTGATAATCCTTCATCTTTATATGTATTCGTAATAACTATACGGAAAAACAAGTACAGTTCATCTAAATCATTCGAATTCGGTCTTCTAATCGCAACGTTAGTCATGAATTAATTCTCCAATCTATGAAAATATCCGGGGAAAATTTATATTGTAAATTATTTTGGTACTAAACAGTAGCCTTATCATATTTACTGATTCTTTTTGAACTTATATCGCATCACAGCATATATTCGTTCAAAAATATTTTATGACATTATTAATACAATACTTTATATAATCTATTCATCATTATTCTACAAAGACCTGCATAGATCCAGCAGTATAGAAAGCTCAGTATAAATATTAATGAAATAATTTTTATATCCATAGTTGTATGAACAGCAGGACCGAGTACTGGAAAATGGAAAATATCGAGAACGATCATAATACCTATGAGTAGGCATATCGCAGAAAAGGAAACAACCCATATTCTCCTCTTTAATTGTAGAAAGGATACTCCTAACGCTATACCTAATAAGCCAGTAGTAAAAGGGAAAACAAATAGTTCGCTTGGTTGAATAATAAATAGTAGGAAAATAGTAAGGACATAAGAGAGTATTCCCTCACGAATAGAATAACAAATAGCAACGAAAATCGGTAACGTCGCAAATGGACTAATGAGTAATCCTATACCAGGAATTAAGTTCCCCGCCGCTTGAAACATGGTGGCCAATGCACTCATTAAAGCTGTAATTACTAACTTATTTACAAGGGACAACTTTCTTTTATGAACAAAGTTCGCATCCTGCTCTATCATCAGTTGATACCAATAACGTACAAACCGATTCATCAAAATCCCCCCTAAATATACCTAGTTCATCACTTCCTATATTATTCATACACTTTTTGTTTATGCGTTACTTTCTGCTGGTTATCGATCACTATACAATAGTCGTTTATACATAGAAGTATTTTTAGGGGGACAACAGATCGTACATTTTGAAGAATTTAGACTGAGAGTTTATATCGTATCAAGGAACAATTTCAAAAATAGTACCTTTATTAGAATCAGATACTTTCATAGAACCATAAACTCCTAAATATAATCTAGTTTGATCCAAATTTGTTGCCAAACTAACATAATAAGCTGATTGAGCACCAAAATCATAATTGGTTTCAATAGCATGAAAGTCATTATGTTTACCGTCTGTACCTGCTCTAGTATAAGCTAAAACACCTTTAACTGGAGATTGAGATTCTTCATTCTTGGCGAGATCAGTAAACACAACGCTACCATTTAAATTCGGGATTGCAGTTCCCATATATGGCTGAACTCCTGTAAGTGAAGTTCCTCCAAACTTATCCGGTCTAGAATCTTTATGAAAATAACTAATAAGAGGCTGAATACGCTTCACTGATGTTTGTATTGTTTCATCATAATAAGCCATTGTTCTCTCATCCAAAGTAGGATTCTCAGAACAGTGTCTTATAAAAGAGGTGGGCAAGTTTCCTTCCCACCCTCGCCAACCAAAGTTAATAAATCCTTCTTGATTAGGAGTAGATCTCATTAAATACGTTTGAACAAGTTCGGTAACCGGGATTGGTTTATAATGAACAAACGAAAAAATAGACTCTACAATATCCTGTCCGACATTTCCAACATATTTTACAAATTGATTATAAAATCTTTGAAATGAAATACCTGTTATATTACGAACTCCTTTCGCAATTACTGTAAGTGTTTCTTGTATAGATAAAGGAAGTTCATTGAAACGTGTAACAACTGGCGGATTATGTATGAATGTGTTTTTACTTACATCGATTTCAATTATTTTACCCGCTATTTCTAAATCATCCTGGCTTAAATTAAATGGATCATAACCCGATCCACCATCTCCATTTGAATAAATAAGTTTCCCAGTCTCCGGTGAAAAGTTTAAACTATTGACTCCGTTATGATTAAAAAATGGCCTTCTTATATTAAGTAATGTTCGTCTTTTTTGAGGTTGACCATGTGATTGTAAAATCCATTCCTCAACTGTATCGATATGATCATATTGAGTATCTCTATTTACCCACTTTAAGTTTAAAGCTTTAAGGTCACAAGGATTCGGTTTAAATTGTTCAGTAAGCGCACCCGGTCCTTGAGTTCCAGCTACTGAATAATGAAGATAAAATAAACCGTTTTGATAAAATTGTGGATGAAACGCTAGACCTAGCAATCCACGTTCATCATAGCCACTACTAGAAACGCCTTCTTCAGATGTACCTAACTTGATAACTTGCGGACGGATATTTAAAAATGTTTTTATAACTCCGTCTCCTATGTAAAAAATCTCTCCCAGTTGTGTTGCGATAAATAGTCTTTCAGTTGAATCACCCGGAAGTATGGTTGTTTTCATTACAGTCGGTAAATTTATATTATGAACAATGGGTCGTAAACTAACTTTAACTTTTGTCAATTAACTGTACACCCCTTTTTATTCTTTTTTATAGAAGAATATGATTAGAGTAGTTCTATTAGTATCAAACAACCAACATTCCTTTTTATTACGATTTTGTATATAATATAATTATAAATAATCTGGGGGACGAACTATGACAATCGTACTACAAATCATCTTATCACTAATTTTCGCAGTGTATTTATTTACCCTCTATCGTAATGGGAGGTTTGGATCAGCTTCATTCCTTTTAGCAGTCATGATAGGGATTTTCGGTTTAGAGAATATTTTTCAATATGCTAGTTTAACAGACCATGCTGTTTATCCATATTGGGGCAGTTTGAAGGCTGTAATTATTATTCTGTCAGTAGTGTTTTTATTCAAAAGAACCCCCACTCCATATAGTAATTAAGTATAAATAAAAAAGATTAGGATTCTATCCTAATCTTTTTTATTATTCAATTGCACCAGCAACATCATAATCATTTATATCTAATTCAATAGGTTGTCCGAGCGCTAGTTTAGCCAGTTCTGCTCCTAAGTATGGACCAGCCGTTAAACCTGAAGCTCCTAATCCGTTCGCAACGAGGATACCTTCAAAGTTAGGTAGTGGTCCGATAACAGGTAAGAATCCTGGTGTAAATGGTCTGAATCCAACTCTCGTTTCAAGCATTGTACCATCTCCTAAACCAGGTGCAACCGTCAATGCTTTATGGAATACCTCATGTAAACCACCCGCTGTTACACGATGATCGAAACCAGTGTCATTTTCATGTGTTGCACCAATTACAACATGACCATTGTCAAATGTTAAAATGTATTGATCGTTTGGCGGCATAACAACTGGCCAATTTTCTGTATTAGTATTTTCCATATGCAAATGAACAATTTGTGCTTTTTGGAACGTAACTAAGAAATTAATACCTAATGGGTTTAATATTTCGTTCGCCCAAGCGCCTGCAGTTATAATTACCTTTTCTGCTAAAATTGTCTCGTCGTTTACTTTAACTCCAGTAATGTGATTCCCTTCACGGACTAATACTGCATCGCCTTTTATAAAGGTTGCACCATGTTTTTTCGCAGCGCTTATTAATGCGTTGCGTAATGATCTTCCATTTACTCGTGCAGCTCCACTAATATGAACAGAACTATATTCTTCCGATAATGCTGGGAATAACTTTTTCGTTTCTTCAGCTGATAAGCGAGTGATTTCACCAATCTCTGGCGCATCTTCACGTCGTTTATAAGCTCGCTCTTCCATTTGATCTAGTTTTTTCTCGTCAGTATGTAAACTAATTGCACCTACACGGTTGTATCCTGTATCCGTTTCACCGTCTTCTTCTAATTGCTGAATTAACGAAGAATAGTAACGTGCACCGCCCTTAGCAATTTTATACCACGCTTTATTACGACGTTGTGAAAGCCATGGACAGACAATACCTGCTGCTGCATCAGTTGCTTGACCTAATTGTTGGCGATCTACGATAGTAACATTCGCACCAGCCTTAGCAAGATGATAAGCAGTAGACGCTCCTAAAATTCCAGCTCCAACTACAATATAAGATTTCATTTCAAACACCTTTTCTCTTTTGCTAATTATATAAATATAAGAACATTCCTTAGTATAATGGAAGGAATACTTTTTTCAATGTACTCATCGCAATTAATTGTTGCATCATTGTGACTTTCCTAATCGTTATTTTTTCTTCTTACGGAATAATTCAATTGTTTTATAGCCTTGTGAAAGGATTTCAATCATTTTCTCAAGACGTTTTTCACGTGTTTTTTCTTGTTTTACAGAAAAAAGATTACGTGCCCAATCTTTTTGGTATCCAGGTGTTAAACTTTGATAAAACTGAAGTTCATTCGGATGATTAGTTAACAATGCTTCAACATCTTGAATTCGATCTGCATAATCAGCTACACATTGACTCGCAGCAGGCGTTTTCGTCGCTTTTTTCTTTTCACGTTTTAAACCTACAACAGTAAAGACATCATCCATACTTACCATTCGCGCAAATTTAATATCGCTTTTTCCTACATACCCGTCGTCCCCAACCTGTAATGCTGGAAACATCTCATCACGATGAATAAACGTACTGTAACGAGAATTGCCTTTTTTCGGATATGCGAAAAACACATAACCTTTTTCAATTAGTAATTCTTCATTACTAATAATAAAATTCGTTTGTTTCACCATGTCATCAAGCGTTTCAACAAAAATAAAAATAGCATCGTGTTCTTTTGAAAATGCAGTTTCTTTACCTGTAAAAATGTTGTAATCACTTGGTTCGTTAATAACGACCATATTTGTATACTTATTAAGTTTCAATTTATCGATAACTGACATAATAATCTTCCTTTACATTCAAAATTCATTGTACATATTTTTTTATACTGTTCTAGTGTATTATATCTATTAAGAAAATCAAACTTTAAATCGTATCATTCTATTTCAAAAGGACATAATTCTTTTACTAGAAGGAGTGGTTTTATGCCGTATGTAATCCGTGATGAAGGACTAGTTTTGCAAGGAGACAATGGAAAAGAACCCGTTTTTCATACGTATGAAGAGGCTACAGAAACGTTAAGAACACTAACTATACCGCAGTTTCCAAAACATATTAGAAGAAAACCTTTTAAACCGAAAATTATACAAATAGCCGATTCTGAATAAGAACCGGCTATTTGTATATTCATAACTTAATAGCAAATAAAGTATATAAAAGTTCTCTATATTGTTCGTCTGTAACTTCACGCTTCGTTTTTTCTCCATAAATAATTTCAGTCAAACTAGTATTCGTTAAAGAGACATGGCCAGCGTTCGTCAACTTTACTACAATTGGTCCCTTGTTGAAAATAGACTTCTCATCTTCTATTACTCGTCTTTGAACCTCATTTACTACTGCCTCATCAATAATATGAATATAAAAAGCATGACAAACTTTCCATTCTCCATCAACATCTATTCTTTCTAGAACATAATTTCCTTTACTCGTATCTTTTCGTCTCGCCCGGTACGAACCATTTTTTGAAGAAACAGACTCACCAGTAAAAGGTACAGGAACGAGAGGTACTAACGAAGCTATACCTACATCAATTAAATACCGTACGTTATCATTATTTAAAATAATTGTTATATGTCCGTCCTCAAGTGCCCAAGCGTTTATATCATTTTTATATACGGTACCTAGTGCGAGTTGTACATCATAACCACTATCCTTTAAAAAATAATAAAAAAGAGTATTTAATTCATAACAAAGTCCACCGCGGGAACTAGTTAAAATTTTCTCTTGTAAGTTTTCCATAGAGATTTTATTCGTATTACCTGCTATTACATCTAAATTCTCAAACGGTATAGTGTGTGCAAATGCAAAGAGTATTGTACTTAATTCTTCAAATTTTATTTCAGTACGTTTTTCAAGGTTTAATCTTGTAAAGAGTTGATCTTGTAAACTTTTCATATCCAGCACCCCTTAATAGTTATAAGTTAAAATAGTATATGCTGATTGTAAATTTGATGGGGTACTGTAACAATGTACATTTCGTTTAACTGTACCGGTACGAAAAAACTGATTCACAAGATAACTTAATATGAAAATTAAAATAAGAGGCATTATTATAAATGCCTCTGGGATACAGAAAAAAACCTACTTTTTGGAGCCACATACAAAACTAAAACAAAAAGCTACGAATATAAATGTAATAGTTTGTCTATGGATAAATTATTAGTATCACTTAAATCAACAAAATATTGAAGTTGCCACATTTGGCTCTTTTTAGCTTGATTACTAACAGGGGTATCCCAAATCGGATAAATTCTCATAGCCATCTTTCCTTTTTGACTTTGAGTTTTCAATATTTTCTCTTTAAGAAGAATATCTTTTGGGAAAATAAATTGTCCTAGTTTATTATCGTCTATACAAGTGATAACTAATAAGTCAGGAGCAGAGTCATAAGAAAATGCTTGATTTTGCATGTTTTCATTTTTCTCCCAAAAAGAAACAAATTGACCAATTTTATTAGGAGTAATTTTTGATACTCTAAAACGTATCGTTTTGTTATTTAAGTGAAATAACGCCCCTGCATACTCTGAGTTTTGTTTTTCTTCTTTTAAATTAGTTATCATTAAGTTATTTGGTTTATATACTATATTATTTAAATTTCGGATTATATCATTAAATTTGTTCAAGTAAACGCCCCCTTTATCCATCACTAAGTTTATCACAAACGTTAGTTCTTATATATTGGATAAATAACATATGGTCATTAGCGACGTGAAAAAGAGGGGTATTTTAGTGGAATATGATTATGCAAGAGTATCAACTTTGAATTAAGTTTTAAAAATACAAATAGCAGCATTAGAAAAAGAGAAGTATGATTGTATTTTTTCAAAAAAATCCTATGGAACAAAAACAAATCGACCAAATTACTTTACTGTACTTAATTTTTCAATTGCTTGTTGCTCAGTTGCTAAGTAAAAAATATCTTTGCCTTTATTACACTCATAAATGAAGTCCTTTAAGCTTTCACTAGCGTACATAGAAAAATCCCCAACGATAGCAATCTTTACCTTGTAATTTATAAACTTTTGAAGAATTTCACCCGCAAGACGTGTTTTTAGGTTAAAGAAATCTTCACTTATTAATGATTTATGGATAATAATACGTTTCGCATCTACCTCATATTGAACTGTTGCCATAAGATCCAATGCAGATTGAACGTCAGATATTACTACTGTATCGTTTCTTACGACAGCAATATTTATTCCGCTAGTTACTATTTTCTTTATTTCCATAGTTTCACTCCTCCATAATTTAAAAAGCATATATTAAACATGCTTTGTAGCTCTTCATTAACACACATAGATGATTTGCCCTGGCTCAATATTCTCTCTATACCGTTGTAAATAAATATTATTTTTAAATTTCTCATACGGTCAATGAAATTAAGGATAATCTATCACTATTTTTGAAAATGTATCCCTCCACAATAACTTAATAAACTATCAAAAGAAGTAATCTCGGCATATGGTTTTGTGTCGGTATTATTCTTAATCATATTAGGATTGAACCATATACCCTTTATATTTGCATTTTGACAGCCACCAATATCCTTTTCTAAGTCATCTCCAACAAATAGTACATCTTCTGGTTGCACATTTAGCTTATTTAATGCTAATTCAAATATGCGTTTGTCAGGTTTACTAAATCCCGATTCTTCAGAAATAATGATTGTATCAAAATAACTATTTAAATTCGTGTTAATTATTTTAGCTTTTTGCCTCTGAGTTGAGCCATTTGTTATAATTCCAACTTTAATACGCAACTTTATAGTATTTATGATATTAATAGTATGTTGGTTTATAGAAAAACAATAAGGAAAATTATTGTTCCAAAAACCTTGAATGCGATTGCGTGGTAATCTATATTTCGGTGGGAATTCATCAAAAAATAATTCCAGAACTTTTACTTTGTCATTGTGGCCATAGCTTTTTTTATCATATTCCTTGAATTTCTGTAACATTTCGTTTTTTACTGAATCTTGTTTAATCTCCCCATAAAACTTTTCTAACATGATTGAAAACAATTTATCTACTGCCTTATCCCTATCAAGTAACGTATCATCTAAATCAAATAGCATTGCTTTATAGCCCCTCAAATAATTTCACAACCTTTCTCGCATTATATAAATAATCCCTAGTTCGTACCTTTAAACTTTTGGTTTACTAAGAGAGTTGTTATTTAGGTGAGAATAACGGTCAAACAGAGAAAAGGAGTTATTTACACCTTCCCGCAGAATAAATTCTAGCCTTGGAATCCAGTTGTTTTTCTCTGTATCAATTAGATGCTCAACCACTTCGAATGTATTCCAAGTTCCTACCTCTTCATTACAATTTAGCCATTCGCCGGATAAACCAGATAAAAGAACCCAAAGTTTGTGGCGCACGCTCCAGAATTTCGGTAGCTTCTTTTATATTGAAATTCATTTCCTTTTCCCCTTCTGGTAAAGAAGCAAAAGTATATTTTCATACAGTTTAAGAAATTACATCCAATTTACATTATTATACATTGATTTTTCGTAAATATTAATCGTTCATTTTTTATACGATGAGTATTTTTTTCAAGCATACAATTATTTATCCATAAAAAAGTAATGAGGCTATTAATACTTATTAGCTGATAACACATAATCTTGAACGTGGAGAACGTGGAGCTAACACGATAAACGTATTATAAAGTCTCGTAATGCATCTCCACATAAACTCCAGATAGTAAGGCTATAATGACTACCAGAGGTGATATTATGAGGAACTATCATATTCTCGTGGTAGAAGACGATCAAGAAATTCAAGAATTAATTAAACAATTTTTAATGACACAACAGTATACAGTTGTAGTTGCATCAGATGGATTAGAGGGTATGACACAATTTAATAAGCAATCCTTTGATTTAATTCTTCTAGATGTAATGATGCCCAATCTTAATGGATTTGAAGTTTCCAAGATGATTCGAAGCCAGTCAAATATACCAATTATTATGCTAACTGCATTAGAGGAAGAAGAAGATCAAATGAAAGGGTTTGATCTTGGAATCGATGATTATATAACAAAACCCTTTTCGTTTCATGTTTTGATTAGACGAGTCGAAGCTGTACTAAGAAGAAGTTATGATAACAATGTAAATAATCATTTGGTTTTTAAAGAAGTGCGTGTCGATGTTGATGCATATAAAGTATATGTAAATGACGTTGAAATTTTATTAACGACAAAAGAGTTTGAAATTCTACAACTACTATTTCAAAATGAGAGAAAAGTACTCACAAGAGAAAATATCGTAGAAAAAGTTTGGGGGTACGATTATTTTGGAGAAACACGAATAATCGATACACATATTAAAAACTTACGTAAAAAGTTAGCTATCCCTTACATTAAAACAATAAAAGGTATTGGTTATAAAATTGATGAATAGTATTGTGAAAATCATGAAGATGAAGCGAATTACTTATAAACTCTTTATGACTACCTCTCTCATTTTGTTATCCTTTGCAGTATTGATTTATTTAACTTTATACTTCTTTCTCCCTACGTTTTATGAGCAATACAAAACAGATCAACTTCAAACAGGGATAAAAGAAATCATTGATAAGTCTAAAGATCTTACGTTTCAAGATGCGATACCACTTTTTGATGAATATGCAAAAAAAAATAATGCGATGCTTTATCTTCAAAATAATGAGGGAATAGTTAAATACTCTCCTTCATTTTCTTTTACTCAAAGTGGTTCGCAAACAACAGTAGTTACTAGAGCGACACGGTTTGAGAATGCAGGTACCCTTAGCAATTCATATAACGTTACGAAACCAATTCAATTCCAAGATGGTAGTTTAACGCTTGTAGTGTACGCAACATTTCAACCGATAGATGAAGCTTCACAGGTTTTAGTACGCTTTCTTCCCTATATTAGTATCATTGTACTCATAATTGGTGTAGGGAGTGCTTATTTCTATTCCAGGTTTATTACAAAGCCACTTATTTATATTAATGAAGGTGCACAAAAGATGGCAAATTTAGATTTCTCCGAAAAAATTGAGGTTCGCTCTACAGATGAGTTAGGAGAATTATCTAATAGTTTGAATGACATGTCTATTAACTTACAACAAGCTATGTTTGATTTAAAAAAAGCAAATCAACAATTAAAAAATGATATTGAAAAAGAAAGAGAAATAGAAACAAAACGCAGAGAGTTTTTTGCGATTGTAGCACATGAATTAAAGTCCCCTCTTACTGTAATGAAAGGATACTTAGAAGGGATGATATACAATATTGGCCCTTATCAAAATCGTGATCAATATTTAAAGAAAAATCATCAAATTATTGAAAGTATGGAACAATTAGTTCGTGAAATTTTAAGCATGTCGAAGTTAGAACAACATACCTTTAAACTAAATATAGAAGAAGTTAATCTTTCAAAGTTAATAGGTACAATCACAAAAGATCTCGAATTTTTTGCTTCTCAAAAAAGCATCCAAATAATAAAAGAAATTGATTCTGACCTTTCTGTTTATACAGATCGTGTTCTTTTTGAAAAAGCATGTAAAAATATTATCCATAATGCGGTTATGTATTCACCACATAATGAAAAAGTCTATATAAAGTTAAGTGAGGATTCTAAACAAGGTCAAATCAAAATGAAAATTATGAATACAGGTGTCAATATTAAAGAAGAAGATATACAACAAATTTTCAAACCATTTTATCGAATTGAAAAATCAAGGAATCGAAATACTGGAGGAAGTGGTTTGGGGCTATATATTGTTAAACAAATTCTTGAAACGCTAGGTATAAAATATTCTATAAATAATATGGAACATAGTGTACAATTTTGCATGAGCATTCCATTATCTAAACAAAAAACAAACAAACTCCCCTCTTAGTAGGACGAGTTTGTTTGTTTTTGTAGTAAGTATAAACTTATTAGGAATCAATAGGCTGGATTTTCGCTTTATGACGTATTCTATTTTCTAAATGGCGACCGTAATAAGTAGCGATAACAATTAAGGCTCCCCCAATCCACTGTATCCAACTTAAATATTCTCCCCCTACTATAACAGCAAAAAGAACAGCAAAAACTGGTTCTGTTCCCATGAGTAAGCCTGCACGTGTGGGGGATGTTTTCCGTATCATTATTAATTGAATATAAAATGCTAACAACGTACCGAAAATCGCCAAATATAGTGTTAAAATCCAAAAGTTGATGGGAAACGTTAAATTTAGTGCACTCGGTCCATGCATCCCTAATGATAAACCTCCCATAATAATAGGAACACATCACCGCAGTAATGATAGATTTCACGCGCTGCTTCTTCTCCGCCATGTAACATCTTCATATGAAACTCTGTAATCATTAACACTTTTTCGATAAACTCCCATTCGTAACCAAGCTCTATTAAAAAGCGGCAAGCGATATGGGTACTGACATACTCGTGACCATAATACGAATGGTACCCCTTTAGTTTTTTAAATTGATCTGACACCTCGCATAACATAAAAAACGAGATGCGATTACATCTCGTTTTTTTACGCCCTTTATTTTTATCATCCACCTTACGTTACTTAGATCGTGGACAAACTAAAAACTACACTCAGATATTTGTGGTACTCCATTTTTTAGTACCGGTATTTTTCTAGATACTTTTTAAGCAATATTGGGATTAGCTTTTTTACCAATCCACATACCTAAGCCCACCATGCCAAGCCAACAGCAAATTGCTAACATAAACATCAATCGTTGTACGGATAACCCTTCAATCTGCATTTGACTCTTCCCAACAATTGTTTGGAAAAGTTGCGACCATTCGACATCATAAAACACCCCTACTCCCACAATCACAATCAAAATAAAAAATTGTAAAAATATATTCCCCATATTTCTCCATGTTGTGTAAATGAGTAAAGAAAGCTCTCTTTGTGTAGCATTCACCATATATACTTTCATATTATTTTGAGAAGAAATACTATTAATGGCATAGCTGCCAAATGTAACGCTAAGGACTATAAATATTGGAGAATAAAACCCGAATATCATGATTAAGGTACTTACTAAAAACAAATGGATTGGATTAACTTTCTTAACAGCTTTGATATCTAAAAATATGGACATCAAAACCCCTAATAGGTATGGACCAACTACAATGAAAATACAGGTTAACATGTTATAGAAAGTAAAACTATAAAAAATACCCATCAAAAATAAATATCCATTTCCTAATCCAAGTAAAAATGATTCTGCCTTTAATCGAATTGGTAAAGAAGATGAAAGTTTATGAAAGAACTTTCCTTTCAACAAACTCAAAAACATGAAACAAATAAGCGCTATAGAGAGCAGAAAAAAATAGAAAATATATTGTTCATTATTTAGGTTACGACTTGTTCGTATCATAAGAATAAGCATTGAGACAAAAAGAAACTTTCCTACTACCGATACGATGGAGATAGGTAAAAACCCTTTGGCTAACTCCGTTCTCGGCATCATTTTTATAGCAAAAAGGATACTGAGTAAACAAATCCCATATATGCATGTTATCAGCGGCGGCGATAGAAAACTAATCGCTAACAATACGATGATTAGTAAAAGAAAAACGATACCAATAATAATCGCTTGTTGATTTTTATTATAAATCTTTCCCCCACCTTCAACATGTAGAAACAATAAAGTACTCGTCATCGTAGAAATTGTACTAACTGCAAAACCAGAAACTAACGCACTGATTTCTAGCCATTTTGAACTCCATCCAAAGAAAGTAACACTAAGTAATGATACTATCAGAATAGAAATAGCCCAATATAAGGAGCGTTGAATCCCAGCTTTATTCACAATAGGTATCCAGATAAACACACCCGTCATATAGGTTGTATAAAACAAGATTGATGGCCAGTATCCCTCAAAGCCTTTCGAAATCTGTAATCCATAAACAATATAAATAAGCATGGGTGTGAAGATAGTCGTTATTAGTAGACTAAATGTAGTTATACTTTGCACCACAAGTCTTTTTTGTTTTGTCGTATGTATCATATAACACCTCACTTAAAATGAAATCAGTAGTTGTTATTACTTATTCTATCCGAAACGAGGTTGTTATATATGCGCTATCCAATTGAAATTCCCATTACGAGGGAAACTCAATCTAAATCTATATTAAATTAAGTGGAGTTCAAAAAAGGTGGATTTTGTGATTCTTATAAATAAAATTAATGGATATATTCAAAACCTTAATCATAAATGGAACAAATGTGTTACCTAGATTGTCTATTACGTATAAAAAAGGTGTTCTTGGTAGTTCTCTCATTTTGTAACGTAAGAAATACAAGAGGAGTGCTATCCTGTACATTTGTTAATTGTATCGGTATGTAAAATACCTAAACAAAATCCATATATTCTTGAAAGAGGTTGAAAATGTATGATAGTTTCAAAGAAGTTTTTTCATATTTCACATTATAAAAAGATGCTATCTGTAGTATTACTTTCATGTGCAACGATTATAGGCTGTTCCAATAGTAATACTCAATCTGAATCCCCCAAACAAACCAAACAAGAACATATAAGTAATCCATCTTTTGTTAAACTTGAAAAAGAATATGATGCTAAACTTGGTATTTATGCATTGGACACAAGTACGAATCAAACTGTTACTTATCGTTCAGATGAACGGTTTGCATACGCATCTACCCACAAAGCCCTTGCTGTTGGAGCACTGTTACAAAAGAAATCAATAGAAGATTTAGAACAAAGAATTAAGTATACTAGCAAAGATCTTGTGAATTACAATCCAATTACTGAAAAATATATAGATACAGGTATGACTTTGAAAGAGCTTGTGGATGCTTCCATTCGATATAGCGATAATACTGCACAAAACCTTATTCTTAAGCAATTAGGTGGGCCAAGTGAATTCAAAAAATCACTGAGAGAAATAGGAGATACTGTTACAAATCCTGAACGTTTTGAACCAGAATTAAACGAAGTACAGCCAGGAGACACTCGTGATACTAGTACCCCAAAGGCATTAGCTACTAGTCTTCAAGCTTACGCGCTAGGCGATATACTTTCAATTGAGAAACGGAACTTTTTAATAGATTTGATGAAAAGGAATACTACGGGGGACAACTTAATTCGTGCTGGAGTTCCAGGAGAATGGGAAGTAGCCGATAAGACTGGCTCTGGGTCCTATGGAACAAGGAATGATATCGCAATTATTTGGCCACCAAATAAAAAGCCAATTGTTCTTGCGATACTTTCTAATCATGCTAAAGAGGATGCGGAATACGATGATAAACTTATTGCAGACGCAACCAAAATAGTGTTAGATTCTTTAAAAGTAACGAATAAATAATAATAGTCATGAATGTAAGCTGCTCCTACTTTACGGTACATATAGTTTGAAAGACATTTACGTATCTAAACGCTAAGAAGTATCATTGAATGTATTTAAATTATTCAATACCAAATAATAAGCATCTCTTGTTAATAGGTTTACTATGTTTTAAATGAGCAAATACTTTAGTATATAGCTTTTGAGTAATCCAATTTTAGTTTTTTGAAATTTAGTATGCAGCACTGGAAAACAGGTTAATTCACTATAGTTGTCGAATATTCTGTGCTTAGTTATCTCCAGGTTGATATACTATAAACACAATCGTTCTAGAAGGGTGATGATATTATGTATGAACAACAAAATAATAGGGATAGAGATCAAAAAATGATGCTTTCTATGCAAGGAGTTCCCACAAATAAAGTTAACATGAATCAATTACCTAAATGGATTAGAATTTTCGGCTATTGTGCGTTTGGTTGGATGATAGTATTTAGTTTCATTATGATTGTAGGTTTGATTCTTCAATAACTATAGAGATAAACAGTTAAACGGGACAGTATTTAGATCTTACATCTAGGTAATGTCTCGTTTTTCATATGCAATTCCTCAATGATATATTAACCGATCATAACAAAAAGAACCTGTAGAATATTCTACAAGTTCTTTTTCAAATATTGTTAAAAAAGGAACAACAAACTATCTTAACATTCAATACAGGGAGACCATTTTGATAATGGCTTGGTTTTATTGTATATCAAATATTAATATTTGAAGAAACTAATTTCCGAAAATTATGTGAATAAAAAATTAGAGTATTTATATTAGATTTCGTTTACTACTAACTTCTTCTTACTTAAATAAACTGCACGATCTGATTTTTTAGCAACTTCCTGTGAGTGCGTCACAACAATAATACATTTATTTTCTTTATGTGCAAGTTCTTGAAACAGTTCTATTATATCCATTGCCGTTTCTTCGTCGAGGTTTCCTGTTGGCTCATCCGCGATCAGTAAATCAACATTACAAGATAACGCTCGAGCAATTGCTACACGCTGTTGTTGCCCGCCACTTAGTTGCAAAACGTTACGTTTCGCTTCTACTTCTGTGAGCCCTACCTTCTCTAATAATTCTAATGCCCTTGCAGTTTTATTTTGCACTTTAACACCTGTAATTTCCATAGCTGTTAGGACATTTTGAAGAGCAGTCATATAGGTAATTAAATTATAAGATTGGAAAATTACAGATACATTTTGATTACGGTATCGATCCAAACCAATTTTCCGAATATCTTTTCCGTTATACAGTACGTAACCATTTTTAGGGACATCCAGTCCACAACCTAAGCTCAGAGTTGTGGTTTTACCAGATCCAGATGGTCCTAAAATCGTGTAGAAATGCCCTTTTTGAAAAGAAAAATTAACATTATCTAATATCGCTACATTTTTGCCATTACTTTCATAGTAATAGTCCAAATTTTTAAATTGTAAAATCGTTTCCATATCGAGCCTCCTTATTCATCTTTTAAAAGAATTTGTTTTGGGTTTAAACGTAGAATAGATAATGCTGGAAGAAGCGTTGCTAATATAGCAATAGCTAGTCCTATCCCTCCCATTTTGCCTACATCTTCTCCTGTTACACTTACATCAATTTTATCAATCGGATCCTCTTTTTGATTTTGTACAGTTCCACCAGGTCCAGACATCATTACAGTCCCATTTTGCGGGGTGTTTGTTTCTTCGCTTGCTGTAGCAACTTCACTTGAAAGTAAATTATCCCCTATGAATTGAGAAACTTTAGCTCCTGTTGTTATGGATAATCCAAATGCTAAAATAGCGATACATACTACTTCTACTACAAACTGCGCCATCAGCTTCCACTTTTTTTCTCCAATGGACAATAGAATCCCCATTTCTTTACGACGCCCTTTAATCGATAACATAATGATTAACCCTAATATAATCGCACCTGCAATTGATACAATATAAATAATCATTTGAGAAGTAGATGAGATATTTTCGATAGGCCCAATCATTTGTTTGTACAATGAATCATGTGCATCTAATTTATAATAATTAAAATTAATATTAGATTTTTTTGCTTCTTTTTTAAATGCTTCAATGTTTTGTGGGTCTTTCAAGAAATACACGACTTGAACGCTACTTATACCTTGGTCTACTTCTAATTTTTTCATAGTTGAATGCGGCATATATAGTTTATTAGCTGGATCCATTATAGGAGGGGCCTGTTGACCCATTGCTTGCTCATTCGTTTCGTAAATGCCGATAATTTCAACTTCAAGGGTTTCCTTCTTATCCCCTGATTGCATTTTAACTTTGTCTCCTACTTTCAAATTGTTTAATTCCGCTAATCGTTTTTCCATTAAAGCTACATTCTGATCTTTCATCTGTTCTGTAATTGGTTTCCCATCAATGATTTTACTTTTTCCGTTCTTAAAGCTTTCTTGTAATGCAGTCTTGCGAACTCCCTCAATCATAAAGGAAGCATTCATATCTATTTCTGTACCGGAGCTTGAACCGCCTCGTACAGCCGCCATTCCCGTTTTACCCTTTCCTTCTTCTTCTCCTTCTGAAGCTCCTACTAGTTTAAGTCCATCCGAAATTCCGAAAGTATTGCTTATGTAATTATAGTCTTTTACATATTTTGACTTCGCTAATTGATCTGCTTCTTTCGTGTTGAGCTTCGGCGGATTAGGCATCTCTCCAGTTTCCCGAGCTTGTTGACCTAATTTGTCAAAATCAAGACTTAAAGTAACATCTGCACCTAGTTTTTTTCTTGCTGCATCCGCAGCTTTTTTGGATGCATTTTGGATTGCAAATCCTGCCAACACTAAATTTGTAACAATTAGGAAGACTGCCATCAAAATTAATGATGTTCCTACTCTTTTTTTCATACTGAGAATTGCTCGTTTCATAAAATTCATTTTTTCTTACCTCCTTGATAACTTGTATTCTATATAGGTTATCTAGAGTCTATATGGAGCTAATCGGTAGTTTATCTAGAGATATAAGGAGTTTATGTGTAGTTATGCATTGACCTGATCAAGAAAAACTGGAGCACAATTTCAAAAACGCAATCGTTTTTGAATATTGGTAAAGAGTCACTCCATTTAAGGCACTTATAGAAAAAAGAAAGAGTTAAGCTTTATTTAATGTATATAACATACAAATTTATGTTTGTTGTGTAATTTTTACACAACAAAGAAAAAGCATCCTATTTGGATAGTTATATGGGTATTTATTAATGTCTTTCATAGAAAGCACGTCACTTCAAAAGGTGTACCTTTTAATACGAAAAAAAGAAAGTTAATATTCTCTTATAATAATGAGAATATTAACTTTCTTTTTAGATTTTAGTATAAATTATTTATGGTTTTATTTTATTGCTAGTTTTATAATATAATATACAAATTTATCACCTATTTTTATAATTCAAGCACCTAATATTAGGAAAAGAGAACATTTGATAAATTGATATTCTTCTAGAAATACATTTAGATTATTCATGATGTATAATCCTTTTAATATTTTATAATTAATTTACAGCATAAATAAAACATAAATTTTGCCCATGTTTTAAACAATATGTATTTTGGAGGAGGTTAATTTGATTTTTTCAAAACTCATTGATCGATACGCCTTGTATGATTTGCACAAAAAAAGAAGTGTAGAGTTTCAGTATGCTTCTCTTTCTAACACTTCACTAGATATAAAGGACATAGATTTTTTTTATAAAGTAAAACCATCTGATATTCATTTTAACATTAAGCATTCAAAACAGGAAAAGGAATACATGGTTGGACAATTCAAATATAAAAGCTCGGTTCAATCTGGTGATTCACGCAACGACTCTGTAACTGGAGAAATATTCTTACATAAAAATGAAGATGCACCTCATGTCATCTTTGTTCATGGTTGGAGAATGGATTCTAACGAACGTGTAAAAAAAATATTTCACGACCATATGACCAACTTGAGGTGGAATATGTATTATTTCACTCTACCATATCACTTTGAAAGAAAACCCAAACAATCCCTTTTCAGTGGAGAGTACATGGTAAGTGCCAATATTGAACGAACTGTAGAAGCAACTAGACAAGCGGTAGCTGATTTACGAACTTTGATCAAATGGGTTAAAGCAAATAAAAATGGTCCCCTGATTCTAATAGGAATCAGTTTAGGTGGGGTTATTACTAACCTAACATCTCTTGTTGAGCCAGAGATTGATGTATTAGCATCCATTTTCTACGCGAATCGGCTATCGTATTCAATTTGGAAGACAAATCCAGGTAAATTTATTAGAGAAGACTTGGAACATCATGGTGTAACATATGATGATTTAATAGATTATTGGAAAATCACTGAACCGAGTCAAGCATTACCAAAAGTAAAAAAAGAAAATATTTTATTAATTTCAGGCAAGCACGATCTATATGTGCACTCTGAGGATACGGACTACTTGTGGGAATCCTGGGAAAGACCTACACGATATATTTATACATGTGGACATGCCGGGATTGTTCTTAAACGTAAAAAAATTGCAATTGATACTATCGATTTTATTCGGAATCGATTGAACTCCCCACACTTACCCAATGACATGCATTAAGACGGGAGATTACTAAGTACAGAATCTTATACTTGCAATGTTTCATTTTATACCAAGCTCATTTTTAAATCTTCCTTTCTACTGGTATCTCCCTTAACCTTACACGATTGGAAAATGAACTAAAGTCTAGGAAATAACTAAGAAACAAACTCGCCATATGAAAAAGCGCTACTCATCATTTTCACCAGTGGCTCCTTTTTATCAAAAGAAATTATTGTTGTTTACCCTTTATATGCAATATTACATATAATAATCTTTATTTGTTCTGTTATAATTTTAAGAGTAAATTATTCATCCATTAATTTACACCATCCATATCTACAGTTATGGAAACCCTAATTTCATATAAAAAAGAGAAGAACATTGGTGAGTTCTTCTCTTTTTGTTTATTTTTTTAAGATTAATATCTAAAGTGATTATTGCAATTACTTTAAGCTGGCTTTTGAATTGTAAATTCTGATTTTCATACCTCTTCATGAGTCTAGAAAAAGAAAAATGTATTTTAGATAATTTTATAAATAAATACAAAAATATCTCCCCCCTACTGTTACAATAGCAACAATCTCTTGTTTATTTTTCTTATTAAATTGTAATATAATTACAGTATGTGAAATTATACTAATTTGACTTTAAAAGCGAAGTGAAAACAACCGTCACTTCGCTTTTTGCATTTATAATCCTTATTTAATTTGCTCAATTCAGTATACACTTTCACATTATTTGCTTTTATTTAATCGGCTTTTCTGATTTTAAAACAAATGAACTTAATGCAGGAACTTTAATTTTATTGTCATGGACAACATAAAGTGTTTTACTTCCCGCCTGCTTACCGTCTACTAGTACTTTCCATGGACCTTTCGATGGGAGCGTTATGTCAACCGCTTCTCTATTTGCATTGTGAGCCACCATAAAGTATTCAGTTTTATTCTCATTACCCTTTCCATCTATTGTATAAGCTACAACATTTTTTGGAGCATCAATAAAAGATATATCCTTTTTAATTTGCTCTGCAGATGTCATTCGAAAAGCTGGGTATTTTTTGCGTAAATCTATTAAGCCCTTCATATACTCTACTTCATTATTATACGCTGCACGGCGCAACCAATCCATTTGGTTAATTGAATCAGTAGATTTGTAACTGTTATGATCACCATACTTTGTGCGCATAAACTCTTGTCCTGCATGTAAAAATGGAATACCTTGCGATGTTAATAAAATAGAAGAAGACAATTTATGCATTTGTTTTCGCACTTCTTCACTGTCACCTGAATTAGTCAACTCAAGTTTATCCCATAATGTATGATTGTCATGTGCTTCCACATAAGTTAGCACCTGCTCTGGATCTTGATAGGTAGACGAGTTTGTATCATAGTCAATACCTGCTGTAATGCCTTTTTTAATACGGTCTTCCATGTTTTGCTTTCCATTTACAAAACCATTATCTTTATCCTCAAATACACTACCTTTCAATCCATCACGTATATTATCGTTAAAATGAGCAATCCCTTTCATTTTCTCTGCATTTTTTTGATTTGCTTTCAATTCAGCTGCAAGAGGTGTATTTAAATCCCAGCCTTCTCCATGCAGAATAATAGAAGGATCAATTTGATTAACACTTTTACGTATCTCATTCATCGTTTCATAATCATGAATACCCATTAAATCAAAACGGAACCCATCTAAATTGTATTCTTTTGCCCAGTATGTTACAGAATCAACCATAAATTTCCTCATCATTTTTCGTTCTGAAGCTGTATCATTTCCTACTCCAGTTCCATTTGCAAATGTTCCATCTTCATTGTAACGATAATAATAACCTGGAACTAACTTATGAAAATTAGATTCAGCGGCATTATACATATGGTTATATACTACGTCCATCACAACACGAAGATTATTATCATGCAGTGTTTGAATCATTTGCTTTAATTCCGTTATTCGAACAGTCGGCTCATAAGGATTTGTAGAATAGGAGCCCTCTGGGACGTTGAAATTTTTCGGGTCATATCCCCAGTTATATTGTGGTTCGTTTAAAGTTTCTTCATTTACTGAAGCATAATCAAATATCGGTAAAAACTGAACGTGAGTAACACCAAGATCTTTAATATGATCAAGCCCTGTTTTTACACCTTCAGGCCCTTTTGTTCCTTTTTCTGTTACACCTAAATATTTTCCTTTATGCTTAATACCACTTTCAGGTTGGATGGAAAGATCGCGTACATGCAATTCATAAATAATAGCATCTTCCGGATTTTTAAATTTTGGCTTTTTATTCGCTTTCCAGTTTTTCGGATTTGTTTCTTTTAAATCAACGACTACACCTTTATCTCCATTTACAGAAGCAGCACGCACATACGGATCAACCGCTTCAGTCCACTTATCACCAATTTTCACCTTATACGTATAAAAGAGACCTTTTTGGTTCCCTTTAAGTTCTGCTATCCAAGTTCCTTTTTCACCTTGTTGCATGTTTATTTCAGTACCTATTTTATCGCTCCATTTTTTATATGTAACTAACTTCGCTTCACTCGCAGTAGGAGCCCATAAACGGAACTTTGTATGTTGTGGAGTATATATATTCCCTAAATCATTACCACCATAATAAAATGAATTATCAAATTCCTCGCTACGAATGACTTTGCCTATTTCAGTATTCGCATCAGCGAAGTTTTCTATTTTAACTTTGTATGTTTGTTTTAAATCAATTTTCTGTTCCGTAATTATTTTAACTTTATTTGTAATATCTCCACCATTTGTATCAAGAGGACTAATTCCCTTAATTTTAATGCCCTCAATTTCAATTTTCTGTTCCTTAATATTGAATGGAACATTAGTAGTTACAGTGATTTCATTGAAACTATCAATAGTAGCTTTTTGAATAGAGAGTTCAGAAGAAGGCTTAGAATCATATACTTTTTCATCGCCAGAAAGGACCCATACTTCAGCACGACCGTCCTTTATATTTTCAATCCAGCGATCACCACCATCTTTTTCCCATTCATTCGTACGAATTATAAATCCTACACGATTATAGTCACCATCTATTTTTATCTTAGCGTACTTTCCAAATTCATCTTCACCATTAAATTCATAAGATTTACCATTTACATTTTCTCCCCATATCCAAAGATTCCAGTCTTTTGTATTTCCAGACTTCTCTTTGTAATGAATGATAATTTCAGTAGTTTTCGAATTTGAAACGGCCTTCACACTCTGAAAAGAGAAAACAGATGATAACATAACGATAATGGTAAGTAATAAAAACGATTTGTTAATTAATCTTTTTGTAATTCGCACCACATACACCCTTTCTTTAAATATTACGAGCGATTTATTATACTCATACTAAATAACACTGCTTAAATTAATCTAGAAATCTCTTTTACTTCACCTCCATATTTGCTATTTTCACATATGTATTTCAATGATCTTTTAATACGAAAGCGTTTGCATTAAAGATTAAAAAAATAGATTTGTTTATACCTTCTTATATTTGTAAATACTAAAAGATCAGGGAAATCATTTTAAAGCAATCGTTTGTTATCGCTTTCATTCTATAGCACTTACTACTAAGAGGTCAATATATTATTAATTTTCTGTTTTTACTAATTTCATTTATGGTTAAAGTCACAACTTATTGAAGTTAGACAGAGTGAATAGTATTTAAATTTGAAAATAAACTTATCTTCTAGACAAAATAAGTTTATTTCCGCTAATGCCTTGCTACATTACAAAAAAACAGCTAATATCATATCAAGATATTAGCTGTTTTTTGTAATGTATTAATATATGAATAAAAACTATATTTCTAACTTACTTAATTATACAACTTATTTAAACTTATATTTCGGATATGAAGTTATTTGTTATTTTGTATTTTTTTAATCGGTACAAATAAAGCACTGATTTTTCGATAAAACTGGTACATTCACTTGCAATGAACAACTTGATAAATATTGCAAAATATGAATTTCAGCTTGAATAGCTTCTGTACTTTTTTCTTCTTTTTCTACAAATCTAAGGAAAAAATGCTCACCATTATTTTGAAAAATAAATACAAAATTTGAGCTAGCACGCATGTAATAAAGATTACCTTCATCGTATTCCCAGTTTGTTAAAATATTTTCAGCAAAAGAACTTCGCCATTCTTCATCAACAGTTACGACCACTTTTAACATCGTACTTAATTTCATCATACAATCCACCTCATCACGTTTTTAAACAATGTGGAAATGTACTTTATGTATGATGTATAAAATACTGCTTAATACTTATTAATGTATACACCATCAATTATGTGAGAAAGATCTAGATGTATTTCCACATGTTTCTCTTTTAAAGACTTCATCCGATCTACTCACCTCCTTTTATTCGTTAAGAAAATTATAACAATTAAGAACATGTTCTATCAATCAAACATTAAATAAATGTAAAAAATCACCCTATTCATTCATTTTTAATGCGTATGTATGTACATTTGTTAATTTATTCGATATATTATGGGTATTGAATGATTACGAAAAATTTATAGGTCGCTTATATAACACCTTATATTTTTATATCCGTGAAAACTACAAAATGTATGAAATTCCATTTGTCAAATGAATTTAATGCGGAAGGAGGTTTGTGGTTATTTCATCGGGATATAATAATCAGTTTTATTGAACTGATAAAAATACAGGAGGCGACATGATGTTTCGTACGATTTCAAACTTTATGAGAGTGGCTGAGATAAGAAACAAAATTCTTTTTACACTAGCGATGTTAATTGTTTTTCGAATTGGCACGTTTATTCCAGTTCCTCATACTAACGCAGAGGTATTAAAAGTACAAGATCAAGCCAACGTTTTAGGCATGCTGAACGTATTTGGCGGAGGAGCACTGCAACACTTCTCAATCTTTGCTGTAGGTATCACACCATATATTACAGCTTCTATTATTGTACAATTACTACAAATGGACGTTGTACCTAAATTTACAGAATGGGCAAAACAAGGAGAAATGGGCCGCAAGAAATCAGCTCAATTCACTCGATACTTTACAATCATTCTCGCATTCATACAAGCCATTGGAATGTCTATTGGCTTTAATAATATAGCAGGCGGACAATTAATAACAGATCCAAGCTGGACTACATACTTATTTATTGCGACAGTTTTAACTGCTGGTACTGCATTTTTACTTTGGTTAGGTGAACAAATCACCGCTAACGGCGTCGGTAATGGAATCTCAATGATTATCTTCGCAGGTCTTGTTGCAGCGATTCCAAACGTTGCAAATCAAATTTATTTACAACAATTTCAAAACGCAGGCGATCAGTTATTTATGCATATCATAAAAATTCTCTTAATTGGACTTGTTATTTTAGCAATTGTTGTAGGTGTTATTTACATCCAACAAGCTGTTCGAAAAATACCTATTCAATATGCAAAAGCTGTTTCAGGAAACAATCAATATCAAGGAGCAAAAAATACTCATTTACCTCTTAAAGTAAATAGTGCAGGTGTTATCCCTGTCATCTTTGCTTCTGCCTTTTTAATGACGCCGCGTACAATAGCGCAGCTCTTCCCTGATTCAAGCTTATCTAAATGGATAATTGCGAACTTCGATTTCGCACATCCAATTGGAATGACACTTTATGTAGGTCTTATCGTTGCTTTCACATATTTCTATGCATTCATTCAAGTGAACCCTGAACAAATGGCTGAGAATTTGAAAAAGCAAAATGGATACGTACCTGGCATTCGTCCAGGTAAATCTACAGAACAATATGTAACAAAAATTTTATATCGCTTAACATTTATTGGCGCAATTTTCTTAGGAGCAATTTCAATATTGCCACTTGTATTTACGAAAATCGCTACATTACCGCCATCTGCTCAAATCGGTGGTACAAGCTTACTTATCATCGTAGGTGTAGCATTAGAAACGATGAAGACGTTAGAAAGCCAACTTGTGAAACGTCATTATAAAGGATTTATAAAAAAAGTGAATTAATTACGAAAACACGCTAGATATCACACTTGTTATCTAGTGTGTTTTTTATTATAAAAACTTATTTTTCAAAACTACATTTCCTTCTTCAATAACTTCCCTTGCTTAAAATAAACTCCAAGTGTAGTACGATTCGCTAAAAATACACCAATCAAGATTAAACAAGCTCCAATACCCATTGCAGGATTTAAAGGCTCTCCTAAAATGATATATCCCACAATAACAGCGATTAATGGTGATACATATAACCACGTTGATGGAAATACTGGATTTGTTTTTGATAAGAGCCAGTAGTATAAGCCGTGTCCACCAATCGACCCTACAAATATGAGATATAAAATCGGCCATTGTACATTCCAAGATATTAAGATTGCTAGATTTGGCTGTTCAAATGCAATAGATACAATTAATAACAAAATCCCACCATAAAACATTTGAATACCGTTAATTAGAAATGGTGATACGTCCGATAAATCTGAAAGTATTTCTTTTGAATGAATAGAACCTATTCCGTAAAATAACTCTCCCACTAATATAACGAGGCAAGCGATGCTCCATATAAATGTTAGTTCTTGATGCAGTCCAGGTAAAGAAATACAAAAAACACCTACAAGTGCTATAACTAAAGCAACGAGTTGTTCTTTTTGTAATTTCGTTTTATTTCGCCTTGACTGCCATATCAAAATCATCATTGGTCCCGTCGCAGAAAGGACAGCAGCTAAGCCAGAAGAAATATGTTGTTCAGCCCAGTACAATGTTGCAAATGTCATAAATGTTAAACAAAAACCAGCGTACATAATACGCTTTGAAAATAAATATGGCATAATTTCTTTTCGTTTTAACTTAAATATAACCATAAGAATAATCCCCGCCAAAAAGAAACGAATTCCTGCCGAAAACAAAGGTGGTGCACCTGCTTCTATTCCGAGCTTTATCGTTAAAAATGTTGTTCCAAAAATGATACATACTAAAATGTAATTGAAAATGACCATTAAGCTTCCTCCTTTTTACTCTTGAAATGAGTATAGAGGATACGGTGTATAACAGTGTATTAGCGCTTATAACAGTTGCCCACAGTTATAGTTGATTACTAGCATATTTTTCGCTTTAATAAAATTAAAAAGAAAAATAGGTGATGCCATGAAGATTGTACTACGTAAAGAATCCAACATACCCTATTATCAACAAATATATATGCAAATTGTTGAGAGAGTGCAAAACGGAATGCTTTTACATGGTGATTCCCTCCCTTCTTTACGCTCTATGGCCGTGGATTTGCAAATTAGCTTATTAACTGTTCGTAAGGCATATAAACAGTTAGAAACGAAAGGTTATATACGGATTGAGCAAGGAAAAGGTGCTTATATATATAAACGTGTAAAGAAAGATTTCAAACCAATTCCATATCAATGGCAACAAACGAAATCCATCAATGTTCTGCGTTCTCAATATGTAATGAATCAACATCGTAAATATTATGATTTTTCACAAGCGATCTTGTATCCACGTTTATTACCAAATCCATTTCTATCTGATGAAATGCACAAATTACTTAATAAAGACCAGATGATACTAGCTACTTACGGACCTGTTCAAGGCGATAGTGAGCTCCGAGGTGAAATAGCCAATTACTTAAAAGAACACCAACAATTAGTTACAGATCCATCTCAATTATTAATTACAAGCGGAGCCCAGCAAGGAATCAATTTAATCGCCCAAACATTATTAAAACCTGGAGACATAGTGTTAGTAGAAAGTCCGTGTTATGGCGCTGCACTTGATGTGTTTGTTAATAAAGGAGCTCAAATTATACCTATCAGTCTTGATGAAAACGGAATTCGCTCTGATTTGATCGATGATATTTGTCAAAGAAAGAATCCTGTTTTGTTGTATGTGAATCCTACTTTTCAGAACCCGACAGGTACTGTGATGAGTAAAGAAAGACGCATGGAGATTGTAGAGCTAGCAGAGTTATACCAATTTTTTATACTTGAAGATGATTCTTTCGGAGAAATATATTTTGAGGATGCTATAGTACCACCTCCAATGAAAAGCTTTGATACGAATGGTCATGTTATATATGTAAAAGGATTTAGTAAGACGTTAGCACCAGGACTTCGCATTGCAGCACTTGTAGCCGAAGGACCTATTTTTGAATGGCTTTATGCAGTAAAGGGTTCAATGGATATTGGCAGTCCTTTATTAACACAAAAAGCACTCCTTCCCTTTTTACGTGCAGAACGTATGAAAAATCATTTAGAAAAATTACGTACAGCTTTACAAATAAGACGTGATATAACAATTGATATATTATTGCCATTAAAAGAAATACAGTTTGAAATACCTAATGGCGGATTTAATTTATGGGTTACACTTCCTGACTCAATCGATCCCTTTACATTACTACAAAAAGCTAATGAAGTAGATGTTTCTTTTTTACCCGGCACAGCTTGTCTATTAAATCATGAAACTCAATGTAATCACTTGCGAATTAGTTATTCAATGTTAAATGAAAAAGATATGTTGATTGGTTTAGAGAAATTACATGATACAATAAGCAATTTTAAATAGTCTTTTCAGGGATTTTGAGATACCTTAATAACGAATGTTAATGTTACTTAAAGTTAATAGGATATTTATAATATATGCTTGTCCTTTTTATTTGTGTGTAATCTATATATAACAATTGTAATTATTATCTACAAATTTACCCTTATTGTTCTTTCTTACATTTAATCATTAAAAAATTTATTGAAGGCTTATTTTTCGCGTTCTTATTTGGTTCGTCAATTTCTGAAACTTGTACCAATCCATACTTATTAAAATCTTGTTTTACGGATTCAGAATCATAGAAGTACATTTTCACGCCTTCCATTAGTGAATATTATTTCTTTTTATTAATTTCAGCTTTATATTGTACGATTATTTAACGTTATTTGATAAAATAAGTAAGCTTTACAAATGCCCTAGTTCTCATAGTTTTCATCATGTGAAAACTATTTATAACACCCTTAGTCAAAAGTACTTCTCCCCATGTATACTTGATTTTTGCTCTTGTATTTTTTATTCATTCATGTATTATATGATGAAAGAAACTTCACAAGAAGAAAACTAGTGTCAATGAGGTGTATCATATGGAAACAAAAAATAACGTTACAATTGGTTCTTTCGTACAATTTCCCTATCGTAATAACTCCTCCTTACAATTAACAGGTTATGTAGTGAATATCTTACAAAATACGATTGTAGTTGATATTGCAGAGATTGCAGAAACACATGCTATAGACGAAACTAGACAAGTCGTAAAACATGGTTGTTATCACAAAATGAAGTAAACTTATAATAGATAAAAAGATCCTAGTACCCACTAGGATCTTTTTATCTAACGTTGGACAGTTACCACGCTTAAGGGTACCGCATGGTGGAAAGTATCCTGTGAAACAATTACTTGTATAGACTTTTCCATTACAATCATATGCATAAATAAAATAGTGAATAAATAAAAGACAAGATGATGGTAACATCCCGTCTGATATGTAACTACTGCTGTTAGGTGCTAGGTTACAAAAAGTTATTTTCTTTTTGAACCACCTTTATTACGATTGGCTGACGTGAGGTTGTTCTTTTATGTTTATTGTAACTGTTAAAAAATCACTTCTACTTGATTCATTTTCAGCCAAACCAAATATACATTGTATTAGCCATTAGTTCCTTATTCATAAAGGATATAGTATTTAGTAAAACTTGTTTTTTGACCAATTTTTTTAGTTTTAAAGCCATCGACTAAACTTCCTGATGTATATTCTCTTTATAATCTGAGTAACTAGTGCATACATTGTTAAAATTCCCAATAACCACAGAAAATAATAAAACGGAAGTGGAGTTAAGCCAATTTGAGCACTTAAACTGGTAAATGGAAGGGAAATCCCTATAATCATAACTAAGCCTGTAAGTACCAAAACTGGCCCAGCAGCCGTACTTTGTAAGAAAGGAATATGTTGAGTACGAATCATATGTACAATTAATAATTGTGTTAATAACCCTACTACGAACCAACCCGTTTGAAATAAGGATTGCATTTCAGGAATATTTGCACCAAATATATTCCACATTACAATAAAAATGATTATATCAAAAACACTACTTACCGGCCCAATAAAAATGATAAAACGAAATAAATCTTTTGTGTCCCAATTTCTTGGTTTTACTAAAAATTCATTGTCTACTTTATCCCATGGAATTGAAAGCTGGGATAGATTATATAGTAAGTTTTGACATAATATTTGAATTGGTAGCATTGGAAGAAAAGGAAGAAATGCACTAGCAATTAAAAAACTTAATACATTTCCAAAATTTGAACTTGCTGTCATCTTAATATACTTCAGTATATTTCCAAACGTTGTCCGACCTTCCACTATAGCATCTTCTAAAACATGTAAATTCTTTTCTATAAGTATAATATCTGAACACTCTTTAACAATATCATCTGCTGTATGGATAGATACACCAACGTCAGACTGTTTTAAAGCAAACACATCGTTAATTCCATCCCCCATAAACCCAACTGTATGACCATTCATTTGAAGTGCCTTAATAATACGGAATTTTTGACTAGGATTTAATTTTGCGAACACACTTGTTTTACTTGCAAGTTTTACTAATACTTTATCAGGAAGACTATCAATTTCATAACCCAGTACTGGTTCTCCTATATACAAGCCCATTTTCCTACATATATTTCTTGTCACGGACTCATTATCACCAGTTAAAATTTTCACTTGTACTCCTTTCTTTTGTAGAGTATGAAGTGCAGCGATAGCCGATTGTTTGGGTGGATTTAAAAAGCCTACATATCCAACAAGTATCATATCTGATTCATCATCAATTGAGTAACTCCCCACTTTATCACTCTTTAACTGCTTATATGCAACTGCAATAACTCGCGTCCCTTTTTCCTGCCAGAGTTCAATTAAGTGTTTATTTTTACGTTGGATTTCATCTGTAATAGGAATAATCTTATTATTTTCTTTTATATAACTACAAATTGATTCAACTTCTCTAACAGCACCTTTACATATCATTATTCGTTCGTTAGCATTTTTTTCTACAACAACTGAAACTCGTCTTCGATCAAAATCAAATGGGTATTCATCTATTTTTGTGTATTGAGATATATCATATTTACTACTATCTCTTACATAACGCATAACCGATAGATCAATTTCATTTTTATATGCTGTATGAAAGTAACCATTTAAATACGCTAATTTCAAAACCTCATCCGACTTCTCCCCATTTGTATCTGTATGGCGTACCAGGTCCATTTTATCTTCTGTCAACGTTCCTGTTTTATCGGTACAGAGAATATCCATAGCTCCGAGATTATGGATAGAAGATAGTTGTTTTACAAGTACCTTCTTTTTACTCATATTAATAGAACCTTTAGCTAAATTAGCGGTTACAATCATTGGAAGCATCTCTGGAGTAAGTCCAATCGCTACAGCTATAGCAAATAAAAATGCCTCATACCAATTCCCATTTATAACCCCATGTATCATCATGACAATAGGTGTCATGATAATCATAAATTTAATTAATAGCCAGCTAACTTTGCTTACCCCTTTATCGAATCTAGAATCAGATTTCTTGTTCAGTTTGAACTGATTCTTTGCTATTGAACCAAAGTAAGTATCTGTTCCAGTACCTACAACTATTGCTTTTGCGGTACCACTTATAATATGGGTTCCCATAAAACAGAGATTTTCTAATTCAATTAAATTTTGGATTTTTCTAATTTTACGTTTTTTGTACATATGGAAATATTGATTTGATTTTTCAATAGGTAATGCTTCCCCTGTTAGTGATGATTGATTTACAAGTAAATTTTCCGATGAGATAATTCGTACATCTGCAGGTACAATATTCCCAGCAGATAATTCTATAATATCCCCTGGTACAAGATTCTCAAGAGCAACTTGTACCTTTTCACTTTCTTCTAATACCGCCCTCTTATTTTCTTTATATAAAACATTCCCCGCCCTGAGGACGGTTACCTTTTCATATACAAGATTTTGTAATTTTTCTATAGACTTCTGAGAACGAATTTCTTGTATGAACCGAATTAACGCACTTACAGCCACCATAATCCCTACAATAATAGTACCCTTTATATCATTAGTAAGAAAAGATAACATCCCTAATATTATTAGAAGAGAAATAAACGGACTTCTAAAAGAATTAAATAATGTTATGTACCATTTTATTCTTTTTTGATAAACTACTTTATTTTCCCCATATACTTCAAGCCGCTTAGTAGCTTCCTCCTGAGAAAGTCCATGAGACGTTGTTTTAAAAAAAGCTAACGTCGACTCAACATCACTTTTTGCAATTTCACTTAGCATTTTATAATTTTTGCTTAGTACTTCCTGATTATAAAAAGATTTTTTTTTATTAGATCGCAACAACTTAGCCTCCTATCCATTAAATAAAATCCCCCAGTTTTTTCAAAATATAATTTTAAAACTACATTTTTAAAATCACCCTGAATTTTCAATTAAATTTAGAAGTCCTATTGCACTTAAATAGTATTATTCTCACCGTAAAAAGTAATTTTTATTTATAAGTTTCCTCTTATTAGCAGCAAAACTTTTGAATATAATGTGGTCTGTCGCTAGTATAGTAGTGTAGATTCTTCATTTATTATTTTTGAACTTCGTTTGCAAACTTGTTAGCACTTTTTTATATTCCCTCTAATACATACACCTTCACAAAAACATCATACTTAGCTGCTAACTCTTCCAATTTCTTTTCTCTGTATTTTGTAATCGTAAAAAAATGAATACTCGGCATTTTCCCGTTATATTTCTGTTTATAAATTCATGTGAACTCTTCGTACTTTTTTAATTTCTCTTCATTCATTTTCATTTTCTGTGAGCGATTTACTTCAATTGCATGGAGCACGCCTTCTTCATCTCGACATTTCACATACGGAATAATTTTCTTTTTCTCTCCATTCTTCCTGAAGCGTATTTCTGTTTCTACTTGCCAATCATCTGGACATAATAAACGTAACCATGATTCGTTCCTTTGTAATGCATGCGCAAGCTTTCCACTTGATACAACCTTCCCATCATCACCAAACTTTGCATGCCCTTCTTTTGTATAGTCACGCATTAGGATTTGGCTTTTCCCGACAGAAGTTGTAGCAGGCATATATTTCTCCGAATTACGGCTGAAGTCAATTCCGTTGCTATGTAAGTGCAATTCCTCTCCGTTCTTACCGAAGCTTTGTTTTAAGTGTTTAAGAGGGTAAATGGCCAAATCTCCGATAGAATGTATTCCCTTTCGGTTTAACTTTTCTTCTGTTTTGTGCGGAATTCCCCGAAATTTATTAAGTGGTCGTTGTAGCTTTGAAATAAAGTTACGATATTTATAAAAAAGAAACGATGCTTTATTCCTTCAAGTAAAAAATTCTAAGTGAGTTTTGATTAAACATTTTACAAAATTCGTATAATTATTAAAAAAGTAGGAATCCATTTTGATCAATCTTTTTTCAAAATGGATTCCTTTTGTCTCTTATCAATATTCATATGTTACAATAGTATCAGTAGTACCGGCAAAACCATCAAAACAATTAGAGCAACCACCGCCACCACAACCACCACAACCGCCACAACCACCACAACCACCACAACCAAAACAACTAAAGCAACCGAAGCAACCAAAACAACGGAATCCACCACAACGGAATCCACCACAACGACCACCGCCACAACGACCACCGCCACAACGACCACCGCCACAACGACCACAACCGCCACAGCGACGAGCATCATCTTCAATATAGTAATATGGATATTGGTTTTGCTGGTCCCAATACACAACATTTCCAGACTGATAATCATTAAGGCTTAACGCTTGTAGTTCTTGTTGAAACTTATTCATTTTCATGACCTCCGTTTATAAACTAGAACCCCATCGATGCTTTCCTATATTTCTGTTCGTTAAATCTAAGTAGAAATAGCGCTATAAACTAAGTTCAATACGTACACCAACAAAATATGACCTATCACTAGATGATGCAGCTTGTTCATATGCCTATTTTTAGGTTATTTTTACTATGGGCTCATTTTTATAAACGGAAGGGGGAAAAATTCCCGTGACACCTTCCAAATTGATTTTTACACTCTTGAGCAATTTTAAAAGAGCAAAGTACTATAGTTAATAAACCAGTTAATATGATCAGTACCCCTATAATACCAAGCTTCTCAGATACAATTGACATAATAAAATCAGTATGAGGCTCAGGTAAAAAACCTTCCTTTTGAATTGTAATGATAAGCGAAAACACCAACGGATAATCTATTAACTTTAATACTTTTTTTCATTTCTATTCTCTCTTTCCCCATACTTCCAACAAATTTGTCTACAAACTTTGCGGGAACGAACTTAGGTATAAAAACTTAATATAAATTTTTTATAAACCTAGTAACATTTTTGCAATGGTAAAGTACAGAATTAACCCAGTCCCATCGACTAATGTCGTAATGAACGGACCTGAGATAACAGCTGGATCCAGCTTTAACTTATTTAGAATCAAGGGTAATACAGATGAAACAATAGACGACCAAATAACAATGAATAATCCAGTAATAGCTACAACTTGTGCGACTTCTGTACCTACGCCTAAAGTGTACGCACGAATTAATGCCGCCACGGCTAATGTAAGCCCGAGTAAAATACCTACTAATGCTTCTTTTTTCATAACACGAAATATATCTTTAAATTTCACCTCATTTAGAGCTACAGCACGAACCAATGTAGTTACGACCTGTGTACCTGTATTTCCACCAGTTCCAATTAACAATGGAATAAAGAAAGCCAGTGCAACTACATGAGTCAAGGTTTCTTCATAATGTCGAAGTACAGAACCAGTATATGCTTCTGCTACAAACAGAAGTAATAACCACCCTATACGTTTACGGTATATTTGCCAAATAGAGGTTTCGAAATATGGCTTATCTAATGGTGTGCTCCCTCCTAATTTTTGAATATCTTCAGTTGCTTCTTCTTCGAAAACATCCATTGCATCATCAAAGGTTATGATACCTATCATCCGATTATCCATTGTTGTTACAGGTATAGCGGATAAATCATAATCCATTAGCTTTTGTACAGCTTCTTGTTGGTCTAGGTCCACTGAAACTGAAATAACATCTGATGCCATTATTGATGATAAAGTCTTATCATCTGAAGCTAGCAATAATTCACGAATAGAAACAATTCCATTAAGCTGACCACGCGTATCAAGAACATAAATATACGAAATTGATTCTACCCCTGCCCCAATTTTTCTAATATGCGACAGCGTATCTTTCACTTTCCAATTTTCTCTGGCAGCAATATAGTCAATTGTCATCAGACTACCAGCTGTTCCAGATTGAAAAACCAGCAGACTTCTAATTCTTTGTTGAGATTCTTCAGACAAAAGTTGTATCAACTTTTCAGCCTGAAGTGGATGAATTGAAAGAATTACATCAACAAGGTCATCAATAGATTGCCTAGCTAATAGCTCTTCCCCTTTATCCACAGACAAGTTGGTGCAAATATTATATTGCTCCTCTGGAGTAAGGTAACTAAGAATTTTCGCACCTTTTTCAGTAGGAAAACATTTCATTAAAGATATCTGATCTTTATGATGAAAATCTTTCATTTCCATTGCAATATCATAGGATTGAGTTTTTATAAGCTCTCGCACTAAGTGTATGTCTTTTGTCGTTAATAATTGTTGTAAACATTGTTTCATCGTAATTCCTCCTTAAGGACAGTGGTACTTGTTTTCATTTTCCCACTTTTGGGAAAACAAATTTCTTAATAAATATGGGATCAATATCATCAATCATTAGTTTCCCCCCCTTTTATAAGAGATTTATTACAAATAAAATTTTGCATATAAAAAACCTCCCCTAGTGATTCAACTAAAGGAGGCTGATTTTAAAAAAGACATAGCTAAATAAAGCTCATTCCCCCTAGTTGAGTTTTGGCACTATACAACGTAAAGGATGAATCATTCATCACTTAGCTATCTTAAGAAGAGCCTTAATCCGACAATTCCTGTTCTACCCATTGGCATCTTTCGATATTTTTGGGCAATAGCCTGTGTTTGTATAGGAGCCTCACCTAACAGGTTATAAATATTTAAAATTTTTTGCTTGTTTCATGTTAAAGCATATCCACTATATTTGAACTTGTCAAGTTATAATAAAACTTATTTTTCCACCTTTTAATATCAAAACATTCCCAAATCATAGATATAAACATCTGTATAATAATTTATATTTATACAGCGAACCTTACAATTTATGCGCTAAATTTTTAAAACTATAAAATATTAACCATGAACTCATTAAGCAGGTTTAATAGTATATTAAAATCATCATTATCAAGACTCTGTTAAGTTCATACCATCTTCTACTGTTACACAAAAATACTATTGTTCCTGAATCAAAAATTATTAAAAGCCACTATGTAAAGTACTCAAAAGCACATTTCCAGTCTAAAGAAAGTATACCAAAAGAAATTTATTATTCTTCAGTAGACTTTAATGGCTATATACAAGCAACTACCGCTCTCCAAATCCTGTCTGAAAACCCCACTCCTGATTCAGTCCCTTCCTTCATGAATACCCTTTTCCTTATTTAGTTCCTACACCCTATTCAAGATATGCTGTTTTATCCTTGTCTGATGAATATCTATTTATCTTTTCATATAGAGCAAACAGAATTTTTACTCATAATTTTTTATTTATTAGGCAAACTATGTCTAAGCCGTTTGAACTAGCGGCTTCACTCTTCTGGTAATGGGAAAGCAATTTATTGTAATTGACTAACTCATTCAATCCACTGGTACCGGCAGGCAACAAAAATTGTTGCCTGCCATTTTCATATATACTTTTTCTGATTTCATTTCAAACCATATAGAAATTGCGTGCTGTACTGATTTTAAACAGGAAGGAAATTGATTTTTGAAAAAGCAGAAAGGGTAAGGTTCTGTCTACTTTTTGTATAAGACTCTCCCTTTTCACATATACTATTTTTGAACCTATTTACCAATACGTGTCCTATTGGTGTCTTGAATTCCTCCTTAGCTTCTTTAATATTTGGATTTTACAGATCATAAGCACATTTTCTGGTTATTCGTAGTTTTTATCCAGAATAAATTCCTCCTAAAAAGGGCGGCAGATACAACTGCATGCCCTTTTTACTTACATTGCTGCTATATCCAATAAAGTAAATAAAAACTTATAGAATGCAGTATTACATATTCTTTGTAGTCCAAATTATGTTAGAATTTCTTATGTTGTTTATTTCATAATCGAATTATGGTTTCATATCTAATTCAGCAACGCGTGAGCTGTATACTAAAAAAGAAAAGACACCAAAAAGGTGTCTTTTCTTTTTTAATATAATCGAATTCCAGTACTATATTTGTTCTCTTAAAAACCTTCTATCTTGTTCTTAAAGTTGTCAAATTTCATATGTAATTCCCCAAAAGCATATGCTATTATGTTGCTAAGAAACTATGTGTTCCCTTAACCCTGTATCCGGCCCTGTATTTTTTACAGGGTCTTTTTTTATTTGACAGTTTATCAGTGTTAATAATTTCGAATTTTTATTTTAAATCGTTTACGTGTTAATTAGGTTTTGAACCAATATATTAATATTTAGGTGCAGGTTTAACAATAAGTCCCTTGAAATGCCTAGGTCGGCAATGAGTTGCACTAACTCAAAAAATAAAAGCCAGTCTCAATAAAGAGAAATGACTTCTATTTGGGTAACCATAATTATCATAGAACTTTTACTTTAACAGTTTGTCTTCCCCAATTAATAGCTTTGCTTTTTGAACCTACTAAAACATCAATACGATTACCTTTAATTGCGCTACCGGTATCAGCAGCGATCGCTTCACCATAATTTTCTACCCATACTTTTGATCCTAATGGAATTACTTTTGGATCAACTGCAATAATTCTCATATTCGGATTTTCCGTTAAATCATGCCCCATCGCACTTAATACGCGTCCACCATATGTACCATTTTCACTTGGATCAGCAGTATACGCTGTTGCTATAACCGTTAATTCACGTTTAGCAGACTGTGTGTTATTTTTAGATACTTCTTTTGCCTTTGCTATTTCCTGCGCTTTTGCTATTTCCTGCGCTTTCACTGCTTCCTGCGCTTTTGCCACTTCCTGCGCTTTTGCTACTTCCTGCGCTTTTGCTACTTCCTGTACTTTTGCTACTTCTTTCGCTTTTGCTATTTCCTGCGCTTTCACTGCTTCCTGCGCTTTTGCTACTTCTTTCGTTTTTGCTACTTCCTGCGCTTTTGCCACTTCCTGCGCTTTTGCTACTTCTCCTGCTTTTGCTACTTCCTGTACTTTTGCTACTTCTTTCGTTTTCGCTACTTCCTGTACTTTTGCTACTTCTTTCACTTGCATTGCTTTTTTCGCTTTTACTACTTCTTGCGTTTTCTCTTCACCTTTCTTTTCAACTGTTGCTGTACTTGATAAGAAAGAAACATTTGCATACGCTGTTTTTCCTTTATACTCAAATTGCAGCCATCCATCTTTCACTTGCTGCGTTGTTTCAATTACATCATCTTTTTTCAGTCTGCCAAGAATTTCTGATTCTGTGTTCGCTTCAGAACGTACATTTAACAAGTTTGCTGTTACATGATAAATATTTTTTGTAAACTCGGAACTTACAAATGCCTCTTTACCGTTTAGCTCAATTTTCGACCACCCTTTTTCAGTATGTATGACATTTAACTTATGCCCATCTAATACTTTACCGACAACCTTTGATTCTGTAGTTGGGTTTTCGCGTACGTTTAGTACATCAGCTGTTACAATAGTTTCTGCGGTAACGGATGTTGTAAAAGCCCCCAACCCAAAAACTGTTGCTGTTGCTGCACCAATTATTTTTTTCATAATAGCCTCCATTATATTTATTTTTTGCAGTTTATTATATCAAATGTTTCCGTAAAATTAGGATAATTCACTGAATAACAATATATTTGTAACAATATATTAACACAACTTAATATATTGTTGTTTATAAAACCCCTTTTCATTCCAGATTTATAATGTTTCTTCATTTTTTAAACACAAAAAAGGAACCTTTTATAGGTTCCTTTTTGCCTCACACTCTTTTTCAAATGGTACATTTTTGCACCTACATTCAGCATAGCTTATAATTCCTATAAAACAAATAAGATTAAATGAAATTGTTATCTTATTTTCATAAAAGAAGATGCTGGTATAGAAATTAATAATATTAGGTTCACGTGCGAAAGCTTTAGTGTTCTTTCACCAGCATCAAAACACCATCATTTCTTATGATTCTACAGATAGGATAGCGTACTTTTTAATTTCAGGGGAATTTTGTTTCGATAGCTCGATAGCCTGCCGCATCTTTAGGTACACTTCAAAAGAATCTCACGTTAATGCATAAAAATCGTAGAAATAAGTTTGATCATTTCTTGATCCTTGTGCTATTAAAGCGTCCAATTGTGAAATTGGCAAAGGCAGTCTAATTATCGAATAGCCCTCTTCCTCTCAGATTTGCGGAAACAGGCTCCTTTCCTATTTCACGTGCCCATATAGATAACTGGCCGATATGGTGGATTTCGTGGGCAATGACATGACGTATAATCTCTCCATGTGTACATTCAATGACTCGGCGCCTGATTGGTGCGTCTCTAGAGCTAATCGGTTTTTCATTGAAATCAGTTTCTGAAAGTTTCCGAGAATCCATTTCATTTGTCCAAGATGTCACAAATGCCTTCACTTTCTCGTGGTATTGAGCTGAAAGATTTTTCACTTTTTGTAAATTAGCATAATCTTCAAACAATAGCTCCTCAGGCACTGGTTCACCTCGTAAACCTAAGATCCACATACATTCCACATCTACAATATGAAATAGGGTATGTAGGATACTGCCGAACCCACCGACCCGTTTTTTTAATAGTTCTTCATCCGGTATATCTTCGCACAATGTAAACCAAGCATCACGAACTTGCCAGTTATATTGAAACAGTTTCAACATCACAGCAACCTCCATCTTTTAGATTAATATTTAATATTCACCAATAGACTTCAAAATCCCTATTTATATAATAACTCTAAGAACCTATTAAAACCCTCTACAAACTGGCCCTTTAATTGAACATTCCAGATGAAGTTAAAGGGTCAAAAGAAAAATCCTATTATACAGGGGTTTATCAAACTTTTTTTAAAATTATCAATTTTTTTAATACAGGTTTTTCCAGAGATGTCACTATGGTATCTATTAATGTCATGTCACTTTAATCGAGTTCTATTTCCGACGTTGATTAAAGAACAATCCATTAACGTTTTTATTATAAGAACAAAACTAATTCCACCACAAAATATAGCAATTCCTGAAAATGTTTATTTATAAATATTTTCACTTGATTAATAAAGGGATTATTTTTTTGTTGTATTACTTCTTGGATTTGTCATAGTACAAAACCTTTCTCCTCCTAACTTTTCGATACATTCTCATGACAAATCACTTTCTCATAATGTGCTGATCTAATATTTTTTCTAGCATTTCCAAAGTAACTGGTTGCGCTAATGCATTAAGTTGATACCCAATACGCCCGTTCGGTTCCGCTGTAACTTTCTGTAAGCTCTTTAAATCATGAATCCCTTTTTCTCTTAACTGCATATATAATTGTTGTTCTGACATTTTTGCCCGCATCAAATTCTCTTTTACAATCTCTCCGTTTTCAACAATTACAATACTACTTCCATTTAGAAATTGTTCTACCTTCCGTGATTTCAATTCTAAGAAATGAATAATAAATAGTATGCTCGAAAATGTTATAGCTGCAAAAATAGATGGAATCACTTTCCTACTCAATACTGGTTCTACAATAATACGTCCAATTGATACAACTATAATTATTTCAGCTCTCGTCATTTGGCTAACAGATTTACTACCTGTCATTTTTAAAACAATAATTCCAGTGAGGATTAAAATAATGCTTTCCAAAAGAATATTCATAATAGCCCAATCCTTTAATAGTGAATGTTACTAGCATTCCCATTAAAGGATCATTTTTATTATATTTTACATACTTTTCAAGTTTTTAAACCATTCGGACCATGATGGAAATAAAGGCTTCCATCCATATTCTTTACGGGCTTTATTATTTGAAGCTCCTCTTTCCCAACTATTTTTCCAAACTTGAACTTTAGGTTCAGGTGCCTCTATTGCAGCTGCATATATCGGTAACCATTCTTTACTAGTTACAGGAGAGTCATCTGCAATATTTACGATTCCGGAAGGCCAATCAAGAGCTAACACAGCTGCTCTAGCGGCATCTTCCACATGTATAAAAGAGCTCATACCATCTGTTGCAATAATTTCGTTATTACGAACTTGATTCGCAAACACTCCGTTTTCCGCATACCATGTTCCTGGTCCATATAGCGTACCGTATCGAAGTATAACTGCTTCGGGTAATTCAGAAACTGTTTCTTCTAATTTAGCAATACCATTTATCGTAACTTGACGAGGCATAGGAGCGTAAAAATCTAGCGGGTCTGTTTCTGTCGCAAGTTTATCCCCCGGTTCATACGCCCACGAAATACTTTGAGCAATTATTTTCTTTACACCTACATTTTTAGCAGCATCGACAAGATTACGAGTACCTTCAATTCTAATCCTTGCATTGTCCTCTAAATTCCAAGTTGATAGCGCCGTCAATTGATGGATGACTACATCTGGCAATGTTTCTTTTAAAACAGAGAATACTTCTTTACGATTAAATACATCAGCTATTACCGGTAATACCCCCAGATTTTTCAATGACTCTTTTTGTGAATCACTCCGAATCATTGCATATACCGTATGCCCTTCATTTATTAACATCGGTAATAAATTACGTCCTATTACACCTGTTGCACCTGCTACAAAAATCTTCATATGTGTTCCTCCTCATTTTGAATATCATAATTGAGACGAAACATATGTAAGGTATGTGACAAATATTTGGTTAGTTTTTCATTATTCATATGAAACGTACACTTTTAAAGGGCTAATTATACCTTGACTCAATTCCTCAAAACATTGTATGAGTCTAGCATATTGTATTTCATGTTGAAAAATTTCTTCTATAAATGTTGTGTATTCTATTTGGTTAAAAAACCAATCTGCATGTTTTTGATAATCGTATCCATCACTTGACCCAATGATTTGCAATTCTTTCCCATAAAAGTCGGCAGTTAATGTTAGTTCTTCTTTATTACCATCAGAAAGTATACATATTACACCATTATTATTAAGAGCTTTTTGCAATGTACGAAATCCGCTATTTGTAGCTGAACATTCGAAACCGTAACTATATGTTTCTAATATTTGCTCTTCTGAATCATATATGTTTTTTGCACTAAATTTCTTTGCAAATTTTTTTCTGCTACTATTAGGTTCAATAACATCCACATGATCAACACCTGCATAGTATTTTAAGAAATAACTTGTGAGTAACCCCATAACTCCCATTCCAGCTATAAGTACTTTTTCATCCTTACGTGGGTTTAGTTTCAATATTCCTTTTGCGGCATCACATGAAAGAATTGATAATAACGCTGTTTTAGGTTTTATGTAATTAGGCACTCGAATTACTTTATGGCTCTTAACAACACCTAATGTTTGGTGCCCATAAAAAGAAACTACTTTATCACCTACGTTTAAATTGGTCACTTTATTACCTACTTGTACAACTTCACCATAACTTTCATATCCGGTTTCTTTCGGATATAACGGATTAGAATCCGAAATATCCGAACTATTATATTGTGGTAATTCAGCGCCAATACTTATTGCACCAGCTATTGTTTTAACGATTATTTCATCGTCCTGTAATAACCTGACTTCATCCGTTTCCCATTTAAGTTGTTTAGGTCCTTCTAACACTAACTTATATTGTTTCATTGTTATCCTCTCTTTTTATGGAAATGTATTCAAACTAACTTTTGAACTATATATAATAACCAATATGGATGTCTCATCCAAAATTAAAGCTATAGAGTTGGCTAGCAACCAACAGTGATAAAGTGATTGTTGAATTTGAAGGATTTGAAATAAATGAATATATTATTGGAAGTAACTGTTCTATTGCTGATTTGAAGAAAAAGTATCAAAGCATAAAACAAGATGATCTATCTTATAACGAAATTGTTACTTTATTTTGCGTTAAAAATAATTACCAACGTATTTCAAAGGTTTATTTAAAAGATATTTTAAGTGATATTGTAATTGATTTAGACACAGACTATATATATTTTCCTAGAAGGTAACAGGAACCACTTAAAATAGATAATTTTAATACAAATTATGATTTAGACAATAATTTAATAAAAGAAGTGAATGCCCAAATGAAATACGCAAGTTGTGTTACGATATACATCGTAAGTTCAAAACCTGTAAGCTTTCTTTCTCTTTTCATCTTCTTTAAATATCTATAAAAACAAAATGAGCATAAGAGCAGTAAAACTATAGACATTTGATATAAATTTTCCACTAAAAGAACTGCCATATACTTCACCCCCATATAAAATAAATAAACTATACTTTATAGGATATCATTAAACAGGAATTATTTACCATTATTTTAACAGAAAATCTATAATAATTAAATTTTAAAAAGAGCACTCCTACAAATGAGTGCTCTAAAAAAATATTAATTTTGATTTAAAACATTCTCCTCAAAATATTTGCCCCAATCCGGTCGTCTTCCATCCATATCTGTAAAACCATACTCTCTTCCCAATTCCCATGAACTAAGCGCACGGCCTGTTTTTTCATGTACATTTGGATCACTTGCTAAAGCTGCAATAGCTCTTCCAATGAAGAAAGGAGTTTCTGATGCGATAAAATGCGGATCCGTTTTTGCTCCTTCTTGCCAGTTCTCCTCTGTTACACCAAATATATCTAACATCACTTCGGAACGAAGAAATCCTGGGCTAACTGCAACTGCTGTAATATTATCCTTCCCTAAATCTTTCGCCATCGCTTCTGCTAAATGAATTGTGGAGACTTTGGCTAAACTATAGTATAAATTACCACGGTATTGATAATCGACGCCATCTGTAATTTCAATAACGAGTCCTTTTTTATTTTTCACCATTAATGGCACGCCGTAATAACTCGTCAACATATGAGAATGGACTGCCCTTTGCTGCATCAATAATCCGTTATGTAAATCATGTTCCCAAAACATTTTGCCCCATTCTGTTAAAGGGTCACCGCCCCAAACATCATTAACTAAAATATCAAGCTGTCCATTTTGCTCGTCTTGAATTTTTGCAAATAGTGCTTTCACATCCTCTTCAACCGTATGGTCAACACGGACAGCAATTCCTGTCCCACCCTGTTTTGTTACAAGTTCTGCCGTTTCTTCAATCGTTTCAGTTCTTCCCATAGAGGATAGATTACCTTTTGTACTTCTTCCTGTTACATAGACAGTTGCGCCTGCTTCGCCGAGCATCATCGCAATACCTTTACCCGCACCTCTTGTTGCCCCGGCTACAACTGCTACTTTACCTTGTAATGGTTTCATATCATTCTCCTTAATTTTCATTATCAAGTTTTATTATTTTGAGTACACTCTTACTATCATATTTTTTCGTATAGATTTCTCCATCTGGAGTAATAAATTTTAGCGTAATTACACCGCAAACTCCATTATAAAATTGAAATTCGCCTTGCATATTTGATATAGCGACTTCCTTATTTTTAATTGAGCCTGCGTAAATCTTCACAAATGATATAGGATTGTCGTTTCGGCCAACAACAACTGACTTTGAGTGAATAGCAATCGCTATACATTTATCACTTTCTTTATTATATAGTAATTGTAATCACTCCAATTACTACAGCAATACATACAAACAAGGCTATTATTTTTCTTTTCATAATAAGCCTCCTAAAAAACATTATTCTTTTTTGAACTGAAAATCCACACGGTTCATTCGTTTTATTTCCTCAATTATCTTACAAATACCTTCTTCAATATTGGTTTCTTTTACATTTGATACATTTAACTTTAACAATCTTTCTTTATGAAAGTTACTTAAATAATTTTTATCAATAGAATCTATGCTTATTTGACTCTTGCTTACATTTTCAATAAATGTGTCGGTAACTATGTTTCTTTTCAGCTGTAAACACGTGTGTATTCCAATTGGATCTACTGCTCTATAAGTAAACAAATGTGGATTTTCATTTTGAACACCTTCTACTACTTCCGCAAGTTTTTTTGACCTATTGTAGTAAGATGCTTTAATTTTATGTTTATGCCGTTCAAACATCCCGCTCTTTATGTAAATTTCTAAAGCAGCTTGTGAAATCATAGGACTATCTATATCTAATATTTTTTTATATTTATAAAATGCCTCTCCAATAGATTGCGGAATGACTGCAACACCGACTCGTAAGCCTGGGAAGATAATCTTCGAATAACTTTTTAAATATATAACATGATTACAATTATCTTGGTTGTAAAACGGATCTACTTTTGAATCAGTTTCTAAATCCGCTAAGTAGTCATCTTCCACTATAAACACATTATATTTCTTCGCAAGTTGAATAATCTTCTCTTTCTCTTTTTTAGAATAAGAAGTTCCAAGCGGATGATGAAATCTTGGTATTGTATAAAAGAATTTAATTTTTTCTGTTCGGAATACCCTCTCTAGTTCATCTAAATCTATCCCTTTATGCGTACGCTTTATTCCGATTACAGGGACGTTATTTGTTTCTATATATTCAATATATAAATGGTAACTTGGCTGTTCAATTAGAATTGTGCTATGTGCATTCGGGAATGGTATAGAAGTTAATATTGCAAGTGCTTGCTGCACACCTGACGTTATAAAGATATTTTCTTCTTTTGTGAAGACTTGATAGTTTGCCAGCTGTTTTTGAATAACTGGAATTAAAGACGGTAAGCCTTTCGGTGTTCCGTATACAAACAAATCATTTTTATATGTATTAATTGCCTTATTAATACAATGTTGAAAATCTAAGTACGGAAAAACATCTGGATCAGGTGCTGAGGAAGCAAAATCAATCATCTCGTTATTTTCTATATAACTCTCAGATTTCTTAACAACGTAGTATCCACTTTGAGGTACAGAATAAATAATATGACGCTTTTCTAGTTCATGAAGCGCACGTATAATTGTAGCCTTATTACATTCATATTGCGTAACAAGTAATCGTATTGACGGTAATTTCTTTCCTTCTTTTATCTCTCCATTTTGAATCATACTTTCTAAGTCGTTTAAAACATGTAAATATTTATACATCATTACCACCCCAACATTTAATTTGTACCGGTACAGTTTGTATTTGTTCACATTGTAGCACTAGATCAGAAAGATTACTATGTACGTATACTGGCCAGTAAGAAATCAACTACTATGAGGTGAAATTATGAAAAATACAACAAAAGCATATATATCAGCGTTACTCTATTCATTTATTATTGGATTTTCATTTATGTTTGTGAAACTAGCATTAACCATTACGAACCCTCTTGATACTCTTGCTCATCGTTTTACAGTTGCTTTCATAGCAGCAAGTATTCCAGTTATTTTTGGTTTTGTAAAGTTGAATATTTCATTCAAAAACATACTTGCACTTTTGCCACTTGCAATATTTTATCCAGCATTGTTCTTTGCTTTCCAAGCATTTGGCTTAGTATATACAAGTTCATCTGAAGCTGGAATTATACAGGCTGCTATCCCTATATTTACAATGATACTCGCTTCCTATTTTTTAAAAGAGTATACGAATATATGGCAAAAAACATCTGTACTCATTTCTGTCATCGGTGTCATTTATATATTTATCATGAATGGTATCGTTGCTCATAAAACTAGCTTCATCGGTGTTATTCTCATCCTGTTATCAGCATTATCATCTGCTTGCTATAATGTGTTAGCTCGAAAAATGACAAAGAAATTCAAGCTAATGGATTTAACCTACACAATGACAGCGCTCGGTTTTATTAGTTTTAATTCCATCGCAATCGTCGATCATTTAAATAAAGGTACAATAACTATATATTTTAAGCCCTTTACAAACGGAACATTTCTTATCTCCATTTTATATTTAGGATTACTATCATCCTTACTAACGGCCTTATTATTAAACTATTCATTATCTTATATTGAAGCAGCTAAAATAAGTGTCTTTAGCAACTTATCTACACTTATTACCATTATCGCAGGCGTTGTATTCTTACACGAGCAAATTGCCTACTATCATATCATCGGTACAATTATGATTATTATTGGTGTAATAGGTACAAATTTTTTGGGTAAAAAAGGAATTTTAGCGCGAAAGAAGAATATTTCCATGAATAAATAAAAAGTGAGGGATGTAAAATGCAGCGCTTGAACACGATTGATATTAGTAATGTACTAGAATTAGAAAAAGCTCTTTCGTCTTTATTAGATATACACATTTCTTCAAAACTAGACCTTGAAAACTGGCTAAAAGAGCAATCTAAATTAATTTGGGAAATCGAAGAACAGCTAAGATCTCATTATATCGCTTTTCAATGTAATACAGATAATCAGGATATTAAAGATACATTTGAATACGATCAGCAGCACGTAAGACCACTTATCAAACGTTATCAAAATTTATTTGATAATAAATATTTAGAATCACCTTTTCGAATGGAATTAGATTCTAAAGACTATGGTTTGTTGGATAAAAAAATACAAAATGCTCAAACATTATTTTGCGAGAAAAATATTGAACTAGAAATAAGGGAAGATAAATTCGTAACAGAGTACTTTGAAATCACAGGAAGTTTAAGTGCAATATGGAATGGCGAAGAGAAAACACTAACTGAATTACAATCATATTTACAAGATCCAAATCGAGATATACGTAAAAAAGCAAGAACACTTATCTCAGAACAGTATTTAACTGTTGAGAAAGAACTCCAAAACATCTTAAATAAATTGGTTGAAATTCGCCATCAAAAGGCAAAAAACATTCAATTAGATAATTATCGTGATTATATGTTCAAAAAATATGAACGTTTTGATTATACAGCGGAAGATTGCTACGAACTTGCAGAATCTGTTCGTAAATACGTTGTACCACTTATTGATAATATATTTAATGAGAAAAAAGCTGAGCTTCAAGTAGATACACTTCGTCCGTGGGATCTAAAAGCAGTCGCACCAAATCAAAAAGTATTAAGACCTATTGAAGACGAGAAGGATTTAATCGAAAAAAGTTCTCACATTTTACACAAATTAGACCCTGAATTTTATGCATTATTGAGCCGTATGCATAAAAATGATTGCTTAGATTTAGAAAGTCGTAAAGGAAAAGGACCCGGAGGATTTTGCGAACACTTACCTGCTTCTCAATTATCTTTTATTTTTATGAATCTCAATCATACACATGATGATGTTACTACTTTCCTCCATGAAATGGGCCATAGTATTCATAATGAATGTATGAAGCAGCTAGAGCTACAAAAATATTTAGAAATCCCTTCAGAATCAGCCGAACTAGCTAGCATGACAATGGAATTGTTTTCGATGGAGTATTGGGATGCGTTTTATGAGAATACAGAAGAATTTATAAAAGCAAAATTAGATTTCTTTAAAGATATTATTAAGTATTTACCACAAATGCTTATCGTTGATCAATTCCAACATTGGATGTATGAAAACCCTAATCATACTGCTAAAGAAAGAAATGAAAAATATTTAGAATTACATAACACTTACCAATCGAATGTGGTAAATATTGAAGGTTATGAGAATTGGATAGCAACTGGCTGGTTACCTGTACTACATATTTTTGAAGTGCCATTCTATTATATCGAATATGCAATCGCACAACTTGGTGCGCTTCAAATGTATAAACAATATAAAGCAAATCCAAAACAAGCACTAGAAAATTATAAAAAAGCTTTATCATTAGGTAGCTCTAAATCTTTAACAGAAGTATATGAAGCAGCTGGAATTCGTTTTGATTTTTCTAGTGAAACAATAAAAGAATTAATGGCATTTGTAGAAGCAGAATTAAATTTACTTAAACAAATATAAGAAAAAAAGATGCACTTATCCTTTTAGGTGCATCTTTTTTCCGTATTCTCTCCTAATTTGTTTCAATTTTTATCTCACTTTATTAATAAGCTTTATATATTGTAGATCCCCATATCCTATTGTTGGAAAAAGATTAAATAACCTTTTTAATAGTTCTTGTGTTGGTAAATCTTTATTTTGGGAGATATACTTTACTACTGCATTTTTTTCTTTTAGCATATTTAAATACAAATCTATTGCTTGATACATTACGGGTAATACCTCATGAGATGGCTTTTTATAATTTATTACTACTTCATTGTAAATAGCATCATAGTTTCCTAACTCAAGTTCCATCTGACTTACTTTATATTCATCATCTCTGAAGCTATTGATGTATACCTTCCCCTCATAACCAGACTGTTCAAGGTATGAAAGTAATGTAAGTAAATTTATTTGGCAAAACATATCTTCACCAAACCATAAAACGATACATTTATACTCTCTCTTAAAAAGATTCTCTAATGGATCAATAACCTTTTTTATATAATCTTCTACTGAGCTATTATGCCCCTTCGCCCTCATTTTAATAAACTCATCATCAAAAACTTGTGTAGTAGCTGCGTTTACACACATTGCTTCATTAAATGGAGCGTAATCAGACTCTCCCATTAGTTTTTCATTTTCAAATTCTTCATACATAACTTGACCATTTAATATGTTAAGTACATCTCTATCAAACAACTCACTCTTTTTATTTCTTAACTGTTCTACCTCAATTTTTCTAGAAATATTCATTCTACACCACTCCTTACCATTATTGATTGAGAGTTTACTAAATGATTGAACAGGCATTTGCTTAAGCTGGAATTCTCTTGGAGTTATACCAAAAATAGTTTTGAAAGCCCTACTATAAGCCTCTTGTGAAGAATAGTCATATTCAAATGCAATATCAATTATCTTTCTATCATTCATCAAATCTTCCGTAGATAAATACAATCTCCTAAAAAGAGTATAGCCTCTAATACTTATACCTGTTACTTGGTGAAATTTAAAAGAACAGTAATAAGGAGAAAACCCCATATAATTAGATAATGCATCTAATGAAAATTCACTATTTAAATTTGTTTCAATCCAATCGATCATAAGTTGTATATGTTCATTCATTAACCTCACCCCTGAATAAAATTATACGAGCTATCCATTTCTTTCTTTTGATATTTCTTGTGATTTATAACGTTAAATATCCTCTAAAATCTTTAAATACTATATGTAACTTTTATTTTCATATTTTTTCAGCTATCTTATTTTGTCATACATTTACTTAAATTTCCAATAAAGTTCAAACTTAATCAGTCTGAGAAATACTTTTTAAAGGATTCTGTAAAATAAAACACGAATTTTGTAAGTTAAGAAACTAGTAGCTTTGTAAATGGAAAAGCCATGTTTGGAAAGGAAGTTAATATGAAGAATATAGAAAAAGAAATACTTAAACTAATTAACGAGCTATATCCATTGGATTTTATTAACATTACACCAGTAACAAATGAAATGTATCAATGTCTCGCGAAACAAGGAAATTATTTCGTTAGAATAACTAACTATAAAACTTATGAAGAGCAGTTGGAAGAAGTAAAATATACGGACTTTTTATATAAAGAAGGATTAGGAGTACCTCCAATAATACCTTCTTTAACGGGGAATTTAGTAGAAAAAATAACACTAGACAAAGAACTCTTTACTGTATTATATAAAGCTGCTCCCGGTATTCATTTGCCAAAAAGCGAATGGAATTCCAATGTATTTAAAAAATTAGGACAACAAATCGGCAAATTACATCGTATATCTAAAAACTTTGAAAGTATTGAACCGGTAATACATATAAACGATTGGTATGAAAATGAAGAATATAATTTTCTTCACTATATCCCTATAGAAGAAACTACTATAAGAGAAATTGCATCTGATGTTTTAACTTCTATACAGGAACTTTCAAAATCCCCTTCAAATTACGGGTTAATACACGGAGATTTATGGCTAGAAAATATATTAGTGGAAAATGATTTGAATTTAACAATGATTGACTTTCAAGACTGTGAAAAACATTTTTATATATTCGATTTGGCAGTTCCAATCTATAGTGCGATAGAATATTCATTCGTTGGGAATGGTAACATAGTTGACTATGAGAACTCTATTACAAAAGCAATAGTTGAAGGATACAAAGAGGAACATGATTTACCTAAAGAGATGCTAGACCAGCTACCATTGTTTATTAAATTAAAGGAGATATTCGAATATAGCTTAATGCATATGTATTGGGATAAAGAAGAATTAACTGAGGAACAAGTACGGATAATGAATCTTTATAGAATGAAGATCGAAAATAATCATTCTTTCATTAACATATAACACAGATGTTGTTCAACTACACGGTTATCATAGTTGAACAACATCATGTAATTACTAGTTTATTTTTAGGTATATTCTACATTTCATCTTTTATAAATTGATCTTCCTTCCCATGTCTTTTCTTAATTAAAATAGCTTTATACAAAGATGCTATACCTAATACAGCAAATACGACGATTATAGGAATACGAACAATATGCGAAAAGTAGCGTGGGAGAAAGAAAAGACGAACTTTTTCATCTACACTAAATATCTCAAAAATTAACGGTATTATACTTTGATGAATCAAAAAAAAGATACCCATAAATACTAATAGAACAACAACAGCAAGTTTTTTCTTAGGTAATTCAGCCGCCATTCTGTTATTTTTCTCTTTGTTATCATCGCGCAATATTTTCATGCCACTTTTCATTGCAAATAGCAACTCAGGGCCACTTTTTTCAAGTTTTAAGTAAGCAATTCGACCAAACCACCAAGCTAAAAACACTCCTGTACAAATGCCAGTCAGTACACCTAGCCATTGTAAGAGCTGTATATGTAGTAATGTCCCAATCCATACAACTAACAAAGCGGGTATAGCTGTTGCTAATACCATCACCATCATTAACCACGTTGTTATAAACATTTTACTGGCACTCATATCATCACCTGAGATAACGGTTCCTCTTCCGCGGCGATGAGGATCAGTTATTGGGATTAAGTTAAATACAGAAAACAACATAATAAGACCTGCAGCTCCACCGAGTAATGCTGGAATTATCGCAAATACCCAAGGATAAACGAAAGTAAGTCCGCTATAGATAGTGAAAATAATTGTTGTTAAAATTGCAATCGGGCCAATAGCTATCAACCAAGCCAATTGACGACCACGCACATCAATCCGTTCTGCGCCAGGTGTCGTTAATGTTAACCATAATGCACTCCCATCAAACCCATATATATTGCAGGCAAACATACTTGTGAAAACAATCATAATTACCCCTGCCCAAGGCATTAAATACGATATATGAGCACTTGTAATTAAAATACCATAAAACACTCCTATCCAAATACCCATCCGGAGGAAACGACCTCGTTGTGGATCTCTTCCCCAACTTTTTAATTCTTTAGTTATTATTGCTCCAATTTTCTTTTCTGAAAAGATTCGTAGAGCTTTTCTATGTTTATTAATAGTAATCGTATTTTGGATTTTCTTAGTATCCTTCACTGTACTTTTCATCAGTAATGTCGTCCATATAAATAAAAGCAGTCCGCATAATATTGTTAGAACAATTAATAAAACAAAAGCTAATAACCAATTAGATTGAATAGCAAACTCTACAGCAAGTATCGCCCAACTAGACGGAAACATGTAAAGAAATGTAGGTTCGTTAAGTGTTATCCCATTAATAGCAGGAAGTGCATACCAGCCTACATTTAAAAACGCAATGATGAAACCAAAGAGCATTGCTCCAAATTCCATACCGATCCTTGATTTCATCGTCTCACCAATTATACTAACTACTACTTTTGATAACAGCACGACAAATATTAACTGTAAAATAATTGCTGGAACTGCAACTATAGTTGCAGTTAAACTAGCCCTAGCTGCGTAAATTAATAATCCTATGAATGCTATAAGACTAGCAAGTGGGCCTAATCCTATAAAAGCTACAGCGAGTAACGCCCTAGCAAGTTTAAATGAAGTGAGTGGAAGCAGCGCGAAATATTCAGGACGTAACATTCCATCTCCCCCAGTAAGAAGTGGGCCCAAAATCCACCCTACTGTCCACAGAGCGAATATCACATATAGAATACTTTTTGAAACGTTATGTTCCGTAGGATAGAAAGAAAAGAGCAAGATGGTTCCAATTGCAATCAATAAACCAACTATTCCTGTAATAATTAAAAGAACTGCTTTACCACTATTCATTGAATTTTTTAGGATTGATAACTTCATTCGAATCAAAACACTAGCCAAGACAGTTCTCCTCCTTTAACAGCAGGGACGCCTACTAACTGAACGAAAATGTCTTCGAGCGTTTCTTCACCGCAAACATCTACCATTGTTCCTGAAGATACCACTTTTCCTTTGGAAATAATTGCAACGTGATCACAAAGTTGTTCAACTAACGCCATGACGTGACTTGAAAATACTACTGAACCACCAGAACTAACAAATTTCTGTAAAATCTTTTTAATAGTAGTTGCAGAAATAGGATCTACTGCCTCAAATGGTTCATCGAGAATGAGTAATTTCGGTGCATGGAGGAGTGCAAGTGCAAGACCAATTTTTTTACGCATGCCAGTAGAATAATTGATAACTAGCGTTCCTTCAGCATTATTCAATTCTAGTATTGTAAGTAATTCTTCTGTTCGTCGATTAACTTCTTTGGCACTCATTCCCCTTAACAGGCCCATATATGTTAATAATTCGCGACCAGTAAGTCTTTCCGGCAAGGCCAATCCATCTGGTAATACCCCGATCAATGTCTTTGCTTGTGCAGGATTTCCCCAAACATCAACCCCAAAAACTTTAGCGTTCCCGCCATCTGGTCGTAATAAACCAACAGCCATCGACAACGAAGTAGTTTTTCCTGCCCCATTAGGGCCAACAACTCCATAAAAAGATCCCCTCGGAACAGTTAAATCAATATGATTGACTGCAATAAACTCGCCGAATTGTTTATACAGCTTCGAAATTTGTAGCGCGGGAGCAGATTCCTCCCATTCAGGTTCCCCTGAAATCGATTCAAAAGATTTCATAAAATGGACTCCTTCTTTGCAAATTTAATATCTGATTGTAAATCTCAATACCTTTACTCATCTGTTTGTATTGTTAGAACGTATTTAATTTTAAAATTAAAATATCGAAAGTTTTTCTTTAATTACAATACTGTGCTACCAGATCATTCAAATATTCAATGTTTGTAGCAGATACATTTTCAGATATTCTAGCCGCAATAATAATAGGTGCCCATTGAAAAATCTCATTTCTTGATATCCCGGTATTCCTGCAATATATATGTAAATACATTTCAGCTAATTCTACTGAAGATTGTGAGTACAACAAGTATGTTCGAAACACATCTGCACGAATATCGCCTAAACTAGCATCAACCCAATCTATAGTTGTCATATTATCATTACTCATAATTAAATTAAACGGATGAAAATCACCATGACATAATCTAGGTTCAAACACGATTGAATCCATTTTGCTCAATATATTCTTCTTTTGTTTCTCATCTAGATTTTGAACAGATTGAATTTGACGATAAAGTCTCTCTTCCATCTGTTCTATTTCATCCGAGCTTACAGAAATAGCATGAATCTTTTGTTGTTCATTAACACACATACTTATGTAATGCTCCGCTTCACTTAAATTATTTAGCAGAAGCTCACCAACACTTTTCCCTTTTACATATTCCATAATAATAGCTTGTCTACCTTGTATCTCTGTAACTTCGAATACTTTAGGAACGTGTAAACCACGTGAATATGCATACTTCTGTTTTTGTGCTTCATATAGAGATTCTGTATTAGGGAGGTATTCTTTAAATAGTTTCACAACTTTATTATCACAAAGATAAATTTCAGCCGTATTTCCTTTTGCTATCGGATTTCCTAAATTCAATTCATTTCTCTCCTTACAGTAAATTAGTATTACACCCTACACTCCTCTATAAATTCAGTGTAATTATGCTGAATCCCTTCTTCATGAAAATGCAAAAAACTTACCACTTCCTATAATTATATAGAAAGTGGTAAGTTTAATTTTCTAGGAATATCGGAATGAAAATCTGGTGTATGCAAAACAGAAAATGTATACCTCTGTTGAATAAATAATACTTCATTATGTTTGCTTTCAAATGGAACACTATTTTTCTTAAAATTATTTTGAATTCGTTTTAAAAATGCGTGATCAGATGTTCCGAAAGATACGTGTACTTTCGGTGGTAAAGCTTTCATCGCAATTGGAATCCAAGGTCGCTGCCACCAAGTTGCAACAATATATGCAGTTCCACCAATAACAAAGTTGAAAATATCCCCATCTTCCTTCGTTTTCATGTCTAGATTTGATTTCAACCATTCTGTAAATACGGGCACACTTTTAACCGGAAGACCAATTTCCCTTACATATAAAATGTTTAAAGGTGAATGCGGAACTAATATATTTTCCTCAACATAGCTATGTGCGATAATTTCGAGAAGGTTTCCATCGCCATCTCTAAAGTATAAATTGAAAAGACCGTTCTCCTCATCAATTGTATGACCATCTTTCCATTTCGCAATGAGTAACCCAGACCCTTCTAGCCATTTTGCCGTTTCATGAAATTTTGAATAAGGAATCTCAAAAGCGAAATGCGCAGGTGCAATCGGTTCATATACTTCCTGGAAACTAATTGTTGTGTAAGGTGTGACTTCAAATTGAATAAATGTTGCTGTTTCTGTTTTTATCGGAAAAGATAATATGTCTTTATAGACTTGTTTTACCCCTTCTATAGAAACCGTTTGTAGTTTTATATCTGCTATATGTGTAATCACTTTACATCCCCCTCTATTTCATATTATCTATTCGTATTGTATTACAATTATAAATAGATAAAATCAAACTGAAGGATGGATTTGTTATATAGAAACTACAACTTTAGTATGAATATGTTAGCTCCAATTACTTTTTATTTCCTCTATAACAACTTTTGGTTTATCCCAATGCAACATATGTGTAGTATTAGGAATTAATTTTACAACACTGTCAGTTTTCTCTTTAAAAATAGTTACGGTCTTATCTCTATATTCATCCCATATTTGTGGAACTGTAGCTCGAAGTAATACAATATTAGCTGGTAGCTTCTCATATATATCTATCGTTTCATCTTTATGCATACCTCTTATTATATTGCTAGCTGTTGTCCCACGCGCATGCCAACATACTTTATTATTCATTTCAATCCCAAGATTTCTTACTGCAAGTTCTAATAATGGAGACCACCTAGTATAAGCTTCTTTTTCGCTTTTGAAGAATCCATCCCAATTATTAAAAACATATTCATCAAAGTCCTTTTCGTAATAAGCTATTTCCTCTTGAAGTGTTTCTTCTTGAAGTCTTTTTGTTTGATATCCACCATCAATAAGAATACTTCCTAATACTTTATCTGGATTATTTAATAAATAAAATAACGCGACAAAGCTTCCCCAAGAATGAGAAAGAAAATAAAAACGTTCAATTTTAAGTGCACTTACAATTTCATTTAACCAATACGCCAAATGTTGCATCTCATACTCTTCCATTCGTTCAAATGGAGGTGTTTTACCGTGTCCTGGTGCATCGATAGCTATGAATTTAAAATCGTCTTTTAAGTTCTCTGCAATTTCTATAAAACTTAAACTCGTACTACCTAATCCATGTAAACAAAAGATAACGGGCTTGTCATCATTTCCCCACTCAGTAATATGTACGTTTATTTTTTCATTTTTAATATAGAAACGTTTCACAACAATTATCCTCCATATTTCGATTTTCAGATTAACACTCTACTTATTTCTATTATTTTCAAGTTTTCCCTGCATTCTTTTTCACACAAAAAAGCTTATTTTCGTTTACAGAAAATAAGCTTTTACGCTAAATATATTAAGATTTAACCGCAAAAATCATAAATCTTTTTGAATTCGTACGAATACCTTTTTCAGTACGATTAGTATCAATGAACTTTTGTAAAATATCGAAATCCTCTTCCTCTTCTCCAAATCTAGAAATAATAGGCGTATGTTTTAATAAGAAAATAAGGTCTTCAGGTGTACTGTAATAATCGGTAACATCATATTCCCGTACTTGCACGAGCTCAAATCCTGCACTAATAAGTTCACTCATATATTTTTCTTTTAAAGCTCCTTCTCTTTCACCTAAGCATTGTCCTCTTCCAAATGCTTCTTTAAGATTTAATTTATCATGTTCGCTAACTTGTTGTGATAAGAAAAAAGCACCTCTTTTCATTACTTTTGCCAATTCAGATGCTTCAAACGGTGCATGACAACTAGAAGCAATATCAAAATAAGAATTTGGAAACGTTAAAGCTTCAGAATCCATTTGGAGAAACTTAACGTTTTGTACGCCTGCTTTATTCAAGTTGGAATGTGCCGTTTCAATCATTCCGCTAGAATTATCTATTCCAATTAATAAAGCAGCTGATGATGCTATTTTTAGTACATTTTCTCCTCCGCCTGTACCAACATCAAGTAAAATATCTGACGGTTTGCACCTTTCTTTCACTTCACCATAAAAGTCCCAAGTATCACCTACAGTTTCACATTTCAACTTACTGAAGTCCCACCCGTTTGCTCGTCCCACTTTATTATAAAAATTTTTATACTCTAATTCATTCATTTTATTATTTCCCCTTTGCAGAAAAGCATTAAATATCTAATTTTGATAATTCCCGAAATAGACTCAACGGTGATATTTTCATAAAGGGGCTTACGTTCCTTTTGATATTTGGTACGCATTTTTCAGCCCCAAATAACTAGTTACTTCGAACAATACGGCATTTCATCAATTTCACCTCTTTTGGAAGATTATATGTATAATAACCTGTAACATTATTTAATTATATATTATAAAATACAAATTATTAAAACATTAAATTTCCAAACACTTCGTTTTCTACTTTTATTTTCTTTGATCGTGCATTCCAATTCTTTTTGTAAAATGTAAATGGTGAATTCAATATAGTAATGTCGATAGCAGCTTCTTCTTTCACCTCTCTTTTAGCAGTTTCTACTACTGTTTCATTGTTTTCTTTATGTCCTCCCAACCTTACTACACCTAATGAATCACCTTTACTCGTTGGGCCAACTTGAAAAACAAATAGATTTTTATAAAGAACATAAGCTCCAGATGTTCGTACATTTCCATTAATATGTATCAAACTTCCCCCTTCAAATCCCCAATTGTTTTCCCAATGCTATATTAACTTGAAAATGATTAACTATTATCCATCAAAACAGTTTACTATAATTATATTATGGTTATCTTTTTTTAACTCCACAGTCCAATTAACAGTATTCTTACCATAACTCCCAATCTAGGAAAGCTGCCTTCATTTCTATCTCTCCTTCTTATTTACAAAATAAAACTTATCAAAGTAGGATTCAACAAATTTTTACAGAAATCTATACTTAATAAGTATTGGACGGAGTATTTTCAAATTCCTCTATAAAAAGGTGGTACATACAATTGTGAAATTGAAACAAGAAAGAAGTATGACTGTAAGCACAACTTTTTCTAAAGAGTACAAGATTTTTATTTTCGGTTTATTTATTTCAAGGATTGGGGATTCGCTATATACCTTCGCATTTCCTTGGATTGCCTATCAATTAACTGGTTCGGCAGTTATCATGAGTTCTTTATTTGCTATTAACGTATTACCAATCGTTTTATTTGGTCCTATAGTTGGCGTTATTGTAGATCGATATGATCGGAGAAGATTACTATGGATTGCAGATACAATCAGTATTATTTTAGTAAGTCTCGTACCAATTCTACATTCATTACATCTATTAGAAATATGGCACTTATACGTAATTACTTTTATTTTAGCTGTTATGTCTATGCTTTTTGATGTAACAACCGTTACAGTTATTCCGCACATTGCTGGAGCATCATTAACAAAGGCCAATTCTCTATATCAAATGGTAAATCAACTATCTAGTCTTTTGGGACCTATGTTGGCCGGTCTTTGCATTTCTTTTATTGGTGGTTTTCAAGTTCTTTGGATAAATGTTCTCTCATTTATCGCAACATTAGTTGCTGTGATGTTATTACCATCAATTATAACTTTAAACAGTAAAAATAATGATAAGAATACACTTCAAAATGTACTAGCTGATTTGTTAGATGGGTTTAAATGGCTCAAAAATGATCGCTTAAATATAGCTTTATCTTTTCAAGCTATGGTAGGAAACTTTGGAGCAAGTGCGGTTTTAGGTGTACTCATGTATTATTTACTATCCACATTGCATCTTACCCCAGAACAAAGTGGTTTTAATTATTCGTTAATTGGAATAGGTGGTCTTTTAGGTAGCTTGATTGCAGTTCCTTTAGAAAAGAGGTTACGGCGCGGCGTTCTTATTCCTTTACTTCTATTTTTGGGGGCACTTGGCTTAACTATTGCACTATGGAGTACATGTTGGATAGCACCTGGCATCGCTTTCGGTATCGCAATGACCTGTAATATTGCATGGAATACAATTATTGCATCGGTTCGTCAGGAAACTGTCCCATCAAATATGCAAGGAAGGGTATTAGGATTTTCACGTGTACTTACTCGATTAGCTATGCCACTGGGGGCATTAGTAGGTGGCATTGTTTCAGCTTATAATCCAGTGTTTGTATTTGCTTTAGCTGCTTTTACGAAGCTACTTGAAGTTTTTATTGCATTATGTAGTCCGATACGAAAACTATGATGGATGGGAGTTATATTTATGTATGATTGGTTAATTGAAATAGAAAAGCCAATTTTGATATTTACGGTTAAGTTTAGATAAAAAAAGGCATATAAATTATGCCTTTTTTCTTTATCATTTTTTAATTGGATAACAAACTTCAGTAACGCACTTAAAAGGATCTGATTCCATCGCTGGACTAACGTGATAAATTACATCAATCTCGAAGCTCAACTATAGCATGAACAATGACATAGTGTGAGAGTCAACCCTTTATAATTATTTAAACAACAATTCATTATGTTATATTAACATAATGAATTGTGCATATTTTTGTTTTTGTAACCGCCTTAATTAAACTACATACGAATTATTAAGTTCAATTATTTTTCTCAAGGCATTCATAAACTGCCATCATTTCTCGTTTATTCAACTCACGAATTCGATTAAATATTAGAATACCTGCAACATCCTCCGTTCGTAAGCTTTCATCCACAACATCACTTACTTTACCAGTTAACCATGTTTGCACGTCTATGCCATCAACAATTTCTTTACGCCCTTCATCATTGATACCACTTTCATAACAAGTTACACATGGAATTGTTAATTTAAACACACCGTCATGTAGATTATCTTCTGTTATTACTTTCTTACCTTTACAAAATGGACATGGGTTGCTTTTTTTTATTTTATTAATTTGCGTAATTAATTTTTTGTATCCAAAAGCTTCATAGACATATGTTAGCTTTTTATATTTCCCATTTGTGAAATATTTTTCTATAATATCTTCTTTTGTTTCATTGATATTTTGGAAATCACATATAGTTACTCTATTTTTATCGCTGATTGATTCGATATTATATTTAATTTCGCCCCAGAATGGTAAGACATTTTGTAACACCATTTCATAGTTTGAGAAACTTGCTTGTTCTAGTTCAAACATTTTCAGTGCAACTTGCGTTTTTCTAGATAGTAACGAAATATCTTCGGTTAGAACCATATCGTCACCTACAATGGATTTCAATTTAACGAGTGCAGGTAAATCGCCTACTATTTTTAATACTTTGTTAAGTGGCTGATTGATAATTTCACGGATATCTACATTTTCAAATTTAAGCTGTTTATGGTGGTTTAAAACCGTCCCATCACAAATTGGACATATGATCATTTCTTTAGAAGCCTTAATATCTTCTTTAATAGGTGCTTTTGAAATAACAATATATCCACCAATAATCGTATTAAATCCTACCCATGTTCTTCGTGTTTTTCCTTTCTTATCATAAAATGATTTTTCAAAATAACCATACCAAAATGTATGTTTTTCTTCATCAGACATATCATTATAACTTTTCGTCAAATCATGACCAAGCTCATTTTTAATTTCTTCAAATAGAAATTCTATTTTTTCATATTGATAAAATTTTAATACTTTCATTATTTCTGGATAGAATAAACCATCCCAAAATGGAACGTTTTTATCTTGGATTACAATCTCTTTATCAAAGATCTCAATTTCAAGTCGTCCTGAGCATGATGGACAATGATTATCTTGGGAATAGAAATCGAAGCTTCTCGTATCTTTATTAGTCGGATGTGCGGCCACAATATGATTAATTAATCCACCAATTTCATACAGGAAGCTATACTGACTATACAAATGTCTTTCCAGATCAATAGCGACTACAGGGGCAATTGTATCAGATTCGTATTCACCGTAAATTAATCGTGCCATTGAAGATAAGCTTTTTAAAATGCCACCCTTATAGATTTTTTCTGCATTTTTAAAATAAGCAATATGATTTTTTTCTAAATAATTAATTCCATTTTGTTGATTAAGAGTAGAAGAAATTTGCAATGAAGCAACTCTATCTACAACATTTTTTTGACAATAATACTCATCATGGCTCACAACATCAAGGTATTCTACAGATTCAAGCTGTCTTTTACCAAAATCAACGATAAAGTCAGAGCTTTTTAGCATATAAGCATTATGTTCAATCATTACGATTGAAACTGAATCATCTTGCAAAATACCCCTGACACTATCAATAAATTGATTTAAAATATTTTGTGATAGACCTTTTGAAGGCTCGTCAAAAATAAATAGTGTATGTGGGTTTCTTGAGTTTGCAAATAACTCCGAAACTAAATGAACACATTGAAACTCACCAGTTGATAATGTTTGTGTTTTTCTCTCTAATGTCAAATAACCAAGTCCAAGTTTGATTAATAGGTTCAAGCGTTTATAAGCGATATCTTCATTTGGAAGGTCATCAATGATCTCTTCAATCGACCGCTCAAAAATATCATCTATATCGTCACTATATTTTGTAAGTTTCTTTTTAATATCAAGAAAAGTTGCAACAGTTGATCGACTTGTAATTGATTGGTTTCGATCTTGACCTACCATAACTAATTTATCTTTTGGATATCGTTTCAAGAAATCTTTAGCTATACATTCATTGACAAGTGTAGATTTACCACATCCTGATTCTCCCGAAACAGTTACAAGCCTATTTTTAGGAATCCGAAACTCAGCCATTTGAATATTACGGCAATATAAATCATGGAATGTATAATATTCTGTTGGCATTTCCTGATTACGTTCCCAATGTATTGGCTCTGGCCTTGGTGATTCTTCAACAATTTTCCCGCCATATTTCCCGCTACCTGGTCCAAAGAACAATTGTTCATCAGTTGTATCAAGCACTGTATCTGAATGATCAATGAGCCAAATTTGATTCTTACATCCTAATTGTTTAATCTCTTCTAATATCTTCAATAGTGTTTGATGATCAAGCCCTACTGAGATTTCATCAATAATTATTACTGTATTTTCACTTACTGCCATAAATTCAGCCAAATAAAGTCGTGTTAATTCTCCACCTGACAGTGTACCCATTATTCGATTTAATGTTAAGTAGCCAATATTCATATTGATAATGTTTTGAAGAATATGTTGTTTCGCTTCACTAATATTTAAAACCTCTGCTAACGAAAGAATAGATTCAATACTTAAATCATTAATATCGGAAATAGTATGTGGATTATCAAACAATTCAATTGTATATTGCTCAACCTCTTGACTATATCGTTTGCCCTCACATTTTTTACACTCAATATTTTTAGTAGTACCGCGTCCTTTACAACCAGGACACCAACCTAACGGATTATTAAATGAAAAGGCCTCTGGAGAAAGATCAAATTTTCCAGCAAGCCTCTCACGAATCTCTTTAAATACGCCCGTATGGGTACCAATTGTAGAACGTGGATTGGAAGAAATCGATGATTTACCTAGAAAAAGTACTAAAGGCATTTCTTCCATTTTAATAGCACTAAAATTTGTTTCCATAATATTAGGAAATAAATACTGATATTCAGCTTTTGGCAATAACGAAACAAGACGCTTCTTGGATTCTTCACCAATTGTTTGACAAAAAGTTGTTTTACCAGATCCAGATAAACCAGCAATTCCAAACGATTTATTTACTGGTATTTCTACGTCTAATTTGTTTATATTGTTCGCAATTAATTGATTTACTTTCATATTAACCTCTATTCCTATCGTTTTTAAAAACCGCTTTTATAAGATAATAATTACACAATAAATTCGAATTTCATAATCAATACCCTTTCAATTCATCGATCTTCACCTTATATTTGTTAAACCAATATTCCCACTCATCTTTTGAAAACTCTTTTTCTTCCCCTTCTAAAACAGAAGAAAAAAGGTCTAAACAAATATGCCATCCTGCTATATCTTTCGGTGTATGATCTGTTAATTCATGAATAAATTCTTTAAGTAGTAAAAGGCATCCATTTTCTTTTTTATGTATTTCAAATCGGACACGATCTTTACCCCATGTGAATTCTAGTACTAAATTTATTTGACATTCTAAAATATCAATGTTTATAAATGTGCCATCCATCATATCAAACTTTATAATTCCACCTGTACAAAGGTCTTCTATTTGCAAATTAGACATCCACTTTTTTAACTTATTATTATCTGTTAATACAGACCAAACTTCTTCTATCGTATATGGAAAATGACGATCAAATTGTACTACGTATTCATTACTTTGTTTATTTATTACAGCTAACATTATTAATTAACCTCCTTTTCACCAAAACGAATGTACGTTCTGTGTTTATTTTACATGATTTCATTTGAAAAAGAAATCTCTATTACACTTCAATTAATTTAAGAAGTTTTTGTTAGCTCCAAAATTGATTGACTTATTATATACGAGAGCTCTAATCTAATTGACCATGATTTTATTGGATCAATAATATTGTCTTGATTAAGTTTGTTCACATATTTTAAACCGTCCACTGCTACGTAATCAATATTAAAATCTGTAAAAGTGTTTATAATCATCGGCCATTCTCCATCAGTCATTCTGCATTTAGAATGTTTTATTATGTAGTCTATTGCTTGTTTTGATAACACACATGAGCCAGCCGTAATATCTACTTCTTTACCTAATTGTAATGACATAATTTTATTTGATACTGTTTCTGTAATTTGCCATTCCTCAGGGTGGGTATGAAAAGCTGCCTCCGTTCTTCCAATGATTAAATAATCTACATCCACTATATTCTGGATGAAAGCATTATGCTCCTCTGGATATTCTGTAATCCAAGTTAGTAAACGATCAAAATCACAATAGTGATAGTAATCATGATCATAGTTACCAACAAATCCTAGAGAATCTCTTCGGGCGTTCCCTACTCCTGATTTTTCGACTATGGTTATATGAAAATTACATTCCTCCAGTTCTTTTACAATATCTCTTGGAGTTACATTACTGATTGTTATATATTTTTGGTCATAATTTAAATTTAGCAATTCCTCTTTTAGTTCTTTTATTGTAGATAATAATCTCCCTGTTGGATCATGAGTAATGCATGTTAATGCTACTCGTTTTACAGATTCCATACTATATTCTCCCCCCTGGCAAAATAAAAAGCAGAAAGAATACTTTCTGCTTTTTATAATAAATGGTACATTTCAAATTGTGCTAAAGAGTTTTTTTCAAATCCGCATTTCTTCAAATACCCCTGAAGTGAGCTATTATTAGGAAACCCGATTGATAAACTTGATAATTTCAGCTCTTCACTTGCGACTTGTAATAATCTCGTCGCTATACCAATATTTCTATATTCCTTGGCTACGAATATAAAACTAATTTTACCTTGTTCATTTATACATACAGTACCTTTTAAATCATTATCGTAATATGCACCGTAATATGTATTATTTGCTTTTTCGATATAATCAATATCATTTTGCCAATTTACATGGAAGTTAAGCCATTTCTGAATTTCAACTTTAAATGTTTGAAACTCTAATCTTTTTACTTCAATATTTCTATTATCATTATTTGTTATTTTAGTTAAATCATTTAAATTATAATAAACAAGGTCATACACTTTTTCATAACCTAATTTATTATAAAAATGAATCGCTCGGTCGTTGCCTACAATGACTTCAAGAAAAAGTTGCTTACATTCATTTTGAATCGCCTCTTCTTTATGAAGTTCAAATAACTTTTGACTAATACCAACGCCGCGATAACTGGGATGAACAGCTAACGTTCCGCAGCGCATTGTTTTTATACTTTCGTAAATCTTTATACCACCAAGTATTACACCAACAGATTTATCATCATCTAAAGCAAGAAAGGAGTGTTCCAGTGAATTCCCTTCTGGTCCAAAAAACCTTTTTATAAAACCTTCTTTTGAAACATCCATTTTAATAATATAATCTGAAAATCCGTCCTTAAAAGCTTCATATACTAACTCTATACTTACTTCACTACATCTTTTGTATTGAATCATATAAGTATAATCCTCCGCTATGACTTGTTATATACTACATTCAAACACATGAAATGAATTCCCTTCACCATATCCATCCTTTATTTCATGAACAACAATTTGACTAAATCCATTAGTAATTAGTATATTTTCAAATTCTTTTAAATCATATAGTCTTATAGGAAAATCCATGATCTCAGTTTCTACTATTTTCTCATCATGATTAACTTCATATTTCAGTATAATATTTAAGAGCTTTTTCGTCTCATCATATGATACTTTTCTATACTCAACAATTAATTCATTGTTAATTTCTTTTCTATTTGTCTCTATCCAATCTAGAATTTGTTCTGTTTCACTTCCACCTTGTACAACAGTAAGAAGTAATTTTCCATTTTCTTTCAAGTTATTTTTCATATTTTGAAGACTAATATCTACTAAATTATCTGGTAAAAGGGAGAATGATCCAATAGGAATCATAATAAGATCGAATTTGTTATCACTATGGAATTTTTCTATTCTTCCTTGTGACACAACTGGTTTTAAGTTTAGTTTTTCTGCTTTATCTTTGCACACCTTAAGCATATCTTTCGAAATATCAAATCCTTCTATTTTCACACCATTTTGCATAAAAGGAATTAACATTCTACCATTTCCGCACATCGGTTCTAACACTGTCATGTTTTTGTCTTTTGCAAAAGAAAGATAAAAATCCAATTCTTTTCCACTCGCAATTGATTTGTCACTTTCATAAATCTTTGTACAAAGTTCACCATAATACGTAAACACTTGTAATTCACCTCTTAATTTGAAATAAGTGGACATTTCCCTACATATGTCTCACTATTTATTTGTTTTATAACAAACGGTGCAATATCTCCATTCTTAATTTTAATTCCTGGCATATCTACTAAACTTTCTTTTATATTTCCAATACCATTTCCCTCTATAACAAATGGTAATCTAACAATTGTCCAATCTACATCACTACTTTGTATAAGTTGCAATTCTTTATATTTATCCTGCATCATCTTTGGAAAAAATAATTGAAACAAATTAGCCCCTATTTTATTTACAATTCCCTTCTGATCTCCCTTTACATTTAAGGAGCCCCCAGAAATAAGAATATAGCGCTTCATTTCATATTCCTTCATTACTTTTAAAATATGCTTCGTAACTGTACTAAAAATATAAGATTCATTTTTGGGCTGACCTACCGCATTAATCACTGCTTTACACCCTTGAAGTAATTCCTGTATAGCTGAGAAATCACGGGCATCTCCACTGATAGTCTCTATATTTTCATTAGTTATCCTCATATTTTTAGAATTTCTCGTTAATATTCGTACTTGATAGCCCTTTTCTAACGCTTGATTTATGAGGAATTTTCCGACTTTTCCATTCGCACCAAGAATCGCTATCTTATTTGCAGCTTCCATCACTATACTCCTCTTATTATCCATTGTTTACTACAGTAATTTCATAAACACGTAAAAAAGCAATTAAATGCTCACATGCTCGTTCACAGGCTAACATTTTAAAAATCTTTTGTTCTTCTTTCGTTTTATCATTCGCTTGATCTGAAGCAGCTTTTAAACATAAAAATGGTTTATTATTTACATGACACACATAAGCGAATGCCGCTACTTCTTGATCAACAGCTAAAGCTCCGTATACAGTATGCAGTAAATATCTCATTTCTGAACTACGAATACGCTGATCCCCTGACAAAAAGGTACCAAAATGAACTGGGTCATACGAACGCAATTTCTTCATTCGTTTTACGAGTGATTTAGTTGTTTCAATCGGTGCTGTTCTACCATTATATAGATTAAAAATATCTTCTCCTGAACCAGCCGCAGTAACATCGTGCTGTAAAGTATTAAGAGCTACAACTATGTGCCCATTTTTCACTTTATCTGATAGGCTCCCGCAAATTCCTGTCATAAATAACTGCTCTGGTTGGAATTCGCTTATTAATAGTTGCACACAACTAGCGCAACTTACTTTACCGACGCCAGTTACGACTGAAATCACTTCTAATTCATTAATAAAATGAAAATGAAATTCCCAAGCTGCTCTCTTTTCTACACGCTCACTTGGATAATGTTGATGCAAATACGTAAGTTCTGGTTCCCATGCAGATACAATTGCAATACGTTTCATTACATACTTCACTTCCTCCTATTTTCGTCTAAATAAGTCATCTATACTTTCTCGTTCATAATCTGGAACCCACTCTTTATATTCCTCATATAAATCCCGTATCATTTCTTTATTCTTCGCAATTACTTCACATCCTCTATCATCATAAATAAACATGACAATATCTTTCGTTTTGTTTATGAGAAATACATCCGGATAAGACATTTCTTTCTTACGCCCAAAACGTGGATAAAGCCTAGGAAAATCTTCATGATTAGCAGCTTTAATTAGTGGTACAGATTTTATATCCTCCGTAAGGCATTTTAAAGAAAATTGATATGTACAATACAAGTGAGCTTCTTGATCTTCAAATAGGAAAGGTAATGTTTCTTGTCTTATATGAAACTTTAATGCTCTCTTCTTAATAAATCGGTTGTATACATTTATTTTCTGCGGATTTTTTATATTTTCCTTTTTATATCTATAAACATTTGTAACTATAAAAACTGTATCTTCTATTGAAAATATATCTTCAAATAAATATTTATTATATGTATATAGTTGAGAGAAGTATTCCATATTTAAATCATCGGAGCCTTCAATGTTTTGATATATGTCTTTTCCAAAATCAAAATGAAGATGGTCTTCCCATTGAGAGTATATATATGGTACTAATGTTACTCCTGGAAATGTGTGACTCATATATTCTTTTAGTTGCATTTTCATATCCTTTCTAAACTACAATTTCTTTTAAATGCCAATATGCTTCTTCTAGCCATGGGTGTATAGCTTTCAGTGTATCTTTTTTTTCCATAAATATGAGATATATGCGAAAGCAGCATGTTCCAATGATTTTTCCAGTCCATTTTTCACTTTTAATATGTATGGCGGCTTTCCTTTTTGATCCCATTCAATTTTATCTGCAATAAACAGTACTAAATCCATCTTCGTTGCATTTTTACGTAAAGTAGTGTGGCAACTAATTGCATTCAATACTCCTTCGTCTTCCACTTTAAATACCTCTTTCGCGATTACTCTCGATAGTTTTTGATGAATGATCATCGGGAATTTTCATTCTTCTTGTAAAATTTCTATTCCAAATTCTTCAGCAACTGCTATCCGCTCCTCATTCGGAAAGATTGCGCTAATGTCATGTAAATATGCTGCAATAGCTACTTTTTCTTCGTTTTCATGAAACATTTCTGCAATTTTTCGTGCTTCATTTGCTACACGAATAGAGTGTTTATATGTAATTTCTTTATTGTATTTTAATAGAAATGAATTTATATCGTTTTCTATTTTTCCAGTTGGAGTAAATGTATATATTTCATTATATAGCACGTTAATATCCTCCTGATTACTATTTTTCAATATAATGTGAAATTTAAATAATCCTTCTATTTTATATTCGTTATAAATGTTTTTATACCTTTTTAATGCGTTACATGAAATTTTATATGGAATCTTTACTACAAAACACATAAATGTTTGATATTATAGTAATGTTGATTAATTGTAAGGAAAGGAATTAACTATATAATGAATAAGAACATATTAATAATTGATGACGATAAAGAAATTGTAGAATTGCTTGCAGTTTATTTGCGAAATGAAGGTTACAACATCTATAAAGCTTATGATGGTGATGAAGCATTACAAATGGTCTCTACATATGAAGTTGACCTTATGATTTTGGATATTATGATGCCAAAACGAAACGGATTAGAAGTTTGCCAGGAGGTAAGAGAAAATAATACTGTACCTATTCTTATGCTTAGTGCCAAAGCTGAAGATATGGATAAAATATTAGGCCTAATGACCGGTGCAGATGATTATATGATCAAACCGTTTAATCCACTAGAATTAGTCGCTAGAGTGAAAGCTTTGTTACGAAGATCCTCTTTCCAAAACGCTTCTACACAAAGGAAAGAAGACGGCAACATTCGTATTCGCACAGTTGAAATACATAAACATAATCATACAGTTAAGGTAAATGGTGAATATATTAAGCTCACATCTATTGAATTTGATATTTTATATTTACTTGCAAGTAATACAGGAAGAGTATTTAGTTCTGAAGAAATATTTGAACGCGTTTGGAATGAAGATGGTTATGGTTCTAATAAAACAGTAATGGTACACATTAGTAATTTACGAGATAAACTTGAAACTGTAATGAATGGAGATAAATTTATTCATACTGTTTGGGGAGTAGGCTATAAAATTGAGAAATGAAGCATTTGATATTCTAAAAGATATTCCAAAATGGAAAATAATTTTTTGGCTCTCATTGGCTATTACACTAACACCTATTACCGAATTAATTATATATCGTCTCGTTACAAGTGTAATTGAAAGTTCACTTACTCTAAGTGAACTTGGCAAAGAATTTATTAGAATCTTTGGGTATGAAAAATATAAAGGATTAAAGGAATCTTTATGGATGATGACCGTTTCTTATTTGTTTTTATTTTCCATTTTCTCATCCTACCTTTACATTTTTTATCGCCACGAAAAGAAGCTTTACTATGAAGCTTGTATAAAAAAAATGATCGAGGAAATTCGTTATATTGCGAGCGGACACTTTAATCATAAAGTATCGATTGTACATCATAATTATTTAGAAGAGTTAGCTACTGGAGTCAATCACATTGTTGAACAGTTAAAAGTGTCAATTGATGAAGAAAGACAGGCGGAACAAGCAAAAAGCGAACTTATTACAAATGTATCACATGACTTACGGACTCCCCTTACATCTATAGTTGGATATGTGAATTTAATCCATCATGATAATTATAGAGACGAAGTGGAATTGCGTCATTATATACAAGTCATTTACGATAAAGTTACTCGTCTAAACACATTAATGAATGATTTGTTTGAATATACACGTGTTCAAAATAAAGAGTTAAGTTTAAATTCTGTTCCCATTGATATTGTAGAACTGCTTGGGCAATTAACTGTCCAATTCCGGATACAGCTCCAAGAAGCAAATATTGAATGTCGCCCATCTTTCCCATTGCAAAAGCTAATGGTACAAGCTGATGGCGATAAATTAGTGCGTGTGTTTGAAAATCTAATCATAAACGCTATAACTTATGGAAATGATGGAGATCACATAGACATTACAACTTATGAAAGCAATAGTATGATTGCAATTGATATTACAAATTACGGGCAACCTATTCCAAGTACTGATTTACCTCATATTTTTGAACGTTTTTATCGCGTAGAGAAATCACGCTCAACAAACACAGGCGGATCTGGGCTCGGCTTAGCAATTGCGAAAAGTATTGTCGAACTGCATAAAGGAACAATTGAAGTATATAGTGATGATAAAAAGACAACTTTCACTGTAAAATTACTTCCATATAAAAATTAATATTACATCTTTTAAGGTTCAATTTCTTATATGATAAGAAATTGAACCTTTTATTTTCCATAAATATCCAAAATTTAATAATTCCTTAAAATTCTTTAGAAATTCTTTACCTTTTCTTTCTTCCTATTTAAGCATTCCTTTTTACAATAATGTTACTAATGTAATTGAAGGAGGATCGCGTATGCAATTCTTTAAGAAAATAGCAATATTATTTTTATCTTTTCTTATCACAGTAATTATTGTTTTATATTTTTATTTATATGTTAATGGTCCAATTATCCAGGCTAAATCAGCCATTTTAATAGATGCTAATTCAGGTGAAGTTGTTTATAAAAAAAATGAAAGAACTCCTATTCAATCACCCACTTTAACTAAATTAATGACGGAGTATATCGTATTGGAACAACTTCATGATGGCAAAATACAATTAGATGAATCTGTGAAAATAAGTAACGAAGTTTTTCACACAGAAACGAGTCCACTACAAGTAACATCGGAGGATAACACAACTGTTCGTGACTTACTTCATGCATTGCTTTTAACAGGAAATAATCGTTCTGCACTTGCACTAGCAGAACACATTGCTGGAAATGAGGATAATTTTACAACGTTAATGAATGAAAAAGCAAAACAGCTAAAATTATCACAAAAATCTCCATTTTTAAATTCTACTGGAATAAATAACGAGAATAATAAACAATCGATTTCTACTGCAATAGACGCAGCTGAATTAACAGCGCAACTAATAAAAGATTATCCAGACGTATTAAATATTACTAAACTAACCTCTTACCAATTTACCTTCAAAGATTTCCAAGTTTTCAACACAAATAAAATGATTTATTCCCTTGATGAAAACATTAAATTCAAAGGTGTTGATGGCTTACAAACAAGTTTTTCAACTAACGGTAATTATAGTTTTGTCGGCACAGCAAAACAAGGAGATACAAGGTTTATTTCTGTAGTTTTAGACGCCAATGAAGAAAACACAGCTTTTATTGAAACAAAAAAGTTACTTCAATATGGTTTTGAGCCTTCCTCCTACTCTGCACTACAAGCTTTCAAAGACGCTGTTACATCTTGGACAATATTGCTTCAGTTTAAAAATTTAATTATACAAACGATTATGATTTTTTTCATCATTACAATTTTAATGTTTTTACATATACGTCAAAAAAAATCAGAGGATTTTAACTAAAAGTTCTCTTTTATATAAAAAAGCCGACTTGCTAAATGCAAGTCGGTTTCTAAATCTATAATCCCCTTCCTATTAAATTCGCTGAAACGGGCTGAAGGTTTAACTCTCTTGCCCATACAGATATTTGCCCTATATGATGAATCTCATGTACAATTACATGTCGTAAAACTTCTCCGTATGTATATGTTTTGTCTGTCCATGAAGCTTTTAATATTTTACATTCTAAATCAACAGACCATACTTGCAAAAACTCTTCTAATTCTCGTCGATATAAATCAGATAATGCTTTCACTTTTTGGATTGATTGATAATCTTTAAACTGCGGTGCTCTATCTTCATTTCCTTGAAGGGCACTAATCCAGCTATACTCTACATCTACAATATGAAATAGTGTTTCTAAAATACCGCCAATACGTTTGCGAAGCAATTCTTCCTCAGTAAGTTGCTCACACCACTTAAACCAATCCTCTCTTACTTGCCAATTATACCGAAATAAAACTAGCACATTTATCACTCTCCATATCTATTATCCACTTTACAGCATCTATTACATAATGTGGCTCATCTTTTTGAATATGGTGACCACTATTTTCTGCAATTATAAATTTATTATTGGTTGATAATTGTAATAATTCTTCTTGTAATTGTAACCATTTCATTTGTGCATCTTGCGAATAAAAAGCTTTTTTACCAGCAGCTAACACGAAAATTGAAATATTTTCGTATATATTTTAAAGTCATCAACTTGTACATATTCCTCTATACATTTAACCATTCACAATCACTTCTCTTCGATTAAGTTCCTCTACTATTCGATCAATTATTTCACTTACAGATAATGATCCATCTAAAACGATATCCGAATTTGGCTTAACAGTATTACTTGCCTCTACATAAGCTTTTCTCGCATGCGTTATATAATGATTCAAATCTTTATGCAGTTCAATAATTGGTTCATCTTTAAAGTCCCTTATAATCCGTCTAGCCATCGCAATATCTAAAGGCGTGTCAACATAAATAGTTACATCAATTAAATTTCGCATGCTACTATTTAAGTAGGCAAACGGATAATCTACAATAATATAGTCTATATTACTATTTTGTCGGAGTTGCTGAATATCAGTAATCAATGGTGTTAGTACCCATTCATCATAATCGGCCCCATCATCTATCCATTTACAAATGTCTGCCGGGCAGTTATTAAACTTATAACTATCAAAATATAGAGCCTTTGAATTTTTTAACTCCCGAGCTAATCTTTCTGTAATTGTTGTTTTCCCACCCCCTGAAACAGCTGCAATTGTAATTACCTTTGTTTTACCGTTCATAATTATTCCACCCAACCCTTTTCATCATTATTAACATAATATAATTATAAAAAACTATCGTTATTGATTGTTCCATTCATATTCTAACATACTCATTTCCCATAAATTCCAATACTTATCTCCTACTTTTCTAGCATCTCTTAATAATCCTTCTTTTACAAACCCTATTTTTTCATAACATGTAATGGCTGAAGTATTAAAATCAAAAACACCAAGTGTAACTCGATGCAGTTTTAATTCATTAAAAGCAATATATAGTACAGCTTTCATCATTTGCTTCCCTATAGAACGTCCTCTCATATTTGTATCACCAACCAATACTTTTCCAATTCTGGCAGACTTATTTACATTGTCTATTTGTTCAAGCGAAATGTGCCCAATAACGTTTTTAGTTTCTTCATCTATTACTTTAAAAACGAACGTATTTGAATTCTCACAATTAGCACTTTCGATATATCTTTCTAATTGCTGTTCATTTAATGGATATGTAAATGCATTTCCTGACCATTGTATTAAAAATTCTTTGGAATCGATCCAATTTATTAATTGCTTAAAATCATTTCTTGTAAAGTTTTCTAGTTTAATCATTCCTATTCTCCTTTCGTACACCCTTCTATATACCCTCAAACTTATTTCGATATGAAAAATATATTTCCTCTTGTATAAAATAAAAAGCCATTCACAAGAATGGCTTTACACAAATAAAGCATAATTTATGCTTTATTTGCTACGTCAACACCATTTAAATCAAACTCAGCAGTAACAGTTGTAGCAGGTGGTATAATTGCTTCAATTTTACATACAGATATAATTGCTGCAACTGAACCAGGAATAGCAGCAAGCTTCACGACATCACAAGTTACCGAAGAAACAGTACCTACATAAGTACGTCCTTCTGTATTAATTGCAAAGCGAGAAAAATATAAAAACTGACCTTTAATTGTTAGAGGTCAGTTTTTATATTTTTAATTTTATAGTTTGCTAGACTGTAACCCCTGAATAAACTGAACCACTTCAGGATTTACAAGTGACGATAAGTCTCCTAATTCTTTTCCTAAGTATGCAGCTTTAATGACACGTCTCATAACTTTGGAATTACGAGTTTTTGGTAAATCTTCTACAACGTGAATATCTTTAGGGCATAATGCTTTTCCAATATGAGAGTTTACTAAGCTCATTAATTCTTTCTTTAATTCTCTCGAGAAGATTACACCGTCCCGCAATACTACGAAGCAATGACAAACCTCACCTTTTACTTCGTCAGGGACACCAATTGCTGCTGCTTCTATTACATCATTATGTTTCACAAGAATAGATTCATATTCAGCAGGTCCAATACGTTTTCCAGCAATATTTAGCGTATCATCTGAACGTCCTGTTATGATATATTGTTCACCGTCATAAATGACCCAGTCACCATGCACCCATTTATTTTCAAAACGTGACCAATATGTGTTTACATAACGCTCATCATCTTCCCAGAAACTTTTCGTCATACCCACCCAAGGTTTTTCTAAACATAATTCTCCAACTTCATCACGAATCGGTTTACCTTGGTCATCGAGTACAACCGCTGCCATTCCTGGTAAAGATGCATTAAAACTAATCGGTGCAATCGGCTTAATTAGGACATTCCCAAAAATCCCACCAGAAATTTCAGTTCCACCTGAATAGTTACAGATTGGGACTTTCCCTTTTCCAACCGTTTCAAACAGCCACATCCATGGATCTGGATTCCAAGGCTCTCCTGTTGATGCGAATACTTCTAAACTCTTTAACGAGTGTTTATTTACATACTCATCACCTTTTGACATTAACGAACGGATTAATGTTGGTGAAATACCGAGATGAGTAATTTTATATTTATCGACTGTCTCCCATAAGCGGTCTGCTTCTGGGAAATCTGGAACGCCTTCGTACATAACCATCGTTGCTCCATTAATAAGAGAACCGAATAATAAAAATGGCCCCATCATCCAGCCCATATCGGTTACCCATAATACCCGGTCGCCTTGTTTTATATTCATACCAAATCCCGCATCAAATGCAGACTTTAGTGGGAAACCAGCATGCGTGTGTACCGTTCCTTTCGGTTTTCCAGTCGTTCCTGATGTATAAATGAGCATTAACGGATCATCACTATGCATTTCTTCAGCATGTGTAAATGGTTTTTCTTTTTCTAACGTACTCCATGAAAAATCATAGTTATGCGGTGTAAAATCATTTCCTGCATGACGAACAATTACAACCTTTTCAACAGTTGGGCAATGTTCACAAGCTTTATCTACTTCATCTTTTAAAGAAACAATTTTCCCACGACGTGAAAATCCATCTGCAGTAATAATCATTTTTGAACCAGCTGCTTGTACGCGAGTCATAACTGCATCAGCAGCAAATCCTGAAAATATTGGCGAAATAATCGCTCCAATTTTCATTACAGCTAGCATAGCAACAACTGTTTCAGGAATCATCGGCATATAAATTGTTACACGATCGCCTTTCTCAATACCTACATGTTTTAAGCCATTTGCAACACGGCTTACCCAGCTATCAAGCTCTTCATACGTAAATGACTTCGTTGTTCCATTTTCTCCTTCATACATAAGTGCTGGCTGTGTTTTCGTTTCATCGTCAGCAAGCCAGCGAGATAAAGCAGATTCTACTACATTACAAGTTCCCCCATTATACCACTGTGCAAAAGGTGTACCATTTTCTAAATCTAATACTTCTGTATATGGTTTCATCCACTGATAGCCAACCGCTTTCTCAGCTTCTCCCCAAAACCACGCTGTTTCTTCAATCGACTTATTATAAAAAGCTTCGTAATCTTCATAGCCTAATGATTTCATCCAACTAAATAGACGCGTTTTTTCTTTATATTCTTCTGTTGGAAACCAAACTGCTTGTTTCAATGTTTTCCCCTCCTTGACTTTTTGAGCAAGAAAGCCCTAAATAGGGCTTTTAAACTGGATATACAGGATGTTTGCGATCCGTGAACACTTGATATTTACTCATATACATTTCGAATCGTCCTTTTAACTCTTCACGTAAATTGTTTGGATGAACAATACCATCAATCACCATCTCTGATGCTAAATGATAAATATCAATATCTTTCTTATACTCTTCACGTTTTTCAGCAATGAAGCTTGCACGTTCTTCTTCTGGTAAAGCTGCAATTTTATTTGCATATACAGCATTGACCGCTGCTTCTGGACCCATTACTGCAATAGAAGCTGTCGGTAATGCTAAGCAGCAATCTGGTTCAAAGGCTGGACCTGCCATTGCATATAAACCAGCGCCATATGCTTTACGAACAACAATAGAAATTTTCGGTACAGTTGCTTCACTCATTGCAGAGATCATTTTTGCACCGTGACGAATAATACCAGCACGTTCTACTTTTGTACCAATCATAAATCCAGGTACATCTGCAAGGAATAATAATGGAATATGATATGCATCACATAAATTAATAAACTTCGCTGCTTTATCAGCTGAATCGTGGAATAACACGCCGCCCTTCATACGCGGCTGATTTGCAATAATGCCAATAGGCTTACCATCGATGCGTGCTAAACCTGTAATTAATTCTTGAGCGAATAATTTTTTCACTTCAAAGAAAGAGCCTTCATCAATAATTCTATTAATAAGATCTTTCATATTGAAAGGAGCATTTTGATTTTCTGGAATGATTTGTTCTAACGTTTTATCGAACTGTTTCGGTTCTTGAGGTGTAATCAAAGGAGTCTTTTCTAAATAGTTACTTGGAAAATAAGAAATATATTGTCTTGCTTCAGTAATTGCATCTTCTTCTGTTTTACATAAAACATCTCCGCATCCTGATACTGAGCAATGCATACGAGCTCCACCCATTTCTTCTAAAGTTACCTTCTCACCGATAACCATTTCAGCCATACGCGGGGAGCCTAAATACATTGATGCATTACCTTCAACCATCATAACAACGTCACAAAATGCTGGAATATATGCACCACCAGCTGCAGAAGGTCCAAATAATAAACAAATTTGTGGAACCTTACCAGATAATTTTACTTGGTTATAAAAGATTCTTCCTGCACCGCGGCGTCCAGGGAACATTTCAACTTGATCTGTAATACGTGCCCCAGCAGAGTCAACTAAATAAAATAACGGCACACGTAATTTCTCAGCCGTTTCTTGAATACGTAAAATCTTTTCAACTGTACGTGATCCCCATGATCCGGCTTTAACCGTTGAATCATTTGCCATTACGCACGCAGTACGACCATGTATTTTACCAGTTGCAGTTACAACACCATCAGCTGGTAATCCTGTTTGTTCACAATTTGCAAATAATGCATCTTCCACATATTCGCCATTATCAAATAAAAGAGCTAAACGATCTCGAACAAAAAGTTTCCCTTTTGCTTTATTTTGTTCATGATATTTCGGTGCCCCGCCTTGCTTAATTGTTTCAACTCGTTCTTCAAATGAATTGGATTGTTGTTTTTGATCTAACATATTTACTCCCCCTTATACATAGGTTTGCGTTTTTCCTTAAATGCCTGTAATCCTTCTAATCTATCTTTCGTATGGATTACACCCTCGTACGCCTGTTTTTCCATTTGTAATCCGGTATTTAAATCTACTTGAATACCATTTGAAATTGCCTCTTTTGCTAATCGAACAGCAATTGGACCATTACTAGCAATTCGCTCTGCAATTTCAATCGCTTTCTCTTCTAGTAAATCAGCTGGTACGACGAATTCTACTAAACCATATTCTTTCGCTTCTTGCGCCGAAATACGTCTTCCTGTATAAATTAACTCTTTCGCTCTACCTACCCCTATTAATCTTGGCAAGCGCTGCGTACCACCTGCTCCTGGTATAATTGCAAGTGAAGTTTCAGTAAGACCAAGGCTTGCGGAATCAGAAGCCATTCTAAAATCACAAGCTAAACTTAATTCAGTACCACCACCAAGAGCGATTCCATTTATAGCGGCAATTACAGGCTGTGGTAATTGTTCAACCATCTCCATAGTAGAACGAATCATACCAACAGCATGGCGAACTTGTTCTTCATTCATGCCAGCGCGTTCTTTTAAATCAGCACCAGCACAAAACGCTTTTTCACCAGCCCCTGTTAAAATAACTACGCGTGTATTCGTTTCTTCGTTTATTTGAGTTAATATAGTTTGTAATTCGTCTAATAACGCTAATGATAATGAGTTTGCTTGTCTTTCACGATTTAAAGAAATCTTTACAACGTGCGGTGTAACATAGTCAACTGATATGTTTTGTAATTGTAGCATCTTCTCACCTACTTATCGTTTTATGTTGAAGCGCTCTATACACATGACTCGGTAATTGGATATTCAACTTACTTTGAATAAACTGACTAGCCTTTAACAACTTTTCTTCATTTATATTTGTTTGTACACCTAATTTATGGAGCATATGCACTAAGTCATCGGTTGCAACATTACCCGATGCTCCCGGTGCATATGGACAACCCCCAAGACCACCACAAGAACTATCGAATGTTGTTATACCATATTCTAAAGACTTAACTACATTTGCAAGTGCCATACCGTACGTATTATGAAAATGCATTGCAAACTGCGAAGTATCATACTTCTTTAATAAATGATCTAACACTTGCTCTACTTGTAACGGATTTGCTACACCAATCGTGTCACCAAGAGAGATTTCATAAATGCCATATGAAAATAGTTGATTACATAATTCATCAACAGCTTCTACACTTATCTCCCCTTCATAAGGACAGCCAAACACAGTAGAAACATATCCTCTTACTTTTTTCCCTTCAAACATTGCTTGTTTCGTTAAATCTTCGATCACAGCTAATGCTTCTTGGATTGATTTATTAATATTACTTTTATTATGAGATTCACTTGCTGATAAAAAAACATTCACCTCATCTACATTTTGCAAAAAAGCTCGTTCCAAACCATTTTGATTTGGAACAAGCGCTGCATATGTAACATTTGGATCCCTTTTTAGCTCAGAAAATACATCACTTGCATCTGCTAATGCAGGAACCCATTTAGGGTGAACGAATGAGGAAACTTCAACGTACGACAATCCCGCTTCTGTAAGTAGTTGAATCCATTTTACTTTATCTTTTGTGCCAACAATCTTTTTTTCATTCTGTAAGCCATCACGTGGCCCTACTTCTTTAATGACAGCAAAATTAGGTAGTTTCAATTCGCTTCCCCCTATATCTCCCTATTCAATTTCTAGTAATACATCTCCTTCATTTACAAAATCGCCTTCTTGCACGTTTATTTTCATAACCGTTCCAGCGTCTTCTGAAATGATTGGAATTTCCATTTTCATAGATTCCAAAATGACGACATCCTGCTCTTCCTCTACTGTATCTCCTACTCCTACAACTATCTTCCAAACATTTCCTGCCATCGATGCATATACTTTCGTCATCATTTTTTCCCCCTTAATATTCATAAACCTTATTTTTTAACAAGTTGTTTCGTTACAAAACCCGTTGTATAAATACCACTTTTGAATACATCGTCTTCCAATACTTGCAGTAGCATCGGTGTATTTGTTTTAATACCTTCTACTTTTAACTCTTCTAGAGCATTTTCTAATTTTGAAATTGCCTCTTCACGAGTTTCACCATGAGCAATAACTTTTGCAATCATTGGATCATAGAAAGGTGTAATTGTTACATTATTCTCTAAAAAGTGATCAATACGTACACTTGTCGGTAGCGTTAAATCTGTAATTTTCCCTGGTGATGGGAAGAATGTTTTCGGATCTTCTGCATAAATACGAGCCTCAATGGCATGACCACTACGTTTTACATCATCCTGTGTAAATGATAGCTTTTCACCGCATGCAATAAGGAGTTGTTGTTCAACAAGGTCTAAACCAGTAATTTCTTCCGTAACTGGATGTTCTACTTGTAATCTCGTATTCATCTCTAAGAAATAGAAGTTTTTCTGATCATCTACAAGAAACTCAACTGTACCTGCATTTGTATAACCAAGAGCTTTAGCAGCTTGTACAGCAACTTCTCCCATAGCTTTTCGTGTACCTTCATCTAAAAATGGTGAAGGTGCTTCTTCAATTACTTTTTGATTTCGGCGCTGTACTGAACATTCGCGTTCCCATAAATACACTGTATTACCATGAGTATCTGCTAAAAGCTGAATTTCAATATGGTGTGCATCTGCTATATAGCGCTCTAAATACATTTCACCGTTACCAAAGAAGTTTTGTGCTCTTGTTTTATTACTTTCAAATGCTTTGGTGAGCGTTTGCTCAGTTTCCATCAACTGCATTCCAATGCCTCCGCCGCCCGCGGATGCCTTAAGCATTAATGGATAACCAATTTGTTTTGCAATTTCAATTGCTTCTTCAGCAGTTTCAATATTTGTAGTTATACCTGGAACTACTGGTACATCTGCTGCTTGCATTGCTATACGTGATTCAATTTTACTTCCCATCTTCGTAATGATTTCTTCTGAAGGACCAATAAATACGATTCCTTCTTCTTTACAGCGAATCGGAAAAGATGGATTCTCTGATAATAATCCGTACCCCGGATGGATTGCTTCAGCATTTGTCTTCTTAGCTATTTCAATAATTTTTTCAAGGTTTAAATAGCTTTCTTGGACACGTGGACCGCCTACTAAGTAAGCTTCATTTGCCATTTTTACATGAAGGGCATTTTCATCAGCCTCAGAATAAATAGCAACGGTACGAATTCCAAGTTTTTGACAAGTTTTCATAATGCGAACTGCAATTTCCCCGCGATTAGCAATTAATATTTTTTGAAACATAGTGATTCCTCCTTTTTATCTACATCCTAAATGTCTTGCAATTACGAGACGTTGAATTTCAGAAGTTCCTTCACCAATTTCTAACAGTTTTGCATCACGAATATGACGTTCAACTTCATATTCACGCATATAGCCATATCCACCATGAATTTGTACTGCTTGATTTGCTATACGACTTGCTGCTTCAGAGGCAAACAGTTTTGCCATAGCCGCTTCTTTACCGAAAGGTTTATCATTATCTTTTAACCAAGCTGCCTTATGTACTAAATTACGCGCTAATTCCACTTCAGTCGCCATATCAGCTAATTTAAATTGAATCGCTTGGAAATTAGAAATTGCTTTTCCAAATTGTTGACGTTCTTTCGCATATTGCAGAGCACGTTCAAATGCAGATTGTGCAATACCTACTGCTAATGCTGCGATTGAAATACGTCCTCCATCAAGTGTATATAAGAATTGTTTAAATCCTTTATTTACATCACCAAGTATATTTTCTTTCGGTACACGCACACCATCAAGTACGATTTCACAAGTATTAGAAGCGCGAACACCCATCTTATCGTAAGGACTTGAAATCGTTAATCCTTCACTAGTAGTCGGTACAATGAATGCAGAAATACGTTTTTTACCATTCTCTTCAACACCATTGATAGCGGTTACAATGATTGTATTTGCATACTCTGCATTTGTAATCCAACACTTTTCGCCACTAATTACATATTCATCTCCATCTAAAATTGCTTTCGTCTGTGTGCCTCCTGCATCAGATCCCGCGTTTGGCTCCGTTAATCCGAAAGCACCTAATGTTTTACCTGACGCCATTGGAACTAAATACTTTTGCTTTTGTTCTTCTGTACCGAAATAATAAATTGGAGAAGCTCCTAATGAAATTGTTGCAGCGTAGCTTAAACCTGTCCCACCACAAGCACGACCAATTTCTTCAACTGCTAACGCGTACGATACTGTATCGCCACCTGAACCTCCATACTCTTCTGGGAATGGGATGCCTAATAATCCTAGTTCGCCCATTTTTTGAAATGTTTCATATGGAAATTCCGCAGTTTTGTCATAATATACAGCTTTCGGTGCGATTTCCTTTTCAGCAAAGTCACGTACCATTTCTTTAATCATTTGTTTTTCGCGAGTTAGAGTAAATTCCATTCCGCTACACACCCCTTATCGAATATTGAGTTTCGACAGCGAGCGAGTTTGTACTACAAACATTACTACTTAAAAAACAAAAATATTAGTTAGACAATTGCTATAATTCTGTCATAAATTAATTTTAAAACAGATTCTGTACTAATGCACAAAAAAATTCCTACATTGTTCTACAACAACATAGGTGGTTTTATGTCGAATTATGTATTTTTTTGTTTAATAATCTCTATTTTTCCCCGAATCAAAAATTTTCACTAACACCTCAGGATGTAGTTCGAAATATGTTTATTTTAATAAATACTTTTCATCAAATCGTATTGCCTACAATTTTAATATGGTAATCAAACTGCTAAGTGTTTTTCGTTTCTCTGCATATTTATGAAGTGCTTCTAGCAAATGCTCTTTCTTTTATTACAGTGTTTTAATATGCCCCCAAAAATGCTCGCATACATTTCAACTTGATATATATAGCGGTGTACACATTAATAACTTATAAAAAGTGGTCTCATCATTTTCAAAAACTATATTTTTGATTCACAACAATACGCACTCATTCTTTTTCTTTCATTTGCGTATATACAATAAATAAACATTTTTTAGCAAGATGGAAATTAAATAAACATTTATATTTTAATTGATTTTCACGCTTTAAAATGTGTGGTCATAAAAAGTAGTGTGATAATATTTACGAAAAAATAATTCGACAAACTAGTTTCTTAATCACCAAATTTCCCTCTTACTTCCCATTCGATTTCACAAATTATTACAATCACCGTCCCTCTAGAGATAGAAATAGGCAATCGATTTTAAATCGATTGCCTTGAATTTCACGTATCTTTTGTAGTTCTTATACCATAATATACTGTTCTATCGAAAGTCCTTTTTAGAGAACTAGATTCACCACTATTCCATCGTGATCAGATGGCCAAAGAGTAATCAATGTTCTATCAGCTTGTTTGTCTGCTACAATGGGTCTAAAACCATTTTTAAATAAAATGAAATCAATTCTTTCATTATAATTTTTATCCGAATGCATAGTCCGAAAATAAAATTCCTCATATATCTAATACATAAATCTTCTATTTCTAAAGTATAGATTAAAAATTCCCCCTATGCATTATCCATTATTAACAGTTTGATTGAATTTATTACCTCCGCGGTGTTAATCCGTATAATATAAATTGAATCGTATTTTCAATTTCCACTTCATCTTCCCATTTCTCTTCAGGCAATAATAAAAATCGAGTTAAGAGTAATCCTAGTACAGCTGATAAAGTAAGACGTAATACAGAAGATGGTGGTATTTCAATAATTTCCCCATCTTCTTGAAACTTCACAATTAACTTTTTAAAATTTGAAAGTAGTTCTGTTTCCACTAATTGCTGTATTTCACTTTTTAGTTCTGGTTGAAATGGTACTTCTTGAATTAATATTTTTATCATTGGAAAGTGCTTTTTGGCAAATTCAAATCTATTATTAATTACTACTCTTAAAAGTCCTTCATATGATTCATAATTAGTTTTAAATATTTCTTTTGCAAAAGCTTGTACGAAAAATGGTGCAGCGAACTTTGTTAAAGTTGGCATTACGACCGCTAACAATAAATCTTTTTTCGTTTTATAGTAGCGGAAGATCGTTCCTTCCGCTACACCCGCTCGCTTTGCAATTTCATTTGTTGAAGTTGCAGCGTACCCTTTTTCCCCAAACATATCAACAGCTGCCTCTAATATACGCATTTGACGTTCATTTCGTTTATCAGTATTTGTTGCAGCAATTAATTCTTCAAGCCAATCCTTCCTCATTTATAAAGCTCCTTTTTGTCATCATTATATTTTACGATGTTTCTTTAAAGCAAATACATTTCCTACTGCAAATAATAGTGAAAAAAGAAGTAAAACAGTAAGATCTACTGCAATCTCTTTAAATCCTTGATTTCGAATCATCACTTGTCTCATTGCGTCAGCACCATATGTGAGGGGAAATAATTTCCCTAACATTTGTAACCACTTATTCATGGATTCAATTGGAAACAACCCAGAAAAGAAAACTTGCGGTACGATAACAAGCGGTATAAACTGGATCATTTGAAATTCATTATTTGCGTATGCCGATAGAAATGTACCTAATGTTAGGGCAGTTAAAGAAAGCATACATGTAATTAGTAAAGTCAACCAGATGGAGCCTGCTACATATAAGTCTAAAATATAAACCGAAAAACTTACGATAATGATAGATTGTATAAATGCAAAGATTCCAAAACCAATAATATATCCTACAACTATTTCCCATCTTCTCACTGGTGTGGACAATAATCTCTCTAATGTACCACTTAAACGTTCTCTTACAAAAGATACTCCTGACAATATGAATACAAAGAAAAATGTAAAGAAACCGATTAATACGGGACCAAGCCCATCAAACATCGTAAAGTCTTTAGATCCATGTAAATAATTAACTTCAGGCTTCATAATTGATACATCATTTTTCTCTGTGCTTTTTTGCAATACTTGAAGTACAGCACGATTTTTTGATGAATCACTGCCTTCTAATAGAAGATTCATCTTTCCATTTTCTAAATGAATTACTGCATCTACCTTTTGCTTTTCTAACTCCGAAATTGCTTTCTCTTTGCTATATTCATAAATTGATGCTTCTTGATGCTTCATCGCTTTTACTATAGGAGCAGGCACATCTACTACAGCAATATGCGGTATATAATCATTTTGTGTAAATACTAGAGACAATAACCAAAGCAATAACATAGGTGCCCCAAACATCATTGCTAAAGAACGCTTATCTCGAAAAAATTGACGAATGATACGGATAATTACACCATTAACTCTCATGATTCAATCACTCCTTCTAACAAAAAGACATCCTCAATTCGTCCAGATGATGTTTGTTTTTTCAATTCCTCGGGTGTGCCAATCGCAACTAAATTCCCTTCTCTAATTAACCCTAGTCGTTCGCAAAACTCAGCTTCATCCATAATGTGTGTTGTTACAATAATAGTTGTGCCTTTCTTTTTAAGAGCATAAAATTTCTCCCAAATCGATTTTCGAAGAAGCGGATCTATCCCAACTGTTGGCTCATCTAAAATTAATATTTCTGGTTCATGAAGGAGTGCTATCGCCAATGATAAACGCTTTTTCATTCCACCTGAAAAATGCTGCACTTGCTTTTTCAGATGCTGTGACAATTGTACAAGTTCAAAAACTTCTTCGATTCTCTCTTTTTTACGCTTACCTTTCAATCCATACATCGTTGCAATAAAATCTGCATTTTCATATGCTGATAGTTCTTCGTATAAAGCATCAGCCTGAGCCATATAACCAATTCTTTTCATTTCATTTAAATTAGGCATGTTTGTATTGAAAACAATTACATCCCCTGTAGTTGACTCATTAATACCTGCAATCATTTTAATAAGCGTCGTTTTCCCTGATCCGGAAGGTCCAACCAAGCCAAAAATTTCCGCTTTTTCTACTTGCAACGAAAGATTGTGCAAAACTTCTTTTTTTCCAAATTTCTTTGATACATCTCGTAAAATAATTGAAGGTTGCTGCACTCAAAATCCCCCTTTTCCATAAAATGAGTGAGTACTCACTTTTATTTTACTCTAGAGTTGTTATATGTCAAACTTAATTCATTACTATTTATTTTTGGCCAACAACTACACAATGAAACAGAGTCGACATTAGAATATTTTTTCTTAAAGCCGACTCTGTTTCATTTTGAACCATAACTTTTTATCTATGTTTTTAAATTCATATATTTTCTAATTCTAGCTACATCTAAAGAATATTCGATAATTAATTGCTGTATTGGTAAAATAACCGTTTCAGGATATAAATGTGCATATTGTAATGTTTCCGTATACTTTTCTAATCTTTTTTCTAAATATTTTACAATTTGTTCAGGATGACTTACCAATAAACATTTACAATAATAATGAATTTGTTCCTCAATTGCCGTATATTCTTCAATTTCAAATTCTTTATGCATGTGTACACCCCTTTATATTTTTAATATCGTTTAATAATAACCATTTTAACTCGACTAATTTTTGAGTTTTTTGATTATTTACACTATAACAAACTCATTAGGTCAAATTTTGTTACTTTATGTAGCGTGGAAAAATTTTAACAAATTTGTAATAGAAACTTGTACTAAAGTAAAAGTATCTTTACGTAATAATTAATTTCCCTTCAAAATAAAAAAGCCGCACAGATTAATTTAACTGTACGATTGCCCATTTCAACTTATAGACATGCCCTTTTATTAAAAGATTTTCACGAGCATAATGCTTCGAAAAGAAACAAAAAAGGACTGTATTCCAGTCCTCTTTCTATTTATATGTTATCAATTTAAAAACCTTCAGCATACGCATTTTGCTTTAGGCTCAACCTGTCTTGTTAGTTTAGTAGGCATGTAGCTTTTTTCTCTTCCCCTATATTTATTATCTCCGGATCTGTCCATTTCCACGAATTACATATTTTGTGGAAGTCAATGCAGGAAGCCCCATTGGTCCTCTTACGTGTAGCTTTTGCGTACTGATGCCGATTTCTGCGCCGAAACCAAATTCAAAACCATCAGTAAAACGGGTCGAAGCATTATGGTAGAGTGCCGCGGCATCGACGGATGTAAAAAATTTGCTGACGTTTTCCTCATCCTCTGTAATAATCGCTTCAGAATGCATGGATCCATAAGTATTTATGTGATTAATTGCTTCTTCGGCAGAGGAAACCACTTTGACTGCCAGCGTGAGAGATAAAAATTCTGTTCCCCAGTCTTCTTCTGAAGCCGGTATAATAGAAGAATCAATTGTCAATACTTTATTATCTCCACGTAGTTCCACTCCTCTTTCCTTCAAGGAAGAAAACAGTTCGCTACCAAATCGCTGCGCCCAATTTTCATGAAGTATAATCGTTTCAATTGCATTACATACAGATGGACGCTGCGTTTTGGCGTTTATGATAATATCAAATGCCATTTGTTTATCTGCTGTTCCATCAATGAAAACGTGACAATTTCCCGCACCTGTTTCTAGTACTGGAACAGACGCTTCTCTCACTACAGTATCTATTAACTGTTTGCCACCTCTTGGGATTAGAACATCCAAGTACTCGTTTAATGTAAACAGTTGCTTTGCGCTATCTCGTGACGTATCTTCTATGAGCTGTACACTTTCTGGAGGTAAGCTCGTTTTTTTGAGCGCTCGGTGAATAACAGCCACGATGGCTTTGTTAGAATACGTAGCGGAAGAACTACCACGCAAGATCACTGCATTTCCTGTTTTCAAGCAAATTGTGGCCGCATCTACTGTAACATTTGGCCGCGCCTCGTATATCATCCCGACAACACCTAGTGGCACGCGCATCTCCTGAATAGATAATCCATTGTCCCTTTCCCATGCACTTACACATTCTCCAACAGGATCACGCAAATCAATTAGTTGCTTGATACCCTCTGTCATACCAATAATACGCTGTTCATTCAGCATAAGGCGATCAAGGAGAGAAGCAGAAAATCCTTTTGCCTTACCTCCTTCAATATCCCGTTTGTTCTCCTCTAAAATATAAGCTGTTTCTATTATCAATTGATCAGCAATCGTGGCAAGTGCTTCATTTTTTTGATTTGTAGATTTGAGCACAAGTTCTCTAGCAATCTTCTTTGCTTTTTGTCCTTTTGCCAACACTTCATTCATTTTCATTTCCTCCTTTTTAAAGATTAATAGGTAACATTTGATACCCGTTTAACTCCAGCAAAGCACTATCATCTAAGCCTTTCCTGCCTAGATATGCGTTGGATTTATTGAAGATTTAGAGTCAGATTTATTACGGTCGACTCTACGCTCTACACTTGGATGAGTCCACTCTATTCTTAAAATGAAACCCAATTATCTCTATGGATGACTTCATAGCTATGCCTTTCACATCGCGCTTGAATGTCTTGGCTCTGCATACCTTTTATATCCCTTAGTTCCTCTGCACTATATCTGCATTGCCCTTTCCCTATTACGCGCCCTTGTTGCGTTACGACCTCCACAACTTCGCCTACTTGGAAGAACCCAGACACACTAGTAACACCAGCAGGAAGAAGACTCTTTCCATGCTGAATGATGGCAGCGGCTGCTCCAGCATCCACTTCGATTTGTCCGCCGACAAGCGAATGTAACGCGATCCACTGCTTATTCATCTTAATCACTTTTGGAGGAGCATTACCGATATACGTTCCATCACCTTTCCCCTTCAAAACATCTAAAAACTTCTCATGTCCACGACCTGTCCCGATAAATACACTCACCCCAAGAGAAATTGCCGTCTTTGCAGCATCGATTTTCGATTTCATACCGCCAGTTCCCAGTTTTGAGCCAGCATCACCAGCAAGAGAAGCGATTTCTTTCGTAACCTCAGGGAGGAAATAATATTTTTTCGCGTCCGCATTTTTCTGGGGATTCTGGTCATATAAACCGTTCACATCCGTAAAAATCATGAGCATATCCGCCGAAACAAGCCCACTTACTAAAGCTGACAGCATATCGTTATCACCAAAAGTCAACTCCTCTAAAGAAATAGAATCATTTTCATTGATTATAGGAAGAGCGGAACGGTTTAGTAGCTCCCCTAAAGTAGCATAGGCATTACTGTATTGTTCTTTTCTAGAAAAATCACTTCTCGTTAGTAAAAGTTGCGCGGTAACGATATCATATTTACGGAATTCCTCCGTGTATGCCTGCATTAACAAACTTTGTCCGACAGCAGCGGCAGCCTGTTTACCTTTAATTGTTACAGGTCGGTTAGGGTACCCTAGAGCAGAAAAACCTGCAGCGACGGCCCCAGATGTAATTAGCAAAACTTCATGTCCTTCCTGTTTCAATCTCGCCAAAGCTGCAACGTGATCTGAAAGTTGTTCCGCAGAGATGCCTCCATGATTAGTCGCCAAGGAACTGCTCCCAATCTTTACAACAATTCGTTGTTTTTTCACTTTTGTACCCCCTAGTCTAAAATCACAGCTTTTATAAATTGCACTTCTATACATGCAGTTTGCAGCAATGTTTCCTCTCATCAATGCTACGCCTATAGAAATAAAGAGCAAAATAAAAATGACCGCTTCGCCCTTAATAAAAAGGACGAAACGGTCATTGTTCCGCGGTACCACCTTAATTGATATACATATATATCCACTTAGCGCCTATAACGCAGGCGTACGCCTAAACTTTCATTTAAGACTCAGGGATAGGTTCGATACTTTCTATACGAGGAATCTTTCAGCCGGTGAATTCCACTCTCTTTCGCAAGAAGACATATGTACTAGTTCCCTTCAACGATTTTCAATTTAATTTTTATATATTATGCGATATATTTCGTTTTTGTGTCAAGAGATATTTTGAAAAATTAATAGGACGACAAGTTTTAAGTATAAAATTATGTACAGACTGTATAAACATCACCACATCTAGAAAAAGTTGATATAACTATACCTATTCTCTTATTCATAAACATAAAACCTTCTAAATATCTCTTAGCTTACAACAATAAGAGCAATTCATGGCATAGCATACAACTTCCCCTGTTCTTTATGCGATTGATAGGATTTCTTGCTATTCTCCAACATGCTTTTAAATGTTACCAAATAGTATATAACATAAAATATTAAATTATTGAGAAGGTACTTGTTTAGTACATAATAAAATTGAGTTCTTTATTTTTTGTATTGCAAAAAGGCACGCACTCTCTTAAAATGTTTCTTTATATTGTATGGGATATTATTTATTTTTTTCAGAATAATAATTTCAAACCGATAAAATTGATTATAAAAGGAGAAAGATCGAGTTATTATGGACAAACAAATTGGATTCATCGGATGCGGAAATATGGGGATGGCTATGATTGGCGGGATGATAAACAAAAATATAGTGTCTTCAAATAAAATCATTTGTTCAGATTTAAACGTTACTAATTTAAAAAATGCTAGTGAAAAATATAGCATAACTATAACTACTGACAACAATGAAGTAGCTAAAAATGCTGATATTTTAATTTTGTCAATCAAGCCAGACCTATATTTATCGGTAATTAACGAAATAAAAGAGCAAACAAAAAACGATGTAATAATCGTAACTATAGCTGCAGGAAAAAGTATTTTGAGTACTGAAGATGCTTTTGGTAGAAAGTTAAAGATTGTAAGAGTAATGCCTAATACACCAGCTCTTGTTGGTGAAGGAATGTCTGCATTATGTCCTAATGAAATGGTTACAGAAAAAGATTTAAAAGATATAATAAACATTTTTAATAGTTTTGGCCAAACAGAGATAGTAAATGAAAAATTAATGGATGTTGTAACTTCTGTAAGTGGTTCTTCGCCAGCCTATGTATATATGTTCATAGAAGCCATGGCAGATGCTGCTGTACTGGATGGTATGCCAAGAAATCAAGCATATAAATTCGCAGCCCAGGCTGTATTAGGTTCTGCCAAAATGGTACTAGAGACAGGAATACATCCAGGTGCATTGAAAGATATGGTTTGTTCTCCAGGTGGAACGACAATAGAAGCTGTAGCAACATTAGAAGAAAAAGGCTTACGAACAGCCATCATTTCAGCTATGCAGCGTTGTACTCAAAAATCTGTTGAATTATCTAGTCTAACGGAAAACAAATAAAATTGCACAATTGCGTATACCTTAAAATAGTTGTAGACCATATTCATATTCGGTTTATATAATCCCTCATTATCAGTAGTAAATAAAGCGGACAAATTCATACTTACTCGAGTTTGTCCGTTTTGTTCTTTTTATTATTCTTAAATAACTTTATACTTTCCTAATTACATGCCTTTTGTTTCCTCTATTCTTCACCACTTATTTCCCGAATAAGATTCTGCATAAATAGAAAAAAACGATTCTTTTCACACGAAAAAGAATCGTTTTCTAATCTTAAACTTTCGATAACATTAGGTAAAGAAATGAGAATACTGAGAGATTATCACCTAAGAGCATTAACTATAACTTCAGCAGCCTCTGCAATTAGTTGATTATCATAGGTAGCCTCTTTCTCATCTTTACTGGATAAAATTGCGATAATAATGGGTGCTCTATTAGGCGGCCAAACGATAGCAATGTCATTTCGTGTCCCATAACTTCCAGCTCCAGATTTATCTCCAACTACCCAGTCAGTTGGTACACCAGCACGGATAAGTTTGTCTCCTGTAGCATTTCCTTTCAACCAATCTGTAAGAATTTTTCGTTTGTCAGCTGGAAGCGCATTTCCGACCGTAAAATCCTTAAGGTTGGTAGCAAGTGTTTTTGCTGTACTTGTGTCACGAATGTCTCCTGGAGTAGCCTCGTTTAACTCTGTCTCAAAGCGATCAGCCATTGTAACTCGATCACCGATTTGTCTAAGCGCTTTTTCATACCCTTTAGGTCCGCCTATTTTATTAAACAAAAGGTTCCCTGCAGTATTATCACTGGAACGAACAGCAGCCTCTGCTATTTCCCCAAGTTTCATGCCTGTATCTACATGTTTCTCTGTAATGGGTGAATATTCAACTAAGTCTTCTTTCGTATAGGTGATGACTTCATTTAATTTATTAATTGAGTTTTGCTGTAGCAATACTCCTGCAGCTAGAGCCTTGTAGGTTGATGCATAGGCAAACCGCTCATTAGGTCGATAAGCAATTGTTCGATTTGTACCAGTATCAATAGCATACACGCCTAATCGAGCATCAAATTTTTTCTCAAGTTGAGAGAATTCTTGATAAGTCGCATGATTTTTATGTTTAACGTGCCCTGTCTTTTCTTTCGCTTCAACTTGCAATGACCCTCCTGTAAAAGTTTCTAGGCTTGTAAGACTTAAACCTAATATACCAACGCATATTCCTATTCTTAGCATGCTCTTGTTTTTCAAAATCATCATTCCTTTCAAATTTTCAATACTGAAAACAAGTAGTAAATTCAATACACTGTATCCTATTTGAACACCTGTTTTTATACGTACACATAATAGACCATCTAAGAAACAAGTTTGTTCCATAAATTTAAAACCTTTTTAATTAGTAGCCAAGATATTAACAAAAATAAGAGATAGCAACTATGATAGCTGCTATCTCTTATTTCAAATCTTACTTTTTCTTTAACTTATAAAGGCTTTTATATAAACAGGGTCTCTTCCCCTGAGAAAAGTGCACAAATTTTACTGATTTTGATTAGGACTATCTGTACTAGCAGCTTCACCATGTATACGTTGCTTTTTTAAATCAAAGTATACATCTAAAACTTCCTTTCCAATTATAGAATTAATTCCACTTTTATCATTATGAAGCCATGGGACTACTACAGAAAATGCTATTTCTGGATTATCATATGGAGCATATCCAACTAATGTTAAATTGTAACATTCCATACGTTCTCCTTTTGCATTTCTACCAATTGGATCATCTCCACCATATACAGTTTGAGCTGTCCCTGTCTTTCCTGCTGGTTTAAATGGAGCATTTTTGAAATACTTCACACCAGTTCCATCACCTTCTTGGAATACCCATCTAAAACCTTCTTTTATCCGATCAATATATTCTTTCTTCATATCAACTCGATTTAATACGACAGGCTCTATGGAGCGTATAACTTTACCTACCTCTTCTTCTTTTATTGATTGCTCTCGTATTTCTTGTACAATTTTGGGTTGCATTCTATATCCACCGTTAGCAATTGTTGAAATATATTGTGCTAATTGCAATGGCGTATAAGTATCATACTGACCGATAGAGAAATCTAGTAAAAATCCAGGTTGACTATCTACTTTTCTAGTTTGCCCAGTTATTTCATTCGGTAAATCAATACCTGTTGGGACCCCTAAACCAAATTGTTTAAAATAATAGCGCATCGTATCAAATGCTTCTTGTTTAATATCCAATGAACCATTTGGTACGTAATTAACCCCTGCGATTTGTAAGGCTGTCTGGAACATATATACATTCGAAGATACTTGTAAAGCTCGTAAATCGTTAATATTACCAAATCCGGATACATTCCATGATTTCTTAGCTTGTGTACCTTTAAATTTCATCGGTGCGTCATAAAATTGATCTCCTGGCTGTATTGCCCCTGTCTCGTATCCAGTTAATAAAGTAGCACCTTTTACAGCTGATCCTAGTTCATACGAAGTTGTCATGTTACCTAATGCCAAATCCTCAATCTCTACTTTCCCTTCTTTTTCTACAATCTTTTTGCCTGCCATAGATAAAATCTGTCCGTTATTTGGATTCATCATGACGACAAAAGCTCGGTCCATCAATGGCTCTGAACTCTTAAAAGCTCTCAAATTTTTCTCTATACTTTCTTCCACTTTCTTTTGTAATTCCATATCAATCGTTAATATTAAACTATTACCACTTTTTCCTTTAGAGATTATTTCTGTGTTTATAATGTTTCCTGATTTATCAGTAATGTTTTTAACTTCTTCTTTTTTACCGTGTAATGCATCTTCATATCGTTGTTCAATATAACTCTTCCCCACACGATCATTACGGTTATATCCACGTACTAAATAAGAATCTAAGTGTTCTTTTGGTAAACCTTCTTCGCTACTTGTAACATTTCCTAATACTGAACGAAATAAATTACCATATACATAATTACGTTCCCAATCAACCGTTGCATCTACTCCTGGAAATTGTGCAAGGTCTTCACTTATCCGCGCATATTCTTGATCTGTTACATTTTTTTTAATAATTTGTGGTGTTAGTTGATAACCGGAACTCATTCTACTTTTAATGGCTAACACATTTAAATCTTGTGCTGTTAATTCTGCCAGTTCCGCTTCTGTCACACGACTTCGTCTTAAGTCTTCAATTTTTTTGTCTAGTTCTTTTCCCTCTATTCCCTTTTCTTTAAACTTTCCTATGTCTTTTTTAGTAATCTTTGATTCCGCACGTTTCGTATTCAATTGCATCCAGAAATCTTTTTTATCGATATCGGTTAACTTATTTATATCTTGCTCAGGCATTTCAAGTATTTTTGCCAAGTCTTTTGCTGTTTTTAAAATATTTTCATTAGTTATCCCCTTCACCCTTGTATACGTAATAGTACGAAGAGATTGATTATTAACAACTATTTTCCCTTCTCGATCAAGAATTTGTCCACGTGGAACCGGATTACTAGTTGTTGCATTTTGACTGTTTTCCACTTGGTTCTTATAAGCCTCTCCCTCAACGATTTGTACTTTTCCTAGCTGAATAATAATAGCTGAGAATAGTAAAAATATGCAAAGGAACATTATATTTAATCGAATAGATATATATGTCTTCTGCTTCTTTACTTTTTGTTTTTTCATAAATCCTCCATATAATTCTTCCGGAACTCTTCACTAATACTTAGTAAATAAATATACTAAATACGTTCCCTATATATTAGAAACCACCATTCAGTTATAAATAGTGTCTTATCTTTTTTTCTAAATCCTTGTAAGCGTCAATTCCTTTTCGTTTAGCCGCGTAATTGATAAATCTCCTTTCCTGTTTTTCTCTCTATTTTTTTTGTCGCTTGCATTAGAAATGCTAAACTGTATAATGACTCATATTAAACTTACACATAGACTTGCTAGTAACTTTTCATACTGATTATTCCTTTCTTCATGCTGTAATACTTAATAGACAACCTAAGTAATAAAGTTGTTCCACATTTACAAAAAAAATAATTAACTATAAGATGAAATAGGCTACATAAGGGAGGGTTATATGTTACATACAAAAAGATGGAGATTTTTTGCGGTTCTTTCTATTGTAGGTTTGATTTTAATAATTTTATTAAAAATCAACTTCATTTCAATTACTATCGCAACTTCTTCAGCTGAAAGAGGAAAAATTTTTGATCAAAATGGTGTAATACTAGCTACAAATAAGGAAGTTCAGTCTCTATATTGCACTTCTAATGATGAAAAGCTATCGAATCAAGATACATCAAACGCATTAGCTTTTTTCAATCAATTTTCAAGCGAGTTTCAACATGACATTTCTGCAGAGAACATAAAATCGCAATTAAAACAATCTTGTAAAAAGCAGACTATGAATGATATACCGTTATACTCTGACATAAATGAGAATGAACTTACATTCATAAACAAGAACAAACCCAATAATGTAATAATCAAAGATGAATTGATTCGATATTATCCCAATCACGAAATTGGTTCACAGGTAATTGGGTATGTAGAAAATGACCTTAATTCTAAGTATGGACCTGTTGGAAAAAGTGGGATTGAGCTTCAATATGATAACTATTTAAAGGGGAAACCAGGAAAAACTCTTATTTTTAAAATGAATAATAAAAAGTTCTTATGGAACATTCAAAAAGTACAAAAAGGAAAAGATGTCAGGCTAGCTTTAGATTCTAAGCTGCAGCAAAAAACAGAGGAAGCATTAAAATCTCAAATTAAGAAAATACCTGATGCCAATGCTGGTTATGCTGTAGTGACCGATGTAAAAACTGGTACAATTTTAACTATGGCCAACTCAGCAGTTTTTGATCCAAATACATTACATACACATGTATCATCTAAAAAAGAAAACATCAAATCATTGTCGCAAAATAAAGCAATTCAAAAATTAAAGTATGGTGAATCTTATGTAAATATGGCCTCTACTATAAAGCCACTTACTATTTTAATTGGATTAAATGAAAAGCTTTTTCAACCTGAAGATACTTATTTAGATAAAGGTACTTTTCAGTATGATAATCAAAATAACATTACGAATGCACCTGGAACGCCAACAGGTGAGATTACACCGAGTCAGGCTATCATTAATTCATCTAACACATTTATGACAGCAAAAATAGCTCTACCCTTATTCAACCAAAATAATGGGAATATAGAAAAAGTGGCAAATATATGGACAGATTATTTAATGCAATTCGGCCTTCGCTCTAAAACTGGGATTGATTTACCCTTTGAAGAAGACGGACAATATCAACTTCATCCATCTAGTAAGTTTGAAAATGGAATCTCTGCTTTATTAAATGCCTCTTGGGGAGGAAATGAAATACACACCCCTCTTCAACTTGCTCAATATGCAGCAACTTTAGCAAGTAAAGGTGATAAATATAAACCTCAAATCGTAAGTGCTATTATTGATCATGACGGTAATGATTCAAAAAAGTTTAAACCAATCTTAGAAAGTTCTAATCGATATCCGATGAAATTTTGGAGTGTCGTACAAAGTGGGATGAGTCAAAATATAGAGGAAATTAAAAGGTTGCCCTTTGACGTCGCAGGTAAAACAGGCATAACAGGTTCTCCAAATGAACAAGAAAGAGTGATCAATCATTCTCTTTTCATTGCATATGCTCCTGCAAAAGATCCTCAAATCGCAATTTCTGTCGTTATTCCAGGTGGTAAGACAGAAAAAAATAGTGCCGCTCTCGTTACATCAGAAATCTTAAAGTCCTGGAATTCTCTTCAAAAAGAGGATAAAGATAAAGAGGAAGGTTCATTAAAGTGAACCTTCCTCTTTTACCATATAGAATCTATATTCGTTATTTTCCATTTACCTTCAGCGTTCTTCTCGAACATGAAAGAATATTTAATATCAGTTAAAACATATTCTTTTTGTACATATCCAGTATGACCGTTAATTGTCGATATTTTTATATATCCATCATTCTGCACTTTTTCTGGAATCCAAGCTTTTACCATTTCATTAGATACTTCATATAAAACTTGTGATTCTCGTTTTGGTTCAGCTAAAATTTTTGTTTTATTTCCAGTAACAGTTGCATATATAAAATGCGCTTGATTTGGTTGGTTACTTTCTGTCAATCCATTTGGTACTTTGTATACTTTCTTTGTATCATTTGCAAATTCTCCCCCCATTGTAAGAGCGACTTGCAACTCATGAAAAATATCCTCATCAAACTTCAATTCATCCTTCTTATAAATCTTCCCTTTAAATAGAACTTCATCATTTAACGCTCTATACAGGTCATTTTCATTTTTTAAATTTGCACTTCGATATATATCATTCATAAATTGTTTTAATGATGGATCCTGAGCAGACTCATCTTTTGTTTTAGGCTTAATTTGAGTACTACTTTGTACCGGTGATTTATTATCATCAAGCCAAGGTTGTTGAACAATAAAAAATAACATTGTACAAGCCAAAACAACTACAATAGGCAATACTTTTCTACGAAATGGTCTTTTGTATGTTGCAGAATCTACTTCACTATTTTGGTCTATCGATTGCTTTATTTTATAAATAAATTCTTTTTCATCTTTACGATTCTCCATTGGACCGTTTTTTAATTTGCTATACCAGTCGGGATTTTTTTTACTGTTCATCACTTCTACCCTCCCCTATTAATTTTGAAACCTTACTTCTCGCTCGGCTTAATCTAGATTTGACTGTTCCAATTGATACACCTAAAGTTTCAGCCATTTCTTCATAAGATAATTCATATTTCGCGTCTAATATTATTATTTCACGATGTTTTTTAGGTAGTTTTAATACAACATCCCACACATCATTGATTTCCTCTTGATTAAAAAATTCTTGTTCTGCCGATGGAGATTGCTTATCGTCACTAGAAAATCCCACTAAAGATATCCTTTTAAAATAAGAGGATTTCAAATAGTTTATTGCCGTATTTCTTGTAATTTTTAATATCCACGTTTTAATAGATGACTCCTTTCGAAACGAATGCCAATGTTTAAAAACCTTTATAAATACATCTTGTGTGATGTCATCTGATAAGTGTGGATCTTTCGTAATAATAAAGGAATAATTCCATACATCTTGCCAATAGTCTTTTATAACATAGTCAAGCTCATCATGATTACATTTTTCAATAAACTTCTGTTCCATTTCCACACCTCAAACTTATTTGAATAAACATAAAACTGCCCTCACTTTTAATATGGTTTCAATATATAGACATGATACAAGTTTCATTTGTTCCATTGTTTATCTTTTTTTTGATAGAAGAACCCTCCTAAAAAATGTAAAGGTGTGCAATAATTTTCATTAGATAATCATTTATACATTCTCTTAAATGACAGGCTCCTACAAAACAAGTAAAGCATACAATGTCAAAAATACACTCATAAAAATCTGATTATTATTTTTGAATTTTACGCAACACTCCACTTGTATCACCTATTTTTCTAAGAGCATACTTATTTGTGTGCTCTATTTATTTTTTACTGAATAACTGTTTTGTTAAAGTTTAAAATCTGCCTCGCTTGTCCATTTCAATTTGTTCTTCTTTTATATTTACTATTAGCAACGCCAAGATTTCAGATATGAAAATAAAAATGAACAAGTTTTTTATCACCAGCTGCATTAGCGCCTGGACCAATCGGATCCGCACTCCCAGCTATGCAATTTTACACTTCCTCTGGTTTTAAATCAGTATTTAGGACAAACTACCAATCAGCCGGTACTTGCAAATATGATGAGGTATCAGCTTTCTAGAGCCACAACAAAATAAAAAAGCATTCTCGATTAGGAAGAATGCTTTTTTTGAAATTTAATTGTTCTTTATTTTGCCCAATTTATACCTTTGAGTTAAGCAAACATATAATAAATTTAGTAAAAGATTTCACCTTCTAATTAAGTATTATTTCTGAAAAACATGTTTTACTTTTTCGCCTGGAACATTGCTCCCTCCTCTTCCTTTTACATCTTCGATCATCATGGTAACAATCATGTCTGGCGCATTTGCATCAAAAGCTGCAAACCATCCAAGTTCTTTTCCGTCTGCTTCTTTCGACTCCTTCAGTTCTGCTGTACCGGTTTTACCAGCAAGAGTTACACCATCAACCTTAGCAATTCTCCCCGCGCCATCAGGGTCATTAATGACTTTTATTAATGCACTCTTTAATATCTCTTGATTCTTTTTAGAAACCACATTTTCTTTCCAATTCCCCGCTACTTTTGCTTCTTTTAAAAGATGAGGCGACGGAATATTCCCTTCATTCACAATCGGGGCATATGTTAATGCTAAATGAAGTGGTGTCATCAATACTTGTCCTTGTCCATATCCCGTGTCTGCTAGTTGAATATCATTTTTTATCCCATCTTTTGCAATTATTGAAATAGGAAATTCGTATTCGATTGGTAATTTTTCATGAAACCCGTACTTCTTAAATTCACTTACATACTGATCTTTTCCCATTTTCAAAGCTTGTTGAGCAAAATAAATATTATCAGAGTACTTCATTGCCTTATCAAAATCAATTGGACTAGCATCCTTCACACGTGTTACATAATAATTTCCCCAAGATGAATCTTTTGTCCACTTTAATCCTTGAATTTTAAATTCTTCCTTAGGATTTATTGTGTTTGTTTCCAAACCAATTGCACCTGTAATCGTTTTAAATACGGAACCTGGTACAAATGCTTGTGTGAAGCGATTCATCATTGGCAGTTTCGAGTCGTTATTCCATGCTTCTCGTTGGGCTTTTGATGCTCCTCTAACAATTATATTTGGATTATACGCGGGGCTACTTACAAGTGCGATTGTTTCACCCGTTTTAGGATTGACCGCTGCACTAGATCCTGCTTCATTTTTCATCTCATTAAAGATTTTTTCTTGAATTGCAGCATCAATTGTTAACGTAACATTTTCCCCTTCTTTTGCTTCTTTTTTTGCTACGTTTTTAATCTCTTTCCCATTCTCATCTTCCATAAATACGCGTCCACCCTTTTCACCACGCAATTTATTCTCTAATACTTTCTCTAAACCTGTCTTACCTACTAAATCATCTGCTTGATAACCTTTTTTTTGAAGCGATTTTAACTCCTCTGCATTCACCTTTCCTATATATCCAGTTAAGTGTGCCGCTGCTTCTCCTAATGGATACGTACGAATATTTACTGGGCGAGATGAGACTCCTTCTAATTCAATATAATCATTCTGTCTGGTTCCCTCTTTCAAAATACCAATTGGTACAAAGGAGTCTGGTTTTATCCATTTCGCTGCGAGCTTCTGATCGACCTCTTCTGTAGACATATCAAGTAATTGTGCTACTATTTCTTTTGTTTGCGCTGCCGTTTCGCCTAGTTTCTCTGGAATAATTCCAACCTCAGTCGCTTTACCATTCGTTGCAAGCCCTTTCCCATTTCGATCATATATTTCTCCGCGTTTTCCTTGCTCTGTTTGCATACGTACTTTGTAATCTTTTTTCATACCTGGGAAAATGAAGTCTGGTGTCCAATCTATTTTCCAAGATTCCTTTTCTTTCACGAGTTTTGCTTCATGGATGAATGAAACCGTTCCTCCATCCGTATCCATATTAACTTCAAAAAGAAAAAGTTCTTTATCTTTAGCATTCTCTCCCTTCATTTTAATTTTTAAATTCTTAACTCCAATACCCTCATAGATTTTTTGATATTTCTCTGTGAAATCCTTGTTAGAAATCGTTTTTTTTGCATGTTCTGATAAATGATCATACATATTTGTAAATTTTTTATCATTCCATAAATTGATATATTCTTCAAATGCTTGTTTTGGTGGTTCGTTTTTATTACATCCTACCAACATAATTCCGAAACAAAAGAAAAGCAGCATCCATATTTTTTTCAATTCAATCTTCTCCCTTAGTTATAAATGATTATTCCTTTCTTAATTTATTAAATAAAAAATGTTTTAACGCTTAATAGACAGTGTAAGTAATGAAATTGTTCCACATTTACAAAAAAATTAAATTTATGGTTAAGTTGCATTCGAAGGGGAAGATTTTAAGATTCTTACAAACAAAAGAAGCGAATCTATTTAGCAATCGGTATCATTATTAGTGTTGTTTTAACAATTTTATTTAAAATACCTTTTAGTTCGGGTTCGCTGCTCTCATCTTTTTTTGTAGATATTTGATACAAAAAAAGAATCCTTATACTAAGGATCCTGCAACATAAAATAACAAAAATATAAACAATAAAAAGAATTACTTAAAGTATAATTTATAGGCACTCTATATCCTTCTTTTTCGCATCAAAACCCCCTGCGCTGTATGCGACAGGGGGTTAGTTCATTCTACAGCTTATTTAGAAGAGTCATGTACAGGCAAACTACTCAAAATCAATTCAGCAACTTTTACATATCCTTTTGAGTTTGGATGAATTAAATCCGTAGACCAAAGCGTATTGTCATTAACTAAATGATGATTCCAAAAGTCAACATGATGAAGCTTATACTCTCTACTCAGTGAAAGTATAACTTCATTTGCCTCTAATAATTGTTCTCTTAATACTTGTTTTTTTTCAGAAGAAAGAGGAAGCCTAACTGTAAAATCTGGAAGGTTTGCTATAATAATATCAGCACCTGTTTTACTTAATGTATCTATCATAAATTCCATATCGTTCTTATATGCATGATGATTCCAACTTCCCTTTAAAACATCGTTTGCACCTGCAATTAGACTAACCAAATCTGGATTAAAAGTTAATGCCTTTCCCAATTGTTGCGAGCGAATTTCTTTAGTTACTAACCCACGTTTTGCAAAATTAGCATACTTTAAATCGTTTTCACACAGTTGAACAAAATGATCTACCCAGCTTTTTAATGCTATCCCCTCAACTTCATCCCCTATCCCCTCTGTAAAACTATCACCAATCGCTACAAATCGCTTCCACATATCTATTCCCCCTTTTTTATTATTCATATCTACACTATACAATAGCCCACAGCGTAATATAAGAAAATTCACGTTATTTTCTCGCGGAAATAGGTTGAGACCAACTATCTTTGTCATTATCATTTAATCGTACTTGAAAAACATATATAGGTTGAGAAAAGCCTTTTGTATCAGCGTAGTAACCTATATTATAATCTGTAATGACTAATGTATCACCTGCTTTGAAAGACATTATAGGATCAAAGTCTCCTTGTTTTAGTTTTTGAAATGCTTCTTTGGGAGACAGAATTTCGACATCTCGAATATGTAATTTTTTTGTAATTTGCTCATTGTCATCAGGCATTTTTGTAATTTGCTCTTTGTAAACAGGCATTTTTTTACCTTCGTCTTTTAACTCTATTGATGTTTTTATAGTGACATCAGACATATCTGTTTTTGTAATGGGATCAATAGGCGTATTCCCAAATTCCTTCATTTGATACGAAATAATTATTCCAAATGCAACGAAACTTACTGTAATCGGAAGGAATACATATTTGATCATTTGTGTATCCATTTCTTTTTTCTTCAACAATATAAGAACTATATTTAACATAGAATATCCTAGCATCATTCCTAAAGTATTATGAAGTAAATCGGCTAGTTCCATACTTCCACGTTGCATTGTAAATTCAAGGATTTCAATCAATAAACTTGCTATAATTGAACCGATTAACATCCATTTTGTTTTTTGAAAAACATTACTAAATAAAGGTAATAAAATTCCTAACGGAAAAAGCATACCTATATTTACAATGATATGGAAATAAGAAGAAAATGAAAAGGTATTCCATGCTTTTTTATAAATACTAAGTACATCAAAGTCAATTGTTCTTGCAAAGGTTATATCATCTGAACGGCCAAATGAAGTAGCTGATAATGCGAGGGAATAATATCCTATTATAAATATAAACAATATAATTTGTTGTACGGTAAATTCCCCCCCACCTTTACATACCTTTTTGTATACTACAAAGTAGCTAAAAACAAACATGAGTAGTAACAAGAATGTGAGTTGTATCGTAGGAATTGCAACGGTAACAAGTAGTTCGGAAATAAAGTTCATTTTACACCTCTGTTTTTACGAATAAAATATTCAATAGTTTTATATAACATTTTAGATATAGATAGCGATGTGTTGTTACCTCTAATAATTATTAATACAAAATTAAACCTGTATCCATTGAGCATTTCTTCCTCTTGAAACTAACGTTTTACAAGTTATACTTTCGGCTATGTCTGGATAAACGTTACGAAGATTCTCTTTAGTAAGAGGATTTTTGGAGTTAAGTATAAAATTAAAAATTTGTTCAATTTTAGTATGTTTACATTTAGAATCCAAAATTGACCGATTCCTAATATACTTAGGAACCGGTAATATTCGTATATTTACTAAAGAAATAAGATTCCTCCAAGTATTACACTTTTTTTTGACAATTTGCTGTTCTTTGTTTTGCCCAGTTGATACATTTCTTTTCAACTAAATGATACGAAACTATAGAAAAAAGTATTGTCATTGTAATACACAAAGTAAGAAGGAAAAAGATAGGTATCTTTGTATACAAAAGTTTAAATAGTACCATCATGATTGGAAAATGACACAAATAGATACTGTATGAAATTTCTCCTAAGTATACAAATACACTCTTATTTAAAAATGCTTTTACTTTTAGGTTACTCATGGCCATAATAATAAATATACTAACACCGATTACGACACCCCAATCTTTTAATAAGAAAGTAGTATCATTACGGGAAAAACCGTAAATTAAAATGGAATATAAATATAGAATAATCCCTAGTGCAATAAGAAATCCTTTATTAAATTTTTTCATATTCCTATATAAGTAGATAAGTTTTTCCTGATGCTTAAAAAGTAACATTCCAACCATAAACATAGATGTGAAATGCAATGTATCGGCATAGCCATTATAAAATCCCTCTGCTTTCCCAATATGCAACATATTAAGGAAAATACTAATTAAAGAAAAGCTTAAAGCAAATAATATCGTTTTCTTCCAACTCAGTTTATAAAAAAGAAGGAATAACAAAGGAAACACAATAGATATACGCATTTCTTGAGCCAATGACCAGATAACTGGATTATAATTTTCCGTAAAGAAGTTATTAAGAAGCACAAAGTGGTTTATAATATCTATTTTTGTTATAGACCCTTGCCACCTATCATAGAACCAATCCCGTAGTCCTGCCACTTCATACGACGAAAACAAAATAAATAAAGCAAAGGTAATGATTATCCAAAAATAATAAGGGATATAAATTCGTACAAATCGCTTAATTAAATATCCCCAATAATTTGTTTTTGAATGATAAAGTGCCATAGATAACACAAAACCACTTAGTACATAAAAAACGATTACAGCTTCTCCACCCGCCCATAAAAACCTAAGCGGGGAAAATTTAATAGAATTAGGCAACGATGGTAGCATTAAACAAAAATGTCCAAATACCACTGTAAGTGCCGCTAACCCTCGTATGGAATCTAATTCTTTTATTCTCTTACTCATAAAATGTTCTCCTTGTAAATTGTAGATTTTGCTGTTAATAAAGGCCACTATACTAGTGTAGTGGGAGAATTATACATAATGTTTCTTTAAATTCCTAATATAAGCAGTACAAAGTCAATCTATTTGTCTGTTTAAGGGAACTTTCATATTTAGGCATAAGTTATATAATAATAGAAAGAAAAAAGAAATTTCATTCTATAAAATCGTATTTTCGTTTAGAAAACATTTTAAAACTTTTTTCTAAACCCTCGTTATAGTCTGTCTGTTTATCTGTCCATTGAACACCCTTATTTCCAGGCCACCCTGAGGTATTAGCAACATGTTTTAATAGCTCTGGTCCTTTTAAATTTTGCTGTAAACCACGATTATATGCATTTATCATATTAGATATTGCAATTCGAGTATTTGTTTCTGCATTTTTCAAATCTTCGTTCGTTAAATCTTTAGGTGCTAGTCCACCTCGATGAAGCTGAAACAGTCCAAATGATGTGCCTTGATCTCCGACTGCATTTTGATCAAACTTACTTTCATGGAATGCAATCGATAATGGAATCCATGGTGGTATACCATGCTCTATTGATATTTGTTGAATCGTGTCTCTTACTTTAGCTCGGTTAGTATGATGGTCATATGCGTATTTTGTAAGATATAGCCCTACTGTTAAAACCAAAATAAATACTCCACTTTTTATTAATGTCCCTCTCATCGACGTCACCTCACTTGTCAGTATCAAAGATTGTCACTAGTAATCATATCTTTTTGGGATATGAACTCGTAATCATCTATCATTTTGTTATTCTTTGTTTCATTAATTACCGATTTTCAGGTGAGATTATTAGGGGGCCCTCCATATAACATTCGCTTTTATCACTTTCGGTACATTTACTTTTGTATGGGAGAGAGTTTTCTCTGTATGGTACCATCCATTAAAATCGTACTTTTTTCTCGAATACCTTATTTTTTATTCGATTGAAATTAAAGAATAACTATATAAATAGGGATAAACACTATAAAAAGATATTTAAATTTCTTTAAAATATTCATTTTTTGGCCTCCATTTCTTTATATAAATAATTTAAAACAAAATATTTAATACAAAGAAAAGATTTTATTAAATTTTTATAAAATTTAATAAAAGAAATGAGTACCAGATATTAATTTTTTATTGTCACATGATGGAATAATGAATGTTTTTCCATCACATAACTTTATTAAACTAACCTTGCACCAGAATCCTTTGAATCGAAAGATTCATAATAAACGCCATCCTTTCTGTATATTTCTACAAAAAGAATAGCGTTTTTTAATTATATGGATACAAATTTATCTTAGCTTGATAGCAATATCAAAAGTTCCGAAGAACCAAATTTGAGAATTAATGCAATCTTCCATTCCAAGCTATCCACATAAGAATCTATAATACCTTGAAACTCTTTGTTTCAGATTAATATTTAGTTTTATCCTATAAAGTTAGCTTTTTACTATATCAACCGTACTATCCCACATACCGCTAAAAAAAGATCCGATTTCGCGCATAAAACGTGTAAACCAATTTGCTTGTTCTACATCAGATTTTGTTACAAGGTCTACTTGTAATGATTTACCTGATAAAAAACCAGGATCTGTACTATCTTTAGGTGAGATAATCATTTTACTAATTGTTACATCTTTTTTAATAGGTGCTTCTTGTTCTTTATTCGATACTATAAATTCATTTGTATAAACATCTTTGTTGCCCTTCGGCATTGGAAGTGAAACAGCTTGCTTCGTTTGAACAACTACATCTTTGTCCTTTGCATTTGCTACTCGTACTGTTTCATACCCTTTTACTACTGAATCTTTTCCATAGACCTTCTTCACTTGAAAATTCGCAAATCCATAATCATATAATTTCTTTGTTTCATCAAAACGTGCTGTATGAGAGTTTGCTTTTATCACTACAGAGATTAGACGCATACCGTTTCTTTCTACTGTACCAGTAAAACAATCTCCAGCTTCTGGAGTAGTTCCTGTTTTCAAGCCATCTACACCTTCGTATTGCTTAATTAAACCTTTTAACATCCAGTTAAAGTTCGTCATATCAATCGGATACTTGCCACCATTTTGGAATGTTTTTTTAGGGATTTTTGCTGTATCTAATATTTTCGGGAAATCTTGAATAAGACGTTGTGCTAAAATTGCACAATCTCTTGCAGACATTTTATTTTTCTCGTCTGGAGTTGTCCCTTCTGGGTGATGTCCTTTTAAATCTTGGTTTGTTAAACCTGTAGAGTTTACAAATTTATAATTTTTCATTCCAAACTCTTTTGACTTATCGTTCATCATTTTTACGAAATCAACTTCTTTTCCAGCAATCTCTTCAGCTAAAGCAATTGTTGCACCGTTTGCAGAGTAAATTGCCATTGCCTCATATAACTCTTTGACCGTATAAGAGCCACCATTTTCTAATGGAACGTTTGATAATGAGCGATCTTGCGAAATCTTATATGCATATTCAGAAATTTTAACTTTTTGATCCCATTTAAGTTTTCCTTTATCCACCGCTTCATGAACTAAGTATTCACTCATCATTTTTGTCATACTAGCAATTGCTAATAATTCATCTGCATTTTTTTGATATAAAATTTTTCCGGAATTTGCTTCTACTAAAATTGCTGATCCTGCTTCTACGTCTAAAACAGGGACTGTTTCCGCTGATGCTCTTCCAGATGTAACAACCATGCTACAAAATAGTGTAAGCACTGTTACTATTGCAATAAATCTCTTGCAAAACATACCTTTCACTTCTGTTACCTCCAATATCTTTGTACTCAAAAAAACGTTATTTTAACATAATCTCCCAAAAATAGACAGTGTTATCAAATTCTATATACATATAAGACATTAGGATCACTTTCATATAGACCATCTCATTTCACCCTTTTAGGCGCACTGACACTTAGTATTCCCACACACATCCCTATTTTTAATACCTTTGTATTTTTCAAAATGATCCGTACTTTCATATTTTTTAGGATTACACTTAATAGACAATCTAAATAATGCATTTGTTCCGCATTTACCAAAAAATAAAACCAGTGTGCCCCGATTAAATATCGAGACACACTGGTAGCCTAGCATTAGTTTATTGGCTATCAAGGGTTTTAATTATTCAATCCAACTATTTGCTAGACTCATACCAGATATGAATTTTTCTTATTCTAAACTAGTAGTTTTTTATAATAAGAAAACTACATCCTATATTGAATGTAGTTTTTCTAGATAATTTATTTATATTTCACTTCATTTTTATAAAAAGCAAATAATGGTTCAATGGTCGGACTAGATAAAAGAGGAATTGCCTTCTCAATCAATTCTCTATCCCAATCAAACCAACGCATTTCCATTAGCATATTCATTTCTGTATCAGTGAATCGTTTCTTTATTTCCTTAGCAGGATTTCCACCAACTATTGTATACGGCGGAACATCTTTACATACGACAGATCCTGCTGCAACGATTGCACCTTCAGCGATTGTAACGCCAGGCATTATTATAGCATTCATTCCAATCCAAGCATCGCTTTTAATGACTGTGTCGCCCTTTGGTTCATATGATTGTTCTATTTGCTCAGCGAATGGATACACTGTAATCCATTCTGAGTGATGATTATGATTCCCACCCATTAAAATGATAACTCCACTTGCAATACAAACATAATTTCCAATTATGAGTTTATCAAGATGCCAACCCATCTGTTCAATTGGATTGAAAAGTGCTTGGGACTTAGCATCGCCCCATAAATATCTTACACAACCATCTTCAAAATTTTGATGTCCATAATATCCTGAATAATAGGAGTACTCTCCTACTTCAATAAGTGGATTTGTTACTATATCTTTTAAATACTTTGTTTCAGACCAATGATTAAATAATGGGTGCTTCATAACTATATTCCTCGCTTCTAAGTATTATAGATTTTTGCAATTCACTTAGAAGCTTAATACGACAGCGACATTTTTTAGCTTTCTCAAACGACGAATCATTATCTTCAAGCCTTTCTTTTATAATAAAAGCATCTTAACGTGATAAATTACATAAGTCAAATTGTAAAATTATGTACTCAAACTAAATAGTATTATACCGAAATATGAGCATTAAAACGATTAAGCTTTACATAAATCCCCTAATCAATTGATTAGGGGATTTATGAGTACCTATACAAAATTTCATAATCCTTAAATTAATATTTATGTATAAAATAATAAATTGTTCAACATTTTCCTTTTATTTTAAAGCTTTAAAACTAATTTCTTTCTCGATTTAATAACCTCGTATCTTATGTAAGGTGACTTTTCTTATTTTAAATTTTTTGGTTGGTTCCCTCTATTTGTAACAATTAAACAACGTGTGTTTATAATAAAAAAAGTCCCCTGAATGATAGAGGACTTTCTTTACAAGTATATTTTATTTTAAAAGATATTGCTGTAACTTCTTTATTAACAGTTCTGTTCCCTCTGGACTTACAACAATCTTCCCATTCGCTAACGATATATTCCTGTCTGAAATATCACCTGTGATTGCACAAGCTTGTGAAGATTGATATTTCCGCAAAATAATCTGATCCTCTTCCACAAACATTTCTAGAGCATCTTTTTCTACAATTCCTAAACTCCGTCTTATTTCCATTGGAATAACAATACGCCCCATGCTATCTGCTTTACGAGTAATCCCTCTTGATTTCATAAAATGCCACCCTTTATTTTTATCTACTATTACAGCAATTAGTTTAACAGTAAACCTCAATAAGGAATAGTTCGTATTACAGCAATTTTTTCAAAAAATAAATTATAATAAAGGATAGTTCATATCAAAGTTGTCTCTTTTTTATTCTTGTTTTTCAATATATTTATCTCTAATCATTTTTATATAATGTTCTTTTTCTGTTAGTTCAAAAATAAATAAAGCCTTATTAAGGCAATTAAACCCCTCTTTACTAGATTGCTCAAGTTTTAAAAAATTCCAACCTTTTTCAAAGTATAGTTCACCTAATAAGTATAAAGTATTTAAATTAATAGCTAATTTGATGCCCTTATCACTGCATTTTATTGCTTCTTCATGTTGATCTGTTAAGCCTAAAGATTTTGTTAAATTAAAAATGATTTTTAATTTAATTTCTTTATCTCTAGGAAAATCTAACTTATTAAAATTATTTAAACATCTTCTTAATATATTAATACTTTTTTCGTATTCTTTGTTTTCTGCATGAAAAATAGCCATTGTATGCATAATATCTATTTCTCTTTCTGATAAAAAATCAATATTGGTTAAAGTTAGTTGTAATGCATTATTTAAAAGATTTAAAGCAGTTTTTGTTGATTTTTTCACAGTAAATATAGCAATTGCTTCATGCCATATTAGAAATTGTTTATCTTCTTTTGACTGGAAATTATTTTCGTTTTTCTCTTTTTTCACTATTTCATAAAGTTCTTTATATTGTTTTTGCTTTATGCAATCTCTTATTACACATTTTACATTTTCTACATATTTTAATTTTTTGTTTTGAGTTAGCGCAAATATATAATTCGGATCAATACCAAGTCTTTCAGATAATTGATACAACAATATGCTAGATGGATAAATAATACCTTTTTCTATCTTACTGATTTGACTTTGTGAACATATTCCATGACATAATTCAGATTGTGATATATTTTTTTTCTTTCTAAGTTCTTTAATAATACTACCGAGATTGTAGAATTCCATTTCTCCCCCTCAAATGTAACAATTTATGAGTATAAGAATATTTTCTAACTTTTAATGTAATGTAAAATTAGTATAGTTGCAATTACTAATTATATTGATTTATAGTTTCTTTTACAAACTTGTATCGCAATGAGAGAAATTATTACACTTAAAAGGAATAAAGGGTATTGAATATGATTTTTAGCTTTATTTCAAATAATAGTTTCTTTTGATTTTTATTTTAATCATTTCGAAGGAGCTTATTTTATGAACAAAATGTTAACCGAAAGAGAGTTAGAAGTGGCTATTTATGTAGCACAAGGATTAACGGATGCAGAAATTTCCAGTAAAATATATGTTAGCCCTAGAAGAATTTCAACGATTATTAATCATATTAAAGAGAAATGGCATATTAATTCTAGAGTGGAATTAGGTATTTTAGTTTATCATTATGGGTTTATAGATGCACCTTTATTTTCAAATAAAGACAGTCGTTTATTCGAAAAGATTGCACAATAAATGGCGAAATATAATGAGTTTAAGTTATAAATAAAAATGGAAGAGCCGATAAACTTTTATTATTTGGGTAACTCCACCACTTTTAATATTTCAGGCATTAATATAAAAAGGTTAGAGAATTAGCTTCTCTAACCTTTTTATTTGCACTATAATGTTTCCAAAAGTAAAGATGAGATGCACTAATGCTACCATTAATCTTTTTGCTTGTTCCCTGTTCAACCTTGTATAAATAACAAAAAAGAATCAACAGATTCACCCCGTGCGCTTCAATTCCTGCGGAATGTACTTTCCACTTATCACCTAAATATTTTTTTCCCCAAGCTTAAATGATAATGGAAGGCAACATGCCGCACGACATGTACATAAATGTATTACATATCGAGCCGATGACGAAAACTGTGTATTGTACAGATGCATTTGAACTGAATACTGAGGTTAAGTTTGATGAATTAGTGAATATAAATTTAAAAAATCCGCCCATCAACCAGGACGGCTCTTGTTTTTACTTCACTTACACATAGGCTTCATTTGCTGTTATATAGTATGTTTTACACTTACTATTGTGTACTTTGTATTGATACGAACCATTCACCCTTACTTTCGCATCAGTTGCAAATCCCAACCCTGCATCTACAGAACCAGCGACATCTTTCCCCTGCCAAGCAGGGTATATTATTGAAACGTAGATTATTAACCTTAGCAACAACACGCTTACCTACAAAGGGACTACACAGTAATTTCTCCTATTATTTATATAAATCATGCTTAGTTAAATTGGTTTGATGTTATAAGGAGCAAAAAACCTCTAAATGTTTATTTTATAATTACATAAACAATCCCAACATCTCCAAAATTTGATATAATGATACAGTTATTAATAGCAATTAGGGAGATATATAGCATGAACGATACAAATATGCCAAAAGGAAAAGAAATGGTTAAGCGGACTCCATTCGCTTCGGTACCGAAGAAATTCATCGGTATTGGTAAGATTGTTAAAAAACAAACAAAAGTGGAGCGCCCTACATTAACCCAAGACGAACAAGAAATTATTGAAAACAAGTTATTATGTTCATTTCTTTCTGAAGAGAAGATATTGATTACTTATTATAGAGATGGTCATTTGCTTACTAGATATATGACTGTAACTGACATAAATCCGATAAAGAATTTAATAACTTGCACTGATGCATCTTATAACAGAATTTTTCTTAAATTTATAGATATAATTAATTTGAGATAAAAAACATACTATTTTTTCAAATATAGCCGGTAATAAAAATGAAAGAATTTTGTATTCTAGGTTAAATACAGATAGAGAAAGATTGAAAATTTCTTTGGTATTATTCAATCTAATTATTGTTTATTTAACAGCGTTTGAGAGTATAGAACACTTTAAACAAGAGTTTGAAAAATGTATCCATTATTATCACAATCGGGTTAAGTCAAAATTAAAAGGCATGAGTCGGTTGAATACCGAACTCATGCCCTAAAGGATGGCGAATGAAATACGCAGTCTAACGTTATGGAATTAGTTCATTTTTTATAGTCTGCTTTTCATTTCATCGTTTATTACTTAGCTAACTCTTTCGTCCCCTTCATTACATCAACGAAGAATCCCCAGTTATTCACAACAGAAGAAATACTAATATGTTCATCTGGAGTATGGACATTGAAAATATCCGGTCCAAATGAAATCGCATCTAATTCAGGCATTTTTTGAACGAATACACTACATTCAATTCCTGCATGTACAGCGAAGATTTCAGCATCTTTGTTGTATTTCTCTTTATGCACTTTTTCAAATAAATTGCGAATCTGTGAGTTTGGATTGTATGGCCATTCTGGATACTCTGACTCTTTTTCAAATCTTGCACCAACTAATTCGGCAATATATTTAATTTCATCTGCAATATGTTGTTTTAAACTACTTACAGAACTTCTTACTTCGTTTCGTAATTTAATTTCATCTTGCAATGTTTCAATTACTCCTAAATTTGTTGAACTTTCTACAAGACCTTTAATATCCATGCTCATACTTTGAATACCATTTGGAATTAAGAATAATGATGAAATAAGCTGCTTTTGTGTTTCTTTAGCAAATACTTTTTCTATTTTCTCATCCAATTTTGTAAGTGTAACATGAACATCTGGATCAACAGCACGCATTTCTTCTTGTAACACTCGTGTCCATGATTCTAGCTTTCCTTCTACTTGTTGCATATCTTCTGGACGTAATAAAATTGTAGCTACACTTTCACGCGGAATTGCGTTTGTTTTTAGGCCGCCGTGAATCTCACTTATATTAAATTGAATGTTAGTTGATAAATCACGTAAAACTCGTCCTAGTACTTTGTTCGCATTTCCGCGTTGTTTATCAATTTCCATACCAGAATGTCCGCCCTTAAGTCCTCCGACATATAGACGGTATGCGCCCATATCAATTGGTGCCTCATCCCAAATTACCGAAATTGTTTCAACCGCTTTCGCACCACCTGCGCTACTTACAAGTAATTTATGGTCTTCTTCAGAATCGATATTAATAAAAATCTTTCCATCAAAATGATTTGGATCAACAGCGAAAGCTCCACCCATTGTCGTTTCTTCTTCCGTTGTAATGACAACTTCTAAAGCTGGATGCGGAATATCTGCTGAATCTAATAAAGCTAATGCATATGCAACAGCGATACCGTTATCAGCACCTAAAGTTGTTTCGTTTGCATATAACATATCTCCAATAATTCTTAGTTCAATCGGATCTTTCTCAAAATCATGAACTGTTGCTTGGTTTTTTTCGCACACCATATCAGAATGCCCCTGAATGATAATAGCTGGAACATTTTCATAGCCAGCAGTTGCTTCTTTTTTAATAATGACATTTAATGCTTCATCTTGAATCACTTCTAAGTTACGCTCTTTCGCAAAACTCACTAAATAATCACTAATTTCCTTTTCATTACCTGACCCTCTAGGAATCTTTGAAATTTCTGCAAAATGATAAAATACAGGGTGCTTTGTTAATTGTTCTAAAGTAGAATACATTTTTCAAGCTCCTCTCCAAATGAAAAAATAATATGTAAGTCCTTTATCATTATAACATGATTCATTATTTTACCTTCCTTTTAACTTTTTAAAAATTTGTTATATTTTGTACACCTTATCCCCCTATACTCTTACAACATTGTAAGAGTGTTGTAATCTTAATCAATTTTTCTAATAAAAAAATAGTCGTATACTTTTTAAAGAAACAATTCGAAGGAGATAAAGAGTATGAAAAAGTTTTTTGCTGTTATTACACTATGTTTATTATTTTCTAGTTTTACGATTGGCTGTGAGAGAGCGTCATTAAATAGAATTGGCAAAGATGTATATTACGTGCAGATAAAAGGTGAAGGCGCTATCGAAAAAGTAGAAGGTAGAAGCTTACGGAATTACACGTTGCCCGCATATGATGAAGACGGAGTCAAAAAACAAATTACATTTAGAAGTACAAAAAAAGAAAACGACCATAAATTAAATGAAAACGCGTTTTTACGCCTTTATGTAGATCAAGAGGATAAAGATAAGAATGAAATATCATCTATTGAAGTGAAATCCTATGAGGAAATTCAGGAAGCAGATTTACCTAAAAAAGTAAAAGGAAAGTTTAATGTTAACTAAATTGAAACTAATCCACAAATAACGGAATAAAAAATAAAAGAAAATGCTCTATGCATTTTCTTTTATTTTTTTCACTTGTATATATTTCGAACTATTATTATTCATAAGCTTTTCTAACCGATTTATATTTTCCGTTAATGCACCTTTCACAAGAGAGAAATCTGTATTAGCTTCTTCTTTTTTTTCTTTAAAAAACGAAGATTTTTGTACATTTAATTCTGCCATCTCTTCTCCCCCTTTATAAAAAGATACAACCTTGTATTTATATTATATAGCAAATGCAGACAGAGTGTACACTTATGATTTTCTTTTTAATTCTTCTTCTAACTCTTCTACTTGTTGTAAAGTATCTCCTTTTATTAAAGAAAAATCTGTTGTATCTTCATTTTCTTCTTTAAAAAAATCATTGTCATAATCTTTTATCACTACAATCACCTCTACGTGCTAGTGTAGGAATGATTGTCCCATTTTATTCAACTTTGTCGGATTTTGTTCTAAATTTATGTATAGAAGAAAAGGACAGAAAACGATTCTGTCCTTACTTACTAAAATAACTATGATGTATTGTTAAATTATATACATTTTCAAAATCTCGATCTTGTAGATTATTCTTCTTCCCATCAATAACAATGAAAACATCACTAACTATTTTTGCTGGTATAATCCCAACGTTCTCTACTTGAACTGCTTTTTGTTCATTCAATTGCTCTATATATTCTAAAGGTATTGTAATACTAAATTGAGAGCGGATACCACGGAAATTCGTATTTAATTCATTCGCTGCTTCAAATACAACAATTTTCGCTCCAACCTTTTCCCCATATGAATCTAAAAATTCATTTAGACTTTTTGTATATGACTCTTCCGTATGCCATTCCATTGTACCGAATACTGCTGGATTTACATTTTGAATAATTGTCGTGTATATTTCTCCTCTCGCTTTTGAAGCAATTAATGACCGTTTAATTGATTGGACCGTCTTTCCGATATCGCTAAATTTCGCACCCCATATTTCTGAAATGTTAGGTGTCAAAATGAATGCAATATCAACGAAAATTACCATCGCGGTGAACATTAATAAGTTTTTCCAGAGGGTTAAATCGATTCCTTTTATCATGAAATAAACTGTGACTGATGTTATGAATAATCCATACCAAGTTTTTCGAATTCGTTGTTTCTTCTCCTCATACAATTCTTCATTTTTCCAATAAAAGAAAATAAGAACGACAAAGACGATTGCTAGAATAAATAAGCCGATTCGAATGTTAGAGATCGTCAATCACATCACCCTCCATTCAAAAACTACTCACGATATCATTACATGCGCAAGCAGCTCTCTTTATGACAAAAGACGTGGACAACCTTCTAAAATTAGCTACATCGCATATACATTAGAAAGAGGCCACGTCTTTTATCATGAATCTACATTGTATATGTAGACAAGCATGCGTTTCAAATTTTCATGTTAAAAAGAAATATGTTTCGGAATTTCTCCTTCAGGTACTTCTCCGTCCATACTTAAGTAATAATGACGAATCGGACGTAAATTTTCGTTTAGTTCATAAACGAGCGGAATGCTAGTCGGAATATTTAATGATACTACTCCATTACTTGAAAGATTATCTAAGTATTTTACTAGCGAACGAATTGTATTACCGTGTGATGAAATAATTACTTTTTCACCATTTTTTAATGACGGCGCAATTTCTGAATGCCAATAATCAAGTACTCTTTTTTCCGTATCCTCTAAACATTCAGTTAATGGAAATTCACCTTTTTTGAGTGTTTTATATCTTGGGTCAACCGCCTCATATCGAGGATCATCTTCAGTAAGAGCAGGTGGTCTCACATCAACACTTCTTCTCCATATATGAACTTGTTCTTCTCCATATTTCTTTGCAGTTTCTTCTTTATTCAATCCTTGTAGTGCTCCATAATGTCTTTCATTTAATTTCCATGATTTATGTATAGGCACCCAAGTAAGATCCATTTCATGCAGAACAATCCATAAAGTCCGGATTGCTCGTTTTAACACAGATGTATAAGCAACATCGAAAGTATATCCGTTTTCCTTTAATATTGCCCCTGCTTCTCTTGCTTCACTTAACCCATTCTCTGATAAATCTACATCTGTCCATCCTGTAAATCGATTTTCTAAATTCCATAAACTTTGTCCGTGACGAATAAGTACAAGTTTTATCATTATAATTCCCCTCTCGGAAATATGGATTTTTAATGTTCCAATACGTACACATATAAAGTTTTTGGCAATGTATTTTTTTTATCCATACATACTATGATTTATCCATATTTGCCAAATGCATGGATAAAATTTGTTCTTTTTCACACTATAAAAACAGATATTTTTTCTCGTTATTTTTGATCGACTGGTATTTCCCTTTTCGACATCCATGCATCAAAACCTGAACGACTATTCGCCATTTCATTCATAACTTGATGCCAATTGTCTTCACAAGCTCCGCCGAACTTTGAAAAAATAGCTCCCATTTGCTGTCTTTGAACATCGCTCAGCTTTCTCTCTAAATCTGCACCCTTTTCTGTTAAAGATAGCTGTTTCACACGACGATCATGTGTAGCTTCATTACTCTCAATCAGTCCCTTTTCTAACAGTTGGCGTAATGGTCCGTGAAGAGCTTGTTTACTTATTTCTAACAGCGATAGCAGCTCATTTACACTAATCCCTGGAAAACGAGCAATAAAAAACAGTATTCTATGATGTACACGCTGTATACCGTATTCTTTTATAATTTCATCTGGTTTTTCTGTGAAAGTTTTATATGCAAAGTAAAATAATGCTAATGCTTCATTCATCTGTTCTTCTTTATGTTGTGTCATCTACTTTCCCCCTACATGTAAATTATACCACAATTCAGTAATGAATATTTTAATCAAGGCACTTAACCTTTTTGAGTTTGTTTAATAGTTAATTACAATAACCTAAAACAACTAGGAGATGATTCACATGAAAATGCAATATACTGTAAGTACATATTTATTAGATCGACTACACGAATTAGGAATTGAGCATTTATTTGGTGTTCCTGGTGATTATAATCTTGCTTTTTTAGATGATGTGATTGCACATGAAAATTTAGAATGGATTGGAAATTGCAATGAATTAAATGCTGCATATGCAGCAGATGGATATTCCCGTATAAAAGGCATAGCTGCTCTTATTACCACTTTTGGTGTTGGAGAATTAAGCGCAATTAACGGCATTGCTGGTTCATATGCAGAAAACGTTCCTGTTATAAAAATAACTGGTACGCCAACAACAAAGGTAATGGAAAATGGAGAACTCGTTCATCATACTTTAGGTGATGGAAAGTTCGATCACTTTTCAAATATGTATCGTGAGATCACTGTAGCACAAACAAATTTAACCCCTGAACATGCCGCTGAGGAAATTGACCGTGTACTTCGTGCATGTTGGAATGAAAAACGTCCAGTTCATATTAATTTACCGATTGATGTATATAATAAACCAATTAATAAACCTACGGAACCAATTTTAAACAAACCCACTTTAAGTAATAAAGAAGCATTGGATAAAATGCTTCTACATGCCACTTCAAAAATAAATAGTGCAAAAAAACCTGTTATTTTAGCAGATTTTGAAGTGAACCGATTTCATGCTGAAGAAGATTTACAGCATTTCGTAGAAAAAACTGGGTTTCCTATCGCAACGTTAAGTATGGGAAAAGGTATATTCCCAGAAAAGCACCCGCAATTTATAGGGGTTTATACAGGTGATGTTAGTTCTCAGTACTTGCAAAAAAGAATAGATGAATCTGACTGTATTATTAGTATCGGTGTGAAATTGACTGATACTATTACTGGCGGATTTACACAAGGTTTTACGAAAGAGCAAGTTATTGAAATCCATCCCTATACTGTGAAAATTATAGATAAAAAATACGGGCCTGTTCTTATGCAAGATGTTTTACAACATTTAAGCGATTCAATCGAGCATCGTAATGAAGAAAATCTTGAAATTAAGCCATTTATCTCAGAATCGTCATCTATAACTGAAAATTTCAATCCAAAAGTACAAATGGTTACGCAAAAACGTTTTTGGCAACGAATGTATCATTTTTTAAAAGAAAACGATGTCTTAATTGCAGAACAAGGAACACCTTTCTTTGGTAGCGCCTCTATCCCTTTACCAAACAACACTACATACGTAGGGCAACCATTATGGGGATCCATTGGTTATACATTACCTGCTCTACTTGGAACACAGCTCGCTGATTTATCACGACGGAACATTTTAATTATTGGTGATGGCTCTTTTCAGTTAACTGTTCAAGAGCTATCTACTATACTACGTCACAATTTAAAACCAATTATATTTTTAATCAATAATAATGGATATACTGTTGAACGTGCGATTCACGGCCCAAATCAACCGTATAATGATATACAAATGTGGGATTATGATAAATTTCCAAATGTATTCGGATCAGAGGAAAAAAGTCTCACATTTAAAGTGAAAAATGAAACAGAGTTGGTAGAAGTCTTATCTAAAATAACTTTTAATATGGATCGACTTATCTTTATTGAAGTTGTAATGAGCCAAGGGGATCAACCTGAGCTGTTAGCTAAACTTGGAAAAAGATTCGGCAAGCAAAATTCTTAATATAAAAAAGCGTGGCCTATTTATATTACGGCTTCAGTTAAGAGGGATAAAACTTGTTTTGACACTTAAAATACACACGAAAAAGGATGGCAGGTGCCATCCTTTTTGACATATATTGAACTTTCACTGTTTTTAAGAACCTTCTTTGGCTAAAGCCCCGTGTAACAAGCAAAATTTTTAATCAACCTTTAACTTTATAGCTTTTGTAGCAATAAAAGTTTTAATATGCTTATCTAATAGCCTTGTTCCACCAAAATCATCCTCATAAAGACCCGTTATAACAAAGCCAGCTTCAATTTGACCTTGGATTTGGTCTTCTAGAGTATGTGCGTATTCTATTGTTTGATTTGAATTGATGTAATCTTGAACCTCATCCTCTGGTAAATAATCCAATGTTGATGAAGGTATTGAATGTTTAACATTAAGAATACCTTTTCGTTCTTGGTTGTCATCAAAAATCCATAGTAAAGGGTTTGTAAAACCAGAAATAAGAATACCTTTATTCTTTAAAACCCTTGAAACTTCATTCCATACAAGATGAACATCTTTTACAAACAAATTAGAAACAGGATTTACGACAATATCAAAATATTCATCTTCAAAATCACTAAGGTCTGACATATCTCCTTGTACTGTTTTTAAAGTCAAACCATCCCGTTTTGCTACCTTTTCATCTTGTTCCAATTGCTTCTTAGATATATCAGTAACTGTTACATCTGCTCCAGCAGCAGCCAGAACTGGTGCTTGTTGCCCTCCACCTGATGCTAAACAAAGTATCTTTAATCCCTCTAATGACTTTGGAAACCAATCTCTAGGAACTGATTTTTCCGTGGTGATCGTGATTTCCCATTCACCTGATTTACTTCTTTCAATAACCTCGCTACTTACAGGCTGAGTGTATCTAGAGCCTTCTTCAACCTTCTTATCCCATGCGTTACTATTTTGTTGTGTAGTATCCATTATGATTATTCCTCCTAACGATCTAGTTGCAATTTAAGTGTAAGATTATTAACTGTTTATACATTCCCTTTTTCTATTAACCTACCAGATAGTAAATACATAGTTGTCTATATTTATTTTAACAGATAAATGAAAGTAACTATAAAAAAATTCTAAATAGACACAAAATTCAACAACTATTCAATTTATTTAAAATAAACGATCTCTTTCACGGAAAACTTCTTATCAGTCAACCAATCCGTTGTTCAGGAGTCAATTTTTGACCATTCTTGGTTTTATAGATCATGCAAAAATTGTAATATATCCGAAGGTTGGTCAAGGTTTAATAGGCATACCTTGGGGTAAAGTTTTCATAAATGTAACTTTTCCCTAATGGACAGTCTTGCTGCATAAAGGCATTGGTGCAACAGTCATTAACCTTTAGAAACAAATTAGCGATATTTAATTGCCAATTTCAAAAAAAGATTGATATACCAACAAAAAAGCGTTCCATACCTGTTGACAGTTGGAACGCCTTTTCTAATGTTATTTTAATTTTCAACCTCTTAACTGAACCTATTAAATAAGCTACACTTTTTCTATTTTATTCAGCAAGAGTTAACTGCCAAGACACACCATACTTATCATTTAACCAGCCAAACTTTTTACTAAATGGATAGGAACCTAAAGGCATAAGAATTGCTCCATCTTGTGCTAACTTATTAAAAACCGTTTCAATTTCTTCTTCCGTTTCACAAGTTACATAAAGAGACATAGCTGGTGTGAATGTAAAATCATGCTTTACAAAACTATCAATACACATGAACTCTTGTCCATTTAACGTAAAAGTTGCATGAATTACAGTTCCCTCTTTACCAGATCCATTTGCATCGTAACGAGAGATACTTACAATTTCTGATTGATCGAATAGCGACGTGTAAAAATTCATCGCTTCCTCAGCATTGCCCTCAAACATTAAAAACGTAGTGATTTTTTGATTTGTGTTACTCATTTAGAGACATCCCCTTGTTATGTATTTATGCAAAACATACATCGGATAACAAAACCGAACATATATTCTTATAAGTGTATTGTCTATAAAAACGATGAGTTTGTCAATTATCTACTTTTTTATTTCTTCTTAAATAATGCTGTCCAAAGAAATGATTCTCCAAACAGTTCATTCGGTTGTTCAATTTGTTTCATCTTTCTTATTTCAATTACTTCAAATTCTTTAAATATCTCTCTTAATTTTTCTTCTGAATATGTAAGTCCACCTTGTAAACTCCATCCTCTATATACGTCCCAATCAGTTATTTCTGATCCATTTCGCTCATCTAAATCACCTGCTGCAAAACATGTTAATCCGAAATAACCACCCGATTTTAATGAGTTTTTAATTAAATCCACATAATTCATTCTTCTATGCGGCGGAATGTGATGCAAACAACCCGAATCGTATACAAAATCAAATTCATTTTGAGCATCTAAATTAAAAATTGAATCACAAATAAAGTGAATTTCTATTCCTTTTTCTAATGCCCTCTCTTTCGCCCAACTAATGCCTTCTATAGACAAATCCACCGCTGTTACATCAAATCCCTCAGTCGCTAAATAAATTGCATTTCTTCCTGGACCACATCCAAGCTCCAACACTTTCCCCTTGGAAACCCATTCTTTTTGTATATACGAAACTAGGTTCTCATCTGGAACATTTTCAAAAAACGGAACATCCTTTTCTCTATTCGCATAAAATTCATTCCAAAACGGTTCTGCAGGTCTTAATAATGAATCCAACATTTTAAAAATATCTTCTTGTGTGCGTAACGTTTCATTTTTCATTAAAACCACTCCTTTTAAATATTCAGAAAATTATTATATCTAATTTTAGACTTTTAGACAAAGAAAATACTCCTAATTACAATAGGAGCTAATGATACATATTCTTTTAAATTCATACTAAAAGATTATTAAAATCCCATTTCTGTCAACCATTTTAACAGCTTCTCTTCTCGCTCTTTCAAATCATTGTTCCTATACTTACCCATTCTTATTTCGCTAACAATTTCTCCGTCCACCATAAAAAGAACTCTTTCTGTTTTAGCTGCTACCTTTACATCATGAGTAACTAGCATAATTGTAGTTCCCGTACGATTTATATTTGCTAAAATATCCATTACTTCTTCTGTCGCTTTTAAATTCAAAGCACCCGTTGGTTCGTCAGCAAAAATAATATTAGGTTTATTTATGAGGGCTCTACAAATAGATACCCTTTGTAATTGTCCTCCTGATGCTTCAGTTATATTATTAGTTGCAATTTGACTAATTCCCGTTTTCTTCATCAACTCAAGTGCACGTTTATTTATTATTTTCCTACTCTCAACTTTTGCTAAATACGCAGGCAAAACTATATTATCAAAAAGATTCAAATTTCTAAGAAGATTGCTCTGCTGAAAAATAAATCCCATTTCGCTGAGCCGTAATTTTGCTAACGATTCCTCATTCATAAATGATATATCTTTACTAGCAACTTTCACACTTCCTGAAGTCATCCGATCCATACCACTAATATTATAAAGTAACGTCGATTTTCCAGAACCAGAAGGTCCCATGACCGATACAAACTCTCCTTCATTAATCTCTAAATCTATATTTTTAAGCACGTGGCAAAATCTATTTCCATCTATTGAATATATTTTATTTAATTGTTTTACTTCTAAATTTTTTTTCAATTTACACACCTCCTATTCTCCATTTACTTTTAAATCATTTGTTTGTTTCACAGTAAAACTACTGAAAAGTGTTGTTGCGGATACTGCTATAAACAGAATAGCTGGACATATTACATAAGAAACGACCGGATTGACTACAAACTTTATGTGAGCAGCTCCCATAAAGGAACCTAACAAACTTACTAGCATTTCTCCAAACGTAGCAGCTATAAATGTTCCTGTTACGATACCAATTAATACAATGGCAATAGAACGAGTTACATATTGCATACGAATATCTTTGTAAGAAAACCCGATACTTCTCATAATTAAAATTTGTGAGGAGTCTTTTGCCAATAACATTTTAAAAAACATTGCAGTAATTAAAATAGATATCGTTATAGCAATCATAATTGCAACTTGAGTCACAAGTTGTAATTGTTTAATTGTCTCTCCTAAAGTTTGAGACAAATATTCATTCGTATCTGTTATTTTCGCGAAATAAAAACTTTGTTTATATTCTTCCATTTTTTCTTGCATATTCACTGTAGACTTTATATCTATATTTACAATAAACCATAATATATTTTCCTTGTTATATGGTAAGTTCGCCTTAGCTGTTTTTCCACCATTCGTCACATCTTGATATATCCCACTTACAGTTAGCTCTTTTTCTTTTCCTTCTACCATTAGAACTAACTCATCACCTACATTCTTTTTTAATTCATTTGCGTTCATATAAGAAAGAGCAATCTCATTTTCATTTTTTGGTTCCATACCTTCAACATACTCTAGTGGAAATTTAGTAAAATCTCCAACTTCTACATTTATATTTTCATATGCCCTCTCATCGTTCACCAATTTAAATGCACTCGTCACAAATGCTGCGTATTTTTTCACATCATCATCGTTTCGTATATACGATAATACGTCTTTAAATCGTTTCTCTATATCTTCTGATTGCTGTAAATCTATTCGTATATCACTTTTTCCTGTCCCCATATAATTCACAAACTGCGGTGACTTAATTGTATACAAAAAGTTAACTGGAACAATAATCATAAACACCGCTATTATTAAAACAACACTTAATACTCGATATAACTTAAATCGCTTCACTACATCTTGTATACCAAGAAATATATTTACATTTGAAATGTTAGTTTGATAGAGCGAAAAAGATTTACTATACTTTGTTATTCCTATCCTATCTCTAGTTCTTAAAGCATCCATCGCTGTAATTCTCCTGAAATTCCGCAAAATAAGTCGGCAGAACAGTATAACAGCTACAAACATTAATAATGTAGCTATCATGGGCACGATATGATGTAAAATACCTTTATCTGTCACACCCATATAAAGTACGATATTAGTGGTAAAGACTTTTGTAACAAATAGTGAAAGAATATATCCACATATGCAGCCGCTAGCAGAAATAACAACATATTTTGTTACATACAGTTTTTGAATATCTTTATTTTGAATCCCGATCGCTTTCATAACACCTATTTCACGATAATCTTCTTCCATAGACGTAATAATCGTAAATCTAATACATAAAATTGCGATTAGCATTAATAATGCACTTATTAACATAAGTACTGCTGCTATTATTCCATCAGTTAACAAATTGAGAGTTTTAAAGAGAGAATAAGTAATAGATGGTCCTTTTTGAGGTAAGTTCGATGACTGGTATATATTTTCAAATTCGTTTATTTTATTTAAATCTGTTAGCTGAAATTCAATAAGATATTCACTTTCTCCAACATTTCTTTTTACTCTTTCTAAGTCTTCATCACTTATTACGAATCGCTTCGAACTAACAATTGATGGGTTCATTTGAGCATCACGAACAAATGTTGAAATTGTAAATTCCAGTTCAATATTATTTTTTACAATCCATATTTTATCTCCAATATGCAAATCATACTTTTGCATATAATAAATCGGCACACCAATTTCACCTTTTGAAACATCTATTACTTTGTTATTTAAATCTAATAGAAAATCAAAAGAAGTGTTTTGTTTAACGAAACTTATATCCATTACACTATTTTGTTCTGCATGCTCTTTACTTTTTATGAAAACATTAGATCCATTCACTAGGATTGTTTCAGCCGTTTGCTGTTCTTTTACAAATGGTGTTTTCGCTACAAAAGAATCAATTGATTTTTGATTTATTTCTCCAGCGTGCATTTGTACGAAGTGAGGTGCATTTGATTGTTTAAATAATTGATCCATTGAACTGAACAGGTTTACAACCATACTTGAAGCACTAGCCATTAAAAGAGACGATAGTATTATAAACGTAAATAAAATAACGAAAATCATTTTATTTTGAGAGAAATCCCTTTTTAACATTCGCCTAATCATATCAAACTAGTTCCCCTCATTCCGTAATATTTTCTTAGTTACAAAAGCTAATATTATCAATATGAAACTAATACATAATATAGGTAAATAAATTTTCAAACTAAACCCTTCAAACATAAAACCATATACAATTTGCCCAATTGGTGCCATACATTGAGACACTGCTGTTATGATTGCCATTACTTTCCCTAAATTTTCATTCGGTGTTTTCTTTTGTACAACGGTAATTACATAAATGGAGACGATTGTCATAATCATTGCGATAAAAATAGAACAAAGTATAAAGAGGATAAATGGTGGATAGTTTCCCATACTAAGGATAAATGGTGTAACTGATAACGCCATTGGTAGAACTAATAAAGCAATAACGAACATCCAATAATACAGTGTTTTCATCTGCAGCTTTTTAGCAAAGAAACCGATTGACAATGCACCTAATATTGTAGCAAAATCGATTAATCCCATCCCAATTCCGTACATCGTATCACTACTTTGCATAGTTACTCGTAATATAATCGGTCCCCCAATAACAAATAATGGTGTCAAAATTAAGTTTAGTAGAGCTGCAAGTAACATAGCCTTCAAAATAAAAGGTTGCTTTAAAACGTAAAGAAATCCCTCTTTCATATCTTTTACAATTGTCGGTACGATATGATCTTCTTGTATTCTTTTTATAAATGGTATTTTAATAAACATTTCTAATATTGCTGATAGAAAAAATGCAAGGCCACTTATTAAGACAAGCACTTTCAAACCAATTATGCCATATAATACTCCTCCTAATACGGGTGCAACAATATTTGATAATGCTTGCACACCATTTACGATACCGTTCGATTGCTCTAGCTTTTTTTCTGGTACTAATTGCGGAATACTTGCCATTACAACTGGAGCGTACATCGCACTAACAACCGCTAATAGAAACATAACAATTCCAATCCACATAATAGATACAGTGCCATTAAATAATAAAGCAATAAAACCTAATACAATCGCAGCGTTTATAAAATCAAAGATAACCATTAAATTACGACGATTAAAGCGATCTGCAATTGCCCCGCCGAGAGGTGCCAACAAAAATGGAATACTCGTTATTGCATATAATCCCGCAAATATATCTGCACGCCCTGTAATATCTAGCACATATAAAGACAACGCAAAGCGCAAGAGCATCGACCCTAAAATTGTTATAATTTGCCCGGTAACCATTAAATGAAAATCTTTCATAGAAGATTTTGTGCTAATTGACATCATACCCACACCTTTCATTCAATTTAGACCGACTGTCGGTCTATAGTAATCAAACAGAAAATTACTATTTCTGTTTGATTAAAACCTCCAACATATAATCAAAAGATCCTTCCTTCGCTCCAACAGATGCTTCCATCATTTTAATATAAGCTATAGCTCTCCTCATCATTTCTTCAGGCTTCCACTGAAATAATCCATCATCAAATATGACTTGCGCTGAGGAAATTAATAATTCAATCGTTTCTTGAGGATATGGGGTAGAAAATATTCCCTCTTCGATTCCTTGCTTTAAAACCTCTGTTAACACAGGAGATAAGTATATAATTGATTGCACCAAACTTTTTTGATGCATTTCCGCATTATTTGGTTGATGAAATTGTTCAATCATTTTCTCTTTTATATCCCCTGATTTTGGTGATTGTTCCATTAAAATTCGAAATAACTTATCTAAAACTGGAATATTGGGATTAGAGACGATTGCTTTCGCTTTAGCAACATCCGCTTTAATAATCCTCATTATGATTTCATCCATCACTTCTTCTTTCGACTTAAAATAGTGATAGAATGTTCCTTTCGCTATACCGATTTCTTTTAAAATGTCATTTACTGTTGTTTTCGTATAGCCTTTTGTAACGAATAATTTTTCAGCTGTTTCTAAAATCTCGTTTCTACGCTCTTCATACTCCTTTACAATTCTCATTCATGTTCTCCTTCTTAATTGACCGACTGTCGGTCTAATTGAATTATATGCTTAGTTGGTAAAAAGTTTCCTCTTACAGCACATATACGACACCCTACTTTATATTTCCTTTATGAATTTTAAAATTTATTTTTAATACGGTGAATGAAATTTTTAAATTTGCTCATTAAAATCACCCTTGTACTTATATCGACTTCGTTATAAAAATACAAAAAAGAGCCGCAATTTTTTGCGACTCTTTTTTTATTTAAGAAATGTAACGATTTACGAATGCATATGAAATTTTATCGGTGATTTTTCGAATATATCGACCACAACTCGAAATATATCGGCGATTGTCATTATTTAACGACCGCGTCTTTGCTGACCTTGCTTTGTACTACTTTTCTTATTGCTTGGCTTATTAAATGATCGGTTGTTATCATTTCTCGAACTATTTCTTGTATCATTTCTTGAGCTATTTCTTGAACCTTCACGGCTATCTCTTTGACGATATTGACCTGTTTTCTTCGGTTTTTGAGCCGGCTTTTGTATCGGCTTTCCATTTTCATCTACATGTTTTATCTTCGGTTGTTCAATTACTTGTCTTTGCAACGGTGCACCTAGTACTTTTTCAATCTCTTCTAAAAATCTTTCATCTTTCGCTGCAACAAACGTAATTGCAAGACCTGAACCACCAGCACGTCCTGTTCGGCCAATACGGTGAATATAGCTTTCTACATCTTCAGGAATATCATAGTTAAATACGTGAGTCACACCATCTACATCCAGTCCACGAGCTGCTACATCAGTCGCAATTAAGTACTGAATTTTCGCTTCGCGGAAACTCTTCATGACTCTTTCACGTTTCCCTTGAGGTATATCACCATGAAGTTCAGCACAATTATAACCAAATCCCTTTAAATCATCATAAAGCTTACTTGCTCTAACCTTTGTACGACAGAAAATAACTGCTAAAAATGGCTGATCACGATCCATAACAAAACGAAGTGCATCTTGCTTTGCGCGGTCTGTCGTTTCAATGACACGCTGCTCTATTGTATTTACCGTTACTTCTTCACTTTGCACTTGAATCATTTGTGGCTCTTCCATATAACGTTTCGCCAATTTTTTAATATCTTTTGGCATCGTTGCTGAGAATAGCATCGTTTGTTTACTGTCAGGTGTCTCATCTAAAATATCTTCAATATCATATAAGAAACCGAAATAAAGCATTTGATCCGCTTCATCTAGTACAATCATTGAAAGATTACTTAAATCAATTGTTTCACGTCGTATATGATCTAATAATCGTCCTGGTGTCGCAACAACAATATGTGTATTACCTTTTAATTTTCTCAATTGTTGCGCTACATCTTGTCCACCATAAATCGCTAATACATTAATATCTTCTCTTTGAACAAGCATTTTTTTAATTTCAGCTGTAATTTGCAGTGCTAGTTCTCTTGTTGGTGCAACAATTAAAGCCTGAACATCACTAGACTCTGGATCGATTTTTTCTAAAATCGGTAAAACGAACGCAAGTGTTTTACCTGTTCCAGTTTTTGCTTGACCAATAATATCTTTACCAGACAGTATAACCGGAATCGCTTTCTCCTGAATCGGTGTTGCTTCCGCAATTCCATTTTCACGTAATGTATGATTAAAAGTTTCACTAATTCCTAATTCTAAAAAGTTTTTCAAATAGACCACTTCTTTTCCTTATTTTTCACATTAGCTTTCATTGTACCATTTGTTTCGCCAAATATGAAAAATAAAAAAATTCTTATCTTCTTTTTTTATATTCATCGTGTACAAGATAGACAAATTCCTTTTGTTTTTGCTCGGATCTAATTAATTCTTCCATGTTAGCAGTAGATAAAATGTACTTCTTAATCTTTCTATTACTCCAAATTAAACTTGTATACTTCGTATCTTCATGTAGATTTCGAAACCACTCTAATTCGCTTAACTTCGCAATATGATGTTTTAATTTCAAATCATTTCTGGGATAGAATAAAATAATATCCGCTATTACATCAAAGAAAGAGCTCATATTCTCCCCTCCTATAACTTTTTTTAAACATATAAGTTCCCATACATATATATATTACAAATGTCCGGAAATATAGTTACAGGGTGATAAAAGTGAACACTAATTTAATTTGGTAAGTTTCCCTCCGTGATAACAATAATAACTTTCCGCTTTAAGATCTTTAATCTTCTTTAAAGACTGTTCCGCTTTTTCTATATCTAAACAAAAGTTCGGATTCGCAATTACTAATTCTCGATTATCTTGAACAGCTGCGTCTCCCGTAATTACACAGTCCAAATTTGGGAAATATAATGAAATATGCCCCGAAGTATGTCCTGGCGTCGCCACTATTTGACATTCATTATTCAAAATCATTTGACCATCATATACCTTTTCATCAACAGAAATATGTCTTACATTTTTCAACTGCTGTATAAACCATTCACCAAATTCTTTTTCTTCATTTGGCATACGTTCTAGCATTTCTTCAGCTTGAACCAACCTCTCTGATTTTATATCACCACTAATATAGTTAGATTCAATTTCACTAGCAATAATATTAATTTGAGGATATTTCACTTTGAAATCGTATAAAGACCCTATATGATCGTCATCATAATGAGTAATAATTATATTTTTTAAGTTTTTCATCTCATATCCATGTTTTAAAATTGCATCTTCAATTAAAGGTGAAAAATTTGTATAACCTGTATCTACTAAAGTTAATTTATTGTTTAATATAATTAAGCTCGGATAAATACATTGTTTTCTCCCGTTAAATTCGAATTCAATTGGTAGTTCTATTATCTTCATTTCCCTTCCCCCATACCGTTTATCTTATTAAATGTTTAATAATAACTGAATCATCCACATACATTTTACTATACATACTATGTAACAAAACACTGTGAGTCGTTGCGTAACAAACATTATATTATTTTGAACACGTATTTGCTTATACTTATGGAAATATACAATAGGAAAAAATGATAAAATTGATTATTCTTTCGCTTCTTTGTCCATCCTTTTAAAAAATCTATGTTTTTTGTAAAAGGAGTGTTTATATGAAGAAACAGACACTTTGGAAAAAATTCAAAAAAAGCTCAGTAAACCTCGGTAAATCCAGCGTATATGAAAGTATTATTTTATTCTACACAATGAAAAAGAAAGAGTTACCTACTAAAGCGAAACTCATAATATTAGCAGCTTTGTCCTATTACGTATTAACAATCGATTTCATTCCAGATATAGCTGCTATTATTGGAATTGGCCTATTAGATGATGTTTTAGCAATCGCTGTAGCGCATAAATATGTTATGCGTCATGCGGATGCTGAAATTAGAGAAAAGAGTAAACTAAAAATGGAGTCATTATTTACTTCAACACAAGCATAATAAAAAAGGAGCTAAGATGATTTCCCTTAGCTCTTTTTTTATAAAACTAATTTACCCCTAAAAATCCCGATTGATACAATTAATTATCAGTGGGGAAGTTTCACTTTATTACAAATATCATTTTACTTCATTAGCTACAAAAAAGTGCTCACATACACTTGATATACGTTGCAAGTCTACGTTTCCACCAGATATAACCGCTACTATTTTTTTCCCTTTAATATATTGATCAACTTTACCTGCAAGCAGAGCAGCGGTAGCTAAAGCACCTGCTCCTTCTACGACAGCTTTCCCTCGTTGTAATAAGTCTTTCATCGCTACTTCCAAATCTTCTTCTGATACTGTTACAATAACATCTACTAATTCTTTTACAACTTCAAACGTTAAATCCCCTGGTATTTTAACTGCACAACCATCTGCTATAGTAGGTGCATCATAATGTTCCACAATTTTCCCAACATCATAAGAAGCCTTCATTCCATGAACATTTTCTGCTTGTACGCCAATAATATTAATTGATGGATTAAAAGATTTTAATGCAACTGCAATACCCGAAATAATCCCGCCTCCGCCAATAGGTACAATTACAGTATCAACATCCCACATATCATCAAGGATATCTAAACCAATTGTACCTTGACCAGCCATTACCTCTACATCATCATATGGATGTAAGTATGTTTCTCCCGTTTCTCGTATAATTTCCTCACATTTTGCTTTTGCATCATCAAAAGTTTCACCATATAAAACAACTTCTGATCCATATCCTCGAGTAGCCTCAACTTTCGCTTGAGGTGCGGAAACTGGCATCACAATTTTACTCTTAATACCAAGTAAATGCGCAGATAAAGCAACCCCTTGTGCATGATTACCTGCCGAGCACGCAATAACTCCCTTCTCTTTTTCTTGATCTGTAAGCTGCGACATTTTATTAAATGCACCACGGAATTTAAAAGAACCCGTTAATTGCATATTCTCTAATTTCAAGTGAATTTCTCCACCCGTTTTACTAGTCAAATAAAATGATTTAACTAATGGTGTTTTACGAACATTTCTATCCAAAATTTTTTGAGCCTTTTTAATATCCTCTATATGTAATGGTAGTTTTCTAGTTATCATACTAACACCCCTTCTAATTGTATATAATCTAATCTGAGTCTCCTAAGTTTTCGTAAGTAATAACTCCTTTATATGCAACCAACTATGTTATGAAAACATTCATTATATATGCACGCCCTTTTTTAATACCCACATCTGCAAACAATTCAACATCTTCTTCATATCACGTTCTTTATAGTGATTAAGGCATGCAATTTGAATCCAGTTATTCGTTTGTAAATATGCTGATTCATAATGGACAATATATCCTTGTAACGCTAATGCATCGCCTACTGCCTTAGAAGACTGCCCTTCGTTTAATTGAATCGTAAGAATAATTTGCGCGGCATGTTCTTTAGGTGAAACAAGCTTTAAACCCATAGTAGTAATAGCTTGTTCAATATAAGCATACGTCTCTTTTATTTTTACAAATGTCTTTTCATCTTCAAATCTCTTCAATGCTTCTTGCAATGCATAAATTAAATTCCAGGAATGGGAGTATGGAATACTATCACTTATTTCATACATACCAATGTCCATATACGCGGGTATTGCTTCGTTTTTCTCTATAATGTGATTATGAAAAACGAAAGATAATCCTGTAAATGATTTAATCGCTTTTCCGCTTACACCACTTGCAAAGTATACATCCTTCAAATCTATTGGTATTGCTCCAATTGAGCTTGTACAATCTACACATAGTTTCATTTGATTCTTTTTACAAAGAGCAGTTAGCTCTTCTAAATTGTTTAACATTCCAGTTGATGTTTCATGATGAACAAACCAGAGCCATTCATAATTTTCAGTTGTCATTATTTTTTCCAATTCGGTATAAATAAACGGCTCTCCCATTTCTTTTTTGTACGTATCAAAATTTAAATGTACACGTTTTGCCTGGCCAATTAATCTATTACCAAACTCCCCATTCGCTAAAACTATCCCTTTACCTTTTAAAGAGCGTAACTGTAAAGCAATGGCATCATTCGCTAACGTCCCTGTTCCTAACATGAGTTGTACACGTTTTGCTTTCGTCATTTGAAGTAATCGTTTTTTTACATTTTCCATCGTTACTTGAAACGACTTAGAACGATGGGAAATAGGCTTAGTAGAAAATGCCTTTTGAACATTCTCTTCAATGTCTACTGGACCAGGTAAAAACGTATATTCTTTCTTCATAATCCCTCCAACACTCGACTCTTCAAACATAGCAGGTGTAACATACATTGGTTGAAAAGCTGCTTCCTCTGTACCAACTAAAGTATGGAAAGATTTGAATCCCATTTGTTCATATAAAGGCAGCTCACGTGTTGTGGCTGAAATGAGTGCTAATTCATATCCGTTTAGAAGCAAATAACGATGTAAAAAGCGAATTAAGCCTAACAGTGCTCTTCCATTTCGATATTTACGTTCTACTGAGAGTAAACGAATTTCATATACTTTTTCTCCATGCTCTTGTAAATAAAAATCTAAATTTGAAATTTTATAATCTAACGAAAATGGTCGTTTTCCCCGCACCGCGACCATACCTACTAACTTATCCCCATCTAAACAAATTAAATATGTATTTTCTTCATGAAATCGATCTATACGAAAACGTTCTTTTGTTTCTTCATGTTGCGGAATCTCTTCTACAAATGTTTTATAATTCAATTTATGTATACTTTCAAATTCCCAAGCCTGATCAGCAACCTTATAAATTAACCCCATGTCCTATCTCCTTTATCTCTATTTATCCCTCACTATCTAATTCATAAAAATCATAAGTGGAGATTCCCCCCACTTATTAAAGGTTCACTTTATTCTCGATTTACATATAAAATAAGTACAATAATAAGTGCACTTAAAATAGTCGTAACAATAGAGTAAGAATAAAAAATCATGCAAAGTGGTAAACAAGCGATTGTAATTAACCCCGGCTTAGTAAATCCTTTGAATATTAAATAAAATATAATAAAAATACTTACGAGAGTAAGCGCTATCAAATAATCAAATGCGATTAATCCTCCAATAAATGTTGAAATGCCTTTTCCACCCTTGCCTTTAAACAAAATTGGGTAAATATGTCCGATTATAACGGCCAATAATGTTAACATTATGAATGTGGAATCTTCAAAAAGATATTTTGCAATATAAACTACTATTCCACCTTTGATTGCATCACCTAAAAATGTAGTGACGAAGTACCACTTTCCATATACTCGCCCCATATTTCTTGCGCCCGGATTTCCACTTCCTTCTTCACGAATATCAACGTTATGTCTCCATTTTGTTAATATATAAGCGATCAATATGTTTCCAAATAAATAAGAAGCCACTACATACAAAAACTGCATGCTATTAATCATGTAATCATTCACTTTCTTTATGGGAATACATATAAAGTATTCAATTACTACGTATATTGTACTTTTCTTACTCTACATCCCTTTATATATTTTAACATCACATTTTTACAAATCATACAAAAATTCTCATTTAACCATTTACAACGCAAAATATTTATCCTTCAATAAATAGTATGTTCCTTTCGCTGCCATTTCTGATTGTGATACAAATGTAACTTCTCCAATACTTTCCTCACAGCACTTCTTAAATGTAGCATATATTTCAGGAACTAAACGTAATATGCTGCCACTTACTGCAATTGAAGTAGGTAAATCAAATTGCATCTTATTATAAACATCTACCGTAATTCTCGCTAATTCCTTACCAGCTTGCATCATAATTTCATGTGCGTTATCATTCCCATTTTTCGCTTCCTCAATAATTAATGGTGTGATTGCTGCAACCTTATCTTTTGAAGAAGTATATATTAGACTTTTTATATGAGATGGTGTTAAAAGTTGAAACTGATTTTGAATGTTCAAGCTTAATGAACAAAGTCTAACTCCTTGATCAAATTGTAATGCCATTTTCTTTAAAGCTTGTAATGCAATCCAATATCCACTTCCTTCATCTCCTAAAATATGTCCCCATCCACCGCTATATTCGTACACTTCGCCTTTCTTTCCTATACAAATTGCACCTGTACCACCTATAGTTAAAATTCCATCCTTACCTTTTAAGGCAGCTGCATGTGCAATCATTGCGTCATTAAAAACTTCAACTTTTATTCCATACTTCTTTATTAATCGTAATGTTAATTCATTTGCATTTACTCCACTTATACCCGCTAATCCTAAGCAAATACAAACGCAGTGTCCATTTACTACACTTTTCTGGCATTGATCAATCGCCTCCATAATATGCGAAAGTGCTTCTTCAAAATCTATTAATATATTTCCAAACCCACACGTACCTCTTACAACTTCGTTTCCATCTCGATCAAATGCAATTGCCTCTGTCTTCGTTCCCCCACCGTCTACTCCAATCATATACTTCATATGTTCGCCTCATTTTCATCTTCGTATTGGAGGGAATCTTATATTCCCTAAAATCACAGATTCCTTAGCACCTGTTGCGCTCGGCACATTACTCGAATTACGATGATACGTTTCATTTGCTAAAAAACAATCATATAAGTAAACAACGTACATCCTACTGAAAACAATATAAATCTAAAAAACAACTGAGCTTTCGATACAAATGTTCCATCAATGAAAGAAACAACTATCGTAAGCAAAACACTTGTCGCAATGCTTGTAATCAACCATATACTATGCATTTGTGATAGATTTAGCATTCTTAATAAAGGCACAAAAATTAAATTCGAACAAATTACCCCAAATAGTAGTAAAAATACTCCTTTATAACTAAATTTTATATACATTCCTTTTCACCTTCTCTCAATTCTATATGAAAGAAGTGATAGACAAATTGTCTATCACTAATAATTTACTGTATATGCGTTATGCATTCACAGATTCTTCATCACCATTCTTCTCAATTTCAAGCATGTTTTTGTCATACATTTTAAAGAATGGAAGATAAATAAGAAATGAAATTGTTATGTTTATAAATACGAGTACAATCGCTCGCCAATCCCCACCTGTTGCTAAATACGCACCAATTGGAGCGGGTAATGTCCACGGAGGCATTATATGTGTCGGTGTAACAAATCCCATCGCAGTTGCTGAGTATGCAACAGTGGCTGTTACTAGTGGTGTAATGATAAATGGGATAATTAAAATGGGATTTAGTACAATCGGCAATCCGAAAATAACAGGTTCATTAATATTAAAAATACCAGGCACAATACAAGTTCTTGATAATGCTTTCGAATATTTTGATCGACCAAATACAATCATAGCTAATACAAGCCCTAACGTTGCACCAGAACCACCAATCCATATAAACCATTGATATAATGGTTCTGGTGCAATGAATGGCAACTGATCTGCCCCGCTAGCAACTGCTTCACCATTTTTCCCTAAGTATACTTCCCATAATGGACGGGCAACAGTGCCAACAACCGACACACCATGTATACCGAACGACCAAAAGAATGTAATTAAAAATACTGGAATGATTACACCGAAGTAACTATCACCAGCTTTTACTAACGGTGCCGCTAATTTATCAACAACATGATGTAAATCAATGCTAAAAACGACAGTAACTAGACTCATAATAATAATAACGAACGCAGCAGGTATAAGTGCTTCAAAAGAACGTGATACAGACGGCGGTACTTGTTCTGGCATTTTAATCATTACATTTCTCTTCTTACAAAACCTTAAAATCTCAACAGATAAAATTGATACGATCATCGTAACGAATAATCCATGTCCTCCGAGATTTGTCATCGGAAGCATAAATCCTTTTTTATCGATTAATTCAGGCGTCAATGTTAAAAGTAATGAACATACTGCAAGCTGTGCTCCTGATAAGGCATCTAACTTATAACTTTTCGCTAAATTGTATCCTATACCAAATGCTATATATAATGACATAATAAACATAGTTAGACGATATGGTATTAAAATGCTCGCCTGATGTTTCGCTGCCCAAAGCGAAATGAAACTATCTTTCGGAAGTGGCGGAAATGCTACAATTAAAAAGAAGCTCCCTACGATAATAAATGGTAACGCCGAAATTACCCCATCACGAATTGCCTGTAAATGCCTTTGCTCGGACAGCCTTGCCATTGGTCCAGATAAGTTATTCTCAAGAAACGAGACAAACTTATTCATAACACTACCTCCTAACGAATTAATTCATTTACAGCTTTTAATAACGTCGGTCCACCTAGTGGGGTATATGCTTGGGGCGGAATAATACCACATGGAACAGATACCAGTTCTGCAAGCTTTTTTACAGAACCAAAGCGGTGGCGTACTTGAGGAGCAACCATTACAACATCCCAACCATTCTTGACTTCTTCCTCAACCTCATTTGTTCCAATCGCATGCACTTCCATATCGACACCTTTTTTCTCTGCTTCTTTTTTTAAAGCGTTTACAACAATTGCGCTGGACATTCCTCCAGAACACACAAATAACACTTTCATTTTAATATCCTCCTATACTCGTAATTTCATTTCCATCTTGTTCAAAGATTGTGTAACAATCAGTGAAAGGAAGTTTCACGTTACTAACAAGCATATGAAGGATATGTACAGTTTAGTTATATTGAAAGAAAATTTCATCAAAAATACTATTTCTATTAATTTGAAGTTTCAATATGAAACTTTCTCAATTGTAGCTCTCCTATTTCACTATGTTATAGTATTTTAGGTAATAGAATAAAAAGGCAGCGTTTAAATGTAAATGCGCTTGTAAAAGGATAAAATATGGCTATTAAACAAAAAAATCATATATACAGTTTCACATAAGTCCATCTAGTGTATGGAGAAATATTGTTGATGATCCCACCAGCGCTAACACAACTGCTGGACAAAGAAACTATTATGATATATACGTTAATACACGTGAGTGGATACAAAAGGGTATAATGATTATAAATCCCTTATTAAAAAAAACCGCCTTAAAGCCGAAATACTCAGCTTTTAGGGCGGTCTCTTCTATTTATTCTTAAATTTCTCAGTCGCTGCTCTCATTTTCACATTCAAATCATGATCAATGGAGTCGCGAATATCACGTTCTACTGCTTCCATTTCTTTTTGGAAATTTTGCAAGTAAATTTTTAATTCTTCTTCTTTTTCAGGACGTTGTGATGGTGGTAGTTGTACCACTAATGATAACATCGCTGTTAAGTCTTTCATTAAAAACGTTTCAAGTTTATGTTGTTGTTCAAACATACGTTGTTCTTGATAGTATGGAAGTGCATTCAATACTGAAATTGTAATGTCATCAACCGTTCTTTGTAATGAAGGATTAATCGATCGTTTGTACGCTTGAATTGTATTTAATGCATCAGGGTATCGATCATAAAAATACAATTTATAAAACGATAGGTCTGTCGGTTTAACAGTTTGCTGTGTTTCTTGTCTCAAGAAATTTTTCACTTTCATCGTTGCGATATCGATATCTTCATTTGTAAGCTTTTTCGTTGTTTTTGCCATCACATGTACTTTTTTCTGCTTCTCTTTCGGTAACATTGAGAATACTTGCTCTCTCGTACGTTGGCCCGATGTACAGAAAAGTGTATTTAATGTATTTTGTTCTTTCGTTCCTTCAGTACGAATCCAGCGATAAAAGAGTGGGTGCTGCGTAAATTCTTGTAAAAACGGTGTTGATTTATTCGATAACTTCTCAATAGAATCTTGCGCTCTCTTATATGGTTTCGTCCATGAAAAATAAAGTTTACGTCCGAAGTATACAACTAAAACAACGACAGAAAATGCTATTAATAGTAATGAACCTAATAGTAATAATACTCCTTGAATGAAACTCATTTTTTCACCTCCTCTAATGATCTGTTATTTCTTTGGATGTTGTATGAGTTTCTGCTTCATCTCATCATTAAATGTGTCAAGTTCAATTACAAACTTCTTACTAGACTCGATAATACGTTCTGACGATTTCTCAGATGCTTCAATAGCAGCGAATACATTTTGGAATGATTCACGTAATTTATCCATGCTAATGGCAGGATTTTCTAGAAGTTTTGTTGTTTCTTCTGTATTTTGTTTCAATGCTTGAGAATTGCTTAGTACCATTGATTCGATCGCTTCATTTGTCGCGTTAACTGCATCGATTGTTTTACGTTGATTTGTTAATGCAAGCTGTATTGCAGCTGAAACAGTTACTACATTTTGTGTCATCGTAATCGCATTACGAATTGCCTCTGTTAACTTTTCATTATTTTTCTTAATAATATCTACAGATGCGATAGATTGTAATAACACACTTTTTGCTTGTTGCATATTACGTGTACGTACAAGTATCTTTTCTAATGCATCGTTTATTAATGGAATATCCCTTTGACGCTCTGGATTTTGTTTCTCAGCCTCAAGCATTCCAGCAAGTTTTCTACCTAAGTATACTTGTTTATCAAGAGCGTGAATTTTATCATGTGATTGTTCTTTTAACATTTCAAGACCAACAGTATCCTCTTGCAAGTTATCACGGCCAATTAGAAGTGATCTAATAATCTCCTCGATTTGCTTATCTATAGATTGATATTTATGCACGTAATTTTCAAGTGGATTTTTCTTGAACACTTTAAACATAAGTTTCTTCATACCAGTTGCCTTTAATGAGTTCGGATCAAGTTCAGATACCACTTTTCGCAATTCTAACAATGTATTTGGAATTTCTTCATTCTTTCCATTCATCATCGCTGTTACAGGACGTTTTAATGCCGATAGCGTTTTTCCTGCCGCTTGTTGCTCTTTATCTCCCAAGTCTCCAAGCTGGGACAATACTTTTGATAAATCTGTATTTTGCTCGCTATTTAACTTTTGTACATAAAGATCCGCTTCTTTATTCAATTCTTCAAGTTCTGCATCTTTTATTACTGTATCAACCACTACTTCTACATTATTATCTTTTACAATCGATACAGGTTCCTTTTTCTCGAGTTCAGTCAACAAAATCGCTCCTTTATTTATATGTGCGAATTTATGTGCACTATATTTCGTCTAAAATATCGTATTTCATATACATTTTTCTTGTTTGAAATCGATTTTTCAAGAAATACCTGCTTATGCAGTCATTCCCTGTTTCTTAGTATAAGTATACCTGTTCTCAACATTATTTTCCTCAGACTTAAGACCTAGAGAGCAACATGCTAAAGGCCGATTCTTCATGGGTTACCTTTATTAATCCCATTTATCAACTTCCTTAAAATCATACAGTACTCTATTTTTTGACATATGTTATCTTTCAATGTGATAATAATATTAAGCTCACATCTAATTATTCTTTCGCGCAACAAATGCTCCCTTTTGAAAAGCTAATAACACCGTTTCAAACGTATCATCTTCTTCAATCATCTTTATAAATTCTGCTAGTTCCTCCGCATGAGAAGTTGCATTATCAATAACAAGAAAACCTTTTGGTTCTAACATACGTTTTATATGTTCCCACCACCACATGTATTGCGTGCGCTCTGAATCTAGGAAAATAAAATCAAATGAACGATCTACTTGAGAATCTAAAAATGCCCCAGCCTCTTGATTATGAATATCGATTCGCTGTGTAAGATTTGCCTTTTCAAAATTTTCAAGTGCCTCTCCAACCCGTTCTGAAGAAAGTTCTACAGTTGTAACATTTCCATTTGTTTCATCTACCGCATTTGCTAGCCACAATGTAGAATAACCATTTGAAGTTCCAATTTCTAAAATGTTTTTTGCATTGCACCCCTTTACTAAAACTGATAAAAACTGTCCCATTTCGCGAGAAATATTTCGTAATTTTTCTTCTCGTTTTTCTTTATGTCGATCATGCTCTTCCCCATATTGTTCAAGTTGCAATAATAATGAATCTAGAGTATTCATTTTCTCCATCGCCTTTCCAAGCAATATGATGAAAAAGTTCATGATGCACGTCTACTTTTCATTATATGCGAAATGTAAACCTTTTTCCTGTTATATGACAAAGAATTAAATTTTTTATAGCATATTGTTTCGTTTTTTGGTAAAGTTAATTTCTACGTGTAATTATTTCGTTACATTATTTTACAATCAAATTGCAATTATAAAATAATCTATACCCCATTTAAATGAATCGGTATTTCTAATTCAACTAAGCGCCCTTTTCGGACGCATTTTCTTTTGTTTATATATTTCTGTGAGAAAGGATGCTTACACATGAACGTGATTAACTTAGATGCTGCTAGAAGACGTAAACAGCATAAAAAACTAATGATAACTATACCGATTATTAAACGCATTTATGAAGAAGACGGGGAAATTAAATTTGAGGTAGCTGGCGAAAAAGATGTACCTCTTGAAATGTTAGAGAAATAAAGTAAAGCTTTGTCTACCTAGCCTTTTTACTTTCACCAAGTTTTGAGGCTGGAGTCATATTTCTCACAAATAATGCAGTGAATGAATAAAGACGCGCTTCAACTGAAGTACGTCTTTATTTATTTTTATTTAAATGCATAAGTTTTTCTGGATTAACCATCATATAAATGTTTGAAATTTTCCCATCATGAAATGCAAATGAAAGCACATAATTCACCTTATTATTTATTTTTACAATAACACCCGGTGCACCATTTACCATTTTGAAATCAACAGCATACTCGCCTGGTAACCTTTTTGCAATTCCAAAGAACAAACGTATAATTCTATCTGCAGAATAAATCGGATTTATAGCAGTAGTAACTTTCCCGCCACCATCTGCTTTGAATATCGCATCTGTTTTTAAAACTTCTAACATCCCTTGTGCATCTCCTCGTTGTAATGATGCTACAAATTTTTCAACATAAGTGGCCATTAGTTTCGTACTTAATTTCTGATGCTTCGGTTTATCCAAAATACTCTTTCGTGCACGCTGAAATATCTTCCGGCAATTCACACTACTCTTACCAACTATTAAGGCTATTTCTTCATAATCATAACCAAAAACTTCTCTTAATATGAATACAACCCTTTCTACTTCAGATAACTGTTGTAAAAGTAAAAGATATGCTGTAGAAAGAGATTCCTTCATTACGAATGACTCAAACGGGTTATCATTTTCTTCCACAAGCGGCTCAGGTAACCACATTCCAACATATACGTTCCGCTTATGTGCCGCGGAACGTAATTTATCAATTGAACGATTAGTTACCATTTTACATAAATAAGCTTTTATATTTTCAACAGACTGACTATCATCCATGTTATTTAATGAAATGAATACGTCATGGACTATATCTTCAGCGTCCATAACACTCCCCAGTATTCGATAAGCTAAAGAAAATAATAAAGGTTTATGCGCTTCATATAATTGCTCCGTTTCCATGCTGAATAGCCTCTCTTTCTAATTGCTTTAAAATGTGTAATGCCGCTCGTTTCCCACTTGCTACTGCTGCATCAGCTAATACTTCATTGTGCCCAGCCCAATCTCCTGCTACGTATACGCCTGGCATTTCAGGAATTGCAGGCCCCGGATTTTCTCCTCGGCCAATATGCGGAAAATCATGAACAACAGTTATTTTAGGTAAATATTGCTTAACAACAACTTCTCGTTTCCAATTAGGATGTAATAGCTCCATCGCTGTTTCTAACTGTTCTTTATCATTATTAATACTATTTATCTCTTCCATAGGATTATGATACTTAATCAAACTTACAACTATCGATCCATCTTCACTTAACTTTGCTGATCTCGATTGGTTCGTAAAAAATACAGGTTGATCTAACCCTAATGCAAATTGATGTGTAGGATTAGGTAATCGTTTCAAACCCATATCTAATGCAGCTGCTGTCACTTGTAACGATTGTTCACTCCATACGTGCAAACTAGTTTTCTCTGCACCTTTTATTATTTTACAAGCTTCTTTCACTGGAATCGTCACGATAACAGCATCAGTTTCGAATATATCATCGTCTAAACAGCGTATTTTTTGTATATCTTCACAATGTTCTATTTCCAAAACATGCTTACTTTCCTGAAATTTAACACCAGCATTTATAGCTATATCTTTTAATTTTGTTATAATTGTCTCCCAACCACCATCTACATAAAAAACTCCTTCTTTCATCGAACGTTGTATTTGTTTTAATACAGACGATGCTAATTGGATGGTAGGAGCAAATGTGTATGTCGTTGTTCGGCATAACGCATAAAACATATTTCGTACCATAGGATCCTGTATTTCTTTTTCTGCCCATACAGAAAGACTCATTTTTGGAATCACACTTATATCCAATTTCCCTAAATGAATCATAAGACGAGAAAATTGTATTTTAGCTGACCATGAAAGTAACGGCGTTGATAAAATGGTACGGAAATCAGTTGGGATTGTATATACCTCATCTTTCCATATTCCGTGTGCTTTCGTGGACGGTATTCCTCCCGTAAGATTCATACCAAGCTCGTTAAATGTTAAGAACGCTTCTCCTCCGCGGTATAAAGCATGTGCTCCAAGATTCATATAGATGCCATTTTTATTTATTGTCATCGCTCTGCCACCAAAACGGCTAGATTTTTCTAATACAACAACTTTTCTTCCTTTTTTCGCTAAATATATAGATGCCGTTAACCCAGCAAGTCCCCCGCCAACAATTGCTATATCAAATTTATTCATAAAAAATCCCTCCTTCTCGTTCTACTTACAAGACGAACGATGATGGAAGGATGTGACATATAAATGCATTTTTATATTATCCACTTTATTTATAATCCGGTTATATTGTTTTTGAAATAACTTAATAGCAAACAAAGTATCTTCTTTTACTTTTAAAGCATTACATTCTTTTACAATTTCATTGCCATTTTAAAAGGTCTTTATCATATTATATAGAATTATTATTAGAAATAACTTTAAGGGATGGATTTATATGAATGAGGTTTTATTACAAAAGGCAAATTATCTACAACCTGAAGAATTAAGGCTAATGAAAAAAGCTATACAATTTGCCAAGCAAGCACATGATGGACAATACCGTCAAACAGGAGAACCATATATTATTCACCCTTTTGCTATTACAGAAATTTTATTACATTATAAAGCTGATGCTACAACTTTGATTGCTGCGTTATTACATGATGTCGTAGAAGACACCGATCATTCTTTAGAAGAAGTGGAGTCGCATTTTGGTACGACCATTCGATATATTGTAGATGGTTTAACCAAAGTAAATAAACAACAAAATCCAGAGAAAGCATTATACGAAGCAACTAATTTTAAAAAGTTATTACTAGCTTCTCAACAAGACATACGTGTTAGCATTATTAAAGTTATAGATCGTCTTCATAACATAAAAACTTTGGGTATAAAAAAACCAGCGAAACAAGTAGCTTATGCAAATGAAACATTAACATTATTTGCACCACTTGCAAAGCGATTAGGTTTATACGATATCCAGCATGAATTGGAAAATCTAGCTTTCAAACATCTCCATAAAGAGCGATATGAAAACATGCGAAACTTTTTAAACGGCTACGTAAAACAAATTCAACAAAATATAGTCGAATTAAATAGAGGTATTAATAACTTTTATGATACTAACCTTTCATTTGAATTACATTATAATTTCACCCCCATTTATTCTGCTTACTCGCAACTTCAAGAGGCACAAGACATATCGAAAGTTTCTCAAATATATATCACAACTTCAAGTGTGCTTGATTGCTATAAAATCCTTGGAATAATTCATCAATTATATAAGCCTAATATAAAATCTTTCGAAGATAATATAGCGCTTGAAAATAACCATTTCAACTCTAATTTAAAAACTAAAATTACTATTAATGATGTTGAACAAGTAATTATTATTCAAACACGATTGGCAAAGAGGATAAATAATAGTGGCGTTTTTTATTTATTAAATAATTTCGATAATGATATCAAAAAGATTTCATATAGCATACTTGATGATACAATTTTTAATAACCATTTATTAACGAAAGATCCTATCATCTTTCATGACCTAGTCTCATATGAGCTATTTGAAAATACTATTACTACTTATACCACTAACTTAAGGCCCATTTATTTGCCTGAAGGTTCTACAATTATTGATTTTACATTTGCTGCTTTTCCTGAGAAAGCACATTATATGTACAGTACTAAATTAAACGGTAATCCCGTTTCAATTAATACGGAATTATCTCATTTAGATGTAGTTGAAATCTATTTCAATACAAAACAAAACGTATCAATAGACTGGCTAAATTATGTTCATACAGCTAAAGCTCAATTAATGATTGAACAGAAATTATCGTAAAGAAAAAAGCAATGCCCTCTAATAAAGGAAGCGTTGCTTTTTTTATGGCTGTTTTTAATTTTGCACTTCAAATCCGAAACCGTTATAGTAAAATTGCTAGTTTTTTATCCTACTAATCTAAAAATGCAGTAAAAGCAATAATAACTAATAAAACACCACTAATAAGCGTCCCAAACTGTCCAATCGTGAACTTTCCAATTCTTACATTTGCTACTTTTTCTCCTAGTACTACGCCTGCCCACACAGTTAAAAAGCTAGCTATTGATGCAGCTAAACAAATTGCAATAGGTGATAATCCTAATAAACCAGCACCTAATCCATTTGTAAGAGCATTTGCTGAAAGAGCGACACCAAGGAAAAGAGATTCAACAAATCCAATACTTCCAGACTTATCAATATCTGCCTTCGTTGGATCTTTCATAATTGTTTTCAGACTTCCGGAGACTCCATCTTTATTTGAAGTTTCTCCCTCTACTTCTCTTATAGATGCTACTTCTTTATTTTTTCTTGGCATGGCGAGTAACATAATACGAATACCAATAATCACTAACAGTAATGAACCAACGATTACCGGAAATATTCCTGGCAATACTTTAGATAGCCAGACACCAAAATAAATTCCTGCTGCACTAAAAAGAAAGCAAATGACAGAAATAATAAAATTTGAGAAGGCATTTATTCGAATACCACGTATTCCATATGAAATACCTACACCAAAATTATCAATGCTTGAAGATATCGTAAGTGCTAGTATCATCATCCATGCCATTATATTCAACCTCTTTTCACAATTGATACATCTTTCTTTTGAAACGTGGTTTTTAACAGCATTTCAAATCACCTAGTTTCATTCTCAGTATTAAAACAACTCTTCACTTCCTTTTTAATATTTTCTTGTTTGCTTTTAATTCCTTTACTTCATATAAGATTTTTTATTTAGCACCGTATTTAATTAGATAACTAGAGTATTTGGAACATTTTTTTGCACAAGAGAAATTCTTTTTAGATAAAGCAACTAAAACCATATTATGTGGATATAAAATGAAGTATGTTAACATTTTTTTGTTTTTTGCTAATTTGTTGATTATTTATTGCAAATTAGTTTAATATTTAATCTCATTTTCAATAAATTATTGAAAATTCATTGTGATTTTTGTTCAGTATTCAGTAAGACAATCACTATTTTTATTGAAAGTTAATATACTTTAGAAACTAAGCGAATAGGAGTGTTTTTTTATGCTGCGTAATTGTAAACATATATTTTTTTATCATTTTACCACTCAATTTCGTTACTTTATAAAAAACATACTTGTCGCATTTTTTGCTGAACTCATTATTTTTTGTATGTTTTTTATGTTACCTAAAAAATTACACAGGTTTATCCGTTTAGCTATATAAAATCAATATATTAAGTTATTTCCAATTTAGACAAGATTGTTTAAAAACAATTCCATCACCCCTTCCTCACTGATAGTACATTCCTTTAAACTCTATTACATATATAGGAAATGCTACAAAAAAAGAGACAACTACAATTAGTTGCCTTCCTTTTCAATTCATTATGATAAGTACAAATGCACACTCCAAAAACTAGACTCATATCCTAATTTTGTACAATGACTTTCAAATAGAAAGGCAGGTAATACAATTGACTTCTAATGTCGACTACACTTCCCCATCAACCAATTTCACTCATGATTTAAGTAAAAGTAATTTTTTTAAAAAAGATGCTCAAAATTATATAAACGTACTTAGCATTAAACAGTTAAATACATTAGAAAACACTTCTTTGTTAGATATTTATTTAAGTACAGGTAATGTTGTAGAACCACACGTTCATCAAAATGCAGCTGAACTCGTGTATTGTATTTCAGGGTCCGCTGTCGTTTCGTTACTTAATCCGTTCACGAATCAAATTTTAAACTTACCTATAAAACCAGGGCAAGTTGCAAATGTCCCGCAAGCTTGGTGGCATTATGAGATCGCAACAACTGATAACACACATTTATTAGCTATTTTTGATGCCCCTACCCCTGAAGTTATTTTTGGATCTGATATTTTAAGATTAACCCCAGCTAATATGATGGCTCATACTTATTGTCTCGATGAACAGCAATGGAAACAAGCAATATCGCCTATTCAATCCACTACAGTAATTGGACCTCCCGCAAACTGTAATCAAAACCGAGGTATGATAAACCAATCACCCCCCCCTACTCAACAACAAAATTTATATTACCAAGATTCATATTATTTCCCTCTTTACTGGGGATATTAATTTATACATTTTCAAAAAAATACCATTTGTCTCCTCGGAAAATACCTAGGAGATTTTTATTGTATATCTTCTTTTCTTATTCTTTATCGTAACAATTAATAGAGTACATACATATAATATTTATATATTATATTGGAGGTGAAAGTGCTATGAGTAATTATAACTATCGAAAAAACTACTCTCATAATAAAACTAGTAGCTCTTCAGCATCCTCTCAAACTTCGAATTCTCAATCTTCCAATTCCCAATCGCAAAGAGATTTAGCTCAACAAGGCTATGTAAAGAAAAAAGGGTGTAATTGTAATAAAAACAAATAGTATATAGCTTATACAAAACGACTTTATCGCATCCCTTAAATGAAAGACTTTCCTGATAAATATTATGATTTTTCAAAAGATGAATTCTGTAGGGAACAGGATTCATCTTTTTTATTATAATGATAAATAAATTCAAATGTATAGTAAAAATCCAAATTTTAATTTTTCTTCTATATCCAATAATTTCTCAATTTCATTATCCACATTAATTATTAAAAAAATTTATAATATACTTTCCCCTACCAACAAAAGATTCCCTTATAACAATAGTAGAAACTATCTATACTAAATATTCCGTATAAACATTATCAATTTACTTCATCCCTTACCGGTGTTACATTAAATGTGAAGACAGTTTCTCTTTTACTAATCATCTCTCAATTTGTATTCGAGAAACATTCTCCAATCCTATACGCGAGAGCAATACTGTGTTGACACTCAAACGAGTGTCTTTTTTTATAATTTGTCACAAAATAAAAACCACCTTATATAGATGGTTTTATACTTACGAATCTCATTATAATTTTTATGTAAATACCATTTTATGAAACTGGATAATATATTGTCATACTCAACCGCGTTAGAATGTCTCCTGAATTATAATAACTATGTTGTCTATCCGCTTTAAACCTAATTGAATCTCCACTATTTAATTTATATTGGCAATCATTTACTTCAATTGTCAATTCACCATCAAACACCGTTATAAATTCTTCAGTTCCTTCTTTATGCGCTTCAGAATTTAACTTTCCTTCAGTGTCAATTTCAACAGTATAGATTTCAAAATGTCTATCATCTTGGAAAGGAAATGATGGATAAACTTTATATCTCCCATTGTCTTCAGATAATACTTGAACATCATTTCGTAAAACAACTTTCGTATCTGGCTGTGGATTATTGATTAGAGAAGTAAAAGACACTTTCAGTCCATTAGCAATTTTCCAAATGGTTGTAAGTGTCGGACTAGATTCTCCCCTTTCAATTTGTCCGATCATCGTTTTACTTACACCACTTAATTGAGAAACTTTTTCTAAGCTCAGCTTTTCTTTCTCTCGAATAGCTTTTAAATTTTTTGCAAGGATAAGTTGAATTTCCTCTATAAAAAACACCCCTATACCATATACAATATAACGTCCATTATGTATAATAAAAAGCGCACGTTATATTGTTCTTTTCGGTCATTATAACATACGAATTACAGGGAGGGTTTGAAATGTCTATATTTTCTTTTTTTAATATTCGTCTTTATTAGCAGCTTCACACCAGGCCCTAACAATTTTTTAGCTATGACATACGCCAACCAACATGGATTAAAAAGAAGCATTAAATTTTGTTTAGGAGTGGCTTTCGGTTTTTTCATCATCACTTCTTTATGTAGTTTCTTTAATATCGTACTTATAAACATTTTGCCAATAATTGAATTCCCCTTAAAATTTTTAGGTGTAGCTTATATGCTGTATTTAGCTTTTAAAATACTCACTAGTAAAAGCAACATAGATACAAAGAAAAAAAGTAATAAAAATTTATTTTTGGTAGGAATTACGCTTCAATTCGTTAACCCAAAAGGAATTTTATTCGGACTGACTGTAGTATCAACTTTTATTCTTCCTTACTACAATTCATATTCTAGTTACCTTCTTTTTTCATTATTTTTAGGTGTAGTCGGTTTAATGAGTACGTTTAGTTGGTGCCTATTCGGTTCGATGTTCCAAAAACTTTTATTAAAACATAACCAACTATTTAACATCATTATGGCAATTTTATTAGTTTTTAGTGCTATTTCAATTATTATCAACTAGGTCCATAGCTATGCTAATTTTTAACTGTAGATCCTCTCACCTATCCTTTTTACTTTTGAAGTCGTAAGGTGGGCGCCTTCTAGCAACAAAATCCCCACCATATCATACTAAATAAGAAGAGGTTTATATAAGGAGAAGGTTTTCATTAAGCCTACTTTGTTTTCTCATTTTTATAATGAAGAATATTTATTTGACAACACTTGAAAAATTAGAAAAAAACTATAAATACTATGCAACCTTAACTACTGATCTTCGATTAATCCAGAATACCAAACTGTATTTTCCGATTTATGTTTTCCTAACAATTAATACTACCAAAAGATTAGAAATCCATACTTATATAATTAAAAATGCGGTTTCTCTTTTACGAGAAACCGCATTACATCAATATTTTGTTAAATTTTAAACTGACTCGTATACAAATCGAAGTAAAATCCTCTATCTTCCATTAGAGATCCATGATTCCCTCTTTCAAAAATACTACCATCTTTAATAACAAGTATTTGATCTGCTTTTTCAATGGTTTTAAGTCGATGAGCGATTACAAAACTTGTTCTCCCTCTCATTAAATTATTTAATCCTGCTTGAATTTGCAATTCTGTTCTCGTATCAATATTAGATGTTGCTTCATCGAGAATTAATATATCTGCATCGGCTAAAATCGCTCTCGCAATTGCAAGGAGTTGTTTTTGTCCTTGACTTAAATTCGATCCTTCTGAAGCAATTTCTGTTTCATATTGATTTGGCAAATGCTTAATAAAAGAATGAGCTGAAGCTGCTTTAGCTGCTGCAATTACTTCTTCATCACTTGCATTTAAACGTCCATAACGAATGTTATCCATTATTGTTCCTGCAAATAAATACGTATCTTGTAAAACAACCCCTATTTTACTTCGCAAAGAATTAATATCATAATTCTTTATATCTTTTCCATCAATGTTAATTTGTCCTTTTTGAATATCATAAAAGCGAGTTAACAAATTAATAATTGTTGTTTTTCCTGATCCAGTTGGACCAACTAAAGCGATTGTCTCACCAGGTTTTGCCTCAAGATTCACATCTTTTAAAATCGTTTTATTTTCCGCATACCCAAATGAAACTTTCTCAAGCACTACATTTCCTTTCAATTTTTGTACAACTAATGCATCTTTTTTATTTTGAATTTCTGGTACTTCATCCATAATTTCAAAGACGCGTTCTCCTCCAGCAACTGCAGCTTGAATCGTATTCATTAAAGTTGCAAATTGGCTAAGAGGTCTTGAAAATTGACGAGAATAGTTAATAAAGGCCGCAATAACACCTACTGTTGTCATACCATTTAAAACCATAACGGATCCAGCACCAATTACAAGCCCCATTCCTAAGTTATTAATAAAGTTCATGCTTGGAAAAATAAAAGCTGAAAACGTATCAGATTTTGTAGCTGAAACTCTTAGCTGTTCATTTATCTTATTAAAATTCTGTACTGTTTCTTTTTCTTTTCCGTACAATGTTGTAACATCTGCACCTGTAATAGCTTCCTCGATAAATCCATTCAATTCACCTAAATCTTTTTGACGCTTCGCAAAGTTTTTACCACTATATGCAACTAGTTTTTTTGTAACGAAAAACATAATTGGCACTGTAATTAAAGTTACAATTGCTAAAATCCAATCTAATGAAAACATCGCGATCGTTACACCTATAAATGTTAGCGCTGATGAAATAATTTGTACAACGCTTTGTGTCAAAGCTTGATTTAAGTTGTCAATATCGTTTGTCACACGGCTCATTAGATCACCTTGAGAACGTATATCAAAGAAACGTAGAGAAAGTGTTTGGATTTTCTCAAAAATATCTTGACGTATTTTTTGTATCGTCTTTAACGCAACGTTAATCATTACAAATGTTTGTAGCCATGTTAAGAGCACTGTTATACCATAAATTGCGATAAGTAGCATACACATTCTCGCAGTACCACTTAAATCTTTTGGCACAATGTATTGGTCAATAATTACTCCCATATAATACGGACCTAATAATCCGAGTAATGTAGTAACAAATACTAGAAAAATAACGAACATAAGCGAGGCTTTTTGATACCCCATATAGTTCCATATCCGCATTACAGTTCCTCTAGTATTCTGCGCTTTTCCCATCTTCGGTGCGTTACGTCCACCCTTATTAGCAAATTGTCCTTGAAAATTACGCATTTTCTTTCCCGCCTTCTTTCTGTATATTGCCACCTTGGGAAAGATAAGTTTCCTGATAGACTTCACATTGTTCTAACAGTTGTTCATGAGTACCATTTCCAACTAATTCACCGTTATCTAGTACAAGAATTTTATCGGCATCCATTATAGAAGAGATTTTGGATGCAATTAATAATGTCGTTGTTCCTTTATACTCTGTTCTTAATGCTTCTTGTATGTTTGCCTCTGATTTTGCGTCAACTGCTGATGTAGAATCATCTAATATAAGAATTGATGGCTTTCTCACAAGCGCTCTTGCAATGGATAAACGTTGTTTTTGACCACCAGATAAATTCGTTGCACCTTGTGTTAAGTTATATTGATAAGAGTCCTCTAGCTTATTAATAAACTCAGTCGCACAGGCAGATGAAGCAGCTATTTCTAATTCATCATGTGAGGCATCCTCTTTGCCATAACGCATATTCTCTTCTATACTCCCGGAGAACAACAATGCCTTTTGAGGTACAAAGCCGATTGATGCGCGAAGTTTTTGGAGATCATATGTTTTTATATTTATACCATCAATACATATTTCTCCTTGATCAACATCATAAAGACGTGGTAGTAACTTAGCTAATGTAGACTTACCGCTTCCTGTAGATCCTATAATCCCTACTTTTTCACCTTTACGAACATTAAATGAAATATCCTTTAAAACATATTCATTATTTTTTGTGTAGCTATAGCTGACATGATTAAACTCAATACTTCCTTCTACACACTCAGGGTCAAATGCATTTGTTTCACTTACAATATCAACTTCAGTATCTAAAACTTGCTGTACACGATCCGCAGATGGAAAAGCACGAGCGATTTGAATAAATACCATACTAATAGACATAAGTGACATTAAAATGATATTTAAATAGTTAATAAAAGCTAAAATAGCCCCTACTTGGAGTGTACCATTAAATACTTTTTCTCCACCTATCCATAAAGTTGCAACGATCCCGCCATTTACAACTAGCATAATAATCGGCATCATTAACGAAATGAGCTGCACAGCTCGAATATTTATCTTCGTTAAGTTTTTGTTAACATTTCCAAACTGTGAGATTTCATATTTCTGTCTTACATACGCTTTTATAACACGTACTCCAGATAAATTTTCTTGTAACTTTGTATTTACTTTATCCAATGCTTCTTGCACCTTTTTAAACGATCCGCTCGCTTGACTCGCAATGAGTACAATCGCAATTAATAAAATCGGTACAACTACAAGTAAAATAGGAAATAACTCTCTCGCTGTTACAAAAACAATAATTATACTTCCAATAAACAATAACGGACCACGAACGAGGACACGTAACGTCATAGTCATCGCTGATTGAATAGATGTAATATCATTTGTTACGATTGTTAATAATTTACCTGTTCCGAATGAATCACGATTTTTACTAGAAAATGTTTCAATTTTTGTAAACACTTCTTTTCTTATATCTGTAGCAAAATTAACAGCTGCTTTTGTAGAGTACATCATACAGCCAAGCCCACCAATTAATCCAAGCGCCGCCGCCCCTATCATTAGAAGCCCCATTTTTATTACATAATTCAAATCCCGATTTGCAATGCCAACATCAATAATATGCTGCATTATAGTCGGTTGAATTAGGTCCATCGCAACTTCCAGTACCATAAATAATGGTCCGATTATAGCGAAGAACATGTATGGTCTTAAATATTGTAATAACTTGCGGAATGATTTCATACATAATCTCCTTTTTTATTAAATTATTATTGTATAATTCAAATCCCTCCTTCTTTAAGTCATATAGACTGTTATTTCCTTACTATTTCTAGTTTATTATGCAAATTAATATTTAACATTATTAAATGATAAGTATTAAATCATTTTTAGTCAATAAAACGGAACTTTATTCCACGGAGGATTTTTACTGCAGTTGATACAATTAATCTTTAAATTAATAAAAACCGCATTCTCATTTAATAAGAATGCGGTTTTCCCATCTATATTTCTTCAATTGTAAAATCGAAAAACTCTGTCTCGAATCCATTATTTTTAGAAGGACTACACGTGTAAAATCCTATTTTCACAGGCACATTACCTATATCCTCCATCAAATGAGCGATTCTTATTTGTTCCCATTGCTGATTTGTTTTCACATATATCGTATAATCACTAAGTTTTCGAATAATTCGAAAACTTAGTTGTTTCCTCGCAAACTCATTTGGATAGTCTTGCGTTGACCAATCAGAATATCCATTATTCGTTACGACAGCCCCTAGATGAGATGGACCTTCAGGAATATATTCTAAAGATGTTTTTAACCAACAGTTTTCAGAAATCATAACAAATAGACCAGCTTGATCATATGTAGAATTTGGATTCATGCGCAATTGAACTTCGGCCTGAAAATCTGTCATTATCTCATCATAAAATACATGGCCATTCATTACTTCAAAACCATAATGTGTTTTCAGCCAAAAATCTGTTTCTTCTTTCGAATGGACTATGAATGTATGATTGTCTTCAATTTTGGAATATTTAGGTGTGTTCATTACAGTAAGTTGCTCAATATGATTTGGTATATATGATGTTTTCATAATTCCTCCATAAAAAAGCGTTTGAATTACTATTTAAAACTCCGTTAAGACCGGGAATTTATAACCTTTAAAATCTAGCTCTTTATTACTTCGAACCATTAAATATTTACTAGATTGTAATTCTGTTAATTGCACATCATCAATTCCTAATTGATCTGGGTAAAAATAAAATTCAATCTCCTTAAACGATTCAGAAATTTCCTCGCATAACTCATCTAAAATTGGAAGTACCGAAGCAAATACTCCAAATAATTTTAGCTTTTCATTTTCTACTTCATAAACGATCATCGTATCTAGTTTCTTAGAATAATACAGTTTTTCATTCCATTTCGAATCATACATATTTAAATAAAAAGAAGGTTGGTAGTTTAATGTTGAAAACATATTAGAAAGCCTTTGACTATTAGCAACGGTTTCACTTATTAATTGTCTATCCTCTTCATTATAAAAATCTAACTTTCTAAGCAAAGAATCTTTATTATTTTTTTTATCGTATGGTACAGTCATCAGATATTCCTGCACAATTTGAAAACCAAATGATGTATATAGTTTCGGATTTTCAGTAAACAATAGAATGCATTCACATTGCTTATCTATTTCTTCTATTAACTTATTAAGCAATTGTGTCATAAGTCCTCGTCTACGAAAATCCGGATGTGTCATTACTGATTGAATACCCGCTGCACTTATTTTTTCACCATTAATTAAAAGCGGAAGTGAAAATGCCGCAACATTTGCAATCACATTATCATCTTGTAAAAATGATAATGCTTTGTATGTATAATCCCAATATCCTTTCGCTGAAAAATCATGCCATGTTTGACTTGTAATCCCAAACACTTCTTCAAATAAAGGAAATAACTGCTCCCTTTTCGGTTCTTCTAATAGAAGATTTGCAAAATTATCAACATTCCCCATGTTGTCCCTCCATACATCAATTCCATTAAATTAAATATACTTATATGACCTACTCCTAGAATAATAGGCCTTTCAAATCAATATAGTATCATAAAATATAAAAAATAGTCGAATTTATTTTTTCTTTTGACTATTTAAAAGCAAGTCAAATAAATTAATATTAAGATTTTTAAATATTAATAGGTTTATTATATAAAAATAGTGCTTTCTAATTAACTTTTACTAATAGAAATGCACCATTTATAAAATTATTATTCATTTATTCTTTTGCGCCTTCAAGTCGTTCCTTCGTATTAATTTCTTCTCCCTTTATACGCTTTTCAAACGTCTTTCTCCAACTAGCTGAAAGTGCATTTACTTCTAAAATTCTTTTGAGTCCTTCAAAGTTTTGTTTTTCTTTATGCATTATGCGATTAGCAAACGAAACTGACACACCTTTTGGATCAGACTTCAACAACTTTAAAGTATCAACTGGCGATATCCATCCTTCTTTTAATACTCGAAAATAAAACCCTGTATATCCTGTATCTTGAAAATATAATGGTAACTTTGGAATGTTATATTTCTTCGCTAATTTAAAACATGGTTGTCTTGGCTGCGTTATTTGTACAGTCGCTTTTCCAAATTGAAACGTGTCCCCGATACAAACATCCTCTTCACGCATTCCTCTTACTGTTATGTTTTCACCGAAAGCCCCATATACAAGTTCTTGATTCAACTCTTTTTCCCAGTACGGATAGTGGTCACCAGAATAAACACAAACCGCTTTATCTACCCCTCCATGATGAACTAAATCCGCCTGTCCATCTCCATTAAACTTTAAAAATGATAAAAAAACAGGTTCCTTTACTTGCTTTTTATTTATCCCTGTTTGAATTAACTTCCCACCATACATAACCCCTTTTGGCAGTCCTATATTTAGAGATAATACTTCATACGCTTGAGGAAAAAGAATTCTTTCGGGGAATTCGTTAAATTGTTACTTTTGTATATATAAGGAAAAAAACAGCTAACTGAATAAAGATGAGAATGTTTGGAACTACAATAAACAGGTCAAATAATAAAAAGGCAAACAAAATACACATAAATAAACCTAAATGGTAAATCTTCAGTCGGTTCTTGACAAATCGATATTTATGAAAAACAAACGTAGTTGACAAGAAATAGATAAAAGTAGATACGAAAACTAAAATTACTAAAAATAAATAATGAATATCCTGCGAAAACGCTAATTGAATAGCCGACGCAATCATGCTTAAAGACATATAAATGAATAGGTGCCCATAAATAATTGCTTGCCCAGTAGTTTCCATTTCTTTATCAACCTTTTTTTCAACATTATCGAAATATTGCCACCACATGGTAATAACAATTGTAAATGATACAAGCACAAAGCTAATTGCATCCCAACTCCCTTTTTCTGGGCGCAAAACAGCAATTAAGCTGACAATTGATTCTCCAAATAAAATAATGGTAAAAAGTCCAAATCTTTCTAATAAATGCGGGGTATTTGTCGGTGCTTTAATCAAGTATCTTCGACCGAAAATAGGGACAATGGTATCAATAAAAATCCCCAGATATAAAATAAGATATCGAACCCACGAATCAAGGAAAATAGAACATAAAGATACTGCAATTCCTATTAAAAATCCATATCCTAAATATTCAGCTGCCTTTTTACGTGAGCCATTTTCTTGCTTGCTAATCCATATATATTGCATAGATGTAAAAAATCGAATGCCAACATACCCTATAAGGAAGGAGACATAATACTGATCAAAATTCACAGATAGGCTGGCCGTCATTAAAATGATAAAAAGCATTTGCATAATCATAAACCATCGTTGAGCGACACATTCTTTACCAAACCTGTTAACGTATAAAGATTGACCTACCCATGCCCACCAAATAGGAACGAAAATTAATACAAATTTTAACAAATATTCGAATGGAATAATTCCATGTTCCAAATGGAGCAACAAATGTGTCGCTTTTGAAATAGCAGCCACAAAAATCAAATCAAAAAACAGCTCCAGCCACGTTACTTTTTTCTCTTCCATCAATGCTTTCCTCCTACAAAATTTTTATGCCTAACCTTTGATCGATACATCAAGAGAACTTATTTCCCAAAACAGAAAACATTGTAGAACAGAAATGGCTCTTCAGATTCATCATGGGGATATTGGGATAGTGATAATGGGTGTGATAGTAGTAGTGATAGTGGATGTGGCAGTTCAGGAGATGGCGGAGGCGATAGCTGCACCAGTAGGTGGTCATCTAGCTGATCGTGGATGGACTCGGCTTGCCACTGGGATAGCTCTCGCTGTTGTTATCGTTTCTTTATTACTACCACTCATGATTCAGGGTAGTTCACCCGTTGGAATAGCTGTTTTAGTAGTTGCAGCTATTCTTTTGGACATGGGAGTATCCGCAAACCTTGTGCTTAGTCAACGTTTGATTTTCTCTTTGAAGCCAGAAATTCGTAGTCGATTAAACGGGTTATTCATGGCTATTTTCTTTTTGGGTGGTGCTGTAGGATCCTCTATCGGAGGATGGGCATACGCCTCAGGTGGATGTAGTTTAGTATTATGGATAGGAATCACTTTTCCGGTCATAGCACTGCTTTATTTTGCCACAGAGAAATAGTTCTTTAATCAAACTTTAGCAGTCAGGATTCGTCTGACTGCCTATTTTTTGTATGTCCGGGCTTTAAAGATTAATTGCAATTGTTTTGAGGTTTTTGCAGCAGAACCAGATTTTTTGTCTCTATCGCTGTAAGGAGACAAAGCTCACCATTTGACACTCGCACCCCTAAAGGGGCAAGCTGACTAACGTCAGTGGGATTCTTGCTACCAAAGACGAAGTCCATTTCTGGTATCGCTGACGCGCAAGATTGCGGTGTGCCATCACCACTCTCACGACAGACCGTATAGGTGTATAGGTTCGTGAGCTACGGTACTATAACCATACCGTACAGATCGTTGCGTGTTCATATGTTTTAGCGTCTTGTTCTTGACGACACATATCATTTTACCGATAGCGTGAATTCGGCTATCGAACTCCATATGATATCTTGTTTTCAAGGAACACATAGGCGTTTTAAAGACTTGTACTTGTCTATAGTTCAATTATAAACAAAAAACAAATGTTTTTCTATGAAAAAGCGATACTTTCATCCCATGCCTAAAGGCGGACTAAAGTCCGATATGTACTTTCCCGCATCGCGAAATCTGTAAAATGTGTTCAAATTGTATCTAAACGTTATGGAGAGGCCTAGTACGTGGAATTGAAGCCATACATATGATGAAAAAAGAGTAAGTTCATCAAGGGGGAAGTCTGCCCAAAATCGAAAAGAATTCATTGATAAACTGTTTGGCATCGCAGCATACTCCGTAAGTTAGCAAGAAATTCATGACCTATGTTTTTTTGAAATCATCTTTGTACCAGAACCTTTCCGAGTAACGGTGTTTCTTTAGTACCAAACTGAAACGAGCATTAAGTTCTTTGACTTAATGCTCGTTTTTGTGATCCTATTACCATTACTATTTGGGTCCATCCTCGACCCCAAACCCTTATTAGAAAGCAAAGCAAGTACAACCAATACCCCATTTAGTTCCATCTTTTCCTATTACGGTATGAGTGTGTTGATGGAGAGGGTTACTACAACGATGTGACTTGTGATCATGGGCATCGCGAGAAAGTATATTGTGGGCTAGATTAGCCCCACCATAACCATATACTCCCGTCGGTGCCCAATCAGGTGATGCTGGCGGTAATTCAGGTGACAAATTTTTAAATTCATCATTTCCATAAACAACCTGCCCACCCATAATGGTGAGTAATGATTCAAGGTCTTTGATTTCTTCTTCTGGCACAGTAAAATAGTCAGCAGACAATACAGCAATATCAGCAAACTGACCTACTGCAAGGCTTCCCTTTTTCCCTTCATCACCAGAGAACCACGCACTTCCTTTGGAATATAGCTCCAGGGCTACTTTTCTGTCAAGTTTATTCTTTTCATCGTATATCGAAAGACCACCAATGGTTTTTCCGGCAACCATCCAGTAAAGAGCAACCCAAGGGTTATAGCTAGAAACTCTGGTTGCATCACTACCGGCGCCAACAGGTATACCCAGGTCTAGCATACGATAAATCGGAGGAGTACGCTTTGCCGCTTCCTTTCCGTATAGATCAACAAAGTATTCACCTTGGAAAGCCATGCGGTCTTGTATGGCAATACCTCCATTTAAAGCCTTAACACGTTCCATACTACGATCTGAGATTGTTTCTGCATGGTCAAACCACCACCGTAGACCATTAAAAGGAATTTCTCTGTTGACTTCCTCAAAAACATCTAAGAAACGTGTTATTGACTCGTCATAAGTTGCATGTAAACGGAATGGCCAACGGTTTTCCACCAATAGAGAAATTACTTTCTTTAAGTCAGCTTCCATCATCGTAGTTAGTTCGGGCCGCGGCATTTGAAATTTTTCAAAATCGGCTGCCGAGAATACTAACATTTCTCCGGCACCATTCATTTTATACTTATCATTCCCTTGACCCGGAGAAACAATTTTGGCCCATGAAGCAAAGTCTTCATATTCATGATTTGGATTTTGCGTAAATAGATTATACGCTATACGCAAAGTTAATTGATCCTTCTCGGCTAAATGTTCAACAACTTTGTAATCATCAGGATAATTTTGGAATCCACCACCTGCATCAATGGCGCTTGTGATACCTAATCTATTTAATTCGCGCATAAAATGGCGAGTTGAGTTAATCTGGTCGTCAAAATTAAGTTTTGGTGCTCTACCCAAACTTGAATAAAGAAGAGCAGCGTCAGGATAGGCAAGTAAAAGACCCGTTGGATTACCTCGTTTATCCCGCTCAATTAAACTGCTCGGAGGGTCTGGGGTATCTTTTGTGTATCCCAGTGCGCGCAGCCCTGCACGATTTACAAGTGCTCTATCGTATAGATGTAGCACAAAGACAGGCGTGTCTTCAGAAACAGCATTAATCTCTTCCAAAGTTGGCATCCGTCTTTCTTTAAATTGAAATTCAGACCAACCTCCAACTACTCTCACCCACTGAGGGGCAGGTGTACGCCTTGCCTGCTCTCTAAGCATTTCCAGAGCAATAGCAAGTGATGGCACACCTTCCCAACGCAATTCCATATTATAATGAAGACCGCCACGAATAACGTGTATATGAGAGTCATTCAAGCCCGGAATAGCTCTCTTTCTTTTAAGGTCTATTTTTTTGGTTTTTTCTGTAGCACTATTAAGAAGCTCATCTCCACCTACGGCAGTGACTAAACCATCAGTTATGGCGATAGCCGATACCTCAGGTTGAGATGGGTCAAGGGTAGTGATTTTTCCGTTATATAAGATCATATCCGGTAGATTCATGTTCACACCTCGTCTACTTCCTATTATTTTGTAACCAGGGATGAAATATTTTAGCGAGAATCGGCATTACTACCCATGATAGCAAGGACACTATACATGCAGCCACACAAAAAGCTGACAAAATGGTATTCATGTTTATTATAATAGGCCCTAACAACATAGGAACCAAAATGCTAAGAGGCCATACACCAAGAAGGGTAACAATAGACATTTTCCATGTTGGCGGTGGAACTGGCGTTTTCGGAGTAACAAACCAATACGCCAAACTGCTTTCAGTTTTGTAAGTTGGATTAATAGCTTGAAATCGTTCTGCCTTTTTTAACAAATCTCGACGAATATCTGATTCTTGCCAAGCACGTAGATGCTCATACGTATCAAAGCGAAATACAACAGTATACTCTCTGGATCCGTTATTGGGGACTATTAGATTTACGCCCAAATGCCCAGGAAATTTAGTAGCGACAGCTTCGATTTCATGTCTCCACGCTTCAAACTGTTTTTCTCTATCCTCTTGAATTTCCCATGTAACAATCGTTGTTACTGGTCCGCCAACATCCATCGTGTTCCCTGTATGAGCTACTCCTTCTTGTTTCACTTTTTTCTGCTTGCAAGCGCACCATGTACCATAGTATATGCGTATTCCACGCCTTGACCATAAGCGCCCGTGTGCTCTTTCACAATTTCCATAACATCATCATAAGTGTCTTTGCGTGCCCAGTCACGTTGGTATTCAAGTAAAACTTGAAGTGCTGTCAATGGAATTGCCCCAGCTTGTTCTACACGACGCATAGCAGCGTTATGCGCTGTCAAACTAGTACCACCTGAAGCATCTTCAACTGCGTAACATTCATAGCCAGCTTTAATTGCTTCAAGCACAGGGAATGCAAGGCAAACTTCGGTCCAAAGTGCTGCAAATATCAATTTCTTTCTACCTGTTGCTTTAACTGCCTCAACAAATTTTGAATCTTCCCAAGAGTTCATTGAACTACGTTCTATAAGGTCATGGTTTGGGAATATGTCAAGAATTTGTGGCCAAAAATAACCAGAAAAGCTGCGTGTTTCAACTGTAGTAAGAATAGTAGGTACGTTAAAAATTTTTGCTGATTTAGCAAGCAATATAACGTTATTAAACAATGTTTGTCTGTCAATGCTTGCAACTCCAAAAGTCATTTGAGGCTGAAAATCGATCAAAATTACTGCACTGTTCTCCGGTGTTAACAATTCTAAATTACTCATAATAAAACACTCCTTTTTTAATTTTGTTTCAAACTTAATAGTTTTTTGGAACAAAATTGTTCTTAAAGTAATTATTTATACATTAGAAATCCAATAAATTTGAAGAACAGTAGTTTAAAAACCTAAATGAATTCAGAGATATTATTGAATCATGGCGAATTGAGTACACTACCGTTCGTCTACATAGCTCTTTTAGTGTTATTTTACTTGGCTAAAATCTCTTTGAGCTCCCCTATAGCTTCCAATGATATTTTGATAACCGGGAAGATTGTTAGAAAGTAAGGCTCCAAAGCCTTCCACGTCATTTCGCCAGTCACGTTGTAATTCTGCTGCAATGCTAAACCAGTTCATTAATTGGACCCCTCCATGAGCCATACGTATAAGGGCAGAATCTGCAACTTGTTTACTGAAAGTTCCTGATGCATCGGTTACAACGAACACCTCATATCCCGCGTTTACAGCCGATAGTGCCGGGAACGCAACACAAACATCAGTAACAACTCCTGCGATAATTAATTGTTTTTTACCTGTCGCTTCAATGGCTTTAACAAACTCTTCATTGTCCCATGCATTAATTTGTCCAGGCCGAGCTATTTTGGGCGCATCAGGAAAGAGCTCGACCAATTCTTGCATTAACGGGCCATTAGGTCCATTTTCAAAGCTTGTCGTTAAAATAACTGGTAAATCAAAAAACTTAGCGGTGTTAGCAAGAGCCAAAACATTGTTCTTGAATTCATCAACACTATAGTCACGCACCAAGCCGGAAATAAGACCAGTTTGATGATCCACTAGAAGAACAGCTGCATCATTTTTATTAAGACGAGAATAAAGATCAGACATTTTATAATCCCCCTTTAATTAATATAATCGAAGAAAGTTTATATATCGGTAAATTCACCTTAAACTCCTTCATTTATAACCACAATATCCTTATTGTATATTGTTTTCTGTTAATTTAGAATATTAATGACATTATTAACGATTATATCTATATTGAGAAATTTATTGGAAAATTAATTATAAATATTTAAAAAACGAAAGTAAACTTTTACATATTAGTTTACTTTCAATACACTTGTTAACTAAATATTTTTCAGCAAAATAAATTGATTTTTTTCTATCCCTCGTGAATTTCTTTAATACTTTTTCCTTCTAAAAACGCATGTCCCGTTTTAATTTTTTCTACTGTTTCAAATCCATACTTTTCATACACTTTTTCTACTTTTTCGTTAATTGGGATCACCCAAAGATTATCTAGTCCTCTATTCATTACTTCACTTTGAATAAAGTGAATAAGTTCACCTATTAACCCTTTACCTCTAAACTTTTCAATTGTAGCTACACTTTCCATTCGGGCTTGTTTTTCATGTTCAAAAATACAAGCGATGGCACATGCTACTCCATTGTATCTAAGTAGATAGTGAGTGAATGCTGGATGTTGGAATTCATCTTGAAAAACTTTTTTTCTAACTTCGCCCCCTAACTCTTTTATACTACATTCAATATCTAAAGCTTCATCAAAATTTAACTCAGATACCTTTTCAATAGTAACTTTTTCATTTTTATCTTTTTTAGTTAATTTCTTGTTCCATAATTGGACTGGACTTATTAATTCTTCAAATCCAAAATTCTTTATTTGTAATTCAGAAATCAGTTTTTCTTGCATATCTAAGTTGTATATATAAAATCTAGGTACTATATTTTTAGTTTTATAAAAATGCACTACTTCATCTACTATCATTTGTGGATTTAAACTTATTACACTTACATGTGCATGATTTGCATCATAATAATATGGGTTACTTTCATTACAAAATATAGACTCCCATGATTTCTCTATTCGGCTAGTAAAGGTTTCAAGATATGCAAAATCAAGCTCAAGAACATTTTTTAAACTAGTCATATGATATTCCCTCTTCTCTATTTATTTCTTCAATATCTTCTTTACTTTATTATACATTCAAATATTTTAATTTTCAGTTTTTTTGATTAAAATATTTCCAAGAAAAAATGAATGTAAACTTTCAACTATTAGTTTACATTCAAATCCCTTTGAATATTGAATTTCCGATGTTTTTCCGTATTTCGAAGAAAACACCAACAAAAGTATACATTCAAATCGTTAGCTTTATTGATCTTATGAAATGATGCTTATTTCCGTTCGTTGTGTTCGTTTGTTTTGTTAGCACAGATTTAATTTATCAATTCTATTAAATATGTATATTTAACTATTACGTATTTAAAACGAATTCATATACTCTAGTAGACTACTAGAAGGGAGGCGTATACATGACAAGCTGTATTCTATTCATAAATGGCCAACCTTTTGTAGTTCCCTCAGTAGCTGGAATCAAAATTGCTAGACTTGAGATTTCTCTTGAAATAGCATTGACTTTAATAGCATTAGGAATTCCAATTTCTTCTTAATTAACCGATTCCGATTCCAAAAGAGGGCTTCTGCTCTCTTTTTTTATTTATCCTTATCTTCCCTTAACAAATAAGACCAAAAAATTCTTGAACAAAAAAAAGTGCTTTTCCCCAAAGCACTCTTCCAAAGGGATTTACCAATCCCAACGGTCATCGCGATCGAAGTCACGATCACGGTTACGTCTGCGACGACATTCATCACAATCGCAGTCACGATCACGTCTACAACGACGATCATCAAAATCGAAGTCACAGTCACGGTCACGTCTGCGACGACATTCATCACAATCGCAGTCACGGTCACGTCTACAACGACGATCATCAAAATCTCTGAAGTTCTCAAAACGACAATCATCTCTCATGAATATAAGTTCCCCCCTCATATTAAATAGAATTTATTATATTCTATGTTTAAAAGTAGAAAACAGCTTGTTTACTAGTCTATCTTCTTTCTCTATTTTCATTAACAACAAACAAGGCGTCACCCAGATCAAGGCAGCACCTACGATAATTGCTATTGGGGGTTACCATACATGCCCATCAAGTTAACATAACCCCACTTATCAGTAGTTCATATATCTAGAAATCTAGAAAAGGTCGCTTCAGATTTTCTGAAGTGACTTTTCGTTCACATAATCAGTATTATCAGTAGTTAGTCTGCCTAATTTCAAATGAGAATAAGCTCTTTTATTTTCTTTAAGCATAACATGTAAAAGAATATAAAATATTTATAAAAAGTAGGTGCAAACATGACATTAGATTCTCACCGTATTATAGGTTTCCCTGGAATGGGTATGGGCGGTTTCCCTAGAATTGATATACCAGCTATCTATAACCTTGATTTTTAATACCTTATATTTGAATGTAGATGACAATAGATAAGATTAACCCTCGCATCACCTGTTAGAGTCATCTTACCTATTGCCATCTATTAACTTGTACCAACTTTTTTACATAACATCACTTATTGGGGTAGTAACAGGGTTGCTGTCATAGACCGCAAAGTATAATCCAATAAAATTATAAAAAGTTTATGGTAATCATTTTGGCAATTATTTTTAGTAAGATTGTATGCCATTGATATCAAAAACTTTAATTAAGATTAAATTAGTTACAAAAATTATGGTTTTTGGTAACCAATTCACTTATTTTATATGATTTGAAGAGTTTACTTTGCGGTTCATAGCAACAACCTTGTCATTACCCCCTATTGAGGGAAATAATCCTTCTGATGTATCGAAGTATATTGCAGTTATAGGCTCTATAACTTGGAATGATTACGATCTTTGGTGGGCATCAATGGTTACCATGAGAATAAATTTTAACTACGATTACTATTTAACTTCTAGTGGTCAGAAAAGATTTACAGGAGCTTCAAAAATTAATTCATTTCACCTAAATCATTGACTTCACACCAATTCTCCTGATATCTTCAAAATTATCAAGAAAAGTATACATTCAAAACACTATAAACAAAGAGATCAAAACCATATCTTATTGATGTCCAACAACATTATATAAATTAATAAACATATCTACTTTTAAAAACAAAATAAGATAAAAGTCCTCTTCTCTTATCTTATTTTATTTTTAAAAGGCATTAAGAAATTCGTTGAACACTAATAACATCTAGCCTTGTCACATTGAAGTTTGCATTATTATCAACCCAAATAAGAAATCCATCTTCTACACGAATAAAAACTCCTGTTCCATCAACCTGATCTCCACCTGAAAAGACTCTGATTTTATCACCTTCTCTAAAACCATTTAATCCTCTTCTTCCTAAATCACCCAATCTCCCCCCTTCAAAATTTCTATTTTTTTTATTCGTCTTCGTCTATTACATTCATCACATTCACATCTATCCTCAAAAGACATCTAACATAACCCCATTTCCGATAAATTTATTTACACCATATTCTATGAAATTCATAAATTAATTGATTAGGCTTTCTTCCTCTATTAAATGTCTAGTTTATTAATTTATTAAAAATAAAATATATTAATTATGATAATTGTACAAGCTATTTTTTAGTACTTACATAAGCTATCAATAGGATGATAAACATCCCAACATAACCCTTTTCCGGGTTCTGGTGCAAAAATAAAATAAAAGAGAATAAAGCACATATATCCCTAACGGAATCGTATCTTATGGTGCAAGTCCAAACAATTGATGGATGAATTCTTTCTGATTTTGGACAGACTGGTCCCGTAAATCAAGCTGTTCTTTTTTAATCATATGCATGGCTTCTACCCCAGAAAGAATGGATGTAGCTGTGTCAAAATATTTGAGCCCTAGCATAGAACGGATTCGCTTCTTTATAAAGCGATGATCTTGTTCTACTATGTTATTCAAGTACTTTTGTTGTCTAAGTTGCATACCATCAGGTATGCTTTTTTCTTTTTTTAACTGTTCAATCGCTATAGGATAAGCTGGGTTCTTATCGACAGTTATAACACGCGGCTTTGAAACATGAAAAGACCGCAAAGCTTTCTTGAAAAAGCGCTTTACAGCCTTTTGGTCTCTTGTTTTGTTTAGGAAAAAATCAATTGTGTTTCCTTTCGAATCAACAACACGATACAAATACATCCATTGACCTTTTACTTTGATATATGTTTCATCGACTCTCCAAGAGTCATTTGTTTGTTTGAGGTGACGACGAATTCGTTTGTCCAATTCAGGACCATACTGATGAACCCAACGCATAATCGTTGTATGAGAAATGGATAAACCCAGTTCTTCTAGCATTTCCACCAAATCACGAAAACTGAGGTTGTACCGTAGGTACCATCTTACCGTTAACAAAATAATATCAGGCTGATAATGCTTCCATTTGAATACATTTTCCTTTTCCATACCAATCACGCACTCTTTCTAAAGTAATAGTAACAGTATATCCAAGATTTATAGATTCATTGCAATTGTCCTTAAGTTTTTGCACCAGAACCCTTGATATTAATGCGGAAAGATCCTTATATAATCTCGATATATTGCATTATTTTCTAATTCTAAAACAGTTTAGTTATTGAACTTTACTTGATTAAATTTGGTAATAAATGCTTTTAATTTCCATTTATAAATTGACTATGTATCTATTTAAGAGTAAAATCATTTATGGATAATCATTATCCATAAATGATCATGTTTTAAGGAAGGTTAACTTATGCGAATAAAATCTGGAATGGAACAAGCTGTTTATACTTTACTTTTATTAACAAGGGTGCCTGACCGTACTACTCTAACTTCAGAAGCAATCAGTGAGCGTTTAGATGTATCCCCATCCTATTTGAAAAAATTGATGAGATCGCTGGTACAGGCAGGGTTAGTAGAATCAATAACAGGGACGAAAGGAGGATTTTCATTAGCAAGATCTCCAAAAGAGATTAATTTGTATGATATTTTCCAAGCAGTCGAAGGAAGAGGTTCTTTTTATCAGGGAAAAGGCATGGATATAGCTGTCTTTGATTCGAAAAAATCCCATCTCCAGGAAGACTGTGTTTTAGCAAGGGTTATGAAAAAAGTAGAAGATAAGTGGGCTCAAGCAATGAGTGAAGAAACCTTAGCAACATTAATGGAACAAATCGAAGGATTTTATGATGTAGAAATAGTGGACAAGTGGATTCGAGAGAAAACTTTAATGAATTAAAGTTTTCATAAAACCGAATCGTAACTTTATTTTTAGGAATCTATCGTAGTTTTTTCTTAAAAACTCGTGAGTTGTGATGCAATCCAAACGAAGTGAGAATCGCCCCCCTAATAAATTAATCTTTATAAATATACAAATTGTTGTCTTAACTTCACAATTTGTATATTTATTACTGTTTTATAGTGTAAAGATCTTAAATTTTAATTCACCTCGTGAAATAAAATTTTTATAAACCTAAGAAAGCAACTGAATGGAGGTTTTGGTTAGAAATGAAATTACAGCGTACTGATGATATAAACCTGGAAGCATCCGAAATTCAAACACAATCTTCTACTGGTATTTGGAAACTTGTTGTCCTAGCAATGGGGTTTGTAATGGCAACACTTGATACTACAGTGGTAAATGTCGCAATTGCAGATATTCAAAACTCCCTTGAAATTAGTTTTACTGGAATCACCTGGGTTGTTGATGGCTATATTTTGACATTTGCCTCTTTTTTACTTGCGGGAGGTTCACTAGCCAATCGCTATGGTGCAAAAAATATTTACATACTTGGTTTATGTTTCTTTGTACTTGCATCACTATTATGTGCTGTGGCACAGACTGCCGATGTTCTTATAGCAGCCCGTCTTCTTCAAGGTGCTGGAGCAGCTTTATTTATGCCAAGTTCTCTTAGTCTACTTGCACTTTCTTATACAGATGAGAAACAAAGAGCCAAAATGTTTGGTATCTGGGCAGCCATAGTCTCTACATCTGCAGGCTTAGGTCCTTTTGTTGGTGGGGTACTAGTAGATATGACTGGATGGCAAAGTATCTTTATTATTAATCTCCCTATCGGTATGATTAGCCTCTTTTTTACTTACCGAATCATCGCTCAGTCACCTCGTGTACAGGGTAAATTAAATTTTACTAGTCATGGTTTAGGTATTATCACATTAGCATGTTTTTGTTTTACCCTAATTGAAGGTCCTTCAATGGGTTGGTTCTCTCTTCCAATTGTTAGTTCAACCAGTATAGCGGTTTTGAGTGCAATCCTTTTTATTGCAAGAGAACGGAAAACAGAAAATCAAATTATTCCAAGTCAATTATTTAGGGATTCTCGTTTTTCTGCCGCAAATATGGTAGGCTTTTTACTCAATTTTTCTCTTTTTGGTGGAGTCTTCATGCTGAGTCTATTTTTGCAAGAAGCTCGTGGTGCAAGTCCTTTTATGGCCGGATTACAGTTATTGCCTATGATGGCGGTCTTTGTGGTGGGCAACCTTCTGTTTGCTAAAGTAGCTACCCGTCTAGGTTCAAGACTACCTATGCTCTTGGCTCTATTTACAGCCGGACTTGGATCATTGTTGTTAGTAATTTTCATTTCTCCATCTATGCCATATTGGTTATTAGCAATTATTTTCTCAATAATCAATTTAGGAGTAGGTGTCACGGTTCCTGCAATGACTGCAATCGTTATGCAAGCAGCAGGACCATCCCATGCAAATATGGCTGGGGCAACCTTGAATGCAAATCGACAAATTGGTGCTTTGGTTGGTGTGGCAGTTATGGGTGTTGTCATTCATTTATCAGAAGGCTGGTATAATAGTGCAAGCAATACATTCATAACTATGACTATTGCTTATTTAACAGCATCACTTTTAGTATGGCGGTTCATTCGAACAGAAACTAAAACATAATTCAATAACAGTATTAAACCATTTCTTAAATATTTATATTATAGGTGCTAACCTAATGCTCATCAAATCAAGAAAAAAAGTCATCCCCAAAATGATAAAATAGGCTTCTTTGTTACAAGAAAGCCTGAAAATTTCGTTCTAGGGGTGACCTGTTTCCTTAGCTTGATAGCGATGTGGCGGTACCCCATTGTCAAAACTTTAACTTTAAACCGAAACCAATTTTAGAAATTAGTACGATGGAATCTTTGATTCAAATGGTTTCAAAAGGTATGGGAATTACAGTGTTACCAAAACCGTATATAGACTTTTTGCAAAACGAACACATTCAGGCCATTAAAATTGAAAACCCCATTCCAACAATAGATATAGGACTTATTTTTAGAAAAGATAAATATATGTGCGCTGCAACCCGTGAATTTATTGAACAACTAAAAATAACAGTACATTCTCTACAAAAATAAACATAAAAAAAAGATTATTCTATGAAGCTGATGCACAACGACTTAATAGAATAATCTCTTTTCATTACGAAATAAAGTGAAACTTTAATCAGTGGGGGTTTTGTTCATCCCCCACTGATTATTAGCCCACACCAATCAGGATTTTTCGGGCAGCCCGATTCCCACCTAACTTCTTTGCTTTACAGGCGAATTTTGAGGTGGGGGTCTTACGGATAAAACTGATACGTATAAATTCATATAATTTTAGTGTACCTTTTTAGAGATTGGAATATATTTTGTAAAATATGCCCCCACTAGCAATAATACGATTGAAAATAGCCAAGTAAAAACACCTCCAAAATGAAGCCAATATGCAAACAAATTTAAGATTGCAATTAAAAAGCAACAAATAGAAGTTAATGCACTTTTCAATCCTTTTATCCCTGCTTTTTTTCTTTTTTGATAAGTTATATACATCGAAGCGACTAGAAAAAAGATAAGAACAATTGGTAACATAGCTTGTAGCAATAATAATTCCTCCTGTCTATTTCGCCCCTTCATTTTACCATCTTATTCCTTTTTAATCTTTAGGAATCCATTCATTTTTGTCTTCTCTCCAAAAATCAGTATATTTACTATTTTTAAAGTTCACATTCACCTCGGAAAACGGAAGGCTCTCTCCAACTTTCAATGAGTACCACTCGTTCAAAAGTGGCGATCCGAAGCAAATATTCAATGTACGATCCTGTAAATCAAATAATACAGAATGCAAAGTCCCGAACCACTCTTCATAATTATGTACTGTCAGCCCTTTAGGATATTCACATTCTACCAAACTTTTTAAAGAATCTGTGCTAATTTGTTCACCTTGATTTAAATAGTCTTGTAATATTTGATATCTCTTAGTAGACTGTTCTAGCCTTCTATTATTTAACTTTTTAATGGATGAACTAACCGCATGATTCGTAGATACAATAAAAGCATGATTATTATCTTCAATTGTTGTTATGGATATATGCCCGTCAAATATTTCAATATGTGCTGCATTTAAAGGATCAGCTACAATAATATTAATATTACTTGCAATTGGCATTTCGTCTATTAGTGACTTAGCCTCCTGTACATTTTTGCATTTCTCCAATAATACTCGAATTACCGCAAAACATTGTAAACCACTTACCATTGACTTTCTTAAACCTTCAATATTTCCTACTGGTTGCCCACATGCTGAAAATGTAACAGATAACCCATGCTCGTTAACTCCTTCTGTTCGTCCGAAATATTGAGTAGAAAAACCACTATGTACATACGCACCTTCAACATGCGTCGAGCAAAAACGCATATCATCTATTTTTGGTGATAAATCATAATTTCTTAATACATACGTATGCTCTGAATCCGTCTTTTGTGGTAATACTGCACAATGACTACAACCTGCCTTTAATAGTGTTTGATAATAATACATCATATTTCTAGAAGGAATTTTTAACACTTCACAAAACCCTTCAATTTCTTCATTAATTCCTGAACAATATTGATTTAATACATTTCTAGATTCTGTCCAGTGGTTATCTGATATTAAATGTTCTTGCTGTATAAATTGTGGAATGAGATACGGATGATTTTTCACAAACTCCCCTTGCTGTTTTCCAATTTCATAATTACTTCCTTTTAGCGATGAAAAGTACCCCTTTACTTGATATTCCATAATATCCCCCTCACATTGAATATATCCATATACTACCAAAATACTTTTGTTCATTCTTGATGTTTTTTGCTATTCCTCCATCACAACCACGTTTTTCCTTTTCAAAAGGCATTATTTGCTGTCTAATTAAAACCTTGTTAAGATTACCTTAAGAACAAATTTTTAAAGAATTGTAAAGATAAATACAACATTTCAAAACTAGATTAAATAAATTCAAATGGATAATACTCTACATTGAAACTTCTTATTGGCAATCAACTATTTATTGAAACGAGCAAACTTGTATTTATAGGATTACAAATAGCCGCATTGTACAATTAAAGAATAAGTTGTTTTAATCATCCATTTATCAGGAGAAAAGGAGTACTTTTTAATGAGTAATAGCAAACCAATTGACGAATTAACTATTGAAGACTTAAAACAAAACCCAATATGGGAATGGGCAATAGATGAAGAGGAAAACGAAGAGTGCGATGAGACGTGGGTAAAACCCGTGGAAACAATAAATTTTACAGAAGAGTTAAACGGTTCAATAGTATCGGGAGAATTAATACTAAATAATGGAGAGAAATTTCCTATGATGTGTAGTATTGATATTGAAAATAACGAGGTATTAATTAGTTCCGTTGTTTTTTATAACGAACAAGCAGATGAGTATATTGCTATAGAAGATGTAGTAAAAAAGGTCGAAATGCCTTTAACAATTAATATTAACCTTACAATTAACGGCAAGCCTAGAGCTTTAAAATTCTCTGCAGATAAAGTTGATATTTATAAAAATACTATAAAAACTAACTTCAATTAAAATTTAATTGAAGTTAGGAAAATACTCATTAAGAAAAAAACTGGGAAACCATAATAATTAACGGTTTCCCAGAAACTCTTACAGTTTCTAATTTCCAAATAACCCCACGCTAAATAATGCCCTTTTCCACCAATGTTTCTGCGATTTGGATTGAGTTCCAAGCGGCACCTTTTAATAAATTATCAGAAACTATCCAAAGATGGAATCCTTTTGGTGTATCAGGATCTTTGCGTATTCTACCTACAAATGTTTCCCTTTTCCCCTCTGCATATAATGGCATTGGATAAATTTGTTCACTAGGATTATCTTGTAAAATAACACCTGGTGCATTCAATAGTACTTCTTTAATTTCTGCAACGGTCGCTTCTTTTTCAAGTTCAATATAAACCGATTCTGAATGCCCAGATACAACTGGAACTCGGACGCAAGTGGCTGCCATTCTTAAATTTGGATCTTCTAAAATTTTCTTCGTTTCTTGAATCATCTTTACTTCTTCGAATGTAAAATCATTGTCTGTAAATAGATCCACTTGAGGCAATACATTAAACGCAATTGGATAATGTTTTTTATCTTTTTTTACGGGCAATATATCGCTCTTCACCTCATCACCTGCAAGTATTGACTTAGCCTGTTCTTTTAATTCATGAATCGCATGAATTCCTGAGCCTGATACAGCTTGATATGTGGAAACGATTATCCGTTCTAAACCGAATGACTTTCGAATCGGCTGAAGGGCCGTTACCATCTGTAGCGCTGAGCAATTCGGAACTGCAATGATACCTTTATGCTCCTTTAAAGTGTGTGCATTTACTTCTGGAACAACGAGCGGTACATCATGTGCCATTCGGTACTCACTTGTGTTGTCAATTACGATCGCACCGCTAGATACTGCGTGATTTACAAATTGTCTAGAAACTTCTCCACCAGCGCTAAAAAATGCAATATCTACCCCTTCAAAACTAGTTGTTTTTGCCTCTTGTATAATAATCTCTTGCCCTTTAAATTGTACTGTTTTACCAGCAGAGCGTTTTGACGAAAGCAATGTAACTTCTATTATATTAAACTTTGTTTCTCGTTCTAACAGTTCAATAATTTTTTGACCTACTGCACCTGTAGCCCCAACTATAGCTACATGATAGCCCTTTTCACTCATGTTTTCTCCTCCAATATCGCTTGAATGAATTTCTCCACAATTTAATTTTAAAAGAAATTTAATCATTTGAAAAATTGAAATACATGATATAATCATTCACAAATCATGATAATAAAAGAGGTATCATTTATGGAAATAAGGCATGTTAAAACATTTTGTGCCATTGTTAAATATGGTGGGTTTTCCAAAGCTGCTCATGCATTAGGTTATGCGCAATCTACTGTTACAGCGCACATTAAAGCATTAGAAAATGATTTACACATTCCTCTTTTTGATCGTTTAGGGAAAAAAGTACTTCTTACAAAAGCAGGTCATCAATTTCATCCGTACGCATTAGAATTACTTACTATTTATGAAAAAGCGCAAGAAATCCCTCAAAGTAATGATTATTTGGAAGGGACATTAACTATTACGTCTAACGAATCATTAGCAGTATATCGTTTACCACCATTATTACGTACTTACAAACAGGAACATCCGAAAGTAAATATCGTTCTTGAAACAAATACAAATGAACAAGCAATGAAAAAACTACATGAAGGAGAAACCGATATTATCTTCTTAATTGGAGAAACTATAGAACATAATGATTTTATTACACATACTTTTTGTAATGAAGTATTTGGATGGATTTTACCTGCTCATTCCCCTGCCAACACTGATCCATTCCGTTTATTACAGGAAACTCAGTTTATATTTACAGAACAAAGTTGCGGCTATAGACCGATGGTAGATCGTTATTTACGTCAAAGCGGGAATATTCCTGATAAAACATTTGAGACTTCCAATGTTGAAGTGATTAAACAATCCGTTATGTGCGAGTTAGGAATCTCTATTCTCCCTTACATCGTTGTAAAAGAAAATTGTCAAAAAGAGCAACTATATTTTCACCCTATCGAAACTCCAGCAGTCATTCAAAGTCATGTGATCTATCATAAAACTAGATGGATATCACCCATTTTACAATCGTTTCTTACACTATTAAAAAAGATATAAGTATAATAGAAACAGTATTAAAGAAAAAATGAGTTGATACCCTTTGAAGAATATCAACTCATTTTTCTAAAAGATAACTTAGATACTCATCTTCTTTTTATTAGATGTTTCCTTTTCTTTAACTAGAACATATACGATTGGAAGAACAAGTAAACTAGCAATTGCACACATTATTCCTAAAGAAGAAAACGGTAATCCATTACTTACAGCAAGTGAAGCTACTCCCGAAGCAATAGTCATACCAATATACATGGCAGAACTATTTAATGCCATAACAGTCCCTCGCACGGCTGGTTTTAATTCTGAAATTAAAGCCGTTAATGAAGCTTGACCAAATCCAATAAATAAACTCCAAATTATATGTACAGCAATTGCAATTCCCAACTTTTCTATAGAAAGTGAGAATATCATCACGCTAATCGAAACTACAATACTAGCAATGGAAACAACGTTTCTTTTCCCAATTTTATCAGCTAACTTTCCCCCAAGTATATTCCCAGCCACACTACCTACTCCAGCAAGAAAAATGACAATACCAATTTCGCCAACGGATAATCCAAAGTTTTTCCCATAATAAACACCTATGTATGAAAACATTCCATGCAATCCAATTGTCCATAGAAACGTTGCTAATAATGCATATAAAACAGGTACATTTACTATAACCATTTTTAATGATGCAATCATCGCTTTCATTGCAGAAACACGCACCTCATTTCTCGGTTTTTCATTTTCCAATAGCTGATTTACTAGTAATGCAATAAATAAAGTTACTATTCCTACACTATAAAATGTCCACTGCCAATTTCCTATTTCAGATAAAAATGCCCCTATAGGTACACCAATTACTGTCGAGCCTACCATTGCTCCCATAATCATTCCCATTGCTTTTCCCCTTGACTCATATGTTACTTTATCTCCTACTAATGCAAATATACTTGGCATAACCATCGCGCCGGATAAACCTGTTAAACCACGGAATATTAAAAGAACTTCAAAACTCTTTGCTACTCCTGTACAAAATGTAGAAACTGAAAAAATAACAAACCCAATTACAATCATACGTTTCCTTCCTACTTTATCAGACATAGGCCCGAATAAAGGTGCTGTTATTCCATAAAAAAGAGCGTAAATAGTAATTAAAAGTCCTCCACTCCCATCAGGAATACTCATTGTTTCTGTAATAGTTGGTAATAAAGGTGCCACAAGCAATGAATCTAGCCCAATAAAAAATGCCACAATTGCCAAAATACGTATCATTGAATTTACTTCCATATAATACTCCCCCTTTATTTCATATATGAAATAAACATCTATAATTACCCTCCTTCTTTTTGTTGCATCAGTTATTATTTCATATATGAAGTATTTATATAAATAAAAATGCAACAGAGTGTTACATTTTTATTATATTTAATTCAAATGCTTCTTCCACTTTATTAACAAAGCTTCCAAATGCTCTTCTTCCTCTTTCGTAAAACAACCACAGTTCTCTTTTAAAAAATCACCATATTGCACATCTACTTGATTTTTTGTTTCTTCACCTTTTTTAGTTAAATAAACAAGTGTTTCACGTTGGTCATTTGGATTCTTCTCTGTCATAACATAACCATCCCGCTTCATCCGTTGAATCATTGTTGTCATATTACTTGGAACACATCCCATGTTTTCAATTAACTTAGACATAGAAACTTTCCCAGATTTCGCAAGTACTTGAATTACTCCAAATTGAACATAACTTATATCATACTGTTCAATTGCTTTATCTAAATTTTTTTGTAGTAGATGGTAAACATCACGAATATTTCCGTATAACTCCCTGTTATTCATATGTATTTTATAAGCCTTTCTATATTATTTCATATATGAATCATATTCCCATTTATTTCTAATGTCAATAAAAAACACCTTTGCGCTTTTAACAACAAAGATGTTTCAAAATCGATATGTATCTTATTTATTAGGTTGTCCCCCACCTGCAATTAATTTACTTCCTGAATATGTACCTTTTTGCATAAATACTTGATTAATTAATTCTTTTTGTTCCGCTTGTGACATAATTCCTTTTCCTTCTCCTAAATTCCCGCTTTGCAATTTCCAAATCTTGTTGTGATCAGCATCGACCTTTTCATATTTTCCTTGTTTCCATCGTTCTAAAATATCTATATATGCACTTCTTTGTACAAGATCATTGCTATTTACAATATCAAGTAAACTTTCAATACGTTCTTGTGTGATAAAAATATAGCCCCACTTTTGATCTGCTTTCGTTTTTTGATGTGTCATTTCATGTAATGCAGTCTGTATGTTCTCATCAGTCCATTTAAAATTTTTATTAAATCCACTGTTCGGTAACGAATAATTCCCATTTTCTAAAAGCTTTGCATCTTCCGCTTTTACATTACTATCAGCTAACACTTCTACTGCCGGAGCTGCCGGCGATGTCTTTTTTGCTGTCGGTTTACTATGATTCATATAATACAGCATACCATACGTTAAACCTACTCCAACTACCGCCATCCCAGCTATAATCCCTAATATTTTAAATAGTGTTTTCATCCCGCTTGTTTCCTCCCAAATATCCCTATTCATAGTTTATATCTATCAAAAACAGATGTAGCATCTCTTTTTTTACAATTTACTTCCATTCATTTCCTCACACTAATTAACATAAACAAAATTATTACTTTCCAAAAATGTAGCAACGCCATCCTCATCGTTACTTTTTGCAATAAATTTAGCGACTGATTTTAATTCCTCAACAGCATTGTTCATCGCTACACCAATACCGCACTTCTCTATCATTTCCATATCATTATAGTCATCTCCAAATGCAATTACGTCAGATTCTTCACAATTAAGGTGCTGAAGAACATGTTGAATACTATTCCATTTTGAAACTTCCGCATGCATAATTTGACACAATGTTCCGTTATCTGTAATGACTGCATTACATTCGACAGGAAGTTCTTTAATTAAATTCTTATTTATTGAATCCTTTGTACAAAGAATCACTTTAAAAGCTTCTTTGAAGTCTAGCTCTCTTACATCTATAACTTCATTCGGCACATTGCCAAAGTAATCAGTAACATCAAAATTTGAGTACAGCTTATCATTTATTTCAATGCAAATATTATTTAAGTTATACTTTTTTGCTTTTTCTATAATTTCTAAAATGACATTTCTAGAAATCTCCTTTTTATACAAAGTATCATTACCTTTAAGTACAAGAGCCCCGTTATAACAAATGATAATATCATTCTTTAGTATATTAGGAATATACTGGTTAATGGCTCTTGGAGGTCTTGCCGTGGCAAAAATCAGTTCACTCCCTTTATTTTTACATTCCCTCAAAATATTAATAGATTTCTCTGAAATGGTTTTATCACTTCTTAATAGAGTCCCATCTAGATCCGAAATAATAACTTTCTTCATGCTTAAATTTAGTCTCCTTTCACCAGTAATAATTAGTTACTTTAATAGAATTATTTCAATAAACCTTTTAATACTTTTGATACACCTATTCCTCCTAAACTACATAGCAAAGCTTTTATAGATTTCCTTATATTGTATTTCTTTTCTAAGTAAATTAAAAGATTATTCTGTCGAATGACCAAATTTTATTTCTTACAATTATACTTACTTTAACTTTATGCCAGGTTAATACATAAAGTAGATGTATACATATTGCATTTAAATAAAAAAACAACGGGTGCCTTATAAGACACCCGTCGCTTTTTAATATGCACGATTCTCTTTTAACCACTTCGTAATAGCATCTAGCCTCGAAACATCAAAACGTCTTTCTTCATTCACTTTCAAGTCCTTTAACCTTTTCACAATTTCCAATTCATTATTTCTTACGCTTTTCGCTTCGATTAACTTGCAGCACCCTTCTGTAACGTTATTTAAATTTTCATAATAACGCTGGAACGGTTTAGCTATATGTAAATGTTTTTCAAAGTTGCTTCTTTTTCTCCTCCTATCAGACTCTTTCCGTTTTCTAAGCTCTTCATCACTCGTATATAAATAAAAATATTGATCCGGAAAACCAATTTCTTCATTAATCATCTTTTCTTTATAAAAGTTTTTTATTAAAGATAACGGCTGATTAAATATATCAAAATGGAAACACCAATTATAACTAAGTGGCTGATAAATATCCCCATCAAGTACTACTAACTCATATTGCTGCGACTTCTGCATTGCTATATTCCAGCGCTCTACTTGTTTTTCAAAATACCATGTTCTATGTTCATTTTTTGGTCTTTCAAATAAAAAATTAACCTCAGGTATAATATAAGCACCATAATTTTTTTCTAATTCACGACACGTTGTACTCTTACCAACAGCACTAGCTCCTTCAAACGCTAAAATCCCCATAGTTTCTCCCACTTTCATTAACTAAAATCTCGTTGTTTCGCTTTTCTACCCCATAACTGTCTCCATAAAACAATTGAAGCGATAGAGAGCATAATTGTTGTAATAATACTACCTTCAATTCCGAATGAGCCTCCATGCAACATTTCTGGTCCATTTGTTATAGACTTAAAAATTGGAGTGGAATATACAGTTGTACCACTAACCGCAAAACCATATACATTATATTGAGCCCAGTTCCAAATTGAGTGCCATGCACATATTCCCCACAGGCCATCTTCTTTCAATACGTATAAAGCTGCGAAAACACCAACTAATATTATATTCGATATAGATAATATTGTAATTCCTGGATTGAGTAGATGAAGAAACCCAAATAAAAAAGAAGTAACAATTATTCCAACCCATATACGACTTCTAACAGAAAGAACCGGGAATAACCAACCTCGTACAATAATTTCTTCCGTTGCCCCTTGTATTAAAAATGCAACTAAAGATCCTACTATTCCTACTATCACTGTTGAGGTAATATGTTGTACTTGTAATTTTACACTTCCCATTAATAGTAGTAAAATAACTGGTATTGAAATAAATACAAACCCTATTAACGCACCTTTCAAATACTTTCTCATCCATTGCTCTTTCCAAAAACCAATGGACGAAAAAGGTCTTTTTTCTACAAAACGAACCCATATAAATAAAATGAATATAGCTCCTCCAAATGTTAACAGCATTCTAACATTATCATAAATCCCTTTCATGAATGTCGTTTCAGCCTTCGGTAAAAACAGCATAAACAGCATAAAAAATTCGCCCAAAGTCAAAAATATAATAGCTAATATTACAGCAAAAATAGGGTGTACTTTTCTCTTCCCTATTTTTGCTGCCTCAATGATATTAAATGAATCATTTTTCAACTCTCTCTCCTCCTTTTATAATATTTAATTACCACCAATAGATAAACCATATTTTACCATAAATAATACATTATTAATATTTGCTCTACATTTTTTCTTACATCAATTTTTTGCATAAATTCAAATTAGGAATAATATATAAATAAAAAAGATGTCTTTGTGCCTTTTGCTATAAATCCACCTGTTTTTTCTTGATTTTTCCAACACTTGCTATTTCACACCATTTGTTGTAAGATAGTAATTAAGGTCAATTTAACACTATATTTTCTTTGCATATTATCAAGTATCAATCAGGGATATTTTGTACTCCTTATGGGTTTTTGATAATATGTGAACTTTTATTTTCATTCAAATAAGGCCGATCATATTGTAATCTTTTTAAATTTTAGGAGGCATTACCATGACATTAACAGGTAAAGTAAAATGGTTTAACAGCGAAAAAGGTTTCGGTTTCATCGAAGTTGCAGACGGTAACGACGTATTCGTTCACTTCTCAGCTATCACTGGCGACGGCTTCAAGTCTCTTGACGAAGGTCAAGAAGTTAGCTTTGAAGTTGAAGACGGTAACCGTGGACCTCAAGCTAAAAACGTTGTAAAGCTATAATTTAAACAATAAAAAGGTTGTTACCAGCTCGGTTAACAACCTTTTTAATATATAACTAAAATTTTTTACATAAAAGGAGTGGTTACATGTATCGCAATCGAAAGAACGATGTAGCAGAAGTACCACCAGAACAAACCCCTGTCTGGGAATGTGAATCAGAGGATTGTTTAGGATGGATGAGAAAGAACTTTTCATTTGAAGAAGAGCCTAAATGCCCTTTATGTAAAAGTAGCATGAAAAGCGGAGAACGTTTATTACCTAAGTTAGGTTAATTTTTACATGCCCCTCTTATTTTAATAAGAGGGGCTTTTTATTAATAATGAAAATCCTCAACATCTGTTCTTACAATAGAATACATTAATGCATCATGCTGTTTATTTCCTTGATGAATATATCCACGTAACAGCCCTTCCTTTTGGAAACCTAATTTAGATAACATGTTACACGAAGTTATATTTTCAGGATATGTAATAGCTCCAATTCTAAATAAACCTAAATCGCGAAATCCATAAGTAATAATTTCTCGAGCAGCTTCAGAAGCATAACCATTCCCCCAATAATGAGGATGCAAATCATATCCAATTTCTGAACGTTTACTCCAAAGTTGTAAATTATTTAATCCAATTGTCCCTACTAAAGTATTTGTATCTTTTAATACAATCCCCCAACGTATTGCCTTTTTCTCAAAGTAATTTTTCGAAAAAGATTCAATCATACGTGAAGCTTGTCCAAACTCAGTAAAAGAATTCATACCGTAATAACACGTTACCTCATCCAATGAAAATATTTCATATATTTTTTGACAATAAGATTGTTCTATTTCAACTAAGCGCAAGCGTTCTGTTTCTAACATAGGAAATGCCATAGGATCACTCCTTTCTCTCTACTAATTTATTATAGCAGAAAAAATATTTATAATTAGGAAAGTCCTCAATGTCCCACTAATCAAACATTTTTAATGACGTTTATCCTTTTTATTCTATATGAACTAATGGTATACCTTCTTGCCCTTTGATTACCATTCAGGCCGCATGCTATACTTTAATTATCAAGAACTGTAAAGAGGTTGTTTTTATGACAAAATATAATTATTTTACATACGCTCTCATGAACACAATTATCTTTTTACCTTATTTCCTTTTTATCATTATTGGAAATTCATACAACACAATTTTATATAGATGGTTCCCTCTCATTATCTTCTACACTTTTAAATATACAGGCGCTTTTCTTATTCATTCTTTTAAAACAAAAATAAACGCACGTGAACAATTATTACACTTTCTTGCGCTTGCGATAATCGGAACTTTTTGCGGATCTTTAGCTACTTTTTCAACAATTTGGATTGAACTCTCTGCCCTTTTTATGGGAATCGCATCAAGTATTTTATTACCACTTTATACAACAACTCAATATCATGAAAAATTTTTATTTGGTAGTAAAATGAAAATGAATCAATATCTTTTTGCGCTATTAACAGTTATATTGATTGTTCCACTTATTTTATTTACTGCTAATTCTAATCATCCAAGTTTAGCTTTTATATTTTACGGAATCGCTCTTTGTATTTGTTACTTATCCTTAAGAAAAATGCCAACATACGAAGTCACAATAGAGAACTCATTCTATTTTTCAGTGCCTTCATTTTTCTTATTCATTCTCTTTACTACGCTACTTTTCCTTATGAAAGCGACTCGTGAAATAAATTTACAACTGCTACTTGTACTATTAATCGTCACCATCCTTGTTGCAATAGCACTACTAACTGTATACATCACTAAAGTAAAATTTCAGTTTCAATTACCTAAGTTTATTTATTACTTTGGATTTACACAAGGAATGATCGTTAATTTTTTCTTATTGTACGGCACATTCTTTGCACTGTCACAGGAAAGCAGCACTTTCATGATTTATGGCGTTTATTTACCATATGGAATCGGGATTATTTTATCCTTATTTTTAGGATCCAAACTATTCCATCACTTTAACTCTTATCACCCGATAACAGTAACAAATGTGGGCGCATTATTAGGTATACTATGTACAATACTATCATGGACATTACCAATCGGTGGTTTACTAGTCGGTTTCTTCTCATCTTTACAAGCAAGACAATTAAATCGTTTCGCATACGCCGCTACTAGTTCCCTTAAAGATTCTAGCTTATTACTTCGTAATCGCTGGTCTAAACTAGGAAGTATGATAAATCAAATTTTATTAATTACGTTTATATTAGTACTTAGTTTCATTTATCGTATACCATTAAATGACGTATTCGTAGTCCTTACTGGGAAAGGAATCCATAACGAAATTCCGATGTTCCCTGTTTTAATAACAGTCAATATTGTCATTTGTTTTATTATTGGTAGCTTATTAATATTTGGCTCTTGGAAATTAGAAAAAACAAAGAGATGATTTTCTCTTTGTTTTTTCTTTATACGCAACTAACACCCAATAACAACGTGCTGTTTGTCTCCATTCTCACTTAAAAATCCGGTAAGTCTGAGAAGTGTATCTAACTCATTAACGAAGAGATAGACACAGGTGTATTTTTCCCCTGCAAAAACAACCTCCTAAATTATAACATATACTTTTATGTTATAATTTAGGAGGTTGCAACTCTTCTTACGGAGGTGTATAAACTTTATGTATATTTTCATTGGCTTAGCACTTCTATTTATTTTACTCATTTTTTTATTCGCAAAAAAATTCACACCAAACTCATTCATGATGACAAGTTTTAAAGGAAATAGCTTTAAGACATTTTCAATTGGTATTTTAATCGCTGCCGCACTTTCTCTTTCATACGGAATTTATCACGCAGTAACGTATCAACCTAGTCATTTAGATATACAATTACAATTACAAAATCACACTGTTTTCGGTAATGTTGGCGAATTCGGTTATTTCTCAGAAGAATTACTGAAAAAAGATGTAAAAACTAAAGTGTATTTTGTTTCTTGGGAACCAATACATTTAGAACACCCGCAAATAAAAATCGACTATCCTTCAGGTAAACAAGAAATTTGGACACCTACTATATCGTCCATATCTACAAGTAAGTTAAAAGAAAAACATAAAATTGAAGAAATTTATCAACTATCACCATACACCTTTAAAGAATCTGGAAAGGTAACATTAACAATTCAGCAAGATAACAAAACAAATAAAAAAATAATACTTACCGTAAAATAAAAACATCCCTCTTTTTTTACTGGAGGGATGTTTTTGTTTATGTATTTTAAAACTACTCATTATGCGTTTCACTTAATTTTAGCAATTATTTCATTGGCCGTATTCTTTCCGTTTCCAATACAAGCACCAATTCCTACGCCGTAATATGAAGCGCCAGCTAAATATACATTTGGATAAAGAGCTGCTAATTTTTCTTGTAATGCTTGAACAGCTTGGTTATGTTCTAAATGATATTTCGGCATTAAATCTTTCCAATTTGTAACTTCAATTACTTCCGGCTCGCCTTTAATTCCGAGGCTCTTTTCAATATCATATAAAGCAACTCGTACTAATTCTTCTTCACTATAATTTTTAATCGTTTCATATACTGGATTTGTGCTCTTATAAAACATTCTTACTAACAATTTTTGTTTACTAGACGTGTGTTTCCACTTCCGACTCGTCCATGTACAAGCATCACAATGCAAATCACTATTTTCTGAAACGATAAACCCTGTACCATCTGCCGGTAGTTGTTCATCTGGTATGTCAAAACCTAAGTAAATACTAATAAGAGACGAGTTTTTAAACTTATTAAACTGCTCATTTAACTCATTAGAATGTAATAAGGTTTGTGCGATATCATGCGGAGCTGCTAAAACGACATAATCCGCTTGTATTGCCTCATGATTTGCAAAAGAAATCTCATATTGATCATCTTTTTTACTTACCGTTGTCGTTACAACGCCTTTTTTAATTTCAGTTTCATTAAGCACCTCTTCTAAGCGATTAATAATCACAGAAAGTCCACTTTTAAATGATACAAACTTCTTATTTCCTGCTGACTGAAACTGTTTTTTATTCTCTTCAAAACCTTTAATAATACTTCCGTATTTATTCTTATAGTCCAGTAAATAAGGCAATGTAGATGCCATTGTAAGCTCATTCAATTTACCAGAATATACACCTGAAAGCACAGGAGCGATTTGTTTTTCAACTAACTCTTCCCCTAAGAAACTTTCTAAAAATACAGCAAGTGATGTATCCTTCGTAAACTCTTTATTTTTCGTTATAAAATCTTTTAAAGCAACAATTTTCCCTTTTGTTGAGACTAGCGTACTGCTAAATAATGATTCAACACTCATAGGGATCCCAAATATAGTGTCAGACGGAATGGGATGTAATATGTTATTAGAATATATGTAGGAAATACCTGTTTCGTTATATACCATTTCATCTTCTAGATTCAATTCTTTTACAAGCGGCATAACATATTCATTACGAGCAACGATAGAATCTGCCCCTGATTCCATAATAAAATCATTTTCTTCCACACTGTGGATCTTACCACCTAAATACTCTTCTTTCTCAATAAGGATTAAATTCAAATCTATATTATAATCCTTCTTTAATTTTTCTAAATAAAACATAGTAGAAAGTCCAGTAATACCTCCACCGATGACAACGACTGTTTTCATATATGCTGCGCTCCTAACCGATACAATTAATAAATCCTATATTATTATACCCAAAAATCATCATACTCGACTAGCAGCTTGCGCATTCTGTAAGAAATTAGACAATATATTCGAATACATTTCTGGTTGATTGCTATGTACTAGATGACCTGCAAACGGAATAACCGCAATATGTATATTATTATTTAATTGTTTAAAAGTTGTAGCAGCTATAACTTCATCTTCCGAATCTCCTCCGACAATACACAGTGTAGGTACTTGAAGATTAGCTACATCACTCGTATCATGGAATGGGTACCAATCCTTAACTTGCCACGATTCAAGTAATGCTTTCCAATCGCTTTTCACATGAATTTGATTCATATATGTTACAAATTCTTCATTTTCAAACAATCGCTTATGATATTTCGCCTCTTGTATCTCGCGTTCTTCCCAATTTTCTGACTTAACTGGATATATACCTGAAAATGTTAATGTTTTTACCTTATTCGGATATTTCTTTGCAAATAGTAATGCTACTAATCCCCCCAATGAAACGCCTGCTATATGACAGCTACTAATTTGTAAAGATTCTAGCGTATCATTCAAATCATCAGCAGAGCAAAGAAAATAGTTATCTAATGTACCTCCTGATTCTCCATGCCCTCTCAAATCAGGACGGATTACTTTATACTGTTTTTCTGTAAAAAATTCTGCCTGTTCTTCAAACTCTACTAAACCTGTCATTCCACCTGAATGTAAAAGCACAATTGGTTCACCTTCGCCTGAAATATGCGTATGTAAAATCATTTATCTCCCTCCGTTTAGATGGAATATTCTGTTTATTGATAGTATATCGAACATATTTCTAAATTACCATATAAAAAAGAACTATAACATATACAAACCATGTCATAGTTCTTTCTATTTTAAAAACATAAACCAATTTATTAATTTGTCAATTTCTTGGCTAAGTGCTATTACTTTTTCGTCTTGAAGTCCATAATTTGAGACTAGATTCAATAATTCTTCTTTTTTCACTTCAATTACTTTCTCTAACTTTACTATTTCCATTTCGTCTTTATTCGCTCCAATTTCAAAATATATGTATTTTAGTATAGCCTACTTACATAGTAAGTAAAAGTATAATGCATATGTAAAATATTACATTTTTGAAAAAAATACACTAAAAACAAAAAAGAGATTTACACTAAGCCCCTTATTACAGATCATTATAATTTTCTACCATATTTAGTATGTAACAAATAATGTACAATTTCGATACGTTTCACCTCTGCCAAGGCCTTAAAAATTTTCACTCTTTGTTCATCTGAATTTTTTGTTTGATAGTCATGGAACTATCTTATTTTTGTTTATTTCTTTTATCAAATTTTTCGCCTTTAAATATTCTCATTATTTCGTTTTTTATTGACGAAAATGAATTTTAAGTGTATATTTGCCTTAGGTAAACAATATTTACCTAGCGAAAAAAATACACACGCATATTTAGGTACTTCAAGATTTCTATCATGTTATTCCTTTGTAGCCCTCTATAATTTTAGAGGGCTACTCCCCATTTTATTTAATATTTTTAACTTAATGACGGGGTTAACACAAATAAGATGTGGTTCATTTCATCACTTTTATTCAAAAAGCGATGTTTCACATTAGGAGGAATACGTACGACATCTCCTTCCTCTAAAAAATATTCATTCCCTTCTAATTCAACATATACTTCCCCTTTCATTACAACAGCAATTTCTTCCTTATCTTCGTGGGAATAGTGACTTTCTGTTGTATTTGCATATCCATTTAAATCCATCATTAACATTTCAATACGAGCTTTCATAAAATCTGGTGTTAATACATCGTAAACAATGTGATCATTATTTTCTCGATAAACCTTTTTACGATCCTTTTTCTTTGAAATGAGCGAATCTGTATCAATATCGTTAATAAAAAGAGTAAATAATGGTACATTTAATGCTTTCGCTATTAATTCCAATACATTTAAAGAAGGATTTGCATGTCCTCTTTCAATTTGACTAATTAGTGAAGTACTGATTCCTGCATAATCAGCAAACTCACGAATTGTCATATTATTTTTCTTACGATAACTCAATACAGTCTGTCCGAGTCGATAATGTATCATAGTAAAAACTTCCTTTCGTCCATCATATTGTATGTTTCGTTCCTTATGTGCTGACATACTAAACAAAAACAAATAATCCTTCCTTATCTCATCCAAGACTTATATACTTACTTTTGTACATTATATCTTATTTAGTTTATTATAATAAACAATCTATCGGAGGGACAAACTATGAGATCCCCTTTTCTTTCATATTTTATATTATTTTTCGGTGTATTCGCCTTATCAACTTCAGCAATTTTTGTAAAATTAGCGGATGCTCCTGCTGCAATCATCGCATTTTACCGATTATTTTTTGCGACGCTAATTCTTTTACCGTTTCTCATGTTTAATACAAAAAATCGAATTGAACTGTGCTCATTATCAAAAAAACAATGGGGATTCGGTCTTTTATCAGGACTATTTCTAGCTGCACATTATGTACTTTGGTTTGAATCATTACAGTATACTTCTGTAGCTAGTTCTACAGTTATCGTAACTTTGCAACCTTTATTTTCAATGGTCGGAGGTTATTTTTTATTTAAGGAAAGGTTTACGAAAGGTGCAATTATAGGCTGCCTCATTGCAATTTCAGGAAGTATCGTAATCGGATGGCAAGATTTCCAAATTAGTGGCGAAGCTTTATATGGAGATATTTTAGCTTTTATAGCAGCCGGAATCATAACAGCTTACTTTTTCATTAGTCAACACGTTCGTAAAAATTTATCTCTTATACCCTATTCAGTAATAAGTTATGGCAGTAGCTCACTCCTACTCGGCATATTTGCTTATACGCAGCAGTCATCTTTCTTCAATTACTCTGCACAAACATGGTGGTCCTTTTTAGGTCTAGCATTCATTGCGACGATCTTAGGACAAACAATTTTCAATTGGTTATTAAAATGGATGAGTACTACAGTTATTTCAATGAGTATATTAGGAGAAACGATTGGAACTTGTATATTAGCATATTTCATTTTGAATGAAACGATATCATTGCAACAAGGTACAGGGATTTCACTTATTTTCATTGGTTTAAGCTTATTTTTACTTCAGCCAAAGTTACCGAATCGTGATTAATAATAAAAAAGCATGACATAGATTTGTCATGCTTTTTCTTGTACTAAAATTGACATTTTATTGACTATGTACAATCAAACCATTTGGTCTAAAACGACTCATCATAATTTCATTAACAAATTTCCCATGAGCCTTCAAATTCCCAATCTTTACACCCTCTTCAATAAATCCAAACTTTTCATATAATGCTTTCGCTCCGGGATTCGTGTCTAATACCCCAAGTTCTACTCGCTCTAACATTAACCAATTGTCAGCAAGGTCAAGCATTTTTGTAAGTAACGCTTTTCCAATTCCTTTATTGTGATATTCGCTATCTACTCCAATGAATAAATCTCCCGAGTGAGATCTACGTCCTGGACTTTGGGTTAAACCGACAAATCCAACAACTTCTCCATCATATTCTGCAACAAATTCAAATTGGTTCGGTGCTAAATTTCGAATTCTATTCTCCATCGCATCTACACGCATACTAGGTAAGAAAACCATATAAGGTAACACATCATCATGAATGCATATACGATGAATTGCTCTAGCATCTTGTATTTCTACTGCTCTAATGTTAATCCCCATCTTTTCCCCTCCATTCAAATAATCATATGTACATTCTAATACGCAATGTAAAAATCCTTTTTTACCTCAATTAATCATGTCATTTTTATATAATTATTTCAGTATAATAACGTTTTTCAAACCCAGCACTCTTAGCTCTACCACTTAGAAAAATCCACGCGACCTTTATTTTAACTATTCACCCGATTATACAATTCAAGTAGTTCCTCTACAGGAATATTATTTATTTTCATACCGGTTATATCACTATTTTGTATTTCAACATTATTAAGATTGCAATTAATTACTTTACTACCTTCAAGATCGCATCTTTCAAAAGAAATTGACTCCTTCTCCTCTCCAAGGCTTGTATTTTTAAATTGAACTCCACCTAAAGTCACCAAATTAAATTTACTGCCTGAAAGATTTAAATCTGAATATGAGGAGTTCCTTAGATTAATATTTTTAAACTTTGATTGACTTAAATTACAATTACTCATGTTCATATGCATTACATTGCTATTAATGAATGAGCTATCTTTTAAATTCACTTGATAATACTCTGTATTTGCCAAATTACAGTTTTCGTATTGTCCACTTTTCATATCTTTATTTTTAACTAAGTTCTCTTCACTTGAAGATGTATTTATTCTTTTTACATAGCAAAACTCATCTTCCATTTCAAAAATTGTTTCATAGCCCATTTTTTTATAAAAATGGTGATTATTAATTTGTCTACTAGACGTCTCAAGATCCCAAATCCTTACGCTTGGAAACTCTTCTTCTATTAAATCGATAACTTGTGATCCAATTCCTTTCCCTTGATGAATAGGATCTACAAATATACGATCTATTCTACCGTAAGACTTACCAGAAATCGTAACTATAATTCCACCGACAATTTCTTCATCCAGTATAACTTTAAAATAATTCAATTCTTCAATCGAATATATAGTCATCTCAACTGAAGAATATCCTGGTGGTTGAATGTTATAATCTATAATTTTCTCTTGATCAGGCAACCATTGTTTTGCTTCTTCATCGAATGTTCTTTTCATTATTTCTGTTAACTTTTCAGCATCTAAAATTGTAGCTTTTTCAATAGATATTATCGTCATTTCATTTTCCCCTTAATTTTCATAAATAACTTATGTGAACAAATTAGTTACTAGTTTACTTTCGTTTTAATAGCTTTCCCCATTATTACATACGGAGCATTATCTTTACTTGGATGAAATGGTTCCAATACGTTCACCCAATCTAATTTTTCATATAAAGAACGCGCCTTTTGATTGTTTATTTGTGTAGTTAATACACTCGTTCTATTTGGAATTCCTTCTAATAATCCATTATGTAATTTCGTCCCAAGCCCCTCATTTCGATATTTTGGGTGAACTGCTAACTCTACAAATTCAAAACAATCTTGTAGCCATCGTTCTACTTGTTCCGAATTTAATGCTTCTCTCATTAATTGATTATAGTACTGTCCTTCCAACGAGCGATAACCATAAGTAAAACCAATTACTTCATTTTCATCATTTATTGCTACTGCTCCTTTAAAATCTGTATATCCCATATGTCTTATAATTCGTTCTACCATTTCATCAAAATTTGTTTTATCAAATACTTTACAATATAGTTTTGCCATATTAATAATTATGGCTTCATCTTTTCGTATAGGTAATATTGTCATTTTTCCACTCCTATTTTTAGTGATTGTATTTACCAACACTTGTAAATAATTATAAAATAAAGAATATTAAAACGGAATATTTATCTTCTTATTCATTTACAAAATACAATAAACCTGCACAATAAAAAGCCCTGGAGCATATTCATAAAAAAATTCATGCTTCAGAGCTTTTGTATATTTCATGTTATTCATTCATTAAGCGCCTTCTGTACCATAATCTTCAATTGTTAACTTAACATTATATTTAATTGGAGTCTTACTAAACACTTTATCCCAATCCTTTTCAACTTTCTTCCATACTTTTGGATACTTGATTTTCAAACTAGTATTAAAGCCAGCAACATCAGTTTTATATTCCTTTTGAATTTTTTGTAATGTATGCTTCACTAACTGCCTCACTTCCTGTTGGGCAGCTTGCTCCGCCCTTTTGAGAAATGTATTTTTAAAAGTTTCCTCTGACTCAGCCCAGTTTTCGGATAATCGCCCCACAGACTGAATATTTACATCAAAAGAGATTTTATTTCCTTTAACATGGGGCTTAATTTTACTTTTCATAGATTTCACTTCATACATAATAAGTTTTTTCGTCTTTTTATCAAAACTTTTCACCAGACCACTTTTCCCTTTTCCAGTTATCCACATTAAGCCTTCCAATTCATTCTCGTTTAAAAAGCCACGAAGTTTTTTTGTACGCCCCTTAATTACAGCAGCACCAATATATTTCACTTCTCCATTTATGGAAATTACATTCGGTAAAAGAAAACTCGCCCCAGATTTCACCTTTCCTGGTAATTTAGCAAGCGGCATAGGTGGTAAAATTCGTGAGGATCTATATTGATTATCCTCAATTTCAATTAAGCGAAATGCTGGAATTTCCCCTGATTCTTTTGATTTTAACGCATCACTAGCCTGTCCTCTACTAACCATAACAAAACAACTAGGTCTCATCTCATTATCCCGAATATAGATGTCCAATAACTGTGTTAAATTATATGTTCGGGCAATACTTTCGCTTACCACTATCACTTTCGTATGATGAAAAATGATAGGCCTTTGCCTTCTTAACGCAACTTCACGAATTGATTGATGAAGTGAATCTCCTGTTTCTGCAACATTCATGTAAGCTTTTTGTTGTGATACTCCACCTTTTCCTCCGTCAGACGATGATTGTGCTTTAACGAATTGAAAGGTGGTTGTTATCAAATTCTTCTTCTTATATCCTCCGCCCTTTTCTTCGATTTCTTTCTCAATCTTTGTTTCTTTTTCTTTATCAATTGCTAAACCTACAGCGAAACCTAGTTCCTCAATTTCATGACTACTCCAGCATCCTGTAAGTAATAGGAGAAAAGCAATTAACGTGAATCCTATAAAAAATTTTCTATTTTTAATACTTTGGCTCATGCCTGTTTTTCCTCCCCTTCGAAATCATAAAGAGAAGAAATGGAAGAATGCCAAATAAAATTATCGCTGCATTACTAAGCATATTTCCAAATTCAAATAACTCATTGATATTTTTCGGAATTTCAGCAACAAGATATATTACTGGGAGTAATCCATACAAAAAAGAATGAATATTTTTATTAAAGAGCTGCGCTAACCCTAAAGCAGCTGCATAATAGCAAATTGTATACGTTGCAAAGATTTGCATAATCCATATCACTAGTAACAAAGATTCAAACCGTTCAAAAATTAAGCCTTGAATTTCAAAACTTCTCATAAGGTCAATTGTCGGCCATGTTCTCACCAATACACCATCGATAGAAAACGCTCCTATAACCATTACAACTGTAATAACATAAAAAAGTAAAGGAATCGTAGTGCCAATTATAACAACTTTTACAGCTTGAGACGGTTTCTTCATAAATGCTAAAAGTAACAACATAATTTCTGCTCCCGAATATGCCATAGTTGTTGTTTTTAGACCTTTTAGTACAGGAACAATCCCTAATCCTAATACAGGACGAAGATTATCGAGTTCAAATATTCCAATGCTCATAAAAGATGTCACTAAAAATATAAAAACTGTAATCGGAAAAATAATTTCAAATAAACGTGCTATCGCATTTATTCCGCCTAGATTTAAATAAAGACTTATCCACATGAATGGCATAAGAATAGCCCAGTCAGGCGTACCTTCTAGTAGAAAAAAACTTGTTATACCTTCCAACGTTCTAAGTTCAAATGAAGAAAGTGTAAAAAAGTAACTAATAATCAATAAACTAAGTAACACCCCAAACCATTTTCCTACAATTTCTTGACTATACTGATAAAATGTTTTTTCAGGAAATTGTTGACTTAACTTTACGATAATTACACCCGCAACCATCGCAATTAATCCACCTAAAATAACAGTTATCCAAACATCAGGTGTTTGCACTTTCTCAGCCGCGGTTCTAGGCAGGGTGAGAATTCCGATAGCAAGTATATAATTGATAAGAATAACAATTGCTTGGGAAGTGGGAATTTTGTCCTTTGAGTTCGTAATCATTCCTCTTCACTTCCTTTCCGTACATAGTCTTTTAAATTCAACATTTTCGGACGCCGCTTCATCATCTGAATTGGCATACGAACCATAAAATCCTTCCAATCAGTAAATTGATATAAGACAGCCGGGCTAGCATAAGGTACACCAAAACTTTTAAGCCTTGCAATATGACTGCATATAAAGAGGAAAAACAGAATAACTCCATATAATCCAAATATTGCGGCGGAAAACATTGCTACAAAGCGAAGAATACGTAATGGAATTGCTGTACTATAATGCGAAAGTGCAAAAGAAGAAATAGCTGTGGCCGCCACAACAATTACCATTATTGGACTCACAATTCCAGCTGATACAGCAGCTTGCCCAATGATTAATCCTCCTACAATTCCCATCGCTGAACCAATCGGCTTAGGTAGTCGTAACCCTGCTTCTCGTAAAATTTCGATAGCAATCTCCATAAATAGCGCTTCTATAATTGCAGGAAACGGGACGCCTTCCCGCCCTCCTATAATTGAAATTGCTAACTTAGTCGGAATCAATCCAGGATGAAATGAAATAAATGAAATGTACAGAGCGGGAGCAAAAAGAGAAATAACAGCTGTTCCAAAACGTAATAAACGAATAAGCGTACCTGGAATCCAACGTTCATAATAATCTTCTGGTGATTGCATCATCATACTAAATGTAACCGGAACAATTAACGCAAAAGGTGTTCCATCCAATAGAATTGCAACCCTTCCCTCCATTAGTGCAGCGATTACTTTATCAGGGCGTTCCGTACTCTGTACTTGCGGAAAAGGACTAAGATAATTATCTTCAATAAGTTGTTCTACATAACCTGACTCTGGCACATTATCAATATTAATTTTCTGAATTCTCTTTTTAACTTCCTCTACTAATTCCGAATCAGCAATCTCTTTCATAAAGGCAACAACCAATTCTTTTTTTGCTCGTTCTCCCACATGAAACTTTATTAAAGATAATCCTTCGTTTTCACCATGTAACCGTAACAAAGCAGTATTATCCGACAAAACTTCTGTGAAACCTACCCGTGGACCTCTGACCGTCCCCTCTGATATCGGCTCTTCAACATTGCGTGTTTTTCCTTTTTTTGTATTAAGTATTAATACATCTGATAGTCCATCAATTAATAACGCCGTTGAACCCATTAACACCTTTGACATCATTTTTTGCACAGATTGCACTTCTTCTACTCCACTAATAGGAAGAACTCGATTTTTAATAAACTCTTTTGAAACACTATCTTTCATATTAGATGATTCATCTTTATACTCATCAGGAAAATTACACATTAATGATTTCATAATGTGCATATCAATAAGATCTTTATTTGACAGCCCTTCTATAAAAACAAGAACTGCTCGAATGTTTGTCCCACCTATGTTAAAATCTCGACAATAAACGTCCGAGTTATCAAGTGCTTCTTTTTTTATAGTCTCCAAATCTAAGTTAAAATCACCTGTAAAGTAGTCTTGAGAAACTTTAGTAGGCTTATCCTCATATGTATTACCCTGTCCTTGTGTTTGATTAGCCATTGAATCCTGTGCTTTCACCTTCATCACTCTTTCTCTAAAAAGCTTCCAGTTACATTAGAACCTATTAACTTTTTTTCCTAGTACTTCCCTTCTTTGAGTATCCATATTTTTTCTTCGATTGAATCTAATATTAATCCCTCAATTAGTTCGTTGTATTATTCTTTTTCTAATGTACGAATCCAACTGAAAAATCTTGAAATCATATATGGAATAACAAGTACGATAAAGGCTTGTATAAAAATTTTCCACTCTGGAACATAAAAAATAATTGTTTCCCACATTTTAATCATCCTATAACAACATATAATATAGAAAATTTCCCACTCAATGGAATTTCTTAAAAGTTATTATGTCTGATAAGAAAATTTTAATTCACTTAGCACTTCGTCATTCATAGTTTTCATTATTTATATTGAATATTCAATATAAATAATAATTAATCTGCCCTAAATATAATTAAAAGGTTGCCTTAAAATCAGTTTCACTGACTTAGTCGGCAACCTTCTTTTTATAAATTATCTTCTTTTTGTAATCGCTTTTCTTCTTTCCAAAGTTTTCCTGGCCAAAAAGCAAAACGTCCTAATACAACTGTAATTGCTGGTACTAATAATGGTCTTACAATAAACGTATCTAGTAATATGCCAATTGCAGTCACAATTCCGAATTGAACAAGAACTTGGATTGGCAACGTACCTAACACTGCAAAAGTTCCCGCTAAAATTAAACCTGCTGATGTAATCACACTTCCTGTTTGCATAACACCATTTTTCACTGCATCTAAATGATTTTGTTTTTTTCTGTTTTTCCATATTTCAGAAATCATAAAGATGTTATAGTCTTCTCCTAAGGCAACTAAAAATACAAATGCATATAACGGGATCGCACCTTGTATTGCAGGAGCCCCCATACCAAAATGAAGTAAAATCCACCCTGCTCCTAAGGCAGAGAAAAATGATAAAACAACTGTTACAATTAAGTAAATCATCGCAACGATTGAACGTAAATACACGAGTAAAAGTAGAGCTATGATACTAATCATAACCGGAATAATTACTGCTTCATCACGCTCAGTAATTTGCTTTGTATCATATAAGGAAGCTGTTTCTCCTCCAATCCACAAATGATTCTTAGCGTTAGAAATGCCTTCTTCTTTTAATACCTTTTCTACACTATTTTTTAATTTAGGGATTTGATCTAATGCTTCTATAGAATATGGATTTTCCGCTAAAGAAACTTCATACATTTGCAATTGATTGTTCTCTTTTCCCCTCATTGGTTCTTTCACTTTATTAACAAAAGATAATTTCTCTAATTCTTGTTTAATAGATAAATCTTTTCCTTTTGAATCAACTACAATCTTTACTGGTGCTAATTCTCCAGCTGAAAAATGATCAGAAATTAATGTAAATCCTTCGCGTGATGGCATATCTTTCGGGAAGGATTCTAACAAATCGTATGTGTATTGAATACGTGGTACAAATGAAGCCAATCCTCCTAATAAAAATACGGTTAGCATGATAATTGTCCACGGTTTACGTACAACAATATCGCTAAGCTTTTTACTAAAGGCCCCCTTTGTAATTTTTACTTTTACTACTTTCTTTTTTTTATTTGCATACTCTTCATTCATTTCATCAGTTCTCGGTATAAATGGGAAAAATGCAGCTCTACCGAAAATTAATAATAATGCCGGAAGAATTGTTAATGCAGCAATTCCCATGATGAAAACAGCGACACTAAATGGGACTGCAAATCGATGAAAAGCTCCATAATGTGCAAGTAATAATGTTCCTAACCCTAGTACTACAGTTAGTGCACTCATGATAATCGCTCCGCCTGATGCTTTTATCGCAAGTTGCAATGCTTTATATTTACTTTTCTCTTCTAATAAGTACTCTCTATACCTTGAAATAAGAAATAAACAATAGTCCGTTCCTGCTCCAAATAGTAAAACTGTCATAATCGATATAGCTTGTGCATCAACTTTAATCCATCCATTGTCTGCTAAAAAGCCCAGTGTCGGACTGATAATTCCATATGCAAAGCCCACAACAAGTAAAGGTAAGATTGCTAAAATTGGAGAGCGATACAATAAAATTAATAAAACCAACACAAGTAGTACAGTAGCAACTAATAATTTCACATCAGCTTGACTAAATAAACTTACCGCATCCGTTTGAATACCTACAGGTCCAGATAATCGAACATGTAAGCCAGAGTCACTAATTTTTTGTTTAAATGGATCTTCATCCACCTTACTATTCACTATTTTTCGTAACTCTTCTAAATTACCTTTTAATACATCCGTTCCAGCAGTTTTATTAAAGAATACTGGTGTGACAAATGATGTACCATCTTTTGATGCACTTTTTGAAAGTACTTGCTCAGGGATTGTATCAAATGGTGGTAACAATGATTGTTCTTTTAAAGGATCAATTTTTAACTGTTTATAAACGTCCTGTATTAATTTGTAGTCTTTTGACTGCAATCCACCATCTCTATGCCATACAATTAACAACGGGTTTCCTGCATTATTCGGAAACTCTTTTTTCATAAGTGCTTCCGCTTGTTGTGACATAGCTGTTTCAGGTAGATTCTTCGGATTAGGATCCTTTGTACTATTTACTTGGGGCAACGTAAATGAAAGTACTAATGTAATAAGAATCCATACCGCTAATGTTATCCATTGCGTATGCTTCCCTGCTACAAGCTTCCCTAACGTGCTTAACTGGTGTTTTTTCATAAAAACCCACCTTCCTTTTTTCTCCCACTATTAATTATATATACTGGTCAGTTAATTAATCAAGAATGCTTAAAAATTATGTTATAATAACCTCAATAATTAATGTCAGGAGCGAATGTATTTGGAACAAAAACAGCGTCCTCTCGGAAGGCCCCGTCAAAATAAAAATACAAAGGCTACAAAGGAACTAATTTTAGAAGGTGCAACTCGATTATTTCTCACACAAAATTATCAAGTAGTTTCGATGGATGAGGTCGCGAAAGAATGTGGCGTTACAAAGGCAACTGTCTACTATTACTACTCAACAAAAGCTGATTTATTTACCGCTACAATGATTCAAATGATGGTGCGTATAAGAGAAAATATGGATCAAATACTCTCTACAAATAAGACTTTAGAAGATAGATTATTGGACTTTGCTAAAGTATACTTACACGCAACGATGGACATTGATATGAAAAATTTTATGAAAGATGCAAAACTCTCTTTATCTGAAGAACAATTGAAAGAATTGAAAAATGCTGAAGATAAAATGTATGAAGTATTGGAAAAAGTAATCTATAACGCAATGCACAATGAAGAAATACAAAAAGGAAATCCTAAATTAGCTGCTCATGCTTTCGTAGCATTATTATCGATTGGAAATTATAAGGATGAGAATCACAATCCTATTCTTGTAGATATAGATGACTTAGCAAAACAAATTGTTTCGTTTTATTGGAATGGATTAAGTAACTAATATCGAATTAAAAATAGTTTAAGATTTACTTAATACAAAAGTAACTGTTTGCTTAAAACATGATTTGATTAATTAAATGTTGTTAACTTAAATAAAAGAGCATGTTATTGAAAAGTAATGTTCAAAACATGCTCTTATTTATTGTAATTAATAAGTTTCTTTATATAAAAAGTTGTTCATTGTTAATAATAACTTCACAAGAAATGATAATTTGTTATTATCATTCCCTATAATCTTTGGATTTGCTCATTAATTCCCCCCCTACTTAACCCTCCGTGGTAACAAACTACTGATTCAATATCTAGATCTAAATATTTCTTCAAAGACTGTTGTGCTTCTTTTATATCCAAAGTAGTTTGGGCATGAACTCCCCCTAGAACACCGTTTACACTATACATTGAATCCCCAGCAATAAGAATTTTACTTTGTTTCAAGTATAAGCTAATATGCCCAGGAGTGTGTCCCGGGGTATGAATAATAAGAATCCCGCCACAATACGGAAGTTCTTGACCGTCAATCAAAGTATCACTCACTTTTCCTTTCGGTGGATTCTCTACGTTTGCACCCTTCAATAAATGTAAATCCCCCTCAATATAAGGCTTATCTAGCCCGTGAGAATAAACTTTAATATTGCTTCCACAGTTTTGTAATAGTTCAGGAAGACTACCTATATGATCTATATCCTGATGCGTCAAAATCACGACGTTAAGTTTATCAAGCGGCACTCCAACCTTATCCATTGCTACTCGTATATCTTCAATTTGTCCAGGGAATCCAGTATCTATTAAAACTGCCATATCATCATCCCACAAAAGAATTGGATGAATAATATACCCATGAAATTCAAGATGCAACATCTCTACTCCCTTAGCAATCTCCATAACTTTAGTCCCCTTTATAATTAGATTTTTGAACTCTAAAAATAGTTTTGACTACAAAAAAATTTATTAAATAAAGCCCCCTATCGTTTAATATATTTCGTCATTCCAATCGAAAATTCCTCAAATCCAATAGATTCATAGTACGGCTTCAAATCCTCAACACACATAAGTTGAGGAATAACTCTATTTTGTTCACAGTACCTGTTTAATCGTTCTACTATTTCCTTTCCAATTCCTTTGGACTGATATTCCGGTAATACACATACTCCGCAAATAATACCAGTAATTACACCATCTGATATAACGCGCCCCATCCCTACTAATTTTTTGTTATCATAAACATAAATTGCATACCAACTTTGTATACACATTCGTTCTAACTCGTTAACCGTTAATTTAAGAGAATTCCACCCCAAAGATTCATACAAGGCTAATAATTCATTAAAATCTTTATGGGGTTCAATTGTGTACTTTAAAATAGTTTTCATGTAAATACTCCCTATTATCCTTTGGCTTCTATTCCACTAAATTACTCTGTAAAAACTCTTTTGACCGGCGTTAAACTGACTAGAACAATACTTCAATAAGTAAAAATAAAATTCCTTCTCTTTAAAAACACAATGAACTAAATACAATTGATTCCATATATATTTCTCTATTTATTATTTGTTTAGTATATCGTGAGTGTAATTATCAGTTTTAATCTGGTGAAAAAGGTATATCAAGATTTACGAAATTTTAGTTTCAGTAATAGTAGATAAACGGAACTGACATATAGGACATGTAATAACCATTCTTAATATGAGCGGTGACAAAGGGAAAAGACTCCTTGTAAAGAAATTGGATACTATCTAGCTTCTCATGGTGAGCGAGTGCTTTTAATTGATGTAGACCCTTAAGCAACCCTAACACAATCAATCTTTTAGAAAATTAGTATAAACATATCTATGGATGTGAAAGTGAATAAAACAAGAATTTTCACGTTTGTACGTCTAGTATTAATATGGTGATTATATATTTAAAAGTTGCACATTATTATTGGTTAGAATATTGAGAGATATTAATAGGGCAGCATAATGGAGGAATCTTTACCGCAATAATTACAACACAAACAAAAAAAGCCGCTTTTGCGACTCATGAACTTATAGAACTAACGCATGTGTTAGTTGAATTACTTATCGTTTAATCGCATCAACAATTAGTGATGGAAAACCAAGTTTATCTCCTTTATTTCTAGAGTCATACCTTTTTGAACGGAAAATAACACCATCGTTAGCATCCCATTCGTTGTAAAAAAATTGTCCATTTTCATCACAATATTCAAGTAAAACTACTTCAAATCCAGCAGTTTCAAACATTTCAGTTAATGTTTTATAATTATGAACTATTTTATGGCTTGCAGCTGGATGGTCTTTAGGTCCAGGTCCGCCTACTTTAACGATATTTTGGTAGGTTTCATCTGGGAAAAATGCATCAGGGACACCACAACGAATATGGCCTGATGGTTTTAAAAATTCATAACAAATTTTAGCCGCTTTTACACCTTCTTCAAAAGTAAGATGTTCCCATACATGCTCAGCTAAAATGGCTGTAATAGAATTATATTCAAATCGTTCTTCCCAAGTAGTTTCAATTAATAAGTTAAGTTCATCTTCTTTAGTTTGAATCCAACCTGGATTATTGTTAAATGCTCCAGCTCCAACTACTACTTTAATTTCAGTATGTTTTATTGCCATCACTTTCACCTCATATGTACTTTAATTCATTAAATATTTTCTATGTTTACTATAAATTTTCCTTCTTCAACTAAGCTGCCGGCTAGTTCAAGAAAAAATCGATTACAATGAAAATCGAAATTACTATTAAATGAGCTTAGGATAGGATAAACAAGCAGAGCAATTTGGGTATTACTACAAAATATTAAATTTGACTTTGTGTTTTCTTCCCCGCAAACAAGAGCGATTCAAACTGCAGAAATGGCTACTAATATAAAAGCTATTCCAGATACAAGATTATAAGAAAAAGAAGGTATCTCACCTTTGTGAGATACCTTCTTTTATATCAATCTATCATTATATTATCCACCAAAAACTATACAGCTACATACTATAAGAACAAACAACACTAATAAACTATTTGAGAAATGACCCATAGAATACTACCCCTTTATTTAATTATGTAAAAGATTTTACCATAAAATTATTTACAGCATAATATCTGAAAGAGACATTAGATTCATTAGTTTTTTATGTATAAAGTAATATTTTATAATCTTTACATTCTCCTCACATAAAAATACTTTAACTTTTCCTCTACTGCATTTCTCACGATTTAAATAACATCTTATTAGTAAATAAATATTTACTAATACCAATAAAATCATTTGATTTTAAATAAAAATAGTAATAAAATAATTACTAAATCAATAAAGGAAGCGAAAAATAATGACCAATAAAGAATTATTAAACGAATACATGAATTTATTATTAAATATGTCAGGTACTTTCAAACTGTTATCTGAGAAATCCTCTGAATTTACACATTTAGAGCAACACGTAGTTGAGTATATTGCCCAGCAAAAAGTCGCTGTAAATTTGAAAATGATTGCAAGTTACTTAAACATACCTAAACAACAATTAAGTGTAACAGTTCGTAATTTAGAGCAAAATAGATACATTGTAAAAAAACAAGACACAGTAGATAAACGAGCCGTTTTAATTTCCCTAACAGAAAAAGCTGAAAAAGTACATTATGAGAGATGGAAACAAATTTATAATAATTTCACAGATAGTCTTGAAAAACTAAATGAAGAAGATCAACGTGATTTAACTTACGGACTTTATAAAACAAATAAAATGCTCTCGAAAATGCTAAATAACGACTAAACGGATACAATAATTTATTGTTTATTATTAAACGGAGGATGTTTCATGATTAAAGAAATAGATTTACATTCAGTCCAAGGTACTATGCTTATTCCACTTTGGGGACGAGCGAACGGAAGTGAAAAAAATAAAGATATTTTAGATGATATGGAGGCTATTCGAATTATTAAAGATTGCGATTTTGATTTCTCTAGAATAGCTGACACCTTTGGTGAATACGGATGCATAACTTACATTGCCCGCGCACGAAAAATTGATGATACTATAAAACAATTTATTAGTAAACATCCGAATGCTACTATTGTAAATATCGGTGCTGGACTAGATACTACATTTTCAAGAGTTGATAACGGTACAATACATTGGTATAACCTTGATTTGCCCGATGCAATCTCTTTTCGTAAAATATTAATTGATGATTCACCACGAAATATAAGCATCGCTAAATCATTTTTTAATACTTCTTGGTTCGACGATGTAAAGTATGATCCAAAGGACGGAATCCTTTTTATATCCGCAGGTGTTTTTTATTACTTTAAAGAAGAGGAACTTAAAAAAATCATTGTCGCTATGGCAAAGCGTTTTCCTGAAGGAGAGTTATATTTCGATGCGGAATCAAAGTTTGCACTAAAGCTTTCCAATGCTACTGTAAAAAAATCTGGTAATAACAGTGCTATGATGCATTTTCATGTCAATAATCCGAAGGCAATAGAAAAGTGGTCTTCTAATATAAAAGTGTTAAGCTGCTCCCCCTTCTTTAAAGATATACCTACAAAAAAAGATTGGGATGGTAGTACACGTATAATGATGCGGATTGTAAATTTAATAAAGATGTTGAAGTTTGTTCATTTGCGATTTGAAAAATGATCAATCTATAGCTTATATATTATATCGTATACAAAAAAGACCTCAATATAATAAAATCGAGGTCTTTTTTACTTATTTTTCAACTAAGCTAATTGCTAACTTATGTAGAAACAACATTTTTCACTATACTTTTTATTCCTCTAACGACTAGATACCTTGTTTATTCTTAAATTTCGAACTCAACTCGCTCCATACATCAAATTTATTACCATCCAAATCATACAAAACAAAATTTCTACCTACATGACCTCTATTTTCAATTTCACCAACTTTTATCCCTTTTTTAATAAAATCAAGATGCAATGCATGTAAAGTATCTAATCCATCCACTTCAAATGTAATTGAAAATCGTTCCTCACCATTAATATCATAAAAATTCGAGCTTTGATTCTCTTTTGATTTCACTAAAAAAACACTTATATTTGCTAGATTAATAATCGCTTTGTCTGAATCCTGATAGCTTAACTCCGCACCCAACTTTTCTACATACCATTTTGATGCATTAACCGTATCAATTACAGGTAAGTATGTAGTTCCTATCCGTATTAATTTATTATCCATTTTATTAGCTCCCTTTACAGTATGGGGTTAACAATAAAGCCGAACGTATATTCCTGTTAAATATATTCTTTCTACACATACATTATCCTTTAAAAATTTTAATTTTTCACAACGGCATACAAAACAAATTTATATAATCCTTTCTGTTTAAGTTTTTGTCATTATATCGATAGTAGAAATCTCTTCGTTAGTGAACATTTTGTGAATGTTCTCAAAGCGATTTCAGACATCTCCCCTTTTTCACTCAAAATTCTCATGTTTAATAACTTTATTTTTCATAAAGGTTTTATATATCCCAATGTTGTATTACTACATATACCATTTTTTCGATATCAATACTTAAAAATAAGGAGATTAAATAATGGAACAAACCATTCATATTGACGGTTTCGTCAAACCTGGGTTTGAAAAAGTTAAGGATGCATTTATAGAAAATTTTACAACTCGTGAAGAATTAGGGGCGGCATGTTGTATCTATTACAATGGTGAGTGTGTTGTTGATCTATGGGGTGGTTATCGTGATCACCAAACTAAGGAATTTTGGACAGAAGATACAGCAGTTCTCATATTTTCTGGGACAAAAGGGTTTGCTGCTCTTGCATTAGCTTTAGCTCATTCAAAAAGGTATATAGATTACGATGAAAAAGTATCTACTTACTGGAATGAATTTGGGAGAAATGGAAAAGAAAACATTACAGTCCGGCAGTTACTTGCACATACAGCGGGATTATGCTGTATTAATGAATTACCATTACATACACTTAGTGACTTTGATACAAAAAACGTTGCCCCGTATTTAGAAACTATGAAGCCAGCTTGGGAACCTGGTACAAAACATGGTTATCATACTTGGACAATAGGCTGGTTTATAAGTGAGTTAATTCGTCATGTAGATCCAAAAGGAAGAAATCTTACTCAATTTTTCAATGAAGAAATTTCAGGGCCCTTGCATGCCGAAATGTATATTGGCATCCCCTCTTCTCTTCCAGATGAACGAATTGCGACTATTAAAGGAATCCAATCTATATTTGCTATATTTAAAAACTTCAGCTCTTTTCCTAAAAGCTTACTATGGGCATTTATGAATCCAAAATCATTAGCAAAACGTAGTATGTTAGATCCAAAAGGATTATTAGCTCATGATAATTTCAACCGAAGAGAATTACGAGAAGTAGAATTCCCATCTGGAAATGGTATTGGGGTAGTACGTGATATGGCCAAAATATATAGCGAATTTGCTAATGGTGGTCCTCACTTAGAAATAATCCCACATACATTAGATGAATTGTCCAAACCACCTATCCAAACGAAAAATGGCTGGCGTGATGTTGTCCAAACCGTCGACACGGCATTTTCATTAGGATTTTTCAAGCCGTTAACAACCGGTTCTAATTATGGAAATTCTTCATGCTTTGGTCATCCAGGGGCAGGTGGCTCTTTATGTTTTGCTGATCCAATAAATCGAGTTGGTTTTTCATATGCAATGACACGGGTTGGTATGCAAATGTTTGATGACCCTAGAGAAACGGCAATCCGTAAAGCTTTTTATAAAATAATTCTATAATTTCCGTTTAGGTATATGAAAAAACGCTAGGAGGAAGATTATGAGAGAGAATGAATTGTACGCTTATCACATTGTTACTAGAAAAAAAATGAACCTCGGACAAATCATAAACTTTGACAAAAATCAAACTAATACGCTATATCACTTCTTTTTTGAAAGAGAACAATTAAATTCTAATGGTGAAGATTCCATTCAAATTTTAAAAAATCATTATACCGATGAGGAATTACATATAAATATTGAAAATGCTAAAGTAGTTATGAATTATATGGACCATACAATTAGAGCGATTAGAGAAACTATTGTGGAAATGGTTAGGCTGCAAGAATTTCCTGAATATCCTTCAAGATTGTCTTGCTTATATGCTTCCAAAAGCTATGAAGATGCTCTGAAATGGAAAGAGCTGTTTGATTCTTACAATCGAGAAGTTTTGCAGATTGTTAAACTACGAGTGATTGGCAGTTCTTTTGAAGGTGACGGAAACCTTTTACCGAAAGAAGATGGTATTCCTTTTTCTCAAAAAATTGAACAAGCTAGAGAGTATTGGCAAGGAAATGTTAGAAATGAACTTCCTGAGCTACTGATTAATGGAAAAATTGAAGTGATGGAAATTATAGATGATTTTTCACCAATTCGTATTTAATTCTTGATTAAATATTATAGGACGGAGATTACAATGATGAAAAAAGTGTACTTCAATCATGATGGTGGTGTAGATGATTTAGTTTCACTGTTTTTATTACTTCAGATGGACAATGTGGAACTTACCGGGGTCTCTGTTATACCAGCAGATTGCTATTTAGAACCAGCAATGTCTGCAAGTCGTAAAATTATCGATCGTTTTGGTAAAAGTAGTATTGAAGTAGCAGCATCAAACTCTCGTGGAAAAAATCCATTTCCAAAAGACTGGCGGATGCATGCGTTTTATGTAGATGCTTTACCAATTTTAAATGAGTTTGGAAAAGTGATAACACCCACGTCAGCTAAGCCCGCACATCATCATATAATAGAGACCCTTCTACAAACCGATGGAAAAACAACTTTATTATTTACAGGGCCCCTAACTGACCTTGCCCGTGCATTATATGAAGCACCTGTAATCGAGGAAAAAATTGAACGTCTAGTTTGGATGGGGGGTACATTTCGTACTGCAGGCAATGTGCATGAACCTGAGCATGATGGAACAGCCGAATGGAATTCATTTTGGGATCCTGAAGCAGTAGCTCATGTATGGGGAGCAAAAATAAAAATTGATTTAGTGACGCTAGAAAGTACAAACCAAGTTCCGCTAACATTAGACGTACGTGAACGCTGGGCAAAAAATCGTAAATATATTGGTGTCGACTTCCTTGGTCAATGCTATGCGATGGTCCCCCCTCTCGTTCACTTTTCAACTAACTCTACCTACTATTTGTGGGATGTATTAACTACTGCACTTGTCGGAAACACTGATCTTGCAAAAACTCAAACGATTAATAGTATCGTTCATATATCCGGGCCCAGCCAAGGACGTACAGTGGAAACGGCTAATGGACGACCAGTAAATGTCGTTTATGATGTAAAACGTGATGTGTTCTTCGAATATATTACTGATTTAGCTAAAAAATCTGCTAATCGAAACCCACACTATATGAAAAATAACTTTTAAGATTACAAAACTTATATTCTAAAAAATCCCCCCTAAAAGTAACGTGTTATAAATGAACTCTTGTTTAAGGCTAGAAATTACAACGAAAAACTTATTAAAAATGATATAGATGCTCCAATAGTTTATCTAAGTCACGAGGATGGAGAAGGACACGGATATAAAGTTGCGAATAATTTCATTGAATTCATTGAGAATTGGTCAAGGATAGCTTTTGTAGGATGTGAGGATTCAACCAGTCCTGAAAGTTGTTTAAATTCAGATGATGAGCCCGCAAAAAGATTTAGAAATTGGTTGGGACTAGATATTTAATTATTAAAAAGAGTATTGAATTAACTTTCAATACTCTTTTTGTGCAGTTAAATTGTTTTGGGTCAAAATAAGTTTCAATTTAATTAAAGTTAGGTTTTACAGATTAACCATTTCATAACCATTTACAAAGTATGTTATTGTTTCTAGTTCATCTTCATTTAATTCTCTATCTAGTTCTTGTTTATACGCTTCCTTTATCTTCTCTACATTACCTTTATGTATCTCCGTATATGTTCCTACTGTTTTTAATAAACGAATTTCTTGTAAAAATTCAGCCCGATCTATAGCTTTCCCATGTGAAAGAATATATGTCTCGGCATCAAATCCCTCTAATTCTTGTATCAATTTAAACGTTCGTTTCGTCGTATAGTTCCACTTCGAAGAAAAAATATCTGCATAAATACAGTCTCCTAAAAACAATATCTTTTCTTCTTTAATATAAATGACAACGGAGTCTTGCGAATGATCTCCACCCACATGTTTTAACACACACGTCACTTCACCAAGGTCTAATTCAAGTTGATTCTGGAACGTTAAGGTCGGCGGAATAATTTCAATATTTCTCGGTTGTTCATTGAACTCTTTTTTTATGCACTCCGCACAAAATTCAATTTCTGTACCTTCCTTCACTCGTGCATCCAATGCCTCATCTGTCCATTCATAAGAAACAATTGTGTTCATCTCTTTTTTTGTTTCAAAATGTGCGATAGACAATGTATCTTGTAGTACAGGCAATCCAAAAATATGATCCCAGTGCCAATGCGTTAATGCTACCAAATCAGGATTTGAGATATTTTTCTCTTTTAACATTTCTAAAAACAATTGTGCATGTGCTTCTGAATTACCTGCATCTATCATCAAAGTCTTTTCTTTTCCAACAACCATTCCTAAGATTGGTCTATCCGTCTCCGAAACAGGTGTCATATACCAAAATGAGTTTCCTATTTTTTTAATATGCTGCATAACTATTTCCTCCATTTACTATTACGCTCTTGAATTATTATCTGTAAAACCTTCATCCAGCACATAGCACGAAATAATATATATTGCTTTCTTTAAAACGTAGTCACTTCTTCTATCCATTTAAATAAGCATCCCAATCATAGTCTTCAATTTTATAGAATCTACCTTCATCATTTCTTTCATATGCACATAAAGGTGGTTCCTCAAGAAATTTTAAAATAGAATCATCTATATTCAATATGACTCCAACTGAAATAATTTGAAAGTTTTTAGGATCATTTACAAAGTCATCACTTTCATAGCCACTTAATATTGACCAACCAGAGTCACCTTCTTCTCTTGAATCCTCTTTAAGCATAAAGTTAAATTCTCTTTTTTCAAGTACATCATTACTAACAATTACCTTTGTATCAAAATAAAAATCCCAATCTTTTGAAGCTGGATCGTGATATTCCGTATCACATATATTTTCAATTCCAAATGAAATTTTATCACCTATTTTTAAATCTAAACGATACGGATTATTGTTGAGTTTCCCTACAAACTTCTTCTCATTTCTTTCAGTGATTTCCACCCACATTCTTTCACCATTAAACCCATCTTCTTCCTCATTTTTAGTTACAAAAATTAACTTTACCAAATCTCCAACCTTTAATTTCTCCAACACTTCTGAGCTAGGAAGGTAGAATGTATATGGCGCTCCTTTATCTAATTCATAAACATTATCTAAGTACCAAGACATCTTTTTCTCTCCTTAAAAGCTTTTTACACTCATATTTTTAAAATAACACTATTTTTTCTTCCGGCAAACTACTACCATAGAATAGCAATCTTCCCCTAACTCATTTCCTTCCCAATCATTATATATATGTAATAATTCAAAACCATTAGCTACTAGTAATCTTTCTAACTCCTGCGGATACGTATAGCGAAGATCAATCGTTGTTTTCAGTTCCTCTACTAGCACATCATCCTTATAAAACCTTCTTGTTGTTATGTAGTGCTGTATTTGCTGAATTGAATCATATGTCATTTCAGTATATAAATCACATTTTCTTCCCTTTTCATCACTAATAGTTGTCCAATATTCTTCTGTAGATGGTTGTATTAATTCTTCTTTTGAAGGAAATCGTGTATCGAATATGAATATACCATTCTCAGTTAACACATGATGAATAGATGTTAATAACTTATTTTGATCTGTATTCATAAGAAAGTGCTGGAATCCATGGCCAACCATAAATGCTAACGGAATCGTTTCTTCAATCTTCAATTGTAAGCAGTCTTGTTGTAGCCATTTTACTTTTTTACACTCCGTAGATTTTCTCTTCGCTTCAGCAAGCATTCCTTCATGTATATCTACACCAATCATTTGATATCCGCTTTCTATAAATGGAATTGTAACCCTTCCTGTTCCACAAGCAATATCTAGAATCCATTCATTTTGTATACTTAGTTTTTGTGCCCATGATAGTAAAAACGGAAAATCTGACAAACTTATATTTTCTATATCATATCGTTTTGGATTTTCATATTCTGATAGACTCCACTTAGTTTGCAAACTTATTCCCCATTTCATATTTCCACTTAAATTTAATATATAAATTATAACGGATTAACAGATTTCTCTCCATAATCAAACACGATTATTTGGACTAATCTGCCTCTCCCATTAGTAAGCTAAAAACAAGGGTATAGAATCGGAGTGTGATAATATGGAACGTTTATGGATTCCAATGATCGTTACGTTTTTTTCGTTCGGTGGGTTATTATTAGGAGGCGCTGTTGGATTTGCAACACGCCAACTAATTGAAGAAAAGATGCATCGCTTATACGCATTATGTGGTGGTATTTTACTTGGATTATTATCCCTTGAAATTATTCCTGAAACATTTTCAAGCTATGAAATAATTGGTCCTATACTTGGGATTGCTATCGGAGTATTAGTTATGAGCTTATTAGATAATTATTGCCATCATCCAATGATACATAAAAAAGATCAACAAGCATGGCAAACCTTCCTTTTTCTTTCTTTCGCTATATTTATTCATAATATGCCGAGTGGCTTTGCGTTAGGTACAGCTTTTATAAATCATAATGACTCTGCCATTCCTTTCTTACTTGCGATTGTTATTCACCATATTCCAGAAGGATTAGCGTTAATCATTCCATTTCTTTTTACAAAGCATAAATACATTTCATTTTTATTAACAACTTTATTACTTTCCCTAATTCTAGGTACCGGTACTGTTTTTGGCATTATGTTGGACGGGAAAGCCCCCCTTTTACAAGGACTGATTATGGGAAGTGCAATTGGTTCCCTAGGTTATGTCACAATTCATGAAATGCTTTGGAAAGCAAAAAAACAGTTAACTTTCCTTGCGTTTCTATCATGGTCTATTAGTGGCTTTTTACTTATAACAGTCCTCGCCCTTTTTACTGGTCATCATTAAAACAAATATGTTTTATTATTTGTATATTTTTCCTTTTTCTCCAAAACATAATAGTATCTACCTATTACAAGGAGGAACGATTATGTTTGGAAAAACAGCCGGTGAAGCACTAGTTGACCTATTAATTGATTGGGGTGTAGAGCATATATATGGTATGCCGGGAGATTCCATTAACTCTATTATTGAGCCTTTAAGAAAAAAACAAGATAAAATCAAATTCATTCAAGTTCGTCATGAGGAAGCTGGTGCACTTGCGGCGGCAGCCTATGCGAAGTTAACGGGAAAACTTGGCGTTTGTATGGCTATTGCTGGACCTGGAGCAATCCATTTACTCAATGGTTTGTATGATGCGAAACTCGATCAAGCTCCTGTACTAGCAATTACAGGACAAGTTGAAAGCGATTTACTTGGAACGGGATTTTTCCAAGAAGTAAACTTGGAAAGAATGTTTGATGATGTTGCGGTTTATAATCAACGAATTATGTCAGCTGAACAATTACCTGCTGTGGTGAATCAAGCAATTCGAATGGCATATACGAAAAAAGGTGTATCTGTTCTTACCATTCCAGATGATGTTCCGAAGTTTGAAATAAAAGATGGTGCTCGTATTACAAATTCATCTTTTACTTTACCTGAATTATTTCCGCAAGATGAAGATTTAACTTTAGCCAAACTCGCACTTAACGAAGCGAAAAAACCTGTTATTTTAGCTGGTAAAGGCGCAAAACATGCGAGAGAGTCTTTGCTTGCATTTGCTGAACATATCGGTGCTCCAATCGTACTTACATTACCCGCTAAAGGAATCATCCCTGACGAACACCCTCTTTGTATTGGGGGATTAGGGTTAATCGGAACGAAACCATCTTATGAAGCAATGAAACATGCGGATACTTTAATTATGGTTGGTACTTCTTATCCGTTTACTGGTTTCCTACCCGAAAAAGCAAAAACACTTCATATTGATACAGACCCTGCTCAAATCGGGAAACGTTATGCGACAGATATCGGATTAGCTGGTGATGCTGATAAGACATTAAAATGGTTAATTGCAAATGTAGAAAATCATGAAGACCATTCGTTCTTAGAGCACCACCAAGAAATGATGAAAAAGTGGGAAGAAAAATTACACAATCAAGAAGAAGATTCTTCGACTCCAATTAAACCACAGCGAGTTATGCATGCTCTGCAGAAAGTAGCAGAAGATGATGCAATCTTATCTGTCGATGTCGGAAATGTAACAGTGTGGATAGCAAGGCACTTCCGTATGACAAACCAGCAATTTATCATTTCTAGCTGGCTTGCCACACTTGGTTGTGGCTTACCTGGTGCACTTGCTGGAAAAATTGCTTTCCCGGATAAACAAGTGTTTGCAGTTTGTGGTGACGGCGGGTTTGGAATGACAATGAACGACTTTGTAACAGCTGTTAAATATAAACTGCCAATCGTTGTCATCGTATTAAACAATAATAAGATCGCCATGATTAAATTCGAACAAGAAGTTATGGGTAATATCGAATTCGGCACAGACTTAACGAATCCTGATTTCGCTAAATACGCAGAGGCTTGCGGTGGAATTGGATATCGAGTTGAGAATTTAGATGAACTACTCCCTGCTTTTGAAAACGCAGTAAAACAAAATAAACCGTGTATTATTGATGTAGTAGTAGATGTAAATGAAGCACCAATGCCAGCAAAAATCACATTTGGTCAAGCGGCCGGTTATACGAAACATATGATAAAAGAATTATTTGAAGAAGGTAAGATTGATCTACCACCACTTTAAAATATAAAAGAAAGATAGCTAAAAACAATTTGTCTTCAGCTATCTTTCTTTATTTTTGTACCTCTCTATAGAAAGAAAAATCATTCACAGTAGGTTGTATTTGTTTCTCTACTTTCACTTCTTCCTTCTTCCGATTCGCTCTTCTAACATTTCCTAGCTTAATCGCATCTTGCATACTATTACTAATAAGATTTCCTGACAAGATTGTCATACTATAGAAGGCGATTGGTATAAGTACAATCCATGTATGTGTAGTTAAGTGACGGAAATTTTGACCAATTAAGCCTGTCCATTCTTTCGTTACACTATCTGGATCCATTCCACTGAAGGTTATTGTTCCACCAAAAAATAATTGCAACAAACCAAGGTGTAAGAGAAGTAATAACGTACTCACAAATTGTTGGGCTACTAATAAAAGAAATGATGGTAACAGATGCGGCCATATATGGCGCTTCAACCTCTGCCACTTACTTCCACCGAGCACAGTGGCTGCCAATATAAATTCTTCTTTCTTAATACGTTTTACCTCTTGCGCTATATACAACATAACTGTTGGTACAGCAAGACATGCAAGAACTATAATTTGAAATGCCACTCGCAAATACAGCGGCACAACTTCTTCTCCACTATCAAACGTTAAAACTTCATTTAACATAAAATAGGAAATCATAACCATTGGTACAATACTAAAAGGATCAAAAAAAGATGAAATAACTGGAAATGATCTTTTACTGTACATTCCTAGTAATAAGCCAATAACTCCACCAATTGCCACACGTAAAAATGCGATAACGATACTTGCACCGACTGTCCATTTCGCTCCTTCTATTATTAACTGGACAAGGTCGCGTCCTTTCGCATCACTACCGAACCAAAATTTACTCGATGGTGAAAACGGAGCTGCCTCTAGTTCTCCTTTTTCGTTATACATCATCGTAAGTTCACGAATATTCCCATCGAAAAACAACGTATTCCCAATACTAACAATCATAAGTGCGCTTAAAAAAGTAATACCTAGCCAAAATCTCACATCTTTTTTTACAACTTGCCACATATTATACACGCTCCTTTATAACATTTTGTAAGAACGTATGTAATAAACGAAATAGTATAAAAAGCGGTACGTATAATATTATTAAACTTACTGTAAATATTTCTAATTTTGAATTTTCTTTTACAAAAACAAACATGCCGTACGTATTAAATATCCATTCAATAATATATAAATTTGATAACATGAATAAAATATTTGTTTTTGCATAATAGATTGTTGTTAACAAGACATTTCTTGAAATATGATGTGTTAAAATATGTCGTAAACTAAGCCCTTTACTTTTAGCAAATATACTATACTCTTTCTCTAATTCTTCTCTGAAACGTAATAGTAGTAACTTAATAAATAATAATGTTGTAGGTAAAGTTAAACATATTATTGGCAACAGGCGAGCCCTTTCCTCCCCAATTCCCGCAAGTTTCACTGGCATAAAACCTGTCTTTTGAAAGATTATTACTACTAGAAGTTGAGATAATAAAATTATTAAAATATCTGGGATGCTTTCAAGTGCGACAAAAATCCCATTCCACATTCGTTGCTTTGATTGAGACCGTTGTAATACCCACACAACGAGAAGATACGCAATAAATAAAGACAGTAAAAATGCCGAAATAAATACAAACATTGTCTCTAAATAATGAATCCAAATTTGTGGAAATAATTTTCTTGATTCTCGAAATCCATATGTAATTTCACCCGGTTGAAGTAACTTCCCTCCAAGAAACACAATCGTGTTACCAAAACCGATTAAATCAATTTGCAATCCTTTAAATAAACGAGGGAGTGCACCTAGGCAGAGTATACACAAAATTGCAGCAAATAACTGTAAACAAGTAATCCCACACCATCTAACAATTCGCATCAACATAACTATTACCCCTTGATTTCTTGATAGAATATTCAGAAATAAAAAACCAGATATATTACATCTCTTCAGTTACATCCTGCACTCGCTTTTTCCCATTAGGTAAAATAGCTTGATATAAACACGTAACAAATAATAATAAACCAAATAAAATAATATACAATGTATCTGCACCAATCCATTTCGGAAACAACATTGCTATTGCGCCAAGAGATAACAGTTGGAATCCGGTCGTTAATGGGCTAAGTAAACTTTGAACGCGCCCCATAAATGACTCTTCTACAATTTTATACATCCAGCCCGATAATGCAATATTAATAAACGGTAAAAAGAAAGTCGCAAAAGCTATACATACATAAAAAGACCATACGTGATTTACAAAGTAGCACATACCGAAGAAGACTCCTGAGCCGGCCATCCCAAAAACAATAATAGATTTTGGGGCATATTTCTTACCTATACTCGTTGCTACTACACTCCCGACTAGTAATGAGATTCCTCCAACTACCCCACCTACCATTGCTAAACTTTCATACGTTTCTGGAGCTAATTTGTATTTTAATATGTAAGTAGTCGATACGCTTAAAATGCCATTTAATAGTCCAAATACGATAAATCCTAATAGTAACTTTTTTTAAGTTTCATTTTGGTATATATACTTGAGTCCTTCTTTAAACTCTGTTATTAACATCTTTAAGTTAACTTCTTTCCATTTTGTTCTACCATTCGGCAAACGAACACTTTCTGGAATTGAAATCGTTTGAATTAAAATACCACTCGCAATAAAGGTGAGCGTATTTACTAAAATGCTCCCGTAAATTCCAAATGTCCAATATACCATTGTCGCAATTCCTACACCAAATAAAGCATACAAACTATTTACCATTTGATTAATACCCGCTGCTGCACCGTATTGATCTGATTCTACTACCCCTTGAATCATAGCCTGTTCAGACGGGGAGAAAAATTGAATACATGCATTTTCCAAAAATAAAAATATAAAGACAAGTATAATCATCCCGTAATAAAGCGAAATTAGAATTCCGATATTACAGAGAGAACAACATATATTACTTACCGTACAAATACGTTGTCTATCAAAACGATCCACTACTGTCCCTACTAATAGAAAAAAGATTAGTGCAGGTAATGCAATCATAATTTGCGTCGTCGTTGCGTAAACTGGCTGTTTTCCGTATTGATCTAACAAATAAAACATTAAAGATATTCCAGCAATCATAGAACCGAGTCGCTCTAAAATATTTGCTAGAAAAAAGCGTACATAAATTTTGTTGCGAAATAACTGTAGCATTTCTTTCATACGTAATATCCTTTCCATCGACAAAATATTATTATTTCAGTCATTTCTCGGAAGTCATATTATATTTTTTCGACCATTATCCAATCTTTTCCTTCTTTATAAAAAACAACCTAAAAAAAGACCCTTGTTCAATAATACAAGAGTCTTTGCATTTCTCTTCGCTTCACGAAGTTGGAGTTGATATTTATCTAAAATCTCTAAACCTTTTCGCTAATTATTCTAACTATTTATTTCATCCCAATCTTTTTGTACATTATTAATTTCCCATACACTTCTTAACTTTCTACTACAATAATCCTTAATATTTTCTGAACATTCAATATCACCCGTGGATTTAAATCATTAAAGCTTGATAACATCTCACGTACACGTCTTTATATAAACACACATAAAAAAGCCCTTGTTTTCATAACAAGGACTCTTTTACTAAACTATTTCGCTACCTCTTCTTTCGGCATTACCATACCTTTATAAAGTTGGACAGTAATCCAGTAATAAATGAAATAAATTACTAAAAAGATTCCTATTGGCATCCATACTTTTACAAACGGGTCAACTAATATAAAGCTAAATAAGTTAAGACCTACTAACACGTGGGAAATTCCAATGATCGCTGGGAAGATAAATAAATATGAAATCTCTTTATATATACTTTTTGTTAACATACTACGTCTCACACCGATTTTTCGTAACATTTCATAACGTCGTACATCACGAGAAGCACCCGTTAATATTTTGAACATAAGGGAACTTGCCATCATTGCTAAAAATGCAATTCCAAGGAAAAATCCCATAAACATTGTTCCGCTCATGAAGCTATTCATGAATTGATATATCGTCATTTTCGTAAACAGATTTACTTCTTCACCAGTTGTTTTTTCAATCATTTCTTTTTGTCTTTTATCTATATCAATCAACAACGGTTTATATTTTTTCATATCATCTACTTTTGCTAATGTTACAGTATGTTCAGTTCCTTGAATTCCTTTATAATGCTCTTCGTCTGCAATTCTTACAGGTTTTCCGTTAAATTGATTATGGGTAATTTGTATCTCTCTTACAATTGCATCCTCCCAATCTTTTGGCATACGCGGAAGTTTATTTGCTACATCCGGAGCTTCCAAAGCAGAATATACAGGTTCAGTTAAAGGCTCATTTACACGTTTACGAGCAGGCTCTTTTAAAGTTTTTGTATCAAAATGATCGGAAACAAGTGGTGGTTTCGCAGTTAAATCGTTACGTAAATAATACACTGCTTCTCCATCAACTTTATACTTATATTTTCCTTCTTCTATAATATTCATATCTTTTAATGCCGCTTCATCTTTTTCATTTGGATCATGTATTACGACATCATATACACGTGAAAAGTCTGTCATAATGCCTACATTCTTTTGAAACGCCATACCTGCTGTCATCGCACCTGCACCTAATGCAATTAACATCGCTACAGTGCCAAGTACTCTCGATAAACTAGTTACTCGAAAACGTAACTGTGCATAAGTAAAACTATTTAATCCCGTTTCATTTCGTTTTTTATTCCCCTTAATTTTCATCACAAAAAGTGGAAGTAATGAGCTGAAAATGAAATACGTTCCTAATGTCGTAACAATTGTCGCTATTATAAATCCTAGTTCAGCAAATAGTTTTATATTTACCATAAAATAATATCCTGTACTTACTAGCAATACACCTAGTACTGTCATAATAACAGTGCGGGTTTTACTTTTCTTAACCTCATCTTGCGTTTCATCTTCACGTATTAACTCTAATTCTGTTTTACGTAATAATCGGAAACTATTCATTAAACCAGTAATGAAAAATAATATTAAGAAGAAAATAGATGTAACTAATATAGCTGGTGTGTATACAGATGCATAATTACCTTTTGCTGAAATTTCCATTCCGTTCATTAGAAAATTCCCCGCTACACTAGCAAGTACTATTCCTACTAGAATACCGATAATAATACTGACAATACCCATACCAAAAGTTTCAACAAATAATAATTGCGCTACTTTTTTCTTTTTCGCTCCAAGCATCATATACATACCGAGTTCTTTCCTTCTTAATGTAAGTAAAAAAGAATTGGCATATATGATGTAAAAAACTGTAATGAAAGAAAGTAATATTGCACCAACCCAGAAGACGAGCCTAATACTACTAATGAGACTATTATCTTTTGTAAATTCACTATTCATTGCCATCGTTTGGAACATGTAGAAAATACTAATACTAATCACTAGACCAATCAGTAAAACCATATAGTCTTTTAACATCTTTTTCATACTATGACGTGATAATTTGAATAACATAGTCTTGCCCCCTTACTTAGACTCAGCAGCTGAGCCCATATGAGCAAGCACACCTAAAATGTCTTGATAGAAATTTTCTCGTGTTCCTTGACGCTTTAACTCTTTATATAGAAGACCATCTTGAATAAATAAAATACGCTCACAATAACTCGCACTAAACGCATCATGTGTAACCATTAAAATACTTACATTGTGATTTTCATGTAAATCTTGCATTGCCTCTAATAAACTTTTTGCATTTTTACTATCAAGTGCGCCGGTCGGTTCATCTGCTAATACAATTGCTGGATTATGTACTAAAGCACGTGCTGCCGCTGTTCTTTGCTTTTGCCCTCCAGAAACAGCGGTCGGATATTTTGTTAATATTTCAGTAATCCCTAATTTCTTTGCAACCTCATTTACTTTTCCAGTAATCTCACTTGACGGTACGCCTTGCAGAGAAAGTGGTAAAGCGATATTTTCATAAATTGATAAGTTTTCTAGTAAGTTAAAATCTTGAAAGATAAACCCTAATTTTTGAGAGCGAAAATCCGATAATGCATTACCCTTCATAGAAGTAATATTTGTGCCAGCTATTGTAACGCTACCACCTGTCGCTTGATCAAGTGTACTAATCACATTAAGTAATGTCGTTTTTCCAGATCCAGAAGGACCCATAATCCCGACAAATTCTCCTTCTTTAATACTTAACGATACACCCCTTAACGCTTTTGACTGATTCTCATTCCTTTTTCCATACGTTTTTTCTACACTTTCTACAGTAACTACATTTGTTGACATCTCTTTCACTCCATCCCTTTTGTATAATATTAATTTCTCATATATTTCTTATCTTTTTCTCATGTAAATCCTTAAGAATTTTTTAATTTTTCAAACACAAAGAGATACATAAGTAGCATGAACCTTTTCCTACTTCATCTTCTCACTTTTCTAAAACTCGTTCATTCGATTTCTCTTACATTTACCTTACATTTTTGTAAGGTAAACAAGAAAACACACCACTTTATAATGGTGTGTTTTCTTATCAACTCTATTTTCTATTTTTTATTTCCTTTTTCATACTTTCCACAAATACATCTAGTGCAACAATTTCTGACTTCTCCTCACCATATTTTCTCACATTTACAGCTTTGTTTTCTATTTCCTTATCCCCAATAACAAGAACATAAGGAACTTTTTGCATTTGCGCTTCTCTTATTTTATATCCTAATTTTTCTTCTCGCATATCTCGTTCAACACGAATACCAGCTTGAGCTAATTTATCTGCAACCTCATTTGCATATTGTACATGGACTGCATTTGAAACTGGAATTACTTTCACCTGAACTGGTGCCACCCATGCCGGGAACGCGCCTCCAAAGTGCTCAATTAATATTGCTAAAAAGCGGTCTAAAGATCCTAAAACTGCTCGATGAATGACAACTGGTCTTCTCTTTTCATTATTCTCATCAATATAATTTAAATCAAATTTCTCTGGCATTTGGAAATCTAATTGGACTGTTCCGCATTGATGACTTCTATTTAAAGCATCTTTAATATGGAAATCAATTTTCGGTCCGTAAAATGCACCGTCACCTTCATTTAGTCTATATTTATAATTTAATGATTGTAATACATTTTCTAATGCTGCTTCTGCTTGCTCCCATAATTTATCGTCTCCCATTGAATCTTCTGGACGAGTAGAAAGCTCTACTTCATATTCGAACCCAAAAGTTTTGTAGACGTAATCAATTTGCGCCAGAACTGATTTAATTTCATCTTCAATTTGTTCTGGTGTTACAAATAAATGAGCATCATCTTGGCAGAAAGTACGAACTCTTAATAATCCGTTTAAAGCGCCACTAAATTCATGTCGATGTACTTGACCGAACTCACACATGCGTATCGGTAATTCACGATAAGAATGCAATTTATTTTTAAACATAAGCATATGCCCTGGGCAGTTCATCGGTTTTAATGCAAAACTTTTATGATCAACCTCTGAGAAATACATATTGTCTTTGTAATGTCCCCAGTGCCCTGACTTCTCCCATAATTCTTGGTTCATCATAAAGGGAGTACGCACTTCTTGGTAATCATACTCTTTTTGAATTTCTCTTAGAAACGATTCTAACTCATTTCGAATAATCTGCCCTTTCGGTAAATAAAACGGCATTCCCGGAGCCTCTTCAGAAAACATAAACAATTCAAGTTCACTACCTAATTTTCGATGATTTCTCTTCGCAGCCTCCTCAACAAAATGCAAATACTCTTCTAATTCTTTTTGAGAAGCAAATGCAACACCATATATACGTTGAAGCACTTGATTGTTACTATCCCCTCGCCAATATGCACCTGAAACGTGAGTTAATTGGAATGCTTTCAAATAACCTGTAGATGGTAAATGTGGTCCTCTACATAAATCTACAAATTCACCTTGTTTATATAGTGTTACACTTTCCTCATTAGGAATTGCTTCTAAAAGCTCTAATTTCAAGTGATCGTTCATTTCTTGAAATAATTTTTTTGCTTCTTCTCGAGAGACCTCAACTCGTTCTATCTTTACATTTTCATTTATAATATTTTTCATTTCTTTTTCGATTTTCAGTAAATCTTCTACGTTTACACTACTTGGAAGATCCATATCATAATAAAATCCATTTTCAATAACAGGCCCTACTCCAAGGTTTACATTACCATAAATTCTTTTTACAGCTTGCGCTAATATATGTGCCGCAGAGTGTCTTGAAATTTTCACCCCTTCATCTGAATCCATAGTAATGATTTCAACTTTCGCATTTTCTTCAATGTTTCGACGTAAATCAAAAGGCTTTTCATTAACTTTTCCTGCGACTGCTTTCTTTTTTAAACTACTGCTAATCGAGCCTGCAATTTCTTCTAAAGTAATTCCTTTCACAAATTCTTTAACACTACCATCTGGAAATTTAATTTCAATCATCTGTTCTTTCATTTTTCATCTCTCCATTTCATAATAAAAAGCACACTCATCCCTAAAATAGGGACGAGCGTGCTTATACCCGTGGTTCCACCCAGATTCCCATCACAAATTGTAACGGCTTCTTTTACGGTAACGTCGCTTACACGGCACTAGATACTTGATTTCCCCAGTGCAGCTCTAAGGTGGTAAGTTATTTTTCTGCGTTAGGAAGTTCTCAGCTTTCCTTCCTTCTCTGTATAACCGATTAAAATAACTCGTGTCCTTTTCTTTGCTTTTAAAAGTACATCCATTAATTGTTATTTAATATATCTTATTCATTTTATTTTTGCAAGTGTTAAATAATATTATTTATTTAACTTAAAAAAGTGACACCAAAAAAATTTTGGTGTCACTTCTCAATTTTACCAATCTTGTGGTTCGTAATTTAAGTCTGAAAATAGGCGTTTTTTCTCTTTTTTCGTTAAATCTCTCCACTGTCCAACTGGTAAATTATTCAACTCTATATTCATAATTCTCGTACGTTTTAACGTGTATACTTGATAACCTAAAGCTTCACACATACGGCGAATTTGACGATTCAGCCCTTGTGTTAAAATAATTTTGAACTCATATTTTGATAACTGTGTGATCTCACAAGGAAGCGTTTTTGTTCCTAAAATTTTAACACCCGCTGCCATTTTCTCTAAAAACTCAGGTGTAATCGGCTTATCTACTGAAACGATATATTCTTTCTCATGTTTGTTTTCAGCACGTAAAATTTCATTAACAATATCACCATCATTCGTCAACAAAATTAAACCGTCTGAGTCTTTATCAAGACGTCCAATGTGACTAATTCGTAAAGGATGATTCACTAAATCGATAATATTACCTTTTACTGCTTTTTCACTTGTACATGTAATACCTACTGGTTTATTTAAAGCGATATACACATGGTCTCGAGCAATACGAAGTTGCTCTCCATTTACTCGTACATCATCACCTGGATTTACTTGGTCTCCAATTTTTGCAACCTTACCGTTAATAATTACTCTTCTCTCATTAATTAACTTATCTGCTCCACGTCGAGACGCTTTTCCAGCTTCACTAATAAATTTATTGATACGCAAGTTAGGCACATCCTTTTCATAAAAAATTTCAAGCTCACACTGCTTCTACCGTACAATACAAAAGGGTAAGCCTCCTATTTTAACTTAAATATATTAACATGAAAGGGTATATGACGTCTTCTATTAATTTCTTGTTTATAAGAAAATATCTTTATTATACATTCATTTATGCACTTTTTGCGCACTTAATATACAAGCCATTCTTCCTTACAAACCACTTGTTTTCCTTTTATCTCTTCTATATCTTCATGAGTGTTAGCTAATTTATATAACTCAGGAAAAATCTCTTCCACATAATTTTGATGCGCCATTTCATTTTTCCAATAAGTTAGCACTATGTAACGATTTTCATTTTTTAAAGACTTTCCAACTACTCCACCTAACATTCCATTTGCATTTTCCGTTCCTTTATTCCAAATTGTTTCTTGTATAAATGAAAAATGCTTCTCTTTCCCTTCTTTCACATCACAAATTGCAACTCTTACAAATGATCCTTGTATAATTACATCTTTCAAAGGCGTTTCTGTTATATCATACAACGTTTGAAACATCTCAATATTACAGGAAATATATGTACCTTCTTGATTACTATTTAGAAAAATTGTATCATGAGCATCATTCATGAACGATTGATATGCATTTCTATCTTCCCATAAAGTATATACACACGCCTCATCTTCATTCCACCCACCAAATTGTCCATGAAATCCATCTAAATGCTGCAAATCACGCCATTTTTCTTGCGCCTCCGAAAACATTTCCCTTTTCTCTTCTTCCACCTTGCAAAATATTGTTTTTAGTAACATTTCTAATCCCCCTTATGATACGATCCATTTCCCACTTGCAATACTTTCTACTTTTCCACCTACACGAACATTAGTTTTACTCTCTACTACTTCAGCTTGTATATGTATTAAAGAAGGCCTATTTATCTCATATCCTTGTTCAACACGCATATTTATTTTTTCTGTTCCAAAATAACGATATTTTAGAAGATACGCTGCTAAACAACCGTTCGAACTTCCAGTTGCTGCATCTTCTGGTATACCATAATAATCTGCAAAATCACGAACATTAAGATTATTTATTTCCTCATACGTTTCAGAAGTAAATACCATGATGCCTTTCGCCGCTAGATTCTCTATTAAATGAAAATACTTTTCTTTGTTTATATTTACTTCTTTTACTGCTGCTAACGATTTTAATGGCACAACAATTACAGGTAAACCAGTTGATACCTCTTGAACTGGATAACGACAGTCTATATTAGAAACATTAATATTTAATACGTTAGCTATAATATCCTTATCAATTTCCGATCCAAAATTAGGTTCATTTTGATTCATCCATAACACACCGTTGTCATTATGAAATATGACTTCGGCAGAGCCACCTTGAAAATGTAATATCACACTTTTCATTGTAGTAAGTTGAAGAATTTCTTTTCGTAATACAAATGCTGTTCCTAAAGCTGGATGGCCGGCATAAGGAATTTCTTCATTAGGTGTAAAAATACGTACATCATACCCATTATCTCTTCTCTTGCCAGATATGATAAAAGCTGTTTCTGCAAAATTCATTTCTTTTGCTATTGACTGCATTTCCTCACTAGAAATTTGATGACCATCCATAAATACTGCAAGTTGATTTCCTGTATACTTACCTTGTGAGAAGACATCTACAATATAAAAATCCAAATCCCTCGCCTCTCTTCTTTACTTAAATACCTTTTGTTTACATAATAAAATTATGAATCATTAAAATCGTATATTATTCAAATAATCCTCCGCTCTTTCTATTAACCAATCACCAAACGTATCTAAAAACGATAAAATTTCTTCTATATCTTTTATAGGCTCAATTACATATTGTAATGCCTCCCTCATATTCTTTTCTTGCTCGGGAAAATGTTTACTAAATAACTTATATGCTGGATATAAGTCCCTGGAATAAAGCCCTTCTCTATCAATTGTTAATGCTAGACCTACTCTGACTACTATCTTCATAATCCAGCGACAGCAATCCTCTATATCATCTACGTCCTTATTATGAATTAACTCTTCGTGTGCTTGTTCAATTTGTTTCCGTAAATGAATGAGATGTTCATACGCTATCTCCTGACTTACTTTATATTTAGGTAAATATGCTTTTACGTCTTTACCAAATATACATACACTATGTGTCTGGATCATAAAGCCTACAAAAGAAAAAAACTCTGAATTTGTTACTTCTTTTTCACTATAAAAACTTAACTCCACTCCTGAAATACAATTAAACTGCTTTGCAATTTGGACTTCTAACTTCTTTCTCCAGCTTAGGTTTATTGCTTTAGGGTCCTTTCGAACTAATATAATCATATCTATGTCTGCAATCCCTTCTATTCCAATCCCTCTTGGAATAGAACCCCTAATATAAACACTATGCAAATCATCCCGCAACAATTGACAACAAGTATCCTTTATTTCTTGTATTACCTCCAAAAACACAGGCTGAATTTTATCAACATGTGCATCATTTATAATAAATCCTTCAACATCCACAGGACAAAAATGCCCTATTTTTTTTATTCTTGGCAATTTATCAACTCATTCCCCTTCAAAATATTGTTTTACTCCACATATAACATATATTATAATTCGAATAATTCAGAATTAAAAACAAAAAAATAGGACGTAAACACTCCTATAGGGTCGTTTACGTCCTATCTCTTTTATCACCATTCATTTTTCAAATAAATAATAACTACTCCGTTCCGAATCATGTGATATTATTAAAACTTCATTATCCTGGTAAATATGTATTACTGATATTAGTACTAGAAAATCTTAAGCTACATTTACACATATGGAAGTACAGCGAAAAACAAGATAAATTAAAGATGTGCGAGTTGTACACTGACAAATTTGTTAGTATTCGTAGAAGTCCGCCACTTCAAGTGTAGATAAGTAACAGATAGTTCAAGATACTACTTTTATATTGATAATCTACATAAAATCAGCATCTTTCAAATTATTCCGCATATCTTTCCATATGCTGTCTATATAACTTCCACCCATCCATTTCTTTCTTAAAAACTTCCATCGCTAAAACTGATGCTACTTTTTTATCCTGCAAATAAAAATCTACAATAGCAGATAATATCAGTTCGTTCTCCATTCTTAAACTATGTGTTAAATCTTTATATTTCCAATAAGGTTTTTGTCCTTCATAACTTTTTAATGTTTCAATATTATCTTCTTTATATGTATCGCCTCGGTATACCTCATAGTCTCTATCACTGTAATACCCAAAGTAACCATTGAACTACTCACCACTTAACATCCTCACGGACTGTTTGAAGTGGGAGATTCCTAAGTACAGAAACCTAACGGTTTCTAATTCATTAGGCTATCCCCGTAGTTCCTACGGTTAAGAGACGAATTGCTTCGTTTCTAAGATTGAGCGCTGCATTTCGATCTCTATCGTGATGTGCGCCACAAGAAGGGCAATCCCACTCACGAATTGTTAGATTTTTAACGTCTTTGTTTTTGTATTCACAATTGGAACATAATTGACTAGAAGCAAATGTTTTAGATACCATAACAACTTGCTTGCCATACCATTTTGCTTTATATTCCAACATAGTCCGAAATTGTGACCAAGACACTTCACTAATCGCTTTTGCAAGCTTTCTATTTTTGAGCATGTTACTGACTTGTAAGTCTTCCATACCGATAACATCGTGGTTTTTGATGATTTCAGTAGAAAGTTTATGTAAGTAATCAGCTCTTGCATTTGCAATATGTTCATGGATTCGTGCAACTTTCACACGTTGGTTATTCCAGTTCGAAGAACCTTTTGTTCTTCTAGAAAGGATACGCTGTGCTTTCGCTAACTTTTCTTCTAATGTACGGAAGAATTTAGGGTTCTTGTATATTGTGCCATCAGAAAGAATGGCAAAATCTTTTAATCCGACATCGATTCCACAAGTGGATTCAGTTTTAGGTATTTCTTGTACGTTTGTTTCAACAAGGATAGATACAAAGTATTTACCACTTGGGTTACGACGAATCGTTGCATGCAAGATACGCCCTTCTACTTCACGACTTTTAGCAAAGCGAATAAGGCCAAGTTTCGGTAATTTTATTGCGTTGCCTACAATTCCAATATTTCCGTTTGTTTGCTTAGTTGTGTAGGATTGAACTGTATTCTTTTTAGACTTGAATCGTGGCATATCATTCTGTTTCTTGAAAAAACGTGAAAAAGCATCTGCGAGGTTTTTTAATGTGGATTGAAGAGCGATACTATCTACTTCTTTTAACCAAATCGTATCCTGTTGCTTCTTTAATTGAGTAAGCTTGGCAGAGCAAGAGAGATAGGTTAACCCTTTTCCAGCTTCTTTATAAGTATCATTCCAAAGGGCAAGGAAATGGTTAAATACAAAGCGACTGCAACCGATCGTTTTAGCAATTAATATTCCTTGTTTCTTATTCGGGTAGATACGAAATTTATATGCTTTTTTTACTAACATAGGTTGCACCTCACTTTTTCATAGTATATCTACAGTATACAAAAAAACGTAGGCTTACGCCTACTGACATTCATCTCCCACCTAAAATTGGTGTTTCACACCTTCACATTTTTGAGGAAGGAGTCTTCTGTCAGAAAACGATAAAATCATCTGATACCCAACTATTTATTTTCTCAATGTTACCAGCATTTAAATCTTTACGATATTCCTCAACCGCACGTATGGCTTCGTTCTTCATAGAATATATCCCCTTATATTTTCTTATACCATTTTTGTATTCTCTTCTATAAAACAAAACACCTTCTTATTATAGATTGAACTTAAATTTTCAATGTTTTTCTAAATACAAATAGCCATAAACAACTTAGTAAAACCGCATTGTCTATGGCTCATTCCATTTACTTTTCAAATAAGTAATAGGTAATTTCTCCTGGATAATGTAATACAGTTACTATCCGATCCCCTTTTTTAAAACTAACAGTATGCCCGTTTTCCCCTAAGTTCTCCCATCCACTTGCCTTCGTAATAGGCATTACACTTATATATTTATAATTCTCTTCGTTATCATCGTTAATATGTATTGCAGACATTGGTACTGGAAAATCTTCAATTATTGATTCTTTGTTCATATATATGAGCGCAAATAAACCAACTAATAAAATGACCATTGCAATACTCGAAGCTCGTCTTTTTCTTTTCGTTTCCACTTTAAATCCCCTTTTTTCACATATTATCTTTATCATTTTACTACTTTTAACAACATTATTGTTATATATTATAATTATGAGTTTTTATAATTTGGAGGCGTTACACCTTGAAGAAATTACTTTTTAACAAATGGTTGCTTTTTGTTTCTATTGCTATTATTGTCGGTACTATTGTCTACACAACTAAAAATCAAAAAAGCAATGAAAAAGTAACTGTAGAAACCGTTGATACAACAACTTTCCGGACTACATTGCAACCTAAAATTAATGAATTGACTACTAATTATAATACTGTAATTGAAAAAGATTGGTTGCCCGCTTGGGAAGAGATTAATACTTACGGAGATTCAGTAGACAAAAATAAACTATTAGTTACAATGAATGCTATTTCCAAACAATATGAAGTAATAATTAAAGAAATAGACAGTATAAAAACTGAGGAAAACATAACAGATGCACATATACAAGAACAACTAATTTATTTCACAACTGAATTTAAAGCTGCATCGAATTTCATGAAAAATGCAGCGGGTTTGATCATAGATGGATACAATAACTCTACTCCGGTCAATGAAACAATTGAAAATACTAAACATGCTTTAGGGCTTGCTGATCAACATATTGTCATTGCATTATCTACATTAAATGAAATAGAAGATAAATTAGGGATATCAAAAAAATAAGTTTGTTTACTATTTTAAAATAAAAAATGATTGCAATTCACTTATTGTGTATCTATAATGTGTTTATTGATTATATATACTTATAATCAATGCATTTAGTTATTAATTTTATAATTCGGATGAACCATTCAGGAGAAGGTCTATTGATCTACCGACGGGGCAAAAAGTTGCTGAACCAACTTTGAAACTCTCAGGTCTTGGTTACAAGTAGAACTGCATGGGGACGAATCTCTGGAGAGACTCCCTCTCGCTTTTGTATAGCGCGGAGGAAAACGAGCACCGAAGGAGCAAATCCGCTACATTAGCGGATAATCTCTCAGGTAAAAGGACAGAGACAAGCGAAAGAAAATGCCGATTTGTATCGGTTTATTTTTCTATCCCTTGTTTCTCCAGAGACCATTTCATTTACTTGAAGTGGTTTTTATTTTTTCTAAAAAAGGAGAATAAAGATGGAGACAGTAAGTAAAGTATTAGAACAAATTAATCAGTATGTGTGGGGATTACCGACTTTGTTATTACTCGTTGGTACGGGTATCATTCTCACAATGCGTTTAAAAGGTTTACAGTTTAGTAAACTATTATACGCTCACAAACTAGCATTTAAAAAATCAGAAGATACATCATCTTCTGGAGATATTAGTCACTTTCAAGCGCTCATGACAGCTATGGCCGCAACGATTGGTATGGGAAATATAGCCGGTGTAGCAACTGCTGTTACAATCGGTGGACCCGGCGCAATCTTTTGGATGTGGATTACCGCTTTATTTGGAATGGCAACAAAGTATGCCGAAGCAATCCTTGCGGTGAAATACCGTGTTAGTAATGAAAATGGTGAATACTCCGGTGGACCAATGTATTATTTAGAACGTGGTTTAGGCAAAAAATGGCTAGCTGTTTTATTCGCTATATTCGGTACAACTGCTTCTTTCGGTATCGGTAATATGGTTCAATCTAATTCAGTTGCAGAGGCAATGCGAATCAACTTCTCTTTCCCTCCTGCATTAACTGGTATACTCATGTCATTCTTAATCGCTATCGTTATTTTAGGCGGTGTAAAAAAGATCGGTAAAGTTACTGGATATATCGTTCCTATTAAAGCTTTCTTTTATATAATCGCTGGCCTTATTATTATCTTTTATCACTTTGATCAAATCCCAGAAGCATTTTCACTTATTTTTTCTGGTGCATTTCAAGGGACAGCGGCGGCTGGTGGTTTTATCGGAGCAACTGTTGCATCTGCAATTCAAATAGGAATGGCGCGCGGAGTATTTGCTAACGAGGCTGGTTTAGGTAGTGCACCAATTGCTGCTGCGGCTGCAAAAACAGATTCCCCAGCAAAACAAGCTTTAGTTTCTATGACTGGTACCTTTCTAGATACATTTATTGTATGTACAATTACAGGACTTGTATTAATTACAACAGGTGCGTGGAAATCAGGTAAAACTGGCGTTGAAGCTACAACATTAGCATTCCAATCCGTATTCGGCACTGCTGGTAGTATGATTCTCGGTATCGCCATTATATTATTCGCCTACTCTACTATTTTAGGTTGGTCGTATTACGGTGAAAAGTGTGTAGCTTATTTATTCGGACAAGGTGCTGTACGATATTATAAAGCAATCTTTATCGTTATGATTGCTATTGGTGCTAATTTAAAATTAGGTGTTGTATGGACTTTTGCAGATATTGCGAATGGACTTATGGCGATTCCAAACTTAATTGGTCTAATTGGATTAAGTGGTATCGTTGTCGCTGAAACCAATCGCTTTTTACAAGCAGAGAAATTGAAGGAATTTAATAAAAAACGTGCAAGTTAATTTATTTCTACAAGGAATGGCTCATAAAGTGAGATCATTCCTTTTTCTTGTTATGCCCCTCTTTATTGTATAAAATATATCGTTTGCTTCTGAACTGATTCTCTATCAGCTTTTGCAATCCCTATTTCTTCAATTAAACGCTTGCTTATAGCTTTATATTTTACATATGTTTCAAATTCCTTTTCAAATGGAAATGGCTTAACTCGAATTGTTTGTTTATCTGTCCATTCAGCAATTAAACGCTTATCATTATTTTCATTGAACATTTCTGTTCCCTCAAAACCCTCTTTAAATAAATCAATTTCATCTTCCTTTTTTACACCTGGCCTATTCATACATGTATATAAAGATAATTCATCACAAAACTTTAATAGTCTATAATGTTTATCAAACATAACATGTTGTTTTTTTGTTAGCATTTTCAAAATTCTTTTTTGTCGATCCAATTCTTGTTTATAAAAAGACATCATCACTTCATCTTCCTCATTTAGTGGAAATGACAAAAAGTGTTTACTACAAAGCAACGCCCCGTATGGATTTGAAGCCTCAATTTCATTCAAACCGATTGTATAGAACACAAAACGTAATGAACTTGGACAATCCATAAATGTATATGGAATATTTTTTTCGTCATTCAAAATCGGAACTTTATCTAGTCCAATCCATCCTCTATCATGTTCATAAATCGCATTTATACTTTCTTTTAAATATAGCTTTTCTTCAAAGAAGTCATCTTTCACATAGCTTGCAATTTCTCCAGCTAAAAATCCATGATCATGTTGGCGAATTAATATCATCTCTTTCTCATTCTTCTCACGAAAAATCATAGATATACTCTCCCCCTCAACCTCATTTAAAAACTTTTTGTATACATCAATTCATAATAAATTCCCTTATAATTGCAGGGATTCAATTTCTTTCAACGAAATTAAGATAAATATAGGATTCAGCATTTTTTCTATTAGTGAAACTTATTCCTTTCTTTCTATTTATTATACTAAAACTTTCATTCAAAAAATTTTATTATGAGGTGAAAAAATGAACAAAACAGAACTAATTAAAAACGTAGCACAGTCAGCTGATATTTCTCAAAAGGAAGCTTCTGCAGCTGTTCAATCTGTATTTGATGCCATTACAAATGCACTACAATCAGGTGATAAAGTTCAACTTATCGGATTTGGAACATTTGAAGTACGTGAAAGATCTGCTCGTACAGGGCGTAATCCACAAACTGGAGAAGAAATTCAAATTGCTGCTGGAAAGGTACCAGCATTTAAAGCAGGAAAAGAGTTAAAAGAAGCTGTCAAATAAACAAGACACCAGCCTATAAAATGGCTGGTGTCTTGCTTATTTCTTATTTAAGCAATTCCTTTATATTCTCTGCATGATACACTTCACAAATATAAAATATACATTTGCAGTTACTTACAATTTGATATTTTCTAGTTGGATAAACATTCGCCGCAACAGAACATCCATCAAACAATTCGATAATATTTCCAGATGGTTGATACCCTTCATATAATACGTTTCTTCTTACTTCCATCTTTTCTATAAGCTTTTCAACTGGAATATTTCCACTCTCTAATTCACTCTTTATTGTATCCGGTAAAAACGAAGTGTCCACAAAAATTAGATTTTCAGATAACACCTTACCTTTATAACTAACATTAGACACGCGATAAAGAAATGTTCCGTTTTTATCAAAGAAATTCTTTGCTTCTTTCGGAATGTACTGTCTGTCAAGTACCTCTTGTTCGAGAACATCAAACTGAACTGTATCATTCAAAAGCTTTTCCAAAGCAATAATAGATGATGTAACTCCAGAAAATAAAATATTTTTAATTGCTTGTACATTATAAGTTAATTCATTTTTTCTATTTTCCGCTACTAACATGAGGAACACCTCTTCTATAAGATATTTTATTAAACTTATTTATAATTTAAAAGCGATACCGCGTCTAATTGCATAATTTCAGTCACTTCTTTACTGAATATTGCGATTGCAGCCATATAATCTACACATGGCCTTACATCTTCGATTATTGTATTTTCTACTAACTCTTGCTTATCCTTAAAAACTAACAATTTTGGAGGATCACTTGGAGCTGATACTGTAATATGTACTGTTGGAATCAATAGTCCTTCACCTGTCGCTTTCAGCACTGCTTCTTTTCGAGTCCAATATGTTAAAAATCCTTCTAGTCGCTGTTCATCAGGTAATTTCATAACTTGTGCTATTTCAATGTCTGTTAATACGCCCTCTGCCATTTTCATAACATCTACATTTGGATTCATTTGTTCAACATCAACGCCAACAGGTGCAGATTTTGTAAATGCAACGACAACCCACTCACCTGAATGTGAAACTGATAATTGCGGCATACCTTCTGGTAATTGCGGTCTACCATGTTGCAACTTACATACCGGACACATTCGATCAATCGGTACTTGAACTGGCAACATGGAAAGTATCTTTCCGAGTACTAATCTACTAATTACGCACCCTATTATAAAACGTGCACGATCTGCCGAATGATGATATGAATTTGCTTTCTCTCGCTCTACATCATTTAGTAAATTGTAGTGCCATGATTGTAAATCTGAAATTCTTGCCCACCAAATTTGACAACCATTCTCATTTAGAGTTGGTACAGAATCTACACCTTTACTCTCTATCATGTAAACTCTCTCCTTTTAAATACCAATATAGCTTTATTTTAAAAGAGTATTAGCGTGCTGCAACTCATTTATTTACAACTTCTTTCTCTTCTTGTAATACAGATAACGGCTTTTTATTCTTCTTTGACATTACCTCTTTATCGGAAATACGTAAAGAAAATAGTAATGCTATGAGTAAAAATATTGCTGATCCAATTAATGCCGCTTGATATGGCAAGAAATCTGATTGAGCATTATTCTGTACATTATTACTTCCAAAACCAGATAGTATACTAGCTAAAACAGCAACTCCTATAGCAGATCCTAATCGGTTTTGCACATTGAATATAGTAGTTGCTCTTCCCATAGAAGGTGGTGCGATATTGTTAAAAACAGAAAATTGAACTGCACCGACAGACTGACCTAAGAAAATGCCTATGCCAAACAATAATGCCCGTATTTGCCATGGATTCGTATCGTGATTTACAAAACTTAATAAAACAAATATAACCGCGGTACATATTAATCCAATAGAGATTACCTTTCGGGCTCCTAATTTCTTATAAGACCATGGCACAATCTGTGAAGAAATCATTAATCCAATCGCCTCCGGGAATGTCGTAAGACCTGATTCTAGCGCGGAAACTCCTATCACATTTTGATACATAAGTGGAAAAATAAACAACATTCCTAGTAACCCAGCTGATGAAAACAATGAAATAAGACTCATTTTTCTAAAGACCGGTTCTTTTAATAAGCGTAAATCTAACATCGGTTGCTTTACTCTAAGTTCTACAATTATAAACAATGTAATGAATATAGTCCCAGCTATCCCGGTACTCATAATTTCTGGAGAAATCCAACCTTTTGATGGCCCTTGACTAAGTGCATAGATGAGCATCGCAAACCCTGGTGCCGAAAGAACAAAACCGATAGAATCAAAGCGACCAGCTGATTTTTCAACATGCTCTGTTAAAAATAGAAGACCAAATAGTAATGCAACGATACCAAACGGTAGATTAATATAAAATGCCCAACGCCAAGACATCTGCTCTACAAAGAAACCGCCAATAATTGGTCCTATCGCTGGTGCCACGGCAATTGGAAGTACAATAAATCGAGAAATTTTGGGTCTTTCCTCTGGTGAAAATGTTCGAAATAACATCGCCATCCCGACTGGTGTTAAAAGTCCTCCACCAGCACCTTGAATGATACGAAAAATATTTAATGAAGTAATATCATTTGCAATTCCACATAATGCAGATGCAATTGTAAATACAAAAAGAGCAGTTAGAAATACTCTTTTTGTACCAAAGCGATCTCCTAACCAACCGGAAATCGGAAGGAAAATAGCTAAGCTAACTAAATAACCAACATTTACCGTTCCCATTGCAAAGGGAGGTACTTGTAGTTCTTTACTTATCGTTTGCAGTGCTACATTCACAATTGTTGCATCCATTGCAGCCATAAACATCGCTGTTATATAAACGATACTTACAACTACTTTTGGATCTATCTTTGTTTTCATTATCGTTTTCCTACTAATGTTTTTTCGCTAACTTGATTACTTTTTGGACTCAAATCTTTCCAGTTAAATTCAACATATTCCAAGCAAACCTGCCTACTAGCTTCTTCATGTACGACATTCCAGCCAATAGGTACATCGAGAAAGACAGGCCAGAGTGAGTACTGGCCCTCCTCATTTTTTAATACTTTATATTTGTAATTATCATTTTCAAACGGATTCGTCATACTCTACTTACCCCTTTCTTTTTCTGCAAATATTTCGCTAGCACTTGCCCAATTTCTGTAAGCGGGCCTGGCTGACATAAATCTTTATGTCTACAATTAATGTCATGCTGCACGATTTCCCCGTCTAAATAATTTAGCCACGTATTTGGAGAAATAGGATCAAACCAGTCTGGTATAACAGTAGATCTAAAGAATAAAATATCCCCGTTGTAAACTTTCGGTACGTATTTCCCTAACAACCCTACCGAATTCACATATGTTTCTTTCAAGTTCAAAATAGTCTCTTCTTCAAGACTCGCTAACGCACTTCCATCATTACGAAGTATTTCAACCGCACTTTCCATGGTAAGTGGTTTACCATCCATGTTATCTGGATCATATCCACCTAAAGCAAGTAATGCGATTAACGCTTCTTCTTCAGTAGGTGCTTCCGTATTCGGTAAGAAGTGACCAGGATAAGAATCAAGCATAACGAGTAATTCTACTTCTTCCCCTTCATTTTGAAGTTGCGCCGCTATTGCATGAACAACATTTCCTCCAAGCGACCAGCCTAGTAAACGATATGGTCCGTGAGGCTGTACTTCACGAACGTGTTTCAAATAATCCGCCGCCATCTCCTCTAAGCTTTTTGGAAGTTCTTCATTTTTAGCGATCCCACGTGCTTGTACACCATAGATTGGATAATCTGTTCCTAAAGATTTCATAAGTCCTGCATAACACCAACTTAATCCACCTGCTGGATGTACACAAAATAGTGGTAATTGGTCTCCGCTTGCTCGTAATGGAAGCAACACATCAAGTGCACTTTGACCATTCCCCATTTCAAGTCTTTCAGCAAGCCCTGCAACAGTAGGTGCTGCAAATAAAGTTCCAATATTCAGTTCAACTCCAAGTGCCTCTTTAATGCGACTCATAAGCTGCACTGCAAGAAGTGAATGACCACCAAGATCAAAGAATCCGTCATCAATTCCAATTTGAGGCACACTTAAAACTTCTGTAAACAAGTCACATAACATTTCTTCTTGTGGTGTTCTTGGTCCGCGACTAGAAGATGATGCAATAAATTTTGGAACAGGCAATGCCTTTCTATCTAATTTACCGTTTGGAGTTAAGGGTAACTCATTTACTACTACAAAAGCGTACGGAACCATATAATCTGGCAAACTACCTCCAGTATGCTGACGCATTTCATTCGTATCAATCGTTTCATTATTTGATGCGACGATATAAGAAACTAATCGTTTATCCCCTGGCTGATCTTCCCGTACAATAACAGCTACTTGTTCAACTTGAGGATGTTTCATTATAACCGCTTCTATTTCCCCTAATTCAATTCGGAATCCACGAATTTTAATTTGATGATCTGCACGTCCTATATAATCTAACGTACCATCTTGACGCCAACGTGCTAAGTCTCCTGTTCGATACATTCTTGTACCTGACTTACCAAATGGATCTGCGATAAAACGTTCAGCCGTTAATCCGAATCTTCCTAAATACCCACGGGCTAGTCCAGCACCTGCAACATACATTTCTCCAACTACCCCTGGTGGCACTGGTTGTAAATAGTTATCTAGTACGTATACTTTAAGATCCGGTATACTGCATCCAATTAAACTATTTGCTCGTAAAGAGACAATAGTTTCATCTAACTCAATATAGCTAACATGTACCGTCGTCTCTGTAATACCGTACATATTAATAAGCTTCGGTGAGTTATGAGGATGACGACTATACCAATCTTCTAATCGACTCAGTTCAAGAGCTTCTCCTCCAAAAACAACATATCGTAAAGATAGTTTTTGACCGATTTCTTCATGTTCGCGATCCGCTTGCATCAATTGATAAAAAGCAGATGGTGTTTGGTTTAAAACAGTGACCTTTTCCTTAACAAGGAGCTGTAAAAATTCTTTCGGCGAACGACTAACAGCGTGCGGTACTACAACAAGGCGTCCCCCGTATAATAAAGGTCCCCAAATTTCCCAAACTGAAAAATCAAAAGCATATGAATGGAACATTGTCCACACATCTTCCGAATCAAATTGGAACCAATGATCTGTTGCCCCTAAAAGTCTTACTACATTTTGATGTGGTATCATAACCCCTTTCGGTCTACCTGTTGAGCCTGACGTATAAATAACATACGCAATATGTGAAGGAGATAAAGGCTTAATGCGCTCCATTTCATCAATATTGTCTTCACTATATTTCTCTATTTCTCCTATTACTTTCACATCATCAACTAAAATCTTTAGTTCCTCATCACATTCAATTTCCACATCTGAATTTGTTAAAACACATGATGGTTTCGCATCGTGTAGCATAAATGAAATACGATCTGACGGATAATCCGGATCTAACGGAAGGTATCCGGCACCAGCTTTAAGAACAGCTAGTAAGCTCACAACCATATTTAAAGATCTCGGCATCGCTAAAGCAACGAGTTGATCAGGACCGACCCCTTTTGCTATTAACAAACGAGCTATTTTATTCGCTTTTCTATTTAACTCTTTATAAGTTAACTTTTCATTTTCAAAGACGACAGCAATAGAATTTGGACTTACATGAGTTTGCTTTTCAAATAATTGTGGCAATGTCATTTCAGGTACAATTTGAAAACCACCATTCCACTTTTCTAAAACTGTATTTCGCTCTGCTAAAGTTAAAATTTCTAATCTGCCAATTGATTGATCCGGGTGATTCGCTGCGTCATCTAGTAGCAGAATGAATCGTTCTACTAATTTTTGAACCGTTTCACGTTTGTATAAATCAGTACTAAACTCCAACAAACCTTGTAAGCCGTTTGGAATACCATCAACTCCGGTACTCTCACTAATTTCAAATGTTAAATCAAATTTTGCAGAGCCAACGCTTTGAATTTCAAGGGTCGCTTCTAAATCTAGTACATCAAACGTTGCTTCTGGCGTATTTTGGAAAGCTAACATAACTTGAAACAGTGGATGACTATTTCGAGTACGTACTGGATTTAACACTTCAACGAGTCGTTCGAATGGAACATCTTGATTTTCATAAGCTGCAAGGTTTACCTGCTTCACTCTATTCAATAATTCTTTAAAGCTTGGATCTCCTGATGTATTCGTACGTAACACTAATGTATTTACAAATAAACCAACTATATTTGATAGCGCATCATCATTTCTTCCGGCAATTGGACTTCCGATTGGTATATCAGTACCAGCACCTAATCGTGTAAACAGCGCACTTAGTCCTGCTTGCAACACCATAAACAAACTAATTCCATTTTTACGAGCGAGCCCTACTAACCTACTATGCATATCTTCATTTATATGAAAATGAATTGTTTCCCCGCGATAACTCGTTTCAATTGGACGCTGAAAATCTGTAGGTAACTCCATTTGATCTGGCAAACCTTTTAGCTCTTCTTTCCAAAAATTTAATTGTGTTGAAATAAGACTCTCTGGTGTAGTTTCATCACCTAGTAGTTGCTGTTGCCAAAGTGAATAATCTGCGTATTGAACTGGAAGTGTTTCTAGTTGGACACTATCACCTTTACACCTTGCTTTATAAGCTGCTGTAAAATCTCTCGTTAACGGTTGTAATGACCATCCATCTCCAACAATATGATGCAAAAGAATTAGTAATACGTGTTCGTTTTCACTCACTTTAAAAAGTTGTAAACGAACTGCTGGCTCAACATCGAGGTTAAAGCTATATCTTACCGCCTCTGAAAGCACACTTTCTAATTCATCTTTACATGTTTTTGTTATAATCATTTCTAGATTTAAGTTTTCCATCTCTAAAACTTTCTGATATGAACTACCTAATACGTTAGGGAAAATTGTTCTAAGTGTTTCATGTTTCTTCACTACATCATAAAAGGCACCTTGTAAAGCTTCTTCGTTCAATTTTCCAGACATACGAATGACTAACGGAATATTATAAGTAGGACTTGGACCTTCTAAACAATTTAAGAACCATAACCTGCGCTGTGCAAATGAAAGCGGAACTTCACTTGGTCTACTTCCTTTCTTAATAGCTGGTCTTGCATTTTTTGCACGATCCAATTGTCTCGCTAATTCAGCAACAGTTGGTGATTCAAATAGTTTTCCGATTCCTAATTCCACACTTAACGTTTCACGAATTCTTACCATTAAACGAGATGCAAGAAGCGAATGGCCACCCATTTCAAAGAAATTATCATCAATGCTAATATGCGAAACACCAAGTACCTCTGCAAATAAATCACATAGTATTTCTTCTTTCGGGTTTCGTGCAACTCTCTCATTGTTCATTCCATTAAAATCTGGAGCAGGTAATTTCTTTCTATCAACCTTACCATTTGGTGTTAATGGTAATTCTTCTAGCACAACAAATGCCGATGGCACCATATAATTCGCTAAACTTTCTGAAACATAAGAACGAATTTCTGAAAGACTAATCGTTTCCTTCTCTTCGGCAACGATATACGCAATGATTCGTTTATCATTTGGGCGATCTTCTCGTACCATTACTACCGCTTGTTGAACATTTTCATGTCGTTGTAATACCGTTTCAATTTCAGCTAATTCAATTCGGAAACCACGAATTTTAATTTGATGATCTGCGCGACTCATGTACTCTAACACACCATCGTTACGCCATTTTACAAGATCACCTGTGCGGTACATACGTGCTCCCGGTTTTCCATAAAGATTTGCAACAAACCGTTCAGCCGTTAACTCAGGTTTTCCTAAATATCCGTTCGCAAGCCCTTTCCCTGCAATATATAATTCACCGACAACTTCAGGTGGAACTGGTTGTAACCCTGCATCCAATACATACACTTCTGTATTCCAAATTGGCTTTCCAATAGGAGGTATACCATTTTCACTTTCATCAATATTCATGAAAGTAGACCAAATAGTCGTCTCAGTTGGTCCATATAAGTTAGTTATAGAGCAACCTAATTCTTTTAATTTATTTGCTAAATGTGCTGGAAAAGCTTCACCACCAACGAGCACGTTTAGTCCTTGTAGCCTCTCTGGATATTCAGTTACTAACGCCTGCCACAACGTCGGTGTAGCTTGCATAATTGTCGCTCTTTCTTCTTGTAAAAGTGTCGTTAACGCAGCAGGTTCTTGGATTACCTCTTTTTGAGCAATTGTTATACTTGCACCACTAATGAGAGGTAAATAAATTTCTAGAGCAGAAATATCAAACGCAAACGTTGTAACTGCTAATAAATGATCGTTTTCATTTAATGAAAACATATCTTGCATAGCTAATAAGAAGTTACTTAAACCTTTCATAGGAACAATTACACCTTTTGGATTTCCTGTTGATCCTGAAGTGTAAATTGTATAAGCTGGGTTTAGAAGTGATCCATCATTCTTAAATGGTATATTCATATGAGAATATGTTTTTAACGCTAGTTTTGTTTCTTCGCTATCGAATACTATTTTTTTAATATCATTTTCTATAACGAAAGCGGATGAAACAGCTGAATGTGTTATGATACAAACTGGTTTTGCATCATTTACTATATAATGAATTCGCTCGACTGGGTATTCTGGATCTATTGGTAAATATGCTGCACCAGCCTTTAGAACAGCTAGCATACTAACTACCATTTCTATTGATCTTGGAAATACTAAAGCTACAAACTGATTTGGTCGTATTCCTTCTTCTACTAAATAGTGTGCTAGTTCATTCGCTCTTTCATTTAGCTCTTTATACGTAAGTTTTATTCCGTTACAAGTAACCGCTATTTTATTTGGATTTTTTTGTACTTGTTTTTCAAATAATATAGGTAAAGTGATTAGCTCTTCAGTTTTCTTTGTTTCATTCCATTCCAATAAAATTTTATGACTTTCTTCAGGAAGAGTAATGTTTATTTTTCCAATCGACTCGTCTTTTTGATAATTATTTATCACTAATTCTAATAAATTCATAAATCTTTCTTTATGCAATGCTAGTTCCGTGACACTATATACTTCCGGATTCGCATCAAAATGAATCATTAACTCATTTTCATCGAAGCGTTTATATACATTTATCGATAAATCATCGACAGGTCCTGCTGATAAGTTATGTGTAACACCACGATTTCCAGCAAAGTTAAGCCCGTAATCAAAAGGCATAACATTCACTAACGGCCCAAACAACCTTTGATTTTCACCTAGTAACTTTAAGTCTCTTCTTAATTCCTCATGACGATATTTATGATGACGACGTACGTCTCGAATTTCTTTAGATACTTGCTGTATTAATTCCGCAAGAGTTATATTTGGAGTTACAGTGAGACAAAGTGGAACTAAATTCATTACCATACTTGGAGTGTGAATGGATACAGAACCTAGACGCCCCATCATCGGTAAACCTAAAACAATATCAGTGGAACCTGTTAATTTATGCATATAAATACTTGTTACAGCGACAACAAATTCCGGCCAGCTCGTTAACGAAATATTTATATCTTCTAGTAAAGTTTTCGTACTGGAACTAGATAAATAAGCCGTTTCTCGTAAAAATCCATTTGAAGTTCTCGGTGCTCGTTCTGCCAAACTTACGACTTCCGGTTCATCTGCAAACTTTTCTAGCCAAAAAGTATGATCTTCCTGAAACTGTTTAGACCCTCGATACTCATTATCTTCTTCTACAATTTTCGTTAGAGAACCATATGGCTTTTCATTCTCTTGTCTATCATCTATAAGTGATGTATATACTTTGGCTACCTTTTGGCTAAGAAGTGAAAAGCCATAGCCATCCATCACAATGTGATGGATGCGCTGATACCAAAAGAAACGATTATTTTCAATTTGAATAAGTGCTTCAGTATATAATTTATCTTCTGTTAAATCCACGGGCATAGATAAATCATTTTTCATCCATACCTTAGCAGCTTCTTCAGGATTTTTTTCTTTACGAACGTCAATAAAATGCATATGAAACTTTGACGATCCCTCAATAACTTGCCATGGGCCGATTTCATCCTCTTCGAAACGAACATGAAGTGCTTCTGCTTCCGTTACAACTTTACGTACAGCTAATTCGAAAATTTCTTGATTAATCGTTCCGTTTATTTCTACATATTCCCCAGTATTATAAATCGGATTAAGTGGATCTAATTGCTGCGCAAACCACATACCAGACTGCGCAGATGATAACGAATGACGAATCTTTTGACTGTTAGGCATTCTTTACTACCCCTTTATTATGTAATCTGTTTGTTACAGCACCTGTTCTGTTTGTAAAGATACTAAGCGGTACCAATCGGCAACAGTTGGACGTTCTGCTAAATCTGCAAAAGTGATTTCCTTCCCTTCGCGACGCCACTTCTCTACTAAACTCATAATTCTGACCGAATCAAGTCCTCTATTTAATAAATCTTCATCAACCTCAATACTCTCTACTGGCTCACGGAGTAATTGTGCAACTAGTTCATGCACTTCCTGTAAAGTGATTCCTTCACTCTCATCACCTTTTATACTTTGTAAATCTTTTAACAGTAAGTTTGTTGCAGTCGTTACTGCACATCTATCAGATGCATACTGCAATGCTTGTTTATGATGCTCAAGTGAAAAATCAGCTACCGCATCTGCTACAAAGAATGGCTGAATACCATCCATAAACGCTTCACAAGCTGTTAAAAGGCAGCCAATATGCGCATAAATACCGCAAATGATAAGTTGATCTCGTCCTTGTTCATTTAAAATTTCTAATAGATTTGTCTTTTTAAATGCACTATATCTCCATTTTGTTAGGAATATATCATTTTCATCAGGAGTAAGTTCATCAACAATTTTCTTTTTATCTGGTCCAGCAGGGATACCGTCACCCCAAAAATCTTGTAATAACCCCCGCTGCTCTAACGTTTGTCCACCAGGTTGTGCTGTATAAACAACTGGTATACCAAGTTCCTTACATCTTTCTCTTATCACCTTAATATTTAAAATCAGTTCTACTTTTGGCGATTCTTTATCACTATACGCATCAAGAAAATACTCTTGCATGTCATGGATTAAAAGAACGGCACGTTTCGGATCTGGTGTCCAATTCACTTTATTTTTTGGTAGTTCTGATTCAACTGGCATTTTGTATACTGAAATAGATGGGATAGCCATCTAATCACTTCCTTCCGATTTTTATTATTGTTTTACTGTTCTAAGTTTTTCAGCAATGACTTTACGTAATTCTTTTTTACTTACTTTTCCAACACCTGTTTGCGGGAATGATTCAATAAATTCAATTCGATCTGGAATCTTATAAGCTGCTATACCTCGTTCTCTTAAAAATATTTTTAATTCACTTACAGTTGGGGCTTGTCCACGAGCTATGACAAAAGCGCAAGTACGTTCACCTAAATAATCATCAGGCATAGATACAATTGCTACATCATGGACTGAATCATGTGCTAATAGATGATTTTCAACTTCTTCCGCAGCAACCTTCTCACCACCACGGTTAATTTGATCTTTATCTCTTCCTTCTACAATGATGTAACCTTGTTCATTGACTTTTACAAGATCACCTGTGCGATAAAAGCCATCCTTTGTAAATGATCGTGCATTATGCTCCTCCGCTTTATAATAACCACGAATTGTATATGGCCCTCGTGTTAATAAACTACCTACTTTCCCAGGTTTTACATCGTTATCATATTCATCAACAACTCGGACTTCATCGAATGTAGACATCGGTCTACCTTGTGTATGAATAATGACTTCTTCTGGATCATCTAATCTTGTGTAATTTACTAATCCTTCCGCCATACCAAATACTTGTTGTAACGTACATCCGAATGTAGGGCGTATACGCTTTGCAACTTCAGCGCTAAATTTCGCTCCACCTACTTGAAGTACTTGTAGACTCGATAAATCGTTAGTACGCGAATCTACTGCATCAAGCCAAATCATTGCTAATGGTGGAACGAGAGCTGTAATCGTAACTTTTTCTTTTTCTATAAGCGCAAACGCCTCATCTGGGCTACCTCCATTTGCCAACACTACTTTTCCACCAGCATAGAAAGTTCCAAATGTTCCTGGAGAACTCATCGGGTAATTGTGTGCTACTGGAAGAACTGCCATATAGACGCTTTCTGCATTCAAATTACAAATTTCAGCGCTAACACGTAAACTATAAATATAGTCATCATGTGTTCTAGGAATTAATTTAGAAAGTCCTGTTGTCCCTCCTGATAATTGGAGAAACGCAACATCACTTGGCTGAACTTCTGATAATGGAACCGGATCCATATAAAGATTACTTATGTTCACAAATTCTTCTTCTTCCCCTACTACGATTACATGTTGTAAAGTAGGAATTTTCTCTTTCACTTCTCTTGCTAGTTTTCGGTAATCAAAGCCAAGTGCCTTATCTGAAATGACATAAGCGCTCGCCTCACCAAACTCGCAAAAATAACTAATTTCACTATTGCGATGTGAAGGCAATGCAAAAACGGGAAGTGCTCCAATTCGAAATAGCGCGAAACATACTTCAAAAAACTCTATAATATTAGGTAACTGAAGAACAACTCGGTCCTCTTGCTTTATTCCTAAATTCAGTAAACCAGCAGCCAAACGATCTACCTTTTTATCAAGTTCACTATACGTTATATGTGAATTACCACTTACAATCGCAATTTGATCTCCATGTTTTTCAGCGCGTTCTCTTAACATCGCGCCAAACGTCTCTCCAAGCCAACATCCTTCTTCTCGATAACGACCTGCCAATTCTTTTGGCCATTCCGTATAACCTGCTAACATTCATTCTTCCCCCTAGTTGTCATTCAATGAACTATCACTTAACCCTAAAGCTTTCAGCATTGTTTGAAATTTAGCTGACGTTTCTGCTAACTCATCTTCTGGCTTTGATTCAGCAACAACTCCAGCGCCTGCATATAATCGAAGTGTATTTTCTTGCACTTCAGCACAGCGAATTGTAACAATCCATTCGCCGTCTCCATTTAGATCGCTCCATCCTAGCATTCCTGTAAAGAATTCACGATCAAATGGCTCAATTTTTTCGATAGCCTCTCTCGCTTTTTCCATTGGAGTTCCGCAAACTGCTGGCGTTGGATGAAGGGCAATTGCTAATTCTAAAGAAGACGTATTTGGATCCTTAAGTTCACCTTTCACTTCTGTAGATAAGTGCCACATCGCTTCACTATGAATGACAGATGGTTTTTCTGGAACGTGTAATGTATGACAATACGGACGAAGTGCAACGGCAACCGCTTCAACTACTACCGCATGTTCATGTAAATCTTTTAGAGAAGAAAGTAATTCTTCCGCTCTTCTTTTATCTTCCACTGGGTCTCCACTTCGAGGTCTTGAGCCAGCCAACGGATTAGAAATTACTTGCATACCATTACGTGAAACAAGCAATTCAGGACTTGCTCCAATTAACGTCTTACTGTTCCCGTTTTCATCTTTCGGCAAATTAACGGCAAATGTATATCCGTGCTTATTATGTTCTCCTAATTCACGAAGTAGTTTTTGTTTATCAATTTTCTCTGTAGATTTAACATCCAACGATCTAGATAGAACGATTTTCTTTAAATCTCCGTCTTGTATTTTTTCAATCCCTTGCTTCACACCATTCATATAAACTTCAGAATCTGGGACTGGTGTCATTTCAAATGCCAGTTTCTCATTTCGTTTTATCTCATTTGTTTTCTCTAACTGTAAACGCTCAGTAATTCTACTATGTTCTGGTACAATAAGTTGAACTTCTTTCCTACGATCAAATGGTAAAGCACCTACAACGATAGGATTTGGATTTCCAGCTTGTTTTGCATTACTTAATACCGCCTTTACAAGCTCTGGAAAGCTTTCGATTTCACTATGTTTTACTGTAGTAAACTCTCCTTCTGTCAATATCGTTCGATTTGGTGAAGCGAAAAAGAATGAAGATTCAGTCTTATAATCTTCTAAAAGTTTTTCTGACAGTTCCTTTACGGCTGTAAGTTCATTCATAATATATTAACCTCCTGAATTTTTTATTAAACTCCTAATGTAGCTCCGCCATCGACACATAAATTGTGCATTGTAATATGACTTGCTTTATTTGAAGCTAAAAACAATACTGCTTCAGAAATTTCTGAAGGTTGTGCAATTTTTTGTAATGGAATTCCGAGTCTATATGTATTTTGAGAACCAGCAATTATATTTTTAGCTCCATTCTCATCAGCCCATAGTAATCGTTGCATTTCAGTTTCAGTAGAACCAGGAGAAACTAAGTTACAGCGAATATTGTATGCTGCAAGTTCTAATCCTAAACATTTCATAAACATCGTCGTTGCAGCTTTTGATGCAGCATACGCAGCCATCTCCATTCTCGGAGTATTTGCCGCATTTGAACCAACTGTAACAATTACCCCCGACTTTCTTAACATCATATGTTTACTTACTGCTCGGGACATATAGAAAACTCCAGTAGTATTTACAGAGAATGTTTTATTCCAATCTTCGTCACTAAAAGAGTGAATCGCTCCCATACGTAAAACCCCTGCAACATTTACTAATATATCTATTGGTGCTATATCATTTTCAATACGGTTTACTCCCTCTTCAACAGCGGCACTATCACTCACATCTAAATAAAACGTCTTAATACGTGTTTCATTTGATGCATAATGATTTAAGTACTTATTAAGCCCTTCTGCATTTTGATCAACCGCAAAAACTGTAGCTCCTCTTTCTAAAAACATTTTTGCTACAGCCATACCTATACCTTGGGCTGCGCCAGTTACTAAAACGGTTTTCCCATCAAATTCCCCTAAGTTCATTTCCTCTATCCTTTCATATAAAAATTGATCTAATTAAGAAACAGAATCGATAACGATTTTCATTATCAATTATGTTGTAAAAAATAATACACTTACTAAACTAATTGGTCAAGTGTACTTTTCATCAAAATCAAATTCATTGATAATAATTTTCATTTACTGTTCTTACACTGAAATGATAATGTTTCTCAATAAACTTGTCAATCTTTTTTTATTTTTCAGATAAAGTGTTTTTACGTTTTTATATAAGATTACATTTATAAGCATTAAAATGTACTTTAATTAAAAATTCAATCCATAATTCCTTCTCATCTTTTTGGAAATTCAAAAAGAAAAACTGTATATCTCTTCATCTATAATACATTATCGAAATTTAAGTTTTCTTTTCTCAATATTTTTCTGAAAATATCTCATTTTACATCTTGTATTTCTCGATGAATGTCATGTGTATAATCTAAGATTTAGTAAGAGGTTCATACATTATGCATCACTTTATAATATTCCAATATAATCCAATTAAATATTTCACTCGCTTTTTGTATCAGGAAAATTCCGAGGATTATTAAGCCTGGTTAGGGAAAAACAATTTATAAAATAGTTCATAAAGAAAAAAGGAAAGTGGTTTGGCATCCACTTCCCTTTCGTAATTTTATTATGTATCGTAAAAAAGTACCCTATTAAATTTAAACATATATAACAACTAAACACTGAAATTAAGAGTCTATATCTTCAATTACCTAGTAATTATCGATACAGGCTCTTTTGTTTACAAATAATGAAGTTGTTTCATTTGTCAGTGTAAAAATAAAAGCTTTGCTACACTTACTTATATAACAAAGCTTGTCATTTATCTCTCTTCAATGGCATTTTCTTTTTTTATTACTAAATTTTTTATATTTCCAGCTAATAACACACTTCCCACCATTAAAATTACAGTCCCCCAATGTAAATAATAACAGGGAAACGATCAACAAATTTAATAAATAAACTGCTCCCTAAAATTACAATAGGAATACTAATTACTAATCCTAAAAGCACTAATAGAAAGTTACCATGTGAAGCACCTGCTACTGCTACTACATTATCAAGACTTATTAAAATATCTGCAATGATAATGGCTCGAATTGCTGTCCATAAACATTTTTGGGATTAACATTATTTTCTTTTGGATTTTCTGTTAATGCTACAAGTTTAAAAGCAATCCAAAGTACTAGTGTCCCTCCAATTAACAAAAGACCTGGAATTTTTAATAACCAAACAGCAAGTATACGAATAATAATCGCTCCAACTGTTCCGAAAAAAATTGCTTTTTTCTGTTGTTTTTTTGGTAAATTTCTTGCAATCAAACCAATTACAACAGCATTATCACCAGCAATTACTAAATCAATGATGACAATTGAAAATAAAGCTGAAAAAAAACGCCAATGTATTCACCTTAATTTGTACTTAAAGCAAATTGTGTACAGCGATTAATAATAATATAAACCCACTTAATGCTGTGCTAAATTGTCCTAATGTCCAAGATCCAATTTTTACATTTGCAACCTTTTTTCCTAATTTAACTCCTAACCAAACAGTTAAAAAACTGAATATGGCTGCTGATAATGAAATAGCGAATGGAGATAATTTTAATAACCCTGCACCTAATCCATTCGTTAAAGCATTCATAGATATAGCAATACCAAGAACAATAGCCTCAAAAAAATTAATATTTCCTGATTTATCGAGATCGGCTTTTTCAGGAGATTTTAAATATCCCGTGATAACATTCGAAACAGATTCCTCTTCATCAAGCACTTCTTGATGAACTTTCTTTTTTCTTGGAATTGTCATTAAAATAATTCGTAAACCAATTACAAACAAAAACAATGTACCAATAACATCAGATAATGTACCAGGAAAAACTTTTGAAATATATTGTCCAAATAAAATACCCATTTCACTAAAAACAAAAGCGATAATCGCAATTATAAAATTAGCTAAAAAACCTATACGAATATTACGAATACCATAAGATATCCCTACTCCAAAATTATCTATACTAGAGGATAATGAAAGTAACAAAATCGTAATTAAGGCTGTTATGGTCATAATTGTCATACTCCTTTTTATAAGAAATAGCAAGTAATTTTCTGGGTTATTGTATGATATATCAAAAAAAGTGTTCCTACTAAAGATAGGCACTCTTATGAGTGTCTTTTCTTTTTTAAAAGGACCTGCCCATATAGTTTTTAAAAACATAAAGTAATGTGAAACTGCAAAAAACATGTGTATCCCAATGTTTTCCCCTCCTGTTTAAAGGAGGAACCATTATGGGCTTTGGTGGTAGTTGTGGTTTTGCTGGAGGCTTCGCTTTACTCGTTGCCCTCTTTATGGGAGAATGTATATTCCACAGGAATCGAAGCACATGGCGTAAATCCTAATGCTATTAAAGCTATGAAAGAAGTAAATATCGACATAACAAAGCAAACATCAGATATTATTGATCCAAACATTTTAATGTAGGTTTGAAACAAAGTTTGATTAAAAACACCTCTCAAATCGGTATTGTACGATAAATAAAAAGAATCCATTTTGAAAAAAGATTGATTAAAATGGATTCTTATCTGGCATATTTAAGGTTAGTTTTTATAAAAAAGTTTGATCAAAATCCACCTAAATTTCCTTGCTTGAAGGGGTAAAGTCTCACATCTTTTTTTATAAACGGTACGACTCTATTTCAAATCCACATCATAAACGCTTAATTTATAATAAACAAGAAGAATCCACTAAAAGAAGTTTTATCAAAACGGATTTCTTTTTAATTACTTTTCTCTTTTTTTAAATCGATTTGTTTTAGTATTTCATCTTGTGCCTCGCCGCTCATTTCATAATGAAACATATGAGGCCAGTATTTCTTTGTTAAAGATACAACCTCATATCATTTATCCTTTATTGCTTTTTCTTTATGAGATATTGTCATTTAGCTACTAATTCCCTTAAATACACTTAAAGTCAAGGCCATCGAACCCTCGTTCTATGGAGTGCTATCCTCGCACTGAGGCTACGTCCTCCACTAAAAGTAATACACATAATATTCAGACAATATCGTAAGTTATCTATTATTGCTATGTATCTTTAATTTTAATTTAAAGATACAAAAAGATAGTAAGGATAATCAATCCTTACTATCTTTACTCTTGGTATTTATATATCTTTAAATTTAATAGGTTACTTTTTAGTTATAGTAGTGTAATAGAAGATTTAAATACTTATGCTACGCTGCGATATTCTTCTTTTTCTTTTTTCTCATTTGGTGCTTGAATTAAAATTGCGATAATAAATGACACGACACATAATACGCCAATCACCATGAAAGTTGGTTTGAATCCACCTAGAATTGCACCGATAAAGGAACCTGCAAGCGCTCCAAAGCCGAATCCTTGATACACAATTCCGTAGTTTTTACTATGATTTTTCATGCCGAAGAAATCACCAACAATAGCTGGGAAAATAGTGATATTTCCACCAAAGCAAAACGCTACACTTGCTACACAGACGAAGTAGATACCATAATTTAAATCTACGAAACTTAGGACCAAGACTGAAGTCGCCATAGCAACAAAAGTACCAGTAACGATTTTTAAACGGCCGATTTTATCTGATAACGGTCCCAGAATAATACGACCTAATGTATTGAAGATTGCAACCATAGCCACCGCATTAGCTGCTGTTGCTGCGCTAAGCCCTACAAGTTGAACACCGATGTCTTTTACCATACCGATTAAGTATAAGCCACTCATACATGATGTAAATAGCATAATAAATAACAAATATACTTCTTTTGTGCCTAGCATTTCTTTCGTTGTATATTCCTGCGTTTTTGTTTCATGAACTGCCCGTTGATCAGCAGCTTGATGGATTAAACAAGCGCCAATCACAATCATAGCTGTAACAATTAAGCCCCAGTATATAAACGCTTGTGATACACCAACTGATTCAATCAACTGTGCGTTAATGTATTTAAAGATTAGGCTACCCGACCCATATGCAGAGACAGAAATACCAGCGATTAAACCTTTACGCTCTGGAAACCACTTTATTAAATTCGATAGTGAAGTGATATATGCTGTACCATCTGCATAACCTACGACAACTCCTGCTAGTACATAAAGCAATATTAATGAGGAAGCTTGTGAACTAAGTATTAATCCTAGTCCTAATGCTAGTCCAGCTATCATAATGAGTTTACGAAGTCCCCATTTTTCTTGCAATTTACTCGCAAACAAAGTTGAAAATGCTAAAGAAAGGCTAGTAATTGAGAAGGTTATAGCAACAGCGTTAAGACTCCAACCGTATTTACTCACTAAAGGCTGATTGAATAAACTCCATGTATATATCGTTCCAAGCCCCATTTGTACTATGACTGTGCCGAGGACAACAAGCCATGGATTAACAGATGATTTTTTCATACCATCCCTCCTCCTTTTTTTATTTCAATGCTATTCGCTAAATATGCTTTTTTTGTGTTCATTTTCGCCACCTCTTTCGATTTAACAACTTTATTGTATAGGATGTTCTTGTGTATGTAAGCACTTACAAGATAGGGCGTCAAATATATGGAATCAGTTACAGAAAACGAAGGATGAAATACAAAAAACTGCTTGTTAAATGCGTAACAACTTTTTGTATTGTTTTGCATAAGGGCGACTTACAGGTACTTTTAAAACGCCTTTCATAAAAAGTTATGTGTAGAGTTACCCCATGGTTGGACTTCAGAATTTTGATTACTATGTACAAACAAAAAAACACCCTAATCAATATATAACTTACTCTCGAAGTTACAGGGGATTTAAACGAACACAAAAAACCATTACATTAAAAATGTAATGGTCACAATCCTATAATGTTCTCTTTAGTCTCGAACTAAATTTTCATCTTTAATCAGTTCATCAAAAATATTACTTTCAAAAATCCGCCTATATAGACATCTGTTTAAAAAACCGTCTAAAACATCAGAGCAGAAATTAAATCAGTCTCAGCCTTTGTAAATGAACGTACTATTTGAAATATTGTTTTATAATCTTTCTCAATATCCACTATAGGATTTTCCGAATTTTGGATAGCTAATTCTGAAAAATTTTTCTCTGCATATAATAAACTTAAATTACATTTAACTTTTATTATTAGTTGTTCTTCTCTAAAGGTTGTAAATGTATTCATCGCCGATACTAAATATTCTTCTGCAAGTTCATATTGTCCTAATGCTATACAACGCATTCCTAAAGTATTTTTACACGCTGCAGTTTTAACTTCATACCCTAAACTCTTACAAAAAAATCTTACGCTTTCAAAGCATTAGAAATCGCTAAAATCGGTTGAGATAAACAATAATGAAATAACGCCACTCGATAATTAAATTCAGATTTCTCCGCTTCATCTGATATTGAAGCCAGCAAACTCTCAGCAATTTTATAATATTGTTTTGCGTTACTATAATTCTCTATCTCCATAGCATAAATAAATTCAAAATAATGATAATAATACTGCAAAAATGAATCAGTTTGTTCTGGAATCAAATTGAAATTAGTTTCCTTACTATCAAATTCTCCAATCAACATTTTGAATCAAAAACTAAGTAAAAAATAATAAATTAAGATTTTTTGATCTTCTTCTATATTATTAATTTTACTGTCTATTTCTTTTTTTAACTCTGCAGCTCTACTTACATGTTGCAGCCGTATTTCTTGAAACCAGTCATTTAATAGTCTTATAATCTGGCTTTTCATTACAATGCTTGTACTCAAATACCCCTCTCTTTGTTCTACATATTAATACAATTATTAACAGAGAATAAAGTGTATTTCCACTTTCACTTTCTTTATTTTTCTAGCAAAATATTTGGAATTGCCGCGGCGGATTTTTACAATTTTCTACACATAAATAGAAAATTTACAATTTATTATCATACTGTTACTCTATTATTTTTTATTAAATAACAAATTTTTTATTGATAAACAAAACTAAATATTCACTAATATAACTATACGTGGTTTAATATATATAATAAACAAATATTTCTGTCTTTTATGAGGAGGTACTATGAAAGCAAACGTAGGGGATACTATACTTTTTCAACGAAATAACTTAAAAATTACTGGATCTGTATTAAAACTGTACACTGAATCGGTCTTAGTTGAAATTACAGATGTAAATGGTGGTACTTTTGAATTTGATCGAACTATTGTGAATCATAAAAACTATAAAATCTTAAATACAAACAAATAATGAAATACAAAATAGTCCCTCTGTTATAAAGCAGAGGGACTATTTTGTACAGAAAAAATTCCATTAGTTTATGTATCCTAATACACTAACAATCTTACTTGCTTTTAAATTATTAATGTAATAATAAATTTCTAATCCTCTTCTCTCTGCTTTTAGCACTTTACCTTTCATTTTTGATAAATGCTGCGAAACAGTCGATTGCGGAATATTTAATATCTCTGTTAATTGCGATACATTACAAGTTTTACGGGCACTTAATTCATTTACAATTTGTAAACGTATTGGATGCGCCATAATTTTCAAAATATCTACATCTTCTTCAGTAACTAAAGTTTTTTTTATCTCGCTCGTATATGTTGTCATAAGATATTCCCCTTTTATATTAATTCCTTTTTATTAAGATCCATCTCTAAAGAAAGATACACTCCTGATTACGCAACCAAAACCCTTATATAGGAATAATAGGATTTTAATTCTTTAAAAATAGAAATGCTATATTCATTTTATTTATTTGGTACATATACATATTACAATTTCAATTTGTGGTGTATGTGAAGTTGGCATAAATTTATGGTGAAGATTGTTCAAATAACTTAGAATCCAATCTAGTTTAAAAGAACATTTTACATTTCTCTATAATTAATTTATAACAATATTAACATTTAAAGAAAGAAGGATGGAAAATACCAAATTTAGTATGCTTTAAAATTGTAAATGGCCAATATTTCTTATTTGTCGAAGGTATTCAAATTCCTGTACCCATCCCTGCTGCTGTTGCAGGTCTTTTAATTGGTTTAGGATTAGTTCCACTTTGTTCTTAATATAAAAAAAGACGACAATTTTCAAATGTCGTCTTTTTTGTATAAACTTTAAAGTGAATTATCATATTACCTTATGCACCAAAGCCCCTATCATTATCTCAATTCAAATCCAGTAAAAGCTTACACTGTTTTCCATAATGATAAAGCATAAATCCAGTTTGGATCCCCATTTCCCTGATAATTCTGAACCGCTTCATACATTTTGCCTTCGTGTACAACTCTATCTCCCTTTTTATATGCCTTCTTTGCATCCCAAGTTTCATATGAAACGCTTTCATCTTTCGTAGTAACTGTGAATATATCACTCTGAGCTGATTCGTTTCCAGCTACATCAACAGCTTTAACCGCATATTTATATGTAGTATTAGCAAGCAAATTTTTGTCCACATGAGAAGTAGAATTAGATGTTCCAACTTTCTTCATTACACCAGAAATTTCTCTGTAAATATTATAATGGTCTACACCGACATTATCGTCAGATGGACTCCACATTAGATCAACACTTGATGTGGTCGTTCCCATGCTGTGTAACCCTTTTGGCTGTGTAGGTGCTTCTGTATCAGGAGTCACTACTGCTGTTTTCACTTTAACTGCTGTGCTTTCTTTTGATACATTTCCAGCTGCGTCAATCGCTTTTACAGTATAAGAGTACTCAGTACTTGGTTGTAATTGTTTATCAATAAAATGAGTGCCTGGTACTGTATCAATAATCTCTCCATTACGTAGAACTTGATAACCTTTTACCCCTACATTATCCGTAGAAGCGCTCCATGTTAGTTCTACACTATTTACTGTAACTTTTGTTGCCTGAAGCCCATTTGGATTACTTGGTGCTTCTGTGTCTGGTTTTAAATTATTAACTAGATTTACATCGATTACATTATAGAATGCATTTGCTGTATCAGCTACATCCCATACCGCTAAAATCACATGGTATCCACTGCGATCAGTAGGCACGTTGATTTTGTGAGTTAAATTGTTTGAAGCTGCAGAACCATCATGTTGCACAGTTCCAATTAGCTCAAAGTCAGCTCTTGTTAGCGGTTTATTTGGATTCCAATTATTTTTCGTAATGTAGTATTGCCATTGGCTAGTTAAGTGGGGAGCTGTATATTTCCATGTAAACGCATTCTCTCCACCAGTTATCGTATTTTTAAACCAACGATTTGCTGTTTGTTGATCCAAAATACCATCAAATTTACCACCTGCCGAAGCAATTTGCCCATCAACTGGACCACCTTGTGGAAATCCTTTTGGAGCTTCTAAACTTTGTGGTTCATACATAACACTTCCGCAGTTCACGTTTAGTGCACCGTAAGTTTGGCTACATAAAGCAGAACGACTTCCAGGTTTTTCAACGAAACCGTGCGCATATGCATTTTGAGGAATAAGAGTCGTACCGATGACTCCAGCCGTCAATGCAACGGCTCCTAGACTTTTCTTATTCATTTTCATGTTTTGTAGGTGTTTTAAAATTCGATTTTTCATGTTCATGTCCCCTTCTTGTTATACTTCGTAGTGTGATGAGGGCTTTGATGCAAAAGAATAACAATAAACACACTTAATAATGAACGAATGTTTCAATCATTATTATTAAATATTTCACTTTATGAATATATCATGACATATAAACTACTAAAACTTATGCAGAAGCTGTGCAGAAACGTTGAACTTAATACTAACACTGGCCAAACATTAAATTCACCTAGATGCTTATACATACAACTTCTTCATTTTTAACACATGTTAGGCGTTTGTATATACTATTTACAAAACAGATTTTGTTAAGGAGGAATTCATATGCCTACAATGTTACAAGAAGAAGTTGAAGAAGCACGAGAAACATATGTCAGTCGTATCATATTAGTTGGTGGATCAGCATTATTTTTAGCGGGTGGTGTTATATCAGCAATTTCTGCTTTTAAAACTTATAATCGATTATCACATACGCCGCCTTCTTCAGATAACTCATAGTTGTATCATTTGTTCTTTACAAGCATTTAAACGCCGTTTCCAATAAAGAAACGGCGTTTTATTTTCAATGAAAATCATTAATCTATACAACTTTATTTAAATTCAACCGTAAATGCTTAATCATAATACACAGCATTTGGATTCACGGTATATAGTTTTTTATCTCCGAATGTCGTTCTAAAGACCTCTACAGATTCTTCTTCTTTATCATCTAATACAAGATAATCAAATGGACCGCCTTTTTCTGACGCAGTTCCTTGTAAATATATTCTAGGAGGCGTTACAACGACTTTTTCCAATTTTGCATTTGCACGTATAGTGCTTAAATCTTTATTGACATTAATTTCTTTCTCACTTTTTTTGCTGGTATACTTTGAACAGGTAAATCAAAATTCGATTTACCTTGAGGCTTTCCTTCTCTTCCACCCAATCTATCAACATTAAGAGACAGAGTAAAATTATTTGCTATATTAGACACTTGAATTCGATTTCCATCTCCCTCTCCTTCCAAACTTCTGTAAAAGATACCATAAAAAGGTTCGGATTTTTATTAAAAAAATTTAAAATACCAAATTGTTTTTTAAACTAGAAAGAGTCGATGATTCACATTAGAATTTTATATAAATAAGCCAGTGTTACTTCGAAGTGCAATCGTACTTCAAAATAACACCGGCTTGATGCTAGTTCTTTCTATAAAAATAAGGGTATCGATAGAGCTCCTACTCTATTTTCCAAACTTACTTCACCACAAACCTAGTCTGACTACATCCATCCTTTTGCTTCGTTACTTCTAATACAGCTGGCATTGCGTTTTTCAGCTCTTGAACATGTGAAATAACACCGATAAATCGGCCTGATTTTTGTAAGTCAATTAAGGCGTCAACTGCTTTTGTTAATGACTCCTCATCTAATGAACCGAATCCTTCATCGATAAACATCGTTTCAATGGAAATACCGCCTTCATACGCTTGGATTACATCTGCCATTCCAAGCGCTAAGCAAAGTGATGCGTTAAATTTCTCACCACCAGATAATGTTTTTACATCACGTGTTTGGCCAGTGTATGCATCGTATACATCTAAGCCTAATCCACTTTGACGATTTCTCTTTTCAACTCGTTCACTTCGTTTTAAATAGAATTGTCCATTTGATAATTTACGTAGTCGTTCGTTTGCAATTTGAACAATTTGTTCTAAATACTCAATTAAGATGTAACGTTCAAAGGATATACGACTATCGTTATCCCCTTTCATTACTTCATATAAATCAACAAGTTCTTGGAACGCTTTTTCTTCGTCATAAATTTGTTCATCAATTCGTCTAATGTTTTCATGTAAATCAGAAATATATGCTACTGCATTTTGAGCGCGTTGACGTTTTTCTTTTATAATATCTAGGTTAATTTCCAATTCATTTATTTGTTCACCTAAGAAAGTAATATCCATATACTCTTTATCTTTTAATTCAATACTTAATTCTTCAATTTGTTTTACAAGCACTTCAAGAGACGAATAATAACTTTGAATTTCTTGTTGTAATATTTCCATCTCAGCGTCTTTTAATTTTGCTTCTGTATACGTTTGTTGATCTGTAAATCCGCTTTGTTCTAGCTCTTTCATAAAGCGTGTGAAAGTCTCTTCCTTCTTCTCTTTTGCACTATCAAATTGCTTAGAGGCACTATCATGTTCTGCTTGTATACGTATATTTTCATTTTGCCAATGTTGATATGCTTCTTGAACTTTCGCCCACTCTTCTTCCATAGAACGAAGCTCTTGCGTAGCATGATCAAACTGTACTTTCCAAGCTTCTACTGTTTGTAAGTTTTCAGGAATACTTTTCTTATCATGTTCATAAGACGTATGAAGTTGTAAACATTCCATTTCTGTGCGGTGCATCATTGTTTCTGCTTCACGTTTTTGAACTTGCAATTTGTCGATTTTTTCTTCTACACTTTTTATATTCGCTGCTAATTGCTTCCGCGCTTCTTCACTTGCTTTTAACGTATTTACTTCCGCTGCCAATTGCTTTCCTTTTTGAACGAGTGCACTGTATGTTTCAACTAATTTTTCTGATTGGTATCCACGCTTCAGTACCTCTTCTATCACTTGTTCATATTGTGATCGATAGAAATTCCATTTCTCTTCTAATTGAACATGCAATTTCTCTGCGACATTTTTCTTTTCTCTTAAAACGTCTAATTCTTTTTCATCGATTGTATCACCTTGCTCTGTAGCTTTTTTCGGGTGATTTGTACTACCACATACCGGACAAGACTCACCATCATGTAAGTGATGAGCTAATATACCAGCTTGTTCATTTAGCCAGCGGCGTTCCATAACTTCATATGAACTAACTGCCATTTGCCTGCTATTATAAGCAGTTTCTTTTTCTTGTCCATATTTTTGTTTTTCTTGCCAAACATCGTATGCTTGCTTTAATACTTTTGCATCTTCTCGCATATTCGTTAGTTCTTCTACTTTAGCTACATATTGCTCTAGCGCTGCTTCTAATTGCTGTAATTCGCCAGACATTATTTGTTTTTTGCTCGTATGCTCTTCTAGTTGTTGATCTAGCTTCTGCATACCTTCTTTTAATTTTCCTATTTGGATTTCAGCATTTTGTAAATTCAACTTTTTCTCAGATAATGATGCAATAATTGATTGTAACTCTTCTAATCTTTGAACTTGCTTTTTCGCATCTTCTCGCTCAGATTCCTTATACTTTAATGCCTCATATTTCTCCTGGGCGAGTTTGAAGTTTTTCATAATTTGTTCTTTATTTGCTAGTATTTGTTTCAATATGCTTTCAGATTTTTGCTCATTTTGCATCGCTTCCTCATACCATTGCTCAAATGGTAATAATCGCTTCGCCTGCTCCGCACGTTTAAAAGACTTTTCTTTCATTTCGATTACTGTACGGTTTTCTTGTAAATTGTTATATTTCTCATTCTTTTGTTCTAAATCGTTAAATTTCTCATTAACAGATTTTGCTGCATGAAAACGTGTCTCTGCTTCTTTTAATTGCTTCGTTTGAGTATTTTGTTCTACTTGTAATTGCTCAACTTCCGCTTTATACACAGTAGTTTCTTGCTCTAATGCCTCTATTACTTGATGTGTATTAACATGCTCTTGCTCTGCTAACGACTCTAATAATGCTCCATCACGTATTGGTAATTTAAAGACATTACGGAAATATAGCTCTCGTTCTTTTTGTTTTTCTTGTAAGACGTCTTTCCATTTTTTGCGTTTTTGATCAAGTAAGTCACGCATTAACTTATAACGATCTGTTTTAAAAATGCGACGTAAAATCTCTTCTTTGTTTTCTGTTTCAGATGTTAATAGTTTTCGGAACTCTCCTTGCGGTAACATTACTATTTGGCTAAATTGATGTTTACTTAATCCAATTAAATCTTCAACTTTTTTATTTACATCCGTTACATGGAAACGATCGACGCAAGGAACCTTTTCTTCATTAATTACTTCATATAATTCGACTGCATGTCCTGTAATTGTTTTATTTCCTTGTTTTTTATGACCCAGTTGTCGTTTTATTTCATATCTTTTCCCTTTTAATTGAAAGGTTAATTCCACACTTGTATAAACATTGTCATCAGCGAATTGACTACGAAGCATGCTTGTATCACTACGCTCTTCTCCACTAGCTTCTCCATATAACACATAACAAATCGCATCAAAAATCGTTGTTTTTCCGGCTCCAGTATTACCTGAAATAGCGAAAATACGATGCTCTCCAAGGTCGTTAAAATCAATTACTTCTTTCTGTTTATATGGACCAAATGCCGTCATAATAAGCTGAATCGGTCTCATCCTCGCTCACCTTCCCGTTCTTGCACTGTTTGCAACACATCTAAAAATAGACGTTCTTTCTCTTCTGATAACTCTAGCCCTTTCATTTCTTTATAAAAAGCTTTTAAAAGAGATAAATCATCCGTTTTATGTCTTGAAACAGTTACTTCATTTTCATCTGTAAACTCTCGTCTTTGAATAGATCTTTCAACATGCATTGCATTTGGGTATACAGAACGTATTTTTTCCATCGGCTGCAAGACAGGATTTTCATCTAATAATTTCACAAATACATAATCTTCATTTACTGGATGATGCAATAAATCGTCTATTTTTGCTTCTACTGTACGCATTTTACGACGCGGTGTAAGTAAACGTTTTTCAATTGTTGCTTCACCTTTTTCATCCAGTTCCACAATATAATATCCTTTTTTATGTTTTTCTTCAGAAATAGAATATGCAAGTGGCGAACCTGAATAACGAATTGTCTCATTACGTACAAAATGCGCTTGATGTAAATGGCCAAGCGCCGTGTAATGAAACTTATCAAAATAATGGCTATTTACATATTCAGCACCACCAATTGAAAGTGGGCGTTCCGCATCACTCGTATTTTCCTCTGCCTCTCCTGAAGAAGTTACAAATGCATGACCTACAAATATGTGTCTCGCTTCTTTATCCATCGTTTCTGAAAGTTCGTTCATAAAAATACGCATCGCATCATCATGAGAACGAACATCTTCATTTTTCAATACATGTCTAACAATACTTGGATCTGCATACGGAATGAGATGGAAATGAACCTCGCCGTATTTATCATTTAAAACAACTGGATTATATGGAAATTGAAATTGTCCAACAATATGTAATCCTTGTTTTTTCATTAAATTACTACCAAAATGTATGCGGTCCGGACTATCATGGTTACCTGCCACTGCGATTACTGGTGTTTGTAAATCAATAACTATCTTCTGTAATACATCATTTAATAAGTCTACTGCTTCTGTAGGTGGAATTGCTCGGTCATATAAATCTCCTGCAATAATTACAGCATCCGGTTTTTCTTCTTCAACAGCTTGTACAAACTGATCTAAAACAATTTTTTGATCTTCAGTCATATACACACCATGAACAAGCTTTCCTAAATGCCAATCCGCTGTATGAAAAAACTTCATATTTCCCTTCTCCTTTTAATTTACTGATTGTAGTGAAACAAGCTGATAGTTTAGTGTAGTTTTTCCGTTCTCCCACTCTAACTTTTGAACAATTGCACTACCTATTCTTTCCTGATTTGATTTATATAAAGGTAATATTTCTTGAACTGTAAATAGATGATAACCATCTAATATTAATTGAAATAGATTTTCTTCTATATGTAATCTGATTTCTTTTTCATTCGAAATAATTTTCGTGTGCATCTCAAATTTCATTCTAGATACAACCCCTTTTTTCTAATCTCTACATTTTAATAGTATAGTGGCTATGCAAGATTGACAAGTATATACAATGCGATGTACATACTTTTTTAATTATAAACATTTTAATTTTTTCATATAAAATACGGTATGTGAAATTTTTATACTTACAAAAATAAAAATGCTCTTTCAAGCATCCTTATTTTTGTAAGTACTCTTTCATTACATAGTACAATACAGTTATTAAAACAATCGCTACAAAAAACGCGAATACGGCCACAATATACCCATCTTTATTCAGTAAAAAGCATATGGAAATAGATACTATAAAAATCGGAAATACGAGACGCACCTTATCCTTCACTTCTTCTGTCGTATCTGTATGATGAAAATACTGTGTAATTCCTACCATAAGAGAAGACAAAATAATAACTGACAACAGTAAAGGTCCTGGCATTCCGATCTCCCCTTTCTCTATTTCTAATTATATACAAACTTCCCACCCTTTAAAAGTTAGACAATTCAGCTATTTCCACTTTTTCTACATCTACTCTTCAATTGTTTGTTATGCCAGGTGCAATAACTCAATATAAGTTATACATATAATAGCGCCTTTAACACCATGTTTTCAAATAATTGCACTTACAGTAATGTTGTAATATTCCTCTTCCACTACTGAAATCCTGCAAATATAACTCGTCAAAATATGCGAAATACATATAAACACTTAATACCAGCTTTAGACAAAATTTGTCCCGATATTTGCAGGCAACTATACTCCCACCTAAAAATTCGAAGGAGGCAAATAAGTAGGCGGGAGATAGATTGCCCGTAAAAATCCGATTGGTGAGGGCTAATAATAAGTGTGATGGAAAAACCTCTACCGATTAAAGTTTCACTTTATAAAGGACATTACAGTATGTATCAAGAAATAAGAATAGGAAGATATATAAGGGAGGATTTATAATGACTGAACACGTTTTATTTTCTGTTAGCGAAAACGGCGTTGCATCTATTACTTTAAACCGTCCAAAAGCACTCAATTCTTTATCCTACGACATGTTAAAACCAATTGGACAAAAACTTAAAGAATGGGAGCAAGATGAGCGTATTGCACTCATCGTTTTAAAAGGAGCTGGAACGAAAGGTTTTTGTGCAGGTGGTGATATTAAAACGCTATATGAAGCACGTTCAAATGAAGTTGCATTACAACATGCAGAGCAGTTTTTTGAAGAGGAATATGAAATTGATACATATATTTATCAATACAAAAAACCAATTATCGCTTGTTTAGACGGAATCGTTATGGGCGGTGGTGTCGGGCTGACGAATGGTGCTACATATAGAATTGTTACAGAGCGTACAAAATGGGCAATGCCAGAGATGAACATCGGCTTCTTCCCAGATGTCGGTGCTGCTTATTTCTTAAATAAAGCACCTGGATATACTGGCCGATATGTTGCTTTAACAGCATCTTTATTGAAAGGTCCTGACGTATTATTTATAAACGCTGCTGACTACTTTATGACATCAGATACATTACCAAATTTCCTTACTGAACTTGAAAGTGTAAATTGGCATAAAGAAGATGTACATACTAATTTAAAAGAAGTCATTCGTACATTTGCAACTGCTCCAAACTTAGAAAGCGAGCTTGCTCCTTCATTAGAGGTAATCAATTCACATTTTGCATTCGATACAATTGAAGAAATCATCCAATCATTAGAGAAAGATCGAAGTTCATTTGCTCTAAAAACGAAAGAAACGCTATTATCAAAATCCCCTGTTTCACTAAAAGTAACATTAAAACAATTTATTGATGGACAAGATAAGTCTGTTGAAGAATGTTTCGCAACAGATCTTATACTAGCTAAAAACTTCATGAGACATGAAGATTTCTTTGAAGGAGTACGCTCCGTTGTAGTTGATAAAGATCAAAATCCAAATTATAAATATAAACAATTAAGTGATGTTTCAGAAGAAGATGTAAATCGTTTCTTTAACCTACTTAACGCATAACAGTGAGGCTATAGTAGTAGTGTATTCATAACTGCTACTATAGCCTCTTTTCTATTTAATATTCTTTAATAAAATTTAATTTTATTAAATCGAAATTTATGCTACACTGATTTTAATCAAATATTCTAAAAATACAAAAAGGAGGAGCGACTATGATAGAAAATTATTTTCTTTTCATCATTATGTCTATTTGTCTAATCATTTTACCTGGACCTGATACAGCAATGGCTACGAAGAACACATTGGTTGCTGGTAAAATGGGCGGTGTTAAAACAGTGTTCGGTACATGTGTTGCACTTTTGATTCATACATTAGCTGCTGTAATTGGTCTTTCCGCACTTATAGTAAAATCAGCTCTTTTATTTTCTATTTTCAAGTATGTTGGGGCTCTATATTTAATCTATATCGGTATTAAAGCACTTTTAGCAGTAAAAAACCAAGAAGGTGTAAATACAAATGATGTATCTATGAATACTGATAACGAACATACTCCTTGTTTTCGCCAAGGTTTTCTTACGAATTTATTAAACCCTAAAATTGCAGTCTTCTTTTTAACTTTTTTACCGCAATTTTTAAATCCAAGTCATAATACACTTATTCAGCTTCTCGTAATGGGCCTAACTTATCTCGTTTTAACAGTCATTTGGTTCGCTTTTTATATATTTTTAATTGATAAAATTAGTGCTTTTATGAAGAAACCAAAGACGCAAAGTTATATTCAAGGACTAACAGGAATCGTTTTAATTGGATTTGGTATTAAACTAGCATTTGAAAAAAGTAATTAGTTAAGCAAAAAACACCACATCTTAAAGAGTGGTGTTTTTCATTTAACAATATATCTGGCTGATTCGAGCTAATAATCAGTGGTGGATGCCCCCCAACTGATTAAAGTTTCACTTTATTAAAACCAGCGCTCAGTTACAACTTTTTTGCGTGTATAAAATTGAACGCCATCCGTACCATTTGTACCAAGATCTCCAAAGAAGGAAGCTTTGTTTCCTGCAAATGCAAAGAATGCCATTGGTGCCGGAACATTTACGTTTACACCAATCATACCAGCATCAATATTGTCACGGAATGTTTGTGCGTGCTTACCATTTGACGTATAAATAACAGCACCATTCGCAAATTTCGATTGATTTGTAAGTTTAATACCTTCTTCTAAATCTTTTACTCTCACAATACTTAATACTGGAGCAAAGATTTCATCTTGCCAAATTTTCATTTCTTGATTTACACCATCAAAGATCGTTGCACCAACAAAGTAACCTTCTCCTACTTCTTCATTAATCTTGCGGCCATCTACTAATAAAGTTGCTCCATCTGCCACCCCGCTATTAATATAGCCTAAAACACGTTCTTTATGAGATTCACGGATTAATGGTCCAACGTAATTATCTTCGTGGAAACCATCACCCACTTTTAATTTTTTCGTCTCTGCTACTAGTACGTCAATGAATTCATCAGCGATTTCGTCTACTACTGCTACGACAGAGCATGCCATGCAGCGCTCTCCACTACTTGCAAACGCAGATCCAATTACACCTTGTACCGTTTTCTCAAGGTTACAATCTGGCATAACAACCGCATGATTTTTCGCACCTGCTAACGCTTGAACACGTTTTCCATGTTTCGTTCCTGTTTCATATACGTAACGCGCCACCGGCTCAGAACCAACGAACGAAACTGCTTGAATATCTCTATTCTCTAAAATACTATTTACAACATCTTTTCCGCCTTGTACTAAATTTAATACACCTTTTGGAAAACCAGCTTCATAGAATAACTCTACAAGTCGCTCTGCTAAAAGTGGCGTTCTTTCAGATGTTTTTAATACGAACGTATTACCGCAAGCAATTGCAAGTGGGAACATCCATAATGGAATCATCATTGGGAAGTTAAACGGTGTAATCCCAGCAACAACACCGATTGGGTAGCGCCATATCGACCCATCAATTCCGCTAGCAATATTCGGAAGAGCTTGTCCCATCATTAAATTTGGTGCCGATGTTGCTAATTCTACCGCTTCAATACCACGCTGTACTTCGCCCGTTGCATCTGTTAGCGTTTTACCGTTTTCTAGCGTAATGATTTTTGCAAGCTCATCTTTGTTTTCTTGTAAAAGCTGTAAATATTTATATAATTGTCTTGAACGATTCGGAACTGGTACTTTAGACCATTTTTCGTATGCCACTTTTGCCGCTTCAACAGCTTTTTCTACATCTTCTTTTGGAGAAAGTGGAACGTAAGCGATGATTTTTCCAGTTGCCGGATTCGGAACTGCTTCTACTTCAGTACCAGTAGATTCTACCCATTCGCCATTAATATGATTTTTTACTCGTTTAATTTCAGTTGTAATCATTATATTCTCTCCTTTTTTATGATTTTTATAAGTCTACTATTTTTGATTAGAAATTAATTGTTCGCTAACTTTCTTATATAAAGCAGCCATGTCGTTTTCACCATATCCTGCCTCACTCGCTTCTTCATATACGTTTAATAGCATTTCGCTTACTGGCAAGTGAAGTTCGCTTTCCTTAGCTAAATCAACTGCAAAGCCTAAATCTTTTTTTAATAGATTTACAGTAAATCCTGGCTCGTAGTTTTCTGTTGCAATGAAACTTTTATAATTGCGCTCATAAATTCTACTTTGACCGTAACTTACATTTAAAATATCAAACATTTTATCTAAGTCCATATTGCTCTTTTTCGCTAATGTTAAAGCTTCACTCACACCAGCTGTATAAAAACCAATTAATAGATTGTTAATTAATTTAACAGTTGTACCACTATCAATTTGTTCACTAACGTGGAAGATATTCGCTCCTAACACTTCCATGACAGATTCAGTTTTCTCATATACCTCTTTTGATCCACCAACCATAAACGTTAATGTACGGTTTTCTGCTCCAATTACCCCTCCACTAACAGGCGCTGCTAAAAAGTCTACTTTCTTTTCCTTTGCAGCCTCTTCTAACTGTTTGTTTAATTGTGGAGATACTGTACTAGTATCAATTAAAACTACATTAGGGTGGCTATTTTCAAATAATCCTTCTGCTCCGAAATATACCGCTTCAACCGCACGAGGTGATGGTAAACTTGTAAAAATCACATCACATGTCTCTGCTAGTTTTGAGATTGATAAACCGATAATTCCGCCTTCTTTTTCAAAAGAAGCTTCCGCCTCCTTATTCAAGTCCACTCCGTATACTGTATAACTTGATTTAACTAAATTTTTAGACATAGGAAGACCCATGTTACCTAAACCTATAAAACCAATCTTTTTCATATCGCTTTCCTCCTATTTACACAATATATTTCCCGCGATTAATAATGACTTTCGCAATATCTCTCTTTTTCGTAAATAAGTTCGTGTATAAAGGCACTAATAATTGACGGATTTCAGCTAAAATTACGTGTCTATGTTGTTCTTCTGTGACAGCCGCTGAAAGTATAGAAATCGCCGCTTCTTCTACTTTACGATAGCCTTCTTCACAAATAACATCAGTTATCATTTGTTTCGTACGCTCTTTTTCTTCACCATTTTTACTAATTGCTTTACTCGTACGTAAAAATGCTGATTCCATGACGTACACGTCCGTCAACATATTTGATAATACACGTGAATATTCTTGCTCTTGATCAATTTTTAAGCCTGGAGTTTTAGAGAGCGTTTTTAAAGATTGTTTCAACAATTTTTTCGCTAATAAAATGTAACGATGGTTTCTTTCTACATTTGCTACATCAATTTCTATTTCAGTATCTTCTATTTGTTCGATTTGCTTCATTAACATTTTAGCTACTGTTAATCTGTTAATTTCGTTCGTTCCTTCAAAAATACGACTAATTCTAGCATCACGATACAATCGTTCTACTTCGTATTCCTGCATATAACCGTAACCACCATGAATTTGTACAGCTTCATCTACGATATGACCAAGTGTTTCAGAAGCGTTTACTTTATTAAGTGCACATTCAATTGCAAATTGAGACATTTTCTTCATAAGATCCTCATCACTCTCATGAATTGCAGCATCAATTACACCTGCTGTACGGTAGGCTGCACTTTCTGCTCCATATGTAGCAATGATCATATTTGCAATTTTCTCTTGAATCATCGTAAAATCAACTAATTCCGTTTGGAACTGTTTTCGCTCTTTTCCATATTGTACTGACAAGCCAATTGCTTGTTTTGCTGTTCCAATATTTCCAAAAGCAAGTTTTAGTCTAGCGAAGTTAAGAATATTAAGAGCTACGTGATGCCCTTTCCCAACTTCCCCTAAAACATTTTCAGCAGGGATGACAACATCTTCTAGAATAAGCGTAGCCGTTGAAGAACCTTTAATCCCCATTTTCTTTTCTTCTAATCCAATTGATACACCTTCACATTTTCTTTCGACAATAAACGCTGTCATTCCTTTATTTGTCTTCGCAAAAACAACGTATACATCTGCCATATGAGCATTTGTAATCCATTGCTTTTCACCATTTAACTTCCAAGCAGTACCCTCTTCATTCAATACTGCACTCGTTTTTGCACTTAATGCATCAGAGCCAGCATTTGGCTCAGTTAAAGCATAAGCCCCAATCCATTCTCCTGACGCAATTTTTGGTAAATATTTTTCTTTCTGTTCTTTCGTTCCGTAATATATGTAAGGCAATGTACCTACACCTGCGTGTATATTAAAAGAAACACTAAATGCACCAGCGTAACCCATTTTCTCTGCTACAAGCCCTGAGACTGCCTTTCCTAACTCAAACCCGCCGTATTCTTCCGGGACCTCGATACTCAACAATCCAAGTTCCCCAGCTTTCTCAAATAATTGACGAGAAACTTTATAGTTATGTTGTTCAATGTTCTCAACTTGCGGAACAATTTCTTGCTTAACGAATTGTTCTGTCGTTTTTGCGATTAAATCTTCATCCCCTGAAAAATCTTCTGGTGTAAAGAAAGTATTATTCACATCTTTATTGAGTGAAAAAAATTCCCCCCATGGTAACTTCGTTTTCTCCATCTGAATCCCCCTATCATTTCGGCCTTCATTGCTTTTTGCATATGCTCGTCTACGATGAGTGGAATATCTTATTATTGAAAACAGAAGGCGATGAATTTTCACATCAAGCATTTCATTTTGCCAAAGATGTATTCTCATCGCCTTAGTCCTTCTACCTATTGATCTTCAGATAATACTGTTTTTGCAATTCCAGTATCTAATTCTTCAAAGTCATGATATGAAATTGTTTCATATAACTCACTTCTCGTTTGCATATTAGAAAGTGCATCTTTTTGTGAGCCAGTCTCTTTAATTAATGTAAATACATTCTCATATGCTTTTGCAGCAACGCGAAGTGAAGTTACAGGGTAAATCACCATTTGGAAGCCCATATTTGCAAATTCCTCTGCACTATAATATGGTGTTTTCCCGAACTCAGTCATATTTGCTAGTAAAGGTGCATTCACTTTGCTAGTAAATAATCGGAATTCTTCTTCCGATTGAAGCGCTTCTGGGAAAATTGCATCTGCCCCTGCTTTTACATATGCGTTCGCTCTTTCAATCGCTGCATCTAATCCTTCTACTCCGCGAGCATCTGTGCGCGCTACAATATATAAGCTTGGTGCAACTTCTTTAATCGCTTTAATTTTTTGAACTAATTCTTCTGTAGTAACAAGTTTCTTACCATTTAAATGTCCACATTTCTTTGGTAATTGTTGATCTTCAATTTGAACAGCCGCTACTTTCGCTTCCACCATTTCTACAGCTGTTCTCGCTACGTTTAGTACTCCACCAAATCCTGTATCTATGTCAACAAGAACTGGTAAATCTGTAGCTCTTACTAGATCCCTTGCTCTCTCTGCTACTTCAGTAGACGTCACGATTCCTAAATCTGGTAGCCCTTTACTTGCAGTATAAGCAGCTCCAGATAAATAAAGAGCTGAAAAACCTGTATTTTTCGCAACAAGAGCAGCCATTGCATCATGAGCACCTGGAATTTGCAAAATTTCATTTGCTTCTACTAAAGCTCGGAAGCGATTCGCAAGCTCCTCTTGTGTTGACTGTTTATTCACAACCCAAGCCATTCTAAATTCCCCCTATTATTAAATTAAGAATAGATCTACAAATTCGTTGACATTCATATTTTCTAGTTTCTCTTCATTTAAACAAGCTTCATGAATTTGTTCTTGCTGCTTACTAGCATAATGACCAGCCATATTTGCAGTGAATTTTTGAACGACTTTTGGAATCGCTTCGTCTCTACGGAAACGGTGACCAAGTGGGTATTCACATTCCACATTTTCTGTTACAGTACCGTCTTTAAAATGAACTTGAACAGCATTGGCGATTGAGCGCTTGTTCGGATCAAGGTAATCTAAACTGTACTGTTTGTTTTCAACAACAACCATCTTATTACGTAATTCATCTACACGCGCGTCAGCTGCTACTTCATCCTCATAATCGTCCGCAACGATATCACCTTTTAATAAACCGATTGCCGTAATGTATTGTAAGCAATGATCACGATCAGCTGGGTTATTTAATGGACCTTCTTTATCGATAATACGAATTGCTGATTCATGAGTTGTAATTGTAATACGATCAATTTCATCTAATCTTTCTTTAATTTCCGGGTGCAACTTCACTGCACATTCTGCAGCTGTTTGTGCATGGAATTCTGCTGGATATGACACTTTAAATAATACATTTTCCATTACATATGACTCTAGTGGTCTAGCTAATTTTAATTCTTGCTTGTTAAATAATACATCTTGGAATCCCCATCCTGGCGCAGATAATGCTGTTGGGTAACCCATTTCACCTTTTAGAGCAGTCATTGCAAGATGAACACCGCGGCTCGTCGCATCACCTGCTGCCCATGATTTACGTGAGCCAGTATTTGGAGCATGACGATATGTACGAAGACTAGAATTATCAATCCATGCATGTGATAATGCATTAAAGATTTCTTCACGTGTTCCACCAAGCATTTTCGCAACTACAGCAGTTGTTGCTACTTTTACGTATAATACGTGGTCAAGACCAACACGGTTTAAACTATTTTCTAAAGCAAGTACACCTTGAATTTCATGTGCTTTAATCATCATTTCTAATACTTCACGTACTTTTAAAGGTTCTTTTCCTTCTGAAATACGAACGCGACTAATATAATCTGCAACTGCTAAAATTCCGCCTAAGTTATCAGATGGATGTCCCCATTCTGCTGCAAGCCATGTATCGTTATAATCTAACCAACGGATCATACATCCGATATTAAAGGCACCTTTTACTGGATCTAGCACATAAGACGTACCTGGTACACGTGTACCGTTTGGCACGATAGTTCCTGGTACAACTGGTCCTAGTAATTTCGTACACTCTGGATATTGTAGTGCCAAAATTCCGCATCCAAGCGTATCAAGTAATACGTAGCGAGCAGTACTGAATGCTTCTGCACTTGTAACCTCTTTATTTAATACATAATCCGTAATTTCTTCTAATAATGCATCTTTTTGTTTAATTTCGTTTGTTTTAATCATGCTATTCTTCCCTTTCTGTCGAAAATTCGTTATTATTAATGATGGGTGTCGGTCAAACACCCATCTGGCGGGCGGCGCTAACAACTCCCCAGTTGTTCTTATTTACTAAGCACATGTCGCTCGCCAATGTAGTTTACACGCGGACGGAACAATCGGTTGTTCGCATGTTGCTCAATAACGTGCGCACATAGTCCTACTGTTCTAGAACTAAAGAAAATTGGTGTGTAAAGTTGAATCGGAATACCAAGCATCCAATATACCGGAGCAGCATAATAATCAAGATTCGGATAAATTCCTTTTTCCTTCTCCATAATCTTCTCTCCAGCTTCACACATTTCATATAGTGTATAATCACCTTTTACATCACATAACTGCTTTAAAGCTTCCTTCATCATAAGTGCTCTTGGATCTATCTTCTTCATATACACGCGATGTCCAAAGCCCATGATTTTTTCTTTGTTATAAAGTTTTTTCTGTAATAACTCTTCAAATTTCTCAACATTACCAGCTTCTAATAGCATGTACATGACGGCTTCATTCGCACCACCATGTAAACTTCCTTTTAAAGATGCAACTGCACCTGTTAAAGCACCATATAAATCTGATTGTGTTGATGCAATTACGCGAGCGGTAAATGTAGAGTTTGGCATTTCATGTTCACTATATAAAACAAGGGAACGATCAAAGATCTTCTCCTCAAGTTCAGTTGGTTTTTTCCCAGTTAACATATAGTAGAAATTCGCACTATATGATAATTCCTGAAGAGGTTCGATAGGCTCCTCATTATTTAAAATATGATAGCTATTCGCCACAATGTTAGGGACCTTACTTAAAAGCTTGTACCCTCTACTTTTATTTACTTCTAACGCGCGGTTTTCGATATCATTATCGTAACCAGCTAATGCAGACACACCTGTACGTAATCCATCCATGGGATGCGTTTCTTTAGGCAATGCCTTTAGCACGTTGAATACACCTTCTGGTACTGCATATTCTTCTTTTAATTTCTTTTCAAGTGTTGCTTTCTCATCCTCATTTGGTAGATGTTCTTCTAATAATAGGTGCACAATGTCTAAATACTCTTTTGTTTTTGAGAGTTCGATTAAATCATACCCTTGAATTACAATTTCACCTTTTACTGTGTCAAGAAACGAAATTTTCGTCTCCGCTGCTACTACACCATCTAATCCCGGGGAAAATTTTTCTTCAGCTTTCATCATTATTTCCTCCAATCCTAATAGATCTTCGTGCACATAACTGTAAGCCTTTACAATACTGTGGAACTACATTTCTATTTCAATGTATCAGAGTTTTTAGAAGATTTCAATTTATTTTATAACGATAAGTTTCCTATACTTTTATTGCTGTAATAATACAATTTTCCAAAAATAATTTTTATATTTTATAGCGAAAGGACCGACTTTGTACTATTTTTTCTGAACCAAAATATAACGATATTCCATAAAAACCCACAAAATATAGCTTTACTCCCTATTTTATTTTTCAAATAAAAAACGAGCTGTACACATATACAGCTCGTTTCCATATGATATTTATTTCACAATCCCCTAAATATAATTCTTATATAAAATTTATTTATTTTTAATAAAGTTATTATTTTACATAATTAAATTGAATTTCTTCCGTTTCTATATGATAACTTACAACTAAATCATAGTTTTGAAAATACCAAAGGTCATCAAAATCTACAAAAAATCGAATACCATCTATTTCAATTGATACTACATCCCCATCTGGTTTCTCAGTAGCAATCCCTAAAGAATATCCGGGCTGAATTGAGCTATTCCCTCCGTATCTTACAATAAAGTGAAACTTTAATCAGTGGGGGTTTTGTCCCTCCCCCACTGATTATTAGTTGAACCAATCGGGCTTTTACGAGCAGTTGATCTCCTGCCTAACTTCCTTGTATTTGCTGAATTTTGAGGTGGAGGTCTTACTGCTCGTTAATGCGGGATAAATCGAATAGATTCATCATGCTTTATACGCAATTCTTCCTTAAACCATTGTAGAGCTTCATGATCAATTGAAATTTTCATCTTCGCTCCTCCAGTTTACGCAAATTCTTTTTTTCCTAATTGCCGTTTTACAAAAATGACAAATATAATTAAAGCTATTAATCCTGAAATTGCACTACCTGCGAATAAAATACGGTAACCAAATATTTGTGAAACAAACCCAAGTAAAATCGCACCTAGCCCAATACCTAAATCAAATGCAGTAAAGAATGAAGCATTAGCAACTCCTCTTTTACTCGGAGCAACAATTGTAAGCATCGCTGCTTGCAAAGCGGGCTGTGCTGAACCGAATCCAACACCGTATAATACCGCTGCGATAATTACACCCATTACACTATTTGAAATCGTTAGTACAACTATAGCTAAAATGGTAATACATAATGTTGGGAGTATGATAAATACTTCTCCATATTTATCTAATAATTTACCTGAAATCGGCCTTACAATTGTTAAGGCAATTGCATATACAAGAAAGAATGTGCCAGGATTCACATCAATTGATGATGCAAATAACGGTAAAAACGTTGTAATTCCTCCATATGCAAATGATAAAAAGAAAACAACAATCGTAATTGATAAAACGGATTTTTCAAACAGTTGAATTTTCCCTTTTTCTTCTTGTGGTGCAAATGGCATCTTCGTTATTAATGATAATACGACCGCCATAAAAGATAAAAGAGTTGCTAATACAAATAGACCATGAAATGAATAATTTTGTACAACCCATAATCCAATCATCGGGCCGATCGCCATTGCAATTGTCATCGCCATTCCATACCAGCCCATTCCTTCTCCGCGGCGTGAATCTGGAATAATATCAGTTATTGCTGTTCCAACAGCCGTTGTAGAAACGGCCCATGTTACCCCATGAATAACACGTAAAAACGCTAAGAATAAAATAGTTGATGCTAAATTATAGGAAAGCATTGTTAGTCCAAAAAAGATAAGGCCCCAAATAATAAAAGATTTCCTACCATATTTATCTAACATACCTCCAATAATCGGGCGAATTACAACTGCGGCTATCGTAAACATTCCCATCATCAGTCCAACTTGAGATTCATTCCCACCTAGTTCTTTAATAAAGAGCGGGAGCGTTGGAACAAGCAAATAAAACCCTGTAAATAAAAATAACATCGCGACAGTCATTTGGATAAATGATTTCGTCCATAATCGTTCCATTAAAATCCCTCCATAAACACGTAAAATACTACGATCAACACATCCATTGTATATTTTTCATATTCCTTTTCCCTCCGCTATTAGACGTATCTTTTCGTAATAAATAGTCCACCATCAATTCACATTGGTCTTACGACTTTGTACGTATGTTTTAACCGAAAGTCCTATCTATATGTACCTTTATAAGTATTAAAAGAATATACTACTTTATCATTGAAACTTAGGAGTGATCGTTTTCATGTGGGTATCACCAAGAATAACTGCTGCGGTCCCATCAGTTCCCTCAATACATGTTCCTGCCGTTCATACTGCTAGTTCTGATGTTGGTATTGAACTTCCTGCCGCTTGGCAACAATATCAATTACCTGGCCAAGTCACCCCTTCATTTTGGCATCATGGTACACATCCTAGTAGTACTACTTTTTATAGCCCTAGCTATCCAATACCTCCGGCTCAAATTTTTTATCATTTCCCGTCAATTTACTTTCAAAATTTCTATGGTACTTTTAACATTTAAAAATAATATTACTCTTTATAATACAAAAAGCACCAAAGAAACCGTTTTTCCGGTACCTTTGGTGCTTTTTAAATACATTATTTATTGTCCATTATTGGAAGGAGCCTCTCCAGTGTTCCCGCCAGTAGTTGGTGGGGTTGGAGTTTCTTGGCCACCTCCAGTGGTTGGTGGATTTGGAGTTCCTTGACCACCTCCAGTGGTTGGTGGATTTGGAGTTCCTTGACCACCTCCAGTGGTTGGCGGATTTGGAGTTCCTTGACCACCTCCAGTGGTTGGTGGATTTGGAGTTCCTTGGCCACCTCCAGTGGTTGGTGGATTTGGAGTTCCTTGGCCACCTCCATTAGTTGGTGGATTTGGAGTTCCTTGACCATTTCCATTGTTTTGTTCATTTTGCTTATTCTGTTCATCTTGTTTCTTTTGCTCTTCCTGCTTCTTAAGTTCATCTTGCTTCTTTTGCTCTTCTTGTTTCTTAAGTTCTTCCTGTTTCTTTAATTCCTCTTGATTTTTCTCTTCTTCAGTTTTTTGCTGTTGGTCTTGTTTTGGTTGTTCCGTTGTATCCGGTACGCTCGTATTTGGAGATGAATCACGTTTTTCACCTTTTATACGTAACTCACTACCTTCTTGAATAACACTACTTGGCATTTTAAAGCGTGATTTATCTGTAGCCATCTCGCTCATCATTTCTTTAAAGATCAACTGTGCAATTTTCGTATTTTTACTACTAATATACTCATTTTTACCATCTTTCATATATCCAGTCCATACTGCCATCGTATATTGCGGTGTATATCCTGCAAACCAACTATCACGAGTTGCACTTTCTGGAATTCCATATTGTGCTAGTTGTTTTGAAGAATAGTTAGTTGTACCTGTTTTACCAGCTACATCTAAAGAGGCCACATTTGCCGATGTACCAGTACCTGATGTAACGACAGAACGAAGCATATCAGTAATCATATATGCTGTAGAATCCGCCATAACTTGTTTTGGTTTTTGTCCAAAACTTTGTGACTTGCCATCTGGATAAACCACTTTCTTAACAAAATGCGGCTTCGTATATTTACCATCATTACCAAATGCCGCATAAGCACCCGCTATTTCAGTTGGTGATACTTCGTTTGTACCAATCGCTGTAGATTCTGTCGGTGCTGTATTAAATGTAATACCTAATTTCTCAGAGAAGTCTTTCGATTTACTAATCCCCACTTCTTTCGCTGTTTTAATAGCCGGGATATTTCGTGACATTTTCAATGCATCACGCATTGTAACTGATCCTAAATAATTTCTATCAGCATTTCTAACTTCTTGTCCTGTTGAATACTTAAACGGAGAGTCATCAATTTGGTGATAAGTAGCCCATTTTAAATATTCAATTGCAGGAGCATAATCAAAGATTGGTTTCATCGTTGAACCTGCTGAGCGATCTAATTCAATTGCCATATTATGCCCTTTAAATACTGCTTTATTTTCACCACGTCCGCTGCCTATTGCACGAACTTCCCCTGTTTTCGTATCCATAAATGTGAAAGCACCTTGGAAATTCTCATTTGGGTAATCAATAATATTTGTATTTAGAATATTATCAGCCAATTTCTGTGCTTTTGGATCTAATGTCGTATAAATTTCTAAACCGTCAGAACCAATATTAGCATCTGGTAATTCTTTTTCTACTTCTTTCACAACCGCATCCATAAATGCAGGATATGGCATTGTTTGTTGTTCAGTTGCAGGCTTAAGCCCATCTGTTACTGGAACTTTTGATGCTTCTTCCATTTCTGCCTTTGTAATATAACCATGTCGATTCATTAAGTTTAGTACAGTATTTCTTCTTTCTGTTGCCTTTTCAACATTTTCTTTTTTCGTTGGATCATAGTTATTCGGTGCTTTCGGTAAACCGGCAAGCATCGCAACTTCTGGTAATGTTAAATCTTTCAATTCTTTACCATAGTAGTTTTGTGCTGCTGTTGCGATTCCATATGAACGGTTACCTAAATTAATTTTATTTAAATACATCTCTAATATTTCATGTTTTGAATATTGTTGTTCTAGCTTATACGCTAAATATATTTCCTGAACCTTACGCTTTGACGTTTTTTCCATCGATAAGAAGTAATTTTTAATAACTTGCTGCGTTATCGTACTTCCACCTTGAGAGCCATAATCTCCTTTAAGACTGACTAAAACCGCACGGGCAGTACCTTTAAAATCTACCCCGCTATGCTCGTAAAAACGTGCGTCTTCTGTCGCTAAAAATGCATTTTCTACTAATTTAGGAATTTGATCATACGTAACATTCGTTCGTTTTTCTTTCCCATATTCATATACCAAATCCCCGTCTTTATCATAAATTTTTGAGGATAACGGATTAACAAGTTTTGCTTTCTCAAGTTTTGGCGCATCCTTTATCATAACGAAAAAGGTAGCAACCCCTGCCACTAAACCTACAATACCAAGTAGTAAACAACTGATTAAAAATTTACGAAAAAACGATGTTTTACCTTTTGGTTTTGTTTCTTTAGAAGCTGGCTGTTTTTTCTTTTGAACTTGTCGTCGCTCCTCTCGAGAACGATAATTTTCTGACATGTTACTTTCTCCTGCCTTTCAATTCTCCCATTGATTTACATAAAATATTGAGGTCACCTTCACAAATATACTTATATTTAGAAAGTTTATTAACCGGAAGCATTCAATATTTTCCCAATTCACAGATTATAAATTTTGGAATACTTCTTATACAAACTATATTCACCTCTATTTTTTCTAATAATACTGCCCCTTAAAGCATAGAATGTAAGAAGTGAATTTTAATACCTCGTATAAATAATATACCTTTTTTTCAAATGGTCAATATTTTCTTATTAATAAATCAAAGGTGAAATAAAAATAGCACAACTATATGTACTTCGTGTGAACTTCCTTATAATTACGCATAACGAACATTTAATATCTTACATATAAGTATAATACCTCTTTAATTATAAGGATTTCAATACCACAATCCCCTTATCTACAAGAAAACACCTTAAATGAAAAGTTAGGAGTTGCGTAATGATGAAATTATCTCCCGTTATATCAAAAAATATAGTTGCTGTTGGCTATAACCCTTTTTCTATGATTTTAAGAATCCAACTAAAGAATGGTATGTATGATTTCTTTAACGTACCAGAAAGCATTTACACCGGCTTATTAAACGCACAATCTAAAAGTTATTACCATAATACTTATATTAAAAATTCTTTCCGCTACACTAAAATTTAAACTTGAGTAACATACAAAAAAGAAAGGAGGAAAACTCCCCTTTCTTTTTTAACGAATTTACCGAAAGAATTCTCCTTCCTCAAGAGTGTGAGGGGCGCTAGCCCAACGGTAGGTGGGAGATGAATTTCGGTTTGGCATAGCCAAAAACTTTTGATAAACTAGCTATATGAAGTTCTTTGATAACTTGATATATGAGGTTGCAGGAAGAAAATAGAGTGCGAAAACCAAGCCATTCGGTTCCTGCGTAAAATATCAACCGTACCAAAAGAGCGTCCAAGCGTTGGACATCTAGGGTTGGAACACTCCGAAGTAACGCTCAGGAAGATGAAAGGTTGCTTTCGTCGTGGAACTGAGAAGCTCCCACTTCAAGCTTTGCTAAATGGCGAGTAGTTCACTATTTTCAATATCCATTTACCTTCTATTTCTCTTATTAATTTCATCATACGCCTGAATTTGTCTTTTTAGGCGCCGATCGGCTTTTTTATCATGTACAACAAGAACTGCGTGTATAGCTCCTGGAACCCAGAATATTAGGGTTAAAATGAAATTAATAATCGCTTGAAACGGCTTTCCGCACAATAAAACAGCTACCGGCGGAAGAAGAATTGCCAATAAGTACATCATGCCTTAAAAACCCCCTTAATGTTTATTTTTCAATTTTCACCCATTCATTTCCTACACTTTCAAACCTACAAAATCATTTTATTTCCACAAGTACAAATTAGAATTCATTATTACGAATATCAGATATATAAGTACAAATAGATGAGAAACCATTCACTAACATACAGTAGCAATATTCACCTTTTCTTCTATTTACATATTCTACACCCATATGAAAAAGCCTACAAAAAGAATTATCACATCAATCTTGTCCCACTTATAAAATTGAAATACTCCAAACTACAATGAAATGAGTATCTCAACGTCTTTTCTTAGATTCTAATCTTTCTTCTTCTATTATTTCGGTTAATCCAATTGCTGAAATAACAGTTCCTATTGCTTGTATCCAAATACCAATAAGTCCTATTATGCGCTGATTCTCTTTATCTTTACCGATGTCTTCATTATCCTTTTCTTCTTTTGATATATTGTAAATACCTTGATACGCTTGTAATCCCGCTCCTAAACTTTGCATAGAATTCCCTAGTACAATGACTCGCTGAATTGCATTCACCTCACGCAAGGCTGCTTCTACTCCTAAAAAAGCTCCAATCGATTGTAAACTGTTCCCTGTAATTATAAGATAATCATTTTCTTGCGTTTGTTCATTTACATTAAAATACGTTCCTATTACATTTGAAATATTACCTAAAGCTAATAGCTCAATCCCCGTTTCCTCTAACTCTTTACTTTTATTTTCCATACGTTCATCTTGATTCCCTCGTTTACCTTCATCTTTTGTATTAATATATGCTACAATTTGTAATATATAGCCGAGGGCTTGTAATGAACTCCCTACAATAACCAGATCCGATTCAATCTTTTCTTCTCCTATAAATCCTCTTGTTGTTCCAATAGCTGCCGTAAGATTTCCTCCTACTTGAAACCATGCCCCTGTCAATTCTAAACCACGTGGATTCATTTCCCATCACCTATAATAAAATTTTCTTGTGCAATTAAAATAAGTAAATATCACCTTTAATTCATTATTTTATTTTTCATATGTAATTTTGTGCATCACATAATGTGCTACTATAGTGAAACTTTAATCAGTGGAGTTTTTGCCCATCCCCCGCTGATTATTAGCCCTCACCAATCGGACTTTTACCGGCAGACCTACTCCTACCTAACTTCTTTGCTTCCGCCAAATTTCGAGGTAGAAGTCTTACTGCCCACAAATAGCAGGATGATACAAAAAGAGCACCTTTCAGGCGCTCTTTTTTGACAAGGAGTTTCTCGATGAAGATGTAATTAGCAAATGCTTCTTATATACTTTAATATATGCTTGTCCCTCAAAACAGTGAATACTATTTTACTTTTTTAGTTTCTCTTTTTGTTTATCAATCAAAAAAATCAATGTTTATATCATTATTATTTTTAAATTTTATTTTCTCTTTCCCGCATTTCTCACACCGATAAATATAGGCCACACCCAATTTACCATTTTTATAATCTTCATTATCCTGCATCCTAATGAAGCTATATTTATGTTTACAGTTCGATTCATCTAAATATTTTCCAATCCACTTTTTCAACATAATATAACCTACCCTATCGAAGAATTTTCACTTAGTCTAATTGCATGCTTTTATGTAAATTCTCAATTTCATTTTGCAACTTTTTAAATTGTTCAAAATGCATTGTTATAGATTGACTACTATTATTATCCGCGTTGTGTTTTACTAACAAAACACCGGTATCATGAAAAATCACTTCGAGTTCTTTCCTTATAGATACTTTCGTAATATGTGCTGTTTTAATTGCCGATAAAATTGCTATTTCATTTAACTTTAATTTTATTTCATTAGGACAAAATGCTTTTTCAACCAATGTAACATCATTACTATAAATAAGTGCAACAAGATTACTTGATTTTGCATCTGTTAAATCTACTTTTTTCATAACATTATTCATAACATTTTGCCTCCTTCTTTTTTCGTATATATCAATTATACAAATTTATTCTTTTTAATGTGCAACTTTGCGTTAATTTTAACATACTTTTTGATAAGTTGATTAAACAAAGCCTCAAACGTTTTTCTACTCCGTAACATTTGTTAAATGAACCCTTTGGACTATAACGTCATATAGTAGTGTTAACAATTACTTAAAAAGTAGGTGAAAATCATGCCCTCAGTTGTAGGCAATTTAGTTGTACAAAATAGTAACGGATCTTTCAACTTAGGTGATTTCTACAATGTTTCTCCAAAAGAGAATACGAAAGCTTATAACGGCTCTGGTGCATCTAACGTTGGTTTTGTAGTTAATACTTTTAGTGGTGTTAGTGCAACTAATACATTCGATTCTGACCTTGCAGATCAAAACCAAATTGGTACGGCCTAAACAATTCTTCAATCTTTTTTGTATAACATATTTAGATTTGTCCATACTATACACAGGCTGTTAAACAGCTATCGTTGATTTTTTGAGTACCCAATCTCTTTCTCCCTTTCCCTGGGGCTAAGCAGCTAGCTTGTAACTAGCTGCTTTTTCATGTGGCTATTTCCTTATTCATCTCTACTAAGAAAAATAAAAGAAGCTAAATTTCAAAATCCAGCTTCTTTTATGTTACATCAATTATGTCCACAATAGAAAATACATACGTTTTATAAAAAGCATCTGTACAAACTACATCCTGCTGAATTGGATTTATATGAACCACTGTCATATAACTTGTAAGTATGTACCCTTCTTCAAAATATGTCACTAACATCTCTTCTTCAGACAATAATGAAGTTAACAATTTATCAGAAATTCTCTCTTTCGCTTCATTCGTTAATATCGGTCTCTTTACTCTTAATTTCTCTCTAATCCCCTCTCGCATACTAAACAATTGTTCCGACATTACTGTAAACGGAACCCACTCTCTTCCTTTTGTCTGCATCTTTACTTGATTCATTTTCTTTATCCCCTCGATTTTTTATATCTATCGAATCTATATAAAAAGAAATTTCACTTTTAAATACACTCTGTCCATCTCTTATTTATAAGTAGTGTTCAAACTTACAATTATTCATGAATTGTAGGTATTAATTATGACTCCCCAGCTAAAGAACATTTGTTCTAATTATACACGAACTAACGTTCTTCCGGAAGAGGAACATGCATATTTTTTTAACAAAATGAAACTTAAATCAATATAGTTTGTCCATTCCCATTGATTATTCACCCTGACCAATTAAGTTTTTTGCACTTCCTATCGCAAGACAAAATACGTGTAGCAACTACAAAAACGACTCCACCTTAAGTGAAGTCGCTTTTTTCTAATAAAATATATTTCTAACTTTACTTTTCTATCCTGACTAACGTTCTTTCCGGAATACAAATTTCATCTATATCAAAATGATTTATTTTTAAATTCAATCCCCCTACTTATTCCTTATCTTCATCACCAACCCAACAACTTAAGCATATACTTTTATTATGAACAACCTCACAAAACTTAAAAAGCTTATGATGTAAAACACTTTATTCCTCATAGTTTACTATGAAAAAGAAGCGCTTTTGGCGCTCTTTTTTCATACATAATTTTATTAAAATTCATTAAATCCAATCTGTATATATTACTCTACAAGGTATATAATCGACTATTGTCAACTACTATTTAATTAATATGTATAGGCTGCATTATAATATGTAACTCCCTCTCTGTTTCTCCTTTTTTCGGATGCCGATAATACTCCAATTTATATTCTAATACTTTATACTCAACCATCCCAATCTTAATCCCTTTTGTTTCCTTTAATACAGCTAATAGATCGCTTATATTTTCATTTGATGATTCAAATATTTTCCCTCCGCCTTCTCTCTTAAAGATAACCTTCATATATTCTCCCCCAAGTTAACTTTATAATCTAGTAGATAATAAGTCTAAAAACATTCATCCTATTTTTATTTATAATTTGCTTTCAAAAAAAGAACATCCTTTTTAATAGAATGCTCAGCTTTTCACTTCCTATAACATCAATATCTTTTCCAATAATATGATATGTATTATTCTTAAAATTATGTCTTTAATCCAGTTCATAAGGACAAATATATAATCATTTTTTCTTTGTGTGTAACATATATTAAAAATATATTAGGTTTATATTTAATAAAATTAACTAACTAAAACATTATAATATCAACGTTTGCGAAGTCATCTTTTATTTTTTTTCGTTTCTACCCATAATTTTCTATTGTAATTCTTAATATTTAAATGTAATATTGTATTGTCTTACTATCTATTTATAACTCACACACTAAATAGAAAAGGGAACTCTATATGAGTTCCCTTTTCTATTAAAAATTAAAAAACAGAAATCTAGCACTATGCTAAACCTCTGTTTTTTCTTCTTAACCTTATTTATTTTCTAGGAATTTAAATGTATCCTTAAATTCATTATCTGTTACTTTAATATCCGCTTCTTTCAATAGATCATTGATTACTTGTTGTTTCCATTTACCTGTTGTATCTTGTAGTCTTTGTTGTTCTAAATCTTTTCGGATTTTATCTTTCACTTCATCAAACGGTTTCAATTCTTTTTTATCCGTCACTTTTATTATATGGTAGCCGTACGATGTTTTTACTGGATCACTTACTTGTCCTGCATCTAATTTATACGCAGCTTCCTCGAATTCTTTCACAGTTTGACCAGGAGCAAAACCAGCAATTTCTCCATCCTGTTCCTTTGAACCAGGATCTTCCGAATATTGCTTAGCTAGAGCAGCAAAATCTTCTCCATTATTTAATTTCTCTTTTATTTCTTTCGCAGTTTTTTCATCTTTCACTAAAATGTGACTTACTTTCATTTCTGGCTTATGGTTATCTTTCACATCTTTATCTGTGACAGTAGCTCTAACCGCTTTCTCAAGTGCGATTTCTGGCTTCATTCTTTCTTTTAGCTCATCTTCATTTTTCAATCCAGCTTGTTCTAAAGCCATTTTGAAATTATCACCCATTTGATTCTTTGCTGCTTCTACTTGTTTTTTAGCTTCTTCATCTGAAACTTTGTATTTATCTAGCAATGTTTTATTTAACATCATTTGATATAAAGTACTTTTTCCATATGTTTGTTTTAATTCTTTACTTAACTCTTTCTCTGTCACGTTTCCTACTTTTGATGTTGCAACGTTATCCGAGGAACCACACGCTGACAACGCTAGTGCCATACATGTAATAATAGTTCCTATTAAAAGCTTTTTCTTTTTCAATTCAAATACCTCACTTTAATAATTGTATATAAAAAACTATATACTGTTATTGTGAAATTAATGTGTTTTCCGTAAGTATTTCTTTTCATGTCAGAAAAAAGCTTTATTAAATACTAAAAGCCGGCTTACGAGCCGACTTTTTTTAATATCATTTAATCTGCACATGTTCTTCTTTAATCCATTTATTCCCACCTATATCTACATATCCATCCTGACGATTCCAAATGCGATAAGGTACCTTCCCATCAATCGCTCCTGTATCATTTCCATTTGGTCCATCGTACGTTCTAATTTCATATCCAGGTACGTATTTTGAATATGCATAAAACCATTGTATATTAAAATGCTCTAGCTTGGCCCATTGTTGTTCACTACCTAAACAAATCATATCTTTTTCTCCGCCTCCCCAATAACCTTTAAAGATTAAATATGGGATTTTTTTCGTAATTCTGCCTGTAAACTGTGGATTTGCAGGATCTTCATATAGATTAATACCGTATCCATCAGCATATTTTGAAACAGCAATACCAATTCCATTTGATGGCTTTATATTGTCTATACTAGATTGATTTGTACCTATAAACCAAGAAAGATCCTTATTTCCAATTAATTGATTCAAATCACATTTCCCAATACCAGGAACATTTCCTGAATCAGTATATTGCCAAATATCGCATGGATATGCTGGTTTATTCCCTCCGTAACGAGGAATCCATATAAAATCAGCATCAATATTACGCGCCCCAAATGATACATACGTATGATGCCCTACATATAAACCAACCTTTTTCGCACCTAATCGGCGTAATTCATTAATAAAGGCTTGCGTCCCGCTCTGCATATCTACCACTGTTTGCACTTCTACATCTGCCACCCAAAATTTAGCGAATTTATCACCTCGATTCCAAAAATCTTGCGCTTCTTTCTTTGCATCTGAAATAGATATAAAACGGCAAAATGCATAATTACCAAATGGTATACTACGTTTCCTCATTTCATTTACATAACTTTGATACATAAAGTCCACCGTATTCGAGCCGTCTTGTACTCTAGCAATAACTAAATCTAGCTGAGACGCTGCAATGTCCCAATTAATATTTCCATTCCATTTCGAAATATCTACAATATAACCCATTACTAATCAACTCCTTTTTATTATTAAATTCAAAGCTTGTTTTATTGTTAGACCCATATACCTAATACCAACTCTCTATAAGATAAATAAATATAATCTCATCATTTTTTCATAAAATACAACCTATCTAAAATATTTTTCTTTATATTAAAAAGATAACTTCAACTTTCTTACATATATAAGCGATAGATTTACGTTTATTTCACATGAAAAATTCATATATTTTAGCTATCATACTATTTGTAGATCAAAATAGTAGGAGGTAATTATAATGAAACCATTATATTCATTAGCAATTGGGCTTATAATTTCATTTATACCGTCAGTCACTTTCGCTGAAAGTACAAGAAAGTCCTCTGCATTACCAAATTCAAATTTATATTATCAGTCTACTGAACAACTTAAACCAATAACAGATTAATACTCAACGTTCAAGGGACAAGGCACTTTACTGTTTAATTGTAAAGATTTTACCAATTTGAAAACGACTATATATAACAATGGAAATACAACATTCAAATACGAAATTCGCAACTCAAAAGGACAATATATGATAGGAGGAAAATTAAATCTTGGATAGCATGCTATAAGTGAATTTAGTCAATCTTGGGGAGATTGGTTACCCGATGGTGAGTATACAGTTTATACAGAAACTCCTGATGGCTCTATAAGTCCACTTACTCTTTCTTCTGGGAAGTTAAACTAAAAGCCTTTTACTAATAACGTAAAACTATAATCAGTAGGGTCTTTTATCCCTCACGAATTATAACTCACACAAATCGGACTTTTACGGGCAGTAGGGCTCCTACATAGCTTTTTTACTTCTACCGAATTTTGAGGTTGCTGTCTTACTGTTTATAAATATCGGAATAAAACTATAAATAATGTGCATACTATATGTAAGCTATTTTAGCTTACACTCATGACTGACCTCCAATATTTTTCAATCTCCCTGTAACTAGGCAGCTAAATAATTAAAGCTGCCTCTTTATAATTTCCTTTTAACGGCTTATTTTATTGTAATTTCCATTTATTTATGTATACAGAATACTAACTATTTTAAAATCCAGATGCATATATGAATCTGTCACCGTGTCTTTTGTTAAATCCATTTATGAATCTATCGTATGCTTCATCTACAAAAAGATTATGTGCAATGCCCCTCCAAGATCATGTTTTGTACAATGGTATCTTACCGTTGCACGTGATATATCAGGTTTTCTAGCTATCATATTTGTACTCATGCCAGTGAATCTGTGTTTTATTATTTTCTCTACAATATTTTCATCTAACACTTTCCCGACACTTTTTCACCTTGTTGATTGGTAAAAGTGTTTTGCGTATTCCCTTGCCATTCACCCACCTCACGATAATCTCTTCTATAAAATAAAAAAGCAGCTATTAGGCTACTTTAAATTCGTCTTATCCCCAAATGAAATGATATATATATTCTCCCGTTACGCTTTCATTAATCCCAGAAATCCTAGCAAATCTCATTAAGTCCGCCCCTTGAAGAAAATACATTGTGAGCGTAACTGGTACTTGTGACCACATAAATTGATAAAGCTCATTCACTCTCTGATTCGTCGAAACTATTAAATCATTTGCAGGTCCATTATTCCATACAGAAGTTCTAACTGAGGTGAACGGAAGGTCTTTCCCATTAACCACTATTCTTGCCACACTTTGAGTTATGTCCACAGCAATTCCCTCCGTCATTACAAAAATCAGATCTGTTTCTATACTCATATTCCTGACTATAATAAATGTTTAAGGCAAACCCCTATTTTTCACTTCTATTTAGAATAATTTTTTTGTAAAATAAGGATCTGTTAATGAAAATCTTGATTTTAATAATTTTAAAACGACTGTCTGTAATTGTAACGGATTCATTTCAAAATTTTCAGATCCAGATGAACCTCTAGACGCATACACCATATACTAATTTAAATACTTATTAATAAAGCAGGTGAAAACTATGCCATCTGTTGTTGGAAATCTGATTGTACAAAATAGTAACGGTTCTTTCAATTTAGGCGATTTTTACAACGTTTCTCCAAAGGAAAATACGAAGGCTTATAATGGTTCAGGATCATCCAATGTTGCTTTTGTTGCCAATACCTTTAGCGGTGTTAGTGCAACAAACACATTCGATTCTGATGTTGCAGACCAAAACCAAGTTGGAACAGTCTAAAATTACTCATTTTCCTCTTCCTCCCCTAAATAAAACTCAATATTCCGTCAATATTGTAGACAACATTATATTTTCTCCGATTCCCCCTTGGAGATGAGCGGTTAGCTTTTGCTAACTGCTTTTTTTTGCAAATACTAATTAATTTATCCAAGCACATTTCAAAAAAAGATTCGTATGATATGGCGTATTCCTTTCTTTGAGAAAATAGTCTCGTCACGAGAGCACTTTATTAAGTGCTCTTTTTGTGTTCCAAACTAATACAAAATGAAATTTTTATATTAATCTTTGTCACACATTAAAAATTAGGAATTATATATTGAATACTAATTCAGCAGACACGAATCATTTCTTATAAGGGCGCTCTTTACTTGCGCCCTTATTTAAATACTCAACTTTATTACGCCGCATATTTTTATAAATTGTATACAGTTCCATATGGAATTGTTGAAAAAGAAATTCCGTATGGCGTAATATGATGCACTGGGTGATAATACTCCATAAATGAATAATACGGTTGTATACCTTGTTGCTGTGCTTGTAACGCTTGTTGAACAGCTTGAATTGTACTTTGTGCCCCACTATATGTTATACCAGTAGTACCATACGCCGGACGCATACTAGCTCGGGGACTAAAATATGAATAAAACATTATTATTCAACTCACTTCCAAATAAGTTATTACAAAGTATGTTATGCGTATTAATTTCAGTGAGTGTTAAACATAGTCCACTAGCTTTTATTCAAATAGCGTTTTTGTTTAGTTTTATACTATTAATCCTTTGAATCCCCCCCTACATTTCAAAAACATAATGTAGTAAAATGTATTTAATAGTTAGAATACATCGCAAATAGGAGGTTGACGTATGAATAAAAGACTTAAGATATTAATGAAAATTACACCTTTCTTAAGTGTGATTTTCATCGTAACTGGATTAGTTATGGCAATATTAGGTGCACTAGATCATAACCTCAAATTATTTACTGGTTCACTATTCCTAATTGCACAAACTGTCCTTGGAATAACATATTGGATGAGGTTTAAAAAATTGGCTTCTAAAACCTATAACGCTTAGTACCAGCTGAAATGTTAAAGTATATCTACTGAATATTTCAGCTGTCACATTCTATTCAAATAACGCTTTTATATGAAAGTCGTACACATTTTTGACACATCAACCATCACTATTACTTGAAAACTCGTGATAATATTAATTCGTCGAATACGCCAAATTTCGACATTGTACGATAACAATATCTCTCCTATAAAATCCCTGTCCCCGCAGGGATTTTCTCTTTTATTCATTATTTTTCTCTTTTGCTTCACTAAATAACTGAGTGATTTCATATACACCGTTTACGATACATTCCACCTGACTTCACTCCTTGAATAATATTTTGAAATCAATACATACTATTTCCAAGCCGCTTAATCCACGGCTGGTACTTCTTTCTTGTATTACAGCAGAAGCAGGTAGGTTCATCACTTATCTGCTTTCTCTGTATATTTTTTAAAGTATAGAAAACACTACCTACAAGCTGTTTGAACTAGCAGCTTCACTCTTCTTGTAATGGGACAGCAATTTATCACAATTGACTAGCTCATTCGACTCGCTGGCAGACAACAAAAATTGTTGTCTGCTTTTTGTATGAGAATTTTCATTTTACATATACTACTTTTGAGCCTGTTTACCAATGCAAGCCATTTTGGTGTTTTGAATTCCGACTAAGCTTTTTTGTTGCATAGATTTTTACATCTTTGACAACACTGGTTATAAGCAGATTTTCTGTTTATTCGTAGTTCTAAACCAGAATAATTTTTCTCCTATTAAAGGACAGCAGGTACGACTGCTTGTCCTTTTTTCTTTACATCGCGTACTCTCCTTTTTGGTAGCTCTGGACCGCATTAGCCTCATCATCGAAATAAGCAATTTCCCAATAAGGATGGCAATTATATTTCAGAAGTTTGACACAGCTCTGGAAAAAGCTTATAAAGAAAAGTAGGGTTCCTGATATTCGGTTCCATAATCTTAGACATACCCATGCAACATTAATGTTGCAACAAGGTATTCATCCGAAGATTGTTAGTGAACGATTAGGACATAAAAGAGTAGGTATCACATTAGACACCTACTCACATGTTGTACCAGACCTACAAGAAAAAGCAGTCGAAGATTTTGCAAACAATCTATTTCAAAAACACTAATGTTTGCAAATACGGATTTTGCATAAAAATACTAGCATATCCGTATGACAATGGAAGGAGTCAAAAACATGAGAGAAATCAAGTCTGACAAGGAATTCAAAGACATCATCGCAAGCGAGGAGCCTGTAGTTGTTAAATTCTTTACTACATGGTGCCCGGATTGCGTGCGTATGGACAACTTTATCGGAGATGTAATGGAAGAGTTCAATAAATTTGAATGGTATTCTATTAATAAAGATGAGTTACCAAGTATTGCTGAAGAGTATCAAGTAATGGGTATTCCAAGCTTACTTGTATACCAAAATGGCGAAAAGCTAGGTCACTTACATAGTGCAAATGCAAAAACTGAAGAGCAAGTTACTGAGTTTTTAGAAGCTTACTAAGAAACCAAAAAACCTCTGGATAATTTTTCAGAGGTTTTTTATTTGTTTTCACAATGTTCTTTCGTATTTTTCATGCAAATGAACATATATTAATGCTTTTCTCCTCTTCTACTTCAAGAAATCATTCTTTATCATTTCTTATATATTCTTCCTCCGGGGAATTACAAACCATCATTTTGAGAAAAATATATACGAATGGTATTAATACGAATCATTATTGGCACCACTCCTTCCTTATGCCCTATTCATCGTTAATTGTTTAACAACTTTCCACTTTGTACTTTTCAACATATTTTTCCTTAGCGAAACTTTGTTATCCCCTACTTAAAAAGCTATAAAACGTCAACAATGTTTGTATAGACCCACACGACTTTCATTTGATACCCTATTTATAGAAAGAAATTCCTTGTAGGAAGGTGAGTGATTAAAATGGATTCTCTTTCTCATAAAGAAGCTGATAAAGGTGCTATTGTCAGCATTATGGCATACATATGTTTATCCTCTATGAAAATCATCATCAGTTATATTACCCTCTCTAGCGCATTACGTGCTGACGGTTTGAATAACTTAACGGATATCGGTGCTTCTTTAGCTATATTAATCGGTCTAAAAATTTCTCGTAAGCCTCGTGATCCAGATCATCCATATGGGCATTCCCGCGCAGAACAAATCGCATCACTTGTTGCTTCTTTTATTATGGCAACAGTCGGATTAGAAGTTGTCATTAGTGCAATTCAATCGTTTTTCAATCCGAAACAAGCAGCACCTAATGTACTTGCTGCATGGGTTGCTTTATTTTCTGCTGTCGTTATGTACGGCGTATATAAGTATACGAAAAAGATTGCAATTCAAACAAAGAGTAAGTCGTTAGAAGCCGCTGCAAAAGATAATTTATCCGATGCACTCGTAAGTATTGGTACAGTAGTAGGTATAGTCGGATCACAGTTCAAAATGCCTATTTTAGACCCCATTGCTGCTTTAATTGTTGGTCTTATTATTTGTAAGACTGCATGGGAAATTTTCGTAGAAGCTTCCCATATGCTAACGGATGGCATTGATCCTGATAAAATGGATGAATATACTGATGCTGTAGGGCATATTTCAGGTGTAGAACATATTGTAGATATTCGCGCTCGTATGTATGGGAATCAAACGTATGTAGATATTACAATTGAGGTAGATGCTCAAATGGATGTTAGCGAAAGCCATTGCATTACTGACAATATTGAAGATATGCTTCGAAAAAAATTCGAAATTTACCATGCTCACATTCATGTGGAGCCCATGCAAAAAGAACCTATTATGACATAGGTTCTTTTTTAATGAACGCCTTATGAAATATAACACATAAAACGAGCCAGCTACCGCCCGCTGCCCACCCTGCTAGTATGTCAGATGGATAGTGAACACCAAGGTAAATTCGGCTAACTGAAATAGATAATACAACAAAGCTTGCTATAAAAATAATCAACAACTTTTTATGCAATGAAATACGATCTTCTGTAATTGTGACGTATGCAATAAATCCTAAAAAGGCAGTAGCATTCATCGTATGACCGCTCGGAAAGCTATATCCAGTTGCTGTAACAAGCTGTGACACATCAGGTCTTGCTCGTTCGTACCATAATTTGAGCATACTGTTCAAATAACGAGATCCGTAATAATTAATTGTTAGAAGCAATGCACTTAATATTTTTTTTCTAACAAGAAAATACATTACGAGTATAATGAGTAACGGGAAATATATTCTTTTTGAACCGATAAAGGACACCCAAGTAAAATAGGTTGTCAAATAATCGTTTCGAAAACTTTGAATAAAGTGTGCGACTACATTATCAAATTTTTCAATACAAGCGGTATGATACGAAAGTGATAGTGCGACAAAACAAATGAGTAGTGTACAACTTAACAAGTATAAATGTCGATATCGTTTCACATACATAACCTCACTATGCAAAAAAATGGAGCGGTTGTTTTAGTTTTCCTCACCATTTCTTTTTTATGCATAGTTTATTAAAAAATATAATTGTTAATTTTTTGCTGCATCGTCGGAATATCTTCGCTTGTTACTGTAAAGCGAATAACCTTCTCATCAAGATCTAGCGCTTCTGCGAATAAACCAGCTAATCCACGTGATTTTCTATCTACTTCCATAATAATTTCTAATCGGTTGTGAGCACGTGGCAAGATTAATAATTCTAATTCATCTAATTTTCCATAATGCTCACCTGAGACTGGAATAAACTCAAATTCTTGCGCAAATGGAACTTGATTACGTAAACGATACGGCAACTCTTCACATTCTATATGACGCGCTTTAAAACCTAATTGATTTACACTATCTAAAACACTATTTAATAGTACATTTGGCAGCACCTGAATGTAATCACGGTCACTAGGATCAATACTTCTTTTAATATCAAGACCCGTATGAACCCAAACCGTTTTCATACCAAGTGTAAGTGGTGCTTCAATTGGCATTGGAAACGAAAATGGAATTTCTATTTTTTCATTCGGCTCTACAGAAAATGGATCTGTTAAACGAACTCGCTCTAAATCATATGTTGCCGTCACTTTTTTATCATCCACTTCTCGTACATACGATGTCGATAACGTTAAGTAAATGCTTTCAATTTGTTGGCTAACTGATCCTCCAGTTATATGTACCTTCCCTACAATCTCTTCACCAACTATATGTTCATCTTTTTCAAGAACAGTATCTATTTTTGCATTACCAATACCAACGCTTGCTAAAAACTTTTGAAACATGGGGTCTCCATCCTTTCTAAAGCGTAAGCTACATCTTTTTTCAAATCTTGTACATTCTCATAATACGGCGTTTTTATTTGTAACATTCGCATAAGTATTTCACGATTATATTCTTCCAACACTAACTCTTCATACCATGGTTTTTCATGTTTTTCAGTAGATTCATAATCAGCATACAATAAAAATAACGCGAAATGACCGAGCGCATAAAAATCGCTACGAAACTGAACTTCTCGCATCAAAGCTTGTTCACCTTCATAAATGGTAGCTCGCTCATCACCTTCACCTTTAAATTTAGCCAATCCAAAATCAATAATACTAATTTGATTTTCTTTCATTAATATATTCGGAATGCGTAAATCTCGGTGAATAATACCTTTACTATGAAAATACGAAACAATCCCTAATATTTCATATAAAATTTCAAAAACTTCACGTTCTTTGTATACATGACCCTCTAAGAAAATATAATCTTCAAAATTCTTACCTGGCATATACTCCATCACAAAAAAGTTCTTTTTCTCCCATATGAAATGATCATGTAGACTAGGAATTGTCATATGATTTAATGTTTGTAAAATCAATTTCTCTTGTTCAAATGATTTTCTACCAGACTCATATCTTTGTTTACTTTGCCTCAATTGTTTTAAGACTTTATTTCTATTTATTTGCAAATCATTAACGACGTATGTAACCCCATAGCTACCCATTCCAATTACTGATTCAATGTTATAACGCTCTGCAACAATTGTATTTTTTCGTAGTGGTCTATCAAATAAAGCTAGTACACGACGCCATTTCATCAGCTACTTGAAAAGAAGCTACGGCTTTTGCGTTTTCTTTTATAATGATTGTGCCCATAACCAGACGAACGTTGTTTATAGTCGCTACTTGAATAAGAGCGCCCTCCATGGCGATAATCACTACTCGAATACGAACGATATTTTTTCTTTCCTAATATAGAATCAATAATTCTTTTGAACATCCCTTCACCTCTTGAATAAATTTTTTTTTAATTATACCAATAATTCTTATCTATATTTGTGACAAGTTTGTAAAGAGTAAAAAACGACGAGTTGAGCCCGCCGTTACTTTCAATCTTCCTCTTCATCAAATACTTCATCAATCATGCATTTCTCTAATAAATACTCAAATGTAATATCTGCTAGGTCCTCGATTTCTTCTCTTTTTGGAACGTATCCTCTTTCAATTAGTTGCTCATAAAAAAACTCCGCAATCTCTTCCGTATCAATTACGACTTCAATTTCCTTCATGAGCATCACTCCTTTATTTCTGTTTTATGAAAAAATCTCAAAATTATGTATATGAGATTAGAAAAATAGTTTTTCTTTTTTATAGGTCATATCATGTGGACGAGGTGCATACGATGTTAGTACAAGCTATTCAAAGGGGGAAATAATAATGGAATACCAATATGAAGTAGAGCAAACAAAAGAAGAGTTCATGCATGAAGATAAATGGGCAGACTCTCTTATTAAATGGCTTTTTATTTTTTTAATAGTTGTAGGCATACCTTACACTGCATATGTTGTTGTTCAATTTATTCTCTCTTTCTAGTTAACTATTTTTTCTCTGTCAATTTAACTAAATAATTATGAACAACATCCATTACAATTTTATATTCTTCATCTTTAAATGTATCGAATAATAATTGATAATCATTATAAATATCTAATAACCCATCAATAATTTCTTGGCGATTCGTCTTAACACTCACTTTTTTCGAATTGTTAATTGATTTCAATTTTCCTAAATCTAATTTATTCATACCAGCTTTATCTTGTTTCATTTTCTTCAAAATTGCATTTGCCGTTTGAGCATTGGCAAGTAATGTTAAATCTGACTCATCAGCCTCTAACCATTCACCATCAGTAATTCGTGACAATTCATATATTGTATCTTCCCATGCATCATTTTTATATCTCCAGACTTCTGTACGAAAACCAACAATACGAAAAACATCTTTATCATATCCAGTTACTTGCACGAGATCACCAAACGTAAAGTTATAATTTAATTCAATCCACTCTGTGTCGCCCTTTTTCATTTCTTGCTCCGTTACATGCTGCAGAGTTTGCTCTACATAAAATCCATCATGATTATTTACTTCGTATACATAAACACCATCTAAAATCTTCATATTTGTAATTTTCCCAACGGTTCCATATAGCGTAATCACGACTATGTCCCCTACGTTATATTTAGGTTGTTTTTTTCTTGCCATCTATATCTCTCCTTTTTTTGACGTCGTGATTTTGATAACAGTATATGCAACCTACATAAAAACGCTTATCACAGAAGCTTATATTCAGAAATTTTTTCGATAAAAAAATATAAACAAGTAGAATTTGTATTTAACTCAAAAAAGCTAGTATTTATACTAGCTTTCATTAATCATTTATGTCCTAACAAAAAGACGTATTATAAATAAAAAAACATAAAGAGTACTTCGCTTCCTAAAAGTAATGTATTCCTTATGTTTTCATTTACATAACACTTCAATATCGTTATCTCTCTTGTATGTATAAATCCCATGCTTCATCAAATATAGACATACTTTCTAGCATTCCACTTAACTCTAAGTATGAACTAATTTCATCATAGTCTTCAGATTGCTTCGGAAAACTTAAATCATCATACATCGCCTCTGCTAAATCTGATATTTCATTTCTAAATAAAGCTGCACGGTGCTTCATCATATAATGGTAAAATGTCTTTTTCAAAAATATTCCCTACCTTTCTAACTTGGGTACATTATACAAGGCAAAAAAGAAAAAAACCAGCATAAAAGCTGGTTAAAAGTCGAAATAATTCCTTTTTAATAATCTTGGCCTTCCCATCAACTCTTCATATGTTAGTTGTTTTGGCAAGTCTTTCGTATAAATTAAAAATAACTGATCTTCAATTTCTTTTACAGTATGATCTGATTGATAGTCCATACCACATGAGGAACAAGAAATACATGGTGTCTCTTGGATTTCAATGGCTTTCGTACCATCTGGTAATTCCCAATATACAGTATTCAAGCTTTCTTTCGCTTCTGTACTGTCACACCACATACAATTCATACTGCATCACCCTCAGTTTTTTTGTCATCTTCTAACTTAGCCATTTGTGATTGATACTTTTTATCTTTTAGTTGGTCACGCTTATCACGTTTATCTTTTAAAGATGCATGAGTTTCATTATCTTCGTAATCTTTACGACGATTCATACGCTGTAAGTCATCTGGAACAAGGTTAAATTTCTTATCGCTCATTAGACCTGCAATACCAACGTCAGAACGTTTCTCTTCATAAGTCGGATAAATTTCTTTAAAGTAGCCTTCTGCTCTTCCTGGAATATAATTTTCTGGCTCTGGATACGTCGTAATAACACCTTCAAAGTTACGAAGAACAACTTTATCCGCACTTTGTGAAATTAAATAGTTTGGCTGTAACGCAATTTTTCCGCCTCCGCCAGGTGCATCAACAACGAATGTTGGTACCGCATAACCAGATGTATGTCCACGTAAGCCTTCAATAATTTCAAGACCTTTAGAAACAGGAGCACGGAAATGACCGATACCTTCTGATAAATCACATTGATAAATGTAATATGGACGAACACGAATTTTTACTAAATCATGCATAAGTTTTTTCATAATTGGAACGCTGTCATTAATTCCAGCTAAAATTACCGCTTGGTTTCCAATTGGAACACCTGCATTTGCAAGCATTTCACATGCTTTTTTCGATTCTTCTGTAATTTCAATTGAAGTATTGAAGTGTGTATTTAACCATACTGGATGGTATTTTTTAATAATATTACATAAGTTCTCTGTAATACGCTGCGGGAATACAACCGGTGCTCTCGTTCCGATACGAATAATTTCCACATGTGGAATCTCTCGTAAATTTTTTAATACATATTCTAAAATTTTATCGTTAATTAGAAGACCGTCACCACCAGAGATTAATACATCTCGTACTTGTGGTGTTTCACGAATATAAGCAATCGCATCATCTAATTGTTTCTTCGGTACACCCATTCCAATTTGTCCACTAAAGCGACGGCGTGTACAGTAACGACAATACATAGAACATTGATTTGTTACTAAGAATAAAACGCGGTCTGGATAACGATGCGTTAATCCTGGAACTGGTGAATCTTCATCTTCATGAAGAGGATCTTCTAAATCATATTTTGTTTTATATAACTCTTCCGAAATCGGTACTGATTGCATCCGAATCGGACAGCGTGGGTCATCAGGATTCATTAGCCAAGCATAGTACGGTGTAATGTTTAACGGGATCGTTTTCGTTGAAATTTTAACACCCTCTTCTTCTTCAGGTGTTAAATTAATCACTTTCTTTAAGTCATCTAAAGTTTTGATCGTATTCGTTAATTGCCAAACCCAATCATTCCATTGCTCTTCTGTAACATCTTTCCATAATTCGATATCCTTCCAGTGACGATTTGGTTTGTATACATCATGTAACATTGCTATTCCCCCTTTTTATACGCTCATCCTTTATATAAGCAATAATTATGCCAACTTTCTATTCTTGATAAGTAAATGTGAGAAGTACCCTATTACATAAGGAAAAAAATATTTTTTAGTGCTGTACTAAAACGATATATAATATCATATTCATTACTTTTTATATATGTAAACGCTCTTTTATTGGTGCAAACACACAAAAACCGCCGATTATTCGGCGGTTTTGTCGTACTTGCTCAGTTTATATTGAAGCGTTTGACGCGGAATTCCTAACATTTTTGCTGCTTGCAAAATATTCCCTTCCGTTTCAATTAACGCTTGATCTATTAATTCCTTTTCTGTTTGATGAAGAGCTTCCCTAAGCGGTAATATACTTTTCTTCTTCGGAGTTTTCTCTTTCCGAAATGTACGCGGTAAACAATTAGCTGTTAATGAACTTCCTTCCGCAATAATGACAGCATGTTCTATCGTATGTTTTAATTCACGAACATTTCCGGGCCATTGATAAGCTTGTAATCTTTCCTTTGCTTCCTTATCAATTTGAAGTACTCCTTTTTTATAGCTTTTATTATATTCTTTCAAAAAATAAGACGCTAATAACAATACATCTTCAGTTCTTTCGCGAAGCGGTGGGATATATAACGAAAATACATTTAATCGATAGTATAGATCAGTACGAATCTTATTTTCTCTTAAACATACTTCTGGTGGCTGATTCATCGCCGTAATAACACGAACATCTACTTTTCTCGTCTTATTATCACCAATGCGGCGAATAACCCCATCCTCTAATACACGTAGCATTTTCGCTTGTAAATCAAGCGGCATTGAATTAAGTTCATCTAAAAATAATGTCCCTCCATCCACAAGTTCAAATAATCCAGCCCGTTCAATTGCCCCTGTATAACTGCCTTTTGTCGTGCCAAACAGCAAACTCTCTAATAACGACTCTGGCAAAGCTGCACAGTTTTGTGCAATAAACGGCTTATTTTTTCGTTTAGAAGCTTCATGAATCGCTTGCACAAATAGCTCTTTCCCCGTTCCAGTTTCACCATATATTAAAACATTCGCATCGGTTGGTGCTACTTTTTGTGCTAACTCTTTCGTCTGTTTAAAACGGGAATCATCAGTTACAATTGTCTCGAATGCAACATGCTTTTTCACCGTTTTTTTGCTAGTCGATCGTTTTATTTTCGATTGTAGATCTACAATCGTATCAGTAAGCTTTTGAATTGTAGAATAATCTTTCGCAATTTCTACGGCACCAGCAATGTTTCCATCTATCAAAATAGGTAACGTCGTATTTACCGTACAAACGTCTTCCCCATTTAAATTTTGGTAATGTTGAACTTGATGTACGATTGGCTTTTTTGTGTTTAATACTTTCATCAATGTACTTGTTTCTCTTGATAATGACGGGAATGCTTCTAATAAATGCTTTCCTAGTACATTCTCAATTTTAGATCCATCATGTTTTGCGGCAACTGTATTATAAAAGATTGTAATCCCATTTTCATCTACTGCATGTATGGCCTCATCTATACTGCCCAAAATCGCTTCAATGACTTCCTGTGTCGAAACTGCTAGCAATGTCATCCCCCCTTTTGCCAAAAATTCAGCAAATTCAATGCCGAATTTTTGGCATCCCTCTGTGCGATTATAAGCATGACGATTCCGTTCTATTATTTTTATTATGATTATATATATTTCTTTTACCTATTTATAATTAGATAAAGTGAAACTTTAATCAGTGGGGGTTTTATTCATCCCCCACTGATTGTTAGTTGCACCAATCGGGCGTTTACGGGCAGTTGATCTCCCACCTAACTTCCTCGCATTCTCCGAATTTTGAGGTGGGAGTCTTACTGCCCGTTAATGCGGGATAAATCTTTTACCCATATATTCATATCTTCCAACTTATCAAAAATGTAACAATTATTCGCAAGTCTTCCTGTGTACGTATAGCCTAGTTGATGAAAGGCTGCATTCATACCGAAAGAAAGCGAACGAGCAATTGTATAGGAACAAAAAATAGATTTTTCTTGGAGCTCTTCCTCTAACTTAATTAGTAAACTTTTCATAAACCCATGTTTTCGATATTCAGGTAAGGTAGCACAATTCGTTAATTCTGCATTTCCTTCTTTCACATTCATTTCAGCAGACGCTGTACTAATAATTTGTCCGTCGAATTCATATACGTAGTAAATTGTATCGTCTTCCTTCATCGTCTGCTTTACATAGCTCGCTTCATTTAAAGGTGTTGGATAAACTTCAAATACCTTTCCAAAGACGGTTGCTAATTCGACTGCGTCTTCTTCGGTCGCTTTTCTTAACACAAACTTCTCTGGAATTTCTTTTCCCTTTACTTCTTTTGCTTTTACACCGCTTAAAATAGTATCTTCTTCAGTCCAATGAATACTATTTCGTCTTTCCTCATTATGATATTTCACGAAGAAGTACGCATCGTGCCCTTGAAAATAGTGAGGTATTGTTGCTTCTAATAAGAAACCGAAAGAGAGCCATGTTGAAACATGCTCTCCCTTTCCTTTTATAATACATTTAGTGAAAGAATGCTTCTCTGCTAATTCGTCAATTGTTTGTATAATACTTTCAACATTCCCTGTATAGTGGTCTACTCTAATACGTTTATTAAAATAGTCTAAAACTCCTTCTACTGTATAGTGCTTCGTCTGTTCTCTAAAAGATTCATAGTATTTCATTTTTTCACCTCACACCAATCTAGTAATGTACATGCAATAATTTTTGCGGCAGCAATCATTTTATCAACTTCTATATATTCGTTTGGATAGTGTGCTACTTTCGTCTCTCCTGGGCCAAATACTATCGTTGGTACATTAGCGATTTGTGTGAACAAACCTCCATCTGTTCCCCATGGAGATGCTTCTATAATCGGTTCGTTCCCTTCAATTTCAACAAAGTTATGTTGAAGCGTCTTAATAAGCTCATGCTCTTCATCTAGCTCACCAGGGACCCATCTCGCTCCAAACCATTCCACTTCTACTGGATTTTCCACAAACCAACTGTCCACATCATTTAATTCACCGATCCAGCTTTCAAATTCTTCTTTTGCTGCCTCTATAGTCTCATTCGGCGCAATACCACATCTTCCTTCTAAAATTAACGAATCAGGAACAGAACTTGGCCAGCTACCACCTTCAATTTTTCCAATATTAATTGGAATTGGAATCGGAATTCCTTTAAATAACGGATCTGTAATTCGACCATTCCTCTTCTCTTCTAATTTTCTCAAATGCTCTACAACAAACATACTTTTTTCAATTGCACTTACTCCTTCATAACGTGTACCACCGTGTGCTGCTTTTCCTTTTACATGTAGGCGAAACCACATTGAACCTTGTTGTTTCGGGAAAAACTTCATATTTGTTGGCTCTGGAATAATAACGCCATCTGCCTTATATCCACGTAAAATAGCTGCTAAAGTACCCGCACCACCACTCTCTTCTTCTATAACACTTTGAAAATGAATATCGCCTTTTAATTCAATACGAGACTCAATAATTGCTTCCATCGCAAGCATAAGTGCGACATTGCCACCCTTCATATCCGTCGTTCCACGGCCATATATACGATTTCCTATTTTCTCACCACTATAAGGATGATGGTCCCACTGATTTACATCCCCTTCTGGTACAACATCAATATGTCCATTTAAAATCATAGATTTCCCATCACCACTACCTTTTAAAGTTGCTACAATGTTCGGGCTGTCTGAAAAACTTGTGCGCGGTGATACAAAATAAGGATGATCTTTCATTTTTGTAAACGAAGGCTCCCAAATATCGAGGTCTAGACCTAACTCACGCAATTTTTCAATAACAATTGCCTGCGCACCACTTTCATCACCAGATACGCTCTTTTCTTGAATTAATCGCTTTAAAAATTTTACACTTTCTTCTTCATGACTCTCAATATAATCACAAACTTGTTTTTTTAATTGCTCCATAGATTACAACTCCCCTCATTCAATTACTAGTAAATTTGAGCTTATATGAAAATCAGCCGCTGTATGTCGTTTTACATCTTCTACTGTGTATGGTCCCATTAATTCTTGTAAAACGAGTCCACTCGTAGTCACTTCCATAACGGCCATATCTGTAATAATTAAATCTACACATTTTTTCGAAGTTAATGGCAATGTACACTCTGAAACAATTTTTGCATTTCCATATTTATCGACATGATTCATCACAACAACGACCCGTTTCGCTTTTTGTGCTAAATCCATTGCTCCCCCAATACCCGGAACACGTTTTCCTGGTACAATCCAGTTCGCTAAATCACCATTTTCACTTACTTGTAATGAGCCAAGAATCGTTACATCAAGTAAGCCTTTTCGAATCATACCAAATGCTGTGCAGCTATCGAAATAACTCGCTCCTGTAATAAGAGATGTTGGTAAACCCGCTGCGTTACATAAATTCTCATCTTCATTCCCTTTACTAGGCGTTGGTCCCATACCTACAATGCCGTTTTCTGCATGAAACATAACATTCATATCTTTTGGTAAATGATTCGGTACAAGCGATGGAATCCCAATACCTAAATTTACAATCATGCCATTTTGAATTTCTTTCGCTGCACGTCTTGCAATCTTATCTCTCACTTCTACGCCCATACCCATTTCCAATTCACTCCTTCCGATGGCACGATATAATTTACGAATACACCTGGAACGACAATTTCCTCTGGATCTAAACTTCCAAGTGGAACAATTTCTTCTACTTCTACAATCGTTATATCCCCAGCCATGGCTACATGAGGATTCATATTACGAGCGCTTTTATCAAATACAAGATTGCCAAACGGGTCCGCTTTTTTCGCATATACAATTGCAACTTCAGCTGTTAATGCTGTTTCAACTAAATATGTCTTTCCATTCATTTCAACTGTGCGTTTGCCTTCTTCTACAATCGTATCAACACCAACATCGACTAATATACCACCAAGCCCTACGCCGCCAGCACGAATGCGCTCTGCTAAAGTTCCTTGTGGAGAAAACTCAATTTGTAATCTTCCTTCATTTAACTGTCTTCCCGCATTTGGATTTGATCCAATATGAGAAGTAACTAAAGATTTAACTCTTTCATTCGTAACAAGACGGCCGATTCCTACATCGGGAAATCCAGTATCATTTCCTATTAAATTTAAATTCGTAACTCCTTTTTCTAAAATAGCCTGGATTAAAGATGGAGGGGATCCGATCCCTCCAAATCCCCCAAACATTAATGTCATATCATCATGGAACAAAGAAATTACTTCCTCTATTTCTTTTAATTTACCAAATGTATTTGTAATAGTTGTCATGCGATACTATGCCCTCCTTTTTGCATCATCTCTTCCACACTCTTTGCAAAAATTGAAAGTAATTCATCTAATTCGGAATATGTAGTTGTCATTGGTGGTGCCACAAGCAGTGCACTATCCTCTTTTCCTGCTTGCCCTGAAACAGCTTGGTATAAGAGAAGTCCATTTTTAGCTGCAACTGAAATGAGCTCCGACGCCTTTGTAAACGGTTGCAATTCTATTCCAATCAGCAACCCTTTCCCGCGCACATCGGCAATGATTGTCGATTGTTGTTGAACTTTCTGTAACCCTTTTATTAAATATTCTCCCTTTTCCGCTGTTTTTTCAGGTAGATTATGTTTCTCCATATATTCAATAACAGCTAAAGCTGTCGCCGCAGACAATGGATTTGCACTTAGCGTATGCCCGCTCATAACAGAACGTGATCCTCGTAAAATCGGCTCCATAACGCGGTCACTTACAATTGTCGCTGCCATCGGTGTATAACCCGCTCCTAATCCCTTACCAAGCGTCATAATATCCGGCTCTACACCCCAGTGCTCCATCGCAAACCATGCACCAGTACGACCGAGCCCAGTCATTACTTCATCTGCAATAAATAAAATATCGTAATGACTACAAATATCTTTAATTACTTTATAATATTCTTTCGGTGGGACAACCGCGCCTCCAGCTGCTCCGATAATCGGTTCAGCGATAAAAGCTGCAATATGCTCTGCACCAATTCGATCAATTGCTCTTTCTAGTTCAGTCGCACAAGAAAGCTGACAAGTTGGATACACCTTTTGGACAGGACATCTAAAACAATATGGAGCTGGAACAGTTGGGTAATCTTCCAAAATAGACACGAAACGTTGTCTGCGCAGCGGGTGCCCAGACATAGATAAAGCTCCCATTGTAATACCGTGATAGCTCATCCACCGTGACAAAATTTTATGTTTCCCTTGAATACCACGCTCCTGAAAATGCTGAATTGCGATTTTCATAGCTGTTTCATTCGCTTCCGTACCACTATTCACAAAAAAGCTCCAGTTCAAATCGCCTACACTTAAGTCACTTAACTTCTTCGCCAACTTTTCAGCTGGTTCACTCGTAAACTGTGATCTATAAACGAAAGCGATTTCCTCTGCCTGCTTTTTAATTACCTCCGCAATCTCTGCTACGCCATGTCCGATACCTGCCGTAATCGCTCCTGACGAACCATCAAAATATTTATTTCCATTTTGATCATATAAGTACACACCTTTTCCATGTGAGATCATTGGATACGGCTGACCAACAAGTGGCTTAATTAAGTAATCGCGCATAGCGCTCCCCCATTTCTCCAATTTGTATATATATATGAAGAAAATTGACGTTTCTTTCATAAAAAAAGAATTCTCTGCAAAAGCAGTGAACATATCAAAAAACTATTATAAAATATACAAATGAGTGCTAAATATTAGTATAAAACAGAAAATTCAGAACTTAAATCAAAGACCAACCCTTGCCTATACGCTTTCATTACCCTCCCTTATATAAAATAAACAACTAAACAACTATTCTCTTAATATAATGTCAGTTTCCCTCATTTGCTGACATTGTGTAAACTTCGACGGAACTCCTGTTATTCTCCTTCCTATTCCATTACTTTATATTGCATATTTTCAAACAAAATTCGACAATACACTTAGTCACATGGATAACAACCACTCTTACTTAAACATTTAATATCAGCTGTTTAGTACAATAAAAAAAGAACCGATTAACCACATTAATCAGTTCGGCACGACGCTCTTTTATCCGTTATTACCTTATCCAACAACAATTACTAACATTTATAGAAATACTCATTGTGCAAATCCATAATTCGTACTACAGCCTAAAGCACGAAATCCTCCATAACTACATTCCAAATAACTATCGGGATATCCACATCCAAGGTGCCACTCCTTCCATCAAAGTCAAACTACCTTTCCTTTATAAATTATGTAAGACAATTATCACTTTGTATGTGTGTTTGCCTATAAATAAAAAAATCCCTAGTTTAACTTTTCTCATTTAGAAAAGCAAGTTTTTCGCATAACCCATTTCCCGCTCCGCATATAATTGTAATGATGATAAAGGAGGAATGTTCATGGCTCAATCTGAAATTGAAAAATATGGACAAGAGGCTACACGTTACGAACAGCTCGCCCGTTACTATCAATACCGCAATCCTAAAAAGTATGTAGAACTATATATGAAATACTATGATGCGATTACAAAACTTGTACATGCATATGAAAAAAGAGATTCACAAGAAGCGACTTTACCGTCACATATGAGAATTTTCCACTCAGCTCCCCATACACCAGCTGTTGATATTATAGTAAACGGACAAAAGGTGATTAAAAATATTTCTTTTAAACAATTCAGTCCTTATTTATCTTTAGTGCAAGGAAAATACCGTATTGATATTATCCCTGTCGGAAACGAAACTCCAATATTCTCAGCATTAGTACCAATAATGGGAAATCACACTTATACTCTTGCAGCGATCAATAGCGATAATCACCTCCAATTACAACCTATTCTTGATAATACTCATTTACCATCTGGTCAAGCAAAAATACGGTTTGCACATCTTTCCCCAGACACCCCAGTTGTAAATGTAGATTTAAAAGATGGTGATCATTTATTTGAAAATGTACTCTTTAGACAAATAACAGATTTTTTACAAGTTAGCCCCGGTACAGCGGATATTGAAGTTTCACTTGCTGATACAAAAAAAGTACTTTTAACCATACCGAAATTCAACGTTGAACCAAATACAATTTACACAATTTCAATAGTAGGTTATTCATCTGAGGATCCAAAGTTAGAGGCCGTTATGCTTACAAATTAAAACAGTCTACACCATTCGTATGGTGTAGACTGTTTATTTTTGAAAGGCAATTTGAAATTCTGTCCAATCATTATTCGAACGACACAATATGAATCCGTTATGTTTTTCTACTATTTGTTTACATACGAAAAGTCCAATACCAGTTCCTAGCTTTTTAGTAGTTACAAATGGCTCAAAAATGGTTTCTACATTTTCTGCTGGAATCATAGGCCCATTATTTTTTATAACAATGCGAATAGTTGTATCCTCTTCAAATACATCAATGATAATTTTCCGCTCTTCTTTCATTGATTCAAGAGCATCAATCGAGTTCATTAAAATATTTAAAAATACTTGTCTCACTTCACTCCGATAGCCAACGAGCGGAATTGGATACGGCAAATTCTTTTCAATTGAAACATTTGCATTCACTAAACTCGGATACAAGAACTGTATAATATCTTGAAACAAGTCATTAAGCCAAAATCGTTCAGATTCATTCCACATTTCTTTTTTCGATACAAGTAAAAATTGCGAAATCCTAAAATTTAATTGATCTAATTCATGCGAAATAATATCTAAATACGATAGATTAGGATGATCCGTTTTCAATAACTTTACAAATCCCATAATTGAAGTTAGTGGATTACGAAATTCATGAACAAAACTAGCCGACATTTGCCCTAAAATCGTAAGCCTTTCTTTATGTGTTTCATTTATATATTGCTGTTTCTCTTCTAAATTTCTCGATATAATTTCTGAGTATTTTAAAACGGTATAATAAATTAATTTGTCAAAACAAGTATGTATTTTGGCCATAATCGGTTTCAGTTCACGAGCGCTTACATCCAATTCGCACATTGCTTCAAAAAGTTCATTTCTTCCCACATTTGTATTGTAAACAAAATCTCCAATATTCGCATCTGCCCCTGCACGCTCAATGGCAATTTTCTCACATAATGGCTGAAGATAATTAATGTCTTTATCTTCCATAATAAGTTCGATAATTAACTCTAATAAATTCTCTCCATTTTGAACTACTTCGTGTTTAAATGGATCTTTTTCGGAAATTATCATTTTGTTTTTCCAGTTCTCTACGAATTGGTGCCTGTTGTTTTTCAAGTGCGAACAAAATACTTCTTTAATATCCTTATCGATTGGAAAAACCTCCATTCCCTCCATTTCCATACGACGAATACCCTTTATATTTTGAATATTAACACAAAAAATACATTTCGTTAATAGATTATTGTCACATTTTGTTAATTTCTGTTGATAAAATTTATTTTTCCTTCCTTATTTAATACTTTGTATTCATATATCCCTTTTTCCTTCTCACTTTTTTAATTTTTTCGCATTCAAAATGACTTTTTTTGCATCCTTTTTAATTCTTGCGTACAATAGGAAGTGAAAGGTGTGAAAAATATGGTAAATAAAAATGTGGAAGACTATCTTCAAGAGGGCATTTATGGCCAAAAGCAAAACAAACCAGAAGAACGTAATATGTACTTAACTACATTACGTGAGCGCGTAGAAGTCGCTTTAACAATCGGTCAAGTAATGCAAAGTAATGTGTATACAGAAGTAACGGGTAGCATTATGCGTACTTCTCAATCATTACAACTATTCCTAAATGGTAGCATTGCTTACCCACATTTATCAAAATACATTAAATTAGCAAATGAAAAAAATGTTCCTTTTACAATTGTTCAAAATAAAGGCACAGAAACACCAATCGGTTTAGTACTATCTCATAGCACTGCTGTAGATAAAGAACAAATTTATGTTGAAGATGATATTTTCAAACAAGAAATGAAGTAATATAAAAGGTACACTTGTTTCATCAAGTGTACCTTTTACTTTATTTTTTAATACAAACTAATTTCATTTCTGTCATTTCTTCTATTGCATATTTAATTCCTTCACGTCCCGTACCACTCTCTTTCACACCACCATAAGGCATATGATCTACTCTGAACGTTGGAATATCATTAATCATGACACCACCGACTTCTAATTCATCAATGGCACGCATTGCTTTAGATAAATTATTTGTAAATAAACCAGCTTGTAGACCGTAGCGCGAATTATTTACTTGCTCTAAAGCCTCATCAAATTCTTTAAATGTATTTACAGTCATAAGTGGGCCGAATACTTCTTGACACTGTACAGACACATATTCTGGAACATTTGTTAATACCGTTGGTTCAAATATCCTTGCATCACGCTTTTTACCACCGTATAAAACATTTGCTCCTTCCTTTATAGCTTCTTGCACCCATAATTCAATTCGCTCTACATCTTTTTTCGAAATGAGAGCAGATACATCTGTATCTTCATGGAGCGGATCACCTACAACTACCGTCTCCATCGCTTTTTTTAACTTCGTAAGAAATTCATCCATTTTCTTTTCATGTACAAATACACGTTGTACCGAAATACAAACTTGTCCATTGTTAACAAAAGCTCCCCATTTTACACGTTCAATAATCTCATCCGTTAACTCCACGTCTTCATCAATAATAACTGCAGCGTTTGACCCTAATTCTAACGTCACTCGCTTTAATCCAGCTTTTTCCTTAATACCAATTCCAACTTTTGGGCTTCCTGTAAAAGTAATAGAAGCGACATCATCGCTCTTTACTATTGCTTCTCCTACAATTGAGCCTGGTCCAGATATAATGTTGAAGGCACCATTTGGTAATCCTGCTTCTTCAAATAATTCAACTAATGCGTAAGACGATAATGGCGTTTGATCAGCTGGCTTTAACACAATTGTATTTCCAGCAGCAATTGCAGGACCTACTTTATGCGCTACTAAATTTAGCGGGAAATTAAATGGTGTAATAGCACCGATAACCCCTATTGACTTTCGGATTGTATATGCAATACGCCCATCTGCACCTGGTGCAGCGTCTAATGGTAATGTCTCACCATATATACGCTTTGCTTCTTCTGCTGCAAACTTATATGTTTGAACAGTGCGATCTACCTCTCCCCTTGCAGCACGAATCGGTTTTGCAGCTTCTTTTGCAATAATCTCTGCAAACTCTTCTCTTCTCTCATCCATTTTTTGTGCAACCTTTTCTAAAATAGTTGCGCGATCGTATGCTGATAATTTTTTCATTTCTTTCATTGCATTTTTAGCTGAAGTAATTGCTTCCTTAACATCATCTTCTGTTCCTTGCGCAATTTCCGCTAATGTTTCTTCAGAATATGGTGCATACAACGGTTTATACGTCCCTACTGATTTCCATTCTCCATTTATATATAAATTCTTTTTCATAATGGTTCCCCTTCCGAATATTTACATACAATAATATATTGCATTTATTTCACCTAGTGAAAGGTCTGACTTATATAATTGTATCATAGCCCAAATTTACAAAAAAACATTTTGCTCAAAAAAAACTCTGCTACAAAGCAGAGTCTATGAACTAATTTGTTCTTGTAGCGAAATCTTTTTTTCATCTCCTACAATAACGATCGGTTCTGATTGTTTCGTTACTTCTAACCTCTTAATATAGTGTCCATCTAATTCTTTCACACAAAACTTATAATTTTCAATTTCAATGGTGTCACCTTCGGAAATCTCAATATTTTTTGTTAGGATCCAACCACCGATCGTATCGACATCATCATCGTCAATAGTCAGACCTAATAATGCATTAACTTCACTAACAAGTACTTTTCCCTCTAAAATTGTTTTCGTCTCACTAACTTGTTGAATTTCCGGCTGTTCATCAGTATCGAACTCATCTTGAATATCCCCTACAATTTCTTCTAAAATATCTTCAACGGTAACAAGGCCTGATGTACCACCATATTCATCAATTAATATGGCGATATGTGTTCTTTCTCTTTGCATTTTTAAAAACAAATCATGTATTGGGATTGATTCAATAACTAGAATAATTGGCCTAACATATTGCTCTACTATCTTTTCATTAACAGCTCGATGCTTCACAAAATCTGTAAAAATATCTTTAAAATTCACAAAACCTATTACATGGTCCTTATCGCCATCAACAACCGGATACCTCGTATATTTTTCATGAGACATTTTTTGTAAAGCCTCTTCAGCAGGCATTTCTTTGTTTAAAATATTCATCTCGGTTCGTGGTACCATTATTTCTTTCGCAATACGATCATCAAATTCAAAAATTTTATTTACATATTTATATTCAGATTGATTAATTTCGCCATTTTTGTAACTTTCTGAAACTAATAATCGCAACTCCTCTTCTGAATGCACTTCGTCATGTCCTTTTGGTGGCTTCAACCCAAAAAACTTCGTAATTAACCGGGCTGATCCATTTAAAAGCCAAATGAATGGAAATGCAATACGATAAAACAAAATAAGCGGCTTAGCAACAAAAAAACTCACTTGTTCTGCTTTTTGAATCGCGAATGTTTTTGGAGCCAACTCTCCTACTACTACATGAAAAAAAGTGATAAACAAAAATACTAAAGTTACAGCAAAAATGTCTGCGAGTTGAGTAGTGATGTTCCAATTCGCAAAAAACATATCAAACATATGCTTAAGCGCAGGTTTACCGGACCACCCAATCCCAAGAGCTGTTACGGTTATTCCTAACTGACAAGCTGATAAATATTCGTCTAAGTTTGTAATGACTGTTTTGACAGATATTGCGTGATTATTTCCCTCTGCAATTAAATAATCAATTCGAGAACTCCTCACTTTAACAATTGCAAATTCTGCTGCAACGAAAAATGCCGTTAAGGCAATTAAAACAATCACTATACTTATACTATATATGTCCAAATACTTTTCCTTACTTACAATGTAAGCAAGGAAGCCACCTCCTACTTAAATTTATTCAAGTGAAGTAAGCATTCTTATACTCTAATAAAATTCTACATTAGCAACCACCTTTTTATATATTATATGCATACATAAAAAAGATATTTATAATTATGATAATCTAATTAGCTTATCACCGTCAAACTATAATAATTTCAATTTTTTGATAAATAAAAAATAAATTTATGTAAATCGTATATGCTAAACAGCTAAATTTCGTGAAAAAACACTTTCTTTGCCGATTCCACACTTCTTTTGTCACTCCTGAAGGGAACTTACTATATAACTCGAAATCATTCAACAGGATATATATAGGAGGGATTATTTTGGAATATAAAACACCATTTATCGCAAAGAAATTAGGTGTTAGCCCAAAGGCTGTCGTCCGGATTGCACAACAATTAAATCTTACGATAGGAAAAAATAAATATGGTCATTTTATTTTCACACAAGGTGATTTAGATCAAATGTTAGAATTTCATCGTTCTCAAGCGGATCAATCTCACAACACTCCACCTACTCAATTAACATCATCAAATGATTTTGAGCAATTAGCAGCTCAACTAAACACAATTACGAGAAGACTAGATCGAATGGAAGAGCAAATGCAAGATAAAGCAAATGATGTCGTTACATACCAACTATTACAACATCGCCGCGAAATGGAGGAAATGTTAGAGCGAATTCAAAATCTAGAAGGTGCCCTAAAGAAAGAAGAACCAATATATATTACTCCTGATGCAAAACCAACATATGTAAGAGAAAAGAAACCAAAGCGTCGTAAAATGATTTTTAGTATATTTGGACTATAACCTTGTAGACCCTTATTACAAGAATAAGGGTCTACTTTTTTGTATAAAGAAAGATGTCCGTGATTAGACACCCTTCTTAAAACTATACATATTCATATAGTTTTATTTTGTTAACATAATATTTTTACTGTATTCTGCAATAAGTGCCTGTGCATGAGCATTCCCTTGAATAATATCACGGAATTCTTTCAAAGAATACAAATGTGTAGCCCCTTTTCGAGCATGAATTCGTACCGGTACACCTTGTAAAGTATCATGAAACTGGAATGGATTATCAATCGGTTCAATTGGAAAACCGAGTGTAAGTAAATACATATACATTCTTTTTGTAACTGCTGCAATATACCATTCAGCTTTCGTCTCTAACGCATGCATAAATAAAATAGCTGTTAACCTTTTGAAATGCCCTCTCCCCCGAGACGTTTTCGCAATGCTTAACTTTCCTATTTCATATACATTTTTCAAATCTTTCACTAAATCATTTTTAGAAAACGGATAGAAAAACTCAGAATTTGATTGTTCGGGTACCGTATACTTAATACATTCTACAGTACCAATATGATGTTCATCTTCTATTAATAAAAATCGTGATGGATTTAAATTACGTTCTACAAACATTAAGTTTCTTTCTTCACAAAAATCTCCCCACAGTTGCTCGAACCAAAAATGTTCTTCCTTTGTTTGAACACGCTGGAACATATTTACCCGCCTTTCCCATCGCCGCTCTGTTTTTGATAACGCTTTCACTATATATCATATAAGAACAAATCTTCGTATGCAACTAAAAATATTTACGTCTTATTATATTCTGCAAAATGAATTAAATTCCTACTAATAACCTTTTATCTCACATGTCTTTCCGTACTGCATATAATTCTTCTTAACCTAAAGAAATCCTTTTTAAAAAAAGGATTTCTTTTACATTTTATTACTTTTTAACCATTTCTCAAAAATTTGAATCATCCCATGCTTCCCAGCCAATTTCTCTTCTCCTTGTTTCGTTTTATATGGATATAGTTGTAAAAATACTCCACAACCAGACTCAATTTTTTTACTGTGCATATGGCTACCTGGATATACACAAATCACTTCATAAATCGCCCTTCTCTGAAAAATTTGTTTTCCATTCTGTTCTTCTACATATTTAATCGACCAGTACTTATACATTTGCTCCGCTGCTTTTGTATTACCGACAGGCTGAAAAATATTGTACATAGGACTATATTTCACTTCGACAATAATAGATGATTTGTATACATACTTCTCTTCTTCCTTTACATAACAATCTAAACGAATATCTGGTTTTTTTGTGTCCTCTCCATTATAAAAATTACTTCCCTTACTTAATGCAATAAGTGGATGTGTTTCAATTAAATCATTAAACGCGACGTGCACCTTTATCTCATCTTGATGTAAAACAACTGTCGTTCCATCTTGTAATCCATCTAAATAAAAATGTTCTTGTATTTGTTCACGGATAGGATTCTTATATTCAAATCCGATTTGTTCTAATATAGAAATAACGATAAAAAAAGCGTAATACTCATACACTAGAAATGTTGGCTTATATACGAATAATAAAGATGGAGATTGCCCAGTATGTTGTGGTACCAATTCTAGATGATGGATTAATTGTTGATGTGGTATAGATAAAGAGTGAGAATTAATATTGGCTGTTTCAGAAACTTCCCTCCAAAATGAAGAATACAACAAATTTTGAAAGTATTGCACGCTTTCATGTACGATATGTGCTAAAATTTTATATTCTTGTATTTTCACAGAACTTTTTCGTAAATCTGCTTCTTTCAACAAATGTATATTTTTATATTTTTGTTTTTCCCTATCCGTCACTGATCCATTTCGTTCAATCGTTTTCATAATTGTTTTAACAGATTGAAATTCGTCTAATTTTTTTTTCTTTGCTCCTTCTAGTATTTCAATAGTTTTACGTAAAAAAATTTCTGCTTCAAGTAAATAATTATAGAATAGCATCGTTTTAAATTTAAGAAATGCATTTTCTTTACTATTTTTTTGTTCTATAAATTTGCGATTATAATATTTCGTATAAAGTTTTCTTTCTGCCATAATGGCACTTTTTCTCGTCGTCCTCCGTTCCTCCATTTCCCATTCATATTCGTGAACAAACTTCGCATTCGATTCTACTTTCGTAAAAATTTGTTTTATTTTTTTCATTTTTTGCGGCAACTTCCTTAGTAATACTAAGTAAGAAGAATCCTCAATATCACTAAGTGCTGAAAAAGTTTTTTTATAATAACCTCTATCTAAAATCAACTCATTCAAAATTGATTTCACATAATTTTGAATCATTCCAAATTGGTCATCAAAAAAATTTTTAGGAATGACTTGAAACGCACCATAATACGTTTTGTCTTCTATGCGCACTTCAAAATGATATAAGCCACAGCGCCACGGATAAAAAAATTCAGTTTTTCCATGTTCATACAATAATACTCTTTGTTTTTTTTCATTTAAATCATATTGTGACTCTTTTATATTCTTTTGTCCCTCATATACTTTATTCCATATGAATGTAATATCCATCGGATTTTGATAATGGAAATGTAATCTTAGTGGTTTTAATTCTTGTACTTTATAAATACATTGAACTAATGCTGTAGTAGACGTACAAAGCCGATTTAAAAGGATAAAATCTCCTTTCCCCTCCGTTCCAATGATTAGCTTTAATACAAACGGGAGCGTTTCTTTCGTATCGACAATTGCTGTTTCATAACGCTCCTCATTTTGCATATCCATACAACTCCAGTTCTCTACGCTTTTGCCTTATATACGCTAAAGAATGCTCAAATGTTGATACACGATTTGCAAGCGAAGACTGTAAAAGCGGTATCAATGTTGCTCCTCTTTTCGCCTCTTCAGAAAGCAGAGGGCCAATCGTCATTTCTGTTCCCCTTAATTTTGTTAATACACGTTGCTTTATTTGCAAATCAAAGCCTTCTTCTCTGCTAATCATATAAGATTGATTATTTTGGAACGGTATATTTTGCAAATACGAAGCAATTGCACTTGCACATCGAAAAGAAATCCCTTTTGATGCATCGTGTGATGATAAAACATCATGTAGCTTATCCAATAACTCTAATTCCTCTTCAGAAAACACCTCGGTCATTTCTTTATTCCTAAACCAATTTATTCGAAATTCTCCCGTCGTTACTTTCAGCGGTGGTTGCTGTACAACTTTCTCCTTTTCTAAACTCATCTCACAAAATGGAATCTTTTGTAGTGTAATCAAATTTGTTCGATCTAATAATCGATCAGAGAGCTCTTTCGTCGTTTCGTCAAAATTTACAGTACCAACGAAAATAACGTTCTCCCCAATTTCAACTGTAGGCGGAATGGGATTTTCTATTTCCGGTACTTTCTCATATAAATTCAAAATACGATTTTTCTTCTCAAGTTGAAGAACAGATAAAAATGGAGTAAACCAAAGCTCAATATGTGACATGTTCATTTCATCAAACACAACTATATATAATTGATTTGGATTTTCTTTCGCTTTCAATAACGTCCGAACTAACTTCGTTTCGCTTTCAATAAAAGTACCGTTCGGATGAAGATATCCGAGTAAATCATGTGGTTCTTGATACGATGGTAAAATAGGAATCCAAACTAATTCTTCACCATAATGTAAGCCAAGTGCTTCTGCATAAGCTTGCACAAAACGCGATTTCCCAACACCTGGTATACCACCAAGAATCGTTAACAAATTTGTTTTAACACTAATATGAAAATTATAAATATCCGTTTCATCCAAATATAACCTTTTATTACGAACTACGCTTTGTACATGTTGTAAAAAAGAGGATTCACGCTCATCCCATTCCCAATCCTCCTTTTGTACTTTTATATCCTCTACTTCAACTAGCTTACCTTCTTCAGCAATTCGTTTTTTTAATTGCTCATACACATTCTCACTTACAAAATATAAATGATCTTCTACTGCTATTTCTACATGTTTCCCCCAATCATTTATTTTAATATATTTACATTCTTTTCTTTGCTCAAAATACGCAATTGAACTTATTGATGATTTTAATGATAAATTTCCATATAGCCTTCCTTCATGCCATAATAATTCAGGAGACTCAAAGTCTTTTGGTAATTTCGGCATAAGAAATGATAAATAACCATTGCTAAGCTTTCGTTCCAAAGACTCACCTTTTCTATAATTAGATACTTTTGGTGTTGGAATCAGTTTATATGCAGTTGCTATTTCTCGTGGCTCTTCTGTGCATATTAACTCCAGAAATAAATTTCCTCTATCATAATAAAGACGAAACATTACTAATTGCTTTTCTAATTTTCGCTTCTTTAAATCTGAAAAGATTTTTTTATTCTTTTTATTGCTGCATAATCCTTCAAACAAATAGTTTTCAGTTGTAAATAGCTCTTGTAACGTTAATGGGATTGGCGAAAGGCATTGTACATAGAAATTCTCCCCGTTTTTCTCTCCCTCTGCTTTTGCAAACTTCCCAATAAACCTCATATAATACATTCGCTTTATAAAACTTGGATGAAGAGCTTTATGTAATTTCACCGTAGTCACCTTCTTTTTCATACTATTCTTAGTGTATGAACTACTACCAAAATTAGAAATAAAAAACCTAACGTCATCCGTCAGGTTCAAAAATAAAACGTATATTAATGAGAAGGAAATGCTTTTTTTTCTTGTAAAATGGCATTATGAGCAATTTTCATTTTAGCAAGCACGTACCGTAATCGATCTTCGGCATTTTCATCTTTATTTTGCTGCAACTCCGCCAAATTCTCTACAGAACTCGCTAAATTTTCAATCACTCCTCGTAGTTCAGGATGATGATTAAAAAAAGACTCTTGCACTAGTACTTTCCTTAAATCACTAGCTAAATCCATAATTCTAGACAACTGTTCTTTTTCTTCCATTTTCATCCCTCCTGAATATCTTATGTATTAAATATTCTCTAACCAAAGAAAAAAGCCCTTTAAATTAAAAGGACTTTTACATTTTTATATTTCCTGTCACTAGCATATAAAGTGATGTGATAGCTGCAATAACAATTCCCCACACAACATATCTCTCTTTACCTGTAAAACAACGATTCCCTTGTTCTTTTCTTGCAAACATGTACACAATAATCCCAATACCATATACGATTGAAACAAGCAATAAATTCTTTAAACCAGCTGCATATATGAGCCATACAGAATATACAGAAGCAATTAAAGCTAACAAGCCATTTTTTACTCTTGCAGCTTTCAGCTCTTTCGTAATGACTAATTTCAATTGAAATAGGGCTGATAATAAATACGGTAATAAAATTGATGTTGACGCAATAAAATACATAATTTGATATGTCGATTCTGAAAACAGAACGATTATAAATATAGTTTGGGCAACGACATTTGAAATCCATAATGCCATATGCGGCGTTTGCTTCTTATTTGTTTTCGTAAAGACTTTCGGAAACACTCCGTCTTTTCCTGCTACGTGAGAAATTTCAGAAACAAGTAAAAGCCAACCAATTAATGTGCCTACAAGTGAAGCAACTAATCCGATATTAATCGCAACTGCCCCCCATGGTCCAACAACATGTTCTAATACATGTCCCATTGAAGGAGTTTCTAAAACAGAAAGTTCATTTCTCGTCATGGCTCCCATTGATAGTACAGAAATTAAAATATAAATAGACATAACTAAAATTAATCCAAGTACTGTCGCTTTTCCAACGTCTCTGCTATTTTTAGCTCTTCCTGATAATACAACTGCTCCTTCAACCCCAATGAATACCCAAAGAGTTACAAGCATTGTATTTTTCACTTGACCAAGTACAGAGGAAACTGAGATTGTTCCTTCTCCCCAAAAGTCATGTGTAAATGTATCCCAGCGAAATGCTGTTACCATCACAACAATAAATAATAAGATCGGAACTAATTTCCCAATTGTTGCGATAACATTCATAATGGAAGCTTCACGAATTCCAAATAAAATAAGAAAATGAAGTGTCCATAATAAAAGTGAGGCACCAACGATGGACGCAATATTATTTCCTCCTTTAAAAATTGGGAAGAAATAACCTAATGTGCTAAACAATAACATAATTGTTGCGACATTTCCTAAAATTCCTGCCAGCCAGTAGCCCCACGCACTGTTAAAACCAATATATTCACCGAATCCAGCTCGTGCATAACTATAAATTCCGCCCTCAAGCTCCGGTTTTTGTCTTGCTAACGTTTGATATACGAGCGCAAGTGGAATCATTCCCATCGCTGTAATACACCAACCGATTATCGTTGCACCACTATTTGCTCCTACTGCTAAATCATGCGGTAAACTGAAAACACCACCACCAACCATCGTTCCAACTACTAATGCGATTAACGGAAAAAATCCTAACTTCTTTTCTATTTGTACCACCCCATCTGTCATTCTAGGTGTTATGTTCGTTCAACTATTAAAGTCACCTTTTTCTCTAATAGACGTTTCTCTTATATTTTTTCAGGAAAACATTACTTATTCTAAAAGAAAATGAAGAAAAATGGAATACTTTTTTGAAAAAATGTATAAGTATGCACAAAAAAACCGCTCATTTTGTAATGAACGGTCATTTCAAACAAATAAAATTGTATATTTCTTGTAAAATTAACGGAGTAAATTCTCTTTTTGTAAAAATTGTTTCGCTACTTCTTCACTACTTTTTCCATTCACATTTACTTCATAATTCATTTTTCGCATTTCTTCATCTGTAATCTTTCCAGCTAATTTATTCAATACATTTTCAAGTTCCGGATATTTCTGTAATGTCTCTTTTCTTAATAATGGTGCTCCTTGATAAGGCGGGAATAATCCTTTATCATCTTTTAGTACTTTAAGTCCATATTGCTCCAATTCACTATCAGTTGAATATGCATCGATTACGTTCACATCACCCGATTGAATTGCACTATAACGTAATTTCGGTTCCATCGTTTTAACATTTGAAAACTTATAATCATATAATTTTTGCATGCCTTTATAACCATCTTCACGATCAGCAAATTCTAATGTAAATCCCGCTTTCGCATCCTGTGCAATATTTCCTAAATCAGAGATTGTATTTATATTATATTGATCTGCCATTTTTTTTGGCATTGCTAGTGCGTATGTATTGTTATACTCCATCGGCTTCAACATAACCATATTATATTTCTTTTCCATTCCGATGCGAGCCTGTTCATATACTTTATCGCGATTTGTACTTTTCGGTTCTTCTTTCACAAAAGTAGATAAAGCTGTTCCCGAAAATTCAGGGTATATATCTACTTCTCCTGACTTTAACGCTTCAAATACAAATGCTGTTTTCCCAAGACCTGGTTTTAATTCTACGTGTAAATCTGTATCCTGTTCAATTAGCTGCTTATACATTTGAATTAAAATTTCTGGTTCAGATCCTAGTTTACCAGCAATAACAATATCTTTCTTTTGTGTATTCCAAAGAAATGGTGAAACGACAACTACGATTACGATACATATCGTCAATATAACACGCTTAGGAGAGCGTTTTGGACTTTCAAGCATACGAAGTACTATATCAAAGAATAAAGCGAGTAACGCAGCTGGTAAGGCCCCTAAAATGATAAGTGCATGATCATTCCGGTCGATACCGAGTAGTATGAGCTTACCGAGTCCACCAGCACCTATTAAAGCTGCTAATGTAGCCGTTCCAACAATTAAGACCATCGCTGTACGAATACCAGCCATAATAATTGGCAATGCAAGAGGAAGCTCTACCTTCCATAATCTTCTCCAGCTATTCATCCCCATAGCTCTCGCCGCTTCTATAAGAGATTCATCTAATTCCCGTATTCCTGTATATGTATTTCGTAGAATAGGTAATAGTGCATACACAACTAGTGCGATAATAGCTGGTAGTTTTCCGATTCCTACTAATGGAATTAAAAGTCCAAGTAAAGCAAGTGATGGCACTGTCTGCATAACAGCAGAAGTCCCTATTATAAATTCAGCCATTCGTTCTTTTCTCGTTAATAAAATACCAAGCGGAACCGCAATGATTACTGCAAAAAATAATGAAATAAGCGATATTTGTAAATGCTCACTTAACGCACTTAGCAATTCTACTTTTCGTTCTTGGAACGTTTGAATAAAGTCAGTCACTGTTTAGCCTCTCTCCTTCATTTGTTCAACTATGTAATTTACTATATGGCGGCTTGTTAACGCACCAACATATTCACCATTTTCTTCAACTGACACTGACTCTTCAACTTGTAAGCGAACTAGTGCTTCTTGTAAAGGAGAATTTAAAGATAAAGCATTCCCTTCTACTCGTATGCTATTGTCTAGCGGCAATATATCTTCTACTTGCTTCCCCTCATACCAAGGGCGTCCACGATTTCCAATGAACTCCTCTACAAACTCATTTTTCGGATTATGTATAATACCTTCTGGTGTATCTAATTGAACAACTTTTCCTTCTCTCATAATACAAATGCGATCACCCAGTGATAATGCCTCTTGCATATCATGAGTTACAAACACTATCGTTTTTTGAATCTTTTTTTGCAATTGTACAATATCCTTCTGGAGTTGTTCCCTGCTTAATGGATCTAACGCACTAAATGGTTCATCCATAAGAACGATTTTGGGATTAGCAGCTAATGCCCTAACAACACCAACACGCTGCTTTTGCCCTCCTGACAATTCATCGGGCATACGGTCGCGATATACATCCGGATCTAATCCAACCATATGTAGCAGTTCATCGACACGCTCTTGTATTTTCTTTTTGCTCCATTTTCTCATTTCAGGGACAACTGCAATATTTTCGGCAATTGTCATATGTGGAAACAAAGCGATCTGCTGCAACACATACCCAATATTCCAACGCAGTTCGTTTATATTATATTGTTGAATATCTTTTCCATCGATTAAAATTGACCCTTCCGTCGTTTCAATTAAACGATTAATCATCTTCATTGTCGTTGTTTTCCCACAACCACTCGGACCAATGAGAACAAAAAATTCTCCTTTTTTAATTTCTATATGCAATGAATCCACTGCTTTTGCGCCATCTTCATACGATTTTGACACATGATTAAACTGAATCACAAACACAACTCCTTTATTGTTGTTTCCTTTATTTTGATGGAATATGGAACTCTTTTCAAATGATACGCATTATTCTATAAAAAAAGAGCTCATATTTGAGCTCTAACGGTCGAACAATATTGTTTTCATAATAGCAACATATTCACGCACATACATTTTTTTCTTAGAACGTCTCGGTGTTTCAGCAGCTAATGCCTCCATCTTCATGCCTAAACGCTTTGCGATTATTTTCGTTCGATATAAATGATACGTATTACTTACAACTACCGTATGTTTTACATCAAATAAATCCATACTAAACTTTAAATTTTCATACGTATTTGTAGAGCGATCTTCCATAAAAATACGACTCTCATCTATACCGTGTACCATTAAATAGTTTCTCATACTGTGAGCTTCCGGTATATCTTCATCTTCCCCTTGACCACCTGAAACAATTACTTTCACCTCAGGATGAGAATATAAATACTCCAACGCTACATCTAAACGGTTTTGGAGTGATAAAGACGGTCTATCTCCAAATAACTTTGCACCTAATATAAGAACGTATGGAGAGTGATTACTCAATTTTTCACGAGCAACTTTATTCATTCGAAACGTCATATAAATGATGTATAGCGGCGGTAGTAATAAGATTATAAGCAAGATCCATTTGTTCATAAATAAGTTTGCACTCCCTTTCTTTTTATTATATAAAAAAAGAAAGGAAGGCAGAAGTACTTTTTAAACGATTGATTTATTAGGAACATTCGTCCCTACTTTACGTTGTGATAGCACATAATAAATAGCGATTCCTAATGAAAGAATCAATATACAGCTTAATACGTAAAACGGGAGCATTACCCCAGCTCTAGATACACCGGCTGTAAACAGCATTAATAATACAATTCGTATTCCTGTACCAATTAAGCGAAATAAGCTATCTACACGGCCCATTACTTCATTTGGGATTTCCTCCATCATCAATACATTTCTCGCCACTCTTGTACCAGCGTTTCCAATTGCATGAAAAATGGCAATTCCATATAATAACATAATGGACGGTTCAATAATCATTGCGGTAATTGAAATTACATATATGAGCATCGTCATGACGATTGAAACTTCTGTCTTTATATATTTCATCATAATTGGAATACTTATTCCTGCAAGAACCGCTCCGACACCGTACATCATACCTTCTATTGCGTATACAGAGGCACTGGCTTTTAGTATATCTGAAATATATACCGGGATTAAATAATTTGCCATCATGACACCGATAAACGGCATATAAGTCGCAAGTAAAAACCAAAAGAACTTAGGACGTTTTTTCATAAAGTGAATCCCTTCGAACAATTGCTTCTTAAATGTTACTTTCCTTTTTACTTCTTTTTTCTTTACGTACGGTATACATAAGAAAAGGAAGAATGCTCCTGCAAAAGTTAACATATCTACTAACAAGATCCATTTCAAAGAAATGATCTCAATTAGAAAGCTAGCAGCCGCTCCTGAAATAACTTGTGTTAACTGTCCTTGTATTTCCATCGTTCCACTTAAACTTTTATAATGTTCTGCTTGAAATATCTCTTGGTTGAACGCAAATATTGTAGGATAAAATAATAGATAGTAGAATGACCCTGCTATATAAATAAGAATATAGTGAATAGAATGATAAGGTTGCCCAGCAAATCCCCATATAGCCATCATTCCTATAACGGCTATCCCGATACCTTCGTTACATAACAATAAAGATTTTCTTGAAAAACGATCAATACTTTGCCCGATAAACGGTGTTAATAAAAACATAATAAGAGTTGAAATGATTGAAACATAACCGAATGTTGTCTCTCCTCCACTCTCTTTAATTAACAACCATGGGATCGTTATCATTACAATCCCGGAACCAATAGCAGATAAACTATTGGCCCCTAGAATGTAATACAAACGAGAATCTTTATAAAGAGATGACATATCACTCAACTCCTAGTTGTTTTTTCACCTCTTTATATACGCCCATATATGCTTTTAATTCTTTAACTAAATCATGAATTAATGGTTTTGCATCTTCTCCAAGTTCACCGTCTTGTACATGTAATCCATCAAGCACAACTTGTTTTGGGATTGCATTTGCGTAAACACCTCTAGCAACAGTGCGCATACTATTTAATGCGTTAATTCCTCCTTTACCGCCTCCTGCAACCGCTAGTAATGCCACCGGTTTATGGATGAATTCACTGCTACTTAAGTAATCTAACGAATTTTTCAGCGCTCCGCTCATCGCATTATGATATTCTGGTGTACATAGTACTACACCGTCTGCTGCTTTCACTAAAGCTTTTAATTTTTTTACTGCTTCTAATTCACGTTGTGATTCTTCTCCGTTATATAAAGGCAATTCCTCTACTGCTAAATCATATAACTCCCCTTCAAATTGCTCTGCGATATATTTTGCAATAACACGCGTTCTTCCAAATTTTCTTGGTGTACCGTTAATTACGACTAGTTTCATAATTATTTCTCTCCTTTGTTTTCAAGTTATACTTATATATTATCAGAAATTTCTATACAAAACACAGTAAAAAGAGGGAAAAACTTTCATAAAATAGTATGAGAAATAAAAAAGAACTCATACTTTCGTATGAGCCTCACAAAATTAGTTTTTTTCACCTTTATGATTTAGTGTAAGTATGCTTTCTTTAGCTTCAAAATGATTAAACGCTTTTTCAGCTAATTTTGTTCGCTCTTCTGGCAATTCTATATATTTCATTACGTTTTCTACAATTTTTTCGTATGGTGTGAATACAATTCCAGGCCACTCTATCTCGTCCTCTGGATTACTATTTTCCGAAATAATAAACTTCTTATTTGCAACAGCATAAGAAACCCGGGGTGTTTCTAGAATTCCTGATAAATAAAAATAGATATTTAATATTATTTTAGACCTTGCAATCAACTCATTTCTAACAATTCCCCATGCGTTATTTTTAAAAACAATATTTAAATGTGGAGCAACTACTTTTAATTGATCGAAAATAACTTGCCGTCTCAGATTAAGAGCACCTATAAACAGGATATCAATATCTTCAGAAATTTCATCTTCAAATGCATCTTTCTTTATTTCCAAAGTTGGGGCGTAGTTCATTCCTACATGTTTAATCTCTTTTCCTACCCCTTTTTGTATTAACCATTCTATATTTTGTTTACTGTAATCCCAAATCTCCCTATCTTTTAATAATATTAAATAAAGCGGATGTGCATAAGGACTTCCTTCATATAGCTGCTCTAAATTATAAATTATTGCGTCTTTCGGAAGGGCATTCGGGTTAAATGCATATGTATGCGCTCCGAAAACAATCGTCTTCTTTGCATTTTCTAATATTGTTTCTGATAGAATAACGGTATTTCCCTCCTGCTCCAATCGCCATTTCAAAGCTCGTACAACATCTATGAAACTACCATACGTATTCGGACATATAAATAGACAATAATCATATTCTTTATTCAAATAAGCTTCCATTAATCTTAAATTATTTTTATATAGCTCTACTCCAGGATGTTCAACTAACAACCGATTCGCATATTTTTTTGATGCTTTATGCAATCCAGCATAATAAGCAGCTATGCATCTTTTTAATTCAACTCTTTCCCGATGTTCTTTCGATATATCCATGTCTAATAGACGGTTTGCGATAAAATACGCTTTTAAATGATCACGATCGTAATAATAATCTAGTAGTGGGATTAATTCTTCTGACGTATTACCATGCACCGCTTCCCCTAGTTCAATCGCCCATCGTATTAATTCCATGATTACTCCACTACTCCTTTAATCCAAAATTTATTTAATAAAATTTCGCATTATTCTCTACCATACCCGCTATATGCACTGGTAACTCTTCTTTTTTCGATTCAAGATACTTTTGTGGTTGTGCACCTAAATGTTTTTTATGAGGTATATAGTAACCACTTATAGAAATTTCATAGTCAAATAAGTAATCATATACATGGTAATCTACAAATAAAAGATCCTCTGTTGGAAAAGGAATTTCTTTCCCTTGTAGTGCATACATTAAAGCGATATTATTTTGTGATCGTAGTCGATACAATTTTGCAAGTTGGTATAAAGGTTCGGCTCGAGTTGGTCTGTATTCCCATGCTTTTTGAAAATAAAAAATAGCTAACGCTAAATATTGTTCTTCTTGCTCCTTGGCATGTTCTTTTTCCTCACTATCTATTAATTCATGTTGTTTGTATGTTGAACCATTCGCTAAATATTCATAACAAAATCCTATTCGCAATAGCGAATAGAATACCTCTTCAGTCCATCCTCCTGCTTCCACTCTTTTTTCTACCACTTAATCGAATCTTCAAATTGATTTAAATGATAATAAGTTTGAGCTAAATAAAATAAATATCTTATGTGCAAATCTGTAGTCGTTTCTGGATCATTTATCCCTTGTAACAACAATCTCTCATCTCTTTCAAATTTATCACTTTTACTTCCACCATCTCCAGGATCATTAACGATAAGAGTATCTAACCTAGCTACTCTTATATTGTAACCCGCTCCAACTTTAGAACGATCAATATCCCAGTACTCATGAGTAACTCCTACAGATTTCCACGGTAAAGAAGCCTTTAAAAGACGTGTAAGCCAATATTTAATATGAATATCATATTGCCGTGTAAGATAATGATCTTCAGTTAAACTACTTTTATCAAAAGTTGGTTCAACTTCTAAAATCATGTCCGCATCAAGTATTAATAAATAATCTGCTTCTGAATATGTTTTTTGAGCTAACGAAACTGCTAAACTTCTATTATAGCCAAAGTTTTTGAATGGTTCATGATGGACCGTCCCTGGTATCCTACTTTCTTTACACCAATTCTCAATAATTTCAGGTGTATTATCTGTCGATCCGGTATCACAAATAGAAACAAAGTCTACAATGGATTTTGTTGCATTTAAACACCTCTCCATTATCCTCGATTCATTTTTCACAATCATACAAAGGCATAATTTTTTGTCTGTTCTTTCATTGTTCTCCTTCTCATTTACCATTTGACCACCTCATACTTTATTAACACGCTCTTTTCGTATGTAACACCATCGCTTAACTATACTCATGACATAATCACCCTTTTACTATTTATGAAAACTTCATTTTATTTATTCTTATTTTTATGTTGGGACATCTTTGATGCTTCACATTATATTTGATACAATCAGTATAAAATGGAACATGTAGTACTTAACATGGAACTCATTATTTTACAACTTTGTTATTAGCTACAGACGAAAATATAGAATACATTGTTCAATCGATGAACGTTGAAGCTGTCATATGCGACCCAAAAACATGTGTTGATTGGTATTTTTAAATTAGGAATATCTTAAACTATGTTTTATAAAATCTAAAATAAAAAAGAAACTTGTACATAAGCACAAGTTTCTTCATTAAAACCATTCCCTATTTTTTAACAACCTCATGTCCACCGAATTGATTACGAAGAGCTGAAACAACTTTCCCATGGAATGTATCATCTTCTTGAGAACGGTAGCGCATAAATAATGACATTGCGATAACTGGTGCGGCTGCTTGTAGTTCAAGCGCAGTTTCAACAGTCCATTTCCCTTCTCCTGAAGAGTTCATTACACCTTTAATACCATCAAGTTTCGGGTCATCTGCAAATGCTTTTTCAGTTAAGTCCATTAACCAACCACGGATAACTGATCCATTTGCCCACACTTTCGCAACATCTTCATAATTAAAATCAAAATCACTTTTATCTAACACTTCAAATCCTTCAGCAATTGCTTGCATCATTCCATACAACATCTCTCGCAAGATCTCGTAAGATATTTGGAGATAGAAAGCTTTGAATCTCGTGAGCAAATAATTGTAATTCATTGGATACAGAAATAGACATACAAAAACGCCATCCTTTCCTATGATTCAACAGAAAGAATAGCGTATTTTTGTAACCCCTCCACCTAAAGATAATAATTTTCGTTTTCTTAGCTTGATGGACATAGGGCGTGGATCCCTACTATCACTTTTTTTACCTTGTAAATATATGTTCCATACTATAAAATTCTAATAGTATTTATTTTTTCTGAAAAATCAAAAAACAAAATATGAACTTTATTGTATAATGTTGTAAAAAGATGTCGGAGGGATTTAATGTTAAATAAAATATCTCAATTCACAATAAAACTTTCATCAATTCTTTTATCACTCTTACTATTACTAAATTTACCTTATTTATTTATCACTCAACAGGGATTCACTTTTCAACCAATTCATTTTTTTAATCAGATCGTTACTATGTTAAAACAGGTTTTCTCACCTGAATCATTAGTGGTTATAGGATCAGACCCGAAATTTGGTCATTTCAAAAAGACACCATTATTTCCAACGGTTTTAGAACCTTACCTATATTCATTTACTGTATTATTTATAGCCTTTTTTCTTGCGCTCTTTCTATCATCTAGTATGGCATTTTTTTATTTTTTAGCAAAAGATTATATAAAAAAATGGATAAACCGAATTGTGTTCATATTAGAAGCTATCCCAGATATGATGATGATGATTTGTTTGCAAATATTTTTCATATGGGTACTTCAGAAATTCGGGGAATCTCCTGTCACCATTATTTCTTTTAATGAAAATCGAGCTTATTTACTCCCTATTTTATCTTTAGCAGTCTTACCTACATTACAAATGTTTCGGATGATGGTGTTATACATAAAAGAAGAACATGGAAAACATTACGTAGAGGTTGCATATGGAAAAGGACTTTCATCAAGTTATATACTATGCATTCATTTATTCAAAAATATATCTATCCACTTCTTTCACCATTTAAAAACGATTTTTGTTTTCTTACTTTCTAACTTATTCATTTTAGAATTTGTTTTTAATATGGAAGGCATTATTCAATTTTTATTTAAGAAGGCGTTTATTTCACCTCCAGCTGCATTTATCATACTTGTTATGATTATTTTACCGTTTTATGCCATTTTTCAAATAATCTCATTCATGATGAATAGATGGCAAAAGCAATTGAAAGGAGCAGCATTATGAAATCTATTTGGAAATCAAAACGATTTTTAATCGGCTTTACTTATCTATTCATACTTGTTTCAGCTAGTTTTATTTATAGTTGGTTCTTTAAAGATAACATCCCAAAACCTCCTCAGTTACTTTACAATGACAATAACGAATTACTTGGAAAGGCCCCCTTTCCGCCATCGTTAATGCCGCCTTTTGGATCTGATCGTTTTGGAGAGTCTGTTTTCTTACAAATTGTAGAAGGAGCAAAATTCACCATTTTATTAGCCGTGGCAATTAGCTTCTTTCGAATTTTATGCGGAACATGTATAGGAATCCTCTTAAGTTTATACGCTCCAAAATTCAAGAGATTTTTCCAGGCATGCTCAGAAGTTTTTTATTATATCCCAACTCTATTTATCGCATTCATACTCATCACGCCCGTTAATATTGTAATTACATCAAATGCTGATAGATTAGATCCAAATATTTCATTTACGTTTTATCAAGTTCTCGTACTTATTTTCGTCGCTCTGCCTACACTTTCTTTATATATCTCCTCAGAGGTTGATGAATTTATGAAACGAGATTACATTTTAAGTTCACAATTACTGGGTGCTAGCCGTTTTCATATTATCAAAAAACACTTACGAGTCTTATTACTTGATCGCGTATTTGTGTTATTTATGGAACATATCGTCCAAACACTCATACTCGTTATCCATTTAGCGTTGCTTAACATTGTAATTGGCGGGATACAAATGCGAGAACTGAATGATGGAGAGTTCAAACCTGTTTCTCTTTCTAATGATTGGGCAGGCCTTATTGGATTAAATCGTTATGAAATGAATCTGTCATGGTGGATTATTTTTTATACTCTCGTTTCATTCTTTATTACGATTCTATTTATTAAGCTTATGACAATCGGGATTCAAGATGCACTGAAAGCAAGAGATTCGCAAGCTGTATCAATTCAATCCGTTCCAGATCAAAAAAAATTTGTTAAACATAAAGATTCTTTTTCGTTTGCAAATAAAGTGAACTTTTAATCATGTCTCATCAATCAAGTATTAATTGGCATTGATATTAGTAGAATATAAAGAAGATGATCCCTATTGAATACAGGGATCATCTTTTTTATGCCGTCTAACTTTTTTAAATGTCCTTTGCTAGACTCATGCTTTTTATATTTAAAATGAATTATTTACAATCACAATTATTCTGTTTAAAATCAATTACCATTCGCCCCTGAATCCTACCTTGTTCCATTTCTTCGAATACATCTTGTACTTCATCTAGTGGACAAGTTTGAACAACCGGCACTACTTTGCCTTCTGCACCGAACATAAATGCCTCCTCTAGGTCCTTACGAGTACCAACTAGAGAACCAACTACTTCAATTCCGTCTAGTACAAGTCGTGGAATGTTTAAGTCCATAGTTTCTACTGGTAAACCTACCGCAACTACTTTACCGCAAGCACGTACTGCATCAACTGCTGAGTTGAAGGCTACTTTAGAAACTGCTGTTACTACAGCAGCATAAGCGCCACCAAACGCATCTTGAACAATCTTATCAGCAGGACCTTGAGTAATTGGATTGATAGTCATATCGGCACCAACCTCTTTTGCTAAGGCTAATTTGTCGTCATTGATATCTACTGCAATTACCTTTGCACCAAATACATTCTTAGCATATTGGATAGCTAGGTTACCTAATCCACCACAACCATAGATTACGATAGGTTGACCAGGTTTAATGTCTGATACTTTAATAGCTTTATATGTAGTCACACCTGCACATGTAATTGATGATGCTTGAGCAGGATCTAATCCTTCTGGCACTTTCACCGCATAATCAGCTGTAACAATACATTGTTCAGCCATACCACCATCTACTGTATAACCAGCATTCTTAACTTCACGACAGAATGTCTCTCTACCAGTTACGCAATATTCACAACGTCCACAAGATTGGAACATCCATGCAATACTTACACGGTCACCAACCTTAAGTGAAGTAACATCATCAGCAATTTTAGTAACAATACCTACACCCTCATGACCAAGGATGCGGCCATCCGTGTTACCAAAATCATGATTCGCAACGTGTAAGTCAGTGTGGCAAACTCCACAATACTCTACATCTACTAGCGCTTCGCCTGAGCGTAACGGGCGTAATTCTTTTTCAATAACTTCAATGTTTGCTTTGCTGTTTTTATTAACCACTACTGCTTTCATATGTGATCTCCCCTTTAGTGTTTTAGAATTTTAATGAGTTCATCTCACAACTTCTGTCTTCACTGTTTTGGCTAATTATTGTACCAAATTTAAGTGTTCAATCATCATTACATGTTCATCATAACATTTAATTTTACAAACATATTTTGAAATATTGAACAATATTTGAATTATTACATAAATCGTTTTTGATGTATTTAAAGAAAAAAACTGAAATTTTTATTCAGAATTTTATCATATCCACTCTTGGATTTATCAGGCTATTCTTAGGATTTCAAATGTGTGAGTTAAAAGGTGGTGAATTGAAACATCCTCTCCATAAGAGAAACCCTTTATATATTTTGTAATCGAATCTACTACTGAAAGTAAACCTCGTTCCTCTAGTTGTAATATTGCTGTACAAGTAAACGCTTTTGTTAATGATCCAATTCGAAATTTTGTATCAATAGTATGAGGAATATTATATGTGAAATTCGCTGTTCCAAATGCTTCGCTTAATAATATTTCATCATTCTTTGCAATAAGTACTGTACCATTAAAATAACTAGCCTCAGCTAAACTTGACATATACCTCTGTAACAGAGCCTTTTCTTTCATATGTCCCTCCTAAATAGCTCCATGTTTCACCGCATATAAAGCCGCTTGTGTGCGGTCATCTACTTCCAATTTAGCCAATACGTTAGAAACATGTGTTTTCACAGTCTGTTCTGTAATATGAAGCTCTGCAGCAATCTCCTTGTTACTTCTTCCTTTCGCAATTTCACGAAGTACTTCTTGCTCCCTTTTCGTTAACATCGAAAAAGGATTCTCTTTTTCTTTCTTGACTGCCGAACGTCCTAATAGCGCAGGTGTTACTTTCGGATGAAAATTCGTATTCCCTTGATATACCGCAATAATTGACGCAACAAGTTGCTCTGGCTGCACTTCTTTTAATTGATAACCATCTGCCCCAGCTTCTAATGCTGGTAAAACATAATCTTGTTCTGAAAAACTACTTAACATAAGAATTTTTATTGTCTTATCATATTGTTTTATACGTTTTGTCGCTTCAATACCGTCCATTTTAGGCATTGATAAATCCATTAATACTAGATCTGGCTTTTCTTTTTGAACAAATGTTAGTGCCTCTTCACCATTTTCTGCTTCTCCAATTATTTCAAATTCCTCTCTCGATTTCAAAAAAAATACGAGTCCCCTTCGAACGATATGATGATCTTCTACTAGTAGCAATTTAATCTTCACCAGACTTCTCCCTTTCAAACCGGTAATTGAATTTCTATTTTCGTCCCCTTTTCCGGCTCTGTTTTTATTCGAAATGATCCTCTCATTAACTGAATGCGTTCCCTCATATTTTTCAAGCCAAGTGCTGACTCTCTTACTTGTTCCTGCACAAATCCTATTCCATCATCTTCTATGTAAAAATATAAATTATTATTTTCTACTTTTAAATGAACACATATTTTTTCACATGAAGCATGTTTTTTACAATTATGTAGCGCTTCTTGACTAATACGCCATAAAACTTCTTCTATTTCATCTCCAATTGAAACCATCCCATCAATTCGAACTTCCACTTGAATTCCTAATAGCTTTCCATAATTTTGAATCGCTTCTACTAAACCTTTTTCTAACCCTTCAGGACGTAATTGCCAAATTAATAACGTCATCTCTTGTAATGCTTCTTGCGATAATTCTCCAATATAACTCAACATCTCCTGAAGCTCTCCATCTTTCGTCATATTAAGAGTGCCTTTAGCTGTTAGCATAATAGAAAATAGCAATTGTTTAACTGAGTCATGTAGGTCACGTGCAAGCCGATTTCTTTCAGCTACAACTACATATTTTCGTTCTTTCTCAACTAACTGAATACGTTGTATCGTTGTTCCAATTTGAAATGCGATCGATTCTAATAACGCTAATTCTTCCTCTGAAAAATGTGTTTTATGAGGCGAGGCCACATTTAATAGACCGAATTTCTCTGATCCAGAACGTAAAGGAATTGTCGCGTGGTGTGTAATGTCTTCTGTCTCACCCCAATTACATTCAATCGCATCTTCAATACGTTTACATTCAATAATATTTGTCGCTTTTTCCAATCTCCCATTCACAAAACGTTCTACGCACCAACAGTCACCTTCACACATCGGCTTTTTTTCTTGCCACGTAAGAGCTGGCGGTAAGTTTTGGTCTACAAGCATACGATGTGTCCCTTTTTCATCAATAAAAAATATCCACCCTGTTTGTAAATTCATAACTTGTAATAATGTATGTAAAACTTTTTCTAACATTTCCTGCAAGTTTGTTGCTTCATTTAGTAATTCAGCAATTTTTTTTAATGCTTCTAAACGTTGCATATCTTTTTCGTCAAAGTTCATTCTCATCACCAACTACCATTATAACATTAAGAAATTTCTAAATTCTACAAATAACAAAAGAGCACAATTCTTGTTGCAGAATTGCGCCCAAGTGCTGAAGTTAATTTTTCGGGATGTATTATGACCCCTAAGGCTCATCGAAATCTATCGGCCTAAAAACCCGAATTGTACCCTTAATTTCCAATCACGCTTCATGAATTGACCTAGGATCTCCAACCAACTAGTTTTCTTTACCAGTCTGGTGAAGCTGATTCCCATGGATTTCCTGTAATTTTTCGGTATGAACGTACATGTTCGCTGCTGGCATTTGCACTTGATTTTTATGGAACATAGACATTAATTCAAATCTCACTTGTCTAGAAGTTTCAAAATAATCTTCTGGTTTAATCAAACCTGTAATACAAAATTCATATCCAACATATTTAAGGCTAGGATTTAAGTCTGTGACACCAACATATTTAAATGGTTCAACAGCCTCGTCCTCTACTCTATAAAGACTTTGATCCAATTTTTCATTACAAATAACACATACTTCTTCAAGCAATTCCTTAACTCTTGTAGGATCTTCCTGATAACTTACAGTTATTCGTTCAATTACTCGCATCCATCCTTTATTAAAATTTTGTATCGTTCTAATCTCTCCATGTGGTATGGTAAGAAGTTTTCCTGACCATTCACGAATTTGCATAAAACGAATACTAATTTCCTCAATAGTTCCTGAATTTGTTCCGTTAAAAGTAACAAAATCGCCAACTCGAAACTCTTTGTCCGCTAATCTTGCAAAGCCTAATATTAAATCTTTTAGCATCTGTTGTGCAGCAAAACCGATGACAACTCCCGCTATCCCTGCACCTGCAATAATACTTTTTATATCTACAAATTGACTAATTAAATATATGATAAGACTGATGATAATTATATATCTAAAAATAGATCGAATTACACTTTGAATCGTCTGTTCTACTTCTTCATCAAAAAAGCTTGATTTTCTAAAAAACCAATCAATACCGCGGTTTATGACAAAAGAGATAATCATAAGAACTAAAGCAAATAGTAAAAACCTTAATAGTAAAAACTCCCTTACATAATTAAAAAATTCTTCCGTATACGTTAATAAACTCATCCATCCACTTCCTTACTACTGAAAATTTCATGCAGAGCTGATTTATTATTAATTCTTTTTAATCCTCTCAAATTTTTCTAAGAACATCTGACATCCTGATTTCAAATATCGCTTTCCTTACTTATGTATTTTACTTTTTCATTCCCTATTCATCTTCAAAAATATATCCCTTTAATTAACGATTCTTAATCAATCTTTCAATTCAGATGTCCTTTTCACTATAAATATACCCTTTTTAACCGTTAAAAGGAATAAATTCACATGACATCGAATATTTCATTTTGTAATTTAAAATCTTATTATTCGTGGAGGGCACAAACGATGGGATATATTGAGGAACTAAGAGAAGTTGTTGGATCACGACCACTTAATTTAGCAGGAGTTGCTGTAGCTGTATTAAATGAACAAGGACAAATCTTACTCCAACAAAGACGAAATGGCATTTGGGGTGTTCCTGGTGGATTTGTTGAACTTGGTGAGTCAACAGAAGAAGCTGGGAGACGAGAAGTGCTCGAAGAAACAGGTATTGAAATAGGTACACTTCAGTTAGTAAGTGTATTTTCAGGTAAAGAATTTTTTGTTAAATTACCGAACGGAGATGAATTTTACCCTATAACAATCGCTTACCTTTGCAAAGACATTAAAGGCGGCTTGCTTAAAGCAGATGGAGTTGAATCATTACATGTACAATTTTTTGATTTAAACCAACTACCAGAAAACATTAGTCCGTTCATCAAAAAGTTAATTCAGCAGCAAGTCGTCACTATTTGAATCTAAAAAAGAGACCTTTTTAAAAGGTCTCTTTTTTACTTCACTTCAGCATTTAAACAAGACTTAAAATGTCCAAGTGCAAATGTATGTCCTTGTTCATTAAATGATGCTACTGCCTTTTCATAAACAACAATTTGGAATCCTTTATTATAAGCATCTACTGCTGTATGCAGAACACAAATGTCTGTACATACACCTACAAGATGTACTTCCTCAATTCCTCTTTCTCTAAGCTTCATCTCTAAATCTGTTCCTGCAAAAGCACTGTAACGTGTTTTATCCATGTAATATACATTCTCAGCGTTTTTATACTTTTCGTATACATCTTGTAATTCACCAAACAAGTCTCTTCCATTTGTACCTGCTATATTATGAGGAGGGAATAACTTCGCTTCCGGATGATGTACATCATTTTCTTCATGTTTATCGATTGCAAACACTACGTAATCTCCATTTTCAATATATTGCTTCGTTATATGTACAATTTCTTTCTCAATTTCTTGACCTGGTTTCCCGCAAGTTAAAGCACCTTTTTCAGCTACAAAATCGTATGTATAATCGATATTAATAAGAGCTCGTTTCATAACTACTATCTCTCCTTCTTCTGTTTCACAGTAAACAATAGAAAATTTGTTATTATGACATCGTATGTACTATTCGACATTTCAAATGAAATACCTACATTTTTCTTGCAAAACTTATCTTAATCCAAGTTTATCATAAAACAAATAAATTATGACAAAACATACTGTTCCTATTAGCATGTCATGGATTTGATAATTCAACGTAATTTGAGTAACCTCTTGTATAGTAAACCAAATTACTGACATCATCATACTAATCAAGGCGATACGAACAAACCGATTCACATCTTCAAACCCTTTCTCCATCATAGTAGTAACAAGTGATTTCTTACTACTTATTCGTACTAGAAAACGAATCAAATTATTCACTATTACATCCTTCAATCCAAACAAAAAAGCACACTACTTTTTGAGTAATGTACTTTTTATCCATATTAAGACGCAGGCTTCGTTTCAAACGTCGCTTGATTAAAGCTAATGACTCTTCCTTTCGGGTCATTGTTTTCAAACTGAACTGCGGTAATCGTATGACTACCTGTCTCAAGCATCTTTTCTTTTAATTGTACTGTTGTCTGTGTTGTACTAGTAACTTGATGTTTATCTGCAAACATTTGATCTACAAATACAAATGTTTCTTTATCATTTTGAAAATTAGAAAGTTCTAATTCAACTTGCTGAATTAAAGTATCCTTTTTTATGAATACAGTTGGTATATTGCCATTTTCAGAAGTACCATCTGGTGTAATTACTTTTACTTTTCCTTCTCCAACTGGAATTGCGCCTTCAGGAAATACGACCATATTCTCATCACTTGCATTTACAACTTGTTCTTCCTGATTTGACTGTGCATCCTCTTTTTCCTTTGGAGCACCACAGCCTACTAATAACAATACAGACAATCCAGCGATTATGAATTTCTTCAAAATTCATCCCCCCTGTTATTTCGTTATAATTTATTATACAAAAATAACTTCTTGATTTTAAAACAAGTTTTTAACACTTTCATGAACAAATATTAGCTTGCTCACGATTACTGTACCATACTTTCATTTTAAGAACATTAATTTTTTTAAAGAAATAAATAGAAATTCCATCTTACCCATCATTTTAGCCCAATTCACCAGAAAAATATCCGTTCAAAATAAAAAGACATTGTTCTTTCAATGTCTTTTCTACGTAGCATTTAAAAAATAAATGTTGTAATCGCATCTACTTCTTTTCGCGAAAGTTTCTTCGGCTTATCTTTCGGAAACCCGAGTGAAATTACCATATTAATTTGTTTTTCAGGCTCAATTTGTAAATATTGTCGCAGTCCATCTTGAGCTAATAATACAGGTCCTGTCATTGGACAAGTACCAAGTCCCCTCGCATGTGCAGCCAACATTAAATTTTGTGCTGCTAGACAGCTACTTTTAATCCCTTCCTCTTCCCACACTGAATCAGGAACGAAAGCAATTGGATCAAATATCTTTTCACGAAACTTTGACTCGTATGGTGTTGCCAAGCATACGATTAATACTGGCGCTTCAGAAAAGGCAGTTGCATAAGGTCCAAATGAACGTGTTAATAATTTACCTGCTTTTTCTTCTCCATTTTCTGCCGCTTTTTCCGCAAGTTTATGTAACGAATCCCATGTCATTTGTTCAATCTCTTTAATTTTATCTCGATTCATGATGACCAAGAACTCCCACGTCTGCGAGTTAGTATCACTTGGTGCATATCTAGCACAATCAATAATTTCTTTTATATCACTAATAGCTACTTCTTGTTCTGTAAACTTTCTAACACTACGTCTTCCGTGAATTACTTCCTTAAAATCTTCATAATTCATATATTAAATCCCCTTTTACAGCGTTTTCAAAACTTGTCCTACACTTGAATTATATCATGAAAAAAAGCTGGAAGAATACCAGCTTCTTTTCCTAATACTTAATTTGTTACTTTAAAAGAGACAATACTTTCTTCATAAGCTGCTTGTAATTTTTTTGTAATATTACCTCTCTCTCCACTTCCAAACTGCTCATCACCAATTTGAACAACCGGGAATATCTCAAGAGGTGTCGCTGTAAAGAAGCATTCGTCAGCCTCGTATACTTCTTGTAATGAGAATTCACGCTCTTCTACTTCAATATGTAAAGCTTTCGCTAATGTAATAACATAGTAACGAGTAATACCATGTAGAATGAAATTATCAGCCGGATGTGTAATCAACTTATTATTTTTCACCATAAAGAAATTCGAATGACACCCTTCTGTTACAATTCCATCACGTACTAATATCGCTTCTTGATACCCTTGCTCGTTTATTTTATTTTTAATCATAATATTAGGAAGAAGGTTTAAAGATTTTATATGACAAAACTTCCACCGTATATCCTCTTCCACCGTTACTTTTATTCCTGTTTCCATTGTAGCAATTGGTCTTGGAAACGAAACGATATTCGCAAAATATGTCGGTTGTAGATCTTGTTCATACACATGATTTCGCACTTGAGCCCCTCGTGATATTTGAAGGTACACATTCCCATCCTCTTGAAATTGATTTTTTTCAATCATTTGATGAAGTTCCTCGACTAGCTCTTCCTTTGTAAAAGGTGGAACAATTTTAATTTCCTTCATAGATTTAAAAAAGCGTTCCAAATGTAAGTCTAATAAATGAGGCTTCCCATCGTATAGCCTGAATACCTCATATATCCCATCACCAAATTGGAGCCCTCGCTCTTCTAACGCAACCATTGGCTGTTCTTCCTTCGTATTTACAATTCTCCCGTTAAACAAAATCCAATCTTTATGAGTAGCTTTCATTCATTCCCACTCCTTTATTCCATGATTGGTTTTATTGTACAACTTATACACGATCAAAAGAAGGAATTTTCTGTATTTAATTAAATAAAAAAGGAATTGTTATTCCGGACCATACTACATACAAAACCCTCCATCTTATCATCTCACTAATAAGATGGATGATTACTCAATTTCACTTTCAATATTGATTATATTTAATATATGATGGGTCATTATACACCCATTGTCCATTCCCTAAATCTAACCATCCGTTACTTTCCTAATATACGACATAAGATTCTGGCGAATTTAGTTGACGAATAACTGAAAAAGACGTTGATGGACCACTTCGTGAACTACCCACCACTTAGTATCTCTTACGAGCTTACTTGAAGTGGGGGCTTCTCGGTTAATCGTTACTTTTGATAGCTAACGAATTCGTCTTAGGACAGCCGAGCTAACCCCCTTGTTCCAAAGGTTATTTTATTGCTATTTACGCTAACGCTAATAAGCGGATGGCTTCCTTTTTGATATTGATAGCTGCGTATAGTCACGACTTATTGTTAGTCCACAAGAACACTCATACGTACGTTCAGATAGTGACATTTCTTTTCTGTTTCCACAACGACTACACATCTTTGTAGAAGGAAACCACTTATCTATTTTTACAAGCTGTTTTCCTTGTTCTTGTAGCTTATATGCTAAAAATGTCGTGAACATCCTCCAACCGTTGTCCGCAACACTTTTACCAAAGCGAAGTGCTCGTGACATTCCTTTCATATGTAAGTCTTCTATTGCTACAACATCAAAATGAGTAGCCAATTCTTTAGACTTATGATGAAGGAAATTCTTACGTTGATTTGCGACCTTTTCATGCAACTTAGCGACACGAACGCGTTGTTTATTCCAACGCTCTGAACCTTTCACACGTCTTGCTAATACTCGTTGTGCGTTTGCTAATCGGTCTAACATCTGACGATAAAAGCGAGGATAATTGGCTTTCTCATCTTCGCTACTCACGTACAATTCAGCCATTGCAAAGTCTAATCCAACCACACTTTCCACTTCTTTTTGAACGATTTCCTTTTCATATGCAGTCAAGACAGACACGTAATACTTACCAGTTGGTGTCATTGAAATCGTGCATGATTTAATAATATGGTTTTGCGGTATCTCTCTATGTTGCTTCAGTCGCACCATTTTCAGTTTCGGAAATTTGATATAACCATGAAATAACATAATATTTCCGTTTACCATATTCGTTGTATATGATTTTCTACTTTTTCTACTTTTGAATGTAGGAAAATCACTTTGACCACTAAAAAAATTCTTATACGCGGTTTGCAAGTTTAGTTGAGCGTTTGCCAACGCTAATGAATCGACTTCTTTCAACCATTCATACTCTGCTTTGTATTTCGCAGGGGTAGGGAATTTTTGTTTCTTAAGTTCTTCCTTGTTCTCTTTGTACTTTTCGTATACTTCTTTTTGTTCAGCCAGCATCTTGTTATACACAAAGCGTACACACCCGAAAGTTTTACGTATCAGATAGGCTTGTTCTTCTGTTGGATACAGATGGAATTTGTACGCCTTATTATGCTTTTTCATATCAGTTCATCTCACTTTTCGCCTTGATTTCCCATAAACTGTTTTACCTTATCTATGGCGAACCACCAAAGGTGATAACACAACATGAACACTGCGCTATTATTATCTAATTTCATTGTTATACCAAACTTTACCTCTTATAAGACTGATTATATCAGAGGTGAAATAAATAGAAAAAACAATTTTTTTGGCTACACCAAACCGAAATTCATCTCCCACCTACCGTTGGACTATTGTCCTTCACAACGCTTGAGGAAGGAGACTTCTTTCGGATAATGCGTTAAATTTACATTTTTCCCAAGGATATAAGCAATCCCCTTCGTTTGTGGTGTCGGCTGTGGGTTTAGGGTTGTGGATTTGGAGGATTCGGATTTGGAGCTACTCCCAAAATAGCTGCTATTCCGTTTGCATATGCTTGACTTAGATCTTCAATAAATTGTGGATTTTTCAATAAATTCGCATCAAACGTTGTATCAATAAAAGCAGTTTCTGTTAATACTGCATCCATTGCAGTCTCTCTAAGTACTGCATAATTTACTTTTTTGGCTCCTCGATCACGAAGACCGTGTTTTGTTAATACAGGATTAATTGCCGCATGAATTTTTTGTTGCTTGGCATATGCCGAACTACTATTAGATAACGCTTTGTATATATAACTTTCAAAACCAGTGCCACCACCACTATTAATATGAAATGAGATAAAATAGTCTGCACCAAAGGAATTAGCAATATTAGCACGTTCTGATAAAGAGATAAACACATCACTATCACGTGTCATTTTAATAGTAATTGGGTAATTTGCAGTTAAAATATCTCGAACACGTCTAGCAATTTGAAGTGTTAACTCTTTTTCCACTAAACCATTACCAACAGCCCCCGAATCATATCCACCGTGCCCTGCATCTATAACCAACTTCATATAACTTTTTCGTTCCTTTCTTTAATGTAATAAGCTTATATTTCTACTCGTCCTATTTTATGTTACTTGTACAAGTTCCGTTACAAATACAAATAAAAACCGCCTTATGTAAGGCGGTTTTTATCGCTTTGCTTTAACCAATTTAAAATGAATATGTACGATTGATAGTGGATGTAACGTATGCAAAATAAAATAAATAAAAGAACTATCCCAACGCCGCTATATAGCAAACCAAACTTCAAAAAGATGTTCAAAAGAGGTGGAAAATGAGTTATGTTTTGTAATACAAATAGCATACAAAACAAAATTAAAAACACGGGGATAAATTGTAATTCATACGGTCTTCTCTTCTTATACATTCTTTTTCGAATAAACATCTGGCATAGTTCCGCTACTATAAAACACCCTCCAACTAATACAAGCCCAGAAGTCATTGTCATACGTTCACCTGCCTTTTATTCATTTCATCACGTAATAAATATTCGTTACATTTGCTTTATATATACTCCATTTTCCTCAATAAAACCAGATCCCTCTATGAAAGACTTAGCTCGTTCTGTTAATTTCTCTTGTAATACTTTTATCTCTTTCACATTTCTATGTTTCATCATTTCTTCAAATGTAAAATACGTATTCGTTCCATATCCATAACCTTGATAATCAAAATGGATAATTAGCTGAGATAAAATAGCACTCTCTTCTTGAACACTATAATCTATTACACCGATATATGTATCATCAACTTTTACACAGTACTGAACCTTTTCCACACTTAAACTGTGCGAGCGAAACATTTCTTTAACAACGCTTTCATTTTCTATATTTACTTTCTCAAACGTAATCATATGTTGTACATCCTTTTACTATTATTGTATCAATTAAAAGTGCTATTTATGAAAAAAACCTTAAGACCAAATGCGATCTTAAGGTTTTTCTAATTAAACTAAGCTATACGCACGTTTTGTTTCTTCATGGAATTTATTCGTATCGTATTTATGCTCAACATAAATTTGATGCCATACCATAAACGCAAGTACAGTCCAAATTTTACGGCTATAATCGCCTTTATCTGCACAATGTGCTTCCAGTAAGTTTAATACATACTGTTTGTCGATTAAATGCTCAGTTTTGCTTTCGTTAATAATATTTACAGCCCAATCGTGCATTTCATCTTTTAACCAGTGACGAATTGGTACTGGGAATCCAAGCTTTTTACGATCTAACACGTGATCTGGAACAATTCCACGTGCCGCTTCACGTAAAATAGCTTTCGTTGTTCCGTTTGCAATTTTAAATTCTGTCGGAATTTTAGATGCAACATCAAATACTTCTTTATCTAAGAACGGTACACGAAGTTCTAATGAATTTGCCATCGTCATTTTATCAGCTTTTAATAAAATATCGCCGCGTAACCATGTGAACATGTCAATGTACTGCATTTTACTTACATCATCATAATCTTTAATTTCGTTATACAATGGTTTCGTGATATCCATATAGTTAACACTTTCATCGTAATACTTCATTAATTCAGCTTTCTCTTCTTCACGGAAGATTTTCGCATTTCCATAGTAACGCTCTTCAATTGACGTACATCCACGCTCTAAGAAGCTTTTCCCTTTAAATCCTTCTTTAAGGGCACCACTTAGTGCCTTTAGAACGCTCTTTCCTGGGCTAGGAATGTAAGAGAACATTTTTAAAGAGTTTGGCTCGCGATAAATGTTATAGCCGCCAAACAGCTCGTCCGCACCTTCACCCGAAAGTACAACCGTTACATGTTTACGCGCTTCTTTAGCAACGAAATACAATGGAACAGCTGCTGGATCCGCTAAAGGATCATCCATATGCCAAATAATTTTTGGGAACTCATCCATAAATTCTTGCGCTGAAATGAATACGTTATGGTTTTTAACTCCTAATTTCTCAGCAGTTTCTTTCGCAACATCAACTTCACTGAAACCGCGTTGCTCAAAGCCAACAGAGAACGTTAAAAGATTTGGATTCATTTCTCTTGCGATAGAAGCAATAATCGATGAATCGATACCACCAGATAAGAAAGAACCTACTGGTACATCACTACGCATATGCACTTTTACAGAATCATATAATACATCACGAATTGCTTGGATATGCTCCTCTTTCGTTGCACTTGAAGCATTGAAATAAGGTTTCCAGTATCGATGAATTTCCATCTCTTTTCCGATTTCTTTTACGAAGTAATGACCAGGCTCAATTTTATTAACATCAATTGTTAATGTTTCTGGCTCTGGACCATATTGGTACGTAAAGTAATGTTGTAATGAAGTTGGGTTTACCCCTTTATCTTCCATTACATGCATAATACTTTTCTTCTCAGATGCGAAGAATGTAGTATCACCTTGTTGTGCGATGTATAAAGGTTTAATACCAAAGTGGTCACGTGCACCGAAAAGTTTCTTTTCTTCACGATCCCAAATCATAAATGCAAACATACCACGAAGGTAGTCTACACATTTTTCTTTCATATGTGCATACAATGCAATGATAACCTCTGTATCAGATTGTGTTGCAAAAGTTGCACCTTTTTCAAGTAACATTTCACGTAATTCTACATAGTTATAAATTTCACCATTAAAAATAATTACATATCGATCATTTTCATAAGTTAGTGGCTGATGTCCTGCCTCTAAGTCAATGATACTTAAACGGCGGAAGCCAAATTGTACATGTTCATCACGAAAATATCCTTCGTCATCTGGACCACGGTGGAAAATCATCGTGTTCATATTTTCAAATTGATGTTTTTCTGTTTCTGAAAACTCTCTAGGGTTTTCACATAAACATCCTACAAAACCACACATACTTCTTACCCTCTTTCGGTTTTCATTCTGTCTCTATACTACTATATCAACCTTATTTATACTAGCATAATCAACTGAATATGGCGACCAAAAACTATAAAAAAATCACTCCATTTCACATTTTTAACAATTTTTTATGAAAACTTGAAAACTAGGCACACACCTTTCTCCGCTTTTGTCATATGATATTGCAAATTGATTTCTAGGAGGTAATACCATGAGTGAAGAAAAAAAAGATTCTTCTCGCCCACCGGTTCGTAATTATTTAAAGCAAATTGATGATTTTTTCGAACAAACACCTCTTCGTAATGTAATTGCTGATTTAAATCATTTTTTCCAAAAAGGAAACCGTTTATTAACATTCCCTGTAGATTTATACGAAGTTGGTGACGAACTCGTCGTTACAGCCGAACTACCGGGTATTCAAAAAGAACAAATTCAAATTGAAATACAAAGCGAATACTTAAAAGTCTCTGTGAAAGAAGATATACTTGAAGAGACAGAAGAACAAACATCTCATAACTATTATCGCCGAGAACGTTCCAGTTCAGAAGCGTCAAGAATTATTAAGTTACCATATTTAATTAATAAAAAAACAGCGAAAGCTTCTTATCAAAACGGTGTGTTAGAAATTCGTGCACCGAAACTTCCGCAACAACATGATATATTATCCATAGACTAAAAGACAAAAAAGAAGGGTGCTAAGCACCCTTCTTTTTAATCCACTAATCGCTTCATATCACGTATAATATCTTCGTATGGCGTATTACTAATACCACTATATTTTTTCATTACTTTTCCATTTTGATCGACTAAGAAAAATGATGTTCCATGAATAACTTGCCCATTCTCTGGTTTATCTACAAGCGATTGGAAATTATCTTTTGAAAATTTTGTAATATCCTCCAAAGAATATCCTGTTAATAAGTTCCAGTTACTTGTATCTTCTGTGAACTTTTGAATGAATGCTTTCAAATTTTCCGGTTTATCTAGGTCAGGATCTACGCTAAACGATACAAACTGAACGTCTAACTTCTCTTCCTTCGCCATCTTCTGTAATTTCGCCATATTAGCAGTCATTGGTGGGCAAACTGTTTGACAGTTTGTAAACATGAAATCTGCAACCCATACTTTTCCTTTTAAATCTTTTGTACCAAACTGCTTTCCTTCTTGGTTTGTGAATTGGAAAGTTTCTAAATCCCAGTTTAATGGTTTACGGAGTTTCGATCCTGAGCCACTGCATCCAGCTAGTACAAAAAGACAAAAAACAACCATAAGACCAATTAACTTTTGATAACGCTTCATTATTAAACCTCTTTTCTCTTCCCTTAATTTATGTAGGTTATGTATATCATAACCTAAGTAAACACTATGAGAAAATTGTTTACTTCATTTGTTCACGAAATCGTAAGATTTTACGTATGTTACTTCTTATTATTAAGCGAATTACTAGACAAAGTTCTATTGTTAACTACTATTATTTCTCTATACTTTATTTACAAACAAGAATCCATTTTAAAGTGTAACTTTAATCAGTGGGGGTTTTTCATCCTCCGCTGATTATTAGCCCTCACCAATCGGGTTAAATTTTGTAAAGGTAATTATCAATTTTTTTACAATTCCTTAAACATTAATCCATTTTACACACTGTTTTCCTTTACAACATTTCGGTACAATACAACTACAACGATTTTAAATGAGGTGATGTTCATGGCAAAGCGCTATGAAAATATGGATAATGTGAGTACAAAAAAATCAATTCACTCCTTCTTACGCTGGCGTAAAGAGAGAAAACAAAACAAAAAAGATTTTTCTTTTCTAGTAGAACAATCACCTGTTAAACAAAGTAAATTTCTGCAAAATAACTTTGAAAAAACGACTGTCACATGGATCGGTCACTCTACTTTTCTAATTCAAACGAACGGCTTAAACATTTTAACAGATCCAGTATGGGCAAATAAATTAAAGCTAGTTCCAAGACTTACACAGCCAGGTCTCGCTTTAGATGAACTACCTAAAATTGATATTGTGCTTATTTCACACGGCCATTATGACCATTTAGACTTTTCATCTCTTCGTCAACTGAATAATGATGTTTTATACCTTGTGCCAATTGGATTAAAAAAATTATTTACTCGTAAAAAATTCACCAATGTAGAAGAATACAGCTGGTGGGACAGTATAACAATTGATGAAGTCGCTTTTCACTTCGTACCTGCCCAGCACTGGACGAGAAGATCATTATTTGATATGAATACCTCTCACTGGGGAGGATGGATTATCGATAATAAGATTACTTCAGAAACCATTTATTTTTGCGGTGATAGTGGTTATTTCAAAGGTTTTAAAGAAATCGGCAACCGTTTTTCAATTGATATTGCACTCATGCCAATTGGTGCCTATGAACCAGAATGGTTTATGAAAGTATCCCATGTTTCACCGGAAGAAGCTGTGCAAGCCTATCTAGATATAAACGCTACGCATTTTATTCCAATGCATTACGGTACTTTTGCGCTAGCAGATGAAACTCCAAGGGAGGCTGTAACACGACTTCGTAATAACTGGAATTTACGAATGCTACCGTGGGAACAACTACATGTTCTTTTTTTGGGCCAAACTTTCACTTATAGCCCTACTATACTAGAGAAAGAGCCAGAAAAAATTACTGAAACCTCTCATGTATAACAGAACTACTTTTTCGAATAATTTATCATATACTATAGAAAATCGAAAAGGGTGTTTTCCATGAAAAATTACTTACAGACTCGCTATATCATTAGCGGAAGCGCCTGTATTGCCCTTCTCATTTCTTATTTCATATACACATAAAAAAGCTACTTGGAAATATATTTCAAGTAGCTTTTTTTATTATTCTGCTAAATACATAAAACCAATTGCTCCTGGTCCTGTATGAGTACTAATGACTGGTGTTGTATAGAAAATCTCTGTTTGAGTGAATCCATTTACTTTTTCAACAACTGCTTTTACACTTTCTGCTAAAGGAAGTGCTTTTGCATGTGGAATTGCAACTGCTTTTACAACTTTCCCAGCAGTATCTTGCTCAAATAATTTAGCTAAAGTTTTAACAACTTGCCCTTGACTACGAACTTTTGTCACTGGATTGTATGCTCCACCTTCAAGGTTTGCAATCGGTTTGATGTTCAGTAAAGAACCGATAAACGCTTTCCCTTTACCGATACGTCCACCTTTCACTAAATTCTCTAATGTATCTACGACTACATATAAACGAGTATTTTTCCTTACTTCATCAATACGTTTTAAAATATCTTCTAACGAGCGCTCTTCTTTTGCCATTTTTGCAGCTTCAATTACTTGATATGCTAAAGCATGGCTAATGAACTGAGAATCAACGACTGTTACTTTAGTATCTGTCATTGATGCAGCACTATTTGCTGTTGAAACAGTACCACTCATTCCACCTGTCATATGGATGGAAAGTACTTCACTTCCATCTTCTCCTAACTTTTCATACATTTCTACAAATGTACCCATAGCTGGTTGTGATGTTTTTGGTAATTCTTCTGATTTCGCCATTTCTTCAATAAATTCATCTGGTTGTAAATCAACGCGATCTAAGTATGTTTGTCCATTTACAGAAATAGATAATGGTAAAACATGAATATCATACTTCTTAATCACTTCTTGAGATAAATCTGCAGTTGAATCTGTTACAATTTTAATTTTTTGCATATTATACTTCTTCCCTTTCCAATACGCTCTCCTTGTTATTATACTAGCATTCCCATTGCTTTCAACAATTTCGAACAATTTTCACCAAATTAATTATATTTTTATACCTAAAATAAAAAAAGACAGAGCTTACCTAACTCTGTCCCTGCTGTGTATTATGCATTCTTTTCAAGAGTATTTGTTTTATATACATTTGAATAATCATTCCACTTCAAACAACTTTGTAAATATTCACGGAAAGAGTACGAAAATCTTGGGTTTTTATGTTTTTGAATTTTCGCAATAAATAACTGAAGACGAGACTGAATTAGAAACGCTAATGGATGTTGTGCTTGTAGGACAGGGATTTCAAATATTTTAATACAATTCCCTGTTGAATGAGTGAAATAAAAACTTTTCGTAATCACAATATCAATCCTCTTTTTCGTTGGATTTTTGAACTTCCTCCACTTTTCGCCTTGACACGTTATTTAAAGTGAAGGTTTCCTACGAATACTAAAGTATCTATAGGCGAACCCCGTAGTCCCTACGGTTAGAAGCTTTAGGCTCCATTCATCTCCACCTAATCCAGACCCTGTCCTATATATCCCTTGAGACGGGAGTCTTATTATCCGTAAATAGCTAGATAACTCCAGTATAAACTTATAAAAGTGAAAAGTTTGTCTAAATTTTGGAGATTCTATAATTTTTTTCTTCTATATATTGTATACGATTATAGCTAGAGTATAACAAATAAAGTGAAACTTTAATCAATGGGGGTTTTGTCCATACCCCACTGATTATTAGCCCACACCAATCGAGATAAATAAAAAAGTGCCTTTATAACGAGGCACTTTTCGACTGTATTTCTTCTTCTTTTTTCTGTTTTCGCTTACTAACAATCTTTGATAAAGCGATACTAATTTCATAAATACAAATAAGCGGTACCGCTACTAAACTATGTGATAAAAAATCAGGCGGCGATATACACGATGCAATTATAATCAACACTACATAAGCATATCTTCTTATTTTTTGAAGAAATTCTGCCGTTAGAAGACCTATGCTCGTTAAAAACATAACAACTACAGGTAATTCAAATATAACAGCAAACGGAACTGTTAAATTAAGTACAAAATGAAAATACTTTTCTGTCGTAAACATCGTATTAAACATTTCATTACCAATTGTCGTTAAAAAATGAAATAGAAATGGCATGACGATAAAATAACCGAAAGATAGGCCTGCTATAAATAATATAGACAATACCGGTATATACATTAATGTCATTTTTTGTTCATTTGGATGTAAACCTGGTTTTACAAATAACCAAATTTGTATCGCTGCAAAAGGAATTGTACAAACGATAGCAACTACTGTAGCAATCGAGAAAAAAATCCATAACACATCACTTGGACCGAGAACAGTTAATTTCATTGGTAAATCTTTTACAAGCCAAAAATAAATATCCTTCGTAAAAGTAAATCCGATAATTAAAAATAATACGAAGGATATTACTGTATATATTACTCGTTTGCGAAGCTCAACAATATGTTCTACTACGCTCATTTCCCGATCTTCCATCTCGTTCACCACACTTTATTTATCCATTCCAAGAAAATTTCATCATATTCTTTTATTTACTTCTTTTCCTTCTCTTGAAATGCCTCATCAGTCAATTCCTTTGTTGATTTTTTAAATTCTTTTAACGTTTCCCCTAAAGCTTTCCCAATTTCCGGTAACTTTTTAGGGCCGAATAAAATTAACACTGCTACTAAAATTAAAATTAACCCTGGAAAGCCAATATTTGAAAACATTTCCCCATCCCCTTCATAAGTAGATTCCTTGTCCTACTATTCCATAAGTTCATTTTGTCAAAAAATTTTGTAAACGTCAATGTATCCGCTATCTTTTGTCAAAAAAATTCAAAAATATAATCAATTATACAAATATCATTTTCTAATCCTTTTGTATATGATATGGTTAAGAAAAATATATCTTATCTCATTACAAGGAAAGGGATTTACATTATGACACAAAAAATCACAAGAATGACCCAATTTGTAAAAGAAGAGATTGCTAATGCAGTTACCCATGGTATCGGTGCCATTTTAAGCATCCCTGCCTTAATCATATTAATTATTCACGCTTCCAAACATGGTACAGCATCTGCTGTTGTTGGCTTTACCGTTTATGGCGTAAGCATGTTCCTGCTGTACTTATTTTCTACACTGTTACATAGTATTCATCATCCAAAAGTAGAAAAGTTATTTACCATTTTAGATCACTCCGCCATATATTTATTAATCGCCGGCACGTATACACCATTTCTACTCATTACACTGCGTGGCCCGCTCGGTTGGACGTTACTCGCAATTATTTGGACCCTTGCGATTGGTGGCATTATCTTCAAAATTTTCTTTGTTCGTCGCTTTATTAAAACATCAACATTATGTTATATCATTATGGGTTGGCTCATGATCGTTGCCATTAAACCCCTTTATGAAAATTTAACTGGTCACGGCTTCTCACTACTTTTAATAGGCGGTATTTTATATTCTGTCGGAGCTATATTCTTCCTTTGGGAAAAGCTTCCGTTCAATCATGCCATTTGGCATCTCTTCGTATTAGGTGGTAGTACAATGATGTTTTTCTGCGTACTCTTTTATGTCTTACCCGCAGCATAAAAAAAGTTTCAGCTTGTTTAAGCTGAAACTTTTTTTATTACTTATGTAATTGAGATGCAATTATATCTTTTGTATGCTCTGTTAACTCTTTAGCATCCATACTTGCATATTCTTCAGGTGTAATCGGCTTAGAAATTGTTAATGTCGCATGAGCTGGTTTCATACGGTTTCCATTTGCCTCAAACATCTTATATGTACCATCTAAAGTTACTGGTAAGATAGCAACGCCAGATTTTACAGCAAGGTGAAAACTCCCTGCTTTAAACTCACCGATTTCGCCGCCCTTACTTCTTGTTCCCTCTGGAAAAATTACGATAGAATGCCCGTTCTTTAATAGCTCAATTCCATCTTTAATTGCTTTAAGAGATTGACGACGATCGCTACGGTCCATGAATACACAATTCATTAGTTCCATCCAAGTTGGTACAACCGGAAACTTTTTAATTTCCGCTTTAGAAACGAATCCAATTGGTTTATTTAAGTAACCTAGTAAAACAGGAATATCCATATTACTTTGATGATTACTTACCACAAGTACCGGCTTGTCTTTCGGAACATTTTCAAGTCCCTTTACTTCTACAGTCGATCCAGCAACACGTACCATTTTCTTACCAAACCAGTTTGTTGTTTTATACACAACACTATCTTTTTCTTGCGGTGACATCGTACTTGCTTTTCTTTTAATACGCCACAATCTTGGTGTAATCGCAATTACGATTAAAATTAAATAAAAGATTTTAAAAAACGTTTGAATCATACAGAACCCCCACCTATTATCATTCCGACCTTCATTATACTAGACAAACGAAGGAAAAAGAAGAAAAAATGTCCAAACAGCAAGTGTTTGGACATTTTCGAAGTTTTCTATATTAGAAACGTTTTGCTAATTCGCGTGCATTTGCAATCGCTGCTTCTTTAATGTCTTGTGCTTTTTCAGGATTTGCATTCATTCCTTCAACTGCAATATATTCAGTGTCAGCTACACCCATGAATCCTAATACTGCATTTAAGTGATTGCGACCGAAGTCCATTGCTGCGTATGCTCCTTCAGAGTAAACGCCGCCTGTAGCTTGAATGTGAAGTGCTTTTTTACCTTCTAGTAAGCCAATTGGACCGTTTTCAGTATATTTAAATGTTTTACCTGCGATTGATAAGTTATCTAAGTATGCTTTCACTACTGGTGGGTAGCTGAAGTTCCACATTGGAGTCACGAATACATAACGATCTGCATGCATAAATGTTTCTAAGTTATTGTTCATTGCTGCAACCTTTTGTTGTTGAGCTTCGCTTAAAGTTTCGAATCCTTCACCTGCTGCAAATTTACCCCAAGCAGCGAATACGTCTGCATCAATTGCTGGTACTGTTGTATTGAATAAATCAATTGTTACAACTTCGTCTTGTGGATGTTCGTTTTTATATGCTTCGATGAAAGCTTCCCCTACTGCCATACCGAAAGAACCTTCTGCTGAATTTGGATTTGCTGTAATAAATAATACTTTTGTCATTGTATTCTCTCCCTTTTTCTATTTTATCTTTAATTTGAGATTTATAATTTGAAAGTAAATAACTTACCTTATGTAAGTATAATACAAAAAGTTTTAACTAATGTCAATTAAAAATAGCAACTTTTTTTTCGTAAGTTAATAAGTTATATTGCTTCATATTGTTTTTGTATATAAATATCAAGATTCTGACCAAATAAAAAAACTACCTCCATATTTCATGGAGGTAGTTTTTATCAAATTTTACTTTTGAAAAACATGTTTCACTTTTTCAGCTGGAATATTACTTCCACCTCTACCTTTTACATCTTCAATCATCATTGTAATGACCATATCAGGTGAATTTAAATCGAACGCAGCGAACCAACCTAGTTCTTTTCCTTCTGCCTCTTTTGAAACCTTTAATTCTGCTGTTCCTGTTTTACCAGCAAGAGTCATACCATCAATTTTCGCGATTTTCCCTGTACCATCTGGATCATTAATTACTTTCGTTAAAGCCGTTTTTAATATATCTTGATTTCCTTTAGAAATCACGTTCTCTTTCCAAGCTTTTGGTTGTTTATCTGTTTTAATAATATACGGTGACGGAATCGTTCCATCATTTACAATTGGCGCATACGTTAAAGCTAAATGAAGAGGAGTCATTAATACTTGTCCTTGTCCATATCCTGTATCTGCCATTTGAATATCATTTTTAATGCCATCATTTGCGATTTTAGAAGCAGGGAATCCGTATTCAATTGGTAATTTCTCATCGAATCCAAATTTTTTCGCTTCACTCATAAATTTATCTTTTCCGATTTTCAAAGCTTCTTGTGCGAAGTAAATATTATCCGAGTATTTCATTGCCTTATCAAAATCAATCGGATTTGCATCTTTCACACGTGTTACATAATAATTACCCCAAGAAGAATCCTTTGTCCATTGCAATCCTTCAATTTTCAATTCTTCTTTTGGATCAATCGTTTTTGTTTCAAGACCAATTGCACCTGTAATTGGCTTAAATACAGAACCTGGTACCGATAATTGTGTAAATCGATTCGTCATTGGTTTTTTCGGGTCATTATTCCAAGCTTCGCGTTGTGCTTTCGATGTCCCTCGCGCAATTAAATTAGGATCATATGCTGGACTACTTACAAGTGCAATCGTTTCTCCGCTTTTCGGATTAATTGCTGCACTTGAACCAGCCTCTCCTTTCATTTCATTATAAATTTTTTCTTGAACAGCACTATCAATAGTTAAAGTTACATTTTCTCCATCAACAGCATCTGTTTTCGCTAAATTTTTAATTTCCTTACCTTGTGCATCTTCCATGAAGACGCGGCCACCTTTTTTACCACGTAACTTTTCTTCTAATACTTGTTCTAATCCAGCTTTACCAACTGGATCATCTGCTTGATACCCTTTCTTTTGAAGCGTTTTTAAATCTTCAGCATTTACCTTTCCGATATAACCAGTTAAATGCGCTGCCGCTTCTCCTAACGGATATGTACGAACATTTACCGGTCTTGTTGAAACGCCTGGTAAATCGATGTACGTATTTTGCGTTGCCCCTTCAGGCAATATCCCAATTGGTACAAGATAATTTGGTTTTACCCATTTAGCAGCTAGTTTTTGATCAATTTCTTCTACAGACATATTTAACAACTTCGCTATTGTTTCTTTCGTTTGTGGAGCAGCATCTCCTAATTTTTCTGGAATCATTCCGATTTCAGAAGCTTTACCATTCGTCGCAAGACCTTTTCCATTACGATCGTAAACTTCACCACGTTTTGGCTGTGTTGTCTGCATACGCACTTTACTATCTTTTGTCATGCCTGGGAATATAAAATCAGGAGTCCAATCTATTTTCCAAGATTCTTTATCTCCATCTTTTTCTTTCACCATTTTTGCTTCATGGCCAAAAGTGATTTTACCACCAACTGTATCCATGCTTACCTTAAAAGGAACAGGGCCTTCATCTTTTTTATCTTCTTTTACTTCCCCTGTTTCTACCTTTAATTCTTTTACTTCGATACCAGAATAAATCTTTTCATATTTCTCAGTAAACTCTTTCTTTGAAATATCTTTTTTTGCATTTTCTGATAATTGATCATACATATCTGCAAATTTTTGTTTATTCCATGCTTTTACATATGTATCAAACGCTTCTTGTGGTTTTTCTTCTTTGCCGCATCCGACTAGCATTAATGCTAAGCAAAGAAAAAGAATCCCCCATATTTTTCTCAACCGATTCTCCTCCTCTTTCTATATTAATACTTTTGAAAATTTTAGCATTTTTCACGTGCTACCTTTCATTATAGCACTATCGAATATCATCTATAAACTTACATTTATAAATACAAATAAAAAAGATTGATGCGAATATTCACATCAATCTTTTTTATTATTGTTGTTTCTCGTATACATGGTAATAATACGTATACGGATTTTTTTCATCCGTTAAGCCTTTCTCTACAAAAATCTCTTTCCAATTTGTCATGTCTATTTCTGGGAAGAATGTATCTCCTTCAAATGCGTGATGGATTTTTGTTATATATAACTTGTCTACATATGGTAAAAAGAGATCATAAATTTGCGCCCCGCCAAAAATAAAAATCTCTTCTTCGTTTTTACATATCTCAAACACTTCTTCCACAGTATGAGCAACTTCACAACCTTCTACATGGTAATCACCGTTACGCGTTACGATAATATTACGTCTTCCTGGGAGCGGTCTACCGATTGCTTCATAGTTCTTTCGTCCCATAATAAGCGGGTGACCCATCGTTGTTTTCTTCACGTACTGTAATTCACTCGGTAAATGCCAAGGTAAGTTATTATCTTTACCAATTACTCTATTTTCGTCCATTGCGACCATAAATGAAACAATCATCTTTTCATCTCCTCTACAATTACACTGCAACCGGTGCTTTAATTGCTGGATGTGGATCATATCCTTCTAATGTTAAATCGTCCATTTCAAAATCAAACACAGATTTCACATCTGGATTTAATGTAAGTTTAGGGAACGGACGTGGTTCACGTGCCAACTGCTTTTCTACTTGTTCAAAATGATTTGTATAAATATGTGCATCACCAATAGTATGAACAAACTCTCCTACTTCAAGACCACATTCATGTGCAATTAAATGTGTTAGAAGAGAATAGCTTGCAATGTTAAATGGAATTCCAAGGAAAATATCACCGCTTCTTTGATATAACTGACAAGAAAGCTTTCCATCTGCTACATAAAATTGGAATAGCGTATGACAAGGTGGCAATGCCATGCTTGGTACATCTTCGGGATTCCAAGCAGATACAATCAAACGACGTGAATCTGGTGTTTTCTTAATCATTTCAATTACATCTTTTAGTTGATCAAGTGTCTCACCAGCTGTCGTTTTCCAAGCACGCCACTGCTTTCCGTATACGTCTCCTAAATAACCATATTTCTTCGAAAAATCATCATCTTCTAGAACGTTCTTTTTAAACAATTCCATTTGCTCATCGTATTGCTTCTTAAATTCCTCATCTTGTTGAGAGCGAAGACCGAAATCTGTCATATCTGGACCATTATACTCATCACTTTCTACCCAACTTTTAAACGCCCATTCATTCCAAATATTATTATTATGTTGTAATAAATAACGAATGTTTGTATCACCTTTCATAAACCAAAGCAGTTCACTTGCTACAAGGCGAAATGGGACTCTCTTTGTCGTTAATAAAGGAAATCCTTTACTTAGATCGAAACGCATTTGATATCCAAATACAGATACAGTACCTGTCCCCGTACGATCTTCTTTCTTAGTGCCGTGCTCCATTACATGACGGCATAAATTTAAGTATTCATATTCAGCATGTTTCATATGTAGGAAAACCTTCTTTCAATCTTATATGAGATTTATCATAACATGAAAAACATCGAATTTAATAATCCTAATCAATAAAAAATATTTCTATATTAACAGAATTCTACCTCATTATATTTTTACAAAATGTAAATTTATAATCGCCTGATCCTAAATCCCTTTCAATGTTATGTTTTGCGCTCCAATTCGTTTCGTCTATCCGTAATGTAGCGCTTGTATTAGGTGGTACAGAAATCTGTAAAAAGGCTTGTTCTTTTTCTACACGCCACTCAATCTTAATTCCTCCATAAGCTGTCTCACGTTTTACTTTAATCCATTCTAAATTCGAATCAAAATGCGGTTGTATATAAAAATGTTTATATGCAGGCTTTGTTTCATTCACTTCTAACCCAACAATATATCGGTATATCCATTCAACGATTGAACCATATGCATAATGATTGTAAGAATTCATGCTATCCTTCCATAGTGTTCCATCTTCTTTCACGCCATCCCAATGCTCCCAAATCGTTGTAGCCCCTTTTTTCACTTGATATAACCAAGAAGGATAATCTTCATGAAATAGAAGCTTACAAGCAAGGTCGTGACGGTTAAACTTGCTTAATAGTAAATTCAAGTACGGAGTTCCTATAAAACCAGTTGTTAAATGATCCTTATTTTCTTTTAAAAGTTCAGTTAAGCGATTAAATACTTTCTCCTTCACATTATCATTAACTAACTCAAACAAAAGTACTAATACGTGGGCAGTTTGGGTATTTGAAATTAATCTGCCATTTAGTGTAACGTATTCATTTTGAAACGATTGAACAATATTTGCATGTAACCTTTCATAAAACTTAGCATCTGTTTTTTCACCTAAAATCTCAGCAATTTTTTGTAATAGCGATGTAGAATACGCATAAAAAGCCGTCGCAATAAAATGTTTATCTGTTCCACCTTCATATACATCCGGCTTCGTATCTAATGCAAGCCAATCTCCTAAATGATAACCTGTATCCCATACGTATTCGTTCTCACCTTGCGAACGTATGTAATCTATATATTTCTTCATACTGTCATATTGTTCTTTTAAAATCGATACATCTCCGTAATGTAAATAGTGGACCCACGGACAAATAATTGCTGCATCGCCCCAACCTCCAGAAGTATCAAGATCAAGATCAAAATCCACCCTTTTCCCAAATGCATCTGGAATAACTAAAGGCACAGCTCCGTTAACATTTTGGTCTAATGATAAATCTTGGAGCCACTTTTTAAAGAACGATTGAACATTCATGATTTGTGTCGCTGTTCCGATGAACATTTGTGCATCTCCTGTCCATCCAAGTCGATCATCTCGCTGAGGACAATCCGTCGGTACGTCAAAGAAGTTACCCCTTTGGGACCATTCCACATTATGATGGAGTTGATTGATTAATGGATTGGACGTTTCGAATTCAGTCGCTTTTTCCATATTAGTATGTAATACAATCCCTTCAAAATCTGCTATTTGAGGCGGCTGGGTTAACCCGCTTATTTTCACATATCTAAAGCCTTGATACGAAAAATGAGGCTCAAACTTTTCCTCTTCTTCTCCTTTTGCTATATAAACTATTTTTTGTTTTGCCTTTCGGAGATTCCCAGTATAAAAATCACCGTTTTTATCTAATATTTCGGCATGATGTAACTCTATCTTTTGCCCAGTATAGACGTGAAAAACAGTAAAACGCACCCATCCTACCATATTTTGTCCCATATCAATAAGCCACTCGTGATTTGGTAGCTTTTTGATAGAAATTGGTTTTATAATTTCCATTTTACGCACCGATTCATTTTCTTGAGCAACGATTACTTGTTTAGAATGCTCAATTACATCAACATCCTCTACCTCTTGTACACTTCCTTCTAACCTAGCGTCGTAAACTTCTCCTTCATAAATTTCAGAATACAAAATAGGGCTTGGAGTTACCTTCCATGTTTCGTCTGTTACAATTTTCTCTTTCGTTCCATCCTCATAAGTTATATGTATTTGAGCAATTATCGCACGTCTTTCCCCGTAATAATTACGTACATGATGCATTGTAAGCGGCCCTTTAAACCACCCATTACCTACCAGTACAGAAATAGCATTGTGCTCACCCTTTAATAAATGCGTTATATCAAACGTTTGATACAGTACTCTCTTATCATAACTTGTCCATCCAGGAGTAAAATAACAATCTCCAATACGCTCTCCATTTATAGAAGCCTCATATAATCCTAAACTTGTAATATATAAACGTGCTTCTTCAACTAATTTTTTAATAGAAAAATTTTTATTAAAGGACATAACTTGGGTTCGCTCTTGTTTCGCAGCAATCCAGTTTCCTGTCCAATTTTCTTGCCTTTGTAATCCAGTCTCCCAAAATGCTACATTTGACCAAATTGACTCTTCACCGTGATTATCCCACACCTTTACTCGGTAAAAATAACGTGTCTCCGTTCTATATGGAAATGAATTGATCGGTATATATAAACTTTGATCTGTTTCTACTTTCTGTGAATCAAATAATATAGTTTCAAAATCTTTATTAGTCGCAACTTGCAATTGATAAGCAAGTTGTTTTACATTTCGGTTATCCGACTCAAGCTGCCAACTAATTTTAACAACTATTGAATCTATACCTATCGGATTAATTTTATTATTGCAAAGTACTTTCTTTATAGTTAACACGCTTCTTCACCATCTTTTATCAAATTCAATTTAAATTAATTATAATAAAAATAAAATTCTAAATAAATAATAATTTTATTCATTCTTACAAAATTATTAACTTTCAATATTTAAAAAGGTTTTCACTTTTCTATTACAGAAAGTATAGTGCGGAACATAAAAATTATATTTGGAGGTTAGAAGCATGTCTAAAATCAAAACCCCTGTTTTAAGTGCGTTGCAACATACAATTGAGAAAATGATGAAAGATTTACACGTTCCAGGTACCGCTGTAGCTGTTATAAAAGATGGTGAAGTAATTATTTCAGAAGGTTTTGGCTATCGAAACATAGAGAAAAAAGAAGCTGTTACTCCGCAGACACGATTCGCAATTGGTTCTGCAACGAAAGCATTCGGTACACTTTCATTAAGCTTATTAGCACAGCAAAAAAAATTTAATTGGGATACTCCTGTCCAATCTTACGTACCTAACTTCTCTTTATCCGATATACTCGCTAACTCGCAAGCTACAGGACGAGATTTAGCTTCTCATCGTACTGGGATAAGTCGTCACGATGCTCTTTGGTACAGTTCTTCCTTATCTCGTAAAGATATCGTAGAAAAAATTAAACATTTATCACTTGATGCACCGTTCCGCACTGCATTTTTATATAACAACTTAATGTATGCAACAATTAGTTATATTGTGGAAAACATTACGAATCAAACATGGGAGCAATACGTTACAGAACATATTTTAGAACCTTTAAATATGAGGCATACAAACTTCTCTGTTACAGACTCACAAAATACAGATGATTACGCATTACCTTACGCTGAAGATAATGGTGAAATGAAAGAAATTCCATTCCGAAATATCGATACAGTTGGAGCGGCTGGATGTATTAACTCTTCCATTGAAGATATGGCAAAATGGGTTCTGCTTCATTTAAACGAAGGAAAAACAGAAAATCATGATTTGATTTCTACTGAACTACTCCAAGAAATGTATACACCGCATACGCCAATCCCGGATCAGCCAATGTTATCAACAAGTGAATCACCATTAAATAGCTACGGACTCGGTTGGTTTATTAGCGCTTATCGCGGTTATAAACTGATTCATCACGGCGGTAATATTGATGGATTCTCTGCACTTGCATCATTCATGCCAAATGAAAACATCGGTATTATCGTACTAACAAACTCCGGACAAACTTTACTTCCTACTTATATTACAAAGCATATTTACGACGAACTTCTCGGACTAGAATTTATCGACTGGCAAAATCGTGCTGTGGAAGATAGCGAAAAAATGAAAGAAATGATGAAAGAAGCAACGACAGCACTCCCTGAACCAATAAAAGGGACTACCCCTTCTCATACATTAGATGACTATACTGGAACTTTTGAGAATTCTGCTTATGGAACATTGAAAGTATACAAACAAGAGGATTCCTTACATGTACAATTTATGGATATGGAATTTCAGCTAAAGCACCATCATTACGACATCTTCTCTGCATCAATTAGTTTGTTCCAAATGAAGATGGGTCTTTTATTCGCTTATGATATGAATGTAAATGGTGAGTTTCCGACACTTCAATTACATGTTCCTGCAACTTTAAGTACTCAGCCCCTTACATTCACTAAAATTGAATAGTAAATTTAATAGAGGGAAGCTTTCGCTTCCCTCTATTTTTTCTCAATTAGAAATTCCATCTAGAACTATTCATTTCCTTATTCGATTAAATAAATAATAAAAATAACGTTTCATGTGACATTGCTTTCTTATTAGCGCTTTACTGAATGTGGAAGAATCTCACGATTATTTGTGCTTTTAATTTTCTTATCCTTCCAAATAAATTTTTTCAAACACATAAACACAGTTACTGAAATAGCGACTCCAACTGTAACATCTGAAGCAAAATGAGCCCCTACCATAATACGACTAATTGGCACTATTATCATCCACAAAAGAATGAGAATCCAAACACCTATTTTTTTTCTTTTTAATGAAGCGAAATATTCTGGTAATAAGCTAAACCAAATGATTAACGCTGCATTGGCACTATGGCCTGAAGGGAACGACATAAACTCATCACTTTTGGCGATTCCTTGAGGTACAAACCATTTTGAAAACCCTTCAAACGATCCAATAGAAATCATATGACGATAACGTTCTCTACCCCATCCTAATTTTATTAGATTAAATGTAATTAATACAATAACTACACTTAGTAATCCAATTAATGCAATGTCTCGCAATCTTTCATCATCGTATTTGCTCCATGATTTAGAAATCATATAACAAACTACAATAAAGCAAATCATAAAAATTGGAATTGAAAATTTTGAAATGGTTAAATAGTGTACTAGCATAAATGACGCTATAAAAGCAAATAAAAGAATGATTACTCCATAGCCAGCTCCAGATAGATAATACCCTCTTGAACCTTTATTCTTTCTAGTTTTAAATAAATACATACTAGAAAATAAGGCAATAAGCATCGCTGGAATTTCTCCTATAGCTTGTAAAAAAAGAGCAATCTTATTAGTTGGTTCATATAGACTATTGGATATTTGTAAGTCTGTAAATGTAAAGATACATAGTAAAATAGCGAAGCTGGAAATTAATATCACTTTTCTATTTTTCACCATTTCCCCTACTTTCCACTATGCTTTAATATAAAATTCCCCATCTCAATTGCTAAATCTTCGCTCTGAGGATAGACTCCTACGTTATCTCCATAAGCGTGCCCCAACCCTCGATAAAGAACTGTTTCAGTATCTACTCCTTTTTTAGTTAATTTAGCTGCATACGCTAAACATTCAATCATTAAAAAATCATGCTCTCCTACCGTAATAAATGTACTTGGATAGTCTGGGGATACATCAACATATGGACTTAAATACTTAGAATTAATTTCTTTCGTACCAAGTACTTCTGACATACCTCCAACCATTGAATGCATAATATTAAGCATTTTTTCTAATCCTTTTTTATACTTAGGAGCAATTTCATATTTGTCTATACTCCAAGAATAAAATTCATCTTCATAATCACACATATTAATTGTAGGATATAGAAGTAGTTGCCCCTTAACGAGATTTCTACCATCTTCCATATCTCTAGTAGTACAATACTGCGTTAAGTTACCTCCTGCACTATCACCAGCAACAAAGATATTATTCTTATCACCGCCTAATGTGTCAGCATTCTCATAAATCCACTTTAAAGTAGTGTAACAATCTGTATGCCCAGTTGGAAAAGGATTTTCCGGAGCTAATCGATAATCCACAGAAACGGCTAGTATATCTGTTTTCTCTACTATCAATTTCACAAGCTCTTCTACCACATCTGGTGATCCTGCCATAAATCCGCCACCATGAATGAAGTATAAAATTGGTGCATTCTCTCGTTTAGAACTACTGTTATAAATTCTTATCGGAATATCAAATCCATCTTCAGCTTTAACAGTTTTATGCACAATATTAATGTCTTTAGTGACAATGGGAACACTTTTAATACCATTAAATTGTTTTCGCATATTCTTTACTGATTTTTCAGAAGCATCCATTTTCATCATATTTTTAGGCATAAACCTCATTACATTCATTTGAACCTTTGTGTCCTTATAAAGACGTGGATCCATAGCCCCTTTTTCATCGCAATCTGGTATATTTTTCACTAGGACTTTTGCCCCCTGTACGTTGATAGTTTCTTGTTTTTCTTGAATTTTTTCTAAAAGGTCTAAATCATATTTTCTAGTCATCCAGTATTCATCCTCTCTTGTTTTAAGCGCTTTCATTTATTTGGATTATATAAATCCCCTTTGAATCTTACTTCATTTGCTATCACTAAATTAAAAACATTCCATGTACAAAATGTAACATGGAACGTTTTTTTATTGTTGTTCATATTTGATTCAATTATTGTCATTTTTTGATATGATTTTCTTCCTATACTGTAATGGTGTGTATCCATATTTGTCTTTAAACTGTGAAATAAACGATTTTACATTGGGAAATCCGTGTTTTACTGCTATATCTTGTATAGAATTTGTACTACTAATAATATCCTTATAAGCTTTATAAAGTCTGTATCTTGTTAAAAAAGAGGTGAAATTTGATCCAAAGGATTTTTTGAACATACGAGAAAAATGTTCTTCACTTACAAAAAAGTGTTTTGCTACATCTTTCAGTTTAAGTTCTTCATCGTAATGTTCATAAATATATGTAATCATCTCTTTTTGTCTATTTCCAAGTTGAAAATCATTTTCTACATTCTCCACATCTTTACAGTAACGCAATAAAATATAAACGACTTCATAGATCAAACTATTAATTTTTATATAACTTAAGTCATCATAATTTGTGACTAATTCCTTTAATTCATCAAATATTTGTTGGAGTTTTGTTTTCTGAACGACTGATTCTTTTATATTGAATCTATATTTATCAAAATCTTCATTTACCTCTTTAAGAAATTCATAAGAAATAATTAACATCATTACTGCACAACTTGTATTTTCAACTTTTTCAAATTCGTGAACATCACCACTATTTACAAAAATAAATTCGCCAGCGGATACTTTCTTTTTTTGCCCATTCACACACAAAATAATTTCTCCAAATACTACAAGGCTAATTTCAATACTTCTATGCCAGTGCGGTGGAATATAATAGTGAAAATCAGTTGGAAACATTGTATCCTCTATATATTCAACCATTCCTGGAATTCTATCACGTAATTTTATTTCTTCATATTTTCCTTGCCTGACTTTCAATAGTCCACCCCCTTATTTTATTATAAAATAGACGTCAAGTTTCTCATTACATTCTTGCATTCGGTGTATACGCAACTTCTACAATAAATCCATTCGGGTCGTAAAAATCGATCGTATAGTAACCATCCGAATAATGATTCATTTCAATAGGTCCATGTATAACCTTCATCTTAGTACTAGCAAGAAACTCTGCTACGTCATCAACTACTCCTCTATTAATAGCTTGATAACAAATATGTCTCGGCCCTAATGATTTTGCAATTTCCTCGTCTACTTCTTTAAAATATATTTCACTTTCTCCTGTGCTATATGCCACTTCATTTAATTTTCTCCATCCAAATAAAGGATAATAAATGTACAGCACAGAATTCTTTTATTCAACTAATCAAATTATAAGGAGGAACAGTTGTGTACACAGAAATTTTTAAAGAAATTGTTTCAATTACTCACCACGATTACTCGGGATGTCTTGATAAAAAGGGATGGGACGACCCTACTCCATATTTAAACAAGATTGAACAATTAGAGAAACACGGAGAGTTAACACCAGTACAATTTACTGAAATTGTAGGAGATTACTTATTAGACTTTAAAGATAATCATATGTTTTTCAAAATGACTTCAAAAAAACAACCACTTAATAGTGTCGGGTTTCAAGTTAAACGATTTGAAGATCGGCTGTACATTACATCAGCTAACCAAGAAAAACGAATAAAAAAAGGACAAGCTATTCTTGCATTAGATAACATAAAAATTCCTGATCTATTAATAAAATATAAAAAATATTTAAATGAGACTACATATGAGCGTGAAAAATGGGACTACGTTTTATCAAAGTCATCCAATTGTACAATTATAGATGGAGATGGAGTAATCCAAACTATTACTTTACTAAAGTATAAACGAAGTGATTACACGCCTATCTATTCATTAGAAAAGTATAATGAGGATACACTCTTAATTACTTTGACGGACTTCACAAATACTGAAGCTGTTAATAAATTAATAGATACATACAAAAACGAGCTTGATTCTTTTCCGAACTTAATTATAGACGTCCGAATGAATCTCGGTGGAAGTGATGACGCGTTTTTTAAATTACTTCCTTATTTATTTGAAGATAAAGAGATCTCCCTCTTCGATTCTTCAGATACAATGCAATTAAATCATACAGTACGAAACTATCATTTACGAATGAAAGATTTCGAAAAAGAAGATTATGATTCTTTAGACGAACTTTCAAAATTATTCACTGATATGTTTATTCAAGATTTAAAAAAGAATTATAATAAAGGGTTCGTTACATTTGATACCTCTGGATTACCATTAGAACTGCAAACATTAAAAATACACGGAAGAAAAATGCCAAGTAAAGTATTATTACTAACAGACGTAACATGCGCAAGCTCTGGCGATTCCTTTGTAGAAGTAGCAAAAAAATCATCTAAAGTGAAAGTAATAGGTCGCCCTACCGCTGGTGTAAATGATTATTCTAATTTAGCAGTAATGGAATGGGCTGATACATTTGCTCTTTACTATCCCACTTCAAGGCTTTCTATTATTGATAAAGGGGAAGGAATGTCCGGTGTTGGAATACAACCGCGTTTACATATCCCTTGGACGCCTGAACATATACAAGAAGATGTAGACTTGAAAGTAGCTTTACAGCTCTTAAACCAAGAAGAATGGTAATTAAAAAGTAGGTGTGAGATAACACACCTACTTTCCCTACTGATTATTAGCCCACACCAATCGGGCTTTTACGGGCAGCCGTACTCCCACCTAACTTCCTTGCATTCGCCAAATTTTGAGGTGGGAGTCTTACTGCCCGCAAATAGCGGGATAAGCATAAAAAAAGAACAAGATTTTCTCTTGTTCTTCATTAAGACAGCCATTTCGGCGGCACATTCGTATTCCAATAAATATTTCCTAGTTCATGATGTCCTGAGTATCCATCATCAAAACGATGATAGTGGAAATTAAAATAATATCCATCTTGTGGTGGATGATCTCTCCTCACGTGAAATCGCAGTAAGTCATTTCCTGTTTTCGTATCATATACATGAAAAATCTTTTCATTATTTCCACCAGCTGGTCTTTGGGATATTGCTAATGATTGTAACGATTCTTCTGGCACATCATTTGCAAGTTCCGCGATTGCTTCTTCAATTTTAGGTAATACAACATCTTTAAATTCATCTTCAATTACAGGCCCAATTTTAGAGCCGAATTTTTGCATAGATTGCTTCTCAGCTTCTTGCATCGCATAGTTAACAAAAGTATCGGTGGTTAACCTTTCATTCGTTTCTTCATATGTATAGGACGTTTGCTCCAAATTTTGTTGCCTAGTTGTAGTAGGCTTGTCCGCTTTTGCATTATCAAGCAAAATGGAAGGAGGCGTCACTAGACCAAATGTAAATACGGTAATTAATGCGACTAAGGTTTTTCTAAACCAATTTGGCATTTATATTCCCTCCCCTTTCACTCATTATATCTTATATAACGGTTGTTTCTTCTATTATACAAAATGATTGTAATTTTTGCACTTTACAAATTTGTTAACGTTCACATATTTTTCACTTGAATATGACATTGTAAGATTTCATACACTATATATACAACAACAATGAGGAGGCGATCAGATGACTTTAGATGTCATGTACTCCGCCGTAAGTATTTTCGTTTTAGTATATTTTATTTACCAATGCATCACAGACTAAAAAAGAGCCTATTCGGCTCTTTTTTACGGTAAAAATACAATCCATCCAATTAATAATATAAAAATAACTCCAATGATTACTGCTGGCAATAAATAAAACTGAGAAAGTATGACTGTCCCGTATATAATTATCGCTGGAAGTAATAAATAACGATTTACCTTCCATCTTAACAATAGTAATTTTCCTTCGTCACAATATAAATGAAGGAACATTTTCTTCGTGAATTCATTCCAATAATCACGTGCATAGTGAGCAATTGCTAGTAAAGCAAATACAAGAATAATAGCTGTTATCCACCTCGGAGTCACGATAATACTTACACTACTTATTAATGTAATTTGAACATAAAACATTAAAGCACTACTTGTACGCAAAAATTCTTTTAAAAAAGATTCAATAATGCGTGAATCAGCTTTTTTTCCTAATATTTTTTTAGAACGAGGGAACATCCACGGGTTTTTATTCGAACTACTCGGTTTCGCCGCATGTCCACCAACTTGCATAATCCCTCTCGTCCAGCGCATACTTTCTTCTTTTTCTTTCTCAACTTCTTTAAAAAAGTAATTTTTATAATTCATCTTTTCTTTTACTAAGACTACAGTAAGTAAAGCTGCTAGACCGATAAAGAGTATGGAATACAGTGGATTTTTATAAATGAAAAATAAACTGATTCCAACGAAAATTAATCCAAAAGAAAATAGAACATTTTTTATAATCCATAAAACCCATCGTTTCCCTACACGTACATTTATGAATCTCATCAACAACGATAACATAAATCGAAAAACAGTAAAGAAAATCCAAAATAGTACGATTTGTATAATTGTCGCTCCCATACTTTTCATCAATAGCGGTAGCATAATGAATACTACAATTACGTTCGTTATTGCAATCCGAATAAACGTATATATCATGCCGAACTTCATTAATCTTCGCATATGATTTGGGTACGAAATTAAAAATAAACTATCTGCTTGCTCAAAAAATGAGCGAACTCCTCTTGAAAATGTAACAAAGTAAAACGCGAGTAAACCTAATCCAAAATAAACGGTCTCTTCCATAGATAATTCCTTCATCCAAAGTGAACGATAATATATCCCCATAAATATAAGTGCTGGAATAATAATATATAACGCTACTGTCCAATCAGCTACAGAACGAATTGACTTCCATTTTCTTTGCAATTCATGACGTAGCCTTTTATTAAACTGTTGTTTAATCATGCTGCTCCCGCCTTACAATTGCATCGAAACAATCTAACAGTGTGCTTCCTGGCATCTCTGCTAACGATTGTATCGCCTCTAAATGCCCATCTGCTACTAACGTACCTTGCGAAATGAGTAAAAACCTTTCGCAAATTCGTTCAGCTGTATCTAGTACGTGTGTACAAAGTAAAATTCCTGCGCCCCGCTCTTTTTCTTTATATAAATAGTTTAAAAATTCTCGAGTTGCCACTGGATCTAAACCGATAAAAGGCTCATCAATAATATAAAAATCCGGTTCCGTTAAAAACGCGAGTATTAGCATCGATTTTTGTTTCATACCTTTTGAAAACTTCGATATGTATTCATGTATATGTTTTTCCATTCGGAACGTATGTAATAATCCCTTTGCCTTATCCTCCCAGCTTCCTACTTCATTTCCACGTGCAGCCATTAACAATTCAATATGCTCCCATAAAGTTAAATATTCATAATACGTCGGATGCTCTGGTACATATGCATATGGATTTTTCTTTTCACCAAACGAGATTTCACCATCCATATTGACAAGTAAACCGAGTATCGATTTAATTGTCGTACTCTTTCCTGCGCCATTTGCGCCAATAAGAGCAACTAGCTCTCCTTTTTCAATTGCAAATGCAATATCATGAACTGTCTTTTCACCAATTTCATATCCGGCTGAGCGGATATTCACTTCTAGCATACATTTCCCTTCTTTCCATTTACAATACAATCAAGGAAAATGATAACATATCCCTCTTAATATAGTATTATAGCATTTCTAAAATATTTGTTTCGGTAGCAGGAAAAAACACATTTTAACAGAATATTTAATGTTTGAAGTTTTTAATTTAAATGGAGTTGATCATATGTCATTTCAAATTCGTGAAGCAGTCATAAATGATATAGATACATTATGTTCTCTTACAAAAGAGTTAAAAGGCTCTTTTATATCACATGAGGATATGAAAAATCGTTTGCAATTTGTGAAAATGAGTCCTTTTGATTTTTTATATGTTTACGAAGAAGACAATACTATTCTCGGATTACTAGGATTTCGTATACGCGAGAACTTAGAGGATGTAACGCGTTATGGCGAGATTTCAATTATTAGCGTAGATTCTACAATACGCCGAAAAGGTATCGGACAAGTTTTAATGGATTATGCAGAACAATTAGCAAAGAAGCATAATTGCATTGGGACGTGGCTAGTTAGTGGTACAAATAGATTAGAAGCTCATCCTTTTTATAAAAAATTAGGATATGAAGTAAATGGATATCGATTTGTAAAACATTTTTAAACTACATACACATAGAAAGGGCTGTAACTATGAAAAACATCGAAGCAATTTTCATTGATCGTGACGGAACAATTGGAGGTGATACTACAATACATTATCCAGGCTCTTTCACATTATTTCCTTTTACGAAGGAATCTTTACAAAAATTAAAAGCTCAAAATATAAAACTTTTCTCTTTTACGAATCAACCAGGTATCGCAGATGGAAAAGCGACTGTAAATGATTTTACGAAAGAGTTAATAGAGTTTGGTTTTGATGATATTTACCTTTGTCCTCATAAACATGGTGAAGGATGTGAATGCCGCAAACCAAGCACAGGCATGCTCCTGCAAGCAGCGGAAAAACATGGGCTTAATTTAACAAAATGCGCTATAATTGGTGATCGCTGGACTGATATTGTTGCTGGTGCAAAAGTAAATGCAACGACAATATTAGTTCAAACTGGCGCTGGATATGACGCCTTACATACGTACCGAGATAAATGGGCACATATTGAGCCAAATTACATTGCAGAAAACTTTGAAGATGCTACGAATTGGATATTAAATCAACGATAAGACAAGTTAAATTTTTCCTCATAACTTTCTCCTTTTGACTATTCTTTTCCTAAATGCCAAAAGGTATGAAAAATAATAGAAGCTCAGCCTACGAAAAGAGTAGGCCGAGCTTTTATAGATTAGTTTAAAAAGTTAATTCATAATGGAAATAACGATTATCTCTCAAATATCCATTTTCAGCATATAATCGCTGTGCTGATAAATTATCAATTTCTGTTTGTAGTTTTAAACCTTTTGCACCATTTTCTAATGCGAACGTTTTAGCAGCTTCCAGCAACTTTTTACCCGTTCCTGCCCCGCGTTTCTTCGCTTGTACAAATAAGTCATTTAATATCCATAATTCTTTCATCGAAATAGATGAGAATGATGGATATAATTGTGTGAAACCAATATATTCCCCGTCTTCTACCGCTACAAAAATGACTGATTCTTTTCGCTCAATTCGATTTCGTAAAAATGCTTTTGCTCCTTCAATATCGGAATCTTGTCGATAAAATACGCGATAGTTATTAAAAACAGATGCTAGTCCATCTAAATCTGCAATTGTTGCTTCATATATTCTCATTTCACTCCATTCCCCTTCCAATACTGCTTCATAATATCTGTTGCCCATTCGGGCTGTTTTATTTCTTCTCTCGGTATAAACTCTTTCATAACAGGCTTTATATCCAAAATAGGTGTGCCATCGATTGCGTCTAATCCTTCAACAACAATTGTTTTTCCATCTCTTCTTATCACTTTAACAATTGTCGCTCCTAGTCGATTCGGACGATTTTTTCCACGTTGTGCAAAAATCCCTACCTTTGGAAAATTACTATTATTTCTAGGGTGTCTAGCAGAATACTGAATTTGTTCATCTGTTACTTTATGAAAATAGAAAATAACTTCAATATGAGAAAAATCTTCGATCCCTTGTATACTTTCCTCTGTATACGAATCACTTAAAGTAATAAGTGATCTTATTTCTCCCCACTCATCATCTACTATTTCCTTTCTTTCATTATGTACAAATGCGATTGGTTGAACTGAGAACATCCGCATTCCCCCTTGAATGTAACCACTTACATTATAAAATATTTTCTGAATGTTTTCCACTTACACGGTCATTGTTTACATAATAAAATTATCTTCATCTTCTAAAGACATATTCACAGCTTCAACTGCATGTATGCGGGCTGTGTCAAATAAAGGAACTAATGCATCTTCCTGTTTTACTAATAGTCCTATTTCTGTACACCCTAATATAATGCCTTTTGCTCCTCTTTGCGCCAAATCTTCCATTACATTTTTAAAATACTCCCTTGATTGTGGGGTTATTTTTCCTAGGCATAATTCGTTATATATTATTTTATTTACTCTCTCTCTATCCTCTTCTTTTGGTACAATTACTTTTATATCATTTTCTTCTATACGTAATTTATAGAAATCCTGCTCCATCGTGTATTTTGTCCCAAGTAGACCAACTGATTGAATTCTATGTTGTTTTATTTCCTTCGCTGTTGCATCAGCAATATGTAATATTGGAATACTGATTCTATTTTTTATATGCTTAATAACTTTATGCATCGTGTTTGTACAAATTATTATAAAAGCAGCGCCACCCTTCTCCAAAGAAGATGCTGCATTTCCTAATACCTCTCCCGCTTTATCCCAATCTCCTTCAGATTGATATCGTTCAATTTCTTCAAAGTCAACGCTGTAAAGAAGACATTTTGCTGAATGTAATCCACCTAATCTCATTTTTATTTCTTCATTTATCATTTTGTAATACTCAGTAGTTGATTCCCAGCTCATTCCGCCAATAAGACCTATTAACTTCATATATCCTCCTTCAAAATAACATTTTAAAAACGTGATTTATCATATAATTTATACATAATTAATCACGTTTAAATCCTATAAAATTAAAAAACTTCCTCCAAATTATATCTATTACATTTATAGTAGTTCTTTTTCATTTCCGCGGAAATAATTATAGAATATTCAGAAAACATCCTTTGTGGTTATCTTATATTGATAATCAAAGCATTTTCGATATAGCTCTTTTATTTCATCATAAGATGGAACTCGTGGATTGTTACTTGGACTACCACTTGCAATAGCATCTTTCGCCATTTTAGAAATAGCATTTCCAAATTCACCTTCATCAATTCCGTATTCTCTTAAATTAGGAATTCGAAGATCAAAGCAAAGTTTCTTAATTTCAGCAATCGTGTAGTTCGCCACTTCTTCATCAGAATACGAATACAAATCTTTGTTTAAGCTACGTCCTACTTCAGCTAACCTTTTTACTGCATTCATTTTTGTAAACTCTAGAACTGTAGGTAATAGTATTGCATTCGATATTCCATGTGGCACATGGAATAATGCTCCTACAGGACGAGACATACCATGGACTAATGTAACAGAAGCATTTGAAAAAGCAATTCCAGCTTGCAATGAAGCAATCATCAGTGCTTCTCTTGCTTCCATATTATCCCCATCCTCATATGCAAAACGTAAATATTTCATTATACTTTCAATAGCTGAAAGCGCGAGAACATCTGTTAGTGGTTGTGAAACTTTAGAAATATAAGCTTCAATCGCATGGCATAATGCATCTATTCCTGTTGCTGCAGTAATATGAGGTGGTACTGAACTTGTCAAAATAGGGTCTATTATCGCCAATTGCGGGGTAAAGCTCGGATGCTTTATCATCATCTTCACATCCGTTTTTTTATTCGTAATTACAGCTACACTCGTTACTTCCGATCCAGTACCAGAAGTTGTTGGGATTGCAATAAGAGGTAATGGATCATTTTTTATTTCGATATCCTTTTGGACATATTCTTCAATTTCTCCACCATTTGTGTATAACACTGCTACTGCTTTCGCAGCATCAATACAACTTCCCCCGCCAATACCGATAATAAAATCACATTTTTCTTCTTTACAAATAGATAACGCTTCTAATACGTGTAAATTTGTAGGCTCAGCGTTCACTTTATTATACGTAATAACTGTGATCCCTTTCGCATTTAATTGCTTCACACATCTTTCAACATACCCTAATTTCTCCATAATTGTATCACTAACTATAAAAGCCCTTTTCCCTAACTTCTTTGATTGCTCCCCTAGTTTTTCAAGCGAATTTCTCCCATATAATACAGACTTCGGCATACGAAATTCAGCAACTTCTTGCAAGTACTCCACCCCTTCTATTTCTAATAAATATTTTATTATATAAACTATCAATCTGATAAATCTTTTCTTTTCATCTATTAACTATTTATTAATAGATTCCTGTTAAAGTATAGAACACGATGACTAAAAATACAGCAAACGTTTTCAAAATTGTAATAGCAAATATGTCTTTATATGACTGCTTATGTGTTAATCCTGTTACCGTTAGAATAGTAATAATTGCCCCATTATGTGGTAATGTATCCATTCCACCTGATGCCATTGATACAATGCGATGCATAACTTCTAACGGAATGTTATATTGCGTTGCTGCAGCAATAAATTTATCTCCCATCGCACTTAAAACTATTCCCATTCCTCCTGAGGCTGACCCAGTAATCCCAGCCAAAATATTAGTTGTTACTGCTCCATTTACTAATGGATTCGTGAAAGTTGCAGAGATGCTATCTCTCATAATCGCAAATCCTGGAAGTGCTGCAATAACACCACCAAACCCAAACTCAGCTCCTGTATTCATTGTTGCAAGTAGCGCTCCCCCAATACTTGTATTCAATCCAGCTTGAAATCCAGTTACTACTCGTTTCCAATATAATAAAAGCGTTGATAAAATCCCTATAATAAGTGCCAATTCTACAGACCAAATTCCAACTACCGCACTTAATTCAACTTTTCCAAATGCTTTCATACCAATAGCTGAGAAATCAAAGCCATTTGGATACCACTTTGGTATCATGATTGTGAAAACCTTATTCATTACACCTACTAAAATAAGTGGTATAAACGCAATTACTTGCTGTACTCTTGTGATTTCAATACCGCTTAGTATCGGCATATCTTTTTGTTCTAATTGCAAAGATGCTGCCATTTCAGATTTTCCATCGTTAAAGCCGAAGTATCCTTCTCCTGCAGCTTTTGCCTTCTTTCGCCTACTCTCTAAATATAGTAAACCTAACGTGAGAACAAAAATTGCTCCTACAATACCAAGTATCGGAGCTGCATAAATATCAGTTTTAAAAAAGGTTGTAGGTATTACATTTTGAATTTGTGGTGATCCAGGTAGTGCATCCATTGTAAAAGTTACTGCTCCAAGAACGATTGTACCGGGAATTAACCGTTTTGGGATATCAGCTTGTCGAAACAATTTTGCTGCAAACGGATATACAGCGAATACAACTACATAAACACTTACACCGCTATATGTTAAAATAGCCCCCATTAAAACAATGGCTAAAATTGTACGCTTTTCCCCAACTAACTCTATAATTGTCTTTGCAATAGAATCAGCAATACCTGACATTTCTACTACTTTACCAAAAATGGCTCCAAGCAAGAAAACAGGAAAATATAGTTTAATAAACCCTACCATTTTCTCCATAAAAATATTAGAAAAGAAAGGTAATACATAACTAGGCTCTGTCAAAAATACCGCAAATAATGCAAAAATCGGTGCGAATAATATTACAGAAAATCCTCTATATGCTACAAACATGAGTAAACTTAGTGCTAATAAAATAATAACTAGCTCCAATTATACCCCTCCTTTTAAACTGAAAATTCAATCTTTTGATAATAAACTTCTGCTAACATCTCGTATCCTTTTATTTCATGACATTCCTCCTCTTTTTATAACAAATTTTTCATGCTAAAAATGTCTAATTATAACTATTCGATTACATACGAAAAATCCCTTTAAACAAAAACGATTTCATCGTCATACGTTATAAAGGGATTGTTAGTTTCTCTTTTTATAGGTTTACCATACTTTTCTCTAAATAAAAGCTTTGCAACTCTTCGACATCTTTCACTATATAAGTCGCCCTAGCTTCACTCAGTTCTTTCTCACTTCCATAACCATACAATACACCAATAGAAGCGATTTCATTATTATTAGCCCCTATTATATCGTGCTTTCTATCTCCAATCATTACAATTTCTTCTTTTTTGAGTTCTTCATTTGTTTGTAATATATGAGCAATTATTTCTTCCTTTTTTATTCTTGTCCCATCTAAATTGCTCCCAACAATCTCTTCAAAAAAAAGTGTTAACTGAAAATGCTCTATTACTTGTTTCGCAAATACAGTAGGCTTTGAAGTTGCTACAAACAAACGATTACCTGCATCCTTTAATTCTTGTAACAATGTCGGAATCCCATCATATATTTTATTTTCTAATAGACCGCTTTTCTTTATATATTCCCGAAAGTAAAAGACAGCTTGCTCAATTTCCATTTCACTCATATTATATCTCTCTGCAAACGATTGTTGGATTGGTGGGCCGATAAATGAATCTAACCCACTTATATTTACTTCTTCAATCCCCATTTTTTCTAACGCATATAGAACAGAGTTTATTATCCCTTCTTTCGGATCAGTTAATGTTCCGTCTAAATCAAAAAGAAATGTTGTATACATATTTATTCCCTCCACTTACTTTACTTTATATGTAACCCACCAAAAACACTCACCTATATGGAAATTTAAATCTAATGCAAATGGTTCAAGAATAGATTGCAATTCTTCTTGCGTATAATAGTTTTTAATAATATCATACCTCTCACCATTCGAGAGTGTACGAATTTTATATGTATTTATATCTCCATCTTTACGAATAAGCTCTCCGCCAATTCTTTCGTTAAATACATTATCTGCAAAACAAACTATCGCTCCTTTTTCTAATACATGATGGAATTGTATTAAAAAACTAGTAATCTCTTCTTTTTTAATATGTGAAAACCAAAAGTTTGCATATGCCCCTTGAAAGATGTCTTTCATTTGTTCTAGTTTAAAAGCGTCACCTTTCTGAAAGGTAACCTGTTCCTTAGAAAGCTCTTTCCCCCTTGCTATCGCTAGTACTTCATCAGAATAATCAATCGCTGTTATATGTACAGCTACATCTGCTACATACTTCGTCCAATACCCTGTTCCGCAAGCAACTTCAAGAACTTTTCTTCCTTTACATATGTCTTTTAATTTTTGTTCAAGCATCTTTTGTTCCGCCTGCCTTACTGGATCTTCCCGATTGTACACCGCCTCATATTCACTTGCACGATTACTATAATATGTATACATAGAAAAGCTCCCCCTCTATTAAACAAACCACATCCTTTCCATAATATCATTTTTATTCTTTTCAGAAAATTACTTTTTCTACCTCTCATACTTTCAGTTACAAAAATACAAAAGATATGATAAAGTGAAAAAGTTACAATTAATTTCATAGAAACTGGTGAAACACATGTCAATTACGTTAATTTTTATAATGGCTTTCACAATTGTTATCCACGCAGTTGAAACAAGCTCTTATAGTATTCGATTAGCTGGTGTACGTTTAAAAAAGATTGCCGTTGCCTTATCTGTCGTAGGAATGGTACTGCTTATTTCAAGAACATCTAACTTACTACAAGCCTTTTTAATTGGTGGTATTGTCGATGAAGCAAAACTAGATTCTTCTATTAATTTAGAGCATATTATACGGCTCGTTCTATTATCTGCCTCTATCGGTACATTGCTGGCAATTATACTCTATCCAACTTTGACAAAACTATTTGGATATGTCATTCAAAACTTTGAAACAGACGGTTCTTTCATTCGAATGATGAAAACAAATAACATTCAAAAATTAAAGCGCACAAAAAAATATGTACGCTTTCCAAAGTTAGAAATGATTCATCGACTAAGGATCGGTGGTATCCCAAAGCGTATTATGCTTATTAACATGTTCGCAACTGCAATTTATACAGCGGGTGTCCTTTCAGCTCTTTACGCTTCTTTTTTAAATCCAGATTACGCAACAAATGCAAGTACAGCATCTGGTCTCGTGAATGGTTTTGCTACTATTTTATTAACAGTATTACTCGATCCACGTATCGCCCTTTTAACAGAGCGCGCTCTTCAATCAGAGGACGGCGCTGAGGCAATGAGTAAAATGTATGGTTGGCTAATGATTTCTAGACTTCTCGGCACCCTATTAGCACAACTTTTATTTGTACCAGGTGCTTACTGGATTTTATGGATTATAGAGTTAATGCATTAATCCATTAACTCTATAAACAGAGGGGGAATTTATCAATGACTATAAAAACCGAGCAAGATATTATCCATTTCATACAAAATGATCCGTGGATGATGAACGTATTACAAATGGCAAAATCACTACAACTACCTGATTGGTGGGTTTGCGCCGGATTTGTTCGTTCTAAAATTTGGGATACTTTACATAACTACGAAGTACGAACGGCTACACCAGACGTTGATGTTATTTATTATGATTCAATGCAGAAAGATGAGGCATATGAACAATTATTAGAAACGAAGCTGACAAATATGGATGCCACTATCCCTTGGTCAGTAAAAAATCAAGCTCGCATGCATGTAGTGAATAAAATGCTACCTTACTCTTCTTCTGTTGATGCTATTTCTAAATTTCCTGAAACAGCAACTGCTCTTGGGGTTACATTAGACGAGAAAAACAATGTCATATTAACATCTCCTTGCGGAATAGAAGATGTACTTTCGTTACAAGTGAAACCCACACCTCATTTTCTTGAAACGAAAGAACGGATACATATGTACAAGAAAAGAGTTATTAAAAAGAATTGGCAAAGCAAATGGCCTAACATTACAATCACTTATCCAGAAATTTAAAAAGGGTGCTTCTCATTATTAGAAGCACCCTTTCTTTTTTTATTTCAAAAAATGAATGACTGTTTCAGCGAATCGGTCTGCTTCCTCATAATGTGGTGTATGACCACTCTCTTCAAACACGATATACTTACCATTTTGAGTATCTTGATTAAATGTTAGAATTTGCTTTTCACAAGTTACTGCATCATGTTGCCCTACAAGTAAAAGCATTGGACTCTTTACCTCTTTTAGTTTTGATAACAATGACTTATAAATCTCTCCTTCATCTTTTAATCTTTTAAAGTGAATCTCTGAACGTCTTGCAAATTCTTCCCACTCTTCATCACTATATAAACTATAGTCAGTTTTATCCTCCTTATTTTCATAAATCTCCATTCGTTTTTCTTCTAATTCACCACTTAATGTTATATAAGCCTCTAATAACTCTTCTGGACTCGCATTACTTTCTGAAAAATCTAGGCATTCTTTCGCCTCTTTTTCTTTTCCATGCTTCTTCAGTAGCTGTGCTGTCTTTTGTAATAAAGATCTACTCGTTAATACAAAATCAAAAGTCGGCCCTTCGAATATAATCTTTTCAATAGAGTTCGGATATATCGATACATATAACAACCCTAGAAAACCACCGAAAGAATGTCCAATAATAGACCATTTTTCAACTTTCAACTCTTCTCTTAAAGCTTCACAATCCTCGATAAGATCTCGTAACATAAATGATTCTGCTTCTGTAATTTCTTCTGAACGACAAACTCCTTGTTGATCTAACATGATTACATACAATGATTCCTTTAAACGTTCCGCCTGATGAAATGAAAAACTATAACAGCTTTCTCCAGGTCCACCATGTAAGTATAAGACTGCTTTATTTTCAGGAGATCCATGTGTTTCGACATATAGTTTTTTCCCTCTAATGTTCATATATTTCCCTTTTTCAATAAAATCCGCTTTTATTCCCATCACCTTCTTTTTACTGAACATTATAACATTTAAACTTAAATAATCCCTATTACATTCAAAAAGACGATGATTATTGCAAGCGGTGCTATAAATCGAAGTAAAAATACCCAGCAAGTAAATACTTTCTTTCCATAATTTCCACCTACGTAAAATTCTGCTTCTAATACCTTTTTCTCCATTTTAAACGATACGAAAATACTGATAAACAATGCACCAAGTGGCATTAATATATTGCTAGATAAGAAGTCTACTGCATCAAAAATATTCTTACCAAAAATCGTAATATCACTCCATACTCCAAATGATAACGCGGATGGTATACCTACTAGGAAAATGCAGAAACCGATGATCCATGATAGTTTATTTCTTCTTTCTTGCTCACCATTTGCTAATGCTGAAACGACCGTTTCTAGTAGAGAAAATGCCGATGTTAATGTCGCAAATGTAAACAGCGCAAGAAATACTGTTAAGAATACTCCACCGAATGGAATTTGACTAAATACAGATGGTAATACGATAAATAGTAATCCAGGTCCTTCTGTTGGCTCCATTCCTAATGAAAATACTGCTGGGAAAATAGCAAGTCCTGCAAATAAAGAAACGAATAAATTCAATCCAACAATTGTTATTGCCGATTTTGGTAAACTTTCTTTTTTATTTAAATACGAACTATACGTAACCATAATCGAAATCCCTATACTAATCGCAAAGAATGATTGTCCCATTGCGAACAAAATACTTTCTGAAGTAATCTTTGAGAAATCTGGTTGTAAGAAAAACTTCACACCTTTCATCGCATCATCAAGTGTTAATGAACGAATAATAAGAGCTACAAATAAAACGAACAACGCTGGTAACATGTATTTACTTGCTTTTTCAATCCCATTTTGTACACCTTTTGATACAACCCATATCGTAATAAACATAAAAGCAAAATGACCAAGAATAGCCCAAATTGGATTTCCAATTGTTTCAGTGAATAATGTACTGTAATTTTGTCCCGAAGTAATAAGCTGTCCTGTTACTCCCCTGAATAAATAGATTAATACCCAGCCACCTACAACACTATAAAACGAAAGTAATATAAAACAAGTTCCAACGCCAAGACGTCCAATCCAGTGCCATCCTGTATTTGGTGCAATACTTTTAAATGCTCCAACTGCTTGTTTCTGTGTACTGCGTCCAATCATAAATTCAGCTATAAGTAGCGGTAGTCCAATTAATACAGTAAATAATATAAAAATTAAAAAGAATGCTCCTCCCCCGCTCTTCCCAGCAATATAAGGAAACTTCCATATTGCGCCAAGTCCAATTGCTGATCCTGCTGCTGCCATTATAAAACCTAATTTCGAAGTCCATTGCTCCGTCTGTTTCATCCTATTTTCCTCCTAATTAAATCTCTTTATATAAATAATTAAATTTTATATACCCATCCTAATAAACCCTCCATTTCTTCCTCTATATAATAAAAAATGGCCTAGCATCTCTTTATATAAAGAGACGCTAAGCCATTTACTTAACGCGGTACCACCCTTATTGATTCCATTATGAATCCACCTTAGTAGTAATCGTTTGATTACAAACCTAATATCGAAGGTTAACCGTTAAGATTTACTAAGAATGTGATTCCGTTCCACCTTACTGCTCCTAGGCGAGTTCAGGATGTCATTTGACTATGTCGCACCAACCCATAGCTCTCTGCACAAATACATGACCTTACTACTCCTATTCAATACATTTTAATATTTAGAATATATTTTCTTTTGAAATTAATATGAAGTATATCGGTTATATTTGTTACTGTCAAGATATATATTAATTTTTTGTCGAAAAGGATTTTTATAAATCCTTATAGAAAATATTTACAAATATAAATTGTAAGGAGAAAATACATTATGTCATATTTAAAGAATGGATGTTTTTTTATTATCCGCTCATTTTTCATCATCTTTGGTATTATTGCGATTTGTTCTTTGCCACAATTGTTTTTTGGTAAATCTCCAAGTTCATCAAATTCACTAGCAATGCAACCAACACCAACTTTACAATTTAATTTGAGTAACTATTTAGATTCGATATTAAATGTTATCTCTTCTTTATTTCACCCTACAACAATTACTTACAAAATCAGCAATGCAGGTATTCAATCACCGGATCGAGACCTATTTCCATACTTACTAGAATCATATAACCATACATTAATTATTATGATTTGCGCTTTTCTTATTGCCGTACTCCTCTCTACTACTTTTACCATACTTACATTTTACTTTCCTAAACCCATTCAATCTCTTATTCTTAAAACTTTGCACGTACTAGAATCATTACCAGACTTATTTTTCATCGTTTGTGTACAATTATTTGTCATTTGGATTTATAAAAATACGAATTTACTCGTTACAGTACCTTTTTCTACAATGCAAGAAAAAACATATTTGCTACCGATATTAACACTAAGTATCTTACCGATTATTTTCTTATACAAAATCAGTCTACTAAATTATAAAGATGAGCTACAAAAGGATTATATAAATGTTGCGGTCGCAAAAGGATTAAAACCGTTTTACATTTTATATAAACACGTACTTATCAACGCCCTACTTTCCATCTTTTATAATGCAAAATCTATTTTTTTATTTATGATTTCCAATATGATTGTACTGGAGTATTTATTTAACTCGTACGGCTTATTTAAATTTTTAATTATGCATCAAACACCGGAAATTATTACGGTAAGTATATTACTTTTAACGATTCCATTCTATCTCTCCTTTGAACTATTAAAACGCATTTTATCAGGAAGAAGGGATTTACATGCTTAAAAAGGTAGTTTTTAATATACGATTTTTAATCGGTCTATTTATTTTAGTAACTATTATTATTTCAAGTTATATTACGAAAGAAAAAGTAGACGCAGGAAAAATCAAACCTGTTCCTGCTTTTCAATACATTGATGATAAACTAGTTAGTACTGCTCCAGCACCGCCATCTTTTTCTCATCCTCTCGGTGTTGATAAAGAGGGGGATGATGTTTTAATCCGGACTCTCTACGATGCAAAAACACCCATTTTTTATGCAGTGATCATTAGCTTTTTCCGTATAGTCTTTTCACTTATATTCGGTGTTCTTCATGCATACTTTTATCGATACGTACGCTTTTTAGATGTTCTATTTGAAACATTCCAATACGTACCTACTACCTTATTAGCGATTTTTTTATTATCACCAGTATTGTTTGTATCTCCAGAGGAAGAACACCTTTGGCTTACTTATACGATTTCCGTTTTGATTTTTATTAGTGTACCTAATTTAGTACAACTTTTCAGTAATGAAATTCGTTTATTACTACAAAATGAATTTGTAACAAGTTCTAAAACATTAGGCGGTGGGTTTTTTCACATTTGTAAATTACATTTAAAACCCTTTCTTACGCCAAAAATTTTCATTTGGATTAATCAACAAATGCTGCAAACTTTAGTTTTATTATTACATTTAGCACTATTTCAAGCCATTTCATTTAACATTGCGGGTACCCTTGTTTTACTTGGTTATAATCATCAGTTTTTAAATGTTTTACCTTGGATAGCATTTGGCCCCGTTTTATTTTTCACTATCGTTATATTAGCTGTATACATGATGTTATCCGGAATGCAAAATGCACTAAAAAGTGATATAACTCAAATTGATAACTCACTTTTATTAAGTGTATTAGCGAAAGAAAAAATTGAAAAAAGAAACCTTCTTTCTTCGTTCAAACAGAGATTTATGGCAAAAAATTAATAACAATGCCCTATTGTAACTCTATACAATGGGGCATTGTTTATTAATCATCTAGATCGTATCATCTTGTTGTTGTGCTGATTCATTTTGCTGAATAGCTTTATCTATCGATGTAGTAGACATGATTACAATTCTTGTAACGTCTACCCGTTAAAACGTACTTTACGATGACTTCAAAAAATAACACAACCCTTTATTTTTCCCTCTACTATCGTCATACACTGTACTTAGCCATTACAATCTACAAATACAGTAATTAAAAATTTAACATTTAGTGCACTTATAAAATTATAATGTGCCTACTCATTTCTATTCTAAAACGTAAAAAGCACTTGTTGCCTTTCATAGACAATCAAGTGCTTTAAGTTCATCTGTTTTTAAGTAGCATTAAATTTGTAAGTTTTGTAGTAACAGTATGACACCTTTTATATATTGTGACAACTACTACGTTAAACTTACGAAATTGTACGAGTTCGTTAGTTTTATGTCCATTCCATGTGTTTATATTCGTCGTCCAGTAAAATGTCATCTCGCCTAAGCTCGTACTTTGTTTTCTATTCTATCATTGCACACAGTACTCCATGATGGTACAACCATCGTAGAGTACTTACTTTCAAACACCATATATTTTTTCTATCCACATCAAAAACAAATTCGTTTTCATTCTCTTTTCTTGTCTACCTATGTATAAAACTTTAACTATTCTTATATACAAAGTAAAAAATATACTAATAACACTTATAACTTCTATTCATCATAAACAATTAATCTTCTTATAATAAAAATGACCTTATTCAGCTTTAAGCTAAACAAGGTCATTTATCTATATTAAAACTCTTCTTCCCATGCTTCTTTTGCATCCAATAACCTTTGTGATAAAAACTCATAAAAATTCTTTGCTGTATTGTAGTCATCAAGTCCACCTTGTCTATCCCATGCTATTACTGGGCACTCATTGTTTTCCATATTACTAGTGTCTAGACAATACGCATATTCCCCAATATCTTCAATAACTACTAAATTCTCACTCATTCCTAACTCCCTATAACTCTCTGTTTCAATAACAACAGAAGCTATATTAAACTTAGCCACCCCTAAAATATTAACACCAAATAACCCACCAGAACCATAATTAGTTAAAAACCACTTATAACTTTCTGGCAATTTTAACTGTAGGGTATCTTGAACATAATCAACTTGTTTTTTATCTACTCCGCCAGTAAAGTCATCTGATTCCATATTTATCTTAATAAAATTGGTTAATTCCTCTTTATTCATTCAAAATTCCTCCTTTTATAATTCAGCTTTATCTATTTGTTTAGCTCTCCATCTCCAATATTTCGGCCTGAAATTTTAATATTGCTTTTTTAACACAGGGTCGTTTCTAAAGCTTCCACCATTCTCCACTAAGCCATGCAATATTTTATAATATTCCTTATGCATACTACCCGGGAGCTCCACCATTGATCCGGGCTCTCTTTGAATTAAATGATGAAATTCTATAGCAGTTCCATCTTTCCAAATTGGTGCTCTTCCTTTTTTCATCAATTGGAGATTTGTCATACCAGTTTCAGGGTCAATTCTCATATAATCAATATCTAACCTTTGAAAAACCCGTCTGCTAATATCCCTTACTTCTCCATTAACTTTAGTTGTTCCAGTATATTCTACATCCTTATAGTTTTTATATTCTTTACCCGTACCTTATGTTGTAATCTTAAAATCTACAAATAAAAATATCAGCCTTTTAACACCTTATTAAATTAATTCTTTTTCTTTTATTTTGGCTAGTTTATAAACTGTTTTGTGCTTCATCATCCCATCAACAATGTTCAAAAACCTTCTCATAATGCAAACCAAAGCTTTCCTTAAGTTAAGACTCGTATATACCCAACAACTTTCAGCTTTTCACCCTTCCGTTACATAAATTTTAATTTTCGTGAAGCCTTTTAACGGATAGCGAGTATTATACGACCGTCATTAGGAAAAATACAACTCATAATTTATTAGTCAGCGCAGAGTACGAACACCTTTTTAAGTTAGCCGTACTTTATCACCACGAGCTTTGTCATTCTCTTTAGTTTTTAGCTATTCCATGTCATAAACTACACCTACCATATAAAATGTCATGTCATCTCACCTACTTATCGTATTTACCTCGCAAAGCAAGTATTAAAAAAATGCCTTGATGGTACAACCATCATGAGCTTTCGATTCTCAAACAGATCATTTTCAAATTGTCCCACTCAAATATTAGCTTATTTAATTTAAACTAAAGTAAAAAAACCTTGAAAGGCAATCAGCCACTCAAGGTTTTTAATCCGCTTAATTTAACTCACATACTTTCATAAGGTTTAAAAAATTACCATCTATCATCTACAGTAATTGTATATTGAGCAACACCGATAAATTTCAAATCACTATTTTTACATTTACTTTTTGTTTTTTGAGCATCATATTCCAAATTGTAAATTAGAATAGCAGCATTAAATTCTTCACTATATCTTATAGTATCAAATTGTTCTAAAAATTGATCGGAGTAAGAAAATCCATCTAATAAATCCTTCACACTGTTTGTCGATTTACTAATCCATTTCTTTTCAATTAAATCGCGATCATAATAATCTAAGTTAAAGTCTTTTTCGAAAGCTGAAGAAATACTGTCTCCATCTTCTGTATACTCAATATTTGTATAATTCATTAACTCTTCCTTACTCTCAAAATTCCCAATCCATATTGATACATGGTCATTCATAATTTTACTACCTCCTTAATTCAATTGGTAATCCCATTTTTCCGCTTTCCAATCTATCTTCTGCCCAATTATTTAATCTTTTTACAAAGGTTTCATAATCTTTTGATGTATCTATAATTCTTAGAATTTGATTATGAGCTACTGTAGAACCTTCTCCACCATGAACACCAGGTGGATTAACAAATTTTACATCTTTTGTTAAAGTTCTCATTTCTTTTATATCATTCATTGATATTCCCCACTCTTTAAACTTTGGAGTTCTTGCCACCAAATGCCACTCATGATATCCCCCCGGTTTTCGAATTCTATCTTCAATTCTTTTTCTTAACTTAGGGTTCTCCCACATTGTATTAAACTCTTCTGAAGATAAATCGTCAAACCATTTATTGAACTCTCCATTCCTAATGGAAGGAATATTTATTTTTCCTATATCTTCACCCGTACCCTTAACACCCTTCTCTCCAACACTTTTCATATACTGATAAGCATCTTTCAGAGAATGCTGTCCCATTTCTCTGACCATTCCTACTCCAGGCATGACGTAGGCTTTTCCCACACCTGGGATCCATTTGTACTCCAGTAATGTTTTTACTGCGTGCTGGATCTTTTCATTCCCTTGTAGGAAGGTTGTTTTTACGGTTGTGGCACCTTTGTTCCATAAGCTACCGATTTTGTTTGCAAATCCTTTTGCTGTAGAGGTTACAAAGTTTACGCCTTCTTTTACTTTGTGGGTGGCTGTTTTTATACCATCGACGGCTGCTTTTCCAGCTTTCCCGGCCACCATTGTTACGCCTTCGCCTAGTCTTTTTCCTGCTTTTACAATTGTCTTCCCGAAGCTAGAAGCGACATACTTTATTCCTTTTCCAGCAAGACTCGCGACTTTACCGACGGGAATAAAGTTTAAAAGGGTCCATCCGGCGGCGATGAGTCTTTCTTTTGTTGATAATTCTTCGCCTGTGATAGGGTCTTTACCAGTAACCGCCCGAATTGCATCATTAATTCCGATGAATTCAGCTGCTCCTTCTACTCCCTTTTGCCACCATGATTTTTCATGTTTCTCCTCTTTTTTAGGAGTTTCTTTCAATTTTTCGGTTTGTTTCTTTTGATATTCCTCATCTGCTTGACGAAACTTTTGAGCAATGCGCCGTAATTCTTTTTCTGTAACTTGTAAATTACGTATGTATGCTTCCATAAGTTTCGTCGATCTCATAAATTCCCCGTAAAAACGCTGACTCGTCGATCCTTGCCATTGCATTTGAATACTAAACATGGATTGATTGAGATTTTGTTGTATATTCTGGCTGTGTGTCTGCATCTCTGATATATTTTTGGCAATTTGTTCGAGTTGTTCAGGTTTGACTTTAATCTCCAAACCTTCTCCCACCTTCCTCTATTTTATACCAAAAAGAAATAGAACTGCATCAATTTTTACTTATTCTTTTTAGAGAAAACATCAAAAATACTATTGTCACAAATCGCTTCAATTTCTTCCTTTACAAATAATTTTTGAAACCTTGTTCCAGGATTCAAAATTACATTCGCTTCTAAATCTATCGCTTTCAATAATTCAACTGCATTCATAGAAACATATGGGCATTCTTCTGGAATAACCATTTCTAAATGTTTTAGATCAGAATACAGTGGTAACATTAACCCTTCTTCCATTTCAAAATAATGGATTTGTAATTGTGTATTATTAGTAGAAATCAAATTTCCTTCTTCATCTACATTTGTATCCCCTTCGACAGAAGCAACAACGAATAAATTTGATTTCTGTAATATCTCGTAAAAATGGCCTCTTTTTTCTTCGTTTTGCAACGCTTCCACTAACGCCTCATCTAATGGACTAATTTCTAGTAAACTCATTAACTTTCACTCCTTATTTGGAATAATTTCGCCATCTTACTTTGGGTAAGATGGCGAAATTTATTACTTTATTTTTTAGTAGCATTTTTTATCGCTTGTAGTCCATCATTTGCTTGGCTACGAACGTCCTGTGGAACATGTTTATAATCTGCACGGCTTACAAATTCGAAATACTGATATGCAGTATTTAAATCATTTCCCTTTAATGCATTTTGCCCAACATTAACCATCGTCTCTGCAATTTGTCTTATTTTCGCTTTACTTTGTTCATTTGCATATCCATTTTCAATAGCTGTATTTGCATAAGCTAATGCTGTTGCAATATCTTTCACATTTGAGCTATTACCATATTTCGCGAACGATTGACTTGCTACATTGAAATCATTCAAGTAATCAATAGAATTTCTAATTACGTCTTGGAAGCCAAATCCTTGCGCACCAGGCGTTGTATACATTAATCGATATAAATTCATAGCTCTTGCAGGATCAGATACTTCAAATCCACGTGCTTTATTTAATAACTTATTAAAAATGTTACTCATATCTCCTGCGTCAGCTATACCACGTTCATAAGCTTGTCCATAATAATATAATGCATTCAATTGACTAGCTTCATCACTCTTACTATTTTCATAACTTGCTAAATTCAACAATTGAATACCTTCTAATTTCTTCGTTGCTTCCTTTATTTTCTCATTGAATCTTGAATCATCCACTATAGCTGGTGAAATATCTTTTAAATATACAATTAATTCAAGGGATGGTTGAACAGATTTTTTAACTTCACTTTGCCATCCAGAATTACCCTTTAAATTATTCCATTGCTCCATAGTTTGATTCCAAAGGAAGTTTGTATTAGTTTGTAATTTTTCAAATGCACGAGCATGTTTATTTCCATTACGAATAGAGTTTGCCATATATAATACAGCGTCATAATAATTTTTCTCTGCAAACACTTCATCTGCCTTGGCTTCTAGCATTACAGGTAAAGATAACGATTTTGCCTGTTCTTTCTGTACGGTAACTACATTTTTAATATTTAAGATAAAGTGATAATTTTGTAATGCCACTTCTGCAGGTGTCTCTTCTGCTTTTGATTGTGTTAATAAGCTCTCAACTGCATTTTTCAATTGATCCTGCAATGTGTTTTGTTCCTCACCTTTTGTCTGATCAATGTATTGATCTGCTAGTACAATTGCTTCTTTCCACTTCGCTTCGTTCATATACGCTGTAACCTGTTCAATCGCCCATTGTCCAGGTGTTTTTACTTCATCTTGCTTTGTACCATCTTTATTATCTTTTTGTTCCTCATCCTTTTTATCTTCTTTATTATTTTGTGCTTCTTCTTGTTTTGCATGTTCTTTATCCGTTTGTACTTCTTCTTGTTTTGTATCTTCTTTATTTGTTTTCGATTCTTCTGGCTTCGAATTTTCTTTATTCTCTTGTTTTTCTTCACCTTTTGATTGTTGTACTTCCTTTTCAGTCGTTGCTTTTTCTTCTACATTTTTATTTTGTTCTTTTCCTTGATTTAAAACTGGCACAGTTGGAACTTCAACTTTTCCTTGCACCATTTTTTTCAATTCATTTTCAAGCATTTGGTTAAAAATTGCTTGCACTCGATCATAAGCTTGCTTTTGTAAGTCTTCATCAACGCCTTGTAATACGGAAGTTAATAAATAATATTTACTTAAAGCTGCATTTACATCTCGTTTTTCTTCATTAAGTGCTGCTTTAAAAATATCTTTAGATAGCTTTTCAACAACATATTTCTTGTTTTCTTTAAAACGTTCGAATTCTTGTTTATTAAAAGCAGAATCCTGATATATACTTAACTGATTTCGAATATAAAATAGTTGCTCATACTTTGAACTAGCTACTTTTTCAAATTGAGAAGAATCATTTGCCGCTAGCAACAAAGCTGCTTTATTAGCTTCTGCTGGTGAAGAGCTAACTTGAGAAATAAGCTGTAAATCATCACGATTCTCTGTATTTGTCATACCATCAATTAGCTTCAAATGATTTTGTGCCTTATAAAACTCCCCAAAAAATACTGCACTAGATTTCTCTCCATTTGCTGTATACCATTCTACAAGAATATCCCCTGTTTTTGGTGATACTGTAATTGTTGGACGTATTGGTTCTGGTGGTTTAGGATCCACCACTGGCGGCTTTGGATCCACCACCGGTGGCTTTGGATCTACCACTGGCGGCTTTGGATCTACTGGTGTATTTGGATCTACTGGTGGCTTTGGATCTACCACTGGCGTATTTGGATCTACTGGTGGCTTTGGATCTACCACTGGTGTATTTGGATCTACTGGTGGCTTTGGACCCACTGGCGTATTCGGATCTATTGGTGGCTTTGGATCTACCGGCAACTTAGGATCCACTGGTGTATTCGAATCTGCTGGTGATTTAGGATTATCCACCACAGGTCCCCCCATATTAGTTGGAGTTTCAATTTTTGGTGGCGTTGGTGCATCTGACAATTTAATCTGTGGATCTTTCTTTTCCACCGACACATCATCTGGTTTATACGTCACTGGTGTAATCGGTGATTTATTATTTCCGATTAAGTCTGCTAAATTAATGTTTGGTTTTTCGCCAGGTTTGTCATCTTTTTTTGCAGGATCAGCAACTAAATTTGGGAACATAGACTGTAAATTGCTTCCTGTAATACGATCATCTTTTTTCTCTTCCGTATTACTTGCTAGTTTTACCGTTTCTCTTCCTGCTGTACTAAAGCCTTTGTCATAAACAAGATATCCTGACGTTCCAAGTAAAGCTGCTGACATTACAGATATTGCGACTTTTTTTCCTAGATTGTTGTTGTTTTCTTCCATGTTTCTTCCCCTTTTCGCATCTTTATTGAATCCAGCCGTTTGTTTTCATCTCTGTTAGTTTTTCTTGTGCTGCTCTTACTTCAGTTTCATTTTCATTTGCTTGTACTGTTTTTCTTAAGAAACGACTCGCTTCTTCATATTTTTTTTGTTTAATTTTAAACATCCCGAATGCAAAATTCACATGAGGATCTTCATCATTTTGTGAATATGCTTCTGTGAAAAATTTCTCTGCTTCATTTCCTTGTCCCACTTTATCGTATAAAATCCCTATATTCACAAGCGTATTTGTGTCGCGAGTCCCGTTGTTGACAACTCTATTGTAAGCTTCTAACGCTTGTTGATACGCAGCATTACTCTTTCCACCATCTCGCGTTTCGTAAAATTGACCCGCTTCGTAATATACAATTCCTAATTGATTTAGTAACTCAATATTTTTCATATCTTTTTGAATTGCTGCCTGTAATACTTGCGATGCTTGTTGATAATTCATTTCTTTTTTCGCACTATCAATTAGGTTTGTTTTATTCCAAAGCACATATAAATTTGAAAGTTCAATTGTATATATAGCGTTCTTAGAATCTTGCATTATAGCTTCTTTAAAGAACGATTCAGCTTTATCTAACTGCACAGTTGCCGTTGCTAGTTGTCCTTTTAAATACGAAACAATTGCCTTATCTTCATTTGTTTTCGTACTCATTTTGACAATAACATCTTCTGCCTTTTCAAATTCTTTCATTTTCATATGACTTACAGCTAAATCTCGCATCGCATCTTTTTTGTATGGTTCAATTCCTTTTGCATTATTCGCTAATGCTTGTTCGAAATTCGGAACTGCTTCTTGATATTTTCCTATACGGAAATTCGCTGAAGCTAATAGATATGCTGCTTCATTATTTTCTTTATCTATTTCTCTATCTTTTATTAATTTTGCAAGGTAGTCGATTGCAATTTTATTTTTCCCTTCAGCAATGTAAATCGTTGCTAGCTGAAGGTGCGCTTCGTCTTTGCCTTTCACTGCGATCGCATGACCAACAGCTTCTTCTGCTTTTGTATACTTTTTATCGTGATAGGCTTGGCGTGCTTGTTCCATAAATTTTTGGTATTTAGCGTTTGTTGTATAAAAGTAAAATAGTGTTGAACCACCTATAATAACTACTACAATTGAGCCAATAATCAAAACCCGTTTTTTATTCTTGTTCCACCATATTGAGAAGCCGGACGGTTCTTTTTGTTCATGCGTTAATGTAAGAGGTTGATTCGATGCTTTTGCATTTAAAATTTCATCATCTATATCATATTCAACTTGTTTTTTTGTTTGTTTACGGCTCTGTAAAATGCTATTTGGAACTGTGATTGTAGCTGCTATTTCTGGCATTGGTGGCTCTTTTTCTTCTTTTATCTCTTTAATAATGCTTTCAATTTCCTTTTTTAACGCATGATCAATGTTTGGAAATTGTACGATTCGTGAATAGACGAAACAAGCATATTCTTTATTATTTTCTCGCTCCAATTCAGTAGCTAGTTCCACATAACTTTGCAGCACCTTTTTTTGAGCTATTTCAGGTTCATGATTCTCTAGTATTTGAATAATATATGCGAGTTCTTGTTTTAGAGCTGTTGATGGATTGAGTGAATTAAAAATTGTTTTATATTCATATAATGCCGCTTGTTTAAATCCTCTCTCTTCTAATAATCTTGCAATTTCCAAACATTTCGATACAAAAAGAGAGTGTTCTTCTTCTGACTGCCTTTCCGCATCAATTTTTACTATTTCTCTTGCACTATGAAATACATCGTACCATTGCGCAAAGCTTGGACATTCTGCGAAAGTGTTACTATTCCATGCTTGGTTAAATAACTGTGCAATTTCCCCATTCCATTGATTATGCAATTCTTGCTGAAGTAACGTATATCTTTCACATTCCGTCTGCATTTCTTCCGTTTTAAAGTAACTTGCATCCGTCCATTTTTTATTTCGAATTTCCTCACTACACCAACTTAGTATTTCACCTAATAAAATGGCGCCAGCAAAACGATCGGCTTCTTTTTGCCATATCCCATTTTCTAAATACACTGGTGCATAACCCGCTGAACCTGCTGGCAATAATGAAGGTCTTTTACTTTTTGGTCCATACATTTGCTCAACATCAACAAGTTCAATATAATGTTGGTCTTCAATTGGATTTTCACTTAAAAAAGGTATGAGTACATTACTTGATGATAGATCATTATGAGCAACCTCATTTTCCTCCATCATTTTAAGTGTTGTTAGAAGTGATTCAGCAATAAAGAAACATTGTTCTTTTGTTAGCATTCGTTGCTCTTGTAATATATCAGCCCAAGTTGGTCCTTCAATCCAAGGCATTACTATACTATTTGTAAGATCTTCTGATTTTCCAATAGCAGATACATGTTCTTCCTTTGTAACAATATAGCGTGAGCATACTTTAAGACCTGCTAAGGAGGAAAGTGGTTTTAAAAATGCTAGTTGATGCTTTTCATCACGATAGCGCTCTTTAAAAACTTTTAACGCAATTCGTTCCACACCATTTTCATGTTGTAATTGATAAACTGTTCCTTGTCTTCCCTCTTGCCCATATGGCATTTCAATCCCAATTACTGCCGGATGTTTCTCAAAACGATAAACATCTTTATTAAAAATAATTTTTTCTCCTACTTCTGGTCGGAATCCCATTTTATCCCCTTACTCTCATATGACAATTTTTAAAGAAAAGACCAGGAACAATAGCTCCTGGTCTTTTGCAATTGTTCTATTATTAATATGCGTTATCTGTGTTACGGAATTTATCAGCAATACGTTTTAATTCTGATGAAATCCCTTCTAAAATTGGGATATATTGTTGCATTGCTTGTTTAGATTGAGCAAATTCTCCTCGGAACTTCGCTTGTGTTGCCCCAGCCCATTGTCCTTCTAAACTATTAATGTCGCCTTCAAGTCTATTAATTTGGTTTTGAGCTTCTCCAGCTGCGTTTGTAAAGTTACTAGCGATTCGCTCAAGTTCTTCTGGTGTAATTTTAATTTCTGCCATTGTATTTATTTCCCCTTTCAATTCTTAAATGATACAACAATTAGATTATAAACTATATTCATACAATTTTTAAAGGGTTAAATTTCAAAAAAATTCTATTTTCTTGTAATTTAACCCTTTTTTAATATTATTTAACCTTTAATTCTGACCATTTCACAATAATTTTATTTGTCATTTTGTGAAGTAAATGTGGTGGTGTATGTGCACATTTTATTTTCATTGGATTTCTACGTATACAATATCCATCCCCGCTTGATAATTCTTGATCCATCTCAGTATGTGGAAGCTTTATATTAAAGAAATAGACATCACTATTTTGAGTCGTTCCTAATAAATAACCAAAACTTCTCTTTCTAATTTCTGTAAACCACTTTTCATGAGAATAGCTATTTACACTAGACGTTGTAGCGGCCACAACAAAATGAACCCCTTTATTTTTACAATTTTGAACTATTTGCTCCATTTTATTTTTTGAATCAAAGTCGTTAGATAATATCGCTAACATTTGATCAATATCATCAATTGCAATGATTATTTTCTTATATGGCATTTCCACTTCTTCTTTTGAATCTAAAGATGGCATAACTACTTTTCTATTATTTATTAATTCTAGCAAATCATCTAACATTTCTTTTAATTGTATACCGTCTGTAAGCTTCTTCTCTACATGAGGCAAATCTCCAAGAGCTAAAATACCTGTAGGTCTTTCACCAAAATCTACTAAGTATAATTCCACTTCATCCGGAGAATATTGATAAGCAGTAGAGAACAGAAGTGTTTGTAATAATGATGTTTTCCCACCTTCTATTCTTCCACCGATAAATATATGATTCATTTCGTCCAATGAAAAACTTTGTAAACGAATATCGGCTGTTTCAACTCCTGCAGAAATTTGAGCTGGTTCTAATCGCTCAACTAAATCTTCTACAAATATTTCTTTAGGAACCATTGGAATCTCTTTTGCTTTTTCACCATTCCATTCACTGCTCATTTTTTGAATAATCGTTTTTAATTGCTGTGAATATTCTAATTCACTTTCACCAATAAACGGCAATGCTGCTTGAAACAATTCAGGCGGTTGTCCTTTCATTAATCCACGACCAGCAGGAACTTCAATTAACGGGAAATTAGGTCTACCAACTAAACTATGATATTCTGTTCTATCTTGCAATTCAAATGTAATTGCCATCGGTATATTATTACGAACACGATCAAACATATCAATTGTTTGATTAAGCGAGAAATAGAAGTACACGCCGTATGTGCTTGATTCGCGTAATAACATTTCTAATACTTCATTCTCTTTTTCGAATTCATTTTTAAATCTTATATAACCATCTACCATTACAACAATAGCAGGAACTTTCTTTCCGACCATTCGATTATACATAGAAAATGACTTTGCACCGATGTTAGAAAAACTCTCTTTTCTTTCTGTAATTTCTTTCTTCAAAAAACCAAACAGACGTTTTATTTTTTCATGTTCGTCCTCTTGTACAATCCCGCCTACATGAGGTAAATCTCTAAAATCTAAAAACATACGTCCAAAATCAATAATATAAAAATTCACTTCAGCTGGTGTATGAGATACTGCTAGGGACATAATAATTGTTTGTAACATCGTTGTTTTTCCTGTTCCTGGCATACCATATATATTTAAATGGCCTTCTTGTAAATCGAGTTTTAAAGGATACTGCGCTTGATTTCCGACATCATCAATTAATCCAACCGTAATTTGTAAATCTTCTTTCTCCTTATTCCACACATCAGTGGTCCAATTTTCCATTTCATAAAACTCTTTTAATAATAATTTTTCTGGTAAAGGTGCCAACCAAGGCCCTGGCAATGCTTTAATATTTTCTTTCTCCGATACGTTCTGTATATAGTGAATAAAAGCTTGTAATTGCTTTGGACTATTTGTCATTGGTTTTGGACGCTTTTTCACTTTTATTCTTTCACCCGAAAGCTTAACTTCTGTAAAATCAACAACATCAAGAACTTTCTCTTCATCTGGATTATAAGGTGCTCCACTCCATGCAGATTGGAACAATTCTAATATTTCATTACTTCCAACCTGTAAATAACCTCTTCCCGGTACATTAATTTTAGAGGCATCTGGAATTTTTAACATTTCACGACTATCGGCGTCATCTTGTACACGTAAACAAATTCGAAAACGTGAGTTACTCCAAATCTTATCATTTACAACCCCTGAAGGTTTTTGTGTTGCTAATAATAAGTGAACTCCTAATGTCCTTCCTATTGCAGCAACACTAATTAGCTCGTCCATAAATTCTGGTTGTTCCTTTTTCATTTGAGCAAACTCATCAATGACAATAAATAAATGTGGCAAAGGTTCTGTTTCACGCCAGCTTGTTTCATAATATTCATCTAAATGTTGAACATTCCCAGCCTGAATAAACAATTTTTGTCTTCTCTCTAATTCCGCCTTTAATGAAATCCTTGCACGCTCAATTAAGTTCGGATCTTCTAAGTTTGTAATAGATGCGATAATATGTGGTAATCCTGCAAATGTGTTTGACATTCCGCCACCCTTATAATCGATAAGCATAAATGCCATCTCATGAGGATGATAGGTAGCCGCTAACGCGGCTATAATAGACTGAATCACTTCACTTTTCCCTGAACCTGTTGTACCAGCCATTAACCCATGCGGACCATGTCCTTTCTTCTCAATTTTATCGTGAATATTTAGAAACACAGGTTTACTTCCTTCTCTTACACCGATTGGAACCGGCAATGAAGTTGGATATCGATTTTTATCCCATCTCTCTAGCACTTGTAACTCTTCCATTTTTTTCACTTGGAACAAATCTAAAAAAGTTAATACTTTCGGTATGTTAGCCGCTGTAGAACTTTTCATTCGAATAGGAGCAATACTTCGCGCACCTAATTCGCATCGTTCGAATGAAAGTCGATCTACTTTAAAACTAGCACGCGTTGTCCCGCTATTTTCAGCTGAGCTTGAAAATGTTTCTACTAACTCACCATTTTCTCCGTTTAAGCTAATAACAAGATCACATTCCATCGGTAACCGTTCTTTCTGTTCTGCAAATATAAATGTAGATGCTCCTACACTTTCCCCTTCTCTAAGTAACATTGGAATTAGAGGATCATCCTCTAAAAACTCTCTCGCCGATAAGAAAAAGACATACATTGGGATTAGAGGTACTTTTGCATCCGCTTGTGCAGAAGAATTAAAAATTCTACGCATGTTAAGGGGCGTAAACAATGCTTCCGCCAATTTCTGTGCTTCTTGTTGATTTTCAGATAAAAAACGCATGCTTCTCTGCTCATCCCATACATGAGGAAGCCACCTCATCCAATCCCATTCTTTTTTCTCCTTCTCATGATAGAAGGATGCTATTTTCACTTCATTTGGAGCGTGATGCGTCATAATTTGCGTCGTTACAATTCGAGTGAAGTTCAATCGATCTTCTTTATTGCCAACCACACCTATTACATCATTTTTTTTCAATGATATTGAAATATGCCCATTAGGGATTGTAGTAAAATCCCTTTTCACATTTTGTGCTTCTGTGATTAATGGATTTTCCTCATAACCTTGCTGTTCAGGCACTTTCAATTCAACATAGAATGGTCTCTCACCTGTTCCAATACGGATATCTAAAAAGTCTGGGCTTTCAGGTGTTCGCTCCCATAAATTACTTTCTCGATTTTCAATTCTTTGTACACTCTTTAGTGGACTTGGATTTTGTGTTATTAAATATTTCGCTTGTTCAACCTTTAACGTATCTAACTCCACTCGGTGCTTTTGAATTTGCTCCAAATATCTTTGTTGTAACTGCTCCACCGTTTGTCTATGTTCTTTCTTTTTACGGAAATGCCCCATCGTTGTAATTACATACGATCCTAGCATTGGAATGCTCGAAACCATCATAAGTGGCATATAACTTGCATTCATCTTCATAAATTTCATCATCACAAAATACAATATCAATGTTAAAATTGTCATCATCGCTGGTAATAGCATTGTTTCAATAGAAAATTTAGGTTCTTCTGGTATATTCGGCGGATCATGAATAATAACATCCCCTGTTGGTATATCTACTTTCACACGCGGAGAGCGCTGAAAATATGGTGATTTTCGCACAAAGCATTTCTCCTTCCACACTCAAAAACTATTATTCAATGATTTTCCATACATAATCTTCTTCATTTGAAAACATATCTGATTTACTAGGCTCGTTAGGAACATCTTCTGCTGGTAACATTTCAAAAGAAGGAATAATTGCTCCTTTTTTATGTAACATTACATATTGTCCATCCCAAACATCATTATCCCTCAAAGTTTCATCATTCCGAATAGAATGCCACTCTTCTTTATCCTTTGTCACTCTAATTCCATAAATTTCACTTAATGTTTCATCTATTTTTTCGTGATGTAAAATTGCTTCAATAATTTGTACTGCTTTTACATCATTAGGAATCGCAATATCTATTTCTTCATTTGATTGTTTTATGTACGTCACAATAATCTCTTCCACTTTTATTCACCTTTTTCCATCGAGTTGTTACCAAGAAATATCTAAGAATGAAATATCATCGCTTGTCGGTGAGCACTGCGTCCTCCCGATTTCTTTTAAGACTTCCTCAAAGTTATACTGCATAAGCGACCTAATCCCGTCTGAATGAATAACAATCCGATTTACTTTTTCTCTGGATAATGTCTTTGAAAAAACCTCCAACTTGCTACCAATAATGCCACGATGTGTAGACCATCTTTTCTCTATATTTCTCTCAAACTTCATTACATTCAAGCAACCCTTCTGCTCTTGAAACAATTGTACAAATGAATCACCATGTGTAACTATCATTACCTGTACTTCGTCTTGATTTGGAATGAGCTCTATTTTCCCAGCAATGAACATAGCTTCACTACCTTTCCTCCTCTTTTCTTCCAATACATCGCGAAGTAACCATGGTGTTTCTTCCGGCAATTGAAATGCCCTCACTTCCTCTGCCCCTTCTTCTTTCCACTTTTCCAACTCTTCATTTAATAGGAGAGAAATATCCTGTTCTTTTTCCTGAAATGTTTCAAATAAATTTAATAATTTCATACCAAGAAATTTCGCAGCGATTTCGCCATGAAAAGACATTCCTACTCCATCACATAATACAAATATGAAACGAGTTCCAGTATCTTGAAATGCAATGAAGTCTTGTCCACTTTCATTTAAGTCCTGTGTTTCTTTAGCTCTTACGTAACTATATCGATATGTAAAATGTTCACTTTTCTTCTCTTGTAATACAGTTTCTTTTTCTTGCGACAGGATATATTTCACTTTATTCATCCCTCCTATCGAACCGGCGTTGCAGCGGACATTTGAAACCCAAGTGATACTAAATCCGCATTTGTGCCAGGAAACATCATCACCGCACCATCCGCAATATGAAAACCATGCTCAGTCATCATCTCACGGTAGCTTTGAGGGATAGGTGATGAAAGTCGTTGCAACTTTGCTCCGTACTCATCCGCAATTTCTGTATTTGGCATAATACCTTGCCATTTCTTTATACTAGTAATTTGCTCTTGCATAATTTCATCCGAAATAAAAATATTTTCAATTAGTACATTCCCATCAGGTACGGACATATCCATAATTCTTCGTACAATTAATTCTGGATCTTCACCAGTTGAAGCACCGTCTGTCATATGACAGACAACAGGAGCTGGTCCATCTTGTAAATTTGATAGTTCTTTTTGTAATAACTTCTCCACTACAGAGAAAGCTTTTGCTGTATCAGTTAAGCGATGCGTTTGGATTTTTTCTAGTGGACGCAGTCTTGCTACTTCGTCGATTGTTTTCACACCACCCAATAGATCAAAAACATGATCACTATAAGCTAAAATAGACAATTTATATCTCGGGAGCAATCGACTACCTTTAGTTGAACGAAATACCATTTGACGAATTGCTAAAGAAAGAGCATCCGTTACAATGTCAATTCTTCTTTTTTCTTCTCCGCCTGCATCCATCATTTGATTCATTGATGCGCTTACATCAAGAAGATAAATTATATATGCTGGTGTTTGTTGCGTTGCTTGTGTTTGATATAACATGTTTCATATCCTTCCATACATTATTATACGAACTGTTTTTATATTCACATTTTATTATAACTTATGAATTTTCTTTTTCTCAATTCATTATAAAATTTTCCCGGTATAATTTACATATTTTCACACAAAAAATTTCATTGTGATTCCCTTTACCTTATGTTGAAATACATAAAAAACCCTCCTATATTAATAGAAGGGGTCTAATGTTATGGTATAAGACGAGTACAGTCCCTCGGAAAAGCACTTGCCTCCCGTACATTTGTTAACTCTAAAAATTTATATACAACTCTTTCTAATCCAATCCCAAATCCGCCATGCGGTGGACATCCGTATCGAAACGTATTTAAATAAGATTGGAATTGCTCTGGATGCAATCCTTTTTCTTTAAAAGAAGCAAGTAACATATCATAATGATGAATTCTCTGTGCCCCTGATGTTATTTCTAATCCTTTATATAATAAGTCAAATGAATCAGTAATAGATGGATTCTCTTTATTCCGCATCGTATACATTGGTCTCGCTTCTTTCGGATAATGCGTAATGAAAACAAATTCACTATTATATGTTTCCTTTACATATTTCCCTAGTAACTTTTCACCTTCTGTATCTAAATCCCCTACAGGGGATTCTTTTCGATACTTAATTTTTAAAATTTCTTGTGCTTCTGATAATGTGATTTTAGGAATTTCTGCAATGACAGGTACTGTTATTTGTAATAGTTGTAGTTCTTTCTCGCATTTTTTTCCTACTTGTTGAAACATATAGCGTAACACATCTGTTTCTAATTGCATCACTTCATGAAAATCATTTATAAACCCAACCTCTACGTCTAACGATATATATTCATTTAAATGTCGTGAAGAGTTATGATGTTCAGCCCGGTACACAGGAGCAATTTCAAAAACACGTTCGAGTCCTCCCGCTACCATCATTTGTTTATAAAACTGTGGTGATTGAGCTAAATACGCTTCTCTTTGGAAATATGGAAGCTTAAAAACATTCGCTCCTCCTTCTGCCCCTTGTGAGACAATTTTCGGAGTAAATATACGTGTGAAATCGTTCTCTACTAGAAATTCACTAAAGCTTTGGACGAGTGTAGATTTCACTTTAAAAATCGCCGCGATTCGTTCATGTCTTAATGATAATACCCGCTCATTCAACAGTTGATCTAAGCCGACTTGTAGCTTCTTTTTATTTATTTCAAATGGGAGTGATTCTGCACCATTTAATACTTTTACTTTATGTGCAAGTAGTTCAACACCTAATTCTGTTTTTGTTGTCTCTACTATTTCACCAATTACTTGGACGACACTTTCAACATCAACTTTATATCCAGCTAACTCGTTTTCTAATACACATTGAATAACTCCCGTACGGTCCCTTAATAATAAAAAACTAACATTCCCTAAATGACGAATCTTTTTTACCCATCCTTGTAGTAATACAACCTTCCCGCTACGCTCTGTACATTCTCGCGTGAGTGAACGCTTCATTATTTGATCCATTATATTTCCCTCCAGTAGTTTTATGTTTATTTACATTATTGTTGTCATCGTCATCATCCACGGTCACTCACCCCCTTTCAAAGAATACAAAAATCCGCCCCTATAAATAGGGACGGATTTTTTCCGCGGTACCACCCAAATTGTCATACTGACCATCTTAGTCCTGATAACGGTAGGTACCGTTTGCTTTTACTAATTATCACGTTCAAAGCAACACTCACAGGTGTCTTTCCATCATGCGGTATCGCAATCTTCCCAGCAACCGATTGCTCTCTGTAGACCCTTGCATCATGTACTTTTCCTGATCATCACTTTTTATATTTACAGAGTATTCTATCTCTTTATTTTATAAAATGCAAGCCTTTTTTTCAATATGTTCTGATTTTTCACATCCATCTTTGCACAATCTCCTCTAAAGCCATTCCCCGAGAGCCTTTCAATAATACAATATCCTTTTCATTTATTATTTCTAAAATCTTCGCTGCTACTTCATCTTTATTTTGAAATGATTGCACTTGATTTTTAGGATAGTTCTTCTTTGCTTCTTCCGCTATCATCATTGAAAGCTTACCATACGTAAAAACGTATTGAATTTTCTCTGGACTTAACATTCTTCCGATTTCTCTATGATATACCTCAGCTTCATTTCCTAACTCCAACATATCCCCAATTACAATGATTTTTTTCTCATAAGTATTTAACTTCTCTAATGTTTCAATTGCTGCTGTCATTGAAGATGGACTCGCATTCCATGCATCATTAATAATCGTAAAGCCTGATTTTGCAGATAAAAATTGAAAGCGCATATCTGTAATGTTTATTTGTCTTAACGCCCGCTTTATTTTCTCTGTGGGCACATTATAAAATTGACCTATAGCTATTCCGATGATTGCATTTAATATATTATGTTTCCCATGCAAAGAGACGTCATACTGTACTTTTTTTGATTCATTTAATTTGAAATGACTACCATATTCATTTAATCGTACATTCGTAGGATAAAGATCATTTGTATCCTTTTCACCAAATGACTTATATTCTATACCTAGCATTTTATTATTTTGAGAAAGTAATGGCTCATCACCATTATATAAAAATAAACATTTTTCTTTGAATCCGTCTATAATTTCTAATTTAGCATTCGCAATTCCTTCTCTTGATCCAAGCGTTTCTAAGTGAGAATGTCCAATCATTGTAATTATCGCTACATCCGGCTGCGCTATATTTGATAACTTTCGAATTTGCCCTTCTTCACTCATTCCCATTTCTAGTATTAAAAACTCCGTATCTCGTTTCATTTCTAAAATCGTTAACGGCAATCCAATTTGACTATTTAAATTACCTTTCGTTTTATGTACGTTATAAGTTGTACTTAAAATCGTCCCTATTATATCTTTTACTGTTGTCTTTCCATTACTACCAGTAATTCCGATTACTTTCACATTAAGTTCATTTCGGTAAAATCGTGCTAATTGTTGCAGTGCGAATAGCGTGTCATCTACAAATATAATCGGTATTCCTTTTGGTGGATCACCGTGAGATTTTTTCCATAAGCACGCAACTGCTCCATTCCTCATTGCCTCTTGTACGTAATCATGCCCATCTTTTACACGTATAATTGGTACAAACAAATTTCCCTCTTGAGTTTTTTTAGAATCAATTGACACTCCCACTGCAACTAATTTATAAAACAACTCATGTAGCCCTTCACCATCTACTACTTCTTCAAGTTCTTTCAAACTAATTTGAATCATACCATCACCTTTCCGTTTTATTACATAATTTTAAGTTTTTTTACACATATTAATATAAATTTTATAGCGGAGGTGTGCATATGAGAAAAACGATTAGTTTCTTTTTCCTATTGTTATGCATAGTTGCAGTTAATGAAACGTATGCTTATTCCCCAAACTCTTTACCAGTCTCTCAAAACTCTAATCAATGGCAAGTGAATATTGATAAAGTGAAAAAAACGGGTGAAAAATTGTTGCAACCTAAAAAAGGTGTATTTCAAACATATCATTTCTCTGTAAAAAATCTTGGGAAAAGCGAAGTATATAACGTACAAGTTGAAGTCTTCCGCAATGAACCAAATACGAAAACAAAATATGAACTCTTTTCCCTAAAAGAAAGTCGTCTAGCAAGCGGAAAAACTGGATTTGAACACGCTAATTTCCCTGTTGCTACAAAAGCAGATAAGGTCGACGTGATGATTACGTGGCAAGAACATCCTTTCCGCTCCATGAGAAACGGTCAAAAAGTTGAAGCTAGAAAGTTTAAAGAGCATTTTGTTTTTAAAGAAGCGACAAAGTAAACTTGTTGATATATTTACATTATCGCCGATATAAATAAATTTTCTAGTACCGGTCCTTAAACAAATCAAAAACGTCGCGGCTTATAAATGCCACGACGTTTTATATTAATTCGTACTAATTCCTCTCGCCGTCCAAATACGATCAATTTCAGCTGCGTGTTGTCCGCCGTATAAAAGAGCATCTGCTTGCTTAATCGCTTTTGCTCCATCACGGAATTTCGCATTTGGTGTTAATGACCAATGTGATTGTAAAATAATTTTTGTTGCTACATCACGTCCAAAAGCTTGTGCCATTTCGTATTGACCTTGAGCCCAAATTTCCCCATCATCGTGTACTTCATTTGTTATATCTTTTGGATATACTTTATTATTATCTAATCGGCGTAAGCACGTTGGATCTGAACTAGAGTAAGCAGTCGCATCCCATTCTCCAATGCATGCTTTTCCGTAACCCGTCGTTGAAACCGCATCTTCATACGTTGCGCCTAAGAAATCACCAAATCCTTCTCCCATCGCTCCGCCTTCTGCTGAACTTCCGAAGCCAGGTACTTGGTTATCTTGAATCGAATGCCCGTATTCATGTGCGATAATGCCAGCATCCTCTGCATCATCTACTCCGCCAGTACCGAAAGTTAAAGCTTTCGTTGATGGAGAATAGAATGAATTATCATCAGTTGTACCATTTACATTCACTTTAATGGAACGATTATTAATATTTTTAAAGCCTAATCCTTGAATGTAACGCTGTAATGTATCGATATGATAATATGACATAACATCTTCAAAACTATCATTTGCACGTGTATAGTTAAATTGTAGATTTGTAGATTTCGTCTTCGCTTTTGAAGAAATCGTGACATACTCCCCAATTAAAAATCCTGTGCCATCTAGACCTTTTAAAGTAACTGTTTTTAGTTGATTATTTAACGCTGTAGAATCTGCATCATTATTATCCTTTAACCCTGCTAAACTACCACTTGATACGACAGGGTTAGGTAAAAATACTTTCCCAGTTCCTTCTGCTTTTCGGTTTATATCAACCTTTTTAATTAACTTTCCGTTTTCCGCATCAATAAATGTTTCCCATGCACCAAATGGATTATTAGAATGGACTACAACTTTGTATACTGGGATAGCGATTCCATCTTCAATAATATATCCGAAGTCTTTCTCTGTAGGAGCCCATAGATTTTGCTCACTTTCTCCTCCAACATACGCCATTGATTTTTGTTCCGCATCTTTTTCACTAATCTTTTTCGTTACTTCCTTCACACCTTTAACAGACTGATAATCAGAAACTGCCAGCACTCCTTTTCCCTCTCCATTAAGGGTAACTGTTATTTGTTTTGAAAATACAGGAGCACCATTGACTACTTGTTGAAACCTAACGTATGAAGCTACTGACGTTTCTGTTGTAGAAATATATTGTAAGTCTGAAAGGTCTGGCTTTAATCCATACTGATCAGCATTCCCTTTTAAATATTCAATCGCTTTTTTCTGTGGTGAATAAGCTTCTAACTTTACTTCCTGTTGTTTTTCAAGTGCTGAAACAGTAGAAATTGTCCCCATTACTAATGGCACAGTCATTGCCATTGCCACCATTTTTTTGTTTAACATAAAACCACTCCCCCTAATAAATTGAAACCTTTACCCCATTCCTATAAGGCTATTACTGTCCACAAGTAACGAAATAAAGTGAATCTACGAGTAATTCTATATGAGCAAATATATTACCTTTACATTTAGGGTGAGTGAAATTTTCTCAATATTTATGTGTAAAACGAGAAAAATAATGTAGAAATATATTTCTTTATTAATTCCCTTAACCATATACTTTTTAAATTAATGTATTAAAAAACAGGCAGTTTTTTACCTAACAATTGGTTAAAAATAATGTTAATGAATAATGGATTATGAGAAAATTAGCCGGATAATTTCTCTTCATACAAAAAGGAAGTTGGAATCGTTCATTCCAACTTCCTTTTTATTTAATTAGCTGGGCTCAGTTTGATTCGAACTTTTGTCTCACCTAATGAAAGTTCATCATCTTCTTTCGTTAATGCACGAAACGTAAATTGTTTTACGAGTAAATTTTCTTCTAATAGCCCTTTATGGTTCGTTAATGTATGCTCCAATTCATCTTCTGTATCAAGAACAACATCAACTCGTAAGTTAACCGGTAAATTCAATTGTTTACGATATTCTTGCACTGCTCGAATGAATTCACGAGCCACTCCTTCTTGTAGCAATTCCTCCGTTACATTCGTGTCTAACATAACTGTATACTGTCCATTAGTCGTATTTGAGAATCCTGATTTCGCCACTTTTTCTACTAATACATCTTCAGACGTTACAACTACTTCTTCCCCTGATGCTGCTTGATATGCTGCTCTTTCAGTTGAAACAAAGTTCTGTACTTCTTCTTGCGATAATTGTTTTAGCCACCCGTTTACTGCATTCACATTCTTACCGAACTTCGGTCCCGCTGTTTTAAAATTCAACTTTAATTGATATGATGTGTATTTCGTTTCATCCAGTTCAACATGGAACGCTTTAACATTTAGCTCATCCATTACGATATCACGATAAGATTCCCAATCGATATCATTTTCCTTATGCTCAAGTAATACAAGCTCTGCTAACGGCTGTTTTACTTTCAATGAATGTTGATTGCGATTACTTCTCCCAAGTTCAACAACATGTAAAACAGCGTCCATTTCTGCTTCTAACTTTGACTGAATAAGTGATTCGTTTACAACCGGATAATCTGCTAAATGAACACTGCTTCCTTCTAAATTTAGATGAATATCCTCAGCTACAAACGGTGTAAATGGTGCGATTAGTTTACTAATTGTAACAAGTACTTCATGTAGAGTTGCATAAGCAGCTGCTTTTTCAGGATTCATTCCTGACTCCCAAAAACGATTGCGTGAACGTCTTACATACCAGTTACTCACTTCATCTACGAGCGCAGCAATTTCACGAGCTGCATTCGTAAATTGATAATCATCTAGTGCAGTTCTTACCTTTCTCGTTGTGCTATGCAATCTTGATAACACCCATTCATCTAATTTCGTACGTTTAACTTCATACTTTTCTTTCGGATTATATCCATCTAAATTTGCATATAAAACATAGAAGCTATACACATTGACTAACGTATCTACAAATTTAGATTTCGCTTCTTGTACTGTTCTTTCAGAAAATCGTTTCGCATTCCACGGAGCACTGTCAACGAGTAAAGCCCACCTTAGTGCGTCGGCACCAAACTTCTCTACTAAATCCACAGGATCAAGTGCGTTACCTTTACTTTTAGACATTTTCTGTCCTTCTTCATCTAATACATGCCCTAATGATAATACTCGTTTATATGGTACTTTCCCTGTATATAGCGCTGATACTGCTAATAAACTATAAAACCAGCCGCGTGTTTGATCAATTCCCTCTGCAATTACATCTGCTGGAAACTGTTCTTCAAACAACTCTTTATTTTCAAACGGGTAATGATATTGCGCAAAAGGCATGGAACCACTATCAAACCAAACATCAATTACTTCTGGTGTTCGATTCATTGTACTTCCACATTTCTCACAGCATACTTGTACTTCATCCACATATGGCTTATGCAATTCTAAATCTTCAGGTGTTTCTTTTGTACTATGCTTTCTTAATTCAGCAATACTTTTCGGTGCGAATTGATGATCGCAGCTTTCACATTCCCATACGTTTAACGGTGTTCCCCAATATCTATTTCGGCTAATATTCCAGTCCACCATATTTTCTAAAAACTTCCCAAAGCGTCCATGCTTCATATGATCTGGATACCACGTGACAGTATCATTATTTTGTAAAAACGTCTCTTTAATCTCAGTTGTTCGAATTAACCAACTTTCTCCTGCATAATAAAGTAACGGCGAATCACAGCGCCAACAATGTGGGTAGCTATGTTCATATTTTTCTTTATGATATAACAAACCTTCTTTAGCTAAATAACGGACAATATCAACGTCACATTCTTTTACAAACTTACCTTTTAGAAATGGTACTGCTTCTGTATACTCACCCTTCTCATCTACAACATGTAAAAATGATAGCCCTTCATTTTGAACGACTCTATAATCGTCCTCCCCATATGCTGGAGCGATATGAACGAGTCCCGTACCACTATCTGCAGTAACAAAGTCTGCCGCAATAACACGGTATCCATTTGTAACTTCTTTCATCGGAAACGGTGCTGTATATGAAATATTTAATAATTCTTCTCCTTTATGAACAGACATTACTTCATAATCTTCTTTTAGCACTTCTTGCACACGGTCTTTAGCAACAATATACACTGATTCTTCTTGTTTTGCTTTTACGTATTCCATATTCGGATGTACGGCAAGTGCAACATTCGCTGGGAGCGTCCACGGTGTTGTCGTCCATCCAAGGAAATATTCATTTTCACTATCTTTCACTTTAAACTTAACCGTTGCGCTTAAATCTTTAACCGTTTTGTATCCTTGTGCAACTTCATGCGAACTAAGCGATGTTTGACAGCTTGGACAGTATGGTGAAACTCTATGCCCTTTATATAACAAGCCTTTTTCATGAATTGTTCCTAAAATATGCCACACACTTTCGATATATGGATTCTCTAAAGTAACGTACGGATCATCCATATCTACCCAATATCCAATGCTCTCCGTAAATTCACGCCACTGCTTCTCATATGTGAATACACTCTCTTTACACTTTTGAATAAACGGTTCAATTCCGTATTCTTCGATTTCATGTTTACCTGAAATGCCCAGTTGTTTTTCAACGCCTAATTCTACAGGTAATCCATGTGTATCCCATCCGGCCTTTCTTAATACTTTATATCCAGCCATCGTTTTATATCTCGCTACTAAATCTTTAATCGCCCGCCCAAGTGCATGGCCAACGTGTGGTAATCCGTTCGCTGTTGGTGGCCCTTCATAAAACACAAAAGATTGTGCGCCTTCTCGATTCTGAATTGATTGCTCGAAAATACTTTGTTCATTCCACTGCTTACGAATACGTGTTTCTCTCCCTACAGCTGACTCTTTTACATCTACTTTCTTCATCTACAATCACTCCTTTGAATTTTTTAAAAGCACACAAAAAACCCGTCCCTATGAAGTAGGGACGGGTTTACCCGCGTTACCACCCTAATTCTATTAGCTTTTCACTAATAGCACTTAGCAACGTACTAACATACGCGTTCTTTGTAACGGTAGACATCCGTCCGAGCTTACTTTATTCAGCCACGGCTCCTCGGAGATGATTTTCAAATAACGTCTGCACACCGGCTTTCAGCAATACACCGGCTCTCTGGGGAACAGCACACTATTTTACTCTTTCTCGTCTTCAGATTTGTATACTTTATTAAAAGTTATTTTATGCCATTTAACAATTAATTGTCAACTAATTCAAAATATATTTTTATTTATATCCTTTTTCTCTATTCGTATACATTTATTTTTCAAATTCTCGCAATCCCGATAAATCTTCATCTTCCTCTGCAAGTTCAGCAAAAAATCCGGTTTCATCTTCACGAAGTACAATTCCAAGTTCTTCTCTTGCCTCTTCATTTCTGCTTAATACAGCTAAGTAACAAGCATGATCATATCTTGCTAACAAGTTAGTAACATCAATATCTAATATTTCACTTGTTATCTTTTCTGCCTTTATCGTTTGTCCAGCTCTATGATATGAAGATGCTAAAGTAAGAAGAATTGCCGTTTCATTTGGATGATGTATAGTAGCACCTTCTAATAAATGAATCGCATCCTCAAACCTCTCTTGACTTTGGTACATTTCTCCTAAAGTAAGGAATCCTCTACTTACGAATGGCGTTCTCTCAATTAATTGTAAGCAAATTTTTTCTGCTTTTCTTTCTTCTCCAGTCTTACATAATACATTCGCTTGTAAAAGAAGCGTATCATAATCATCCGGTAGCTCTCGAACCATTTGTTTCGTTAATTCGAAAGCATCTCGTAACATACCTTCTTCCTCACACTCAATGAAAAGACTTACAAGTTGCTTCGCTACATCATAATCCCACTTATTTTCTAACGACGTTTGTAATACCTCTATCGCTTCTTTATTCATCGCTGCATTCTCATAAAATATCGCGAAACGCTGTGCTGCCATACTATTTTTCGGGTTTAACTTTAAGGAAATCTCAAATAAATCAATAATAACTGTAATCATTGAAATTTCCTTCGCACGATTTTTCATGCGATAAAATGCTCTTGTAAATATAGATTTTTTCGGCTGCTCATTTTGCTGCCTTTCTACTAATCTTTCGGCAACCGCAGTAGCTGCATAAACAAATGCTGTACTTCTTTCTGCTTTTCTCACCTTTAACGTATGAAGTGCGTCTCTTATTTGGGATAATTTTTTATGTTGCTCCATTGCTTTTACGTACACACCAAATATACGTTCACTTTCCAAATCTTTATGCATTACTTTCAACGCAACTTCGATTGCTTCCGCATTCTGTTTTTTAACAAGTACTTTCGCATAATGATATAGTACTTCCACATGCTCTTCATCTATCTTCATTGCGTATTCGATATATTCTTTTTCTTTATCTATGTCATTCATCGCACCAAACACGTATGCAATCGCATCTAAACGCCATATTTCAGAAACTTCTTCCGCTAATTTTTCTAATTCAATTAGCAATTCTTCTTGAAGATTCATTTCTACAGAAAGCTGCGCCAAATATTCCATATTAATATGCAATGGCTCTTCTTTCATCGCCTGTACCATATGACTTTGTTCTTTGAAACGATTCTCTTCTTTTTCATATATTTCAGCAAGCTGTAAATGTACACCTATGAAATTCTCATCCATTTCTAAACATGTTTCATATGCATGCTTCGCTTCTTGAAATTGCCCTAGCGCCATGAATGTTTCACCAATACGGAAATACGGCAATGAATCCTGTTTTTTCTTAAGTGCATCATTATACCGTTTTATCGCCTGATCATACTGTCCAATAGATTCATATAAAACACCAGCGTAACAACCGTATTCAATTACTTCCGTTTTTTCTTTTTCTAACGTTCTTAAAAACGCTATACCTCGTTGCACAAAAGCTGTGTCTTTTATTCGACTTACATACTCATCTAACACACTGGATATATTAGCGTATACCCTTCGTATACCGTTCTCTAATTTAGAAAGTGCAAGTTTTAATTCTTTTTCATCCCCGCCTAATGCAATTTCAGCATCCCATAGCACCATGCCAGCATTCATAAGGAAATCTTGATTGTCTTCAAATTGCTTATTGATACTAACAAGATAGTTTTTGGCATCCTCATATTGTTCTTTTGCCATATAAACTTGAATTAAACCGAAATGAGAATATACATCTTCATTATTTTCTTCTAAAGAACGCTTATAAATAGTTTCTGCTTCTTCAAGTTCATCATTTTGAAAATGAACATCTCCTAAACGAACATATAAAGACGCCTGATCTTCACAATTTTGAATTCCTTGTAATAAAATTTCCTTCGCACTATTCCCATCATCCAAATCTGATTCATAGATTTCCGAAAGCTTCGTATATAAATACGCTGCCGTTTTATCTAATTGAATCGCCACTTTAAGTCCTTTTACCGCCAAATACACTTTTCCTAAATGCTGAGCACATCTTGCACGTTCATACCATATGTGCGCTTCATATTTATATTCTTTTAATAAATCATTAAAGAATCCATATGCCTCTTCATATCGTTCTAAATCTATTAATATTAAACCGTGATTTACAAGCGTAAACCTTTCTGGACTACGTTCTATAGCTATTAGAGAATACTCTAGCCCCTTTTCAGATTGATCCATATACATGTATGATAAAGCTAAGAAACTCCACGCAACTGGTTGGTCTCCATCCAATTGTAATGATGAACGAAAACTAGCAATCGCTTCTGCATAATTATCTTGTTCAAAAGAATAACGTCCATTTATAAAATGATATAACGCTTGACTGTTTTTCTTCTCCACACTTTGAAGCATATGTCCTGCTTTCTTCATATCTTGCAGGCGAATAAAACACTGTGCACTATGCAATTTCACAAAGTCAGAGCTCGGAAACTTCTCCATTAACTTTTCTATACAAAACTGAATAAACTCTTTATCTACTTCAGCATCTAAATGTTTAATTGTATATAACCAAGTGTTTGGATTTTCACTTGTTTCTTTTAAAAATAGTATCAACTTTTCAATTCCCTCTTTATCTTGCTCACCTAAATGATCTGTAAGAGAAAAAATTGATTTAAAATAATTATGTTCTTCCACACTTAAAAAGGAAAGCTGTCCTATTCTATCTTTTGGTGTAAACGTAATAGCTAAACAATCTGTATAACGATATTTTTCTTGCAACTTATCATATTCTACAAGAATCGGTTCTAAGAAATTCGGATCTTGAATATAAAAAGCTTGTAACACGTTGTCATAACCAGAAAGTACTTGTACATGGGAAGCGTGCTCAATATCTATACTTAATAAAACGGGAATACCTTGATCAAGTAACTTCTTATAATTCTCTTCATTCCCTTTAAAATAACGATACTCGTAACCTAAATCTTCTAAATACGTAACTGTATCTGAAAACTTGGAACCTGTTACATCAAAAATATGCTTTGCAATTTCGTCTTGCGTGCGGTTTTCTCCCCATAATCCTAACATCATTTCCAAACTCGTCGGAACACAATAGTTATCCTTTTGTACAATTGGAACTAGCGGTAACCGGACCTTTTTTCCATCTGGATTTTTTTCTATATGGTGATATAAAGAATTTTTCAAACTCGATTCTACTTTCAATAGTGCTTGTAACTCTTTAATCTCATTCATTTTATACAATGCTTCTGCACGTAGATGTATGAAATAAGTTGTGTAAGCGTGATACGAAAGCATTTGATTCATATTATCTATTACCGCTAACATTTCTTCAAAACGCTCTAAATCTAATAAATATTTCACCTTTTCAAAATGGAAGTATGGTATTTGTGGAAACTTTGCAATCGCATCGTTAATCAGTTGTAATGCTCGCTGCTGTTCTCCTTTATATGCATATAATTGTGCTAGTAAATATGTAGCTAACTCTTCACAATCTTTATGCTGCTGTCCAGCTAAAAGTTGTTCCTCTGCTTTCTCCCACTCACCGGTCTGTATATATAAGTAACCCCATTTATCAAAAACTGCATGTGTGCTATACTTTTCTGCCTTTTGCATATAGGCATATGCCTCTTCATTTCGCTTCATATCTAACAAACATCTAACTAACGTAAAATATGCTTTCGCTAAAACATCAGCATCAGTTTCTTGTTCATTTACCTTTTCCAAAGAATTTTTTAACAATTGTTCTGCATCAAGGATTTTACGCTCATCAATTAACTCATCACAATACAAAGAGAGCGTTCTCATATTTGGGAACTTTTTATAAGTGTAACGAATTAAAAAGGAGCTATATTGATGCATTAACCCTTCATCAGCAAGGCGAATTAATATATCAAACTCTTTAGGTGATGAAACGTTAGAAAGCCAGTTCTTCACGTATGATAATTTATTCGTTTCTTTTATATGTGCAATTTCATTATTTATCTCCTGTAATCCATCTATAAATCTCTTTTCCTTCAAACAAATTTCTAATTGCTTAAAATCTAGCATGCATTCACCTCAAATAATTATTTATACTGCCATTTGCAAGCAGTATTCTAACCTACTTGCTTAGATTTTACACATCATATAGTATGCATTCAACTAAAACCTCATATAATGAACGATATTATTTAATATTATTCAAGTTTGTAACTAAATATCTTAAAAATGATGATTTCTCTCGGCATTTTGTTTAATTTGATGAAATATCGTATAACCTTAAAAAGAGGATTTTGTCTCCTTTTTTGTAGAACCTTATTTCAGTAAATGAAATTATATCGGCGATTTTTAAATTATATCGACTGACTCTTAAAATATATCAGCGATTCGACAAGGAATATCGATTCACCTGCAAATTTTGACAATAATAGATACTTCTATTTCATACGTTAAAGAGAGATTGTCCTGTAGGACAATCTCTCTTTTGTTTCACTTATCAAATTTTAAATCTACAAAAACACCGTAATGATCACTTTGAACTACGCGTGATTAAGTTAATGTTGAATTTTCAAATATCCAAAGTAGCAATTCTCATTATATCCCTACTTTTCTAAAATTAGATTCTTCTCCTTATTTCACCATATGTAATCCTCATACTTGGAGCGTAAACTATAGAAGAGTGTATATGACACGTTTCAAAAAATCGTAGTTCTGCTTCATATTGAGCTAGCGCTTCATCATATGTTAAGCCCCGATTCATTAAACGGTCTATAAATGGTTGTTTTTCACCTGGATTACTAGCAATCCCCTCTTCTTTTAGAGAATTATATAAACCTTGTTTATCATTTTGATTTATATTAGAATCTAAAAAATTCACTTTATCACTTACTCTACATTCAATATTTTTAACACCTAATTCACTTAAATAAATCGGTATTTTCATACCAATGTTGCCATCTTTACCACTTGTTTGCACGTCTCGTTCGAATAACCTCTGTAAAACACCAAGCTGGATGATTTCCGATTGGTTTACTCCACCGAGTACATATGAAGACATATTAGAAATCCAATGTGGTTCAAAACATATTATTTTCCCAACATCCTTAATTGAATTAATCATTTTTTGTAACATCGTTTTAGGTGAATTCATATGTAATAAGAAAGCATGACAGACCGCTATATCGTATTTATTTTTTAATTCATTTTCTGTAGCATCCCCCTCAATAAATTCTGTTTCATATGGGAGTGCACGAAACAACTCTCTCGCTTCAGCTATTAACGTTTCCCCTCTATCAATCCCTGTATACTTTGATCCAACTGGAAGTAAAGGCAACAAGGCCAAACCTATATAACCATATCCACAACCATAATCAACAATATGTACTGGCTCAGAAATCTTCCAAACTGAATTAACTAGAAAGCTTAAATAATCATCGTTATAATATAAATCTCTCGTATTTCTTAAATACGCTAACTTACTATTCCAATCATACTCTTCCAAGTCTAGCACCCCCTATTATTTACAAAACTATAGTTCTCCATTTAATATATGTATTCCTATGTTTCTAAAAATTTTAGAGATGTTTAGTTCTAATTAAAGCGTTAAATTGTACATGTTCTTTACTCTCCACCTATTTGACAAACTAATTTTGAGAAAAACAAAAAAGATTACATACCTGAAACGATATATAATCCTTTTTATAAAAATATCGAAATAAATAGAAGTTTAGTTAGTACAATCACAATCTGAGCAATCGGTACAATCTATTACGTCACAATCTAAATTTCTCTTTTTTTTGCTTCTTTTTAGATAAAAATATAGTAGTATCATAAATAATAAGCAAATAACAAAAGCTATTGTTGCTTCTATATATTTTTCATAAATGATAAAACCAATTCCACTTCCTCCTGATATAAAAATTAGAATTATGTAAATCCAAAACATATAAGTAGCTACCTCCATTTTTATATGGATTATGAAAGAATCCATATAATATTAGATGCAATAAATAGTCCCATACCATTACCGCTTAATAAGCCGGTAGTTACTCTTAGCAAATTTGTACTGCTTCGCAATCTCCACTTTTGGGTGAATCCATCGATTAATAATGGAATTTGAGCAAAAAAGGATAGCATTAATGAGAGACTAAACGAAGGCGTTATTAAAAAGTAAATTGGGAACATACAGAAACCAATAAGCATACCTGTGCATCGTGCACATAAAGGTATGTATTTTTGTAGTTTAAGGAAACTCCTTTCCGGTATTCTATGACAAGGAATATGTAAAATGGAACCTCGAATCAATACGAACCATCCTCTCTAAAAATATTTTAATTGATTTCACAACAAAATTATAGAGTTCTTACACTTCGTAGCATATAACTCCTTATAGTTAAGAGTTTTATTCAAGAAAATACAAAAAGACAAATCAGGTTAATGGTCGCCCGATTTGTCTTTTTATTACTATATTTAGCTTTAATTTGATCTGCAGTTCATTACTAAGGTACTGTGAATATTTGTCACTGCACATAAACACATTTTTATTTTACATCTCCTCAGGAGCCCCAACACCAAGTAAACGTAAGCCTTCTTTTAATACAACCGTCACAGCATAAACTAATGCGAGTCTGCTGTCTTTTTCTTCGCTCTCTTCTAAAATACGAACATTTCCATAATATTTATTGAACGCTTGTGCCACATCTAATACGTATTTTGAAATAACGGATGGCTCATTTTTGTTGAAGGCTGCTTCAATTACTTCCGGGAATTTGTTGAGTAATTTTACTACACTCCAGCTGTAATCGTCTTTTAATTCAAAATTACACATTTCAAATTCCACATTTTCTTTTCTTAAAATCGAACAAGCACGCGCGTGTGTGTATTGTACGTACGGTCCTGTTTCTCCTTCAAATTTCAACATATTTTCTAATGAGAATTCGATATTATGCATACGCTCATTTTTTAAATCGTGGAAGATGACCGCTCCAACACCGACTTGTTTTGCTACTTCTTCTTTTTGTTTTAAATTAGGGTTTTTCTCTTCAATATTTTGTTTGGCAAGCGCAACTGCTTCTTCAAGTACTTCTTCTAGTAATATAATTCTGCCCTTACGTGTGGACATTTTCTTACCGTCTTTTAAAATGAATCCGAACGGTATATGCTCCATACCATCAACCCAGTTGTAGCCCAGTTTTTTTAATACAGTGAAAAATTGATTGAAATGCAAACTTTGTTCTGGGCCTACAACATATAGCGCTTTATCAAATCCATATGTGTTTTGACGATATAAAGCTGCCGTTAAGTCACGTGTTGCATAAATAGTCGCACCATCAGATTTTCTAATTAAGCAAGGCGGCATACCTTCTTCTTCTAAATTAACGACTAATGCGCCTTCTGATTCTTCAAGTAAATTGTGTTCCTCTAAAATCCCAACGAAGTCTTCCATCTTATCGTTATAAAAAGCTTCTCCCTGAAAATTTGTAAATTCCACACCGAGAAGTTCATAAATACGAGAGAACTCCTTTAAAGACTCGTGACGGAACCAATTCCAAAGTTCGACTGCTTCTTCATCACCTTCTTCTAATTTTTTAAACCACGCACGTCCTTCTTCTTCTAGTTCTGGGCTCTCTTTTACTTCTTCATGAAACTGAACATATAGCTTAAATAATTCGCGAATTGGATCTTCTTTAACAACTGCTTCATTGCCCCATTTTTTATATGCAGTAATTAACTTTCCAAACTGCGTTCCCCAATCTCCAATATAATTAATTCCTACAACTTCATATCCACATTTTTCGGCGATATGCTTTAACGAGTTACCGATCATTGTAGAACGTAAATGCCCCATTGAAAAAGGCTTCGCAATATTTGGTGAGGAGTAATCGATAACTACCGTTTTTTCATGTCCAAAATGATTTTGGCCGTATTCTTCTTTTTCTGCTAAAATCGTTTTTAATACCTCATCGCTTACTGTTTGACGATTAAAAAATACGTTTACATAAGGACCAACAGCCTCTACTTTCGTTAAGAACGGATCATTTAATTTCTCTGCGATCTCCTTTGCAATAATAGCCGGTGCTTTCTTATATTGCTTCGCAAGTGAAAAACACGGGAACGCTGCATCTCCGAATTCATCTTGCTTTGGCGTTTCAATTAAGTCTAAAATTTGATTTTGCGTTAATGCATTCGTAATAATACTTGATAGGCTTTTCGCAAACTGCGTTTTATACTCCATACTACAACCTCCTTATTTTTTAAAACACAAAAAACTCGTCTCTAAAAAAGAGACGAGTTTTAACCCGTGGTACCACCCTTGTTGTTCATTTCGAACCACTTTCCCGTTTGTAACGAGGACAGGGGGCCCCGGCTTACTCTACTATTCGTTCAAGAAGCATCTCCGAAGTGCGCTTCATCTTTTTCTCCGCACCAGGCTCCCACCATCCCTAGCTCGCTTTCCTTCTGAAAAAGATTACTCTCTTCATCACAGACAGTATATTTAATTAATTATTGCTTATTATACATCTTTTCAAACAATTAGCAAGGGTCAATTACACCAAAATGAAACTTTGCACTTTTTCTTTTGTATACATGAAAATTGTGTTTTTCAAATCTAGAACTACGGAAATGATCTTTCAGAACGACACGTTTTCTCGCCACACGCTTCGCTTCCGCAATTGTTTCGTCAGTAATATCATGATACAAAGCGAAGTGTTTTAATCCTCTAATTCCATCTGATTCGATGACAGTTTCTTCGAACATCGGATCAATATATACGACGTCATAACTATTATCTTCACATTGTTTTAAAAATGCGAAATGCTCCGTTTGCTTTACATCGATTCTTTGCATTGCCTCATCAATTTCTTCAACTAATGAAGACCATGTTTGCAAACCGTTCTCCATGATGTAAGCCATATATTCATTACCTTCAAGCCCTGTTACTTTTCCGTTCTCACCAACGACATAACTTGCTACAATGCTATCTGATGCCATACCGAGCGTACAATCTAACACTGTCATTCCACTCTCTAACTTTGCAGCTTGTACAAACGGATCATGCTCTCCTCGCATTAACCTTTTCACACGAAACATCGCTGAATTAGGGTGAAAGAAAAAAGACTCTCCCGTACCTTTTGGATATATCGCTAATCTGTTTTTCCCTACGACAAGTACATCTTGTTCATACTGCTCATGCAGTTTGTACACAGGTATATCATTACGAATAACGAAAGCGCTATTTAATTCTTCTGCTACTTTTTTTGCATATGCTGTCATTTCTTTATTTGTTCTTCCTGCTGTTGTTACTATCATTGTTTCACCTCTATATAAAGAAAAGAGGGAGATTTACTCTCCCCCTTCTTTAGCAATTCTTTTCGAAAGCTTGTTCTAAGTTTATAATAATTTCGTCCATTGTTGCGCCTTCAATTTCATGACGGTGAATGAAGTGAACAACTTCTTTTCCTTTTAGTAATGCCATAGATGGTGAAGATGGAGGAATTTCTCCGAAGTATTCACGCATTTTCGCAGTAGCATCTTTATCTTGACCTGCAAATACAGTTACAAGATGATCAGGTTGTTTTTCAGCACGTACAACTGCTTGACCTGCTGATGGGCGTGCTAAACCAGCTGCACAACCACAAACAGAGTTTACAACTACTAAAGTTGTACCTGATGCATTCTCCATAAATTCTGTTACAGCTTCTTCTGTAGTTAGCTCTTCAAATCCAGAACGCACTAACTCTTGGCGCATTGGAATTACCATTTGACGCATGTATTCTTCATATGCATTTGACATCTTGTAATCTCTCCTTCAACTTTCATTCCAAATTCATCATATCACGCTCTATTAATAGGTGCAAAAGAAAGATAGCGATGTCTTTATTTTTTTACAGGGATTTCACAAACCCCTTCACAGCAATGACCAACGGGGACAAGTTTTCTATTATTAGCAATATAATCATATACTTTACTTCCAAATCCAAGAGCTATCGATAGCTTAATGAAAGGAACTGCAAACCAATAAGATGGGACAGCCATCGCTAATACGTATATACTATGAATGCCATCGTACCATTTATTGTTTTTTAATATATACAGTCTTTGTTCCATCTTCCTCTGTAATTCTTCAGAAAGTTCGTATTGATCCACTACATCTTTATCTCGAAATGAAACAAATTTCATCTTGTCTTTTTTATCTACTTTTTTCGTACGTTCTGCCACTGCCGTGCACATCGGACACCAACTATCATAGAAAACAATCATAAATTATTCTCCTTTACGAGACTCCGTCATTTGCTTCCATACAGAACCTTTTGCTTCTTCGCCGCCTTCAATACGTTCTAAAGCTAAACGCGCTTGCATCGCTACTTCAAACTCTGGATCATCTTGCGCTGCTTTTAGTGCCGGAATTGCACTTTCATCACCAAGTTCAAATAAAAACATTGCTGCACGCCAGCGTACTAATTTACTTGAATCTTTCAGAGATTTAATCATAACGAACGTCGCTGCTGGGTCACCTACGTCTGATAAGCAATCCCCTGCTGTACGGCGAACACTTACAGAACGATCTAATAACGCTTTATATAATAGCGGTAATACTTCATCACCTTTTACCATACCTAAATATGCTGTTGCTAAGCGGCGGATAGATACTTTCTCATCATCTAACGCTATTTTCAACACTGGAATATCTTCTTCAGTAGGATCCATTTGTTCTAAAGCTGCAAAACGTTTTTTCCAGTCAGAATCCTCCATCATCTCTTCTGTTACTTTATATGGCTCACGCTTTTGAATCGTTACTTCAACAGCACCTGCTTGATCTAATAATTCTTTAACCGTTTGATTTACACGTTCTTCTGAATAAGCAGCAACAATTTCTTCTACTACTTCTTTCCCGATTTCTTCAAAATTACCGTAACGTGTACTTTGCTCTATCCATTTGCGCTCTTTCACAACGTTAGGTGCAGACATTTGCACTTTCATAATTGATTCTTTAAAACGATCAGGTAAGCCAACACGCTCTTCTGTCGTTCCATCTGTTAACTTCACTTGCATCGGAATAGTAAAGAACATTTGAACAAACACTTTCACTTCTCCAAAATGAGAAAGTTGCTGGTCTTCACTTTCTTCCACTATTTCTTCACCGAAAACGGCACGAACTTGTTGTAATAAAACTTTCCAGTCATACTTCGCATTTCGCTCTACTGCTAAAAAGTCTGCTACATGATACACACCTTTAATACCTTCAATTTTCAAAATTTCTTGCACTTGCACTGGTGCTTGCGCTGCATTTTCATTTGTATAATTATTACGTGCTCCTGATGGTAATACTTCATTCAAAATAACTTTCATTGTATTCGGACTTGGCGTCGGTTCAATTGCTTTAATCTTCACGTAAAAAAACTCTCCTTTATTGCATGTTCTTAGCTGTATTGTAACATGTTATCCCTCTATACTCCTACTCGGATGCTTAATTTTACTACTTTCTGCCCACCATCATACTTTTTCATTCTTTCTTTTTCTTTATATAGAATAATAAAGTTTCTATAGTGCTTAAAGAAAAGAATATATCTTTTTTAGTGGACTATATCCTATACGCGTAAGTTTACTGATTGCAAAATAATTTATATGGAAGTGCTGAAGACCGACAGACTGTAGATAAGATATGGGAGAATGTACTGACTGATAGTGGCCTCGCCCCTATTGATGTCCATACTCCATTATGGTTGTGGAATCGTGCAGGTTTCCCACAAATTTCAAGCTGAGAAACATTACGAAGCAACACCTAATAAAAATGGATAAAAAATAAATAAATCTATATTTTTTATCCATTTCTTTAAGTTTATCAAAATACTTTTCACCAAATTCTTCCGAACCTATTGTTTAAATTCCCATTTTATTGCGATGCCCCCTCCCTCCTTCTCTCTAAAAATGTAATGCTCTCAATTACAACTTCAGTTCTATATATTCTCTTTCCCTGCTCATCATCGTAATTACTCGTATGAATACGCCCAGTAATCCCAACAAGGGACCCCTTCGTACAATATTCAGTTACATTTTCAGCCGATTTTCGCCAAACGACACAATTTATAAAATCCACTTGTTGTTCACCTAAACTATTTCGAAACCCCCTATTCACCGCAACACATATTCGTGCATACGCCACTCCTTGTTTTGTGTAGTATAATTCTGGCTCCTTTGTCAATCTACCGATTAATACAACTCGATTCATCATAAGTTATACCACCTCACACATTTTTCTTCATTGTAAAGAAAAATGTGTGAAAGGTAAAAATTGCAAAATGGTATGTTTGTAAATAAAATTACTTATTTTATACCTTATAAAAGTAAAAAAGAAACCTTACATGTTTCAAACATATAGGGTTTCAAATTTTTTTACACTTCGCTGCAAGAAATATAATATCCCCCACGAGCCAACTTAATTTCAGCACGATAAAGTACATTTTCTAAATAAAAAATAATCGGTTTTACTTTACTCTCAAACTTTAGTTGTTCATTACACTCAGTCGCGTATCTATCAATAGCCGAACAAATCACTTCCGCCGATGGATACGTTAAAGCGTCATCTAGTTCTATGAAAAAACTTTTAGAAAATAGTTTTTTCAAAATCCCTTTTTTCTCTTTCATCATATTCCATCCCCCTTCAATTCAAGTTGCTAACTTCCATATTATACCGTATTTTCAATTTATCCCGCATTAACGGGCAGTAAGACTCCCACTTCAAAATTCGGCGAATGCGAGGGAGTTAGGTGGGAGATCAACTGCCCGTAAAAGCCCGATTGGTTCAACTAATAATCAATGGAGGATGGACCCCCCCCACTGATTAAAGTTTCACTTTATCTTTGAAAATAAAAAAATCCTGCATTTTTCATGCAGGATTTTTTACTAGTCATTTTTCGTAAAGTAAGAAACGAAACGAAGGATTTCTAAGTATAACCATACTAGCGTCATCATTAGACCCATTGCACCGTACCACTCCATATATTTTGGAGCTTGGCTACGTGCACCGCTTTCGATTAAATCGAAATCTAGTAATAAATTTAATGCAGCAACTACAATAATAACTGCACTAATGATCATACCAATTGTTCCACCTTGGTGAATATATGGAACAGTAACGCCGAACATGTTTAGTAAGAATACGATTAAATACATAACCGCAATTCCCATTGTCGCTGCTATTACACCCGTACGGAATTTATCAGTTACTTTTACTACGCGCGTTGCATACAACACTAACATTGCAAATAGAATTGAAATTGTTAGTAAGACAGCGTTTAAAACGATAGTATCGCCAAATTTCATTGTATAAATCGCTGAAATACTTCCTAATACAACCCCTTCTACTGCTGCATAGATTGGCGCACCAATAGGTGAAAAGCGCGGGAAGAATATAGACGCAAACGCAACAATTGCAGCAATAACTAAAGCACCAATTAATACTGGCATTTTCATCGTATTATTTGTCATCTGTATGTATGAATAGACAGACGTTGCAAGTAACAAGATAAGCATAATAAACGTTTTGCCTACTGTTCCGCCAATAGTCATCGCAGAAGCACTTGCTCCCTCTTTACGAAATGTGTCTTTTTTCAACATTGGATTAGATGTTCTCATTTTTTCCCCTCCTAAAATAGGTTCTACCAATAGTGTAAAGTTTTTCTCTTTACATTTCAATATATGCAGCTTGTTTTTATTTTAAACCTTCAACGATGTCAGATAACTCGCTCCAACGTTCCATCGTTTTTTCTAGCTCTTCTTCTATTTTCTGCTGTGCTTCAGATAATTCTTGTGCCTTTGTGAAGTCAGATCCAACATTCGCAAGTTCTTCTCCAATTGACTCAAGTTTCTCTTCCAGTTCTGCAATTGTATCTTCAATTGTTTCCCATTCACGTTGTTCATTGTAAGAAAGCTTACGTTTACGTTGTTGTTTCGGAACTTCTTCTACTACTTTTTTCTCTTTTTGAACTTCTGCTTTCTCAATGAGTTCTTTCGTTTTTTCCATTTCTAAATAATCAGTATAACTACCTAAGAATTCACGCACTTCGCCTTCGCCAGTAAAGATGAACAATTCATCTACTACTTTATCTAAGAAGTAACGGTCATGCGATACAGTTAAAACGACACCTGGGAAATCTTCTAAATAATCTTCTAGCACTGTTAATGTTTGTGTATCTAGATCATTCGTAGGTTCGTCAAGTAATAGTACATTTGGTTCTCCCATTAATATACGTAATAAGTATAAACGTCTTCTTTCACCACCAGATAGTTTACCAAGCGGTGTACCATGTGAATGCGTCGGGAATAAGAAACGTTCTAACATTTGAGATGCACCAATTACTTTTCCATCTGTTGTATGAATAACTTCTGCAATCTCTTTAATGTATTCAATCATACGCTGATTTAAATTCATCTCTTCATTTTCTTGCGTATAATAAGCAACTTTTACAGTTTGTCCTACTTCAACTTCACCACTATCAGGAGATAACTTGCCTGCAAGCATATTTAATAGAGAAGATTTCCCGCTTCCATTCGCCCCAATAATTCCGATACGATCGCCTGGTTTCACAATATGATTAAAATTATGTAGTACCGTCTTATCGCCAAATTTTTTCGTTACATCTTTTAATTCAAGTACTTTCTTTCCTAGACGACTTCCACTTAGTGCAATATCAACTGACTGTTTTGCAGCTGGTCCTTCTTGTCCCTTTAGCTCATCAAAACGCTGAATACGCGCCTTTTGTTTCGTAGAACGGGCTTTTGCACCACGTCGAATCCAAGCAAGTTCACGACGATATAAATTTTGGCGTTTTGATTCTTGTGCCGATTCTTGCTCTTCACGAAGTGCTTTCGCTTCTAAAAATGTACTATAGTTTCCTTCGTAGCTATATAGTTTACCATTATCTAATTCAAAAATACGGTTTGTCACACGATCTAAGAAATAACGATCATGGGTTACAAGTAATACCGCACCTGTGTATCTTGCTAGATATTCTTCTAACCATTCAACTGTCTCATGATCAAGATGGTTCGTAGGCTCGTCTAAAATTAATAGATCCGGTGTTTCAATAAAACATTGTGCCATTGCGATACGTTTTTTTTGTCCACCAGATAAATTCCCAACAGTTGCTGTGAAATCTGTAATTCCTAATTTCGTTAAAAGAGATTTCGCATTTGCATTTGCTTCCCACGCACTCATTGCATCCATACGTTGCTGCACTGCAAATAATTGTTCTTGTACTTTTTCATTACTTGGATCTTTTTCGATATTTAATAGCGCCTTTTCATAATCACGAAGAAGACGAATTAAAGGTGTATCACCATGGAATACTTGCTCTAATACTGTTAGTTTTTCATCAAACTCAGGCTGCTGTGATAAATAACTAATTGTATACCCACGCGAATGCGTCATATCACCTGTATCAGGAATTTCTACCCCTGCAATAATTTTTAATAACGTTGATTTACCAGTACCGTTTACACCAATAATTCCAGCACGTTGTCCCTCCGTAATACTACATGATAGTCCATCAAATAACGGTTTATCTCCGTATGATTTCGATAAGTTTTCCACAGTTAACATTTTCATATTTGTGCATTCCACTCTTTCATAAATTGTTCAATAAACTCTTCCATATAACGATGACGAACTTCAGCCTCTCGTTTTGCTGCGTTCGTGTTCATTAAGTCTTTTAGTTTTAAAAGTTTTTCATAAAAATGATTTAAAGATGGATCGTTATTTTTTCGGTATTCATCTTTCGTCATCACTTCACGAGGAGGAATATTTGGATCATACATTAATCTCCCTTTCGCTCCTCCGTATGCAAACGTACGAGCTATTCCAATTGCACCAAGAGCGTCTAAACGATCCGCATCTTGAACAATTTCCCCTTCAATTGATTCCACTTTGCCACCATGGCCACCCTTAAAGGACATATTCGCAATAATGTGGAGAATATGTTTACTTTCCTCTTGTTCAACATGTAAATCTTCTAACCAATCAGAAACTTTTTTCATTCCTGCCTCTTCACTCTCATTTAACTTCTCATCGGCTACATCGTGAAGTAATGCCGCCATTTCAATTATAAAACGATTTCCCCCTTCTTGCTCGGATAAAGAAATCGCCAATTTATGTACTCGTTCAATATGATACCAATCATGCCCACTTGCATCTTTTTCTAAAATATGTTTTACGAAAGTTATTGTTTTTTGAATTTTTTCTTGTTTTAACATTTTATCTTCACCCAGTTTCTTATTGTAACACGCCCGCATTTTTTCATCACATATTTTCTTGTCCGCCCATACACTAGGTGGTAGGCATCATCATGAAGGAGGAATAAAAATGTTCTATAATAATCAACCGCCTTACCCACAACAACCATTTTCCCCTCAACATCAGGAGCAAAGATATGCAGAACAATATGGGGAGCAAGAAACACAACATCAAGAACCCCAATACGAACAAGATCCATACGCAACTCCGCAAAATCAAGAAGCTGAATATCAACAAAATCCATATGAAACACGTCCAAATTATGAATATCCTCAAAATCCATATGTAGCACCACAAAATCAAGAACGACAATATCAACAAAATCCATATGAAACTCATCCAAATTATGAATATCCTCAAAATCCATATGTAGCACCACAAAATCAAGAACGACAATATCAGCAAAATCCATATGAAACTCAGCGTACTCAAGAACAACAATCTCAACAAAATCCATAGGCAACTCAGCCACAACAACCGCAATACCAACAACAAATGTATCAACCAAACTCCAACGCACGTGTCTCACCACCTGCACCACCAACAATTGATCCGACGCAACCACAAGTTTTACCTCCAGGACCAACGTTAGATATTACACAGCCACAAATTTTACCTCCAGGACCAATTACAGAACCAACACAACAACAAATCCAACAAGTTGTCGGCACACAGTTTTTAACTTTAAAGAAACCTGTACTAGATTTCGTAAAACCTTGGGTAGATTACGGTTTAAATGAAGCAGAACATACATCACACCAACACGCTTTAACGGAAGTTGCTGCGATTATGTTCTTAGTTGGTAAAGGATTCAACCCGACGATTGCTCATTATATTGTAGAATCTTGGGAGAAAAATGAACAGTTTTAGGGTTGTTCATTTCGTATAACACAAATACTATAAAAGTGCCATAAAAGCCTGTTATACAAGCATTTATGGCACTTTTTCATTTGTTATATTATATTCTATTTCAATAGGGAATTTCATATTTTTTCACGTGTTTTTATATTATTTGTGAGCAAAATGTGAGCAAATAATAGCCTTTTAATTAAACTGTATTAGATCGATTTTTATTTAAAAAACAATTCATTCAACATACATTTCTGCAATAAATCTTGTATTACAATCATCTTGATAAATAGGTATTACCGTTCCCATTGTTGAACTTGTGTGCGGAATATATCCTCTGGATTCATCAAGTTTTAAATTGCGCCAAAAACGTTGATTTATCAAGGTTTTATAAAAGTGATGTTTCATTTTTTCATCTGTTCTTTCCTATTTAAAATATCCTTTTAAAAAAACAAGCGATCTCGAACCATTTCTTTAATTGGCACTAATGTCCCTGACTTAACCAACTTATTTAGATTCTGCCTTGAGCATTCTAAAATCTCCAATGCCTCTGACGTATTCACAATTTCATCATTCACGAATTTTATTAGTTCTTCCTTAGTTTCGAATTTATACATTCTTTTTCTCCTTAATATAATATGGAATTTCTATATTTACATTTTTTTCTTCTTGCCTCATAATTTTAATCGGGAGAGTGAGGAAGAAAATGGTTCAAATAAAAATTACGCCTGAAGAACTAGAACAAGTTGCAAAGCGGGCAAACGATACAAAACATGCACTAGAATCAATACATACAAATCTATGCAATCAAATTGATTACATGTGTTTCCAATGGATAGGTGCATCGAATCAAAATTTCGTTCAAATGTTCAATAATGCAAGACCTTCCGCATTTACAGCAATTAATGCACTGTTACATGTTGAAGAAGAGCTAAGGAGAATTGCTGAAAAATTCCGCGTTACAGATAGCCAAGATGTAACGACTCAAAAAGGAACTACACCTAGTAAAGCATCTGAAAAATCTTTCCTTGAAAAAGTTTGGGATGGTATAGTAGATGGTGCGGGAGATGCTGTTGGAGATACAATTGACGGTATAAAAGCATTAGGTGACTGGGAAACTTGGAAAGGCATGGGCTACACTGTCACCCATTTAGATGAAGCTTTGCCAGCTATGTGGGATGCGTTATCAGATTCTTTTAATAAAGATGTGATAAATGGGGATGCAGAAACCCGTGCAAGATGGGGATCGTATGCTTTAACTCAAATTGGATTAGGTCTTCTTGGAGATAAAGGGGTCAGTAAAGCTGCAAAACTAGCGCAAGGTGCTAAATTCTCTCAAGGTATCTCAAAAGCTGGACAATTATTTAATAAAGGCGATAATTTGGCTTTCGCAGGTAGTAGTAATGGTATCAAATCAGGATTTGACAGTACAATTTTTAGACAAGCCGAAGAAAAACTATCAGCCTATCAATTTGCTAAAGGTGAAGGTAATGTAGGTACTACTCCGAAAGCCGTGGAGGTTTCTCCGAGTTTTAACCGTGAAAATTTGTCGGAACATATAGGCGAAGGATTTACTTCACAAATAGATAATGTTTTAAATGAAGTAGATATGTCTCGTGAAAAATTCTATGACTTACAACAAAAGATGCACACGGAGCTCTCACCAGAAGAAATTCAAATGATGAAAACAATCCGTGACAGCGTACCTGCACCAACTACAGATACATTAATGCAAAAAGTAATTACACTAGATGGAGTAGAAGGATACTTAAAAACAGATCGACCTTATAATACCATTGGAGGCTGCATTGCAAAAATGGAGGATGTTCAAGACATAAAATTACCAAAAGATGTTTATAATTCTTTACGTTTGGATTATGAAGGAACACCTTATACTACTTCTAGTGATTATGCTGTACTTCGATTTAAGACTGACAGCATCGATGAATTTAAAATCCCGTATGCAGAAAGCTTTGCTGATGATCTTAATGTAAAATCAGACATAGCTTCTCCGCAAACCGGGCACGGATTCACCGCGTCAACGACTGATAAAATTGTCCCAGAATATGAAGCTCCTAGGGGAACATTTTTAGAACCAAAAGACGGAGCGGAAATCTACACGATAATTAATGGTGAAGAAAAATTAGTAGGAGTATATCGCGAAAAATACCAGCGTTTTATTCCAGCAACAACAAAATAATTAAGTGGGTGATACAATGATTAAAAGAGGAAAATATGGCCTTTATAAAGGGTCTGAGTATAGAATCGTGGAAACAAATGACGGTGTAGAACTTATCTCTACAAATGAAATTGATTTATTGCAAGGTTTCATTCGTGATGATTGGGATGAGAATATGTTCTGTAAAAATGTATCAAAAGATGACTTAGAATTAGCTTATTATATTACCCCATATGTTTTGTATAAAGGTCGAAAATTTGGTATTGCTGCTGGAGATGGGAGCACCGACTCAGTCATTATCGGAACGACCTACAAATCAGAAGCGGATGAATTAGGTATGAAAAATGTTAACAAATCAGAATACGAAATGTCTGTAAACTTAAAAGATGTTGAGGTAATTGAAGAAAAAAAACCTATATGGGGGTTTACACTAGATAAAGACAATTAATTACAACAAATAAAAGCAGAACCTTATGAGGGTTCTGCTTTTATAATTTTCATCTCGCATACACATAGGCTGGATTAGCAGTTACATAGTATGTTTTGCCTTTACTGTTGTGTACTTTGTATTGATACGAACCATTCACAATTACTTTTGTGTCAATAACAAACCCCAAACCTATATCTACTACTCCAGCAACATCTTTATCCTGCCAAGATGGAGATTCATAGAAACGTAAATTGTCCACTTTAGAAATAACCCTTTTACCAAAAATAGTAGAAGCTTCAGTCCCATTGTATTGGATGTATGAGGAATCATAATAAATCCATTGGTTACCACCAAGGTTTAACCAGTTTCCTAATTTGCCCCATACTTTATAAGCCTCTCCTTTTTGTAGTTTACGAATAACACTATTATCTGTTGATGATCCAGAGCGGAGATTTACATTGTATCCCTCAATATATGCAACACCATTCACCTCTACTGTACCAGGTATTTCATTTGGTTTTTGTGATCCTGCATCTACCGTAACAGAGTTCCCGTTATAAGCCTTTAACACGTCTGCTCGAAATTTAGCCTCAGATACACCGTGACTTCGGAGATAATCCAGTGGGTCTTCATGGTCTGTGCCACCTAATTTATAAGTAATATCCTTATGTGTCCATAATCCTTTAGAAGGATGAATATTTCGTTCTCGCAAGATTTCTCCAATTAACTCTACATATCGTTCGTAAGAACGTTTAAATTTCATCGGATCACTTGTTTCACACAATTCAACGTGAACAAATCTAGCATTAGCTGCTGGACCTGCACCCCATGCACGATATTTAGTAGATGCAATTTGAATCTTTTCATCCCAATCAACTGCGTAGTGAACAAACGCTGAACGCCATGTACGAGACTCATATTTTTGAATATTAATAGCTGGTGCTTCTGGGGTTGCCGTACTATGAGCTACAACACCCTCATAAGCACCCACACCTAAACGATATGGAGTTTTAGGTAAACCATCAATAATAAGCATTCTATCAGCAAAAGCCCCTGTAGCAAAGCTAAACAGGAGCAATAGAGTCATAAATACAGAGGAAGCTAGTTTAATTGTTTTTTTCATTTATTATCAACATCCTTTTTCGTAATTTTGGAGTGGTCGTATAACCCGCTAGCCGATAAACCGATGATGAGTCCTTGGAATACGTTCATTTTTATGTCAAACGGCAAAAATAAAACGCCTAGCAAAATGCCAAGCGCTAAATTAAGCAATGGAATATATTTAGTTTGTAGCCCAAGCATTTTTACTACCTGGGATAAAGATACTACAACTGCAATTATCACGCTGATTTCTACCAATTTATACACCTCCCTTCATTAACAGACCAAGTAATCCAGCTACAATTGCACCAATGATGATTCGGAGAATCCATGTAGTATTGGCACTAATCTTATCGAGAAGCTTATTTATATTCACGATATCCTTTTCATTGACAGTGGTACGTGTTTCTATGTTTCGGATGTCTCGTTGCATATCTTTTTGATCTAACTTTATCTGTTGGATCTCTTGCTTTAAATCTTGAATCTCTTGCATTAGTTCAGCTCCTTTCAAAATAAAAAGAGAGACATAATAGTCTCTCTTCGAATTAATATCTATAATTCTTAACTTGATACCAAACTCTTTACAGTTACTTTCCCTTCATACAAGGTCTCCCAGATTGGTTCAAATTTAACCCCACTATTTTTATAAAAACCCCAATTTACTGAGTCATCTTTAACGCTCTTCCCACTATAATAATAGTCGGCTATTTCCTTTATTGATTCGTAATATTGAAATTCAGTTAAGTCCATCCAACGCATATCGAATTCTTTAGCAAGGTCTGGCTCTTCAAGTTCTACTTCGTAAATGAAACTTTTATTATATTTACATTTATACTTCATAGCGTTTTCTAAATCCCGCCATAAATATATCGACCTAACACGTGAAGGTGATGAAGGGAACTTATTAGTTCTAATATCCTCAAATATACTTTCTTTCAAATATTGCGAAAATCTAGTATAAGTATCCCTGAAATATCTGTGGAAATTTATTGTATTTCCGTATCTAGGCTCTAATACTGTTCCCTTAGATAATTTCACATTTGAAACATGATAGAAAGTTCTCAAATTACTTCCTCCTAAAATTTATATCTAAGAGTATTTTATCATGTCTTGATTTTTTGCACCTTCATTAAAAGCCGTATTTTATTCAAAATAAAAAGACCAGCTTATGGCTGTTCTATTAGCGTTGTATTTTCATTTGTTGTTGGCAGTTCTTGCGACGGATAATTCCCCGTTAGCGATGTATAACAATCTAGGCAAATATTTTTTTTAGCAAATCCCATATCTAATTCATATAGACGTGCTCCACGTTTACATATTTCACACAACGTAGCAATCCGAAACTTTATCGTTCCATCCATCTCTCTCCATACTTCAACCTTACTAATACCTTTTGGGATTCCTGCATTATTTAACATATCCATAGGTATTTGAACAAAAACTCCTGTCTCTGTCCGTTCTGTATCTACCAATCTTCCCATAAAGGGACATGCGTCACCTTCTTGTAAAGGCATCATAGGAATATTAGATTGATTCACTTTTTCTTTCCCCTTTCTATCCAAGTGCATTAAAGTGCCAACCGTTTGAGTTATTGACGTAAAAACCAACGCCGCGACTTCCGTCTGTAAAACGGATATGCCCCCAACCTTGAAATGCATTTCCACCAAGGTTAACGCCTTGTACCGCTCGTATATTCCTAAAGAACTTAACCTCATTTTCTGTTGATATATCAAACGTTTGACCATCAGGTGCCGGACCTATGTTGTTATTTACACCGCCTACTGAAATACTATTAAATGGCTGAAGACCAGCTGCTCTTTCTGCTGCTGCTCGATCCCAGTTATACATAGATGCATATTTACCACTATATAGCGTTACACCTGATACGCAAATCGCTGTACCTGCACTTATTTGCCCATTTGCAGAACACACTTTAATAATCAACGCATGCTCTTGTGGGTTATAGTTTGTAGGTACTTTGAAAGTAAATGAATATCTCCTAATTTCACCATAAAAAGTACTTGGCTCAGGGAAGTCCATTTTTTGCTCATTCCATATGTCATAAGACACACTATCCCTAAACTTCACACAACATACGTGTAATCGAGGCTTTGCTGTCTTACGCACACCATTTACCAGAGACGTTCTAAAGTGAGCAGATAATGTATATTCGTTTCCTGGATGTATCCCATTGTTAACCACTGCTTCTGGATAGTTGTACATGTCTACCCTTGCTGCATTAACCATTTGTTCGTAATTAAATACAGCTGTATTTTTTTCTATCACTACATTGCCCTGTGACTTCCACGGCAGACCATATCCGCCTTCAAACCCATAGTAATCTCCATGTCCAATATTTTTCTTTCCAACACTAGAAAAATCGGAATCTGCTATTAAGTTTCGTCTTGATACTGCAGTTGTTTTTGTTCCCCATTCGTCTTGGAATAGGAAATCTAGCATTTTAACAGTTACACCATTTTTATCAATGGTAATTTTATCGCCATTAACGTTAATGATATTGGTATCAATGCCTTTTGCTGTTAACCATTTCACCATTGTATCTGCGTTAATATCTAATCTTGAAACATCGATAGTTATCTTTTCGGCTGTTTGGTTAATAGAAGAAATAATACTTCCTTTGGCTACCTTCGAACTTATTTCATTAGATTGAATCTTAAATTGGGAATTCATGTTTTCTACGATAGCATCATCTTTACTATCGACTTCATTTTTTATATAAACATTTTTCGTTTCTGCTTTTAATTCCAATGCTTTAGAAGTTTGGGTAAACTGGGTGTTCATTTCTGTCATTTTCTTGTCGTAATCTTCTATTAAAACACGATCAGCAATATCATCAACTAACTTGTCGTAGTCCGTATAATCTTTAGGGTTTAATGTGAACGTTGTACCCGTTTTACCGTTTGTCACCATAGGTTTTGAGAATCTAACAACAAATCCAACACCTGCTGCATAGAATCTAATTCTCGTTCTGACCGTCCCTGCTGGCGGTTTAAAGGGAACATCCGTCTTAATATGAGCGCCTACAGCTAAATTTAATTGCTTTCCTTCTTGACTAATCTGTGTACCGTCACTTCTATGATAATTGAAGTGTACAGAAGCATATTTGTCAGAAGCCGGAGCTTTTTCAGCAAATGCATAAACAGACACAACATAATCAACTTCACCAACTATTTCTCCAGCTGCAAAGAAATGAGAAAAGTTAGCATGTGCTTGTGTTGAATCAGCCCTGCCAGTAACGCGACACGAGTTGAACCCTTCATGACCACTTCCTTTGAGGAACTCAACGTTTCCATCTCCACCTTTGTTGACTTCCCAATATTGAAGATTCTTATTAGAAGCCAAGGAAAAGTCAGCATCTCTAAATTTATTGTTAATACCTAACCCGCCAGTATAATCTTGTACATACTCAGCACTAACTTTTGTCGCAATGGCATCAGCGTTCGCTTTAATTTGGGAAGATTGCTTTTGTAACTCAGTTTGAGCATTTTTAATGTCAGTTCCTTGTTGCGTCTGTATTTTAGTTACATTAGAAATGTTTACTTGTAAACCATCAACGGTTTGTGCTACTTCACTTACTTTCTTGTTTGTTGCTGTGATTTGAGTTTGTGCTTCCTGTGCCTTCTTATCAGCGTTATCAGCAGCTGTTTGTGCCAATCCAGCCTTTTTATCTGCATTAGTTGCCGCAGTATTAGCATTATTAGCTGAGTTTTGTGCCGCGACAGCTTTGTTATCAGCCGTTTTCGCTGCTGTACTAGCGGTATCAGCTGTTTCTTGCACCTTCTTTACATCATTCGAAACGGTTGTTACGTTTTGTTCTGTTTTAGATAATTTACTGCTGACCTGATCAACACTATTAATAATTTCAGCAGTCTTCTTCGTGAATTCTGTGTTACTTGTCATATCCCCTGGTGATTTAGACCAGTTGTCTTTCACAGTACCTTGAGCAAGTTTTACATCCGTTAGATAAACAACTGATCCAACAGGAGTTCCCTGACGTTGACCAAAATAAACACGTACTTTTCCATGTTCAACTTTGCAATTGAAATGGAACTGATGCCATTTCCCATCTCTCATTTCCCCTGGCACATTACTTATGAAATATTTAACACTATGATCACCAGTAGCTCCGTCCGCATTATCCTTAACCCCTAAAGCTGGTACACTCTTAGGATCATTAGTTTGTGCCCTCGCCCACATAGAAATAATTCCATCTCCAAGAGGCATTTGCAAATCTCTATAAATCCATATGTCACCTGTTCTTTCAATCTTTATATATTTATTGAAACCAGGCATCTCAGCATTATTACCTTCAGCAAACTTACCAACAGTAACCTTAACATTAGCTCCACCCATGACCTTCCAGCCTTCTAAATCAGCTTCAAAATCAGAGTTGTCTAGTACATTTCGCGATGTAGCTAATTGGTTTTCCATTGTAGTTTGTATTTCAGTAATCGTTTGCTTTGTACCATTTGCATCTTGAATAATTTCATTTGTTTTCTTTTGAACTGCATCAATCGTATTCCCTTGAGAGTCTACTTTCTTATTTGTAACACTCAGCTGTTCAATTTGTGTTTTAATGTCTTTTTCTGTTTGAGTAATCTTTGACTCATTTTCAGTAAAACGTTTGATATAGCTATTGTCGTTTTCATTAATTTTGTTCTTATTATTTGCTATATCGGCTTGCAATGCCTTTTTGTCAACCTCATACGATTGAACCTTAACGTGTCCTTCTAAAGCTTGATTAATTTCAGTTTTCTTGTATACATCTTTGATATCAGCCTTATTTTTAATGTCAGTTTGAATTTGCTCCTTAACCCACTGTTGATTGACTTTAGAACCTACTTCTGTTTGAAGCTTCTTAATTTCATCCTCAATACCTTTTATATCGTCGTCTAGGATAGAAGTATCAGGAGTCAACCTCTCCCATTTCGTTCCATTCCATAGATAAAGGATTGGCTTAGCTGGATCAGTTATGTCTAACCACAAGGTTAAATCTTTAATAGGATTTTCTGGTGGTGTTTTACTTTTAATAATTTTCGTCTGAAAATCTTTCTGTTTTTGTAAAACGGCATCAGCAATATCTTTAGCTGCTTTTGCTGCCGCGGATGCATCATCAGCAGTCTGTTTGGAATTATTAGCTGTCTCTTGTGCTTTATTTGCTAACTCCTCTAGCTGATCAACTAATTCTTTATTCGCCTTATCGTTTAACATACCGCGAATCTTATTGTACAACTTCCGTAATTCTTCGTTAGCATCCACAATTTCACGATAATCACCAAATACGTATTTATCTTGCGATGGATCAGTGAATGATTCATCCCCAGCAATCGCACGTGCTTCAAGGTATAACTTAGGTGTGAACCCTGTATCTTTAATTCGGATTGTATCGCCTTCATTAATCAGTTCATGTGTTAGCCCAAAAACTCGCCCTATGCTTTGTGCTTGAACATCATATGAATAAGATGTATTTACACGTTTCGCCAATTCTGTTTTCATGAGTGTTAAAAGACGTTGCGGTGTTATATCTTCTTCTGTTTCTGGAGTATAAAAACCGAATTTATGTTGACCACGCTCATTCCATCGCTGAAACGCATCATTGTCTACAAGATAAGGGACTCCATTATTAATGCTAGAGATAGTTATAAAATCCCCGCCTTCTTTCTTTACAAACCCAACAAGTGCGGTACAAATGTTTTGAGAGTTTTCGACACGTTTAATTCCCATCAAATCTTTACCAAGAGTTACTTCTTTACCAGTATCACGCCCTCGCTTCTTAACCATATCTACATATCGGATAACAATTTGAGAGCCTACAACTTCTGCGCGATATTGGGTTTCTAATTCGAATAAGGAAGCAATATCTTTTAAAAACTTCAACGGGTCAATGAATTCGTCAATAGTCATAGTATGGAATCCGGCATACTCTGTTTTCCCTCTTTTCCACTTCGTACCTACAAGAGCCATATCAATAAACTCATTGACTGTTTTACCTTCAATCTTCTGCGGATTGATAATGCCAGCTTTTGCTAGTTGAATCCATTCACCAGATGCATAAGCAATAATGGATCTATCATCTGAATTTTTTTCAGTTTCAGTAATGACATACGGAACAATCCGTCCATCCCTTACCTCTTTTAAAACTAAATTTTGCTGCATGAGTGTAGCTGCATGATCTGTATTATCAAATACTTTAAACTCTAATGTATCAACGTTATTTTTTATCTCCCAATGTCGTTTATCGTCCCAATAATCTTTTGGTTGTATATTTGAAACGATTTGACTTGTTTTAAAATCAACAACATGTAAAATTCCGCTTGGTGTCCTCATCTAAATCGCTCCCTATACGTTACTTTGGCTGTTCCGACAGTGGAAGGCATGATTTCTAATTTATTTAAACCCTTATGAATAAAAGGATAATCACTAAATATATCCTTTAGGTTAATAGCACTCTTACCATTTATCGTTACAAGGCTTCTCTCTGTATCAATGGCTACTTTATCTCCAACATCGAAAATATACGGTGGATTATCTTGTGTATTCATATTGACTTTCCATATCTTTAAATCATCGATAGACATGTTTTGACAGAACATATTATTAGAAAATTGACAGATGCTAATTTGGACCTGTGCGACTTTAGCCATATTGACATTTTTTTCATCTATCCACACGACAAAGCGTTCTGAGTCGTCGATTTCTGTACCATCTTTAAATCTTGAAATATAAGCTTCCCACCTATTGCCTGTTCTCGCTAACCACAATCGACCGCGATATTGATTCCACGTATTCGGATAATCACCTGTTTCATTAATAAAGACCTGCCCGCCCGGTTTTTTACTATTCCCAACACTAGCAAATCCACTATTCTGCTCGGCTTCCCATTGAACATCACTCATAGATATACGAGCAACATAATCGCTATTTTCATCAAGAAGCCCAATTTCTACGCGTCCCATTTGATCCCAATGCAAGCTTCTTACTCCAACATACGCTTGCATAATAAAATCCTGTAATGGCCCTTGTGGAATATTCTTTTTGGCTATGCAACCATGCCATCCTTTTACTGTAGGTTCACCTAGATATTCAGCCATAAAACGATATCCATCTGTTTTAAACTTCCCTCCACCCGTCATATCTTCTGTTTTAGGAACATTTGTCCATCGTCCATCCCACGGTAGTTGACATTTCATCCCACAATACGCGCTGATTCCTTTCAACAGGAACTTGATCAGCTTTAAGCGGATATCCAATGCGAAAGTAATTCGTTCCATTCCATACATCAAGAAATGTGGAAGGTTTCGTTACTTCAATTTCTAAAATCGGATTAGATTCCACGCTTCCTTTGTTTTGAACATTTGCGATTAACCCTCGGCTTTCTAACTTAAAATCTACTGTTCGGGTTGGTCCTAATTTATAAGGCATTGGACAAATAAACTTTAAAGTACCTTTACCAAGGGTTACAAATTCATCAGGATCAAAGCCTTCATCAATAACAGCTAAATAAGTTCTATCAGGAGTTACGTCAAAGATTAATTCAACAGCTTTTTCTTTAATTAACCAAGCTGCTATTTCTTCTTTTAATGTTTCTAAATCTGCACCATTTGGCACAATAATTCCAACTGGAACAGGTAAAATACGCCTTTCTGTTTGTGTGTTTAATAATCTTGTACCTGGATAACCTGGAACACTTAAAAAATTTCTTTTTAACGGTGCCCATGCTGGTCTTTTCCATCCTTTTTCTATTTGAATAAAATCTTTACGTATTTTGTTAAATGTAAAAGAACTCATGTTGACACCTCATTTCTTTATAAAATAAAAGAAACCCAAAACTAAAAGTCTGAGTTTCTTTTTGCTTCTCTATCTTGATACTCGGTTGTATATCTATAAGTACCACGTGCAACTTCTCACCCTTCTAAAATTACAGGTACTTCAATTGCTAATCCACCACCTGGTACTGCAAATTCACCGTTTACTCCTTGCGCTTGATATAATCCATTAGCTTGCGCGCCTATATTACCCACATTAACTGTTGGTACTGCTGCTTCACTCATTGCTTGAGATGCACGATTTATTATTCCGATTGAATTTTCCATACCAATCGCAAGACCAGCACCAATTTGTTTACCTACTGCATCGCGCATAAGTCGTGAAGGCGAATGGATATCAAAGAAATCTGTAAATCCTTTTTTTATGCTACTTCCGATTGATGCTACTTTGTCCCAAACCGCCCCAGCCATTGAGCCTATACCATTAATTAAACCTTGAATTATATCTTTACCAACGCTTAATAAGTTTACCTGTTTAAGAGTGTCCACTATTTTAGGTATTATGTCTGTTACAATTGTAGAACCTAATTGTCCCACCATACTTACAATACCTTTTATTAAAGCCCAAATTAATTGGACACCAGCTTCAAGGATTTTAGGTAAATTCCTAATTAATTCTCCTGCTAAAGTAACGATTAAATTAAGCGCCGCCCCTATTAATTGAGGTATAACTTGTACAATACCTGCAATTAACATAAGCAAAATTTTGATACCAGCTTCAAGTATCTTAGGTAGATTTGCAATTAATGTGGACGCTATTTTAACAATTAAATCTAATGCTGCATTAATAAGTTGCGGTATGACTTGCACTATACCATTAATAATAGCTAACAGTATTTTAACCCCAGCATCGATTATTTTAGGTAAATTCGTAATCAATGTATCCGCTACTTTTGTAATTAGATTTATCGCTAAATCTATTAATTGAGGTAGCATTTGAATGATTCCGTTTATCAGGCTTGTTAAAACTTGAACACCTGCTTGAATAATCATAGGTAAGTTCGCTGTAATTGCTTCAATCAAAGTTGTAATGACCGTAATAATTGCTAAAGCAATCATTGGTAAAGCTTGCGTAATTCCAGTAATTAACGAAACCAATAAATTGATTCCCATTTCAATCAACTGTGGTAAAAATGACATAATTCCATTGATTATTGTTTGGATGATTGTTACTGCAATTGAGATCAACTGTGGAACCATCTGCATAATTCCATTTATTAAGGTCAAGATCAATTGAAGTCCTGTCTCTATAAGTGTAGGTAAGACTTGTACAATTCCAGAGATTAAGGTTTGAATAATTTGGATTCCAGTTTGTACAATCATAGGAAGATAAGTTGCGATCATTTGTGAAATTGTATTTATTATCCCAACTATCGCTTCAAGTATTTTACAGCTAAAACAAAAGAAGAATTATTTGGAGATACAAAAACATTTACTTCTAAACGTACTATCATGATTCCTAAATCATTAGTCGATGAGCTACTCGCACATAAAAAGTGGCAAAATGCTAATAAGCTTGTTTTACAAGATGCATATGAGCATGAATTAGACTTAGTATTTTCAAGAGTAGATGGAAAGTTCTTACCGAAGTCAACATTGTTCAATGCATTCTCACGCATACTAAAGAAAGCCAATTTACCTAGACTAGAAATACATTCATTACGACACACCCACGCGGTTCTTTTATTAGAGTCTAGTGCAAGTATGAAATACATTCAAGATAGACTAGGACATAAGAGTATAGAAATCACTTCTAACGTATACTCTCATATTAGCGACAAAATTAATAAAGATTCTATTTCGGGGTTTGAAGCTTATATGAATAACGTATTGGGGTAAGTTTGATTTTTTTGTGGGTGTTTTGTGGGTGGATTACTCTACTTTCAAATAAAAGTGTTTTACCCACAAAATAAAAAACCCTCAACACGTTGTGTGTCAAGGGTTTGAGCCTCTTAGTATAGAGACATATATTGGTCGCGTTCCCATTGGTGAACTTGTGTTCTAATCAAGCTTCACACCCTAATAACAAATCAAAATAATCACGAACCCCCTATTCATAGGGAATCTTTAAAATTTGAAACTCAAAACAAATAATATGGTTTCATTATTTCGTGGGCATTTTGTGGGTACTTTTGTGGGCACCTATTAATCAAAATACAAAAGAGCACAGCGTGTATAAGTAGTGTTGGTAGCACTCTTATACCGTCCGCCTACTCACGATAGGCAAACACTTGCTGTACTCTTACGGACTATTCTACAGTACGTAAGGGCTCCTTAGCAACAGTTTGCTTATACTCGGCATTCTGTTGCTTTTTTGTTTTATACAAAGGGGTCTATATAATATGGAAAAGAAACGTATCGATGTTATCGCAACTAAAGAATCCTTCCACAATTTATCATCATTCAAAGATGTGGAAGAACTAAATAAAACTGTACGTGCATACAGAGAAACTATTCGTATGTCTATTAAGCGTACCGATGTACACTCTAAACTAATTACATTACTTGAAATTTTAAAACGTCACAGCTGCAAATATGTAGGTGTTAGTTTCCTATGTAAAAATAGAATAGCTGAAAAGATGGGAGTTTCCTATAAAACTGTACAACGTTTAATGAAGAAACTTGTGGATCTAGAGATGATTAAACAGGTAGCAATGAAGCGTACAAAAGATATGTTACAAACTTCTAATGCTATTATCATTCAACCAATTGTGGAAGAAGTGTCCAACAAGGTAGATACCAAAAGTCCTACAAAGTGTCCTACCATTAAAACACCCCCTGTTTCCTTAAAACAAAATATAAAAGATATAAACAAACGTAATAGTAATGAGAATAGCAATACTCCAGAAGAGAATATTGAACAAGCTGACTTTGTTGCTCACTGGGTACCAGAACGTTTTGTTTCTTTAACTAGCTCTTTTTACAGTGAATCTAAAACAATTCAAGAACTGTGGAAGGTCGTAAGACAGTGCAATAAAGTTACAAACTTCTCTACAGGTGATAAAGCATTTGATAATGACCAAGAACTTACTATTGGTTTAAAAGCTATTAAAGAATTTGTTATGAAAATTAAGTCCAGAGCAAAAATGAACAAGGGTAAATTCGCTTATTTCAACGGAATTATAAATAACTTAATGGACAAGTTTTACTTTGATAATGAATTTATGACCAAATAAAAAAATACCCAGCTTCATTAACTAGATAGTGTCAACACAAAAATATAACATCTGCTAAAATATAATCAAAAACATATTGGAGTTGATTACCTATGAGTAATGCATATAACAGACATAATTTAACAGATGAGAATTGGAATAAGTTAGAGCCATTCATTACCGAGCTACTCGGAAAATGGGGCGGTTGTAACACCAACGATAATCGTCTATTTGTTAATGCTTGTTTATGGATTATTCGTACAGGTTCTCCATGGCGTGATCTCCCGAACGGGTACGGGAAATTTAGCGCTGTACACCGTCGCTATAAGCGATGGTGCGATAAAGGAATTTGGGATAAACTCCTGGCAAAGCTAATAGACGAGCCAGATTATGAATGGTTAATGATTGATGGTTCCCATTGTAAAGTGCATCCACACGCGACAGGAGCAGTCGGCGGAAATCAAGACATGGGACGCACAAAAGGGGGCTAAACACGAAGATTCATCTGGTTGTAGATGCCAATGGAAATCCTATAAAATTCATGATTACTGGTGATGAAGTGTCTGATTTTATAGGATTTCCATTTGATTACAGGATTGAAGGCAGAACATCTCATAGCTGATAAGGGCTATGATTCTGATGAAATTGTTCGTTTTGTCAAAAAACAAGGAATGCCCCCTGTTATTCCACCTCGAAAAAATAGAAAAGAACAACGTGAGTATGATAAACATCTTTACAAACTGCGACATCTTGTTGAAAATGCCTTTTTGAAACTGAAAAGATTTCGTGGCATTGCCACACGTTATACAAAAACCACGTCTGCTTTTTGAGGTGCTGTTACCTTGGCTGCTATTTCTCAGCGGTTGAAACTCGTGTAGACACTATCTAGAATAATTTCCGGAAAAATATTTCTTGAAATCCGGTTTACTTTAGTGCATTATATGTAAGTAACTTATAAATACATAGGGTAAAAAGGGAGAATAGCATCATGTAAGATATAATTAAAAGGCTATTCTAAAAGAAACGGTAGGTTTAGTTATTAGCTGTTATTGTAGTGAGTTTTATCACCAGTGAAGATACTGGTTAGTGAAAGAAGAAAACTAAAAAAAGCTGCTGATGCTCGTATGAAAAATATAGAAACATTACGATTTGACCCTACTGTGGGTAATTATACAAACTAATTGGTACACATAGAAAGGGAAAGAAAATATGGATGCGAACGCTAATCAATAATAAGAGTAAAGGTCAAATCCCATTTTGGCTTAAAATGAGGGGATAGTAAAATGAGTTTGGGTACATTAGAGGTTAGAGTCGTGTTCAAAGCAGATATAAAAAAGATATACAATGGAAAGATTAATGACATAGTTCCACTGGATGTACAGTTAAAAGATAGTTTCATTTCAATACAGATATATGGAATTTGGAAACATATTTCTACTGAAACAATTAGTTCCGTGTGGGTGGCAAAAAACTAAGGACAGCTAAATGCTGTTCTTTGGGATTTGTGTAGTAATGGAACCGAAACGGCAATTTTTAAATAGATTCTGTTGCAAAGTTTGAAAAAACATACACCCGTTTACAAAATGCTGTTATAGTTTAAGCAGTTATGAATAATTTCTGTAATTCATTGTCCGTCGAAAAAACGAAGTTTGGTTGTTGCAAACTTCGTTTTTGTTTATATAAGGCATGAATAGTTTCGACTCCTTTGATGGCGCGAGAAGCATGGCGAAGCGTTTGAAATCTAGAAGATTTGGCAAAGCACCGCTTTACATGTCGATGATCCTGTTCAATCAGGTTATTAAGATGCTTGATGGTACGATGTTTCGTACGTTCATAAAAGCCGTGCTTTTTCAGTTTTTGGAACGCACAAAGTAAAGTGGGAGCCTTGTCTGTAGTAAGAACCGTTGGTTCTCCATAGACTTTGACGAGTCGCTTCATAAACATATGCGCCAACATATGCGCCGCTTGATGATTGCGTGTTTTACGAAGTTGAAAATCAAGCGTATGTCCATCCTTATCAATGGCATGATATAGATAGCACCATTCTCCTTTGACTTTGATATAGGTTTGATATAGGTTTCATCTAGATGCCATGATAATTGAGCAGTTTTGTTTTTCTTTTTCCAGATTTGATAAATCAAATTATCATATTCATGTACCCAACGTATAATTGTTGTAGGGTACACGGAAACGCCTCGTTCCTGTAGGATTTCAGATACACCACGATAGCTTAAAGAAAAACGACAATAGTAGCCAACGGCTACCAAAATAATTTCTTGTTTGAATTGCTTTCCTTTAAAATATCTCATTTAGGATTCTCCTCACTCTATTTTGCAAAAAGTTTTGCTTATTTTAAAAAACTTTGCAACAGAACCTAAAATCACTTCACATATACATAAGTTTCATTAGCCGTAACATAATATGTTTTACCTTTACTATTTTGTACTTTATATTGCGGTGAACCATTAACACTTACTTTCGAATCAATCGCGAATCCTAAACCTTCATCAACAGATCCAGCAACATCTTTCTCTTGCCAAGATGGAGAATCATAGAATCGTAGATTACTAACTTTAGAAACAACACGCTTTCCAACAATAGAAGAATCCACTGTGCTTTTCTTACTAAACTTCACATAAGATGGATCGTTTTTAATCCATTGCTCACCGCCAAGATTTAACCAACCATCCTTTTCGTCACATCATAGTGAGTCCACAATCCTTTTTCTACAGATAATCCACGATCACGTAGGATTTTAGCAAGTAATTTTACATATTTATCATAGCTGCGTTTGAATTTCTTGTAATCAAATGTTCCGTCATCATTACGTACAGCAAAATAGATTTCTTTTACATCATGTTTGTTTGTCATCATTCATCATCCTCCAAAATAAAAAGCACCCGAATGGATGCTTAAATTAAACTTATTCATTATCAATATCTCTACTTTCATCATTAACTGATTTCGGGTCTAACAAGCTTCCTATATCAGGCGGCAAAGTTAACTCTATACCAGCTACTGGTTGATTATCCTCATTAAAATAATACTTCTTCACCTTATTCAATTCTTCATTTTTCTTATTTTCACTCATATTACCCCGCCTTTTATGTATGATATTAAACACTTTACTTAATTTGTACATTGAGAAAGATAATATACTATTTTTTTAACTCACACACGACTTATACAATTTTTGCATAATGAAAGGGCAACTGTGCACCAGCTGCCCTTTCGTCAAAATTTTATGATTATAAATACGGTAAATGAAGTAGTCTTTACAAAATGGATCTCGTCACGAGAGCACTTTATTAAGTGCTCTTTTTTTCTGGAGGTTTTCTACAAAATGAAATTTTTGTGCAAAAGATACAAACTCAGACAAAAATAACGATTTTGTTACTTTTTCGTAACTACTATAGGTATATGTACATGTTACAATTTATATGATTTTACAGATTACCCCTTGCAACTCCATGTATATTCTGCCCTTGTTGCTCCTCCGATAAGGGCAGTTTTTAATAAAGAATAGAGATTTTATTTAAAGTTTACAAAACCCACATTTACAAAAATGAGTTCAAAATTCCCATTTTGTTTATATGATTTCTTAAAAAATTTAAAATTCTATAATTAGTAATGGAGGCATTAAAATGAGCAGTACCCCAGAATTATCACAACAATTAGTCCCCAAAAAACAATTTAATCCTAACAATCGACAACAAACGAAGAAAAAACTAAGACGGCGTTTGTTGTTAACTTTAGCTTTTATATTGTCTGTAACTTTGTCTGCTCAACATTCCATTTACCAACAACAAAAATTAATAAAAGCAAAACAAGCCCTAATAGGTCAAGAAAAACAAAGATTATATGCTCTAGAAAAGGTTGGAAAATCCCTTGAGAAAGATATTAAGACTTTAACAGCAAGCGAAGAAGGAATGTTAAAATTCGCAAGAAAATTATATAAATTTTCCAAACCTGGCGAGACTATATTCCCAATAAATAATTAACGTATAAATATCTGATAGTAATTTAATTTATTTAATATTTGTATCACTGATTTTAATTATTTTTGCTCCAAAAGGTATAGGAAGGAACTTTGCTATTGTTACTTTTATACTTGTAAGTATTTCCCACCCCTTCTTTTCCATTATTGGTGCTATGTTCGGGGCTAGCTGAAACACATTTAAAAGACATAAGCCCGGTACAATACCGGGTCCATGCCCAAGGAACTTCCGAATGAAATAACGTGTCTAACTTTTTTGGATCACTTCATTCTATCAAACTTTTCAAATCCCCTTATACTAGTGCCTTCTATTAGGACCTCTTTTTTCTAGGACCTACAATTAATTTGATTGCTGTTCTTTCTTGATTATTGATAGAAACCTCTTGAAATGCTGGAACAAGAACCAAGTCAATGCCACTTGGAGCTACAAAACCTCTTGCAATCGCAATTGCTTTAATCGCTTGATTTAAAGAACCAGCTCCAATCACTTGGATTTCTACATTGCCACTTGCTCTTAGTACACCCGCAATTGCACCTGCAACTGAATTTGGACTTGATTTTGAGGATACCTTTAATATATTTTCCATGTAAGTTGCTCCCTCTATTATTTATTAGCTTTTCGTTACAGTTTGAAAAATAGTTAACGTATCTTTATTCCTACCAAAAGCAAACAGTACTGTATAATTACATTCATTCGATACTTTTTGTCTTCTTCCTGCCCAACTACATAAATAAAAAGCGAGGACTAAATTTCAAACTTAGTCCCCGCTTTATTCATTATCTCCTGGTTCACACTAATATATCTTATTGATTAAAGTTTCACTTTATTTAATTCTATATGTTTATTTCTCTTACTTCTCCACATAAACAGACTTAACAATCGTACGATTATAAGGTTGTCCTTCCTTATTCATCCCTTTTATATCAATCGTAATGTTATATACGCCTGGCTGCTTTACGTTTTTCAAAGCGCCTGTAAACGTATTAGTATTTATATTTTGCGATTCATTTGATTCAGATACTAGCTCCCCTTCTTTATTAATTACTCTTACTGTTACTAAAAGGTCACCTTTCATTTCCGGGGCTGTAGGTGATTTTTTTAGTTTATAATCTGTTTTATCCAATTTGACTTTTGCCGGCATTTGAAGGACGAACGGAGCTTCTTTTTTGTAATCAGTTACAATTAAATATGCATCTTTCGGCTGCTTCGCCATCATTTTAACTTGCCATTCTCCTACGTCCATTTTATCAAATTTAAATGTTCTTATAGTCGCTCCTTTAAAGAAAGATTCACCTTCACCAATTGCTAAAGCACTATCTTTATTTGTATAAACTTTTCCTTTTGGAGATATAAGTTGTGTTTCTACATCTGAAGAGGCAGTTAAAACTGAGACTGTTCCTTCTGCCTTTTTATCTACCACAACAGTTTGCCCTATCCACTGATTTTGTTGTAATTCTCCTCCTAAAATATTTTGATTAGAAGTTGTGTTTAATTGTTCTACCTTTTCATCTGAACTATAACTCGGAGCTAATAAAGCTGGTACTGCTACATTTGCTGTACGTAAATATGGTTCAATTCTTGCGAAAACAGCCGAACCTTTCCGTATATTGTCATGATCAAATCTTGAATCTGTAAATAAATGTGTTCCATACGGCAACTTAGCACTCCATTCGTTCACTAATCCATCATTAGAACCGTATGATGCTAAATACAGTCCGCCCATAGATAATGCTGAAAATACAGGTCCCCAACTTGTCCCAGTAGCCGTAAAGTAGCGGTTCAACTTAACTGCAGGATTATTATCTATTGTAGATCGGAATTTTGCCATTTCACCTATTTGTAATGAGTACGTACCATCATCTTTTTGACCTAATATAGAAGCAAGCCATCCTGCCCACCAACTATATGATAAATCCGCTAAATTTGATCCATAATGCGGAGTGGCAAGTGTAATAACATTTCCAACAAATCGATTCGCTCCGTATCCAACTAAAGCAGCTTGTGTATCGATACCACCTTTACTATGAGCTACAATATTTACTTTTTTACCAAAATGATTATAAATCTCTTCAAGTTTTTGCGCTAACAATTTTCCATTGTCCCACTGACTCGCTGACCCTTTCCCTGCAGCATCATACAATTGAATAAATACAGTTTGATAGCCCGCTTTCACTGCATAATCGTACATATCATTTATATCGTGATACACTGTTTTTCCATACCAACTATCCGCATTACCATTTCTTCCTTGCACAAAGAGAATTGGTGGTTTATTCTCATCATAATTAGCTGGCTTCTTACCTAAAAACCATTCTCCAGGAGTATATACTTCTTTATCTGGAAATCCGGTCTTAAGCTCTTTTACAACCTCCGCCTGTATATTTGTACTAATAACCATCGGACTCATAATAAAAAGTACAATAAGTAATACGATACATCTTTTCATAATCCCCATTAAAATCCCCCTTTTTCCGTCCCGAAAGAAAGCGTTATCATTTCAGTGAATACCTATTGTTAAAAAACTATTTAATCAAATATTTTTGTGATACATTTGAATAAGAAATTAATAACGACATTCCTTTCTTATCCAACGTTATTCTCTAAATAATCATCCATTCCTTTTTGCAATAAGGGTATTAAATATTTCTCAACAAAGCTTTCTCTTTACAAAAAAGCTGCGTATAAAAGGTCTCTTTAATAACCTTTTATACGCAGCTTCTTTGTTTAAAACTCGATGATGTACTCATCATCATATTTATCGTATTGTAAACCAGCTCCGATTTTCAATTCTCTAACTTGATCTCTTAAAAATGGTGCATCTTCTATATTACTAGTTGCAATTTCAATTCCATATTTTTTTGTTAAGTGCGCTAACTCTATTAAAAACCATTCTCTTCGCAATGCGACTGGAATGTCATACGTTCGTCTTTTCATGTATACTAGCGCCTCATTTATTTTCATAAATATAAAGAGTATCCCCTCTATTTTTGATATAATTTTTAAAACTATGCTTCATCATAAAAGACTAATGAAGCATTATAGTATATGCATGTCTGTTTTAAACGTGCTATTGAAAAAATAGTATAAAAAATTAGTATTAACTTTTTAGTTTACATAATAACGTTATGTAATAGTAAAAGGATAAGGCTTGTCCCTCATCCTTTTACTATAAAAATTTAAATTAAGAACATCTTGGTACACCTAAAGCTAAAAATAAACCTGCTACTCCCGCTGTAATTGGTACTTTCAACGTAATTACATCATCTACCTTCGTTACTAAAAAGTAAGCATTACCTTCTTGTAATATACAATTCACTAACAATTGAAATTCCATTCAAATCTCCTCCTTTCAATCGATATACTATAATTTATGAAATCTCTTTCAAAAAGTAATAGGAAGTATATCTATTTTTCCTTATATATAAAATAAATGTTTATTTATCTATTAAATTTATTAATTTTCAAAATTTATATAAAAACATGTACTATTCAATAAATTCCTATATAATCAATAGAGAAAATCTTACAAATGGAGGTATTAAAATGGCAGTTTTGAGTAATATTGGTGCAGCTTTATTTTTTATTGCTATTATTCTTTTAATCTTATGTATTATTTCATTCTTTAAGAAAAATGGAAAAGCAATCCAGTATGGTCGTCCTACCGTTATTATTTTCATGATTTCAATCGTCTTAATAATAACCGGTGCTGAGACTTCTAATCACCCAATTGTTGAATTCTTTTCTATTTTAAGTTTTGTCTTATTTATTTTTTTCCTTGTTCTAGCAATCTTATCTGTAATTAAGAAAACGGGTGTAGCAAAAAGACAATTTATTATTACAGCTATTTTGTTTGTCATTTTTGGTGCGCTAACAAGTATTTCAGCTCCTTCTTCTGAAAAAACGACAGCAACTAGTAAAGAAGTTGCATCTAACAACGAAGAGCAAAAAGATAGCGAAAAGAAAAAGGAAGCCGCAAAGAAAGAAGCGGACGAAAAAACTCAGAAGCAAGAAGATGAGAAACGTCAAGCAGAAGAACAAGCTCGTAAGCAAGAGGATGAAAAACGCCAAGCCGATGAGCAAGCTCGTAAACAACAAGAGGAACAAAAACGTCAGGCTGATGAGCAAGCTCGTAAACAACAAGAGGAACAAAAACGTCTAGCTGATGAACAAGCTCGTAAACAACAAGAAGAGCAACAACGTCAGGCTGATGAGCAAGCTCGCAAACAGCAAGAGGAACAAAAACGCCAGGCTGATGAACAGGCTCGTAAACAACAAGAGGAACAAAAACGCCAGGCTGATGAACAAGCTCGTAAACAACAAGAAGAGCAGCAAAAAGCACAGCAAGTTCAAGCACAACCAGCTACAGGAAATACTAGTAATGTATCCTACGCAAATTGTGCCGCAGTTAGAGCTGCCGGGAAAGCTCCTTTATATAAAGATCAACCAGGATATAGTCGTAAACTAGATAAAGACGGTGATGGAGTTGCATGCGAATAATAGTAATAAAAAAAGAAGCTTAGTAGAAGCTTCTTTTTTTATTATCGTAAAGTATTGCGACTAATTACTCTTCCTCTTGCTTAAATAAAAATCAATTTATCATTCTCAAAAATGACACATAATAAGTGATTTAAATCACCACATTAATTTTAATTTATCACTATGCTTGATTTAGATATTACATTTAAACTTTATGGAGGCATTCATATGGAACATACATTTACTGAAACTTCTATTGTTGGGGAGATTGTTACACAATTTCCGAAAGCTAGTGATCTTTTTAAATCATATAGAATAGATTTTTGTTGTGGTGGTAACAGACCACTTATTGATGCAATTAATGAAAGAAATTTATCGGCAACAGAGGTAATCACGGAATTAAATACGCTTTATCATAAAACGAAACTATTAAACGAATCTGAAATTGATTGGAAAACTGCTTCTTATCGCGAATTGATTGACCACGTTATAAATAAGCATCATCGCTATTTAAATGAAGAGTTGCCACAGTTAAGTCCATATGTGACTAAAGTATTACGCGTTCATGGGGCAGGCCAGCCTCATTTAGCTCAAATTCATAAGCTATTTCATGAACTAAAGATTGAATTAGAACAGCATTTAATTAAAGAAGAAACGGAAGATTTCCCATTAATTTTAGAATTCGAACAAAATCCAACTGATGAAAACTATGCAAAGTTACGTAAAGTAGTAGATGAATTGGAAAATGAACATAACCATGCTGGCAATATTATTAAAGAACTTCGTAAAGTGACAAATGACTTTACTCCTCCAGAAGGAGCTTGCGGCACTTATCGACTTGTTTACCAACGCCTTGAAGCTCTTGAATCTGATTTATTTGAACATATTCATTTAGAAAATAACATTTTATTTCCGCGTGCAATTACGAAAGCATAAATAAAGCGCAGGACATGAGTATAAATGCTCATGTCCTGCTTTTTCATTGTGTAAAAAACATTCACACTTCCCCCCACCATTTCACTGAACAGCTTGATATAATTTAATTTATCGAAGGAATATATCAGTTAGCATTAAGGAGTTGTATTTATGAATGAAGAAATGATTAAAAAACATTTACGAGAGGTCTTCCTCTTTAAAGAACTTTCAGAAGAAGAACTACAGCCTATTATAGATATTTCAAGTTTACGAACATATAAATCTAAGTCATTTGTATTTATGCAAGGTGAGCCACTTGACCGTGTTTTCTTTATCCACTCAGGGAAAGTAAAAATTCAAAAGACTGATGCAACTGGAAAAGAGCAAATTGTTGCTGTACTTCAAGCTGGCGAAATGTTTCCACACGCTGGGTTCTTTAGGCAAGGTGTCTTTCCAGCTCATGCCGAAATAATTGATACTGCACAATTAATCGTTACTCCAATCGCCGATTTTGAGAAAATTTTGATTCAGCATCCTGAATTATGTATTAAATTATTTAAAGTTTTGGGAGAAAAAATTGTAGATCTTCAAAACAGATTAGAAGAACAAATTCTTCATGATACGTATGAACAAATTATTATGTTATTACTTCGTTTATGTAAATCAAATGGTACACAGATAAATGATACTTATACATTAAAAACACAATTTACAAATCGAGAGCTCGCCAATATGATTGGATCCTCAAGAGAAACAGTTAGTCGTACAATAAGTCAATTAAAACGAAGAAAATTAATTGTTCTCGATGAAAATGGCTGTTACATAATTGACCCTAATGCTTTAGAAGCAGAAATCCTTTAAAAAATGAAACTTTCTCAACGGAGGATTCTTCATTCCCAATTGATTATTCCTCCTTTCTCTCTTCTTTAATGCCACTAAAAAACGTATTCTCTCATAAAATAAAACTTCTAATCAGTGGTCCCCCATAGACTATTAAGCATCCATCTCCCCTTTATACTTCCAATTCAATCTGGCTATCTGTCCACATAACCAAATATCCTTTTCTTTTCTTCCTTCATATAAATCCGAATTTTAACAATTTGTGAATCATTATAAAAATGTGATAAATATCACATCTCCCTATATTTTGATTTTCTATAATGGAAATATAATTATTTGTTCAACATTTCACATAAAAGGGGAAATGAATATGAAAAAACGTTTGGTTATGGTCGGAAATGGTATGGCTGGAATACGCTGTATGGAAGAAATTTTAAAACATGATAGTAGTTTATATGATATTACTATTTTTGGAGATGAACCGCATCCAAACTACAATCGTATTATGCTCTCTCATGTTCTTCAAGGCAAAACAAATATGCATGACATTATTATGAATGAATATAGTTGGTATAAAGAAAATGAAATAACTTTATATACAAACGAAAGAGTTCAAAGTATTGACCGAGAAGAAAAAGTCATTGTTACAGAAAAAAATCGTACTCTTACATACGACAAACTCATTATCGCAACAGGATCTAGTGCTTTTATATTACCTGTTGAAGGTTCCGCCCTTCCTGGTGTGACAGGATTTCGAACAATTGAAGATACACAATTTATGATAAACAGTGCTAAAGACTATAAAAAAGCAGTTGTCATTGGCGGTGGATTACTTGGTTTAGAAGCCGCAAGAGGACTCATTGACTTAGGGATGGATGTACATGTTGTTCATTTAATGCCGAGCTTAATGGAGCAACAGTTAGATGCTAAAGCAGCTTCCCTACTACGTGAAGATTTAGAAGCACAAGGCATGGAGTTTCTAATGGAAAAGAAAACTGTAAAGATTCTTGGAACAGATCATGTCGAGGGCATTCAATTTGAAGATGGTGAAATTGTAAATTGCGATTTAATCGTAATGGCTGTCGGAATACGTCCGAATACTCAAATAGCAAAAGATGCTGATTTAATTGTAAATCGCGGCATTGTAGTCAACGACTATATGCAAACAAATGATGAGTCCATTTATGCAGTTGGAGAATGTGCAGAACATGACGGTATTGCATATGGACTTGTTGCTCCTCTTTATGAACAAGGTGCAATATTAGCAAAACATATAACACATTTACAAACTGCTGGATATGCGGGCAGTATCGTTGGTACACAATTGAAAGTTGCAGGTTGTGATTTATTCTCTGCTGGTCAAATTTATGAAGATGATCAAACAAAAGCGATTTCAATATTTGATGAATGTAAACGTTCCTATAAAAAGGTATTAATTCGTGACAATAAAGTCGTCGGTATTGTTTTATATGGTGATACTGCTGATGGTACACGCCTCTTTAGCATGTTAAAGAAAGAAGAAGACATACAAGAATATACAGCCGCTTCCCTTCTTCACAAGGCTGGTGAGGAAAGTGAACTTAACGTTGCTACTATGAGTGCGGATGACACTGTTTGCGGATGTAATGGTGTTACTAAAGGAGCAATTGTTCATGCCATTTTAGAACAAGAGTTAACAACTTTTGAAGAAGTTAAAGGATGCACGAAAGCCGCGGGGTCTTGTGGTAAATGTCGTCCACTTGTTGAACAAATTTTATCTCATACACTTGGAGATGCTTTTGATGCCTCTGCACAATCTATTGGTATGTGTGGATGTACAACGTTATCACGTGATGAAGTCGTAGCGGCCATTTATGAAAAAGGTTTAAAATCACCAAAAGAAGTACGAAATGTACTTGGTTTTGTACATGAAGACGGATGTTCGAAATGTCGTCCTGCATTAAACTACTATTTACGTATGGCAATTCCGGAAGAATATGCAGATGATAAATCATCCCGTTTCGTTAATGAAAGAATGAATGGTAACATCCAGCATGATGGTACATTTTCTGTTATTCCACGTATGTACGGAGGCGTTACAACAGCAGATGATTTAATGAAAATTGCTGAAGTTGCGAAAAAATATGATGTTCCTCTTGTGAAAATTACAGGTGCAAGTCGAATCGGCTTATATGGTGTTAAGAAACAAGATTTACCTAACGTATGGGCTGATTTAAATATGACTTCTGGATATGCGTATTCAAAATCCCTTCGTAATGTAAAATCATGTGTTGGTTCTCGCTTCTGTCGTTTCGGTACGAAAGATTCATTAGGGCTTGGTATGCTCCTTGAACAATCATTAGAAATGGTAGATACACCTCATAAAATGAAAATGGGTGTAACGGGTTGTCCACGTAACTGTGCTGAAGTACTTACGAAAGATTTTGGCGTTGTTTGTGTTGAAAATGGATTCCAACTTTATATCGGTGGAAATGGTGGTACAGAAGTACGTGAAGCTGATTTTGTAATGATTGTACCTACTGAAGACGATGTCCTTCGCATCGCTACAGCTTACGTACAATATTATCGTGAAACTGGTATTTACGGGGAGCGTACTGCCTATTGGACAGAACGATTAGGCTTCGATCACATAAAAGAAATACTACAAGATACAAGTATGGTCACTATGCTAAATGAGCGTTTCCAAACAGCTCGTAACACATATAAAGAAGCATGGGGACAAGCACTAGAAACGCAGTCATTAAAAGCGATGTATGAAGTAGAGAATGTAAAATAAGGAGCCGTGATCCATATGGTACAAACGAAAGAAAAAATAAAAGTTATGCGTGCAGAAGACCTTCCAATTCAAATCGGTAAAGAGGTTCAAATCAAGGATATGTCTATCGCCCTATTCCGCCTTTCAAATGGTGATATTCGAGCTGTAGAAAATCGTTGCCCTCATAAAAATGGACCATTAGCAGAAGGAATTGTCTCCGGTGAATTCGTCTTTTGTCCACTACATGATTGGAAAATTTCATTAATAACAGGTGAAGTTCAAAAACCTGATGACGGTTGTATTCAAACGTATGATGTAGAAGTTATTGACGGAGATATTTATATATACATGTAATTTACAAAAGGAAGCCTCCCCTGGCTTCCTTATTAAATAAAAATAGACGAGGTGCGAATATGAACGGATATGTATATTTAGTTGGTGCAGGACCAGGTGAGGAAGGGCTTATTACAAAAAAAGCGATAGATTGCTTAAAGCGTGCAGATATCGTCTTATATGACCGCTTATTAAATCCTACCTTTCTTAGTTATACAAAAGAAACATGTGAACTTATTTATTGCGGAAAAATGCCAAAGAATCATATTATGCGACAAGAAATGATTAACGCCCACCTCCTTCAATTTGCGAAAGAAGGAAAAACCGTTGTACGCTTAAAAGGCGGAGATCCCTCTATTTTTGGTCGTGTTGGTGAAGAAGCAGAAACTTTAGCAGCAGCGAACATTCCATATGAAATTGTACCAGGTATTACATCTAGCATCGCCGCTAGTAGTTATGCAGGTATCCCCCTCACCCACCGTAACTACAGTAATAGCGTTACTTTACTAACTGGACATGCAAAAGGTCCTTTAACCGATCATGGAAAATATAATTCATCCCACAATAGCGACACAATCGCCTACTACATGGGTATAAAAAACTTACCTACCATTTGTGAAAACTTACTACAAGCAGGAAAAAAAGAAGATACGCCAGTAGCAGTCATTGAATGGGGTACAACTGGCAAACAACGCGTTGTCACAGGGACACTTTCAACCATTGTTCATGTGGTCAAAAACGAAAATATTTCTAATCCTTCAATGACGATTGTTGGTGATGTCGTTTCCTTACGTAATCAAATCGCTTGGAAAGAACGTAAACCATTGCACGGTAAAAAAGTATTATTTTCAGCTGCTACAAATAAAGAAAGTTCAATAAAACAAATGTTACAAGAATGCGGTGCAGAAATATATCAAATTCCAACTTTCAAAAAGAAAGAATACACATTAACCTCTGAACAAATCAATGAGATTTTTAGCGTTGATCGCCTTGTATTTTGTTCTGCTGAAAGTATAGAAATCTTGATGCGATCATGCAGTAAACATCATAAAGATATTCGTTCCTTACACGCGGAACTTCAATATATGAACCTTTCCGTTCAAGAAAAGCTTACGCAATATGGATTGTTAAGTAAACCTGCACAGTTTTCTTCTCTTTCTACTATTTATTTAGGCCGAAACATTAACCGAATTGCTTTTATTCAAGAAAAAATTGGTGCTGGGTCTTATATGATGACTCATGAGTATACAATTGATAATCGCTTCGATGAAATTCATTCACGTATGCTTTCTGAATTCTCATGGGATAGCATTGTATTTGAAGGGCGTGCTTCAATTGATACGTTTCTAGCAGAAGTTAAACGCCTTGGTTTTATGCATGTTCTTACTCTTCCATTCTCGTATACAGACGTTCCTACTTTACACTATGCGAATAAAGTCGGGTTTCATAATGTAGATCATCAATTACAAGACATTATTACGAAGAAGGATATGGTGGCACAATGAAAGGAATTGTATATGTTGGACACGGTAGCCGATTACAAAAAGGTAACGAACAATTCATTCACTTTATTCAATCTGTTATGAAAGAACGTAACGAAAGGATTCAAAAAATAGCTTTTCTTGAACTCACAACTCCTACCATTCAAGATGCAGTTACAGAAGCGGTAATAGAGGGAGCAACTGAAATAATGATTGTACCTGTTTTATTATTTGCAGCTGCTCATTATAAACGTGATATTCCTTTTGAGATAGAGCAAATACAAAAGAAATATCCACATATAACATTTTCAGTTGCACCACCTTTTAGTACGCATCCACGTATGGTTGAACTTGTAGTAAAACGCATACGTGAAACTATGCCAATGCAAGGTAGTAGCGTTCTGCTCGTGGGACGAGGTAGTAGTGATCCTCAGCCCATATATGAGTTACAACAAATTGGAGCAGCTGTCGAAAGAAAACTTGGTATGCCAGTATCTTGTTCCTTTTTAACAAAAGGAACTCCCTCTTTTACTGTTGAACTTAAAAATATAACATCAGCTGCTTCCAATGTATATGTCATGCCATACCTACTCTTTACCGGATTATTGCTTCAAAAAATTAAATTGCACACAAAAAAATATGATCACGTTACAACTTGTAATTGTCTTCAGTTTGATACATATATGAAGTTAGCATTATTAGAACGAATGGAGGAATGTGTGTATGTATAGCATGTACCCTCTTATGTTTAATCTAGATCAAAAAGTAGTTGTTATAATTGGTGGTGGTAAAATTGCATATCGAAAAGCGGCTGGATTAAAAGATACAGGTGCTTTTGTCACAGTTGTTAGCCCAGAGATTTGTGAGGAAATGAAGGAGCTTCCTTATATTACATGGAAGCAAAAAACTTTTACTAATGATGACATTAAAGGTGCCCATCTTATTTATGCGACAACAAATCAACATACTGTAAATTTGATGGTCAAACAGGCCGCCCATGATTTCCAATGGGTTAACGTTGTAAGTGATGGTACAGCATCATCATTTCACACACCTGGCGTCATACGAAATGATGAATATATTGTCAGCATTTCAACTTCAGGTAAAGATCCATCGTTTACAAAGCGTATGAAACAAGAATTAACTTCTGTCCTTCCTAATCTTATAAAAAGACTTTCTCGTACTCACAAATTGTAATCTATTTCTTAGCTAAAATAGTAATTAACTTTGGACAAACGTTTTTTAGAGGCGTTTGTTCTTTTTGTTTTGGTTTCGTTTTTTAGAATCGCACAAGCAATTGGACAAGAATCTGCGAAGAAAAATAATGGTGTTGGAAACTTGTAAGCAAGTGAATTTTATGACAACTGCAACATTACGGCATAAAAAAAACAGTTTATTGAGAGCAACTGGTTCAATAAAGGTTTTATATTGGATATTCATTCAACCAAATTAGCGCTTGTTCATAATCATCAAAAAATTTTACAGATTCTTTTGTATTGGATTGTTGTAAATAATTCATTATCTCCCCTTCTTCAAGGAGAAACGCAATTGCCTTACTGTGATTCAAAATGGTTTCATTGAAGAACTTATCTTTCCATGCTTTTTGAACAGAAAAATGATTTGGCGTGTATCCTTTTCTATTCACCAACAATTTGTATTTCCGACCCTCGGAAATGAATTGCTGACAAACCTGCTCAAAGCCATTAAACCATTCATAAACATCATCTGTTTTTATCTTGCCAATTAGATGGGTAACAATTAAATCTCCTGAAACTGTTGTGCTGATATTCGGTTTACTCAACTTGGAATCATCTCCCTTAGTTACAATTATGCGTAAAAATCTCATAAAATCAATAAGGATAAAATTCTTATGCAATAAAGCAACATTATTTACGAAAAGAGCCTTGTTATTAATAAAACAATTCATTCTCTTTTGTTCAAGTAAAAAAAAGGATGCCTCTACTAGACATCCTTTTTTTCTTATTAATTATTCTTTAACATCACTAACAGCTTCTCTTGGCTATACATCCACACTGTAATGATTAAACAAGCAAGTGCTACTTCTGACAATGCCATAAATCCAATTGCATAATGACCTGTTAGTTGGAATAGCAATGTTAAAATTAATGGCGGGAAGAACCCTCCTAATCCACCTAAAGCTGACACAACCCCATTTACAATCCCTGCTTGCTCAGAGAAATACATTGGAACGAGTTTAAAGATTGTACCATTTCCAATACCTGCACAAAATGCAACTAGTAAGCAACCAAATGTATACACATGCATGCTAGGCATAAATGATAAAATAATACCCGATAGTGTTAAACCAATAAATACAAAGATTAATATTTTAAATGGATTAAACTTGTCACCGAGCCAACCACCAACTGGACGCATCATTGTTGCTAATACGATGAATCCTGCTGTCCGCATACCTGCATCTACTTTCTCTAATCCGAAGTGAGATACTAAAAAGTTTGGTAAATATACTGTGAATGCTACAAATGATCCGAATGTTAAAAAGTAAAAGATACATAAAAACCAAAGTTTTTCATTTTTATATACACCTTTTATTTGTTCTATTAATGGTGTATTCACCTTTTTCTCCTTACGATCGCCTAATAAAAAGTTCATAAGTGCAAATGCTGCAAGTAAAACTAAATAACACTGTACAGTTGTTCTCCAGCCAACTGAAGTTGCAATAACAGGTGCTAAGAAAGAAGTAATTGCTGTTCCTGCGTTACCGACACCGTAAATACCATTTACAAAACCGTGACTCTCTTTCGGAAAGTATTTTGGTAAAGAAGTTACCCCTACCGAGAAAACAGCTCCACCGATTCCTACAAATAAGCCACCAATAATTAAATCCATCATAGAATTGGCAACACTAATATAAAAGACAGGGAATAATAAGAGAATAAAACTAATAAAGAATAATTTTCTTGCTCCATAACGATTTGTCCAATAACCAATTGGAATGCGAAGAATAGAACCTAAAATAACGGGTACTGCTGTGACCATAGAAATTTGTCCCGCAGTTAATGGAATATCCGCTTTAATATAAGGCATTAATGATGATAAAATGACCCATACCATAAAACCGATAACTAGATTAAAAGTTTGTAAGCTTAATTGAAAATTAGGACTTTTCATCCTGTTCCCTCCTATGTATGCATAGTTATATTAATTCCCTCCAGTCTAATCACGTACTAACATGATTAGACTGAAAAGAATCAACCACCACTTACTGGCGGAATCATTGCTACAACATCACCAGTTTGAATGATGTCGTCTTCATTTGCATATTCTTCATTTATAGCGACCATAATTTCGTTTGAAATTGCTACGTTGTATTTCTTTATAAGAATATCTTTTACCTCAGCAACCGTAATATTTTCACAATCTATTTGCAACGTTGACTTACTTGCTTCTTCTTGCAAATTTGCAAATAATAGTACGTCAATCATCTTCTCATCTCCTTTTCAGGCTCACCATTTACATATGCTACTTTCTCTAACTGATCACCTATCCATGACTCACCATCTTCCCAAAACTCCTTTTTCCAAATCGGAACAATTTGTTTAATACGTTCCATAATATATTCATTCGCCTCATAAGCTGCTTTCCGATGTGGTGTAGAAACGGCGACAACAACGGCAAGATCAGAAATTTGCAATGTACCAATGCGATGTGTAATTGCCACATATGTCCCAGGCCACTTCTCTTCTACTTCGATACCAATTTTCTCGAGCTGTTTTTCCGCCATATTCTTATAAGCCACATACTCTAAATATAGCGTACGACGTCCTTTCGTAAATTCTCTGACAGTACCAATAAAAGTAGTAACAGCACCACACTCACGCCGAATTACTTTACTTGTAACATCTTCAATCGAAATAGGTGTATCAATTACTTCATAATACGTATGTGTCATCTTGCACCTCTTATCTTTGTCTAAAACATTTTTTACACAGATCATTAAATGGGATCCTAATCTGTGGAAAATCCATCAATCTATTTTTCTACTATTTGTATGATCGAAGTGGTTCTTCCCATGGCCACTCGCTTCCTAAGTTCGATTCTAATAACAGTACAGAAACAGTTATTCCTGCTTCAAATCCTCTTGTTCCACCCGGTAAAACGATAAATGCATTCGCATCTGCAAGTGAAGAAATTGCACTAGATTTATCTAAACCAACTGGTATAACTTGCAATTGACCATCTACAATTTCCACTTTTCCTCTTACAAAACGAGTAAATGGGTTTGCTTTCGGAAAGTCTTTTTGTAAAATTGCTTCTGCACGATATACATGCGGATCTTTCCTATGCAAATATGTTTGAATGACTGGTCGAACGTATAATTCACATCCGACATAACAAGCAGAAGGATTACCAGATAGACCAAATAATAGTTTTCCTTCTAGCTCAGCTACAGTTGTCACACTTCCTGGTCGCATCGCTATTTTATTGAAAAGTACATTAGCTTGTAATCTCTCATAAATAGCAGGTAAATAATCATAGTCTCCTACTGAAACACCACCAGTTGTAATTAAAATATCAACTTCTTTCATCGCCTTTTTTACAGTGTTATAACACGTCTCTAAATCGTCAACGAATTGTCCATAATACCGTACAATTCCACCTGCTCGTTCAGCTTGAGCGGCTATCATATAGGAGTTACTATTTCGAATCTTCCCTTGTTTCAGTTGCTCATGTACTTCCAAAAGTTCACTTCCTGTTGTTACGATCCCAATAACCGGCTGTCTTACAACATTTACTGAACTATAACCAAATGTAGCAAGAAGCGCTGCTACTCCAGGATTAATAGCAGTCCCTTTTTTCACAAGTAGGGCGTTTTGTTTTACATCTTCTCCTTTAAAAGAAATGTTATCACCAGAGGCGAAAGGGCGTTTTAACTTCATATATGTTTTTTCGTTTTCTTCAAACCCTTCCGTTAGCTCTAACATAACAACGGCATCACAGCCCACTGGAATTGCGGCTCCTGTCATAATACGTACAGCTTGAAATGCTTTCACCTCTTTTGTAAAAACAAAACCAGCCCCAATTTCACCAATAACTTCGAACTGAATCGGATTACTGCTACTTGCTTCTTTTGTATCTTCCGCTCGAATCGCAAACCCGTCGTATGGAGAGCGATCAAAATGCGGGATATCATGATCCGCAACAACATCTTCTCCAAGAATTCTTCCATAGCTTTCTATAAGTGAAACCTTTTCAGTTTCACCTCGATGAGCGTACTCCATTACACGTGCGACTGCTTCTGCCACTGGAATTGGTATACGTTTTTCTATCATTCTTTTTTCACCTCATTTTGATAAGGAGAAACTTTCTTTCTGTTCATCCTATATATTTTGCGTATAATCGTTTTGCTATTTTCATATCATTTGTCCCATGAATAAATGCCCTACCGTCTGTAAATAAAACACAACGATATTCATCAATTAGAAACGATAGTAAATACGGAGTTTTTTGGACATTCACACTTTTTTGTAAGCGCTTTTGAATTTCTTCTAAATTAAGAGTTTTCTCTATTCCTGGACGGATTTGAACGGTATTCCGCCCGCATAACACTTCAGTTTTCATCTGTGATTCAAATGTTAAACTTGGGTACGTGCGTACATTTCCACAAGATGGACATGTACTTTTTTTCTGCCTATTTACTTTTAATGAGAGATATTGATTGTTCCAAATATCAAATGATAACATTGTCCCTCGCAGCGCCTGAAAATCATCCACCAATATTTTCATCGCTTCTGTCACTTGGTGAGCAACGACCATTTGTACAGCTGGCTGAATGATTCCTGCTGTATCACATGTTGCACCGCTCATAGGATGATCCATTAAGCAGCGAAAACACGGTGTTTCCCCTGGAAGAATTGTATACGTTACACCGTAACTTCCAATGCATCCACCGTATATCCAAGGTATATTTTCTTTTTGTGAAATATCATTTATAAGTAGTCGCGTATCAAAATTATCAGTCGCATCTAATATGAGATCCACTTCTTTTGTTAACTCTTCCATTTCTTGCATTGTAACATCCGTTACAACAGGCACAATTTCTACTTCAGAATTAATCTTTCTTAAATGTTCTGCCGATGCAATTGCTTTTGGTTTGCACTGCTGCGCATCTTCTTCTGTATATAACTGCTGCCGCTGTAAATTACTCCATTCGACGTAATCGCGGTCAGCAATTGTCAATTTCCCAATTCCCATCCTAACGAGCGCTTCCGCATTTGCAGCTCCTAGCGCACCCGCACCAATTAGGAGCACATGTTTTTCTCTTATTTTTCTTTGTCCCATTTCACCAATTCCAGAAAATAATACTTGCCTTGAATAACGCTCCTGCATATGGAATCCTCCTTTCGTTATCCACCAATGTAAGACATTTCAACTTTTGGACGTTTTTTTGTACTTTCTGCCGTTCGTTCATCTGAATACCGATCTTTTCTAAGCTCCCATGTATGCTGTAGAATTTTTAATAGTGATGCATCGGAAATATTTTCTCGAAGAAGCGTTCGTAAATCCGTTCCTTGGGTTGCGAATAAGCACGTAAAAAACTTACCGTCTGCCGAAATACGTGCCCTCGTACAAGAAGAACAAAATGACTCAGAAACAGAAGTAATAAATCCAATTTCTGCATCGCTCCCTACATATCGATACAATTTCGCTACCTCTCCAAAGTAACGAGGGTTAACGGGCTCAATAGGATATACACGATTAATTTTCTCTATTAATTGTTCCTTCGTAATAACTTGTTCAAAGTTCCAACCGTTCGTACTGCCCACATCCATAAACTCGATAAAACGAAGCTGAATTTCTTGTTCTTTAAAATAACGAGCCATAAGAAGAATTTGACTATCATTCATCCCTTTTTTTACGACCATATTTACCTTTACTTCTAATCCAGCTGCCTTTGCTGCTTCAATTCCTTTCAATACAGGTTTTGTACTTACATTTCGTCCATTAATTTTTTGGAAGACATGATCCTCTATCGCATCTAAACTAATATTTACACGTTTTAATCCCGCTTCTTTTAATGCCTTCGCTTGTTTTGCTAAATGAATACCGTTTGTTGTGAGTCCAATATCCGTTAAACCTTCTAGCTTTGCAAGCCTTGCAATTAACTTCGGTAAGTCTTTACGCAATAATGGTTCACCGCCAGTAAGCCTAATTTTTTCAACTCCCATACTTATAAATAATCTCGCTAATCTTTCTATTTCATCGAACGTTAATAAAAATTCTTCCTGCAAAAAGGCGTAATCAGGTCCGAACACTTCCGCCGGCATACAGTACGTGCACCTAAAATTACAACGGTCAATAACTGAAATACGTAAATCTTGAAGTGGCCGCTCTAAAGAATCTTTCATCTTCTCGTGCATCTATATCCCTTCTTTTCTACTCAAATCCTTAGTAAGCTTTCAAATTTTCATTTGCCTTCATTATAAAAAAGATGCTATATATTCAATGTGACTTTTCTCACATTACTTTCCCCATTCAAAAATTCTTCACAAATCCGTTCGAATTTTGTTCACATCTCGACCTATTCTCTATACACATTGAAATTTTTTATTGTTTATCTTTTCTTAAACCAAAAGCTTAGAGTCATATATTCCCTTACTGCAAGTATCCGTTTAGAAATTTAAGACTATCCCTCCTTGCGGTCATTGAAATTTTAATTTATTTTTAAAATAGCTCTTGCATTTTCATCATACTTACACTCAAAATAGGAAATGTATTGCTTATAAGAAGAAAGGTGATCGCTGTGGCAAACAGTATGACATTATCTCAAGATTTAAAGGAATTACTTGCATCTGTTGAATATAAAATGCAGATAAAAAAAGGAAGTTTTATTTTTCAAGAAGGTATGGAAGCAACAGAACTCTATATCATCCACTCAGGAAAAGTACAAATTAGTAAACTAAGTGCTGACGGGCAAGAATTAACACTTCGTATTTGTTCGGAATATGACATTATTGGCGAATTAACATTGTTCACGGACAATGCAAAGTATTTATTAAATTCAAAATGCCTTGAAGATGTTGAAGTAGGAGTTATAAAGCGTGAAGCCTTAGAAAAAGCATTACTCCAAAAGCCCGCTCTTGTATTTGAATTTATGAAATGGATTAGTGAACATTTAAGAAGAATGCAAACGAAATTCCGAGATTTAGTATTACACGGCAAAAAAGGTGCCCTATATTCTACTCTCATTCGAATGACAAATAGTTATGGTGTGTTAAAAGAAAATGGGATTCTCATCGATTTACCATTAACAAATCAAGAACTTGCAAATTTCTGTGCAACTTCGCGTGAAAGTGTAAATCGAATGTTAAATGATTTAAAAAAACAAGGCACGATTTCTATTTATAAAGGAAAGATTACAATTCATGATTTACAATTCCTAAAATGTGAAATTGCTTGTGAAGATTGCTCTGCCTCTGTTTGTAGCATTGAGTAGCATCTTATTTAGATGCTACTCTTTTTTTCATATTAAGCTACTATTTAATAGTTCGCCTCGTTTCATTCACACAGTTATCTCCTATAAAAAAAGACGAGGCCTTCCATTAGACCTCGTTTCATGTTAGCTTCTAACTCTTATCCGTTTACAGCGGTATTATTTTTTCAATTCATTAGGAATACGTCTTCTGTAAATTACATAACTGCGACTTAAATATTTAATTGGGGCACTAAATACATGTACAAGTCTTGTAAATGGCCATACTGCGAAAAGCCCCATACCTGCAATAATATGAATTTTAAACCATACAGGTACTTCCGTCATATATTCGATCTTTGGTTGGAAAATAAAGAGACTTCGGAACCAAGGACCGATTGTTGTGCGATAATCAAACCCTTTTGAGTCGATATTTAAAAACGTTGAGGAAAGTCCTGCCAGCATTACGATAAGTAATAAAATAAGCGCAATATAATCTCCCTTTGTACTCGTTGCAATGATACGTTTTACTGTTACACGGCGATACGTTAATATAACTAAACCAATGATAGAAGCAACACCTGCCGGAAGCCCGAAACTAATTGCTACTATATGATACATATGCTCAGAAATACCCATTGAACGGTATACGGACTCTGGAATTAAAATCCCCATAACATGACCGCCAATTACGAACATTATCCCAAAGTGGAATAATAAACTTCCGATTCGGAGCATTTTCTTCTCTAATAGTTCACTAGATTTTGATGTCCATCCAAATTGATCATAGTTGTATCTGAAAATATGCCCACCGATAAAGATTGCAAAAATGATATAGGGAAACAACACCCATAGAAATTGATCCATCATTTTGACAACTCTCCTTTCTAATTTGTCTGTACACCCCATGTATCAATAGCGAGGAGAACAGCTGCAAGAATTGGTTCGTACATACTGTCTGCTTCTTTTAACTGAACATGTAAAGCCTGTATATTCTCCTTGTATTTATTCATAATCGGTTCACTATCTTGCTCATTTGCATTTGCAAAAAACTCAAGCAAAAGCGGTAAATAATCAGGTAGTTCTTTATCTGTTACGCTAAAACCAGATTTTTTATAATGCTGTTTTAACTCTAATAATTCAATACCTCTTTCTCTTTGTTCACCAGTGTTCATATAAGTTAAATACATATTTGTCTTTTTGCCAAAGTCGAATGTATATACGTAACAATCAATTAATTGATCGTTCGTTTTATCCAATGCTTTTTTTATAAATGCTGTAAGTGATGCTTTAACGTCTTCCTGTTCAATTGCTTCAATCTCTTCTTGTAATTCATTTAAAGCTTCTCTCCACCCTAGTTCAGGGTAGGAGAGAAGGAATGAAGAACATGAAAAAGCAGTTTGTAAACTTTGTTTCATATTTTTCTGCCCCCTTTATTTAAGAAATTGTCATACAAGAGCCTGGACCACCCGCGAAGGAAAGGCCACAGCTTCCTTGTTCACTATATAAATCTGCAACTTGTTCGCGGTGAGAGGTTGGTATAACGAAGCGATCTTTATATTTCGCAATAGCAAGAAGACGATACATATCTTCTACATCCTCTTTCGTTAAACCAAGTTCTTTTAATACAGCTTCATTTGGTTCTTTATTAATTTGCAGTGCTCTCATATGTGTGCGCATGACAGCCATTTTTTTCAATGTAAGACGAATGTGCGATTCATCTCCTGCAGTGAGTAAATTTGCTAAATATTGAATTGGAATACGCATATTATCGATAGCAGGGAAAATTTCTTCTGCTTGCCAGTTACTTCCTTTCCCCTCCACCATATTCATAATTGGGCTAAGCGGCGGGATATACCAAACCATTGGCATTGTACGGTATTCTGGATGAAGAGGAAGAGCAATTTTCCAATCAATAATCATTTTATAGATTGGTGACTCTTGTGCCGCTTTAATCCATTCTTCAGGAATCCCTTGTTTTTTTGCTTCAGCCGCTACTTCTGGATCATTTGGATCTAGAAAAACAGTAAGCTGAGATTCATATAAATCTTTTTCATTTTCAACAGAAGCCGCTTCTTTTACTTTGTCAGCGTCATATAGCATTACCCCAATATATCGAATACGTCCTACACATGTTTCTGAACAAATTGTTGGCATACCAGCTTCAATACGTGGGAAACACATTGTGCATTTTTCAGCTTTATTTGTTTGCCAGTTAAAATACACTTTTTTATATGGACAAGACGATACGCAGAATCTCCAAGCACGACATGCATTTTGATCTACAAGGACAATCCCATCTTCTTCACGTTTATACATCGCACCAGATGGACAAGACGATACGCAAGATGGATTCATACAATGTTCGCATATGCGTGGTAAATACATCATAAAGACATTTTCAAAATCCGTTTTAATTTCTTCTTCCATTTTCTTTACGTTCGGATCTTGTAATCCTGTTATATGTCCGCCTGCTAAATCATCTTCCCAGTTTGGACCCCATTCAATTTTATCGATAAATTCGCCTGTAATTGCTGATTTCGGACGAGCAACTGGTTGATGCTTACGCTGCGGGCTATTTGTTAATGTTTCATAATCATAGTTCCAAGGTTCAAAGTAATCATCAATTGTTGGTTGATCTGGATTGTGGAAAATATTCATAAGGCGCTTCATTTTCGAACCGGATTTCAGCTGAATTTCACCATTTTTCAATTCCCAGCCGCCTTTGTATTTCTCCTGATCTTCCCATTGTTTCGGATAACCAATTCCAGGTTTCGTTTCTACATTATTGAAATACATATATTCAGCACCTGGACGATTTGTCCAGGTGTTTTTGCATGTTACACTACAAGTATGGCAGCCGATGCATTTATCTAGGTTCATTACCATTCCGACTTGTGCTTTAATCTTCAAGCCAATCTACCTCCTTCAGTTTGCGAATTACAACGTTTAAGTCGCGTTGGTTCCCAGTTGGACCATAATAGTTAAATCCATAACTTAATTGACCGTATCCACCAATCATATGTGTTGGTTTAACGTGAATTCGAGTTGGACTATTATGCGTTCCCCCGCGGTTACTTGTTAATTTCGTACCAGGTACGTTAATGTGGCGATCTTGCGCATGGTGCATAAATGCCATTCCTCTCGGTATACGGTGCGTTACAACAGCACGCGCTACAACAACACCATTACGGTTAAAGCACTCAATCCAATCATTATCTGCAACGCCAGCTTCTGCAGCGTCCTCTTTATTCATCCAAACAGTTGGACCACCTCTAAACAGCGTTAACATCGGTAATGAGTCGAAATACATACTATGAATCGACCACTTATTATGCGGTGTTAAATAGTTTAATGTAATTTCTTTCCCTTCTACTTCAGGTCTAGATTTACGGAACGGTTTATGTTGCAGAATTGGTTTAAATGTTGCCATCGTTTCACCAAATTCTTTCATCATGTCATGATCTAAGTAGAAAGATTGTCGACCAGTTATCGTTCTCCAAGGGATAAGACGTTCAACATTTGTTGTAAATGGCGAATAACGTCGTCCACCTTTTTCAGAACCTGTAAAGGCCGGAGAAGTGATTACTGTTTTCGGCTGCGCTGTAATTTGTTCAAATGTGAAGCATTCTTCTTCACGTTCTTCTGCTAAATCACGTAGTTTTAAATCCGTTTGTTTTTCAAGTGCTTCCCATGCTTTTACAGCCATATGACCGTTTGTTGTAGAAGAAAGTGTTAATACCGCCTCGGCAGCATTAATTGCTTCTTTTATGTCTGGGCAACCTTTCGCAATAGAATCCGTTCGAACGACTCCCAATCGACTCTTTAATTGCTCATACTCTTTTTCTGCAGACCAAGAAATCCCTTTCGTACCAATCGGTTGTTTTCCGGCATTCGGTCCAAGTGCTGTCATTTTGTCATAAATCGTTTTATAATCCCTTTCGACAACATGAATTTGCGGCATCGTTTTACCTGGGATTGGTTCACACTCGCCTTTGCTCCAATCTTTAATCTTACCAAGTGGTTGTGCTAATTCTTGTGGTGTATCGTGAAGAAGTGGTGTTGCCACAACTTCTTTCATTGGTTCAAGATCAATTTTCTTCGCTAAATCTGACACAGCTTTAGAAAGAGCGGTGAAAATATCCCAGTCAGAGCGTGCTTCCCACGGTGAACCGATTGCTGGATTAAATGGATGCACAAATGGATGCATATCTGTACTGCTTAAATCGTGCTTTTCATACCAAGTTGAAGCAGGTAAGACGATATCAGAATAAAGCGCTGTTCCAGCCATGCGGAAATCTAAATTAATGAGTAAATCTAACTTCCCTTCAGGTGCTTCTTCATGCCACTTAATTTCTTCTGGTCGTAACGAATCACTATCGTCATTCATTAATCCGTTTGTTGTACCTAATAAATGTTTTAAGAAATATTCATGACCTTTACCAGAACTTGAAATTAAGTTTGCACGCCATACGAATAAGTTGCGCGGGAAGTTGTTTTTATTATCAGGATCTTCAATCGCAAATTTCAGTTCTTTTTCTTTTAATTTTTGTGCAACGTATTTTCCGATTTCTTCTTGCGTTGTTGCACCAGCAGCAACAGCTTCTTTATATAATTCAATTCCATTTTTCTCGAATGTTGGATAGGAAGGTAACCAGCCAAGTCGTGCAGCTAATACGTTGTAATCACCGTGATGTTGATAACGAGAGTTGCCCTCAACTGGTGATGCCAAATGTCCAACAGGTGTATCCTCATAGCGCCATTGATCTGTTACAAAATAGAAGAAAGATGTACCGTTTTGTAATTTCGGTGGCCCTTGCCAATCTTTTGCCATCGCAATTGTTTGCCATCCTTCTGCTGGTCTTAATTTTTCTTGGCCAACATAATGTGCCCAACCGCCGCCGTTTACACCTTGTGCCCCAACGAGAAGAACAAGATTTAAAACTGCGCGATAAATCGTATCAGAATTAAACCAATGGTTAATACCAGCTCCAACAATAATCATCGAGCGACCATTTGTATCAACAGCATTTTGTGCAAACTCACGAGCGATTTGAATAATAAGCTCTCGTTTCACTCCTGTCATTTTCTCTTGCCATGCAGGTGTAAAGGGCACATCATCATTGAAGTCTTTCGGCTCTTGCCCACCGAGTCCTCGGTTCACGCCGTAATTTGCTAACGTTAAATCGTATACAGTTGTAACGAACACTTCGCCTTCTTCTGTCGTAATTTTTTTCACTGGAATTGTACGTTCTAATATTGTATTTCCATCATCAGAGAAGTACGGAATTTGCACCGTTCCAACAGCATCTTCCATTCCAAGTAAAGAAAGACGTGGGTCAATCTTTTCACCTGTTTGTTCATCTTCTAAACGCAAGTTCCATTTCTTTTCGTTATCCCAACGTGACCCCATTGTGCCGTGAGGTGTTGCAAAATCATTCGTATTTTCGTTCCAAAGAACAGGCTTCCATTCTCCTAACTTTGTTTCACGTCCAATATCAGATGCGTTTAAGAAACGATCAGCGACGAATTGATCTCCTTTTTGTTTCAATGTGACGAAGAAAGGAAAATCAGTATATTGCTTCGCATACTTTGTGAAGTATTCCACTTGATTATCTACGTAAAATTCTTGTAAGATCACGTGCCCCATTGCCATCGCAAGTGCACCGTCTGTACCTTGTTTCACACTAATCCAATCATCAGCAAACTTTGTAGACTCGGCAAAGTCAGGACTTACAGAAACCACTTTCGTTCCTTTATATCGAACCTCTGCTAAAAAGTGAGCATCTGGTGTTCTCGTCATCGGTACATTTGAACCCCATGTCATAATGTAGCCAGAGTTATACCAGTCACTACTTTCTGGTACATCCGTTTGATCGCCCCAAATTTGCGGAGAAGCTGGTGGTAAATCAGCGTACCAATCATAGAAACTAAGCATCGGCCCACCCATAAGTTGCATAAAACGGCTACCAGCTGCATGACTTAACATCGACATAGCTGGAATTGGTGAGAAACCAACATTTCGGTCTGGACCATATTTAATTACTGTATAAAGTAATGAAGCAGAAACGAGTTGTAATACTTCATCCCAATTCGCGCGAATGAATCCCCCTTTACCACGCGCCTGCTTATAAGCACGTGCTTTTTCAGGGTTTTCTACAATGCTTTTCCAAGCATCTAGTGGTGATTTATGATTTTGTAATTCCTCTTGCCACATATTCCAAAGAACACCACGTACATATGGATATTTCACACGAAGTGGACTATAAATGTACCAAGAAAAACTCGCTCCACGCGGACAGCCTCGTGGTTCAAAATCAGGCATATCAGGACCTGTTGTTGGATAGTTAAGCTCTTGTCCTTCCCATGTTACAATTCCATCTTTCACATAAATGTTCCAGCTACAAGAACCAGTACAGTTCACACCGTGTGTAGAACGGATTACTTTATCATGCTGCCAACGCTTTCTGTACACATTTTCCCATTCACGATCTTCATATGTTTCTTGTGTATGATTATCGTTATAACGATCTATTGGTGAAAAATATTTTAAACGTCTCATTAGTGCTGAAGGTTTCTTCTTCATAATGTTCACTCCTCTAATACGTCTCTCTTACATACCCTTACTATAAGAGAGGTTGTAAAATACAGATGTGACATTTCGCACAGTTCAAGAGATTGTCAAAAATTCAGTAGAAAATAAGTTTGAGAGAAATTATTCGTAAATAAAGGTTTCTTTGTTCCGTTGCGAAGGTTTATGGTCAATCGTAATTATTAGGGAATTAGTACGTGGAGGAATCAGCTACTTTACAAAAGAAAAAACGTAGGAGAAGTTCCTACGTTTTTCTTTATAACTATATTAAAAAGAGTTTTGATATTATTTCAATAATGCTATAAGGAAACGATTATAAATTGTATGTAAGGAATTTATTTTTCTTCAACTATACTATTTTATTTCAAGACATATTTTACAGAAAACTAGAAATCATTATTTTCTGTGTTGCCCTTGGTTACGACAACAATTATACTAGATGTAACCCGGATTAATAATCTGAATATTTTTAAAATTAAGATTAGGATTTCCTTTGAGGACATAGAAATCCTAAAGTATATCACCATGATTTTTTTACATATAAGTTTCTTCCTATTTATATAAGTTCTCACTATGAACTTATATAATACCATTACGAATTACCTCTTAGATTACTATCATACTGCAATAAAATGAAAGAACTACTTTTCTTTAACCTAAATTCTATTTTCAACTAAATGATTTAGAAAACGATAATAAAATTAGGAGGATTACGATGCCCCAGCTTGATTCATTACATCCCATTGTAGAAAAAATAATCAACAATATTGAAAAATTAATGGTCGGAAAACGAAAAGAAACGATCTTAGCCTTGACAGCTCTCTTAGCTGAAGGTCATGTACTATTAGAAGATGTTCCCGGTGTCGGGAAAACAATGCTAGTACGTGCTCTTTCTAAATCAATTGATGCCGATTACAAGCGAATTCAATTCACACCTGATTTACTGCCGTCAGATGTAACAGGTGTTTCTATTTACAATCCAAAAGAGCTCCAATTTGAGTTCAAGCCTGGACCAATTATGGGGAATTTTGTACTTGCTGATGAAATTAATCGTACATCTCCAAAGACACAATCTGCCTTACTTGAAAGTATGGAAGAAGGCAATATCACAATAGATGGCATTACAAGACCGTTACCAAAACCTTTCTTTGTAATGGCTACACAAAATCCGGTCGAATATGAGGGAACATATCCTTTACCAGAAGCTCAGCTCGATCGTTTCTTGTTGAAGCTAAAAATGGGATATCCTACACCAGAAGAAGAATTTGAAATTTTAAACCGGATGGAAAAAACAAATCCACTCTCCCATTTACAAGCTATTACTACAATAGAAGAATTACTTTATTTACAACAAAGCGTACGGGAAGTAAGCATGGACAAAGCAATCAAGCATTACATTGTAAAGCTTGTTAATCAGACTCGTTCTTATAGTTCTATACAGCTAGGTGCAAGTCCACGCGGCTCAATTGCTTTAATGAAAGCTTCACAGGCTTATGCATTCATCCATGGCAGAAATTATGTTATTCCAGACGATGTTAAATTTTTAGCTCCTTACGTTTTAGCTCACAGACTCATTCTAAAAATGGAAGCAAGATTTGAAGGTATAACAGGAGAACAATTTATCGCCAAAATCGTTGCACGAACTACCGTGCCGACTCAAAGGACGATGAAACTTTGATGAAACGACTACTACGAGCACTATATCACGTTACCAAGTTATTGCTAATCCCTTTATGCCTAGTCTTAACATTTGTGTACGCTATGCTTCAAGGAGGATTTGTAAGTTGGTTTTTGTTTTACAGTACGATTCCTATTGGCCTTTATTCACTAATACTCCCCTTCTATGCTTTACGGGACGCTGAAGTAAAACGAATAACAAACCAAAACGAATATGTAGCAGGAGAACAATTTTTAAGCACTATTACAATAAAAAGAAAATTTCCTTTTCCCTTACTTTATTTAATTATAGAAGATGAACTGCCACCACAATTTACAAGTTGTAGACAAACAAAGATGAATAAGGTAATACTCTTTCCAGGATTAAAACGAAATATTTCGTTTCAATATGTTATTGACACAATCCCTAGAGGAGAGCACACTTTTTCAAGCGTACGTGTCAAAACTGGCGATCTATTCGGTATGATGGAGAAAGAAGTAACTTTTTCAGTTCCAGATACATTTTTAGTCTATCCCCAGTATGTTGATATAACGTATCGACAATTGGAAAATCATTTCGAACAAGGAGCGCTTTCAGCAAATATAAATTTAGCAAAAGACTCTACAGTCTCTGTTGGTGTCAGAGAATATAAACCTGGCGACCGCTTTTCATGGATTGATTGGAAAGCAACTGCACGAACAAACAATATTATGACGAAAGAGTTTGAACAACAGCGCAGCCATAATATCATGATATTCATGGACAGAACCCAATCCCCTCTATTCGAATCAGTCGTAACGTTTACTGCCTCTATTGTGAGGGCTGTCTTGAAGCAAAATTCACCAGCGTCATTCGTGTCTGTCGGAAAAGAACGAACTATTTTCCCTTTAGACAATGGAGATACTCAGTTGCAACAAATCTTTTGTCATTTAGCGAAAGTACAAGCGGACAGTGTATTCCCGCTCTCTCGAAGTGTAGAAATGGAATTAAGAAAAATTTATCAGCCCGTAACGATTATACTCGTGACAAGCGATCTTTCTCCCGATATTCAAAAGGCGGCTGACTGTGCTGCTATAAAAAATAGAAAATTAATGGTGTTTGTCGTGAAAGAAAAAGCGAATCAACTCTCACATCGAGAACTAAGTATACTAGAAACTCTACAAAAACGAAAAATATTTGTAAACGCGGTTTATGAAAACCGGTATACAAACGTGTTTTTTGAGGTGAGCAAATGATAACATTACAAACAAAATACCAATGGGATATGAGCAGATTCTTCATGCATGTATGTGCACTTCTTCTTTTACTAGAATGGCTAAGACCCCTTATAGGTATTACAAACGTAGGTAGATTAGATATTTTTGTAATATTTATAGGAATTTGCTTCACTCTCTCTTTTTTTCAAACAAGGTGGCAGATTCCAATAAAAATCGTCACGATCTTATTCATCATTCATTCCCTGTATTATAAAAAAGCTTTTATAAATCCATTTTGGCTAACAACATTTTTTTCTGATATTTCTCGAAATTCCTCCCTGTTTTTCCAGGGGAATTTGCTAGATATTTCTCCAGTTTTCCCAACATTTTTATTTTTTCTATCATTTTGGTTTTTGAGTTCTTTCATCTCTTTTTGGATGATTCATAAAAAACGTGGATTGTTATTTCTTGTATTGACTATTATTTATATCACAACTTTTCATAACTTACATTTATACAATGCAAACTACGCTATTATTCGTACTGTTGTCATCGGCTTTTTTATGCTTAGTCTTCTTCAAATAGAACGAATAAAAGAGATTGAACACTTACAAAATTACGCTAAAGAAATCTCAAAATTACTTAGACCTCTTACAATATTTATTGTATTGTCAGCAACCATCGCATACTTTGCTCCAAAATTCGGCCCTCAATGGCCAAACCCAATGAATTTTTTAAAATTCAACACATCCGAAGCAAGTAAAAAACAAGAAGTTTCTAAAATTGGATATGGTTTAGATGACTCGCAATTAGGCGGTCCTTTTAAGGCGGATAATACAATTGTTTTTACAGCACAAACGCAAAACAAACAATATTGGAGAGTAGAAACAAAAGATTTTTATACAGGAAAAGGCTGGGAGGTTTCTGAAAATCAAAAAAAGGTTTCTTTTAAAAATAAAAACGACGTCTTGAGATGGTACGAACAAAATACAAAAACGGAGACAACCGAAGCAACAATCACTATGCAAAAAAGTGATCCTCACCTTACCTATCCAGCAGGATTGGTATCCGTTGAGGCTTCTTCTGATGTATCATACAGCGTTGACCCATTTTCAGAAAAAATCTATACGATGCACGGAGACTCTTTTACTACTTTAAATTCGTATAAAGTAACATATGAGATCCCGGAGTTTTCCATAGAAAACTTGAAAGCTGTAAAAACGAATGAAGGTCATGAAACAAGTCCTTATTTCATGACAAAGTACACACAACTTCCCGAATCATTACCGCAGCGAGTAAGAGACTTAGCTGTTAATCTTACAAATGATAAAGACAACCGATATGATAAAGTATTAGCTATTGAAAATTACTTCACAGACAATTCTTTTGTATACGAAACAATGAATGTCTTGTTCCCTGCCAATAACCAAGATTATGTAGATCAATTCCTTTTCGATACAAAAAGCGGCTACTGTAATAATTTTTCGACGTCTATGATTGTGTTACTTCGTTCTGCCGGAATTCCTGCTCGCTGGGTAAAAGGCTATACAGAAGGAACTCTTGAGAATACACTTGTTGGTACAGAAGGTGAGAATGTTTATAAAATCACGAACAATAACGCACACTCTTGGGTCGAAGTATATTTTCCAGGATACGGATGGATTCCATTCGAACCAACAAAAGGATTTACCAATCCCTATAATTTTATAAATAATACTCCTGCTTCTACTTCACAAAATAGCGAAGAAAATAATTCTAACAACGAGCAAATACACCAACGAAACAATGAAGCAAAACTCAAAAATTTAATAGAAAATACAGAAGAAGCTCCTACTAAAAAGATTACAAATTCTAAAAATGGATTTTTTTGGTGGTACGTATTCCTCTCTACGATACCGATTAGTATCATAGGATACATTCTCTTCACCACTAGAATGAAATGGATTACATTTTTTATCATTCTTTTCTATAAATACCGAAAAGATGATGTTGTTTATAGAAAAGCTTACGATGCACTTTTAAAACAATTTGCGAGAATCGGCATACCACGAGGGGAAAGTCAAACATTCCGAGAATACGCTCTCCGCATCGATACACTTTACAACTCGACTGATATGCAACAACTTACTTTCAGTTATGAGAACGCTATGTATCAAAAGGGACAGGCCGCAGCCGAATGGAAGAAATCCGTACACTTATGGGAAGTGCTTATGAAAAAAGCAGCTTCTCTGCCTAAATCAAATGAATTCGATACAGTGATTTAATCTTGATAATGTAAGTTTAAAGAAAACACCTCAAAGACTAAGAGCTACTTTGTTCTTTGAGGTGTTTTTTAATAAACATAATAAAAAGATAGCTAACTCCTAATCGCCTCCGCCATCTCCTGAACTGCCACATACGGATATCGGTACAACAGTAAATACGTACAGTCACGTACTACCAAGTATGCAAAAATTGGTAGCGGAAGTGACCAAAGTAGTGACTCCTAATTATTAGCCAAGTACCTTTTCAATCTCCACCTCTAAATCCACCGGCTTTGTCTGCGGCGCAAAACGCCCTACTACTTTCCCGTCTCTTCCAATTAGAAACTTAGTAAAGTTCCATTTTACTGCTTTCATACCGAGTAAACCTGGTGCTTGTTCTGTCATGTATGTATATAGAGGATGTGCCTTGTCACCTTTTACATCGATCTTCGCAAACATTGGAAAGTTTACACCGTAGTTTAATTCACAAAAACTTGTAATGTCCGCTTCTGTACCAGGTTCTTGTCCCCCGAATTGATTACAAGGGAAACCTAGTATTTCTAGTCCTTGCTCTTTATATTTATCATATACTTCCTGCAACCCTTTATATTGTGGTGTAAATCCACATTTACTAGCTACATTTACAATTAGTAGTACTTTTCCTTCGTAATCTTTTAACGATTTTTCTTCACCAGTTATTGTTTTAGTTGAAAAATCATAAACTGTCATTGTTCCTATCCCTCTCTTCTCTATCATTCTATGTTTATACTATACTACATAAGTGAACATACAGCCCTTTTTACATTCTTATGCGCCCGAAATGATAGCGCTTTATTTTTGTTCGAAAATTCGACACAAACTACTAGACTTTTGCTCTGGAAAGTTTTACAATTGAATTGTGAACAAAATGTGACAGTTTACATTATAAATTGTGACATTTTCAATTCCATTATAAAAGAAAAGGATGGTGTTGATTATGAAAACTGCACAGCGTGAAATGATTTCAAATCGTGAGTTTTATTTCGTACTATATATGATGTTATTGTATGTTACTGGTTGGGTAATCGATGTAAATGGCTTATTCCTAAGTTCCTACTTTAATTTAGCAGGAGAGATTACACTTCCATTAGTTGGCGGTATTGTTGGACTGTTCGTTATGTCTATTAATAAACAACAAACGAAATAACGACATTACATAAAGGCAGAAGACGAGCTTTCGTTTTCTGCCTTTTTCTTTTTTTAGCGTATAATATAAAGTGAAACTTTAATCAGTGGGGATTTTACTGGCAGTAAGACTCCCACAAATAGCGGTAAAAATCTACAAGTATATAAGGAGTGGTAAGTATGAAAAAAGTAGAGCAATTATCTTCCAATCTATATCTTATTGATGATTACGACTTACAACATAATGAACGAACAGGTACGTACGTTTTATTAGGTGACGATATTACTTTAATTGAAACTTGTGCAGCCCCTTCTCTTCCCTATATTTTAGACGGCTTACAACAATTACATATTGATTTAAACGATGTAAAAAACATTATCATTACACATGTTCATTTAGATCACGCAGGTGCAGCAGGTTTAATGATGGAGAAATGCCCAAATGCTACTCTATTTGTGCATCCACGCGGGGCTCGTCATATGATTGATCCCACAAAACTCATTTTAGGTGCAAAAGCTGTGTACAAAGAAGATTTTGATAAACTCTTTGATCCAATTCTTCCAATTGAAGAAGAACGTGTTCATATTGTACAACATAGTGATACATTAAAAATTGCAGAAGACCGTACACTTACATTTTATGATACACCGGGACATGCAAAGCACCATATTAGCATTCACGATTCATTAACAAACGGCATTTTTACTGGCGATACAATTGGAATTTATTATAGGGAACTCGCAGACCTTGGTGTAGAGTTATATCTACCGTCAACGTCCCCTTCACAATTCCAGCCAGATGCGATGATTGCTTCTAAAAATCATATTCAAAGTATGAATGTAGATACTATTTATTTCGGTCATTACGGGGCATCATCTCATGTTACAGAAGTATATAACCAACTGGAACATTGGTTGCCTATTTTCGTCGAGACTGGTAAGGATGTCTTTGAAAAAAATAAAGATTTCGATGAAGCTACTAAGACATTAAAATCTTTATTAATGGAGAAAGTCTCCTCTCACCTTACAAAGCTAGGCGTCCCATCAAATCATACTGTTTATAACATTTTACATCTAGATTTAGAAATTAGTGCGATGGGAATTATTGATTATTTAACGAAGCAAGAGAAAGCAAGTTCCACTATTAACTAATGGAAAAAGAAGATATATACAACGCAGTTATCGTATATATCTTCTTTCCTTGAATATATTTTTTAATAAAGGATGGTGGAATGGAATGCAAAAAGTGATATTATACCTCTGCTTTACATTATTTATCATTTTATTATTATTTGTTGGAGTAAAAATTCAATTTTATTTAGATACAGACGCGCAAGTGAATTTTAACGTTTACCCAAGATTATTATACTTTACACTCTTCCCTCTTTTGATCGGCATTTTATTACGATTCCTTCAATCCATTAATCGCGAAACGAGTAAACAAAACTGGAGCTTTCAGCCGGATAAATTTATTGCTATTACAGTACCTACAATATTAATTTCCTTTTCCCCAGCCCTACTCTTTTCACCACTTGGCGAATACCTACCGTATTTAGTTAATATTATTCTTGTGAATACAACTTTCGTTACCATTATTAGTTTAATAGCTGGTTACTCACTCTTAGATTGCTTTATACAAAGGGACAAGACAATTAGTAAGGAATACAACTAAGTGATATCCCACTTTCACTTTATTATGCAAGTCAAGGGTAGTTGGTTATGGTGGTTTATTTATTAGTGCAATACTCCTTGTGAGAGTTGCTATACATGCGGTGAGAAAGTTCAAGTAAACAAAAAAGGAGAACCTGATAATAAAGGCTCTCCTTTTTTGTTATCTCACCTTTTCATTTACATACTCCATAAACTGCTCCGCTTTAATAAATCTTTCTTTGTATGCCTCAGGTACTTCTTCTACTTTCATTCCACCCGTTGATTTTGTTTTTACTTGTACTATTTCATATGTCATTAAAGCTTCCACATAGCGATCAAACTCTTCTGGTGTTAATACTTCTTCACTAGATTTATGACCGTTTAATTTATCAAAGTATGGTTGAAGTCCCATACTTATCTTTTTCATTTCTTCCCTTTTCTTCGGTGATAACCGATCATAATCAATATTACCGTTTGAATCTCCATACTCAAGCTTTGCATTTGTTAATTTCTTTAGTTCTTTTGTAAACTCTTCATATTCCTTTGTACCCATATCATCTTTCGCTTGTGATAATTTTGCACTAAAGCGCATATATCCTTCTAATGTCATAGCTCCAGCATGCTTCTTTAAATTCTCAAAAGATCCGTATATACCATCTGCCATAATAGATTGATAAGCAAAACCCGTTGTCGGAATTAAAAATGCTGCTGCAAGCACTCCTGCTATAAGGCGTTTCTTCCTTTTACTCCCCCCGCGCTTCATTTTAATTTGAACGATTACTTTTTCTTTTAACTCCGGCGGGGCTACAATTCCCTTCGCTTCTTCTTGTATAGATTCTCTAACTCTACAATCTAAACTCATTTCACATTCCCTACCTCTCCTAAAAAGATATCTTCTACTTGCTCTTTCTGGCGTAGTTTCTTTAAAGCCGCATGAATTCTAGATTTCACGGTACCGATTGGAATATGTAATATATGTGCTACTTCTTCTTGTGAGTAATCGTGTAAATATCTTAAAATAATAACTTGTTTCAATTTATACGGTAATTTATGTATGAGCTCGATTAGTTTTTGATTTGATATTTTACTTACAATATCGTTAGAAAAATCAATTTGTACTGGTTTTCTTTGCTCTTCTGCTTTTTTTACAATCCGTAGCCGCATCCACCTCTTTCTTCTATAAGAATGAATTTGTTTAATCGCAAGTCCAATTAGCCAAGGACGAAATGGCTTCTCGCTATCATATTTACGAAGCGATTCATATAGCTGTATGTATATTTCTTGAACGACGTCATCTACATCCGTTTTGTCTTCTATTAAAAAATGTGCTGTCTTATATACTTCTTGAATCGTTTTATCATACAATTCGCCATACGCTTCTTTATTGCCTGATAGAGTTAATTGAATTAAATCTGCATAATCTATTTCATCCTTCATGTAACACCCCTCCTTTGTCTTATACTATATATTGGCAAGTAAATGATATTTCGTTCGATTTTTTTCAAAGGTTTTTATATAAAGTGAAACTTTAATCAGTGGGGGATTGTCCATCCCTCACTGATTATTAGCCCACACCAATCTGGCTTTTAGGCGGGAGTCTTACTACACGTTAATGCGGGATAAATTAATATAATAATGCAATGCCTTCATAAGTTTCACTTATAACCGTGCATAACAATTATATAATTTTCCAATTCCTAATGAAGATTTAAAATGATTTATATAGCAAAATTTAGGGGGATATATGATGAAAGCTATCGTTGTAACTTCGTTCGGTGGTCCTGAAGTGATGAAATATACAGATGTGGGCATTCCGACTATTTCAGAAAATCAAGTATTAATTCGCATTGTTGCTACTAGTGTTAATTTCGCCGATATTAAATCACGCTATGGCAAAAAAGGAAACAAAGCATTACCTTTTATTCCAGGGATAGATGCAGCTGGTATTGTAGAACGTGTAGGTTCTCATGTAAAAAACATTCACCCTGGACAGCGTGTAATTGCTTTCCCTCAAAATGGCTCTTACGCTGAATACGTTGTCGCAAACGAAAATCTCACTTTCGTTTTACCTGATGAAGTCGATTTCCAAACTGCTGCGGCTTGTCCGATCGTATCTTTTACAAGCTATAATTTACTCGCAAATGTGGCCAGACTGCAAAAAGATGAAGCAGTTCTAATCCATGCAGCTGCTGGTGGAATTGGTACTACAGCAATTCAACTTGCAAAACTATTAGGTGCTGGAAAGGTTATCGGTACTGTCGGAAGTGAAGCGAAAAGAAAAATTGCTTTAGACGCTGGCGCTGATTATGTTATATGCAATCAAAATGAGGATTTCGTAGAGAAAGTTAATGATCTTACAAACGGAGAAGGTGTTAATGTTATTTTAGATTCTATTTCTGGTACTGTGTCAGAGAGAAGTTTAGATTGCCTTGCTTATTATGGTCGTCTTGTCCATTTCGGTAATGCTAGTGGAGAAGTTGGTAATTTTCGAACGAAAGATTTACATGCAAGTTGTCGTTCTATACTCGGTTTTAGCTTTGGCACTACACGGAAAAAACATCCCGAATCTCTCAAAGAAACTGCAAATCAAGTTTTCCGTTATTTACGTGATGGAAGTTTACTAATTAAAGCTACGAAATCTTTTCCTCTTCAAGATGCAGGGAAAGCACATGAATGGGTCGAAAGTAGACAAAGTACAGGGAAAGTAATACTAAACGTTCAGACAGCTCCCTAAAATGAATACATGAAATCGAGGTGTCATTCATGGGATCACGAATTATGCATGTTATTATCGCTAACGGTATTGCCGAGAAACTATCTATTCAAGATAAAACTTCTTTCTTACTCGGAGGTGTAGCTCCTGATGCTGTTCATTCAAAAGACGAAAAAGGAACTTCACATTTTTACGCTGGTACAACGAAGAACTATACGAGAAGAATAGATTACGAATCATTTATTCATAAATACGAAAAGCATATGGACTCCCCTTTTCTTTTAGGCTATTATACCCACCTCATTGCCGATGATAATTGGCTAAATGGATTTTTTCTACCTTGGCTCAAAAACAGAATTGAGAACGACGAAGCCATCGCACCTATGTACTATAACGATTTTAAATTATTGAACGCAAAGTTGTTGCATCATTATGATAAAGAACAACAGCTCTTCTCCCTTCTTAATCAAGAGGCTCACATTGTGAATATCGAGGAAGTGTCAGAAGAGAACGTTTTAGCTTTTCGGCAATATATTTTTGAGGATATGCTATATCCTGAGCAACACTTGCACGAAAACTTACAAGTGTTTACATTTGATCAAATCGTTGGTTATATTGAGACTGCAATTGAAAAAGGAGTATTTTATATCGAGCAACTCTCTAGTAGAAAATTCACTTCAAATATTTAATCCCCCTCATTACATACGAGGGGGATTTTCACATAACAATACCATTATTTTTTCTTTTCCATTACTGCAAAGTAATTCCCTTCACTATCCGCAAAGTTAAACACTTTACCAGAAGGCATGGTTACCATTTCTCCAACTGTAACATTTTTATTTGTTAGATCTTTATATAGTTGATCAAGGTTTTCTGAGAAGAACATTAAAGACGGTGTACCAAGATTCAATTCCGGACTCATTTTAGAAATAACTTCTTTATTATGTAGTATGATACTCGTTTCAGCATCATTGGTTGGAGCGATTTCAATCCATCTCATTCCTTGCTTGTTATCTTCCTCTGCAATTACATGAAACCCTACTTTTTCAGTCCAAAAATTTACTGCCTCATCTTGATTATTTACATATAACATAATTTGTCCAACTTTATGAATCATTTGTTTTCCCCCTAATAGTTTTAATATTCTATGTAGCTTTCTACAGTTACTATTATTAATCCTTTTTCATTCATATGTACTTCTTCACAAAATTTATCGACTTACTCATCCCATCAAGCTGGTCAATATAATTATTTCTTTCAATTATGTTATACCCGTCGAATCCGATTTTATTTAATGCCTTGAAGAATGTATCAAAATCCACTTCACCATTTCCTGCCGCGACTTCTATATACTCACTTAAACCATTTCTTTTTACTTCTTTACAATCTTTAATGTGCGTTTGTACTATATACTCTTTTAACAGAAATAAACTCTCTATCGGATTTTCATTTACTTCACTTATTATATTTGCTGGGTCAAAGTTAACAGCTAGTCCATTTGAGCTTATATTTTCTAAAAATCTTTTTAACACTATTGCTTTTTCAGATCCCGTCTCAATAGCAAAGACTCCCCCTAATCTTAATGATAAATTCCCTATCTCATAACAAGTCCTTTGCATCTTATCATATCGCTCGCTCTTTTCATCATCTGGAATTTTTCCAATGTGAGCCGTTATTATATTTGCTCCTAATTCTAATCCCCTATCAGCAACACGTTTCAACGGCTCTATTACACTTTCAACTTCCGCCCCTACAATTCCACTTTCTCCAAAACTAATTGCTAATGACGGAACTTTAATTCCATTAAAAAATAAGCTTTTCTTTAAATTAGCCCATTCTACCTTTGAAATATTAGCTAAGTTAAAATTCGTATTCATAGCATATAGTTGAATATAGCCTAACCCCCATTCTCTCGCCTTTTTTATTCCTTCATTTACTTCAATATGTTTTGTATTTAAAAACATTCCTAATTTCCTGTTCATAAATGTACCTTCTTTTTATTATTTCGTATCATGTTAATATTCGACTCTTTTTATGTTACTTCCTTGTACAAACTAAACTAGAAATGCTACACCTTTATCAATATTTCCTGTAGAATCGTTAATAAAATTTCATCTATTATTCCACAGCAAAAAAGACGTAACTATACATAGTTACGTCTTTCCAATCATTTATCTAGGCTTTTTCTTACCAGTAAAAGCTGGCTTCTTTTTCTTTGGTGCTGGTGGTTTAGATTCTACAAATGCCCCTTTGAACATTTCTTGTTTCGTAAACACGATACCTAATTTTTTCGCAAATTGTAGTAATTTACGCTCTTCTTGTGCTGTTACAAGAGAAACAACCGTTCCTTCTTTCCCCATACGTCCAGTACGTCCTGAGCGGTGAATATATTGGTCTACTGTATCTGGTAACTCTAAATGAATTACATGTGTTAAATCATCGATATCTATTCCACGTGCTGCAATATCAGTAGCAAGTAAAATTTCTAATTTCCCGCCGCGGAACGCACGCATCGTTGCTTCACGCTCTTGCTTACTTGCCTCTGCATGAAGAGCCGCTGCTTTCATTTTACGGAATTTCAATTTCTGAGTAATTTCATCTAAACGGAATGGGTCATTTAAGAAAGCAACTGCTTTTACATCGCCCATATGCATAATTCTTCTTACGTAATCATTTTTTTCGCGTCGCTCACAAATGATATACGTATGCTCAACTAAGCTTTTTGACTCTGAACGTGTTACACGTACTAATTGTGGTTCAACTGCTAAATCACGTGCCGCGTCTTCTGCTGCTTTTGTCATTGTCGCCGAGAAGAATACTAATTGACGATCGCGCATCGTTGATTTAATTACATCCTGTACAGCGCCCATCATCTTTTGTTTTACAATTTGATCAAACTCATCAAATACAATCGTTTTCACTTCATGCATTTTTAGCTTTTTCATACGAATTAATTCTAAAATACGTCCTGGTGAACCGACAATAACTCTCGGATGTTTCTTTAATTTTTCCACTTGGCGCTTAATGTCTGCACCACCAATTAAAGATGCACCTGAAATATCAGTTCCCGCTGTAAACTTTTGAACTTCTTCATGAATTTGCATAACAAGTTCACGAGTTGGCGCTAAAATTACAACTTGGGGTTGTTTAACTTCAGGATTAATTTTATGTAAAAGGGGTAATAAGTACGCTAATGTTTTTCCTGTTCCAGTTGGAGATTCAGCTATAACGTCTTGTCCTTCTAAAATAGTTGGAATTGCTTGTTTTTGAATTTCAGTTAACTCTTTAAAACCAGCCTTCTCCCAAGCTTGTTGTAAAAATGGTTGCATATCTTTTATCATTTGTTTTTCTCCTTTATCTCTATTTTTGAAGAAAATGTTGTATTGTTCGCACCGTTTCTATCATGTGTGAAATAACAGCTATTAAATCATCAACATGGTCTTCTGTAATCGCTTTTTGAAATAGAACCTCTACCTTATTATGATATGAAATCGCTTGCTTATTATATTCGTATGAAATTTTCTGCGTAATCATTCGCTCTTTTCCCCATATAGAATGTAATAAATTTTCAATTTCTTTGCATCCTATCTCAGGGTGCTCCATTTCGAACGAGAATTCCAGCTTCATTTCACAACCTGGTATAAACTGAGGTACTTCTAATATTTCACCCGATAAGTTCTTTGCATCAACAGATAGTGAAAATGTCGCTTCTACCATCGTTTTAAATGTTTCAGTTAGTTGAAATGAAATACTATACATGCGACTTAGTGAAGCAAGGTCCATCACATCTTTTCGATCTGTTACGAGAATATCACCGTGTAAATCGAAATCATAGACAGCTCCTTCCACGATTACCTTTAAATTTTCAAAAGCAGTTGGATCAAACATAATTTCCTCCAAAAAACAGGCGCCTTTCTATGGAAAGGCGCCACTTGATGTATATATAGTTTACAGATAAACGAGATGAATTACAACCTTTTAGAATAAACCTACTGCTTTTCCATCTTCGTTTACATCCATTTGAAGCGCAGCTGGCTGTTTAGGAAGTCCTGGCATTGTTAACATTGTTCCTGTTAACGCAACGATGAACCCTGCACCGATAGATGGTTTCAATTCACGAATTGTAACGATAAAATCAGATGGGCGACCTAATTTTGTTGCATCATCAGAAAGAGAGTATTGTGTTTTCGCCATACATATCGGTAGGTTACTCCAACCTTCTCCTTCAAATTGAGCTAATTGCTTGCGCGCTTTCGGAGCAAATTCAATATCTTTTGCGCCGTACACTTTTTGAGCAATTGTACGAATTTTTTCTTCTAGTGGTAATTCTAATTCATAAAGTGGTGCGTAGTTATTCTCACCTTTTTCAATCTCTTTTAACACTTTCTCAGCAAGGTCAACTCCGCCTTGGCCACCCTTCTCCCAAACTTCTGTTAAGGATACTGCATAACCACGCTCATTGCACCACTCTTGTAAGTATGCAACTTCTGCATCTGTATCTGTAATGAACTTGTTAATTGCAATTACGAATGGAACACCGAAGCTTTGAATTGTTTCAACATGTTTCTGTAAGTTTTCCATTCCTTTTGCTAACGCATCTACATTTTCTTCTTTTAATTGATCTTTCGCCACACCACCGTGCATTTTAAGCGCACGAATAGTCGCAACAATAACTACCGCTTCTGGCTTAATACCAGCTGCACGTGCTTTAATGTCTAAAAACTTCTCAGCACCTAAATCAGCACCAAATCCAGCTTCTGTAATAACATAATCACCCAATTTTGCTGCCATTGTCGTAGCGATAACACTGTTACAACCGTGAGCAATATTCGCAAATGGTCCGCCATGAATGATAGCTGGTGTATTTTCTAATGTTTGTACTAAGTTCGGTTTTAATGCGTCTTTTAGTAGAAGTGTTAACGCACCTTCTACGCCTAAATCTTTAACTGTTACAGGTTGATTTGCAAAATTATAAGCGACCACGATGCGAGATAGACGTGCTTTTAAATCTTGAATATCTGTTGCAAGGCAGAATACAGCCATGATTTCAGATGCTACTGTAATATCAAAACCGTCTTCACGTGGTACACCTTGAACCGGTCCACCAAGGCCGATTACTACGTTACGAAGGGCACGGTCATTTAAGTCTACACAGCGTTTCCAAACAATCTTACGCGTATCAATTCCAAGTACGTTTCCTTGTTGGATGTGATTATCAATAAACGCCGCTAATGCGTTATTGGCAGTTGTAATCGCATGAATATCTCCAGTAAAGTGAAGGTTAATATCTTCCATTGGTACTACTTGTGAAAAACCACCACCTGCTGCTCCGCCCTTTAATCCCATTGTTGGTCCAAGAGATGGTTCGCGAAGCGCAATTACTGTTTTCTTACCAATTTTATTAAAAGCTTGACCTAAACCAACTGTTACTGTTGATTTACCTTCTCCTGCTGGAGTTGGGTTAATTGCTGTTACTAAAACAACTTTACCGTCTTTCTCATCTTGTAAGCGCTTAAAAATTTCAAGAGATAACTTGCCTTTATAATGTCCGTATGGCTCTAATTCTTCTTCTAAAATATTCAACTCAGCTGCAATTTCTTGAATTTTCTTCATACTTGCTTCTTGTGCGATTTCAATATCAGATTTAACTGTTGTAGTAGTTGTCATATACCCTAGTCCCCCTTTAATTGGTTCTGATGATATTGTATCAGTTTTTTGTATTTTCTGCACTTATTTCCCTCCTAAAATCCTTCGATTTTGTTATATGTTTTTTAACATAAATACCCATAAGAATGTTAAAGCTTGTTGTAACTCTATAGGTAGTTGGCCTAGCATTTTCTCATTTACTCCACGCTTATAAACGCCGGTACCATCTACAACTTCAAATCCTTGTTCTTTTGCTAACCGTTCGAATTCCCAAGGCATCATCGTATTACAAACAACATCTTTTCCATATAATCGAGGGTAACTGTTCTCTCTCGGCTTTGCTGTCGGTCCTAAAATTGCAATACATGCGTATCCATCTTTCTTTAAAACACGCTTTATTTCATTTAATGCTTGTAATGGTTCCTCGGTCCATTCTAAAGAATTAATTGCCATAATTGATTCAAATTGCTCATTTTCAAAAGGTAATGAAGAAAGATCTCCTTTAATAAAGGATAAATTCGGGCTCTCTCCGCGTTCCTTCCCCTTTTGAATCATAACTTCTGATAAATCTACCCCAACTGCTTTATACCCAGAAAGACTTAGTTTATATGTACCATACCCATCACCACAGCCAACATCTAACACTTGTACTTCTTTTTCCACGTACTGCTCAAAAAATGGAATGATTGTACTCCTACTCCCGCTATCCCACATTTCTTGACTATTTTGATTCCAAAACTCTGCATTGTTATCCCATTTTTTCTCTGCCGATTCATGCCAATTAAACTTCGTCATACATTCCCCTACCTTCACGTATTATCATTCATTTCATTCTACATCATTTTCCAAAATTCCTGTTTTATCTTCATACGAAGGTGAACAGGATAACACCGGAATCTATTATCTCCAATTTTTGCTTTACTTGGGTTTAACTCATACTCATGTTCTGTTCTTTATGAAAGATACTATAGATACACCCAATTGAAAGAGAGGGATGTACATGCGAAGAAAGAGAAATCATCATTTTAAAAGTGGTGAAAAACATTTTAAAAGTGGTGAAAAAAAAGAAGAGTATGCAGCTGAAATATCTCCAGCTGGCATTCCAATTAGACATGAGCGCAAAGTAATTGCAAATGAAATAGAGGGTACAAATACTGGTGCAATTATCGGTTATGTCGCATTATTTCTTTCGTTATTCTCAATTGCTTTTTACCCTGTTACACTCGGCTCCCTTGCTATTTTAGTTGGTTTATTAGCTGTCAATTTTGGAGCGAGAACACTCGGATATACAGCAATTGGTTTTGGGAGCTTTTCTGTTTTATTCACTTTACTCTATCCGCTTGCTATATCAGCGTTATAAAAAAACACACCAAGTTATGCTACTTGGTGTGTTCATTCATGATACAACATGATATGACCGCATCCACAACAATGCTTCGCTGTAATTTCTTGAAAAACTGGATAATTTTCTTCATCCCTATGCTCAATAAACACCTTTTCAAATCGGTACATATTTGGCGCGTATGCCCAATCTTGTTTCGTACGTGCATATAATGTTGAAGAAAAAAACTCCTCACCACCGCAAACGATACATTCCTTCTTCATCAATACCCCTCCTATGCCTGTCTTACTTCATCTATATGAACACAAGCATAAAAAAAAGACCTTCTATTACTAGAAAGTCTTCTCTGAAACAAAAAGAAATGTACCGAATAAACCTACTCCGCTGTATTCTTTCGTTAAACCAGCTTCTGTTTTATACGTTTGCTTTACAGTCATAAAGAATACACCGTTCCGTGCATTAATACTTTCAAACTGTAATTTCTCTTTCTTTCCATCTACATTTTGCGTGCATTCAAAGCTACTCTCGTCACATTTCAATGTATACTTATCCTCTAAATACAATTTGAAATCTGATTCTTTCGGACAAGTTATAAGTAATATCGCCACGAGAATAATACTTACAATACCCACAATTGTATAATATTTCTTCATTTGTTCTCCTTTCAAAAGACAAGAAAACTTGACTTCATGCGCCAAGTTTTCTTAGTCTACAACCCATTGCCACTCTTGTTCTTTCTTATCAAAAATGAGCCAACCTGTTTCTGTTGCTTCTGCTTTCAATTCATCGATATTATCTAGTACCTCATCCGTACTTTCGAATGATCCCACTACATATACCGGAATTTCAAGGCCTCTTCTCGACTCAATTTTCCCCGCTAAATCAATGTATAACCCATCTTCCATTAACGGAACAAGCCCAAGGATAACTTCCTTAGAAATTGCTGGGAAAATCTTTGATTTTTGGAAGAAAGTAAAACGTTTCTTTCCAAACGAACCGAGTTTATATGGAATCACTTTACTTAGCATTCCTACAAAATCACCGATTCTACGGTAATACACTTTGTTGTACCAACCGTCATCATGTGAAAAATAAACAAATCTATTTTTCAATAACGGGAAGAACGTTCTTCCAAGTGGTTCTTTTTTGTGAGCCAGATAAAGCAGTTCTGCTATTTCTTTTGGCTCTAATTCATCTAAATCGCTTGCATCATCAAAATCTACCCAACAAAATTCATCAAATTCATCAATCTCTGCTTGAATGAGTTTATGTATGTTTTCTTCCTCGACATATTCAAATAAAGTATGATAATGAAAATCTGTCCACTCAAAATTATGCTTTAAAAGCAATGCTTGGTGAAGCGGTGAAGGGATGTTACTTGCAAACTCTTTAAACGTAATTCCAGATGTAATAAAACAATGACCCCGACGATTACCATTAATATATATCATATTTTTTACTTGGTCAGATCCTCCAGACAAAGCACCTAGCCACCTTCGTTTTGTATGTTTCAATTCTATAGCATATTTTAACATGAAAAATTTTAGAAACATAGAAAAAACTTCAAAAACTATTTACAATTTCATGTGTTTTATTACATACTGATTACAAGAAAAAACACCTGCTCATAAGCAGGCGTTTTTAAAGGATATCATCTGGGCCTTGAGGGTGATGATTTCCCTCTTTCTTTTCATCTTTTTGGAACATCGATTGAATTTTATCAATTGTTTGTGGAGCTAATTCAATCATTTTCTCTGCTAAATGTGTCGCATTTTGTAAATGAAGAATATTTACCCCATCTTTATTTACCACAAGAAATGCTACCGGTGTAATGGAAACACCACCCGCGCTACCGCCCCCAAATGCAGGGTTACCGTTCGCTCTTTGTCCATCATTCGTCTGGAAATCAGAACCTCCTGCTCCAAAACCGAACGCTACTTTAGAAACAGTTAACACTACACCACCGTCAGCCGTTTGAACAGGCTCTCCAACAATCGTATTTACATCGACCATTTCCTTCAAATTTTCCATTGCTGCTTTCATTAACCCTTGAATTGGATGATCCACCGTTCATAACCTCCTTTGTCATATCTTTCCTAGTTTTTCCGAAAGTTTGTGAACTAAACATAAAATTTTATATTGATTTCAAAAACTAGAAGTTGTAATATTTAGAAAAATAAAAAAAGAGGTTGATTCGTTATGATACGAAAATTAACAAAGAAAGATCATGAACAAACATTCGCTTTTTTAAAAGAAGAAGCAGCTCTTAACTTATTTATCATTGGAGATATTGAAGCTTTCGGTTATGATACAGATTTTCAAGAACTATGGGGAACATTCGAAGAGAACGGAACATTAAAATCGATTTTACTCCGCTTCCATGATGCGTTTATACCGTACAGTAAAGAAGATTTTGTGGTCGCTGACTACGAGGTGCTTCTTTCCGCATATAAGCCGCTTAAACTCTCTGGCAAGTCAACTATTGTAGAAAGATTTGAAACTGCTCCAAATATACAACTAGGTGCCAAAAATGAAATGTATTTTTGTGAATGTCTAGATAACAATAACTTACCTAGTACACCTGTTCATGACACAATTAAACTTGCCTCACTTGATGATATAGAACGAATTATGCAACTACGAAGTAACATCGCTGAATTCCCGACTGCTAACGAATCAGAAAAAATTTTAAGACAAGCTATCGAAACAAATACAGGACGTACATATTATATTGAAAAAGACGATGCAATCATCGCATCCGCCTCTACTTCCGCTGAAAATTCATTATCCGCTATGGTTGTTGGCGTATGTACACATCCAAATCATCGCGGGAATGGATATGCTTCGCTCATATTACAAAAAATGATTCAAGACTTTACGAATGAAGGCAGAACACTTTGCTTATTTTATAACAATCCAGCAGCTGGACGAATTTATAAACGATTAGGGTTTAAAGATATTGGAATGTGGACGATGTATCGATAATAAAAAGCAATGTTCGCTTCATTATGATACTTTAGAGGTTGAAGACGTATAATGAGGAATGTTTTTGTTCAATACGGTTGTTGATACCGTTCACTCTTAACGATGTTTATCATTATCCACATTTTACCCTACATCTTACTATTTGTACAAGCCGTAATGTGTGGATTTCGTTAAATAAATACCGCAATAAATTGCGTTTTCCGACGAATTTATCCACAAAAAAACGCAGATTATAAAATCTTACGTCCCTCTCGCAATTATTACGCCTTATATTTTCTCAAAGAATTCACGAAGCGCAGCCTCTATAATATCATCACGATTGAATCGATGCACATCTTCGAAGGTACCTAAGTTCGAACATGTCTCTTTGGTGAGATTCACCGTCCTGCTAACCTTTTCTTTCGACCCGCTTTCCCCAATACGCATATACAACGAATGAATCGGATTAGTATTCTTCTGCACCAAAATCTTTTCCTTTTCTTTCTTGATCTCATTAACTGCGTTTTTAATCGAAACCCATTCGTTAATTACCTTTCGTAGTACTTTCATCTCATTTTTCGTAAAAGCAATATCTCTAGCTGCCTTCCGCGCTTTTTCATTATCCACTATAAATTCTCGGATATCCGTTTTTAAAGGCGGTTCGCCTGTACCCACAAAATACCAACCTCTACCACTTTTGCGACTATATTCATAGCCTGCGGCTTTTAATACTTTACGCAATTTTTTGTCATTCATATCAATTTTTTTCGCCACTGCCACAGTTCCATTCACTTTCAATTCATTCACTATATATTCCACATTCATATTTATTCCTCATTTCTTTTTAGAATTGTATTTAAGTATAGAATTTCGCAACTTGCGTAAAATTGTATTATCACGATATTTTAATAATACTTTCTAAATATAACATATAAAAATAGAAAAAAGGTGTAGCGAATCTGCCACAACCTTACCTTTTCTCTTCTCTTAATCTATTTAAATCGGCATAGAACGCATATAGGCACATAACTTGTTCACCGCATTAAATCTAATCGCTTCAAATCGTTAATCTCGGCGACGTATTTTCGAATATTGTCTCGCTGCGCACAAAAAAAGAGAGCGAAGTCCGTTAAGACCTCGCCCAGTTCCGCACTATTTTATATATTTTGATCGCAGTCTTAATACGTCTTCCTCTTCTCGAATGCCCGCGGATCCCTTCCTCACATTTTTTACGATGATCCAGTTCGGGTTATTTTCCTCGCCAGTGTTCTGTACCGTGAAGTTACCGTCACCGTATTTGCTCCGACCTTCCACAAGTTTTTCCGTTAAATTATTCTCTTTTGATTTCGCCATCTTTGCGCCATCTCCCTTTTTTATACAACCTTCTTAAACTGTCTAACCAATCACAGGTCCAGTCAATTGGAGATTCTTGTTTTCCGCTTCGATTAATTGTAACACACTGTCGAGGATAAGTTCAGATAACGGCTGCTCAATCGCATAAGAAACGTTATTTTCTTTGAATGTGAATGATCCGACGCCAGTTACGCTAAATGATGCGATTCCATTCGTTACCAATCTATATCGTTTACGCATAAAAAAGCGACTAGAGCCGAAGCCCTAGCCGATCATTTTCGATTATTTCGTTTTAGCTAACGCCTTAACGACTTCTTCTTCCTTGACAGTTTCGTCGCCTAAGATATATAGAGTGCCGTCATTCTCGGTATCGTATTTTTCGCATATAGTCGATAAAATAAAAGAAAGACGGGATATTCCCCGCCAATCTTCGTTACTATATGCCGCGTGCGCGCTCTTGCTGACGTTCCATTGTCTTTAACTCTTTCGCAATCTTTTCGATATCACTATCGTCCCGCACATTCATGTTTTCGATATGGAAATTATTTGTTATCGACTTATTGCCGCCCGCGCCTTCGTTGACCTTCGCTAGTTGAGCAGCGGTAGCAGAATTGAACGTCCGAACCATGTTAAACAGGTTCTTTTGTTGTGCTTGCGTTAACACCATTTCATCATCACGCAATCGAACATCTACTTCGTCAAACTTCGCTTGATTTGGTTGTCGCTGGCTTCTCGGCGTTCCTCCGTTGTGATACTTCGGTCTAGCCACGATATTCCCCAGCGTTCCGCCGTTGTGGCGCTTCTCGTCGCCACCGAATACGCTTGAAACTGTACGTTTAACCGACTCGTATATATTTACGAATACGCTTTTTGTTTCTGATTTCTGCGCCTCTCGTTTAACTTTGTCGAGTTCTGCCTTCGCTTGTGATGCGTCCATTTGCAATGGCTTCGTTACTTCTTTTTTACCTTTTTGATCCGTTTCGGATATCTTCGAATTCGCGTCGGAATTATCGCCTTTTAGCTTTTTGACATTTTCCTTTTTCGCTTTGCCGTCGGTTTTATCGACCTCATTATTTGCGTGCGAATTATCGCCCTTTAGTTTTTTCGTGTTTTCCCTTTTCGCCTTGCCATCTGTTTTATCGATTTCAGAATTCGCGTGCGAGTTATCGCCTTTTAGCTTTTTGATGTTCTCTTTTTTCGCCTTGCCGTCTGTCTTGTCAATTTCGGCGTTCGCATGACTGTTGTCGCCCTTTGTCTTTTTGATCGCCTCTTTTTCGGCGTTCTTTTGAAGATCTTCCGCATCCTTCTTCGCCTGTTCGGTATTTAGTTTGACGTCCTTGTTCGTCGGCTTGTTTAACTCGCCGTTCATATTTTCGATGGATTCTGTTGTCTCCTGGATTCCTTGTTTGTACGTATCGTTGTTGTTTTTAGCGTTGTTAATAGCGTCGCCAGCTTCTTTCAGCTTCTCGACATTCTTCGATGCGGCATCGTACTGTTGCTGCTGCTCACCCGTTAGTCCGCCCTGCGCTTCCTTCTGTGCCTCTAGTTCTCGTAAGACATTCTGTTCCGCATTTAACTTTTCTTGAATCGCTGCTACTGCGTCTTTTGTTGTTGCGGTTACACCGACCGACGCTAATTGCTCTTGCACGATTAGATCCGTAGTTCTTTCGCTCATTTGTAACTTTTGTTGCGCAGAATTTAAATTACCTCTTAATTCTGTACCTGCTGCCTTGTTTGCGGCTATTTCCGCGTTAGCATTCAGTAGCGTATTTCGGCGATTGTCTAAAAGCTTCGCCGTATTCTCGATCCCTTTTTCGTCTCCGCGATTGATAGCGTCTTGGTGTTGTTTACGCATACTATCGTAGCGAGATTGCGCTTCGGCTTGTGCCTTTTCTAACGCCCCGCGCTCTTTTAACGACTCTTGATAGTTCTTCGATGCTTCGACCATATCCTCAAGATCTTTCTTTTGATTGATCATAAGCTGCGTTTGTTGAAGTTCTAATTCAATGCGTTGCATTTCTTTGTACGAATCGGCCAGTTTTCTCGCTTCATCCGAAGTCTTAACGATTGCATTTCCCTTATTATCGAATGCAGTCACAGTAGCAGGTGCTTTTTCGATAATCTCGGAATTGACCGATAAATACTCGTTCATTTCCTCTTTTGTAACTCCCGCTTTGTCTGCATAATGCTTCAATCTCTTATTAAAATGAATGCTAGTCAATGGATCACCGTAACTTGTTAAAAATATCAAATCACTTTTAAAATTTGCTTTGTTTTCATTTACAAGTTGTAGAACTAACTTAGTAACATGTGTAGAAATCGGTACTAATCGTGGCTTTCTATTTTTGCTTCTATCTGGTGAAATTGTTATAAATCGTGATTGAAAGTCGATGTCTGCAATACGTAAATTAACAAGCTCTCGAATCCTTAATCCCGAATCAAGTAACAGATTAATCGCTACGAAGTCCCGAAACCCTACGAAATCTCTTAAGCTAGGTTGCTGCAATATCGCTTTGACTTCATCATCCTCTAAACAATTCGTTAAATCGATATCTTGTCTCAATAATTTAACTCTTTCCATCGGGTTCACTTGAATAATTTCTTCCCGTTGCAGGTGATTAAAAATTGAGCGTAACGTCCTAAGATTAATATTTATCGTCGTATCAGCTAATCCAACTTTTCGGTTGTCTGTGTGTATTACCTTATGAGTATCGTAGCGCTTTTTATCGTGTTTCATATAATTTATATATTCTCGAAAGACTTCCGCTGTTAATTCATCGATATATTCCACGTCATAATTCGCATATAACCAATCAGTGAAATACCCCCACATTTTGATATAATCCTTTACAGTCCTTTCCCTACACCTTTCTGCACGCTTACCTGAGATAGCAAGATCAAGCGCTTGTTGAATTGTTAGCTTAGGGTATTTTTTTCCGTCATTAGATATCTTCGTAATCCTTTTTCTCTTTTTTAACGACAAAATAAAAGACCTCCCTAACGATTAGATTTCATCGTTAAGAAGGCCGTTATCCATATCCGTTTATTGAACAATTTAGTATTGTTTTCATCCCCTTAATACGCTTGTTTTTATACGCCACTCTACCGTTATCCACAACTCTTCTCCCATCTTATCGTTTTCTAAAAACGTAACAATCCAGCAGCTGGACGAATTTATAAACGATTAGGGTTTAAAGATATTGGAATGTGGACGATGTATCGATAATAAAAAGCCGACTTGAAATCGGCTTTTTAACATATTGTGCTATTCCAGCTTGAAATGCTTTTTTATCATTATTTAGGACACCAAATAAAGCTTCTTGAAGAGCAGATGTACTTTTGTAAAAATACATTCGTTCCTTTACTGCTTCTAAATTAGGCTAATGGGACGAAAAGAGTTGTAAAAACTCATCTCCATAACTAGCTACTATCCCCGCAAAGTCATAACTACTTGCCTTTCAACAAAACCAAAGTCTTCGTACATTTCTTTCGCAAAGTTTCCCGCAAATACATTCAAGCGAATTTCAGAGTATTTCTCTTGTAATTCCTTAATTCCAGCTTCCATTAGTTTTCGTGACAATCCTCTCCCACGATACTCTGGAAAAACGTATAGCTCATAAATAAACCCAAGTTTCTCGCTAGAGAAATAGTCTGTATTTTCTCCCATCAATATCCATCCAACCATCTTATTTTCTTCTCTTATAACTAAATAATATGCTCCTTTTTCTACTAAAGGCTTTGTGATTTCAATCGCTTTTTCCGTACTTAGTTGACAATTTCCTCTCGTTCCTTCGAAAAGAGATTGAGCTGCATAATGTAATATTTGTTTCGTTTCTTCCTCATTCGCTTTTGTAATCATTCCTTTCTCCCTCCTGCCCTCTAATCATCATTGAAATACCATTTTCAAGACCGTCTGATTCAATTACAATTGCCATCAATCCTTTTTCTGTACTTGTTTCATGGAATTCTCCCTTCGTCCAAAATACAGCTTGTCCAGCTTCTACCTTCACTTTTTCTTTATCTGCACTACATACAAATCCTTCTCCTTGTACAATAAGAAGCAGTTGAGATACAACTGTTTCATGATACCCGATGATTCCATTCTCTTGTAAATGCATGGCACCGATATGTATATTCCCTTGATGCTTTAATATTTTTGACATTATAAAGTTAGATTGAAATGCTGATATATGCTTCCCTACTTTTTCACTAAAATCAAATATTTGCATTTCGTCCCTCCTTATATGTATAAAACCATTCTCACTGTTTGCAGCATATGCCCTTCGAAATCCTCTTCAAATTGTTCTAAAGCTGCAAAACCTTTTGCTTCATAAAAACGTTTTCCTTTTTCATTTGCTGCTTCTACATGTATGTACAGTTTCCGGATCCCTTTTAATTCCGTAAGCCCTCTTTGTAATAAAGCACTTCCTATCCCTTTCCCTTGCTGATCTGGTAACAAATAAATCGCACCTAATTCCGCTTCGTTTTGCAGTCTAACAGGTGAGAAATTCGCAAAGCCAATCACTTCACCCTCTTCTTCCGCAACGAATAAATGTGTATTTTTAAGACGATATTTCATTTTTTCATCAGAATATGCCTCGTCTAAAAAACTATCTTGAATCTCTCTCGGAATAATGCCTTCGTATGTATCATGCCAAGCTATTTTCGCTACTGATTGTACAGCATGAATATCTTCTTGCTTCATTTCTCTAATTACATATGTCATCTTGATGTCTCCATTCTCTTTAAATTATATTCTGCTAATATACTAGAAGAAACGGCAGAACCATTTTCATAACTTACTTTAATTAATTTTAACTTCTCAATCGAAGTTGTTGTAAGATCAAACTTTTCATATATATACTCCATTACACTTATAAACTGATTTGAATTTAACCTATTTGCAATCGTGCAATGTGGAACCCATTTTCCTGGTACGTAATATGAATTTAGATTATCATGAAAAGTTTTGAAATAATTATGATAGGAATGATGAAGTCTTAACAATTCATTGGTAATGGTCGGCGCTAGAAAGATCGTTCCGTTAGTAGGAAAAGTTCCAACAGAAGAAAAAGTTACTGCAGCCATGTTCTCTTGAATAGCTACAAACTCTTTTAATTTTTCAATATATAAATTAACATCTAACTCATTATAATCTGCAATAGTAATATGGGGTTCTACTCCAGCTAGTTGATTTGTTCCAATTAAATTTGCTAATTCATTTTGCAGTTCTGTAATTTTATTAGTAAACACACTATCAAATGTAGCAATAATTGCGTACATGCTTCCTCACCCCTTAGTTACACATAACAATTCCCATTCTTCACGAATCATTCCCATTCGAATAGAATCGTAGTATGTTCCGTTATAATATCGGCATTTTCGCATTCTACCTTCTAAGCTCATTCCTATTTTCTCCGCTACTTTCATCATTCGTTCATTGCCAGACCAAGTCGTAAGCCCCACTCTACCAATCTCCATATTTTCAAATAGTAAGTCCCTATATAATGTTAATGCTTCTGTACCGTAACCACCATTCCAGTATGTTGGATTATAAATAACAATTCCCATCTCCAACCAACGCGTCGGTTTATGCTCCCAATAAAATCCGACTGTCCCTATAATTTGACCGTTATTTTCTATAATTAAATTTGATAGAGGTTCTTCCTTTAAACGAGTTTGCATCTTCTCTTTATAAGACGGGTATTCTTGCATTGAAAACGGAAAATACGGCGCATCCCATTTTTTCCATTCTGGATTTTCTTCTTTAAATATGAGGCTCCATAATGTTTTTATATCTGATTCTTCAATTGTACGAATTGTAACTTTGTTCCCCTTTAATATAACGTTTTGCATAATTCCCTCCTACATCCCTCTTTATTTCATATATAATTATAATATTTTTTCTGAAAAATCAAAACAAATATCATTTATTATATTGTATAATTTTGTTATAAGATACCAATTATTCATGTAGAAAGCAGGTGATGCAGTGAATAATCGATTTAGCATCGGCCTTTTTATTACTATTATTACGACAAATATTATTCTCTACTTCTTCTTACCATCAAGCATTGTAACGAAATGGGACTTCAATGGAACTCCCACATCAACAATGGATAAAAGCACTTTTGTTATCGTAAATATAATTATATGTTCTTTTTTATTCTTTCTATTTTTAGCATTATCTAAAGCAATGAGTAATCAAAAATTTTTACTATGGACCGGTAATACAATTTTACTATTCTTATTTTTTGTTGATATTGTAATTGCCCTCATTGCTCTTGGCTTCTCACTTCCTCTTGATCATCTAATATTTTTAGCTTTAGGTTTATTATTTATATTAATAGGCTATTTCAGTTCCAAAATTGATACAAATAAATCAATAGTTTCATTGGAATGGAATCATAAACATCTTGAAAAAAGAGCTTCCTATATTTGTAGTGTTTCTATGATGATAGCAGGTATTTTTTTAGCGATTCTTCCGTTTATAGTTCCTGCTCCGTATAGAGGTTACGGAATACTAGCAATTATTTTAGGAATGACGCTTGTCATTATATCGAGTATGATTTATTTACTTATAAAAGACAGCAAGCAGTCTACTAATTAAAAAAGTTAATTGAAATACGAAATCGTAAAACGATGAATAAAAAATAGGAGGTTACATCCCTCCTATTTCAGTTAAATATTTTACTTTCACTCTTATTCATTTCAAGTATTATTCCTTTCTCTATCCAACCTTCTATCCCATCTTTCTTTATTAAGTCATAGCCCGCGCAGCTACCATCAATAAGCGAAACAATATCCCCTTTTCTAACACTTATTTGCGCACAAGAAATATCAGTTTTCACTGTATATTCACCTGACTCAAGTTGCTTAATGTATTCATTTTTCACAGTGAGTAACTTATTCGTTTTCTTTTGCCTGCATATTGTGTAATCTTGCATCTTCTCCACAGGCTCAATGTAATAATACGGATATGTAACCCCGCCCTGAATTGTTGAATCTGAATTAAAATCTGCAATTACTTCATACACTGGAAAAAAGTCTACATATGTATAAGAAAACGTATCACCTGCAGTTGCCCTCTGAATGATAAATGCATTTAATTGCCCCGCCTCTTTAATCGCATTTCCGCCGTCAATTGCAATAATTTTTTTCTCCTTATCAATAACTGGATTGTTAGACGGTGCTTCTTCAGAATAGTTTACAACAGGCCAATGACCAACTACTACATACTTATTTGCTCTATGTGATTGATTAAAAAATTCGGGCATTGCTATCGCATTTTTGCGCTCCGTTTCTTTCCAATCTACTCTATCTTCAAGTCCAGCATGCACAAAAATATAATCTTCTGTTTCAATCGCTGTTGGCAACTCTGTTAGCCAATTTATTTCTTTTGAAAATTGACTCATTAACACTTCCTTCACTTCTCCAATAGAAGTATCTTCATGAATAGAAAAATGCAATTTCTCTAACCATTCATTAAAAATCGAATGCTTTCTCGTACATAAATAATTAATGAGATCAGGATTTTCATTAATAAGAGCATCAACTAAAACTTCACAATTCCCTTCAACAACATGCACATTTGAATTGCTCTTTACGAGATTCATGACATAGTTTACTACGCCGTTGCTATCTCTTCCTTTCTCACAAAGATCTCCATTAATAATTAAATAATCTTCATCTTTAAAGTTAACTTTATGTAGTAATTCTTTTAAAAGAGGTAATTCTCCATGAATATCAGATATTACGATTACTCTAACATCATTAGGGATTGATAATTTCTTTATTTTTTCCAAGTATAAGCGCTCCTAACTTTTCTTTATAATTTATAGAAACAATTCAACAAAACAAATTATAAACCTTTCTAAATGAAATAGGTTCTATATATTATGTCATATAGAACCTATCCTTCTTTATAATTTTTTATGAAAAGAAAAACTCACCTTATCATACCCTTCTCTTTCATAAAAACGGTGGGCATCCAATCTAGGAAACGCTGATGTAAGAGCGATAGACTCACACCCATTTTCCACTCCCCAGTCCTCTATATAAGAAAGTAAAATATTCCCATACCCTTTTGATCGATGCGCTTCTGCTGTGACAAGGTCATATACGAAAACGTGCTTCTTATTATAAAAATTCGTACAAATCGCTACACCAGCGAGACTAACAACCTCATCCTCTTCATTACGTAACGAAAGTAATTTATAATTTTCTTCTTTCATTTTTTGAAATAAAGAACTTGCTTCTTCTTTTGAAAGTTTCGTTCGTAATTGCTGTAAAACGGGTAATACATCGTGTAACTCAGCTTCTGTTACTATTTCACTAATATTCATTATGACTCTCCCCTAACTATTTATAAAATTTTCTAAATGTTATATCATCATTATAGGAAGCAACTGCCCCTTGATTAAGTGACAGTTCGATTCTTTTTTATAAGGCCAGTATGTAAAGGAGAATTCATAAAATGGATTTTACCATCCCATTACAATTAAAAAGCAAAACACCAATTTACTTACAAATTTACAAATATATAAAACGAGAAATCTCTCAAGGAACGCTCCCTGCCGGCAAACGACTTCCCTCTCATAGAAATTTAGCATTACAACTTAATGTTAGCCGTATTACTGTTGAATCTGCTTATCAACAATTAATTGCTGAAGGATATGTAGAAAGTAAACCGAAACGAGGTATTTTTGTTGCCGAAGTTGATATTAATATCATGTCAAAAAGTGAACAAATTGAGGCATACAAAACTAACGATAATATAGAAGAACAATATGACTATGATTGTAGCCAAGGGCTTATTGATCAAAAATCTTTTCCAATCACAAACTGGAAAAGGGCCTTACAAGAAACCTTATTACAGTACGAAGATGACTTATTTGCTAAAGAAGACCCTCAAGGTGAATTCGTTCTTCGAGAGCATATTTCAAAATATTTATATCATGCCCGCGGGGTACATTCTTCACCTGATCAAATTATTATCGGAGCCGGTACGCAACCTCTTCTTTGGCTACTACTGCAGCTGCTCGGCTCTAAAAAAGAATATGGTATCGAAAATCCTGGATTCCACCGTATAACTGCTATGATTCAAAGTTCTGACCTTCCTATTCACCCTATTCCTTTAGATGATAAAGGGATTCATATTTCAGCTTTACGTGAATCACGTTCTAATGTAGCATACGTCACTCCATCACACCAATTTCCTCTTGGAATGATTATGCCGTTATCTAGAAGGCTCGAATTATTAAGATGGGCCAATGATTGCGAAGGATATATTATTGAAGATGATTATGACGGGGAATTTCGTTATGTAGGAAAACCTATTCCCTCTTTACAAGGACTAGATTCAAATGAACGCGTTATTTATATAGGAACTTTCTCGAAATCCTTTTTACCTTCTTTACGAATGGGGTATATCGTTTTACCACCTCATCTTTTAAAAGTCTATAATGAACTCGGAGGCAAGTTTAAACAAACTGTTTCCACAATACAGCAACTTGCTTTTGCAACCTTTATTCACAATGGTGATTGGGAGCGTCATTTAAACCGTAGTCGTACGTTATATAAAAGAAAGCATACATTACTAGTTAAATCTATTAAAAACGAAATGGGATCTCGTGTTCAAATACTTGGCGAACAGTCCGGACTGCATATCGTACTTCATGTTCATAATGGTATGAACGAACAAGAACTTATTCATGCTGCTGCAAAACAACGAATCAAATTATACCCACTCTCTACATATGATTCTGTACATAATTTAAGAGAGACGTCATATGTACTACTCGGTTTCGGTAGCATTCCCGAAGATAGTATCGAAACTGTAGTCAAATTACTCAAAGAATCCTGGTTCCCTAATTAAAAATAACTCCACATAAGTTATACTTATGTGGAGTTATTTTACACACTATTTTTCTGATACGTCTCCTGATCGGGCTGTCCTTCCTGGACGCTTTACACCAGTTGTTTCTGTTGAATAAGAAGCTTCAATTATAGCACTTGGATCTACAGAGAGAACGAGATCTTTCATTTTTGGATAAATGAAACGGTTTGTAATACAATAAATGATTCTCTGATGCTCACCTAAAAAACCACCTTCTCCATGTAGATACGTAACAGACAGTTGCAATTCTTTCATAAGCAGTTCGCCAATTTCTTTATTTTTATTCGAAATAATCATGACGCTCTTTCCTTGATTAATACCGTCTAATATGAAATCTATCATTTTCGTAACAATATAGAAAATTGCTAATGAGAACATCGCTTGCTCAATTGAAAATAAAATAGCAACAAATACAAAAATAACTGCATTTACAGCAAGTAAAAATGTACTAATTGGTACTTTAAAATGCTTATTCATCCAAACAGCTAACATTTCTGATCCGTCAATTGCTCCGCCCATTTTTACAACGATCCCAACACCAACTCCAAATAGAACTCCTCCGTAAAGTACAATTAATAATTCCGAAGTCGTAATTGCTGGAAATGGTTTTAAATAAATCAATCCGAGTGTTGTAACAACATTTGCATAAGACGTACGGATAAAGAACTTCTTTCCCATTACTTTTGCAGTAAATAATAAAATAGGAATATTAAGTCCTAAAAACACTCCGTAAAGCGGTAATCCTGCAACCTTATTTGCCATAATAGCAATCGCAGTTACCCCTCCGTCCACTAGTCCATTAGGCGCTAAAATAAGTTCTAGTGAACCAGCTACAATAATAGATCCAATTGTTAATAATATGTATTCGAATACTTTTTTCATTCATTACCCCCAAAACATATATATTTTCTTAGTATTATTTTAACGTAGTTTTTCTGTAAATACAAAGAAATCGGCTTATATACACATATTTTTCACCTTTTTGGTAATTCTTATGTAGCATTGCTAGCTTTCATTCAGAAATAATTACAATCCTAAATCCCCCTCATACTTACATTATGTTATATAATTAGTTTATCGAATTTACAGAATAAAAGGAGAATTCGCATGTTACAACAACTATTCACTTCCCCCATCCTATCCGCCCAAGCACTACATCCAGGCTATGAAGACCATGCAAGCGACGTGTTTCTCGTAAAAACAGAGACTAAAGAAGTCATCGTTCGCTCTTCAAAAATGACTGAGGAACCAAACGATGATTTTTGGTGGGGATGCCAAAACCTATTTGGAATTGATCCAAGAAATGTACATCATTTAGAAACGATACACACATTATTGAAAAAGCATACTACCTTACCCATCCCGACTATTTTACAAAAACATGTTTTAGATGGACGAGAGTATGTTATCGCCGAAAAACTAGCAGGAAGTACGCTGCAATCATTTATCGGACAACCTGATTCTATTTTATTCAGCCTTGGAAAAGGACTAGCAGAGATTCATTCATTTAAAGCTAATTTCATAGGAAACCCTTCTGGTACTTTCCAAGTGCCACTTGAAAAATTTAAGTCTCACATTTTAAAAGCAAGTAGCGATCTTGTGAATATGTTTTATTCCGATAATATGAGCATACATAACGCATTTCATACTTTTGAATCACAGCTCTCTTCCTTATCCATACCAAAGGAATCTACACTCGTTTTAATTGATATGGATCCTACTCAGTTTTTATCAGATGGTCAATCTATTACTGGTTTAGTAGATACAGAAGCTTATGCAATTGCTCCACGAGAATTCGATTTTATCGGATTAGAATATGTACTTACAGAAAAAGAGGCACGTGCTTTTAAACAAGGTTATGAGACCATTATGCCCATTCCTCGTCTTGAAGAATGTAGACAACCCTATCGATATTTATATCGCTTATTATCTGTTCAAGGGAGTGTGGAGTTAGAAAAGTGGTTACGTCATCCATCCTATTTTTAAAAACGATTGCGAGGGATTATGAAATGAATATTGAAAAAAAGAAATCTTTAACAGCAAACGAAATTCAGCAAATGAAAGATTTAGCTCATATTTGCGGACAACACGATCAAATTGATTATTCGTCAGATTTACATGTAAACTTTTTAACTGCTCGTAATAAAGAAGAAATAAATGATTTTCTATTTTATGATAATACACAATTAATTGGTGCATTAAGTATGTATGAATTTGGAAGACCGACTAAACTGGAGTTAATAGGATTTGTTCATCCAAACTATAGAAAACAACATATAGGCACGACTCTTTTACAAACTGCAATAAACGAAATACAAAAAAGAGAAACAGATGAAGTTCTTCTCATCATTAATGGAGATTCCTCATCTGGGAAAGCATTTGCAAAGTATATGAACCTACCTTATGTGTTTAGTGAATATAGTATGGAGTTCAAATCAAATGAAACACAAAAAAGAACAGAGAATAATATTAAACTTTCCGTTGCATCTTCTGAATTACTTCCTGATCTTATAGAAATCGCTAGTAAAGCTTTTGGAGATTCAGTAAAAAATACTACCGCATGGCTACAAAAAATGCTGACTTCATCTTCTCGTCAAATTTACAGCGCTCTTATCGATGACAAAGTGATAGGAACGATAACTGTTACTGAGCAAAAACACTCTACTACACTATCAGGATTTGCTGTGCATCCATCTTATCAAGGTAAAGGGTATGGCAAAGAAATTCTCAGCTATATGGTGCATACCCTCATTACAAAAGGAATTTCAACAATTGAATTAGAAGTTGAAACAAAAAATAAAAATGCTTTAAAACTTTATACACAATGTGGATTTGAAATTATGACGAAGTATGATTATTATAGATTGTTGGAAAATGAGGAGGCTAAGTATGTCTAATAAAAGCATTTATTCGGACTATGATATCTTCGCATCTATTTACAATAAGCATTGGGGGCATTTTGCCGAACACTCCTATCCAGCCTATCATAAATTTATTTTACAATATGCTAATTCCCACTCCCGCGTATTAGATCTTTGCTGCGGAACCGGGCATCTTACTAAAATATTAATTGATAATAATTTCATTGTAACTGGTATAGACGGTTCAGCTCAAATGATTGCACATGCACGCGAAAATGCACCAGATGCAACCTTCATCGTTGATGATGCGCGCTATTTCAAAGTAGATGAGCAGTTCCACTATGTCATCTCAGCCGGCGATAGCTTAAACCACATTATGAAATTGGATGAACTAAAAAATACTTTTCAAAACGTTTACTCTGCGCTATATGATGGCGGCTCTTTCGCATTTGATATGAATATGGAAAAAGGATTTCTTGAAAATTGGAGCGCTTCTTTTCATATTTCAGAAGGCGAATATGTTTGTACCATCGATTCCACTTATGATAATGAAAGTCACAGAGCAAAGATGAATTTCATTCTATTTAAACATGACGGAAATAATCTTTGGAAAAGAAGTGACTTTTCTTTCGAAGAGGCTTGTTACTCTAAAGAAGACATAATTTCTTCTTTAAAATCTGTAGGATTTAACAATATTCAATTACACGGTACAAATAGAACATTTTTCATTTGTCAAAAATAAAAAAACTGAATCGTATCGATTCAGTTTTTTTGTATTATTTTTTTCTTAATATATTTACAACGGTAGTCGTTGCATTCTTTTCTTTATATACACGCGGAATTCTTCTATCTAACATACATGTAACTTCATAGTTAATAGTACCTAATATATCAGCTATTTCTTCTACTGCAATCTCTTCTTCACCTTGTTTGCCGTAGAATACAACTTCGTCTCCTACTTGTACTGGCATCGCTTTTGTAACATCTAGCATAAGCTGATCCATACAAACACGACCAATAACAGGCACTCGAACTCCATTAATTAACGCCTGCCCTTTATTAGATAACTGACGATTATAACCATCTGCATAGCCAATAGGTACAGTCGCAATCCATTCTTCACCCGTTGTTACATACGTATTCCCATAGCTAACACCACGATTTTTCTTCGCATGTTTAACATGAGCTACTTTTGATTTTAAAGACAACGCTGGCTGTAATGAAACAACTGTATAATCAACTTCTCTTGAAGGATACATGCCGTAAACTCCAATACCGACACGAACCATATTTTGAAATGTGTTACTAAGCTCCATTGATCCTGCACTGTTTGAACTATGAATATATGGAAAATGAATCCCTAATTCTTCCGCTGTATTTACAGCTTTCTCAAACAAACTTGTTTGCATATTTGTATAAGTTTTATCTATTTCATCAGCGGTAGAGTAATGTGTAAACATTCCTACTACTTCTACATATCGCATACGTTTTAACTCTTCAAAAAATGGTTTAACTTCTTCTTCTTGTAAACCGATACGGCTCATTCCTGTATCAATTTTCACATGAATACGCACTTTCTTTTGAAGACGATTTGCAATTTCATTTATACCATGTAAATCTTCTACTCTATAAACAGTCATCATAACGTCATATTGAATTACATCTTCTGCAGCCGCTACTGGTGTATAGCCTAAAATTAAAATCGGTACAGTGATTCCAGCTTCTCTTAATTCAATTGCTTCATCTACAAATGCAACAGCAAGTTGGTTTATTCCTGCTTCAATAGCAGCTTTCGCAACTTCAACTGCCCCATGGCCATACCCATTCGCTTTTACAGCAGCCATCATCGCAATATTTTCATCGTTTACATGTTTTTTAAATTCTTTTACATTATGTTTTACAGCATTTAAGTCAACTTCAACAATTGTATCTCTTCCATATTTCAAACTCATTGGTCTAACTCCTAACTCAATAATTGCATTCCATTCTATTTCACGTTTCATATGACCTTTTACAATATAATACTTTTCACTATGCTAGTCAAACTACTAGAATTTTCCGAATTTTGAGTATGATATAATACCCTTAAGAAACTATTATATACGGAGGCGAGGAAAATTACAATGTTTGTCCAATCCGCGTTGCATCAACTTAAAGTTGCTGTTGATAGTTTTATTCATATGCTCAACCAATATAATGATAACAATTTGCAAATAACACCGATTCAATCAAAGCGTTCACTATTTGAAATGTGTACACATCTTTCACTTATTTGTCATGCTGATTCTCTCATCTTAAATGGTATTAAGGAAAAAGAGCTACATACTTTTTATAAAGAGCATACACCTAAAACAATTACTCAAATGCAGCAAACATTGATACAAGGGTACAATCTTCTTTCTAAAACTTTTCTATCCTATTCCAATGAAGAATTAGCGGAAGTTATGACCGCCTATTGGGGTATTTCTTATTCTCGATTTGAATGGTTACTTGAAATTATTGCACACTTTTATCATCACCGTGGGCAAATTCATACTTTATTATGTGAGCATATTCATGATCCTAAGATATCTTTATTCGAATAAAGATATCTTTTTAACGAATTTACCGAAAGAATTCTCCTTCCTCAAGCGTGTGAAGGGCGATAACCCAACGGTAGGTGGGAGATGAATTTCGGTTTGGCATAGCCAAAAACTTTTGATAAACTAGCTATATGAAGTTCTTTGATAACTTGATATATAAGGTTGCAGGTAGAAAATAGAGTGCGAAAACCAAGCCATTCGGTTCCTGCGTAAAATATCAACCGTACCAAGAGAGCATCCAAGCGTTGGACATCTAGGGGTGGAACACCCCGAAGTAACGCTCAGGGAGACGAAAGGTTACTTTCGTCGTGGAACTGAGAAGCTCCCACTTCAAGCTTTGCTAAGTGGTGAGTAGTTCACATAATCTTAAATTCCTTTAAAGCAAAAGCAATGCCACCTTCACTTGATTTTTTTGTAATAAAATCCGCTCTTTTCTTTAACTCTTCCCCACCATTCCCCATCGCAATTCCTAATCCTACATATTGTAACATCTCAACATCATTTCCACCGTCACCAAAAGCAATTGCTTCTGATTTACAAATTTTCAGATGTTCCAATACCTTTTGAATTGCAGTTAGCTTCGATACTTTACTATCTTCCAATACATTCATAACGTAACCATGAAAACGTTCAAACGTAAGCGTTGGATATCTTTTTAAAAATTTTTGGGCTTCTGTTTCATCAGCATACAGACATACACAATAAACCTCTTCCAACAAGTTTCTGACTTTGTCAGGATACTGTTTTAAATTTAACGTTTCGTTTAGTGCTCGTATTACACGTTCATCTTTCGAGGCAATACCATTCATTGCAAATTCCTCTGTAAAATAAGAAACACTGTGACCATGTAATTCAGCGAAATTTGAAATATCATGAACAATTCCACTAGAAAGTACCGATTTATGTATAACCTCTTCATCACACTTTATATGTGCGCCATTTGCAGAAATAAACGTATTTATGCCTAGTTCTTTAAATTGTGTGCACAAACTATATGGTCTCCCAGTTGTAACAACTACGTGAATACCTTTATCTATCAATCTTTGTATTGCTTCTCTTGTGCTTTCATGCATACTTCTATCAATCTCACTTAACAGCGTACCGTCCACATCAAAAAATACAACTTTGTACATATCCTATTACATTCCATCCAAATGATTTGTATCATTTATAAAATGAACTATTTTCTGTTTATCCTTAAATTCAATCAAACTAATTCCCGTATCTCCCATTTTAAAATAATAGTCCATTGAAATTGGCATTTGGAAAAATGCACGTAATATACTATTTATTACACCACCATGTGCAACAATTGCAATCCGGTCATATGTATTCTCTGTCACAATTTTAGAAAAGATTCCTTCTATTCTCATTCTAAATTCAATAAATGATTCCCCGTTTTCAAAACGATCGTGAAGATACTTTGGCTCTGGATATTTCTTCGCTTCTTCAAATGACAAACCTGCTTGTACCCCATTATTAAACTCCATTAATTCCTCTTCTAATTGAATTGGGCATCCCATTGCTTCCGCTAATGTTTCAGCAGTTTCACGAGCACGTTTTAATGTACTTGCCCATATGAAATCTGGCGGAAATTCCGCTTTCACTTTCTGGATAAGTTTTTGTACTTGCTGTCTTCCCTTTTCTGTTAATTCAAAATCAGCTCGTCCTTCATGTACATTTAAAATATCAGCTTCTGATTCTCCGTGGCGTATTAGTAGTATTTGCATGTCTATTTCCCCCTTATCTCCTTTTAAACAAGGTTAAATTTTAACATATTATTAAGATTTTTCAAAATAATAAAAGCAATCCCCATTCCTAAAAGAATGAAAATTGCTTTTATTACCAACTAACTTTTTTCTAAACTAGCTTTCGACTTTCCTCCTACTCCCCAATGTGAACTAGGGATTTCATTTACTAAAACACGTACACGCCCAGCATCTACATCTAAATTTTTTGCAACCGCCTCTGTAACATCTGAAATAAGATTTTGAATTTGCTCTCGTCCTCTACCTTCTATTATTTGAATTTGTATAATTGGCATTTCTCTCTCTCTCTTTACTATTTATTCACAAAACATTGCTACACTTCCTAAGTCATCAAACTGTGCAATAATAGAATCTCCTGCTTTGAATGCAATCGCTTCTGACAATGCTCCACTTAATACGATATCACCTTTTTTAAATCCTTCATTTTGTAAACCAAGTTTATTCACCGCCCAAGCAATCGCCTCTGCTGGATGCCCCAGTACAGCTGCCCCTGTTCCAGTTGTAGCAATCTTACCGTTTTTCGACATAACCATCCCTATACTAGCTAAATCTATTTTTTTAGCATCAATCCATCTACTTCCTAATAAAAACTTTGAAGATGAACAATTATCTGCTATTACATCAGGTAATGTAAATTTAAAATTTAAATACCTGCTATCAATAATCTCTAAAGCTGGAGCGACATATTTTGTTGCCTTTAATACATCATCGGCTGTAACATTTGTACCTTGTAAATCCTCTCCTATTAAAAATGCAACTTCTGGTTCTACTTTTGGATGAATTAATGTTTCATATCGCAACGGCTCCCATTCGAACGCTATCATATCATGTAACAAATACCCATAAATCGCTTCATCAATCCCCATCATTTGTTGTTTTGCCTTACTCGTTAATCCAAGTTTTACACCAACTCTTTTAGAACCTTCCTTCACTTTTTGTTCAATTAAACATTTTTGCAATCTATAAGCATCATCCACCGTTAAATCAGGATGCTTATCCGTTACTTTCACTACTTCTTTCCTTTCCTTTTCAGCCTGGAGTAAATAGTCAACAATTTCTAAATCTGCCCCTTTCACTAAAGCCACTTTTTACACCCCCGTTTTTATCTTTGCTAATTCTGCCGCTACATCTAAAATCATATCCTCTTGTCCGCCAACTACTTTTCTTTTCCCAAGTTCTATTAAAATATCACGAGCGTCTACACCAAAACGCTTTGCCGCTCTTTCAGCATGTAATAAAAAGCTAGAGTATACACCAGCATACCCCATTACAAGACTACCTTTTTGAATTTCTTGCGGCTCCGGTAATAACGGAGCGACTACGTCCTCTGCTAAGTCCATCATCTTATACAGATCTATATCTAGTTCATATCCCATACGATCTAAAACGGCGAGCAATACTTCTGTTTGTGCATTTCCAGCCCCCGCTCCAAGACACCGTACACTTCCATCAATACGTGTCGCACCTTCTTCAATTGCCGCCACTGTATTCGCTACTGCAACAGAAAGGTTGTTATGGCCATGGAAGCCAATTTCGACATTTAAAGATTGACGTAATGCACGAATACGTTCACGTACTTCATGAGGCAATAAAGCACCAGCTGAATCAGTTACATAAATCGCTTCTGCACCATAGGCCTCCATCAGCTTTGCTTGTTCTACTAACTTTTCAACCGGTGCAGAATGTGCCATCATTAAAAAACCGCACACTTCCATACCTAACTCACGTGCAAATTGAATATGCTGGGCTGAAACATCCGCTTCTGTTACATGCGTTGCTACACGAACAAGTTTCGCACCAATATTTGCAGCTTGCTTTAGTTCATGGATAGTTCCAATACCAGGAATTAACAAAACAGCTACTTTAGCTTGCTTGCACTCATCTACCGCTGCTTCAATCAGCTTCATTTCATTAATTAGCGACTTTCCATATTGTAATGTAGAGCCTCCTAAACCATCTCCATGACTCACTTCGATATAATGCATACCAGCTTCATCTAATGCCCTTGTTACAGAACGAACTTGTTCTTCTGTAAATTGATGTTTCATTACATGACTTCCATCACGTAAACAAACTTCCGTTATTTTAATTGGCATTTTACTATTTCGCCTCATTCATTACACCTCTTTTCATTTCTGAAATGATCTGCGCTGCAAACTCTTCACCAACTTTTAATGCCGCTGCTGTCATAATATCTAAATTACCGGCATAAGGAGGAAAATAATCTCCAGCTCCTTCAACCTCTAAAAATACAGTCACACGATTCCCATCAAACATTGGCTCTTGTTTTAACGCATAACCTGGAACATACGTCCTAACTACTTCAACCATCTTTTGAATCGCCTCTCGGATAGAAACCTCATCCATATACTTAACTTCACAATATACTGTATCTCTCATTAAAATAGGAGGGTCCGCAGGATTTAATATAATGAGTGCTTTCCCCTGATCTGCCCCGCCAATTTCTTCAATTCCACGCCTTGTCGTAATTGTGAATTCATCAATATTCGCCCTTGTACCTGGACCTGCACTTAAACTTGAAATTGTAGCAACTATCTCTGCATATGCAACATTTGCCACCTCATTAATAGCATGTACAATCGGAATCGTTGCTTGCCCCCCGCACGTAATCATATTAACGTTTTGCTTATCTACAAAATCATTATTTTGTAAAGCAGGGCAAACGAACGGTCCACATGCAGCAGGTGTTAAGTCGATTATTTTTTTTCCAAGCTCTCCTAATACTTTTGCATGATAATTATGTGCTTTAGCTGAAGTTGCATCAAATACAATATCAGCTATACTCGGCTTATCAATAATTGCTTGTATCCCGTTATCAAAAACCACATATCCCTCTTCTTTTGCTCGCTTTAAACCATCCGATTCTGAATCTATTCCAATCATGGCATTCAGCTCTATGACTTCACTTTTTCTTAACTTATACATTAAATCCGTGCCAATATTACCTGATCCAATAATAGCTGCCTTTACTTTTTCCACATCTATCCCCCCTTTTTCACCGCTTTAATCTATTTGAATTTAACAAAAACTGATCCTAGTGAACCGAAATCAGCTTGAATACTATCTTTACTATTCACTGCGACTGCAACAGATAACGCACCTGGTAAAATTAACTCACCTGCTTTTAATCCAATATTAAATTCATGAAGTTTATTAGCTAACCAAGCAACAGCTTGCGCAGGATGCCCTAATGCTGCTGCGCCAGCTCCTGTAGCAATTAAACAATTATTCTTATAAAGTGTCATTCCTGTTGTACGTAAATCTACTTTATCAATGCTAGAGAATGTATCACCAACTACAACTTTTGCCGATGACCCATTATCCGCCACTGTATCAGCAAGCTGAATCTTCCAATCGGCAATTCTACTATCAATAATTTCAAGTGTAGGCACGACATATTTCGTCGCCATTAGAACATCAACATATGTAATGTTAGGACCGCTTAAGTCTTCTGCTAAAACAAAACCTATTTCTGCTTCTATCTTTGGAGATACAAAGGAGCCTATTGAAATTTCACTACCATTTTCTATCTTCATATCATCTAGTAAATGTCCATAGTCAGGTTCATCTACTCCAAGCATTTGTTGCATTGCAACACTCGTAAGACCGATTTTCTTCCCAATTATGCTACGCCCACTCTCTAATTTCCTCTCTATAACTTCAAGTTGAATATTATAAGCATCCAAAACTGATAAATTAGAATACCTCTCTGTAAAAGGAGTAATCCCTACACACGAATTTTCAGCTTGTATTAGTTCATCTGCTAATTCTTTAATTAATAACTGCACTCATCTCACCCCATTTTTCAATTTTATACTTATCGCACATCAACGAAACTTTAATTTGCTCCCACCTAGCTTCTTTGTTTCCACATAATTTTGAGGTGGGAGCTTTACTGTTCACAAACAGTCGGATAAAACTCCACTGGTGCAGCATTGACTTTATAATTTCATCGTAACTGTCTTAGCTTCTGTATAAAATTCAAAACTATGACGTCCACCTTCTCTACCAATCCCGCTAGCCTTCGAACCTCCAAATGGAGTTCGTAAATCTCGGACATACCAACAATTAATCCATAGTAAGCCTGAATCAATTTGTGAAACAACTCGTTGTGCTCGTCTAAGATCGTTCGTCCAAACAACTCCAGCTAGTCCATAAACGGAATCGTTCGCAATGCGAATTGCATCCTCCTCCGTTTTAAATGGGATAACAACTAGAACTGGGCCAAATATCTCTTCTTGCGCTACACGCATACTGTTATCAACATCATATAGAATAGTAGGTTCATAAAAATTCCCTTCTACTAAACTTTTAACTCTTTTTCCACCATAGGCTAATTTTGCGCCTTCCGAAATCCCTATTTCTACGTAACGATCAACTGTTTCTAAATGAGATTTTGATACAAGCGCTCCCATATCGGTATCTTCAGAAAGAGGATCTCCCACTTTTATTCTTTTTACAGCCGCTACAAATTCCTCTAAAAACTGTTCATATACACTTTCTTGCACAAGTAATCTTGAACCAGCTAAACAAATTTCTCCTTGGTTCCGATAAATAGCTTCAATCGATCCTTGTACTGCTTCATCTAAATCCGCATCTTCAAATACGATATTTGCTGATTTACCCCCTAACTCTAATGAAACAGGAATTAAGTTTTCTGATGCATTACGCATAATTGTTTTTCCTGTGTTACTTTCTCCAACAAATGAAATTCTTCTTACAGCCGGATGTGTTGTCATTGTTGTCCCAACAGTATTTCCTGGACCTGTAATAATATTAAGTACACCTGGAGGTAGCCCTGCATCATTTGCAATTTCACCGAGCATAACTGCACTTAAAGGGGTATACGAGGCTGGTTTGACAACAACAGTATTACCAGAAGCAAGTGCAGCTGATACTTTCCACGTCATTTGCATAAATGGCAAATTCCAAGGAATGATTAAACTAGTCACTCCCGCTGGAGCATACTTTGCATATGACATAAAGTTATGTTTGTCATAATGTTCATGCACCATATATTTAGCCATTTCAGCAAAGAAGCGAAAATTATGAGCCGAGCGTGGTATATCGAACCCTTTACTTTCTTTAATTGGTTTTCCAACATCAAGAGTTTCTAAATACGCTAGTTCATCCACTCTTTCCATAATCAAATCCGACATTTTGCATAAAATATTCGATCGTTCTTCCACAGGCATTTTACTCCAAATACCACTTTTAAATGTTCGTTCTGCCACATCAATTGCTCTTTTTGTGTCCTCTTCATTTGCCTTTGCTATAGAAGCAAGCTTTCTATTCGTCGCTGGATTGAACGTATCAAACGTTTCGCCGGATATAGAATCCACATATTGTCCATCAATAAACAACTTCGCATCTTTTACTTTCAGTTTTTCAGCTAATAATTCTTTGTTCACCTTCCTTACCTCCTATTCCTCAATTTCTAAAACCATCTCAATTTCAATTGTTGTGTTATTAGGTAATTGAGCCATTCCGACAGCAGAGCGGGCGTGTTTTCCCTTTTCCCCAAAAATATCTACTAATAAATCCGATGCTCCATTCATTACCTTTGGCTGATCGATAAAATCTTCTGTACAATTTACAAAACCAAGCATCTTTACAACTCGTTTTACCTTATTTAAATCACCAAGTTCGTTTCTCACAACACTTAACAAATTCAACATTGATTGTCTTGCTGCTTTATATCCCTCATCAATTGGTATATCCTTTCCTAATTTCCCATGATACTCATCTACACCTTGTCCAGCAGTAAACAATAAGTTACCTACTTTTACACAACTAACATAATTTCCGACTGCTGGACGAATAGCTGGTAGTGTGATACCTAACTCACTTAATTTATTCTCAGGTGTTTGTACTCTCTGCATATGCTTCACCTCGTTTTTTTATATCAATATTTAAAAATTCCGCAGCATTTCCCCCAAGCATTGCTGCCTTTTGTTCCTCAGATAAACCGGATGTCTCGTCAATCACTTTTCCTGGATCAATTTCTCGCAATAAAAATGGATAATCCGAACCCATGAAAATTTTTTCATGTCCAAATCTTTCAATCATATATTTCAAATTAATAGGATCGTAATTTAAAGAATCAAAATAAAATTTCTTTGCATAATAACTAGGAGGGTGTGTAGTCAACCGCAAATGTGGCCATACTTTCCACCCCTGATCTAATCTTGGCAAAATATATGGGAAAGACCCTCCACCATGCGCAAAACAAACCTTCAACCGTGGAAACTTCTCCATTATCCCACTCCATATAAGTGTAGCTGCCGCTAAAGCCGTTTCACTCGGCATCCCGACTGTATACATAAAATTATGATGCGGCATTCTATCGCGCCCTAATGTTTCCCATGGATGAATAAAAATTGGAACTTGCCACTTTTCGGCCATTCGAAAGAATTCAATAAATGATGGATCATCTAAATTTTTCCCATTTACGTTTGTACCAATTTCAATACCATGTAAATTTAATTCCGTAATACACCGCTCCATTTCACGAACCGCAGTTTCCCCATCTTGCATCGGAACCGTTCCTAATCCGACAAAACGATCTGGATATGCTAAAACTGTTTCTGCAATAAAATCATTTTGAATACGTGCCATACTTTCAGCTTCCTCTGGTTTTGCCCAATACGAAAATGTGACAGGGATTGGTGATAAAACTTGAATATCGACACCTTCACGGTTCATATCTTCAATCCTTTTCTCAGGACACCATACTTGATCTGTCACGTCACGAAAATTTTTGCCTCCAACCATAATACTTGCACCACATGTACAAGTCCGATTTAATATTGGCCAACGACCGCCACCAAACTTCTCTTCAAAATCCGGAAAAGTTTCAGGAATAATATGTGTATGAAAATCTATTCGCACTTCCATTCCTCCACTTCTTCCGGCATAATGTAACCACAGTTTTTACATGCGCGAATTTCCTTATTTGAATTAAAACTATGAATCGCTTCTTTTACTTGTTTTTCAATATCATTTAATTGAACACGTACACGATGCATTTCATGATTACACTCGTCACAGAACCAAACGAAATCCTCGAGTTCTCCTTGGTTACGTTTTCTTTCAATTACTAGCCCATATGTGTTAGCAACGCGATGTGGTGAATGAGGTACCATAGCTGGTAGCATAAATACATCGCCTTCTTTTACTGTAACGACTTCACGCTTACCTTCCTCTGTAATACATTCCACATAACAGTCACCTTTAATTTGATAAAAAAACTCATCTGAGGGATCTACATGGAAATCACGTCTTCTATTTGGACCACCTAATATCATGGCGATAAATTCCGAGTCCTGCCAAATAACCTTATTATTTACCGGCGGCTTCAACAAATCTTTATTCTCATCAATCCATTTTAGTAAATTAAAAGATTGTAATGTTTTTGACATATTTCTTCCTCCTCATTATTCCTTCTATTTATATCGTTTTGAAAGACCATCCGAGTAAAGAGCTAGACTTTTGTAACTCTCCTTGACATACATGATTTCTAATTCTTGTTGAAGATATCCGCTCACCTTCTTCACAACACACATCTTCAACTATAGAAATATTGAAGTGTTCTCGTAGAAGCTCTATATCACCCTCTCGATTTTTTCCAAATCTAAAATCTTGGCCAATATAAATTTCTACAGGACATAACCTTTGTAGCTCTTTAACAAAATAACTCGCCCTTTTTGTTACATAGGACTCATCAAAACGAATTGCAACTATATGTTCAACACCAAGATTCTGAAGACGTTTCACCTTCTCATCAATTGGCGTTAATATTCGAGCGCCTTGAAAATAAGAACGTGGTGGTGGATCAAATGTATACACAACATTTGTAATCTTTAATTCTTTCGCTCTATGAATCGCGTTTTTAATAACAACTTGATGACCTTTATGTACGCCATCAAAAGCACCAATTGAGACAATTGATCTCTTTAATACCGGTATACAGTTATCATGTATATAAATGAGTCTCACCCCTCTTTTTTGGAATTAAATTTCCAAAAAACCAAACTCCTTCGAAATTAAATTCGCCGTATTCATCACACTTTGAATTATGATTTCACGATTACTTCCCTGCATATACGATATAGGTCCAACAATATTAAGCGCTGCAATTGTTCTCCCAGTGTAAGATCGAATGGGAGCTGCAATTCCATACAATCCATGCTCATTTTCATTATCACTAATTGAATAACCTTGCTTACGAATCGTCTGTAACTCTGTCTGGAATTGTTTCACGCAAGTAATTGTATTGGGTGCTCGTGGTAAAAGCCTTTTTTCTGAAGTAAATTCTAAGGGAGATGAATTAAATGAAAGCAGCACTTTCCCTGTACTTGTACAATACGCAGGCTCTCTTGATCCAACATGTGTTGAAATCTGAACGGAATCCTTTGATGAAACTTTCAAAATAAATACAACATCACCACGATCAAACATGCCAATATGCACAGTTCCATTAAAATTCCTTACAAGCTCTTCTACAAGCGGAATTGCTCCACTATAAATCTCTTGCTGAAACATTACTTGATTTCCCCACTCTAACAATTTCCAACCTAATCTATATTTTCTTTGCTCATCTTGAATGAGCATTCCTTCTTCACACAACGTACGAACAAGGTGATGAACCGTACTAGCATTCATATTTAGTTTTTCAGCTATTTCAGAATTTCCTAGTACAGGTTCATCACTCGTAAAACAATTTAGAATTTTACAAATTTTACTGATAGAAGCGATCAAATCATTTACCTCCCCTATTTCAGTTACAGTTCTCTATTTTACATGTTGTTAATAATATAAGAAGATTTACATCCTAACAGTAAAATTCTTGTTATCATCTGTTGCTCCTTCCTTTTCCAAATAAAAATGTAAGCGTAAACATTTTTATTTAGCTTAAAGCGCCTTCGGATGAACTCGATTGCAAAGCTTCCTTCACTAGAGAAAGCGATTGTTGTTTTTTGTACGCACTATAAAACATTCCCATTTTACGCACCGGATCTCCAGAATAGTAACGCTCATATTGTAATAATCGTTGTCCAAAAGCTTCACCACATAAATCCCAAGCTAATTTAAACAAGCGAACACGTTCCTCAGAAGAGACTCCTTCACGCCCGATATAATATTTATGCATATCATCTTGAATCTCAGGGTTCATAAAATCAGCGCCTGTCGGTGACATCAATAGCCCACCAGCACCAATGGTTTGAATGATTTCAATAGCCCGCGGATACATTTTAGGTAATAAACTACGTATCGTATCAAGCGGCAACCTCGCAGGAACAACTTCTCCATATGGATTCGTTTCATATTCATATTCAGCTACTTGCAAGAGAGCACGTATCGTTTCTACATCTTGCATAAGCTCTGCTAACTGGTTTTGTACATTTAAAAAACCGTCTACTCCTATCGAATCTGCTAATTTCATAGCTACTTCAGCGGCGAAAGATAGCTTAACTAACCCTCTTACTCCAGATTGATGCGCTGGTTGATGACCAATTCCCGTTTTAGGGTACAATTGATTCCCAGCTTCTACACTTTGATAAATAAATACTTTATCCCATGGGATAAACACATTATGAAATACTAGTAATGCATCCATTTCCTCAAACCTTGATGCAAGTGGATGATCAAATAGAGAACGTTTTCCATCTTGCATTGGCTCACGACAAAGAATCCTTAGTCCCGGTGCATCAATTGGAACGGCAAAAGAAATTGCATGACGTTCATCACCTGGTTTAAAACTTGGATAGGAGTATATAATTACCTCATCTGTAATCGGGGCAAGTGTCGCTAACATTTTAGCACCACTAACATACATCCCTTCCTCTGTTTCACTTACTACACCTAAATGCATTGTTTCATCTTCTTGTTGATGAGAAGCCTTGCTCCGATCATTTTGCGGATTAATAATCGCATGTGTTAAAAATAAATCATTATCTCGTATATGTTTATAATAGTTCTTTATATTCGCTCCCCATTCTGGATTGAACTTCTCAAAAAACCACGCATTACTTGCCATTGAAGTAACTGTTACATTTAAAAAATCAGGTGTTCTTCCCATTAAACCAAAGGTAGCTTTTGCCCATATTTCAAATAATTCACGACGCGCTTTTAAGTCCTCATAATTTTTGGGTACTAAAAATGCATTTGAGATCCTTTCTCCTGTCTCTTCGCATATATGAGTAATCTTATCCTGATATTCTGGATTGTGCTGCATATCATATAAGTTAGCAATTTGTAAAATAGGTTCGCGAAAAACATCTTCATTTACTACATCTGTTACTTTTCTTCCACCCATCCAGATTTCAGGATTTCTTTTTCGCAATCCTTCAATATACTGTTCCCCTGTTCTAATTGCCATTCTTTCCCCTCCAATTTCCCATAATAATATACTAAAAAGTTTAGAAACCTCATTAGATGACTGAATTTTCAATCATTATACCAATTTTAATTCGTACAATTTCTCCCTTATTTCACATTATGAAATCTTAATAATTTTTTAAGCAATACGAAAAAGGAACGGTCTCCCGTTCCTCACCCATTCACTTTCTCCGCATTATTCCAATAATACTTACTAAACGCTTCCGTTAACACATCAATGGTATTATATAGTTCATCTAAAGTATTATCTACACCACCAACTTCGATTAGCATCGCATTTTTAGATAAATCTTGATTATACACTCCATCCCCGTCCTTTTTATACTTCGGAAAAATCCCTCTACTTAACCCGTAATAATTTTCATCTAAATAACTATTGATTGCCCTTGCAATTTTTTCATTCTCTGTATGATTCCCATTTTCCATTCCAATTATAAAATATAATCTTGCATACGATTTCCCGTTAATTACTTTTGTTGTTACCTTTTTCCGCTGATCATCACGATGTATATCAATTGGAAACGCAATTTTATTATTTTGCGCCAATGTTTCTTTTACATATCCATGAGACGCTTTATACGCTTGATACCATTTCCACTTTTTACTCGCTAATAAATCCCCCATATTCGTTTTATCATGAATTACTGGTATTCCTTGCCCTTCAAGCTGCTCCTTCAAACGTTCCCCTAGTAAGGACACATTTACGTCCGGGCTCGATGGGTCGGTAGCTCCTGGTAATAATGGAAAGAACGATTCCCAACTATGCGTATGATAAATGTATACTGCACTTTCACCCTGTTTCGTTCCATTTCTTTTCTGGACTGGATTTTTCTTTTCCGCTTCTGTGACTTTATCTTTTGCTACTTCTCGCTCTTTCGTTACTTCTTCAATTGGTACACTAGATTCATTAGGTATATTCGTATAGTTCGTCCCTTCACCAGCTACGATAATGTTAGAATAATACTTCGACATACCTGGTACTTCTTTCCCGACATACGTTCTTAAGTCTTTAATTTTCAAATCCGTCGCGATTGAGAATAATAAGCTTCCAACTGACTCCCGTTTATGTATTTTAAAATAATCTGTTCCGAAATAATGATTCTCACTTTCTATCATTTGAACAAAACCTTGCATCGATACTTTTCCGAACCATTGATTCGCGTAATAAGATTTCATTGTATGTAAAAGTGAAGTTACAATAGATGCAATTACGATCACTACAAATGCATATGTAAACAATAAATATATTAATCTCTTTCCATGTATACGAGTTGCATACTTTTTCAATGTATCACCTTCTTTATACATGAATATGTACAAGCTTTATGTAATATACGCATAAAAAAGAGAAATGGCATCCCATTTCTCTTTCTCACACTTATTTCTCTTTTTCTGCATCTGACGAAGGTAACTTCTTCGCTTGTTTTTCTTTAAAGATTTCACCAATTGCACCAAGAGTACCAAGTGTTTCAATTGCATTAGATGGAATAAAGACTTTATTTGCTGGCCCTTTCGCAACTTCTGCTAATGATTCAAATGATTTATAAGCAAGTACGCGCTCATCTAAATCTGCTGCACGGAGTAACTCAATTCGATTTTGTTCTGCTTTTGCGATTTCCTCAATCGCTCTTGCTTCCCCTTGCGCTTCTAATTCTTTTGCTTCTTTAATACCTTCTGCTTCTCGAATACGCGCTTCTTTATCCCCTTCAGCCATTAAAATTTTACTTTGTTTTTCCCCTTCAGCACGAAGGACCTTATCTTGTTTTGCTGCTTCAGCTTCTAAAATGATCGCACGTTTATTACGTTCTGCTTTCATTTGTTTTTCCATTGATGCTTGCACATCTTTTGGCGGGTTAATATCTACTACTTCAACACGCTCAATACGAACGCCCCATTTTTCTGTCGCTTCGTCAAGCGCTAAGCGAATTTCTGTTGAAATTTTTTCACGACCAGATAATGTTTCATCAAGTTCCATTTTACCAATAATTTGACGCATCGTTGCAGAAGTAATGTTACGAACACCATATTCATAATTGGAAATACCGTATGTCGCAAGTTCTGGTTCAACAATTTGATAGAAAATAATTGTATCAATTTCTACTTGTACATTATCTTTCGTAATTACCTTTTGTGGCGGTACATTCGTTTGTTGAATACGTAAGTCGTGATATACGCGAACTCGATCTACAATCGGTATTAATAAATTTAATCCTGGCTGCATAATACGCTGAAACTTACCAAATCTTTCAACGACCCCAACTTTTTGCTGAGGAATAATTTTAATTGTTAATGCAACAAATGTAACTACAATTAGTGCGAAAATAATCGTTAACGTTAATGCTACCATATTTATTCACTCTCCCTTTTTACTTGTAAAATAGTACTATGCCTCTTTATAACAACGACTTTTTCTCCGGTATCAATAGGAGCATCCGAAATAGCTGTCCAAGTATCTCCATCTACTTTCACAATACCGTTCACTTCACTTGTAATCGCTTGCATAACAATTCCCTTTTTACCGACAAGTTTATCTACTGTATCAGTAAAACCTTTTGCTTCTCGAAAGTTTTTTGAAATTCTTTTCGTAAAGAAAGTCAATGTTAAACTTACAATCGCACCAGCAACAACTTGTAAAAATAGTGCATCAGGAGCAAATAAGGCAATAAGACCTCCGACAACAGCTCCAATTCCAAGCCAAAGCATGTAAAAAGTAATCGACAGCATTTCTGCGATAAATAAAATACCTGCTATTATAAACCAAATCACCCATCCAGCCATATGCAACCCTCACTTTCTTTCTCAATTTCTATATGTATATGAAGAAAAGAATGGTTTATCCGCCCTATCTCACACAGAGGGCGTTTGCTACAAGCTATTATACATATTCGCTGTTACAACAAGTATTAATAAAATACTATATCAATATATTCTTCATTATACATGAAAATCCCTTTCAAAAAATGACAAAATATTTAATTCTTCCAAAAACGTAATTTTCAGATTATAATTATTCTAACTAAAAAAGCATTATTTTTTTGGAAGGTGGTATTCTTATTGCCGAAACGTTCACTAGCTTACTATTTAGGCTCCAAAATGTGTATTACCCTCGCTGACATTGTATACTTAATGATTATTACGACTCACATCTATATCACAACTAAATCAGCTACAATTACTGCTCTTTTTCCATTATTACAAGTAATCACAAACCTTATCGCGAACACATCTGCACCACTTATAATGAATCGTTTTCCATCTTATGCATTGCTATATACTCTACAATGGATTAAAACAGTTCTTTTACTATTATTAATGATATTATTTCCTATGCTATCCACAAACATCATTTCTCTTTTAACTTTCATCATCTTCATTTCATTATGTAGCGGCTGGAGCGCTCCATTATTATACAGCATTCTTCCGCACCTAACGCCAAAAGAAAAGTTAGTAAAAGTAAATAGCATCTTTTCCTTTTCAACACAAATTGTGCAAGCAGCTGCTTACTCATTTACAAGTATAATTGTTCTTCTCATTGGTGTTACTTCGACACTCATGATTAATAACATATTGATGATTTTCGGATGTATTACATTACACCTTTCATTACAATCTATACAAGCTGAACGAGTAGCAGAACCCTCCTCTTCAAAAACTATTGCTTTATTAGAGGGCTGGAAACTATTATTTCAGCACCCGTCTCTACGCACCGTTACATTTATGGATTTAATTGAAACTTTCGCAGGGACGATATGGATTGGTGCCATTACGATGGCATATGTAACTACCGCTTTACATAAAGGCGAAGAATGGTGGGGATATATTAATACAAGTTATTATGTCGGAACGTTAATTGGCGGGATATTAGCATGGAAAATGAGTACATATATTCAAAATAATTTAATACGCTCTATGGCGATAGGATCTCTTTTGTTTAGTATCCTTACATTTTTATACGGTGTTATGAGCAGCGGATTTATTGCCCTATTCCTTTGCGTTCTAATGGGACCATGTTATCAAATTAGAGATATTTCTCAAACGACGGTTTTACAATCAAGCGTCGCTCCTTCTTTATTATCAAAGATGTACACAGCTCACGGTGCTCTTCTCTCAACAGCTTCTGGTCTTTCTATGCTAAGTGTTGGCATAATTACTGACACTTTCGGTGTTCGCACTATTTATATCATTGCTTCTTTTCTTATTTTATGTTCAGCTTGTTTGTCTTTTCGTTTATTAAAACATCAGAGGTCACAAAAGAAAGAGATTTCTATTTAATATATATCATAAATATAATGTTTTCCGTAATTGGAGCCTCCAACTACATAGCACCATAGTACATGAAATTATATGAACGATTTTTAAAATATATCTATCGTAACTTACAATATATCAACGATTCGACAATACTTTTAGCTATTAAAATAAGAGAAGGCTGCCCCCAAAAAATCCATTTTGAGCAGCCTTCTCTTTTTCCATTTACGATAAATTGGGAATCTTTCTATGCTTTGTCGCCTGTTCAAAAGCGTATGCTAGTTTAATTAATGTCCCTTCACTAAAAGCAGTACTTGCAAGTGTAATCCCAAAAGGCCTCCCGCTTTTCATATATCCAGCCGGCATTGCTATAGACGGATAACCAGCTTTGGCACAAATTGTAGAGCCTATATAGGAGGGGAACAGTATCGCATCAAGATTGTATTTTTTTAATGCAAAATCAATTCCTTGTTCTTGTGAAAAGTATATATCTTCTAATCTGGCATTTAAATATTCCGGATTTCTTAACGTATTAGGAAAATCTTTTCTTATTTCTAATTTATTTTGTCCATATTTCAATGCCCTTTCTTCTATATGATTATTAAAATCGATTAGTTCTGAAATCGAATGCACTGGAATATTGGAAGGTAATTTAGAAAGATAGTTATCCAAGCTATGCTTCAGTTCGTAAAGAGGTACTCCCCAACTCCATTCCCTATGAAAGGATGGAATATCGATATCTTCTATTACTGTCGCTCCCTCATTGCGTAACACGTGAATTGTTTCTTCAAACAATTTTTCATCATACTCACCAGTTTCGCAATAATCTTCTGGCGCATTGCTAAATACACCAATCTTCGCTCCCTTTAATCCATTTACATCAAGATAAGTTGTATAATCCTGCTCTGTCCTTCCTTCACTTTTTTGAGTCGCTACATCCATCTCATCCACTCCGGCTAAGCTCCCTAATAAAATAGCGGCATCTGTTACCGTTCTAGCAAATGGCCCAGCTGTATCTTGAGAATATGTGAAAGGAATAATTCCTCTACGGCTAATTAAACCAACTGTCGGTTTAATGCCAACTACAGAGTTTTGAACAGCTGGGCTTAAAATAGAAGCATCTGTTTCTGTTCCAACAGATAGTACTGTTAAGTTAGCGGCAACTGCCACGGCAGACCCTGTACTCGATCCTCCAACAAACATATCATCTTTTCCTGTTCCGTAAGGGTTTATTGTTTGACCTCCCCTAGCGCTATATCCAGCCCACATTTCAAAAGACATTCCGTTTGCCAACTCTGTCATATTTGCTTTCCCTATTATAATTGCACCTGCTTCTCGCAGTTTTGTAACAAGAAATGCGTCTTGACTACTAATATTATGCTCAAGAGCAATTGTCCCTGCACTTGTATGCATAGAATCATTCGTTTCAATATTGTCCTTCAGCAAAACTGGTATACCATGTAATGGACCTCTCACACCTTTTGTCTTTCTTTCATGATCTAACGCTTCTGCAATAAAGATAGCATCTGGATTTATTTCTAAAATAGAATTGATTTTCGGACCATCTTGGTCATACTTTGCGATCCTATAAAGATAATACATGACTAATTCTTTCGACGTTAATTTTCCTTCTTCCATTGCAGTTTGTATATCATGAATTGTTAATTCTTTTTGCAATAATGTATTAAACTGAATTTCCATTTTCATTCTCCTTTTATAAGCCCTTTTCTTTATGAAGTGTATCTATTAATTTTTCATTTTCTTCGCTCCTCGTATAAACAACTACTATCCCTTAAAAGAAATTCAACTCACCTATTTAAAAACCTTTAATTTCCCGAAAAATAAAAAGAGTCTGAAACGAATCAACTTCCGCTTCAGACTCTTTTATTACTTTACATATATCTCATCTAGTAAATGTAAAAACTCTCCTTGTTTACCTGCTAATTCAGGACATTTTGCAATATCAACCCATTCATAACAAAATGCTAAACCTTTATCTTCTTCACCATCACTTACTATATGTTCCCACGTATCTTTCACATCTGTTACTAATGAAACATGGAAAAAATGACGTTTTTGATATTCCTTTTTTTCTTTCACATAAATAATATAATCAGCAAGGAATCGCTCAATGTATAAATGACGTAGTCCCGATTCTTCTTGTACTTCACGTAAAATCGCTGCTATTAACGTTTCTCCTTCATCAACTGTCCCACCTGGTACTTGGATACCAGCTTCAGGTATATCACGATGTTTAAAAACGAGTAATTGCATAATCCCTTCTTTTTCTCTTGTAACATATGCATGTACCTTTTTCTTATATAACATCGTCATCTTAGCCCTCTCCCCTCAATTATTTACTTCGTTACTTCTTCAAGCGTAAGTTGGTTTTCATATAAATATGTAGCTTGCGGATTCCCCACATATCGTACGTGCCACGGTTCATATCGATAACCGGTAATCCCTTCTTTCTGTTTCGTATACCGAATAACGAAACCAAACTTATGTGCATTTTCAGAAAGCCACTTTCCTTCTTTCGTCTCTCCAAAAACTGTTTCTAATTGAAATTTAGCAGATTGAGATGTAATATCCATAGCTAACCCTGTTTGATGTTCACTCGTACCAGGAACTGCACTGGACATCGCTGTTTTTGCTTCACCATCTTGTTTTTTATACATCGTATTTAATGCTTTTTGTCGATCAAAAGATCTAAATCCAGAGACTGCAAAAAGGAAAATACGCTCCTTATCAGCTTGCTGGAACATTTGCTCCAGCGCCATCGCTGCCTCTTTCCTCATTTTTTTCTTCTCTTGATCACCTTCACTAGAGTAACGTACTTTGGGAATAACTAAATCTGGTGGCTTATACCCATCTGGTAAACGCCTACTTTTATTTACAAGTACAAGCATCGAATTTGGATTATTAATGACTGCGATATCCCCATCCATATTAGCAATCGTTTCTTTTGCTTTCGGAAATATATTGTTTACATTTACTTCCCGCGCCTCTTGATCCTTATACATTTTATAATTTATCCCTGCTACTCCAACAATCAGTATCACTGCTACGATACCAAGTAATGTCCATCTTTTTTTCATATAACGACCTCTTATTTTAATAATTTGGCCATTTCATACTCATCAACACCATTCCCATCGATGATAAGAGCAGATTTTTTGACACCTTCTTGTTCAAATCCAATTTTACTATATAGTGTCTGAGCTCTTGTATTGTGGGCCATTACCGTTAATTCTAAACGCCATACATCATGTAATCTTGCCCACTTCTCTACTTCTTTAAACAAACTTGTTCCAATACCTCGGCCACTATACTCTTGTAAAATACCAATGACAATTGTCGCAACATGTCTCTTTCTTTGAACATCATTACCATTAGCTAAAATAAATCCAACTAATCTACCATTTTCAACTGCTACAAATATTTTTGCATATTCACTTTCTATAAAACGGTGGACCATCTTTTCTTGTTGCTCTACTGTAGTTTTTCGTTCTCCTGGTTCATATAACATAAATTTCGTTTCTTCGTCTAATTGCTTACTTAATTTTAAAAATGATGCTGCATCTTCTACTCTAATCTCCCGGATCACCTTGATCACCCTACCCATTCTGTTAGTTAAAAATTTTCCTTGTAAAAAGATTTTCTCCACTATTCCGAAAATTCCTTTCTAAATTCCTTACTATAAATAGACAAATTTCGATATTGCTATAATGATAGGAAATTATGTCTATAATGTGACATATCTTTTTAACCATAACTTATGCTCAAAAAGAAAAAACGTAAGCTTCTCACTTACGTTTATCCATTCACTTTTTCAGCTTGCCAAAAATATTCTCCAAATGCTTTAGCAAGAACATCAATTGATCTATTCAATTCTTCATCTGTATTATCTACGCCACCAACTTCAATTAAAATCGCCTGTCCTGATAAGTCTTGATTATAAACACCATTACCTGTTTGGAAGCCTTTTTGAATAACACCTCGGCTCACTCCCGGATATTTCTTACTAATCGTCTCATGTAAAGCCGTTGCTAATTGTAAGTTTTTTTCATAGTTTTTGTTACCTTTCCCAATTACAAAAGCAAGCTTCGCATATGATTTATCTCCAATTGTTTTTGTCGTGACGTTTTTCCGGGCACTATCACGGTGCAAATCAAAAAAGTATTGGAGTTCTTTATTTCCAGTCATAGCTTGTTGTACAATTTCTCGAGACATTTTATAAGAGCTATTACTGTTTAATCCTTTGCTTATTAACTTTTGACCGACATCAGTCTTATCGTTAGTAGCCCCTATGCCTTCACTTTCCAGTTGTTCCCGAAAACGATCTCCAACTATTGAAATATTCGTTACAGAACTCGTTGCTTTATTCGGATCTGGGTCATTCGTTAAGTTCAGTAACGGTAAATAAGATTCCCAACTATGTGTATGATAAATAAATGCAACTTGCCTTTTCCCCGTTGTTTGAGCTGGCTGTTTCTTCTCTTTATTCGGATCAGACTTAGGAACTTGTCCAGTTTCTCCAGTCCGTTCCTTCACTACTTCTTCAAGAGGAACGCTCGACTCTATTGGTAAGTTGGAGTAATTTGTTCCTTCACCTGCTATAACGATTTCCGTATCATACTTTCCAAATCCCGGAAGTTCCTTTCCAACAAAACTACGTACATCATCAAAACGTATATTCGTTGCCATCGAAAAGAGGAATGAAGAAATAGAAAAGTCTTGATTCAAATTCCGGTACTCTTGTGTAAAGTAATGATTCTCTTTTCCAAGAACATACATGTAACCATTCATTGATAACTCATTTAACCAATTATATAAATACGTTGACTTCGTCTCTTTCATAGAAGTTACCATCATACTAATAAGAAAAAAAGTCGCTAATACCGTAGTAATAATAAATAAAATTAACTTGCGTACACTCGTTAATTTCACATAAAAAAAGCCTCGATTCATACTATCACCCTCTCTATTTCAAGTTATGTACAAGCTCTAGAGAATAGACCGCTTAAATTTTGGCTATATTGTTAATGAGGTGAAATGAATTGAAGCTATTAATAGGAACATTACCAATCGTTCTATCATTTATTTTTTATTTACTTGCTATACACCGTAAAATTCGTATTGCACTTCATATTTTTGCGTACATAGCATTGTATGTACTCGGGACAATTATTTCTATTAATATATATGATGTTTTAATACAACATCTTGTTTTCATGACGAACATTCATGGTATTTTACTAAATCCATTATTCCTTATTTCCGGAGCATATGTAGGAATATACACTTTGTCCCTAATATTGTCTCAAATTATTACGAAACTACTGAATATAGAAAATGGAGAGTAATAAAATGCAGCCACCGTTCATCTGTCATACATGCAAAAAAAGAATAGTGAGAAAGCAAGATCTTATTACTGCTACATGGTACTTCCGCTTTTATTTATTTCACAATATTTGTTTTAAGCAGCAGAAACTATTTACCTCTCGCTTTATCCCTATTAATACACTCTTTAGTTTCTTTCTTATTATATATGGACTTATCGCTGGCAGCATCCTAATGTTCACAGAGCCATCTATAATTTGGCTTATTTTTTTGATTCCTATATTATATCGGCTTCTTTCTTATTATTACGTAGAGCGTTATTTCTCTAAATAACTGGTAGACTGCCCCCTAGGAATACTTAAACACGCCCAATCGGTTTCTTTTAACATTTTACCAATGTAAATGATTTGTCCAATATGTAAAGCATAATGTGAAATTTGCCTTTCAATCGCTTGCATGACAGTATGTTCTTCTCCACGAATGTATACTCTCTGCAAAATCTGATCCGGTGTTAAATCATCCATCGCTTTAAAAACATATTCCCATCCTTCCTCCCACGCAGCAAGAGCTTCTTGTTTTGAATTGTAGCCGCCCTCAAATTCACCATCTCGATTACGATCGGTCTTTTCACCATCCGACGTTAAAAAATCCGTCCATCTTGAACGCATATTACCATGTAGATGCTTAATAATAATGGCAATACTATTCGTCTCCTCATGAGAGGACCACATGATTTGTTCATATGATAATTGAGAAAGTGCCCGTTCTCCTTGCTTCTTTGTTGCTTTGAAATTCGAAATTGCACATTGCAAATATTCTCGTCCGATATCCAAATTAACCCCTACCTTCACACTAACTAATTTTCGTTCCATTCGGTAGTTCCATATTTGGCTGAAGTAAAACAACATCGCCAGCTTCAGGAACACCACCCAGTACAAGTACTTCGGATTTAAATCCTGCCACACGCTTTGGCGGGAAATTTACAACAGCAACAACTTGCTGACCAATTAACTCTTCTGGATTATATCTCTTAGTAATTTGAGCGCTTGATTGCTTAATCCCTAGCTCGCCAAAATCAATTTCTAGCTTAATTGCAGGAACCCTCGCCTCTTTAAATTCTTCAGCCATTCTCACCGTCCCAACCCGTATATCCAAAGTTAAAAAATCTTCAAAATTAGCCATTTTATCATTCCTCCCAATTATTACTTAGACAAAATACAAAAATCCCCTTCAAAAAAAGAAAGGCGCCTAAGCACCTTTCTTTTGTAATTCACTTGATTCATTTGATTTATAGAAGAAGTAACCGAGTACCCCGCCAATACATGATGGGATTAACCACCCTATTCCTTCTTTATATAAAGGTAGCATTTGCAGTACATTTGAAATTGCGTCAATTTTTATATTTGCACTTTCTAAACCATTAAACAAGCTAATTGATAATGCCCCTAAAATTGCTCCAATGTAAATTGTATTACGCTTTCCAATCCATTTATGGAAATACGAAAGTACGATTAATACAATTGCAACTGGATAAATGATCATTAACACTGGTAATGTTACTGCGATTAATTGTGTTAATCCTAGGTTTGATACAATTAAACTAAATACACATACTATTGTTACAATCGTTTTGTGTGAAAATTTCGGGAATAAATTTGAAAAGAACCCTGCACATGCAGATGCTAATCCAACCGAAGTTGTTAAACAAGCAAGCGTAATAACAAGACCTAATAAAATTTTACCACTCGTGCCATATAACTCATTCACAACATTCGTTAAAATAAGACCACCGTTCTCTGAAACACCAAGTGATGTGCTTGTAGAACCGAGATAAGCAAGTGATAAATATATTAACGTTAAGCCTAATACAGCAATAATACCTGATACGACTGTTATTTTTGCAATTTGTCCACTCTCTTTTATCCCTTTAGAGCGAATAACTTGTACAACAACAATTCCAAAAACAAGAGCACTAATTGCATCCATCGTTAAATACCCTTGAATAAACCCACCAAAGAAAGCATTTTCTTTATAAGCAGCTAACGGTGCAGCTGGTGTTCCAATTGGATCAATAATTGCCTTTCCGACAATAACAGCAACAATTAATACTAATAATGGTGTAAGAAACTTTCCAAACCAATCAACTAATTTAGATGGATTTAATGATAAATACCACGTTATTCCGAAGAAAACTGCAGTGTAAAGGAATAGCATGTACCATTCTGAAATCATTGCTTCTGATAAAAACGGCTTCATCCCCATTTCAAACGAAACAGCCCCCGTACGTGGGATTGCAAAGAATGGTCCAATTGCTAAATAACTAACGAGTGGAAAAACAAACGCAAATATAGGGTGAACTCTTGAAGATAACGCTTTCAAGTCCCCCTCTACAAACGCGACAGCTGTGACAGCTAGTAGGGGAAGTCCGACTCCCGTTACAAGGAATCCAATTGTAGCAATCCAAACATTTTCTCCAGCTTGTTGCCCTAAAACTGGTGGAAAAATTAAATTTCCTGCTCCTAAAAATAATGCAAATAACATTAAACCAATTGCTAGCGTATCACCTGGCCTTAATCGTCCCTTCATTTCTTTAAATTGCATAGCACTTTTACATTGTTTTTCTCTATTCTCACAATATGCTATGCATCCTCCTCTCTGTTCATGATCATAAAATATGCCCCTTACAAAGCAATGTCTTTCTCCATAATTTCTCCATTCCCCTTTTAATTACTCCAAATAATAAATTTTGATTTTTTCGAAAATTTAAATCATTAGAGTGTTATAACGTGGAGTTTAGTTGTCAGACCTCTTTGCTTTTATCACACATATAGTAACATATTTAGTTGAAAAATAAAAACATAATTTTTGATGGAATTTTTCGAAAATCAAAATTATCCACACTTATCTCTCTATTTTATTCTATTACACAAATATTTTTTAAAATCTATGTATTTGTATGTTTTGTTATCTTTGAATAACTTTATGTAAGGACTATAGCAAAAGCCATCCCAAAAATAAGATGGCCAATAAACGTTAATCTATAGTCTCCAATTCACGTGGATTATTCATTTCTTCAACATACACAACTCTAAATCCATGATCTTCTAAATCCTTTAACAATGTTTCTAATTCAGCATCTTTAAATTCTTCTCCTAATGTAAACATAATTCTACGTACTAATAACGCGTCATTATCAAAAGTCATCAAACTTTGAATACCAGTGTATTTCTTTAACACTGTCGATAATTTTTGAATTGCTCCATTATAATCTTGTGTTCCAATCATGACAGAATATTTACTAGAATGAACGCCCCATGCATCTTCTAATAACTCAAAAACTTTTTTATGAGTTAGGATTCCAAGGAAAATCCCTTTTTCATCGACTACTGATAAATACGGTAGTTTTTTTATTGTAAAAAATATTTTAAAGAACGAAGAGTCTTCTCTTACGTATCCATCTTTATCGTTCAATAATTGTAATAAATTATCTTCAAGTGAACCTTTATATTCTAAAATATCTACTTTGTATACATTCCCTAAAAATTCCTCTTTTTTTTCATCTAATACTGGTACACAACGATACCCTGTTTTATTTAAATGCTCCAGCGCTTCCCCTACCGTAATTGAACTTGAGCAAAATAAAACTTCCCTTTTCGGCACATAATTCCCTTTAATCCTCATAAAAAGCCTCCTTATGTTAAAATACTTTCTGTGCCATAACTATATTATATTTTCAGAAAAAAATAAATAATTTATTTTATTTTTCTGAAAATTTTTCGTTTTTTCGTCATAATTTATTCATGAATCATACACTTTTATTAAGTGCAATTTTAATCAGTAGGGATTTTGTCCATGCCCACTGGTTAATTAGCTCATACCAATCCGGTAAATCTTCAATATGGAACATTCTCTCACAGTTACTTTTAGAAAAATATATTGTAACTTCCTTAGAAAAAAGCTAAAATAAGAATAAGAATTTTCTGAATATTCAAAGAGTAGGTGATTGTATGTCCTTATTGCGCTCACATATATGTAAATTTATCGTTGGTGTTTTTATTATTTTCGTCATAAGTCCTATTCCAGCTTTATTCATTACACATAATTCCTCTTACTTAACTGGCTTTATAAGCATTTTTCATAACTTTACACAACTTTCTTCCATTTCGATTCCAAGAATCGATTGGATGCATGAACCTATCCTTTTCTCAGCAATTCCGATGGTACATACACAAAATATGATACATACTTCTAGTCATTCGACTCCTCTATTCCCCTACATATGGGAAATATATTTTTTATCAATTGTTCGTTTCACTTTCACTCTTGCAATCGGTTTCTTTATAAGTTTAGGAATCGGCCATCTATTTTTAAAAGCACCGGACTCAGTAAGAAAGTACACTTCTTTATTGCGTTGGATACCATATTCTTTTAGCGCTGTATTATTACAATGTTCAGTCCTATTATTACTTCTCTACATCGCAAAATTCATAAATCTTCCTTTCTTCTCATCTTTTATCATCGTATGTAGCACTTCCATGATTATCGTTATGCAAGCAATAAAAAAATGGCTACCTTTCTTAAATAATACAAATGAATACGAAATAAAAAATTCAGCTTTCCTTGTTGATACGTTATTTATGGCGCTTACTTCCAATCATAAATCTATTTTAAGTTCCATTATTCTTTCATTCGTTTTTATGGAGTGTGTTTTTCACGCGAACGGACTCTTACAATTTATCGTTCAATTTGGCGGAAATGCACCTATAGTTGTCGCAATTGGTCTATTACTTCTTTACATCCCATACAGCGTCTTATCTTTTCTCCAAACTCTATGGACAACAAACTACTCCAAACAGCAAACATATGCTTTAGCAAGAAGTATTTCAAAACCATAACGTAGAATAACCGTCTACTTTAAATTAAAAGTAGACGGTTATTCCTTTTATATAGAGGACAAAATAACAGCAAATTTAAAAAACACTTTAGAAACCTACCAATATTTACCCATTTCCTTTGACTAATCTTTTCATTTGGATTTATTATAAAAGTATAACATAATTGCAGGAGGTGACATCTTTATTCCCACTTAGGAGTAGAGAACACACTTGGACATATTAAATATTTTTCTCATCTTTATACTTATCCTTATTTCTGGCTTTTTCGTTGCATCAGAATTCGCTGTTGTAAAAGTACGAAAAAGTCGAATCGATCAGCTTGCAAATGAAGGTAATAAGCAGGCATTAGCTGCAAGAAGCGTCGTATCTAACTTAGATGTTTATTTATCTGCTTGTCAGCTCGGTATTACTATCACTTCTTTAGGACTTGGTTGGCTTGGTGAACCAACTGTGGAACATTTACTACGACCACTATTTGAAAGAATCAACATTACTGGAGCAATGGCTAACACGTTATCCTTTATTATTGCTTTTAGTATTATTACTTTTTTCCATGTTGTGTTAGGAGAGTTAGTTCCTAAGTCTTTCGCAATCCAAAAAGCAGAAGCAATCACTTTAAAATTTGCAAGACCGCTTATTTTATTTGATAAAATTATGTATCCATTCATCTGGCTATTAAATAGTTCGGCAGTATTTTTCACCAAATTATTCGGTTTAGAGCCTGCAAAAGAAAACGAACTTGCCCATTCTGAAGAAGAACTGCGACTTATTTTAGGTGAAAGTTATAAAAGCGGCGAAATTAATCAAACCGAATATAAATATGTAAATAATATTTTTGAATTTGATGATCGTGTTGCTAAAGAAATTATGGTACCTAGAACTGAAATGGTTTGCTTATCTACTGAAAATACGTTAGAAGAGAATATGGAAATCGTCGCAACTGAAAAATATACACGCTATCCTATTATTGAAAAGGATAAAGATGATATTATCGGTATGATAAATACGAAAGAGATTTTTCACAATCAAACAAAAGGCATTTACAAACCACTTGACGCGTACATACATCCTGTTTTAACTGTATTTGAAACAGTTCCCATTCGTAAAACGTTAATCCACCTTCAAAAGAACCGCGTACAAATGGCAATTGTTATGGATGAATACGGTGGAACAGCTGGACTTTTAACGATGGAGGATATTCTTGAAGAAATTATCGGAGAAATTCAAGATGAATTTGATACAGACGAATCACCAATGATTGAAAAGCGTACTCCAAAATTAACTGTTTTAGATGGAAAAGTACTCATTTCTGAAGTAAATGATATGTTTGGTCTGCATATCGATGATAGTGATTTAGATACAATTGGTGGTTGGCTTCTCTCTCAAGCAATCGATTTAAATATTGAGGCTGGCTATTCGGTTGAATATGCTGGTTTTCAATTTAAAGCATTGGAACTTGATGGGCATCAGATTAAAAAAATTGCTGTACATAAATTAGATACTATAAAGGAGTTATAAAGTGACTGTTTTACTAACAATTTGTATCATTGCTTGTTTCATTGTTTCATTTCTTGCCTTTATTTACCCCATTATTCCTGGCATCCTTGCCGTATGGGCTGGCTATTTCATTTATCATTTTGGAATAAATGGTGGAGAGTTAACGATATCTTTTTGGGTTATTCAAGTCATTTTTACACTCTTCATTTTTGTTGCTGACTTTATAGCAAATGGATACTTCCTAAAAAAATATGGAAGTTCTAAGTGGGGCGAACGAGTCGGCATGGTTTCTATTATTGTCGGATCGTTCTTCTTTCCACCATTTGGTCTTATTATCATACCGTTCTTATCAGTATTTATAACAGAACTAATGCATAAAAAGACGCCAAAAGACGCCTTTTTAGTCGGAATTGCAACTGTAGTTGGTTTTTTAAGTAGCACAGTAGCCAAAGCAATTCTCCAAATCATTATGATTATCATCTTTGTATGCTATATCATTTTTTAACCATCCCTATTTTGGGATGGTTTTTTAATAGGAAATACCTACTCGACTTCTCTCGTATAAGTTTTTATAGCGTAAGCTCCATGTAAAATGAGCTGTATCACCAACTGTTATTTCAGAGCCATCAGCTGGCAACATATCTTTTTCAGTTCGATATACACCTGTTACTTCACCATCTATTAAATACGTTGGACAAACAACAGTCCAACTTAGTTTACTATTTTTCAGTGCTATATACGCAGCTAAATGATCTTCCGCAGCTGTGGTCGTTTTTCTTTTCGATTCCTTTGACCGGAAACGATATATACTTGGATTTGTTCGCGCCTGTAAAATACCAGCCGTTCCTATTGTAACTATTTTCTTTATACCTTCTTCTTCCATACACTTTATAATATTTGGCAAACTCTTTGCTAACGTCCCATTCTGATCCGTTCCAAGAGCACTAATTACAATATCACATCCTTTCAATGCTTCCTTTATATCATTTCCGTTTAATACATTGCCCTCAATAATACGTAACCTTTCATGCTCTATTTCCACTTTACTCAAATCACGAACTAATACCGTCACTTCATATGAATCATGTAATGCTAACTTCATAATGTGTGAACCTACTCTACCTGTCGCTCCTAATATACATACTTTCATATACTATCCCCTCTTCAATTCTTTCTCTCTATTTTTCCGCAAAACTTACAAATATACAACAAAAAAGCTCCCTCGTATATGTGAGGAAGCTCTGTTATCCATTTATTTCTTTTCTTTTGAATCAGAAGACTTCTCTGTTCCGCTTGTTTCTTTATCTTTTTTTTCATCTTGCTGTGTTGTCATGTCATCCTCTTTCTTTTTATCCTCACCTTTACTACAACCTACCATTAATAAAGAGCTTGCAAGTGCCATAGCAGTTAATGACTTAACCCATTTGTTCATTTGCGTTTCCTCCTTTTGATAGAATATGTACAACCCTATATTACTCTTTATTTTTAAAGGGAAGATTTAAAAACAGTAAAGATATGGTAAACTTTTGTAAATTTACCGATAACAAAACCGGTTTTCTCAATTCTTCTAACTAACCCTCTCATTAGACGAAAAAAAACTAAGGCGCCTTTCATTCCGCCTTAGTTTTTCATGCAAACTTCTCATTTTCATATACATGTTTAATCTTATATTCCTTCTTCATAACATATTGCCAAACACTATAAGCATAACGATTCATTTTTACAAAACAATTTTCCAAAAAAGAACGAAACTCTGGGTTCGCAACTTCCACTGCCACTTGAGCAAACTTTAATGCCAATCGTTTCAAATGTGAAATATAGCAAATGGCAATCCCAATATCCCCTGTATATTCATTACCTGTTTCCATATCTATCTCAGTAAAATCAGGCCACATTTGTTCACAAGTTATATGCTGTACATTTTCTCCTTCTTGAAAATTCACTTGTTCATTATATGCCTGCAACATATACGGTAAATGATGCTGTAATATATCCTTTAATTCTTTATCTCGAACCATGCTCGTATACTCTCCAACTTTATATATAAGTGTGTAACTATATCTCATCAATTCTTTCATACAATCCATTATTGCACCGCCTTCCTATTTCATCTATATACTATAAATATGCTGCGACAACATTCGCTATTCTTGCTAGAAACCAATCCCAGCTACTAATTTTCTCAAAATCTGCTTCAGAATATCGTTTAGATTTATGAAAGTCTTCCTCAAGTCGGCTCCATACTTCTGCTACTACTTTCTTATCATAAATAAAGCAGTTAGATTCAGTATTTAAATAAAAACTTCTATTATCAAAGTTTGCTGTACCGACATCAACAATTTCATCATCAATAATTGTTACTTTCCCGTGAAAAAATCCATTTCGATATTGATAGATTTCTGCCCCTGCCATAAGCATTTCTTTTAAATGTGGGTAAGCTGCTTGTTTCAGCATTACAGCATCACTCTTAAACGGGACGAGAATTTTTACACGAATACCTCGATTTAATGCATCTTTTAGCCCCTGCATCATTTCTTTACTCGGTACAAAATATGGTGTGGCGATTATTAAGGAATGTTTCGCCTTCTTTAATAGTGCCCCATATTCCTGCCATAAACCTTTTCCATTCGAAAATACGTATTGATATTTTACATTTCCTTGTACAGGTAAACCATGATGTATAGGAACCTTTTCTCCCGTATCTTCCTGCCAATCTTCCGCAAATTTCCGTTCCATATCAGCAGCTCCATCCCCTTCGATGCGTACATGATAATCACGCCACGGACCAAATTTAGGATCCTGTCCAAGATACTCCTTGCCGATATTAAAACCACCGATGTACGATACTTTCCCATCTATAGTAACAATGCGTCTGTGATTACGTTGATGCAAAGAAAAAAATAAATTTTTAAATTTAGGGTTTTTACTGAATGTAAACCTCACGCCTTTTTCTTTTAATTGACTAATTATCTTTTTCTTAAGCTTATATCCACCTATCCGGTCTACTGACAATTTCACATCTACACCACTAGATGCTTTTTTCTCTAATAACCGTAAGAACTCTTGACTTACTTCATCTTTACCTACAATATAAAAATGAATATATATGTACTTTTCTGCGCGATTTATATCATCAAATAAATTCCTATATAACTCATCACCGTTCGTATATAGTTGAAAATCCCCTGATCGAATTTTTTCTAATTCATAACCACTAGCCATTTTTTTCCCCATTTCCACATCGATGTTCATCCAAGTGAATACACCTATAAAACAAAGTATTACAATGACAAAGTGCTTCATGGATAAATTCCTTTCTCCACATACTGTTATTCCTATATCTTTCCTTTTTTAAAACATTATCATACAAAAAATATGTCATTACATGATATACGTCCATATCAAACAAGAGCTCATCTGCATATTGTATGTTGTATCTTAAAATAAAAGGAGGAAATAACAATGGGCTTCGCACATGGTAATGGATTTGCGCTACTAGTTGTATTATTTATCCTCTTAATTATCGTCGGTGCTGCTTGCTTCTGCTAAGCAGTTATTGTAATACGATATGCGGATGAAAAAACTATAAAAGCGGACACCTATTTTTAGGTGTCCGCTTTTCATTTCAAACTTTTTTCGCCTATTATTGAAATATTAAACGAAAAGAAAAAGTATTTATCATCAAAAAGTTAGCAGTTTAGCTACTTTCTTACTCTCTGCCTTACGAATATGGCGCTGTTCTGCACGTAATACAGCAATTCGATGTAATTCTTTCTCCTCTTCTGTTTCTGGGATAACACGCGGTACAGGAACTGGATTGTTCTCCTTACTCAGTGCAACAAAAGTAACGAATGAAGTTGCCGCTACACGTTTTTCACCTGAAATTAAATTTTCCGCTACAACTTTAACAAATATCTCCATAGATGTTCTTCCCGTCCAAATTACGAAAGATTCATAACTTACACAATCTGTTGAACGAACTGGATGTAAGAAGTCTACCCAATCCATAGACGCTGTGACACATTCCATTCTTGAGTGTCTCGTTGCTGAAATCGAAGCAACCATATCCATCTCCGCTAATATTTTCCCACCAAATAGCGTATTATGATCATTTAAATCCGTTGGAAATACTCGACTCGTTTTAAACACTCTTGATTCATTTGCAGTTTTCCCCTTTACTTCTGCCATTGTTATCGCCCCTTTAATTATTTATCCCTAATATTTCAATAATTACTACACTAGGTGAATTACATGTTTAATATTAACAATCTTTAGAACTTTTAGTCCATAAAAAAGAACCGATTTTATCAATCGGCTCCTCTAAATACATATTGTTCTTTCGGCTGTTCGACTTTATTCCATTTCGTTACTTCTAACACAGGAATGTTCGCATGAAACGGCTGGTAAAATTCAGTTGTTATTTCTCCTTCTACCTGAATCCAGTCATCATTATTCCACTCTACACCTTCTGGTTTTTTTACTAACATACCATATACACCAGAATCCGCTACGCAATGTATAATACCGAAACGGAATAAGAAATATTGTTCTTTTTTTGAAGAGTCATCGCGGAAAACAAAGCCTTTAAAAGATAAAGTTTTACCAGTAAACTCACCAGGATAATTATAAATTGTCTCCATACCCTTGAGGAAATCCTCATCTTTTAATGCAATATTGTCTTTTGTAACAAACTCTTTCTTCCCTTTTTCCATTACACCACGATATCCTTCTTTTCCGTAATAAATACTCGTATCTGGTCTTAAAAATTGTCTTGTCATAAATGGATCTTTACTTTCCGCTTGTGCAACAGGAAAATGAAACCCCTTCGCTTTAACAATGTCCGAATCTAATGTTGCAATTGGGAAAAATAATCCTGAAATAATCGGGAAACAGAACAATGTGTACGAAAATGCTTTTTTCCACCATGTATTTTCATCTTTCGAATGATCGTGCCCACAATGGCTATGATCACAACTACAATCTTGTTTCTCTTTTTCCTTTTGATGCTCTTTCTGGAAAACGATAATAATTTGTACAAGCGTTAAGAAACCTAAAATAATAGCTGCAGTTTTTGATAAATAAGCATACTTCATATTTATATATTTCGTAATGTTACCGGAAATATGAAGCTGCCCAATTAAAATTGTGAAACCTAGTAATATATATACCCGAAACATAACCTACCACCCCATCGCATAAATGAGTAGTGAGCTTGCATAAACAACAAGTGTAACTGTAACTATCACAACAATTACAAATCTTGTTTTAAATGTCGCAAGCATCATAAACATATTTTTAATATCCACCATCGGTCCATAAACGAGGAACGCGACTAGTGACGCTGTTGAAAATGTACTTTGGAACGAAGAAGCAATAAATGCATCTGCCTCTGAACAAAGTGATAATATATAAGCAAGTCCCATCATTACAGCTGATGAAGAAAACGGACCTTGCCCAATAGCAAGCAACGTTGAAGTTTGTACAAACGTTTGAACTGCGGCAGCAATTAACGCTCCTAACACTAAATATTTACCCATTGAGAAAAATTCCTCAACAGCATGTGTACATACATCCCACATTTTTTTACGTAATGGACGCTTATGGTTCACTTCTGGGAAGTGGTCATCTCTTAATTGATGCTCTTTAAACATAAATGATAATATAACTCCAACAATAATTGCTACGACAATCGCTACAATAGAGCGATACCATACCATGTGCATACTACTCCCAAAGGCAACATATGTTGCAAATAATACAACTGGATTAATAATTGGTCCAGTTAGCATAAATGCAATTCCAGCATATGGCGGAACACCTTTTCCAATTAATCTTCTTACAATCGGAACAATTCCACATTCACACCCAGGAAACATCATTCCTAAAAAAGTAGCTAATAGAACAGACAGAAATCGATTCTTAGGCATCCACTTTGCCACCATATCTTCTGTCACAAACATTTGAATGAATCCTGAAATAAATACACCAATTAGCACAAACGGAAGTGCTTCGATTAAAATCGATATAAAGATTGTATTCATTTGCAGGAATGCTTTCGGTAATTGAAACAATTCCATGATGTATGTCCTCCAACTTTTCATTAACAATATGTAATTTTAACCCCATTTTATTATTTGGACAAGACTTATACGGAATTCATAACTTTAATACACATTACATTTTACAAATTATATTCTATTCCAAAATCAAGATTTTATAGCAAAAAAGCTGTTCTAGCGCAGTTTTATAACTATGCTAGAGCAGCTTTCTTATGGTTAAAAGTAACGTTTCTTCCAAAAAACAAATGCTAAAGCGAAAGATAATGTTACACATATTATTATTACAATTACAAAACCTTGAGCCTCACCTTCAAACGGAACCTTTACATTCATTCCAAAGAAACTAGAAACCATTGTTGGTAATGATAAAATAATTGTAATAGAAGTCAACAGTTTCATAACACTATTTAAATTGTTAGAAATAACCGAACTAAATGTATTCATCATTCCGCTTAAAATGTGACTATATATTTCTGCCATTTCAATTGCCTGCTTATTTTCAATTAATACATCTTCTAATAAATCTTGATCATCTTCATACATTTTTAAAAATGTACTGTTACGCATTAATTTTTGAATAACAATTTTGTTAGCCTTTAATGATGTTGTAAAGTAAACTAAACTTTTTTCAAGGCCTAGCAACGTAAAAATTTCTTTATTTTTCATCGACTGATTTAATTGGTGCTCTAAATCGATAGTTTTTCGATTAATTTGCTTTAAGTATCTTAAATAATAAGTAGAAATTGTATATAAGAGCTGAAGTGCGAATCGCGTCTTTTTAAACGTATAAAATTCCTTAATACGTTGATTAATAAAGCGTTCAAAAATTGGATTTTCTTCTAAACAAATTGTAACAAAACAATCTGGCATTACAATCATACCTATTGGAATCGTGTCATATATCGAATTTCCTTCTTCATCATGTCTAACTGTCGGAATATCCACGATAATTAAAGTATTATTGTCTTCCTTTTCAATACGAGAGCGTTCTTCATCATCCAAAGGGTCTTTAATGAAATCTAAGTCTACATTTAAAGTTTGTACTAGATACTGAATTTCTTCTTCAGTTGGATGAAGTACATTAATCCAGCAACCCTTTTGCATTTCCTCAATCTCTTGTAGTTTTCCGTTTCGGTCTGTTAAATAAATATTTAACATACTATCACCCCGATTCTTTTTACATGTAGGAATCTACCTCACTTAAACAACAGTTTTTAAACCGCCATTTTCAGCATATGAAACAAACGATTAAATTTCAATAGAAAAATTATTTTGAAAACGTTTTTTTAAGAAAAATCTTGTAAACATAGAAAAAGACAGAGTGTTCTCTGCCTTTAAAAAAGCTTATGTTGCCTTTATAACATATTTAGAAAGCATCCACAAGTTAAAACCGACTGAAATCGTATAGCCAGCGTATGTTGAAATGATAAAACTTACAAAATCAAAATAAGGTAGCAATACAATATTTAATACTATCTTTACAATAATTCCGATTACTAATCCTAGCACTGTTTTCTGTTGTTGATTAATTCCTTGTAACATCGCAGCAGTTACCGTAAATAGTGAAAATAGTATACAAGCAGGGGCATAATATTGCAAAATGATACTCCCCATCTCCGGATCATTTCCAGCGCCAAATAATAGAGTATATACTGGCTTTGCTAATACCATCATTCCTATTGCCGCTGGTACCGTGATCCCCACCACCAATAAATTCGTCCTCGTAAAGTGTTTATACAGCAGCTTCTCATTTCCCGCTGTATAAGCTTTCGTCATCTCGGGTACGAGAGACATACTAAAAGCCGTAGCAACAGAAACTGGGATTAGCACAACCATCTGAACAAGGCCAATTATCGCATTAATCTTTTCTGCTTCTCCTTGCATATACCCTACTTGTATTAATAGTTTATTAATTGTAAATGTATCAATTGTTTGATACAACGGAATTGCCAAACCGACTACAACAAATGGGATGGAATATGTAAATAACTCTTTATATAATGAAAAAAAAGATTTCGTTGTCTGGGGAATACTTGCTATCTCCTTTTGTTTCAAGTATTTTCGCCTTTTCATATAATAAGCACTCAAAATAATTAATCCACCTACTGCACCCATAAATGCTCCAAAAGTCGAAATACCAACCGCTAACGACACTGATTCTTTTAAAACATATAAAACTACAAAACTTCCTATCAAAATCGTTAAAACACGAAAAAACTGTTCGACAACAACACTCAATGCCGACGGTCCCATCGATTGGAATCCTTGAAAGAATCCCCTCAATAAACTCATTACTGGTACAAGTATTAACGCAAAACTTACAATTTGAATATTGTGCGTGACAGCTACCACACTATTCCCCGACTGATCATTTCCATCAATCACAAGTTTAGCTAAATGTGGTGCTAACATATATAATGCTAAACAAGAAATAACGCCCATAATGACCATAAAAACGATACCACTCTTTAGTACTCTCTTAACAGTATGATAATCATTGAGTTGATCATACTTTGAAACCATCTTTGAAACGGCAAGTGGTAATCCCATCGTTGCAATACTCAACATAATTGTATAAGGACGGTATGCATACGTGTATAATACGTAGCCACTCGTACCCACCATTGCTGTAAATGGTATAACATATATAAACCCTAACATTTTAGATATCATCGTTGCCATCGTTAAAAATATCGTTCCACGTAAAAACGGTGATCCTTTCATCACATTCCCCCGCTACGCTTTATTATTACACATTATGGACAACTTCTTTTTTTTAGAACTGGAACAAATAAAAAAAGCCAATGAAAAATCATTGACTTTAACGAGTTGTTTTTCTCTTTTTCAAATACTTTAAACCGAAGTAAAGAGCTATAAATAGGACTGCTCCTATAATTATGTAATGTGTATAATCAGATGCATACTCTTTAATATGACGCCAATTTCCACCAAGCTTTTCTCCTAAGTATATAAATAGAATTGACCATGGGATAATCGCTACTACTGTATAAAGTGTAAAGAGTTTTAAAGGCATCTTTGCTAATCCTGCCGGAATAGATATTGCATGACGTACAACTGGGATAAAACGTGCCGAAAATATTACTCCAGCTCCATAACGCTTAAACCAATTTTCTGCTATGTCTAAATGATGTTTATTAATAAGCAGATATTTTCCATATTTCTCAACAACCGGACGCCCTCCGTAATATCCAAGCCAGTATAAAAAGATTTGCGCTAAAGTACCACCGATTGTTCCTGCGATAACAGCCCCGACAAAACTAATTTTTTCTTGCGCAACTAAAAACCCTGCATACGAAAGAACAATTTCACTTGGAATTATTTCAATCATTAAACCTAGTGCTACCCCGAAGTATCCTAGACTTGCAAAGAATTGTAATAACTGATCTATTATATTCGCTAACATATTCTTTTCTATCTCCTTTTTTCTTCACATACCCTCCATTATCACATAAAGATTGCCATCTGCCAATATAATCATGTGAACCTCTTCATCTGAATCATAGATTTTGAAGAGGAATACGCCTTCTTATTTTTTGTTAAAAGAATATGTACAACCTTTTTTCAATATACCCTTAGCATGATACAAAATTAACTTTACTATCCCTCTATTTACGGGCGTGTCGACTAATAATCAACGTAAATATAACAAACGAGACCGATTAATTATTAGTCCAGTAGCCTTTCTTTATTTCTATCTTTCATATACGCAAACATTTCTTTAATTTGCCATTCTGTATTTCTAGCATTTGATAAATCAGGTATTTCGTTTTCACTAAAGAAATCTATATCTTCTGTTTCAATGCTTAATTTCTTTTCTCCACCAACAATCTCACAACCTATAAAAATTTTATATACATGTGTAGCTGATAGAGATGGTTGATGTTTTTCTTTATCGAATATAGCTAGTAGCCTAAAATGATCTACCTCATAGCCTGTCTCTTCTAAAACTTCTTTAGTAGCGACTTCTGTTGGAGTATAACCAACATCAGCCCATCCACCTGGTAATGCCCATCTCCCATCACTTTTTTCTTTCACAAATAATAATTTGTCATTTTGAAACACTACCGCTCGTATATCAACTTTAGGAGTTTGATAGCCTGTCTCACTTGCAAATAATTTCTCTACTACTTCCCAATCTGTTTTTGTGTAATGTGACATCATTGAAATTGAAATGTCTCGTAATTGTTGGAAACGCTCTATATCATACACATCTTTGGAGTACGTTAAACCAGCTTGTGCTATCGACTGTATTTGTTTTACCCAATCAATCCATTTAACCGTCATCTTTACACAACCCCATTCTCTATCAAATAAATACTATGTTACTTTTTTGGTACATCTTTATTATACAAAAAAAGAGATTGATAATGTTCCAATCTCCTTCAAAATTAATCCAATTCATGAAGATGCTCTTCTATATATTTTCTTCTTTTATTTATATATTGAAAAATCATATCAGCCTCTTGGTCAAATGTTTCTATTTTTTCTTTCATATATGGATCTTGTAGTAAATACGGACGAATCAATTTACACATTTCTTCTACTTTCGGCCTCATAAACGAAACTGTAAATTGTTCTTCTAATATTTCCCCTAAAATACTTCGATATTGTTTTCTAAATACGGGTATATCTAACAACCTTGCACTTAACGTATTATATCCTTGAATACGAATGTACTCATGATTTAGTGGTCTTCCTTGTACATCTCGCCCCCAAGTTGCATCATAATCCCACGGTATAACTTCAAATAAGTTTGTCTCATCATTATGATATAACGCATAGTTATGAACAAAACCATCAAAGTTTTGAGTCAAAATCACTCCAGCTAACCACCGTAAATATTTATCAACATGAAGGTATTTCCCAATTTCTTTTTCATACTCTTCCCTTGATAGTGTATTTGCTTGAAAAACAAATTCACTCAGTTGCTCTTCACTATTTTCATTCGAACATTTAAATTCATATCCTGCAAAAAGCTCGCTTTTAACATCTTTGTCTCTCTCGCTCATTAAAGAAAAATCCGCATCATCATCTATTGCATAATAAATAGAACCATTCGGTAACCCTCTACTTTTTAAAAAGTTTTCATCAACCGATTCTAACTGTAAATATACGCCTTGGATTTGGCCATTTATTTTTATAAATACATGCTGTGACTTCGGTGAAAGTACCCCAATATCATTAAAAAAATCGAGTGATAATTTGTTACGAATAAGCGATGGATCCATAAATTCAGAGTTTAAATGAAATTCCTTTACCCCTTGAAATTTTTTCGGTTTATAAAATTTAACATGGTAAGACTTTTTCTCAAACTCGCGAATATGAGCACCTCGATAAACGATATCAATATCATACTTCTTTTTTCCAAATGTTAACTTTGCTGGCACTGGACTATCTGACCAAATATCTTTTTTCAATTCCACTAAGTACATTGGATGAATAAAAAAATCATATAAAGGTAGCATATTTTCTCATCCCTTCCCAGTTCTCTTCATTCAATGTATGCGCCTTGTCTTGTCCATACATCTGCAATCATCTATTTATATTAAATTACACTCTTGTCCTGTTCAGAAAGATGCCTAAATTCATATCATGTTAAGGAAAAAGAATACCTTTTCACTTTAATACATGATAAGGAGGATTTCTATGAAACGTGATATTAGAAAAGCTGTTGAAGAAATCAAAAGTGCTGGGATGGAGGATTTCTTACACCAAGATCCAAGTACTTTTAAGTGTGATGATGATAAATTCTCTCATCATCACACTTAAAAGTACAACAGGACGTAATTGTACAAGAACAAGATGTACTCGCGTGAACCATTGTACTTTCGTTACAAAATGTACTCGTGTACGCGTTCAAAAATGGACGTTCGTTACGAAAGTGACGCGTAGAAAAGAATGCGTTTTAGTTACAAAACGTACTCGTGTAAAAAAATGCACTTTTGTTACAAAGTGTGTGCGCTTTGAAAAGAAATTTTTCTGGACAAAACGATGTTTCTGTAAAAAAAGTGTATTCTTCCCTCATAGTAATGGTGGCTCTTGCGATGATTCGTGTGATCATGACGGAAACAAATGGCATGGTTGCAAAGACGGTGGGCATAAGTTCCCTTCCTGCAAACATAAGAAATTCGATCACTTCTGGTATAAAAAACGTAATTGCTAGTTTTTTATGTCAACAAAAAAAGGCCGCGTTGCGACCTTTTTTACGTTCACTGAAAATGACTTACATCTGCAAATTGTTTTACTTTACCACGATCTTCATCAAATTCAATCACACTGAGACTCGCGCTATGCATAAATGGATCATCCCACACATTTTCAATTTCAATACCCGCGAAATGCCCTACAAGTAATTTCGCTGCCGCAGCATGAGAGACAATCAATATACTCTCACCTTTATGCTTTTCTAAAAGTATATGTAGCCCTTCTATTACCCTCTTATGAACGGCCGCAAAGTTTTCCCCTGATGTTGACTGAAAAAGATGTGGCTCATTCCAAAATAAATGTACTTCTTCTGGATACTGCATTTCCAAGTCATTAATTGTTTGCCCTTCCCATGCCCCCATATTAATTTCATAGAAATGTTCATCTGCAATAATTGGTATATTGCGTTCTCCTTTAATCAGTTCAGCAGTATGAAGCGTTCTTTCACTTGGACTACTATAGATGGCATGAAGCGGTAAATCCTTCATATGATCACCTAATTGTTGCGCTTGTATCATACCATTCTCAGTTAATGCTGAGTTTTTTCGTCCTTGCATCCGCCCTGCTACATTCCATTCCGTCTCACCATGCCTTGTTACATATACCGTTGTCTTCATTTCCTATTCCCCCTTACCATTTTGGCCGCAATTCCCACGGCTCAACTCTCCCTACAACCCATTCCGCGTATTTCCCTTCAATTCCTTTTATAACCCCGTCAGCTATCTCTTCATGAGTAAGCCACCTTGCATATGTATCTTCTAAAATAAACCCTAATATAATTCTATAATAACTGCATAATGCCCCGCCTATTTTTTGTAACTTCGCACGTGATGCACTACTACCTAATATATGAAATACACTATATTCCTTAGACGACAATTCAATCTCTTCGCAAATTATCGGAAGTGCACGTTCAGCAGTCGAATGTATCCATGCAATAACTAGTGTGATTGGGCCATTGTGTTCAATTGACTCTTTAATAGATTTCTTTACATCTTCTTCGTTATGATAATCTAAAGAAAGACTCGTAATTTTTTCTCGTTCACTACATACTTGCTTAACATTTTCTAATTTCGCATTATCTCGTCCAATAATAGAAACATGAAACCCTTGCTTACAAAGCCACATAGAAACCTTCTTTAACATTCCTGTTCCACCAATTACAAGTGCATGCAAATTCCTTCCCTCCCTCAGTAGAACATCATATGAGGCTTTGCTTCCCTATAATAATTTAGACGGTCTTGTAACGTCCCTGAATGGAACTCAAATTTATGACCATCTGGATCAAGAAAATATATAGATTCGTAATCTCTCACATCACGTTCTCGGCCTTTTAAAATATGAACTTCGTTTTCTTCTAATCGCTTTAACAAACAATTAAAATCTTCCTGTTCAATAGTAAATGAAATATGCGTATAAGATTGATGAATCTCATTTCTTGGAATATCTACTTCCTCATTAAGTGCTACCCAAACTCCGCATATATTAAAATACGCAAGTTTTATCCCTTTAACTAACAATTCTCCTTCTAATACTTTCTCATAAAACATAATAGATTTTTCCAAATTTGAAACTGAAAAACATAGATGATTGATTCCTTTCAACACGTAAGGTTCCTCCCTATACAAATAAAAGATGAGTGAAAATTCACTCATCTTTTATTATACTATTTTTTTGTAATATATGCCCATTTATAACTAAAGTCCCCACCGAACGTATGGTTAGCAATACCTTTTACATACGGCTTCTCTAAATAAGCTGTACTTTGTTGATACGTAGGAGAGATTGCAGCATCTTGACCAATTAAGATTTTTTCAGCTTCTGCAAGTGCTTTCCAGCGTGCTGCGTCATCCTTTAATAGTTCCCCTTTGGATTTCGCTACTAAATCATCATATTTCGGATTAGAATAAGCCATTTCATTGAATGAGCTTCCTGTAACGAACATATCAATGTACGTCATTGGATCTGGATAGTCTGGGCCCCATGCAGATAACGAGAATTCATATTGTAGCTTCTTCTCTAAATCTAGTTTTTGTTTATATGGTTGTTGTTTCAAATTCACTTTAATGCCCGGTAAATTTTTCTCTAACTCTTCTTTAATAAAATCGCTCACTTTTTTACGACTACCGTTATCATCATTTAGTAATTCTACTGTAATTGTATCTTGACCAAGTTCTTTTTTCGCTTCTTCCCACAATTTTTTTGCTTTTGCTGCATTATCTTTATTATCACGGAAATTTTTGTTTACAGAACGGAAGTCTTTTCCATCTGGTCCTGTCGTAAATTTTTCAGGTACTAAGAAGTATGCTGGCAATGAGCCATCATTTAAAATAACATCTGCAATTCCTTTTTTATCATATGCTAAATCAATTGCTTCACGAACTTTTTGATTTTTAAATGTTGCATTTTGTTGATTAAAGCGTAAGAAATACATACGTGGATCTAGCTTCGTTTTAAATTCATCTGGCTTACTCTTTTTATATTTATCAACAAATTCAGAACTTAGAATAACTCGATCTGCTTGATCACTATCATATAAATTTACTCCTGTGCTTGTTTCCTTTACAACACTTACATTTATTTCTTCTAACTTTACAGTATCTTTATCCCAATAATTAGGGTTTTTCTTTAACTGATAACTTTGTTCATGTTTCCATTCACTCATTGTAAATGGTCCATTGTACAATAGTTTATCTGCTTCTAATGCATATTTATCCCCTTGTTCCTTTACATACTTTTCATTTAAAGGGAAAAATGTTGGGAACGAAGTAAGTTCAAGGAAATACGGCGCTGGTTGTTCTAATTCCACCACTAACGTTTTATCATCCTTTGCTTTAACTCCTAATTGATCTAAAGGTAATTCCCCCTTATTTACTTTCTGTGCATTTTTCACATCAAATAAAATAAATGCATACTCAGCAGCTGTTGCTTTATCTAATGCACGTTGCCAAGCATATACAAAGTCTTGCGCTCGAACTGGCTCGCCATTAGACCACTTTGCATCTCGTAATTCAAATGTATATGTTGTTTTATCCTCACTAATCTTCACATCTTTTGCCATACCTGGCGTTGGCTTATTATCCTTATCTAAACGATATAATCCTTCCATTGCATTTACAAAGGCGCGGAAAGATACGGAATCCGTTGATTTTGACGTATCCATTGAAGGAATTTCTGCTGTTTCCAGTAAGTTTAAAACTTGCTTATCTGCTACTCCCTTACTTGCTTCTTTCTTCGTTGTAGATGCCTTCTCCCCATTTCCGCAACCTGCAACTAACACACTAGTCGATAATGCAACTGCAGCAATCGTTGTTACCTTTCTCTTCATTCTTCCTTCCCCCAATCTATATGTATAAATGAAAGCCTGTATAATATATACCATTATACAAAAGATTCTGATTATTTTAAATATTTATTTTTATAAACAGAAAAGAAGCAGTTAGAAATTGCTTTCCATCCGCTTCTTTTTGCACTGCTTTTACTTGTAATCCATCCTCTAAGTCAAATGGATTTTGAACCTTAAATATTTCTTCCATCATCTTCAAAAACTCTTCTTCACTTTTAGATTCACCGTTAATCGTAAGTGAGTATGGCTCAATTTCACTCAATTTATAATCAACAATAAATTGAATCGTAACTTTTTGTCTTGGCATCCCTGGGCTGTATCCTTGAAATTCTACTAGTTCCAGTCCTTCCGATCCGCGATAATATACCCACCCTGAATTTTGGAAATAACTTTCAAACGATTCACCAATCGAAAAGAACGGGTATTCATAAAGCGAGCTTGTACGTACTTTTTGTATAATGTCTCGATCCGTCGGAAAAAAGAAATGACTGAAAAAAATAGTTGCAATGGTCAAAATAGTAACGATTGTCGCCCCCATTTTACTCGTTCCACCACTATCACGAATAAGATACTCTTCAACCGATTCATCTTCAATTCCCCGTGCCTTAATACGATATATACGCCTTTCTGCAAATTGATAATATAATCCATTCGCAAAAATCCCCATGCCAAATACAATAAAAACGAGTAATAGAAATGTAAGGGGAACCATATTAATAACTGGCAACGCTACATTGAATCCCATATAATAAGAAAATGCATCACATGCTACTAATAACAATACAAATAAAGCAGCAGGTAAATAATACTTCCGATAACCAAGCCATCCTACATTAAAAATAGCTGCCCATCCATTCCAGCTCCACCTAGCAATTCGTTTATTTTCTAGCTCCCATTTTCTTTTATAATGTGGATAGTTTCTCCCTACATATACTTCTAACTCTCTGTCTATTAGCGAGCTTCCTTCACCTTGTTCATTATGCAAGTTTCGCTGACAATTTGCACAATTTAACTGATCATTAGTACAAGGTCGCCCACAATTTATACATTTCAAAACAATCCCTCTTTCCATCCATACTTCATTTTATAATGCCTTCATGCTTCAATAACCACTCTTTCCTCCATAAACCACCCGCATACCCAACAAGCTTTCCACTCTTTCCAATCACACGATGACATGGAACGATAATAGAAATTGGATTCCGACTATTTGCTCCTCCTATCGCTCGTACAGCTTTCGTATTCCCAACCTTCTCCGCAATATCTAAATATGAAGCACTTACGCCATATGGAACAGTATAAAGTGCATCCCATACATTCTTTTGAAATGTTGTTCCTTCAGCAGACAATGGAACTGTAAACTCTTTTCTTTTACCTTTAAAGTATTCATCTAATTCATCTATACATTGTTCAACAATTTCATTTTTAAGTTCTTCTTTTCTTTCTTCAACAAATATAACAGACGTAATTCCTTTCGTATTCGCTGTAATTTCCAGCAAGCCTAATTCATTTTCATAATAAGCCCGATACATACGTCATCCTCCAATTCTTTTCATATTTGTCATTGTAACACGGATTGACAAAATTTTGCGTATAAGCGTTTCACTAGGGAAACTACAAACAAAATGATAAAATGAAAGAAAATTCAAACAAAGGGGGATTCCAATGCTTTTTTCACCTTATACAATTAAAGGTGTTACGCTAAAAAACCGTATTGTTATGTCACCTATGTGTATGTATTCATCAGAAAATGAAGATGGACAGGTAACCAATTTTCACCTTGTTCATTATGGGACTCGAGCAGCTGGGCAAGTCGGCCTCGTTATGATTGAGGCAACGGCAGTTGTACCTGAAGGACGTATTTCTAATAAGGACCTCGGTATTTGGGATGATAGTCTTGTTGAAGGTTTACACAAAACCGTAACATTCATCCGTGATAACGGTGCAAAAGCTGCCATTCAACTCGCTCACGCCGGAAGAAAGGCTGAATTAGAAACGGATGCTTTAGCTCCTTCAGCAATTCCGTTTAACGATAGAATGAAAATACCAGTAGAAATGAATAAACAGCAAATTAAAGAAACTGTTTTAGCTTTTCAAAGAGCTGCTTTACGATCTAAAGAAGCTGGCTTTGACGTTATTGAATTACACGGTGCCCACGGTTATCTTATTAATGAATTTCTTTCTCCACTTTCCAATAAGCGAACCGATGAATATGGAGGTACACAAGAAAATCGCTATCGCTTCTTACGTGAAATCATTGATGCAGTAAATGAAGTTTGGACTGGGCCGTTGTTTGTTCGTATTTCTGCTAATGATTATCATCCTGAAGGTTTAACTGTTCAAGATTATGTTCAGTATACAAAATGGATGCAAGAACAAGGTGTTGATTTAATTGACTGTAGTTCAGGTGCAGTTGTCCCAGCACACATTGATGTTTATCCTGGGTATCAAGTACAATATGCCAAACATATTAAAGAACATACTAAGATTGCAACTGGTGCAGTTGGATTGATTACGACTGGGTCACAAGCGGAGCAAGTTTTAAATAAAAACGAAGCAGATTTAATCTTTATCGGACGTGAGTTACTTCGCAATCCGTATTTCCCAAGAATAGCCGCCAATGAACTTGGCTTTGAATTACAAGAACCGTATCAATACAAGCGAGCACCCGGGAAAATCCATACGAATAAATAAAACCGAGAATAATATGTAATACTGAATCTAAAGTAATTAAAGATATATAAGGTATACTACACGACGACGCATGTTGTTTAACAATGTAGTTTTAAGGTGTATCAACACTTTGCTTGATACACCTATTTTTTATGTTTTTTATCACTACTTTCAATTGTTTTGTTGGGTGTGAAACTCAAGCAATTTTAATCATCGCTTATAAATATGAACGCTGAGCTGGCCATGAACCTTGGAGTTTGCGAAGCTGTACAATTTGTCCTGTATGATAAGCATCGTGCAAAAGGATATTCAGATATTGTTGCCAAACTGGTAGAGATGGACTTGGTTGATCCAGTTCCGCTTCTTGAAGGGATGTTAATGAAGATTGTAAGGCATCATGTACTTGAAGTGTTCGCTTCACTGTTTGTTGCCAAGCATCATCATCATCATTAGGCCCACCTTGGACAAACGTGTCATCATTATTTTGTGGAGCAACAAATGTGTCATCTTGATGTAAGCGGGAAAGTAAGCGCTCTTTAAAGGTTAGTAAATGGTTTACATTTTCCCAAATCGTATTACTGGCCTTTCCTTCTGGTTGCCAACATGCTTGTGCAGCGGTAAGATTCTTTAACGCTTCTGATATCGGTGGATACCATTCTTCTTCGTAAAAAACTTGCTTGACTCCACTTTGCAATATTTCTTTTTTACTCATTAGTACAGCCTCCTTTTTTTGTGATTTTCCAAAAAAATACAAAATAACGAAAATATACACAGCCTTTATATCTGTGGAGCCCAATCGTTTTCAGATTTCACTCAAACAAATCTGAAAACAATGCTCGGTAAGATCGCTTCTAAATGGGCAGTATATCCTAATGACTTATTGGCATCAAAAACAATGGATATATGATAGTAGTGTATTTTTAAATGAAATAAAAAATTCTTATTAACCTAAAGCATGCGATAGTTTAATAAGATTCTAAAAATGTTGTTGTAGTAAATGAGGTCACTTGTAGTACAAAAATAGGATAGAAATAGCATATATCTCTTCTGCCTTTCTATCCTTCTTTTTTTGAATTTAAATTATAAATTGTCGTGTTAATTGTTAAACAACATGTATTTACTGTTAATTCAAGCCTCAAACTTTATTTCTTTGGTCTTTCAGTAAAAGTCATTCTTCTCGGTTTTATTTATTCTATCGTTGTAATTTCATTTGAATTATAAATATGGATACCCGACTCTTCACGTAACGCTGTTATATACATTCCCTTCGCTACGTCTTTCGCTGAGATTGGTTTATACTTTTTAAAAGCACCTTTAAATATAAACGGAATAATACGAGATAATTTCTCAGCCATTCTTTCTCCAAAACGAAATTCTTGTCGATTTCCTACTAATAATGAAGGCCTAAAAATATGAATACCACCAATAACTAGCTTTTGCAACTCCTCTTCCATCTTCCCCTTTACTTGCGAGTAAAAGAAAAATGATTTAGGATTTGCTCCCATTGATGAAATAACAAGGAAATTTTGCACACCTTGTTTTTCAGCTAAACAAGCAGCTCGTAACGTATATTCATAATCTACTTTTTTAAAATTCGCCTTCGATTTCGCTTTTTTAATCGTAGTTCCTAAACAACTAAATACATCATCTACCGCAAAAAACTCTTTATATTCCTCTAATACCGAAAAATCCACCTGTTTCTGCTGTAATTTCTCATGTTGCCATTTCAATGGTTCCCTTACAAAAATAGTAACCGAATCGTAGTAATCTGAGTCAAGTAATAGACGCGTTATTTCTTGTCCAACTAATCCACTTGCACCAAGTACTAACGCTGTTCGTTCATTCATATATATGCATACCTCTTTATTTACTTTTCTCTCCTTTTGCTGATAGTCGCTAATAGGAGTTTCCGTTTTATTATTTTATCATAAGTAAAGCACTATGCGTAAGCATAGTACTTTACTTACTCTTTTTTCTTTTCTTTTTCTTCCACTGGCAATTTCGTAATTGTTGTAGCATCCCCTAAATTACTTATTAGTCTTCTTAAAAAGATTAAAACAAAAGTTAATGGCAAAACAACCGCAAGTATTAAAAAGATAGCCTCCATAATGTATCCCAAGCGCTCATCCCCTTTTTTCTGCTCCCTCCCAATATATGAAAGTAACATTGTCATATATGCACCAATCATAAAAATTAATACCCTTCTTTTTGACAGATTTATAACAAAATCAAATCGTAATGATTATTATTTATTGCAACTTTCATAAAGATGTATTATACTAGGTTCGCAAACTAAAACGTAATTATTCCGTTTTGTGTTGAATCGATATTTTCTTCTTACATTTGGAGAAAATATAATTGTAAAAAAGAAAAGAGGAGAATTATATGCCTAAAAAATTAGCTATATTTTCATTTATACTTATTTTCACACTCATCTTTGCTGGATGTTCCAACAACAAAGATGGTGCGGCGAAAAAAGATGGGAAACTTTCTGTTTATACAACCATTTTCCCACTTGCTGACTTTGCAAAAAAAATCGGTGGTGATTATGTAAATGTAGAAGCAATTTACCCACCTGGTGCGGATTCTCATACATTTGAACCGAGTCAAAAACAGACTGTACAAGTTGCAAAAGCCGATTTATTCGTTTATAACGGCGCAGAATTAGAACCATTTGCCGAAAAAATGGAAAAATCATTAAAAAATGAAAACGTAAAAGTTGTAAATGCATCTAAAGATATCGAACTTCGTACTTCAACTGAAGAAGAGCAGCACGATCATGGAGACGGTCATAAAGAAGATGAACATCACCATGATAAAGATCCACACGTTTGGTTAGATCCTACTCTTGCGATGAAACAAGCAGAAAAAATTAAAAATGCACTTGTAGAATTACAACCTGAACATAAAAAAGAGTTCGAAAAAAACTTCGCAGCACTACAAACAAAATTTACTGATTTAGATGATCAATTTAAAGCCGTTGTTGCAAATGCAAAAACGAAAGAAATATTAGTTTCACATGCAGCTTATGGCTACTGGGAACAACGATACGGTCTAAAACAAATTCCAGTCGCTGGAATTTCAGCATCTGATGAACCATCTCAAAAACAGCTTGCTGACATTACAAAAACAGTAAAAGATCACGGTCTAAAATATATTTTATTTGAGACATTCTCTACTCCAAAAGTAGCATCAGTTATTCAAAAAGAAACAGGTACAAAAGTTTTACGCTTAAATCACCTTGCTACTATTTCTGAGGATGATGCGAAGAACAATAAAGATTACTTCACATTAATGGAAGAAAACGTAAATACTTTAAAAGAAGCAACAAACTAATCAACTATATTTTCTAGGAAGCTGAATATGTCATTCAGCTTCCTTTTTATGTATTTCCCCTTGACTTGACCGAAATAACAAGTAAAATTATCCATATTAGCTTTTAAGCTATAATAATTTAGAAGGTGAGTTGGAACTATGAACCTTCACATTTGTGAAGTAACAGCAAATAATTGGCGTTCAGTAGCTGCTTTAAGCGTAACAAAAGAACAGCAGCAATTTATTGAAAGCAATGCGTTTTCTTTAGCGGAATCATTATATGAAGAAAATGGAACGTCAGTAGGCTTATATGATGAAGAAACACTTGTTGGATATGCACTGTATGGATGGTATTGGAAAAAGCATGAAAGCGTATGGCTAGATCGTTTTATGATTGACCAACAATTTCAAGGAAAAGGATATGCAAAGCGTTTCCTTCGCCTTTTAATTCAGTTCTTACAACAAAAATTTGAATGTAAAATAATTTATTTAAGTTTACATCCGGACAACAAACTAGCAATGGGATTATACGAATCATTCGGTTTCCGCTTAAATGGGGATATTGATGACGAGGGCCCAGTTGTAGGTGTTGTAATGGAATTGCTTATAGATAAAAATACAAGCCTGTGAAAACAGGCTTTTTGTTATACATTTATCAATATAACATTTTCTATTTCTAGCTTCTTCCCCTTATATACTTCATTTTTACAATCTAATACTATCTCAACGAAGTGCTCATTCGATTGAATTAGATGAATCGCTTGATTTTTTAAACGGACAATTATTCCCTCTTCCTCATTTATAACATCTGAAAATAGACAACTAATAATATTCCGATCTTCATTTGTTAATTCTCCATATAATTTCACTGCAATAATTCCAGCGACACCCTTTTCCGCACTATTTGGATACATATATTTCTCCATATATTCTCTGCTCTTTTGATCCTTCATTTGTTGTAGAAAAAATTGAAACGGCATCCCCTTCATTGGCTGTATGTATGCATTTTTCCATGGCATGGTTTTCTTTAACAAATTAAAAAACCACCTGTATTGTAATGGCTCTGGTTTTGTAATTTCAATTCCACCTTCTCTCATTTTTTCATACACCTTATCTATATTTTCAACATCAATTGCCAGTCCGATTAGTCCTCTATGCCCATCATTATATTTCTGAACCCACTCTTGTACCCAACCGCCCCCATTTTTTGTTTTTACTCTTACTAATTCTAAATATTCTTTTCCAATCCATATGTTAGATACTTTAAATCCTTTCGTTCCCTTTCCCCATTTCGGAACATAAGGTAGCCCAATAGAATGCACATTTTTAATAATCTCCTTATTTTCTTGTATTTCTTTATTAACATTTACAACAAGATGATCAATTTTCATTTTCTTCCCCACCATATTTTTAGTTTTTTAATAGTTTCTCTAATTTATGAGTTAATCGAGGTTGCATCTCACATTGTTCATACATATTTTCGAAAATAAGTTTCATATATTCCGGTACATCATCCTTCGTTTTTTCCCCTTCTCTCTTTTCCTCATAAGTAGCTAGTATTTCTCTTTTCTGTTCATCTAAAGCTTCTAAAATCTCTTCTTTCATGCTCTCTTCTTCTGACAAGAATGTTAACGCTGTATACAGATGATTCGGAAACACAACTGAAGTTTTTTGAAATGATTCTTTAAGTAACTTTTTAAACTGTTGAATTCCTTATTCAGTTATACAATACATAGTTTTCGATCGTTTACCAGTCATTTCAATTGTTTTTATTTGAATTAATTCCTCATTTGCCATTTTTTTAACGCGTGATAAATAGAAGCCGGGAACACCTCCGCCCATTTACTACTTTGAACCATATGTAGCGCCTGCTGTATTTCATAACCAGAAAGCGAATCCCTTTTAGTAAGCAATCCAAGAATCATTAAACGCATCATTCCTCTTTCCTCTGGAAATACTAAAAATTCAGTATTTTCAGATTTATTTTAATATTAATTCCAATATTAGTAAATAAAAAAATAAACCTGCAATTTACGCAGGCTTACTTCACACACTCTTGGAAATGTTCTTGGAACCACTCTTTATTAATATCTTTTCCGATGAAAACTACTTCACTTACTCGTTTTTCATCCTCTTGCCACTCTCTATCATACGAAGCAGCAAACAATGTATGTACACCTTGGAAAACAATACGTTTATCTACTCCATCAATTGATAATATTCCTTTGTAACGATATAAATGCTCTCCTAGTTCTTGAACGACAGCTGACATCCACTCATTAAGTTTTTGTAAATCTAACGGACGTTCTTCACGTAATACAAATGATTTTACGCCTTCTAAATGATTATGTTCTTTATGTGGGTAAATTTGTAACGTATCTCTCGTTTTAAACGTTTGTATTTGTAGTAATGATGGAATATCCACCTCACAGTTAGTCGTCGGAATTAATTTCGCAGTTGGATTTATTCCTTGAAGTTCATGTAGAAGGTCTTCCTTCTCATTTTCCTCAATTAAATCTAATTTATTAACTAAAACTACATCAGCAAATGCAATTTGTTCTTTTGCTTCTAGTCCCTTTTCAAAATGTTTATGTATATGGTAACTATCTACCACCGTTACAACGCCGTTAATTTGGTATGCAGATTGAATTACTGGATCTAAAAAGAACGTTTGAATAATCGGACCTGGATTTGCAAGACCCGTCGTTTCAATTACTAAACCATCAAAATCCATTTTACCTTCTGCTTTTACGTCCAGTAATTGTTTTAACGCAACGAGTAAATCTTCACGCACAGTACAGCATAAACAACCGTTTGTCATTTCCATAATTTCTTCTTCAACATTCATAATCAACTGATTATCGATACCAATTTGCCCTATTTCATTTACAATCACCGCTAATTTTTTTCCGTGATGTTCTGATAAAATACGATTTAATAATGTCGTTTTCCCAGATCCAAGAAAACCAGTTAATATTGTTACTGGAATCATTTCATACCTCTCCTTATAGCTATATGTTTCTATATTATAGCATATAGAGAAAATCGTTTTTGTAGCAAAACATATTTATTGTATGTACAACCGGGTAACTATATAATAGTATTTAGCAAGAAAGCCTTTTCAAAAATATTATTATTCATCAAGGAGGTACTTATAATGGAACGAGTTCAAATGACCGAAACACTAGAATTTTCTCGTATTATTCAAGGATTTTGGCGTTTAGCAGAATGGAATATGACGAAACAAGAATTACTTTCTTTTATTGAAGCTTGTATGGATATGGGGATTACTACTTTTGATCACGCTGATATTTATGGTGGATATACATGTGAAGGATTGTTTGGAGAAGCGTTACAACTAAAGCCTTCCTTACGCGAAAACATGCAAATCATCACAAAATGTGGAATCGCTCCCCCATCACCGAAATTTCCAGAACGATATGTCGCTCACTACAATACGAGTGCAGAACATATTATAAAAAGCGCGGAGGATTCATTAAAAAACTTACATACAGATTATATTGATGTACTGCTCATTCATCGTCCCGATCCATTCATGGATCCAAATGAAGTGGCAGAAGCATTCTTACGCTTAAAACAAGAAGGAAAAGTTCGTCACTTCGGTGTTTCTAACTTTTTACCTTCTCAATTTAATATGTTAAGTTCGTATTTAGACTTCCCGCTTATTACAAATCAAATCGAAGTATCTGCGATGCAGCTTGAGCATTTTGAAAAAGGTACTATTGATTTATGCCAAGAAAAACGAATCAATCCAATGATTTGGTCACCTCTTGCTGGTGGTGAAATCTTTACTGGTCAAACTGAACGTGCTGTACGTTTACGTGAAACTTTACAAAAAATCGCTACTGAACTAGGCGTTGATAGCATTGATACTGTTATGTATGCATGGTTACTTGCTCATCCAGCAAAAATGATGCCAATTGTTGGCTCTGGCAAATTAGATCGAGTAAAAACGGCTGCAATGGCAACAAAAGTTAATTTAGATCGCCAACAATGGTTTACAATTTTCGAAAGCTCTAATGGACATCCTGTACCCTAATGCATACAAAAGAAGAGCTGTTACTTTACAGCTCTTCTTTTTCATATGTATTTCTCGTCATAGCGAACACACACATATCCCTTAATCCATTTCCCTCTACGGCGACACTCGCACTTTCTAAAATACCCTCTAATTTAAAGCCTAATTTCTCAGGTATCGCTCTACTCTTCTTATTTAGAGAATCGCATCGAATTTCTACACGGTTTGCTTTCAGTTCAACAAAAGCGTAATCCGTTATACCTGTTGCAGCCTCTACCATATAGCCCTTTCCACTAAACCTTGAATCAATCCAATACCCGATTTCAAATTGAGGTATATCCCAATTAATACGATGTAATCCGGCAGATGCAATAAATTCACCTGTTTCTTTCGAAAACACTAGTAATCTCAAATCCTCACGCTGCAAAAATTGAATATGCGATTTTCTAATACTCTCTTCTATTTCTTCCTCTGTTTGCTCTTTTTGTGCAAAAACCATCCAAGGCTTTAATTCTTTCATTGAAGCTTGAATCGCTTCATATACAACCTTACCATCACCTGGTTTTGGCATTCGAATAAAAAGCCTTTCAGTATTAAATTCAGTAGGAAAATCGAATAATAACGGATTCAATATAAACACTCCTTATAATTCTTTTATATATAATAATATCCATCTCAAGTTATACAGTAAAGAAATTTCTGAATTTTATACATTTTCCTCATTCACATCAACCGCCACACGAATTCCAGATTCAATCGCACCTTGAATCCATCCGTGATATAGTGTTGTATGGTCTCCAGCGAAATGTATTCTCCCCTCAGGTTTTACAATGGCTGGTTGTAATTCAGATTCTTGACCAGCTTGAAAAAGTGCAAACCCTCCCAGTGCATATGGATCTAATGTCCAACTTTTTGATATTCCAGACATGAACTCATCATATACTTGCCCACCTAATATTGTTGCTAAATTTTGTAGTGTGTAATAGATGCGATCACCTTTTGATAAACCATCCCATAGCAATGCATCGTATAACCACGTATAACTCCCAAGCATTATGGCTGGTCCTTTTGAACCGATGCCGTGACTTGGGTAATAGGCATAACGAATAGGAAGATCTGTTATAATTCTCCCCCCTAATTGCCCTTGGTCCTCCCAAAAACGACTTTTAAACTGAATTCCTATTTTTGTAGCTGGCATATAATGCAATTCACGAATTGCTTTCCATTTCGCATGAGATATAGAATCAAATGGATCTACTTCCACAAATCGCATTGTTGAAAAAGGGATTGTAACAATAACTATATCACCTGTTATGCTACTATATTCAAAAGTTTGCTCATTCCGATAGTAAGCTGTCACACCATTAGCTTGTTGATGTAGTTTCATTAATTTTTGGTTATATATAATATTTTCTTCTAATTGTGGTAAAAATGACTTTGGTAATCTATCGTTCCCATCTATTATTTCGCAAAATCCGCTTTCCTCTTGCATAATGTATAAAAAACGTAATGTCTCAATGAATGACCTTTCCAAAAAACCTTCTAAGTCTAATAGAACTCCTATCATTTCAATCGTTACCGGTGAAAAATACGTATTATATTGATAAGGATGATACTTTAAAAACTGCCCTGTAGAGTACTTCCCAAAATCCTTTTCTACAACGCCCCAATTTTTCTCTGGGTTTCTTTTAATAAAATTTATAATTGGTTGAACTGCTAACAATAATAATTCCTCAGAAGTTTTCCCTTCTTCATTCATCTCAACAGGATACCTTAAAATACTCGGGTCTTTTTCGTATTGTTTCAATGTCGTTTTCCGGCCATTGACATAAATAATATCTGTTTCATTTCTATTAATAAAAGGGCTCACCTGCAGCCCAAACTTTCTTATATATGCCATCGTTAATGTATGCGAATACGGAATTCTCATCGCCCCAACATCTAAGTATAATCCGGTATCTTCCATTCTGACTGTCTCAATTCGGCCTCCTACACGATTATTCGCTTCAAAAATCTTTACTTGATGCCCTGCGTCCTTCAGTAAAGATGCCGAAACTAATCCAGCCATACCGGCCCCAACTATAATAATTTGTTTCGGACGTGTTGTCTTTTGCAATCCCTTCTCTATTATCTTTACATCCGCCTGTGTATCAAACATTATATCTTTTTGCACAATCCCACCCCTTACTTCATAAAATGTGCATTAGTGGTTTAGTGCATTTTATTCATAAATCCCCTTAAACATAACACCATAGCAATTTGAAGATTCACTAAAAATACATATGGTGTAGCTCTCCCCCTTCTACGTGCTTCATACAATAAATATATATAGTAACTGTAGGGAAAGGGTGAATACACATGAAACGTACTTACGACTATCACGCAACAAAAAAACATTTAGAATTAAAGAAAGAGCAGCTTTGTAAAAAACTTACTAGCGCTAAACTTACTGAAGAAGAACGCAAGCAAATATATCTAGAAATTGATAACTACGAATATATTTTAAACTTAGTCGAAATGAATCATTATGAACGAGGGTTTTCTCGTTAAAAGCGGATAAAATATTATCCGCTTTTCCTTTTGAGCATTTCATTACGCATTTTTCGTAAGTAAATATATAATAGGATGTACATTAAGATTGAGAGGTATATTCTATGATCAAATTAAGTGTATTAGACCAATCACCTATTTCAGATGGTAGCACAGCAGTTGAAGCTTTTTCACATACAGTTACGCTTGCACAAGAAGTTGAAAAACTCGGATTTACACGTTTTTGGGTATCCGAGCACCATAATTCTGTAAGCTTAGCTGGTTCAAGTCCAGAAATACTTATTTCTCATATTGCAGCGAAAACGAATCGTATTAGAATTGGTTCTGGCGGTGTTATGTTGCCACATTATAGTTCATATAAAGTCGCCGAGAATTTCCGCGTTTTAGAAGCACTTTATCCAAACCGCATCGACCTTGGTATTGGTAGAGCACCTGGTGGTATGCCGATAGCAACTCGCGCTCTTCAAGAAGGGAAAATGGTCTCACTCGATCAATATCCAGAACAAATTAAAGCTGTCGCAATGTACTTACATGATAAAGTACCTGAAAACCATCACTATGCAAACTTAAAAGCTACTCCTATAATCCAAACATCAGCTGAAATGTGGATGCTCGGTTCTAGTGGAGAGAGTGCTAAAATTGCGGCGCACAATGGAGCTTCTTTTGCATTTGCACAATTTATTAATGGCTTCGGGGGTCCAGAAGTTATGAAGGCTTACCAGGAACAATTCCAGCCTTCATTTTTAGGGGATAAACCAAAATCAATCGTCGCTATTTTTGTTATTTGCGGAGAAACAAATGAAGAAGCGGAGAAGATTGCATCAAGCCTTGATTTATCGATTTTACTATTAGAACAAGGAAAACGGACTACTGGTACTCCGTCTATCGAAACTGCTCAAAATTATTCGTATAGTGCTTATGACCTATTCCGCATTAAAGAAAATCGCCAACGTATGATTGTCGGTGACCCATCATCTGTGAAAGAAAGAATATTAAACTTAAGCAAAGCATACAATACCGAAGAATTTATGATTGTCACAATCACCCATCAATTTGAAGACAAATTAAACTCTTATCGCTTATTGGCTAACGCTTTTAATTTATAATTTCAAAAGGGAGATACATCACATATGATGCATCTCCCTTTCTTACTACATATTGTTTTTGCTTCCTATATATTCAATAGCTTCTTTTAATAACTCATCAAAATTGTTAGGATAATCATGTTTTAAGTTAGGCACAACTTTATACTTATGTTCTATATCTTTATCCTTTAATAACTGTACAAATTGCTGCGTGACTTCATAACAATCTTCATCTTGATCGCCACATATTATATATCCCTTTATACCTTTATCCTGTAACATCCCCAGCAACTCATTCCATTCTTCAATCTCTGGAAGCCACGGTGCCATAAAAATAAAACCATCCACATTTATATCTTTTTGTAAAATAGTATATAAAGCTACTCTTGCTCCAGCAGAAAAGCCACCAATTACTACATTTTCTACTGTATGATTTTCTATAAACTTATCGTAATGCTCTTTTAATTCTTCTTTCCCTCTACCTATATCATCCCAAACAAACCCATCTGAAAACTGAATTTGCGAAGACTGTGGTAAAGCTAACGTATAATCTTGTGTCAAAACTGATTTCCAATATGGTTCTATTATTTGTATATTTTCTTGATCACCATGCATTGTAAGTAGTAGATTTCCCTTTTTCTTGCCGTAAATATATTTCACGTCTGCTCGTTCTGTTTTCTTTGCTAATTCTTCTCTTTCTTTACATAATTGAACCATTTTATGAAACTCTTCAAATTTATGTAGTGGTTTTAAATCGTCGTCGGAAATTAAATACTCATTTCCATACCAAAATCCATTGTCCATAATAGCTTCCTTCATTAAATGTAACGCTTCTTCTTCAAGTCCTGCTGCACTTGCAAGCGCATATTTAAAATTATATATTTGTGCCTCATTCCCCACTACACCTTTAGCATGTTCCATTATATAAGTGTACGCTTCAAAACTTCCTTTATTTGCATAACAATCTAACGTTTCATTTAACAACTTAATATACGTCATGTTATTTTTCATATTGTAGTTCCCCCGTAACCTTTTTACTTATTTCTCGAACTATTAAACCATTCTGTGGTCACGGTATATTCTATAACTTAACAATACCCGATTCTCAGAATGATATTTACTAACTAATGTATGTATACGCATAATACATCACTTCTTTCTATCTACTAGTTTTAGTATAAAGATAAATAGACTGAAAAATCAATATTTTAATAGCCAAAAAAAGACAACAATATATTTATTGTTGTTTTCATCACATCTACCCACTATTCTTTTTTTTCTTATCTGGTTTACTTGAAACTAAATAATGTTTTTCTGAAATATATAAGTTTCTTTTTAATATACGATTTAAGTAAGGTCCTAGTTTCATTCCGCATACGAGGCGATCTTCGCTATTTTCAACAATTGGGAACATTTCCTTTTCAGTTACATATTGATCTACTGCCTTTTGTACGACATCAATTTCTTTAACTAGTTTTAAATTTTCTTCTGTATGTTCAAATACTTCAAGCGTTTCCTTCGTAATAAGAAAAAGATTTGTTGGAAATGCAGGTAAATAGGGCTTTAACAAATCATAATTTACAGTGTAATCATCATTTACTAAGACTGTATAAACGATATTAGCATTCGTTTCTAGAAACTTAGCCATCGCTTGCTCTAATTCGTCTTTCGTAATTTCCCTCTCTTCTTTTCCAGTTCTGAAAAAGCGAAACATCGCATCGCCTCCTTTTTACTATATTATAGCATAAAAGAAAACTAAAAAATTATAAAAAACTCTATTGAAAGAATTTTTCAATAGAGTTTTTTAATCCATTTTTTATTTTAAGAATGCACTTAACATCCATACATGTTGTTCTAATGTCGTATGAATTGCTAATAACATATCAGCCGATGTTTCATCACCAGCTTCATCAGCTACTTCCATACCTTCTTTTAACTCTTGAATGAGTGCAGAAAAATCGTTTACTAAAGCTTGTACCATTTCTTCTGCAGACTCCTTGCTTGTTCCCTCGCTCACAGTTGAAGTTGCTAGATACTCTTTCATTGTCGCTAACGGTTTTCCTTCTAACGCTAAAATACGTTCTGCTAACTCATCAATATATGTTCCAGCCTCATTATAAAATTCTTCAAATTTCTCATGTAATGTAAAGAAGTGTGGTCCTGTCACATACCAATGATAATTATGCAATTTCACATATAACACATTCCAGTTTGCTACCTGCTTGTTTAATACTTCAACAACATTTGTTTTCGTACTCATACAATCCACTCCTCTTATCATTTTATAATTATTATCTTTTAATAATCCAATTACATTCTACCATACATTTCCTATTCTCTCGAATGAACAGCTTATATGTAACAAAGTTTTAACACCTTTAATATTTCCCTAATATCATATAATTCATGTATTCTTTCAACTACTTCATATGTCTAATCGTCCAAGCTTACACATATGCATAATAGTAAGTCAAGCTCATCATAGAAGAAAGAGGGATAACATGGACAATCAACAATGGCAAATAGCAAAGAAAGTCGCTGCTACTTATATCGGAACTGTCGTTGGAGCTGGATTTGCTACTGGGCGAGAAATTGTTGAATTTTTTACAGTTAACGGATTGTACGGGACAATTGGCATATGTATAAGTGGATTTTTTTTTATTTGGCTCGGCACTAAGATGATGTTACTCTCATCACAAATCGGGGCATTCTCAGCTCAAGAATTCAACAAATACTTATTTGGGGATGTATTTGGAAATGTCGTAAACACATTATTATTACTCGTATTATTTGGTGTAACGAGCGTTATGTTATCAGGGGCCGGAGCAGTATTTGAAGAACAACTCCGCCTTCCGAGACAACTTGGCATTTTCATCACAGTCATCGCCTGTCTCATTATTGGGAGCCGAGGATTACAAGGTGTTTTTGAAGTAAATACGCTCGTTGTACCTATTATGATGATCTTTATTATCGGACTCGCCATTACAACTTTTATTCATGATTCAACTCCTATTAGTAACACCGTTCCTACAGAAAGTTGGAATATGAAATGGATTACTAGCCCAATTACATATGTCGCATTAAATCTTTCTCTCGCCCAAAGTGTTCTCGTACCATTGGCCAGTGAAGTAAAAGATCGAAAAGCTATTTTATGGGGTGGTATTTTAGGAGGCGCGGGGCTTTGCTTTATTTTATTATGTAGCCACTTAGCAATATTATCAGTTGAACAATTTTATCAATACAACATCCCAATGGCTGAAGTTGTAAGAAGGTTTAATGCAACTTTCCACTTTTTCTTTGTTCTTATCATTTTTGGTGAAGTGTTCACAACATTAGTTGGGAATATATTCGGAATGACAAAACAAATGCAATCCATTACCGGATGGAAAAGCAACCATATTATTTACTTCATATTACTAATTAGTTATTGCTTTAGTTACATCGGTTATAGTGAGCTTCTTCATATTTTATATCCTATTATCGGTTGGGTGAGCATCATTCTACTACCGATTATTGCTTGTAAACAACTTCAAAAAACATGAAAAAGCATCCGTGTATACGGATGCTTCTTCATGTTCATTCACAGTCTTCACATACTTCCCAGTATGGCCCCATCTCCACTGCAAGGTATGGCTTTAATTGCAATCGAATCATTCGACTTGGCATGCGTTCTAAAATGAATTGAATGCCATCTTCCTCTTCGTCTAACTCAACTTTCGAAATAGCAATTCTTTGCATAGTAGTGATGGGGCTTCCATCTTTATATAAAGTGATTTTCACCTCATCATATTCATTAAAATACAATTCAACACTCATTTGTTTTTTTAACATTTCATCAACAATTTCATATTTATCATTTTGTTCCTGGATTATATATTTCCAGCCGTCTATTCCCGCTTCTAGTGGAGCAACTTGAAATAATGTCACCAAATCCTCGTATAGCATAAGATAACCCCTCTCTTACTAAAAAACGATGAGTATTTTATATACCCTTTATCTCTATCACTATCCATGTTTATTGTACCATATATCAAGAATCTTACCCCATTCATTTGCTTCATAAACACATATAAAACATATAGTATTCTTATTTCATTCTCTGCTCACTAGTATAGCTTTTTGCTGACAACTAATCTCCTACTGATTATTAGCCCACACCAATCAGGCTTTTACGGGCAGCCCGAAAATAGCGGGATAAATATTTTGGATTTTATATAAAAAAGAAGAGTGACTTGTATCACTCTTCCCTCAAAAAAGTTTTCCCGTCGCTACTAATGCTAAAACTATAATTAAGCTTGCAAATAATAGCGATACAATTAAACTAAAAATCGGTAATACTTTCTTTTCATTCTTCCTAGATAATAACCTTAAACTAAGAATGATGTTTAATGGTACAAATATAAAATAAAAGTATTTAACGATTTGTAATGAGCTATTTGAAAGTGTTTTAAATACAAACACTTCAATTAAAAAAACAACAAAGAATAAAATACTTAACCAAAATGAGACATAACTAAGCCATGAATGTCTTTTCGTTCCCCAATACACTCCCATAATGATCTCCTTTAAACGTAGTCTATATTATATTAATTATACACCCACTAAACAAATTCCTCTATTTTTCGACAAACATTAAATAAAGTGAACCTCTAATCATTTATCCCGCATTAACGGGCAGTAAGACTCCCACCTCAAAATTCGGAGAATGCGAGGTGGGAGATCAACTGCCCGTAAACGCCCGATTGGTTCAACTAATAATCAGTGGGGGATGAACAAAACCCCCACTGATTAAAGTTTCACTTTATATCCCCCTGTTTCCCTTTACCTATTAGCTCACACTAATCCGGCTATCAGCTAAAAAGGCTGTCTCTAATAGCACAAATGCTATTTTGAGACAGCCTTTTTACACTTTAAACCTTTCAATTAACACTTGTAACTCTTCAGCCATTTGAGATAATGTACCAGCTGCAGAACCAATTTCCTCCATGGAAGCCAGTTGCTCCTCAGCTGACGCAGCAACACTTTGTGTACTCGTCGAGTTATTTTGTGCTGTCATTGCAATTTGACCAACTGAAATAGATACTTCATTTGCACCTTTTGACATTCCATTAGCCGTTTCAACCATCGTTTTTATTTGATCAGCAATTTCATTTGTAGATTGTAAAATCTCAGCGAAATTTTGTTTCGTTTCATTTGCGATAACAAGTCCAGATTGAACTTCTTCATTTACATTATTCATAGATTTTACTGTCTTACTCATATCATCTTGTATTTCACAAATTAATTTACTAATTTCACTTGATGATACGCTAGATTGTTCTGCTAACTTTCGTACTTCATCAGCAACAATTGCAAAGCCTCTTCCATGCTCACCAGCTCTTGCAGCCTCAATTGCTGCATTTAAAGCTAGAAGATTTGTTTGATCTGCAATATTTTGAATTACTTCTAAAATATCACCAATTTGCTTTGATTTGTTATTCAACAACTGAATAACAGCATCTGATTGTGAAACAGATTCCGCAATAGACTGCATTTGATTTACTGTTTTTCCGACTAGTTTTCCGCCATCTTCTGCTTTTTCACGAGTATGAGCAGAAGCAGCATTAATAGATAATGAACTATTTGCTACATGCTGAATCCCTTCTGTTACATCAAACAGTAACATGGCACCATTTTCAACACTTGATGTTTGCGTCGTTGCCCCACTTGATATTTCATCCATTGCCATTGTAATTTGTTCAGTCGCTTCACTTGCTTGTCTGACGCTTGCTGTTAACTCTTCAGATGCAGCAGCAACATGCCCTGCTGAAGTATTAATCCTTCCAATTAATGTACGTAATGAATGGGTCATCTCATTAAACCCTTTAGCAAGTTGACCAATTTCATCATTTGAATGTATTTGAATCGTTTGAGTTAAGTCCCCTTCACTTATTTCTTTAGAAGTGACAACTAATCTCTTTAACGGTTTCGTAATAGAAAGTGTCACGAAATAAATAAGCGCTCCTCCTACAACTAATGAAATCAGCATAACAATTAACATATTATAAAAAACAGGTTGAGCAGCTTCAACTACTTCATTTGAGTACATCGTCCCACCGATTTTCCAACCTGTTTTTAAATTTGTAGCGAATACCATTTTCTTCTCACTACCACCATAAGAGTATGAAAAAGTCCCATGATTATCTTCATAAATTTTCTTAGCCCAAGCATCATCTGCTTTGTCACCCGATTTCTCTTGAGGGTGGGCAATTACTTTTTGCTTCCCATCTAAAATGAAAGCATAACCTTTTTTACCAATATTGATTAACTTTGTTGTTTTTAATAAATTATCTAAGCTTAAATCTACTGCAACAACACCATTTTTATCTTCTGTTTGTTTTGCAATTGTTACGACAATATGTCCATTTCCTTGTGCCTTATATGGTTCAGTGACAACAATTCCACCTTGCTTATTCACTGCATCTTTATACCAAGAACGTGTCGTTGGATCGTAATCTGCTGCCATTTGTATATTTGGTTCTTGCACAAATTTCTTATCATTTCCTGCAACATATACTTGTTCAACATCTTTATTTAAGTTGATATATTGAGATAACATTTTCCTTATTTCATCTTGATTATCCCCTTGATACATATCACCGCGAATCACTCGCGCAAAGTTATTCACATCATTGAATTTTGCTTCGATCATTTGATTAATTAAATTATCCAATATTTTTATATTATCATTAGCGCTATTCATAATTTGTGACTCAAAATTCTTTTTAGCTGTTTGATAAGACATGCCCCCAATAACAGAGACAGCCGCAATTAAAATAACAAAAAATGAAGTTAATAACTTCTTTGCTACTTTCATATCTCGAAACCAACTTAATAGTTTACTCATTATAAACCTCCTGCATTTCAATATTAAGTTTTAAAGATAATATAGAGTTAGTTATGAATATATCCCATTCCCTAGTTCTATTTTTACAATTTTGTTTGATGAACACTTTGTAAAGTTTAAACAAATAAATTCTTTTTGTCCATATATACGAATAATATTATTATAAAATTTACAAATATAAAAAACCAAAGGAATAAACCCTTTGGTTTTTTACATTTTTTTATGTTGTTTAGAAATCTTTTTCCATCTATCTCGTTCTGCTCTTGCCAAAGTAATGTTTTGTTTTCTCATAACATATGCCAGCTCTCTTTGCAGCTTTTTATAGCTTAGCAAGCGCTCTACCACTATAAGTCCATTATCTATGGCACTGCGTACTCCACATCCTGGTTCACCTTCATGTTTACAATCTCGAAAGCGGCATGTTTTTGCAAGATCTTCAATATCAGAAAATGTGGTTTGAATTGCCGCACTTCCTTCCCAAAGTTGAAGTTCCCTCATACCAGGAGTATCAATTACTAAACCGCCACTCGGTAGTTGGAACAACTCACGGTGAGTTGTTGTATGTCTCCCTTTACTATCTTCTTCACGTATATCTCCGGTCTTAGCTACATCTGTTCCTATTAATGCATTTAACAAAGTGGATTTCCCTACCCCTGAAGATCCAACTAAAGCAATTGTTTTACCTGGAGCTACAAATTGTTGCAATGATTCGATTCCAACGTACGCTAAGCTATCAACAACGAAGATTGGAACACCGATTGCTACTGCTTCAGTTTCTGTAATTTTCTGTTCCACATCTTCACATAAACTACTCTTCGTTAAAACAATAACAGGCATTGCACCACTTTCATAAGCCAATAGCAAATAACGTTCCATCCTTCTTACGTTGAAATCATGGTTAAGAGCATTTACTAAAAATAGATAATCCACATTCGTAGCTATAATTTGTTCCTCAGTTCGGTAGCCAGCCTCTTGTCTAGAAAAAGAGCTTCTCCTTGGAAAAACTCGATGAATAATCGCCTTTCTCTCTCCTTCTATTTTCTTTATATACACCCAATCACCAACTGCCGGATAATCGCCCTTCGTTAACGCTTCATGACGAAATTTTCCAGACAGTTCCGCTACATATTCACCATCATTACAAATAATCCGATATATATGCTTATGCTCAAGTAAAATACGCCCTACTTCATAGTTCTCCACAGCTTGTTCTTCAAAAAAAGAATCCCAGCCGAACGATTCTAAAATATTTTGATTCAAATTGATATCCTCCCTAGTATAAGCTAAGTGGAAGGATAGTGCGCTCACTTATATAGTATCGCCCTTTCCATCCACCTTTGTATTTGGTTTATTGTTCATATAAGTCAATTTCGCCATAATACATCACCCCGTTCTCATTTTAATTACTCTCATTATATGGAATATCTCTTTAAAAAGCTACCTTATTTAACGTAATTTTCAAATAACTTATTTTTTAGCATTCTAATTTGTCCACGATGACTAATTTCATCTTCTAGCACGTGAAACCAAAGGTAGTGCTGATTATACGCTACGCCATTAGGCCACTTTCTTTCTGACATTAGCCATTCATCATCCTGTTCACTCAAACACTTTAGTGTTTCTTCTCGTACTTTTTGCAACAGTTGTACATAATGCTGTATTTCATGACCACGAATCGTTCTCCCCGCTTCTCCTAAATACAGTGCATCTTCCCATACTTCTAATTCTTCTTTTGTGAAGTCACGATTTTGAAATGAAATAAGCTGATGTACTTTTTCTATAGCTGCTATATGCTTTAGTAAAGCACCAATTGAATTTCCACCACTTGGCATAATTAAATCTAATTGCTCAACTGATAGATTTTCTATTTCCTGTAATGTTACCGCCCTCGTATGCTCCAGCATACTTACTAATTCACCTATATTTTTTGTATAACCATCTACACTTCTTACTCGATAATCTATATTCATATCACGCACCCCTTTCTGCATTCATATTATTGTAAAAGTTGTTCATATAATAGACTGAAATATATCGGAATTTTCTGTTATAATTAAATTGAATAAGGAATATACCCAAACAAACTTTCTCAATATGCTTATATGAAATATTAAAAGGAATCAATATGAAAAAATCGAATCTTATTCACTAAAAGGAGTGGATTCGATGGAAATGTATCAATGGCTAACTGCTGTTCTAGTTGGTGGCGTTACTGGCTTCGTTTCCCATCTGATCAATAACCAAGGTAAGTTATTGCTTCCACGCCGTTTAAAAACGTTTTTCCACTTTGGGTTTTTAACCGATATATTTACCGGTAGCCTAGCTGCACTTCTTGGACTTGTTTTATTCGATGCCACCTTAATTAAAGAAATTATAAAGGTATCAATTGTAACTGCCATTTCAGGCCAAACATTCCTTCTGCATCAAGCTCTAGGTGGTGAACAGGCTAAAAACACGCAAATTGGGAAAGCTGATGAGAAAATTCAAGAAATTGACAAACTATTACGACGTTAATCTATACTTTCTTTAAAAATTATTGTTATAATAAAAAATAAATATTTTCTATTGCGTCGTTTGTCAGAAGAAAGGGTGTTTCGTATGACAAAAAAGAAAATAGAAGATTTCTTAACAAACTCCGAAAAAGAGGAACTGCTAGAAAACTATAAATGTTTACGAGAAGCCCGTACAAAAAGCGAAGCTAACTATTTTGGTGAAGCAGTAGACCATCTATTAAATAAAGTAAAAAAGCGAATTATTGAAGAAGCAGGAATACATGATGAAAACGCAGCAACAGTTCAATCTAAACGAAAAGCACTGTTTTAGTACATAACTAAAACAGTGCTTTTTCTTTATAACGCTTCTATGATGCAATTCCCTTCTCATTTTCTACAGAAAGTTTTTCACTTTTCCTAAACAAAAGTAAAGAGATTATATATAATAGTGCCGTAAAACATCCTATAAACAAAAAATTATGGGAAACAGTAAATAATCCACCAGCTACTACCGCTCCAATCATTTGTCCAATATACATAGAGGCATTCGCAAGTGCTGCACCTGTTCCCCTTGCTGTACTCGACAAGTTTTGTAAACGTCCCATCATTAATACAAATAATATACCTGTTACAAAAAATAAAACGAAAAAGAATAATTCAACAAAAATTATGTTATTTAAGTGTGGCAGTAATACATATAGAAGTGCTGTAAATACAATTCCACCATAGAAAGACATGCTAAAGCCGATTTTATTCAAGATTCTAGGCCCCAAAATATTACCTGTTAAATTCCCTAATCCTAGTACGAGCATAGCTGTACCTATTTCATTTACGTGCAAGCCAAATTGAACTGCAAGCCAAACCCCAAAGAAAGAGAATGCTGCGAAATTACCAGTCTGAAAAATAAAATATGCAAAATAAGAGAGTGAAACCTTTGAATCTCTAAGTAATTGCTTATAGCGCTGTAAGATTGATTGTTTATTATCCTCTGTTTGAACAGGCTTTATTTCTGGTATAAAAACACCAATAGAAATAACGAGTAATGCTGACAGGATGCCAATGACAAAGAATGGTGTTGTATAATGTATCGTTGCTAAATAGGCCCCAATTGGCAGTCCAAGAATTTGAGCAACTGATAACCCCGCTGTTGCAATCCCAATTGCTTTCACAATTTGCTTCTTCTCTATTAGGAGTGGAATAGATGCCCACACTTGCGGGGATACAAACGCTGCACTTACACCTGCTAAAAATCGAAAAATCAGCATCCATAAAAAACTAGGTGCAATTCCACACAAAAACGTACTAATTGCGAAAAAAATCATACCTAGTATCATTACTTTTTTTCTGTTTAATCCATCTGATATAGGACCAGCGATAAGTGCAAATCCAGCATATCCTAAAGCATATGAACTCACCATCCATCCTGACAACTCCGTTGAAACATGATACACCTGTTGTAAAGTTGGCAAAAGCGGTGAAATTAAAAATGTATCCGTACCAATCATAAACATTATCATAAAGAATACACCTAGTACTCTTTTCATTTATGCCATCTCCTTATAGAGGAAAAGAGGGCGCTCCCCCCTTTCCTATTAATCCTCTAATATAGATTCAATTTTTTTCATATCCTTCTCATTCAATGAAACGTCCACTGTTTTTACACTTTCTCTTATTTGTTCTGCACGCTTTCCACCAGGAATAACAGCATCGATTCCTGGTTTATTTAATAGCCATGCTAACGCTAAATGAGACACTGCTATATTATTTTCTTTAGCTAAACCTTTTAACTTTTCAACTCTCTTAAAGTTTTTCTTATATGTATTTTCCTCAAAAAGATTTACGCCATTGCGCCAATCTTTTTCATTCACTTTAAAATCTTCTGTATATTTACCGCCTAATATTCCAAAAGCAAGTGGCCCATATGGAATAAATGAAATACCCGCTTCAATACAATACGGTAAAAGTTCTTCCTCTGCAGTACGATCTAGCATATTGTAAGGCGATTGTACAACATCTATATCTCCATATTGATTCGCTTCTTTTAATTGTTCTACATTTACATTTGATATCCCAATTGAACGAATTTTCCCCTCTTCTTTTAAACGGATAAGCTCTCCAATTGAATCTATGTAACTTGTTTCAGAGTTTGTAAAATGTAAATAATATAAATCAATATACTCTGTCTGTAATCTTCTTAAACTATTCTCCACAGCGTTTCTTAAATAGCTTGGCTCATTATTAATATAAACCTCTCCATTTAATAACGGCTGTATTCCACCTTTGGTAGCGAGTACATATTCATGACGCTTTCCTTTTAAAACCTCTCCTACTAATTCTTCTGATCTACCAAAACCATATGAGTCCGCTGTATCAAAAAATGTAATTCCTTGTTGAATCGCTTCTTCAATCATTTGTTTTCCTTCTTCTTCATTCACATTTGCATATAAATTATGTCCCCCTACTGCATTTGTTCCTAAACCCAATTGTGAAATATTTAATCCTGCCTTTTGTAAATTCGTATACTTCATTTTTTCTCCCCCTATATTTCTATTGTTCGATTATATTCGAACAATAGAAATATAGCACTTTATATGTTATAGTGCAACTAGAACAACTTATACAAGTAGGTGAAATGATGCGAACACTATATCATCCTAATCGTGAGGAAATTCAATTTTCCTCTGTCCTATATGCACTTAGCGATCAAATCCGCTTACAAATTGTAAATATGTTACTAGAGAAAAACGAACAATCTTGTGGTGCATTAAACATTCCAATTGCAAAATCAACTTTATCTCACCATTTCAAAGTTTTACGTGAATCAGGTGTAATGTATACACGTCTTGAAGGTACACAGCGTTTTATTTCAATTCGAGAAGAAGACTTGAATGCTAGATTTCCGGGCTTATTAAATGTCGTATTAAACGCGACAGAACCATACTAAAAAACATCTCATATTCATATGAGATGTTTTTTAGTAATTCCTATTCTTTTAATAAAGTGAAACTTTAATCAGTGGGGGATTTTGTTCATCCCCCCACTGATTATTAGTTGAACCAATCGGGCTTTTACGGGTAGTTGATCTCCCAACTAACTTCTTTGCTTTACAGCCGCATTTTGAGGTAGGAGTCTTACTGCCCGTTAATGCGGGACAAATCTATTAATCCATTTCCTTCAGATGTACGCTCATATCCTAAAGGTACGGTTCTTTTAATAAGTTGCGCATATATTTCTGGCTCTGATAGCTTTCTACCATATTCTCTCTCGCACTGCTTAATAAGAAGTGCTAACGCCCCAGCGACATGTGGCGTCGCCATTGAAGTACCACTTAATACCGCATATTTCCCCTCTGGATACGTAGATAGTATTTCATCACCTGGCGCTACTAAATCAATTTCTTGATTTGAATTACTAAAGCATGAAATTTTCCGCTCTAAATTAACAGCACCTACTTCAATTACTTCAGAATAAGCACCTGGAAAATCTAATTCGTCAGTATCATCATTACAATCTCCATCATTTCCTGCAGCGCATACGACAAGTACGTCCTGCTTTACTGCATTTTGAATAGCTTCATGTAACTCCGGTACATCTTGTGGACCACCGAGGGACATTGAAATAATTCTCACTTTCTCTTTATTCGGCCCCCTCCAATTCACTGCATAATGAATTGCTTCAATAATTTGCTCATAACTTCCAGAACCGTCTCCTGCTAATACTTTTAATACTAACAATTTAGCAAGTGGTGCTACACCTAAAACACCTACTCCATTTTCAGTGGCTGCAATTGTACCCGCTACATGAGTACCATGCCCATTATTATCAAGATAAGTATTTTGATCCCCTTCATAATCTTTCGTGAAATTTCTTCCACCAATAATACGATCCTTTAAATCTATATGATTTATATCACAACCTGTATCTAAAACGGCAACAACAATGTCTTTCCCTTTTACACTCTTTTCCCATACTTCCGGAGCGTGAATCAGTTCTACGCCTGGTGGTATTTCGTTTACTTGTTCCACTACTTTATTTACGGTAAACGGAATTAATTTAATACCTTTTTGTTTATTTGCTGTACTACTGTTCATCGTAATCCCTCCTGAAAATGTATTATTTTCATTTCAGACCACTAATTTAGATTTAAGATTCGTTTTATTCGCTCCATTTTCCTTCCTTTCAAATATTTCTCAATAAATAAAATAAAAGGACCTATTAAATGGTCCTTTTATTTTTCAGTTTTTCAAAAGAATAATATAAATTAAAACTAAATCTCACTCTTGTTCAAAAACTGCTCAATTTCTTTTATTACATGTTTTGCTCCTTCTATACTAACAGTAATGTTTCCATTTGCTAATGAAATATTTTGTTCTGAAACATCACCTGTTATTTGACAAGCATTGTAAGGTTGATATTTTTGTAAGATGACTTTGTCTTCTTCTACGAAAATTTCAAGTGGTGATTTGATTTGTATTCCTAATACATCTCGTAATTCTTTAGGAATAACTATCCGTCCCAATTCATCTACTTTTCGAATAATTCCTGTTGCTTTCATGTTACTCCCCCCTTACTCTCTATTAATTTTTTCACCTCGCTATTTTCATTTTATCACTATATATTTGGTAATGGTTGCCTCTTTTTAGAAAATATAGTATGAAAGTTAAAAAAACACATTCAACGAATATTCAATCTTTCTTTCAATTGTTTTAAATAACGAAATCGTATACTTATGAAGTATAGAACTTGGATACCTATGAAAATACTTAATACAACCGTATTCTCTTTAAAAAGTGAGTACTCAAACATTTGTCCTAATGCCGTTAATGCTACTGCCCCATGTAATGTTGCAACCCCAATTGGAACGAAGAATAAAAGCGCTAAGCGGATTGTGACTACTTTCGATAATTCTCCTCTTGTTAACCCAACTTTTCGAATCATTTCAAATAAACGAGCATCATCTTCTAAATCAGAAAATAATCGGAAGTATAGAAAACTTCCCGCACAAACGAAAAATACAATGCCGATAAAGAAGCCTACAAATAAAATAGGTCCTGCAATTTGCAAACTTTGATTTTGATCATACTCTTCTGCACTAAACGTTGACTGTTCTTGAGAAGGTTTGATCTGATGCGTAAGCTCTTTACCAATCTCAATTTCATCTTTCGTTCCTTCGGTTTTATACATATAATCTTTTTCTTCTTTAAATCCATCTTGTAATAAATCATATTGATTGTTAGAAATTACATACACTTTACCCATAAGTATTTTACTTAGTGAAGAATTATTAACTTTTTTCACATTTAAGGGCTCATTAGCATTTGGGAAAGAAATTTCTTTTCTTTCTTTTATCGGTGGTCCTGGTATTTCTGCTGATAAAAATAAAGCTTCTTTACCTGATAAGGTATTGAACGGTTCTCCAGTTAACTTCGCATATTCCTTATAATCAGCTTCTTTTATAAAAATGGAGCTTTTTAACGACTGCTCCTCCGTTTTCTTCGATGCAATATTTATTTTTGAAGCTACTATATTATGTTTCTTTAATTCTTCGTCAATGATCTTCAGATGCTGTGATTCATTACTATTTCCTTGCTTAGAATGATAATGAAACGAAATTGGTCTGTTCATAATTTCTTTCGTCATTGAAGCAAATCCAACCAATGTACCTATTGCTGAAAATGCTACAGTTGAAATAATCGTTACAATAAAGAACATTCTCGCGTTATCTCTCATGCGGTATGCTAAATCTGATAAAGTAATAATATTTGTTCTTGTCCAGTAGAAACGTTTACTTTTTTTACATAATCGAATAATAAAGACGCTTAACTGCTTATACAGTAAATACGTACCAATAATGACTACCGTTGTGACAGGTATCATCATAATAAATACCATTGCACCATGTGACATAAGAGCTCCTACATATCCTGCGCCCAGTAGTACTACCGCTAATATAGAAGAAATAATAGATGCTTTCGGTTCTGGCTTCGCCTCTGCTGATCCTCTAAACAATTTCATAATTTTATTTTTACGAACCATTCCTGCACTAAATAATGAAATGATAATAAATAATATAAAAAACATAACACTCGTTACAGCAATCGCTGACTTCGGTATGTAATAGGATAAAGAAATATCTAATTTTAATAACAATGGAGCTACAAAAATTAATATACCTGAAAACAACATACCTGAAAGAATACCTATAATAATTGCCCCGATGCCAATCATGATATTTTCAAAAAAGATAAGTCGCTTTAATTGATATTTCGTCATTCCAAGCATCATTAATATCCCTAGCTCACGCTTTCTCGTTTTTAAAAACATTCCCATAGAATATAAAATAAAGAAAAATGTAAATAAGTAAATAATAGACTGTGCAAAAGACATACTTACAAATACATATTGTCCTAATGTCCCTGCACTTAATGCTGGATGAAATGCAAAAAATGAATAAACAAAAAAAGCCATAATTGCAAATGCACTACTTAAAAAATAAGCCGAGTATGTCCGTCTATTTCGCGTCACATTTCGAAATGCGAGTTCTCTAATATTCATACTACTTCTCCGCCCTTCTACTAGCTATACTTTCATATTAGTAAAGTTCGGAAATAACTTCCATCGATTCAAATGACAAAAACCTTACATTATTGAAAGGTTTAAAAAAATTGCTTATACAAAAAAGTTTACTTATAATTACTACATTCATATTCATACACGCATCCTATTGTATATTCGTTAGTTTTGCGAAATAATAAAGGATAGAAGTATGTACCAATATACATATAAACTTATTAACCGTTTTAATATGAATAGGAGGAAAACATAATGACATTACAAGAACAAATTATGAAAGCATTACACGTTCAGCCTGTAATTGATCCGAAAGTAGAAATTCGTAAACGAATTGATTTCTTAAAAGATTATTTAAGAAAAACAGGTGCAAAAGGATTTGTACTTGGAATTAGCGGCGGACAAGACTCTACATTAGCAGGACGTTTAGCACAGCTTGCAGTCGAAGAAGTTCGTAATGAAGGTGGTAACGCAACATTTATCTCCGTACGCCTTCCATACAAAGTACAAAAAGATGAAGATGATGCACAATTAGCATTACAATTTATTCAAGCTGATCAATCTGTTGCTTTTGATATCGCTTCAACTGTTGATGCCTTTTCAAATAAATATGAAAACTTATTAGGAGATTCATTAACAGATTTCAATAAAGGTAATGTAAAAGCACGTATTCGCATGGTTACACAATATGCTATCGGCGGTCAACAAGGATTACTTGTTATCGGAACGGATCACGCTGCAGAAGCTGTAACAGGATTCTTTACAAAATTCGGAGATGGTGGTGCAGACTTATTACCATTAACGGGATTAACGAAACGCCAAGGACGTGCTTTATTACAAGAGCTAGGTGCAGATGAGCGACTTTACTTAAAAATGCCAACAGCTGATTTATTAGATGAAAAACCAGGTCAAGCTGATGAAACAGAATTAGGCATTACTTACGATCAATTAGATGATTATTTAGAAGGTAAATCAGTTCCAGCTGACGTTGCAGAGAAAATTGAAAAACGTTACACAGTGAGTGAGCATAAAAGACAAGTACCAGCGTCAATGTTTGATGATTGGTGGAAATAGAACATAAAAAAGAAGCTAATCTCATTTAGCTTCTTTTTTATATGTTAACGATATACACCTACTCTTTTCTCTAATAAATCCTGTAAGCAATCTTCATGTTGCTTATTAAATAATGGCGGCATTTCGTCTAACGGGAAAAACTTCAAATCTAACGTTTCATTTCCGTCTATTTTTTTGCTCCCTCCAACGATTGAAAACTTAAAGAATATCACAATTGCCTGGGCTTGATCACCATTCGGATATGTTTGAAAATATTTCGTGTACACTCCAATAAGCTCGTTTATTTCTACATCATATCCTGTTTCTTCTTTAATTTCTCGAATCGCAGTTTCCGCAGCCGACTCTCCTATCTCCATTGCGCCACCTGGAAAGCCCCAAGCATTAAAGTCTCCTCTTTTTTGCAGTAATACTTCTCCCTCTTTATTAAATACACAACCACCCGCAAAGTTTAAGAAAACATAATCATGCCCTACTTTTTTACGTAATTCTTTAATATAATCGTCCATCCTCTTCCCCTTTTCATACTTCTTCTATCGTTATTTCTTATTTGTTCCTAGCAATTCAATAATTCGATCTAGCTTCTGATTCATATTGATAATATGTTGTTTTTTTGCAGAACTGTTTCTTAATAACCTTCTGATAAACAAAGTAAATGATATGAAAAACAAAACAATAAATTAGATTACTAGATAAGTATATATCAATGTAAATATATTACTTTCGAACAAGTTCATTCAGCTTTCATATCCTCTCCTTTTTGACTTTATCACATAATTCTAAATGTTTCAAAGTAATCAATAAATATAAAAAGAGCACCTTTTACAGATGCTCTTCTTCATTAATTAATACGTAAATGTAATTGTCGCTAATGAATAACCTGTCATTGCACTATATGGCGCAACTTGATAAGATACACGCTTTGCACCTTTTGGCCAAGTTATTTCATCTAGTACTTTCTTTATATCTTGCATTGTTCCATCCATTGACTGTTTATATCGCACTTCTACTTTTTCTGGCTTGGAAGCAAATTGTTGCTGTAATTTTTTCTTAAATTCATTGTAATTTTCCGCTCCATATTGTGCAGACAAGTACTTTAAATTTGTTTCTTTTAACATCTGTTCATATACAGCAGTTTTTGAACTACCGGCTTTTATTTTGTTTGTTAATTCGTTGAAGTAACTTGTAGTTGCCGCTGGGTATTTACTTCGATCCCATTCATGGTCTTTGCTTAATTGGTCATCGGACATATTAAAATATGAATATGTTACACGTCCAGCTTTATCCGGCACAGGATCATCAAACGTAGTATCAAGGTGGTACCACTTGTTATCAATGTTTACTAAATTCCATGCGTGAGCTTGTCCATTTCCTTTTCCAGTTACAATATGAGATTGGATGCCCGCTTCTTTTAGTAATTGATATGTTAATAATGTATATCCTTGGCAAACTGCGGAACGATTCGCTAACGCTTCATATGCTGTATATGCTTGATAAGACGTATCATAGGATACATGTTTCACAACATAATCATGAATAGCTTTCACTTTTTCATGTTCATCCATGCCTTGTTTAATGATAGAATTCACAATTGCTTTCGACTGAGACTTTACATATTGTGTTTGCTCTTTTGATTCACGATACTTCACTTGTAATGTGAACGTATAATTCCCTGGCATCCCTTTTATAGAATATTTAGTAGACGCTACATTATATTTTACATATTCATCAGCATCTACAATTTTACTATACTCTTTATATAATTGATCCATAACATCTCTAGCATTTCTATCTTTCGTTTTATATGCAATTGTAATATTTTCATCTCGATTATCAATGTGTTTTTTTAATTCTTTTCGAAAATTATCCAATAATTTAGCATCTGATTGTGTAGTCACTACAGTCGATGTAGTAGCTGCGTAAGATACAGACGACGCATGTAAGCCACCCATTACAATTGTTGAACAAAGTGCGACAGCTGTCACATACTTATTTGTCTTTCTCATCTCGTCACTCCTTACATTCTATAAATATATGAAAAAAAGCATCGTATATTTTCAGAGTATACAATACTTTTCAGAAAAGGTCATATGAGATTATGCATATTTATTAATAAACATTATGAAAAAAGTTGTTCTTTTAGAAAAAGAACAACCCCTTCTTTAGCAAGTTTGTAACACACAACATGTATTTTCAAAACGTCGATTCTTCAAATCTTCATTTCCAATACAGAAATAAAGCATTCCTAATTCTCCCCAAACCATATTACAATTTTTATAATCAGAATCAATTTGGAATAAAAGCGTCATATGCTGCGGATCTACTCCCATATATTGTCCGATCTCGTACAATACTTCTTCTTGTACGGAGAATGGTTCTCCAAACATTTGATGATTATCATAGTTGTCTGGGATTAGCTCTTCAAGTAATTGCAAGAAACGATCTGAATCCGCCTCATCTTCAATGAAAAGCTCCGGTAATTTATACGTAAGTTCAAATGAAATTGTACACTGAGTAAATTGCGCCTGATCTTCATCTGCTCTTCTTAATTGCACTGCGGGAATATCATAATAAAGTACACGCCCAGCTTCACTTGGATTCACAGCTTCTTCAAAATAATTTTCAATACTAAAGAAATATAACATCCCTGTCTTAGGAAGATTATGATCCATGCCAACGTTTTGTAAATCACTTAAATTAAATTGTGCGATAAAGCGTAATGGATTCCCTTTGTATGTTGGATATTCAAATGCATCCGGCAAATCAGGAACTCCGCCCATCTTCGAACTACCTATCGCAATTGTTTCCTGCTGATTTGGCACAACTTTTATACAAGGAAATATAGTATTTACAAGCTCCTGTTTCAAATGCGCTAGTTCATATTTATCAATTAATACTTCAATTTTCTGCTTCATAAATTCTCCTTACATTTACATACTTATTTGTATCATAGCACAAAGATTATACTCCATTCATTGTAAATTCAACAACCTCTCAAAAAAACGGGCTCATCCCTCGTACGCGAACAAGTTTAAAAGAGCATAGTATACATTGTTCCTACAAACATGATATCTCATAATTTCTTACAGTATACTTTCCCTCGTTCATTTTCACTTTTAATATAAGGAGGAATTCCACATGGGTTACGGTGGTTTCGGTTACGGCGGTAGTTGTGGCGGTTACGGCGGCGGTTACGGCGGTAGTTGCGGTGGATGTGGTTATGGAGGTTTCGCTTTATTAATCGTTTTATTTATCCTTCTAATCATCATCGGGGCTAGCTGTTGGGGCGGCTTTGTAGGCTGCTAGTAAACTTAAAAACTATTGTAAAAAAGCACGTACAATACGTGCTTTTTTGCCATTTCAGAATTTATCCCGCTATTTGCGGGCAGTAAGACTCCCACCTCAAAATTCGGCTGTAAAAAAAGAAGTTAGGTGGGAGTCGGGCTGCCCATAAAAGCTCGATTGGTGAGGGTTAATAATCAGCGTGGAATACCCCCCACTGATTAAAGTTTCACTTTATTATCCGAAAGGGAGTATGTTTATGAAGATTGATGGTGTTTTCGAAGGAGGCGGTGTACGCGGAATTGCACATGTAGGAGCAATTTGTGCGTTAGCCGAAAAAGGTTATGAGTGGGAACGTTTAGCAGGGACATCAGCTGGTGCTATTATCGCAGCACTTCTAGCAGCAGGATACTCCTGTTCCGAATTAAAAACGATTATAACTGACATTGATTATAACAAATTTACTAAGAAGACTTTTCTTGATAGAATTCCCTTTATCGGTAAAGGATTAAGTGCATGGTCTACTCTAGGTATTTATTCAAATGCATTTCTCGAAGAATGGCTCGAAGACCTGCTTAAAAAAAAAGGAATTCATCTATTTACAGACTTACCTGATTTGAATAAACTCAAAATTATCGCTTCAGATATAAGCAATGGTAAAATGGTTGTCTTCCCTGATGATTTACCAAGCTACGGATTTTCGAATTATCGCTTCTCTATCGCTAAAGCAGTACGAATGAGTGGAACCATTCCGTTCCTCTTCGAACCAGTGAAATGGCGAACACCAAAATGGAAACAGCCTTGTTATATGGTTGACGGAGGTATTTTAAGTAATTATCCAATTTGGATTTTCGATTCACCTTCCTCGCCTCGCTGGCCTACCTTTGGATTTCATTTCGTAAAAGATGAAATTCAAGCTGATCCCGCCCACTATGAAGATCCTATCTCCATGTTCAAAGGCTTATTTAAAACGATGATGCAAGCTCATGATTTACGTCATTTAGATAAAGAATCAAAGGCAAGAACTATTACAATTCCAACAGGAACCATTACAAGTACTAATTTTCATTTAACTAAAGAAGAGAAAGAATGGCTCTATAACTCTGGTTATAACGCCGCTAATAATTTTTTACAATCTTGGAATTTCAGGCAATATGTTGATAAATATAGAAACGGAAATCAGGATCGAAAAACAAATCGTTTTTTCCGTCAGCTCGACTCATAATATTATTTTTTTCATTAAAGAGAGATCGATACTCTAAATATAAATAAGCCTAATAATTTAGTATGTTATTAGGCTTATTTACTTTCTGCATACTTCCACACATCGTTTAAGGATAAGTTAACCCTTTTGCTTCTTCCGCGGTAATTACTACGTAACGATTTCCTGTTCTTAATCCTAACAATTCAGCTTTTTCAATCGCGTCCTGCTTCGTCTCTGCATAAGCTGCTAAATATTTATCTCCGTCAATAATTTGACAAATCACATATTGTTTCATCCTTTTCTCCTTTTACCTTTTTATCCCGCTATTTGCGGGCTAATAACCAGTGTGGATGATCAAAAATCATACTGATTAAAGTTTCACTTTATTAATTGCGCTACCTTTTTTATCCCAATTTCAATTTCTTCTAAAGTTGCATAAGAATACGAAAGTCGTAAAAATTGGTTCGCACTTCTATCATACAAAGTACCTGGGTTTAATAACACCTTTTCTTGCAAAGTTTTTTCAAATACACTACGATTCGAAAAAGGTAGATTCATATGTAACCAAATATAAAAGCTCCCTGCTGACTCATGCCAAGTTGCAATTTCACTGCAATACTTTTCTAACATACTTATCATAAAATCTCTACGTTTTTTTAATTCACTTCTGATTAACTGTAAATGTTCATCATACAAACCATCTGTAAACCACTCTGCTGCAATTTGCTGGGATATAGAACTTGAACCATAATCTGTTTGCATTTTTATATCTGCTAATCTTTGAATAACTGGTTCAGCCCCAACAATCCAGCCAATTCTTAAACCAGGACTTATAACTTTGGACATGCTCCCGATATGTAATACTATCCCGTTTTTATCATATGCCTTTAAAGGCTTTGGAACTGGTGCATCGAACCATAAATCTTGATAGACTGCATCCTCAATAATAGGTAATCCAATTTCATTACATATACCCATCACTTCTTTCCTCTTCTTAGCATTCATACTAAAGTTCGTCGGATTATGAAAAGACGGAATTGTATATAAAATCGATGCATTAAATTGCTTCTTATATTGTGTAATATATGAAGTGTTTATACCATTCTCATCTATTGGCATTCCTATCAAGCGCATTCCTGTTGATTGAAAAACATTAATAGAATATAAATATGATGGTTTTTCTAATAGAATTGATGCTCCTTTTGGAAGTAGCCCCATGGAAATAAGCTGCAGTGCTTGAATTGCCCCTGAAACAATTAAAATAGAGTCAGGGGATACATAAACATCATGCCCTTTTAAATATTCCGCAATTTTTTCTCTTAGATGGCGATTTCCTTTCGGTTCTTCATACCCAAGTGGAACATTTGTCTTTATAAACTTATTAATAATTCTCTTCATTTTTTCCTCAGGTAAAAGACTCGGTGAAAGCTCGCCAGTTCCTAATCGAATTACATTGGGATAAAATTCAGCTTGATTAATCTCTTGTATAGCAGGAAGATTCGGATAATGAAGTCCTGTTTCTACATAAGACTGCCAGTTAGGTGGCGGGGCATATGTTGAAGTATTCTCGCTATTATTTACAACAATTGTTCCCTTCCGGCCGTTCCCCTCAATATAGCCTTTTGCTACTAATTCATCGAACGCCATTACAATTGTACTTCGATTCACTTCAAATGTTTGTGCCAAAGCTCTTTGTGAAGGTAATTTCGTTCCAACTGTCCATTCCCCATTAACAATTCTTCCCTTTATGTATGTTTCTATTTGTTTATATAGTGGAATAGACGAAGACATATTAGGTTTCCATTCTAATCTTTCCATCCTATCACCCCACATTCATTTTGGTTGGTCGACTATCCAACCATATGGATGGATACAATTTCTCATTTCCTCTATACAATATACACTATCATAATTAATTACACTAAGTAGGAGGTAATATAATGAGTGAAGCAATTATTCACGGTATCATCCTTGCATTTGGTCTTATCATCCCATTAGGTGTCCAAAATGTTTTCGTCTTTAACCAAGGCGCAAGTCAACCAAATATTTGGCGCGCTGCTCCTGTAGTCTTGACTGCATCTATATGTGATACATTATTAATTTTAATTGCTGTACAGGGTGTATCCCTTGTACTCCTTACTTTTTCTTGGTTAACAACTACCTTGTATATGATTGGATTTTTCTTTCTTATGTATATGGGCTGGGTTATTTGGAAAAGCAATCCTTCAAATGATGTACACCAAGAAAAAAGCATGCCTTTAAAAAATCAAGTTATTTTCGCCGCATCGGTTTCATTACTAAATCCACACGCAATTTTAGATACAATTGGTGTAATCGGAACAAACTCTATACAGTACATAGGAAGTGAGAAATGGGCTTTCACTTTTGCAACAATTATAGTTTCTTGGATTTGGTTTATAAGCTTAGCTATGGCTGGAAAATTTCTAAAAAGACTAGACTCAACAGGAAAAACGATCATAGTATTAAATAAATTTTCAGGGCTAATCATCTGGGGCGTCGCACTTTATATGTTAAAACAAGTTATTTTTCCTAATTAAATAAAGTGAAACTATAATTGGTGGGGGCTCATCCCCCACCAAACGGGATAAAGAGAACCCCATGCTAATTACACATCATGCAATTCTCTTTCCAATTATGAAGTTGGTTCCGGTTTTTGTTTTTGCACCATGTTATCTTTTGCTGGTTTAATCCAAATAATTGCTATGACAGCACCAATAGCAGCGAAGATACTTGTTAAATAAAACACTTCATGGTCCGCCCCTTTCATAAAAAAAGAATAAAGGGGTGGTCCAGCTGCTACACCGATAAATCGCATTGAACTATAAAATGACGTAACTGTCCCCCTCTGCTCTTTTTCAATTCCTTGAGTAATAAGAGCATCTAAACATGGTAACGCAATACCAATTCCTATCCCCATAATAACGAGACAAAGAAGTAGCAAATAGATTCCTTTTAGGAATAAAGGTAAGACGGTAGATGCAGCAGCCAGTAAAAATCCAATATAAATACACTTTTTCATAATATCTTGTTTATCTCCAATTTTTTTACCAGCCATATATGAGCTAAGTGATAGCACCAGCAAAGGAATAGCGAGTACGAACCCTTTCCATATACCATGAATATCGTACTTCGACTCCAGTATAGTCGACAGATAAAAAAGGATCCCGAATAAAATAAGCATAATAATTGCACCTAGTATAAAAATGGCAACTAACCATCTTCCCTTTTCTCGAAACGTAGAGATAATAGACTGAATAAATTCTTTCAATGGTGGGACTTCTTCTTGTTTCTTCGCCTTTACTAGTACTAGTAATAAAACAATCGATATTACACATAAAACTGGAATCGCCCAAAATGGTAAGAACCATACAATAGCCGCAAGAGCAGATCCTAATATAGGACTCAATACTTTTCCAAATGTATTTGACGTCTCGATGATTCCTAAACCTGCACTAACCTGCTTTTCATCTTTGTACAAATCACCAACGCATGGTATAACAACTGGCATAGCTCCAGCAGCTCCTACCCCTTGAATTGCTCTTCCGATAAGAATCCAAACATAGGGATTATCAACTTTCCATGATACCCATCCCGTAATCGCTCCTCCAATAGCTGCAATTACTAAACTTGGAACCATTACCATCTTGCGTCCCCATCTATCTGATAAATAACCAGCAATTGGTATAAGTAAAATCGCAATGATAGAATAAATTGTAATAATCATGGATACTTGGAAAGATGAAATATGTAATTTCTTTTCAATGGTTGGCAGGATTGGAATAAGCATTGAATTACCTAATGTCATAACAAGTGGAACTGATGCAAGCGCAATTAAACAACAGTTTTCTTTTTTTAACATGTTGATTTCGGAACCTTTCATCATATATTTCTTACCATATAATAGCCCTGCTGGAACTTAATTTTACATTCCACCAGGGCTATTACATCTTTACTACTTTCCATTTACAACAAAAGAAATTGGTAAAAATATAGCTTTACTCCTATTCTTTGAATCCAGTTCACAATATATCCATACCAATTAATTGAAAATAAAAAAAGAAAGGAAGAATCCTTCCTTTCTCCTATAACCTTCTACATTTAGCGAGTATATCCACCACCAAGCTGTTGTTCTGCCATCGCTACAAGGCGTTTTGTAATTTCACCGCCTACAGAACCGTTTGCACGTGAAGAAGTATCAGCTCCAAGTTGTACACCAAACTCTTGTGCAATTTCATATTTCATTTGATCTAGAGCTGCTTGTGCTCCATTTGATGCTAATTGATTAGCGTTACGATTTCTAGCCATTACCGATCACCTCCTTATATATATTAAATTGTATCAAATCCGATATTAAATACCTGGTAATTTTTGGTTAATTATTTTTTTAAAAAAGAGTCTCCACAACGAGACTCTTACATCATTTCACATTATGAAGTTACTACTTCTAATTTTCTGTTTGTTAATACCTTCATTACTAAACTTTTCGTCTTTTTACAACATTAAATCCGTATTTTTTAATAGCCGTAAGTTTAATTTACATAATATAATTATTCAAACCTAAATTGATAATGTTTTATATAAACAATCCATATCTCGCCACACATATGCTATTTCTTCTATATTCAGTCTTGCTAAAAATTTTGTATCAATTTTTTCAGGATTATATTTTTCATAAAATTTTTTAGAAGGATTATTAGAGACAACCCAAACTAAAAGAGATTGCATATTATTTTTTTTACAATCTGATAGTAAAGCTTGAAATAAACGTTGTCCTATCTTCATCCCTTGATACTCTTGTAAAATGTATATTGCATATAATTCCCCATCACAATTATATGTCCCCGTTCTTTCAGTCCCACCATCGATAAATCCGATAATTTCCCCATTTAACGTCTCTGCCACAAACCTATATTGATGCCCGTCTTCTTTTTGAAAGATACTTTCCCATAGCTTTTCTCGTTGTTCATACGTTATATTGTCTAATATTTCATTAGAGAATATCCCTTTATACGTTGTTTTCCAGCTATCTACATGAACCTTTGCTATTGCCGAAATATCCTCTTTCGTTGCCCTTCTAATATGTATCTCCATCATTTACATCCCCCTTTGTAAATAATTATAGCAAAATGTTTTTTTCATTAAAAAAAAGAGTGAATTTTCATCACCCTTTTCAATCTTTTTTATCTACTTTCCACTTCAACAGATACAACATGATCGATTTCTTTTAGAGAACTATATAACTCAGTTGTATATAAATCTTCCGGAGCTAAAATAACCATTTCTAATTGCTGAGATGCTCCATTATCAATATCTTTAATTTTCACTCGCTTCACTTGCATATTTAAATTTTTAATTTGCTTAAAAATCCCGTCTAACTCTCGATGTTTGTTTACGGTAATTTTTATAGACAAGTCCTTTTGTCTCAATGAATACGGGCCTGCAATTTTCACAAGTTGAGGAAGTACATTAATTGCTAATATAATTAAAATCATGGCAACAGTAGCATGTACATAAAATCCTGCTCCAATCGCAATACCTAGTGCTGAAGCAGCCCATACCATAGAAGCTGTCGTTAATCCTGAAATAACGTCATTACTTCTTCGTAAAATTACCCCTGCTCCAAGAAAACCGATACCACTTACAATTTGGGCAGCTAATCGCATTGGATCCATATTCGTATGTCCTGGAACAGAATATACATTCACTGATTCAATTGAAACCATCGTAATTAAACAACTCGCTACAGAAATAACCATACTTGTTTTCACTCCAAGCGGTTTATTCTTTAGCTGTCTATCTATTCCGATGAATAATCCTAAAAAGAGTGCTAAACCTAATTTGAATAAAAATTCATATGACATATTTCATTCTCCTTACTTTACAATGTTTTCCTTCGAATAATACACTATAACTCTTTTATGATATCAATTCTAGTCTTTTCTATTCATCCAGCAACAAAAGCCGAAAAAACATTTTTATTACAATGTTTTTTCGGCTTTTTCTATAGTTTTTTATCGAGATTAAGATACTCCTTTATTTCTGTTCTTTAATCTTAATCTGTGCATCTTTGTAAAATGCTAATTTACTGTCATTATACTCTTTTGTATGTTTGTTAAATTGTTCTTTCGCCTTTTGAGCTTCCACATTTAACTCATTAACAGTTTTAACTTTTTCACCAATTTCTTTTAACTTCGTTTCTTTTACTTTTAATTTTTCATACAGCTCTTTTTCATTCGCTAGCGCCTTCGTGTAATCCTCATTCATTTTTTGGAATGCATCATAACGGTTTTTATACGACTCTTCTACTGCTTTAGCTTGTTTTTGTAATTTCTTATCTTCAAGCTTCTCTATATTGCTTTGAACTGATTTCGTCTCCTTCTGAGCTTTCTCTAACAGTTCTTTCTCGTTTTTCAATACTTTCTCACGCTCATTTACATTTGCAGTAGCTTCCTCTATCTTCTTCGTGACTGCTTCATTATGTTCTTTACCTTCTTGTAAAATTTGAGAATATAGTTCTTGCCCTTGCTTTTCTAATTGCTCTAACTTTTTCGTATCATCAGCTAACGATTTTTCTTGCGTCGCTGCTGTTTCAAAAGCCGTATATAAATTTTCTTCTGGTTTTTCACCGAAACAACCTGATAATAATCCTACTGATAATGCTCCAACTACTGCTACTTTTCCATACTTCAACTTCAATTCCTCCAATTATAAACGGTTATCGTGCCAGAAATTCACTGGGAAGTGATTCTCTTCATGATATGCTTCAAATTCATAACCCTTTTCTTTTAGACCCTTTAAAATTGCTGGCACAGCAGCAACTGATTGCGGGTGAATATCATGCATTAAAATGACTTCTTGCGGTTTTGTTGCACCAGCTAATACATTTTGAGCGATTTGCGCTGCCGCTGCATCAACTGGTACTTTATTATATTTCCAGTCTAAAGAGTCAATTGTCCAGTCCCATACTTTCAAACCGTCCTCTACTACTTTATTTCGGAGACCTTCATTTAAACCAGGCGTCGATCCGTACGGAGGACGTGTTAATTTAGGGGATTTCCCAATAATATTTGCAATTAAGCCTTGATCTTCTTTCATTTCATTAACATACTCGCCATTTTTATATAACTTCGCATAATTGTGTGTCATACTATGCATTCCAACATAATGTCCTTCTGCATTTTCACGTTTTACTAAATCAGGAAACTGTTTCACATTCGCGCCAATTAAAAAGAATGTCGCCTTCGCATCATGCTGTTTTAACATATTCAATAATTCAGCCGTATATTTTCCTGGCCCATCATCAAATGTAAGGTAAGCAACTTTTCTTTCCGTTCCATTAAAACGACTTGGTGCCGTTTTATTCATTTCAACTTTCGGTTGTTCACTTGCAAGCTGTATTACATTTTCTTGTTTCGCAACAGCTTTTGCTGGTGAAGTAATAGATTGAAACATGAAATACCCAATAGCTACTGCTGCAATCGCTATTAAAACGACTACTACTCGTTTAATGTTAAAAGCCTTTTCCATTCTATCGAATTCCTCTCCCTATTAATCTTATATATAAATCACCCAATGTAATTATACATCTATTTATTTTATTACACTATATAAACAAACAATATATGAATTATAGTGGGAGCTTTATCAAAATTGTTGTTCCTATCCCTTCTTTACTTATTATACTAAGAGTACCTCCATGAAGGTCTACCATTTTTTTTACTATAGCTAGACCAATGCCTGCACCTGCAACATGATTATTAATTTGATAAAATGACTGCTCTATAAAAGGTAGATGCTCTTCAGCAATTCCAATACCTTGATCTGTCACTTTAATCACTGCTTGTCCTTCACGTTTTGTCACTTCAATGTGGACTGTACTGTTTTCATATGAATATTTAATAGCATTATGAATAATATTCAAGAAAATTTGCTTTAGCCTATTTCGATCCCCCATCAATTCAATTCGTTCTAGAATATGGATGAATTGAATTTTCTTCTCTTCAGCGTTAGGAGTTAATTGCCAAATCGTCTCCTCTAGTATATCGTACAATTGCACTTTTTGTTTATATAAATTAAAATGATTTGATTGTAATCTTGAAAAATCTAGCAATTCTTCTACTAAATGAATCAATCGGTCTGTCTCACCTGAAATAATTCCCATACCTTGCTTTATTTCTTCTTCCGTTAAATGCTCTACAGTTTTTAACGTCTCACTCCAACCTTTAATTCCCGTTAAAGGCGTCCGTATTTCATGAGAAATAGAAGCAATAAATTCATTTTTCATCTGTTCTGCTTTTTCTATTTTATCAGACATATAGTTTAAACTATGTGCTAACTCACCTAATTCACCGGGATAGTCTTCTTTAATTCTATCTTTCAGTGTTCCTTCTGCGATTTGTGAAGAAGCTTGAATAATAGATTCAATTGGCTCAACAAATGAATTTGCCAAGCGTCTGCTAATTAAGAAGACAATTCCTGAAATAACAATACCTACAGAAATAGTAAACATCATGATTTCAATAATCTTTGCATTTACATGTGTTAAAACAGTCGTATATTTTAAAACACCGATAGTTTGCCCTTGGTGTACGAGTGGACTTAATACTTCTAATTGTTTTTCATTATCTTTCGTAGTAGTAACTCGGTGATACATTTCCCCCTCTAGTAAAGAATAAGGAATATTTACTTTACCTTCTACCTTTTGTCCGCTTGACGACTGTATAATCGTACCGTGCCGATCGATCAATTGTAATTCTGTTCCTTCCAATTGAAAACTTCCAATGATGTCACCACTATATTCGTTCAAACGAATAAAATATAATGAATTATACTCAGAGAAAAAACGTGTACTCGTCTTCGCATGAGATTCTATATACTGTACAATACCATTATAATAATATTGATAAATAGAGACTGAAAATGCTATTTCAAACAATACAAGCATAAGTGTTATGACCGTCATAAAATACAAAGTCACTTTCCGTCTCATTTTATAGTTTCCTTCCACACATATCCTTTACCCCACACTGTCAGGATAAACTGCGGTTCAGATGGATTGCATTCTATCTTTTGACGTAACCGCCTCATATTTACATCTACGACTTTCGTCTCACCTACGTAATTAACTCCCCAAATCATATTTAATATTTCATCCCGTGATACCGGCTTAGAAGCATGGTCCATTAAATATTGTAGTATCATATATTCTGTAGGGGTTAAATCCACTAATTGCCCATCTTTATATAAACTTTCTTCTGTAAGATTTAATGAAAACGGACCAGATGTAAGTATATTTGTTTTTTCTGCATGCACTTCTATTCTTCTTAATAAGGATTGTACACGTGCCGTTAACTCTACTGGACTAAACGGCTTTGCAATATAATCATCCGCCCCAATTCCTAACCCTTGTACCTTATCCTCATCTTGTACACGTGCGGTTAACATAATAATACCCATTTTTTTATTATTTTCCCGAATAGCTTTACATACTTGAAAACCGTCAATCCCTGGTAACATTACATCAAGTAGTGCAACTTGAACAGTATGTTGACGTAAAATCTCTAATGCTTCTTCCCCTGTATTAGCCTCTAATACATGAAATCCAGCACGTTTCATATTTAATACAATAAAGCTACGAATTGGTATTTCGTCTTCCAATACTAAAATTGTTGGCATAATTCCCACCTCCTACTCTTGTTGATAATCCGCTAGCGGTTTTATATATGCTTTCACTTTTTCAAACTTTGATTGCTTCGGTACTGCATATACGTGAGAAGCTGTTTTAACTGCTGCCTCGTATCCTTTTATTTTGAACCAGTCTCTCCGCTTAAAAATATGGACTTCAAGCCATACTTCATTTGTACTTGCATCCAAAAACTGTTGAACATTTGATTCCTTTTGCTGATCTGGGATAGTAATTTTCCCCATTAACTCTTCAGGAATTTTCACAAAATATCCTTTTTCTATATTGATATATCGTTCTTCTATAGGTTTAGTTCCATCTTCACTCCACTGTATGTAACGTTCAAAGAGCGGACTATCGCCATGTGATTTATCTTCCCAACCTTTTGGACGTACAGTACGAACAAATTCAATAATGCCGTCTTCATTTACGTCTTTACTTTCCACAACATAATCATTGAATAAATCTTCTTTCCCGTCTATAGGTAATTCCTCATAATGATCCTTATCAAATTTCGCTACATATGTTACACCTGAATGAGCCCCAACTCCCGCATCAATTACAACCGCCTTTGACATTTTGGAAATACATCCAATCTGTATTCTTTGAATACTATTTATAAATGGGTCAAATGAAACTTCAGATATAGTCTTAAACTGCTCAATGAACTCAACTGTCAACTTCTCATCTTTTTCATAAGTAACAAGGCTTATATCATTAAGACCATTTCTGTTTAGATCTTCTATAAATAGCTTCGTATAATGCCGATTATAAATCTCCTTCATATCTTCATTTTCTTCCGAGAAAACATACATAACATGATCTAAAGATTGGCGACTTACAGAGATTCCAATTAATAATTCTCTCTTCCCATTCCCTGTAAAATCACCCACTTCAACGATATCTACTTCTCCTCCATCAAATTTATGCGTGGACTTTATTTTCCATCCATTTCCGATTTCCTCATATACAGCTAAATATACGCTATGATCTTCATTCGGCAATTTATAAAATACGATGGCTTCTTTTTTATTATCTTGTTTAAAATCCATTGACCAAATCATTTGTTTATCTTTATTAGACATCGGAGTAAGCAATCGATAATTAACAGGCAAATCTTTATCTATTTGCTCTTTCAATTCATTTATCCATTTCTCATTTGCAGGAGCCACCATTAAATTTGTCGGAGCTTCAGACATTTTACATCCAGTCAATATAAAGATGATTCCCATAATGCCTATCCATTTCTGCATATGATATCTTTCCTTACTACAGATTTTAAGTATTTCTCTATACTTTTGCTTCTCCAATATTCTCATACATATGAGTATAATTTTTCTAAAATAAAAAATCGTTACAGAAAAGTTACAAATCCATTTCCAAAAAAAAGATTGGCGGAGGCCAATCTTTTTTTACTATTCATTTCGAACTGATTTTGGTGTTACACCTAAATGTTCATTTAATTTATTTGAAATATCTTTTACATTTTTTTCGTTTGGAATGTAATAATAAATACCACCAATACGTTTATCCGTTCCTTCTATTTGCATCTTTTCCATTTGCAGATCCGATCCTGCCATATTTTTCGTAATAGCAAGCATATCATCAAATGTTAAATTTGTTTTCATATTTTTATCAACTGCATCCAGTAAAGAGCCCATTTTGCTAATTGATTGAACAGACATTGCTTTTTTCGCAATTGCTTCAATTACAAGTTGTTGCCTTTGACCACGCATTGTATCACTGTCAATTTTACGCGTTCTTGCAAGTGCAAGTGCTTGCTCTCCATTTAAATGTTGGAAACCTTTTTCTAAATGAATCATACCTGCTTGGTCTTTACTATCTTGTTCTGTGAAAGTAACCGGTACATCAATATCAATACCACCAAGTGAATCTACAATTTGTACAAATGACTCGAAGTTAAACTTCACATAATAATCAACTGGAACATTTAAAAATCGTTCAACTGTATCTCGTGTACTTTCAACACCACCAAATACGTGTGCGTGTGTAATTTTATCTAATTTCTTTCTAGATGGAATGTAAACGCGTGAATCACGCGGAATACTTACTAATTTAACTGACTTATCATTTTTATTAATTGTCGCTAATAAAAGTGCATCTGTCCGAACCGCTTCGCCATATTGGCTTTTTCTCATTTCACTTCCGTCTACACCCATAATTAAAATTGAAATATTATCCTTTAAAGGTTCAACTTCTTTATCCCGTTTTGATGACTTATCAATTTTTGCATATGCATCACTTACAACAGCTTTTGCTTTGTTATATATAAACGATCCATATCCTACTCCTCCAAAAATAAGTAGGAAAAATGGAATTAAAATGAACCATTTTATAGACTTTCTTTTAGAACGTTTTTTACTGCTTCTCGTGTTTTGTTCTAATTCAGAGCTCATGTTCATTCTCCTCTCTTTCTCTTTTCCTAGTATAATGTATGTCTAGTAATCTTCATATTGAATTTCCTTTCAATCACCTTACATTTTTGTAAGGTTACATCATGAATCCAATATGTATTCCATTTCACATTATACTCTCGTGCTTATTTTTGGCAAGTCACCATTTACCAACTTCAAAAATTTAACACTTTGAAACATTCTAATTTACAGATTTATCATTTTGTTATTTGTGAATATAAGACTTAAACCCCAAAATTCATTAAGTATGCAGAAGCAAGTTTCCTTTAAAATCCCGATTGGTTCACCTAATAATGAGTAGGGAATGCCCCCACTCATTAAAGCTTCACTTTATTGACTCTCATTTGGTGTATACATTATTTGCTTCCCGTTATTATAAATTAAAGCTGAATTTGCTTTAATTTTTGTTTTTTCTATTTCCACATCGTCATTCGAGAAATTCACAATGATTTTAATATCTTTTCCATATGAAGCAGATTGTACTAGCTTATCTTCTGACAGATATGCAAAGTTCGTCATTTCTTCTTTTACTGCCTTTTCATGAACTTCATTCCAAACTTTCAGATGCTGTGTAATTTCTTTTTTATGCTTATTCCACTCTACTTCATCTAAATGGTACAACGGAGGAACATTATACAATAACTCATATAACATACGATTTCCAACTTCATCTTTCACCTTCAAACTTCCCCATTCCCAGTGGTGCGTTGTAATAACGGAATTATTGTATACTAATTTATATAATGGTACCGAATATACTGGATTTAAATATACTTGTTTATATTCTTCTTTCAACGGTACTTGTTTTACATATTTTTCAGGAACATTTTGATTTGGTGACCAATATCCACCTACATAATACGGGCTTGTTTTGTTTTTCCTCATATCTTCATCGTCCCATTTAATAACTGGCGTTTCAATTCCATGAGCAAATGCAATCGTACTACTTGCAAAATCATTTCCGCCCTCAGAGCCAACTACCATACCTTTTTCTTGCGCAATATAATCCATTCGTTTTAATCTTGCTTTTAAATCTTGTTCTTGTGTCGTTATATGTTTCGTTGAATAGTCATCATAAATTTCACCCGTTGCATCACAATCAATAAACCATGAATTATACTTAGGTCCATTTTGTAATATATCGTTCATTCGTTCTTTTACACTAGGAAGTGATAATGTCGGATTTAATTTTCGACCTCTCCCTAAAAACCCTTGTACCTTCTCTCCATTTTTCTTCGTTACAGTTGCTTCTTCATATAACGATGGATCATTAAAGGAAGCTGTGTTCCAATTTTTATCACCTTTTTCGTGAATGGAATGGTAAGAATCATACGGACCAACTAAATATCCCATTTTCTTAGCTTCTGTAACGAAATTAGGCTGCATAAATCCTTGTTCCCAGTTCGGCAGACCAATCCACGCTTTGCCTATCCCTGCTTCTTTCATTTCCTTTATAATATCTGTTCCATCTGCAGAACCCCATTTACTCACCTCTTCAACCGCATCACCGAGTCCTGACTTTAATAAATACTTATTTAAGCTATACAACTCCGTCTTCGCTAAGTGATCTACGCCTTTCTTTAATAGTGCACTAGCTTCCTGATCAACTTTCGGGAAAATATCCTCTTTATAAAATTCCTTCATTGATAATACTTCGTTTACATAACGCAAAATAACATTTTTTTGATACTTATCGATGAAATCTTGTTTACTTACTTGCTCAAATACATTCAGTTCTCCAGGTTCTGAACTATTCTTTTGAATGAGTTCTTTTATATGGCTAAACAGTGGGCTATTTATTTGCTCCCTTAGCTTTGGCCAATTTACGTTACTTTCTGATAAACCATTTTGATTCCAAAAATAAAAATGACCTGCACCGTAAAGTTTTTCTATCTCTTTATTTTTTCTAGCCTTTTCTTGTAATGTTTTAAATTCACCTTTTTCAACGATATTGTTCTTATATAGTTTGGCGATACTTACTGCATCATTATTTGTCACATATAACTGAAATCCATATGTTTTATTTTTATTTATACTCGGGAATTCATGTGTAAAATCAAATCCTATTTTCGGATCTGAATGAAATTTCAATTCATTATTAAACATATTGTTTGCAATATATACAATCGAATATTTCGAACCATTTAATGCGAAAAACTTCATGGAAAATGATTCAGCAAATGAATATGCATCATCCTTCAAAAACTTCTTCCAATTCTCATCATTACTTGGAATTTGCTTACCTTCCCATAACGGAAGTGTATAATTTTCAGCTTGTACTTTCGGCCATGTAAAACTTTCTGCACCAGTCGATTCCACTTCAATATTTAAGTGGTCTTTTTTCTTTTCTAAGTTTACTTTTACTTTTTGATCTGGATATTCCCATGATGTGCGATCCTTGTCTTTTTTTAAATTCGACACCTTCATTTTCGGTAACGGTTGTGATGCCTGTTCCTTTACACCATCATGTTCTACATTTAACGTGAAAGTCTCTGGATTTACATCATAAGTAAAATCTTTATACGTCGCTTTCTTTATTTTAGACTCTTGTAAAGCATCATTACCATTTACATCACACCCGACTAAAGTCGAAAATGACATTGTTGTAAGAAGACATATTGCTATCATTTTTTTCATCTTCTGCACCTCCACCACTGAATATACAGGGGTTTTGTTACAGGAATGTGGCAAAAAATAATAGAGCTAGCATAATGCTAGCTCTATTCAAAGTATAAAAGGTAAATTTATGAACAACTATAATCTGCTTAAAAAGATATGTACTACAGTGGTATTATAATCCTTTTTTCATTCTCACTAATTATTAGATCAAACAAATCAAAATTTTAACAAGCTTTCCTTAGCTGAAAAAGTAAGTGTATATAATGTATCCTAAAAGTAGCACTAAAATGATTAGCCCTGTACTTCTCCAACTCATACCACCTACCATGTCAACTGGATTACCTGTTTCAGCTCTATCTAGTCCATCCTTTAAAGAACCTGTAGGATTATTTTTCAATTCACTTTGTCTTATGCGCTCTCTTTTTTCTTCTGGTGACTTTTTATTTATATAATCACCTCCAAAATTAATGCACTCTTTACTTACATTATACAAAATTAGCATCCGTTTTATATGGTATTTCCACAATAATCCAATTCGAAATGTATTTACAACGTAAAGAAAGCTAGCGATGCTAGCTTTCTTTATAATCCAATATATTCTTCCTTATTTACAGTAACCCCTTTATGATCGATTTCAAGCTCACATACTTTCATTGCTGTAAATACTCTCGCTAATTGCTCAGCAATTTCTTGCCGCTTCTCATATGGAGTTAATATAAAAATGGATGGTCCCGCGCCACTAAGTGCTGTACCATATGCCCCAAACTCTTTTGCACATTTACGAATAGATGGTAATAACGGTATAAGTTCTAAACGATACGGCTCGTGAAAATGATCTCTCTCCATCATCTCACCTACAACTTCCCACTTCTTTTGACATAATGCAGCTACTAACACATTGCTAATTGCACTAGCTTTAACAGCCTCATGAAAAGGAAACATCTTTGGTAATACAGATCGACTTTCATCCGTATTTAGCTCTTCATTTGGAATAAGAGAAATTACGCCTAACTCCTTACTTTCAACCCTCACGACCGAAACATTCTTTCCGTCCAGTGCTCCAATTACAGTTCCACCTAAAATAGAAGCAGCAACATTATCTGGATGTCCTTCAAAATTTGTAGCAATTTGAACTTTTTGATTAGTTGTTAAATGTAAATTTCCAAGTTGATTCGCAAGCTCTATTCCTGCTACAATCGCTGACGCGCTGCTTCCTAGCCCTCTTGTCAACGGAATATTACTAGTAACTTCTATTATATGGGGTGATAAAGAAGGACATACTTTACATGCCGTACTAACAATTAAATTTTTATCGTCTGTTGGAATTGAATCGTCAAAAGAATGTACTACTTGCCACTTATCAGCTTCTCCTTTTACACTCACTTCTAAATATAATGACAATGCTATTCCTACTGAATCAAATCCAGGTCCAACATTCGCTGTGCTAGCAGGAACACGAACTCTTAATGGTATCACGACATAATCACCCCTTTAATATGATCTTTAATTTGTTCTATATCATTTGAAACACTTGCAATGTCTAATTTATTAGAAGAAATTGCGATATCAGGATCTTTCAAACCGTTTCCAGTTAAAACTGCAACAACCGTCTCTCCCTTTTTGATTTTTCCAGATTGAACATGTTTAATTACGCCCGCTAATGAAGCATTTGATCCTGGCTCTGCAAAAACTCCTTCAGTTTTTGCTAACAATCTATACGCATTTAAAATCTCCTCATCTAATACCATATCTATTTCACCATTAGACTGCTCAGCAGCCTCTACTGCATACGACCAACTTGCTGGGTTACCGATGCGAATCGCTGTTGCAATCGTTTCAGGTTCCTCAATTACATGTCCTTTTACAATTGCCGCTGCTCCTTCCGCTTCAAAACCGTGAATTCTTGGCTTCTTATAGCCTTTTTCTTTCTCATATTCACAGAACCCTTTCCAATATGCTGTAATATTCCCAGCATTCCCAACAGGAATAGCTAAAACATCTGGTGCGCTTTGCAACTGGTCACAAATTTCAAATGCCGCTGTTTTTTGTCCTTCAATTCGATAAGGATTCACTGAGTTTACTAATGTAATCGGCTCTTCTGCTGCAATATTTCTTACAGCCCGAAGTGCATCATCAAAGTTTCCTTCTATTGAAATGATCTCCGCCCCATAAGCGACTGCTTGCGCTAATTTTCCATGCGCAATTTTCCCTTCTGGTATTACGATAATACATTTCATCCCGAGGCGTGCCGCATATGCAGCAGCTGATGCTGATGTATTACCTGTTGACGCACAAATGATTGCCTCTGAACCTTCTTCTTTCGCCTTAGCAACGGCCATTACCATACCACGGTCTTTAAAAGAACCTGTTGGGTTTGCTCCTTCATATTTTCCGTATAACTGAATCCCTAATTGCTTTGATATATTTAATAATGGAATAAGGGGTGTATTCCCTTCCATTAAACTGACATCAGGTGTGTTTTCATTCACTGGTAAATAAGAAGCATACTGTTTTAATAGACCTTTATACATATTGTTTTTCCTCCTCAATAATGTAGTAACTGTTTATTTCACTTGCGACATCTTCTATCGCTCCTAAAACTCGTTCGAATTGATATTTTGAAGTTTGATGTGTCACAACAACGACCTCTGCAAGTTCACGATTCAAAGGTAATTGAATGACCTCTTTTAAACTCACAGAATAATTAACGAAACATTCTGTCACTTTTTGTAACATTCCAGGCTCATCTCTTAATGAAATGCGTAAAAAATATTTCGAAACTACTTCTTCATCTCCTTGTAATTCATATGGCTCTGGTTCTTTTAACGCACTTTTGTTTTTCGGAACTTGATTCATATTTTTAACGATTGAAATAATATCACTTACTACAGCAGAACCAGTTGGTAACTTCCCAGCTCCTGGCCCATAAAACATCACTTCCCCAACCGCTTGACCGTGAACATACACCGCATTGAATTCGTTATTTACATTCGATAATGGATGATGACTTGGCAATAAAGTCGGTTCTACGCTTAAATGAATGGATGATCCTTGTTTCTCCGCTTTACCAATTAATTTCATAGTAAATCCTAACTTTTCGGCCATTTCTAAATCTTCTTTTTCTACCTTTCGAATACCTCTAACTTGAACATCATCTAAAGAAACATTCATCGAAAAACCTAAGTTAGCAAGAATCGCTACCTTTCTCGCAGCATCTAGTCCATCTACATCTGCTGTTGGATCAGATTCTGCGAAACCCAATTTCTGCGCCTCCTGTAAAGCCTCTTCATACGACCATCCATTTTGACTCATCTTTGTTAACATATAATTTGTTGTTCCATTTACGATTCCCATTATTTTTTCAATTTGATCTGAAGCTAGCCCGTCTGCTAATCCTCTTAATATTGGAATTCCACCTGCTACACTTGCTTCATAAAACAAATCGCAATTATTTTCATTTGCTAATTGTAGAAGCTCAGCCCCATATACAGCCATTAAATCTTTATTTGCAGTTACAACATGTTTTTTACTTTGCAAAGCCTTCATAATATGCTGTTTCGCTTCTTCAATTCCGCCCATTACCTCTACTACAATATCAATATTTGAATCATTTAGAACTTCATCCACATTACTCGTTACTACGATTCCCTCAATACAAACATCACGTTCTTTTTCTAAATCACGCACAACGACTGCCTTTACCTTTACTTCACACCCTGTATCAAGAGCGATTTTTTGATAATGTTCTTTCAAAATATGGACAACACCACTTCCGACAGTACCTAACCCTAATACCCCAACATTAATAACATTATTCATCTTCTAATCTCCTCCTAGAATTTTATTTTTCACCTCTATCAATCACCTTGCTCTGCCATTTTCCCATGCAAGTGGTGGTTATTTCCGTACGTACTAATCGTTTCATGTTACAGCACCTCCCTTCAAAGTAATAAAAAAAACACACTCATCCCTAGTAAAGGGACGAATGTGTTTTCGTGGTTCCACCCTTGTTCCAACCCAGACTTATTTTCTTCCAGATTGCTCAAGTTCAGATAACGGCTGATACCGTCAATAATTACTAGATTACTCGTTCACTATTGAAGTTCAAAGGTGGTAAGATCATTTCCCGTGTTAGGAAGCTCGCAGCCTTTGGCTCCCCTCTCTGTAAACCGTAAAAATCATCTCATGTCCTTATCGTTACTTTTTCGTTCATGTTTATTTGTTAACTCATTATACTCGCATAAAAAACAAAATCAATATATTTTTTTATTATTTAAAATTTTCAATCTTAAAATCCATAAAAAAACACACTCATCCCTAGTAAAGGGACGAATGTGTTTTCGTGGTTCCACCCTTGTTCCAACCCAGACTTATTTTCTTCCAGATTGCTCAAGTTCAGATAACGGCTGATACCGTCAATAATTACTAGATTACTCGTTCACTATTGAAGTTCAAAGGTGGTAAGATCATTTCCCGTGTTAGGAAGCTCGCAGCCTTTGGCTCCCCTCTCTGCAAACCGTAAAAATCATCTCATGTCCTTATCGTTACTTTTTCGTTCATGTCTATTTGTTAACTTATTATAGTTATGAAAATTTTAAAACGCAAGCCTATTTTCACTCACTAATTTAAATATATTTTTTTATTATATTTCACAATAACATTTTACAAAGACTGCTCTTATTACGTATCTTACAACTTCCCAACTTATAAACCAGCAGTTCACATATGAAAGTCTCATTCTAAAACATGAAGATTCCCCTCTCACTAAAATTATATTGATAAAGGAATTTTCAATACAATCTTTTCGTATAACTTTCTTCTAAAGAACGTGCAACTTCCTCTTCTGAGGCATTCACTTTCGCATGCTCAAGTAACATTTTTGCTGCTGAAGGTAGCGCTTTTTTATTTAACCACGATTCTGGATTCCACATATTTGAACGGATAAAAGCTTTCGCACAATGAATATAGCATTCTTCTATTTCAACAACAATTCCAAGTAAAGGATTACGTCCATTCGCCTGCATTTCTTTTAATATTTCTTCATCATTTGTAACGTAAGCACGGCCGTTTATTCTTAAAGACTCTCCAAGACCAGGGATAAAAAAGATTAATCCTACGTGCGGATTCGAAATAATATTTAAAATAGAGTTTATACGACGATTACCCGGTCTTTCAGGAATGATAATTTTATTTTTATTTAGGATGTATACAAATCCAGGTGCATCTCCTCTCGGCGAAGCATCACACTCTCCGAATTTATTTGCAGTAGACAATACTAGAAAAGGAGATTTAGATAGAAAATCTACGCAATGATGATCAAGTGATGAAATAACTTTTTTCAAAGCGCGTTCACTAGGTTGCCCCAATATTTGTCGTAATTCTTCCTCTGTTGAAATAATCGATTTTATTTCCTTACCTTCTATCTCCACTTATAATCACTCCTTTTTCTTTATTTTCCCAAAATTCAATACAAATATTGTATAATAAAATTTGCAGAAAGGGGAATTAAAATGACAGAGTGGTTAACGATATTTGATCCTGAAAGAACTACACTTGGAAAGAAATTACGTGATGAAGTGCATCGTGACGGCGATTGGCACGAAACATTTCATTGCTGGTTTGTAGAAAAAGATGCTGAAGATATGTTTTTATATTTTCAATTACGCTCTAAAAATAAAAAAGAGGCACCGGGTATATGGGATATTACATCAGCTGGACACATTATGCATGATGAAGATGTACAAATTGGCGGCCTACGTGAAATTGAAGAAGAATTGGGGCTTTCCTTTCAAACTACTGATTTAGCATACAAAGGAATCTTTAAAATAGATTATGAAATTTCAAATCTTATTGATCGTGAGTTTTGTCATATGTATTTCCACAATGTAATAAAACCACTTCCATTTGCACCAGGTGAAGAAGTAGATAATGTGATGAAAGTACATGCCACTTCTTTTCTACAACTATTAAAAAAAGATGTCCCATCTATAACAGCTGTTTCTCTTTTAAACAGTAAACCGATCACAATAACATTTGAAGATATTTATCCTTATGAACTTGAATACTATGAATTTGTTGTAGAGCAAGGACAAGAATTGCTAAAAAATAATAGTTTGTAAACAAAATAGGACTCCCAGCTTATATTGCGCGGAGTCCTATTTTATTTTTCATTATTGTTCAAGTGTCTTTAATCTTTTCTCTACTCGCATAAATAAGTGAATAATCAACAATAGCATAACAATCATAATCGCTAAAGTTGTATGGGGATATCTAAACAGGATACTAATAATACTTCCTATCAACATCATAATGAATCCATTTTGTTTCATCACTTCTGCACTATATTGATTACCCGCATCCCATAATTCCTTATTTTTCATAGATCGTTTCGTCCGGTAACCGTATGCTGCGTTTATATCTGTCGGTGGATTCTTTTGAAGAATAAGTGCGGCGAGTATAAATATAACACCAATCAATATGCTCATTCCTATGTTTACTAGTGCATACATCAACTATATCCCCTCCTAACTTACACTTTCATTATACGTCACAAACCTTTATCTTCCAATTCCCAGTATATTTAACCCGCATTAACAAACAGTAAGACACCATGATTGACGTTTGACTGTTATTTTCTCTCTTTCGATGTCTGGAACATACTTGGCAATGTTACAAAGCGTGCTCCTTTTGTTTTTAACTGAGGAATGATTCGGTCTAGCGCATCCACAGATCCTTGCAAATGTCCACCTGGTGTAGAATGCTGAAGTATTACACTACCTGGAAATGAATTTCCTAACACATTATTTGTGATCGTATCAGCACTTACGCCTTTCCAATCAACCGTATCGACACTCCACTGTACAATCATAAAATTTTGCTCCGTTGCCCATTTCAATTGATTTTCAAGTATTTCACCATATGGTGGACGTATAAATTTAGGAGCATAACCAGCTAAACGATTTAATATTTCTTCCGTTTTTATAATTTGATTATGATACTCTGCCTCATTTACTTTCGCTAAATTCGGATGATTATACGTATGATTACCAATTACATGTCCTTCATTAGCGATACGCTTTACTACATTCGGATACTTTTCTGCATTTTCACCGAGTAGGAAAAAGGTTGCTTTCACATTATGTTTTTTTAACTTATCTAATATTTTTGGTGTAAATACTAAATCTGGTCCATCATCAAATGTAAGAGCTACTTCTGCTTTATTGTATGGTCCTGAAAATGCATACGCATATTTTTCGACCCACGAAAACGGTGTCCATGACCCCCGATCCGCTTCTTTCATTTGGATTTGATAATTTTGAGGAACATTTAATGCGTATGGCACTGCGCTTATATAGTCTCCATAATAAAATGAGTTATATGGCATATAAGCATACGAAACATCTCGTTCTAGTCCCCATTGAAATGGAACGAACATTTCTGGTGAATAAAAATAATACATGATAAAAACCTCCCTAAAATTTCATATGTCGCTTATATACACTTTGTTAGAGAATTTCTTATCAATATACAAAAATAAGACTGTCCATTATTAGGACAGTCCTATTACTCAATATAATTAATAAATTACTTTACTATCTCTCGGTAATTTTCTCACATGTTTTAAATAACTTGTCACCCTGTCATCATCACCTTGCGGGTATTGATATCCATAAGCGTTAGCAATATCATTTGCTACTTCCCTAAATAGATCTCCCATTACAAAAAATGACTCCCAAATGTTTTCATATTCTTCATTTGAAAATGTCTTTTTAAATTGCTCCCACATATCTTTTTCAAAATACTGTTCGAAATGCTTTCCAAACTTCCCTGTATTAACTGTAAAGCCTGTTTTCATCCCAATATGCCATTCTAGCATAACAATAAGCATATCTCGCACAGGGCCATCAAGCATTCCTTTCACGTAAGAAAGCTCTTCTCTCCATAGCCCCTTTGCCACATTTGTACCGCACCACCAAAACTCATTACAGCAATCTAAAAATTCTTTTTCTGAAGGCTTTTTTATAACATACTCTTTATCGCTTGCAGGTGGAAATTCTCCAATACAATCATCTTTATCAAGAATCAATTTACTTAAACTATCTTGTCCAACGAATATATTTATCAAATCAACTGGAACTAGCGTTAAATCAATCCGATTTCCATCCATGAACTGCATTAAATACGGAAACTTTCCATCTTCATCTGCTGGAACTAATGACATTTCTTCTGGCATTTGTACAATCATTATTTCTCCAAATCTATGAATCCAATCATGATTAGACGTAAAAGATTGTATATCTTTTACAACATAAATAATATCATAGTCTTGAAAACAGTCTTTTTTCACATTTGGATTTACACGTGATCCATTCATGATGACAGCTCGAATTCTTTCATCTTCTTTTGCTGTATTTATAATTAAGTCTAACATTTCTTTTTCAGTTCTCATCTATTATAACCTCCAATTTATAATTACAAAATATAGTTTTATGTATTTGGGAGGTCCACGAGCTAAATCTGCTATACACCGTACACGTTATAATTTTTGAAACATCTTTTTCATTAGTTTCCCTCCTATTTCCTCACATCTATTAGTCTAAAACGTTCGCATACAAGTAACATATCTTCAGAAAATTCATGATCAACTTCATCCAATTTACTTCTGAAATATCTTTCATGAATCTCCTTCCAATTTGTATAACTTCCGTCCCCTTCGGCAATCGCAAATTCTTCTGTAATTTCATTCATAGGTACTATCGTTACTTCTATCGTTTTTACGATTGCTACTGGATTTTCATCGTGATCCAAAATAACACCGTAGTCTTCTGTAGTTGGTATCGGTATATTCTCCACTTGATAGAAAAGATATGCAGAACAAGTCGCTGTTTTCGTTCCTTCAACCACTTGCTGAGCAAGGCGATTAGGGGTATCACCAAATTTCCATGCACTTACGTTTTGAGGTGCCTCTTCGTTTTTCCAAAACTCCTCCCAATATCGTTGTGCTGCTGCATTCATTAACTCCCACTCCCATCAAAGTCTACTATATGTATAACAGACGCTCAAACCCTATTACTCTTTGACAACTGCCATTACAAATCCGTCGTACCCTTTACATCCTACTGTTTGAAGCGCAGTAGCACTTACACGCGGCTCAGCGGCAATTAATTCATAGAAACGGCGTATGCCTTGTACACGAGGATCCTTATTAGAAGTATCAATAACTTCTCCTTCTCGTACTACGTTATCCCCAATAATGACAGTGCCAGGGCGTGATAGTTTTAATGCCCATTCAAAATAAGCGGGGTTATTTTGTTTATCAGCATCTATGAAAATAAAATCAAATGGTTCATACTTCTCATTTTCTATTTGTTGTAAAGAATCTAATGCTAATCCTACTCGTATTTCAATTCTATCATTCAAATTGGTACGCTCAATATTGCTACGTGCAATTTCAGCATGTTTTTCACTCGCTTCTAAAGTAACAATCCGCCCTCCTGATGGCAATGCCCTTGCAAGCCATATTGTACTATATCCACCTAAAGTGCCAATTTCTAAAATGTTACGAGCTCCTTGAATTTGTACTAGTAGTTGTAAAAACTTCCCTTGAGTTGGAGAAACATCATGTGCCGGCAAATTAGCTGCAGCGTTTGCTTGAAGAACTTCTTCTAATGTAGAATCTTTTGGTATTAATACATCACTCATATATTGATCAACAGCCGTCCATTTCTCAATCATACTCATGTAAATACCATCCCCTTCAATTTTTCAATACTTTCTACCATTCACATTTAATTATACCGAAAATTCTGTTTCATATACAAACAAAGAAGGGACACCCATTCCATTACAGAATAGATGTTCCTTCTTTGCTTATAAAGTGAAACTTTAATCAGTGGGGTTTTGTTCATCCCCCACCGATTATCCGCCCTCACCAATCGGACGTTTACGGATTAGTAGACCAAAGTCCAGCAGATTTAATAAATGTACGTTTATTTAATTTCAGCTGTGCTACGATAAATTCTGCAATATCTTCTGCTTGCATTACTTTATCAGGATTTCCATCAGTTAACCCTAAATCTACAGCCATATCAGTTGCTACTGTACTTGGTGTTAAAGCTGTTACACGAATGTTATGTTTACGAACTTCCATCGCTAACGATTCTGTTAAACCAAGAACACCAAATTTAGAAGCACTATACGCACTCGTTACAGGTGCACCTTTTTGCCCTGCTGTAGATGAAATATTAATAATATCACCAGATTGTTGTTCAATCATGCTTGGTAAAGCGGCACGAGTTGCATAGTATACACCCATTAAGTTTACTTGAATGATTTTTTCCCAATCAGCAACGTCTAGTTCTAAAAACTTACCAAACTTAGAAATACCAGCGTTATTAATTAAAATATCAATAGATCCTAAACCATTTTTTAACGTTTCAATTGCAGTAGTCACCTCTTCATATGAAGATACATCAGCAGTCGCAATAACAGCTTTTACGCCTTCTGCTTCTACTTCTTTCGCAACTGCTTTTAAGTTTTCTTCTGAACGAGCTAATAGACCTACATTTACGCCTTCTTTCGCTAATGCGATCGCTACAGCACGGCCAATCCCTCTACCTGCTCCTGTAATTAAAGCATTTTTACCTTGTAATAATTCTGCCAAGTATAACACTCCTTAATCTTCTCAGTTGTTTATTCTATTAAAAGTGTATCTATATTTATGTAAAAAGGCAATGATGCACTTTCATGTGCGTAGGTTACTTATAGGTAACTATCGTAATGGTAAATGCATATTTAAAGAAAAACTAAAGTAATAAATCGATAACTAATCTTCTCTTCATAAAAAATAATAAGATAATTATGAATACCTCTCTTTTCAACATAAAAAAGTCCTCTCTAAGTCTCATTCTTTTCTCCACATTACCAGGAGTTTTTGAATTACTACTTAAAGGGGATAATCTCAAACAACGTTGTTTTATAAACTACAAAATATTATAGGATTTAATCAACTTTTTTAGATTCTTTAGATTCACTTTTGGAATTTCCGGTAAACCGCGAAATAATATAAACAAATGGGGGGTTATTCAACACCGCTAAATTTTGAGGGAGTAAGTATACTGCCTAGCTAGGATTCGGTAACAATATAAATTATGTAGATAAATGATTTTCTACTAAATTTATTCACTACATTATAGTTGGTTTCGAGTTTCTCTTGAATTACTTTTGCCATCTTCACAGCATATTCTTCAAGTACATTCTTATCATGAGCATATGAAGATGACGCACAAGCTCATAGTGCTGTTCCTATTCTTCGTCACTAAATTCAAAGCTCTTCTCGAATGGAAGTGAACTGTTACCATCAACAGAATCTATTTTCCTAATTTCACCAAACTGTAATTCTTTTTACCTTTACGAATAATGATAAACCTTCCATCGAATGAGTTTCCAACTGTAACATCTGTATTTACATCTGTTACCTTTTCACCATTCATAGAAATAGCTCCATTATTAATGTCTTCCCTTGCTTGACGTCTAGAAGGTTCAATCCCTAGATCAACTAACCACTCAACAATATTTTTTGTTTCGTTTGAAGCGTGGAAAGTTGGCATATCTTTAAATCCTTGTTCAATTTCATCTGCAGTTAATGATTGAATATCCCCACTAAATAACGCTTCTGTAATTTTTAATGCTTGCGAAAGCGCATGCTCACCATGAACAAATTTCGTCATTTCTTCTGCTAATACTTTTTGTGCTTCACGTTTATGAGGTTCTGTTTGAACCTTGACCGCTAATTCATCAATTCTATCTTTCGTTAAGAAAGTGAAGAATTTTAGATATTTAATTACATCGCGATCATCTGTATTCACCCAGAACTGATAGAATTCAAATGGTGTTGTTTTTTCTGAATCTAACCAAATCGCCCCACCTGCTGTTTTACCAAACTTTGTGCCGTCTGCTTTTAGCATTAAGGGTATTGTTAATCCAAATGCTTTTACCTCTGCCCCTTCTAATTTACGTATTAAATCTAACCCACTTGTTATATTGCCCCATTGGTCACTACCACCAATTTGTAGTTGTACTCCTTCGTATTTGTATAAATGATGGAAGTCCATAGCTTGTAGAATTTGATATGAAAATTCTGTAAAAGAAATCCCGCTCCCTAATCGACTTGCTACAATGTCTTTTGCTAACATCGTATTCACACTAAAATTCTTACCGTAATCACGTAAAAATTCAATAATATTTACCTGATGTGTCCAGTCATAGTTATTTACCATCTTCACTTTACTATTACCACCAAAATCAAATAGCTTTTTCATTTGTGTCGTCAATGCCTCAACATTATGCTGTACTTGTTCTAACGTCTGTAATTGACGTTCTGTTTGACGTCCACTTGGATCACCAATTGTCCCAGTAGCTCCTCCAATTAAAATTACTGGATGATGCCCTTCTAATTGGAAACGTTTCATCATCATAAATGGGATTAAATGTCCAATATGCATACTATCGCCCGTTGGATCTACCCCACAGTACAGGGAAATTTTTTTCTCTTCTACTAACTCACGTAACCCTTCTGCATCTGTTTGTTGATTGATAGCATTACGCCATTCTAATTCGTCAATGATGTTCATGCTTTTCTAACCCCTTTCATTTTTAAGAATTCGCTTTTTAGTGTGTCTGAAAACAAAGGTCCCTATGTCTAAAAAATACATAAGGACCATTCTTAATCGTATTGCCGCCCAGATTGTACCATTAATATTACTCTCAGCAACTGTATCTATAACTACTGCGCTGCACTTCTTCAACGTTTATCGTATACTACACCTTAAACAGATTCATCATTACTTTTATTTTTCACATTGTAAATTATTTCAAGTTTTTCTTGAATTGCACTTTCAATCTTATTAGCGTATTCATCGAATACATCTTTATCATGAGCGTACGGAGATAATGCACAAGCTCGTAGTACTGTTACTTTTCTTTCCTTATCCCATTCTTCTTTACTAAATCCAAGACTTTTCACAAATGGAAGTGGGCTATTTCCATAATCAGGGATAGCAAAGTCTGTATGAGAAGTAAGAAATTCATTGTAGTATATATTTCCTTTTACATAAGAAGATTGACCAAAAAAATCATGATTTAATTTGTTCATTTTTGCTAAACTTGTGTTTCCTTCTTCATTAAATACATAGTCAACCATATTAAAATCAGGCTTTGTTAATGGATAAACATGAATAGTTTTATCTCCAACTTTAAATTGTTTATCCTGTAAAAAATGATAAAAATGGTAAGCTCCTTCAATACTTGCACCTAGTAATTTACCATAACCAGTCACGTTTAATGGTAATACTTTATGGGCTGTCCAAACTGAGGCTGCAGTTGCCCCTGCTTTAGAACCTTCAAGCATATATGCACCAAGTAATGCAGGAATATCAGCTCCCTTTTCAAACACATATGTTGCGAAGTAAGAAATTACATCACGCATTCTAATATCTTTTACAACAATCCCACCCGCAGAGTATGGTATATACCCCATTTTATGCGGATCAATTGTAACGGTTTCAGCCTGGTCTATTGCCTTGAAAGAATTGTAAATATCTTCTGTCAACCATTCATTTTCCGAATTGAAAATACCATATTTTACATATGTTTCATCGATTTTGTTATAGTCAATAAATTCATTGTTTTCATCTAAGAAAATCGCTCGAGCATACCCACCATAAGCAGCATCTATATGAATGTAAAAATAAATACCCTCTTGCGCTAATTTTTCACGCAACGCAACAATCTTATCAATACGATCTACTTGTCCTTCTTCTGTTGTACCAATAACAGCTACCACACCAAGAATAGGTATTTTTTCTGCAGCTAATTCTCGGATTTTTTCTTCAAGTTTATCAATGTCCATGCGATAGTTATGATCAACATCAATTGTTTCCACATTATCAAGGCCTATACCAATAATATCCGCTGATTTTAGCCAAGAATAGTGTTTAGTTTGTGGAATCAACCATTTGCCCAGCTCTTGTAGATGTTGACCATTACGCGCAGAATGTGCTTTAATTTCATCAATTTTTCCAGGTATTCTTTCTAAGATATCTAAAATTTCTTCTGTAGACATATTTAATAATTCCCATTCTGATTTATCTTCTACAAATTGAGGAGCTACTTCTTTAATAGCTAAAGGAAGGGATTTCATGTTTCTTGCATACCAAAGGCCTTCTAGATTAGCAATAGAACCATCCGCACAAATATGCCCCCAACTCTCACCTTTTTTATAACTCATAAGAGCAGCAAATTCATGCCCTACTTCTTCCTCCATTTGAGAAGTGCCTGGAGAAGATTCATACGCCACGTTATTCCCATTCCATAACATTGCAGCTGTATATGCAATAATAGCCGGCATTAATGTTTCTGAATTCATATGTCCCCAAAACCGCCCTGCCGAATGCCATGGTAATGAATTGGTACGAAGTTTTGAAGATAACACATCCATTACACTGCGGATATGGTCAGCAGTTTCTACGAATTTTTTCGAGCTTTTATCTTGCGGAGTAATAATTGGTAGGTCTTGTGGTTGGTAATTTTGACGCCAACCTACATGTTCATCTACCATTTTAATTAACAACTCTTTAAATAAATCGGCATTTTCACCTTTATCACCTAAGAATAATGCTTTTAAATTAATATCCGGTATTTTATAGTTCATTTTTCATTTCCTCCAAATTATCACAAATATTCCCTAAGTAACCTCGATACAAAATACGTTATTATTTTTTGGTTTTTTCTGCACAAAAAATTCACACATAAATTAATATCTGCCATCAAAAACGGGATATAAAATACTGTTAATCAAATAAGCCAGCTCATTTGATAACAAAACTTAAGGAATACGTACCAAATATTTATTTGTTCTTTAGCTTGATTTCCTTATATCCTCAGGTGAGCTATTATCTTTCTTCCACTCTGGTTTTTTAAATTTGTTGATGATAAGTGCTATACCAATCATTGCTAATGTAACGACCACTTGATAAATAACATATCCAGTATATTGACTTGGCTTTAAAATAGATGGCGGAATAATGCTTACAATAATCGTAAAAACAATACTTATCATTGAAAGAATAGAGACCGTCCATATTAATCCATTCCCTTTACTCCCTAATCTGAATGGTCTATTAACGTCTGGCATCTTATAACGCAAGCGAACAGCTGAAATAGCAATTAAAGAGTACACAATACAATACAAAATTGTTGTTGTAATTGTTATTATTAAGAATGCACTGTTTACATCTGGAACTACTATATATAAGATAGATACTAATGAAATTACAATTGCTTGAATCATCACAAAAGTGATTGGAATATCTTTCTCTGTTCTCTTTTGAAAAAACTTCGGCAAATTCCCTTCATCTGCCACTTTAATCATAGATTTACTTGGTCCAAGTACCCATGCACTTAGCTGAACTAAAACCCCAATTAAAATCATTAAAGAAATAATGTTAACAAAGATAGATGGAATCCCTAGATTTTTAGTGAAAATCATATATGGCTGTGTTATATTCGCAAGCTCCAATTTACCTTTTGGTACCGCATTTGAAACAGTTAACCCAGCAATGATATTAAAAATTGCTAATAAAATTACTGAAGTGATAACAGCAATTGGATAGTTACGTTTTGGATTGTCAATATTATTTGCATGTACAGACGAAATTTCTACTCCTGCAAAAATAAAGATAATTCCTGATAAATAAGTTAAACTTCCTAAGTCCTTAAAATTAGGAATAAGATCCCTTGGCTTAAAGCCGCCTAAATAACTATTCGATTGAATCCCGTTTTTTATCATATAAATGACACCTAGAACAACAAGAATGACAAACGGAATGTACACACCAATAACAGCGCCCCAGTTACCCGCAACTTTTACCATATCAAACTTAAGGTTTAATAAAGTCACACCCCAGTATGAAATTAAGATTATGGCAAAAATAAAGTAGTTGTTTGAAGATAGTTCTGGTTTATTAATAACGTAACCCGATAGAATACCAACAGTTGACGCAACCATTACCATCCCAAAAAACATTTGAACCCATAATAACCATGAGGTGACAAATCCCCATTTCTCACCTAATGCATTTTCGACCCAAACTTGAGGTCCACCTTCTTCAGGGAAAGCCGTAGAAAGCTCAGCTGACATTAACGCAATAGGTAGAGCGAATGCAAACGCAGCTATCAACATATAGAAGATTTGGGTCCAACCAGTAATTGAAAGAGTCGGCACACTTCGTACCGTTCCAAAAAAGGCCATTGTGATACCAATTAACCCAAAAAGTGTCAATTTTTTTATATTAGACATAAAAATCCCTTTCTTTTCCATATTTAAACTAATTCATAAAAAATATTAGATGTACCCTTTTTAAAATAGGCATATCAATTAATACTTATGTAAGAAAAGGATTTGGCAAATTTTAATAACTAGGTAAATTTCTTTAATAGGTGTCTTTTCATAAAGGCATATGCAGCCTGATGATCTCGTTTTTTACGAAGTTGAATATCCAATGTGTACCCTTCTTTGTTCCTCCACCATATTTCAAATGCGCCAATTACTCCTCATCAAGAAGAAACGAGAATTAAGCGAATATAAATAACTTAACAACCCATATTAGCAACAAAACATGAAGAAAAGGCATTCCAAATATGGAACGCCTTCTTTTATTTTATAAAATCATCAACTTAAACCTATTTTTCAAATGTACTCTTTAACAATCTGAAATATTCTAATTAACATAACCCATCATTATCAGTAGTCAATAATGAATAGAAATTTAGTTATGGGGGATTTTGATTCTTTAGGTTGATTGGCATGCGGAAACTTCCCTAACACTGTTTTTCTTTATAATAAGGAATACGTACAATAAATTCCGCACCATTTCCTTCCGTGCTCTTAACTTTAATTTCCCCTTGATGAAGATCTACTACTTTTTTTACAATCGCTAATCCTAAACCACTTCCTCCATACGCTCGATTTCGTGAAGAATCAGCTTTAAAAAACCGTTCAAATATATGTTGTTTTTGTTCTTCTGAAATACCAATTCCCGTATCATGAATACGTACTTCTACTAATTTCTCATGTTCTTTTAACTGAATTGTAATCGTGCCACCATTTGGCGTGAATTTAATGCTATTATGAATTAGGTTAATCCATACTTGACTCATACTTTCTTGGTCTGCAGTGAAAAGAACTTTCTCTAAATCGAGTTCCAACTCAATTCCTTTTTCATCCCAGAGCGGCTCACTATTTAACACAATCTGTTTCAACTGTTGATCTAATCGATAGGTAACTCTTTCTGGTAAATACTCTTCTGATTCTAAAAGTGTTAACTTTAATAAATTTTGACTCAATTTAGATAATCTCGTTGTTTCAGTTTCAATAATGGTAAGATAATGCTTCCTTTTTTCATCAGTAAGATTATCATCTTGTAGTGCCCGAGCAAATCCTTTTATAGATGTTAATGGTGACTGTATTTCGTGAGAAACATTCGATACAAACTCTTGTCTCATTTTCTCCATTGTATTTAGCTCATCTGTCATATCGTTAATACTTTTTACAAGCACTCCAATTTCTCCATCATACTTTTCTTCATTTCGTATTTTTACGGAGAAATCTCCTTTTGCAATTTTTTGTATCGGTTCAATGATCGTCCAAATCATCGCCTCTCGCTTCGGTCTCATTAATACTCCGATCAATACCCAAATAAGAACAATAAATACAAAGCCGACCATATCACTAATTAGAAAAGTAATAAAAGGCGATACGTTTATTTCAAGAGCTTTCATTACACTAGACGATACAAAAAAAGCTATTGACCAAATTATAGTAAGAAAAGTAAAGAGCGCTACTATCGCCCCCATTACTTTTAACATCTTCATCTTACTCATTCTTTCTCTTTGTCTCATTTACTTACCTCTAAGCGATACCCTAAGCCCCTTATCGTCCTTATATTAAACTTCGATAGCTCTTCTTGAAACTTTTCACGCAACCGATTAATATGAACGTCTAGCGTGCGTTCATTCCCTTCAAAATCATATCCCCATACGCCTTCTATTAATTGCTCTCGTGAACAAGTTCTTCCCGCTTTAGATCCTAATGTAAAGAGCAACTCAAATTCTTTTAGCGGCAGCGTCACCGTTTGTTCTCCAACTGTAACTTCAAATGTTTTACGATTTAAAAGTACCTTCCCCACTTGAATAGTTTGCGATACTGTAATTTGGTAACGTTTCAATAATGCCTTTACTCTTACAACTAATTCTAACGGATCAAATGGTTTTACAAGATAATCATCTGTTCCGAGGTGAAATCCTTTTACTTTTTGAGATGTTTCACCTTTAGCAGTTAACATAAGAATCGGCATATCATAGTATTTTCTTAATTCATAACATAAATCATACCCATCCATATTTGGCATCATTATATCAAGGATTACCATATCAACTTTTACTTCTTCTATTTTTTTTAGAGCATCCAGTCCATCAACTGCCTCATATGTTTGAAAACCTTCTCGTTCTATAAATACAGAAACGAGTTCTCTAATGTGCGGATCGTCATCTACAATTAATATTTTAGGTATCAAGGAATCATATCCTTTCTGCTTAACATACTTTTTACAACTCTCTAAAATCAACAATCAGTGAAGTTCGCCCTCACTGATTGTTTTCATTCTATAATGCACCTTCTTTAATTTTCAACTGCTGCGTTGCAAATTCACGGTACATGTCATGCGTTCGTAATAATTCGTCATGAGATCCACTACCTGTCAAATTTCCTTTTTCAATAAAGATAATTTTATCAGCATCTACTACGGTAGAAAGTCTATGTGCGATAACTAAAGTCGTTCTACCCTTCATTAAGTTATTTAACGCCTTCTGAACGACAGACTCTGATTTACTATCCAAACTTGAAGTTGCTTCATCTAACATAAGAATTTGCGGATTTCGAAGCAGTGCTCGAGCAATCGCAATTCGTTGTCTTTGTCCTCCAGAAAGCTTCACACCACGCTCTCCCACTTCTGTTGCATACCCTTTTGGTAAATCATGAATAAATGCATCAACATACGCCATCGCTGCTACTTTTTCGATTTCTTTATCAGTCACTTCACCTTCAACACCGTAACAAATATTATCACGAATCGTTCCATCAATTAACGGACTATCTTGTGAAACGTAACCAATTTGACGTCGCCATGACTGTAATGAATATGCTGTAATTGGTTCTTCCCCTAATTTAATAACACCTTTCGTTGGCTCATAAAAACGTTCTAACAATGAGAATAAAGTTGTTTTCCCGCTACCACTTGGCCCTACAATTGCCGTTACTTTTCCGGATTCAATCGTGAAATCGATATTTTTCAAGACTTTCTCTTCTTCGTTATACTCGAAATGAACATTTTCAATCACTATCGGCTGCTTTGCATTTGTAACTTTCACACCAGTTTCATGGTCTTCTACTTCATACTCTAAAATTGTATTAATTCTTTCAGTTGCACCAATCGCCTTTTGGAATTGCGTAAAGAACATAGATAACTGACTCATTGGCATTATAATTTGAACTAAATATAAAATAAACGCTACAAGTTCACCTGTTGTTAATGCACCACTAGAAACTCGCATTCCACCGTAGCCTACGATAATAACAAGTAATGCCATTAATACAAACGACATAACTGGTGAAATTAAAGCTTGCACCTTTCCTTCTTTCAAACCAAATTGCAATAGCTTTTCGATACCTTTATTACCAGTTTCATATTCTCTTTTTTCTGTATTTGAAGATTTCACTAAGCGAATTTCTGATAGTACTTGTGTTAATACACTAGTAAAAGAAGCCGTTTCATCTTGAAGTGCTTTTGAAATCTTATACATTTTTCGTCCAAGTGGAACTAAAATTAGTACCGATAACGGAATAACCGTTAAAAGTAAAATCGTCATTTTCCAGTCTAAAACAAATAATACAATTAATGATCCAATAATTGAGATACCGCCTGTTAATAAGTTTGACAAATGCTCAGAAATTAATGTTTTAACAACACCTGTATCATTTGTCATACGACTAATTGTATCTCCCGTTCTGTTTTGATCATAATAAGACACTGGTAAGATAAGTACCTTTTTCCATAATCGCTCCCTAAGTCCAGCCACAATTTTTTGCCCGATATAATTCAGTAAATAAATAGACAACCCTGCAGCAATTGTTTGCATAATAAAGAATGCAACTAATCCAATAATTTGTCCCGTACTAATTGATGAAATTGAAAAATTATCGACTAAACCTTTTGTTAACATTGGAATAAACAAACTCGCTCCAGTAGAAAGCAAACTCATTAATAAAGCGAAAATAAGAATGCCTTTCGGTGGATTTGTGTCTTGAATGAGACGTAAAAACTGCCTCCAATTCCCTTTTTTCTTTTCTGTATTCCTAACTTCCATTGTCTTTCATCTCCTCGTTATAAACAAAACTATTATTTCTAAAACTAGAATACGCTATAAATGTAAACTGAATGTAAACACACTTTTTCTATTTTTACAAAATATACATATAAACTCATCTTTACAACAAGTATAAATATCTGATATTATTACCAGGTACTTATTATTATTCTATGCGAATTATAGACTACGCATAGAAAATATATAACTAATTTTATCAATTAGCTAATTTAAAATACTATATAAATCTCCAGCATCGAAAGGAGTATCCTTTTTGCAAACAAATACACATTCCGAAAAGGAAACAATCATTTTTATTCATGGATTAGTTGGAAATCGTCGTGCCTTCAAAAAAGAGCATAAACGATTTTCTTCTTCCTACAACATTATAACTTATGACTTATTAGGTCACGGTGAAGATAAAGGAGAAGCTATTGAATTTTCATTGCAGCGGCTCGTAGATCAATTATTGAACTTGTATGAAAAAGAGGGTATTAAAGAGGCTCATATTTGCGCCCTAAGCTATGGCTGTTATATCTCTACGACATTTGCGCAAATGCACCCAGAAAAGGTATTAAGCATTTGTCATATTGGTGGACATTATAACAATCCTTCCCTTTTATATAACGTATTTCAAAAATTTTGGGAGAAGCGAGGAGATGAATATTCTACTTGGCTTTCTCAATATGCTAATACTATTTTTCCAAGTGGGATATTAAAAGCAAATCCGTTCGCTGTTATTTCACGAAATATTTATTATCGTTTCGGATTACAATTACACTCATCCATTATTGCTGAGTCATTACGACATCGCTTAGAATTCGACTTGAAATCTAAATTAAAAGCACTTCCCCATCCTATATTATGGGTAATGGGAGAACATGATCATCTCTATAAATCTTGTCTCTTTGATTTAAAGTCCATTCTTCCTAACGTTTTATATAAAGAGATCCCGTTGGCTGGACATGCAGCAAACTTATTTCGCCCCAACTACTTCCATGATTTATATGCTAAATTTTTGCATGGAAATTTGAAATAAATGCTACTCTATATTTCTAGTTTATATAACTATGAAAAAGGCTTCCCAAGTTTCCCTGGAAAGCCTTTTCTCTATACGAAAAGTAGTTTATAAACTACTTTTTCTTAGTATGCTTTTGTGTAACCTGTTAGGTGTTTAGACCAGTAAGAGTTATTAATTGAACTAATTCTTACACCAACACTTTCATTCTCTGCACTAATGAACTGACCGTTTCCTAAGTAAACACCCATGTGAGAAAGACCTGATTTATAAGTGTTAGAGAAGTATACTAAATCACCTGGTTGTGGATTGCTAGTTTTTGTTTTAGAGCTCCAGTATCCAGCAACTGTTTGACGATCGCCTGAATGACCAGTTTTATTTAATACGTAGTGAATGAATCCACTGCAGTCGAAACCAGCAGTAGTTTGACCACCAAATACATATGGTGAACCATTTAAAGATCTAGCGAATCCAGCGATTGAAGATGTATCTCCACCTGTTGGCGCTGTTGGTTTTTGTACTTGGTTTTGTCCTTGGTTCGTACCTTGGTTACCACCAGTAACTACATTGTTCACTCCGCCTTTTACAAACTTAACAAAGTCTGCACTTACGTAACCAGTGCGGCCGTTATGGTTAATTTTATACCAACCATTTTCAGCACCAGTAACGTTTAATACTGTACCATTTGTTACCCCACCAATTACAGGGTTATATGTAGCTGGACCTGTACGTACTTTTAAAGCACCTGTGTTAACAACATATGAACCACCAGTTTGAACTGTAGTAGTATTGTTGTTTGTAGTTGGTTGCTGTGTTTCGCTAGATACAGCTGAACCACCTTTTGTTACGAAGTCTTTACTTACGTATCCAGTTCCACCATTGAAGTTAATTTTAAACCAATCTTGAACTTCACCTACAACTTGAACTGTTTTACCTTTGTTTACAGAACCTAAAACAGTATGAGACGCGCTTGGGCCTGTACGTACGTTAAGTGAAGAAACGTTTACTGTATAAGTACCTGTTCCTTGTTGAACAGCAGTTCCTTTATTGCCACCAGTTGTTACGAAGTCCCCACTTACATAACCTGTTTGACCATTTACATTAACTTTGAACCAACCGTTTTCTTGTCCGATTACTTGTAGTACTTGACCTTCTTTTACTTTAGAAATAACGTTATGTCCTGTACCAGCACCTGAACGTACATTTAATACATCAGCTGTTACTGTGTATTTTAATTCAGAAGTTGTTTCTACATTTTTTGTTTCAGTTACAGTCGTTTGAGTTTGTGTTTGAGTTTGAGTTTGTCCATTAATTTCTTTTAGCGCATCATTTGAAACTTGTGCATGAGCAGAATCCATTCCAGGAACTGCTACGCCTGCTACAGACGCTGCTGCTAAACCTGCGATTACTTTTTTCATAAGTTGTCTTTACTTCCTTTCCCTACTATCCTCTTGAGAAAAACTATAAACTTAATACTTTACAATATTATCAAAGTAAAATATTCATCCAGTTCCATTTTTTAGCAAGAGTTTTATTTTTCACACGTCGTTCATTTTAAACGAATGAAGTGAATTCCGTGTGAACTTCATGTGAACTTTACCATTAAACAGTGTGTTTTTGCAACGATTTTTTCGAATTTCTTATGTATTACATCAAAATCCAATACCTTATTAGTTATTTTAATATAAAATTCACACTTTATATCAAACATAAAAATTTCATTAATCTAATGTAAATACACAATGGTTTTCTAGAAAGTTATTTTCATGAGGCATATTCTTATCATGACAAAAAATACTTCGTTTATCAATAGTATAATATTTTAAGAAAATTAATTTTCTATATTATCTATGATTTTAAACAAAGTGATAATTTGTAAGATTTCACACACAAAAATCCCGTCCCACTCGTGAGCATTCCAATTCCAAAAACACAATTGACTATTTGTTTTTTTTACTAACTATGGAATCATTAGGGATTAATTGATAAAATATGTATAGTCACATAAAAAGAGGAGTTACATTCGTGGAAAAAATTATAGACGATCACATAAATAATAATATCGAACTATACTATGCTCTTACGCGATTATTATCATTTACAACATTTAAAAAGGTAACAACTATTGAAACAAAGAAATACGAATTAAAAGAGCAGATGAAAATAATTCAGCATACAAGCTCATACCATGTATAAGAAGGTGAACAGATTATATCTCTGTTCACCTTCTATTTTTCATTTTATTTTATTTGTAAACTTTCACACGAGTTTCTAATGGCTGTGATTCCTTATCCCCTGCAGAGACCACTGGTTTACCAAATGGCATTTGCGCAATTAACTTCCAGCTTTCTGGTACATCCCATTCTTTTCTTACTTCATCATCAACTAACGGATTGTAATGTTGTAATGTAGCACCAAAACCTTCAATTTCTAATGCTGTCCAAATCGCAAATTGCAACATTCCTGAAGATTGTTGAGACCATGTAGGGAAATTGTCTTTGTATAACGCAAAGTTCTCTTGCAAACTTTCTACTACTTTACTATCTTCGAAATATAAAACTGTCCCATAGCCACTTTTAAATGCATTCATTTTCTCTTCAGTAGGGGCGAAATTATTTTCAGGTACAATTTTTCGTAACGTTTCTTTCGTAACATCCCATAATTTGTCGTGTTGTTCACCTAGTAATACAACAACTCTTGCACTTTGAGAATTAAAAGCCGAAGGTGTATGTTTCACAGCATGATAAATCACTTCTTGAATTCTTTCATCAGAAACTACTTGCTCTTTACTTATCGCATAAATAGATCTTCTGTCTTCAATTGCTGAGTAAAAATCTTTTGCCATCACAATTCCCTCCAAATTTTATTTGAGGCAGTATCATATGTACGAAGCATATAATGCGCCTTGAACTTATAAATAATAAGTTCTTAACTTAATATTATCAACAAACAAAAACAAACTCAAATGATATCCCTTAATTTTTCACTTCCTATACTCCAAAAAACAAAAAAACAGCTTATCGTCATCCAAATCAGGATTCAAATAAGCTGTCTGTATTTTTTATATAGCGACCTATATTATTCCTTCACTTAATTAACCAATTGAAACGCATAGGACATTAGCTTTTGAGTTTCTGTAAAACGTTTTGTTTTACCTTTTGTGCCCATCACAACTGTAATAATACGACTATCACCTTGTTTTGCAGTACCTGTAAAACAATATCCTGCGCTATCTGTAAATCCTGTTTTCAGTCCGTCCATTCCTTCTATATATAAACCTTTATTATTCTTGTTTAACATTTCATTTGTAGTTTTAACATTAATATTATTAAATGCTAACTGACTTTGACTTAAGTGCGTTACTTCTAATATCTCTGGATAATCTTTTATAAGATGATACGCTAATTTAGCTACGTCAGCTGCTGTCATTTTTGTTTCACTTCCATCTGGCTCCTGCAATCCGGAAGCATTCGCGAATTTTGCTTTATCTGACATTTCTAACTGCTTCGCTTTTTCATTCATTAGTTGGACGAAGTTTTTTTCTGTCTTAGCTATATGTTCTGCTAAAGCGACAGCCGAATTATTAGCCGACTCAATCATTAACGCATGGTATAAATCATTAACAGTTAATGTGTCATTAACTTGCACTGGAATTTTCGCACCCTCTGTTTGTGCCGCTTTCGCACTTATTTTCACTGGATCTTCCCAGCGAACTTTCCCATTATGTATACTCTCTAAAAGAAGATACGCCGTCATCATCTTAGACATACTAGCTGGCGCAAAAGCTTCATTTTCATTATATTGATAAATAATATCTCCATCACTCGCATCGATAATCATAGCTGCTTTTGCATCAATTTCCGGTGGTATGTACTTTTGTGGAACTACTTTGTCAGATAGTCCTGTTTTGGGTAGCTCTGCCACTTGTAAAGGCGGACCCTCTACATTTGTTCCACTCTTTTGAGCTCCTTGGAAAAAGAACCAACATATACCCAAAATAATTACTAGTAGGATTGTTACCTTTCCCCATTTTAACTGCTTCATTTCAAAACTCCTTTAGCAAACCTTTAATACATTCACATTTAACCATAACAACAATCACTTTATATCGTCAAGATTAAATAGCATAATTATTCATCTATAGCAATTATTATTTGAACGCCTTTTGCATATGTTACACTAAAAATAATCAAATTTAAGAATATTCAATAATAACACAAGACAAAAACACTATGAAATAGAAAGGATTGCTACAAATGATACTTCCAAAAACATTAAAATACGGTGATACAATTGGGATCTACTCCCCCTCTTCACCAATAACATATACTTCTCCAAAAAGGTTTGAGCGAGCGAAATTATACTTACAACAGAAAGGATTTCGCATACTAGAAGGCTCACTAACAGGTCAATATGATTTTTATCGTTCAGGGAGCATTCAAGAACGTTCAGAAGAACTAAATGAATTGATTAGAAATCCTAACGTTTCGTGTATCATGTCGACAATTGGAGGAATGAATTCCAATTCATTATTACCTTATATTGATTATGCCGCTTTTCAAAAGAATCCTAAAATAATGATTGGCTATTCAGACGCAACAGCGTTATTACTAGGAATTTATGCAAAAACAGGAATCCCTACATTTTATGGTCCAGCACTTGTTCCTTCTTTTGGTGAATTTGAGCCTTTCGTAGATTACACGTACAAATATTTTGCAGATACTTTAATAACTGATCAACCTCTTCCTTACAACATAAACCAGCCGTTATTTTGGTCAGATGAATTTATTAATTGGGAAGAAAAAACGAAGGAAAAAGAACTTCGACCGAACAATTGGATTTCAGTAATTGGCGGAAAAGCTACTGGACGGATTATTGGTGGGAACTTAAACACAATACAAGGTATTTGGGGTAGCCCGTACATGCCACATATTCAAGAAGGTGACATTCTATTTATTGAAGATAGCTCAAAAGATGCAGCTACTATTGAAAGAAGTTTTTCATTACTGAAGATTAACGGCGTATTTAATAAAGTTTCTGGTATCATTCTTGGAAAACATGAACAATTCGATGATTGTGGTACAAATCGAAAACCTTACGAAATACTACTAGAAGTACTACAAAACCAAGAGATTCCTATTCTAGCTGATTTCGATTGTTGTCATACTCATCCAATGATTACTATGCCAATAGGTATTCAAGTGGAGATGGATGCAACAAATAAAACGATACAAATTATAGAACAGTGGAAAATCTAAAGTACACTACCTCTATTCTCTTCAAAACGAAAGCTACGTATTGCCTTCTATTGTTTTACATTAGAAGACATGATACTATATATTTTGGAATGTGAAAGAATCAACAAAGACTATTTCAATATGCATTCTATATGAATAAGAAGCTATTGATTATATACTTCCACTTTAAATATATGTACTTATACGTAAAAGAGAGTGAATATATGAAACCTACTATTAAAAACTATGTATTTCTACATGTAGCCTTCTTGATATATTCTATCATTATGGTTTACATGAAATGGGCTGCGCAATTCCCTATTGCTTCAATCTCATTTTTCATTGCTTATTTCGGGCTCGTTGTACTTTTATTTGGATATGCAATTCTTTGGCAACAAGTAATTAAGCATTTTGAAATATCAAAAGCATATTCACACCGCGGAATTATTATACTATGGTCAATGCTTTGGTCAGTCTTCCTATTTGGAGATACGATACTGTGGAATCATTTACTTGGTGCAGCTATTATTATCGTCGGAATTGTGGTGGTGACAAAAGATGAATAGTTATATGTTATTATTGATTTTCGGGATAATTTTAGCCAATTACTCACAAATTTTATTAAAAAAGGCTACTTTACAACAATATGATTCTAGAATAAAAGAATATGTGAATCCTTATGTCATCATTGGCTACTCTTTATTTGTAATTAATGCCGGATTAAATGTGATTGCCTTAAAGGGGTTAGCATTAAAACAAGCATCTGCATTAGAATCTTTAAGTTACATCATCATATTAATTTTTGGCTGGTATTTCTTAGGGGAAAAAATAACAAAACGAAAAATCATCGGCAACATTATTATCGTCGTTGGTGTAATCGTTTATTGTATACAATAATAAAAAGATCCGTTTATTACAAACGGATCTTTTTATTATTGCCCTAAGTTTTGAATTTTATCTTTCAAATCACGAACTTGTTCTATCGTCTGCATGAGCTCAGAGTTTTTAAATTGCTCTACATCTATTTTCCCTTCCTCTACCTTTTTCATAGAGGCATCAATTAATGTATTTAACTTTTCATTATATCCGACAATTTGCTGGTGAAGATCCTTCGCTACATCTGGTGGTGTTAATTCATTAAAAGCTGGTATATCTTGTTTAATTTCACTAAGTTTCGTTTCCAATTCTTTTCGAGCTTCCCCATCATTAATAGCTTTTTCAGCTAATGCTGGTGCTTCATTTGCAAATGCACTTATTTTATTCACATAGTCTGTCGCCTTTTGAGCATAATCTATGGAGTTCTTCCCTTCCTCTACTAGCGAGCATCCCATTAAACCAATTGAAACTACAATTGAAAGTAAGATTGCTTTTGTAAACTTCATTTTTACCTCCTAAATACTTGTCATACTTTTATACATTTATAAACACATAGTTTTCTTCTTATACATTCTAGAGAAATCATTTTTCTCCTTTTCAACGTGTATTTCGTACGATATATAATTTTTTTACATTTCTACCTCGTGACTACCTTCATTTAAATATAAAAACAGACATACTTATTTTAAGTATATCTGTTTTCGGGGGCTCATCACTCATCTATCCTGCATCAACTGCGTGTAAAATCCCGATTGGTGCGGGAAACACCCTCCACCACTTTATCCTCTTACACGCCCTATTACCGTTACAATATCTATTTCTATATGTACACTAATAATATCTTCTATAATGTCGGTATATCCTTGTCCTAAAGGTGTTCCGTAATGTAATAAAATCTCCTTTTTTTCATACACTGACTTCGGTATTGTAAAAATAAATCTCCTCAAATTCCGTTCATCAGCAGGTTCCATAATTAAAATGATACCATCTTCTTCAAACATATAATCACGCCTTCCAACAATCCATTCACTATGGCTCAGTATTGCCTTGAAAGGCTAGGTTTTAAACACCCCTTCTCACAATATAAAGCTAAACTTTAATCATTACATACTCATCTCGCTACTACATCATATACAACGATGCCACGAATACGCGTAAAAAAACACAAACCTTGAACTATCAAGAATTTGTGTTTTTCTGCATTTCATTCTTATATACCTTTATCAAGCTCGTATAACCTACGATATTTCTCATTTTCTTTCAGTAACTGTTCATGACTACCTTGCATAGCGATTTGACCATCATCAAGGAAAATAACTTCATCAACATGTTCAATCCCTACTAAATGATGAGTGATCCATAGAACAGTCTTTTCTTCAGTTGCAGAAAACATCGTTTCTATTAAAGACAATTCCGTTTTAGGATCTAAACCGATAGTCGGCTCATCAAGTACAATGATTGGTGCTTCTTGCATAAGAGTTCTTGCAAAAGCTACCCTTTGCCTCTCCCCGCCAGAAAATCTCATACCCATTTCATGCATTTTTGTTTGTAATCCATCAGGAAGAGAAGCAATATGTGAAGCTAGTTGTGCTTTCTCTAGAGCCTTCCATATCTCTTCATCAGTAGCATCTGGTTTACCAATTCGCACATTATTTCCAATTGTCGTATCGAATAAATGTGGTTTTTGGTTTAATACAGAAATATATTTTGACAAAAGGTTCGTATGAGCTTGTTCACCATTCAATAGAACTTGGCCATTCACCGGACGTAGCGCACCAGTTAACAATTTTAATAAAGTAGATTTCCCTGTTCCACTTCTACCTAAAATAGCAATTTTCTTTCCTGCCTTTATGTGTAATGATACATCTTTTAATACAGGTTCATTACTATTCGGATAATTATACGATATATTATTCAGTTCAATATCTATATGTTTTTGTGCAACGTAATCTTTATCTCCAGGTAACTCATTTCCATCTTGCAGAACGCTATCACTTTCTACGCTATTAAGCCTATGAGCAGATTCTACATATGATGGAATTCGATCGATAGCATCCGATACAGGAATAAGCACATTTGTCACAGATAATGTCATTAATACGAAGGCTGCGATAACTGTAGGGGCAATCTGTTCACTTGCAGATTGATTTCCAGTCCACATAATCATTGAAATGACGACAATACCTACTATTAAATGAATGATACTGTCTCGAATATGGTACCAGCGTTTCACTCTTTTCTCTATCTTTAACAACTGAGCATTTTGCGCTACATACTCATTAATAAATTCATCTTTTCTACCACTTGCCTGCCAATCAGATAACCCAAATACAGCATCTGTCAGTTGCTGATACAAACGATTTCTTCCTCGTTTCAAAGTAACATGATGTCGTTTCATCAAGAGTAGCGATACGAACGGAATAAGAAAAACGATAACAGCTAACATACACCCTGCGATAAGTGCAAATACTACGTCAAATGCACCGATAACAAGAACGAAGATGCTATATACAACTAGTGCTAATATACTAGGGAATATCGTACGCAAATATAGGTTTTGTAAATGCTCTATATCCTCAGACAATACACCTAATACATCACCAGTTTGAAATCGCGAGCGAAAAAATAACGCCTGCGGTTCTACAATTTTATATAGTTTTGTCCTCATTTTTTCTAATATACGAAGGACGACATCATGCCCAACTAAACGCTCAACATAATGAAAGACAGCTTGCCCTATACTAAACGCACGCGTTGCAACGATTGGAACATATACAGCCATTACATTTTCTGGTCTGAGAGCAGATTTAGAAATTAAATAACCTGAAATGAAAAGTAACATCGCACCTGAACTAACTCCGAGAAGCCCGAGGAAAATAGTCAAAGTCATCCTACCTTTATTTTGCTTTATATAAGGTCTAATCCAGTTACTCATCTCTCTCCCCTCCCTTTCCCATGAAAATGTAATGACTCTTTATCTAAAAGCTCTTCATATGTTCCACTTTCTATTATCTTGCCTTTATTTAAAATAACAATATGATCCATCTGTTTCATCCAATGCAAACGATGTGTTGCAAGAAATACTAACTTACCTTTAAACAGACGTAACATCGCTTGTTTTATTTCACATTCAGTTTCAATATCAAGATGTGCCGTAGGCTCATCTAATAAAATGATTGGTTTATTACTCAAAAGTGCACGTGCCATCGCAACACGTTGTTCCTGTCCACCACTTAGCATACGCCCACCTTCTCCAATTCTTTCGTGCATCCCATTCGGAAGCGATGCAACAAGTGAACGAAGACCTACCTCATCTATAACTCTCTCAACTTCTTCATCAGTAATATTTGTTTCATAGAAACAAATATTATCTTTTAATGAAAGTGGAAAAATATAAGGTTGTTGCGGAATATAAGCAATGTTTTTTTGCCAACTATCACGAGTAGATGTATCAATTTCCACACCATTTATAATCATATTTCCATCGGACGGATGTAAGAATCCTGCTAACACATCTATTAACGTTGATTTCCCTGCTCCACTTTCGCCAATAATGCCAATCGCACCGTTCCCTTTCCAATTGAAATGAACCTCTTCTAATATGACCTTTTCAGATTCTTCATTATTAACTTTTATATTTTGTAATTTCATGCTGCTCAAAGAATTCCACGCTATATCTACATTTGATTCTTTCGATCCCCTAGCTTTTTGTTGTTTTACGATCTCTTCAATTTGCTCCATTGCAATTTGTCCATCTAATGTAGCATGATAGTTCGCTCCAACTTGCTTAATTGGTAAAAAATATTCGGGAGCTAAAATTAGAATAGTAAGAGCCGGCAATAAAAGAATCGTTCCGTCTATTAAACGAATACCTAAACCTACTGCTACAAAGGCAATTGATAAACTCGTAAAGAAATCTAGTGCAAAAGAAGAAAGAAAAGCAACTCGCAAAGTGCGAAGTGTTGCTTTTCTATATCTTTTACTTACTTTTTCAATTTTGCCTTCATGCTCCTGACTTTTCCCTAAATACTTTAATGTTTCTAATCCTTTTAGTGTATCTACAAAGTGATTTGAAAGAACACGATACGTATCATATTGGTTATCAGCCATTTTCTGCGCTGCTAATCCTAATAGAATCATAAATATAATAACGATCGGAATCGTTACAACTAAAATGATTCCAGACTCTATATCTAGTGTAAAAACATATAAAACAACAAGCGCCGGAACGATACAACTTCGAATCATTCGAGGGATCGTTAATTCAATATATGTTTTGAATTTCTCTATCCCTTCAATCGATAAGGTAACCAGATGACCGGTCCCGTTCGTTTGGACAAATCTCGGTCCTAATGTAAAATATGCTTCTATTAACTGTTTACGTAATGCCAATCCCGTTTTTTCAGCGAAACGCTCAACCAATATTTGTGATGTTCGCACTAATATTTGACGAGCTGCAAACGTGATTCCAAAATAAACAACTTCATTTAGTACAGCTTGCACTGTTTCTCCATTAAATAAAAAGGTAATCGCTCGTGCTAAAAAGACTGTCTGTGCAATAATACTACACGCCTCTAAAACACTAATAAAACTTAATGCTACATATAAAACTCGGCTACCAGGATACGATGGAAGTCCTCTTTTTCTTTTCATTAGTACTCCAAATCTTTTTCTGACTTAACAGGTTGTCTAAATACATAGAAACTCCATATTTGACTACCAATAACAAACGGTAAAATAGCAAGTGCAAAATAACTCATTAATTTTAATGCGTAAGGCCCTGATGCCGCATTATAAATTGTCAAATCATTCGCCGCTCCTAATGAACTAATCATGACACGCGGGAACATGCCGATAAACACACTCGCGCTTAATAAAATGATTGTTAAACTCGTCATAAAGAAAGCCCAACCATCTCTTCTTCTTTTATTTAATAACGCAGATACAAATAACGCTACGAAAGCTCCAATCGGAACCATTATCCATTCTGAACCATGTGCAACGAAAATATCTGTTTTCCATAACCCTACACCTGCAAAAACTAGAAGAATTATTAATGCAATAGGTGCGATTTTTGTTGCGGCAATACGTGCACGTTCTCGCAGTTTCCCTGTTGTGCGTATAGTAAGAAATTGCAAACCATGAACAATACATAGAAGAAGGAACATTACTCCTCCAAGTAACGCAAATGGATGAAGTAACTTCATGAATCCACCTACAACATTTTTACTTTCATCAATTGGTACACCTACCATAAAGTTTGCAATTGCAACTCCCCAAAGGATAGGCGGTAGCAGACTTCCAATAAACATGCCCCAATCCCAAAAACCTTTCCATTTATGATTCTCGATTTTCGCACGGAATTTAAAGGAAACACCTCTTATAATTAAAGCTAAAAGCATAAATACAAAAGGAATGTAAAACCCACTAAATAGAGTTGCATACCAGTGCGGGAATGCCGCGAACATAGCGCCACCAGCACAAACAAGCCACACTTCATTCGCGTGCCAAAATGGCCCAATTGTATTTAAGTAAATTCTTTTTTCTAAATCGTTCTTTCCTAAAAACCTTGAAACTATACCTACACCGAAATCGAAACCTTCAAGTACAAAGAAGCCTACAAATAAGATTGAGATAACTACAAACCACAATTCATTAAGAGATAACATAATCTTCCTCCTTATCAAATGGATCATGGCTTTGATAATCCTTTTTCGCTTTCTTATTCGCATGACCTTTAATGATACGAACGAATAAGTAAATAGTAATTCCTCCGATAATTAAATATAGTGATGTGAATGAAATAAGAGAGAATAATACTTCTCCAAATGTAACGTTTGGAGATACAGCATCTTTTGTTTTCATAACACCGAAGACAACCCAAGGTTGACGTCCCATTTCAGTCATAATCCACCCTACTGTATTACCGATAAACGGTAGTGCAATTGCATATACCATTATTTTTAAATACCAAGGTTTTTCAGTTAAGCGATCTTTTCTTGATAAAAACCATCCGTATGCTCCAAGAAGCAACATGAACGTTCCACTCATTACCATCGCTCTAAAACTCCAAAACATTGTGTGTACTGGTGGAATATAATCTCCAGGTCCATATTTTTCTTCATATTGCTTTTGAATTTGATTCATTCCTTCTACTTGACCACTAAATTTATCGTATGACAATAGACTTAGCATGTAAGGAATTTGAATTTCAAACGAATTTTCTTTCTTCTCTGTATCAATTTTCGCAAATACTGTAAATGGTGCTGGGTCCTCACTCGTATTCCATAATGCTTCAGCTGCAGCCATTTTCATCGGATGTGTCTTAATTAAATTTTGCGCTTGTGCATGACCGAAGAATAATACCAATGCTGTTGAAATCGTTCCAACAACGATAGAAACTCGGAAAGACTTCTTAAACACTTCAGTCTCTTGTTGTTTTGTAATTTTCCATGCACTGACACCAGCAATAAAGAATGCGCCTGTTGCAAGTGCCGCTGTAATTGTATGTGGGAATTGCACCCATAATTGTGGATTTTGAATAATTGCCAAGAAATCATTCATTTGTGCACGCCCATCTGCTGCCATTTCATATCCTACAGGAGCTTGCATAAATGCATTTGCAGTTAAAATCCAAAATGCTGATAACATTGTTCCAATTGAAAGGAGCCAAATACATAAAAGGTGAATTCGCTTAGGAAGTTTATCCTCACCGAATACCCATAAACCTAGGAATGTAGACTCAATGAAAAATGCTAATAAACCTTCAATTGCAAGTGATGGTCCGAAAACATCACCAACAAAACGTGAATACGTTGACCAGTTCATACCAAACTGAAATTCTTGTAAAATACCTGTTACAACTCCTACTGCGAAGTTAACAAGGAATATTTGTGTCCAAAACTTTGTCATCTTCTTATAAACTTCTTGTCCCTTTACCACATACAACGTTTGCATTAACGCGATGATAAAAGCTAAGCCAATAGATAGCGGAACGAAAAAGTAATGGAAAATCGTTGTAGATGCAAATTGTATTCGTGCCAATTCGAGCGTATCCATGCTAAACTCACTTCCTTCATAATTTTTATATCGTAATATCGATTGAATTGTATGAATTCACTTCATAATGAACAATCCAATCATTTGGAAATACAAAAGATAAATTCGTTTATGTACTTTTTGAAAATATAAATTGTCAGTTTTTTCGATAATTACAAAAGAACTTTTTTACACGATTTATCTTTTCACTATTTCTGTAGTGTTTTATTCGTTAATCGAATTGTATAATATACTCACATAATAAATTCAGCTGATTTTTGACGTATTATTGACATCATTTTGTCTGAAATATGTCATTTGTAATTTTTTTGAATTAGATTTTTCATATTATAAAAACGTATTTTTTAAACATAAAACAAACTCATTTATCAATAGAAATTACGTTTTTCTCTTCGTACACTTGACTTTCTCATGAAAAAATGTCCTCGAAACCACTCTCGAAAAACACTTGATTTTTGTCAAGAGAAAAATGCATTTCCAAAATTCAAACGAATAATATTGTTATTCACAAATAGAAAAAAACTTCCCTTTCCCTAGACAAAAAGTTCGTTTTTTTGTCATTTTTTCAAATTGTATTCAGTTTGAATTTATCCATCCCGCATTGAATATTAGCTCACGCCAATCGGGTGGCCACTAAATAACGGGATAAATATAAAAAAGTACCGAGAATAGATTATATTCTCGGTACTTTTATCATTATTTCGTTGTATATCTTCTAACAGCCGGCATAATTTCAGTAGCAATCAATTCAATGTTTTTCTCAATCTTATCAAATGGTACACCGCCAAAATCAATTTGTGCCATAAAACGTTGCTGTCCAAATAATTCATATTGGTAAAGCATTTTTTCAATTATTTGTTGCGGGCTACCTATCATTAACGCGTCACGGTAATCTACTGCATTTGTAAATTGTTGTTTTGGATACCCGCCACCACGTAGTGCAAGCATACCAGCATTAATATGAGGATAATATTCACTAAGGGCATCTTGTGAATTTTCTGCTGTATAAAATAAACTTGTAGTCGCAATTGGCAATGTTGCTGGATCAAAACCACTTTTTTCAGCAGCTTCACGATATGCATCAATTGAAACTTTAAAATTAACTGCTGGACCACCAAGTGTCGTAAGCATCATTGGTACACCCGCGTGTCCTGCCTTAATTGCACTAGCAGGTGGTCCCCCAACAGCACGCCAAATTGGCATATTGTTATTTTTAGCTCTCGGTATAATTACCGCATGCTCAAGTGGCGTTCTAAACTGCCCCTTCCATGTTACACTTTCTTCTTTATTTATTTTTAATAAAAGATCCATCTTCTCTTCAAATAATTCTTCATAATCATTTACATCGTAACCAAGTAAACTATATCCTCCAATACGAGATCCACGACCAGCAACGATTTCAGCACGACCATTAGAAATTAAATCAATTGTGGCAAAGTCTTCATATACACGCACCGGATCTGACGTACTTAATACTGTCGCAGAACTCGCAATCTTAATGTTTTTCGTAGCTTGTGCAATAGCCCCTAAAATAACTGTATGAGCCTGCGTTGTAAAATGTGCTTGATGACTTTCACCGATAGCAAACACATCAAGTCCTGCTTCATCCGCCAATTTACTTGTTTCAATTAATTCATGGATTCGCTTTTCCGCACTAACTTTCGAACCATTGTGCGGATTTAAAATATGATCCCCAATTGAATATAGTCCAAATTCAATTCCTTTACTTGTATCAATTCGATATTTTTCCATAGTTGCTCTCTCCCTTTTAATTAAGTGGTGCTAACTTCTCTTCTATTTCTTTTCTTCTCTCTTCTAAAAATGGTGGTAAATCAAGCCCTTTTCCTAATTCTTCAACTGCTGAATCTACAGTAAATCCTGGTCCATCCGTCGCAATCTCAAATAAAATTCCATTTGATTCACGGAAATATAAGCTTTTAAAATAAAAACGATCGATAATCCCTGTTGATTGAAACCCTTTATCTTTCACTGCTTCATTCCAATAACTCAGTTCTTCATCATTTTTCACACGAATAGCTAAATGATGAATACTTCCTTTGCCAGGTCTTTCGCTCTCTCCCTCTTGCTGTTTCACCAAAATTTCTCCAAAAGATTGGCCAGCGATAGATTGATAAATCCCCTCATCGTCTGAACGAGATACTTCTTTATAACCAAACAAATCTGTTAGTGTTTTTGATAATTTATTTAAACTGCGCACTGTCATTTCAACTGTTCCCATACCTAAAATACGATGATTTTTCTCTACAGAAGAATCATCCCATGCAGTCCAATATTCAGGCACTTCTTCACTTTTATTATTTAGTAGCACTAACCGTAAACCGTCCGGATCTTCAAAGTGCAGAGCATCACGACCCGCGTATGTTGTAATTTCTCCATGAGTCACTTGCAATGATTCAAAACGTTTCTTCCAAAATGTAAGACTCTCTGACGAAGGTACGAGTAAACCTATTTGTGTGATCGCATTTGTACCACGAACTGTTCTGCCTACATTCAGCATTTCAAAAAATGATAATTCAGTTCCTGCACTGCCTGTTAAATCACCATAAAACAAATGATACATAAAAGGATTATCTTGATTGACCGTCTTTTTCACCCGGCGTAGTCCTAATACATTTTGATAAAAGTCATTATTCGTTTGTGCATTTTTTGTCACCATTGAAATGTGGTGATGTCCTGGAATTGTATACATAATATTTCCTCCCCTAACTATCACTTGATTAGTCAATTGATAGTGTAAAAAAAATTACTCGTGTGGTAATTCTTTTTTTTCACTATGCTTATGAACTTTTGTCATTAACTCGTATAGTATTTTCTGTTCTTCTTCATTTAATACATCATCAAAAAATGACGATTGAAATGCAAGTTGCTCTGGTAGTGCTCTTTCTAATACCGCTTCACCCTTATCAGTAAGGCTAATCGTTTTCGTTTTCCATTCTTGTTTTCGTACAATATATCCTTCTTTTTCAAGGCGTGTTAACATTCGAGAAATACCACCTTGTGTAACTGTAACTTTCTCCGCTAACTCCATTTGTGTAAGTGGTTGATAAATCCGTATTTGCATAAGTACATCAAATTGAGCTGTCGTCAAATCAAAACGTTTCAAAAACTCATTTGACATCTGATTACTTTGGTTCGTAAATCGTATTAAACGTAACCAGATTAACGATCCTATCGTATTTTCACGCATGTTTTATCACTTCCTATCGTTCATCTCATTATCACTTTACTACTCAATTGATAAAAAAGCAAGTATAAAGATTTAAATATCAACAGCAATATATAATTATTTTTAACTTTTAATTTCATTCATTGCTATATTTAAAGCTGCCACAGCTTTTGGCCAACCAACGTAAAAAGCCATATGTGTTATTAACGCAATCATTTCATTTTCCGCAATCCCATGTTGTTTAGCTATCCGCAAATGAAATGGTAATTGTTCTGTATTACCAAGGCTAATCAGTGCCGACACTGTACATAAACTTCTTTCTCTTAATGTTAAAGTGGCATCCCGCCACACTTCTTCAAACAATATCTCTTCACTATAATGAACAAATGTAGGCGCCATTTCTCTCATTTTCTTTTGAATATAAAATTCAATTGGTTCATTCATCATTTTACTCCCCCTTCATTTTCACCAGTTGTGCCACTCCTTGACCAAATGACCAGTTTTCAGCAGCTGTCTCATTTAGTGTAATAAAAATATCAGCACCCTTTATGTTTGAACACTCAGAAATTTTAAAGGATATCGATTGGTACAACTCCCTTTTCTGCTTTATCGTTCTTCCTGGTCCACATGTAATAGAAACATGAATTATGTTTTCTGTTCTCTTTTCTTTTCGTTCTAGCAAATAATATGGATTATAAAAAAATTGGTTCGGTTGATAAGGTAAAAACATTTGAAAATAATCATTTTCAGGAATATTAAAATAGTCAATTAATGAAAGGTGAATACATTCACTTATCTTTTTCAACACTTCTTTATTTAATATATTTTCAGGATAATAAACGTTCACAAAAGGCATATATTCTCATTCCTTTTTTTATTTTGGCATTCAAGCAAATTTTATCGTGAAATGTGTAAAATCTCATAAATTGTAATGCCGTTCATTGCATTAATTTCAGGCTTCTCTTCATAAAAACTAAATTGACTATACCCCCATTTATCTGGATTATAAACTACTATACTTCCTAAACACTTTTCTGTGTTTTGTACATTTTGGTTCATTGTGTTTAATTGAATTCCAATCAATGATTTACTTTGAGAGATACTTCCTGCATATTCAACAACATATCTACTCTTCTTAAAATCATCACTTAGATTAACAACTAAAGGAACACCAATATTAATTTGTTGCCATCCAAATGAGTCTAAAATATTGTCGTAATAACCATCAAAGATAAATCTATTCATCCCTTCATGGTTATTCCATATATATAATGGAGCGTAACAATTAAATAAATTTTCATTTCCCCCTGCTTCAGTAATTAAATATGCTTTAAAATTTAGGTCTTGAAAATCGTCTGTTTTATACCCATTATTTTTTACCCTTTGTCTAATTATCCCCATATCATAATCTTTTGGCAAAATGACCTTATATTGCATCCCAATCATGTTTATCACTCACTTTCGATATTATATACATAATGATAAATCGATGTTGGATCGGTGTAAAATAGGTATAAATTATGCTTGGTATCATTTATAATGATACCAAATGAGGGGTTGAAATGAATGGAAATAAATGATCTTATCATATTTAAGACTGTAGCTAATGAAGGCTCTATTAGTAAAGCTGCTAAAGAGTTAGGTTATGTGCAACCAAATGTAACTGAGCGAATCAAAAAATTAGAACAAGAATTAGAAACACCTTTACTACATAGAGATAACAAGGGGGTTTCACTGCTACCTTCAGGTGACATTTTGTTAGATTATACGAATAAAATATTGAATTTATTAGAGGAAGCTAAAAATGAAATTAAAACGAACACTTCTTACCGAATAGCGACGTCACAATCTATTTTAGCTAGTTATTTGAGTGTACGTATTAAAGAAAATTTCAGAAATTATCAAGTATATATAGAAAGTAGTAGCCATCTCCAAAAACTGTTACACAAAGTTGATATGGTCATAACTTATGAGGATAATCTAGATTCAACCTTTAACAAAGTATTCAGTACAACAATTTCTATTGGCTTATTAAAAGCAAAAGAAAAGTGTAAAGTCGACTATTCAAAGGAACTATTTTTCGTTAGTAACGATACGAAGTGCCCCTTTAGAAATCGGACAATACAATTTCTAAAAGAAAACAATCTATCTCAGCGTCAACTTCAACAGTTAGATTCTTATTCACTTATTGAAGAATTTATTGCTGAAGGAAATGGTATAGCTTTTTTACCGATTAAAAATGATAAATTAGCACCAATTGAAGATGTGGCGATTGAAAAATTATCTATTAACTTCTTTACAGCTCAAGACTTAGAAAAAGAGATTCCAGGTGAACTTTTTAACAAATAAGGCCGTTATACTTGTTATATTTTTTCGGCAAATCGATATTCCTTGTCGAATCGCTGATATATTTCGAGTTGCGGTCGATATATTCGAAAAATCGCCGATATAATTTCATTTACTATCGTACAGCTCAACAAAATAAAAAGAGATGTTACCTAGTTAAAAAGTTCAACTACTAGGACATCCCTTTTCATCTTGGAGACTTGCCTCATTATCCATACATTTCATTAGACTTTACACGTTCTGCTCCACCCCGGTGCTTTTCTCCTTCTTATTTCTTTTTAAATTCTTCAACTTCTTAAACGTTCCAACTAATCCTTTCGGAAAAACTAGAAGCACGATAATATACAACAAGCCAAGAATAATCGTCCATCGTTCAAAAATCGGATACTCAGTCGCTAGTTCTGATAAATAATATTTCAGTGATTCAATAATCCCAGCTCCAGCAATGGCTCCGATTAACGTTCCAACTCCTCCGATCATTGTCATCAATAATGCATTTAGCGTCATATCAATTGAAAATACCGTCGTATTTACAAAACGCAATGTGATAACGAATAATCCTCCGCTAATCGCAGCTACTATCCCTGCCACTACACTCGCGATAATTTTATAATGAAGAACTTTATACCCAAGTGCTTCAACACGTTGTTCATTTTGTGAAATTGCCTTTAATACTTTTCCAATAGAAGATTTTGTGAACAATCGTAACAAAATAAATATAGCAATTAAACATATAAGTGTTACGTAATAATACGTAAAACGATCACGGAATATATCTGGTACACCAAATGTAAATCCATCTCCTCCATGAGTCAGTGAACGCCATTTTTCAGCAAGTACAAAAAACAATTGGGAAATAGCGAGCGTTAACATTGCATAAAAATGACTTTTCAAACGTAACGAAAGCAAACCGATTATATAGCTTACAATAGCTGAAATAATTACAGCGGCCGCTATTCCTATAAAAAAGTTCGTTATCGATACCCCTTGCCGATCAAATAATAGTGCTACCCCATATGCTCCTATACCAAAGAACATGCAATGACCAAATGAAACAATACCTGTATATCCAAGCAGAACATCAAAACTCATAGCGAAAATAGCAAAGATGAAGATTTGAGTGAACAAAATTAACAAGCTCCGTGAATCATTTACGAACGGAAATACACTTAAACAAATGAACATAAATAATCCAAAGTATACTTTGATTCGATCCGATGTGCTGTTCACCATTTCACCCCTTTTCACCAACGAGCCCCGTTGGCTTCACTATCAAGAAAAATAGTAACATTAACATATTGATTGCAAGCGATAAATCTGGCATAAAATACGCTGTAAAAGCTCCGGCTAAACCGACGATTAAAGAAGCTATCGCCGAACCTTGTACACTACCTAATCCTCCAATGATAACTACTATAAAAGCTAAAATTGCGTACTGCATGCCCATCTCAGCGAAAATAACGCCTGAATATGGTGCAAGTAGGAAACCACCTAACGCAGCCATCCCCGCTCCTAATAAAAAGACAAACGAGAATATCGCTTTTACGTTAATACCAAGGGCCTGAACCATCTCTTTATCCATTACACCAGCGCGAATCATTAGTCCTATCTTTGTTTTTTTCAGCAGTAATAGTAAAGTAATGTAAATTAGTATCCCAACTAAAATGACGAATAGGCGATATTTAATTAGTATAACGCCTCCAAATGTAAAACTTCCTTGTAACCATAACGGTAATTTTGCCCCAATGGGATTTGGTCCCCAAAATATTTTGATGCACTCGCTAAGAACGAGCATTCCTCCGAGCGTAACGAGAAGCTGCCGAACATGGTTTCCATACACTGGCCTGATAAGAAATCTTTCTAAAATGAAACCGAGAAACATCCCCATAGCGACTGCTCCAATTAGCGCTAATAAATAACTCCCTGTCATATTGAATAACCAAACGCCTGTAAATGCTCCCCATGCAAATAAACCGCCATGTGCAAAATTCAGTACGCTCATTAAACCGAAAATAAGTGATAGACCAGACGCTAATAAAAAAATAAGCATCCCTGTCGAAACGCCGTTTACAAATAAGTTAATTAGCACATCCACGTTCTATCCCCCCGTATCAATGTTAAGAAATACCTAAATATTTATGACATGTTTCCTTATCCTCTCGCAGTTCCTCCATGAAACCGTTATGCACAATGTGCCCATTATCCATAATGTAGAAGTAATCACCGATTTGACTAGCCATCATGAAATTTTGTTCAACAAGTAAAACAGTCGTTTTCTCCTTCATTTTCAAAATTGCTACCATTAATTTTTCTATCATAATTGGAGACAGCCCTTTACTCGGCTCATCAATAAGCAATAGCCCATCACTATTGATAAATGCTCTTGAAATCGCCAGCATTTGTTTTTGTCCCCCGCTTAAAAGTCCGCTTTTTTTATACCAAAATTGCTTTAAGTCTGGAAAAAGTTCAAGCATCCATTCTAGCTTCTCTTCCGCTTCTTCCCCGTTTTTCCCCTTAGCAAGTACGAATGTCTCTTCTACCGTTAAATCATGAAAAATCCCTTGATTTTCCGGCACATAGCCTATACCTTTTCTTGAAATTAAATGTGTAGATAGTCCATTTACTTTTGTACTATCATAATAAACTTCTCCATTTGCTATCCGGTGAAATCCCATAACTGAGCGCAATGTTGTTGTTTTTCCAGCTCCATTTCTTCCAAACAATACAGTAATCGTCCCTTTCTCAACCGAGAGGGATACTCCTTGTAAAATATGAAACTGATCTAAATACGTCTCAATATTATTCACTTGTAATAGTGCCACTGTATAATCCCCCTAAATAAGCACTTTGTACACGTTCATCTTTCATCATCTCTTCCGGTAATCCTTCAGCCAATAACTCACCATGAAATAAAACGATAAGATGATCTGATAAACCTAGCACCATATCCATTTTGTGTTCAATAAGTACAATTGTGCTCTCTGGATTCTTTTTAATATTTTCGATTACTTGTAATATAGCCGGAACTTCCTCAACTGAAATACCTGCCGTCGGCTCATCAAGTAGTAATACATCTGTCTTTAATGCTAACAACATAGCCAGCTCTAACTTTCTTTTTTCCCCGTGAGCTAAATCTTTTGCCAATACGTCCCCTTTCTCGTGAAGTAGTACTGTTTTTAAAAGACGTCTCGCCTCTCCAGTTTGCTGCTTTAACTTGGCTGAATTCGGAAAGAAACTGTAATAATCTTGAACGAATGATTGAACACTTAAACGCACATTTTCAAGCACTGTTAGCTCTGGAAAAATATTCGTCAGTTGAAAAGAACGACCAATTCCTAAGCGCGTTCGATCTGAAATTGATAGCTTTGTAATATCCTGCCCTTTAAAATAAACTTCACCTTTCGTCGGAGAAATTTGCCCACTTAATAAATTGAATAAAGTGGTCTTTCCAGCACCATTCGGCCCAATAATTGAAATGAGCTTTCCTTTTTGTACCGTTAAATTAACATCCTTAATAACATGATGCTCACCAAAAGATACACTAAGATTTTTCGTCTCTAACAAATGTGTCACAAGATTCCTCCCCTAAAAGCGATTATGTTTAAACTTTTAAAAGAAATGAGTATAAAGAGGGAATTCCCTCTTTATACAAATTGAATTGAAAATTCAGTTTATTTATTTTGAACTGATGGTTCTGTTTCTTTCATCGTTAATTCTCTCTCTAGCACTGGTACAGGATAATCAACACCCTCTTGCTTTTTCAACGTTATAGAATACAGAGTTTGTAATGCTTGATGATCTTTCTCTCTAAATTTCATCTTGCCTTTTGGTGTCTCAAATTCCATTCCTTCCATTTTCTTAATAAGTGTATCTACATCCGTATCGCCCTTCGTTTTCTTTAAAGCTTCGACGATAGAAATCGCCGCTGACATCCCTCCCGCTGTAAATAAATCTGGAACAGCACCATTAAAACGTTTTTTATGTTCTTCTACTAACCAATCATTCACCTTATTTTTAGGAAGTGTGTGATAATATACAGAAAATCCTTGCATTCCTACTAACGCATCCATCGTTTTTAATGCTGGTATATCAGGTGCACCAGTAGAAATTTTAGTGCCTTGTGCTTCCACATTCATATCTTTCAACTGTTTCCATGGAGAATTCGCACCTGCCCAAACGATAAATAAATAATCTGGTTTTGAGCTTATAATATTTTGAATATTTGCAGTGAAGTCAGTTGAATTTGTATCAGCATATTGCTCGTTTACAATATTCGCACCTAATTTCTTCGCACCAGCTTTAAATGCAGCAATTCCTTCACGACCGAAAGCATTATCTGGAGCAAACGTCGCAATCTTTACATCTTTTTTAGCAATTGAGGCAGCCCCTGCAATCGCATCTTGTGAAGAGCTTCTTCCTGTTCTAAAAATATATTTATTCCAGTTCTTCCCGGTAATACTATCCGCAACTGCCGGTTCTACAACCATAATCTTTTTATACTCTTCAGCTAGTGGTAAAACTGCTAATGTATGACTTGAACTAGATGATCCGACTAAAAAATCAACTTTCTCTTCTTCTAATAATTTTGTAGCCTTCTTAACCGCTACATCAGCTTTCGTCTCCGTATCTTCTACGACAAACTTAATCTTCTTCCCTTCCACTTTCCCTGTTCCACCAGTTGCATAGTCTAACCCTAATTCAAATCCATTTACCGTTTGTTTTCCATACGATTCTAGCGGACCTGTTAATGAAGCAAGAACCCCTACCTTAATCGTTTTTTCATCTTCTGTACTTGTTTTCTTCCCTGAACAAGCTGCTGTTACTAATAGCGCCCCTAAAACACAACCAGTAACCACCGTTCTTAGCCATTTACGTTTTTTCATCGACATTGTGATCCTCCCCATACTTTACTTTCTGTTAGAATCAAACACGCCAAATTCCCCTGTCCGTAATCATGACTTTAAAATTGATAATGGAAAACTCTTGTAGTAACCTCTACATTCGGCATAAATCTATGATCACCTTCCTATTAAATGGAAACGGACATACAATCAATATATATTCTGTTGTTCAAATGAAATTACTGTTTCATTACAGTAATCATCACGAAAAAAGCTACAAATAATTAACTTAATTCCTTAAGTCAACTATTTGCAGCTTACATAAAAACATTGATAGATCAACTACTTATTTATTTTCTACTTTCTCTAACCCTTCAACCAATTGTTTCTTATCTAGCCCTTCCCCTATTATCACCAAGTTTGTCGGGAAACCGAAATCCTGTTCTAATAAAGTTGGTACCCCAAATGAATATTGTAATAAGTGTGGGTACTTATCCCCATGGAATTTCACGAAACCTTTCACACGATAAATGCCATCAGGTAAATTTGAAAGCCATTCATATAATTTATCTTGATCGATTGATTTCGTAAATTGATATGTCATCGTTTGTATATGCAAATGCTGGTTTACATGTAATGTTTCATGCTCTTCATTACTTCCAAATTCAGCTTCTTCTATATCATTCAAAGATATATTGCAATACTTTGTTTCATACAATTTCGCATGATTATTGATTGCTTTTACGTCTTCAAATACTTTGTTCTTATCTTCTTCTGTTAATAAATCTGATTTATTAATGAGAATATGGCTTCCATATTTCAATTGCTCATGTAATAGCTGTTGTACATTTGCACTTAATACACTTCGATTTAACCATCTCACTGCATCTAATACGACTACTATAGATTTCACTTCAAGGAAAGGTGCTAGAATTGGTGATACACATGCATCTAACACCTCAATTGGATGTGCGACGCCTGTTGTTTCTATATAAATTACATCCGGTCTTTCTTGTTGATATAGTGAATGTAATTGTATTTCAAGCTCTTCTTTTAACGTACAACAAATACATCCTTTTAGAAGTTCTCTTAACACATTCTCTTTTCCAATAATATCTGTATCTACCGAGTATTCACCTATTTCATTCATTAAAACAGCAACTTTTCGATTTTTCTTCTTTTCTGCTAATAATAAATTTTGCAGCAACGTTGATTTCCCGCTACCTAAAAAACCACCTAATATATGAATTTCTACTTTACTCATATGACCGACCATCCATTTCTCTACTTCAAATTTCTTCAAAGCGTAATTATTACGATTTATATTTATCATTTTATTAAAAGAATAACTATTTGTAAACAAAACTGCTAGATTATCGTTTCATTTTCATTCACTTCATGAGCAACTCTAATTCCGGACTCGATTGCCCCTTGCATCCATCCATGTGTTAACGTCGTATGTTCTCCTGAAAAATGCACTCTTCCAGCTGTTGATGTAATATATGGAAACAGTTCAAGCTCTTGTCCTGGCTCAAAAGCTGTAAATGCTCCGCAAGAATACGGATTTTGACTCCAACTAAAAGAAGTACCTGTTACAAACTCACTATAAACCACGGTACCATATATTTGCGCTAAATTTTTTAATGCATAACGAATACGTTCTCTATTCGAGAGACTATCCCATGTTAACGCCTCATCTGCCCACGTATAACTTGCTAAAACGATAGCTGCCCCTGGTGTATGAATGCCATAACTCGGATAATATGTAAAGCGTATAGGTAAATCTGTAATTGATTTCCCACCACACTGCCCCGCTCTTTCCCAAAATCTACTTTTGAACTCTATCGCAATTTTAGTCGCTGCAATATAATTCAATTCACGAATTGCCCGCCTTTTAAAATAAGAGAATAAATGATACGGCTGGACTTCTACAAAGCGCAAAGCTGAAAATGGAATTGTGACAATGGCAATATCACCCGTTATTATAAATCGCTCTAACGTTTTTTCACGGTTTACTTGCATCATCACTTTATTATCTTCTTGTATTATTTTTTCTACTTTATATGACATGAAAATATTATCCTTTAGCTGTTGTAAAAATGAATTTGGTAATGCATCCATCCCGCCCGTTATCTCGTAATATTTTGTCGTTGAAGTAAAAAAAATCATTTCCCGTAATACTTCAATTAAAGACATTCCCATATATGCTTCCATATCAAGAAGTACACCGATCATATCTATTGCTCCATCAGAATAATACTCGGTTAAAAAAGAACCGAGTGAATATGTTTTATACTTTTTTTCAACAATAATCCAGTTTTTATTAGGATCTTTCTTAATATAATTAAGTATCGGTTCTAATACCTCTAATATTAATTCTTCTGCCGTTTTCCCTCTTTCTGTTTTTAAAACTGGATATCCGAGTACACTTGGATCATTTTCAAACACATTCAATCTCGTTCTAATATTATTCGTATAGATTATATCTGAAGAAGTTTTATTAATAAAAAGATTTAACTTTAGTTTAAATTTACGAATGTAAGCTAAAGTTAAATCATGAGTCTCCGGAATACGCATAGGGCCTGCGTTAAAATATAATCCTGTGCTAAATGGCTTACGAATTGTATACACCCTGCCGCCTATTCTGTTATTTGCTTCTATAATCGTTACCTCGTGCCCAGCTTCTTTTAATAAAGATGCTGCAACTAATCCAGATATCCCCGCACCAGCAATTGTAATCCTTTTGGGGTTATTTGTTTTGGCAAGCCCCTCATGGATAATTTGAAGCATTTTTTCCATCGATAATGGATTCCCCATGCCAAGTCCCCTTTTATGAAGGATTTTACTGAATTATATTCGTTTAGCAGGGTTCCTATGTTTCGGTCAAGTAATTGGACGGATATATTTTCAATTACTTGAATATCTTTTATAAAATGTAATAAAATAGATACGAAACTATAGAAGTAAGACGTATTATCTTACATAATAAAATTAACGAAATAGCGAGGAATTTTGAAATGAAAAAAGGGATTAACCGTGTTGTATTAGTAGGAACAGGAGCAGTAGGATGTAGCTATGCTTACTGTATGATTAACCAAGCTGTCGCTGAAGAATTTGTTTTAGTTGATGTAAATGAAGCAAAAGCAGAAGGAGAAGCAATGGACTTAAGCCATGCCGTACCTTTCGCACCAGCTCCAACAAAAGTTTGGAAAGGTAGTTATGAAGATTGTAAAGACGCAGATCTTGTTGTAATTACAGCTGGATTACCACAAAAGCCAGGTGAAACACGCTTAGATTTAGTCGAGAAAAACGCTAAAATCTTCAAACAAATTGTTCGTAGCATTATGGACAGCGGATTTGATGGCATATTCTTAATCGCAACTAACCCTGTAGATATTTTAACTTACGTAACTTGGAAAGAATCTGGTTTACCGAAAGAACGAGTAATCGGTTCTGGTACAACACTTGATTCTGCTCGTTTCCGCTATATGTTAGGTGAGTACTTCGATATTGGCCCTCATAACATTCACGCTTATATTATTGGAGAGCACGGTGATACAGAACTTCCAGTTTGGAGTCACGTATCAGTTGGTATTCAAAAACTAGAAACACTTCTTGAAAAAGACAACACATATAACCAAAAAGATTTAGATGAAATCTTTATAAACGTTCGTGACGCAGCTTACCACATTATTGAACGAAAAGGTGCTACATACTACGGCATTGGTATGTCACTGCTGCGTGTTACGAAAGCAATCTTGAACAATGAAAACAGCGTATTAACTGTATCAGCATATCTTGAAGGTCAATACGGCCAACAAGACGTTTATATCGGCGTACCTGCTGTCTTAAACCGCGGCGGTGTTCGTGAAATTTTAGAAGTTGAATTAAGTGAAGAAGAAGAATTAAAATTCGATCATTCTGTTCAAGTATTAAAAGAAACACTGGCTCCTGTACTTTAATCAAATATTTAGTAAAAAAAGCAATCCAACTTATATTGGATTGCTTTTTATTTCCCCTCAATATAAACGTTATTATTCTCCATGGCAGAAAGGAGTGATTTCATGGATGATTCTTGGCCGATTGGAACCCTCCTTACTAGCTGTAACATCCTTAATATTCTTAAAAACACTATTTCCAAAGAAAAAATAACCGATGTTTTCACCAAGAGAAAACATCGGTTACATTTTCTATCATTTATTATCTTTAATCGGTTCATCATTAGTTACGTCAAGTATATCTAATAAAAAGATAAAGATTGGAATCCCGATAATAAGCCCCCATATTCCGAGGAAATGCTCTGAAAAGATAAGAATCATAAATGTATAAAAAACAGGCAAATTCGTTTTTGCAGACATAAATTTTGGATTTAAAAAATAACTTTCAAGAGCATGGATTACTGTAATGAATACTAGTATGTATACAACATACATAACCCCACCGACGTTATAGGCAATTATACAAAGTGGAAACAAGGAAATAATAACACCAGCAACTGGAATCAAACCGAGTAGAAAAACCATGACAGCTAATACAAGAAGCTGCGGAAATCCTAAAATGACAAGTGCGATTACAGTGAGAACACCATTTACAACCGCAATTAAAAACTGTGCTTCAATCACCTTTCCAAACGATCTTGCAAATCTTTCGCCGAAATATGCAATCTCCTCATAAAAAATCTTTAATTTACTATCTTTAAATTTGGACGTGAATGAAATAATTCGCTCTTTTTCTAATAAGAAAAATAAGCTTAAAATAAGAGACAATAATATTTGCAAACTTACCTTTCCTATGTTTGCTATTGATTGATAAATGACATCCACACCTTGTTCAATATATTTTGATACTTCCATTTCATTAATTGCTGAAAGTACGTATCTAATCATCTCATTATCAGGTGGATGTTGAAAAAACAATTTAAATTGATAAATTAATTGTGAAATTTGTATCGTTAGTACCGGTAAATACTTATACAATGTTGTGACAATAAATGTCACTAATATTATATACAAACAAGCAATAACGACCTTCCTATTCACTTTCAATTTTTTTGAAATAAAGCGTTGAAACCGATCCATTAAAAATGTCAGTATAAACGTAATTAGGATTAAATTGATCATACTTTTTAATCCATATAATACAAGTGCTAATATTATTAAAACGAGAAACCGTTGAAACCCTCTACTTCGAAAGAAATTTTTCACTTCATTCATTAAGAATTAACCTCCCCCTTCAATGGATGGAATTGGATATATTACAACACACACTTATTCATTGTAATACTATTACATTTTATGAGCTTCTATAGACAATCTTTCTTACTAATTGGGAAGAATCCTTTTTTTCTTTTGGAAAATAATTTTTATATACGTAATATCCTCCGGCACATGCCAATAGGACAATCCCTCCTGCGATAGACAACGTTACCTTTACCCATTTTTTTATGTTGTTCCCCCCAATCTACAAGTTGCTCACTAGTAAATTTTCATATTGAAAAAAGAGAGTTATCTTCTTAACTCTCTCTAGACAAAATGCTAAATGATACAATTAATTATTCCAATCAAATCATTGCTTTTTTTCCATTCGCTTCGCTAACAATTCCTTCACTTGATTATAGGTTAACCCTGAATTTTTATTTAAACGTTTTACTTCCTCAACATCAGTACCTACCACTGTATATTTTTTATCATCATTCATTTTTCTACTTCCCTTCTCACTAGATTATTTCTTATATTCCTTCCCTAAATGCACATAAATTAACACCAATACAAAAAAGGAAGCTGTTTCTAATCACAGCTTCCTTCTCATTATATTGTATTTCTTAATAAAATTTCACTACATCTTCAGTAGGTAAGAATGTTCTTTCTCCTGGTTGTTCATTTGGTTCACCAAATGGCATTTGTCCTACTAAGCTCCACTCTGCTGGAATGTTCCAAGTTTCTTTCACTTCAGCATCTACGATTGGATTGTAATGTTGTAATGATGCTCCAATTCCTTCAGCAGATAATAGCATCCATACCGTATGTTGTAACATTGCATTTCCTTGATGAGACCAGAATGGGAACTGCTCTTTATATAATGGTGCATTTTCTTGCATTTTTTCTACTGTTGCTTGATCTTCAAAGAATAGTACTGTTCCTACACCTGCATGGAAGCCTTTTAGTCTTTCTACTGTTGCTTCAAAGTTTTCTGCTGGTACGCGGGCTCTTAGTGTTTCTTTTACGATATCCCAAAACTTTTCATGCTCTCCATCCATTAATACGACCATACGGCCACTTTGCATATTGAAAGAAGTTGGTGCGTGTAAAGCTGTTTTTAAAACTTCTTCAATTTTTTCTTTTGTTATTGTAGCGCTTTTTGTTACTTTACGAATTGAACGGCGGTTTACGATTGCTTCTTTTAAATTTGTTGTAGTTGCTGACATTTTAATTCCTCCAAATGTATGTTTTATAATTTATTTAAACAAATTAATTTGATTCCTCCATGACAAACGAATTAGCAATAGCCATCCGTATTACATTGCATGCCTTCAAATGAATTTGTTTTATCCTTCTCGATTTCTTTATCAATTACTCTTTGTAACGTTTCTTTACTAGCAAGCCCTTGAATGACTTCATCTCCAATCATTACAGTTGGGACAGCCATAATATTCGCTTCATCATATGCATGTTGAATTGCTTCTTGATGTTTTTCTTTATATTTACGGGTTACTAAAGCATCTTTAAATTCAGCTTCAGGAAGCCCTACTTCTACCGCTAATTTCGTTAAAACATCAATATCCTCAATGTTTTGTTCTTCTTGGAAAAATGCTGTGAATACACGGTGATGATACTCATTTCCAAGTCCACGTTCTTTCGCAAATTGACATCCTTCGAAAGCTAAATGTGTATATGGATGCGGTGAAACACGTGGTAATCGCATTTCAATTCCTAATTTCTTTGCAGTAGGAAGTATGAAAGCATCCCATGAACCTAATTTATCTGGCTCATTCCAAGGATCTATTTTAGAATATGGACTTGGACGCAATTCAAATGGCATCCATTCAATTTCTACATCTTTCTCTTTCGCTACTTCATCTAATGGACCTTTTGCTAAAAAGCAAAACGGGCATATAAAGTCTGAGTATACTTTCATTTTTACAGTCATATCTTTACACCTTACCTTTATAGTTGTAATCAATATAGTTACAATAATAACAAAAAAATATAGATATTATTTCAAGAATTCATTTTCTCTTGCAAGGATTCAAACAACTGTCCCATCGTAATATTTCTCAAAACTTCTTCCATCGCGGATTGTGCTTGAATTAAAATAACTTCTAACACAGCTTGAATATTTGCTCCAATTGGACAATCTGGATTTGGTTGCTCGTGCATATGAAATAGTTTGTCTTCTTCTACTACATTCACTGCGTGATATACATCTAACAATGTGATTTCATGTAAATCCTTTAATAATCCCGCACCACCTGGTCCACGATTTACGTAAACAAATCCAGCTTGTTTCAAGTAAGACATTATTTTGCGAATTACTACCGGATTTGTATTTACACTTTCGGCCATATAGTCCGACGTACAAACTGAAGATGGATTGTTTTTCAAAATAGATAAAATGTGAACAGCTATAGAAAAGCGGCTACTAATTTTCATCGTTATCACCACCTCGATGTAATCATTATAGTTACAACAAAAAGATAAGTCAATCCTTTTTATAGATTTTTTTAAGCAAATAAAAAAAGTGCCTCATTACGATATATGAGACACCTTATCTTATTCTGCAAATAACTCTTGAAATTCTTCAATAAATAACTGAACAGCAAGTGAAGCTTCCTTTAATGAAGGAACAGCTAAAGCAATTTCTCTCCACACTTGCGGCTCCAATTCTCGCGTTTGCACGTTCTTTGGTAAATTCGTTAAAGATAATTCAGCTAATATTGCAATTCCTAATCCTTCTTGAATCATATTTAAAGATGTTGTTACAGTCGAAACCGCATATTCAACTCGAAGTGGCACGTTTGCTTGTTTGAACATATCAATAATCGGCGGTTCATATCCACCTTTAAATAGTATAATCGGTTCGTTCTCTAAATCACTTATCGTAATAGAACTTTTCTTACAAAGGGGATGATCGTCCCTTAAAACTACAACCATCTTCCCTTTCGTTACTGGGACTATTTCCATATCTTTATTCGGTAAAATGACAATTCCAATATCGATAACTCGTGATAATAACCAATCTTCAACTTCTTTTAGCGCTCCCTCACAAAGAACTAATTGTAAATTGGGATACTTTTCACGAAAGATATTAATCATTTTCGGTAAGAAATACGCCGAGGCACTTGGAAAACTTCCTATACGAATCGTTCCAACTTCATGCCCTTTCTCCATCGCCACTTCTTGTTCAATCTTCTCAACACCATTCAAGATTTCTCTAATATGTACAAGAATTCTGTTTCCAACATCCGTAACGATTAACCCTTTTCGTTTATCACGTATAAGTATAGTAACTCCTAACTCTGACTCAATACTTGAAATCGCGTGACTTACAGCTGGTTGCGTCATATTTAACACCCCGGCGGCCTTCGTAAAACTCCCTAATTCAACCGTTTTAATTAAAACTTGAAGTTGTGTAATGGTCATAACTAATCACTTATACTCCTTATAAAAAAGATTCATTTTATTTATCATAGTCGATATCATATCATAGTGAAATGAATAACAACAAGGAGGTCTTACAGTGACACAGCTTTCTCGAACTAAGACGGCCATAATCCTTATTTTTCTCGTTTTTATGTGGGGAATTAATTGGCCGTTATCTAAATTTGCTCTGCATTACACACCACCCGTACTCTTTGCAGGGATTAGAACATTAATAGGAGGATTTATCCTACTTATTTTCGCATTACCGAAATACAAACAATTAAATTTAAAAGAAACTTGGCATTTATACTTTATTTCATCTTTACTCAATATCATTTTATTTTACGGACTACAAACTGTCGGACTCCAGTATATGCCCGCCGGACTCTTCTCCGCAATCGTATTTCTCCAACCTGTCTTACTCGGCATTTTCTCATGGATTTGGCTTGAAGAATCAATGTATGGTTTGAAAGTTTTCGGACTTATTCTCGGATTTATTGGTGTAGGGGTTATTAGCTCTAGTAGTTTAACTGGACATATTTCTATTATTGGTGTGCTACTTGCTTTAGGATGCGCTATCGGCTGGGCACTCGGCACAGTATTTATTAAGAAAACTGGACACCGCGTTAATGCCATTTGGATGGTAACACTTCAACTTATTATTGGTGGATTTTGCTTAATCGGATTCGGTTCAGAATTTGAAAGTTGGTCTAACATCGCTTGGAGTATACCTTTTGTAAGTGTACTACTCTTTATTTCATTCTTCGTTATTGCAATGGGGTGGCTTGCTTACTTCACACTTGTTGGAGCTGGTGAAGCGAGTAAAGTTGGAGCTTATACATTCCTTATCCCTCTTATCGCTATTATTGTAAGTTCAATTTTCTTACATGAGGCCATTACAATTAGCCTATTTATTGGACTATTATTTATTGTGGTGAGTATTTGTTTTGTAAATATAAAGCCGAAAACACTTACTGTAGGGCAGCAAGTTGAAGTGAAATAAATAGATATAAGAAAGAGCCTACTGCTTGTAGGCTCTTTCTTATATCTTACTTTTTACGACGTACTACAAAAATACACGTACCCACCGATGATGCAATCGCTAAAATAGATAAGACAATTGCTATTGTTTGCATATTACTTGTACCTTCATTCTTTTCCACACTAGACACTTCTCCATGTTCTCCCGTGAGTGATGTACCTTTTGTAATCGTCGTAAGTGAATGTGGCTTCTCAGCTTTCTCATCGCCTGTCCATTCAACAATTTCTCCATCTTTGTATTGTTGATATGCATCCCAAGCTATTTTTTGTTCTTTATCTGGATTTTTAGCAACAAAAGTAAATCGCTGGAACTGATCAGGTAAAATCCCCTCTCCTGTTGCTTCCCATATTACAGTTTTAACTTTTCCAGCTGCGTCTTTTTGTTCTTCTACTTTCCATCCTGGCACTGGCTCATACTGTTGAAACTCAACTCCAGACGGTATTTTTAGTGTGACTTTTGTTGTTGCCATATTTTTTTCAACCGGCACTTTTATTGTGTAAGTCTCCCAAGAGCTAACGTCAGAAGTTGCTGGTTTCACAGTCACATGAGCACTAACAGGTAACGAAAAAATCCCCATTGCAATTATAGTTGCTATCATTGTTGTTCCTAATTTTTTTATACGTTTCATTTTCTTATAACTCCTTTTTGACTATCTATAAGTAAGAAGTCCCTAGCGGCCACCTACAATAAATTTAAAATCTAAATCGAAGCTATCAAGAGATTTTGTTAATCCATGAACATGTATATTCCAGTTTCCTGTCATATTAATATACATCCCTTCCGCTTCATATTCTCCCGGTGAAACTGCCGAAACTTTAAATGAACCTTTGCCCATATTCATATCTAATGATTGAGTCGTCAATACGATTTGTTCCATATCGGTAACAGGCTGTCCATTCTCATCCTTTACATTAATATGGAATGTATTCTGTCCTACCTTATTAGGACTTACATGTAAAGTAAGTTCATATCCATTATCTACTTGTTTACTCTCTGTAAAAGGTCCAGTAGGGGGCATCGGCGGTGTTTGTACGTTTGTCATAAAGGCTACGATTATGAAAACGATAATCCCAACAATAAACTCTACTTTCACTGAAGCTCCTAACCTTTTCTGAGCTCTCATTCTCCCTTTCACATAATGAAAAATCCCCAATATTCCCATGCAAACGAATAAAAGTATCTTAGTTAATAAGGCTAATCCATACTTCGTATCAAATAGCGAATGGATCGTTGGAATAAAAAATGTACTATTAAAAAGACCTGTTATTAATATCACAATGACAGCACCTGTTGCCCATGGTGAAAAACGCTTAATCGCATCCCAATACATAGTCCACTTGGCATCCTCTTTACGCAAAAGAAGAATAATCGATGATAGACCACCAATCCATAATGAAGCTGCAAATAAATGTAGAAAATCCATAGCGATAGCAATTTCTTTAAACTTTAAACCATATGCGTGACTATTTAAGGCCTTCATTATAAGTAAACTAATGAACAATACAAGTGGAATGCTCCATACTTTACAAGACGAGAGCTTTTCACGTTTCATCGCAAAATATGTAACAATCATGAGCGTACTAATAAGAGCAATTTGAGTGATCCATACATAGCCAAAAACAGATAACTGTAATGTTTCTTTTAATAATAAAGGATCGAATGCTTCTAGCCATGAAACATCAGCGTTCATTTTCGCTTGCAATGGTAAATTGAATAGTAAACTAATGAATATACCAAATAATGATATCCATATTATTTTCTTACTCCTTGATTGAACTTCAATTCCCTTCCCTTTATAAATAATAAGATTAAAGAATAGAACTCCTAAAAATAGTGAGAAACTTGTATATAAAATTCCGCGTTCCACAATCATATCGATTTTGGGAACATAGCCCATCTCTTCTACTTTTATATCATCTGTTCCCGCTTCTGCTGACCCAATACGGAATGGAATAACTCCTTGAATTGGATGTCCATCAGCTGAAATAGCTTTCCACTGAACAGAGTAGAGACCATTTTTGAGATTCTCTTTTAACCCAGCTTCTAATAATTTTTTATTACTTTTATCTATATGAGCATCTTTTAAATCTACTCTTTTACCTGAGGAATCTCTTACAAACAATGTATTAAATCGTGAAACTTGTATATCCTCATCGAATTCAATTTTCACAACAGATGGTGCTTTCTTTAACGTTTCATTTTCCGTAGGGTTTGATTTCACAACATACGCATGAGCAGATGCGCTTTTTGGTATCAATATAATACACACGCACGCTATTAATACCCATGCCCCTATCCTTCTTATTACTTTCACACTCATTTCACTTCTTTCTTTTTCGTCACTACACTTTCATTACTTTTTACTTTCTAAATTTTATTTTTCGATAAAATATTAACCTGATTAAATATAAGGTTCTATACCGTATTACTCTCTATTTATTTCTCACCTCTATACTTTTAATATAATAGTATCTACCTTTATAGATACTACTTACATTTTTAAAGTCAATTATTATTATAGCATAAAATATATTTATATAAGTTTCCGAAGAAGAAAAGTTATCGTGAATCATTTGTGAAGAAAGTGTGAAATACATAAATAAAAAGGCGTTACGTTATTACGTAACACCTTTTCATTTATTTCTCTTCCGGATAATCACAATACTCAATAATCGTTCCCTCTGTATCCGCTGGGTTAAGGTAAATTAATCGTCTACCATGTTTATTAATTCGAAGTGTATGTTCTAACGTTCGAATACCTTGTTCTTTTAACTCTTCTAAAGCTACATCTAAATCATCGACACGATAGGCAACGTGATGAACACCTTTACCTTTTTGCTTTATAAATCGGGCAATTGGTGATGTTGTATTATTCGTCGGTGCAAGTAGTTCAATTCTATCTCCATCCACTTCCATAATAGCGACTTCGCTTTCCACACCTGGTGCTTCACTTACGTAACGATCTATTAATTTTCCTGATAGAACTTGTTCATAAAAACGGATCGTACTATCTATATCACGAACTGCAATTCCGATATGATCAATTGTTTTTTTCATTTTATTTCCCCTAATACTTTATTTTTGCTCATTATTAATAGTAACAAAAAAAGTTATAGAAACAAGTTCTATAACTTTTTTATTCAACCTATTTTCTTATCCGCTCTAGTTGCTGGTTGAACTTGATTTTTCACTTTTAAAATGCTAATGCCATATCCGATAAATCCACCGATAATCGCTGGGAAGATCCAGCCTAATCCTACTTCCTGCATCGGAAGGAATTTAGTGAACACTTGGCTTACTACTTCAATGTTAACTCCAGCTGCACTTAATCCATCGAATAAGCTGATGATAAATGTTACGATTAAACTCACTTGATAAACTTCAGCTCTTCCTTTAAATAGTGAATGGAAGAATGTTAAGAAAATCAATACAATTGCTAGTGGATAAATTGCTGTTAATACTGGAACAGAAACTGCGATTAATTGTGTTAATCCTACGTTTGCAACAATTGCACTAAATACACATAGCGTGATTGCTATTGCTTTGTAAGGAACATTTGGGAATAACTTATGGAAGAATGAAGAACATGCTGATACAAGTCCCACACTAGTTGTTAAACAAGCAACTGTAATCATTAACCCTAATAATACTCCGCCATATGATCCGAAATAGTAGTTAGAAACTTTCGCTAATACTTCTCCTCCGTTCTCTAAATGTCCAAGCTTCGCAACACTTGAAGCTCCCATATAAGAAAGAGCTGTATATATAATTGCTAAAATAGATGCTGCAATGATTGTCGCTTTTGCACAAACGACCATAATTTGTGTTTTCGTTTTCGCACCTTTTTCTTTAATTGCATTAATGATGATGATTCCGAATACGAATGATGCAAGCGTGTCCATTGTTAAGTATCCTTCTTGGAATCCTTTAAAGAATGCATGTGATGTATAAGCTTCCGCTGGTGCTTGCATATCTCCAATCGGATGAATAAAAGCAACGATTACTAAAATACCGATGAATGTTAACTTAATTGGCGTCAAGATTTTCCCAACAATATCGACAATTTTCGCAGGATTTAGCGAAAAAAAACAAGTGATGCTAAAGAATATGATTGTAAAAAGAATTAACGGTGTAGAACCTAACCCCTCTGGCATAAACGGCTTAAGACCAATTTCATAAGAAACATTCCCCGTTCTTGGTATTGCAAATAACGGACCAATCGCTAAGTATAAAACTGTTGTAAACACAATCCCGAATACTGGGTGAGCACGACTTGCTAATGACTGTAAATCGTCTTTACCCGAAAAACCAAATGCTAATACGCCTAATAATGGTAAACCCACTCCTGTTACTAAAAATCCAGCGTTAGCAATCCATACATTCTCACCCGCTGATTGACCAAGCATAGCTGGGAAAATTAAATTCCCTGCTCCAAAAAATAGTGCAAATAACATTAATCCGATAACTACTATGAACGAAAACGGTACTTTATTCGTCATAATAAAACCCCCATTCAAAATTCCTTATCTCATTTCCAATTTTAACTAATTGAATTTTCTGAATATTTAATTTAAGTATCAACTATTCTTGAACTCATTATAGTTTGATATATAATATTTTGCAATACTATTTTCAAACTTTTCTTTTATTTTATAAATATACATTTTTTAACATAGAAACTAGACTAAAAAACCAACATGGTCATCCATGTTGGTTTTTCTCTTTTGCTATCCTAAATTAAAATTTTGCAGCTACTTTTTTAACGTTTTCTAAACCTTCTTCAACAATTTGTTGTGAGCGATCTGGATATTGATTGTGTCCTTCAATTACAACTGTCTCTGGATTTGTAATTCCCCAGAATCCAAGCACAGTTGTTACATAATTAACGGCCATTTCCATAGGAGCCATTTGTTCTGAAGAGTAATCTGAACCACGAGCACCTAATACAACCACTTTCTTATCACCAGCTAAACCTTCTGGACCATTTGCTGTATATTTAAATGTTTTTCCAGCTTGAGAAAGGTATGAAATATACGTGATTAATGGTGCTGGCACTGTAAAGTTCCATAATGGGAACGCAAATACAACCTTATCAGCTTCTAAAAATTGATTTAAATATTGATCTACTGTAGCAACGGCCTTCTCTTCTTCAGCTGTTAACTCCATTCCTTGACTACGTTTGTATCCACCTGAAATAGCGATATTTCCGTAATAAGGAAGATCTAATGCAAATAAATCTAACTCCGTAATTTCTGTATTTGGATTCGCTTCTTTATAAGTATTTACAAATGTTTCATACATTTTTGAACTAATTGCTTGCTCCGCTGGACGATCGTTTGCTTTTACAAATAATACTTTTGACATTGTTTTATTCTCCTCTATTTTTGTATTTTCTTCTTTTTTACCAAATAGTGAACTTAATAATCCCATTCTCTTCACCTAAACTTTCTTATCATATTCATTATTCATCAGCATTAAAAATCTTATTCCAAGAAAAAGTTCCAATAGATACCTTAAGTTAAGCCACCTAAAACTTTTTGTTATTTAATTACCTTATGTAAGTGATTGTAATATAGTCACTTACTTTAGTCAAGTAACTTTTAATAAAAAATAAAATCTTGAATTAAAAATAATAGCTAAAATACAATTAAACAGCAAATACAACTTTATTACTTGTATAATAAACTTAGAGAGGGAAATTCATATTTAGAAAGGATTTATTCATGAGCACTATAGAAAAGATTCAAACTTTTATCATTCTTGCAGCTGTTATATTCGGAGTTATATTAGGACAATTTAATATGATACATATGTATTCAGACAAATTTATTGTCCCCTTCTTATTTTTCATGCTATATGGATTATTCCTCAGCATCCCATTGAAAGAAATAAAAAACGGGTTTCGTAATTTAAAGTTTGCTGGAACAAGCCTTACCATTAACTTTTTATGGACACCTTTCCTCGCTTGGGGATTAGGTGCATTTTTTCTTTCAGATCATCCAGCACTTTGGGTTGGATTTATTATGTTGATGGTTACTCCATGTACAGATTGGTACTTAATATTTACTGAAATAGCGAAAGGGAACGTAGCACTTTCCACAGCGATTTTGCCTGTAAATTTAATTTTACAAGTATTATTGCTACCCGTTTATTTATTTTTATTTGCCGGTGTAATGAAGACTGTAGCGGTTTCTGTTTTAGTAGAAAGTATCGTTATCGTAATTGTCTTACCATTTTTACTTGCACACGCTACAAAATTCATTATGAATAAAATGAAAAAAGCTGAAACACTCGAGAATAAACTCATTCCGTTTTTCAGCTCTGCTCAAATTGTATTTTTAAGTTTAGCGATTGTAGCGATGTTTGCATCACAAGGTAAATATTTACTACAAAATATGAATGTTGTTTTATTATTACTGATTCCTGTTTTATTGTTCTTCATCATTAATTTTTTACTAGGACAATTTATCGGGCGCATCCTGCATTTATCTTATAAAGATACAGTAAGTTTAAGCTTAACAACATTAGCAAGAAACTCGCCTGTTGCGCTCGCTATTGCTGTGACTGCTTTTCCAGACGAGCCTCTTATCGCACTTGCACTCGTTATTGGACCGTTGATTGAGCTGCCAGTTCTTGCTTGTGTCTCACAAGTGTTGTTACTTATTAAGAAAAAACAGCAATACGCATAATAAAAAACGTCCTACTTTGGGACGTTTTTTTATTGCCGAGAAATTATATCAACGCAAAATTGAATTATCGCCTCTTACTCATTAATAAAGATGAAATAACTGAAGCTAAAAACGTAATAATACCAATTATGATAAATAGAATGGAAGGTGAAATTGACTCTAAGAAATATCCTGTGATTGCAATTCCAACCGGAGTTGATACTAATAATAACAAATTTAAAAATCAAAAAATCCTCCTTGCATTTCATTTGGAATTAACTTTCTATACAATACTCCAAAATATACATTACTTACTCCAAATACTAGCACTGTTCTCTTTTATACTACTGATTTCACTATTCACTGTACTCTCCCTTCTACTCATATATTATTTTCTTTCATTTATATTATGCCTTCTAGTTTAAACACCCGCTTTTTAACTTTAGTAATGAAAATAAGCCGATATTATGCAACTCTGTATAAAAAGCTGCATAATATCGGCTCTAAAGATTTTATACGTTATAGAAGATTGACTTTTCGTTACATTAACAGATCCTTTCTAATTAAAAATTATAGGAAAAGTAAATGTAACGAAAGCTGCCCAAAGTCCGTAGATTGGCAAATACTTAGTAACGGCATCTTGGATAGTTGAAGGTCCGGATTTGTTTTGTAGAAAACGCATATAGGAGAGCATAATCCAAATTAGATTTGCCCAGATAAGTATGTTTACTCCTAAAACAGCAAGTCTATTAGGCGTAATCCCATAGGAAGAAAGCCTGAACACGATGGCTGACAAAGCCACACTGTCAATGATAAGCGCAAGAACAATTAAGGAAAAATTTATATAATCTGAAATGTTCTTTTTCTCGTCTGAGTCGCTCTCGATAATAGAAAATATAGTAACGGCCAATACACCAAGGAGTATTCCGTTGAAGACTATCAGGAAATTGCGGTCCAAAAATGGATTTTTTCCGACCCATATAACCGTTATAAGATAGATCAACAATGTGACCAAGACAAGAGGACTAAAAATTTTAGATATATATGGTGTAATATTTTTAGCAAGTTTAAGATTCATTGATACCAGGTATGCAGCCACAATAGCGAGAGCGGCAGCACCAAATAAAACAACATTACTAAAATAGAAGTCTCCTATATCCAAGTCAACAAAGCTAAATAACCGCATGGTGAATACTGCTAGTACCATTCCGCTAACTGCCATGCTGGCGTAGAGAATACAATATTCCAAATTAAATTTAATATAGGCTAATCTTGTACTGCCTTTTGAATATTCATTTCCTGTAAACGCAAGTCCTACCAATACCCATAAGAATATAGGAAGGTGTAAATAAGCAAGGATAATACTGTCTTTATAATTTAATGGCAGCATATTAAGATAAAACCCGGAAATTAGGAACAACGCTACAAGGGAATAAATAACACTTTTTTTCGGAGTATTATTGTAAACAAAATAGGCAGCAATAAAGGGAATTACACCAAAAGCCAGGTTAATCGGAGCAATTGCTTCCTGTTCGACAAAGTGGAAAATGATTCTGGTGCTTATCCCGGCCAGAATAGATAAAATGCCCATGAATAAGAAACCTTTTTGAATCAAGGAAGTTTTTCCTGTATTTTCCGTCTCCTTGAAATGCAATCTTTCATACCAAATACCCAGAACCTGAGAATCAGGATTTTGTTCCCATGCGTATGAGAATGACTTTTTAAAAGCTTTCGGGTCTTTTCTATACATTTTCTCCAACTCATGAGGGTTATCAATATTTTCAACAATCAAATTGTTAATGTCCATAGTTATACCTCCCCTAATAATTGTTATATTAAGTTTCTCCGACAATGTTTAACTGTCTTCGTCACTTTTGTATTCTAAAATATCTCTAGACTGACATTCTATTGCCTTACAAGTTGCCTCTAAAGCGATGAAAACGAGATATTTTATAAAAGCAAACTGTAGAAGCAATTTTGCTGCAAGATTCGCCATCTCTGGCCCCTAAAAGAGTAACATCTATTTTTAAAAACAACGTTGTTACTTTTTCCATAAAAAGCACTTCACTTATTTACTCTGATTTTGATTTTAATACACTTTTTATTGTTTTACAATAAATTTTTATCAATTTAGATAATATTTTTATTGTATATTTTTGTTTTAAGCAAAAATAAAAAGCATTCTTCATTCAAAGAAATGCTCTATAACTTTTTATAAACATCAGTGTACGCTACTTTCAGATGTTCTCTTAATTGCTTGCTTTTATTTTCTAATTTCTTATTTTCTCTTTATATAAAAGAGATGATAAAGTTAATATAAACGTCCTATTTAATATCATTTTTTCAAACAATTATTTTAAATACTTTTTAGTGCTAGCACACAAAAGTCTGTAATTATAAAATAAAAAAGCATGACATAAAATTGTCATGCTTTTTCTTTTCTATCAATATTTTTCAAACCTAACCTGTTATAGCACCTTTTACTCGGGCAGGAGCTTTTTTATTTAGTAAAGCACTTTTTTATTTGTTGAAACCACTTAATTCTCAAACACAAAGTTAATCTTATTATCTTTCCACTCTAACTTCGCATCAAAGGTCTTCTCGCCCTTTTTAAAACCTTTAATTAAATCGGTCTTCTCACCTTTTAAGAGCTTTGTCATGTTTTTTTGCGAAATTGTTTTACTTAATATCTTCTTCGAGATGGTAAAGTCACATTGTGTTGTATTGTAGTTTGAACAACCGTAAAATGTGGACTTGTCAATAACATCGCCATCACATTTTTTACAGTTCCCAACCTTTTTACCTGTTGTAAATTTCGATCCTTTTCGTTCTATCGATTCAACATGTAATCCAGTGAAGTCCCACTTCTCCGACATTTCTACCGCGTCTTCAATAATTTTAGCTGATAGCTTTTTCGTCTGTTCCATAAATGTAGCTGGTGAAGCTGTACCTTCTCCAATTTCCGCAAGGCGCTGCTCCCATTTCGCAGTCATTTCTGGTGAGGCTAGTATTTTGTCACCGATTGCTGTAATTAATACTTTTCCTTTATCCGTTGCGTACACTTGGTTTTTCTGCACATCTATATATTTACGATCCTTCAGCATCGTAATAATACCTGCGCGAGTTGCCTCTGTACCTAAACCTTCAGTTTTCTTCAATACTTTCTCAAGTTCTTCATTATCTAAGTACTTACCAGCTGTTTTCATTAACGTTATAAGTTGTCCTTCTGTATAACGTTTCGGTGGCTGTGTTTTTCCTTCTTTCACTTTCACCTTTACAACTTTCCCTTGTTCACCTTCAGCTACAATTGGAAGAATCGTTTCGTCATCTTTATCGTCTTGGAAAATAACTTTACGCCAACCTTCTTGAATTTGCTGTTTTCCTTTCGAAATGAACTCCGCACGTTCGTCTACAAGCGTTGTAATCGTTGTGTAGTCAAAGATTGCTACTTCATAATGCGCCGCAATAAGTCTTCTTACGATCATATCGTAAATTTTCTTTTCATCACCTGATAGTTTACTTGGATTTGTAACTTGCTCTGTCGGTATAATTGCGTAGTGATCGGTAACCTTCTTTTCATTCACATAACGCTTGTTGTTCATAATCGATTCAATTGGTGCCGGCAATAAACCTTTATATTCATCAAACTGACTTAACTTCTGTAAAATATCAGGGAACGTCGCTGCCTCTCCTTGTGTAACATAGTTAGAATCCGAACGCGGATAAGAGACTATCCCTTTTTGATATAGTGCTTGCGTTATATCTAGCGTCTTTTTCGGTGAAAATTTAAAGGCTTTATTCGCTGTCGCTTGCAGTGCTGATAAATTAAATAAAAACGGCGGCTGAAACTCTTTACGCTCCGTTTTCATTTCTTTTACTACAGCCGGTTTATTTTGACAAAACGCTGCAATTTTATTTGCCAAATCAGGATCATTTAAGCGGGACTCATTATCTTTCTCCCATTTCCCCTCATACTTCTTTCCTTCTATATTAAAGGTTGCGAACACTTCCCAAAATGGCTCTGACTTAAAGTTCTCTATTTCTTTTTCACGCTTTACGATCAATGCTAATGTTGGTGTTTGTACACGACCAGCGGAAAACACATCATTCATTCCCTTTTTCTTTAGCAAAATACTAAAGACACGCGATGCATTCATACCAACGACCCAGTCGGCGCAAGATCTTGTATATGCTTCGTAATACGTATTAATCGTATCTGATTCATCAAGTAAGTTTTTAAACCCTTGATAAATGGCTTGTTTCGTTAAAGATGAAATCCAAAGACGTTTCATCGGCTTTTGCACGTTGCAAAGATTAATAATATTTCTTACGATCAGTTCCCCTTCACGCCCAGCATCGCCCGCGTGAATAATTTCTGTTACCCCCGGATTATGTAACAGCTGTTTCACTACATTAAATTGCTTATACTTTGACTTTGTTACCTCAAACTGAAATCGCTCTGGAATCATTGGTAATGTATCGAGCGACCATTTTTTCCACTCAGCGTGATAATGTTCTGGATTACATAACTGCGTCAAATGACCAATTGCCCATGTACAGTACGCTCCATTTGGAAATAACTCATTCGCTTCTACTTCTAAATACCCATCTTTCCGGCGATATTTAAACTGTGAAACAAGAGCCAAACCTTGATCTGGTTTCTCGGCAATAATTAATTTCATTTTATAACTCCCTATCTGTATTCCAGTGTTACTTTCATTGTATATATGTTTAGAGACGACGATAAAACAACAATCTTATTTATCATTCGCGGTTTGCCTCACAAATGTGAGACCTATAATATTATACGCTTATTCTTTATGGCTTCACAATAGAAACTCATTATATAACAATTTCTTTCACATACTCACAAGCAAAAAAGACGCCAAAAAAAATCAAGCGTCCTTTCCTTTATTACTACTTGCTTATATTCATTAAATTGTGCAGATAATTTGCAGATATATATAAGCATAAGTACCCTCCATTTAAACATATGATGAAGTGAATGATAGGACAGGGAGGTATCATGATGTTTACTTATACGTTAACTGCCTTAACACTTTGTTGTATCTCGATTATTATTACATCATATATTTCTAAACGCAAGGGTACCCTAATGGAGTATATGGTATTTATTATGTCTTTTAGTATGAGTATCGGTTTAAGTATAGGCTTTTATTTAGGTATTTTTTTTAAAGGAGAATTACTATATTCTACTTTGCTTGCTATTTTGATTAGTGGTTTTATCGGTTTTTTAGTCGGTCTTCGTTTTCACCTGTATACTGCCTTAGAAGGAATGTTCTCTGGATTAATGGCAAGTATGATGGGAGCAATGATTACAGAAATGTTAAACACTCAACAAGCTCATAGTATACTTCTTATTAGCCTCTTACTTACCATAACTATTACCATGTCATGTATGATTCAATTGTTATCAGAGAACTTTTCTACTTATATCCACCGACGGTTTCTATTATTACTTTCCATTAGCGTAGTAATTGTTCTTACTGTATTCGTGACATTCCCAGATCATACTCCCCCATCTTCCTCAGGGCACGATCAACACACGCATTAACACTTACAATCAAAATTAATAAAGCAGCTATCCAATAAGATAACTGCTTTATATCATAATAAATTACATGAATTTTATATTATTCTGGCCTATTTGGAATATTAGGGTTTGGAACATAATCAGATTTGTAATCTTTATATTTTACTTCTGTTACCATTCCTGCTGAAGCATGGTGTAAATCATGACAATGGAACATCCATTCACCTGGATTGTCAGCTACAAAGGCTACTTCATATTCTTCTCCTGGTTTTAAGTTCAAAGTATCTTTAACAATTGGAGAACCTTCTATCGGTTTTCCATCTTTACTTAACACTTGGAAAAAATGACCGTGTAAATGCATCGGATGATCGTCTGCTTTAGAGCGATTTACTAATTTTACTTTTACTAAATCACCCTTTTTTACTGGAATTGGGTCAATATCTGGGAATACTTTTCCGTTAATTGTATATACCATTTCATTTCCATTCATTTGCGTATTCAAGTCCATATTATATGTGGCAGTATACTGCTGGTCTAACGTGAAACCCCCTAATTTTTTAGCACCATATTTCGTCATGTCTAATTTTGATAATTTTTCTTTTTCGTTTGCTTTGTCCTTCATCTCTTTGCTGTCATCATATTCAATAACAGCTTTCATTCCTTTTGCACCTTTATTTTCTGAATGGTCTTCAACATACCATTTCCCAGGATTGTTAGCAGTGAATTCAACATCATAACGTTCACCCGGTGCGATTGAAATTACTTTATCCTTTATAATTTTCGGATCATTAATTGGTTGGCCATCTGTCGCAATTACTTTTACATCATGACCGTGAACGTGTATATCATGTGATAGATAACCAGCATTAACGAGGCGAAGACGAACTTTATCTCCCTTATTCACTTTTAATGGCTCTACTAAATCACCGCTTTTACCATTGATTGTGAATAAGTCATACATACTCATATCATGACCTTCCACCTTCATATTTCCATGGTCCATTCCTGCCATATTACCAGAGTCTTTTTTATCACTGCTCATATCCATACCGGAATGATCCATGCCTTTCATATCATCATTCTTTTTCGTATTTTCATTATCCTTAGATTTATTACCTGTTTGCCCTTTTGTCATTTCTTTTAACTGCTTATTAATTTCTTCTTCATCTGTTACCCATTCATCTAACATTAATGTGTAATCTTTATCATACTTTTCATTTGTATCTTCTACAACGAGAGCACCATATAAGCCTCTATCTAATTGATTGACAGAATCTTGATGCGAATGATACCAATACGTTCCTGGTACATTCGCTTCAAATTCATAGGTGAAACTTTTTCCAGATTCAACCGCATCTTGTGTCACGCCTGGAATTCCATCCATGTTATTTGGAACAGGATATCCATGCCAATGAATAGATACTGGTGCAGATAATTCATTTTTTAATGTCACTTTAACCTTTTCACCTTTTTTCACCCTAATTTCTGGACCCGGGGATGAACCATTAAATGTCCAGACCGGAACAATAACACCGTTACTTAGCTTTTGTTTTTCTTCTTTCGCTACTAAAGTAACTTCCGGCCCCTTTACAACTTTCAATGGTTTTGTAGCAGTTTCAGTCTGTGCTGTTTTTTTATCATTCATATTTTTATGATCATTTGTTGTATTTGTGGTCGCAGAACACGCAGCAATTAAAGATATTACGGAGACTATAACTGCTATTAACACAAATCTTTTCATGGAAAACCCCTCCTTTTTCTTTTTCAAAATCATTATAGAAGATGATTTTGAAGAAAATATGGAGATGTAAAATGAACAAAATAAAAAGGCGCCCAAAATTGAGCGCCTCTTCTAATTATTATTTCGTAACAACTTCATCTTCTTTTACATTCACATTATTTTCTCTCATAAACTCTTCAATTTCTTCAACTTCTCTAATGATATCTTTTGACAAGTTTTCATACCCGTCCTTCGTGACAAGAATATCATCTTCAATACGAATTCCAATTGATTCTTCTTCAATATATAGACCTGGTTCAATCGTAATGACCATACCTTCTTCTAATACTCTATCTTTGTATGTTCCTACATCATGCGTATCTAAACCAAGGAAGTGGCTGACACCATGATAATAATATTTAGTTAATTCCTCGTCTTCTTGAATTAAACCAATTGCTTTACATTCTTCTGCTAGTACTTTTTTTGTATGTTCATTTAATGCAGCGAATTTTAAACCTGGCTTAATAAGTTCCGTTGTTTCTTTTAATGCTTTTAACACTATATTATATATTTGTTTTTGGCGACTAGAGAATGTGCCACTAGCTGGGAATGTGTAACTAATATCAGCATTATAGTAGTCTTTTTGAGCACCTAAATCGAGCAGTACTAAATCACCTTTTCCCACTTTTGCATCATTATCTTCATAATGCAGCACAGTAGCATTTTTACCACTCGCCAAAATTGTATTAAACGCATGATGTTTAATGCCAGATGATTTCAGCGTAAAATCAAAATGAGCTTCTAATTCATATTCCATCATATCTGCTTTTGCATGCTTCAGTACGTTATAAATACCCTCTTTAGTAACAGCAATAGCTTCTTTTATGATTTCAATTTCTTCTTCTGTTTTAAACACTCTTAATTCACAAATGTTCGGATACACATTTCCGATTGTAATGTGAGGATATTGTTCTCTTACATGTTTAGCAAACGCTAACGTTTTCGTCTCTGTACCTTTCCACTCACGAAGCTCCAAATCTAAATTCACATGTTTCACATTTTCGGTGAAAAGTGTATTTGACATTGTTTTTTCAAAGCTCTCTATATATACAACTTTCTTTATACCTGATAATTTCTCTGCTTCTTCTTTAGAAACTGTTTTTCCAACCCACTTCTCAAGCACTGGATCTGATTTTTCAATGAAAAGAGTCTCTTCTACACTATTCCCAAACTTTTTTAGCATGAAAATAACATTTGGCTCATCGATTCCCGTTAAGTAGTAAAAATTACGATTCGGCACAAATTTATAATGTGCATCAGCTGACATATGAGGTGCTTGTCCCGCAAATAAAATAGTAATAGATTCCTCCGGTAATGTTTTTACTAATCGTTCTCTATTTTGAGTAAAAAATGTTGACTTCATAATAATCCCCCTAACGTTCTATGTATGCTTTTAAAGCTAATTGTCCTCTGTTATTCATTTTATTATTGTTATAATTTTTCGTCAATTTTTAACCCATTTGTAGATGGTATTGACATAACAAACTATACGAGTTAAAATTACTATAAATTAGTAAGTAACTAATTTATTTTAAAATAAGAGGTGAACAAAATGAAAAACATTTTATCCCGTATTAACGAATTAGCAAAAAAAGAAAAAACTATAGGATTAAATAGTGCCGAAAAACAAGAGCAACAAACGTTAAGAAAAAGCTATACGAAAGAATTTCGCGGAAGTTTAGATTCCATTTTATTAAATACAAAAATTGTAGATCCTAGCGGCGAGAACGTTACTCCACTTGCTTTACAACATGCTCAAGATCGTTTGAAATTTAGTAAATGAGCTCCGCGCTAAAGAGTTTCAATAAAACATAAAAAGAGCTGGATTTCCCATATAGAAATTCCAGCTCTTTTTATATTTTCTACAATTGTCTTTGTAATTTAGTATACGAGCGATACATAGCAATTCTCCACGATACGATCATCGCAAATGCAAGTAAGAAAAACATCCCGCTTAATTGCGCTAAATCAATCGATTGACTTAAATATGATTTAAGTCCTACTCGTACAGCCAATAAACCAACTAAAATAAATATGAACGCTTTTGACGGTTTCATATATATATCTTCGCCTTTTATTTCGAACTTAGATGTTTTAATAAGAAATATAGAGAAAATAAGTCCTACGCTAATTGCCTCTACTATTTCTAACGATGTTAATCGAAACTCTGGTAAGAAGTACATCATTGCACCAGTACTCATAAAAATTGGCGGTAATATAATTTTCTTTTTCGTTACCGGTTTTTTCGCTGACTTAAATCGAAGAAACATCACTCCAACGGCCATACAAACTGCTACGATACTTGATAAAAGTGCTAAACTCATATTCTCCACTCCTATCTATTTAAAAGACTTTTTTAGCAAAATCATAAACCAAACAAGCCCGACACTAATAATGACATGAGCTAATCCAGCCATATGGCTTAAACCGTTAAAGTCCGTTCCGTTTACTTGTAGAAGACCTCTAAATACCATTGTCGCGATAGTAAAAATTAATCCTGCATTATAAACAACAAACCATGCGCGAAAGCTTTTTGTTTCTTGTACATGAAACACTTTAAATAAAGCTAAAGCAACCAAAAAGAATATGAATCCTAATACTAATACGTGTGTATGCACTAGCTGTAACATAGTGGATCCTTTAATTCCTTGTGCTTTTGTATACTCTCTTGCAAATACACCTGATAATAAGCCAATAATTAAGTACATGAATGCTGCATTATATAATTTCTTCATTATATTCCTCCTGCTGTAGAACGACAATTCATATCGTCACTTTCCATATTCGCTGCAATCATTTTACTCAAAGTTTATGAACGGAATATGAACAGAATATTACATTGTTCTTTTTATACAAAAAAAGACCTTCCACAACTGTTGATTGTGGAAGGCCCTTTTATCTTATTTTAAATCTTCAATTGAGAAAGCACCCGGCAACAACTGTTCGACCGTCACTTCTTTTTCATCGCCTTTTACATTCGTTAGTAAAACAGGCATTTTCGGATCACAAAATTCAGCAATAACTTGTCTACATGCACCACATGGTGAAATTGGTCCGTCAGTTTCACCTGTAATGACTAAGTAACTAAAATCGCGCTCGCCTTCTGATACTGCTTTAAAGATCGCCGTTCTTTCTGCACAGTTACATAATCCGTAAGAAGCATTTTCTATATTACAACCAGTATAGATTTTACCTTCTTTCGTAACTAACGCTGCACCAACAGGAAATTTTGAATACGGAATATATGCTTTTGATAACATCTTATTTGCTTCTTCAATATATTTTTTCTTATCCATATTATTTCCTCCTCAAAGTAAATGTAATTATGATTAATCAGTAATAACTGTATGAACTAATTTAGGAGCCACTGCTGTTTCAGAGATAGAAATGTTTTCATAAATTTTTGCTTTTACATCTTCTACATTTTCACGATTTGCATAGATTGTTACGAATGGCTCGCCTTCTTTTACTTCATCGCCAACTTTTTTACGTAACATTAAACCTACAGCTAAATCGATTTCATCTTCTTTCGTTGCACGGCCTGCACCAAGTAACATAGCTGCGATACCGATTTCATCTGCAACAATGTTTGAAATAACACCTGAAGTTTTAGCAGGTACATCAATTACATACTTCGCCTGTGGCATTTTTTCTGGATTATCTACAATCGAGCTGTCTCCACCTTGATTGCTTAAGAACTCTTTAAATTTCTCAGTTGCTTTTCCGTTTTTCATAACTTCCAGTAACATTTCACGAGCTTCTTCTAATGTATTGGCTTTTTTCGCAAGTACAACCATTTGACTACCTAATACAAGTACTAATTCTGTTAAATCTTCTGGGCCTTCGCCTTTTAAAGTATCAATTGCTTCCTTCACTTCTAGAGCGTTACCAATCGCAAAACCAAGAGGTTGTGACATATCTGAAATAACTGCCATCGTTTGACGTCCAACATTATTTCCGATACGTACCATTGCATGTGCTAATTCTTTTGCATCCTCTTCTGTTTTCATAAATGCTCCTGCACCTGTTTTTACATCAAGTACGATTGCATCGGCGCCAGCTGCAATTTTTTTACTCATAATTGAACTTGCGATTAGAGGAATTGAGTTTACCGTTCCTGTTACATCACGTAATGCATAAATCTTTTTATCTGCAGGTGTTAAGTTTCCAGTTTGACCAATAACAGCTACTTTGTCACGGTTTACAATATCAATGAATTGCTCTTTCGTAATTTCAACGTGGAATCCTTCTACTGCTTCTAATTTGTCAATTGTTCCGCCCGTATGTCCTAAACCACGGCCAGACATTTTTGCTACTGGTACATCTAAAGCAGCAACTAATGGTCCTAATACTAATGTTGTTGTATCACCAACACCGCCAGTTGAATGCTTATCTACTTTAACGCCTTCAATTGCTGATAAGTCGATAGTTTCTCCAGACTCAACCATTGCCATTGTTAAGTCTGCACGTTCACGATCCGTCATATCCTGGAAGAAGATTGCCATTGCAAGTGCACTCACTTGATAATCAGGAATACTTCCGTCTGTATAACCATTAATAAAGAAATTAATTTCTTCAGTCGTTAATTCTTTTCCATCACGTTTTTTCGCAATAATATCTACCATTCTCATTACAATCACCATTCCTTTTCATATTATATGAATCTATTAAAATAGTAAGCCAACAACCGTTGCTGATAAGAAACTTACTAATGTTGCACCGAAAAGTAATTTCAAGCCGAATCTTGCGACTACATTCCCTTGTTTTTCATTTAAGCTTTTCACTGCTCCCGCAATAATTCCAATTGAAGAGAAGTTTGCAAATGAAACTAAGAATACAGATATAATCGCTGTTGTTCTAGCTGAGAAATTAAAGTTTCCTTGTGCTAAATCTGTCATAGCTACAAATTCATTTGATACAAGTTTTGTCGCCATAATATTGCCGGCATTAACTGCTTCATGCCACGGAACGCCCATAATAAATGCAAATGGTGCAAATACATAACCAAGAATTTCTTGGAATGAGATACCGATTACACCTTTAAATAATGCATTAATAAAGGCAATCAGAGCAACGAAACCAACTAACATAGCTGCTACTGTAATCGCAACTTTAAATCCATCTATAATGTATTCCCCTAATACTTCAAAGAAGGTCTTTTTCTCTTCTTCTTGCACTTCTAACATATCCTCTTCTTCTGTAACTTCATACGGGTTAATGATAGAAGCTATGATGAAACCACCAAATAAGTTAAGCACTAAAGCGGTTACAACATATTGTGGTTTTAATAACACCATGTATGATCCAACGATAGACATAGAAACTGTAGACATCGCAGATGCACATAATGTATACATTCTTTTTTCTGGCAATAATCCTAGTTGTTTCTTAACTGAAATAAACACTTCAGATTGTCCTAAAATCGCAGAAGCAACCGCGTTATATGACTCAAGTTTCCCCATTCCATTTACTTTGCTTAATGCTAAACCGATAAATTTCACAATAATAGGTAGTATTTTAATATGTTGCAAAATACCTATTAACGCTGATATAAATACGATTGGCATTAATACCCCTAAAAAGAATGAAAACTCTTTTTGATTTACTAATCCACCAAATACGAAATTAACACCATCAGCGGCATACTTTAATAATTCTCCAAAACCATCAGCGATTCCACTAATTAATATATTCCCAATACTCGTATTTAATAATAAAAATCCCAAAATGAATTGTAATATAACCATCGTTATGATTGGGCGAAATTTGACTTTCTTTTTATCATTACTAGCAAGCCAAGCGATACCTAAAATCAATACGAGGCCTAAAACACCGATTAAGTATTTCATAAGCCGTCTCCTCCCATTCGTATCCGCTTACATGTTTTTTAATTGTTAAAGCAATAGATACACTTTACTTTAAACGTGTATCTATTGCTCTTTACTTCATTATTAATTAGTAGTTATCTGTAGCACCTTTTGCATCATTTAATACGATTGCAACACTAGCACTTGCTCCAACGCGAGAAGCTCCAGCAGCTACCATTTTATCTGCGTCTTCACGTGTACGAACGCCACCAGATGCTTTTACACCAACGTTTGGTCCAACTGTTTTACGCATTAATGCGATATCTTCTGCAGTTGCTCCGCCAGTTGAGAATCCAGTTGAAGTTTTTACGAAATCAGCACCAGCTTTCACTGATAATTCACAAGCACGAACTTTTTCTTCGTCTGTTAGAAGGCAAGTTTCAATAATAACTTTTACAAGAGCTTTTCCTTTCGCTGCTTGTACTACTTCATGAATATCTTTTTCAACGAACTCATTGTCGCCATCTTTTAAAGCACCTACGTTGATTACCATATCAACTTCAGTTGCACCTTTTGCAATTACATCTTTTGTTTCGAATACTTTTGTTTCAGTAGTGTTCGCACCTAATGGGAATCCGATAACAGTACAAACGTCTACATCGTGTCCAGCTAACTCGTCAGCCGCTAATTTTACCCACGTAGGATTAATACAAACAGAAGCGAAATTATATTTTTTTGCCTCTTCAATTACTTTCATAACATCTTCTTTAGTAGAATTCGGTTTTAAAACTGTATGGTCAATTAACTTTGCAATGTTCATTATCTTCACTCCTTATATCTTTTAACAACTTCATTCTAACTCTTAGTTGAACAAATGTAAATATACTTTAGAAATTTTGTTCATTCTTTTTTAGAAGGGGAATTTCTCGTAATAAATGAAACGCATTCTTACTGGGAAACACTTCATATGTATCACAAGTTGAAATCAAAACTTTTATGTTAACACTGGTAGTATGTATCTCAATATCCATAATTATTTTTTTAAAAGGAACTTTATTTTCCAAGAAGGAAATCCACTTTAGCTAAGAAATCATTTAATTAATATACAAATAAAATAAAAGGCTTTCTCAAAAGTATCCTTTTGAGAAAGCCCTTTATTTCTAACCTTTTTGATAATGTAACAATTCTTTCGCCGTATGCTGATCTATAATTAATACATTTGCATACCCACCACTTAACGCTCCATCAATTGCTTTTATTTTTCTATTACCACCTGCAACTAAAATAGAACGTTTCTTTAACTTTAATTCTTCTAACTCAATTCCAATTGTACGCTGATTAATTTCTTCGCTACTAATATTTCCGTCTCCATCAAAGAAACGTGAACAAATGTCACCGACCGCTTGTTTTTTCAGTAAGCTCGTTTCATCCTTATCTAAATATCCTAATCGGAATAATAACGCTTCATCACGCACTGTTCCGACAGTGAAAATTGCAATGTTTGCTTGTTTTCCCATTTCGATAATATGATGAATATGTCTATCTTGCTCTACTAATTCTTTTGTCACCGCATTATCAAATATAACTGGAAGTGGTAGATTTCTTGGCGTCGTTTGAAAAGCATCTGCAAATAAAGCAATTGTCTCATTCGCATATGTATTTACACTCGAGTGACTAATGCCACCTTTTAATTGAACAACCTCTACCCCTTTTACATGTTGCGGTACGATTTTTCTAGCGATTTCATACATCGTCATTCCCCAGCTAACACCAACGATATCACCGTTTTCAACTGTCTTTTCCATATACTCAGCAGCATATTTACTAATGTACTCCGTAATCGTTGCATATTCTGGTACAGGAGAAAATACAACATGAGCCTCTAACAAATTATACTTTTCTTTAAGTAAATTCCCGACGTTATCTAAATCAGCAAATGGATCGGCTATACTAATTTGAACAAATCCTTTTTCTTTTGCATACTTTAATAATCTAGAAATCGTCGGTCTTGAAATATTTAATTTATTAGCAATTTCTTGTTGACTATAATCTGATTGATAATATAATCTTGCAACTTCGACACTTAATTGTTGTTTATCTTTATCCATAGTAACTAATTACATATCCTTTCCTGTATTTCCCTTTCGTTACAAGCATTATACAGCTTTATACAAGAAATTTCGACTAATGAACAATAAAAAATAAAGGGATGTCCCCTAAGTCGAAGTTTTTGACTAGGTTACATCCCTTTTTAGAACCGTACCAAAGTAAATGAAATTATATCAAGGATTTTTCAAATATATCGACTTATCGACAAATAATGACAATGATAGCACCTGTATTATAAGCCGGCTAAAACTTTACTTCGTCACGCCTTCATGTAATTTTTCTGTATAATTCTTTACATCTGTCCAGCTATCTTTCGCCGTATTTAAATCTTCTTTTATAAAGGTAAATTCTTCAGGACTGATTCCCTTTACGTTTTGTAGTAAATTATTATATTTTGCACCTACCGTATACCATTGATTTGATATATTTTGCAATGCTGTAATTGCTGCGTCAATTGTTTCTGTCATATTTGTTGTTTTATTTTTCACATCTGTCAAAATTGCCACTTCTGCTTGTGCTCCAGAAATTCTATCCTTTAAATTGGCTATTTCTCGTTCTGCATTTGCAATATCTTTTTTCGCAATCCCAATCATCGGTCCGCCTGCAAGACAAGTTATTAGCGCTACGCAAAGTACCCCACCAGCAATGACCATATCGTTACTCTTTTTAATCGAATCATTATATGTATTTATTTGTTGCTCTAAAGCTGGAATACCAGCATTCGTACTCGCCAAAATCGCTGTTAATTGATTCGTATCCTCTTTAAAACTATTTGTATCTTTCGCCATTCTATCGCGAAATGCTTTTAAATCTCCTAATAAAATATCTACTTCATTTTGATTCTTTAATATGCTCGCATATAACTTTTCTAAATCCGCTTTTAATTTACCGCTATCCTTTTGATCAATCGCTAATAGCATGCTATTATAGTATGCTTGAAAAGTATTGTTGTAATCAATAATATTTTGATCCGTTTTCATAATTTTAGGTTTCATATTATTTAACCAATACGCCGCGTTAATTTTTGCATCTCTTTGATGCTGAACCATATTTCCTTTAAACTCACCATTAATCGAACTTATTTTACTCAAATCAGTCTCTTGCTGATTTTGAATTAATTTTGCATATGAATCCATTGCGAATATGCTCGATGTCGTTTGCGCCATTACATCTTGGAATCCTGCTGGTCCGAGAGAATAATTTTCCGCATTTTCTTGTAATGTTTTTACGTTTTGTTCTGCTGCAAAAGGATGTAAAGGAAACGCATTACTCGTTGCCACCCCAGCAATCATTAGCGTTAAAAGACATTTTTTATAAAATCTTTTCTGCATACTTTTCACCTATTCTCTTTATAAGGATATAAAAAGCTCCTGCTCACAACTGAACAGGAGCTTCAAATCATTCATCAATACTTAACGCTCTAACGATTCGTATTCGATTATGCTTTTTTCGTATCTACTACTTTAATATCTTCAGCATAAATCTTTTCTGCATAGTCTTTAATGTTTTTCCAGCTATCTTTCGCAATGTTTAAATCCTCTTTAATGAAAACAAGGTCGTTTGGACTAATTGAATCTACATTTTGAAGTAAAGAATTGTATTTTGATCCCATTGTATACCATTGGTTTGAAATATTTTGCAATGCTGTAATTGCAGTATCAATAGTGTTTGTTAAATATTCTGTTTGTGTTTTAATGTTTGTTAAACCTGCTACTTCTAATTGAGCAGTTGTAATTTGTCCTGTTATTTTTTGAATTTCAGCTTGTGCATTATCAAGTTCTTTTTTAGCTAGTACAATTCCAGCTGTTCCACCGCCTACAGCTGCTGTTCCGCCTGCAATTAATGCGATTCCTAGCGGAGTTCCTGCTCCCGTAGCAATAACAACCGCGCCACCGATAATTGCAATTGGTCCTAATGCTGTCGCAACAGATGAACCGATAATAATTGCATTATATTTGCTAATTGCCTCATTATACGTTGTGATTTGATTTTGTAAGAGCGGAATTCCAGCATCTTGACTAGCTAAAATGGATGTAATTTGATTTGCATCGCTTTTGAAGTTTTGAGTATCCCCAGTCATTTTATTTCGGAATTTCTTCAAATCTTCTACTAACTGATCTACTTGCGCTTTATTTTCATTAATACTACTTGATAATCTAGTTAGACCTTTCGTAAGTGTTGCTTTATCCTTCTCATCTACAGCCTTAACTAAAGTATCGTAATAATTTTGGAACTTCGTATTGTAATTAATAATATTTTGATTCGTTGAAATAAGCTGTGGCTTTAATACATCTAACCATTGTTTTGCATTTCCTCTAGCCGTATCTTGATGCTGAATCACTTTACCTTTTAAAGCAGCATCAACCGACGTTACATTTCCAAAGTTAACATTACCTTGTTTAATAATTGTTAAAGCGTACAGATCCATTACTAAAGCGTTTGAACCTGTTCTTTCCATTGCATCTTTAAGACCTTCTGGTCCTAATGAGTATTCTTCATAGTCATTATAAGCTTTTGCTACCGCATGAACTGGAGCTTGTTTTACTGTACTTTCAGCTGCATAAGTATGGGCCGGCATAATATTCCCTGCTGCAAATACTGCCATAAGTGCTGATAGAGCCATTACTTTATAAGGTTTTTTTGTCATTTTTCTTCTCTCCCTATATCGCTAATTATTTTTCTTTTTAATGTACTTCAACATTTGTAACGTAATCTTCAAATTGATTTGTTTGCTTATTCATTTCGTCGCTTATTTTTTTGAGTTGATTGAAATGTTTTTGAAGTAAACTACTGTCTGTATACGTGCCTGCTTCAATATTTGTTTGAATTTGGATCATATTATTGTTTAATACTTTCCAATCTGTTAATAACGTTTCTAAAGTTGAGATTTGGCGATCAATTAGTTCTGTAAAGCTACTTACTTGATCTTCAACGAATGTAATTTGAGTCGCCTCTGCTTCAGTTTGTGATAACTTTTGAATAAGTGGTAGTAACTCTTTTTGCTTTTGTTGAATACGAAGAGCTGCTTCCCTCGTTTGACTATCTGCAGCATTTACAATTTCATTACTTAAAGTACCGATAGAAACAAAATCAATTGTTTTCGTTTGTGCAGTTTGATTTGTGATTGTAAATACTTGTTTACCGATATTAATAGAACCTTTAATAATTTCTTGTGGTCTATTCAAAATATTAGTTAGTTCAGCTTGAATTTCCCCTTGAATTCTTTTAATGTCTTCTCTTAATTTCACAATATCTCCACTTGATCCCTGCAGTGTTTTTATTGCTTCATCAGCTTTAATTGATAAGTTGTTACTATCTTTGTCTAATACCGATTTAAATCGATTTAATTCTAATAGGTCTTGCTCCATACTCTCCTGGATCGTTTGTACTTGCACTTGTAATTTCCCATATGCGCTTGTAAAATCTGCTTTTGCTTGTTCATCTTCATTTACTTTTCCTGCTAGTTCATATAACTTACTATAGTAACTATTAAATCTAGTACTATATCTCATCATCTCTTGATTTAAGTCGATTAACTTCGGATTATATTCATCAATCCACTCTCTTACATTCGCCTTTGCAAACTTTTGATGATTCGTCAAACTACTCATAGCATTTACCTTAATGTCTGGTTGTTGCAAAATAACTAATCCATATGCTTGTATGAGCGGTGACTGTGATCCTAACATTCTAATTGAATTTGATAATGTATTTGGAGCAATTACATTTTGCACATTTAATACTTTCACTTCTGATTGCCCCTCCTTTGCGTAAGCGCTTACAGGAACGAAGCAACTCGTAGATACTGCTGTAACCAATAACCCTGTAATTAAAGTCTTTTTCACTTTAACTCCTCCTATGTATTAGCAACTATTAATATCGCATTGTATTATTTTCTTGCATATATTGAGATGGTTAAAAATAGAGAGTGTTCTCATCATGATTCATGTACTAACCACCTCTCTCAAATTTCCTTGCTACAGTACTTACTTATTGTTATAAAACATTTCATAACTTTTCATATGTGTTTAGTATGAATAAAGTTGTATAAAATTTCTATTTTATCGCAATTTCCACATTCATACAGTGAATATATTACATAAAAATATTATTCATTTTAAACTAATTAACGTGCTAAAATATGAAATTTCGTTTTGTTTCCATTTAAGTTTTGTACTGTAAGGTCATTTAAACACAGCCATTTATCTAACGTAAAGAAGTATTTTAATTCCCTTTATTTTCAAGATCCCATGTCCTTATTCCAAAATAAAATCCGATTCACTTTCTCGATTAGAATATCTATATACCACAGCAGAAAACACTATTTACTCATAACTGATAAAATTATATTAATATATCTTTTAAGCCTATATGCAATTATGCATAGCATATACACAAAAAAGGATAACTTCACTTTCGTGAAGCTATCCTTAAAAAATCTTCTTACTTTTTCAAATGATATGGAACTGTCGTAATAACAACATTTCTTTTATAGAGTAAATACGCACGAATTAATAGACTAGACTGATTATGAAGAATGTTGTGCCAACCTTTTTTCGGAATAAACTGTGGTATAACGACCGTAACTCTGTAATTTGATTCACTCGCTTTATATTGCACTGTATCAATAAACTTTGTTAACGGCTGAATAATACTTCTATAATGAGAATGTAATGTAACAAGCCTTACTTCAGGTTGCCACTTCTTCCATTTCTCTTCAAATTTCTTTTCCTCTTCTCTGTCAAAAGCAACATATACAGCGATAACTTGATCTGCAGAAAGAGCCTTAGCATAATTCAATGAATTTTCTACTACATGAGTCATACCAGCTACAGGGACAACAATTACATTCCCCTCAATCGGAATAAGCGGCTCACAAGTTTTTAAACTCAATTGATCGCCAACTGCATCGTAATGCTTCTTAATTCGATGAAACAAGAAGATAATGAAAGGTAAGAAAATAAGGATTGACCAAACTTGCGCGAATTTAGTTAAAAAGAACATACTCATTACGATAAAACTAATAATTGCGCCCGTTAAATTAATTGATAATCGTAAAATCCATCCTTCAGGCTTTTCACGAAGCCATTTTAGTACCATTCCAGTTTGAGAAAGTGTAAATGGAATAAATACCCCTACCGCATATAGCGGAATCAAGTGTTCTGTTTTCCCTTGGAAAGCTACAATTAAAATAATCGAAGCAATCCCAAGTATAATAATACCGTTTGAATATCCTAGACGGTCTCCTCTAATCGTAAACATTCTCGGTATGAACTTATCTTTCGCAAGATTAACCGCCAATAATGGAAAGGCAGAATATCCTGTATTAGCAGCAAGAATTAATATTAAAGCTGTTGTACCTTGTATGAAATAGTACATGAAATTACGTCCAAATGTTTGTTCAGCGATTTGTGAAACAACCGTTACTTGTTTACTTGGATTAATGCCATAATAGTAAGCTAAAAAGACAATTCCCGAAAATAAAACGGCAAGTAAAGCACCCATCGCAAGCAATGTTTTTGCCGCATTGTTAGGAGAAGGATCTTTAAAATTCGGGATTGCATTAGAGATTGCTTCAACACCTGTTAAAGCAGAACTTCCTGATGCAAACGCTCGTAACAGTAAAAATAAGCTAATTCCCGCAACTGGTGTTCCAATTGGCGAATGCAAAGTCGGTGAAACATGACCAGTTAAAATATTGTATATCCCTACACCAATTAATATAAATAGTGCTAGAACAAATAAGTAAACAGGATATGCTAAAATGGAAGCTGATTCCGTTACCCCTCTTAAATTCAAAATAGTAATTAATATAACAAATATAACCGCAATGATTACATTATGCGCATGTAAGCTAGGAAAAGCAGACGTAATCGCATCTGTACCCGCAGACACACTTACTGCAACAGTTAAAATATAATCGACTAATAAAGATCCTCCTGCTATTAAGCCTGGATTCATCCCTAAATTTTCTTTCGATACAACATATGCCCCCCCTCCATGAGGGTAAGCAAAAATAATTTGTCGATAAGATAAAATAAGAGCTGTCAATAACACTAATACTCCAACAGCTATTGGAATAGAATACCAATAAGCTACTGCTCCAAGACCTGCTAATGCAATTAAAATTTGCTCTGGACCGTAAGCAACCGATGACAATGCGTCAGAAGATAAAATCGCTAACGCCTTCGTTTTATTAAGCTTTTGTTCTCCTAACTCGGTTGATTTTAACGGTCTTCCAATTAAAAATTTTTTTATAGATGAAACCACTGCTGTCCACTCTCCAATAATTTTGTACGAACCATTCTGCTAGTCACAACCAATAAACTATTTCTTCAGAAAGCAAAAATGTCTACAAGCCATAACGAATAGACTTGTAGACATTAATTTTTTTGTCGCACAAGCTCCACCTTCCTTCTCAATATAGCGCTTACGAGGTTAGCTGTCGGATTCGGGCCTATGAGTAGCCCTACCTTTTTCAAGGATTCACCCCATTGAATTATGCACTAATCCATTAAAACGGGTCCCCCGCACCATGCGGTCTCAGCGATTTAGAAAATTGAAACTGTGGATTATAATACTCCTTTATTTTCAAAAAGTAAACAAAAATTTTAAAAACGAAAAAATTTAAAATGATTGCGCATAATCCACCGATAAACATGCATAATGAATACTAAAAAATCCACAAAGGAGACCCATATGTCTAAAGAAAAGAAGCCACTTTTTTCCGATTCATATTTAGATACAGTAGCAAATGAAATTAATCAGTTATATGGTAACCGTGAAAAAGAGAGAAACACGACAAAAAGAACCGAAAGAAACGAGTAGATTGTCAAAAATGAACATAAAAAAGGATAGCAACGTATTTATATTTTGCTATCCTTTCCCTTTTTTCATACTATTAAAATTGTACTTTTTTTTCGCTTAAGATCGTTTCTTCATATACCTTTAAATTTTGATATACAACTCCTAATAAAGGCACATTTATAGAAAATTGCTCCGCTAATTCCAGTAAGTATCCTTGCAAATGTTTCCCTTCAACGAGCGAACCTTTTTCCATATCACGCTGCATAGAGGACTTCATATCATAAGAAATTTTATCAATTGTTTTCATATGTTCCTCAACAATATTATCCTTAACTGGAGCTCCAAATGCCCTCATAATTTGCATAGATTCCTCAAATACATTTCGGATAAATTCACGTCCACCTTCACTTTCACGAATCGGCCCTATTGGCGAACGCATTAATGTTGTCACTCCTGACATTACGGTGATAAATAAATATTTGTGCCACATGTCCTGCAAAATATTTTCACTTAAAATAAAACTAGCTTTCGTACCCGCAAATACTTTCGAAATACGTTGCATCCTCTCTGAATCTTGAGGCTTAATTTCCCCAAATATAAGTCTGTTTGCAGCACTAGTTTGTACGACATCCCCTTCGTTATTTAATGTTGTTTCAATAAAGCATAAACCACCAATCACCTTTTCCTCACCAAACTCTTTTTGTAATAGTGATAAATGAGCCATACCATTCAATAATGGGATTATGACTGTATTCTCACCTACAAATGATTTCAAATCTACTATTGCCTCTTTTAGGTGATATGCTTTTGTTGAAAATAAAATTACATCAAATGGAGCTGTTATATCTTCTTTCGTAATTAATTTCGGTTGGAATGAAAAATCTCCGTTAACGCTTCGAATAACAAGACCTTTTTCCTCTAATTGTTGTTTCCGTCTACTACGAACGAGAAAAGTAACATCTTCTCCCTTCTCTACTAGTCGTCCACCAAAAAATCCCCCAACGCCTCCAGCTCCTAATACTAAAATGCGCATATTACATCCCCCTTTTCAAAACATGATAATACTATTTTTAGTATACATAATATTATACATGTCCCTAACGAATAAGCTGAATTTTCATTCTTAATCGAGTAAAAAACAATGGTTATTTTCAAGAAGATTTGGGCATGTTGTTTCTATAGCTTATATTGAAAGGAAACTATGTAAATGGAGGCAATACAAACAATCGAAGAAAAATATGTATCAACAGCTATTTTTCAATTTATTTTCCCATTTTCGTTCAAAAGTGGATATGAACAAAATATGTTCCCTTTCTTACAAAAAAATGATTTCCGACCCTTTCGACTCGATCATCTCGAAGATGAAAATACATATTACGGGGAGTTTCATGTTTCACATCAAAATATGGAAGCATACTATCTTTCATTTACAAATAAAATTCTCTTTCCTCGCTCTGAGCATCAAAAAGGATTACAGCGCTATTCTAAAGATCTCAATTTAAACGGACATTTAACAACAAATCTAATCTCTGTCCCGTTCACAGTGCACTCAATCGATGTAACACTATGCCCTTATGAACTTGGGTTCCTAACAATTCGAACTGAAGTTAACACCTCTCCAAACATGACATTATCAGACGCAATAGAATTCGCTACACGATTCCGTGTACTTGAAACGAGAAATGAAACGGACGAAAACATTTGCATAACATGCGATAGGAAAAAATATTCCCAAGTTGAAAAGTTCATTTTCGGTTATTTATTTAACGGCTTAACAGATTTTTTTGAAAAGAAAAGATTAAGAAGTTCTTACTTTCAAACTTTTCCTTTCTTTGAAGACCAAAGAATGTACGTGCAAACTTTGTTATCGCTAAAAGAAAATATGGAACTTAACGTTATTGATGTTTATCGTACTTCCAGTCTTTCTGGATTAACAAGTGATGGTAAACCATATGTAAGTGCGAACAATCTCCCTTATATTAATGATTACTTAAAACAGCACGCCTATCAAAGATGGGCTCCTAATCGTTATTTCATAATGGAAGAACATATTTTCACATGTATTACGAACGAAGATGATAATAAAATAGCTAAACTTGCTAGCCAAATGTATGGGGAGTTTTATTACGCTTTATTATTAAACTTATTTCATAAAATTGTATTATTAAAAATGGCAAACGCTTATGCTGAACTAAATATTGAACAAGATACAAATGAGATAGAGAAGTTAATTTATTCTATCAATTCGTTTACAGCTAATTATTTTTCTTTAGAATTAGTATCTCAGTCACAAAGTGAAGATATTTTCTTTCGTTTAAGAAAGCTTTTCAATATTGAAATACTGTTCACGAATGCGAAACAAAATCTTGATAGTTTGTTTAAATATCAAGAAAATGTTGCCTCTAAAAAAGATAGCCTTTTATTATTAATTTTAACCCTCTACTCTGTAGTGGGCCAAATGCTAGGGTTTACTATGATTGACCTTTTAAAAAACACTGATTCAAATCATATATCTTCACCCCTAGAATATTTTGCTCTTTTAATCGCGTTTAGCGGCATAGTCATTTCACTTATTTTAGGTGTGCAAGGTTTATACCAATGGGCTATACAACATAAGAATCGTAAAGCATGGGTAAAACAAACTGTATTGTCTGCTGTGAAAGAGAAAGAGGATAAGAATTAAAGACTCTTGGCTCCAAAAGATGATTTTTCAATTTTGTAATGCGTGCCGTACGTTAGTAAATGAAATTTTTATCGGCGATTTTTCGAATATATCAGCGATTTTTAAGATATATTGATTGGCCGATAAAAACTGACAATAGCTATATATAATAAAAAAGAGGCTATTCCAAAATGAACTTTGGAATAGCCTCTTTTTTATTACACTAATTCTGCTTACTTCCCTGCTTCGATTTGCTCTAATGCAGCAGCTACTTGCTCTTCTGTTAATTCGTGTTGTGCTACATAACGATTACGTGGGTGCACACGACATTCATGAGAACATGCACGTAAATGTTTTGCTTCATTTTCTTCAGAACATAAAATTTTCTTGTTACATTCTGGATTTGCACAGTTTACATAGCGCTCACACAGTTCACCCGTAAAGTGATCTTTACCTACAATAACGTGCTCTTTTCGGTTTACTGGTACAGAGATACGCTCATCAAATACGTAACATTGACCATCCCAAAGTTCACCTTGTACTTCTGGATCTTTTCCGTAAGTTACAATTCCGCCGTGAAGCTGACTTACATCTTCATAACCTTCTCGAACTAACCAACCAGAAAACTTCTCACAACGAATTCCGCCTGTACAGTACGTTAAAATCTTTTTACCTTCAAGTGTTTCTTTATTTTCTCTAATCCAATCTGGTAATTCACGGAATGATTCAATATCAGGTTTAATTGCACCTTTGAAGTGTCCTAAATCAAACTCATAATCATTTCGTGCATCAATGATAACTGTATCATCTTGTTTCATTGCCTCATAGAAATCTTTTGGCTCTAAATATTTCCCAGTTATTTCTTTCGGATTAATGTCATCTTCTAGACGAAGTGTAACTAACTCCGGTCGAGGACGCACGTGCATTTTCTTGAATGCATGCTCATCTTCTTCATCTACTTTAAACACGATTCCATCAAAGCGTGGGTCGTTCTTCATTGCTTCCATGTATTTCTCTGTTTGTTCAACAGTTCCCGAACAAGTTCCGTTAATTCCTTCTGTTGCTACAAGAATTCTTCCTTTCAATTCAAGTGAATTACAAAATTCTAAATGCTCAGCAGCGAATTCTTCTGGGTTTTCAATTGTTGTATACATGTAATACAGTAATACTCTATATGGTTTTGTAATTGCCAATGTATTTCTACCACCTATCTAAATTTTAAAATCATGTATAAGTTAACGTTCATATCAAAACATATATAATAAGAAAAAGTTTACAAAGTCAGCACATTTTCTTCAATTTATACTATTTTCTATAAGTTAACAAAAATAAAAACAAGATTACATCACAAAACACTATGGTTATGTTGTAATCCCAATATATTATATATCATACAATTTCATTTCCATCAATTAATATGCTGTAATATAGGCTTTATGTTCACATAAATTTCAAAAACAGCCCTTTAATTTATTATCTTCCCCTTTATTCAGCAACCATAAACTCCCAAAATATTTTTACATCGTCACACCATTCATTGCATGCAGTCATATAATTTGCATTAAGGAAACTTTTATGTTCAAATGAAATTGCCACATAATATATTTAAATGTATTGAAATAATGAGTAATAATAAATACAATAATTTCATCAAGTTAAGATTTCAAAGGGGAAAACTACTATGAATAAAGATATAACAAAAGATGAACAAGTCCCTTCTCAAAGTACAACAGTTCAATCAGCCCATTTAGTGTTAAGCGGACAAACAAAAGGCTTTAAAAGACTGTTACCATTCTTAGGGCCTGCTTTCATCGCATCGGTTGCTTATATTGATCCCGGGAACTTCGCTACAAATATCGCGGCTGGATCACAATATGGGTATTTATTACTTTGGGTAATACTCGCTTCTAATTTAATGGCTGTATTAATTCAAACATTATCAGCTAAATTAGGAATCGCTACTGGGAGAAACCTTCCTGAAGTAGCTCGCGAAAACTTCCCAAAACCGGTTTCCATTGGTTTATGGATTCAAGGAGAACTCGTTATTATGGCTACAGATTTAGCTGAATTTATCGGGGCAGCACTCGGCTTATACTTACTATTTGGAATTCCGATGTTACCAGCTGCCTTAATCACAGCGGTTGGGTCATTTATTATTCTTGAATTTCAACGCAGAGGGTTTCGTCCATTAGAGGCTATTATTACAGGGATGATTTTCATCGTTGTTATCGCTTTTGGTGTTCAAGTCTTTTATGCTAAACCTGAATTAAGCCCCCTTCTTTCAGGGCTATTTATTCCAAAATTCCAAGGTGTGGATAGCATCTTATTAGCGGCTGGAATTTTAGGCGCAACCGTAATGCCGCACGCAATATATTTACACTCGGCCTTAACGCAGCGCCGCGTAGTCGGAACAAATGATGAACAAAAGAAAAAAATTTTCCGCTTCGAATTCATCGACATTATTATTGCAATGGTTATCGCAGGAGCAATTAATGCAAGTATGCTAATTGTTGCTGCTGCACTATTCTTTAAAAACGGTCTACATGTTGAGGATTTAGATGTTGCATTTAATCAATTTAGTCATTTAGTCGGCCCTGTATCCGCTGCTTTATTTGGAATCGGACTCTTATCAGCCGGATTATCTAGCTCTTCGGTCGGTACAATGTCAGGTGATATTATTATGCAAGGATTCATTCGAATGCATATTCCGTTATATTTACGCCGATTTATAACAATGATTCCACCTCTCGCTATTATCGCTTTAGGTGTAAACCCAACTTACGCTCTCGTAATGAGCCAAGTTGTCTTATCGTTCGGTATTGCCTTTGCATTAGTACCACTTATTATGTTTACAAGTAATAAGAAGATTATGGGCGCACTCGTTAACCATCGCATTACAACATTCATTGCATGGATAATCGCTGCACTCGTTATTGTTTTAAATATTTTCTTACTGTATCAAACATTTGTAGGATAACGAAAGAAGAAGGCTGTCCCAAAGATTGTTTTAGAGACAGCCTTCTCTTATTAATTTTAAATTTTATTGTTAAATTAATATTTTTTTCGACTCATTATTGTATCTTCTATTTACATGCTACACTGTTCTTTCAACAAACTTTTTAAACTCTTTCTCTTCCTCAATAAACGGAAAATGATTACTATATTCAAATGTCGACAATATTGCATTTGGCATAAGTCCCGCCACTTCAATTGCACATTCATGTGGACACTGTGCATCATAAATTCCAGCGTAAATATGAGCCTCCATATTTACACTCTCTAATTGTGGACGTAAATCAAATGTAGGTAACTCCTTGTAAGAAAAGTAATCAAGACGTTTTGATACTGTTTTACCGCTATTTGGTCTAGTTATCATTTCGTCATATGCTGATTCATTGTACAAAGACATCATTGTCCACTCTTTACTTACCGCACGCCTCTCATCAATTGTAGAAGCTGTGTCCCTGAGCACTGCAAATATTTCTTTTAAACGAGCATTTTGATTGTTCTCTCTACAATAAATACTATTTTTGTGATTCATGTACTCAGCTGATGCACATAACCCACCAGCTATAATTTTCACAAGATTCTCTGGACACATTACCGCATACTGTAAAGCAAGCATCCCGCCTGTTGAATGACCTGCATACGTCCATTCTTTAATATTTAACGCTTCACGTATTGCCTCTAAATCACGTACAGAATCTACTAGTCCTAGATTAAATTCAGTTGTGTCGTGTGTAGAATTTCCACACCCCCTTAAATTTATAAGGTACACTGTGTAAAGATTCGTAAATGCAGAGGCAAATAAATTGCCATTGCTATTAAACTCACTGTATAAATGTGTTACACAAAGTGGGTTTCCTTCTCCCTTTTTAAAATACTCAAATCTCCCTCTATCAGTTTCAACGTAATGCTTCTCCCACATCAGCGCTTCCCCCTAATTCCATTTTATATATTCGCCTCTTTCCGGCATCACTGCACCTTTTTCAGTTCGAAAATAAAGTGGCAATCCTTCCGTAAAAAACATACTCGTCTTGGATGGATCCTGTCTTTGATGATGGATATGTAAATGTGGTTCACTTGAACTTCCCGAGTTACCAACTTGAGCAATGACTTCCCCTTCGCTTACATGTTGTCCTTCACGCACTTTAATGGAATCTCTCTTTAAATGTGCAATAAACAAATATGTCCCTGTTTCATCTAACTGTAAATAAATATGATTACCAGCCATTGATTCAAAATCATCTGTCCCTGGAACTAAATCTCTTTCATCATTTTGAGTTGATACGACTGTTCCTGAAGCTGGCGCTACTACTTCTGCCCCATATATTCCGTAATCCTCTAACTTAATACTCTTCACTTCAGCAGGCGGAATAAGAATATCATATGCCCATCGTTCATTTGGTTTTATCACATGATAATTCGTATCAAGCCGATCACCACCCCATCCTATTAGCGCTCGTTGATGCAATGGAAAACGGACTACTACTTTTGGAGTCATGGAATCTACTTCTGCCGGATAAGCAATCCTCCCCATTCCACCAAACCACCCCGCGGGCCAAGCCCCAATAAAAGAAAAAAGAATAATAAAAATCATCACTTTATCTATACATTTTCTAAAGGCCATTTCCCATACAACAATGATCAATGAGCCCAGTAAAATAACGATAGAAAACAAGCTGAAAATTTGTATGCTCCACCAAGCAAAAACTGATACAACACCATTAGCTAAATAAATTAAACTCCAACTTGTAATTAAAACAACAACTAAAATTATTAATATGAATTTCTTCCACATGCTGTATCCCTACTCTCATATCTTTATTCTCCATGATACGAAGTAAAATTTACGACATATGAAAGAAATACTTACGACTTTCTTACGTTTTATTATATTGTGATAAAGTAACAGTAAAAACTGTTTCTTCATCGTTACTACGCACCGCTATATCCCCTTTATGAAGATGTGCTATGCTCTTCGCAATCGCAAGTCCCATTCCTTTTCCACCCGTATGAGAGCTACGTGATTTTTCACCACGGTAAAACTTTTCAAAAACGTAAGAAAGATTCTCCTTTGGAATGCGTTGCCCAAAATTTTTAATTTCTATTTCAACATTCATTTCTCTTTTTGAAATTCGAATCAAAATTTTCTTTCCATCTTTCCCGTACATAATGCTATTACTAATTACATTTTCCAATAGTCTCACTATAAGTGCTACATCAACTTCCACATGTAGCTCCTCATCACTTTTAATATAAAAACTCATATTGGCATCATCTAATTGTGGTACAAAATCAATCATAATTTGTTCAATTAATGCTTTCATATTTATTACATCTTTATGTAATTCTTTTTCTCTATAATTTATTTGACAGTATTCTAGCAAATCATCTACCTGACTTTTTAATTCATAGCTTTTTCGCTTTAATACACTTACATATTGTTCACGTTCTTTTACATTTGAATGAAGCTTATTTCCTAATAGATCAGCATAACCTATTAGAGATGTTACAGGCGTTCGTAAGTCATGCGAAATATTACTAATCATTTCATTTTTCATTTCCTGTAATTTTTTTTCATTCTCAATAGACTCTTTTAAACTTTTGGCCATTCTATTAACATTCGTCGCTAATTCACCAATCTCATCGCTTTTCAAAATAGGTATATGTATTTCCAAATTACCATTGCTTATTTCCTTCACACATTGGTTAATCTCATTCAATCTTTTTATAGTTGTTTTTGTCAGTAATGCAAAATATATAGTGGTTAAAAGAAGAAAAACTATAAAATAAAGAAATGAATATCTTTCCTCTAGCGTAACAACATCACTATATATACTTCCAAATAAAATTTGAACTACTATGATACTTACCGTAGCTAACAAAATACTACATATGAATGCGAAAAAGAATTTAGCTCTAATTCCTTGTAATAATTTAATCTCCAATTTTATATCCGACTCCCCAAACATTTTGTATAAACTTCGGCTCTTTTGGATTTCCCTCAATTTTATTTCTTAACCTAGCAATATGAACCATTACCGTATTATTACTTTCATAAGCTTTTTCATTCCAAACACTTTCATATATTTCTTCAATTGTGAAAACACGATTTCTTGCAGTTGCCATTAAATACAATATATCATATTCAGTTTTCGTAAGATTAATTGCCTGTCCATATAGCATCACTGCTCTCGACACTTCATCTATTTCTAAACCTCTAATGTTTATTTTCTTTTCAATTACTTGAACAGTATTTTGATTAAAATATGTATATCTTCTTAATTGAGCTTTCACCCTTGCAATAAATTCAATTGTACTAAATGGCTTTACGATATAATCATCTGCTCCTGTACTTAATCCGATTACTTTATCTACATCTGATGATTTTGCACTTAAAAACATAATCGGAATACTATGCGTCTCCCTTATCCTTCTACACAATTCAATCCCATCCATTTGAGGCATCATAACATCAAGGATAGCAAGTTGAATATTATTATTATTCAATATCTCTAATGCCTCTTCTCCGTTGTCAGCACTAAAAACAGTAAAACCTTCTTTCTTTAAATTTACATTTATGAATCGAATAATATCTCGATCATCGTCTACGATTAAAATTGAGTTCTTCTCCATATATAAACCCCTTTTTGAAATATATTCCATAATTAATTTTAACATAAATTAAAATCGTCACTATACCTTGAATAATCTTTATTTTCAGATTAAATTATATAATAACAAATACATTCTATTTTCATATGAAAAGGAGCGAAGACATGTTTCCTCTATTAAAAACCGATCGACTCATTTTGCGAGAACTTACCGAAGAAGATGCGACAGGTATATTACATTGCTTTTCTAATACTGAAGTATTGCGGTATTATGGCCAAAAACCATTAGAGAATGTAGATCAGGTAAAACAAATCATTAATAATTTTAAGCTGAGTTACAATGCAAGAAACGGCATAAAATGGGGAATCGAATTAAAAAACAAGAAAGGACTCATTGGAACAGTTGGTTTTCACGATTGGTCTTCTGAACATAAACGGGCAAATATAAGTTATGCCTTTTTCCCTGAACACTGGGGAAATGGATATGCTACTGAGGCGGTGTCTGAAGTTATATCCTATGGTTTCCGTACTCTTCATTTAAAACGGATTGGGGCAATTGTATTTCTTGAAAATGAAGCTTCAAGTAAAGTACTAATAAAACTAGGATTCGAAAAAGAAGGAGTTCTAAAAAATTATATGTATCAAGATAATATTCCATATGACACTAACGTCTACGCTATAACAGAAACTGTTTAGCAAAAAATAAATACGATTTCAATTAAACCTATAACAAAAGGCTGAGTACTTTTTAATACGCACTCAGCCTTTTTCATTTATTTCTCATCTATACAAGCATTTTTATAAGTATAAACACCACCAAATTGATGCTTATCTATTCCTTTTACATAATCCTTTTGTACATAAGCTGAACCAATGTGATAAAGCGGTGCTATCGCAGCGTCTTCTAATACGATACGTTCAGCTTCTCGCAACGCTTCCCATCTTTTTGTCTGATCTAGTACAAAATCATTTTCAGCTTTTTTTATTAGCTCATCGTAATGAGGATTGGAGTAACTCATTTTATTATTTGGATTGCTTGTCGTAAATGGCTCTAAATAACTAATAGGGTCTTTATAATCTGGTCCCCAAATTACCATAGATATATCGTACTCACCTGTTTGTTCTAATTGCAACTTTTGTTTAAATGGCTGTTGTTTAATTTGTATCGTTAATCCTTGCAAGTTCTTTTCTAAATCACCTTTTATATATTCCGCCATACGTTTTGCGTTATCTTGTTCAAACGTTAAGAACTCCATTGTTACCTGTTCTACCCCAAGTTCTTTTTTCGCTTCTTCCCAAATACTTTTTGCTCTTGGTAAATCATATGGAGAAATATCTCCATTTTCTTTTCTGAAATCTTTACCTGTCTCTTCATTTTTGTGACCTTCTGGTACGAGTCCATTCGCAGACTTCGCCCCATTATTAATAAAATGAGCGACAAAATCTTCTTTATTTAACGCTAAGGAAATAGATTGACGAACTTTTTTATTTGCTAACGCTTTATTTTTTTCATTAAATCGAAGCATCGCAATTCCAGGATCGCTCGACATATGCAATTCTTTTCTCCCTTTATACTTGTCTACAAATTGTGAATTAATAGCTACGCGATCAATATTACTAGCTTCATATAAATTTACAGCTGTCATTGTATCTTTTACAATTTGAAAGTTTATTTCATCTAATTTCACTTTCTTTTTATCCCAGTATGTATTATTTTTCTTTAATTGAAATTCTTGTTCATGCTTCCATTTCTGTAACACGAATGGACCATTATATATGAGATTACTAGGCTCAAGTCCATAATTTTGCCCTTGTTCTTTCAAAAATGATTCATGCTGCGGTAAGTATATCGGTAGCGCTAGCAACTGTAAAAAATACGGAGTCGGCTGTTCTAGTTCAACTTCTAGCGTATAATCATCTACTACTTTTACCCCAAGTTCATTAGGAGGAATTGCTCCCTTATTTATCTCTTTCGCATTTTTTATATAAAACAGCATATACGCATATTGAGACGCTGTTTCATGGCTTACCGCTCGTCTCCACGCAAACATAAAATCATTTGCTGTTACTGGGTCTCCATTTGACCACTTTGCATCTTTACGCAAATCAAATGTATATTTTTTACCATCTTCACTTCTTTCAAACGATTTTGCTACAGCGGGAATAGGATTATCTTGATCATCTAGTACATATAACCCTTCAAATATGTTTTGCATAACGTGTGCTGATGTACCATCCATCGTTTTCGCAGTATCAAGAGAAGGAATTTCTTCTGATACTGTTAGATTTAACACTTGTTTTTGAGCCTCTGTATCACTTTTATTAGCTTTATTAGTACAAGCTGTTAAAAATAAAGATGTAACAAGTGCCATTACCATTAAACGGCTCTTTTTTCGCTTCATAAATTGCTCTCCTTAAAAATAAAATATTATAAAACGTTATATTTTGTTGCTTCTATAATAATAAATCATTATACATCATAAGTGATTAATTATTAACATTTTTTCAAGAGGCATATCAGCGATAATTTATGTCTATTTTGTATAGGTGTTAGCAAGTTCGTTTGCAAACTTGTTAGCACTTTTTTGTTTAGCTAATACACACTATCGAATATGTTCCAATTTGGGTCTTTTTGTGCGCCACTCTCTTCTAATATATATGCCCATAACTTTTTTGCGATTAAAGTTTTCATATTAATCTTTAGTCTTGTTTTCCATCACTAAGAGACTGGGATATCAAACTTTTACTTTTTTCCGTTTCCTTAATATTATTTTCAAGATTTTTAATTGTTTTTTCTTGTTCTGCTATAATTTTTTTGATCTCGTCAATTTAAATAAAGTGGGGCAAAGGTGGGGCTATTTTTATTTTTTTGAAAAAATCTCTTCATAAAAGAACGTATATTCGTATATAATAAGAACTAACGTTCTGTTATTTAGGGGGAATAACGGTGTATGACTATTCAATATTGCCAAATCGAATTGTTTTATGTGTAGATCTTCGTAGCTTTTATGCTTCAGTCAGTTGCATCAAGATGGGATTAGATCCACTTCATACTAAATTAGCTGTAGTTGGTGATGTTAACAGAAATGGCTCAATTGTATTGGCTGCAACGCCACCATTAAAAGCGTTAGGCGTTAAGAAAATGGCGAGGTTGTACGAAATACCTCATCGTAAAGACGTTCTTGTAGTAAATCCAATAATGAGCACTTACATAAAGTGTTCCAATTTCATCACAAAATTAGCTCTACAATACGTTCCTGTTGAGGATTTCCACCAATATTCCATCGATGAGTTCTTCATGGATATTACGGATAGCATTCATTTATTTGCTAACGACCCATATGAGTTTGCATTGAAATTCAAGCGTGAAATATATGCGAAGACACGAATTGAATGCACGATAGGAATTGGTCCTAATCCTTTAATGAGCAAAGTAGCTTTAGATGTGGAAGCAAAGAAAACGAAAGATTGCATAGCATACTGGAAGTATGAAGATGTACCCATAAAATTATGGCCAATACGACCACTCAATAAGTTTTGGGGGATTTCGGGTAAGACAGAAGCAAAGTTAAATCGAAAAGGAATACATTCCATCGGAGACTTAGCGCAATACCCACTTAAATACTTAAAACAAAGTTTTGGCATTATTGGTGAAGAACTACACTTACATAGCAACGGCATTGATTTTAGCCGTATATCAGAAAAATACGTTCCAGCAACTACTTCTATTGGTAAAAGCCAAATACTTATGCGTGATTACACTATAGAGGAATTTCCAATTATTTTGCTGGAGCATATCGAGGAAGTTTGTTATCGAATAAGAAGACAAAACAAACTAGCTCAAACTATTCATTTTTCCATTGGTTACAGCAAAAATTATTCCGGTGGTTTCAGAAAAACTCACACTATGAACCGACCAACAAATTTAACAATGGATATTTATAAGATTTGTACATATTTTTTACACGAATTCTATACTGGGGAACCCATTAGATCTATCAATGTTTCTTTAACTAACTTAATTAATGAAGGCGAAGAACAAATCTCACTATTCGATAACGTAGTACAACGAGAAAAAGAAATGAAACTAACTAAAGTAATGGACGAAATACGCACTAAATTTGGAAAGAACAGCATATTACGAGGAATTTCGTATACAAATAGTGCAACAGCAAGATACAGAAACACATTGTTAGGGGGACATAAAGCATGAACAACGCTAATATGCCAAAAGGAAGAGGAATGGTTAAATGGACTCCATTTGCTGCGATGCCGGAGCAATTCGCTGGTATCCGTGAGATTGTTAAAGAAAAGACGAAAGTAGAACGCCCGACATTAACCCAAGATGAACAAGAACTGATTGAGAACATGCTATTATGTTCGTTGCTTTCTGAAGAAGAAATAATGATTACATATTACGAAGGTGGTTTTTTACTTACTAACTATATGACAGTCGTTGATATTGATCCGTTGAATAAATCTATAATTTGTACGGATGCATTTTATAATAATATGACGTTGAAATTTATCGATATTATTGATGCTAAATAGAAAAAGAATCTTACAGTTTTCTCCTTAAATTCTGATATAATAATATAGTTGGTAATATCAATTAGGGGGAAAATTGTATGAAAAAAGCTTTCAAATTCGGTTGTTTTGGGTTTATTGCATTATTTGCAATCCTTATTATTGCACTAATTATCGATATATCTAATGACGATCCAAAAGAAAAAAGCAAACCGAAGGAAACTGTTGCAGTAACTGCTAAATGGGAAGAAAAAGTTAAAGAAATTGCACCGAGTGATAAATCTACAACTGAAAAATTTGATGAAATAAGCAAATATGCTCAGGGTTACAAACCATCTAAAGATGAAGTTAAACAATTCGGTGACGAAATTATTAAAGAATATAAAGATAAAAACTATATTAAAGATGTATCTAACCATGAATACATGCTAAAAAACCTTTTTAAGTCACAAGTTGTTGATAAGAATGCATCAGATAAAAATTTAAAAGATTTCGCATTTGATTTCTGGCAAAACTCTAAATATAATTACCGTGGCGTTGAAAATGCAACAAGTAGCGCTACTCAAGCAAATGAACGCCAAATGGATAAAGCTTTAAGTAAAATGAATAAATAGATTTTGAATAGAAGTAATAAAAAAAGCCAGCTCTGGATGATAAGAGTTGGCTTTTTTATCTATTACGACAAAATCCGACACAATCTTAGTTTTTATCTTGCTACTATTAATATTAATACAAAAACATTAAATAAAAGCGAGGAAATTATCATGAGTTCCAATAATTTTTTTCCAGCAATAACTTCTATTAATCTCTTTACTGAAAGAGGTTCATCCGACTTAATATTATATAAAGGTCAAGATAACATTCTTAATGTTTCATGCACAATTGATGGACTTACTCGCAGAACCCTTCCATATATACATGAAAGTCTTGATTACATAGCGGTATGGTTTACTTTATACCATCAATTTGGCGGAGGAGATACAACAATTGTTAGAAGATATCTCGTAGAGTACGATCCGAAACAAAAGTACATTGATGAAGATATTGATCGTATTACTCTTCAAATCCCTGTGGACGATGATTTTTCTGATTTAGATTTCATAAGCAATTATTATTACTTACAAGTAAGTTTCACTAGCAAACACCCTGATGAAATGGGAATATCACACTCCATTCAAGCTAATCAAATATTTAACACAAAAATTCCATTTGTAATTAAAGAGGTGCTATAATTATGGGAGATGCAAGAAAAGTTGTAGAATTACCACAGTATAGAAATAAAAAGCTTAATGACCAAAATAATAGCGGAGGTGGCGGCGGAATGGACAATTATGTTACTCATAAAGATCTTGATGATCTAAAAGAACAATTGGATAATAGCCTGAAACTTACCGAAAAAAACATACAATTAATGTTTCGTGACGAATTTCGTGAAGAACGTGAATATCACAGGAAGAACAAGAATGAATCAGTACGTTGGATTATAGGAACAGGGATTGCAGTAGTTAGTTTAATATTCACCTATCTAAAATTGTTTGCAAGTTAATACACAAAAAAGCCGACTCAATTAAGAGCCGGCCCTTTTTATTTCACTTTAAAATACTCGTAAAACCATTTTCCTTCTGGTCTATTATCCATCCACCAAGTAATTTTATCTAATTCTGTATTAGGTAATACTTCCGTTTGGATATAACATAGTCCTGTAAGTGGATTGGTGATAACAGTACCTTTTGTTCCTCGCTCATTCATCGCTTGAAGTGCTTCGTTTAAATAATTTGTACCGAACTCATAAGACTTAACATATTGGTAACCGTTGTTTGAAATATCATTTGTAATAGATTGTTCAGCTCCACTTGTAAACCAAGATAATGGTTTACTACCAATCAATTTATTCATATCACATCCGCCGATACCTTCAACATAACCACCAGTCTTATCATCAGCATATTGCCAAATATCGCATGGATAATCCGGTTTCTTCCCGCCATAACGAGGAATCCATACAAAGTCAGCTTTTACATTTGCCATACCGAACGGTGCATACATATGATGTCCAACATATAAACCAACTTTCTGAGCACCTAATCTGCGTAATTCATCAATAAAGGCTTGAGTACCAGCTCGCATATCGTTCATTGTTTTCACTTCAACATCTGCAACCCAAACTGTCGCACTCTTATCTCCACGGTTCCAGAAGTCACGAGCTTCTATACGTGCATCATTTTCAGAAACAAAACGACAAAATGCATAGTTTCCAAAAGGGATATTTCGAGCTTTCATGACAGCAACATAAGATTTGTATACTGGATCAACATAGTTAGAGCCATCTTGTACACGAGCAATAACGAAATCTAGATGTTTTGCTGCTGTATCCCAATCAGGACTACCATTCCACTTAGACATATCAACAATATAACCCATTATTTATCATCTCCTTTGTTTCGTTTATCAGCAAACCATTTTCCGGCTGTAGGATTAGATACAACACCTGCAGCAATCAAAATGTATAGAATCATATCTACATATTCTTGATATCTTCCTAAATTAAAATGAGGGACAGCATCCATTAGTGCCATCCCTAAAAGTGCGAACAATGCTACCCACAATCCATAATTCTTGAATTTCTCTTGCATCGTTATTTCCTCCGTTTCCTTGTATCAGAACGTTTTATTTTCGCTTCAATTTCACTTGCCACGCTTTCCAGTAACCAGGTCGGAATCCATTTATCCCAACCGACTCTTACACAGTTTGCTGTGAAACTGTTGAAGATGTGATATGTTAATCCGCCAGTTACCATGTAGAAGAAGAAATCTGGTAACTTGAATGCGATATCAAACATGTGAGCTAAACAAGGCAATAAAAAAAGCACCACGGTACGCGCGATGCCTTCTACTCCATATGCTGATGAATACGATCCATCTAATTTGGATGCTTTACTTCCAGTGATCCAATCTAACGCTACTACCATCATCAGAATAAAGATCCATATCAGATTGGTTTTCCCATACACCAGACTCAAGAATGTTCCTACTCCACCACTTACAAGTGAAGCAGCTTTAAATTGTGCTGTATTGAAAATGTCGATTATGTTAAGACTTCTGAAAATATCATTAACTCGCTCCAATTGTTCACCTCCTTTCAAAATAAAAAGAGGAGCTTTTTGGCTCCTCTTAGTAAGTACATAAATTTTATATGTAAAAAAATGTACTTTATCTCTTAATCTTCGTCCTCATCTTCATCTTCAAAATTACTAATATCATCATCTGATTTTGCAATATAACCTGGATATTTACTTTCTATTTCCGACGCACACTTTAAACAATAAAGACTACCTTCCTCTTGCTCAAAATAATATCTTTTTTCACCATCATGAAAATTTCTATATCCGCAATTATCACCATTACAATAGCTCATATTTACATCCCCTTTTTAAATGTAAACATATCTTACCATAATTTTATCAGGAATATGATAAAAGCCGTATTTTGTTCAAAATAAAAAAGCCCACTATTGCGCGCTTGTGATTAAATCTACTCTTTGATTTTTAATTAGATATAAGTCGATACCACTTTTTAAGTCTGGACGCTTTGAAATAACATAATCGTATGTGTAGGCTTCATCGATGACCCTTTGCGCTAAATAATTCGCCATTTTACATACCTCCAAGTAATAACTCGTCTAAAGCTTGCTGCGTTAATTCCATCTGTTTTTTTAGTTTTTCTAACTCTGATGGTTCTTCTGGTTTTGGCTCTTCAGGCTTCGGCTCAACAGTTTTAACCCAATGGCCATCTTTGAATACTGGATAGTATATACCATCAGGGCAAACCTCTAACGTACAATTCTCAGGAATATCAGGTTCATAACCTATAACTACATCTTCCTCGTATGGTACTTTAATAGTTTCATAATCTACACTTGCCATTACACAATCAGGACATTCATATTTACTAATTGGTTCTTCTTCGTTTTCATAAGTACCATCCTCAATATGTTGATGCAATTCACATAACTTCTCTTCTGTAACAATTTCTTTTATTTCTTCTCTGTAAAACGTTTGTTTCTCGAAAATTGGTTTCTCTTCTAAAGGAATCATTTCTGTAAAAATACCTTCGTCGTTATAGCAATATCCGTAATGTTTTCCCATTTAATTTTCCTCCTTATTATTATACTACGTAGGTAAATGCAATGTAGACGTTCTTTCCTTTTGAGGCATTTGATAAAGTAATTCTTCCATCTGTGTAAACTTCTAGAGTTGTTGCTACACCATCATTGGTAAGAATAGTTGTAGTTAGGTTTCCTGGTGGTCTCATGTCCACAGGTAGAGTTGTAACAATGTTAGCGACTGCGTTTGCGTTTAAACTAATCGCCGCTCGGATAGTTACGGTATCACCTCGTCTGTCAGCCACTGGTGGTCTACTAACATCAAAATTGGTTGCATCTGAAGTCAATGTTAAATTAGCCCTTCCGTCTTTATCTTTAATAGCTACTTTATTACCTTTGTAGGTGAATAAAGAATCGGATACAGTCAGGTTTGAAGCTGATGACCACGGATTTGCGCCCCATCCGAGATAAAACGATTCACCTGTAGGGTTTCTAAATCTGCCAATGCCACCTTTAAGTGTAGAGTCGCCTTTATCGTAATACATAAGACCGCCAGCAGTATTCTTTGTAGCATCCTGGGTGAAAGTTACTTGCCCACTAGAATCACTATCAAATTTTAACTCACCTCGCATATTGTCACCGTTCTTTTTGATAAGACCATTTTGGCTTCCACCTACATATACAGCATTTGCCCAATCACGTGAGCCACTTCCTGGAGCTGTCTCTGATACGACAACAACACCCTCTTGAGACTTAGCCAACCAAACAGTTTTTGTAGTTGTTCCATCTCCTTTGAATAATATTTGCTGAACAGATGATGCCCCATCAAGTCTAAGTTCATTCCCTAAAGTCAGTGAACCTGTAATAGTGTCACCTGACTTCTTTACAAGGTTTGTATTCTGTAAGACATCAAATGACTTTGTAGCTGGATTATACTCAAAAGCTGTTGAGTTGTTTACTGAATCATATAAACGTAACTTATCAGAATTATTAAGTCCTAAAGAAAGTAGTGTTGCTCCGTCTTTCTTAAAAGCAACGTCTATAGAAGGTAATGCTCCCACTCTGTCTAAGCTCAGGTTACCTGTCATAGTGTCACCTGTTTTTTTAACTGCTCCCTTTGCTAACTCTCCAGCTGCAATAATTGGAGCGAAATCTACATCTTTGAATTTTTCTCCTACTTCAATTGCTTTTTGAATTATTGTTAAATCGTTTTTTGAATCTGTAACACCACCAATAGATAGTGATCTCTTAACTTCAAAATAGAATGGTCTTGATTCTAACTCAGTACCACCTGCTTCTTTAATAATAACTTGACCAATCACGGTTCCTGCTGAAGCTAATGTTTGTGCATCTAAAACGATTTGGTACTTACCCTTCATTGCGTTAATCGGCTGACCATTCTTCTGTAAAATGACTGTTCTGTCAGGCTTTTCGAATGTAATCATAACTGATAATGCTCCACTCAAATCAACTTCCGCCCAACGATTTGTAACGTTCAAAAGTAACTTAGCTGAATTTCGATCCCCTTGAGAAAAATTAATTTCTTTTGTATTCACATTCTCCATTAAATCTACAGTAATTTCTGCCGTTTTAAATGTCATATTATCACCCTTTATTAAAGTGTATTTTTTGATTGTTTTACAGTTTGGAGTGGTTGCGCTTGTTCAACTTGTTGCTGTTCCACAGCTATTGCTTGTTGCTGCAATGATGTTAAACAATCTGAGCACACGTTTAATGTGCCTAACTTATGCAAATGAGCATTCTTTTTGCACATGTCACAAAATGTATCTGTTTTACGCAAATAAACCTGGTCATGATCTGAGAAAATCTCGACTACATCACCAGGTTTCACGCCGATATCGGCTAATTTATCCAATGGTATTTTTACCGTTCCGTCTTCGCTAATCGTTACTAATACGCCTAAATAATTATATTCCATAATTTCAACCCCTTATGTTAGTGTGAAGTAGGCCCATCCGTATGAACCGATGTGACCATAAAATCCCCAACCTTTTGATCCATTCATATATCTAATTGTTCCTGTTGAATCTACTGAATTATCATATACGTTAACGCCATTTGCGCTTAATCCACACTTAAAAACTGCTTTTGGCGCATCTACCCAAAATGAATTTGATTGATTTTTAACTGTGAACGTAACACCATTTTGGGATTCCACCCAATACGAACCACCATTTGCATATTGACTTATACCTAATTGAGAAGTAATTATTGTATTTTGACCAGCGACAATGTTCGTATTTAAGTCAGAACCCATCCACAATTTACCACCTGATATTACATCGATATTTTCAGTTGATTCTAAACGTGTTCTATAAGTATAAGCACTGAATTGACCGTCAGATCTTGCTGTAATACCTTGCTTTCCAGTTAGATAAATGTATCTGTCAGCCTGTTCCGTTAAATCTCCATATGTGTCAAAATTAATCTTAGCTGAATAATGTGGATCACCGTCTGTTTCTCTTCCGTTAACAATACCTATGCTACCTGTATAGATTGTCTTCGCGATATTAGGAAATTGAGCAATAGTGAAAGTTCCGTCACGGAAAGTAGACGTGTTTATATTGTCATGCATAAGTATTGTTGGTTGTAGTTGGTTATCTGCATTTCTATAATAGTAACCAATAAACATTCGCATTTTATCTGATTCCATTAATCTAATGAATTGTTTCTGCATGTGTACATAAGTGTCTCCACCGTCTGTACGTATTGTAGAACCGACAATCTCGCCACCTCGTACTAAGTTACCGTTTAGTACACCCGTTGTAATGAAATCAGCAACAATACGTCCATCCATCGTGATTGCGGTATTATATGGACCATTTATACCTGTGGACGAATAACCAAATCCGTTGATATTCCATTGCCACACTTTTTTAGCGGTTCTTTCATCGGCTGTATCCATAATCAAAATTCTTTCTGGATATACGCGAACATGGCCACCGAAACCGCTATTGATTAAATTCGTAGCATTCTCACGTGCTTGTTCTAAAATAGAGCTTTCCATGTTATTAACGTTGTTTTCTATGCTGTCAACTCTACCCGTTATATCAGCGAATGACTCTTTATAATTACCTAATGTCAATTCGATATATTCATCGTTAATAGGATCATATTTATAATGATTAACTTTAGCTTCAATTTCGAAACCATCTTCTTCATGTATAACTGTTACTGTATCTCCCATATATACACGTTGTAATACCGCTAAATCTTTATATTCTTCGGTTTGCGATAATTCTTGGAATTCTACCTTGTACGTCGCCTTAGGTAAATCTACAAATTGTTCGTCATACATTTTTCTAGCCCCGTCACGTAACATTTCATATGCTTGTGGTAACGGAACTGCATCTTCGTCATTCGCATAATCACCAATAGCAGCTTTAATGTGTTCAAATTCAACAACTCTAATTTTAGGCTTAATGTATTTGCTGGCGTTATAACTGTCCACATACTTTTCTGGTAATAATAGGCCATCAAATCCTTTTGGCATCATCCGAGTAATAACATTCGTCCAATCAACGTCTGATTCATATCCCAATAAATCTTTCTTATGCTGAATCACAACGCCACGATCTCTGCCACGTTCTCTTAGCATGTTGACGGTGAAATTATCCCTTTTTAATTCCCCGCCCCAAATACTAAGGAAAGAGTTGTCCTGACTGTTATCAAGTATTGCTTCGACTGGATTTTTTCTTACTAAACGAGAACTAGCAATTGTACTTATATCGCTAATGAAATTAAAATTAGTGTTATATTGCATACGTTCTTTCATTTGTTGTAATGCCGCTTGTCCACCCTTTTCTTGAATAAATGTATCTTCAATCAAGTTATCAACGAGATCATAAAATACGTGATAACAAAATACGTGTAACTCACCCATAGAAGGAGCAGGGCGTGCTACACGAAACAATTGATTTCCGTCAGGTGTTGGTGCTTTGATTAAACATTGACCACCTATTTCTAATCCATGCGGAGAGAATAACGGATATTTAAAACTTAAGACATATAAACCATTTAATTCTTCTTCGATAACTGCATCGTAAATATTATCGTCTAAAATACCTATACCATTGTGAGTAAAATCTGTTTCAGTTGGTTTATATAGTGTAATCATAAGTAACGCCACCTCGGATCAATTTGCAACTTCGTAACAGTTCCAGTCCATTTTATTGTGTTTGCACCTTCAGAGAATGTGGGAAAATTACCGATCATATTACTATTCATCGGTGTAGTGTTCGAATACGCTTCTTTTAATTCAGAATCAATTACTACTGAACTATTTACATTTCTAATTAAGAATGAAACATCATTTATCGTAACGGTAATTGATCCACTGCCATAAATCGTTATTTTAGGTAATGAATACTTAGTGCCGTAGTTTACAAGAGTGGTTATCGTAGTTATTTCCAAAGGTTGTAGAATAGCATATTCAAATGGATCAGCTACAAAAGTAACTTCGAATTGTCCATATTCTTCTATTTCATTAGCGATATTACCTATTTCCACACTTTTTATTTTTCTATAAACGTTATCATCTGTAAAAGAAAGGATTTTCGCGTTCAATAGCCACGCTTTTATACGTCGTAACAATGGTTTGATGTTATAATCCTCTAACAAGTTAAAGTCAATCTTGAAAGTAACGTCTTCATAACCATTTTTCTTTGTTAATGATCCGTTTTCTCTACCAGGAACTTCAATAAACTCTATTTTTTCTTTTGTTGTTGGTATGTCTGGGCGCTCTACCATACAAAGAAGATAGTCACGCCCTAATATTTCATTTATTCGAATATCAACCACGTCGCGCCCTCCCTTTACCGATATTTAACATTTGTCCTTTCTTTGCAAACCAATCATCAGCTTTTTCAAACATTCTGTCTAAATCCCTTTCATTTTTGACGGTTGTATGGAATGTAACTTCATTTTTAATTTCTTGTGGTTGTTGTTGCTGATTAGTGTTAACGCCTTTACTCAATGACAATGAATTGTTAACAATGTTAGGTAAATTAGAAAGGATACCATTGCCACCTATTGTTTTAGTAATCCTTTGCACCGTATCTCCTAGTGCGCCTCCAGAAGAAAATGAAGCTAATGGAACACCTTGATTTAAATTAGTAGCAAATGCCCTCGGCGCTGCAAACGATGCAGGAGCTGCAAACGATGTAGGAGCGGCGAATGATGCTGGGGCAAAACCTTGCTTTCCTGTATTATCGTTAACACTTATAGAATAAGAACTGCTAAATGGATTTAATTTGTTTAAAATATCACCAGCTTTATTCCACGCTCTTGAAACTGTATCGATAATACCGTTCATTACTTTAATAATTGAATTCCAAAGACCATAAAAGAAATCAATCACACTATTAATCGGTTTGTAAATGCTTTGAAGGATATCTGAAACATAATTCCAATTACTACGAACTACACTAGAAATATAATTAAATACTCCTGATACGCCAGAACTCATAGTATTCCACGCGCCAGTTACATTAGATACGATATTATTCCAAATACCTAACGTTATAGCGTAAACTACATTCCACGCGCCTTCAATTCTACTTTTTACTTCATTTACTGCATTACTAATATTCGAAGTTATCGTATTCCAAACTCTCGAAATGGTAGAAGTTATTTCATTCCATTTGTTGGAGGTTGTGTTTTTAGTAGAATCCCAACCACTTGTAACGATATCTATCGCTTTATTTATCTTGTTTCCAATATATCCAACAATTTCATTCCAAACATCAGAAATAAACGTCGAAACCGCGTTCCACGCTTGAGATGTTATATTTGATACATAATCCCAACCTTGCTGTATTTTAAGTTTGATAGGGTCCAAAAACGCATTTACAGTATCAGTGATCCATTGCCACGCTTCACGGATTATATTAGTAATCCAATTCCACGCTGTACTCGTTGCACTCGTGATTGTATTCCACAATTCTGTAATAGTGTTAACCAACATATCTCTATATTCTGTAAACGTAGAAGAAATAGCATTCCAAGATTCAACGATGTAAGGTTTTATCCATTCCCAAAATTGATTTACCGGTTCTTTTATTAATTCCCATCCTAAAATGAAAGCAGTTAATAATAACTGTAACGGGAATGTTATGATTTGGAATAAAATATCCCACGCTATTTGTGCAATCTCTTTTAAACCTTCCCAGAATGCAGAAAATCCTGATTTAACAGATTCCCACGCAGTAGAGCAAATGTTAACGAATGAATCCCAAGTTGTGGAGAACCATTCAATTATGCCTGTCCACAGTAAATTCGCTATCTCACCTACCTGATTCCAAAAATCAGACCATGCAGTTTTGAATTCTTCCCATTTAGTACTGAAGTATTCGACTACAGCATCCCAACTAGTCGATATCGTCTCCATCAAACTAGCCCAACCTTCTGATGCACCTTCAGAAATACTAGTCCATAATTCGGACATCCATGTTGCGAATTCACTCCATTTTTCTTTTAACCAGTCAGTTATCCCACCCCAGTTATTGAATATAGCAATTACAGCAACTACGATAGCGATAATTCCGGCAATCGCCGCAACTACAGCAGCTACAGGAGCGCCTACAAATGCAGCGATTGTTGTTACTAATGTTCCGATAGCTGTTCCAAAAGTAGTTAGCCAGCCGACGACGGTCATTACAACACCTATTATCGATCCTATAGCGGATATAATCGGACCGAGTATAAAGAGCAACGGACCTAACACGGCTACGACTGCCGTTATTACACCTATTACCTTTTGGGTTTCTGGCGATAAATTATTGAATGCATCTGCTAAACTTTTTACAGCATCAGCAATGATAGGCATTACTTGTTCAGCTAATTTTAGAAATATTTCTCCTAAAGGCTCTAAATCCTTCTGCATTTGACGGTAAAGTGATAACGCTTTTTTTCCGAATGCCTCTTCTTGTGTCATCACTAAATCTTTCATGTTGCCATCTGTACGCTCTAATTCATCATTTGCTTCTGTTAGGCTATAAACAACTTTATTGCCTAAATCTTCGAATTTAACACCGAATATAGAAACACCAAGTTGTGTAGCTAAAACTTGATTATCCATACCTTTTAACTCGTTGATTACAGCTTTGAACACATCAGCAGCAGGACGTTTACCAGCTTCGAATTCTTTCCACAATCCTTGTGTCCCTTTTGACATTTGTCCCATTGCATCAGATACACCTTTAGAACCATCTTGAACACGGATACCGAATTCTTTAACTAGATCATTTACATAATCTAAATTATCCTTTATACCCCTGCTTTCGCAGTATTTAATAGGGAGTAGACTATACCACCAACTCAATGAGTTGCCCCTTGGTAGTCGTTGAGGGCTTCCTTTCGGCTATCCCTGCTGATTGTCCAATCCTTTAGGTTGTCACGGCATTCGCTCGTACTAAAGGCTCTAAGGAGTTTCCAGCATATTCAGGGTTTTCGACATACCATCACTGATATGTGGCGCAATTATTATTTACGCTCCTGCATCTAATCCGTTCTTTAAGATCGATAACATTTCGCCAGAAGTGAATCCAGCTTGCCTGAATAATGGTGTATATTCGGCTAGATTATCTGTAAATTCCCCTGATACATCAAGACCAGCTTGCAAACCAGCTGTTATGATGTCTAAAGCTTGATCTCCTGTGACTCCATATTGCGTCATTAAAGCGGATGCACCACGAGTTGTTTCGTTTAAGTCTACGTCAAACGTTTCTGACAATGCCATAACGCCTTCTGTAACGCTTTGTAAATCTTCTAGAGGTACTTGCTTCATATTTTGCCAAACACGCATTACAGCGTCGTCTACTTGTCGCAAACTATCGCCCCAGCCATGTATAAATACTTCTTCAGCTACTTTACCCACATTCTCTGCACCTTTTACGGTTAAACCTAAAGAAGATTGGATTTGCTTTTGAGAAGTATCGAAATCATTAGCCCATTTACCACTTAAAGCCATAACGCCAGCTAAAGCAGGAGAAACTGTGGATGATAATTTTTCACCAATTTCTTTTGTTGAATTACCTACTTCTTTAAGTTTTTGAGAAGTCTTTTCGGCTACATTCGCTTGTTCCCTCAATGATGTATTAGCTTGTTCAACTTCATTTTTTAATCTCATTTCAGCCGTTCTAGCTTCATTTAACTTTGTTTCTAATTTGTTAACTTCAGCAGAATTCGTACCGTACACGCTTTTTGCTGCTTCTAGTTGTTGTTCTAGGTTTTTAACTGATCGCGCACTCAATTCTAATTGTTGCTGCAAATGTCTTTGTTTCATTTCTAACTTTTCAGATTCAGAAATACTGTTACCAAGTGCCACTCGCTCTTCTTCTAAAGCTGATTTCAATTTGTTGCTTTCTGTTACTAATAGAGATTCGGCACGTTGTAATTCACTTAACTTTTGCTTCGACTTCGCAGATTCACTATTCCGTTCCGCTTCAGCTTGCTTAGCTCGGTCTAATGCTTGTGTCGTCAATTGGATCTTGTTTGACATTTCCGCTTCAGCTATTTGAGCTTTTCTTAAAGCTTCTTCAGCCTTTCTTACTTCAGCGGAGTTTTCTCCCCACACTTGTTTCGCTCTTTGTAATTGTTGTGTATTTTCTTGTGTTTTTCTTTTAGCAAGTTCGTATTGTTTCTCAAGTGTAGATAAAGATCCTGCATGCTTATCGACTTCCGAACTGCTTAATTTCATTTGAGTTTGAGTTAATTTCAACTCTTGATTTAAAGCTCTATTCTCCCTATTAATATCAGATATATTTTTTTTATAATCGGAAGTATCAGCCTTAAATTTAATTATGGTTTCTTTTGAAGGAGTAGCCATTTATTTTCCACTCTCCTTTTCTTCCATGTAGGCTTTCCACCCCTCATAGGCGCTTTTATTTTCAGCGATTCTTTGAACGTCACTTAAAGGTAGATTCCAGAAATCCTCCCGATCAATTTCAAAAATAAAAACGTATAAACTGTATAAATCAGTAACCGTTTCTATTTCAAACTTAGGAAGAGTTAAGCCTTTTTTCCTTTTGTTTTATGTTCAAATCCGCTAGACATTTTGTTCTGGCGTTCTTTTTTCATGATCACTCCGAAAATTTGGAATGATTCCGACATGTCAACTTCGTATACTTCCATGAATGCCTCAAATTCCATATATTCAATTGGGTTCGCTTGTCTATATGCAGCATATACAGTTCTGAAAGTGTCTAATAAATCAACGTTTTGAATTCCACCAGCATTGAATAAAGTTCCTAAAAATGATTTATCAATAACACCTTCTTTTTCAAGTTTGAAAAGAGTTAAGGCTGTTAAATTTGCATTGATTGCAACTGTTTCACCGTTAGTTAAAATGATTTCTTTTTTCATGTGATTTCGCTCCCTATTATCAAAATTAAAAGGCACTCATAAAGAGCGCCTTTAATAGAATTTATATGGATATATTAAGCCCCAGTTTTTTGTAAGCTTGCAGGATCAAATTTAGTTAACCAAGCCTGTGCAACTGTTTCTGTTAAATTGATACCTTCATAATAGAATTTTCCATATCGATCTGGTAATGCAGTAATTTCTAATTCAAATTCTGCTAGTTCTTCCGCGCCGTTTTCTACACTCTTTACGAAACCTGTTGCAGCCGAGCAGTTAGGGAATGCAATTAAACGCTTATTTGATTCAAAAATATCATTCTCTTCAGCAACGAATGCAAAATCTTTACCGATGCTATCAATTCCGTATGCGTATACATCTGTGATTAATCCAGTATTTGAAATACCGAAAACGTCACGAATAACTTTCAGTTTCATATGGCCGCTAATTTTAACTGTTAATTGCGTTGGCTTTGATTTTTTCTTTTCCGTAACGCCACCGCATTTCTTTTCGATAGATTTAATTTCTGTCTCTGCATCTAATTTACCCACACAACCGAATGGATCTGTTATCGTTGCACCTTTAAAAAGTACACTTGCATTCTTAATCTCGACTGCATCAAACACATCAACTGTAACTGGCATTTAATTTCCTCCTAATGTTTTATTAATTTCTGCTATCAAGGCCTTATTAAGCTCTTCAACAGATTTGTTTGTTTCTCTATCCACACCTAACTCCATAAATCTTTCAGGATCATTCCCCTTGCTTTTACCAACACCCAAATCAGGAAATACTAGATATGCGTACTTAGCTTTAGGTTTTAAGGTTAAAGTTAGGTTTTCTTTTAAAGTTCCTTGAATCGATTTAGAAAGTTTTGCGTGTGGTTTCTTTCTATCTGAAATCGGTATTAAACCCAGGATAGATTTTTGCATAATAGGTGATATTTTCTTTTTTAACTCTTCATTAATGATCTTCTCTGCAACGTTCGGTAATCGCTCAATGTTCCTTTGATACGCTTCAAATTGCGCCGAATCAACGCTAAATTTAGCAGACAATTTTGATGTTCCTCGTCAATTCAAATGTGAGTACGTCCACAAAGAATTCAGTATCTTTCTTTTTCATTCTGTCTTTGAACGATTTATTGCAGGTATGACCAGTTTTAGCAAGGCTACTCATGAATTCTAATTGCAAGATGTCCAAGTCTTCTCTATTTTCCGAGAAGAAATAAACAGTAACTTCTTGGTTGTAATTTGTAGCGCCTGTTCTTTCGAATCCGCCAGTTTCAAACACAACATGATTAATTGTGGATAGATTAGCTTCATCTTCTTGCACAATGTCCTGGTAAACTTGAGATCCACTGAAGAACGACTCTAAGTGTTCAACCAATTTAATATTATATTTTTCAATTAATTCATCTAGTGTCATCAAGACCACCAACCTTTTGTAAATATAAATACATATTGTTTTTAGAACGATCAGCTTTAATGACGCTATAGGGAACATTTCGCAATTTTACAGTTAAGTTATCTACATCTTTATTCTTTAAAATAGGAGCAAACAACGTCTCAATCTTCATATCTAACTGTTTACCCATGCTATTAACAAGTTGAATATCAACTTCACGACACGAAAGTTCCGCAAATTTAAGCTCAATAATCTCGACATTTTCATATCCGATTACTTTTTTAGTAGCATTTCGAATGGTTTTCTTCTCCATGACACTTACAAACCCATCATTGTAAGTTTTTCTATGCCGTTCGATTGCCATTACACTCCCCTCTCTTTAAGAGCTACATGTAGAATCAGCCTTGATAATTCACGGTAAAAGTTAGGTTCGAATTGATCAAGAGCGTTGTTATACTCGTAGCGAATGCGGTTTATAACTAACTCTCGTGCGGATAAGTTGACTTTCAGATCAAGTTCAACGCCTACTAAATCATTAATACAGTAAACAGAACGATCTATCAGCTTTACGATGTTACTGTCTTCCTCGTCCCACGTAATTGCTAGTGCTCCTTTTACATCTTCTAACAAATCAAAAGGCGACTGTAACGTCGCCTTTAATTGATTATCACTCATAAAGGATCACTCCTTATTTAGTAGGTGCTGGAGTAGTCACCGCTGTACCTGGGTCTTTCATTGTTGAAATATCATAAACTAAGAATGAAAGATTCTCTTCAGCACGTCCGTTAGCGTACATTTTAGCGATATATAAATCTTCATCTTCGATAGCTCGTGTTTGATCGTAAACATCTAAACGTTGTGCTCCACCTAATCCTAAGAAGTAATCTTTCGCCATACCAGCAATTAACTTGCCTTTTGGAACTGCATTAGATTTAACGATTTTACCTGGGATTGGAAGGACGTTGTAAGCATAAGTTCCATCAGCATTAGGACGTGTAGTGTAACCGAAAATTTTAGCCCAGTAATCTACTGGATTAACAATTAGTAACACGTTTTCTGGATTGCGTTTGCCGTCTTTTGTAAGCAAAGCCATAATGTTTCCTAAAGTGAATGGAGAGAAGTTTTCTAGTGCTCCTGTTACCGCTTTATCAGCGTGAACGCCGTTAGTCACTGTTAGTAAGTCTTTTAACATACCGACTGGTTGATCTTTACCAGTACCATTAACGATTGCTAATTCTAGAGCGATTTTTAATGACTCTACTAATACAGTACGAACATAACGATCTAGCCAAACCGGGCCAAGATCCAACATTGCTTTACATACAGGCATGAAAGCGGATAGTTTGTATTGATTAACATCAATCGTTTCAAAACCTTCGTCTAAAAGTTCTTTATGAGCAGCGCATAATTTGCCCCAGAACGCTGTTTGAACGTCACCCTTTTTAAGAATCCATTCAGTTAAAGCGCCCACGTTAACAAAGTTGATTTCGTTTAACAACTCATGATTTTGTGTTAATTCTTCAAATACACGCTCGATTACAGTTGGTGGCACTAATGCTTCTGTTCCTGCAAATGAATTACCAGCGATTACTTGATTGTAGTATTTTGTTTCTTGACTAGTTAAAGCGCGTCCGCCGCGTGCAGCTAAGATTGCTTGATCGCTAGATTGTACAGACGCTTGTTGTAAAATTTCATTTTGAATACCTTCAGCAAATTGAATTAATGCATTATCTACTTGTTCCGGCGTACCAGACGCTAATACCTCGCTTAATTGTTGTCGATTTGCAATTTTTGATTCTAAGTCTTTACCCATTGTAAAGTTCCCCCTATGATTTAATAGTTTTTAGTAATGAAGCCATAAAATTAGATGCTTTTTCAGCATTTTGAACACGTTTATTTTTTTCGTTTTCAATAGCAACCGCTTCTTCTGTTTCCGGTTCCTCAACAATCTCTTCTTCTTCGATATCCACACTTATTTCAATAGAATCCACGATTTCGTCACAGAAACCATAGGATTTAGCTGTTTCAGCAGTCATGTAAGTTTCATTATCTAATAACGCTTCTAATTCGTGGAATTCACCGTTAAAACGATTTCGATACGTTTGGATTAACGCATCATCTACGTCACGTAACATTTTGGCTTGCTTCTCTAATGAGTCAGCATTACCGTACGCATAAGTTGAAGCTCTATGAACCATCATTGTTGTATTAGATGGCATGATAATTTTGTCCGCACCCATTGCGATTAAAGAAGCTGCTGACGCTGCAATTCCGTCAACAACTGCAGTAACTTGGGCCTTGTGGCTTCGCAAATAGTTACAAATCGCAATACCTTCAAAAGCATCACCACCACCTGAATGAATGTGTAATTCAATTTCGTCAGCGTCAATGTTATCGAACATTTCGCGAGTCTTTTTAGCGTTAATATCGCCCCACCACCCAGCACCAACTGTTCCATGCATATAAGCAACAACTTTTTTACTGTTCTCCTGATTCTCCATCATTAGGAACTTCGGTTGAATCTTTTCCATTTCCATCATTTTCACCCCCTTCCATAGTTCCGCTTATCCTTGCTCTCTCATAGTTCTTAGTGACATAACGTTCCTTAGCCCAATCTTCATCGATTAATTCTCCACCTAATCGCTCAATTACATCGTTAATACTAAGACCACCAACGGCGAATAGTTTGTCCACAGCGTTTGCGAACTTGGTTAGGTCAAACAATTTGAAGTTCTTCATGTCAAATTTGATATAAGTTTTGTTTAAAAATTGATCTCTAGTAAACATCTTTTTGTTGTACTCGTTAGCAATCATTTCGCCGATTGGTCTAACAGAGAAAAGTATGAAATTATCCAGGTCACCAGTAGGATTACCAGAAGTAGAGATTCCACCTTCGCTTATACCACTTAATAAAGATGGTGGAATATGGAAAGCGACAGCCACAAAATCTAGCATATCTTTTGCTAGATTCTTAATGTCTCGTGTATCCATTTTTTGTGGGTCTTTACTCTGATCTTCTAAATTAACTTGCTCCGGCAAAAACAAAACAGATGCAAATTTTTCGGGATTTGTATAATCTCTCATCTTTTCCTCGAAAAGTGCTTGTGTTGCTTTTCCGTTCTCATCAGTTAATCCATTCATGAAACGTCCTTTAATTAAAAATCTAAGTTTTCCGTTCCCCTTATAATCAGACATGGCTTTTGCTAGTAGTAATCCGTATGAGTTATACAAGCTATCAATAACCTGATTAATAGACTCCTGGGAAAGGCGGAAATACAAGACTTCGCTTTCTTTATAAGTTTTCGTTAACATTTCACCGTTAATTGACAATGAATGATACGTAAACTCTGTTAAACCATTCGTAGTTTCGCGATAAAATGAATCAGCTATCCACATTTCATCACCTACAGGGACAATCAACGCCTCGTTTTCATAAACAAGCTCGTGAACAAACTTTACCCAAAATTCGTGAGCGCTTTGGTTTTTGTTCGGTGATACATTCAATTGATAATAATTCAAACTCCTTTTTAGCTTTCCGTCCCTATACGATTCAAAGTCACAGGCGATCAACGAACGTGCAATTAAATCAATAGCAGCGTTAACATACAGTTTCTTGTAAGCTATTTCCGCTTTTAATTGCAACGTTTGGCAATCTGGATCTGGAATTTCACTACTACCACCACCAAAAAGCGTTTTAACTATTGTTCTAATTCCCAATTACCTCACCTCCCTTAGTTAAAATGACCATACTTGCATATCGTTAATATCAATTGCATAGTCTTCAATCTCTCCATCAAAATTTAAAGCATGAGTGAATGCAAAAAACCCGTCAGTTTTTCTTTTGACAGGGTCGATTTTTTTATATTCTTTTGAGCCGTTCCCTAATTCATCCACATAAATATTGCCACAATACCATCTCATAACAGGGTCATTGTGGAAAATTAAGTTTTGATTGATGAATAAGTGTTGAATTAATGGATCTAACATGGCATGGATATATTGGCCACGACGTACTACCTTTACTTTTTCATGAAAACCAGCTTGTTCTAATAAAGGCTGCAAGATTACGGAACGGAATTTATCAATAGCGATGTATTTAATATCGTATTCTTTCGCTTTATCTAAGAACCAATTGACAACTCGTTCTGGTTTTATCTCTTTATCATACACAATGGTGAATAGTCCTTTTTCCACTCCTATATCAATGATGTCCTGGTTTATATCCTGCATTTTCAACGCTTCGTGCCATATAAACGTGTGGTGAATCCAAATACGCTTACCATTCACCTTAAATAACAAACCTACACTACAGAAGTCGCGTAATTCAGCGAAATCTACACCACCAACGCATTGATATTGATGCAAATTGTCTGGTAATTCTTGATCCGTAGCAAGAATATCCTCATAAGTAGCGATTTTATGTTGAAATAACTGTTTAGGAATGTTCATCCTTTTTGTCATGAACTCAACATGCATCGGAATAGATGTTTGACAATCGGCCCATTCTTCTTTCATCGTTTCGAATAATTCCGTGTTATCTCGAATAGAAGGATTCGCTTTTTCCCAGTTTGCAATATCTTCAACTTCTTCTTCAGAATCTAATTTGCAGATGAAGGGGAAAATCTTGCTCTTTTCAACTTCGCCACTTAGAATCATGCGTGCCTTTTCTTTGTAGTCGTCTAAAACTCCACCGCGAACATATCCATCGGTAGTTAAATAGAATGTTCGACCGTCTTTTACTTTACCTAAAGCCGAACGGAATACTTTAATCGACTTATAATCTTCATATTCATGAATTTCATCAAACCAAACTGAACCAGGGCGACGACCGTCTTTTGTTCTAGCGTTAGAAGTATTGAAATTCATATGAGATTTATTTGTTTTATGTTGAATAAGTACCTTTGTAGCATTGAAAGATTTCTTTAAAACTTTATTTTTAGGGTTTTCTATTACATCTTTTACGTCATTAAAAGTAGTTTTTGCTTGTTCTTCTGACGTTGCGACCCATTCAATATGATAACGATCAATACCAAATTGTTTAGAAAGCATATAGAAGTTTAAATATCCAGCATAACCATTTTTTCCGCCACCACGACCCATTAAAATTAAGATTTGATTCCAAACCAGACGATTATTATCTTTATATCTAACGCCGAATACACAAGCATTTACGAAACGTTGCCAGGTAAATAATTTGAATGGGTAATACTTAGCTGGAACATTTACACTATCTTCAATAGCTTGAACATCCACATAAACATTTGGATCATCTAAAGTTTTTCGAACTAAGGTCATTAATTGCTTCTGTTCATTACAGGAACGAATAGCCCCGCTTTCCACAGCATGCATATACTCACTAATAAAAGGATGATATTTATAAGGAAGATTAGACTTCTGCGTCATCGTCATCATCCTCGCTTACCGCTTTAAGGCCTAACTCATTAAGAATCTTTAACATTTGTGTATTAGTTTTATTCAGCTCGTTAATGCTATCGTTTTTCTTCATAAATCCATTAGCACCTAAAACTGAAACACCGCGTTCTTTTACATCAGCTATCAATTTATTTTTTATATCCCAAAATGACATATAATCTTCTACTAAATCCATAAAATGAGCGTGTATGATACCGTTTGTGCCAAGTTGCTCATATAAATCATCTCTTATTTTATTTCTAAGCGTTTTTTCTCTGCTCTTTTGAAGCTTTGCAACCTTTTCTGAAACATTTTTTAGACCTTTTTCATTTATCATGTCTTCCCAATAACGGCTACGCCATGATTTAACAGTGCTAACAGATACACTATATTTATTCGCAATATCCTTGTATTTAACGCCTTCTAAGAAATCTTTGAACGCTAATTTATATTTACTTTGTTTTCCGCTCACAATATCATCACCCCGCTTTTTTATTAGATTTTTTCGAAGATTAATTTTAAAAACATTACTTAAAAGAACGAAAATAGTCGTGTATATTTTTACTTAGCAGGAAACAGTAGCAACTGCATACAGATCACAAATGCATATCAAAATTTTTCACCATCCAAATAAAGGGATGGTATTTTTTTGCGATTTTTTCTGTCTCACGCGCGAAAAGCAAAAAATAAAAAGACAAATCTCCCCCCCGCGTTGCTCGGTCCCCCAGCAAAATTGTTTCTATATTTTACCCGGGGGGTGTCTCAGGAAATTTGTTTCAAATTATTTTATAGCTAAACCGAAAAATAGCTCAGCATATTCTATAACAATGTGAGCTTCTGTTAACGTCATGTTTAGATAAAGTTCTAGCCAATGTTCACGTAGACTCTTCTTTACAGTTTCAAGTGTAGTCTTCTCGCATGCTCTTGGATTACATATGTGACGTATCTGTTTGTATGTTGTGTAGATATCACTTCTAAACTTCATATACATTTCATATTCAATAACGTTCATATCATTATTGTTAGTAGTAATTAAACAATCGATAACTTCTATGTTATATGTATTACCTTGTATCGTTAGTCTGTCCACACGCTCACCATCTTTCCTCATCGACTATCGTGCAATGTTTCTTTACTATGTTGTGATACTTATCATGTATATCATTGTGACAACGAATACATAGCGTTTCTAAGTTGGATAGAACATAAGCTAAATCTGGTCTATCATGTAACTCTTCTAAATGATGGACGTTTTTGCCTTGTGATTGTTTACCATTGCGTTTGCAACGCTGACACTCGCTATTATCTCGTTCGAGTGCTAATATTCTTATATGCTTCCTCCAATATGGATGCTTATAGAACTTAATGATTTTATCTTGCTCATATAGTTTATTAATCTCTTGTATTGTTAGAGGTTGCATGAACTATCCTCTCTCCTCTTAATCCTAATCTATCAATTACCCATGTCTTGCCTATCTTCTTTGCTACAATCTTTCCTTGAGCGCATAAGTTCTTAACATGACCAGGTGATACATTAAGAATAGATGCGGCTTCGTTTACACCAATTACATTGCATAAGTCGCTATCCATCTATCCTCACCCCTTATCTTTCCTTAACAACAAATAAGACGCTAACCATATTAAGGTTGCGCCTACGATAATTGATATTGGTTTAATCATTTACATCCGAAGCGAATTCTTTTGAAGTATCTTCCGCTTCACAATAAACTTTTAAATTAGTCCAATACTTTTCATCATAACGGTATTCTTTTAATCCATCTATTGAACGTCCTATACCTTTAAACAATTCAACCTCACGCTCATAACTTTCATTTCTAGCATCATCTTTAAACTTTTCGGATGCTAATTCTTTTGCTCTATCTTCATTTTCCGCAATGACGTATACATGAACTTGGCTATTACCTGTATATCCATTTGTCACATAATAAAGTTTCACTGTTACCATCCTCCTCCAAAATAAAAACATCCACTATGCGAACGCTTCGTGTTATTATGGTTAAGCTATATTAATTCAGATTGATATGTAGGTGAAACAAATGAAAAATAAGGAACCTAAACAAGAATACGATCTAAGCAAAATATACACATACAAAGAGTTCCCTGATAAAATTAGCGGTCGCTGTGATAATTGTGGCAATACCGCATTCAAAAGTTCCGTTAAAGATTTCATTTTCTTAAGAGAATGTCGTCAATGTGGTATGAAGAAAATCATATAGCCCTATCCAGGGCTTTTTTCTTTGTAAAATAAAAAGCATCCGTTATGGATGCTTAATTGTTTCCAAATGTTCAGTTACTCGTTCATTGCCTAGTTTCCAATACTCTTCATCCATTTCAAATCCAATGTAATTTCGGTTAGTATTAATACACGCAATAGCAGTTGTAAAACTACCCATACAATTATCTAATACTGTTTCGCCTTCCTTTGTATAAGTCTTAATCAGATATTCAAATAATGCTACAGGTTTTTGTGTCGGATGAAATGTTTTACTATCTCTCGGAAAATCTATAACAGACTTTGGATAGTTGGTATATTTCTTTACATGCACCTTATTTAAGGATTCATTGTTTCGCTTGCCGAATACTTTCATGTTGTTTATTCTTTCTTTTTTGATTGGCTTATTCAATAAGATTAAATCTTGCGGATAATATTTAGGTAACTTCTTATAAAATACGAGTACATTTTCATGGTTTTTTAGCGGCATTCTATTTGCATTCGGAAAACCTGTTACATGATTTCTTTTTTTCCAGATCCATTCATAACGGAACAATTTAATGTTTGAAGCAATCAATTTTGTTGTGAATGGCTGGCTTGCAGTTAAAAGAATAGCTCCATTATCTTTTATAATCCTTTCGTATTGCTGCCACAATAGATCAAATGGAATAATACTATCCCATTTACAAGCAGTTGTCCCATAAGGCAGATCGCACAAAATCATATCTACACTTTTGTCTGGGATCATCTTCATACCTTCTAAACAATCCATATTAAATACTTTATTTAACATCTGTTATCTCTCCCATTTCCATTGTTTTTAAATTTCATGAAAGCGTTAGAAATCATTCGAACAATAGAATACGGTATGTGAAGTTTTATCCTTCTTCCAGTCACCTAATGATACTGCGTGATCTGCTGTAACATTATTAAGTAACTGGAAGAAGAGCAAAAGCTCTCCTCATTAACGGTAACATCCAATCAGTACCATCTGCTGGTTTCGGATTTTATGTGCCGCCATAATGAAGCCGTTTAGAAATTTAGAAACAACATAGTGAGTTGTGTTTTCCGCCACTTCTCACAATACAAATATATCACGTTGATTCCAAAACAACCGGCACATTTCCTGCCAAAAAGCGGTCACTACTCTGCCACTTTTTTCGGACTAACAAACTGTAATATTAAAGCCGATTTAAGTAATTGGAATAATTTAAGTGCATCTACCTTAGAAAGAGTATTATAGTCATGAAAACCATGAGCTATTGAATTACGATTAAGGTTTGTTCCTAATTCATCCGGAGCTGTAATAAATGTATTGTGAAAAGTTCTAAGAACTGATGCAACAAAGACACTTTTAATTTTTTCTATCTCTAGCTCACGATATTCTTCCGGCTTAATCTTTTTATAAATTCCCCTTATTTTAGGATTAGACTTAATTGATATCATTTCTTTTGTTATGTCCCCCTTAATCCAAAAGGTAATAACATGCTCAAACGCTGCAAACAATGGCATAATGCATAGTTTATATAAACCTAGTTTGTAGGCTTCATAAGCCTCTTCAATTAAAGTTACATGAATTTCATACATAGGATTTCGAATCATTTCTGCCACATATGCTTCCAGATTTCCTTCCACATACTTTGATAAATTTTCCTCTTTTACATTACCGTTAACTAAGGATGTGGCAATCTCCATATCTAAACACCAATACTCTTTTTCATGTTCAAATAAAACCCTATCAATCTGTTTTAATTCTTCTGCTACAGCTTGATTCAATATATCCCAATTTATATTTTTGTATTTGTTTATTTGTTCGAATAATGGCTGGTATTGTTCTTGTATTCTTTTTTGCATTTCCAACATTGGTTTGAATTGTTCTTGTATGTTTTTCCCAAACTCCAGCATTGGTTTGAGTTGTTCTTGTACGCTCTCCCCAAGCTCCAGTATTGGTTTGAATTGTTCTTGTACGCTCTTCCCAAACTCCAGCATTGGTTTGAATTGTTTTTGTAAGTTTTTTCCTAACTCCTGCATTGATCTGTTTTCTTCTTGTATTCTTCTATATGAAGCTATATACTCCTGATCGACTTTTGGTATTTCATATCGATAAGGAACTATTTCACTTTTTTTACCTAACACATCTCTATTCTGCTTTTTCTTATTTTCCCTCTTTAGATATCTTCTTTTTTTTCCCATACTTAGCACCTCTTTCCTATAAATATTCTATCATCAAAATATTTAAGGAAAAACATTACTTTAATGACTTACCCATATCTTATATTTTGTGTAACTAAGCCAAACGCTACAGCCCTTGATATTCATAGCTTCATAATACTTCCCCTTTTGAGTTACACATCACAAAAAAAATGATTAACTTGAGTTAAAAAACAAAAAAGACGGCTTACCAGCCATCTTTTTCACCTAACATAATTACTTTAAATTTCTATGTAATACTAATATAAAAACTCAATATTTTCACATAAGTTTCATTTCTAAATCTCTTAATGCTTATATTATTTAGACACTAGTTAACTTATTCTTTAAAGACTCCAGATATATTTTAGGTGGTTCTGTTCCCGGTTCAGTAACAACAATATGTTTTCTTTCCTTTATATAGTCAATCAATTCTTTTATCTTTTCGTCATATGTTCTATTGACTATATAAAACTTGCAACCCGGCGTTAGACTATCTATAAATAAATTTATCTCTTTTCGATCACATTCCGAATAGGAATGTCCAACAATAACAAAATGATTAATAGGAAACCTTTGGTTATGCTGCTCATAAAAATCAAAACAATATTTAACCCAATCAATCTTTAATCTGTTGTAATTCTCTTGTGTTGGAGGAATAATATCTGGTTGAAGACGCGGTGAAATCCACTTATCTTGAGGAAGCGCTGTAACCACTGCTTCTCCATTGATGAAAGTTTGATTATTAGAGAACCTAGAATTCCAAGCTGATTCTTCATCCATTTGTATTACATTTTCCGCCAGGTCGAATTCTATTGATCCATGAGGCTTAATTATAGGCAAAGAATTAATAAGCCCTTCATTTAGAACCCCTATTCTTCTATAAGGATTTTGATATTCTACAAGTTTTAAATACTTTTCGAGTAAGGTATCGTAATTAAAAGATATGGCACAACTTAAATTTTTCTTATATTTTTTTAACCACTTCAACCATGGCCAATTTTCCCATATATTGTTTTCTAATTCTAATTGAAGCAAAGAATAACTTAGAGCTAGGAATCTTCTTAGCTGATAATCTCTTTCTTCAAATTCATCTGGGGAATCTTCAATCTCTAAAAACATTCTAATAGCTTCAAAATCATCCCCTAATCGCTTCGATAAAGGGATTAAATGATCTCTAATAAGAGGTAATTTATCTATGAAACTTTCATAAGAAATTCGTTCACTCCCAAAATTACTCAAAGGTTTAGACGAGTCCAGGTTTATTTTTTTATTTCTCCTTTCATTTCTAATAAAATCTATAGTAAATCCATTTCCTATCAATAAACATACATTATCCAAATTAATCCTCCCCATACCTTATCAATTTCACATTAAAAACACTTTATTCTTAAATAGCATATATTTAAGAAATTTCTTCTTCGCTATATAAATGTACTCTACATTAATGAGCCACTACAATTATAGATCAAAAAATTTCAAATGCAAAACAAAAAACGTTATATTATTATATCTTAAACTTCCTCATAGCTTTATCCATGACATCCTGATTCACACCTATATAACGTAATGTAACCCTTTCTGAAGAATGATTAAATATCTCCATAAGTAATGCGATGTTCTTTGTTTGCTTGTACATATGATATCCAAATGTCTTGCGTAATGTATGAGTCCCGATTTCATCTAGCCCAAACTCTTCAGCAGCCTTTCTAAGAATCTTATAAGCCATGCTCCTTCCGATAGGTCTATTTGTCCCTTGCCTACTGCGGATTAGATATTCGTGGTCTTCTCTTTCTTCTATATACCAGCGCAATTCCCTCTTCAATGTAGGTGTAATCTCAATTCGTTTTTGTTTACCCGTCTTCATTTCACGCATGGATATATGGCTTCCCTTTAAATCTCCAACCTTCAGTTTTAAAATGTCACTAATACGTAGACCAGTATTAATTCCCATCACAAACAAAATATAATTACGCTCGCTTTTTTCTTTTAAATATTCTTTGATTAGCTGTATGTTCTCTGGATCACGTATTGGTTGAACGAAATTCATTATTCATTACCTCCAGTTTCTTCTGTCTCGTAAACTTCTAACCCAAGTGCAAAAGCAAGTTTATAAAACGCTTTAGACTTCCAACGTCGATACGTACGCTCTGACATCCCTATTTCGTTATATACCATGTAATCACATACGTCCTCTTCTTCTAAATAACGTTTATAAATAATCTCTCTTTGAATGCTTCCTGCCCGTCCGTTCCCTAATCGATTTAGAAACTGATCAATACGTAATGACATTCTTTCAAGCCACTCTTCTCGTTTGCTTTGTTGAATATTTGCTATAGCAACATCTTCTAATGGTTTTCCAACTGCATGTGTTGGACCATGCTCACGTATTTCATAAGAAGGAGTGACTTTCATTTCTTTACGCATCATCCCAAATTGTCTATGTATACGTACGCTTTCCAACACACATTCTAATTCCTCTTGTGTTGCTGTTCTATCGATTTTTGGTAAGAAAGATAATTGTTTAGTCATGTAAGACCACTCCTTTTTATTTTTAAATTATTTTTGTCTTAATGCTCCACGTCTGCGTTCATAACGTGGTCCATGGATTCCCATTAAACCTTCAATATCACGAGTGCTTAACTTCTCTTTTCGTTTTTTCTTAGTTTTTTGTTTTGATTGCTTTTTCCACTCACGTAGCTGATCTCTTAGTGCCTTCATTTCCCCATCTCCCTTTTCAAAATAAAAAGGACACCTATTCCTAAAACAGCTTTAATTACTGCTTTAATGAATTGGTGTCCTCTAGTTTTCTAGCCGGACTGTATTCTGTTTTCATTTATTTGATAATACCAGCCTGCACAAAGATGTTTCTCCAAGCTTTATTAACTTGGTATTTATCAACGGCTATCGCACGACGAGCGATAGCTTTTCTTGTTTTCTTTTTCTTCGCATTTTCCATTCCTCTCATCCCTTTCATACAAACATCTCTCATTTCCATTTTGGAGCGTTTTACTCCTTTTGATACTATTACATTCAAAAATAATCTAAACGTGAATTGTACCTATTTTATAAAGTCCTTTTCCCCACAAAAGGATTATTTCGTTTAAACCAAGCTTAAATCTTTCTTAATTCATATTAAAAACTCACAATACATCTCAAAAATTTAATATAATGAATTCAACAGAATATTAGGAGTGTAAAAAATGCAAAATACAATACTACTTATTATTTTTACGTTTGTAGCAATTTGTTCAATTTTTTCCTTAGTAAAAGAGTTTAAAAAACAAAAGAAAAATACCATTTTGATTTTCACTGACATCTTACTTTTTATAGGAATGTTATTATTAATAAAGGACATTTTAATTTACATATAATAATTTTTTCTCCAACCCCATTGGATCCGAGCAGTTAGCTTTTGCTAGCTGCTCTTTTTACCATCTTCGTACGCAATAACACCTATACCATAACTACATATGAGCGTTAGCATGAGCACAGGGAATCCTGCTTTATATGCAAAAGCCTGTCCGAATAATGCTAGGATCACAATCAATGTACCTAACGCCCGCATATCCATTCCCCTTTTCTACAAAATGAAATTTTTATTATATTTATTAATTCATATATATATCTGATCAATGTATGAAGAATATCATTTCCTCTTTAAGCATCTTTATGAACAAAATTTATAACCTTTACTCCGCTTGGATCTATATTAAAAGTAATGGTTTCTATGCCATTCGGAGGGTTATGAGCCCCTATATAAGTTTTATATTGAACTGTAACGATAAAACTAAAGTTTTCTTTTGGAAACCGTTCAACTTTTAAAATTTTTGCGTCCGTTAAACTATATTGGTGATTTGGCCCAAGCTTATTTCTGATAACTTTGCTTGCATATGGTGCTAATAAAGTATTATAAGAATCATAAAAATCTTGATTATCAATATTAACTGCTTTGGTATCTAGCGGCTTTAAAAATAAAACTGCTATTAAAATTCCCAAAAACAAACTAATCACTTTACTTTTCAACATATAATCACCCTTAATTAATTTGGATATCCGTTAACCTCCCCAGCATAAGAGATGACTATTCTTCATCCTTATCTAACTTCTTTTTATTCAAATAGCGTTTTTATTGAAAACTCACTTTGATTCACTTTGTTTATGGTATAATCTGTATAATTCATTTTTTCAAGAAAGGATAAAGCAATGAGAGAATACTTTGGTTACATTTCAATGTTTTTAACTTCAATCGTGTTTTTTGCTTCATTATCTGGGCATACAAACAATTACTTAATTTATTTAATACCTATCTCAATTGTTTTAGCTATTCTTGCTCCGAAAGGAGATACAGCGAAAAAAATTACTTTTGCTATGTTAATTTTTTTAGGTATTTTAATTGCTTGCGCATTAATTATTGGTGCTATTATTGGCGCAGGGTTAGCTGAATCACAGCTACAACATTTGAAATAATTCTATTTCTCTCAAATAACGATTTTGTTTAGTTTTGCCCCATCCATTTTTTATACGTCTTTCCGCTAAACACATTTGTCTAGAAAACCCTATATTATTGAACAGGGTTATCGACTCTCAACTTGAAATTTTTTACTTTTTATGATGTAACCACCTATAATGGAAATATACTTTTTTCAAAGGAGGCATCTAATGTTTATATCAAATAGGATTGGTTTATTTAGCTGGATTGCAACTTGCCTATACTTTTTAATTGAACCTTTCTTTATTTTCACTTCTACAGCACCTTATAACTATTTGCATCATGCAATGAGTGATCTAGGTGTAACAACCTGTGGAGAATTCACCTACGAAATAGCCCCTTATGAAATATGCTCCCCTAATCATTTTTGGATGAATTTACTCTTTATCATTAATGGAATAACATTTTGTATTGGAGTACTTTATATTTCACAACATCTAGAAAAAACAAGAATTAATAAAATAGCAACATTTTTTATACTTATAATAGGAGTCTCCACTATAGTTTCAGGATTAATTCCTGCAGATGTAAACCTAATTGGACATTCTATTCTAGTTTGGATAGGTATGCTTACTGTATTTCCAGGACTATTTATTTTTGCTAAGAATCTTAAAAAAACTAGAAAATGGACATATTTCTGCTTACTAAGCTTAATAGTAATAACAATCCTTATCTCACTTGTTTTTCTTTTCCCCTTACCTGCAGGTCTACTACAAAGGCTTTTTTATTTGGTTCTTTTCGTTTGGGGAACTGTATCAACCTACAAATTAATAAAATAAAGATTTTGTTACACTTTTGTAACCACTATGGTCAAATATGTGTGTTACGCTTTATAAGACTTTGCAACTTCCCTTTGCAACCCTATATAATTTCTGCCCCTGTGTCCCTAGGGGCAGTTTTTAATATAGAATAAGGATTTTATTAAAAAATACTCGCTTTCAATTCCTCTATTTCCGTCATTTTGATTCTGTTTTCCCCTTATAACAAGATGAACTTCTATGTTAACCATATAAAAAATCAACCTAAATATGGTAAAATTTAAATAAGGTAGGTGAATATAATGAGTGGATTTGTAGTTTGCACACTTGTTGGTCTAATCATTGTAATAATGGGTTATCTGATTCATATTAAAAAACAATTATTTCTTATTGCCGGATACCAAGATGCTACTTTTATTGGTGATAAAAATAAACTAGCTAAATTATTCGGCATATTTGCTTACATAGTAGGAATTGCTACTTTTCTACTACCTTTCGGACTTGAACTTTTCGGCGGCATAAGTGGCAAAATCTATGCAACCTGTGTTGTTGCAGGTACAGTTTTTGTTTTGGTTAGAAAACAAATGATTAATAAACCTTTTTAAAAAGAGTCTTAATATGGCTCTTTTTTTATTAATACAACTAATTCAAATAACTATTTTGTTTAGTTTTCTTCCTGCTTTTCAACACAATCATTGCAAGTCCACACTAAGCAATTACTATCAATAAACGGATGTGGTTTTCCGCACTCTTTGCATTCACTCATCTCTCATTCCCCTTTTCTATTCAAATAACGCTTTTGTTATAAAACATTTGTTAATAATTCCGCTTTCAACTTCTCTTGTAATCTCACGAACGTTTCGTTTGAGAATCTTACAGCTGCACTTGGATACTTTTTCACAAGAAATGCATTTTCATCGTCTAATGATGTACCTTGATACCAATCAAAATGCGCAAATTCAAAAGGCATATATTCAAGATCAGTTCTAAATTGTGCAAGAGATTCTTTTTCTTTTTTACTTTTCGATTCATCAGTTTGTTCTAAAATTGCTTCTTCAATATCCTTAAACGTTTGTTCTTCATCAATTTCACTTTTACGGGCAATTTTGCAAAACATTTGATCCGGTCTCATTTCAATTAAAAACTTCCTTACATCTTCACCTTCAGTTAAACAGAACTGGTTAGCAAAGTTACCAAAATCCGTTATTGCTGTAACCGCTCCATTTGAATCAAAAAGAAATATTCCCCATCCCTCTCCGCTTACTGATGGTACTGTATAACGATATGTTTTAATCTCAGCCATTTCTCATTCTCCTTTTTTAATAAAATTCAAATTTTTTTTTAATCAAATACATCAATCACATGTAAAAGTTATGTAAAGATTGCTATGATTCAATCAATCCACCCTAGAAACGTTATATAATGAATTTGCAAGCCTCCGGTTTGCAAACGACTAACTTTCTGTACGACATAACTCTTTGCTAGGAGAAATCCTAGCCTTTTTTATTTCACATCAACACGTTTTTGACTAGCTTCCCTCCTAATCTAGTGCCAGAAATTCAGCTCTGGTACGGTTTGAATGAGTTATCCTAATCTTCTGAATACCTTTTCCATGTTCTTTTATCGTTACATTCCAAGCTTCATTTTCAGTCTTAGCATCAAAGCAATCCATCTTTTGCCGTTCCTCTTTATCGTAGAAATGTACTTCATAGCTTGGATTCAAAAACTTTTCACTGGTACTTATCGCGTTGTAGCTGAAACTACCTATAACATCATCAATTGTTAATTGCTTCATAATCGCATCTCCAGTTATTTAATTTTTTCTGTGCTTGTAGTTGATACACGATCAACTTTCCCACCTTGCCAAGTAATTACTTGTTCCCCAAATCCTGTTGCTGGAGGATTCAGCGGAGTAACCTCACCATTTTTGACTACATAAATTTTATTATCCTTAACATCGATTTCAATTTTCGTAGGCTTCATACGACTGAAATCCTCCTTTTTCTTGTTAGCTAACTTTTTGTTGTCGATTCCGTTGCAACTCTTGCTTCATTGACTCAAATTTTATTAACCACGCTTTCCAACGCTTATCATTTTCTTCTTGTTGTTGCTTTGCCACTTCACAATTACAGCCGTTCGTTTCAATCACACCCGGATAAGTTTCTTTACGAATAATTCCTGTATTACGGCATAATACACACATGTTTATTCCTCCTTATTAGAAACCTAAATTTGCAAGCCTTTGATCAGCTGTTGTGAATTTCAAAACCTTTGAATCACCCAATAAGCGACTAACTGTTTTAGCATCATATTTATTAAAAAGTTGTTTTCCAGTAAAGTTTGTTGTAGTAAATGTACTCATTCCTTGTCTAGCATTTGATACCGCATATAAAAGACGTTGTATGAAGTCTGAAGCTTGTCTGTTTGAATCTGTTGAACCACTTTCCGCACCAAGATCATCTAATACAACAAAATCAGCTTGTCCAATTAATTGAACGAAATATTGAAGTGTATATTTACTGCTCTTATCATCGAAAGAATCCATAATCATTCTTGTTATCGCTTCTAATTCAACATACAAGCAACTTTTCATAAGATGATAATTTTCTTCTTCTTGACTGATATCCCAGAAATATTGATTTAATTCATGAAGCATGCTGTATGCTAGGAAACTCTTTGCCGTCCCTTGATTTCCTGTAAATACAACTTTTCTGATTTCTCCGTTCTTTAAATCCTCCAAAGTTTCTTCTACAGCTTTCTTGTGACTGTTCGTTTCATCACACCCGATTCTATAATCAGATAATCTTGAAAGAGGTATTTTCTTATTTGTAATAACGCTAGCCTTTTCTAGCATGTTAAATTTCTGCAATCGATTAATTTTTTTATAGTGAGCATTAGCCTGTTCCTCTAGAACCTTGTTGTTTTGTTCAACTACACATCTAGGACAAACCACTTGCCCTTTGTATTCAATCATTTGAACTGGCTTAATAACTTTTTGTCCTCCTATTTCATAGGAATGATTCATACATTGATCAGAATGGTAATTCACCTTCGATTCCAGGGATTCTGCCAGTTTTTTCATTGGTATTGCCATTTCTATTCGCTCCTTTTTTACCTTTGTTTTTAAACTCTATTTCTGCTGCATTAGCATCAGCTAAAGTACGAATGTTTTTGTTAACCCACTGTTTTAAAATGCCCTCAGCGTAGTTCCATTTTTTCTGTTGTTTCAATGCACGTTCCATGGCTGCTTGTACAAGTTCTTCGCTTGTATCGTTTGCCCATTTGGTAATACTATCGGCTACGAATGGATTTAAAATCCCAAAATTATTTTCATAGAATGAGAAGATGTTACTACTACTTACATTCTTTGTAGTAATCTCTGTAGTAATCTCTGTATTTGTCTTTACTTCTAAGTTGGGAGAGTCATTACTTTTAAGTAAAGAGGGTGATGACTTTGGAGTAAAAGGACTGTTTACTTCAAAGTAACCAGGGTCTTCTATATTTTGATACATACTAGAGATTAGTTTGATTTCATTTGCTACCGGTTCTACAAACATCACATTATTTAAAACTTTCCCTTCAATGTGGATAGTTCGAAATTCAATCTTGATAAGAGACATTTCCGTTAACAAGTCACACGCTCTTTTTACCTGTAATTTTGAAAATCCAAATGTATTCGCTAATTGTTGATAACTCTTTTGTAATTTATCTGATTTGAATTTTTTCTTATACGTTACTTTTCCACTTTCTTCATCACGGATAACCGTAGGTCTGTACCAATAAACGATTTCACTTAAAACCATAATTGCTACAATATGAGGTTTACCGTTGCTAAAAGTGATGTAATTAAACCATTCATGATCTACCACGTTACCTTTAAAAGTTAATCCACCGATTTCAAATATAGTGTTTGTCATAAACTATTACCTCCTAATGCAAATCGCCAAATGTGCTTGTCCACTTTTGGTAATTCGTTGAATTTCATAATGCGGATAACCAACACTGAAATATTGTTCAATCATTTGTTTTAATTCTTCTTTTCTTTCTGCTAAGTCCCAGAACTTATTAGGTAATAGCACTTGATATTCAATTAAATCCATGTACTATTTCTCTACTTTCCGTGATATACTTAAAACATCTTATTTTTTACAAAGGACCCATTGCCGTGGGTCTTTTTATTTTGTTCTACGCCACTCCATGCCCATACTTTTATTGGTTCGTAAGTGATGTAAAATAACCATGCACTGAGCGCGATAAACATTCCGAATATAGCTAACGATGTTGTATCTTCCACTAAATCACCTCCTTTTTATCAGATGCGCATAATTCTAACCAATCCTTGATTCTTCTTTTTGCGCTTCAAGCCATGCTTCTAAATCTTTCTGAAGAAAGAGTAACTTACGCCCATCTCTAATTACTGGAAACTCTGGGTGGTTTGCCAATTCATACATTCGACAAACTGCTATGTTTAGATAAGCTGCCGCCTCCTTCACTCTCATTACTTTATTTGGTTGTGCTTGTTGTTGGAATGATGCTAATGCTGCTTGAATTTCCTCTCGAATAACTTCGCGAATTGATTCTTTAATGATTTGATCTAATCCCATTTCGCTTTCCCCTTCCTGACGGTTAAATTTAAGTTAACCTTTTGTTAAAAAAATAAGATAACTATGAGTTAACCAATTAATAAATCATCTACTTTTATTTCGTACAACTTAGCTAGCAAACCCAACTTAGAAATGCTAGGTTGTCGATCACCTGATTCCAGTAGAGAATACGCACCTTTATGTGTGTAACCTATGTACTTGGCTACAAAATTTTGACTATAACCACGTTGTTCCCTTAAGGATTTCACCTTCTCTATATTTAGTTTTATCATGTCATCACCTTTTGTTTAATTCGTTAATTTGAGTATACACAAAGGTTAACTTAAAGTAAACCCCTAACTTTTAAATTTTCTAAAGGGTTGTCTTAGAGTTAACTTATCTGTTACATTTTATATAGTAAGTTACTGTAATACTATTACAGTAATACACAATAGTGGAGTATCTGCATTTTTTGTAGAAGGGGAGAATTTTAAAATGAATCACGAATTGATTAGTCGAAGGGTAAAAGAAATTAGGACTGAAACATTAAAAATGAGCCAAAGAGAATTTTCTGAGGCATTAGGAGTAAGTAAACCTCTTATATCTATGTGGGAAAACATTAATAATGAAAAAGGACCATCTAAAGAGATGGCGATTAAAGTAGCTAGATTGGCTAATGTATCTGTTGCTTATGTACTTGGAGAATCTGATGAAAAGAATCCTATCACAAGTGCCCAAGACGAATTTGAAGAATTAATAGCTCAATTCAGAGAGAAAGACCCAGAAAAACAAAAAGAGATTATGAAATTATTTAAAGACTTAATGAAACTAACAGGCGATTGATAGCATTAGAAGCTACCGATCGCCTGTTTCATTTTCATTATAATTTCAAGTGATTTTTCATCACCCTCATGTGCAGCTTTCGTAACCTCCAAAAATTGCGCTTCGAATTCTGCTACTTCTGTTACTGATAAGTTTTCTATGTTCTCTTTAGTCATCCCCAACATCCTCCAGTATTTTCATTATAGTTTGTGAATCGTTCACAAAGTTTCGGACTTTGCCTTTTCTTATAAAATCCGAACTTCCCCTAAAAGCACGAAATGCGACCACCCTTTTCAGGATGATCGCATTCATATATCTAATATTAAATTTTACCAGCCGCCACCGCCTGGTTCATTTGAATACATAATTACATTCTCATAGCTTGTAGCTTCTTGTTTTGGTTCTTCAACTTTTTTATCAGCTGAGAAAGCAAACAACCCAGCAATTGCTAATATCGGTAAAAGCATTAAAATCTTTTTCAATAAAATCACCTCATTCCATGCTTAATTATACCATTTTTTCAAATATAGCCCAAGTACAATTGTGGGATTTTTGCATAAAAAAGACTTTTTTTCTCTAAAAACATCTTGTGGGATTTCTCTAATAAATATTTATCATTTCTAGCCAATCCCAAATAGCAAGTTTGGAATTCATTTAATGCTCCATTTTCTTTTTCTACCTCTAATAAATACATTTCTGCTTGTTCTTTATTTCCTTTTTTCAATTCCAAATATGCATATCCATCCTTGTCTAAATCAGGCGGTACATCGTGTAAATCTCGATAATGGTGAATTTTCAAGAAGATTAATGTGTTCTTTACTCTTTGTATTTTTCTTTTTATATCATCGTTATCTTTAAAAATCCCATCGTTTAATACAGTCAGTGCACATTCCAAGTATTTTTTAGACCTTCTGTAATCTTCGAAAATATACGATTCTCCTAAATTATAAAATGAATTAGCCTTTTGAATTTTGAAATTAGGATTTTTATCACAAATTTTAAATAGTTCTATAGAATTTTCGCGAGCTTTTTCAATTTCATTTTGCATTAAATATGTTACACACATTCCCTCTTTAATACGAACTAAATAACTGTTACGGATGTATTTATTTGAAATCTTTTGCGCTTTTTTCTCTACACGAACTATTCTTTTGAATAACAATTTATATTCTTTCATTTGGTAAAGTGTTTGACATAATAATATCTCAATTAAAATCTTCATTTCTTTAGAAGAAACATCATTCTTCTTTTTATCTAGTTCATCATAAAATGCATAAGGATCATACTTCGGTTTACTATTTTGTTTATCTCTGCAATGTTCGTAAATTATTTGATAAATCTCCGCCCATTCTCTATTAACATCTGTTGATGATTTTAACTCCTCATCAATCAGCTCTTTTAAGGAATCGAATTCTCGACGGAACGCTGCATACTCTAAAGCTTCCCTTTTGTTTTCTGGCTTAGCGTACGTCAGGTATTCAAAGATCATATTATTTTTAATTTCTGGGGCTTGCTGTTCATATAACCTCATAATGATTTTCACTAAATATATAAAACTAATTTCAATGCGACCATTAAGAATATCGGATAATGTACTCTTGGCAATTCCGATATACTTCGCTAACTCTTCTCTAGTAATTTTTGAAGCGAATAAATCATCTGTTATTTTTCTTATAAGTTCATTCATTACTTGGTTTCTATCTTCTTCAAATGTTATCTCACTCACTACATTTTGCCCCCTTGTTGGACAAAAAAAGACACGTTGCCCCTAGGCTTTTACATTTAAAGGAAAACGTGTCATTATATCTAGATTGTATGTTATAATTATGTATGAAGGCTTATGACAAGTGTTTTCCCTAGTCGGATTAGGGAGGACGGTGAAAGAGTGCGACCAACACTACTTGCACAGTCATGGGTCTTTTTTTACGTCCATTTATTTTATTATTTTCATAATATCACATTTTTTCCAAAATTCTGTCGTGTGATTATCAGAAAAATGTTGAGAAAGTTTTAAAATCGTTATATACCAACGTTCTCGATGGATATCGAAATACAATATGCAATTTTGCATTTTTCGTATTATGATCCTATATGCATATATTACCACTAAACACTAAAGAATAGAACGCAAGTTCTCATTTTAGGTTAACTTTATTTTTTAGCAATCATATAATATATTATGATTGTTTTACAATCAATTATAGTATGTTTAACTCTTAAAGACTATACTCAAATTATGAAAGCGCTAGAATTGTTTGGTCAAAATTTAAAAAAGCTTAGAAAGTCTAGGGATTTAACACAAGAACAACTCGGTGAACAACTAAACCTTAGTAGAAATCAGATAAACAATTACGAGAATGCAATGTTTGAACCGAGCATGGAAACACTTCTTCAAATCAGTAGTTTTTTTAATGTATCGTTAGACCTACTTTGTAATGGTTATAACAACACAAATGACGTAATATTGCGTAACACTTTCGAAGAAGTTCAACAAACGTATGCGGCGTTAGAAGAACCTAAACGAGAGCGTTTTTGCAAACAACTCGTGTTTTATTCTAAAGTCTTAGCGGAGACTGACGAGTTGTTATGATTTGATTGTAGAAGAAATCATTTCCATTTTCAAATTGTAAATTTTTCTTTTTTTACAATTTAAGAAAGAGAGCCGATGCTCTCTTTTTTTTCTGCAATAAACAAAGAGCCGTTAGGCTTCGCCTATGTACTATACACCTGTTCCTGGGTCTAATCTTACTTTCCAGCCACCAGGATCAGTTACTTTGTGCCCACCTGGATCCTTTGTGAATTCTCTCATAGTCTTCTTTCCTCCCTTATCTAAATTTATTAATATTTTACTATTATTTAACAATGAATGACAATCATATCCTATAACTGAATTTGTTCATATATGGTAGAATATATCCATCGCTGATATGTCCAACTATGTAATTTTCATAGCAGCAAAATTACAACTAGCCTAATACAACATGAACCAAAACAAAATGAAGGAGTGGTTTAAGTGAAAGGACATATTCGAAAAAGAGGAAGTAAATACTGTATTGTTGTTGATATCGGACCTGATCCAGAGACAGGGAAAAGAAGACAGAAGTGGTTTTCTGGGTATAAGACAAAAAAAGAAGCTGAAAAAGATGTGGCAAAAAAGATTACGGAATTGAATGAAGGTACTTTCTTAGAACCTTCGAAAATCACTTTAAAAGAATACCTTTATGAGTGGCTTGAGATAAAGAAAATGAGCATTCAGAAAAGTACTTATGATGTGTATAAATCTTTTATAAACACTCACATTGTTTCCTCTATTGGAATGGTTCCGTTATCTAAGTTAAATGTTATGCATATTCAAAAATGTTATAAAAATTCGCTGGACAATAATTCTGCTAAAAACACTACACTTCTAGCGCATCGTATTTTAAAAAGCGCTTTAAATTTGGCAGTGAAACAACGTATCATAAACCAAAATCCTGTTGCCCTTGCTGAAATACCTAAATCAGAAAAAACCTCTATCCAAACATGGACAGAGGACGAAGTAAAAACATTTTTGTTACATTCACAAGATTCACGATATCATACTGGCTTTGTTCTGGCAATAACTACAGGAATGAGGTTAGGTGAAGTTTTAGGTTTACGCTGGCAAGATGTTGATTTCGATAACCATACAGTTACAATTAATCAAACATTAGGTCATGATAATAAAATTAAAACAAGTACAAAAACAAATTCTTCGAAGCGTACAATCCCTATTCCTTTAGAAGTAATTGAAGAATTAAAAAAACGTAAACTTCAAGTAAATAAAGAGAAATTAAGAATAGGTTCAGCGTATCATGATTTAGATTTAATTACTTGTAGCAATTTAGGAAAAGTTACAACAAGATCTACTTTTGGAAGGCACTTTGATAAGATAATTCAAAATGCAGGGATTAAAAAAATTAAATTTCATGATATAAGACATACACATGCAACTTTATTATTAAAACAAGGAGTGCATCCAAAAGTTGTTAGTGAACGTTTAGGTCATACCGATATCTCTTTAACTTTAAGGGTGTATTCTCATGTCTTACCAAATATGCAAGAAGATGCTGTGAAAACATTCGCAAAGAGTATATTTTGATACCAATGTTTGCAAAATGTTTGCAAACACATATTTAAACGCTTAAAAACATTGATTTAAAGGGGTTTATATCACAAACGATTTAAAACGTTATATATTATAGCAGAAATACCAATAGAAAGATGCGACATTACATTGAATATTTATTCGTTCAACAAAAAAAAGCTACCCTATTCTATTTCCTAGAAAGGATAGCTTTCTCAACGTACATTTAAATACCTATCTTTGTAAACCTCGTTTATAACGACTCGCTTCAAATATTATACGCTCTTCATCTAATGTTTTACATTCACCGTTCCAAACGACACGCTTTCCGTTAATTATTACATCACTTATATCTTTTCCACTTGCTGCATATACAAGATGTGATAACACTTCATCTGCTGGTTGTAAATGTGGCTTATTAGATGGATCAATTGTAATAAAATCGGCACACTTTCCAGGCTCAAGTGATCCTGTTTGTTTCATCCCAATTACTTCAGCTGCTCCTTTCGTCGCAAGAGAAAGAGCTGTCTCAACTGGTAATGCCGTTGCATCTTGATGAATACCTTTTTGTAATAAAGTCGCAATACGCATTTCTTCAAACATGTCTAAATTATTGTTAGACGCAACACTATCTGTAGCAATTCCTACTTTAATCCCTGCTTCTAGCATCGCTTTTACATTCGCTATACCAGAGCCTAGTTTTAAATTACTATTCGGATTATGAGCTACCCGAACATCATGTTCTGCCAAGAAAGCACGCTCATTTTCATTTAAAACAACACCGTGTGCAATGACTGTTGGTCGCTTAAATAACCCGCAGCTTGCCGCATATTCTACTGGACGTTTCCCGTATTTTGCTTCAATATCATGTACTTCACGCTCCGTTTCAGAAAGGTGAATATGAACCATAGTTTGATTTTCTACTGCAATACGTGCACACTCTTCTAACATTTCTGTAGAGCATGTATATGGACTATGCGGTGCAACCATCGTAGTTAACATACCACTTTCCTTATAATAGCGCTTCACATATTTCTCAGCTTCTTCAATCGCTTTCTTTTCATCTTCTTTCGTTCCGAAGCTGAACAAAGTTCTTGAAACAGCAGCTCGCATTCCGCTTTTTGATACCGTTTCCATAATTGCATCTTGGTCTACTCCAATTGGGTTAAACATATCAGAGAATGTTGTCGTACCACTTTTCACCATTTCAAGTAACCCTAATTCCGTACTAGCAACGGCAAGTTCCGGAGTAAATTGACCCTCTAAAGGCCAAATTCTCGTCTCTAGCCACGGCTGTAATAACATATCATCTCCGATACCTCTTAAAAGACTCATAACAACATGTGTATGTGTATTTACAAGCCCTGGTAAAATCCACTTTCCTTTCATGTCTATTACTTCATCCACTTCATAATAAGAAGGGATTTCTCCACTATTCACTTCTATTATTCGATCATCTTCTACAATGATATATCCGTTTTCTAACACTTCATTTTGTTCATTTAACGTTACAATCGCAGCGCTTACATAAGCTGTTTTCAAAAGTATTTCCCCTTTCAACTCTATGTAGTTCCCTTTAATCAGTTACCACCATTATAGTAACTTATCAGCGATTAAGAGTCAAAAGATAATTTTAATTCTTTAGCTATCTTTTCCTTCAAAATGTCATATTGTATTTCATTCGTATCTGCAAATGCTTCTTCACGGCTCGACTTAATGTCCATATATTTTAATTTTTTATGAAATTGGCTCCACGTAAAATCATGTCTTTTCTCATCGACCATATTGTAAAAATGCCACACTTCTCCTATCTTCGTCTTTTTTATCTCTCCCCCGCATAATTCTTGAACAATAAGGGCCGTTACACCACATTGTCCCTTTGCTGGGTTTTCGCTCGTCCACTTAGAACTCGTTTCTATTGACCAGGATTTTCTTAATGCTTCATATATTTGTTTAATCTTTATGCTATCCATTTTCAGCATCCCCTGACATCGGTAGTTTTACACATCGTATTGTAAAAGAGGTAAAAGACGATTTTTATACACTGTTGATGGTGTCTCACCGATTAACTTTGCCCCCATTTTCAAATAAAACCCTTTCGCATTTGGGTCACTATCAATCGTAAAGCTGTTTAGCCTTAGTTCATTTGCTTTTTCTATAACAAAATTCCAAAGTATTTTTCCGTATCCTTTTCCTTTATAACAAGGGTGGATGTATAGGAAATCGAGAGCATTTTCATTACATAAAAATGAGAAAAATCCAATCTTTGTATTATCATTTTCTAAAACATATACAAAATTTTTTTTTATGTAATCCTCTGAAATCGTTAAATCTTCCTTACAAGCTAAAATAAATTCTTCACTATAATCCCAAGTAGCTTTTGAATGTAGTGCGAGTTTACTTAATTCATTTGCTTCACTTAATAAAGCTTCTCTTATCTTCATGATTCTTTTTCCTCACCTTCGATATGTAAACTACTAAAATGATTCGGAAAGTAATTCAAAAAACCTTTTATTTTCATAGATTAGAAATCAACTTGCTAATCTATGTATCTACACTATTAACATCGACTCTTGCTAATAAAATAGCCTCATATATAGAAAATATTTTTTTAAATTATTTAATTTACCTTCGCTCCATAACATCTCGCAACTGCAACCGCCTGCGTTATATCTAATTTCACGTTTTTTAAATCAAAAGCTTTAAAATCAATTCTATCAACTACAGCTCCTCTTAAATCTGCACCGCTAAGTTTTACTTTGCCTAATTGGGCGCCCGTTAAATCCGCTTCACGCAAATCTGCTTTTTCTAAATTACATTCATATAAGTCAGCTTCAATTAAACGAATACCCTTTAGAATTTGTTTACTTAAGTTCGCAAACCTTAAATTCGTATATGACCAATCGCCTGATATAATTGTTATTCCGTCTAAATTCGCCTCTTCGAAATCAGAACCAGTCATTTTACATTCTTCAAACTTAGATACAAATAAATTCGCACCAAAAAACCTACAATTAGCAAACGTAGTTCCTTGATGGATAGAAGCATTAAAAAGAGTACCGGTAAAATCACATTCTATAAAATTACAATTTTGAGTAAAAACTTCTGATGCATCTATCCCTCTAAAACAGCATTTTATGAAGGTGCAATTTTTCAATTCCTCTTCTTTTATCCAAACATCTTGAAAATCTATTTCTACATATTCTTTATTTACAAATTCACTCATAACCAATCCTCCAATTTCTCAAAAAACCTCACTTCAGCATGAAGTGAGGTTTCTTCTTATACAATATGCTCTTCTAACCATGAAATCAAATCTTGAAATACATCTTCTCTATTCACTTCATGGAACATTTCATGTCTACCATTTTCATATAAACGAAGTGTTACATCTTTCACACCGCATTTTTTATAGTTTTCATATACTTCTTTTACACCTTTCCCCATATCCCCAACAGGATCACGATCTCCAGAGAAAATATGTATTGGAAGATTTTTCGGAGTCTTCTCATATTCTTCTAATCTATTTACTTCAAGTACACCATGAAATAATTCTCGATAAAAGCTCGTCGTACAAATGAATCCACAGAATGGATCAGCAATATATTTATCAACTTGACTTATATCTGAAGATAACCAATCAAACTTCGTACGATTCGGCTTAAAGTGTGAGTTGAAATTTCCGAAAGATAAGAAGTTTAGCATCGGACTTTTCGTTTTTGCTCCGCGTAGTTTCATCTCAATTGTCGCTACTTTATGACCAATGACGCCTAAAAACCCTGGATTCCCCCCAGTTCCTGAAATGAGAAATCCATCATATAGTTCGCCTTTAAGTTGGACAGCTCGTCTTGATAAAAAAGAACCCATACTATGTCCAAGTAAAAACAGTGGACATTTTTGTTCTTTTTTTATCGTTTCCGATACAAAAATCACATCAGACACAGCCTGATTCCAGCCTATATCTGGCTCAAAATGACCATAGTCCTCTTCTCTTATCACTGTTTTCCCATGTCCTTTATGATCATGAGCATAAACACCGTATCCTGCTTCTAATAAAGCATCAATAAATTCTGTATACACACCTGCATGTTCTGTCATACCATGTGCAATTTGAACAATCCCCCGCAGATTGTCTTTTGGTAACCACTTGCGTAAATAAATTTCCGATTCATCCAATGCCGTAACGAAATTTTCCTGTATGTTCATTTCGACACCTCCCAAATCTATTATGTATATTTTCTTTTAATATGAATATGCATTCATTATTCTTATTATGTATTATATGCAATTGCTTTCATTATGACAAATGATCTATTTTTCCGATTACATTCTAAACTATTACCTTGACGAATTAATGATAAGATTATATAGTTACTTACATAAAGTAACTATTATATTTTTAGGAGGTTTCATTTATGATGCCATCATTATTCTTAGCACATGGTTCACCAATGCTTGCTATTCAAGATACAGACTATACACGATTTTTAAAAACACTTGGAGAAACATATAAACCGAAAGCAATTGTTATTTTCACCGCTCACTGGGAAAGTGAAGTATTGACGATTTCTTCTTCAGATGACGAATATGAAACAATTTATGATTTCGGTGGATTCCCTCCCGAGTTATATGAAATAAAATATCGAGCTAAAGGTTCTTCTCACATTGCAACTATGCTGGAAGCGAAATTTAAAGACAAAGGAATTCCAGTCCATAAAAATACGACGAGAGGTTTAGATCACGGCTCATGGACACTCTTGCATCGTATGTATCCAGAAGCAAATATTCCTGTCGTACAAATATCAGTAAATCCTTTCCTTCCTGCAAAAGAGCAATTTGAAATTGGAGAGGCACTAAAAGGACTTGGACAAGAAGATATTTTAGTAATTGGCAGCGGTGTTACCGTTCATAATTTACGAGCACTCAAATGGAATGAAACAACACCTGAAAAGTGGGCAATTGAATTTGATGATTGGATTATAAATCATATGCAGACTAATGATAAAGATACATTGTTTAATTGGGAAAAGAATGCTCCTCATGCACAATTAGCTGTGCCAAGAGCAGAACATTTCGTTCCTTTATTTATCGCAATGGGAAGCGGTGAAAATAAAGGAACCGTCATTCACCGTAGCTACGAGCTCGGTACGTTAAGTTATCTTTGTCTTCAATTTTAATGAAAAAGGATGAAGCGTATATTGCTTCATCCTTTTCCTTTTTTCATTCACCTTGTTAACTAACTTCCAAATGTTGCTTCTCCGATAATTCCGCGTTCTTACTATGAAAATATACCCAAATACACGCAATAAATAAAAGTGATGATGTAGAGAAGAAAACATATTGGAAGCCTGCATGAGCTGCAATTTGTCCACCAAGTACTGGCCCAATCATATTTCCTAAAAACTGAAACGACTGATTATATCCAAATATTCGTCCCGTTACATGGGTTGGTGTATGTTGTTTTAGTAGAGTTTGTACGGAAGGTAATAATCCTGCTTGTGCAATACCTAATAAAAAACGAAGTATTAATAGTTGCCAAGCTGAGGTTACAAATGCTTGCGGGATAAAAATAATTCCTGCAGCAAACAACGCTACAACTAAAGTTTTTTGAGGACCAATATGATCTGATAATCTTCCTAGCTTAGGAGCTGCCAAAATAACTGCTAATCCTGTTGCAGACATGACTGCACCTGCAATCATTTCAATATGATTTGTTCCTGGTCCTGCCAAATGCTTTACGTACAACGTAATAATAGGTTGAATTGACATATTTGCAAGCTGAATAATAAACGTTGCCACAAATAAACTTATTATTAAATGTTTTGCTGGGACCATCGTCCATACTTTTTTCGGTTGTGCCTTTTTTGCTTTAGCAGAGTGATTCTCTTCATGTAAGAAGAAAAAGACGATGAGAAAGGAAAGGAATAAGAAAGCTCCTGTTACTAGAAAGACATGGCGCATTCCGATTAACTCAGATAAATAACCTCCGAGTATTGGCCCAAGTAATGAGCCACTCACGCCTCCAGTTGAAATTGTAGAAATTGCCCAACCTGAATGTTCTTGCGGAGTTTCTGCTGCAATAAATGTCATCGCTGTAGAAAGGAAACCTGATACCGCTCCCATTAAAAACCGAAGTGCGACTAATTGATACACATCTGTCACAAACCCCATAAGCGTCATAATTATCGCCATACCAAGACTCGCACGAATAAGCATCAATTTCCGTCCATGTATATCACCAAGCTTTCCCCATATCGGTGATACGATCGCACCCATTAAAAATGTTACACCAAATGCAAGTCCCGACCACTGTGCAATACTAGAAGTGCCAGTCACTCCTAATTCCTCAATATAAAAAGATAAAAAAGGAATTACTAAACTCATACCGGCTGCAGTGGTAAAACAACCTAGCCAACAAATCATTAAATTTCGTTTCCAGCTGGCCATTTTCACACCTTCTTTCATTCGATACCCATTCTACACCGTTTCCTGGAAAAAGTTTAGTAATTTGCCTTATACATTATAAAACCCTATAGCTCGTGCTATTTTTGTATAGAAAACAAGTTTTTGTAACAGAATCAATCTTTTTTCTCAAAAATACTCCCTGCGTTCCTATACTATTTTCTCCATATAAAACCACCTTCCTTTGCATTGTAGCAAAGGAAGGTGGTTAATTATCTCCTACAGGTATTAAACGTGCATTGCAGCATCGCTCATAAAACTCAATCGGACCTGCTTGTCCTATAATTGCATACTCATATCCATTTTTCTTCATATTATATAAACAATGATGCAACAACTGTTTCCCTACTCCTTTCACACGATTATGTTTCGCCGTTCCCATCGGGCCAAATAATCCTTTCTGTCCGCTTACAACATCGTAACAAACGAAACCAATGATTGCTCCTTCCTGCTCAGCAATATAAATAGGTAACTCTTCTTTATATGCCCGAAATCCATAATCTATAGATTTTAACCAGCGCTCACCAAATTCACGATTAACAAAACGTGCCAACTTTTCAAAATCAGAAGAGCTAGCTCTTCTAATATTACAGCTTAAATTATTATAAATAGGATCAAATCTTTTTAAATTAACCGTTAAATCTCTTGGTTCAGATGTAATACACAACAGCTCTTTTTGCACGTTTTTACTTATAGCTTTATCAATAACTGTATCCACTTGAAAAAGTGCATATAAAACATGCCCCTCATTTATTAATACTTGCTGAAAACGTTCCATCCGTTTCTTCGCTACTTGTAAAACTTCTATCGTCTTATATGAAACTTTATACTCTCCAACGTCTATATATTCTTTTTCATTTACATAATATCGTTGTAATAATGATATTTCTGCTAAAAAATCCATACCCATCTTGTGAAATAAATACATATATAACTCACCACAAACTCCTGTACCTTCCTTACAAGCACCTATGAATAAATGAACAGGATGAATAATACCTTTATTACACCCAGCCTCTCCTGCTGCAATCTCCAATATTTTGTGTACACGCTTTGTGAATTGAGTTTCCTCCATATGTATCACTTCCTTTAACGATTTTATATCAAACCGTATCCATATATAATAGAAACAATTACTCCAACTACTAATATACCTGGAAGTAAATTTGCCACTTTAATTTTAATGAATCCAAGTAAGTTTAATCCAATTGCAAAAATCATAATCCCACCAGTTGCTGTCATTTCAACTATAAATTGATTCATTAACTTCTCTGGTACAAAACTATTAATTTGAGTTGCGAAGATTGCAATTGCTCCCTCATATAAGATAACTGGAATCGCTGAAAATACTACGCCAATTCCAAGAGTTGTCGTCAATATAATAGAAATGAACCCATCGATAATCGCCTTCGTAAATAAAACATCGTGGTTCCCACGAATACCACTATCCAATGCACCAAGTATCCCCATCGCGCCAATTGCAAAAATAAGAGTAGCTGTTACAAAACCTTCTGATATACTTCCTTTACCTTTCGATCCAACTTTATTCTCTAGCCAATCTCCTAAACATTTTAACCTTTCTTCTAATTGTAGCCATTCCCCCATTACCGCTCCAATAACTAAACTTAAAATCACAACGAGAAAATTTTCACTCTTCAATGCCATTTGGAGTCCCAGTACCATGACCGCTAAACCAATTGCGTGCATAATCGTTCCTTTCATACTTTCTGGAATATTACTAAATAATTTACCAAGTAAAGTACCAACTATAATACAAACCCCATTTACAACTGCTCCTAATATAACCATTTTACATTCTCCACCCTCTGAATTCTTTATTACTACATTCTGGATTACACATTGATTTAAAGGTTATCTATATGTTAACTTAATATTATGAATATTAACAAATGATTTCCACTATTAAAAACTCGCTTTTTCACATCTATGAATCTAGTTATAACTTACTTTTACTACATCCATTATGAGCATCATCGTGGAAGTTCACGATTACGGTACAAAGTGAGACTTTAGTCAGTGGGAGGTTTTTCATCTCCTACTACTTACTAATTAAATAAAGCGGGATAACACAAAAGGGACGGTAGCTATGAAAACTTTATTAAAACGACTTATTTTAATAGCCTTTTTCATTACACCAATTGTTTTATTAATCAATTACACTTACATTTCAAAAGCAAAAAATAAACCAGATATACAAAACGCATCAAGCAAGGCAAATTCAACGGCTGAAAAGAAAACCGAAGACCCTGAAATTACACTCACCTTCTCTGGTGATACGATGTTTGATTGGCAATTACGTCCCATAATTGAAAAGAATGGGGCTGATTATCCGTTTCAACACGTAAAAGAGGAAATAACGAAAGCTGATATCTCCTTTATTAATTTAGAGTCTGCATTTACAACAAAAGAAAAAAGAGTGCCTGGTCAACAATTTTGGATAAAAAGCGATCCATCTACACTACAAGCAATTAAAAATACTGGATACGATATTGTCAATATTGGCAATAACCATACGCTTGATTATGGACAAGATGGACTACTAGACACCATTTCTCACGTCGAAAAATTAAAACTACCTTACACTGGAGCCGGAAAAAATGCTGAAGATGCCTATACAGCTCGTGAACTAACTGTAAAAGGGAAAAAGTTTAAATTTCTTTCTTTCGTACGCTTTATGCCTAACTTTAATTGGGTAGCTGGTGACAATAAACCAGGCGTTACAAACGGATATGATCTAGATCTTGTCACAAAAACGATTCAAGAGCAAAAGAAAGATGCAGACTATGTAATCGTCTATATGCACTGGGGCGTTGAAAAATCAAATCGCCCGGTAGAGTATCAAAAACAATATGTTCCTAAAATGGTAGAGGCAGGTGCTGACGCTATCGTTGGAAGTCACCCTCATTGGCTACAAGGATTTGAATATCACAATAAGGTTCCTATAGCTTATTCATTAGGAAACTTTTTATTCCCGAGCTACGTAAACGGAAAGAGTGCCGAAACAGGCGTTTTGACCTTAACGTTTAAAGGGAAAGATGTTCAAATGTCGTTCAATCCTTACATAATAAGAAACAATCAAATTTCTCCTGTGAATGAAGAAGAGAAGAAAAAAGCGCTTCAATATTTACAAACTGTTTCTACTGATGTAGAAATTGATGAAAGTGGTAAGATAATTAATAAACGAAAATAGAAAGAGAGCTATTATTAGCTCTCTTTCTATTTCTATTAAATAAGCAAATCAAACAACACAGGATTTTTATTAAGCTCCATAAATTGAATGTTATTTTCTTGAAAACGAGTAATTAAAGCCTCATAGTCTTCTCTATGTTTCAACTCTACTCCCACTAATGCAGGCCCGTTCTCTTTATTATGTTTCTTAATATACTCAAAGCGGGTAATATCATCTTCCGGTCCTAATCCTTTATCAAGAAATTCTCGCAGTGCCCCTGAACGTTGTGGAAATTCAATAACGAAGTAATGCTTTAACCCTTCATAAATGAGCGAACGTTCTTTCATTTCTTGCATTCTATCAATATCATTATTCCCACCGCTCAACGTACACACAACCGTTTTATCTTTTATTTCATCTCTGTATAGATCAAGCGCCGCTATAGATAGCGCACCAGCTGGCTCCGCTACAATCGCATTTTTCTTGTACAATTCTAATATCGTCGTACAAACCTTTCCCTCTGGCACTAAAACAATGTCGTCAATTACATCTTTACAAGTTTCAAATGTTAACTTTCCTACCTTTTTAACAGCTGCACCATCAACAAAACTATCAATCTTTTCTAATGCGACATTTTCGTTTTGAAGAAAAGCCTCTTTCATAGATGCAGCTCCCATTGGTTCTACACCGATTACTTTTGTAGTTGGGCTCACACCTTTTACGTATGTACCGATTCCTGATGCTAATCCACCACCGCCAATTGCTGTAAATATATAATCAACTGGTTTCTCCATATCGTGCATAATTTCAACAGCGACTGTTCCTTGACCAGCAACGACATACGGATCATCAAACGGATGTACAAATGTCATCCTATTCTGCTCACAAAAGCGCTGAGCCTCTTGGAAAGAACTATCAAATGTATCACCAACTAATACAATTTCTGCGAAATCGCCGCCGAAAAATTCAACTTGTGATACTTTTTGTTTAGGCGTCGTTGTCGGCATGAATATTTTCGACGGAATCTTCAATAAATTACACGTATAAGCAACTCCTTGTGCATGATTACCAGCACTTGCACAAACAACGCCATTTTGTAATTGTTCTTTCGATAAACTTCGGATTAAATTGTACGCACCACGAATTTTGAAAGAACGGATAACTTGTAAATCTTCTCGCTTCACATATACGTCACATTCGTATTTCTCAGATAACACTGTATCACGTTGTAACGGCGTTTTAATAACGATATCTTTCATGCAATTATGAGCCATTAAGATATCTTCAATTTTCACTCTCTCCTTTACATTTTGCACCATTTTATATCATCCTTATCTCTTTTTTATATTGGCTCAATCAAAATTCGGGATTTTCAGAACTGCACCTGTATTCGCTGATGTTACCATTTGTGCATAGCGTCCAAGCCAGCCAGTTTTCACTTTTGGTTCTGGTCGCTTCCATTCTTTTTTACGCTTCTCTAATTCTTCATCACTAACTCTTACTTCTAACAATCGTTCCTCAACATCAATACAAACTATATCCCCTTGTTCCAGAAGTGCAATCGTTCCTCCCGCAGCTGCTTCTGGTGAAATATGCCCTACCGAAATACCACGTGAAGCACCAGAGAAACGACCATCAGTTAAAAGTGCAACATCTGCCCCCAATCCCATACCAGCAATTGCTGACGTTGGTGCTAACATTTCCGGCATACCAGGTCCGCCTCTTGGTCCTTCGTAACGAATAACAACTACATCTCCTTTCTTGACTTTCCCAAGCATAATGCCGGCAAGCGCCTCATCTTGTGAATTAAAAATAACGCAAGGTCCTTCAAATCGTTTTACTTCTGTTGCCCCACTTTTAATAACCGCTCCGTCTTTCGCAAGGTTTCCTTTTAATATACGTAATCCCCCTTCTTTACTATGAGGATTTTCGAGAGAATGGATAACTTCCTTATCTTTAATCTCTGCATGAGCAATATTTTCTCGCAACGTTTGCCCAGTAGCAGTTATACGATCAAGGTGGAGTACCCCTTCTTTTCGGCTCATCTCTTTCAAAATTGCACTAATCCCTCCCGCACGATCAATATCTTCCATATGCCAATTAGAAGCTGGACTTACTTTACATAAATGCGGTACACGTCTTGAAACTGCATCAATGCGGTTCATATCGTAATCTAAACCCGCTTCTTGTGCGAGAGCTAGCGTGTGTAATACTGTATTCGTTGATCCACCCATCGCCATATCAAGCGCAAACGCATCATCAATTGCTTCTTCTGTTACAATGTCGCGTGGTTTAATATCTCTTTCAATTAAAATTTTTAATTTTTCTGCTGCTTGTTTAATTAACTCTTCACGCCTTGGGTCAATTGCTAAAATACTACCGTTACCAGGCAATGCTAAGCCTAGTACTTCACATAAGCAATTCATAGAGTTCGCTGTAAACATACCGGAACAAGAGCCGCAAGATGGACAGCCATGATCTTCGATATCCTTTAATTCTTCTTCTGAAATTTTCCCAGATTGGTAGGCTCCTACCCCTTCAAACACAGAACTCAAATCGACAACTTCCCCTTTAGAAGTCTTCCCAGCTGCCATCGGTCCACCTGAAACAAATACAGTTGGAATGTTTACACGAAGTGCAGCCATCATCATTCCCGGCGTAATTTTGTCGCAGTTTGGAATACAAATCATCCCATCAAACCAATGCGCATTTACAACTGTTTCTACTGAATCTGCAATAATTTCACGGCTCGGAAGTGAATAACGCATACCGATATGCCCCATCGCAATACCATCATCTACTCCAATTGTATTGAATTCGAATGGAACCATGCCTGCTGCACGCACTGCTTCTTTTACGAGTTTCCCAAACTCATTTAAGTGCTTATGACCTGGAATAATTTCAATAAAAGAATTACAAATTGCTACGAATGGTTTATCAAAATCTTCATCTTTTAAACCAGTTGCTTTTAATAAACTACGATGCGGAGCTTTATCAAAACCTTTTTTAATCATGTCACTTCTCATTTTGTCCAATCCCTTCTTATACATTTCTTCTCTTACTTAATCTATTTTTTTAAATAAAAACTCTCGCCTCAGCAATCAACTACTACTTAATAGTAGCTTTGATTGCTGAGGCGAGAGTTTCGCGTTACCACTCAGCTTCCTTACACTTCTCACGAAATATAAGCTCTGTAGGTCCAATCAGACCCCCGTCCTTTTACCGGAGACGATGCCGCCGCCCTCTACTCAGTTTCCCTTTCGCAAGCGATGCTCCGAGGTGATCTTCAATGATTCGATTGTTACTACTCTCACAGCCTTGGAGCAGCTCTCTGAAACGATCATAATCATCTACTTTCCTCTTCTTTGCATATATAAAATATAAAGTCAGAAGATTCTTAATTAACTTTTATTTATTAAACGTATTATAGGACTTTGTTCTTTTCATTGTCAATATATTTTTTGAATTTTTTAATAAACTTAACCTTCATCCAACTAACATTTTGAATCACACCTAAACAAAATTTTATTTACTTTTGATATCAAATGCTTGTTTTCACGTTATTCTTTATTTATCCCCCCCTGATTCCCATTACGTATGAGAAATCAGGGGGATATAAATTTTTCGATACAATTCATCTACATCTTCTTTTCAACGGAAGTATCTTTCCGATCATACTTTACTCCATATTTATTACTCGGTCACAAATAGCATTTACATCCTCTCGATCATGTGTAACAAAAATACATGTCATTCCTTCTTTTTTTAATATATCCTTCAATTCTTGACGAATCTTTCCTCTTAAATCTGCATCTAGATTACTGAATGGCTCATCCATTAAAAGGATGGATGGATTAGGTGCTAGCGCACGCGCTAACGCCACACGCTGCTGCTGTCCACCGCTCAATTCATATGGATAACGCTTTTCAAATCCTTTTAAATCAATAAGCTCTAGCATATGTAGCAATCGATTCTTTTGCTCACTCTTTGAGAAATGATGTAAACCAAACTTAATATTTTTCTCCACCGTTAAATGTGGAAACAATGCATAGTCTTGAAAGACCATTCCCACTTCTCGTTTTTCTGGAACAAGAAAATGTTCATCATCTACAATCGTTTTATTCTTTATTTCAATGCTACCTGATGAAGGATACTCTAATCCTGCAATTAGGCGAAGTAATGTACTTTTCCCACTGCCACTTTTCCCGAGAATCCCAACAATTTCACCTTTTTCAATTGAAATAGACAGCCCATCAATAACATCTTGTTTTGCATTTTTATAACGGAAGCTAAGATTATTCATTTCAAAAAACATTACTACGCCTCCTTCTTCTCTAAACGATAAAAGATATATACTGATACCATACTAATCAAAACAATAATTAACGCTGGAATTGATGCTTCCTGTATTCGCTCATCACTTGCAAATTGATATGTTTTCGTTGCTAACGTATCAAAATTGAATGGGCGTAAAATTAACGTTAACGGAAGTTCTTTCATAATATCTACAAAAGTAAGAATAAAACCGCTAATAATAGTACCTTTCATAAGTGGTAAATCCACTTTGATAAAGGTTTTTGTCATCCCAAACCCTAGCATACGTGATGCTTCATAATACTTCGTCCCCATTTTTTCAAAACCAGCTTCAATAGAATTAAATCCGATTGCTAAGTATCGTATTACATAAGCAAAAATGACCATAACTATCGATAAACTTAAGACAAGTTTTCGATCTGTACCTACCCATTCATATAGTGTAGATAACCCTTTATCTACTGAAATAAATAATGTAAGTACACCAATAGCTAATACGGCACCAGGAATAGAGTAACCAATTGAAACAAACCTTGTTAATACGTTGGAAAATGAATTTTTTTGAACACGACACACATTTGCAATCATAATAGAAAGAACAATAATAATTGTTGTTGCTAGCAATGCTACAAACAATGTATTCTTTATTAATTCAATAAATTGTGTCTGTAACACACTTTCATACGTTAATAACGCCCATGAAATCATTTGTATGAACGGAATAGCAAATGAAAAGGAGAAAATCAATACACAATACGACAACGCTAATAAGCCTTTCCATCCTTTTAATCGAATTGGTGTTAACGCCTTTGTCTTACTCGTTGTAGCACTAAACTTTTTACGGTTTCGTAATAGTTTTTCAATGAATAAGAAAGTAATAACTCCGACCATTAAAATCGCTGCAAGCCTAACCGCCGAATCCACATCATACATTCCAAACCAAGTCTGAAAAATTGCTGTTGAAAAAGTTTGAATCCCAAAATAACTTGCTACTCCGTAATCATTTAGCACCTCTAATATTACTAAACTTACTCCTCCAACGATTGCGACTTGTGAAATAGGTAATACAACCTGATAGAATACTTGCCATTGGTTTTTCCCTAGTAAACGTGCATTTTCTATTAACGAAGCACTTTGATTTTCTAAATACGACTTTGTAATGATATATACATAAGGAAACAAAGTTATCGTAAAAATAAATACGGCACCTTGAATCGACATAATATTGAAATACGATGTATCTACCTTCCATTCTAACGTATTACGAAAGAAACGTTGCACAACTCCTGTATAACTTAGCATTCCACTATATGTATAGGCTGCAATATAAGGCGGAATCGCTAAAGGTAACACAAACATCCATCGAAATAGCTTTTTTAGTGGAAAATCATATGCCGCGACTAGCCAAGCTAGTGTCACACCGACAATAATCGTACATATCCCGGTGAAAAAAGCTAATTGCAAAGTATTCCATATGTAATCACGTAACATATAATCTTTAATGTGCTGCCAATTCTCGTTAACCTTCTGAAACAAACTGATCACAATGAAAAAATTGGGTAGCAAAACAATAGCTACTCCAACGAGGCTAATGGCTACCCAACTGTTCATATTTTGTTTCAGCATTCGTAAGAAATGCTGTTTTTTCATGTTTATTTCCAACCCACTTTATTAAAGATTTGTGTTGCTTTCGCGTTATTTTCACCTAGCACAGCAAAGTCTATTTTTTGCGTTTTAAATGTACCCCATGATTTTAATAGCTCTGGCATTTCTGCTTTTTTATTAACTGGGAATTCAAAGTTTGCTTTTGATAATTCTGTTTGTGCTTTTTCACTTGTGAAGTATTCGATTAATTTCACTGCATTTTCTTTATTTTTACTATGTTTTACTAAACCAGCGCCACTAATGTTAACGTGTGTACCTGTTGTATCTTGGTTAGGGAAGAATACACCTAACTTTTCCGCGACCTTTACTTCTTCTGGATCTTGAGAATTCGCTAATAATCCAACGTAATACGTATTCATAATTGCGACATCCGCTTTACCAGCAACAACTGCTTTCGCTTGATCACGATCGCCGCCCTGTGGATCCTGTGCAAAGTTTTCAACAATACCCTTTGCCCATTCCTCTGCCTTTTGCTCACCATTTAATGCAATAAATGAAGCTAATAATGATTGGTTATATAAACTTGTAGAAGATCTTGCTAACACTTTCCCTTTCCAGTTCGCTGTTGCAATATCCTCATATGTAGACAATTGTTCTGGCTTCACACGGTCCTTTGCATAAACAAGAACACGAGCTCGTGTCGCAAGACCAATCCATTCATTATCTTTATCACGTAAATTTTTTGGAACGTTTTTATCAATTTCTTTAGAACTTACTAGTTGTAATACGCCATTTTTCTTAGCTGTATTCAACACACCACCATCCACTGTAATAAATAAATCAGCTTCAGTGCTTTCCCCTTCTCGTTTTAAACGTTCAATTAATTCTTCTGCTTTTCCTTTTACAACATTAACTTTAACACCTGTGTCTGCTGTAAAGGATTCGAATAATTTATCATCCGATTCATAGTGACGTGCTGTATAAACGTTTACTACTTTACTCTCTTCTTTTTTCTTTGTTTTAGCCGCTACGTCTTCCTCTTTTTTTGACGCGCATCCTGCCAATGTCCCTAATGCCATCATGGCAGCTAAAGAAACTGATAACAACTTCTTCATGTTTGTAATCCTCCCTATTCTCCCCTAAAGATATTGATAATCTTTATCAATATAAATTATAGAAAACTATAATTCAATTACCAATCTATATTCGGAAGCATTTACATGCAGAATTTTAACATTTTTTCTACAATTGATGACAAAATATTTACTTCTTCTATATCCATATATATAATGTAGAAGAATTCACACAATTACTACATTATATGTATTAATTATTACGTGAATAAAAAACTTGATAAAATATTTCATCAAGTTTTTCACAGGACGCTTTTATCAATATTCTTTATGCATGCAACAATAAACGCGTAGGCTACTAACATTAAAGCTTTCAATTACCTAGGAGGAGTAGAAGCGTACCTATACTACTGATTTTCTTTTCCCTCTGATTGTTACTGAGAAACGGTCAATAAATTGATGTGGGCAGAGAATCTTTCGTATAAAAAACATATATTTTCAAATCTTTTTTATTGCGTAATAAAACCAACTATATAATACTATATAAAACATATATATTTAGGAGGATTACAGCAATGTCTGAAAAAACATACGAACTCGCTACCTTTGCAGGCGGTTGTTTTTGGTGTATGGTAAAACCATTTGATGAACTTCCTGGCATCCAAAAAGTCACTTCTGGATACGCAGGTGGTCACATTGAAAATCCAACATACGAACAAGTAAAATCAGGGATATCAGGACATTTAGAAGTCGTTCAAATTACATTCGATCCTTCTATTTTCCCGTATCAAAAATTACTTGATTTATATTGGCCACAAATTGATCCAACTGATGATGGTGGGCAATTTTTCGATCGCGGTCCCTCTTACCGCACAGCAATTTTTTATCATAATGAAACACAAAAAGAGCTTGCAGAAAAATCGAAGCAAACTCTAGCAGAAAGCGGTATATTTAAAGATCCTATCGTGACTGAAATTCGCTCAGCTGCACCTTTTTATGAAGCAGAGGAATACCACCAAAATTTTTATAAAAAGAATCCAAAGAAATATGCTACCGAGCAAAAAGAATCTGGGCGTGAAGAATTTATTAAAGAAAATTGGTCAAAAAAATAACACACTCTCTCCATGTTTTTTCATCTTTTTGAAAAAGCATGGAGTTTTATTATCTTTGGAAGAAATACAAAACGATGATAAGAACGATTACTGTTAATGTCCAAAGCTTTAATTCATTTATCACCCTTCTTTTCTTAGCTGACATTATCTGTCCTCACCTCACTTTTATTTTTCCACAGAAATACCTTTCTCCAATAAACATGAAAAAACCTCCAGTTCATTTCCTGAAGGCTCCATTGTAATGCATACTTATTTCTAGAATTACTTTTTCAATCTCTCAATAAAATCGTTCAACTTATCAAGTGATTTCATATTATGATTACAAGCTACACTATCTTTACAAATATAATTCCCCTTTTTAACGAAAGTTCCCGGTACATCACCCTTTATCTCAACTAAGAACATTCCTACTTCTTCATGCCCATGACATAATGAACAAATACTTTTTTTATTTATACTTTGGAATGTTCCTTGTAGACCAACAAACTTATTTTTATTGTTTTTCGCTATAATAAATTTCCTGCTCGAGCCTTTATCAATCCAGCCCAAATAAGATATTTCTTTCATATTGATTTCTTCCATATCAGGAAGTTTTAATTTTTTTGCCTTAGGGAATAATTTTTTTAACGTTTGTGCTGTAACTTCCTGAAACGGAATTACATACGGATTTATTTTCAGTAAAAATGATTCTGCATCTTCTCTATTTTCGACTGTTAATACCATATCAATTAACTCTTTTTGTTCGGTAGCCAAATTCTCAAAGACATTTAGTACTTTTTCAATAGCAAGAGATTTCAGTGCCGCAATAACCCCTCGATCATTTGCTGTCGCATGTCCATTTGCTAAAATATAAGCTTGTGATTTTATAAAATTATATTGATCACTTCTAATAAAAGCTTCCATCTTTATCACTCCATACAAATTGTTGATCTAGTATCATTGTATACAATAATCATGTTTTACGGTATGTAAAAGACGATTTACAAAAGAACTTTACATAACAAAACCGCCTCTAGGTTTCCCATTAGAGGCGGCTTCCTTATTTAGAATACACGATTTTCTTAATCGTTTCCCCGGACAGAAAATACTTTTCAGCAAGTTGATGAATAGCAATTCCACTTTTAAACGCTTCCTTAATTGCTTTATTTCGTTCATCTAATTGCTTTCTTCCTCCAGATTGTGTACCCCATTTATAATGTTCCGTTTCTTGTTTTGGAATGTAAATTGTTTCACCTTGTACATACTTTTGAATTTCAATAATTAAACTTTCTGGTAAAACAGTCACAGCTTTTACGTATTTCATTTCTGCTCGCCCCTTATTTTTTATGGTTCATTTCAATAAGGTGCAAAGCCAAATATAAAAAATGATACGAGCTCATTTGGGCGATTGTATATTACTTGTCTACCTCACGCAAAGTATCGCCATTTCCATACTTGGCTTTGCATGAGACGTTGCAGTGTCTGGCAATTGAATTATAATCGCCATATAAACACCTCCTAATATACCTTTTGCATTTTATTATATGACAAATCCTCTCACCTTGCACCTTCCATGCTTTCTTAAAGAAAAAGCGCTAGCCTTTCGTTAAAACGATAGACTAGCGCTTTAGATTAAATAATTCCTAATACATTTAGGAATACGATAATAATCGCAATTGGTGCAATATAGCGAAGTAAGAATAACCATAATACGAATAGTTTATAGCCTTTATTTTTACTTACGCCAAGCTCTTTCATTAATACATCTTTCTTCATTTTTAAAGGAACGAAGATGGAAACCAGTAATACGCCTAGTGGCATTAATACGTTACTAACCGCATAATCTGCTAAATCAAAGACAGTCTTTCCAAAAATCTTGAGATCACTTAAAATCCCGAATGATAATGCTGATGGTACACCAACAACGAAGATTAATAACCCAACTATTAAGGCCATTTTTTCGCGTTTCCCTTTACCTTTTGATGTTAATGACGCAACACTAATTTCTAACATCGAAATTGCTGATGTAATAGTAGCAAAGAAGAATAGTAATAAGAAAACGATGAAGAATAATTTTCCGAACGCCATTTTACTAAAAATAGCTGGCAATACGATAAATAATAGCCCCGGTCCTTGAGATGGTTCCATTCCAAATGCGAACACAACTGGGAAAATTGCAAGTCCTGCAAGTAATGTAATAACAAGCGTCAAAGCTACAATAGAAAATGCTGAACGCGGTAAACTTTCTTCTTTCGGTAAGTATGAGCTATACGTTACCATAACAGCTACACCGACAGATAGCGAGAAGAACGATTGCCCCATTGCATATAAAATAATTTCTGACGTTACGTTTGAGAAATCAGGTTGCAAGAAGAAGCGAACTCCTTCTCCAGCACCGTCTAATGTAAGTGCACGAACAATTAATACAAAGAATAAAACGAATAGTGCTGGCATGAAATATTTATTTACTTTTTCAACACCATTTTGTACACCTTTACTTACGATAAAAATAGTAATAAGGATGAATAATAGCTGTGATCCAACCGCTAAATACGGATTGGAAATGATTTCACCAAACGTAGCTTCGTATGCCCCATTTCCTTCCCATAGTCTACCTGTAATTGCATTCCATAAATATAATATAATCCAACCTCCTACAACACTGTAGAAAGAAAGTAATATGAAACATGTTACAATCCCCAACTTACCTAACCACGGCCATAGCGTTTTAGGCGCAATTTCTCTGTACGCATCAACGGCCTCTTTTTGTGTACTTCTTCCAATAACGAATTCGGCTAATAATAGCGGTAAACCAATTAATAATGTGAAACCAATGAAAATAAGGAAGAACGCGCCGCCTCCTCCGATGCCGGCCATATACGGGAATTTCCAAATCGCCCCAAGACCAATTGCTGAACCTGCTGCAGCTAATATGAAGCCTAATTTCGATGTCCATTGCTGTGAATTCATTTGTTTATCTCCTCTCTTTATCTTTTTTCTGTTTTACAATTCGGTATTTATATTGTTCTATCAATACTATTTTCTAATACCCTCCCTTCCTCCCTAATAAAAAAACGCCCCTACGTAAACACGTAGGGACGACAAAAATATCGCGGTACCACCCTAGTTATGAAGATACACCAAAAGTAAGACCTAAATAAAAACGCCCCTACGTAAATACGTAGGGACGATAAAATATCGCGGTACCACCCTAGTTATGAAGACACAACTAAGTAAGACCTAAATAAAAAACGTCCCTACGTAAATACGTAGGGACGATATATATCGCGGTACCACCCTAGTTGTGAAAAAAATCTTCACCACTTTATTTGATAACGGTATGCACTACCGTCTTTCATTTCCTCACAATGTAAGATTTATGAAAGATGCTCCAGGACGAACTTCATGAATAATCTATATACTGATTCACACCAACCATCAGCTCTCTGAAATAGGGAGATTTTCACTACTATACCCTTTCATTGCCCAAATATTATTTTCCGAATTGATTACTATCATTTTTATCATACATTAAAAATAGTGTCAACTCATATTTTGAATTTTTATGTATTACATTCTATTTAAAAATTCAAAATATGACTTTTGTATGAATAGTATTAGAACATTTATGGTTTATACTGTATTAACTTCTCTAGCGGGTTTATAGTAGTATACGATGAATGCAAGACAGCACGAGTAGGAGGAAAGGATTTTGTCTACTTCAAAAGTTTTAAAAGGCACTGCTTTATTAAGTGGTGCAACAATGATTTCACGAATTTTAGGTTTTATATACTTCTTCCCTTTTCAATTATTAGTTGGAACGCAAGGGGTCGCTTTATACGGATATGCATACTCTTGGTACGGTATTTTATTAAGTTTTTCAACAGCTGGTATTCCTATTGCCGTCTCCAAATTTGTTGCAAAACATAATGCGCTTGGTGATTATAGTACAAGTAAAAAATTATACAACTCTAGCGTAAAATTGATGCTGTTTATGGGCTTTTTAGGATTTTTAATTTTATTTATTGGAGCACCATACATATCACAATTTATTATTCGTTCAAAAACGCCAGATCCACAATTTATCGCCGACGTAACGCTTACGATGCGAGCATTAAGTTTCGCGCTTATTATCGTACCCGCTATGAGTGTTACACGTGGTTATTTCCAAGGCTTTCAACATATGAAACCAAGTGCTGTTTCTCAAGTCGTAGAACAAATCGCACGTGTCGTTTTCATTTTAGTTGGTAGTTTTATTGTCTCAAAACTATTAGGAGGTTCAGTAGCCTCTTCTGTTGCAGTTGCTACATTTGGCGCTGTTATCGGGGCACTTGCCAGCGTCTCAATTTTAATGCTGTACTGGAAAAAATATAATGGATTAAAACCTCCTGAAGGCGAGCTAAAGTCAAGAGCATCCGATATTCCGTTAAAAAATATTTATATGGAATTACTTCGATATGCAATTCCAATTGTATTTGTCGGTATTGCCATTCCACTTTATACGCTAGTAGATCAATATACAGTCGCTGATGTCCTTAGAGCGATGGGAGAGCCTTTAGAAACCGCGAATGCAGTCTTCGCTTATATAACGAACTATGCCCAAAAGTTAATTATGATTCCAGCTTCACTTGCAACTGGATTCTCATTAACGATAATTCCAGCTATTACGAAATCATATACAAGCGGGAAGCTAGATGAATTACAAGAACAAATTTCAAAGATATTCCAAGTATTGTTATTCTTCACTATCCCAGCCGCATTCGGTTTAGCTAGTATCGCTTACGATGCATTCCGCATGGTTTATGTAAATCCTGAAATTGCACTTGGGGGATCGCAATATTTAATTTCATTTGCACCTTCTGCTATATTAAGTGCGATTTTCACAGTTTCCGCAGCTATATTACAAGGAATTGATTATCAAAGAAAAACAATGATTGCATTCTCAGTCGGTATCCTCGTTAAGGTTTTAGTGAATACACCGCTCTTACATTTATTTGGCGGACACGGTGCTGTACTCGGCACAATTCTTGGATATCTCGTTTCAAATATTATTATGTTGTACTGCATCATTAAGTTTGCGAAATTCAAAATTGGTGAAACAACAAAAACAGTATTTCTTATTACGATATACTCCGCAGCAATGTCTGCTGTTGTAATTGCATTAAGAGCATTTATAAGTTGGATTATTCCTGGCCAATCTTATATAGAATCACTGATCATTGTGTTTATATGCGCAGCAGCAGGAGGACTTGTTTATCTTTTATTCGTATTAACGAGCGGACTTGCTTCTCATATTCTCGGTGATCGTATTCAACGTTTACCCGTACTAGGGAAATTAGTAAAATAAATAAACAAGAGATGTAACTCGTTGTTACATCTCTTGTTTTTTACTTCGCATATTGAATACGTTTTTGTTGTTCAGCAATATTTAATTTCGGATTATATTTTTCTACCAAATGTAATACTTCCCCTATTAACACTTCTAACTCCTTCACACTATACTCCGGATTCCCTATCAAAGTATTCGTCATCCGCTCATACAGATTTTCAGGTTTAATAGTCATTCGTTCCACATTATATGGCATCCATTTAAATGCAGGATGATGCACATACATTCTATTCAGACCAAATAAGACCCCAAATATATTTCTTTGTACTTCACAAATAATATCATAAAGCATAAGCCAATCTTTCCGCTTCAAAAGTGCCTTGCGATTATGCCAACGATTACTTAACCATAGATTTTCTGAAATCATTCGTTTCGCTAGTTCGTCTGGATATGCCGATACTCTACCTTTTAATTCATTCACTTTCACTTCTCCATACAAACTCACACCATCATGAACCGATGATACAATACATTGTTTCTCATAGTTTATATCATACTGCTCTACAACTTCTGAAATAACCTTTTCTACTGTCACTGTTAAAAAATTACTAATCTCTAGTTTAATTCCTTCTTTCGTCAAATATGTTTCCGACCATTCTTCTTCCTCGTAAGGATGATATGATAAAATCGTTCCACTAATATTGTTAATAGGCCCTTGACGATCCTCATCCTCTGGTGGTGATGACCATAATATATGCAATTCAATATCTGAATGTTCATCTTCTAATTTTCTCGCTACAGAGCCTGCTAAAATAATAGCTTCAACTTTCGGATTTTTCCTATAAATCTCCGACATTTCTATCGCTTTCTCTTTTAATCCCATTTCATCTCCCCCTAAAGCTGGATCATTCTCCTTTATTTACATTTATCTATTTCGATATTACACCTTATATTCCCTTTACCACTTTCACCTTTTCAAAATTAACTCAATCATATTTCTATCCAGTAACGCTGCACAATTTCATCAGAATTAGAAGAAACAACTTCATCCTCTAACACACCGCCAACCTTTTGAATTGTTTTAGCCGAACCAACATTCGCTTTATCACAAGTTATTAACACTTTCTTCAAACCTAATTTTTTCGCTTCAGCTAATGAAAGTTGAAGTTGTTTAGTAGCATATCCCTTTCGACGTTCATCGGGATGAATACTATACCCAATATGACCACTTTCCAACAATAACTCTGGATTTAACCGGTGTCGAATATTCACAAAACCTATTAATTTTCCATTCTCAACACTTAAAAACTGACTAGACGGCACTCGATTAGATGGTAAGTTTTCTCCTACTTCTTGTATACTCACTTTTTCAAACCATTCATCAAATGAATCAAAATTTTGTAAAGAACAACTACCGTGTGGTTGTTCTCCTGAATTAGAAAATGCCTGCCTATACTCCATAATTTGTTCGCTATATTCATATTTCGGTTTCAATAGTTTCATCGTCCTTCACCTCTCTTAATAACCTAAAACAAACACCTTAATAGTGGCTATTGCACCATTAAGGTGTTTCTATCGTTTTTATTCAAATAATCCCATACTCAAATAACGTTCACCTGTATCTGGTGCAATACATAAAACTTTTTTGCCAGTGCCTAAACGTTTCGCTATCATTATCGCAGCGTAAACAGAAGCTCCTGAAGATGGTCCTACTAATAAGCCTTCTTGTCTTGCTAAGTTTCTCATAGTAGTTAATGCCTCTTCATCTGCAATTTGAATAATTTCGTTATACACTTCTGTATTTAAGTTTTTTGGAATAAAACCAGGACTTGTTCCTACTAGTTTATGAGGGCCTGGAACACCACCAGATAAAACTGGTGATCCTTTCGGTTCTACTACTGCAATATATAAGTTGGGTAGTTTCCCTTTTAACGATTCACCTGTCCCCGTAATTGTTCCACCCGTTCCTGCCGTTGCTACAAATGCATCAAGCTCTCCATCCATTTGTTCATAAATTTCAAGTGCAGTCGTATAACGATGAATATTCGGATTTGCTGGGTTTTCAAATTGCTGTGGAATGAAACTATTCGGTATTTGTTTTTGTAACTCTACCGCCTTCGCAATTGCTCCTGGCATTCTTTGTTCAGCTGGTGTTAAAACTACTTCTGCTCCGTATGCTTTCAATAAATTAATACGCTCTTTTGACATATTATCTGGCATAATTAAAATAGCTTTATATCCTTTAGCAGCTGCATTCATCGCTAAACCAATTCCTGTATTTCCACTTGTCGGTTCAATAATTGTATCACCAGGTTTTATAAGTCCATTTTCCTCAGCAGCATGAAGTAAATTATAAGCAGCGCGGTCTTTCACACTCCGCGACGGATTAAACATTTCCAGTTTTACATACACATCCGCTGCTTCTTCTGGAATAAATTTAGATAATCGGACGACAGGTGTATCTCCTATTAATTCTGTAACGTTTTCACATAATTTCATAGCGCATCCCCTATTCTATCGTTTTCTTATCATTTGGCAGTAACCATGAAGTCAGTCCAATTAATGGTAAACAACTACATAATAGCATAATAAACTGAAGACTATACATATCAGCCAATTTCCCAAGAACTACAGCACCTAATGCTCCAAGACCAAACGCAAGGCCTACAATTAGTCCTGATACCATCCCTACTTTTCCAGGAACAAGCTCTTGCGCATAGACAACAATTACACTAAAACTACTTGAACTAATAAAACCGATACATAAAAATAACGGTACAACCCACACGAGCGAAACGTGAGGTAATAAAAGTGCAAGCGGCGCTGAACCGAGCATTGAAAATACAATTATCTTTTTCTTACCGAATCGATCTGCTAACGGACCACCAAAGAAAGTCCCTAATACCCCTGCAATCATAAAAGCAAAGACGAAATACTGTGCATTTTTTATAGATAAACCGTAATGCTCTATTAAATAAAATTGATAGAAATTCCCGATACCAGCACCGTACCAAGAACGTACGAATGTTAGAAAAACAAGAAGCAAAATAACAAATTTAATGTGCGTACTTACAATCGCATTTTCAGCCTCAAGCGCAGCTCGTTTCTTTCTTCTTACAGCGCCATTCATTAATTCATTTTTATACCAATTTGAAACGAAGATTAACAATACAATCCCTACCGCTGCGAAAGCAGTAAAACCAAGAGAACCAATTTGACCGAGCGGAACGAAAATGAGCGCTGTAAAAATAGGTGCTAGAGAGTTCCCTGTATTTCCTCCCACTTGATAAATCGCTTGTGCTAAACCTCGTTTTGCACCTGCTGCCATATAAGCAACTCGGGCACCTTCTGGATGAAAGACTGCGGAACCTAATCCAATAAATAAAACAGAAATAATAACAATAATAAAATTCGGTGCAAATGCGAGTCCAATCATCCCAAGCATACTCGAAAACATACCGAGCGGTAATAAAAATGGTGACGGCTTCTTATCCGAATACATACCAAAAACCGGCTGCATAATCGATGACGTCATATTTAACGCAAACGCAATCCATCCTACTTGCATATAGGATAAATTCATCGTTTTTTCCAAAATAGGAAACAACGCCGGCACAACCGCTTGCATCGAATCATTTAAAAAATGTCCGAAACTAATTGCAAATAGTATACGGTATATTGTCGGTGTTTCTACTGCATTTTTTTGTGAAACTGCCTGCATATATGAATCTCTCCTTCCTGTACAAAATATATATTTATTACAGTAAGTGTAATAAATTCTGAGTTTTGAAACATTTCTATTCTATACTGGTTTCATTTCTTTTTCCAGAAATACAACTTCTTATAAAATACATTTTTTCTATATGCTTTATCGGATTTATTTATAGAAATTTTCTATATTTTCTTTTATACTAAGGCAGAGATGAAGGGAAGGATGTCAACTATGAAGAAAAAAACAAAAGGAATCGTTGCAGTCTCAATCACATTATCTATGTTTTTGACAGCATGTGGTCAAAAACAAGAGGCAACAACTACTGGAAAAAAGAAAAAAGAATCGTCACAACAAATATTAAACATTGTAGAATCTGGGGAAATTTCTACACTCGATTCATCTATCGCAACCGATGGGTTTTCTTACGCTGCTTTAAACAACGTAATGGAAGGATTATATATGCCTGGACCTGATAACAAACCTGTTCCTGCGGCTGCTGAATCATACAAACTAAGTGAAGACGGAAAAACATACACATTTAAATTACACGATTCAAAATGGTCAAATGGTGATCCAGTCACCGCTCATGATTTTGAATACGCATGGAAGCGCGCCGTAAATCCGGAAACTGCTTCTGAATATGCACACATCATGTTCGATATTAAAAACGCTGAAAAAATAAATAAAAAAGAATTGCCAATCGATTCATTCGGTGTAAAAGCAATTAACGATAACACGTTAGAAGTACAGCTAGAGCACCCTGTTCCATACTTTTTAGGTTTAATGGGATTTGCAACATTTTATCCTCAAAACAAAAAAGTAGTAGAAGCTCAAGGGAAAAATTACGGACTTGAAGCTGCAAATGTAGTTTATAACGGGCCGTTCCAATTAAGTGAATGGAAACATGATACGAGTTACAAAATGACGAAGAATCCAAATTATTGGGATAATAAAAATGTGAAATTGAATGAAATTAATGTAAATATAGTGAAAGATACTTCAACAGCTGTTAATTTATTCGAAAGTAAACAAGTAGACCGTATCACGATTAATTCAGAGTTTGTCGACAAATACCAAAAGGATCCTAGCTTAAAGAAAATGGAACGCCCTTCCATGACATTTTTCCGTTTTAGTCAGAAGAATCCTTTACTAGCAAATAAAAATGCCCGAAAAGCTATCTCTCTTGCCTTTGATAAACAAGGAATCGCAACAACGATTTTAAATAACGGTTCAATACCTGCGAATGCCTTCGTTCCAAAAGGATTCGTAAAAGGTCCTGACAATAAAGATTTTCGTAGTACAAGTAATGTAAAAGTAGAAACAAATGTAAAAGAAGCAAAAAAACTATGGGAAACTGCGAAAAAAGAAACAAATTTACAAAATGCTTCTCTTTCAATCATAACAACGGATGAGTCTAACGATAAAAAAATTAGCGAGTTTTTAAAGGGTGAACTCGAGAAAAATTTACCGGGATTAAAAATTACGTTACAACCACTTCCAGTAAAAGCATTTTTAGATCGCGAAGGAAATGGTGACTTTGAAATTTCACTTTCTACATGGGGACCAGATTATCCTGATCCTACAACATTTTTAAATATGTTCGTCACAGATGGACCTTTTAATAAAATGAGCTATTCAAACAAACAGTACGACGAATTAATTGAAAAAACGAGCTCTACTTTAGTAACTGATTTACCAGCACGCTGGAAAGCGTTCCAAGATGCTGAGAAAATTTTAATTGAAGACGATGCAGCCATTGCCCCAATTTTCCAATCAGGACTTGTATATTTAGAACGACCAACCGTACAAGGTGTTGTTATTCGTCCATTTGCTGGAATCTACTCTTATAAATGGGCTTATATTAAAGAATAAGAAAAAGGCGATCCTAAAACATATTAGGATCGCCTTTTTCTATTAAATAGCAAAGCGCTTATACTTCTCATAATCACTCGTCTTACATTCTAGTGCAATTTTCGTACCTTCGTTTTCATAACTCGTAGATAAAACGTGCGCATGATTATTGAAATAAGAAACTACCTGTCCTTGATCATACGGAATTAACATTTCACACTTCGTATATTCTTTATAAATGTGTGAGCGAATCATTTCTACAAGCTCTTCAATTCCAACATGTTTCTTCGCTGATAAATAAACACGGTCTTCTTGTACTTTTGGAATTTCAACATCTACCATATCTGATTTGTTATATGCATAAATTGTCGGGATATTTTCCACGCCAATTTTCTTTAACGTTTCATTTGTAATATCAATTAATTGTTCATAATTTGGATTTGCGTAATCTACAACGTGAATAAGTAAATCTGCTTCGGCTACTTCTTCTAACGTTGAACGGAATGCTTTCACAAGATGATGCGGTAATTTACTAACAAATCCAACTGTATCCGTTAATAAAAAAGATTTATTATCTGGCAAATCAATATTTCGTACAGATGTTTCTAACGTCGCAAATAACATATCTTTTTCAAATACTTGTTTTTCTTCCGTGCCATTATATATTTCAAGCATTGCATTCATCGTCGTTGACTTTCCTGCGTTCGTATAGCCTACTAATGCTACAACTGGTATTTCATTTTTCTTACGTTGCTTTCGCTGTGTTTGACGCTGGGCAACAAGTGCTTCTAAATCTTTATTTAAAACTGAAATTTGCTCTTCGATTTTACGACGATCTAACTCTAATTTCTTCTCACCGACACCTTTATTTTTCGTGCCAACTCCGCCGCTCTGTCTCCCTAAAGATTCACGAAGACCGATTAAACGAGGCATCATATACTGAAGATGTGCTACTTCTACTTGCAACTGCGCTTCCTTCGTTTTCGCACGTTGCGCAAAAATATCTAAAATTAAGATGGTACGATCAATTACCTTACAATCTAAATCTTCCTCTAGATTTCGAATTTGTGATGGAGATAATTCATCATTAAAGATGACCATATTCGCGTCTATTTCTTTTACGTAGGCCGCTACTTCTTCAATCTTTCCTTTTCCAATATAATGAGATGGATTTACTCGTTGTAAATTTTGCGTCACTTGCCCAATTACCTCTACATCGCAAGCTTCTGCAAGGTTTTCTAACTCTTCCATCGAATATGCAAAATCACTTTCATTACCTAAATTTACACCAACTAAAACTGCTCTTTGTAATAATTCTTCCATATATTTATTCCTCCATTTCGATTACGCAAAATAAAAAACACAGGTCACTGCCTGTGTTTTCGTAAACGGATAAGGGTTCACCAAAGAAATAGAAGAAAGCAATGCTCTCGTCCTATTACATAGTCAAAAAGTCCCAAGATGGTATAAGCATCCAACAAGGGTTCACCTATATCACCCCATTCTATTTATAAAGGCAAAACAAAAAGAGGGCGTATTCGTCCCTCCCTCTTTTTCACATATAAGCTTAATAAAAGGGTTCCTTTAAAATAGGCAGACCAATCCCGTTCACTCTGTACACAGACAGAGCCTTTGAGCGCTATTCAATTATCGGCACAAAGTATTGAGACGTAATCTGATTAAGATCAAAGGAAGCCCCTCCGTTCATTTTAAGTTACATAAAGTGTAGCATAAGTATTTCGCTTTCACAAGATTAAACCACCTATAGAAACAGAAAGAAAATCTTTGTATTTTTACTTTAATCGTCATTTTTTGCGAGCTCTTCTCACAATAAAAATAACAAAAGCGATTATCAATAACACACCTATAGAAATGATAGCAACTTTCCACCAGCTTAAACCGTTAGCCATATCCCCTTTTAAATTCACCTTCTTCGATGGAACAGACTCTTTTACAATATGACTTAAAACATTTTTCTCCATCTCTGCCTCATCTAATCTCTTCGTTCCACTGCAACTATGTGTGTATAATTGTTTCTCTTCCCCCCTTTGAGAAGAAAACACTAAGTACTCTCCTCCCTCTAAAAAGTGAAATACACAATCACCACCATTTGTATATATAATAATTTGCGAAGAACTTGTTCCTTTCCAAATTTTCTTCACTTCAAATAATACTTCAGTTCCAACTCCCTCTTTCCTTTGAACCTCAACTACTTTCCCCTCAAACACCACATCGTTTTTTTGAAATGCATCCTCTGGAGATTTTTTAATACAGTCACAAGCATAAGATTTATCTGGAAAAATAATAAGAATAAAGCTACAAATAATGACAACAGGCAACATGTGCAACATTCTTTTCAAGGAGCTCAACTCCCTTCATTATCAATTTTAGAAGCTTCCCGTATATTATTTTTACGTCACTCGCCAAATTCCTCCATAGTAAATTAAACATTATCGTTTCCATACAATAAAAGTCTTTATTGACATTTTTATAACCTCATATTAGTATCAGGTTATAAAAATAGTTAGGAGATGTTCCTATGAATTCTAAATCTCGCATTACCGCAATTGGCACTTATGTTCCAAATCAAGTATTGTCTAATAACGATTTAGAAAAGATAGTCCATACGAATAATGAATGGATTGTGCAAAGAACAGGAATGAAGGAAAGAAGAATCGCTGGTGAAGAAGAATACTCCTCTCACTTAGCCATTAAAGCAATCGAAAACTTATGTACAACGTATAAGAAAAGCTTAGAAAATATTGACTGCATTATCGTCGCTACAACAACTGCTGACTATGTCTTTCCTAGCGTTGCTTGTCAAATACAACAACACTTCAATATCCCCCATACACTTGCTTTTGATTTAAACGCTACTTGTGCTGGCTTCACTTATGGGCTACATGTCGGTAACAGCTTAATTACTGCTGGTACCCACCAAAAAGTACTAGTCGTAGCGACTGAAACATTATCTAAAGTAACAGACTACACAGATAGAACGACCTGTATTTTGTTCGGTGATGGTGCTGGAGCTATTTTATTAGAAAAAGACGAAAACAAACCAAGTTTTATCGCTGCTCACATGGGAACAAACGGTGAAGGCGGTATTCATCTGTACAGAACAAATTTATCTACTACTATGAATAGCACGCCACTACAAACAAATGAAAAGATCATTCAAAATGGAAGAGAAGTATATAAATGGGCCGTACGAACTGTACCACACGGCATAAAAGAACTATTACATACTGCAAATTTGCAAATAGATGATATAGATTGGTTCATACCACATAGCGCTAACCTACGAATGATTGAATCCATTTGCGAAAAATCAAAAATATCTATTCAAAAAACATTAACGAGTGTGGAATATATGGGGAATACATCTTCCGTCTCCATTCCACTCGCTTTAGATTTAGCTAGAAAAGAAGGGAAATTAAATAATGGAGATACACTTTTACTGTACGGATTTGGCGGTGGGCTTACGCATTTAGGGCTTATTGTAGCGTGGGATTTAAGTTAAATGTATTAAAAGAGGTTCTAGAAATAACTAGAACCTCTTTTTAATTTCATGAAATTCATTCACCTTTCCGAGACCATATCACAACAGGAATAAGTAATAAGGCTACAGCCCCTCCAGCTAATGATAATGCCGCATAACTTGAATTAGCTACTATCATACCTGACATCGCTCCACCAGAAGCTCCTGCCAACGCAATAAAAACATCTATCTTCCCTTGTGTTTTTGCACGTGTAGAAGGCTCTGTTGAATCAACGATTTGAGCAGTACCACTTATTAATCCAAGGTTCCATCCTAATCCAAGTAGAGAAAGTGCTACAACTAATAGTATTAAAGAGTCGTTTGGTGCCATCGCAGCTAGTACACCGGCAGCTAGTAATATAACTCCACCAGCTATACTCATCGCTGTTCTGCCAACTTTATCAATTAGAATTCCTGTAACAAGAGATGGAAGGTACATTGCCCCTACATGGAATCCAATGACAAGCCCTACTTCACTTAGTCCATGACCATGGTGTCCCATATGTACTGGAGTCATAGTCATAATCGCAACCATAACTACTTGAGTAAGTATCATAACAATTGCTCCAACGGTAATGCCCCGTTTATTTTCTACCATTTCATTTGTTACCGCATGCCCTTTATATGTATGTTCTTGTTTATATTTTTCTATTATGTTAGCAATAATTAATGGATCTGGGCGAAGCATAACGAAAAGTACAAGACCCGCAAGCATGAAAGCTGCTGCTGATAAGATGAACGGTCCAGCAAGTTCAGGAATTCCAATCGAATGAGCAAAGTTGCCCATTACACCTACTAAATTTGGACCTGCAACCGCACCGAAAGTCGTCATAACCATCGTAATACTAACAGCAGTTGCTCGTTGTTTCTTATCCGCTAAATCCGTGCCAGCATAACGAGCTTGTAGATTTGTAGCTGTACCTGCACCATAAATGAGTAAAGAAGCAAGTAAGAGAATAATACTATTTGTTACAGCTGCCATTACAACTCCAATAGCTCCAAGTCCACCTACCATAAAACCTGTTGCAAGTCCTACTCGGCGTCCATATCGTTGCGAAAGCTTTCCTACTATGAAAGCCGCTACCGCAGATCCCAACGTAAACATAGCAGCCGGTAAACCTGCATATGCATCTGTTCCAAGCATTTGTTGCGCAAGAAGTGCACCCACTGTAATTCCAGCAGCTAATCCTGCACCACCAAACATTTGTGAAATGCTTACGATTATTAACGTTCGTTTATATAATTTTTGTTGCTCTTCTTCTGTATACATACGATTACTTATTAAAGCATCTGCTGTATCTATCATTTCCTCACCCTCCCTATGAAACTAATATCTCTTGTTAATGTACTATAAAACAACAAAATCCCAAAATTTAAAACACTTAAATTTATCCATATTTCGTCACTCCTACACTTGAAATAACGCTTTTTAAGTTTCCAATTTTTAATACTTCCATTTCTCTCCTATTAGTAAAGCCAAATAATGCTAAGTTTCTATCGTGAAGAAACTTAGCATTAAAATACAGTATGAGACTACATGATATATGATTTTATACAGATACTGCAGAAAAATCATTGTTTCCAAACGATAATTAAAGTGCGATTTATTATAAATACCATTCCAAGAATAATAGCTAAGGTTGTTTGATCAACAACATATAGAGCAACAGAGGTAACTCCAAACAATATGATTTCCAACATAAACCTATATGGTTCTGGCAATTTTAATGATGCTCTAGGTGCAATGAAAATCCCCCATATTATCGCAAAAAGTAGTGGTGAGCCAATACAAAAAATAAATTTTACATATACACTTCCCCAAAATTGAAAGCCCCAATAACATAGTGATGCAAGAGCACATAATTCTAGAAAAAATCGAATCGCTAAATTTATAGGTTTTATAAACATTTAAAGAACACTCCTTTGAAAAATATGTTTAAAATCCTATGAAAATAATATTATGCATCCTTTATTTGAACTTGATACGTGCCCATTCATTACATGTAAAAAACAATTATACAACTTATTAATACTATTCAATTTATCTTTCTAAAATTCGAAAACATGATTTTGACGGATAATGAATGAAAGCAAATACTTAATGACAGTGATACATATGCCGATAGGAACAAAGTAAAGAACCCCACAGTTTACGTTTCGCCCATTACCGAGGAGTTCCCAAAATAACTCTATACTATTTTTTTGACTGCTAACGTCCCATAATTAAAATACAATTCATATTTAGCCTATTTCCCTTACAATTCCCCTACTACCCTTTTCCCCTTTTCTCTTACTGAAAGCTTTTCCTTCCCAAAATAACAAACTTACTAAAGCACAAACTAAAATAATTGGCACACTCGCTTTATATAAATCAGTAAAACTCGTAGCCATCTGATTCTGAGCATAATGATTCACATCATTTGAAAATAAGACTATTTCTTTCTTTATATTCTCCTCTTGCTTTGCAACCTCTTTTGTTACTTGACTCGTAATTTCTTCTCTTTTTATATCTCTATATTCTACTGGAACTCCAATTAATACCTCATCCACTTTTTGGTGAATTAATTCGTCTTTTTTCTCTTTACTTAACCCCACCACTGTTTCATTTTGTTTCTTTTCTACATTTGTTTCTATACTTTGATTCTCTATTTTTTCTTTTGTTACTTGTAATATCTCGGCTTGCTGAGCACTATCTACATGTATATTACGCACTATTCCTTCTGCATGACGATATACATTCTCTTTATTTATTGATAAGTTGTGAGTTAAGTTAGAAACGAATATTGCTACCGCTAAGACAATACCTACTTGGCGTAACATCGATACGACACTTTGAGAAGCTGTTAATAACTCTCCTTCAAATGAAGATGCGCTTAAAACTGTAATTGGTCCCACTACTAAACCATATCCAACACCTAATATCATACATGGAATAATAATTTCGATATTTGTTGAATTTACTCCAATCATCTGTAGCCAATAATACGCTAGGCTCATAACGAGAAACCCTGACAAAATAATAGTTGCTTTTCCAAGTTTTTTCATTAATAGTGAAGCAAATGGTGAAACAAGAAATATCATCGCTGAAATAGGTGTCACTAGAAAAGCAGCTTCAATTTCCGTTCGGTGCTGTATTTTTGTCAAAAAAGTTGGAAGCAATACAGTAACGCCAATTAAAAATAAATTACTTACTACAACAACAATAGATGCACCTACAAACATCCTATCTTTAAATAGTTTTAAATTCACCATCGGATTATGAATCTTTCTTTCGACTAAAACAAATAGAACAAGAGAAATAATACTAATTATATAACAATACCAAGCAATATTACTTTGCCATCCCCACGCATTCCCTTTCACTAATACGAGAGTAAAAGAGAAAATTGCTGAACTACTTAATATAAGTCCAATCCAATCAATTTTTGAGATAATACGTTCTTCATTTTTTATTTGTAGCATAATGCAGCATAAAATAATTCCAATAATACAAATTGGAACATTGACGAAGAACACCCATCTCCATCCTAAATTTTGCGTAATAACCCCGCCTATTACTGGACCAATTGCAGCTGACAACCCCTGTGTTACTCCTAAAATGCCAAGTGCAACATGCCTCTTTGCTAAAGGCATAGCTGATACACCAATTACCATACTTGTCGGAAATAAAATTGCTGCTCCAACACTTTGTATAAAACGAGAAAAAATGAGGAAGTCACCTGTATTTGCAAAAGCACAAAGCACTGAGCCGCCACCAAATATTACTAGACCGAGAATATACATCTTTGCTTTCCCCAAAATATCAGCTATTCGCCCTAGTGGAATTGCAAGTACTGCAATCGTCATTGTATAAACATTTAATACCCAAGACATTTTTTCTAATGAAGTATTCACACTTGATTGTATAGCTGGTAAGGCTATATTCATAATCGTCGTATCAATCATACAAAGAAAAATACCTAAGCACATTAAAAAAACAATCTTAATACCTTTTGATTGCTCCATGTTCATTTACCCCTTTATTTATTGTGAACGTGTTTTTCATTCTTCTGTTTTATTGTTTTCTTTCGCTTCTAACTGCTCTAATTTTCTCTTCAATGTCTCTACTTGCGCACTATACGATGCGATACCTACATCGAGTGAAATTTCCTCGACAAAAGTAATACCTTCTCTCCACTTTTCATATTTCAAACGAAGATCCGCAATGTACGCTTCTTTCCTCTCAATTTCGTCTTTAATCCATTTTTTTATCGTTGCACCATCACTATAATTACCAAAATACATCCTCATTAAAAAATCTGAACGTAAAACATCTTTCTCTACATCCATTTGCATGTATTGATAAAATTCTTCACGCCCTTCATCTGTAATAAAGTACATTTTCTTATTCGGTTTCCCTTCTTGCATAACAACCTCTTTTTTTATTTTCCCCTCTTTTTCCAATTGTCTTAAAGTTGGATAAATCATTCCAAAGCTTCCATCAAAAAAATGAGTAAATACATCTTCAAACACAATTTTAATATCATAACCAGACAATTCTTTTTCCATCAATAAACCTAAAACAACATCTCTTCCCTTCAAAATAAGCCCCCCACATAGCATATAATCAATAATCATATTAACAATGTTAATATGATTATTGATTATATGCCTTATTCTGTAAATTGTAAAATGTTTCTAACTAAAAAAGCTGTCTTGTAATTTTGTTTTACCAAATTACAAGACAGCTTCCCTTCATATTTCCTATACAAACCTTTTTACTATTTAACCCCTGCATCTTGCATAGACTCATTTTTCTCTTTCTTACCTTCTTTTATTTCATAATAATAAGAAGGTAATTCTATATTATGTTCTAAGAAATAATCCTCAATTAATGAAATAAGTTCTTTCAATGTTTTCAAACGAGCGTATAATTTATCATTACTCGCAATAATATTCCATTTAGCATTCGGCTTATTTGTTTCTTCAAACATGTCTTCCATTGCTTCGACATACTCATCCCATTTTTCACGATTTCGCCAGTCTTCATCTGTAATTTTCCATCTTTTAAGAGGATTGTTCTCTCTTTCTTTAAATCGTTTCAACTGTTCGTCTTTACTAATGTGATAGAAAAACTTTCCTATTATGTAATGATCATCTGTTAATAGCTTCTCGAAATCATTAATTTCACCATATGCCCTCGTCCACTCTTCTTTTGTGGCGAACCCTTCAACACGTTCAACTAATACACGACCATACCATGAACGGTCGAATATAGTAATTTGCCCATATTGAGGAATTTTCCGCCAGAAACGTTGCAAATAATGATACCGTTTTTCATGAGGAGCAGGCGCCCCAATTGGATTTACTTGGAATCCACGCGGATCAAGATGTTCAGTTACTCGCTTAATCGCTCCGCCTTTACCTGCTGCATCCCAGCCTTCCATAACAAGCATAACAGCTATTTTCTCTTCTTTTAAAATTTGCTGTAGTGCCAATAAGCGCATTTGATATTTTTCGAGTTTCTTATTGTACTTAGATTTGGAGTCCACCATTTTCGTTAAATCTACTTTAGCAAGATGCTCTTTTTCCATAAAATAAATCCCCCTTATTATATGACAATGTTATTTTAACATATTTATTGGGAATTTTTTCATATTCTTATTACTTTTGACTAACGCTCGTACCTCTCCACCTGCATCTATCCTTTGGAAGTTAGACTCTTCTTTATATTAATAAATTAATCCCACTGATATGCTTTTTAGCATCCTTTAGCAAGCATTTATTATTAATCACAAAAACAAAACAAGGAAACTATGCCGAAAAACCTCTACCGCATACCATGGATTGAGTTCCAATAAAACACCAGAAATAAATATATACAAAAATAACAGTTGTAGAAAAATACCGCTTCCCATACTTGCTAGTTCCTTCAATATACCCTCCCCCTAAACTGCATAGTATATTACCTCAAAAAGAGAAGATAATAACAAATAAATCCATTAAAGAATGGGAGCTCTCAAAAAATGAAACGAAAAATAGTAACTCTCTTTACGCTTATATGTTTAGCACTCCCGATGCAAGCTAGTGCCTACACATTTCAGTCGCTACCAATTGCATCAAAGTCTAAACAATGGTATATCGAAATTGACAAATCTCATAACTCAAACAAGCAAGCGGTACAACCAAAACAAGGTGTATATGATACGTATAGTTTACTCGTAAAAAACATCGGTAATGATGTATCGAATGTATCTGTGGAAATACTTGATAACACTCCTACATCTAAAGCTACCTTTAAACCTACTACATCAAATTCGAACGTTTCAAAAAGTCATACGAGCTTTGACTACATGGTATTCCCATTAGACTTTAATAGCCATAATTTTAAAGTCGTTATTACTTGGGAAGAAACGACTTTCTCTTACAACGGTCATCCGGTAAATGAGAGTAAAAAAATGAAACAAACATTTGTATTTAATGAAGACTAAGTCCTAATTAGATTAGGGCTTAGTCTTTATTTACAAAGCCAGATTGAATCGCTTCAGTCAATTCTTTTGCAATATCCATTTTCGTAGCATCCACACAAATTTTTTAGCCGAAATATGTACGGAAGGCTCTTCATTAGACAAATGCTTAATTAAGATGAATCGATTATATGCCATATCTCCTTTTAGCCTACATAATCAATCGAACCGCCGAATACTTGGTACAGACAATGCCATTACAATTGTTATGATTACTAAAATGGCTAGCGTTATAATTGTTATCTTGCCACCTATTACAATAGCTAACCATCCTACAACCACATATCCTAATGGTAATAAAGCGAAAGAACCTAACATATCAAGGCTCGCTACTCTACCAAATGCTTCTTCTGGTACAAGCTCTTGCAAACTCGTTTCCCAAATAAGTCCAAATATCATCATACCGAACCCTTCAATTGCCATTAAAGCTATTAAGGCAGGTGCCCAAGTAATGAAAGGCATAATTAAAAGTGCCAATCCGCTTATTAAAACACCGCCATAAGCAAGTAGTCCTCTCTTATGCCACTGCTGCTTCCCACCAAAAATTAGTGCTGCAATTACAGCTCCAGCACCAGAAGAAGCCATACCCAAGCCATACACATAAGCTTCAAAATGATGATGAACATTAAACAACCATGGAATTAATACAACTATAATTCCTGCATAACAAATATTAACGAATGAAAAAACTAAAATTGTAATCCATAACCATGGATGACTTTTTAGAACGAGGAAACCTTCCATAAAATCCTTTTTATAATTCACTTTATTTTTTTCTAGTTTCTGTACTTTATTAAACTTTATTTCTTTTAAAAATAATAAACATAAAAATGATAGCAAGTACGTTACTGCATCCAATCCAAACCCTATTCCAGCAGATGTAACTGAAACGATTAATCCTCCAAGAGCTGGTCCGATTAGTCGTATACCTTGATTACTCATTTGCGTTAATGCGTTAGCTGCATTTCGAATTTCCGGTACAAATACTTTCGCTCTTACAGCTGAATACGCCGGTTGAAATATACCTTCCATAAGTCCATATAATGCAACGAGTACATATAATAGCGTAATCGTTAACAAATCCATAAATATAAGTGTTGCAAGTAATAGCATTAATATACAGCGGATTACATCTGTAAATAACATTAATTTCACCCGGTCAATCCGATCCACGACTAATCCAGCAAACGGTAACGCAAGAATATTAGGAAGCATGTACATTGCCATAGTCATTCCCATTACAACTGTTGAACCAGTTAATGAATAAACAACGACAGGAAGAATCACCATCGTTATTGAACTACCCAAGGTCGAGAGTAATTGTCCGATCCATAAAAACTTAAAGTGTGGTGATACTTTAGCTGGTAATAATAATTTTCCAACATAACCTAACTTTTTCTCTGTTTGTATTTCTCCTTGCATATCCCTCTCCTCTTTTCAAAAGACCTTAATCTCTAAAATTAAATACTGAAAATTCGTTCTTCATTGATTTTAATTATATATGAAACTATTGACTTCTTGGTAAAAATATCAAAAACATAACGGAGAACATCATAATGATTCCATCACCCTTACATAATATGGAATATTATGTGATGAATATAAATAAAAAAGGTGTTTTCATATATGAAAACACCTTTCCACTTTATAATTTTAAATTCTTCTTCAATGTCCAATATTTTTCCGGAGCATTTTCAAGTGAGAATTCTACCCAGCCATTTGGATCTTCACGATATACATTTACTTTTGTACCATTTTCTAATTTTCCAACTTCATTTTGTGTAACATTTGGTACACTCTTAATTGGGTTGTTAAACGGGAATGGAACTTGATAGTAAGATCCTACCGATTGAACAGTAGCTGTTGCATCTTTTGCATAATCTTTATATGGAATTGCTTCACTTAATACCTCTACGTTTAACGTATTAGGATTTTTCGGTAGGCGTTTTGCATTTTGATAATCTGCCTTATTAAAAGGTTTAATACGCTCCATAATATTAGCGATTTTGCCAGCCCATTCTTTATCAGTTGAGTACATAACGTTCATTGCAGGTAATGTGTAGCCATTAAAATACCTAGCACCTTGTTCTAAATAGTTCTTTCTTACATAATCAGCATTGTATGAAATACTTAATCCGTAAGACGGTAAATATTTTGCATGTGCGAATGGATCCCAATCATATGCTCTTAATCCAAATAAATTATGTTTACGATATGCAATTTCTGATTTCCCGTATCCAGACTCTAAGATTGCATGTGCTGCTAAATATAAAGCATTCACGCCATATTCATTTTGCGCTTTAATAAAATCTTGTCCAGTTCCAACAAGTGGACTGTCTGAATGATATTTTCCAATGAAATTATCAATCTCTTGTGCCTTTACGTTAGATGGTAATGTTACATCTAGATTAATATATGATGGTTGTTCAACCGGAATATCGTTTTTCACTTGCATTGCTTTATATAAAAGTTGTGCATAACTTTCACGCGTTAATACACCTGATGGATCAAATCCGCCAAAATTATTCCCTGCTGCTACACCATTAGATTGCAAAGCACTAATTGCATCTTTCGCCCAAGGAGTTGTATCTACATCATTAAATGTGTGTGGTGCTTTCACTTCTAATTTAAATGCTTTTTGCAAAATAACAGCCATTTCAGCACGAGTTAGAGAATCTTTCGGTCTAAACGTCCCTTTTCCATCACCTACAAAAATCCCCATATCCGTTAAAGTCAAAATTTCTTTTTGGAACATTGTTGTTCCTGCACTAATATCAGAGTATGGATTTTTATACTCGCTTTTCGCTTCTGGTTTTAATGCACGATACATTAATGCTGCCACTTGTTCACGAGTTACAACATCACCAAATCCAAACTTACCATTATCATACCCTGCAATAATATCTTTTGACGTTAAATTTGTAATTGCTTCATATGACCAATGCCCTTTCGGAACATCAGGAAATTCTTTTTCAGCTGCAAATGCAGCTGCTGGAGCCATCACTACTTGAAGTGCGACTGTCGCTGCTAACACATTAGTAATAACTTTTTTCATAATTTTTTAACACGTTATGTATATGCTTGTCCCGTGTTAACTTGCCTCCCTTTATAATAAAATTTTCCCTATTAAACTAACAAACTCTTAATTAGTCAACAGTAAAAGTATACGTGATAAAAATAAACTAATCTACCATTATTTTATTTATAATCAGCATAATACGATATATCTTTTTATTCCGATACAAAATTACATAAATTTATATAAAAAGCCCATCTCTATATAGACGTTGGGCTTAGCAATCGATGATTTTTATTTAGCTAAACGATACTTTGAAACATTGAAACCTTTCCACTCATAATACTCTAAAATACCAGCATAAATTGCCTCTGTAGCAATTTGTCTTCCTGATTATGAAGCCAACTTCTCATAATCTGCACTATTATCTAAAAATTCTAGTTCAGTTAATACTGCGGACATCTCATTTTTTCTTATTACATAAAGGTCTTCTTTCACACCACAATCTCTTGTATCTAGAGCTTAAACTAGTCGTTTTTGTATTTTTTCTGCTAACATACGACTATCTTTTTCACGTTCGATTATTATTGTATATTTTGGATTATAAAATTATATTTAAATTATAAAAAGCTTGAACATCTCTCCAAGCCTTTCTTATTTCTTCTCTATTTTCTTAATCTCATAATGAATCTCTAAAAACTCAATTCCGAATATCCACATTCTATGGTGAGCTTTTAGCATTAGATCCCCGTCATCTTTAATAATAAAAGTTTCTGCAAATGGTAAACGTAGTGTAAAGAAACGAGTATGTAAGTAAATCCCTTCATCTCCCTTACCACTATTTCTTAGCTTACTAGTAATAATTAAGCGGTTAGCATCATTGTACAATTTCAAAATACCAGTCATATTCGAATATGGTAAAGGCAATGCGATATTCATGTATGTCTCTTTCTCGTGTGTATGTGTTGAATAAAGAGCTACAAAAATAGACTCTCCTGCTTCATTTTTTCTTAGCCAGGCTCTTACGTTTTCTCTTCCATCACTTTCATCTTTTACACTAACGATAGAGCCTTGCATCTTTTCCCACTTACCACCCATCCCTAAATGAATTTGCGCTACACGCTTACTCATTTTTTCATAACAAAATGCAAATGGACGGAACCAACGTGCCCAGTTAATATTCGCTTGCAACTGATACTCTCTCGTATTCTCATAAAAATGAATAATACTTAAAGGAACCTTCATTCCATCAAATGTGTCACTATGAAAATCATTCATTTTATCAACTAGACCACTGTATTGCTTGCTATCTACTACGCTTTGATTATGTAAAAAACTCTCTCCAACTGTAGAATCCCCTCTTAATTGGCTCATTGGTTTCCCATAGTACTTATAATTCGGAGTACTCTTTTCAATCATCCAACCGAGAAAAGCCGGTAATGCAACTCCAACTCCATTTACAACACCGTGAATCCAAACCATTTGTGCAATTGTAATCGTCATTACTTGTTTGAAATTCCCGTATGAATATACAAGTGAAAACATAATTGTTACCATAAGCGTACTAGATGAAATAGTAAGGAGAACCTTTGCACTTATTGCATTGAATTTCGTTTTCCAAACGTAAATCCCATATCCATAAATGGCGCATAAATATATGAACACTGCAAAGAATTCAAATACCCTCGAATACGTAATTCCTATCGCAACTGTCATTGGCGAAATGACAATGATAAACATAATAACATCATACAGTTTACTTCTCTGTTCTCTTTTCCTTCCAAGTAAACCAGCTGATAACGGCAATAAAAATGCCGAGTAATGAAAGTGTGCAGCTGTGAGTAAAACAATATCAGAACTAAAGTGCATAATTGGAAGTTTCGCTACAGAAGCAAAGAACCAAGAACCCCCTAAAAACAAATAAATAAACGCACTATCTATAGCTGTTTCTTCAAAAGGCCTCCATCCTCTTTCTAGCAATTTAATAACACCAAATAATGCAATAATCCCTGTATACATAAACCAAAAGAACGCAAAGATGAAATGATTTGTTATGAAAGCTAGCATCGCACTAACTGCAGCAATCGGATATAAAAACGATACAAATTTATAAATTAATACATACGATCCATTTCTTGTTTTTTTATCAATAATACAAAATGACATCGGTATGAATAACAAAATAGATAATAGTATAATTGCTTCAACAGGATTTAAATTCGACCACTCGCCTATTAGAAATATACTATAACAAGCAAGTCCAAATATTATATTCTTCATTTCATTTATTTCCTTTCCACAAATGTTCCCTTATATGAAAATAGTGAACCAATTAACGAATTTCGTACTTGTACATGAATTCGAAAACATTGTAGTGCGTCATCATAGCTTTCAATAATTTTTGCCTCTCCGTATAAAAATTTTGGTAACGGAATTTTTCTTCCAAACATAAAAAACCCTTGCTTCTTTGAAGAAATATGCATTGCCCCCGCCTCATCAATATGAAAATTCAATGTAGAAACGAGTAAATGTGGTTCACCAAAATAATCTACAATTTCTTTTCCCTCCTCATCCAACTGCATAACGGCGTTAAAATATCTTTTCTTATTTCACCTATCGATTCCCCTTCTCCAGCTATTTCAAGGCCAAAACCAATCTTTGTTTTATATAAAAACTTCTGCGGTTCTCCTTCTTTTTTCTCTAAATACGAAATTTCAGTAAAACGAGCATCCCACTCTGTATGTATGTCTGGTTGCTGCGTATATTCCCATAATTTCTCCATTGTTGTTTTCATTTCTGTCGCAACATAAATAGGCTTTTTCCTTTTCATTCTTCCACCTCCTATGCACTATATTTTTAATGTACAGGCAATGAATTGATTTTGCTACATTTTTCACAAACTAGTTCAACAAAAAGAAAGAATTTTAAAAAAACATACAAAACACTTGATTCCCTGAAAAATTTAAATTATTATAAAACAAATGTTACCCACAACTTCATAAATCAAACACTCTCGCCTAAAACGTGAGATAGAGGTTGCAATGCTTATGAGTATTCTAAAGGAGACAAAGAGATGTCTATGAGTTTAGAAGAAAGGAAGTGTTGCCGAAATTGATAAATTTCTCTGCATTTATCGATTGGGGCTGTTTTCGAATAGAAACAGAACTGTCATATGTACAGACGTGTACATATGAAGAGCTATCTACAAAAAAGAGATATCAGTTTTATGATATTCCTTTTTTGGCGGTTTTTTTATTAGCTCCGTTTTCTGTTTCCCTTTTCCTGTAACAGCACCATCCTCACTTATTTGAGATGGTGTTTTTTGTTTTTCTTTCTGGTAACTACAGGGATATTGGGATTTGTATATATCCTAACCTATTCTTAAAAATGGACGAAAGAAGGAATTCGTAATGGAAACAATTGTTCAAAAATTTGGTGGTACTTCTGTCGGAAGTATTGAACGTATTCAACATGTAGCAAATTTAATAATTAAAGAATACGAACGAGGACATGGTATTGTCTCTGTCGTTTCAGCAATGGGCAAAAGTACAGATGAACTTGTAGCACTCGCAAATGCTATTACTGAAAATCCAAGTAAACGTGAAATGGATATGCTTCTATCTACAGGAGAACAAGTAACCATTTCTTTATTAACAATGGCACTACAAACAAAAGGTTATAACGCAATTTCATTAACAGGATGGCAAGCTGGTATTACGACAGAATCTGTACATAGTAGTGCACGGATTACTGACATTAACACTGAGCGTATTCAGTCCTATCTTACTGAAGGCACGATTGTTATAGTCGCTGGTTTCCAAGGAATCAGTGAAGAAAATGAAATTACAACTCTTGGCCGCGGTGGTTCCGATACAACTGCTGTCGCATTAGCCGCTTCACTAAAAGCAAAAAAATGTGATATTTATACGGACGTGACAGGCGTGTACACGACTGACCCACGCGTAGTACAAGATGCTTATAAATTAGATGAAATTTCTTATGACGAAATGTTAGAGCTCGCAAACCTCGGCGCTGGCGTATTACACCCGCGCGCTGTTGAATTTGCTAAAAATCATAATGTAGTTTTAGAAGTGCGCTCAAGTATGGAACAAGAAAACGGAACAATTGTAAGGGGAGAATGTAACATGGAACAACAATCAATCGTAAAAGGTATTGCATTTGAGGATAATATTACTCGTGTAACAATTAAAGGATTAGAACAAGGTTCACTTTCAACAGTTTTCTCTACATTAGCAGAGGCTCACATTAATGTAGATATTATTATTCAAAGTATTACAAATGAAGGAACTGTTCACCTCTCCTTCTCGATCCATTCTAATGATTTAAGAGAAACATTAGAAGTGTTAGAACAAAATCATGAAACACTTAACTATGAATCTGTAGAACATGAAAATCATTTAGCAAAAGTATCAATTGTAGGATCTGGTATGGTATCTAACCCAGGTGTTGCTGCGAATATGTTCACTACTTTAAAAGAAGCAGGTATTCATATTAAAATGGTAAGTACATCTGAAATTAAAGTATCGGTTGTCATTGACCGAATTCACTTAGTAGATGGTGTTGAAGCGCTTCATCAATCATTTATGGCGAAAATTGAGCCTTTAGTGCAAATGAGCTAATTTAACGAATTTACCGAAAGAATTCTCCCTCCTCAAACATGTGAAGGGCGAAAACCAAGCCATTCGGTTCCTGCGTAAAATATCAACCGTACCAAGAGAGCATCCAAGCGTTGGACATCTAGGGGTGGAACACCCCGAAGTAACGCTCAGGGAGACGAAAGGTTACTTTCGTCGTGGAACTGAGAAGCTCCCGCTTCAAGCTTTGCTAAGTGGCGAGTAGTTCACTATTTTCAAGTAAAGCTTACAAAAAATCATATTAATCTATTTCCTTCCTATCTAAATAAAAAGCTGCTTTGTATAGATTTCAACACTCTATACAAACAGCTTTTTAACATATTATCGATATCCGAAAATCATTATAAAACAATTAAATTATTCGTTATACCCTTTTCCTAGGAAATATAACAGACCCTTCTCACTTTTTATCATTTATACCACTTCGCTGTTCCCCTTGAAAAAACGATCTATATTCATTCCAAATAACTCTCTTCACATCAGAGTAAAAAACCATCATGAATAGCGCAACTCCTAATAAAACCCCTTGAATTCCTTCATAATCAATAAAAGCAACTATTAGTAAAAATCACTGTAAACCATTCGTTTACATAATAAAAAAAGGGAGAATAGCTCTATGTTTGAGCTACTCTCCCTCACAGTTATCCCGCATTAACGGGCAGTAAGACTCCCACCTCAACATTCGGCTGTAAAACAAAGAAGTTAGGTGGAAGATCAACTGCCCATAAAAGCCCGATTGGTTCAACTAATAATCAGCGGGGGATGCCCCCCCACTGATTAAAGTTTCACTTTATATTAAAACAGATGAATGTTTTCTTTTTTACAAGCTTCACGTAAATCGTCAGGCCATACAGAAGATTGAACTTCACCGATGTGTGCTTTACGTAAGAAGTACATGCACATTCTTGATTGGCCGATACCACCACCAATTGTTAATGGTAGTACGTCTTCTAAAATTCCTTTGTGGAAATCGTAATCTCGTTTGAAGTCTTCACCCGTTTTCGTTAACTGTTCGTCAAGTGATTTACTATCAACGCGAATTCCCATTGATGATAATTCGAATGAAGCTTGTAGTACTGGGTGCCAGAATAAAATGTCACCGTTTAACTTCCAATCGTCATAATCAGCTGCGCGTCCATCATGTCTTTCACCTGAACGAAGTGCATCACCAATTCCAATAATAAAGACTGCACCGTGTTCTTTCGCAATTGCATGTTCACGATCTTTCGGTGTTAATTCTGGATATTTATCTTCTAGTTCTTGAGAAGTAACGAAAACAATTTCTTCTGGTAAATACTTTCCAAGGAACGGATACTTTTCAAACAAGTGATCTTCTAAATCTTTGAATATTCCATAAATTGTTTGTACTGTTTTTTGTAAGTAATCTACAGTACGCCATTCTTTTTGAACGATTTTTTCCCAATCCCATTGGTCAACGTAAATAGAATGCGTTGCATCAAGTTCTTCATCACGACGAATTGCGTTCATGTTTGTATATAAACCTTCACCAGCTTCATATCCGTATTCATGTAATGCGAATCTTTTCCACTTCGCTAGTGAATGCACAATTTCTAATTCTTCTCCTGAATGTAACATATCAAATTCAATTGGACGTTCTACACCGTTTAGGTGATCGTTTAAACCTGACTTTTTCGTTACAAATAATGGTGCAGATACGCGGAATAGTTCAAGGCGTTTTGCTAATTGATCCTCGAAAAATGTTTTAACTTCCTTAATTGCGATTTGAGTCTCTCTTACTGTCATTAATGATTGATACATGGTGGTTTCCTCCTAAAATGTTTGGATGTTGTGGAAAAAAGCCAACAAAAAAAGCCCTTCTTTCCCAAAAAACTGGGACGAAAGGCTTTGGTTCCGCGGTACCACCCAAATTAGCAACAGAGGTTGCTCACTTATACAGTACGGAGATTAAAAATCTCGATACTGTTCTTCTTGTAACGGCGAAGTTCCCGGCTAAGTCTACTTTCCTATAAAGGATTTCGGTTAGCGACTCCAGGAGGTTCTTCATAATAGGCTTCGTATCAGGCTCACACCGTCCCTGACTCGCTTAAACTACATCCTACTACTACTCGTCCTTTCATAGTCGTTTGTTGTCACATCTCTGAAACATTTTATTAATGATTATTCTATACAAAAAACAGAGAAAGTCAACAAAAAGTTTTAAAATATTTTTCAATTCTTTATTTTACGGCTTGATTGATTGTTTCCAATATAGCCTCTTTACTTCTTTTGCCTTGACACCCCAAAAAACGTCTCACTAACTGAAACTAACATATACACAACAATTAATGTAATCGTTCGAAATATAGAATCCGCAGTATTTCTTATTATTTTCATTTTCTTTATAATTCCTTTCAGTTTACTCGCAATTTCATGATATACTATAGCATTCAAGCAGTTTGTTTTTACTTAAAACAAACATAGTCATTTATCGAGAGTATTTTTCTAAAACATTGGCTATTATCAAATAAGATTTTTTATATAACGGAGTGATCATATGAGTAAAACGAAAGCGAAACCAAAAAAAGGTGTAGGACAAGGTACAGGAAGTAAAGGATGGAACCGTTGGCAATCTAGTGCAAAGAAAAAGAAAGCTGCAAAACCATACAAAAGTAAAGGCACAAAGAAGTAATCTAAATAGCATTTGATTTCTTTACTTTGTACAAAACAAAATATAATTATTACAACAAAAAAGCTATGCTCTCATAAATTTGAAAGCATAGCTTTTTTCATTTTAAATCATAAGTATATCCCGAATTTCTTCCTCAGTTATAGAGGATAATTTCTCTTCTCCTGGCTCAATCACTTCAGCGATTAAATTTTTCTTACTCTCTTGAAGTTCATGCATCTTTTCCTCAATTGTTCCGTGGGCTACTAACTTAATAACTTGCACCGTATTTTTTTGTCCCATTCGATACGCTCTATCTGCTGCTTGTTGTTCAACAGCTGGATTCCACCATAAATCGTATAATATGACCGTATCTGCACCAGTTAAGTTAAGACCCGTACCACCAGCTTTTAAAGAAATGAGAAATAGATCTCCTTCTCCTTCGTTAAACCGATTGCATAGCTCTACACGTTCTTGCGCTGGTGTACTTCCGTCTAAATAAAAGTATGGAATAGCTTTACGGTTTAATTCTCGCCCGATTATCGAAAGCATCTTCGTAAATTGAGAAAAGATAAGAATTCTCTTCCCTGTACTTCTGCACTCCTCCAAAATTTCTAGAAGTTGTTCAAACTTAGCTGAACTTCCTTTGTAATCATCAACAAACAATGCAGGATGATTACAAATTTGTCTTAACCTCGTTAAACCAGCTAAAATTCTAATTTTATTTTTACGTAACGTATCTTTATCTAAATGTTTTAACGTTTCTTCTCTTAACTTCGCTAAATAAGCCGCATAAAGCTTCTTCTGATCCGGTAATAGTTCTGATGATTGTAAGTGCTCAATTTTTTCTGGTAGCTCCTGTAATACATCTTCCTTTAACCTTCTTAACACGAATGGTTTTACGCGCTTCGCTATATCTTCACGTCTTAAATCACCGAACTCTTTTCTCCCCGGTAATAATTCTGGGAAGACGACGTGGAAGATGGACCATAGCTCTTCTAATGAATTCTCTACAGGTGTTCCCGTTAATCCAAAACGGTACTCCGCTTGAATCGCTTTTACTGCCTTCGCAGTTTGCGTTGTATGATTTTTAAATGCTTGTGCTTCATCAAGAAATAGCGTATGAAATGGCTGCGCATATAACCTTATATCCCTTCTCAGTAAAGGATATGACGTAATCACTACATCAAATTTCGTTATGTCTTTTAAAAGTTTTCGGCGCTCTACTTGATTTCCATCGGCAATAACAGCTCTAATATGTGGCGCGAATTTTTTCAATTCACTTAGCCAGTTATAAACAAGGGAAGACGGCGAAACAACTAATATAGGCAGTTTCTTCTCTCGGATTTCAGGCAAAACAGAATCTATAAAAGCAATGCTTTGCAACGTTTTCCCTAGTCCCATATCGTCTGCTAAAATACCTCCAAAACGATAATAAGCAAGTGTTTTCATCCACTGGAATCCGTATGTTTGATACTCTCTCATTATCGCATCTAAACCATTTGGCACATTAAACTTTAGTTTTTTAGGGTTTTGAATGTTCTCTACCAATTCTTGAACGGATTCATCTAAACTTAAAACATTGCCTTCTTGCAGTGAATTCATCCATTTCACACTACGAATAAGAGGGACATCTACTTCTTCGCCCTTTAAAAATTCTTTTCGAATACTAGATTCTTTTATAAACTGATTAATGTCATTAAACTCTTTACTCTCAAGTGATAGTAGAGCGCCACTTGCTAAACGATAATATTTTCGTTTCTCCTCAAGAGCAACTAATACACCTTTAATTTCTGCCTCTGGAATACCTTTTATATCAAACCGGAATGATAACCAATCAATTCTCTCTTTTCTTCTAACTCTTATAAGAGGAGCTGTGTCCCCCTTATGAATTCGTAATTTGATTGCTGTCGTCGCATAAATATCAAGTAAACCTTTTAACGTGGGAACGACATGATATAAAAAGTTATACTCAGCTTCTTCATTATGCATAAAATAACCGCCTTCAGTCTTTGCAAAGGCACTATCATTCATCATTTCTAAAATCTCATTTTCCTTTTTCTCATCACGATTAAAAACAGACGGCTGTCCATCCTCTTCTAACGGGTTAATAACAACATTTCCGTAATGAAATTCCAAACCCGCTAACAAACGATTTTTCACTCGGTCTAAATATAATTTCGCTTTTAGTGCGGGCGTTTCAACACGATCTGATATTATCTCATCTATTCGCACAGTTCCAAGCTTCATTAAACCTGGAACAACTTTCGCTACAAAGTTCTCCATCTTATCCGCCGGAATATACAATTGATTACTACTAGAACGATTCATCATTTTTTGTAATTCGATAAGCCGCTTGCAATCCTCCATGTTCAACCGATACAGTTTCCCTTCAAATAGTGCATAACTATACGTATCCATTACTTCCACTTGTTGCAAGCCATCAATATAAAGTGTAAATCCACCATTACTCCCTTTATTAAACTCAAAATGTAAAGGAAGTAGTCCTTTTGAAATATGTAAACCATGAAAAGATTGTCCATCTTGATTAAGTCTCACAAACTCAACTTTAGAAAGTAAAGAAAGCATATCTGACCAAGACGCTGGCGGTATTAAAATCATGCTATCATCTTGTTTTGCATGTACTTCCAGTGTATCCTCATACATTTTTTCGTTATGATAAATTTTAATGAGCTGCTGAATAATCGCATCGGTTTCTTGCCTGAAGCTATGTACATCCGGTGTATATGTAAATTCATTCAAACAATTATAGGACTCTCTTTTCTCCACTTTGGAAAGAAATTCTCTAATATTATTTACAAAATGTTGCTTGGCCAGTTTCAATTGAATACCTAGCAGTGCCCCACCATTTTTCGTAACTACTGGTGTACATATAAATTCAACATGAAGTATTTCACGTGTATCAAAACGGTGTTGTTTACTTTTTGGTCTTAATGGTTTTTCTGCAAATAACTGAAACATACCGCTCGTTAATTGATCATTTCCGCTCATGTTTTCGCTACTAATGGGCAACTTTCCACCTGTTTGCTGATTATAGTTCATATATAACAATACAGCCGCAACATGTTGACAGTACGTTTGAAAAGAAGCTAATGAAGGACAACTACATTTCGCAACAACATCACCCTTTTTAGCTTTTTTTACTGTAACATGAAAGTCTTCGTTCCCTTTTACCATCGCTTCGCAAATTTCTTTGTTTTCATCATAATGATTTACTGTCACTTTATTTGATTTATAATAAGCTTCGCCTCTTTTATATGAGGTCTCTCCGCATAATTCTTTAATAATCGATTTATTTAATGTAAAACTCATTGTTTTGACACTTCCTTAATTTAAAACCAGTTTCTCTTAACTAACATTTTACATGCTATGCGCAAAAATATAAAATACGGATTTAACAAAAAAGATGCTTATTTATAAGCACCTTTTTTTCACTCTATCTCCATCAACCGTTTCGCCTCAAAATACAACACTTGAATAAATTTCTTCGTATTAATACGTATATGCCCAGAAGTCGCTACTTCATCTTTCGTCATTTCTGTCATCCGTTTTCTAATTACAGTGAAATCAAAAAATTTCGGCGCATAGCTTTCAAATTTCGGATTCGAAAAGTCTGTTAGTCCAAGAGAAGCTAAATGGTTTAACGATTGATAAATCGCTCTTCGTACCCTTTGTTCAGATGCTTTTCTCTCTTTATCTATATCTGCATCTGAAGTTATATTCTCTAACTTTCTTATCGTTATATGGTGAAAGATATCTTTTAGCGCAGGAAATCCAAATTCAAATGTTTGTGTCTTTTCCTGTCCATATAAATATTCCAGCATACTAAGTAAATCTTTACTTCCATTCTCTCCCGCAATACCGAGTTCTGATAATAAATAGCGTCCTGAATCTGCTATTCTTTTCCCTTCTTGCATTGGCTCATTTCGAACTTGCGGCTGTTCCCATTTGAAAACGTTATTCAATGATTTTTGAATATCATATATAGAACGCTCTAAACGAATACGTTCCATCACTTTCTGTACAACAGATACAACTTCAATTTTATTTAGTGGTTTTGTAATATAATATTCAACACCAAGTGTATACGCCTCACCTATAAGCTGCTTCGATTCAACTTGAGAAATCATAATGATTTTCCCTGAAAAAGAAGATGCAATATGGCGAACTGTTTCAATCCCATCTCGCATTGGCATTAATAAATCAATAAATAAAATATCTACTTTTTTAAAATTTAGTTGATCTGCTTCAATAAAAGCTCCGTCTTCCGATTCTCCAATCACTTCCCCAAGATCACCATCTTCAATAATTTGTGAAAGCATAGAGCGGAAAACTTCATCATCATCTACGATATAATAAAACAACATTATTCCCCTTCCCGCTTTAAACTGCACTCCGGTAAACAAACTACAAACTTACACCCTTCGCCAATTTCTCGATCTTCTAATCTTACTTCTCCTCCGAGTTCTGTTACCATTTCGTTTATGTAGGAAAGACCAATTCCTGTTGACGGCGTTCCCGTTTGATCATACTTTGAAGTAAATCCTGGCTTAAATACTAATTTCTTATACTTCTGTGCAATACCAGGACCATCGTCAATTACTTCAAAGAATATATGTTTATCTCGTTTATATAGCTTAATAATAATAACACCACTACCCTCAATTGCTTCAACTGCATTTGCAACTAAATTATTAAAAATTGATAGAACTGTATATACGTGATATGCAGCGTGCTCACCTTCTATATGTTTAGAAAAACGTATATCTTTTCCTAGCATTTCAGCATACTTCTCATTTATTCTTACAATCATTTCCGCTAATTCATGTCCTTCTACATACTCAGCCACATTTTTATCTAATAACAGTTTAGATAATCCTGCAAAAATTCTTTGATTATCCTTTTTGATTTCGTGCACTTCTCCTGCTATTTTTAATGCTGTTTTGCTATTCGAATCATCGTTCGCTTGTAAGTTTCGATATAATTGATATGCTTCTTGTGTAATTAACTCCGCATTTTGTAACGTTTTTTTCAAATGGACAGATTCCACATATAAATTAGAGAGGTACATTAACATATTTTCATTTTCTTTTCGAACTTGGGATTCTTTTAACTTCGTTTCATATAAATTCATCATATTTAAAAAACCAAGCGCAAAGAAACTACGAAAAATAGCAATAATAATTAGTTTATTCACTTCAGAAACTGTTATTATTGTGCCTAGCACTAGCATATGATAAAACGCAAGTTCTGACATACTTGCGATAATTTCAATTGAAATTCCAAGGCACCCAATAACAATTGGCTTCTGATGAAACTTATTCACCCTACAAAGCGAAAAAAGACTTCCATAAATAAAATAATAAAAGAACACAGGATAGCGCAAATAAAATGATTCTGTCATATGGAATGAACCTTGCAATACCCAGTCAAGACATACACGGAATAAGACTACAGATATACCGACAAGAATACCTGCAGCAGCTGCTGGTATTCTTCTTAAAAATAGTAATAAAAAGAAGAAAAGCGGTGTCCCGAAGCTAACACGAAACATATCATTAAAAGGATGAAAATTTAGCTCTCCAGCAATTGGGACAACCACCATTAATATAATTAAAAGATACATATCTTTCTTCCATATTTGATTCCAATTCAAAAGGGCCACTTCCTATGTATTTTTTCAAAAATGAACAAGGAAAGCCCGCTTATTATTATAAACGGGCTTTTTCTCTATATTCTAACCTTTTCTACCGCTCTTATTTGACGATACTCAGGCTCCCACATTGCTTCTTTTACTGCAATCTTGATATCGTTATCACTTAAGTTCTCTCTAGCAACACCTTCTGCAACTGCAACTTTCGCTACTTCAATTGCAACCATTTCAGAGATATTACGTAACTCTTCAACTTCTGGCAAGATAGGCGCACCTGGCTGACTTGTATCTACCATACTTGCAACTGCTTCAGCAGCTGCTGCGAACATTCCATCCGTCATTACGCTTGCACGAACAACAATTGTACCAAGACCTAATCCTGGGAAAATAAGTGCGTTATTTGACTGTCCAATTACATACGTTACACCGTTATATGTAACCGGTTCAAACGGACTTCCTGTTGCAACTAACGCTCTTCCTTCTGTCCACTCGATTAAATCTGCTGGTTTCGCTTCAGCAAGTGGCGTTGGATTCGACATCGGTAAAATGATTGGTCTTTCTACGTGAGAAGCCATTTCTTTAATAATTTCCTCTTTAAATGCGCCCGCAACAGTAGATGTACCAATTAAAATTGTCGGTTTTACATGTTTCACAACTTCAGCAAGTCCGATCACATCATTTTGCTTCCACTCACTTACTTCAGCTTCTTTTCTTGCATATGGAATTTGGAAATCAAGAAGATCTTCCATATTATCTGTAATTAACCCGTTACGGTCAATACACCAGAAACTTTCATGTGCTTCTTGCTCTGATAATCCTACGCGAACCATCGCATCTCTTACTTGATCTGCGATACCGATTCCAGCCGTACCAGCACCAAACACAACTACACGGTGTTCATTTAAAGGTACACTTGAAGCTTTCACTGCCGATAATACTGCAGCAAGTGAAACTGCACCTGTACCTTGAATATCATCATTAAACGTACATATGTCATGACGGTATTTATCTAAAATTTTTCGTGCATTACGAGAACTGAAGTCCTCCCAATGTAAAAGTGCTTTCGGGAACTTATTGCCTACAGCTTGCACAAATGTATCAATAAATTCATCGTAAGCTTCACCAGTTACACGTGGATGACGATTTCCAATATAGAACGGATTGTTTAACAGATCTTCACGGTTTGTACCTACATCTAAAATTACAGGTAATACGCGACTAGGATCGATTCCAACTGCAGCCGTATAAACAGCTAACTTTCCAATCGCAATGTTAATACCACCAACACCCCAGTCACCAATTCCTAATATGCCTTCTCCATCTGTTACAACGACTAAGTCAATATTTTCAGCTGTTGCACCGATATTTGAGAACGCTTCTTCAATACCTGAAGGATCGTTAACTGATAAATAAACCCCGCGCGGTTTACGATATTCATGACTATATCTTTGAATTGCTACACCAACAGTAGGTGTATATACAATTGGTAACATTTCACGTAAATGATCTGTTAGTATACGATAAAATAATACTTCATTTCGATCATGTAACGCAGTTAAGTATACATTCTTTAATAAATCATCCGGCTGAGAACAAAATTGTTCATATGCACGGCGTGCTTGTTCATCTAACGTTAAAACCGCTGGTGGCAGTAGTCCCTTTAGCCCTAACTCTTCTCTTTCTTCTTGCGTGAAAGCTACCCCTTTATTTAAAAGTGGTGTTGCTAATACTTCTACTCCTCTTAATGTCGTTTCTAATGAACCATTAGAAGCCACTGTAAACTTACTCATAACATCCCTACCTCTATTCATATATAACATTTCTATATTGTAAACAAAAAAGAGGGGATTGTCCCCCTCTTCTTTTAATTTTTCTTTAAAAGAGTTGCTCCTGCAATCCCTGGATGTGTCATTTCGAATGGGTCTAGAATTAACTCTAATTCTTCTTGTGACAATACACCATTTTTCACACATAGTTCTCGAACGGATTGCCCTGTCGCAATTGCTTCTTTCGCAACGCGAGCTGCTGCTTCATAACCGATATGAGGGTTTACGGCTGTAATAATTCCTACACTCTTCTCAACATACTCTTTTAAGCGATCTTCATTCGCTTCAATTCCTTTTAAGCAATTATCTGTAAAGGCACGGAAACCATTATTCATAATGCTAATAGATTGAAGTAAGTTGAAAACAAGTACTGGTTCCATAACATTTAATTCTAATTGTCCTGCTTCTGAAGCAAGGCAAATTGTATGGTCGTTACCAATTACTTGGAACGCAATTTGATTAATTACTTCTGGCATAACAGGGTTTACTTTACCTGGCATAATAGATGAACCTGGTTGACGAGCTGGTAGCATAATTTCTGCTAATCCAACACGTGGACCTGATGCCATTAGTCGAAGGTCGTTCGCAATTTTAGACATGTTCATCATACATACTTTTAATGCTGCAGACACTTCAGTGTATGCATCAGTATTTTGCGTTGCATCCACTAAGTCTTCAGCACCAACAAGCGGTAATTCACTAATCGTAGCTAAATGTTTTACAACTGCTTCAATATACTCTGGATCTGCATTTAAGCCTGTACCAACTGCAGTTGCTCCCATATTTACTTCATATAAATGTTGACGTGATTGCTGAATTCGTTTCATATCACGTTCAAGTACGCGAGAGTATGCTTTGAATTCTTGTCCAAGACGAATTGGCACTGCATCTTGTAAATGTGTACGACCCATTTTAATAACATGATCGAACTGTTCTGCTTTTAATTCAAATACATCATGCATATAACCCATCGTTTGTAATAAGCCTTCTAATGCATTTAATGTTGCAATATGAATAGCTGTTGGGAATGCATCGTTTGTTGATTGCGCCATATTTACATGACTGTTTGGACTAATATAATGATAGTCTCCCTTTTCCATTCCTAATAATTCAAGGGCACGATTGGCAATGACTTCATTTGCATTCATATTCATTGAAGTTCCTGCACCGCCTTGGATTGGATCAACGATGAAATGATCATGCCATTTCCCATCAAGAATTTCTTGTGATGCTTCTGCAATAGCACCACCCTTTTTCATTTCCAATCTTCCTATATCTGCATTAGCAAGTGCTGCTGCTTTTTTTACAATTGCGAACGCTTTAATTAAGCCTTCATGAATTTTGTATCCTGTAATTGGGAAGTTTTCTACTGCACGCATAGTCTGTACACCATAATACGCATACACTGGCACTTCTTTTTCACCTAGAAAATCTTTTTCAATTCGTACACTATTTTTAACTTCAGTTAATGTTGCCATGATTATTCACTCCTTAACGATTTCTTATGCTGCTTCTGTTTGTTTGACTGCTTCTACATATTTTTTTGCTTTCTCATTATCGAATTCGCCTTCCCACTTCGACATAACAATGGCAGCTAATGCATTTCCTAACACATTGACAGCTGAGCGAATCATATCTAAAATACGGTCAATTCCCGCAATTAATGCGATACCTTCTAACGGTAAGCCCATTGATCCTAACGTTGCTAATACAACAACGAACGATGCACCTGGAACTCCCGCCATACCTTTGGATGTTAACATGAGAACGAATAATAACGTTATTTGCTCCGTCAGTGACATGTGGACACCATACATTTGTGCAACAAACAATGCCGCTAACGCTTGATAAATAGCTGATCCAGTCAAGTTAAATGTATAACCTGTCGGAATTACGAAAGAGGCAACTGCCTTTGGACAACCGAACTCTTCCATTTTTCTCATTATATTAGGCAAAACAGCCTCTGAACTTGCTGTCGTAAATGAAAGAATAAGTTCTTCTTTTAAAATTTTCATTAATGTAAAAATGTTTACTCCAACCATTCGTGCATTAATACCTAATACAATCACAACGAATAGTATAACAGTTACGTATACAGCTAGCACTAGTTTTCCTAAAGGAAGTAGTGTGGCCACACCAAATTTTGCAACCGTAACAGCAATTAATGCGAATACACCAAATGGTGCGAATTTCATAACTTGATTTGTAACCCAAAACATTGCTTCGAGCACACCTTCAAAGAAGTTAAAGACAGGCTTTCCTTTTTCGCCAATTGCCGCAACACCTAAACCGAATAATACTGAGAAGAATATAATCGGTAATAAGTCACCTTGCGCAATAGATTCAAATATGTTTTTCGGTACAATATGAACAATCGTTTCAGCAAAACCTTTCTTCTCTGTAGCATCTGCTGTTTGTTTATAAGAAGAAATATCACTTTGCTGTAAATTATTCATATCAACGCCAGTACCTGGTTGGAATATATTCGCTGCAAGTAATCCCATTAAAATAGCAATCGTCGTAATGATTTCGAAATAAAGAATTGTCTTACCACCCAGTTTCCCAAGCTTCTTCATATCTCCTACACCAGCTACCGCAACAATTAATGCTGAAATAACAATTGGTACTACAATCATTTTAATTAAATGAATAAATATATCCCCAATTGGTGTAATATAAGAAATCGCCGTTTTATTGCCATAAAAGATTGCCCCTACTACAATCCCTAAAACAAGCGCGACAAAAATTTGTGTTGCCAATCCGAATTTTTTCATTTATGTTCATCCCCTTCATGCGAACGCTTTCAATTTGTATTTATAAAAGCTTACTCACACATGATATAAGCGAACCTACAAAATCATACAAAAACCTACAAGTTTGTCACAAAAAATTCAAATATTTTTCTTCTATTTTTCATTGACACCATTTTGTTAAAAAATGATAAAATATACTTGATAAGTAATCAGATTGTTTCGTATAATCAAAAAGATATATACTTACAACAAATCGAACTGAAAAGGAGTGGATGTTATGAAAAATTGTGTGCAGAAATTCATCCTATCTTCTTCTTTTCTTTTTCATTTTCTTAGTAAGGAACAAGGGCATTCGCCTTTGTTCCTTTTTTATTGTCATTTATATAGGGGGAATTGTTATGAAGCCATATAAACGTGTCTTAATTAAATTAAGCGGTGGTGCACTTGCTGATCAATCTGGAAATAGCTTTAACTCCAAACGGTTAGAACATATTGCAAACGAAATTTTATCCATTGTTGATTTAGGTATCGAAGTCTCTATCGTCATTGGCGGCGGTAACATTTTCAGAGGTCATCTAGCAGAAGAATGGGGAATTGATCGTGTAGAAGCTGATAATATCGGGACGTTAGGTACGATAATTAACAGCTTAATGCTTCGCGGCGTTTTAACAAGTAAAACTGATAGAGAAGTGCGCGTTATGACTTCCATCCCTTTTAATGCAGTAGCTGAACCTTATATTCGCCTACGCGCAGTACATCATTTAGATAACGGCTATATCGTCATTTTCGGTGGTGGTAACGGGCAACCGTTCGTTACGACAGATTATCCAAGTGTACAAAGAGCCATTGAAATGAATAGTGACGCCATTTTAGTCGCAAAACAAGGCGTAGACGGGGTCTTTACAAGTGACCCAAAACATAATAAATCCGCAAAAATGTATCGAAAACTGAACTATAATGATGTTGTTAGGCAGAACATACAAGTAATGGACCAAGCGGCTTTATTACTTGCTCGGGATTATAAATTGCCGGCACATGTCTTTAACTTTGATGAGCCTGGGGTTATGAAGAAAATATGTTTAGGCGAACATGTGGGGACGTTGATTAATGATGATGTTACAAAGCTTGTACATGAAAAATAACTATTTCCATCAAAAAAAGGGTGTCCTTTATAGACGCCCTTTCTTCCTTAATTATCATAAATAAAAATCAACTAATCCCGCCAATTTCTCCTTACAACGCTCCCAAAAAGATAACCTCTCAAAAAATTCTTTCGTCATCTTTTTCGAATCATGAAAATCTTGCGTTAACGCATCATTTGCTTGCGCTATAATAGGACCACCGTGAATATACAAGTTCATCTCATCATTTATATAGAAGCTACGTGCAGTAAAGTTTGTTGTACCGATAACGGTTAATTCATTATCAATAAGCATTAACTTCCCATGGAACATCCCTTTTTTATATCCATATACAGTAATTCCATGCTTAACAGCTTGACGTATGTATGGATATGCCGCCTCTTTAATAAGAGGAATATCTGGTTTATATGACCACAGGATTTTTACTGTAACACCACGTTTTTGTGCTCCAATTAAAGCATTCATTAACTCTTTATTTTTCGCTATAAAATACGGCGTTGCAATTACAATCGAATGCTTCGCTTGTTTTATTAACTCTATATATTTTTCAGCGACGTGGTGCCCATTGTAACTAGCCATAGTATGTAATGTGTTCCCCTTACTAGCCTTATTCGTACTTCTTTTTATATCTTCTTTCGTGTCTCGTTTCCAATCTAAAGCAAATTGCTCTTCTAAATCTTTCGCTCCTTCTCCTCTTATCCGTACATGATAGTCACGCCAATATCCAAATCGCTTATCTTTTCCTAAGTACTCATCCCCTATATTAAAACCACCCGTATAACCAATTTCTCCATCAATCGTCGTAATACGACGATGATTCCGATGATGAAGAGAATACAATCCAAATGGCAATTCAGGTTTCCTACTATATGTAAAGTGAACACCGTTCTCTTTCAATTCATTTTTTAACTTTCTGTCAAAAGATAAATCATTAATTAAGTCGACAGACAAATATACGGTTACTCCTTCTCTCGCCTTCTGCTTTAATAAATTTAAAAAAGTATAACTACTTTTATCATCCGACAAAATGTAAAAATAAGTGTAGATGGAGCTTTTTGCTTTTTTAATATCTTCAAATAGCTGCTCATATAATGATTTCCCTTCTACATATAATTGAAAGTCACTATAATGAGGCGCATACTCTATCGGCATATTTTTCCCGGCTTCCATTTTCCTTCCGAGCGTAACGTCAATATGCATCCAAATTAAAATAACAACGAAAATAGCAATAATAATAGAAGTAACTCGCAATATTTTTTTAATCATTTTGATTTCCTTCCGCTCAAATTACTTTCTACTCCGTAGTGTTTCATTTAAATATGTTTTCATACGAAATGTATTTCTTATTTTTATTGATGTTAAACATTTAAAGGAGAGAGAAATATGCGAAGAGGAAAAATTCCTATTGTTTTTATCCCAGGTCTTTTCGGTTCAATGAGTAATATTATTATTCCTGGTACTGGAAATTGGAGCTTTGGACTTTCTTCATTTGTTTATGAACCATTCATTATGATGTTAGAAAGTATGGGCTATGAACGAAATAAAAACCTTTTTATCTGTTTTTATGACTGGCGACAGCGTATAGCTTTCTCCACTCAAAAATATTTATTAAAAACGATTGCTTATGTTAAAGAACTTACAGGGTGCGATAAACTAAATTTAGTTTGTCATAGTATGGGTGGGCTTCTTGCACGTTCTTACGTTCAAAGTGAAGAATATGAAAATGATGTGGAGCAACTTATTATACTTTGTACGCCAAGCGCTGGATCTCCGCCTAATTATAGTTATTGGACTGGAGGTAGTCTCCCTGTCCATGCCTCTTCTAAAATAAATATCGTTCATTTTTATATGGAACAATACATTCACTACTTGAGCACCTTACACAAGATGAATAAAGTTGCAGCGATACACCGTTACTTTCCAGGATTACAAGATGCTATCCCTTGTAAAGATTACGGAAATTATTTATTTGTAAGATGTGGCTCTTCTATTACATTTCTTCCTTATAGCAAGATGCAAACGAAAAACCCTTTCCTCGATACATTAAATAAAAATAGATTTATTATACAGAAAAGAAATATTGAAACTACACTCATTGCAGGAGATGGGGAGGAAACAATTCAATATTTACAAGTCGTCCCTTCGCATTCGAAACTGGAATGGGAAGACGGAAGAGTCGTCGGTGATATCCTTACAAAACATGGTGACGGTAACACTGTTTTACATAGCGTTTTTCTTTTAGATGGCAATAAATACATTGTGCATGCATCACATAATGAAGTGCTCTATAAAAGCATTCCTATATTACAAAAGATACTCTGACTTATAAATAAAAAAGGTGCGGCATTACGCCACACCTTTTTTCATTAAATAAAGTTCCTTGCATCATTATTTCTTCCAAACTTATAAATCGCAATTAAGAAGAATGCTATCGCAAAAGCAAATAAAATTAATATATTTAAATACAACTCTGAAAACGGAATTCCTTGCTGCAATTTCGAAATCGTGTCCATTAGCCAGCGTTGCGGTAAAAAATCAGCTATTTTTTGTACCGTTTTCGGCATGATATCATATGGGAAATAGCATCCCGCTAATAAACATGTCGGTACAATAACGACATTTTGCATCGCATTTGAAGCAGTTGAATTTTTCGCAAAAGACACAATTACTAAAGACAAACCAATTGCGATTAAAGCAAATATCATGAGTACACCAATCATCACTGTGAAAGGCATATTTATATTTGTATGAAAAACATACTTCATAAATAATACGGCAATTACAATCTGCACTGTTAGTATAATCATATTCACCGCGACATTAGATAATATAAATTTCTTTCCATCTATCGGTGTCGATAATAATCTAAAATACGTTCTGTTCTCTTTTTCTTTCAAAATAATTCCAGATAAATTCGCTGCCGAAAATAGCATAAACATGATAAGATAGCCAATCGTTTGATTTGTCATATCCTTATTTTTCGAAGTATCTTCAAGTGTCTCAGCCTTTACTTTAAATGAGCTTTTTTGATATCCTGCATACATATTATTAAACGTGCTTTGATCCGCCCCTGCCACTTTACTAATCGCAGCGATATTATCAATATAGTTATATAAATATGATTTTATAAATACTGTTACTTGATCACCTTTAATCGATGAAACTTCAATATGACTCGGTTTCCCTGCTCGAACACTTTCGGAAAAACCAGACTGTACTGTAATAACACCATCAAGTTTTTTTGAAGTGAGTTTATCTTCCACTTCAGATTCCTTAATTTTACTAACATTTACATGATTGAGTCCTTCTAAAAATTTCACTGTATCATTTGCGATAGGCTGATTTTCTTTATTTATTACACCAATATTTAACGTTCCTTGCCCTACATTCCCATATATTGAAAAAGAAATGAGTGTTCCTATTATCGGCAAACTTACAATAAGTAATAATCCTTTTTTATTTTTTAAAAGCGCAGCTAATGTTTTTCGTATGAGCCATAAAATATCTTTCATATTATAGCCCCTCCCGTCTACGTAATGCAATAATCGCAATTAATAAAAAGAGTGCTGATATTCCAAGGTTTAAAGATATTACCGGCAGTGCCGCCCCTATATCATTTGCATAAATAATTTTCATAACAGCTGTATTTGCCCACGTTAATGGTGATAAATTCGTAACGAAATTTTCTTCTACTACGAAATATGCACCACCAAAAATAGAAGCTAATTGCACAACTACCATAATAATTGCTCTAGATGCCTCACCTGTTTTTGTAATATATCCGATCCCTAAACCGAAGCTAATTGCTAGAAAGACTTCTGTTAGTAAAATAAGAAATATGATTCCTAGATGGTCGCCCCAATTTGCTTGAAAAACAAATTTACTAAATAAAACGACGAGTAATAGACAAAGTCCATTTGCTACAAGACTTCCGAGCACTTTTCCAATGAAAATTTCAGCCTTACTTATAGGTGCTGCAATTAAACGATCTCCTGTTTTACGCACTCGTTCTCCTCGAATTAAAAAGCTCGCCCCCATTGCCGCATACAGTGCAATCATTGTCGTCATTACAACCGCATAGTAATCCATAGAACCTGGTTTTTTAGCAGCTTGTAAAGATGTTTCTTTAATATAATCATTGTGATTTCCATTTGAAATAACTGCGCTAACCTTACTTGGATCTACTTTTGCAACTTCGGCCGCTACATTGTACTTATCAACAAATGTCGTAAGCATTCCTTCAACAATACTTCCTTCAATACTACTTCTGTCGCTTCCGTAAAATTTCGCACCATCTTTATTCAATTCTACATATGCAGCATATTTATTTTGCTTCACTTCTTCTTTACCATCTATACCTTCGGAAGCTTTTTTAAAATGAATACCCGATTTATCGACTTCTTTCGTAAACGCTTCAAATGATTGAGAAAACGTGCTACTCGCTTCATCTTTGTAAAGCACTTGTATATCTTTAATCGAATGACTATCGCTATTAAATGCGTTACTTAACGCTGTTCCTAATACAAGCATAAGCACAATCGGAAATGCCAACATAAAAACTAAAGTTCTTACGTCTCTGAAATCTCTTTTAATGTGCATAACTGCAATATTGAAGATGTTCAATCGATGAACCTCCCTTTTCTATTCTTACAATCACTTTATTTATCTCGTAAGTTTCTTCCGGTCAATGTAAGGAATACTGTTTCTAAATTCGGAGCCTGCTCTTCTAATGAACGAATTTCAATATCATGATTAATAAAGTGTTGAATAATTTTATTTAAATTATTTAATCCTGCATCAGAATTTACTTTGATTACGTTCTCTTCAATTTGAACAGCTTTCACACCGTTTATCTCTTTTAATTTTTCAACGTCTAGATTTTCTACTGACTTCACTTCAATCCAAATGTCTTTCGTATCGGTAATAATCGCTTTTAACTGTTCTTTCGTGCCTTCTGCAATTACTTTACCGTGATCTACAATTGCTATTTTCGTACAAATCTCTTCTACTTCTTCCATGTAGTGACTTGTATAAATAATCGTACTTCCCATTTCATTTAATTTTCGGACAGACTGAAGAATGTAGTTTCTTGATTGCGGATCAATTCCAACTGTTGGCTCATCCATAATAATTAACTTCGGTCTATGTGCAATTGCACAAGCTATATTCAACCTTCTTTTCATCCCGCCAGAAAAGTTTTTCGGGTAGCTTTTCTGTTTATCACTAAGCCCCACAAATTGAAGTGCTTCCTCTACTCTCGCTTTTAGCTCTGCTCCCCTTAGTCCATACAATCCGGCAAAGAATTTCACATTTTCATAGGCAGTTAGCTCTTCGTATATTGCTATATCTTGCGGAACAATACCGATGTTCATTTTCGCAAATCGATTATTTTTCTTTATATTTTTTCCTAGTATGCTAATTTCACCTTCATTACTTCTTAACAACCCAGCAATCATATTTATCGTTGTACTTTTACCAGCACCATTCGATCCTAAAAATCCAAATATTTCTCCTTCTTTAATAGATAAAGACATATTATCTACCGCGATGAAGTCACCAAATTTTTTCGTTAAATTTTTAATTTCCAATGTGTTCATCATTTCACCCCTATTTCGGTTTCTCTGCTGTTATTATAAACAAAAAGAATGAACCTGCTCAGTGCAGAAGTTCATTCTTTTCACATGAGATTATTCACTTTTTTCATATGAGATGATTCATCCTCGTCCCATTCCCTTATATCGGCAACAACATTGTTACTGAAAAACCACTTGTCCCATCTACAATAATTTTCCCGTTTACAGACGCTGTTCTCTCCTCCATCCCCATAATACCGAGACCTTTTTTAACAAGAACTGCACCTTTCCCGTTATCCTTTACTTGAACTTTAATCACCTTGTTCAACACGTGAATTTCTATTGAGATGACTGTCGCATCAGCGTATTTCATCGCATTTGTTAACGCCTCCGTAACATTTTCACCGATAATTTTCCACTGGATCGGAGAAATCATATCTAAATTCCCTTTATATACGAATGGAATGTTTACATCATGCTTACCAGCAAATTCCTCTATGAATAATTTCATACGATGAATACCAATTTGCTCTGTTGGTGGCTTCATATTTTTTAATGTAATCCGTATGCTTTCAATACCGTCTTTCGAAATATGAATTGCATTTTGTAATAACTCAGCAGATTTTACTTTATCTATTTCCATTAATCTCTTCGCTGCTTCCATTTGAATAAGTGCCCCCGTCATCGAGTGACCAATTTTATCATGAATTTCTTGAGATAATCGATTTCTCTCCTCTAACTTAAATGTGTATTCTGATTGCCTTATGTAATCTTTATTTTCATTTAAACTTTTCGTAAGTCTTTGTATGTCTTTTCTCATTTTATCATTTTGCATTTCGAGTTTTAATAATCGCGCTATATAGTGGTGAGCTATCGTTAAGGAAAAAAAACAAAATGTACTAATAAGTCCATACGTCATTTGAATACCTTCACCTATAAAAATAATAGGAAGGGTCATAATGAAAAAGATTAACCATTTCTTTTCTATATAATAATTTGCAATTTCATATAAGTTCAAAGGTAAAAACAAGATAAAAAACGGATGAACCTTCCACGTAAACAGTATGATTACGCCAAATGACACGCAGATTAAAACCTTATTGTACGTATCTTTTTTTAATATAGAAATTATCACATTTATAGAAAGATATATAAGCAAAGTAAGTATAATCCACGGTAAGTTCGTAACATTTAAATGAATGTAGCTGAACACTATATATAAAAAGACAATAAGTTTACTTACAGTTAACCAAAATTCCATATCATTAATCTACTTTCCCTGTTAAGTAATAAATCGCAATTTGTGTGCGATGTTCAAGTCCAGTTTTCCCTAAAATAGATGTAATATAATTTGCAATCGTTCCTTCAGATATGAAAAGTTGCTTCGAAATTTCTTTATTAGAAAATCCTTTTGCAATTAATGCGATAATACTAAGCTCTCTTTCTGTGAAAAGGCTCTTATCTATTTTAGACTCTGTTTCTTTATTTTCTAGTAAATTACTCTTAATTTTATCAAGCACCACATCTTGCATAACAGTTTGGCCGTTATATACTCCTTTTATTGCATCACGAATACGCTCCGGATCGTTATTCTTTAATAAATAACCTTTCGCTCCGTTTTTCACTGCGTCCAAAATATATTCATCATCATCAAACGTCGTTAAAATAAGAGGTTTCGTTTTTGTCTCTTCACAAATTAACTTCGTCGCCTCTACCCCATTCATGTTTGGCATACGAACATCTAAAAGCACAATATCAACTTCATGCTTTTTACAATACGCTACAGCCTCTCTTCCATCATTTACAGTATCTACGACTTCGAACTCTTCGTATGTATTTAAAATAATCTTCATGCCTTCTCTTATAAATGAATTATCATCCGCTATTAATATTTTAATTTTCATGTTTGTTAGTATGGACCTCCCCCTACTAACATTCACATCCTTTCTCCTCGTATCATTTCCTACTTGCTCATTATATACTTCTGCTTACCATTTTTTCACACCTTTTTCATATAGCCCCTTCTCTAAAAATATATTATTCTTTTTTTACAACATGTGTAGGGTGACTTATCATTTCTGACGTCTATATAATAGAATGCGTCAAAAAGGAGGGAGAGACCGATTGAGGAAAGACAATTAATTGAAAAAGCACAACAAGGAAGTGAGCATGCTTTTCGTATCCTTGTACAAACGTATCGTCATTATATTTTCCAAGTTATTTTTGCTATTTTAAGACATGAAGAAGATACCAAAGATGTTACACAAGAAGTATTCGTAAAAATTCACGCCTCTCTCCCTAATTATCAATTTCGCGGATTAAAAACGTGGATGGCACGTATTGCTACCAATCACGCAATTGACTATAAGAGGAAAAAAGCTAGAGAAAACGAAGAACTCTCCTTATGTAAAGAAACTGAAGAAAATATAAAATCCTCTCATAATATTGAGGCTTTGTTATTGACGAAAGAGCAAAAATTACTGATTGCTCAAAAACTGAGAGAACTACCCGAAAATTACCGTGACGTTGTTCTCGCACATTATTTAGAAGAAAAAAGCTATCAAGAAATTGCTTTGCAGGAAGACATCGAAGTGAAAACAGTCGAAATGAAACTGTATAGGGCAAGAAAATGGATTAAAAAACATTGGAAGGAGGAAGAGTTTCTATGACGCATTATGCAAAAGAAGATTGGAGCAATTATACGCTAGATCTTATAGCAAGCAATGAACGTGAATCTATGGAAGAACACCTTTATGAATGTGATCATTGTTTAGCACTTTATATGGAAAGTATTGATGAACAGCATGAAAACCTTCCAATGATAAATGATGATTCATTTACAAACGAAGTTATGACGCAAATTAATTTTGAAACGTTACAGCCTAATGAAAATATGAAATCAAACCAGCTAAAGCGCACGATCATTCATTACATAATTGCGACTGCGGCTACAATCATTTTTATGGTAAGTGGTTTATTCCATTATATTTTCACAGCGACATCTAATTTCGAGAAATCTTCCAAAGAAAATGAGACTTCTATCTCACAACAAATTGTAAACAAAACAGTGCACACATCCAAAAAGGACGGAGGTTTAAAGCATGAATAAAAATCCCTTTTTAGCGCTTGTGTTAGGGCTAATTCCTGGGCTTGGACATTTATATTTAAAGAAGATTGGACGTTTCATTCTATATAGCGGAGGATCTTTATTTCTATTTATCTTTGCAGTATTTTGTACAATAGCATTAGGAGAGCGCAATATTGCTTTTCTTTCTCTATTTTTACTAGCAGTGTTATGGGTGATCAACTTAATGGATTTAGTTATCACTATTATAAATCAATCGAAAAAACAAGCAGCCGGACAATTTACAGAGTCCTCTAAAGAAAGCGAACGATTTTATATCATTCTCTTATCAATCATTCCTGGACTTGGACATTTCCAATTAGGACTTATGCAGCGTGGCCTTACATTTTTAGTTGCTTGTACAGGCTTAGGTAGCATGATTATATTTGTTACATTACTAACTAACCAAGAAAGTTTCCTTATTTTCCTTATTACGTTGCCTGTTTTATGGATTTATAATTTCTTCGATGTTGTTCAACAACTACAAAAGAAAGAACGTGGTGAACAGTTAGTTGATCGTACTATTTTTGAAGAATTTGAAGAGCATCGAGAACAAGGAAAGAAAAGTAAAACATTCGCTTCCATTTTAGCAATGTTTCCTGGAGCAGGACATATGTATTTAGGCTTACAACGCCGCGGTCTTCAGCTTATGGCAGCCTTTTTACTTTCTATATATTTACTCGATTTATTAAGACTTTCTGCCTTCTTATTTTTAGTGCCAATCATTTGGTTTTATAGCTTTTTTGATACATTACAACAAACAGCAAAATACGGAAAAGAAGGCATACATGACGAACCTATTATCGATTATTTTATAAATCATCAAAGATGGATTGGCATTGGTTTAATTGCATTAGGTGGTTATTATTTATTAGATCAAACTCTTCTTCCTATTTTAGACGATTATTTTGCAACTATATTTAATATTCATCTTAGCGAACTGTATTATCGCTATTTCCAAACATCTATCGTTGCGCTCCTTTTAATTGGTGGCGGCTTTAAATTGTTACTTGGAAATAAAGAAAGCAAAGGTGGGACAAAAGAATGAGGACATGGCGTGTTGGAACCATCTCGATGGGGATTTCCATTATTTTATTAGGTTGCTTTTTACTATTTTCAGTCGTAAAAGGAGTTCAAGCATTAGATACATTAACAGCATGGTGGCCTGTTTTACTTATCATACTTGGCGCTGAAATTTTACTATACCTTCTATTTTCTAAGAAGGAGCAATCCTTTGTTAAATATGATATTTTTAGTATTTTCTTTATCGGTGTTTTAGGAAGCGTAGGAATTGCTTTTTATTGTTTACTATCCACTGGATTACTAGACGAAATACGTCATTCTATTAATACAACGAGACAAACTGGTACTATTCCTACCGAGCAACTTAGTATGCCTGAATCTATTACAAAAATTGTAGTAGATGCGGGTAACCATCCTCTAACGATAGAAGGTAGCAACACGAATCAAGTTCATCTTCTTGGAACATATGAAATGACGACGAAAGCAGATGAAAAACTCAATTTAAAACAAGAGGATTTTCTTTCAGTTCAAACGGCTGGAGAAACGATGTACGTAACATTAAAATCATTACCAGTTCAGCATACGTTATTTAACTCAGCAACACAGGTGAAACCAACGCTTGTACTCCCGCAAAATAAAAATGTGGAAATTCGCGCTTCAAATAACGAACTATCTCTTTATCCAGGTCAATTACAAAATAATTGGTTTGTACAAGAAAGTTCCAATGTATCTGTTCATTTAGCAAAAGAAAGTGATGTATCTTTAACAGCCGTAACAAATCAAAAAGAAACTCACGGAAATACACCTTGGGAACAAGTAGAAAACTTAACGAAAAAAGAAGATAATTCTTCGGAAGAAAATCCAGAATTAAACGAACGAGAACATTGGTATAAAAACACGGTTAAAACAGGAAATGGGACATATAAAGTAAATATTGAGAAGGCTTATAATTTAAATATGAGCGTTATCGAAAAGTAAAAAACCTTCCACATTTGTGGAAGGTTTTTCTCATATAATCGCTTTTATTCCTTCTAAAACTAATCCAATCATAAAACCACAAACAGCCCCGTTCACACGGATCCACTGCAAATCTTTCCCCACATTATTTTCAATCATTTCGATTAATGTTTTATCATCTAGCTTATCAAGATTTTCTTGTACGAGCTTTCCAATTTTCGAATGATTTTTTTCAACAAGCGTGACAACTTGCTTTTGTAACCACTCTTCTATCTTTTGAACAGTCAGTGCGTCTTCTTGTAATTTATTCATTTGTGTTTTTAAAAATGGAACAAGGTATTTATCAGCAAATTCTTCATTTTTCACAAAGGTAACTGCTCTTTGTTGTACTTGCTCTAGCATCTCTTTTATTTTGTCAGTAGCATTCCAATTGGCAATCCATTTTTCTTTCCAATTCTCTAATTCCTGTAATAAAGCTTCGTTTTCTTTCACATTTATAAGCTCTTGACGAATCTTCATTACTATAAGTTGTCTTGTACTATTATCAGCATCTTGCAAGCTGTTAATATTGCTAATAATAAACTTTTGCAAAATGCCTCCAATTTTATCTTCATCTACAATATTCATAAACGATTTCAAAGTAAACTGTAAAAATCCATCTACTTTTATGTTTTCCATCGCCTTCATCCCTAAGCTTCCGAGCTGATAACGAGCTTCATCTTGAGCCGTCCAATCTTTCACTTTTACTAATATGTAATCAAGTGTTTTTTCATCATATTCTTGCACTACTAATTGATCAACAAGCATTTTTAATATGTTACTTGTGTCAATTGTATGCAAATATGTTTTTAATTCTTTTTCAATAATAACCGCTAATTTTTCCGTATCTATTTGAAGAATCGCTTTCTCAGCAATTGTTACAATCCCTTTTTTCACAGCATCAGACTGCAACTCTTTTTCAGCAATTTGCAGTACCATTTGTGCTAGCTGCATTTCTTTTACTTTACTTGTAATACTTTCTTTCGTCAGCCATTCATTTTCTAACGTAGAAACGAGCCCCTTTGTTACCCGCTTCCGATTTTTAGGTAATAATGCTGTATGTGGAATCGGAATTCCCAACGGATGACGGAATAAAGCTGTAACCGCAAACCAATCCGCAAGCCCGCCGACTAATCCCGCTTCAAATCCCCCTTGTATAATTTCCCCTGCTACCGTCCCTTGAAAAGGGATAGAAGCCGCAAAGCCTACCCCCATAACTCCAAGCGAAATACCCGCTATATATTTTGTCTGTAATGACATCGTATACACACATCCTCTTATTATATAAAATAAAGCTTTTCTTATTATATTTAATCAATATTAGCAATCCTTTATATCTATACTATAAAGAACTAGGGTGAAAATAACAAAGTTTTTATAATGATTCCTATAAGTATCAAAAAAATAAATGGGCTAAATTTAGAAATGTTTTATTATCTCTATTACTATTTAATTAAAATATTGGTTTTGAAGAAGAAATTATATTTGGAGGATACCTTTTGCCAAGGTTAGTTATCTTATTAGGAAGGTTTTAAGGAACATTTCTTACTTATACATTTTTTGGAATTACTCATTCATTTATGCCGAGTATTTAAAGTGATACTTCTAAAGAGCTAGGAGACTGGATAGGAGCTGCTCTTGTTGAACATTTGCTATACACTTTTATTTTTACACTCGTCATAATAATTTACTCCTCCCTATTTTTTAAACATTCCATATAAATAAAAGAAAAATGAGGCTGCAAATAGCCTCATTTTTCTTTTAACGTCAATTTCACACCTTTTTTATAATACTCACTCATTACATCTTCTGGTACCATACTCCCACCAGTTCCCCATACAATATGTGTACCTTTCTTTACCTTTTCCGTTAACTGATGTTTTTGTAAATACTCATTTTCAACTTTACATACATTTAACGGACCTATCATACCTGCTAACGCAGAAGGCTCTAAGTAAATGTTTTCAGTATCAGCCAGTTCTTTTAACAATCTATACAACTCTTCATCGCTTACTGTATAATTCCCGCTCAAAAACGGTTCCATCGTTTTACCGACAAATCCTGATGGTCTTCCTACCGCAAGTCCATCAGCTTCTGTTACATTATCAATGCCGATTTCTTGAACGGAAATTTTATCGTGAAGTCCCGTCATTAAACCTAGTAGCATACATGGAGAGTGCGTAGGCTCAGCAAAGAAACAATGAACATTGTCTTTATACAATAACTTTAAACCGAATGCTACTCCACCTGGGCCTCCACCGACTCCGCACGGAAGATAAACGAATAAAGGATGTTCTTCATCTACTACAATCTCTAACTCTTCTAATTGTTTTTTCAAACGAGACGCTGCCACTGCGTATCCTAAAAATAAGTCATGTGAATTTTCATCATCAACAAAATAACAACTAGGATCAGCATCTGCTTGTTGACGTCCTTCTTCTACCGCTTTACTATAATCAGCTTCATATTCAATAACGTTTACATTTTTGCTTCTTAATAAATCTTTTTTCCATTCTTTTGCGTCTGCTGACATATGAACTGTCACATTGAAACCTAATTTCGCACTCATAATGCCGATGCTAAGCCCTAAATTTCCTGTCGAACCTACCGCAATAGAATATTTCGCAAAAAACTCTCTAAATCTATCACTATCTAAAATTGAATAATTATCTTGCTCAGTTAACATTCCATGCTGCAAAGCTATTTGCTCAGCATGTTTCAACACTTCATAAATGCCACCTCTTGCCTTTATTGATCCTGATATTGGAAGATGACTATCACACTTTAATAATAATTCTCCTAAAATAGGTTGCCCGTAATTTTTCTCTAAAGATTGTTTCATAGAAGGTATTTTCACTAAAGGAGATTCTATAATTCCGCTCGTTTCTTTCGTTTCAGGAAAAACTTTTGCAATATATGGAGCAAATCTTTTTAACCTATCTTCTGCATCTTTTACATTTTCTTTATTAAGCGGTGAACCTTTTATTGCCGTTTCATACTTTTCCGTATTCGGGTTCACCCAAAATACTTCTTCCGTTGCAATAAGGTTATTTAATAGTGGGTATCGTTCTTTTAATGCCTCTATCTCCTTCATTCCTCTTCCTCCTCATATCCTTGTAGCTAGCCATACAATAAATTATAATTGAATTAATTTTAATATAGTTTAACACAAAATTCAGTTTTAGTTAATTTTAATTTAATTTATTTAAATATAATTTAATAATCATTAAGGAGAATTTATTATGGAAAATATAGATATTGGTAAAAAAATTGAAAAACAAAGAAAAGAAAAAGGGTTAACTAGTAAAGAACTAGCAAAGTTGGCTGAAATTACACCATCTATGCTTAGTCAAATTGAACGTGGTTCTGCTAATCCTTCCATTCAAACATTAAAGGTACTCGCAAAAGCTCTTGATGTTCCAACATTTAGTTTTTTACTTGAAGAAACAAATACAGACGATTTAATCGTTCGTTCTAATAAACGAAAAAAAATGATTATTGATAATTTATCATATGAATTGTTATCGCCTGATTTCACAGGAAATTTAGCAACAGCAATTATGACTGTTCCTCCAAATACTTCTTCATCAGAAAATCTTTTAGAACATAAAGGAGAAGAATTAGCATTCGTATTAGATGGGAAAATTACATTGTATTTAAACGACGAGGAATACATATTAGAAACTGGTGATAGTGTAAAAATACCGGCTTATCTAAAGCATAAATGGGTGAATCAATTCGAGAAAAATGCAATTGTTTTATTTTCTGTTACTCCGCCGATTTTTTAGTTCATATTATGAAAATGAAAACTGGGTAATCCTAAAAAACACGGATTACCCTTCTTTATTACATGATACAGTTAAATTATCGTTAAAAATTCAGCAATTGGGCCAAGTACGAGCACTGGTAAAAATGTTAATGCACCTACTATACATATTGTCCCTAACAAAATCCCGCCAAATAAACGAGTATCAGTTTGAAAGGTTCCTATCGTTTCAGGGATAATCTTCTTCTTTTTAAGCCCTACTGCAACAGCAAGCATTGTAATGATTCCAAAATACCTACCAATATACATTACAATACCAGTTGAAAGATTCCAAAACGGTGTATTATCTTTTAACCCTTCAAATCCAGATCCATTATTAACAGCTGACGACGTATATTCATATATTACTTGAGTTAAACCGTGAAAACCAGGATTGGAAATGGCATCCGTTCCATGATAAGTCGAAAAAGCAATTGCCGCCGCTCCAAGAATAAGTAATGGCTGAGATACAATCGTAATCGCGATTAACTTCATTTCTTTTCCTTCCAATTTCTTATTCAAAAATTCCGGTGTACGGCCGATCATCAATCCTGCTAAAAACACAGCAATCATCGCATACATGATTATATTCATAAACCCAACTCCAATACCACCAAACACTGCTCCTAAAAGCATATTTACAAGCGGGACCATCCCTCCAATTGGCGTTAACGTGTCATGAGTCGTATTGACCCCACCAGTACCAGAGGCACTTGTAACATTCGCGTAAAGAGCTGAAGAAATAACACCGAGACGCGTTTCTTTCCCTTCCATATTTCCTTGTGAACTTTCTAATCCTAATTGATTTAACAGCGGATTCCCCTTTAATTCAGTCGTAGCAAGAACCGAGAAACCAATTATAAAAAGAATAAGCATTGATATAAAAAGCATTCTTCCTTGCTTTCGATTACCGACCATTCTCCCATATACAAATGGAAACGCCATTGGCATTAGCATTTGTAATACCATCTGCAACACATTACTGACCATATTAGGATTTTCGAAAGGGTGTGCAGAAACCGTTCCAAAAAATCCGCCACCGTTGTCACCTAGTTCTTTAATAGATAATAAAGAAGCTACCGGCCCGCGTGGAAGCTCTTGTATTGTTCCTGCTACCGTTTTCACAGTTACTGTTGGATCAAGGGTTTGCGGTACTCCTAATAATACAAATAACAATGATGTTATAAACGCAATCGGCAGAAGTACACGTATAATAGATTGAACAAAATCAACAAAAAAGTTCCCAATTCTTTTCCCAGCCAATAGACGAATAAATGTAATACCTACCGCCATTGAAGTTGCTGGAGCCGCGAACATCATAAACGTTACGCCTATCATTTGAGAAAAATGCGATAAACTACTTTCACCACCATAATGTTGTAAATTTGCATTCGTCATAAACGTAATCGCTGTATGAAAAGCTAAAGTAGGTTCTAATCCTTCAAAATGATTAGGGTTTAACGGCAATATTCCTTGTAACCTAAAAATAGCATATACGACTACAATAAAAGAAAAATTCGTCATTAATAAGCAAAAGATATATCTTTTACCACTTTGACTATGACCTTTAACTCCAGTCACTTTAAATAATACTGTTTCTATCGGTCCAAATACTTTTTGAAATGAATGATGCTTTTGAAAAGCGTTATATAAATAATCTCCCATAGGTTTTGCGATTAACACGAATAGACCAATTGTAATTAGACTTGTAAACCAGCTCATTCTTTTCTCCCTCTCTTTAAGAATACATATTTTCATTTTTTGCTACTAAGAGAATAAAAAAAGAAAACACTAGGTTGCACCTAGTGTTTTATATACACAAGTCCCCCCCTCTCAAAACGCTGACGAGGTTAGCTGTCGGATTCGGACCTTGAGAGTAGCCCTACCTATAAAAAGGATTCACCCCTAGTGCCATATGTACAAATTTGGTTCCCCCGCTCCATAATGGATTAAGCGATACATATTCGGCTGCCAAATACAAATTGAGCTATTCTGTCTGTAAATATACTCCTCTGAATTGTACTTGTAAAGAGAGAAATATAATTCTCTTTTTACAACAAACTATTACAAAATAACTATTAAAAATAGCCATGCACGGATGCTCTCCGTACATGGCTATTTTTATTTTTTTGGCACTAACAAAATACCTAAACTAATAACACAAAAACTCATTATTTGCTGTATAGACAGACCCAATAGAATCGAGTTTTGTTCACTAATTAGCGAAAGGAGTATATGAGCTATTCCTTCACAGATTAGAAAGAAGCTTATATTCTTTCTATTTCCTAATCTTTCATTCTTTAACCATAACGAGCCTATTATACAAAGTGCGAGTACAATTTCATACACGAAAATAGGATGATATAAAAATTTAGATTCATATATTTTCACACCCCAAGGCACTGTAGTTTGTACACCTAATTTTTGATGAAATAGAAAATAAAAAATAATACTCATGCATAGTCCAAAAGGCAATGCATCAAGTAAAATACGAAGCGAAAATTGCTTCTTTTTACTTTTCCAAACAATGTATATACTTGCAATTATGCACCCCACTATAATGTGCTGAATACTTCCTACAGCTAATAACGCTTGCAATGGCGATCCTATTGCCCATACTGGATTTAAAATTGCCGGTGCAAATTTCCATACAAATACGATGATAAGAAAAGCATTTGTTACAACATCCATCATTTTTTCATATGATACATTTTGGTGCCTCATCTTTCGTTTCATCAGTATAAATCCAAATAGACTTCCTATTATAAGCGATACTGGTTGTAACCTCACTATCCACTCCATCACTATAAAATCCCCTCTTAATTCTCAATTAATTTCTTAAACTTCTCTTCTAATTGATCTGGAGGTAATACCCCTCGTGCTTGATCTACTATAATTCCATCTTTATTAACAAAAAATGTCGTTGGTAACGAGAATACTTTATAATCGATTCCAGCTACTCCATCCATATCTAATAGAACAGAAAATTTAAATCCGTGACGATCTGCAAATGCGCTCGCTTCTTGTACTGGATCCCCGATAGTTGCATTTACCGCAAAGATTTCAACATCCTTTTTATATTTATCATACAAACGAACTAAGTCAGGAGCCTCCATTTCACATGGGCCACACCATGATGCCCAAAAATTAATAATATATGGTTTTCCCTTTGCATCATTTAACGAATAAAGCTTCCCATCTAATCCTTTTAATGTTATGTTCGGCGCTTTAAATCCCACTTGTGGTAATACTTCTTTCTCTTGTAACTCCGCTTGTTTCGCTTTTCTTTCTTTTTCTTCTTTCTTAGTATTATAAAAGTTAACTCCTGCCCAAATTAATGCCCCGGCTAATATGATAGCAATTAGTTTCTTCACTTTTCTGCCTCCTCATTTTTAAAATCCTGTAATATATGATAAATAAGATGGATATAGTGGTAAAGAACATGGTGATATAAATGAAAGTACCCCTGCCCCTACTACTAGCCAAATTGTTAGATCCGCTGCATTCATTTTATTCCTCCGCATTGCACTACGATTTGTAGTGCTAACAAGTAAAAAAAGAGGCTATATGCACTCTCCGACAATAAGTACAATCGACATACAAAATAGCCCTAACGTAACATATACTGAATTTGTATGTAATGGTATATTGAGCTTAACAACTTTTTCATTCAACACTTGCTCGATCCGTAAATTAATTGCGGTTTTCGCAAATGAAGCTGTAATACATTTATTTTCCATCGTCTTTATTTTAATTAATTTTAATAACGCACTACCTAGCTCGAATGAAGATTTCATTTTTTGCATCGCATATTTATCAGCTGATAGCTCTTGATACACATGATAACGCTGTAGCATCCCTTTTAATATAGGAATATACATCATTCCTTCTGCTAACAGTGTAAAGAAAAATAATTTTAATGGATCTCGATTTTTTTGATGATACTCCTCATGTAAAACAATCGCATCAACTTCTTCCTCTGAAAACGACTGAAACATCCCTTCTGAAATTACAATTTTCGGTCGAAATAACCCAATTGTAAATGCTGTAATCTGTAACGTCGATAATACGTATACTCGCTTTCCTTTTCTTGTAATAGACACGAGATTTTTCTTCAATCTTTTACTATAAAAAAACTGCTTCCAAATTCTTTTACTTATAATGAATACAGTAAATAACAGTAATCCAGCCATCATAATGCGGAGTATTGATAGTTCCCTCATATGCTTTTGCAATTCAAATAAACAAAACTGTGAAAGAAAAAATGCTTTATTTTGAAAAAGAAATGGGTATGTGACGTAGTATACTAACATACTAAAAAAAAGAACACTAATACTCACTGCTAACAAAACGATTTTACGCATTTGCCACTTCATGTTATCGGTCCTCTTTTTTTAGCTGATTTAATTTCTCTTCTAACCTTTTTATTAAAGACGGATCAGCTTGCTCTAACTCATCTATCATATGGTTCACAACAAGATCTCCAAATTCACCCATTAATTCCTGTGTCATTTTCTTCGTTTGATTAGATAAAAATTCTTTTTTCGTTTGTGCAGCACGATATATACCACTTCTTTTCACAATATGTTTTTCTAAATGTGCTTTCTCTACTAATCTGTTCATAACTGTCATTACAGTATTAAAATTCACCGGGGATTCTTCACTTAATTTTTGCTGTACTTCTTTAATAGTAATACCTTGAGTAGACCAAACAATTTCCATAATTTTCGCTTCAAGCGGTCCGAAAAAGTGATTTAATCCTTGCTCATTTAACTTGTAGTTTTGAGTAAACATATTATAACTCCTTTCACACTACAGATTGTAGTACGAAATAAATAAAAGGTCAAACATGAATGATGTAAAACGATACTTTTAATTAGCTTTTTACCAATTTCCACTAATTATTAGCCTGTACCGTGTTAGGTTCATTGTAAACCTTAATCTTCTGCCAACATAGTTGTTATTGTAAACCTAACTTCTTACCAAATGTCTCAAAGAGATAATATTCTAATATTTGCACACTAAATTTTTCATTACGCCCTAGTGCAAATAATTCCCGATCCTTTGCTACGATAGTATCCAATGGAATAACGACGTTATCCACTATTTTTGTAATTTCAATTACATTACTTTCTACATTTACTTCTGTTTTAAATTCAATATTTTCTAATACTATATGTGAACGTCTTCCTGATGCCAAAAAAGTAAAATTAGGATTTTTAACAAAGCCAATTTCACTCTCTAAAGGATATAAATACTGAAAAATTATATCTCTGTGTCCATCCTTTATTATTTTTTCATCCTTCTCATCATCTAAATATTCTCTCAGTTTTGTTGTAAATTCAAATCGAAAATCCACTTTTTCACGCTCCCTCTTTTCATTTCATACCAAATAAATATATTGATATAACTTTACCATATTATAAAATAAGTTCCTATAAAAAGTAAAAGCCACTTTTGTAAATTCTCTGGTATTCCCCGCACCTTTTAACTATAAAAACTCATTCAATATTAATTAATACGTCGTTATATTCATTTAACCATATTACTTCCATACTTTGAAACGATAGTATCCAGTATTATATATCAATAAACTGCTTCTAATCCCTTGCTATCTACAGCTACCGACAGCCCTTACTATTTCAATATATTTTAAACTGTATTTTTTATTATTCATTCCACTTGTTAATTCATTAAATCACAGAAGGAATGTAACTCCCCGCTATCGAATTTTTACATAACAAATATTATTAGGTGGTGCTTTCCTATGAAATTAGCTGTCATTGGTGGCGGTGATTTACAAGATTCAAATCACTTGCATATTAATGAACGACTTATAAAATTAACAAATAAACAATACCCAAAAGTATTATTTATTCCAACAGCTAGTCATGATGATGAAAACTATATAAAATTATTTTTAGAAACGTTTGAAAAGCAATTACATTGTGAAGTTCAAATTTTACGTATTATAAACGAAACACCTACTAAATACGAAATAGATGAGATGATTCATTCTGCCGATTTAATTTATCTTGGCGGTGGGAATTACGTTCAAATGCTGGAACAATGGAAAGAACATAAACTAGATGAAAAGTTACTATTTGCTTTACAACATGGAACACTTATTGCAGGATGTAGTGCCGGTGCTATGTGCTGGTTCACATCTAGCATCCGTTCAGATTATGAAGGTTCTGGTTATATAGAAAGTAGTGGCTGGAGTATTGTTAACAAAAGATTTTGCCCCCATTACAATCAATTAAATAGAATGAATGCCTTCCATACGTTTTTACAAACTCACCAAGGTCATATAGAGGGCATTGCATTAGAAGATAATTGCGCTTTATATATTACAGAAGATTCATTTGAAATTATCGGTGAACCAGAGAAAGCTTGGGAGTTTTATATGAATAATGGAAAACTCATTAGACAACATTTTGACATAACTTTGAAAAGTTATTTATAGACATTTACTAACAAAAAATGAGGCGGTGCCAAATGATATTTTGGCACCGCCTCTTCTTTTTATAGCCTTGTTACTATTGTCAGTATTTGTTGGTAAAGCGATATACTTTGTCTAATTGCCGATATATTGCAAGTTATGATAGATATATTCGAAAAATTATTGATATAATTCCATTTACTATTGCACGAAATCAAAAGGGCATCACCTCATTTTCATCTTCTAACTTACTAATCGTGTAATTCGTTTCTTCTGCCATGAAAGCTTATAATATGCATACTGTAATATTAAGCTGACGATGAATGCAGCCGGATACCCAATCCATATCCCTTCTATGCCAAGGCTCGTATGGTAAGAAAGATAATACGCCACAGGTACTTCAACAAGCCAAATTGATACAACACCGATTACAGTTGGCCATAGTACTGTACCACTTGCTCGCATTGTCGCACTAATAATTTGTGCATGACCGAAAATTAAGTAACTCCATAATGTAATCATGATTAGGCTATGAGCAATTTCAATTGTATTTGGACTCGTTAAAAATAGTGCTAGAATATCTCTTGAGAACAAATAAATAAGAGATATTAATACACCGCCAATGATGTAATTCATAATAATTCCGGCCTTAACAACTTTCTGCAATCGACCAAATTGGTTCGCACCAATTGATTGCGCTGCAAAAATTGATACTGTAATACCGAGGCTAACCGCTGGCATTTGTACATAACTTGCAACTTGGTTCACAACGCCATACGCCGCTGTTGCATCTGAACCATATCGGTTTACAAATGCGATTACCGCGATTTCTGATAATGAAACTAATATCATATTAATACTCGCTGGAATACCGAGGCATAACAATAACTTTAATAACTCCCAGTCCATACGAAGATATTTTCTTACTGTCCTATCTAATTGTAGTGGATGATTTTTCTTCTTTAAATACATTAGCATGACAATAAAAGTAATTACTGTAGATATAACCGAAGCATAGGCTGCTCCGTAAACATCTAATTTCGGAAGTCCTAACCAACCAAAAATAAGGATCGGTAATAATAACATATTTAGTGCTGTACTAACTATTAAAAAGTAAAATGGTGTTTTGGAATCTCCCGTCCCTCGCATAAAAGTTGTATACGCAAAATATAAAAATAAAACTGGCATAGATATAAATAAAATACGCGCATAATGCACACTTATATCAATAATATTTTCTGGTGTTCCCATAATGCGCATAATATCCAGTGCAAACACACTTCCTACTATCGCCAATACGACTCCGATAATAAAAGTAAACGTAAGCGTCGTACCAACGATAGCTTTTAAACGTTCTTCATTTTTAGCACCAAACGCCTGACCGATTAAAATAGAACTACCAGAACCAATTCCAATTACAAATGAAACGAGTAGGAAAAATAACGGGAAGAATGCCGATATAGCTGCTAAATCATTTACACCAAGCCATCTTCCTACTACTACCATACCAAATAATTGTCCTACTGATTGTAATACATTACTTAATAGTAACGGAACTAAAAACATGGACATCGATTTCCATATCGGTTTATTTTCCTTTTCTGACTTCTGTGACTCTACACCTTCTTTATTGTTATCTGTAGGTGGTTTCAAATTTCATTTCTCCTTTTAATTCGAGATCACACGGCCATATCCGTGCTCCACATGGTTGAAATTGCACCAACCATTTCTCTTCAAATTTTTCAATTCTGTCTACTCATTAAAATACTAACCTCTAACACTTCAAATCCTACTCTTACTAATCACTTCATACACTCTCTTTAACTTTTATCTCTTTGTATAGTTGTTTTAATTATGTGCTTCTATTCATTTTCCTTCTCTATTTCTTATAATTTCACCCAATATTGGCTTCCATCAGCTGTTCTATCTATAAAACCATATTCAATTAAATATCTTCTTAAAGTCACAAAATCCGGATATACATTTTCTAAGACTGCATTTACTTCTTTTTCAGTATACTTTTTATTACTATCAAACTTTCTCACTAAATGACGCAATATAATTAATTTACGTTTTTGCTTTTTAGGAAATTTAGACAGTGGTCCATCTAATCCTTCTATAAAATGCGCTTTTAACACTTCATCATTTTCTTCTTCTGTAATATTGTAGCGATCGTCTACCATCGTAGCTGTTCTATGAATCGGAACAAATTTAGATTGAACTTTTGATTTTTCTTCTGATAATTCCATTAATGCTAAAAATACTTTTGCTTGCTTCATCTTCTCCCGTAATGTAAATCTATGATTACGGATTGTTGATGTGCTCCCACCATCCATCTCTTTTACAATTTCTTTATCATTAAGTCCCATATGGAAGAATTGAACCATTTTCTTTTGCAAATCGGTTAAACCTGTAAACTTCTTATCTAGATTTAATAAATAATCAAACATAGACGTATGCTCGTTTTGAATATGCAACTGTACAAACTTCTCTGCTTCATACAAAACTTGATTATCTTGATAAATAACCCCTTTTATAAATGTCTCTCCGCAAGCTAAGCAAATATATTCTTCTGCTTCCGTATCAAACACATACCCTTTCTTCAATTCCCCTACCGACGCATCCCAAAACTTCTCTGAAATATCACCCATACTAAACATTCCTCCAAAAGGTTTATTTAAAAACAAACAAATTATAATATCGTTTATTATCACTTCATCATCTTAACACAATGAAAATAAACATTTCAACATTCCGTTTACCTATTTTATAAACTTTTATAGAAATATCTATTCAAAGATACAAAAAGGACTTATCACACCGAAAAGCGAATGTATTTTACAAACTAATTATTATGGAATGTGAAACAAAACATGACTACTATTCAAGATCCTTCCAGCACTCAATTTTAACTACAAAAAAGGTATTTCCATATGCGGAAACACCTTTTTACCTCTTATATATTTTATAAACAACCTCTACTAAAACTTTACTCGCTTGTACAAATACATGTTTTCCATTTTCATCCTCAACAAATCTATTTGAACAACCACTAATGATTATCGTACAACTAATTATGACTATTACTTTAACTCTTTTTCTGCAAGTCATTTTATGCAACTCCACTGTTGAAAAACTTCATTTAAATTTATCCCATCAAAAAAGTTTACACGAATAATGAAACGTAAAAATATGCAATATTGCATATTTTTACGTTTCATTATTATATTGTGATTTAATTATTTTAATAACTGGTATACCGAGGTGATTTACTTGAAATTTAAAGCAAAAAAAAATCCATTTCATATCATTTTAATTTCATTGTTTATAGTTGTTTTTTTTATTTCTCTTTTCTTTCAAAATGAGAATTCAATTTTTTTCACACTCATGATGCTCTTAAATATCGTGAATCTCTCTTCTTTCTATTTTTCTCATTACAAAATAACGCAATCTTCTCTTGTTATTAAACATGGGTTCATTCTCCGCACTGAAATTCCGTTTGAAGATATACGTCACATTAAATACTCTGGTAAAAAACTTTATTCCGAAAAATGGACAAGACAACAATTAGAAATTTATTATAATCTATTCGATTCAGTAACATCTTTTGTACCGCAAGAAGAGGAACAATTCATTTCATACTTAAAAGAGAACTGCCCACATATGAAAGTAATCGATTGATCCCCCACTAATTCATACTATTTACATATTAATCGCTCAGGCTAACTAATTTCTAAGTTAGCCTATTTTTATTCCAAAAAGATATCTCTATCTTTCCATCACCAACAAACAATACGAACATACACTATTTCTAAAAAAGCGAACTCTTACTCTAAACGAATGAAAGGTGCTTATCATGTATGAGTTAAGTTATGAAGGATTAACAGGTGAAATTATTACACGATATGATTATGAATATGAAGAAGCTAGACAAGAATGGAATCGTGCTGTTCAAAAATTCCCTTTAGCTATTGTTTATTGCTATACAAAATGGGATGTTAGTAATGCAATTATTTGGGCAAGAGAAAATGAAATTGCTATTCGCATTCGGTCTGGCGGGCACCATTACGAAGGGTATTCTATCGGCAACAACGTCCTTGTAATCGATATAAGTAGAATGAACTGCATCCAGTTTAATCAAGATAAAAATACAATAAAAATTCAAGGAGGTGCTCAAAATAAGCAAGTCTATGACTTTATTTCTTCAAAAGGTTACCCATTTCCAGGAGGAACTTGTCCAACTGTTGGAGTAAGTGGATATACGTTAGGCGGCGGTTGGGGCTACTCTAGTAGATATTTCGGCCTTGGCTGCGACAATTTAATTGAGCTAGAATTGATTGACTATACAGGTAGCTTAATTACAGCTAATGAATCTTGCCATAAAGATTTATTTTGGGCTTGCCGCGGCGCGGGTGGCGGAAACTTTGGCATTGTCGTTTCGCTAACTTTTAAGCTCCCTCCAAAAGTTGATAAAGTTACTTTAGTTGAACTATATTGGCCAAATGCTTCAGTAAACATCCAAAAGGAATTTCTTCATGTATGGCAAAATTGGTTAGTAGATTTAAATAATAAGATGACTATTGGTGCAAGTATATATAATTCAGCTACAGAAGGACTAGCAATATATGGACGAGGTTTATTTTACGGGACACCAGAAGATGCTAATATCATTTTACAAGATTTACTTCATATAGACGGTGTAACAACAAATTTACAATATATTAGCTTTCTCGAGGCAATGGAAATCGTACAGTCTTCATATCCACCCTCTGAACAATTTAAATCTACAGCACGATTCGTGCAGAAACAATATAATGAGGAAGAAATAGAACAAATCATTAGTCTTATTCAAAAAAGAGCGACCGGCAGTGTTTTTGCAGCGATAAACCTCTATCCGCTAGGGGGGAAAGTAAAAGACATAAATAAAGATGAAACTGCTTTTTATTACCGAGATGCCTATTATATTATCGGGCTTCAATCTATATGGGAAGATCCAATCTTTAAAAAAGATAATGTACAATGGTTTGAAAAACGATTTGAACATATAGAATCCATAACAGAAGGCTCATTTGTCAACTTTCCGTACAGTCGTTTACAAGATTACATGACTGCTTACTACGGAACACATGCAAACAAATTAAGAAAAATAAATAAAAAATATGACCCACTAAACGTATTTACCTTTCCGCAAGCAATTAAAAACTGAAATACAATAAAAAATGCCAAGATTCTAAACTAAGAACCTTGGCCTCTTCCATTATTCTTTCGGAGCAATCATTTTTTTCGGATCTACAATTTCATCAAATTGCTCTTCTGTTAGTAATCCCGATTGCAGTGCTGCTTCTTTCAAAGTTAATCCATCTTTATGAGCATGCTTTGCAATTTTCGCTGCATTTTCATATCCGATATGTGGGTTTAGCGCTGTTACAAGCATCAATGAACGATTTACATTTTCATTAATTACTTCTTCATCTGCTTCAATACCAACTGCACATTTGTCATTGAATGAAACAATCGCATCAGCTAATAAATGAGCAGATTGCAAGAAGTTATAAGCAATAACTGGTTTAAATACATTTAACTCAAAGTTACCTTGGCTCGCAGCAAATCCGATTGTTGCGTCATTCCCCATAACTTGTGCGACAACCATTGTTAACGCTTCACTTTGCGTTGGATTTACTTTACCTGGCATAATAGAGCTTCCTGGCTCGTTTGCAGGAATAGTAATTTCCCCAAGACCACTACGTGGACCACTTGCAAGCCAGCGCACATCGTTAGCAATCTTCATTAAATCAGCCGCTAATGCTTTTAATGCTCCATGTGTAAATACAACTTCATCATGACTCGTTAGCGCATGAAACTTATTTGATGCAGACACAAATTGTTTACCTGTAAATTGACTAATTTCTGCTGCTACCATCTCGCCAAATTTAGGATGCGCATTAATTCCTGTTCCAACTGCCGTACCACCAATTGCTAATTCTTTCATATATGTATTGCTATCTGCAATCATACGCTCTGTTTTTTCAAGCATACGGTGCCAACCGCTAATTTCTTGCCCTAACGTTAACGGTGTTGCGTCTTGTAAATGCGTACGACCAATTTTAATAATATGTTCAAATGCAGTTACTTTTTCTGCTAACGTTTCTTTTAATTTCGTAATAGCTGGTAATACATGATTTTCTACCGCAATTACACACGCTACATGAAGCGCCGTTGGGAATGTATCATTTGAACTTTGAGACATATTCACATCATCATTCGGATGAATATGTACGTCAGATCCCTTTTCTTTCAAAATTTGATTTCCACGATTTGCAATTACTTCATTCACATTCATATTCGATTGTGTACCACTACCTGTTTGCCAGACTACAAGTGGAAAATGTTCATTCCATTTCCCTACGATAACTTCATCAGCAGCTTCCACAATTGCTTGCGCTTTCTCTTCTGATAACTTCCCTAATTTTTGATTACTAAGCGCTGCACTCTTCTTTAAAATCGCAAATGCTTTTACAATTTCAAGCGGCATATGCTCTGTTCCAATTGGAAAATTTTCCTTACTACGTTGCGTTTGTGCTGCCCATAATTTATCAGCTGGAACTTTCATTTCTCCTAATGTATCTCTTTCAATTCTGTACTCCATTTTTTCATCCCCTTGAAAATAAAATACTTACATTTCTTATTTTAACAGACTTTCGTTTGAATGATAAGAATTCTCATCCATACATAAAAAAAATACCTCCTGCGATGGCAGAAGGTATTTTTTTACGATACTTGCTTTCCTTTTTCAACGTCATCTACATACCAAATAAACTTGCCTGTATATCCGTAAATAACTGCTAAAATAAGTGATACGAAACTTAGCCACATAAACGGAACGTATGAGAACGTTGCGACACCTAAAATACCAGCCATAAAAATACCATTATCAGACCACGGAACCATACCAGAAGTTAACGTTCCACCTACTTCTGAATTACGCGCTAATACGCGGCGGTCTATTTTTAATTTGTCATAGCTATCTTCCATAATTTTTGGTGTTAAAATAAGTGATACGTACATCGCACAACCAAATATGTTAGCTAAAAACGCAACGATTAAAGTAGACAATGTTACATTACCTGCAGAATTCAATTTCTTCTCAAATTTCGATACGATTACTTTTAAAACACCTAGCTTTTCAAGTAATCCACCAAAACCTAAGCCGAAAATAATAACGGCTACTGAACCAAGCATACCATTAATTCCACCACGGTTTAATAACTTATCGACAAACTCAACACCAGATTGAATTGAGAATCCGTTATATGCTGTTCCAATTGCCTCTCCAAAGTGCATTCCTTGGAAAAGAGTTGCCCAAATTGCACCAATTAATGCTCCCATAGCAATTGTTGGCATAGATGGTTTCTTCATCGCCAATAGCACAATAACGATTACCGCTGGAACAAGCATCCATATTTTAATATCAAATTGCTTTAATAAAGCTTCTTTTAAAAACTCTACTCTATTTAAATCTACATTATCACCGCCATACATCCATCCAGCAACAGTAAACATAATACTGGTAATAATATACGCCGGAACGTCTAATACGAGCATAGCTCGAACGTGAGCAATAACATCTACTTTCGCCATAGAAGCTGCAAGAACTGTACTATCAGAAAGTGGTGATAATTTATCCCCGAAATAAGCTCCTGAAAGGACTGCACCAGCTACAAGCGGAAGTGGTAATCCAAGCCCTTCACCAATCGCCATCATAGCAATACCCGCTGTTCCAACCGTTCCCCATGATGTTCCTGTCGCGATAGACGTAATTGAACAAATAATTAAAGTTGCCAATAAGAATATGCTAGGGTGAATGAATTCTAATCCATAATAAATTAAAGTAGGTACAACCCCACCAGCAATCCACGTTCCAATTAAAGCCCCAACTGCAACTAAAATAAGAATTGCTTCTAATCCATTAGAAATCCCTTTCGTAATTGCATCTTGCAATTCTTGATAACGAAATCCTAATCTTAATCCAAGCGCAATAACTAAAAACCATGAAATAAATAGCGCTAATTGAATTGGGAGATCAAAAATCGTTTGGAAGGAAAAGACGACAGCAAGAAATAGGAATAAAAGAATAATAATTTCTAGCATCGATGGTAATCTTACACTTTTCATTTTTTTCTCTCCTTACAAGTCGATAACATGATGTATGCAGTCTCACGTGTATGTAGTATACAATTAGCGAAGACAAAACAAAATTTTCATATTATTTCGATTTATTTTTCCAGTATAATATATTCACAACCCTTTCTATTGTAAAAGTAGATGGCTCTTTTCGCAATGAAAAATATAAAAAATGTTGTATTTTTATTTATTTAGAAATAATTACCAAATAATAACTTTTTACTACTGCCTTCAACCCATATGTAGTACTATATTTCCCCATAACAAAAAGAGCACGCATCATTTAACAGATGCATGCCCCTCTTTTATTTATATCTATTTTGTATTTCTTCTTTATTTTTAAGTATCTCCGAAAATTTTTCACTACAGCCTTTTGGAAATAATCCTCCGTCTTTTACCCCCTGGCAAAAACTAAAAAAGGAAGCACCTAAATGTGTGCCTAACTCAACTAAAGTTTCTGGCTATTCAAATCGTACTAAATCATATGCGAGATCTAAATGTCCACTCCACGCAGATTGCGATCGAATAATATGACTAAAATTATCAAATTCAAACGATGGTTTATGAGTAATCCAGTTCATCTCATATCTCCTTATACACATATTTTTAACAAACCAAATTACTCTTATCTTTATTTTTTTGTCGTCGCGATTATGATTCTATTTCATGAAAATATAAAGAACTAATTCTTTCTTATTGAGGTAAAGCATCATATACATATGGATCTGTTGGCTTATTAATTTTCTCCACTTTGCTTACTTTTACAAGTGGAAAGAGTGTACTTTTATATGTCGTTTTATCTAATAAACCTGTTATTTTCACCCATGTTTCTTCTGGAATTTTTTCAACATTTTCTCCCGTAACAATCATCCCCCAGACTGATGCATCCGCAATGCAACAAGTTATGCCGTATCGAGCCACTACCGCTTTACTACCCGTCACATCTTTATCATTATATATAAACCCTGAGAATGTAATTTCTTTCCCTTTAAACCCATTAACATCTTGGCCAATTATATTCATTGTTTGAACATAATCCTTATCCTCTACTTGTATTTTGCGCTGCCCTAACATACTTTTTGCTAATTGCTCTTCCGATTGATAAGTCGTTGGTAAATTCGAGGTTTCACCTTGTTCAACTAATATTTCTCGCCAATCAGAATTTACCTGTCTTCCCTCTTTTTCGTTCTTTTCCATACTTATCGCCTGTGCACTTTGATTCATGCCCCTTTTTGCCGCTAAACTTCCGTCTATTGTTACACTTGAAAATAGAAAAGCGCTAATAATTGGAACAACCAATAAAACATATACAAAATAATTTTTCATTCTTAATTTTGATGTCGTATGATGCTTACAACACTTACATTCATCTTGTCCCTCTCTGCCACATCCCCAAACTTGTAAGGAACCAAGAAATAAAATTACAACAAAAGCTATATACGTAAATTTAATCATTTTTGGAGCGATAAAATTATAAATATTTCCTGTTACAAGTAGTTTAAATAAGAGCATTGCTAAACCAATTAAAATAATTCCACGAATATAGCGATGATATGCCTGCTGCTCCTCTTTCTCCATTCTTTCTCACCTCCTATAACATTGTGATTTGCAAGATGGTATACACCGATAAAATGACAATTCCAATCAAAAAGAATACAAATCTCTTTTGAAAATATGCAAATAGCATTAACGTATTTTTCATATCGAGCATAGGCCCGAACACAAGAAATGCGAGAAGCGCTTTTACTGAGAAAACATGTCCAAATGATGCCGCTATAAACGCATCGGCTGCTGAACAAATTGATAAAACATAGCCAAATCCCATCATAATAATTGGGGAAATCACTTCGTTATGTGCTACTGTATCAAGTACATTCCGATCAAAAAATGTTTGGAATACACTCGCTAAACAAGCTCCAATTAATAAATACTTACCAGTATCAAAAAACTCATCAACAGTGTGATTTACAACATCCCTCCAGCCCCTTTTTTGTCTTTTCTGAACTGGAATTTCTATATCTTTTAAAACATTTTTCCCGCGATAGAAATAATACACAATTAGACCTATTAATAGTGCAACAAGAATTGTTATACCAAAACGAGCATATACAATGACATCATTTTTTTGAAACGCATATAAGGTAGATAATAGAACAACCGGATTCATAATAGGCGCGCTCAGTAAAATGACAATTCCCACATGAAGAGGTAGTCCCTTTTGAATGAGTCTTCTTACAATCGGGATAATAACACATTCACACATTGGAAAAACGATCCCGACAAATACCGCTGGAATCATCGCAACAATAGGAGATCTCGGCATTACTTTTTGAATCATATCTTCTGTCACAAACACTTGAATGAGAGAAGAAACAATTACCCCTAATAAAATAAAGGGTACTGCTTCAAAAAAAATACTTAAAAACACCGAATTCACATTCAGCCATTCTTGTGGAATACTTTTGTGCAAATTTGCTAGACTTGTAAAATCCACAAAAAATAATAAAAAGAGAAAAACAGCAATAAGAGCTATTCCTATTAATTCTTTTGAAACTCTATTAAATACCAACATTCTCGCCTCCATTTTATTTATATTTAACCGTATGCTTGTCCAAATGCCCTATACTACTACAACACAAATTTTATAGTCTATTTCTATTCTTAAATCGTAATCATTATGATTTATTGTTGATTTTTTCTTTCACATCAATTATCATAAAACGTAATCATTACGATTTAAGAAAGAGGGATTATTTAATGAAAAAAATACCTATTACTGTATTAAGTGGGTTTTTAGGAGCCGGAAAAACTACTTTACTGCATCATATTTTGACTAATAAGAGCGACTTAAAAGTAGCTCTTATCGTTAATGATATGAGTGAAGTAAATATTGACGCTTCTCTTATCAAAAAGGGCGGTTTTTCACGTACGGAGGAAAAATTAGTAGAAATTCAAAATGGGTGTATTTGCTGTACACTACGAGAAGATTTAATAATAGAGGTGAATCGCCTTGTTGAAAACGGTGATATTGACTATATTGTGATTGAATCTTCTGGTATAAGTGAGCCTATTCCAGTTGCCCAAACGTTTACTTATACAGACGAAGTTCTTAACATTGATTTAACGAGAAATTGTCGTCTCGATACGATGGTTACAGTTGTAGATGCCAATAGATTTTGGGATGACTTTGCAGATGGAGAAAGTTTATTAGACCGTAAACAGGCAATCGATGAAAATGATACTCGAGAAGTTATTGATTTATTAGTAGATCAAATTGAGTTTGCAAATGTAATTGTTCTTAATAAAATTGATTTACTAGAAAAAGAAGATATGATAGAACTTCGTCATTTACTAAAGAAATTAAATCCCGGTGCAAAAATTATTGAGTCTTCATTTAGCCAAGTACCATTACAAGAAATTTTAAACACTAATTTATTTAATTATGAAGAAGCCAGTCAATCAGCGGGATGGATTCAAGAGTTAAATAGTGAACACCATACACCAGAAACGGAAGAATACGGTATCAATTCCTTTGTGTACCGTCGTAAACATCCTTTCCACCCTGAACGCCTTATGAATTGGCTAGAAAAATGGCCTTTAGATGTTGTAAGAGCGAAAGGATTTTTCTGGCTCGCATCTCGCAATAATATGATAGGACTTCTATCTCAAGCAGGTTCCTCTATTACAATACAAGGTGCTGGTGAATGGATTGCAGCATTACCTGAGGCTGAAAAAAATCAATTGATTACAGAAGAACCAGAAGTGTTGAAAAACTGGGATGACCGATACGGAGATCGAATAACTGAACTCGTATTTATCGGAATTGAAATGAATCGTTCTATTATTGAACAATCATTAGATCGTTGCCTATTAACAGAAAAAGAAATGAAGCAAGATTGGAATATATTTGTTGATCCTATTCCAGCTTTTACTTACACTTCATAACCAAAAATAAAAAGGCTTCCGTAGAATGAAGCCTTTTTTCACTTTGTAGTACTCTTATTTAACAGACTTACTTTAATAAGAAATACAATTGTGCCTAAAACAACTAATACAGCATATACGGCACCAACTACATCACCTATTTTTTCTAAGCCAAACGGTAATATTATTGTGGCAACTCCGACTATATAGGAAAACACTCCTGAAAGTTTCGCTAATTTATTTTTATCTCCAATAAACATTTCTTCTTGATAACCTGCCAACAGAAACAATCTCTTTTTCACGTGTATTTGATATCCTAAAAATATGATAAGTAATCCGACAACTAAACAAATCAAAAACCCTGCTAACATTTCAACACCACCCTCTCAACAAATTTTACCATACACAAAAAGGGATTATCGTTCTTAATAAACAATTTTATTTTTAATTAGAATTTTCATTTTATTAATAATCCGTTCTGTGATATATTGCATATTGTATACAATATATTTTTCGGAAAGGAGGGCTATAAACCTTATGGATCCAAATCGATTAAAAGGAATTATAATGGTCATAATCGGCGCTTGTTTATGGGGTTTATCCGGAACAGCTGCGCAACAACTTTTTCAATATGAAAACGTTTCTACTGAATGGTTAGTTACGATTCGTTTGCTTATATCCGGTGCTATTCTGCTCATTATGTCATCATTCGGAACGAGAAAAAAAGAGATATTCGGCATTTGGAAACAAAAGTCTGATGCAAATAAGATGATTTTGTTCGGTCTATTAGGCATGCTTGCTGTACAGTACACGTACTTCGCTTCTATTAAAGAAGGAAATGCTGCCGTTGCAACATTATTACAATATTTAGCCCCTATATTTATCACTGTATACTTACTTTTCAGATGGAACGTTCGTCCATCAAAAATTGATTTTATTTCAATTTCCCTCTCATTAGTAGGAACTTTTCTCTTACTAACAAACGGTTCTGTTCATAACTTAGCTGTTTCTACACCAGCTATCATTTGGGGCATTTTATCTGGACTATCCCTTGCATTTTATAGTTTGTATTCAAAAGAATTGTTAGAAAAGTGGTCTTCATCCGTTATCGTTGGATGGGGCATGGTCATTGGGGGAATTGGTGTAACGATTTTACACTTTATTTCCACAAATGAATTCATTTTATTATCAACGACAAAATACGTAAAATTAAATACCCTCCCCCTTATTATATTTGTAGTCATTTTCGGAACACTTATCGCGTTTTATTTATACTTAGACAGCATACGATACCTTACTCCGAAAGAAACAACATTATTTGGTTGCACAGAACCGCTCGCAGCTATTATTTCTTCTGTGCTTATTTTGCACGTACCATTTCAATCTTTTCAGTTAATAGGTGCTTTTTGTGTCATTGTAATGGTGCTCAGATTAAGCCAAAAACCGGATGAAGGAAAACCGAAATTAAAGCTGGTTAATGCGAAAAAGAAAAATATACAATGAAAGGATTGAATTTCCTATGCCTGTTCCTCAAAATTATAAAAAACCAGGAAGAGTTTCAGCAAAATCACTCGTTTTAAATCAACTACAAGATTGGATTATTGAAGGTGTTTTACAACCTGATGAAAAAATTAATGATGTGGAATTGGCTGAAGCTTTAGGAGTAAGCAGAACACCTGTAAGAGAAGCACTTCAAATATTAGAGCTTTCTGGATTAGTGGAAATGGTACCTGGGCAAAAAACGAAAATCGCTCCTATTAAGTTAGACGATGTATCTATCATTTATGAAACGATGGCTGGTCTTCACTCTATTATAGGAAAGCAAGCACTTCAACGAATTACAGAAACTGATATACAACAACTTTCATTTATAAATGCTGATTTTCAACAATCTATAAATGAAAAAAATTCGAAACGAGCTTTAGAACTAGATATTCAATTTCACAATACAATTACTTCTATTGCTAAAAATCCATATATTGAACCTTTTCTAGAAAATACGCAACTTCACGTTTTACGCCTTGAATATTTGTTTTTCCAAAACTTTGTTCCTGCAAGTCAATCTATTGAAGAACATCACTCTATAATTCAAGCACTACAAAAGCAGGACGAAAAACAAATGGAACAAATGATGTCTCAAAACTGGCTCCGTCCAATGAAAGAAATCCAAAAAATGATTTCTACGAAATAATAATAGAGCTGGTTACACAAAATTTATCAAGACCTAATTTAAAAAAAGATAGAAAAACTAAAGGGTTCTACATATTAGTCATATCTAATATGTAGAACCCTTTCTTCTTTTACTAAAGCCCCCGTTACTTGAAGAAATTTATTATAGAAATGAATTACTATAATCATGTTTAGATCATTTAAAGTGGCGTAAAAACGCAAGAGAATCAGAACAAAAAGAACGTAGCAGAAGAAGTTATCCATAATTATATTAATAACGATGGCTCTTTTAATATATTTTTCATATTATTAATTTATCCCTTGCATGTAGTATAATTTTTATTAATACAATAATCAAATTCACTTATAACGACGGAGGGAGAATGTACGTCTATTATGTTAAATAAAGCAATAGAAAAAATCATCGTTATTCTTTTTAAAGTATCTATATTATTACTGATAATAGGGTTACTTGAGAAATTTATCTCTATAATGGTAATAGAACAGTATATATCATTAAATATAATAAGCTTATATTGGTTCTGTATACCAATTATAATTACAATTGGTATCTTCTTTTTATATGCAGTAAAACGGAATAAATTTATTAGCAGGATCATGAAATATCCAATATTCACTTTCAAAATAGATAATTGGATTATTGCTATACTTCTAAGCGGCTTTGTTTATTTTCTTTTAACAAAATTTGATGTTTCAACAGGGAATTTTATTATACCTGCAACTAAAATTTTATGGCTAGTGATGCTGGTGATTTATTGTGTAATAAATTTAGTTAGATATATAGGGGACAAGAAAAAGAAAAAAGTAAATCAGGAAAAATCTATACTTTATCCTGATACCCCCATAAATGTGGCAGCAGAAGACAAACTAGAACGATCCCATTTTACTGACAGATTAACAGATATTATTAATACTAGAATGGAAAAAGAAAGTATTGTTATTGGTCTTTATGGAAAATGGGGAACTGGTAAAACATCGGTTTTAAATTTAATGAAACAACGTATAAAAAAAGAGAATGATGTAATTACCATTTCGTTTAATCCATGGTATTTTGAGAATGAAGAACAGCTTGTTTTACAATTTTTTAATACACTAATTATAGGAGTAGAAGAAAATTTCTCAGGGGAAAAGAGTAAATTAATATCTAATATTAAGACTTATTCGCATAAAATTACATCCCTAACTTTGAGAATGGGTGCAGTTACTTTTTCTTTTAAAGATTTCTTAAATAATAAATCAGAAAAAACGGATATCAATAAAATTAAAAAAGATATTGCAGAACAAATTGAGTTAGAAAAGAAAAAAATCATTGTACTTATAGATGATTTGGATCGATTAGATAATAAAGATATATATTCAGTATTTAAATTAGTAAAGTTAATAGCTGATTTTCCTAGCATCTCCTATGTGCTAGCATTCGACGAAGAGATAGTTACTGAAGCGTTATCAAACCAGTATGCTAATGGCAGCAGTGGATATCATTTGGGACAATCATTTCTAGAAAAGATTATTCAGGTTCCGTTACATTTGCCCCCAGCAAATACGCTGGACATTCGAAGTATTTTATTAGAAGGCATTCAAGAAACCTTGGATAAAAATGAGATACCTTTAACTTCTAATCAAAGTAGTAGATTGATAATAATTTGGGATAGGTATTTTGGAAAGTTTCCTTTGACAATTAGAGCCATTAAAAGATATCAAAACTCCATTTTATTTTCGGTACCTTTACTAAAAGATGAGGTAAATGTTGTAGATTTGTTAAGTATTGAGGGATTGAGAGTATTTTCCCCTGATATATATAAGTTTATTTACAAACATTCTTTAAATTTTTTACATACTGAAAACAATAGGGATTTCACTAAACAAAGAGAAACATTTAATCCCTTAATTGAAAAACTTTTTGAGAATTTTACAGCTACCGAAAAACAAGCGATTATTGATTTGATAGTAGAGTTATTTCCTGCTAGTCAGTATTTATTTCACTATAATATTTCCTTTTCTAATACTATGGAAAAACAATGGGCAGATGAACAAAGAATTTGTTCAAAGTATTACTTTGAAAAGTACTTTGTATACCATGTACAAAATGGACAAATTTCTGATATTAAATTTAACTCCTTATTAAACCGTTTAGAATTTGAAGATGTTAATGTATTATACTCTGAGATGAAGGAAATGACAGAGAAACAAGAAATTCTAAGTCTTATACAAAAAATAAAAATAAGTACAGATAGATTAAATGAAAAAAAAGCAGGAAAGCTTATTGAATGCTTAGGGAGGCTGGGGGAATTCCTTCCTAATAACAACAATATGTATAATACAAGAGAACAAACATCTATTCTTATTCATGATTTAATAAGAATACAACCGAAAGCTAGAAGGAAAAAGTATGCTATAAATGCAATAAAATCTTCAAATTCCGTAGTTTTTTGTTGGCAAATTTTTAGATGGTTACAACCTCTTAATGATGGAAATGAAGAAATGTTTGAGCATGAGGAATTAAAAATTATAGCTACAAAATTGATTGAAAAAATTAAAATAGAAATTAAAAAACAGAATTTTTTAGAATTATATAGTGTCAATGCATATCCATTGTTTTATGTATGGAATGAGTGGGGAAATAAAAAAGAACTCATTAATAAATTCAGAGACTGGATTGACCAAGAAAATGGCGCAGAAAACCTGTTAATGGTATTTTCAAACCAATATAAAGCATTAGACGAAATACTAATTGATTCGTTTACAAAAGAAAATTATGAACGTCTAAAAGCCATATTCCCTCCTCAAGCATTAGCGCGGACTTTAGAAGATAAATATGAGGAGAAAATTCAGTCTAACGAAGATTATAATTCGCGAGCATATAAAAATAAATATGAAAAGGTAGCTCTACAATTTCTTTGGATACATAATTAAGTAAACTGATTTGACACTTTTAACATAAAAGGAGCTATGTTAAAAGTGTCCTTTTTCTATGTGTTGTCCAAGATTGCTAAGAAAATGTTTTTCTTACCTAAATGATAAAAGTAGATATAAAATCAAGGTTTATTCCGTTTATAAACATATTGCAAAACTTTTATAAACGTTTATTAAATATCTATGACCTTTATAAATTCCTTAGCGTACAATTTTCTTAAAATGATATGGTGACCCCTACAAGTTCTTTATTAAATAATGTAAAAAAGTTAAAACAAACTATCTCATAATTTGAATTGGAGCTAACATTCTACATTATCATAATATCCGATCTTTATTTCAAACCAACATGTGGTGCTATCCCAGTATATAACAGAGATTAAAAGTCACAGGTGATAATTATGTGAATTTAACCTTTAAAGTACTTATCTAAATTAACAGTTCGAATCTTTTTAGTTGGATTATCTGGAATCATTGGATTAAAAGATAGATTTGGTTTTACTATATGTAATAGTTTTTCATATAATTCTATAAGAGAACCTCCGTAATCAACCATTTCTTTATAAATATTATCTAGACTATATCTCTTGTTTTCTTTCATATAATCTTTTGCAATAAATTTCTCTCCATTTTTATATTCAATATCTATGTATAAATCATCCCAATAATTCACTTTGACTTTGCCAAGAGTCTCATCAGGGAACTCATTATTGTAAAAATCTACATGTAATTTCAAACCTAACTCTTGCCTCCTAAGATTTAGGATGTCACCATTTATATTGACAGTATAATCAAAGGGACTATAGAATTCTTCTAATTTTAAACTATGGTTATGTTTCATTTGATTGGCTAATAATCTAATAGTAAAATCCTTAGATTTATTAAATATATATTTATTTTTAAAAGTTTTTAATTCATTTTTAAAGTTCAATAAATCTTTATTTGTTTGATTCTCTAGAAAGCGAATCACTTTTGAATAACTACAATTTTGCTCAGCTATTTCCACCCACCCTCTAGTATTTCTAATTATTTTATGTGAATTTTTAAATGAACGGTCACCAATTAATTTACCTCCCTCATTAAACGGTTCCCACATTCTATAAAAAAACCAAGGTATTTGAAGGAATAAATCAAAGCTATTATTAAAATCAATAATTGCATGTCTTATATGAATACGTCTAATAATATGTGATTCATTTAAACTGGAATTTCTATGTTCATCCTTATTAGAATATGTTGTAGCAATAGATGCATCTCCAATAGTTTCAATAAAATCATTTATCTTAGACACTGCTAATCTTGTATCATATCCTTGGATTTCCATATAATATTCCGGTTCTTCCATTTTTTCCAAAAACTTATTCAATCTCATGGGACTCAACAACCTTTCACCCTTTTATATTACATAAGTTAAAATAAAATCATGTGTAGCTTTTGAATAAAGTTTGATTAAAACACGCTTTTTCTATATTCAATTGAACCATCCTTTTATAAAAAAGTTTGATAATTTTTGTGATCCTTGCTCAATTAAAGCGCCCAATTGCGATATTATTAAATTGTTACCCTTTTTCCCTTTTCGGCCAAATAAAATTGCTTATGGCAATCAAAAGATCTATACCCAACACAAGTGTCCATGATTTTAGAAAGCCAGCCAACACTTCTGTTCGAGAAGAATCGTTAATTAAATAGATTAAGACAAATAAAATTCCGGCACCTATTAGAAAAGCAAGCACATGTTGTCCCCAGCTTTTAAAGTAGTGTTTCGCATAATCAATGCCAAATCTTTTAACTGGTTTCGCTCCTTGTTTCAGCACATAATATTGAAAGCGTATATCAGCCCACTCAATCATACTCCTACCGAATGCGATTGAGATTCCAATATAAACAGCAGCTATTGCATGCACTTGGGTAGCAGTCGCACCACGATACAAGTCGACACCCGTAACAACTAATAAAATTAAATCAATAACAGGTGTTAAAGCTAGGAAAAACAATCCTAATTTATTTTTCTTAAGGATATATCGTGTGAGCAGACCTAAAGTTATAACAACCCAAAACCCTATTTCACAAGCAACGATCAACCACGCAATTACATTCACCCCAACACCCCCCTGTACAACACACGCAATTACTCGCTTTTCCTTAACAGTTCCACAATATGGCCCGATTGTTGAATAAAGAAAGGCTCTACAAAATAGATCTTTTTATCCAACTTTTTTACAAATTATCAAGCTTTATTTTAAATCAACACCAACAAATAAAAGTAGTTTCGTTCCAAATCTGAAAGGAACTCAAATTGACGAGGGATTTTAATGCCCTTCAAACGTGTCACACGACCTAATGAAGAAACATCTTGAATCGTCACCCATGGCTTGTAAACAATCCCTAACCCCTGCCCTCGACCATCCTTAATCTTCTTATCAGAAGATGATGAACGTTTGCGCTTGGACATAGCTAGCTCCTCCTTCAACTATCAATCCCAGTCTATCTGTCTATACTCATCTCTAATTTCATAACATAAGTTTAAAATAGCTTTCTGGGCCCTTTCATCTTTAACAAACCCTTTATCTCCATATACAGCCAACAAATCAGAGATTTCTTCCAAATTAGGAATGATAGAATTACTTGAAAAATATTTATTTGCTCTTAAGTCTTTTATACTTTCAATTTGATCAATTAAATGTTTAGGATAGTATTCTCCAGAAAACAATTCACTAATTACAGGGTAAATCCTATCATGTACAATTTGCCCTTCTTTTTTTGTATTTAAAAAATCTTTATCAATTCTAATCGTATTAAAATATTGATCATACAAATCGTATTTGTTAAGAAGCTTTATTATCTTATTTTGATCAAATAATTTTATTTTAATATCTTTACCATACTGTTGATTAAATTCTACTTTCTTTTTATCTTTCCAATCTTTCCACCATTTTTCTTCTTTATTAGATAGATTAATAGACATACATAGAATCCATTTATCTAAATCACCATTTCTATCTTCTATTACTTTCTTAAATGATTCTCTAATCTGCGCTTTTTGACTATCTTCTAATTTACTTGTGAAAAATTTACATTGTACTACTATATACTCGTCTTCAGCATCAATTCCTAAATCAGTTCCTCCATCTCCCTGTTCGATTCGGATTCTATGTACGTTACCTAGATATTCCGAATCAAAAATATCGAAACATACATCTTCAAATTTACTTCTTGCCTCTTCACCATATTGCTCATAAAACCATTTAAAATTTCTTTTCAACCAAATCACCAACCTCTTTTTCTGAAAAAAAAACTCTTACAGACATCATACCTGAAGAGGTTATTTTCAAACAAACTTTATTATAAATTATCAATCTTTTTTAAAAATTATCGAACTTTATTACAAATGATTAGACTATATTTTAAACCTACAATTAAGTTGTTTATTATGTAAAATGATAATAAAGTTATTTAATTTTAAAAGCTCAAACAAGTGTTGATTTGAAATAAAGTTTAATCAAAAAAGCTCCACAAACCCATATTATATGGTAGATAAAAAGACTCCGTTTTGAAAAAAGATTAATCAAAATGGAGTCTTTTCTATTCAAATAAACATTTTTTTATCGTGCCTTTATTCAAAACATCGCGTCTTTTTTATAAACATCATAACTTTATTTAAAAGCAACAATAACTTATTTTATACGACTAATATGTTATGTTCTTTCTTTTTTAATTTAGGTCTTGAAAAGCTGATATCTTCCCTGTGTTTTATCTACTCTTGCACAGCTTTTAAGACATCAATTAACTCCACAAGATCAAGGAATACTTCCAAACCCTCATTCAATTCTTTACTATTTTCTCCAGCAGTAACTTGCATCACAAATGCTTCTTTTCTATCTTTTCTATTTAAAATGTTTTTAGGTTTAGCATAGTCAAAATCAGTTTTATAGAAGTACATTGGATCATCTATTCCAAAAAGATCACTAAGCTTAGTTACTTGCACATCTATGTTACCTTTGCCGCTCAACATATCATAAAAAGCATTCTCATCAATTCCAGCCATTTCCATTACCCATGAACCCTTTAATTCTCTAGATTCAATGAACACTCTAATATTTTCACCTACAACTTTATTAATTTCACTCATTCAATTCGTCCTCCGGTATACATTATTAATCCTCAAATCACTTATCTTATTGGAAGATTTTTCGTACTGATTCATGTCTCTTTATGTAATACAATTATTATAATTGTAGTTCACCATTTTTAGCATAGTAGACTAAATAAAACTACAGCAATATCCCCATTTTAAATATTCTAATGGGATTTTATCAATTTGTCCCAAAAAGACCTGTTCATATTAGAAAATTTTATATTCATCTATTACAGAATAATTGGTGCGCATAAGCTAATGCTATTTGCACTTCTCGGTTCTTAAATACATCTAAAAGGAGCTTTATTATGCATTCAAAAGATGATTCATCCAAAAATTTATACGAAAATAAATACCAATACTGTCCAACATGCGAGGGAGACCGAATACATATATGGCACGAACTACTACAAATTCGTCATTCTAATGAATTAGTGTTACGATCTATCCCCGGGGAGAAGATAACAGACTTACTGCATAGCATTCCAGCTCATATAGATGAGAAAAAAAATGATGAGGAAGATAAGTTGTTGCAAATTTGCGTTTGTGATGGTTGCAAAGAAAGCCTAGTGTTTGCAAAAAAAATTCTTGTGCATAAGACAGTTAAACCAGAATTTTCTATGCATCTGGACGAAAGTCTAAAACGTTTAGACTTCTCTAAAATGTAGGATTAAAATTAAGTTTGAATAAAATGTTGCCTTCATTCCTTATTTAATGGCAATTACAAAAACTCCATTTTGAAAAAAGTGTATACAGATAATAATGTCTTTTAATTTTGACGTAAAAAAACTAGAGCAATACTACTTACGAATTGTAGTATTGCTCTTTAAAGTTGTTTAAATTTTGATAAATACAATAGTAAATGCTTCAAAAAAGGATAATAAAGTTGTTTAATTCTAAGAGATTATTGAATAATCTCTTTCGAGTGCTTAAAAAGAAAAAGTCGTAGTTATACAAATCCTTACGGCTTTTTCTGTAATAAGTTTAACTGTGTGACATAGCGTTCTTAATGTAGTCAGAGAGCTGTTTATCAATCTTATCTATCCCTAATTGCTCCCCTACTTCAGGATTCTCTTTATAATAACGTTCAGCTGCTTTGGATATCTCAGGATCCCTAAAAGTCAATTTATTGAGGCACTCATTCCATTGTTTTGCCAATCGTGTTACGTCTGGATTTTCAGGTGATGTTCCTTTCTCATATTCCATTCGTATCTTTGCAGTTATTTCAGCCCATTCACTTACATATTGCTTTCTTTCCTCTAGTCCCATTTGTTTGAACATCTTTTCTTGTTGCTCTTGAGTAAAATATTTTTCTTTACTCATATTTATCACCTCAATTAAATTTATAAATTGTTCTACGCTCACTTCCTGTTGACTATTAAGCAGCTCGTATATTCTTTCCAATCGACTACATAATTGTTCTTGCATTCGAATATACTCTTTTACACTTTCTAGCTGTACTTTTATAACTTCGACCGGATTTAAATTTGGATTTTCTATCATTTCTTTAATCTCCCCCAGAGCAAAACCTAACTGCTTAAGTGACATAATTTGTTGTAGCTTGGCAATATCTGTTTCAGTGTAAATCCTATGTCCCTTATCAGAAGACTGTGAAGGAGAAAACAATCCAATTTTGTCATAATGATGGAGCATCCGTACCGTAAGTCCAGTTTGTTTAGCTAATTCCCCAATTTTCCAAGTTTTTTTATTCAGAATCAACCCCTCATTTCGTACGAAGTAATTTTGCCGGCAAAATTACTATACAACCTGACATCGTGTTAGGTTCAAGTCTCTTTTTAAAACTTTTTTTGATATTTATATTAATAACAGTTTTCATAAAAAAGATGCCTTCTTATTTAAGAATTACTCCCAAATCTGGAACAGTTGGCAAATGAAAAAAGTCGATACACTCATATTTGAGAATATGTACAGAGATAATAAAGTTGTTTAATTTACAATAAAGTCATTTAAAAAATAATATAGTTGTTTAAAAATCCTTCTTCTACTAACGAGGCAGGTTAGTGGAAGAAATAGCAAGTGGGTTTAACTAGGAGAAGTGTCGATGACATTAAAGAAGACACCGAGGTGTCTTCTGTTTTTTAAATTAAGGATATCGATAAATTAAGATTTATTTACTTAACATTATACTTATTTTCGGACCGAGGCATCTAATCGGTGAGTATATACAAACCAAGTAATGCTTGCTGTTAATAATGTTGACGAAATTAAAGCTGTAAGAACACTATATGTTTGCCAAATAAGTATCGTTGACCAATCGAAGGCAAAAAACATTATACACTGGGCAATCGTAGCGATTAGGAAAATAATTGTTACGATTGTTCTCTTTTTTGTCATTGGCTGCTGCTCATTCGTTTTCTTTTTTCTTAATCCTAAGAAAAATAACAGAACGGCTAATAGGCAAAGAATAATTGTGGTAGACGACAAAATGATATCCAACAGCTGTGTGCCGCTTATCTCATATGACTGAGTTAGATTGCCGTTTAATATATTTTTAACTTTTAGTACCAGGTTTATATTGGTATTTGCGCCGTTGCTCAGTAAGCAGATGGCTGTTCTTTCATTTGGCAGTATGGCTACTTCGGTACTAAAATTTGGATTACCCCCAGTGTGTTCTATAAACGTTTGTTCGGCGTTTACCGACCAACCTGCCGCATAATACATATCATTGACAGCCGAAACAGACATATCACCCCTATGTGATTTTTCGATGGCCCTGTGAAATATTTCGGGTATGTCCTGCACGATACCCATCTGTATGCCCATCCAACGCGCCATATCTTTTGTATTAGAAATGATATAGCCGGCAGGTTTATTCCCAGCATAATCCGGAGCGTTAAATGGAGTTGTTATAAAAAAGGAAGAACGGTAACCCTGTGCTAACTGTCCAGTGGCTTGAGCATCTTCTTTATAAACATACGTCTGGTGAAGACCTAAGGGTAGAAATACCTGTTCCTTCATAAAGTCTTCATAGCTTTGTCGTGATACAATCTCAATAACCAAACCCAATACGTCATAATTAACGGTTCCATAGTTATATTGTTCACCGGGAGAGAACGCCAATTCTGCATCTACCAGCGTTTCCACAGTCTTTTGCAACATATCAGGCGTATTACCTTGTGGAATATTTTGAATATGTCTAATATTTGTTAGGCCGCTGGTATGGTGAAGAAAGTTATTTAGTGTAAGGTTTTGCATATCAACAGGTTTACCTTGATACTTTAACGTAAACCAAGGTAAATATTTTTGGATAGGGTCAGTCATTGATAGCAGCCCTTGCTCTTCCAATAGCAAAATCCCCATACCAGTAAAAGCTTTACTCACCGAGGCCAACTCATAGAGTGTATTTTCACTTGCAGACTGGCCCTTTTCAAGATCTGCATACCCAGAAGAAAAGTAGAACACTTCACCATCAGCAAGTATTGAGATTGACATTCCAGGCACACCTGACGTACGACAGGCATCATCTAGCAATGCTTGTATTGCCACAGATTTCGAATCTGACAACGCATAACCTTGTGTTACGAATCCTGAGAATAATATAAATATCGTTAATACAAAAACAATAGTTTTTTTCATATACTCTCCTTTTTGAAGAATTATAAGGGGAAAAATAACTTATTTTTATAACTATAAACTAAACTCTAATTTATCTTTCTATTTACCTATATAATATCAAATGATTGTGAAGAGTTACACTTAAACTAACGGGGGCGTTAGTTCAATAAGAAGTAAACAACTTTATTATTCATTTTTTAAGCATTACATAAGCAGATGGATATAATTTGAAACAACTTTAAAGAGCCTTGCTGCATATAGAATGTAGTAAGGCTCTTATCTTTTTTAATCAAAATTCAATAACTTTATTATCACTATACAGAATATCGACTTTCATTTTTAAATTACTTTATTTATTTTTAAATAACTTTATTACTCAAGAACAAACGGATTAAAATTGCACGACATCAATGTCGCACTAAGCAACCAATTTATTAAAATAAATTGGTTGCTTGAAAGATTATTCGAAGAAGATCAGTAACAACTTTGAATCATTTTCTATCCGTTATTGTGAAACTAATGTTGTTTGTTTTATCTTTCCCTACGTATCTATCATAACCGAAATCATATGTGTTTGGTGACTCGTTCTCGTCTACCCCTTTTGCTATCAACTTATCAATCTCTTCTATTGTTAGTTTGGAGTCTGCAATACGAATCAAACATTCCATTAGTTTATGGTACTGCTCATATGCTGTCTTATCTTCGAATACTCTTTTGTTTGTTGCAACTGATACGGAGTTTGAAACCCAATCACTTTTACCTATCTTAGCGTACAGTTCAAAACCCTTCCAGTTTGCTTTATAAATCGAGTCTTTTTCTTTATCACGATACTCTATTTTTGAGTCTTTAATCTCAATCATACCGTTTGAGTATTCTTTTAACTTGTTTTCAAAGTCTAATTGATGTGTATACCCTTCTTCTATCTTATCAACATTATCATTAGTAGTTAAAGCCCATACTAGTATCAGTCCAAGTATTACTCCTATAGTAATTTTAATCTTCATTTACTTTTTACTATATTGTTTTTCTTCATTGAAAATAGAAAAGTATAGGAAATCCGTCTCACTCTTACCACCGTTTAAATTGTAGTATAAATCATTTCTTGAAGTAGTATGGTCTGAACCTGTCATAATTTGTTCATTAAAGTTTAATTCATTGTCTAAGATATGTTGGGCATCCTCTTCTGAAAGTTTAGGATTTGTTAATCGAATAATGTTTAAAACCATGTCGTGATACTGACCAATTGAAATCTCGTTCATTCCACCTACTCGTTTTGCAACAAATGCAATAGCGTCAGTTTTAACCTTCTTATCATCGTCTAAACCTAATGTCAATACGAAACCGTTATACTTTGCTTGGAATACATACCCACCAATTTCGGCAGGTTCTTCTTTTATGTCTGATAATACAATTTGACCGTTTGAGTATTCTTTTAACTTGTTTTGGAATTCGTCTATAGGGATTACACCCTTTTCACCCGTACTCCTAAAGAATAAGAACCATACCCCAAATAAGATAATCACACCAATAATCGGAATTCGAAATGCTTTCAGTTTATCTTGTACTTTTACCTTGTCCACATCTATTCACCCTTATCTTCTTTAATGTTTAAGGCTGTCTTGATTTCACTTTCTGCTTGTGAGATTTGATACTCGTTTTTATCTTTATTTTAATTTCATTCTTTCAATGCTTAATATTGATTTTTCTTGTAATGGAAAAATTACTTCTTGTTCTTTTCTGATAGCTGGTGAGTTTATTTCATATCTTTCATCCACGAATTTTTTCATAGTCTCAATAAATCCTGTAACACTGATTCCTGGATTGTCTTTTGTCGCTTCTGCTGTGATGATTGTATGCTTATACGAAGGATAGAACCAATATAAATCTTCTAAGTTTTCCGTTGTTGTCCATGAAAGGTAATGATTATTATATTTGACTTCTTTGTGGTCTAAATGAACTCTTCTTAATTTTCCAGTATACAGCAAATTTTTTGCCAGCTCATTCGCTTCTATTTCTTCACTATTTTCCCAATCACGAATATCTTGTAACACCTGTTTCCAACACACATCGGTTTTGACTAAATTACTTCTCCCGCTTCCTTCCTTCGGGTGATTTACCCACTTTTTAAATAATTCTTCTAGATTCATTTTTTACTCCTTATTTTTAATACATACCATTATACTCTCTTGAATGATTTGAAGACCTTTATATATAAAAAAATTAAAATCTTAAAAATCATTTGGGCTCATGAACAGTTGTTGATTTGAAATTAAGTTTAATCAAAAACATTCCACAAACCCGTATTATATGGAAAATAGGGGGGATTTTTTTTGAAAAAAGTTTGATTAAAATTAATTGAACCTAACCTTCCTCCAATAATGAACATTAAAAAGGGGAATTAACAATTCTTTTATCCCACATTCCAATGTGATATTTATAAAAATAAGAATTGGAAACTGAAATAATATCAATTTTGCTTCATATACATTCCTATATAAACAAAAGGAGTGTATATATGAAAATTGACCAAACAATTCAAAACCAATTTAATCAAATAGTTAATCAAATGTATAAATTTGAACCTTATTTCAATGATATTTTATCCAAAGATTTTTTTAGTTCTCGGAAATTATCTATAATTAACGAATTCCCTTCGCTAAATAATCATATTCAAAAATACCGAAAAGCTATTCTGGCGGCAAAAAAAATCGGCTATAATGAAAAAACACTATTATCTGTTCTTACTAATGAAAGTTTCACTCAGGAAATCGGTTTGAGTAATACGGAAAATAGCTTTTATACCATAAATTGGAACATAAATAAACTAAAACAACTTATCAAAAAGTATCATTTAAAATCTCAAACAGTTGAAATTGAATCAGTACTCAATAGACTCAGCAGTGGTTCTGTTCCCTACATAGATGAATCAATACCTTTAAAAGAAGATCCTATTATAGTTCTTGATTATCCATTAATCTCGGAAATCCCCAAAATAATTGTAGCTGATGGTAACTATCGTACAGTTCGTAAATTTATGCGTGGAGATAAAACAATTGAACTATATCTAATTCCTCCAAATATACATCTCCAAGGAATGATGGATAAAACAAGTGTTATATCATACAAAATTCATTACAATTGTTTTCAAATTATAAACTATATGTTAGGAGAAATTTCAGACTTTAAGGAACTAAAAAAGCTTCTTTTTCGTTTGTAGAATTTAAAATCTAATATTCATGTTGGTTTGTAATAAAGTTTGATCAAAAGCATGCTATAAAAATTGATTTTTCAACAGAAGAAACCCAAACATTTTGAAAAAAGTTTAATCAAAATGCTTGGGTTATTTGTTGCTAGTGAATAATTTTTTATAAAAAGTTTAATCATTTTTCTACCTGTGTTTACTCCACAATCGCGCCCTATAATGGAATAACAAAATAGAGAAGTAGTAACAATTTAACTTATTTTTCTTCGAGTAACGCGTCCGTTACTTGAAGAATATAACTTCAAAATGTAGCTTCTAGTACATGTAAGAAATAAAATGAATATAACGCTCTTATTTTTAAAAATGTGAAAGAAAAATTGTGTTAAAAGCCACCTATTTAATAGGTGGCTTTTTTATAAACTGTTCTTCGAGTATTTGAAAAATAGTATTTTGGTCTTTTACATCTGAAAAGTCAGTTATATTTGTCGGAGAATAGTACTCTGCATGTACACGTCCCGAACTATATGTGTCTTTTATATAATATCCAATTCTTGTAACAATGTGCGTATCTTTAATAATGTCTGCTTTAACCTCTAATAAAAGTGTGCGTTTGTATGTTCTAACAAAATCCTTGACTGCAAGCTCTACATTAGTCATTTGACGATTAAGTGTAGCAGTTCCACAAACTAAATTGCCTTTGCTTTGTGCTTTTTGATTAGACGCCATAGAAAAAGCAATTAAATGACACCAATGCCACTCTACATTGTAACCGTCTTCTATAGAAATTATATTCTTTTTTATTGCTTTATCAGCATGTTTTTTAGCAGTCTCTCCCATGACACTGCTAGCCCATGGTTCTCGGCTCCTCTGATGTATTTTATTATATTCCTCTAACTTTTCATACTTTAAATCATGTGCCATTTCCTTTCGGTCTTCTCCACATGATTTTTCATAATTGAATTTTAACCGTTGTCGTGGTGGCTTTCTACTATGATAATGAACAACACCCGAACGAACAAATTCATATTTTGAAGGATAAAAATCATAGGTACCAACTAGAATATACAAAGGTATATTAAAATTTGGATGGGCTCGACAGGCAACGGGCCAATTAAGTAATTTATCAGCTTTTTTACCATCGGAATCTATCATGTCGTAGGGGGTCCCACGATACTCATCAAATCCGACAAGATTTGTTGCTTTTTGTTGATCAACATCAAAAACTATATACTTGTTAGACATAGTACGGTTACCGTATTTATCCATATCAGCCAAATTATATACACTCCTTTAATTGTGAACGTTAATTGATCTTGACTCCAACCTTATTGATTACCTATTATTAGAATCCCATTATGTATGACATTTCCTTAATTCTATATCATCAATCAACTCTATTTGACAGCGGTAACAATGCAAAGGTTTTTCACTTAAAATACCAGACCAAGTCAAATTAAGACTTCAATGTGATGGTTGATTAAGATACTCGATTTCAACGGAAGGTCTTACCGTATCTAATTGGTCAAAATCATTAACTTTTACAAATGCCCAAACTTTATGTTCTTTCTCATAAACTATTGAAACTTCTCTAACATCCTCGTACTTAATACCTATACCTTTTTTTACCATCGTTTAATCTATTTGCAAATTCAATTGTAACCGTTTTACTACTCCTTCTTCCAATAATCTGCCTGTTACTTTAAGTAAATTACTTCACAATTTTATTTATAAAAAAATATCCAAGTATTATTCCATTAAATGGCCCAATAGTTGAATAAGGAGAACAGCGTTCTCCTATTGACTATAACATCTTATATACATCTGCGTAAGCTACTTTCAGTTGTTCTCTCAATTGCTTGTTTTCATTTTCCAATTTCTTATTTTTCCTTTTAAGTGATGCGATAAGTGCATCCTTGTTGCTCTCATTCATTTCTCGCTTTACTTATTTCGGTGTAGGGACCTGTGATTGTTGATTTCGTAATGTTTCAATTCTTGAACGGAGTTCCTTGTTGTTATAGAGCGTTGCTTTTGATACATCAGCTTCACTAGATACACTGTTAAAGTTTATTTTTTCATTTGCCTTTATAAGCCTTTTAATGGCTTCATCTACTTTTTTATGGGTATTTGCTTTACGTTTGGCATGAATCACTTTCAAATGTGCAGAACGGTCATATTCAGACATGTTTAACACCAAACTTTCTCTTCATCCGAGCTTGTCTACCAAAGATAACATTTCCTTCTTGGAGGGTATTTAAAATGTTCTGGTAACGTTGTAAATTCTTTTCGTTTTTCTGGGCAATATCTTCTCGCCCTCTTTGTTTTGCTATTTCAATGGCTTTTGTAGTTGTTTTAATGTGAAGTTCATATTTTTGCTTATCTAATTCTGAAAAACCAACCGCTAAATCCTTACATGGTGTTTGATTGTCACCACAAGTAAGACAGGGCGGCGCTTCCATATGAGGGCAATTTCCGTTCAGACGAGCGTGGCACGTTCCATAAGGATTGTCCATTGCATTTAGCTTGTGATCCTGCCATAAGGCATCTAATATGTCTGTTGAAATATCTTCTCCTGCTTTAATTTCTTGTACTTCACCATTTAAGTCAAAGCTAAAAGCACCTTGCTTTATTACAGATTCAAACGCTTTTCTTTTGGTATCATCTAATAGCTTTGCGTATCTTAGTGTCATTTCGGGGGATGCATGAGCTAGCAACTCTTGTACGGTTAAAATATCCGCACCACCGTTTAACATTTTTACTCCGTAAGTATGTCGGAATTGATGTGGTTTGAAATGAAACAAATTTCCACTTTCGTCAGTAATGTTTTTTTGCTTTGTCAATATATTTAATTGTTCTCTAACAAATACCTGACTAAATGGGTTTCCTTTCCGTTGCCCACGATAACGGATAAAAATATACCCTTCAGGATTATTGTCTTGGTTGCTATTTTCTTTAGATTTTGCTATTAGAACCGCAATAATTTTTGCTAATTCTTCGTCAATTGGGATTCGATGCCCTTTTACATAAGTTTTTTCAATATCGGTTTCAATTGAATATTGACCATTGAGTTGAACTAAACAATTTGTAGTTAAACCTAATACATCTGATATTCTATGTCCTGTTTTAAAGGCTATCCAAATGACAGGGACGACTTCTTTATGCAAATCATCAATATGAGTAAAAAGTTGTTCTAATACATAGTCGGGAATATAATCAATTTGGTCAATAGACTTTTTTCTTAGTTTTGGTTTATCTTCGGGAAAAATCAATAATCGCACATGATTTTCAGGAGCCATCTCATATTCATACCGTTGAGTATCTTCAAGAAACTTCTGCACGATTGACAATGATATTTTTACATAATTTTCAGGATGAGAGCTGGGGTGTTTCGAATTATTAGCGTATTCATGTAGATATTCAATGTATTTTTCAATATGGGTTCTTTTTAAGTTTTTTAAATTTTTCCATATAGGTTCTATACAAAATATAAAAGTGAAAAATGATGATAAATAGTTCATATAATTTCGTGCTGAGCCCCAAGAGAATTTGTTTTTACTAAGCAACCGTCGTTTAAAATATTTTTTAACTTCTTCCCGAATCTTTACGTCTATCTTTGAGAAATCAAGATAATAATTTGATTAACTTTTATTGTAATCAACACCATATTTATCATGTAAAATACGGATATCCCACTTATCTTTTTCCCATTCCTCTCGATTATCAGTAAGTCGGAGAAAAGAAGTATAAATCGTCCTTAAATAGATTGCTACGTTATTTTTGAATGTTTGACTTTTTCTTATTATGTATTTTTGCGTTCTGTGAGTTTTAACTCCTTGTTCATTCAACCAAAATAAATACTCTCGTTCTGCTTTTTCAATGTCTAATTCCAATAAAGATGATAGTTTTGGATATTTTTCGTTTAAGAAATCCGTCATTCTTCTTAATGGATTTTGCCCCTGAAAACCACGTTTGATCGTCCAAAAATCATTAAATAGATGTTGATAAAATACATATTTTACTTCTAAATTGATTGTAGGATGGGTAAAGCGAAAATGAATATTTTTACTTGAACCGTTATAGCTTGCTATAACTTCTTCGAACTGCTTAATTTCACCCAAAAAAGTAATATTCCATTTGTCGTTGACTAAGAAATAGGGATTGTTTATTTGTTCAATCGTAATAGAGCCATCTTCATTGATTGTTTTTTCGGGATAGATGGACAGTTCTCTTTGTAACCTTTCATGAAAGCCCATTTCTTCTATATGAACATTTTTAATTTTCTTCATTCAATATCCCCCGTTCAGTTATTTGTTTAGGTGAAATTCGGACTGGGCTTTCTTCCAATCTTCTCGAATTTCTTCATCCGAAGGATGAAGGTATAGATTCATCGTTGTTTGAATTTGAGAATGTCCTAATCGTTCTTGCACTTGTTTAATATTCTTTGTTTTCTGATAATATATTGTAGCGTGTGTATGGCGAAACAAGTGGGGATGAAGATTTATCCCTGTTTTCTTTTTCAAACGTTTAAAAAGTGATTCTACATCACTATATGTCATCGGTTTTCCTAAGTTCTCGCCACGCAATTTGACGAGTATAAAATTTGTATCCACATCCAGTTCATCCATAATTTCATACAAATAATCATCATATAAATCAATTAGGGACTGTGACACGAAAATCTCACGTTCACCTGTTTTTAACTTTGCCCCGTTTTCTAATTCTCCTCGATCAACTAAACGAATCATATGGCCTTTTGCATGATCAAATATAACGTCTTCTATAAAAAGTGAAAGAACTTCTCCAATGCGTAATCCTGTTTCAAATAACAGTTGAATTAAGAAAGTATCTCGTATATTAGTTGTGGCATTTAAAACTTGCTGCACTTGTTTCTTTGTCAGTATTTTTACTTTTTTGCGTGGTTCTTTTAATTTAAGTACGTTTCTGATGGATGGCTTGTCATTATTGACATGATGTAAGAAACTTTTGTAACGTGAGTGTCCCCCCGTAAACACTTGTTTCATTAACTTTTCCATCATGTCATTTTGTATTTCTTCATTTCGAAATAAGTAGTCATAGAAGTTTGCTATAACCGTAATTGTAAGATTAATAGTTTTTTCCGTCCGTTTGGCTTTTTCTTGTCGAAGAGGAGTGGTTTTTGAACTCTTATAAGGACTTCTTAACCAACCAACAAATTCAATTAAATCTTCTAACCGTATATACTTATAATCTTTATTTGTTTCATCTAAGTAGGTAAAGTAATGTTTTAAGGAATAGCAGTATGTTTTTTGAGTATTAGAACTTTTCCCTGTCTTATCTAAATACTTTAGATACTTCATGACAGAAATCACAGGGAATCCCTCTTGATCCAGTAATATGTATCTTTTGCTGTTATTCTCTAAGACAACCTCTTGCACTCTCATAGCACTTCACCCCTAAAAAATATTAACGCTCGGTCTAAAGACCTCACTACGCCTCCCGCTATGGGCTACGTCCTCCGTCTGAATTATACATATTCTTCCGAATATTGTATACATACTGAACTATATTTTCAGTATCTGTATAACTAATCTAATATGTATAAGAAAAGAGGATATATGCTCATATATTGAACATAATATCCTCTTCTTAGTTTAGTCTATTTAACAAAATCGTAACCAGCTCATCTTTTACTAATCTATTTAGCTATGCCTGAATATCTGCATAATCTTCCATATCTTCGTACTCTTTTTCCAATTCCTCTAAAGAAAGCTCGTATAATTGCCGATCACGAACTTTAAACACCCCTGCTCCAATTAACTCATCAATTAAGTGCCTCTTACGATTTTCAACAGCAAAACGGAGTTGACTACTCATCTTTTAAAAAACTCCTTTCTACGATCATTGAAAATGATAATCTTTATCAATTACCACTTCTGATTATAAAAGATGATTCTTTATAAGTAAAGTAATCTTATGAAATATTTACCTTACAAAGTATTTGTGGCCACATTATATATATGTATGCTGCGCAAAGAATGTTATGACTCTTTTTCATACCCTTTTTCTTTCATACTTTGCAAGTTATCTCACTATAGTTAAATTCACCCTCAATTTCTACTTGAATGGTGACATGTTCTACATGAAATTTCTTCTTTAATACATCCGTTGCTTTTTTCAATACACTTTGCGTTTCATTACCTTCAATAATAAGATGACAAGTTAACACTTGAAAATCTGATGTTACAGACCATATATGTAAATCATGAACTTCTTTTACAATAGTAATATTTAATAATGTATTTTTCACTTCTTCAACATCTATGTGCTGTGGTGAATCTTCCATTAATATATGAACTGTATCACGTGTTACACGCCATCCGCTTATAATGACTAATATAGACACAAGAATACTAGCAATCGCATCTGCGGCATTCCAACCAAAAAATTTAATAAGTAGCGAAGCAATAATTGCTCCGACTGAACCTAACAAATCACCTAGTACGTGTAAAAAAGCACTTCTTAAATTCAAATTCCCTTTCACATCTCCGCCTCTCATTAATATCCAAGCTGATAAAATATTAATAAGTAAACCAAGTACAGCAATAATGATCATACCATTACTAGCGATTTCCACTGGCTCTTTAAAACGGCGAATTGCTTCAATAAAAATGTAAATGGAAATAACGATAAGAACGACACCGTTACATAATGCCGCTAACATTTCGACTCGCTTATACCCGTATGTTTTCGCAGACGTTGCTGTTTTTTCTCCAAGCTTGAACGCAAGTAAACTTAAAGCAAGAGATATACTGCATCACTTAACATATGCCCCGCGTCAGATAATAGTGCTAGGCTATTTGTTACAAATCCGCCAATTACTTCAGCAATCATAAAGCTTGTCGTTAATACGAAGGCAATTAGTAATGCCTTTTTATTTTTTGAATGACCGTGATCATGTGAGTGTCCCATACTAATACTCCTGTGAACTACCCACCACTTAGTATCTCTTACGAGCTTACTTGAAGTGGGGGCTTCTCGGTTAATCGTTACTTTTGATAGCTAACGAATTCGTCTTAGGACAGCCGAGCTAACTCCCTTGTTCCAAAGGTTATTTTGTTACTATTTATGCCAACGCTAATGAATCGACTTCTTTCAACCATTCATACTCTGCTTTGTATTTCGCAGGAGTAGGAAATTTTTGTTTCTTTAGCTCTTCCTTGTTCTCTTTGTACTTTTCGTATACTTCTTTCCGTTCAGCCAGCATCTTGTTATACACAAAGCGTACACACCCGAAAGTTTTACGGATCAGATAGGCTTGTTCTTCTGTTGGATACAGACGAAATTTGAACGCCTTATTATGCTTTGCCATATCATTTCATCTCACTTTTCGCCTTGATTTCCCATAAACTGTTTTACTTTATCTAGGGCGAACCACCAAAGGTGATAACACAACATGAACACTGCGCTATTATTATCTAATTTCATTGTTATACCAAACTTTACCTCTTATAAGACTGATTATATCAGAGGCGAAATAAATAGAAAAAACAATTTTTTTAGCTACACCAAACCGAAATTCATCTCCCACCTACCGTTGGACTATTGTCCTTCACAACGCTTGAGGAAGGAGGCTTCTTTCGGATAATACGTTAAATACACTATCTGTATGTTAGTAGGCAACAAGCTCTCTCTCTTTATCCCGCATTAACGGGCAGTAAGACTCCCATCTCAAAATTCGGCTGGTGCAAAGAAGTTAGATGGGAGATCAACTGCCCGTAAACGCCCGATTGGTTCAACTAATAATCAGTGGGGGATGAACAAAACCCCCACTGATTAAAGTTTCACTTTATCCCGCTTCCTTCTGTATACACACTTCGCTACTTTTCAAACAATTCCTTTTTCTCAACTAAAAACAAGACTACTTCTTTTCTATTTTCATATTGTTTACTAATGAAAGAATTTTTAAGGGGGTTACGAAATTGAAACGACTATTTCTCTGTATGGAGCGTGAACTCGTTGTAGTAAAAGAACAATATGGTAACTACGCAACCACATATCACTTACAAAATATGCAACCTACTTGTATTGCAGTTGATCCATTTCAAAAAAACCGTGTATATTGCGGAACATTCGGCCGGGGTTTATGGCTAAGCGATGATGGCGGGGATTCGTGGAGACCAATTGGGGACTCTTATCGTTACTTTGATTTTCCGAATGAAGATGGTATTTTACATTCTTCTATCACTTCCATAACGATAAGCTCTAATGAACAAGTTAACGGATATGGCGTCGTTTATGTCGGCACAGAACCGAGCGCTTTATTCCGTTCTGACAATGGCGGTGAAACTTGGACTGAACTAAAAAATATGAAATCATTATTATCTTCTTATACGTGGGCTTTCCCGCCTAGACCTTTTACCCATCACGTACGCTGGATTACGATCGATCCAAACAATCCAAGCACAATCCACGTTTCAATCGAAGCTGGTGCTGTTATTCAAAGTAATGATAAAGGGCATACATGGACTGATAAAAAATTCGGTGCTCCTATTGATGCTCATCAATTACTTATGCATCCCGAAGCCCCAAATCGCCTATATGCATCATGCGGTGACGGATTTATGAGCGGTCCTGATCGCGCTTATCTAGAAAGTTACGACAACGGAAGTAGCTGGATATCATGTAGTGCAGGTCTTGAGCACCATTATTTATACAGCATGGCCATCGATCCAGCTGATTGTGGTACGATTCTCGTTTCTGCCGCACCGAGCGCTGATCTTGCCCATCACCGTATTCCTTATGAATCTTATATTTATCGTAAAACGAAAGATACTCCCTTCCAACAAATACAGCAAGGGCTACCATCTGCAATTGGCACAGTCATTTCGATGTTTGCTACAAACCAAGCAGAACCACATACGTTTTACACTTTAAATAATAATGGCGTGTTTCAATCCGTTAACAGCGGAGAAACTTGGGAACAATTAAACCTTCCATGGAAAGAGGAATATAAAACGCAGCATCCCCATGCGTTACTCGTTACTAGTTCTTAACAAAAAGAGACTGCCTAATTATTTATTTCAGGCAGTCTCACTTTTTATTTCTTTAAATCAATCACAATATCATCTAACACAATATCTTTACTCTTCGCTTCTTTTTTCGGCACTTCAATTTTCTTCTCTTTCCCATCAACATACTCCACTCCACCATGATTTTCAGGTGTATGCACTCGCAAGTTCACATGAGGTGTAACGATAAGTTTTGTTGCATTTTCGTTCAATTTTTGGAATGTAGCACTCCATCGAATATTGTAAGGATCGTTACCACTTCCCCCATTTCCTTCACCAGAATAATCATTACCTAAATCATCCTTAACCTTCAATTCAACATCTACACTATCCCACTCTTTTCTTGCACCCTTAGAAACCTCTTGATTGTAATAAAGAATAAATGAAACCGGCGACATTGCGACCTTTTCCATATTTACTTTTATACCTTCTTTTTCCGAACTCCCACCAATTGTTCTTTCTTTACTATCCACTGATTTTACCGTTAACGCGAAATTCCAATTTCCTTGTATTGATTTTTTCCTATCTGACATCTCTATTCTCTCTATATTCCATCTAAAGTTTACTTTGTCCTTTTTATTACTATCATGATGTGTCGTTGTTACCATACCCACATACTTTTTTTCAGTAACTTTAGTCATTTTTCCACTTCCTGTACTACCATGAGCGTCCATTATATCCAATCCACCTAATATGATAGGATCATTCCCTAAGTCTTGCTCACTTTCTAGTGAATACGTTATAGATACTGTTCTTCCATCAGAAATTACATCATTAATTGTAACCTTAACCCCATTACTCTCCTTTGTCATATTCAACTCAGTTGAAAACTCTTTATAATTTTCATATAGCCCTGTTCTTCCATTATCTAAAAATCGGAATATGTCACCTACTATTGGCAGTCCCCCAGCGTAAGTAGGAAATCCAATACCAAGCGTTGCGACTGATAAGCCTACTAAAACAGAGGCAGCAGCAACACTCTTTTTCCAAGTTTTCATCTTTTTCTTCGTACGTATAGATTGTTTTAAGTTACGTTTTACTTTTTCTTTTTCAATTTCAAAAGTCTCAATCTCTTCAAGTTCTTTTTCATCTATTTCAATATTATTTAATAGCTCATAAATGTCCTTCATATTACACTACCTCCAAAACTAAAATTCGTAGCATTTTGTTGTAGTTTCTTTTTCCCTCGATAAATACGGTTATCTACCGCTGATCGAGTTAACCCTAACTTTTCTCCTATTTCTTCTGTCTTTAAATCGAGGAGATATTTCATAATGAACACTTTTTGATCTATAGGCTCTAATTGATTAATGAGTTTTATTAATTCTTCTCTATCTTCCATAACGATTAATTCGTCTTCTGCCGATTTTTCTGTGCTTACATTAAATTCATCTGAAATAATTTCTACTTTTTTATTCGCTTTTCGGTAATAATCAATTGCTTTAAACTTAGCAATCGCCGCAATCCACTTTTTAAAATCATTTGGTTCTCCATGAAATTTATTTGCGTTATTCCAAACAGATAGGAAAATATCATTTATACATTCCTCTATCAGTCCATCATTTTGAATTGGCAGCAGTACTTTATGCGTGATTCCTTTTATTAATGGTAAATATGTATCAACAACAAATTCTAGCGCATCTTCTTTTTTCCGCTGTAATCTTTTAATAAAATTTTTCTCATTTGATTTCATGTAGCGATTCCCCTTATTTTTTGTAAAAGCTTTTACATCCTATATAACGTTCTGGAAAATTTTTTCTCTCATCTTTTTTATTTTTTGTATGTAATGGAATACTTTTCCTTAGCCATTGTCTCATATAAATGTAAGTTTGAAGGAAATTTTCTCAAGTCTACAAATTATTTAATGTAGTACAATATTTATGTAGTTACCTTTAAACTTGATGTACATTTTATTCAATTAATTTATTTCCATTTTACAATTTAAATGTAGGAGATGAGATGTATATGTGTGGAATTACAGGTTGGGTAGATTGGAAAGAGGATCTTTCAAATGAACATGTTATTTTAAAAAAGATGGCGAACAGTATTCAGCACCGTGGTCCTGATGCTGAAGGTTTTTGGCTTTCACGTCACGCGGCATTTGCACATCGTCGTTTAATTGTTATCGATTCCAAAGGAGGAACGCAGCCAAAAACATTTCGTGCTGGAGATTATACGTATGCTCTTACCTATAATGGTGAAATTTATAATTTCCGTGAGCTTAGAGAATTACTTCAAAAACAAGGTCATACATTTGAAACACACTCAGACACAGAAGTGTTACTACATGCTTATTTAGAATGGAAAGAAGATTGCGTACAACATTTAAATGGAATTTTCGCTTTTGCAATATGGGATGATCAGAAGCAACAATTGTTTTTAGCACGAGATCATTTAGGGGTAAAACCACTCTTTTATACAGAAAGAAATAACAGCATTATTTTCGGTTCTGAAATAAAAGCGCTATTAGCTCACCCATCTGTTCCTGCTGAACTTGATACAGACGGAATAAATGAAATATTTGGATTAGGCTTATTTCGAACTCCAGGATGTGGCGTCTTTAAACATATTCAAGAAGTTCGTGCTGGACATTTTATAACGTTCACACGTGATAAAAAAGTAGTTAAGAAGTATTGGAATTTAGAAAGTAAGATCCATACAGATTCTATTGAAGACACATCCTCACATATTTTATCTATCTTACAAGATACAGTAAAAAGACAATTAATTGCCGATGTTCCCCTCGTTTGTATGTTATCAGGCGGGTTAGATTCTAGTGGAATTACTGCATTGGCAGGTAAAGAATTGGCAGAGGAACACAAAGCACTTCACACGTATTCAATTGACTTTGTAAACAGTGCTAAAGATTTCGAACTTACATTTGCTCGTACTGGTCTAGATGCTCCTTGGGTAAAACGTGTATCTCAGCACGTAGGGACATCACATCATGATATTATTGTTAATGCAGAAGAACTAGCAAATCACTTATTTGTTCCCCTACATGCGAAAGATTTACCGAGTGCTGGTGAAATGGAAACTTCACTGTATTTACTATTTTGCGAAATGAAAAAAGACGCAACCGTTGCCTTATCTGGCGAATCGGCCGATGAAGTATTCGGGGGGTATCCTTGGTTTCATCAAGAAGAGTTATTATATGTAGATAAGTTTCCATGGTTAACAAACTGGAAAAACACATCTTCTCTATTATTAAATGACGTAACGAATCAATGTAATCCTGAGCATTACATTGATAAACGATTCCACGAAGCTATTTTGGAAGTACCTACTCTTGAAGGAGAAAGTAAAAAAGAAGCGAAACAACGTCAAATGTTTTATTTATTTTTAACAAGATTCCTTCCCTTCTTACTCGACCGTAAAGATCGTATGAGTATGGCTGTTGGCTTTGAAGTTCGTGTACCGTTTTGTGATTACAGACTTGTTGAATATTTATGGAACGTTCCTTTCAACATTAAAAGTATTGATAATATTGAAAAGGGTATTTTGCGTAGAGCATTGAAACCTGCTTTACCAGACGACGTGCGAAATAGAAGAAAGAGTGCTTATCCAACTTCACAAGACCCACACTATTTACAAACAATTCGCAATTTAACACTTGATATGTGCAGCAATAAAAACAATCCTGTTTTCTCACTTATTAACCATTCCACAATACTTGCAATTGCTAATCAAAGTAATAAAGAGATTAACAATTTTGAAGCAAGAAGTGCTATGGAGTATATGCTCCAAGTGAATGAATGGTTAAAAACATATCACATTCATATTGCTTAATAAAAAGGAGTTCAAGGATAAAAACCCTTGAACTCCTTTTCAGTTCTTAATTGGCACATTGTCTATCTTCAGTATCGATGGACCATCCGATAATAGTGGCACAATCTCTACCTTTCCACTCAAGTACATTTGTTAATACAGGCTCAATCTGTAAGCAAGTTCCGTCGTGTAATACTTCTACTAAAGATTGATCATCATCAAACTTTCGTTTATCACATTCTAAAATACCATCCGTCGCCATTACAATGTGGTTCTGGCCTCTTTCTAATCCCCTTACGCCTGATGTAAAGCAAGGTGTATTCGCTGCAAAAACATTTTTTCTTCCTATATATTCATAATTCTTACGCTTATTTAGCCTACCCTTTCCATTTTTCGTTTTCTCAGAATGGAATAAATACGCGAAGCAATCACCAACTGATAACCAATATAAAAACTCGCCTTTTCGCAAACAAATTAAGCATGCGAGCTCCTCATCATCTTGATCGCATTTCTCAATAAATAGCTCATCTGTAAATAAAGCTAATAAGTACATGTGTGTATGATGAAAAGCTAAATGTATCGGGTATGAAAATAACTCTTTTAGTTTTTCTTTTCTTTCTGAAATGGCCTCTATTATATAATGTATATTTTTCGTTTTATGGTGTGTATCAAATATCATAACAAATTCAAATTCTAATTTCGGATCCCACCAAGCTAGCACTGCATCTCCTCTTTCATATGCATCACTCTCTTGACTCCCCCCATATACGCCGACTGAAAGAGGACCACATTTTTCAACATGTATTTGATCTACATACATCTTTTCATGACTAATCCATTTAAATGTATTCACAGCTATCATCCTCTCTCTTGCTAAATGTATACCTTTACACATAGATTACCTTATATTTCAGTAAAAATAAACTTTTTCAACATTTATTATGAAAATAAGAGGATTTTAATTCTTAATAAACGAATATATCTTATTATACGACATAAAAAAATTGGAGGATTACGCATATGAAAGACATCAATCAACATTGGGAGACAATATACTACCACTTACGATATGAATATGAAGACAATCTTTCTCACCAAGCAATCCGCATTTTACAAATCATTTCTCGTGAGAAAGATATAACAATTGGAAAAGTTGCTTCTGAACTTGGTCTATCTCATAATACAGCGTCCGAACATGTAAAACGCCTTATTCAAAAGGGATTTATCATTAAAGAAAGAAATAAACAAGATGAAAGAGTTGTGAACCTTGCATTAACAAAAACAGGCATCGAAGTATTAGAAAAGCATACTTTACTAGATAAAAAAAAGATACAAATATTAGAGTCACAGCTATCAAAAGAAGAGCAACAATTAATTGATAAAGCTTTTTCGTTATTAGCTAAGGAGGCAAAATATGCATTTCCTCGTTAAGATTATCGTCTCCGCCCTCATTATTGGCGGTGTAACCGAATTTGCTAAATATTATAGTACACTTGGTGGCTTTATCGCAGCCCTTCCTCTTATTAGTTTACTTAGTTTATTTTGGATTTCTTTCGAAGGTGGGAGTAAACAGGAGTTAAGTCAATTCGCTATGGGCGTATTATATGGATTTCCTGCATCAGCATTACTATTATTTATTGTTTATATCGGTTTAAAGAACTCTTTTTCACTTAGTACATCTATACTCTTCGGCATAGGCGCCTGGTGTATCGCCTTTGCTTGTCAAAAATTATTTCAAGCTTAGGGGGAATTAACATTAATAGAATAGTAGAAATACTCGGGCGAAAAATAGAAGTATATATGAGAGGTAATAGTAAACAAACTGTCGTGATTCAAACAGGAATGGGCTGCTCATTTTATGATTGGCTTCCTATTATAGAAAAGCTTTCACAAAAATTTACAGTCATTTCATACCATCGCCCAGGTTATGGAGAAAGTGAGCTTGGAAATAATCCACGTACAACTATGCAAGTTGCAAAGGAACTACATATGTTGCTACATGAACTAGCTATTCACGAACCAATCATTTTAATCGGTCATTCCTACGGAGGTTTGTGCGCACAACATTTTGCAATGTTACATGAGGACCAAATAAAAGCACTTATTTTAGTTGATTCTACCTCCATGAACTTACACCGATTAGATGAGCTTCATTTACCGATTTCTGATCAAACTGATTCTGATGATATTTGGCTACAAAAATATCATACTTACTCCAAAATGGATGTAGATGCACTTTATACTGAACTAAAACCTACACTCATCAATCAATCAGAACATCATATCGAATTTTCTATATCGCCTTCATTATATAAAGCGACAGCTTCTGAACTGGCGGAGTGGAAAAATTGTGCTCGCTCAATAAAAGAACTATATAAAACATTAGAAATACCATTAACCGTTATCGGCAGAGATCCCCAGTATTCTATTACTCAAATGATTGAGGGCGATATGCCAAAAGAAGAAGCTACACAACTTGAAGAGATGTGGCAAGAACTTATACGTGAACAATTAAATCTCTCAATAAACAGCAAATATATTCTTGCCAAACATGCTGGTCACGGTATAGAAAATGATCGACCAGATATTATCATTGAAGCAATTCACCCATTGTAAATAAAAAAAGGAAGCAACTAAAGCTGCTTCCTTACTTATCTATTCATAATCTTCTTCATCATCAACTTCTTCATAATACGAATTCTCATTGCTTACATATATATGGCCGTTCGCAACATCAATACGCAGTACCCATGCCCATGGCACAGCTAAACGTTTATGTATCGCTCGCCAAAAGTTCATTGATTTTTTTTCGTACTCCTGGAACTCCTGAAGTAATTCTTTATAGGAGGAACCGTCTAACTGAATATTTGCTTCTAATAAACGAGAATGGGCATAGTACTGCAACTCTAGTTCAGCAGCAATTTCCATTTCTTCTTCCGTTGCCATACCAATAATTGTTCCATCTGCTGGTGCAATTTCATATACGTTGTGAACTTCAATAAGCCCGTCTTTCTCTTTTTCAAACATGTAAACAGCCTCCTTTAACATATTTTTTATGTTACAAAGTCATACTTCTACAATAACTTCTCTCATTCCTCTTTTTTTGATAAACTTTTACAAATTATTTATCTGATGACCTGTATGTTCTATTCTTCCGGCAGAAACTAAACTCTCATTATGAAAAGTTAACTTAAATACATCAGGCATAAGAAGTGTTTTCCAAAAATGAAAATCATATGTAGCATCAAAATAATTCATCAGTAACACCATAATATTCCCATGAGTACCTATTACAATATTCTTCCCCTTATACTTTTCCAATATATTTTGCATACATATTACAGCACGCTTTTGCGCTCCATCATTTGATTCTCCGCCTTCGTATACAAAAGTCCAATCTTCCCACACTTTCTCAATAGCATCATTAAAATCCTCTACTGGATCTTTACTTAATAACCTTTCCCGTAAATCTTCTTCCAGTTGTATTGATAGTTTGTTTACACTTGCAATTCCTTCAACGGTCTGAATCGCTCTTTTGTATGGACTAGAAATAACAACATCAATCTTCTCATCTTTTAACAAGCTTGTTATGTTCTTTGCATCTAGCCACCCCTTTTCAGATAAGGGACGTTCCCTTTCTTCCTTTGTATATGTAGAGTGAGCGTGCCTAACGAAATATATTGTAGTCATAACATCCAACCCTTTCCCATTAAAATCATTTACTTTCAAATCGCAACCTACTTATATGTAAAACCTTATTAACTTTATTACTCATTATTACAACTACTGGCGCTCCTGCCATTAACGCATCTATTCAATTAATTCGGTTAGATATCGGCTAATTCCTTTGAGTACATTTCTTATAAAACAAACAAAAAGATGCTTTATACAAAGCATCTTTTTGTTTACATAATTAAATTATATTATTATAATTTAATTTCTAAATTCTTCACTTGTTATACCATCTCAAATAAAGTAATCTATATTATTTTTTAACTTTCCATAGATTTCTTCATTTTTTCTTGAGTCAAAGAAAAGGTTTGGAGTTCCTGAGCTTTTCTTTAAATTTTTATTATCTGTAATATAGCCTGAATTACTTATTTTCCCCCCTCTATCCCGCTCCGAACATTTCTGATTTCACACTGTATCGTATGGAAAAATTTTATGGATGTGCCTATTAATAACATAACAAAAAAACATGCTGTCATTATGAGAGCATGTTTTGTGATATTCTTCACATTGTTTAGTTAAAAAATAAACCTTTTACTTACCATGATGTAACATTAAATCACTAAGTTCTTCTTCAATGTGATTTAATTTCGCAACGCCTTCTTTCCATTTATGAATATAACGTGAAACTCCAACGAAAAATAAAACAAAAATTGTAGAAAGAATAATACCATACACGATTGCTACAGTACTCATAGTTACACTTCCTTGTAATTAGTTATATTTTTATTATAAACCTTTTTCTTTTAAAATACTTCGATTTCAACTTTTTGTAACAAAATTGATTTTTCTAACAATACAAAAACAGATTTTAATACTAGAAGAAATCTCTTTCAGATCCCTATTAGTATCATTTTTTATCCTACAAAATCACGCATTTCATCAGACATATCTAGAAAATTAGCAAGCCGGATTACGCCTGCGTTATTGACTAATATATCAATCTTTTCGTACTTCTCATATGCATCTTTCGCTACTTCTTTTACAGCGTCAAAATTAGCCACATCAACTACGTAGCTCACAGCATCTAAACCTTTACTAACAATTTCTTTTACAGTGTCATGAACTGTCTCTGAAATATCAACAAGTAACACTTTCGCCCCTAGCTCTGCAAACACATGAGCTATTCCAGCCCCATTCCCCATCGCAGCTCCCGTAACAAAAGCAACCTTTCCATCTAATTTCCCCATTTCATAACCCCCTTATAATCGATAGAACATCTTTACATTTTTATCATACCAAATATTCCCTTACACATTTAAAACATCTCAATTTGTTAAAAAACGTTCAAAAAAGGTAAATTTTTCACAAAATATACAAAACTTCACCATATGTACTATTACCATATGGGTTATATTATTTAATAGAAAAAAGGGGATGATATACTATGACGACTTGGTTTATTGTACTGTTAGTTGTATTTGGGGCATTTAAAATTATCGTTTCTAGTCTTCCAAACTCCGTTATTGAATCCATCATTAGCCGATATGAAACACATCCGCAAATTGATGAAGAGAATGCTACTGTAACGATTAATGGAAATAGTTTAGAAGGCGATAAGAAATCTCAAATTATTAATGATTTTAACGAAGGTTTATTTTTAGATCGCTATTATGCACCACCACAAAATGAGGGCACTCCATTAATTATCAATGCAAAACGTGGCAAAAAAGATTTCATATTTTATATTTATGGTCATGAAGAGCATGTTGACGTTGTAAAACAACATAAAAAGAAAGTGGTTGCTTATAGTTTGCGCTCTAAAAACCTTCAAAATAGTGATATGTTCGTGTCAGCTGATTTAGCTTAATGCTCTTTTATTAATTTCATTTATATATACTAAAAAGGAATCCATAGACATATGGATTCCTTCTTTCATATCCATGAACTCCTTTACATTTTAAGTTGATTCTATACACCCCATAGTAAGTGAATATACATTTTAATAATCGCCTATATTTTCGGATTTACGGTCGATATATTCGAATAATCGCTCATATAATTTCGTGTACTATTGTACGAAATAAAAAGGGTATCACCTAATCAAAAATTTCGACTATGGGATACCCTCTTTTAAAATATAACTCTATTTATTTTTCTTCGCTTCAATTTTCACTTGTGCCTCTTCAGCCTTATCTAATGCTTCGGAAACCTTCTTCTCTTTTTCTTTTACATCATCTATACTATCAACAGCTTTAATTACTTTATCGATTCCTTCTTCATCTACCTTTTTTCGTTTCGCTACTCTCTCATTTACTTTCTCTTCAACGTCTTTCGCTTTTTGAAGCATATCTTCTGCATTTGATTTTACGGATTTTTCAAGTGTATCGTCCTTTTTCTTTTGCAATACTTCATTTGCATCGTCTTTCGCTTCTAAATACTTCCCATCTTTTAATGCTGTTGCACCGTGATCCATTATCTGAGCAACTTCTTTATATGACTTCGCTTCATTTCCTGATTTCTCTTTTTCCGCCTTTTCAAACCACATAATCGCATCACTATATTTTTCATTTTTTAATGATTGCATACCTGTTTCTATATAAGTGTCATAATTACTGCATCCAGTCATTACGACTAACAGAAAAAGCATAACAAAACTTAATTTTTTCATGATGTTTTCTCCTTTTCTTTGCCTGCTCACTTTACTGTAACATACATGAAAAAGAGTTTCAAAAACTAAAATACTAATTTGGTCATTTTTATAATGATAAGTCAAATTTTTATTTTACTTTCTTGTTTCTAAGCCGACACATCCACTTGTTTTTTCGCCACATGTTGCTTCACTCCAACTAATACAACTAACAATAATCCTCCGCCTAATGTCATCATAACAATGCTAGTCGGCAACATATCTAATAATAATCCATATACAATCATCCCAAGCGGTGCGATTGCGGTAGAAATTGTTTCAAGTAAACCAAATACACGCCCTAAATAGCTTGGATCTGTCGTCTTTTGAATATGTACTTGCATCGGTATATTTACGACCATCATTGAAATACCAGTTAGAAGCATAAAAGCGATATAATAAATAAAGCTTGCTATTTTTGGAATAGTGACTAACAATGGGAAAATCGTACATAAACTCAAACTTGCAAATAAAAACAGCCCAACGTAAACCGAGCGAAACAGATTATTCGTCTCCTTACGCACCGATAAAACAATCGCACCAATTAACATTCCGACTGCTAACATTCCCTCTACAGTACCAAGTTGCTTCGAAGATAAATGTAAGTTTTGAACGATAATGTATGGAAGTGCAACAAAAAGTGCACTCGCAAAAAAGTTTACCCATAGCGCTATCTTCATTAGTCCGTATATTTCATGTTGCTGTTTTACATACGAGAAACCTTCTTTTATACTCGTCAAGAAATGCTCCTTATTCTCAGCCACTTCTTTTTTATATAAATCAAATACGATAAATAATTGCACAATAACTGCTAAAAAGAAAGTAATGCTATTTAACAAAAAAAACGATTTGATTGAAAAGAAGCCAAATACAACTCCACCTATAATTGGTGCTAAAATACTTGATAAAGAAGCTGCTGTTTGATTTAAAGCACTCGCTTTTTGAATACGCTCTTCATCCACTAAATTAGGAATAGACGAAGTAAACGCGACAGAATAAAAACTTGCACAAATTGATAATAATGCTGCTGATATATAAATAAAAAGAAGTGATGGCCCAAACGTAGTGGCAAGAATAAACATCATAAGCATCGTTAAACTACTTAATAAGTCCGTACCAATAATAAGCCATCTTCTGTTCACACGATCAGCTACAGCACCTGCAATTGGTCCACATACCATTCTTGGAATCGATCCGCAAATAAGAGTAGTTGCAAACCCCATTCCTGAACCCGTTGTCTTTAATACGTATAACCCCATTGCAAACGTATAAATACCTGCACCTAATAAAGATGTCATTTTTCCAATCATCATTAAAATAATATTTCTCGTTGCAATCTTCATTTTCGAATCATTTTGACCTATACTTACATCCCCCATAATGACACTCTCCTCTTAAAAGTTAAATTGTGTTAAACTTATTATATAATCAACTTTCCAATTTTTACAACAAAAAGTTTAATTGTATTTAACTTTTCAATTATAAAGGAGCAATACTATGGCTACCCTCGGCGAAAAAATTAAAACGTTACGAAAAGAAAAAAAGCTTACTCAAACTGAGCTAGCAGGTTCAGAACTGACAAAAAGTATGCTAAGTCAAATTGAAAACGGAAAAGCTACACCTTCCATGAAAACATTACAATATATCGCTGAAAAACTTGGATGTGAAACAAGTTTTTTATTAGAAGATGATGATGTAGAAATTGTAGAACTCATTCAACAAATGGAACAACTAATAAAAGCAAATAAGTGTGACGAAGTATATGAGACTTTACTACCTATCGTTCAAAAAGAGCTACCTCTGACTTTAAATACTGCTCGTTTATATAAACAATTTGTAACAGCTGCAGCTATAATGAAAGATTACAACATTGAATATTACGTTGAAAAGGCTACTTCTATTTTTGAAAAATATACTTTATACCGTGACAGTACGGAAACAAAATTAAAATTATCTTATACGATATTCACACGTAAAAAGTATGCTGAATGTTTACAACTTATAGCTAGTATCCGAAATGACTATGAAGAGAAACATTTAGAAATGGATCTCATTATACATATCGAGTTATATTTATATGAAGCCATCATTTTACTAGCATGTGGCGATTATGCAAAATGTGAAAAAAACATATTAGAGGCACTTGCATTTTCAAAAAAACATCAAGTGTATTATAAAACAGATGAATTTTACCGTATTTTATCTTACCAAAAAATCATTACGGCTGATAAAGAACAATATTTACACTACATAAAAAAATCTGAGCAATTTGCCATTTTTACAGAAGATACTTTATCGGCTGCGATTATTGATATTTTAAAAGCTTACTACTACAACACAATTACTAATGAATATACACTTGCATTAGAACATCTAGAACAATTTCGAGAAAAACTAAAAGATGAGCCAATTTTTCAAGACGACGGGTTGTATTATCTTGAAAAAGGAAAAGCTTTGTACGGCTTAAAACAATATGAAGAAGCTTTAAAAACATTGCAACGCGCTATCATGCCAGATTATATGAATCATCCACTTGATCAAGCATGGCTTACAACAGCAGGTTCATATCGTGCCCTTTGTTACGTCAAACTTAATGATAAAAAAAGCGCTCTTGAAGAAGCAACAAAAGCAAATCAAATTATACAATCTTATCCGGATTCTATTTTCTCTGCATTTATTAAAGAAACATTACAAATAATACAAAAACTTTAAGAATGTCTCTAAATGGTATATTACCCCTCCTTTTTAGCAAAGATAATAATGATGGGAGGAATATAAATGAATATACAACGCGCAAAAGAGCTTTCTGAGTCCTCAGAACAATCCAATGTCAGTTTTCAAGGCATGCCTGTTATGATTCAACACGTTGACGAAAGCAACGAAACCGCCCGCATATATGAAGTAACAAATCCAGAACGCGAATTAACAGTTCCAGTTAATAGCTTAGAGGAAATATAAGCAATGCCACTTCAATTTTCTGAAGTGGCATTTTTTTATTTTGAATTACTTATTAGCCTTCGCAAGCAAAAGATACGACAATATTGAAGACAGCACATACGTGAACCACTTATGTTTCCTGGAACATTGCATATGAACGGAATTCCAATTGAAGCAACCATTATCGATTATAGTGCTGGTGGTTGCCAAGTCCAAACAAACACCCCACTCACAACAGACCAAATTATACAAGTTACAGTGTAAGACCGTAATATTCAAAAATAAGAAACGTAAGTGTGCTGGATTCAAAAAAAGGTCGTAAAATATATGCTGGATTAAAATTTACCGCATAAAAAGAAAAGAAGCCTCGTGCTTCTTTTCTTTTTATTACGTGCTAAAATACAAACTATGAACTGATTTTAAAGGGGGAAAATGTATGGAGAACACTCCACAAAAAACTAGTCCTTATTATGCAGTTATATTTACTTCTAAACTATCAAATGACACAACAGACTATAGTACCGTTGCCGAAAAGATGGAGGAACTTGCAAAACAGCAACCTGGATTTCTAGGCGTAGAAAGCTCACGTGATTCATCTGGACTAGGGATTACAATTTCTTATTGGGAATCACTTGAAGCGATTGAAAATTGGAAAAAGAACGTCCTACATATAGAGGCGAAAAAAAGAGGGCGTGAGCAATGGTATGAAAACTTTCATTTACGAATTTGTCTTGTAGAGAAAGAATATAAGTTTCCAGGAGAAGTTTTGTAACTATGAAGAAAAAATTAGCTATCATTGTTGTTCATGAAATATACGGTGTGAATGATCATATGCAGTATGTTATAGACCACTTTACATCATCTAATACAGATGTATTCTGTCCTAACCTTCTACAACTGCAAAATTCATTTCATTATAGTGATGAAGAAAAAGCGTATCAACATTTTATGAACTATATTGGATTTGATTATGGAAAAAAACAAATTAACGAGATTATTACTAGCCTTTCGAATGATTACACACATATAGGGCTTATCGGGTTTAGCGTTGGGGCAACAATCGCATGGCTCTGTAGTACGAATTCAAAAATAGATTTTATCATCGGATGTTACGGTTCACGTATACGCGACTATTTACAAACAAAACCTACTTGCGCTACTTTACTTATTTTCCCTGAAAAAGAAGTGAGTTTTTCAGTACCCTCCTTGATCAAAACATTACAGCAACAAGACAATCCATTATTAGAAATAAAACAACTACATGGTGATCATGGATTTTTAAATCCGTTTGCGGTAGCATATAACGAACAATCTACAAGGCAAGTATACAATATAATAGATTCATTTCTTATGAAAACTATCTCGTAAAGGAGTTTCATATGTCACTGACATTACTTTTGCTCATATTCATAATAATTCCCTTTATTTCAGTATTAGCTATCATTTTTATGACAGTAAAAAAAGGAACATTTTTAAACCGACCACACTTACAATCATTCATCGTATGTACTCTATTTTTTGCGAATTGGATATTATATTTAACAAATTTTTATTCATTACTACCTGAGAAAGTTAGTCGATTTATATTTCTACCTATTTGGTTTTTCCTTTGCGTCTTAGGCTTCATCGTTTTCGTACGCGAATGGAAAAATAATCGGGTTTTCTCCATATCTATCGGGTTTCTTTCTTTTATTAGTTTTTTATTTGGATTATTATTGTTAGTTCTTTCGGGAATGTAACTGTTGCAAAGAGGTTAAAAAACCTCTTTACAACAGTTTTTTACGTACCATAACTAAAGGAATTATTAAATATAAAGCATAAGCAATAACCATCCAAATAGTAAATGATATGATTTGCTGTGAGGATAACTGTGAGAATATATTAGAAGAGTTGTACAAAATGTAAGAATCTAAAATTAAACCAATTGCTGTACCACATATACCTAGCTTAATAACTGCATATTTCGAAGTGTCTAGTTTTTGATATACCCACATTACAAAGTATAACGCTATAGCTGTTCCTATCTGGAGTACCGTCATTTGTAGAAAAAATCTATTTGAAGTGTATTCTAATAAAACTGACGAACCGAAAATAATGAAGAATGCTACTGCAAAAAACCAAACCCCAATAGAAAATAAAATAGTGAGCCATAGTTTATTATTCACTACCATTCCCTCCCTTTTGCAATCTCATAAATGTTTCTAAAAGCAAAGACAAATCGTCATATATTCTTTCTGTAGAAAAAGATGGATTAAATAAAGCTTGCAATGCCAATCCGTCAATTAATGCATTACATAGAATGCTCCACGTTTCAGTTGAAATTTGAGATGTCATTGTATCTCCTACTTTTTCATCTAAAACTCTTTTTAATTCTTGATTTTCATAATGTAACAGTTCACCAATTTTATCTTTCATCGCATCATTTTGTAGCCCACTAGCTACTAATTGAAAAAACAAATGATGATACATTGAATCTTTCACACATCTACTTTTGGCAGATTGTAAAGCCTTTTCTAACTGTACATCCTTCCCTATTTGTTCCCACGATGCTTTACAAAACGATTCAGTCACTTCAAGTAATAATTGATCCTTCGTTTTAAAATGATAATATACAGTTCCTTGTGTAACTTGAGCATTCTCTGCGACTGCTTTTAACGTTAATTTTTCCATCCCGTGCTCTGCAATAATTTCGTTCGCTGCTTCTAGCAACTTCTGTTTGTTAACAACATTCGGTTTTGCCACTTAAATCACCACCTTTTAAGTTAGTTGACTGACTAACTTAAATTATACAGAAAAATTAGATAAAATAGAAGGAAGAAAAACCCAACATCAACTTTTCTTCCTTCTATTTTTCCCTTTAGATTTCACTGTCACTGATTCACAAGGTGTATAATAAATTTGCGGTGTTGCCTTATCAACAAACATCATAAACGTAATGAATCCAATAATAAAGAAAACAAATAACGTTAATAAAATAGCACCTATCGTTAAAAGTATCATAACACCACCCCTATATGCTTCATATTATTACACTGTTCGCTATTATATGAATGGAATCCTTGTTAGAAAAAAAAACGTAACAAAATAATCACAATGACTCCTGTTAATACTGTCCCTAATAAACTACGAGTATATATCGCTACGAAAAAAGTCGGAATTGCCGCAATGATATAATCCCACTGCACCGTCTCGTGCATAAATAATACTTGAGCTAAAAGTGCTGCTAATATCGCAATTGGTATATAATTCAACCATTTCAAACCCCAATCTGGAATTTGAAGTTTACTAAATACGAGAAGAGGTAAAATACGTGGTACGAGTGTGACAGCTCCTGCCGCAATTAAAAGTAATAATATATCTAATCTTATTTCCATTTTTCAATCACCACCCCTATAGTCGCGGCTAACAGCGTTGCAATAATAACTGCTATACTATCTGGCATAAACAAGTGTGAAACGTATGCAATAATAATAGCTACAATTGCAACAGTAAGATGAATTGCTAGTTTCGGTTTACTACTTATTAATTGAAGAACAAATAATCCGATAAACATTGCTGGTAATGCATAGTCCATCCCGTACGTATGAGGATCTGGTATCCATTCACCAAAGAGCCCGCCGATAATTGTAGCGATAATCCAATTTAAATATGCTGTTACGTTTAGTCCCAGCATCCACCTTTCACCTAAATAGCCTTTTTGCGCTGCGTGCTGTACTGCAACACCGAAAGTTTCATCTGTAATTTGCGAACCAATTATTAAGTTTTTAAATAGAGGAATTTTCGTGAAGTAAGGTGCAAGCGCAGCGCTCATTAATAAGTGGCGTAGATTAACAAAAAATACTGTAAAAATGATTGCCGAAGCCGGAGCACCCGCCGCGTACATACCTGCTAATATAAATTGGGCGGAACCTGCATAAATTAAAGTGGACATAAAAGCAATTTCTATAACAGAAAAACCAGCTGTCTTTGCAATCACACCAGCTGCTATACCGATGCTTAAATATCCAAATACAGTTGGTAAACAATCCTTTACGCCTTGTTGAAATGTATCGTCGCTCTGCAATGTCATATGTGCCTGAGCTTTACTCACCTTTTTCTCCCTCCATTTCTTCCATACTTCGTTTTCCTGTTACAACATGAACTAAATCTATATTTTCACGCCATAATGTATCTAACTTATCAGCCCCAAACTCTTTCGTAATTTCTTCCACCATAATATCGTGTCGAACATACTCCGTAGCAACAAGAACTAAAGCTGGATCATATGTTGTAACTGCCCATGAAGTGCTATCATTTGAAAAGTTAGCAATTAAAACTTCTTCTCCATCACGCGCGATAACAGTTAAATGACCACCCATTCTCTTTTCAACAACGTGAGGCGTCATATAATTATGATGAAATGTCGCTCCTATTTTTGTTTCTGGGGCACCAAATAAGATTGAAAATATATGTACTCCTTCCGCTTCCTTTTTATGAATAAACGGTTCAATCTCATGCACTTGATCTTCCCATACAGAAATCCATAACTCTTCCTTTGCTCTATTAATTATATTGCATATTTCTTTCAAGACACGATCATTTGAGCGAATATGCGAAATTACATCTATTTGTCGCTCTTGCTCTAAACAATTTAATTTTTGGTCTAAAAATTCAAAGGATCTTTCAAAATCTTTTCGCATTCTATTCATTAATTCAGTAGCTACTACAGGTACGTATTTCACTGGTTCAGAAGGAACTAAATGCACTGCACCTTTATCCATCAACTTACCGAGTACCTCATAAATCATTGAACGGGGTACTCCTGTTTGTTTACTAACTTCATAACCTGTTGCCGGATAATGTTTTAATAGGCCAATATATGCTTTACATTCATATTGAGAAAAACCTAGCTTTTGTAATTCTTTTATAATTTCATCCATTAGTAATCCCTCACAAACTATATAGCTCTAAACTTCACTCCCAAATAGTAGTTATTGCTATAGCTACTAATATAAAAAAGAAACCTCACACAGTCAACTGATGATTCTGAATTTTTAACCACAACTTATTTTTACTCATAAAAGAAAGACTCCCGCTATCGGGAGTCCCTTATCTCAATATTTCATTCGCTTCTTTTTCATAAATTTTATCAAACGAAGTCATAATACGCTGCGATGCTTGAATCATCTTTTGATTTGTCATAAGATCTGCCATTTCTTTCGTCATATCTACATTTGAATTTTCTAGCATATGATTTTTTACAATCCCTGTTCCGCTCGGTAAATCAGTAATATTCCCTTCTGCTAGTGTAAAGCTTTTATTTTCACGTTGTACGAGGCGAGCGTTCGTTTCTGCATCTACTGTTTTCGTTTGCAAGCGGGCAATATTATTTTGTGTTACTTCATCGTATAATGTACCGTCTGCTTGTACAGCCACCTTTGCTCCTTCTGGAATACGAATACGTTCATTATTCTCACCCATTACGAAAGCACCAGATGCTGTTTGTAAATAACGATCACTATTTAATGTAAAACTACCGTCTCTCGTTAAAAATGTTTCATCATTTTTAGATGTAACGAAAAATGATGATGTGCCAGCCGTACCGTCATCTAAGAAGAAATCTGTAGCACTATTTGTAATTTGTACATTTCCCTGTACTAAGTTCACATGACTCGCAGCTGGTACTACAGCGTAATCGACCGAACCGATATTTGTCGTAGCTCCATCTCCGCGGCGATATGTGTCTTGTACATCAAATACTTTAGAAGTCATATTTTCTGCTTTAAATCCTGTCGTTTGGGCATTTGCAACGTTATTCGAATGAACATTAATATGCTGCATGTAATTCATCATACCCATAGAACCTATATAAAGACCGTTCATACTCGTTTGAATAAGGCAAGCGCCTTATTCTTCACCTCTTTTCTTACGATGTTTGTAACATTTGTTTTGCTAAATGTTCAGCTGTAGCGATATGTATATGTTGCTTCACATCTTGTCCGTCTGTCATTAATACAATTGGAGCCGATGAAACTGCTGGAATTTTCAACAATTCACCACTACTCGCTGTTTCATCAAATTTCGTAAACACGATACCATCAATATGAATATCTTTAAAGTTCGTAATGATTTCAATCATGTCCTTACTTTTCATAGAAGCTGATAACGTTAAACAAATATAATCTGGCTCTACTTGCCCCATCGTCTCAATCATTTCTTCAACCGTTTCTGACGTACGATAATTTTTTCCGGCTGTATCTATTAAAATATAATCGACGCGCGCTTCTTCTTTAAAATAAGTAAGCGCCCGTGTCATTGCGGATTCATCTCGCACAGCAATTACTTCTGATCCAATTGTTTTTACATAATCTTGTAATTGCTGCACTGTCCCAATGCGAGAGTGGTCTGTCGTAATAAAACCAACCGTTTTTTTCTTCCCATGAAACTGCCATGCCATTTTTGCAAGTGTCGTCGTTTTTCCGACTCCTGTTGGACCAATTAATGCAATTGTTTGTACCTCTTTTTCAAATACGTTTTCCGTATTGAAATGAGATCTCATATCTTCCAATATGTATCCGATCACTTCTTCTTCCGTAATCATCGTTGCACTCTCAAACTTCACTTTTAACTTTTCAGCATATGCATGAATAAAATATTGTTCCACATCATTTTGCTCTAACATCCGAATTACTTTTTGAATAATAAACGGTACAGATTCCTGCTTTTCGTTTTTTATAGCTACCTCTTCTTTCTTTACAGGAATAGCTTGTTTCACAGCAGGTTGTTTTTTCGTTACTTTCGTCTCCTCCGTATGTTTCACAACGACGATTCCTTTTTCAAACAGTTGTAATAGTTTTTCTTTTTTTCTTGCCCATTCTTCACTATTTCCTGTTTGCATCGCCGCGTATGACATAGGAGTCGTTACGTTTTCTAAATTGTGTAGTACTGATTGAATTCCATTCGCCTTCACGATTTCTTCTGAAGGCTCACCTACAACATCCATTAATTGTTCATGAAATTGAGCTACGCCTTCGTTACTTTCTTCCTGTTTATCTTCAGGAAAAGCGACTAACATTTCATAATTCTTTTTCCAGAAAAACGGGATGTTTCGTTTTACACTTTCATCGACAACGTAGTAATAATCTGTACCATATTGGTCAAATAATTTTCGATACAATTCATTTTTCGAAGCTGCTTTTATTCGCATTAACGCTTCTTTTTTTTCTGTACTTTCCATTACTTCACCCCCTACTATTCAATATAAGCAATTTGATCTACAACAATTTCTGGTGCTAATTCGCTAATACATAATACTTTAGCTTCTATTTGATAACGCTCAAGAAGTCTCACAATCGCAAATCTGAAATCTTTTCTGCGCGTTAATAATACTGGCTCTCTTCCCATTAAACGAGCTTGTTTGAAGACGCGCTGTACTTGCTCTACTACACGTGTTTCTAAATCTAAATCCCAGTTTAATAAATAACCTTGATATGAATTATTAACAACATCTGCATCTAACTCGATTGAATCAGAGAATAGCGCTGCATAAATTTTCCCATCAGGATTTTTCGCACTCTCACAAATAACTTTTGAAATACATTCACGAACAAATGCCGTTACACCATCAACATGGTTTTGATAAATTTCTTTCCCGTCAATAATACCTTCAATAATTGTCGGTAAATCACGGATCGAAATGCCTTCTTTCAGCAGTTGTTTAACAACATTTTGAACGAGTGATAAATCGATTTCTTTCTTTTTAATCTCTTCTAATAAAACGCCATTATCAGTTTCAAGCGATTGAATTAAATCTTTCACATGTTGACGCTGAATTAACTCGTGAAGGTTACGTCTAACGACAACATCTAAATGCGTAATTAATATGCTAAGTGGCTCTAACACTTGATAGCCTTTCATTTGTGCATCTTGTACCATATGCTCCAAAATCCAATATCCATCTTCGCCGAAAATTGGATCTTTCGCTGGTTCTGCATCTAAATCAGCCATTACGTTCGGTGTTTTCAGTGCTAATAAATAACCTGATTTTAATACACCTTCAGCCGCCTTCGCACCTTTAATACGAATAATGTAACGTCCGCGCGGTCTAAAACTCGTATTATCTTTAAAGTTAATTCCAGGAACGTTAATTCCAAGGTCAGTAATAATCGACTTCCTCATAAGAACAACTTTATCACGAGCTGTTTCCCCATTAATTTTCTGCTTTACAAGTGCCGCTAGATCTAATCCGAGCTCTACGATAATTGGATATTTATCTGTAAAGACTCCGAATGAATCTTCCACTTGTTGCAGTTGCTCTTCATCGCCTTGAATCATTTCTAATTCTTTTTGAAGCTCGTCTTCTTTTTCTTTCTTTATTCGTTTTTTATTACGAACTCCTAAGAAAATAACCGTGCCTCCAACGAGTGCAAATGGTAGAAATGGTAGCGGAGTAAAAATACCCATCGCGATAAATAAACCACCGAGCGCATATACAACAACTTCATGCGCTAATAACTCTTTAAAGATTCCTTCAGTTACTGTATCAGATGAACCGTCAAATACACGCGTTACGATAATACCTGTTGAAATCGCAAGCATTAACGAACCAATTTGGTTTACAATTCCGTCACCGACAGTTAACTGTGTATAATGAAGAGCCGCATCTGCAAAGCTCATTCCTTGCTGCATCATACCTACAATTAAACCGAAAATAATGTTAACGAATAAAATGACAATCCCGAAAATAACGTCCCCTTTAATGAACTTTCCGGCACCATCCATCGCTCCGTAAAACTCTGTTTCCATATTTAATTTTTTTCGTTTTGCCTGTGCGTCTTTTTCTGTAATAATACGCTGGTTCAAGTCAGCATCGATAGACATTTGTTTCCCTGGTAAAGAATCAAGTGTAAAACGGGCTGCAACTTCAGCTGTACGAGACGCACCGTTTGCAACGATAAACTGGAAAATGATTAATACTGTAAAAATAACAATACCAATTAATAAGTTCCCACCAATTACAAACTGGCCAAACTCTTCAATAACATGACCAGCATTTCCGTCTGTTAAAATCGCACGCGTCGTCGAAACGTTAATCGATACGCGGAAAATTCCGATTAATAACAACATCGTCGGAAATGACTTTAATTCATCCCACTCGTTAATACTTGTCGCTCGCATATAAATAAGCACTGACATACTTAATAGAAAAACGATAATGATATCAAGTATAAATGGTGGAAGTGGAATTAAGAGCGCCACAACGAATGACGCTGCTAAAAAGATAGAAAAATAGGTTCTTGCAGAATCTATCTTAAACAAAGAGATCTCCTCCAAACGCGCTACTATACTTCAAGTTCATTCGTTTGAATTAAATAGCGCATAACTTCAATTACAGCTACGTATAAATCTTCTGGAATCGTCTCGTCTTCCTCGACTTGATAATATAAAGAACGAGCGAGCGGACGGTTTTCCACCATTGGTATTTCTTGTTCACGGGCAAGCGTTCGTATATATAATGCGAGCTCATCTTCCCCTTTTGCAACGACAATTGGCGCCGCATCAACGTGTTTATTGTAACGAAGTACAACCGAGATGTGCGTCGGGTTATTCACAATAAACGTTGCGCCATCCATCTTCTTCGCAATTGTCCTTTGCAAAATAGCATGCATAAAGTTTTTTCGTTTCCCCTTTACTTGCGGGTCCCCTTCATTATCTTTATGCTCTTGTTTCACTTCTTCTTTTTTCATCTTAATATCTTGTTCGTACTCCCATTTTTGATAAATGAAATCAATAATCGAAAGGACGATTAAAATAATTAAAATAGCTAAAAAGATAAATTTAATTTGCCTAATAATTTCAGTAAGTGACGCTGTCCAGTTAAATCCAATCATACTAACGATTTTCTCTAAATTCTTTTTAAAGAGAACATACGCAACGTAACCGATTAACCCCATATAAAATAATGATTTCAAAATATCTACTAAACTTTTACGACTAAACAATCTCGTAAAATAGTTTTTTGGATTAATACGTGACGCTTTCGGCTTAATTACTTTAGAAGAAAATAAGAAACCGACTTGAATCATATAATTGAATAAATGAAAGGCGTATACGAGTATTAATATAGGAGCTGATACTTTCAGAAGTAATATGCCCATTAAATAAAAATACTCGGTCGAATCTGTATTTTTTCCAATTTGATCAAACAGCACCGCTACGGAATTCGCAATCTCATAACCGAGCCAATCTCCAAAAAAATAAACGACAACTGCTAATACGAGAATGGAAAATAAATTATTTAAATCTTTACTCCGGGCGATATTCCCTTCTTCACGCGATTTTTTACGCTTCTGCGGGGTGGCCTTTTCTGTTTTATTATCCTTTGCCATGCGCGTCCCCCTACTTCGTTAAGAAAAAGTTAAATAGTTTCGTATACTCTTCCAATAATACGTCTGTCATATTTTTAAACACATAACCGAGCATCGGTACGCTCATCGCAATAAACAAAATACCACACGTAATTTTAATCACGTACGCATTCATAAAAACGTTTAACTGTGGTGCATTTTTTGCGATTAATATAAGGACAAAATTAATGATGAATAAGCTGCCCATAAGCGGCAAAGCAATTTCAACCGCTGATGTAATCGCAAATAATAACGTTGCGAGTAGACTATCTAAAAAACTAGCCGTCAACAATTTTGAAATCGCCTCTGTATATTGAAACGACTTTAAAATCGTGGCAACGAAATAGTTAATGCCGCCAAGTGAAATAAAAATAATGAGAAAAAATATATCAAAAATTGTTGATAGTAAAGTAGACTGTGATCCTGCATTGACATCAAACAAACTTGCCTGTGATAAACCGATATCAAAGTCTAAAATATGCCCTGCCATTTTCGGAATGTTCCACAGCATCTCGACAATTTTTGAAAGTGATAATCCAATTACAATTTGCGTTCCTGCATAAGCAGCTACATCCCAAACTGTCTTTATGTGGGAGACATCAACTTGATCGGCAACTGTAATGGAAAGACCGAGCCCAAATGTAACCTTTGCCATCGCCGGAATTGATCGCCCTGAAAAAAACGGTAAAAAATATAAAAATGAAGTAATGCGGCAAAACGCAAAAAACGTCGCCGCCCATAATTCCATATTCATTTCAGTTCACCTATCTTAGTACGAACGCAATAGCGATGGAATTTTATCAAATAAATCTAAAATTAGCGTCGTTAACTCTTGAAACATCCACGGACCTAAAATGATAATAACGAGTACAATACTCGCCATTTTCGGTAAAAACGTCAGCGTTTGCTCTTGAATTTGCATCATAGCCATAATGACAGCGATAATAATAACGACAATCATACTTACACCGGCAACCGGCATTAAAATCATAACCCCTTTATAAAAAAAGGTTTGAAAAATATCTATAATTGGTGATGTATTCATTTATATGACTCCTATCACATAGCATCAAACGCTTCAGGCGACCGTTTTAAACATAATATCGACGATTTTTGTATATCCACCTAAATATACGAAAACGAGTATTTTAAATGGCAAACTTAAAATCATCGGCGGTACCATCATCATCCCAAGGTACATTAAAAGTGTACTAATAATTAAATCAATAAAGACAAACGCTAAATAAATGAACATCCCCGTCAATAGCCCTTTTTGAATTTGCGTTAACGTAAAGGATGGTACGAGCGTAAATAGTGAAAGATCTTTCATATCTTTCGGCAACTCTTCTCCGCGCACTTTCAGCATCATCTTCAAATCATGCTTATATGTATGCTTCGACATATACTCTTTCATAATTGGAGCTGTCGTCTCCGCAGCTTGACTTACTGTTATTTTTTCTTTCGTCATCGGGTCCCACACATCACTTTTTAACTGTCCAAGCACTGGTTGCATCGTAAATAGTGATAAAAATAAAGCGAGTCCAACAAGCACTTGGTTTGGTGGTAAATTCATAACCCCAAGCCCTTGACGAGTAATCCCAAGAACGATCATAAAATAAGTAAAATGCGTAAATAAAAGAACGATAGAAGAAGATAATGATAGAAGGGTAACGAGTGCAAATAGTTGTACACTTGAATTGCTCGTAAACTCTTTTCCATTTTCGAAATTAATAAAACCGTTCGGGGCTGCATACGCTGGATTTACAAAAACAAATGAAAAAATAATAGAAAATACGAAAATAACGGCAAATAACGATAACTGTTTCTTTATTCTCATGATGGATCCTCTACTTTTTTCGTTTCACTCTTCACCGCGTCTTCTAGCGCTTGTTGAAACTGATTTCCTGTTCCTGTTAACTGCACAGATTGTACACCGTTATTACTTATAACAGTAAACACTTGCTTCCCGTCCACTTCAAACAAAAAGGCACTCGTTTGATGATTTAAAAAAACGCCGTCTTTCACTTGAATATGGCCGTTTTCACCTTGCTTAAAAAACTGCTGTTTGCGCGTCTTTTTCGTCATATAATACGCACCATAACCGAGCGCACCAAACAGTAAAACGACTTGAAATAAGGTCGTCATATACGACATATGACTCCTCCTCTACTCTTTATCCTGCATTTGATTTTGCGCCTTCATAAGCGCTGCATGTTTCTTGTCAGCTTCAATTTCAGAAATAATAATGCCGAACTTCTCGTCCATTACTATTGCCTCACCAATACCGACTTTCATATCACTTAAATATACATCTACTTTATGTCCTAAATTTTTCTCTACTTCAAGAACATCGCCGACTTTTAATTGCTTCACATCACCAAGCGTAATAGATGACTTACCAAGCTTTACTCCAAGTTCAATCGAAATATCTGAAACGGTATCAATATGCGCTTTACCCGCTTCATTTCGCTTCCCTGCAAATTCTTCTAATCCCATTAATGACACAGGAGATACTTCATGCTTCATATGGATCCTCCTACTCTATAAAACTTTTAAATAGGAGCGCCTTACGCGTTCCATCTTTCCCGATAAAACAATTAAATTTATGTTTTCCATCTACATATCCACGTAGTTGGTCCGTCACTTTCGTTTGAAGCGGAATAATATCGCCTTCTTCAATTTGCTCAATCTCACCAAATGTCATCTTTTGCTCACCAATCGCAACGTGAACAGGTTTGTACACTTGATTTACTTTCACTTCTACTTCAGACGTATATTTTTTACGCTTATCTGAAGAATGTTCGACAATATTTTCAGACGTTAACTTATCCATAATTTCTTCAACAGATAAGAACGGAATACCAATACGAATTGTCGTATTCCAAAACTCTGTTTTCATATTTACGTTCAGTAATGAAATAATATCGCTCGCTGTTGTAATCTTTAGCGCATTCGGATCTGTCTCCGTCGTTACAAACTTCGGTTCAATCGCAACAACGCTTTCAAATGATTGCTCTAAATTTTTACAAAGAAGAGTAAATATATTATCGAGAGTTAAAAACTCAAACGCCGTTAACGGTCTGCGCATCGTAAAGTTACGCTTACTATCTCCGCCAAGCCAGCATTCATGAATATATATAACGAACGCTAAATCAATCTCAATAACAATTTCTCCAAGCTCTGGTAAACCTAGATCTATCACGCAATATAAATAATAATCTTTCGGCATTTTCTCCACATACTCACTCGTAAATGGAACTTGCTCAACAGTCGAAGGCTCGAGTTCAATCGGAATACGCATACGCGCTGACAACGTTTGTGACGTCTGCTTGCCAAAAGTAGACGCAATCGCCTGCAAACTACGTAAATGCTCAACACCGAACTTCTCCGGTCTATTAAAATCATACTCTTGAAATTTATCTTGCTTCCCTGCTTCTTGTGCGAAAGCTGGCATTTCCTCGCCTTCATTTACCGCCTTCAGCAGGGCATCAATTTGCTCTTGGCTTAATTTTTCGCCACTCATGACAATCCCCTTCCCTACCTTTTCAATTCAACGATTTCAACGTACATTTTTCCATTCTTCGTCAAAATCTTTCCGGTTCCAATCTCTTCATTTTCAAGCATAAGACGCACCGTATTTTTCGTTGAATTTTCAAGACGATACAATGTACCTTTCGTAATATGAAGCAGATCTTCAATTTTCTTTTTCGTATTTCCGATTTCAAAATAAATTGTTAACGGAATATCATCTTGTAATTTCAAATCTAGCCAACTCCCATATCATGTTCACGAAAATTTCATGTTCTCTCTATATATGAAATTTCTTATTTTGAAACGTCGATATTTAATATTTTTTTAATATATCCTTGCGTTTCTTTAAATGGCGGTACGCCTCCGTACTTTCTCACATTACCAGGGCCCGCATTATAAGAAGCAAGCGCCAATACTAAGTCGCCGTTATTTTTCTTTAAATAACCGCTTAGCTCTTTCACGCCGCCTTCAATACTTTCAGCTGGTGAAAATGGATTTTTTATACCCATCTCTTTCACATTCGCTGGCATAAGCTGCATCAGCCCCATCGCCCCTGCATGTGACACCGTTTTCGGATTAAAATCAGACTCTACTTCAATCATTTTTTGAATTAACGTTTTCGGAATTCCATATGTATTACTTACACGATCAATAATATCCTCATACTTACCTTCATTGGAAGAACGTATTTTTTGAATATTATACTTCTTCGTTAATCCCCACGTATCAGCAGGCTCATTTTTCGTTTCTGGGAAACGTCGTTCAAACTCTTTTTGCGCGACTTGCACTTCATCCACTTTCTTCGTTTCAGCTTTCTCCGTCTCCTCAGGCTTACCCGCTTCCTCTACTTTATTAATAGATTCTTCCGGTTTATTAACAACCGTTTCTATTTTCGTAGACTGTACCGGCTGACTCATATCCTCTACTTTTGCCGGCTGCGTAACAACTTTCGTCTCCTTCGCAGGTTCACTCTGTAATTGATCTTGAAAACGGCTACTAACGAATGCCTGCGGACTACTTAACTTTTGCTGAATCTGTCCTTTTTTATATGCAAGAACTTCTTTTACTATATTTCCAACTACCATAATATCACCTTTTCGGTAAACAAAGATATTCTAATATTAGAGTTTTTTTTAAAAGTTTGCAATAATCCTTTTAATAATTATGTAATAAAAAAATGAATATATTGTTAAACTGTTATTTTTTTATATTTATTAATTCGAATTTTTAGTTGACACCCGTTATAGCAAGGCTTACAATAAATCTCGAAATTGATTTTTTCGCATATTACCGTTTTTCAATTTGCAGAAAAGTCAATATAAAAAAATGGGGGTTCTTAACATGAGAATTAATACAAACATTAACAGCATGCGTACGCAAGAGTACATGCGTCAAAACCAAGCAAAAATGAGTAACGCTATGGATCGTTTATCAAGCGGTAAACGTATCAACAACGCTTCTGATGATGCAGCAGGTCTTGCAATCGCAACTCGTATGCGTGCACGTGAAAGCGGATTAGGTGTTGCTGCTGATAACACGCAAAACGGTATTTCTTTAATCCGTACAGCTGATTCAGCATTAGGTTCTGTATCTAACATCTTACTTCGTATGCGTGACCTTGCAAACCAATCTGCAACTGGTACAAATACTGCTGAAAACCAAACAGCTTTACAAAAAGAATTTGGTGCATTAAAAGAACAAATCGATTATATTGCTAAAAATACTCAATTCAATGATACAAACTTACTAGATGCAGCTAAAACTGCTCCTAAAGAAATTAAGATTCAAACTCTTGATTCTGATGATGCTAGCAAACAAATTAGTATTACACTGAATGGTGCTACTCGTGAAGCTTTAGGAATTGATACTTTATCAATTGAAGGAACTACATCAGAAGCTCCTGCTGGAGTGAAAACTATCACTGATGCTATATCTAAATTTAAAGCTGATTACGGTAAAGCTGGTGCTTCACAAACAGAAAAAAATGATGCTTTCACTGCACTAAAAGCTGCTTGGAATACAGCTAAGAAAGATTACACAACTACTACAGGTCTTGATGATGCAATTACTAAGTTTGATCCAACAAAAGACGCTGCAACTGCTTTTGATGCCGGCCTAGCGGCAGCTGTAGCTAAGCCAAATACTGATGTATCAAATGCATTAGGAGCGGTTAAACAAATTGATGAGGCTTTAAAAACAATTGCTACTAATCGTGCTGATCTCGGAGCTACTCTTAACCGCCTTGACTTTAATGTAACAAATCTTAAGAGCCAATCAACAAGTATGGCGAACGCTGCTTCTCAAATCGAAGACGCTGACATGGCGAAAGAAATGTCTGAAATGACTAAGTTCAAAATCTTGAACGAAGCTGGTATCAGCATGCTTTCTCAAGCAAACCAAACTCCACAAATGGTTTCTAAATTATTACAATAATCCATTTGAGTTAGCTTTATGAACAAACCTCTCTGCTTGCGGAGAGGTTTGTTTTTTTATGAGTGATTTTTTAAAGTTTAAATTGTTAACTGAAGTTGCACTTAGTATGGTTTCACAAGCTAATCAAATTCCGCAAATGGTTTCGAAGTTATTACAGTCTTAAATATAACCTTTAAAACTATTAAAATAACTTCATAAAAAATAAAAAGTGGGATACATACGTGCTATGTATCCCACTTTTATATCAACTTATCCTTTATAAATAAGTTCCTCCGCTAAAGAAGTAAACATTTCCCCAACGAGTGAATCTTCGTCATACACACATGAACCATTATTTTCTTCACGTTTTGCAAACGGTATTTGAGCGATTACTTCTGTTTGCAGTTGTTCTGCTAGCATTTCACCGCCGCCTTTTCCGAAGAGATAGTTTCTTGAACCATCTTGTTCTTCGTAATATGCCATATTTTCAACGATACCTAAAATATCGTGTTTCGTATATTTTGCCATTACTCCTACTCTAGAAGCGACAAATGAAGCGACACTATGAGGCGTCGTAACGATAATTTCTTTCGCTTGCGGAATCATCGCAGCGACATCTATCGCAACGTCTCCTGTTCCAGGTGGTAAATCAAGAAGAAGATAGTCTAGTTCTCCCCAGTGGGTATTCGCAAGGAAGTTTTGAATCCATTTGTTTAACATCGGCCCTCTCCACATTACTGGGTTATTACCATCTGTAAAGAATCCCATCGACATAATTTTAACACCGTGACTAACGACTGGAATTGCGGTTTGATCGATCATTGTTGGCTTTTCATTCGTTTCCATCATAGCTGGAATACTGAATCCGTATATATCTGCATCTAAAATCCCAACCTTTTTGCCCATACTTGCTAACGCAGTAGCAAGATTAATCGTCACAGTTGATTTTCCGACGCCGCCTTTTCCGCTTGTTACAGTAATAAAACGTACTCCTGAATCAGGTCGCAGCATACTAGGCATACCTATTTCTGTTCTAGCCTCTTTTTTTAACGATGCTGTTAATGTTGCTCGTTCTTCTGGCGTCATTGAACCGAATGTTAAAGAAACTTTCGATGCACCAATATTTCGAAGAGAGTCTTCAATATCTTGTTGAATTTTCGCCTTTAACGGACAGCCTTGAATCGTTAAAACTACTTCTAGCCCAACCTCTGTACCATCTATCTTTATATTTCTGACCATGTTTAATTCCACAATACTTTTGTGTAACTCTGGATCTTCCACATGACTTAAAGCGTTCATAATTTGTTCGTGAGTAATCATCATACACATTCCTTCCATTATAGTCATTTCGCCTGATGGAAAAAGTCTCCGCTTTTCCCACCCGTTTTTTGCACTAAATACGTTTCTTTCATGACCATCGTTTTATCAACAGCTTTACACATATCGTAAAAAGTAAGGGCAGCGATTGATACGGCCGTTAATGCTTCCATTTCTACCCCTGTTTTCCCACTGCATGTTACTGTAGCTCGTATAATCAACTCATACCCATTACTTGTCTTTTCATACTGGAACGTAAAGTCCGTTCCTTGGATTAATATCGGGTGACACATCGGAATAATATCGGCTGTTTTTTTAGCACCGATTATGCCAGCAACTTGCGCTACTTGGAGCGGATCACCTTTTTTCAATCCGCCATTTTGAATGACTTGGAATAATTCATCTGATAAAGAAATTGTACTTTGCGCAACAGCTGTACGTGTTGAAATACCTTTTTGAGAAATATCCACCATTTTAGCTCTTCCTTCTTCGTTCCAGTGCGAAAACTCACTCATAATAATCCTCCTCGCTATATAAAAAATACGGTATTCAAGTAGAAAGAATTAACCTCCACTTACAGGTGGGATAAACGCTACTGTATCTCTGGCTTTTACGATATCTTCGTCCGTTACAAATTCTTCGTTAATCGCTACCATAACTTTATCTAACGTCTGTAATTGATACTTATCTTTCAACCATTTTTTTAATTGATGAACATTCATCTCTCGTTTTTCGATTATTTCTAACCTCTCTGAACCGACTTCTTCTCGTAAATTTGCGAACAGTAAAATTGTAATCATCTTCTCAGTCTTCTTTCTTTGGTTTTTCTTCTGGATATGGAGTATTTTCAAGTTGATCTCCAATCCACTTCGTTCCATCTTCCCAAAATTCTTTTTTCCAAATTGGGACGATTCTCTTTATACGTTCAATTGCGTATTCATTCGCTTCGTACGCCACTTTACGATGTGGTGACGATACTGCAATGACAACTGCGATATCCATTATTTCTAGTCGACCTACTCGGTGCGTGATTGCTATTCTTGCATCCGGCCACTGTTTCTTAACTTCCTCTCCAATTTCAGTAAGCTTTTTTACTGCCATCGGTTTATATGCTTCATACTCAAGATGTAACGTTCGTTTTCCTTTCGTTAATTCTCTTACCGTTCCAATAAAAGTTGTAATTGCCCCTGCTTCTCGTCTTGCTGCTTTATTCGTTACTTCTTCGACTACAATCGGAGTATCGACAATTTCAAATCGTGCTTGTCCCATCAAAACCTCTCCCTACTTTACGGAATGTCCACGGCCATTCACTACCTTCGTTATCTTCTAATAAGAGAATGTCTACAAACATCCCTTTCTTATATCCTCTCGTACCGCCTAGTAGTACGATAAAAATGTTTGATTCTGCTAAAGAAGAAACGGAACTAGATTTATCGAATCCTGATGGATAAGCAACTAGTTGTCCTTCGTTATACTGGAGCTTTGCTCGTACAAATCTTGTAAATGGATTCGGTTTTAGAAAATCTTCTCCGAGTATTGCTTTTTCTCGTTTTACATGTGGTTTTTCACTAAACATATACGCACGTATGCTAGGTTTTACGAATAATTCAAAACCTACGTAACAAGCAGAAGGATTACCTGATAATCCGAATAATAATTTTCCTTTTAATTGCGCTACAGTCGTAACGCTTCCCGGCCGCATTGCAACTTTATTAAAGAGAACTGATGCACCTAATTTTTCATATATAGCTGGCAAGTAGTCATAATCCCCTACTGATACACCACCAGTTGTAATTAACATATCAACTTCGCTTAACGCTCTTTTCACTGCTTCGTAGCACGTATGAAAATCGTCACTAAACTTCCCAAAGTATTTTACTCTTCCACCTGCTCTTCGAATTTGAGACGATATCATATACGTATTACTATTTCGGATTTTTCCTGCTTGTAACGGTTCATCAACATGAAGAAGTTCACTCCCTGTCGCTAATAGTCCGATGACAGGCTTTTTCGCTACTGGCACTTCGCTGTAACCAAATGTAGCAAGAAGAGCTGAAATACCTGGATTAATGTAACAACCTTTTTTGGCGAGAACTGTTCCTTTATGTGCATCTTCACCTTGAAAGGATATATTGTCCCCTTCTTTAAATGAGCGTTTCACTTCCATATAGCTTTTTCCGATATTCTCATATTGACGATGACGAGTCAGTTCTAGCATGACGACTGCATTACATCCTTTCGGAATTTGTGCCCCTGTCATAATTCGAACTGCTTGAAACGCTCCTACTTCTTTATGGAATACGGAACCTGCCCCAATTTCCCCAACTACTTCGAATACAATTGGATTCTCATGATTTGCCGATGTCGTATCTTCTGCCCTAATTGCATAGCCATCATATGGCGAGCGATCGAAGGAAGGGACATCGTGATCCGCTATTAAATCATCTGCTAATGTACGCCCGTATGCTAATTCCAGTGGTACTAATTCTTTTACACCACGATTAGCAAATTCCATTACTTTACGAACAGCCTCTTCAACTGTAATCGGCACTCTTCTTTCCATCATTACCAATCCCTTTCTATTAGCCTAATAACCGATAATATAGTTGTTTCGCTTTTTGAATTTCATTCGTTCCATGAATAAATACACGACCATCTTGAAAAATGACGATGCGGTAATCTTCTAGTTGGCAAGATAGCAAATACGGATTCCGCTCTACTTTCCCGTGTTTTTTTAGTACTTTTTCTAAATCGTCAAAGTTGTAATGACTATTATGCGCTGGTCTAATTTGAACTGTATTTCTTCCGCATAAAACAACTGTCTTCGTTTGATTTTCGTATGATAAATAAGGATAAGTTCTATTCGTTCCGCACGAAGGACAGTCTTCCGTTTTAATTTTCCCTAGTTTGATAGAATGATATTGATTACTCCATATATCAAACATTAAAAAAGTTTTTCTAACCGCTGCGTAGTCCTCTACTAAAATTTTGAATGCCTCTGCTACTTGATAGGCTGCGACAATTTGCACAGCTGGACTAATAATTCCAACTGTGTCACATGTCGCTCCTGTAACAGGAACACTTTTCAGCACACAATGTAAGCACGGTGTTTTCTTCGGAATAATCGTATAGCTCATGCCATACGATCCGACACAAGAACCGTAAATCCAAGGAATATTGTGTGTTTGTGATAGGTCATTGATCACAAATCGAATATCGAAATTATCTGTTGCGTCAATAATGACATCAACACCATCTAATAAAGCTTCCATATTATCTACTCTTGCATCCATTACAAGAGCTTGAATTTGGACGCCTGAATTAATTTGTTTTAACCGATTCTGTGCTGCGACTGCTTTTGGCAATTGTTCTATCACATCTTGTTCAGCGTAAAGTTGTTGCCGCTGTAAATTACTCCATTCTACGTAATCACGATCAATAATCGTTAACTTTCCGATACCTGCACGTACAAAGCTTTCGGCACTTGCACTTCCTAATGCACCTGCCCCCACTATTAACACATGCTTATTTCTAATCTTCTCTTGCCCTTCACTCCCAATAGGGTTGAACAACTGTTGACGTGAATATCGCTCTATCATGGGATAGCCTTCCTTTCATGTAAAAAAACCGCTCTATATTCAATCATTTTTTCAATACATCTTTCTCAACAGCACTTTGTTTCTGATAACAAGAAAAATAAGCGAACCCAACAAAGCCAGCTCCGCCAATTACATTTCCAATAAAGACTGGAACAAAGTTTTTCGCAAGGTCCATCCACGTAAGGTGTCCCGCAAAAATAACGGCTGAAATGACAAACATATTCGCTACCACTTGCTGAAATCCAATTACGACAAAGGCCATAATCGGAATCCAAATTCCAACAATCTTCCCGATCAAATCGTTCGTTCCATTAGCTAACCAAATCGCAAGGCAAACGAGCCAGTTACAACCAATTGCTAAAATTAACGTTCTCCCGAAAGATTCATGTAACTTATCTTGAGCTATCGCTATCGTTTTATTTAAATACGCCCCCTCAGTTAGCCCGCCAAGATGACCGAAACAATACGCTACGAAAAGTGCACCTACAAAGTTAGTTAAAGTGATCCAAGCCCAATTGTTTAACACATGTTTCAATGAGATTTTCCGTGCATAAAGTGCCATGGACATTGACATCATATTTCCCGTAATTAATTCTCCTCCCGCTAAAACAACGAGTATAAGTCCGATTGGAAAGACCGCTCCTCCTATAAAATTGACTAAACTTCCCCATTGCTCTGGTACATTACCGAGAACACGAATATTAAGTAAAAATCCTAACGAAATGAATGCTCCTCCTAAAAAACCAAGGATAAGCATAGCTGATAGCGGTTGCCTTACCTTTTGAACACCGGATTCAATCACAAGTGCAGCGATTTGTTCCGGTTTATGAAATGCCATAACCAATTCCTCCATTTTTCTCAATAAAGTGAAACTTTAATCAGTGGGGGTTTTGTTCATCCCCACTGATTATTAGTTGAACCAATCGGGCATTTACGGGCAGTTGACCTCCCACCTAGCTTCCTTGCATTCGCCAAATTTTGAGGTGGGAGTCTTACTGCCCGTTAATGCGGGACTAAAAAAGCAGCTTCAAAAAACCTTAACTCAGCAAGGATTTTTGAATGCTGCTTAATTTCTCTGCATGTCTATTACAGAAATATCAATCATCATTTTTACTATACTCATAGAAAATCTACAAGACTTGCAAACTTCCCATTATTAATCACAACAAAAAGAAGCATCGAAAAGCCTTCTTTCATAGCAATTTCTCAACCACCAATATGCGACATTTCAATTTTCGGCAATGTTTTGTTACTTGTATTACTTAGCCGTTCTTCTGAATAACGATCTGAACGTTTATTCCAAATGTCACGAATAACATTAGTAATCTCCTCGTCCGTATATCCAGAACGAAGTAATTCTTTAAGATCGTTTCCTTTAGAAGCAAACAAACAAGTATATAATTTCCCTTCCGCGGAAATACGAGCTCTTGTACATGATGAGCAGAACGAATCCGTTACAGATGAAATAATTCCTATTTCTTCATCACTACCGATATAACGATAACGTGTCGCAACTTCACCAGGATAGTTCGCCTCAATTTTTTCAAGCGGCATAACTTTATGAATCATCTCTAATATTTCTTGCTTAGAAACTACTTCGCCTAATTCCCAGCCGTTAAAATTACCGACGTCCATATATTCAATATAACGAAGAATATGCTTATTCTCTTTAAAGTACTCTGCCATCTGAACAATATCTTGTTCATTTCTTCCTTTTTGAATAACCATGTTCATTTTAATTTTCATTCCGACTTCTGCTGCAGCCTGTATTCCTGCAAGAACCGTTTTCACTTTACTTCTATTCCCATTTAAATAAGAGAAACGCTCTTCATCTAAAGAATCTAAACTAACTGTCACACGAGATAAACCGGCCTTATATAAATCAGGAGCGAATTTTTTAAGTAATGATCCATTTGTTGTTAAACCGATATCCTCTACTCCATCAATTTTGTTTAACCGCTGTATTAATTCAGGTAGGTCTTTTCGAAGTAAAGGTTCTCCCCCAGTAATACGTAACTTTCTTACACCTAAAGAAACGAAAATGCGTGTAATCCTTTCAATTTCATCAAAAGATAAAATTTTATCATTAGACAAAAAAGAATAATCACGACCAAATATTTCTTCTGGCATACAATATCGACAGCGAAAATTACAGCGATCGGTAACAGAAATACGTAAATCCCTTAAAGGACGATCCAATTTGTCTAATGTAACAGATTTCATATTTATTGCCTCGTTTCTACTTATTTTATATTTACGACTCGCTCTGGATGCGTATATACATTTAAAGATCTATTACGAATGAAGCCGATTGTAGTAATCCCTAACTGCTCCGCTAGCTGTAAGGCTAACTCAGTTGGAGCGGATTTTGACAATATAATTTCACAGCCAATTTTCGCAACTTTTAATAGAATTTCAGAAGAGATACGGCCGCTAAAAACAATAATTTTATTACCAATCGAAATGCTATTTTTTAAGCAATAACCGTAAATTTTATCTAAAGCGTTATGCCTCCCTATATCCATGCGACTTAAAACAATTCCATTCACATCACATAAAGCTGCATTATGAACGCCGCCTGTATGTTGAAACGTAGACGCCGATTGCTGCATATCGTTCATTAACCGAAAACAATCTTCGGCAGATACTTTTACGCGAATATCATTCATTTTTTTCGCAGTCAGCGCATCGTTTGCGAAGACAAATCCTTGCCTACTCATTCCACAGCACGAAGTAATATAACGTTTGTTTTGCATGTCACGATAATAAGGATTGATTCTTGTCGTTTTTACATGCACATATCCTTCTTTTTCTTGCACCCATATTTCATCAATATCTTCATACTTTCGGATAATACCTTCAGATGCTAAATAGCCGATTACCATATCTTCAATATACTCTGGAGTACTAACCATTGTAACAAATTCCTGTCCGTTCATTTTAACCGTAACAGGAAACTCTGTTACAATGCTGTCCTCTATATGTTTAAATTCCCCTTGCTCATAACGGAAAATTTCCCGTTCCACCTGTATTGATTTCACGATGAGTATCCTTCTCTCACGTTATATTTTTATCAAAGACAAACACCGAAACTGCAATATCTTCATCTACTTTCATATCCGAAAACAGATGAACTAACTTCGCCCCAACAAGTTCTTCTAAATGTTCATGAGTATTAGCAGCATAAACTTCTTGAATCATTTTCGTTCGAGCCATATGAACCATTTCCGCACCATCCATAGTTCCCGAAATAAATTTCTCAGTAGGTGTCAAATTCCCATACAGTGTGGCAATCGCCATGTTCTCAGTAAATACAGTATGAATTCGCTCCGGCCCTTTCCCGAACAACTCTTTTCGAAGCTTTCGTATCATATCATTAAATTCATGCGCCATTTTTGACATACTCTCATTCCTCCCCAGTTAATCCATACTATCTTCTCGGATAGCGTTCTATCATAATTATTGTAGCAAAATGACCATTTCGTCTAAACTATTTAATAACGAGACGAAATGGATCATCCTTTACAATTATCTCAAGCACGCAAACAACATATGAAATACTATTATTGTTTCGTATCTATTCATCTTTTAACCCTTTACCCATACCTTTTAAGAAATGAAGACCAAATCCGATAGCACGGTTAATATCCGGATCCTTCAGTACTTTCATAAGGTCTAGTATTCCTATTTTTTTATTGCTTTGCAGATGCTGATTACCTTCATCCATACCTATTAATACACTACCTACAAGCTTTTTCGTAAGTTCCGGATCAAGTTCTGTTAAAGCTCCTGCAGCGCCCATCATATTATTAATTAAATTTGTAACTGGTTCACGAGTGACTTGGCCTAGAACAATTTTTGCGATTGGTTCTTTCGCTTTCAGCATAGAATTTGCAGCTTCTAGCATCCCAATGTCATTCAGTTCACCTACTATATTAAACATTTGATTTAAAGCATCTTCATTATTAGCTAGCAGTTCTTTTAAATCTTCAAGTTTTTGTTGTTTTATTTCTTCCTCAGTTAGCTCCTGCTTCTGGATTGCTTGAATAGGTGCTGCCATATTCTTTTCTCCTCCCTAGTTATCCGTTAAATGTACGTAGCCTGGACGAGCCCACTTGCGATTTACCTCAATGCCGTTTTGAGGATGACGCTTTTTATTACGTGGGTTCGTTTTTGGCATCGGATTTTCCCCTTCTACTTGTAACACTTCCATACGCACTTTCGTTTGTTTATATGCGGGCGTATTTGTACGCAAATCAACCGCAGGACCTGTTAAGAAATTAATTGCCGAATCTTTATCCGTTGAGTTCATCGGTAAATAAAGTTCATTTGCTTTTACACGATCCGTTACAAGCGCACGTAATTTAAGTGCTCCAAATGGAGAAACAAGGCGTACTAATGAGCCAGTTTTCACTCCACGTTCCTGTGCAAGTTCTGGAGAAACTTCAACGAAAACACCTGGTACTTTCGATTGAATACCAGTTGATTTGTTTGTCATGTTCCCTTCATGGAAATGTTCAAGCATACGGCCGTTATTAATGTGAAGATCGTATTCAGCCGGGAATTCAGCAGGACGTACCCAATCTGCTATCGCAAAACGAGCCTTTTTGTCCGGGAAGTTAAATCCATCTTGGAAAAGAAGCGGCGTATTCGTTCCATCAAAACTCCCCCAGTGGAAACTGTTCCATCCTTCAAGCACTTTATAGTTTGCGTGTGCGAATAGTGGTGATAAGCTTGCCATTTCAGCAAAGATTTCACTTGGATGACTGTAGTCCCAGTTTGCACCTAGTTTATTGGCAATTGCCTGTACAATCCACCAGTCTGGTTTCGCATCACCTAGCGTTGGAAGTACTTGATATAATCTTTGTACACGACGCTCTGTATTTGTAAAAGTACCTTCTTTTTCAAGAGATGGTGCTGCTGGTAAAACTACATCTGCATATTGTGCCGTTTTAGAAAGGAATACATCTTGAACGACAAAGAATTCAAGGCTTGATAACACTTCATGTACGTGATTTGCATTAGAGTCTACAAGAGCCATATCCTCTCCAACAAGATACATAGCTTTCATTTTCCCTTCATCAATTGCGTGAAGCATTTCAATATTATTTAGACCTGGTTTATTATCAATTTTTACTCCGTAAGCTATTTCAAATTTCGCACGTTCTACATCGTCAGTAACGTGCTGATACCCTGGAAGCCACCCTGGAAGTGTTCCCATATCACAAGCACCTTGCACGTTATTATGGCCTCGAAGTGGATATGCACCAGCACCTGGACGACGATAGTTTCCTGTTGCAAGTAATAAATTTGAAATTGCAGCAGAAGTATCTGAACCACCCGTATTTTGCGTTACACCCATTCCCCAAAGAATACAAGTACCATCTGCATCACGAATCATTTCAGCCATTTTAACGAGCGTTTCTTTTGAAATACCTGTAATCTCTTCTGTATATTCAAGCGTATATTCTGCCAGACTTTCTTTGAAATCTTCATAGAAGTTTACATTTTCGTCGACGAACTGCTCATCATGCCAACCTTGATCAATCATATATTTCGTAACAGCCATTAACCATACTTGGTCTGTGCCCTGCTTTGGACTAATAAAAATATCTGAACGCTCTACCATTTCGGTTTTACGAAGATCTGCAACAATTAGCTTTTGACCGTGAAGTTTATGCGCACGTTTCACACGAGTTGCTAATACTGGGTGGCCTTCTGTTGGATTACAACCAACGATAATAACAAGACCTGATTGCGCGATATCTTTGATCGTCCCTGCATCTCCGCCCATACCAATTGTACGGAACAATCCATCTGTCGCTGGTGATTGACAATAACGTGAGCAGTTATCGACGTTATTCGTTTCAAACACTTGACGCGCTAATTTTTGAATAACATAATTATCTTCATTCGTAATTTTAGAAGAAGAAATAAAGCCGATAGAACCTTTACCGTGCTCTTCTTTAATAGAGCTTAATTTATTCGCCACTACATTAAGCGCTTCTTCCCAAGTTGATTCAACGAACACTCCATTTTTACGAATTAAAGGTTTCGTAAGTCGTTTTTCAGAATTAACGAAATCCCAACCGAATTTTCCTTTTACACAAGTGGAAATCGCATTAACAGGTGCCTCAGAAGTTGGTTGTACTTTAAGAATTTTACGGCCCTTCGTCCATACTTCAAATGAACAACCTACACCACAAAATGTACATACTGTTTTCGTCTTCTTCGTACGGGTGTCGCGCATCGCAGCTTCTACTTCTGACACAGCAAAAATACCGCTATATCCAGGTTCCACTTCTTTAATAAGGTCAACCATTGGCTCAAGAACATCTGGTTTTAGCCCTGTCATAAATCCAGCTTCACCAAGCATCGATTTCTCCATTAATGCATTACAAGGACAAATCGTTACACATTGACCGCAACTTACACATGAAGAATCATTAATATCTACTCCATCGTCCCAAATAACACGAGGACGCTCCGCTTCCCAATCTATAGATAACGTTTCATTTACTTGTAAGTTTTGACACACCTCTACGCATTGACCGCACGCGATACATTGATTTGGATCATAGCGATAAAATGGGTGAGACATATCAACTTCTTTTGCATCAACTTTTGGCTCGTAAGGATATTTTTGATGCTCTATTTCCATTAATTCTGCCGTATTATGTAATTTACAGTTCCCGTTATTGTTGTCACACACCGTACAATAAAGTAAATGATTTTCCAATAAGCGGTCCATCGCCTCATGTTGCGCTGCCTTCGCACTAATAGAGGACAACTCAATATTCATACCGTCCGTCACTACTGTAGAACACGATCGTACAAGCTTTCCATTCACTTCTACAATACAAGTATCACACGTTTGAATCGGATCCACTTCCGGTACGTAACAAATTTGTGGATGTTCAATTTCGTTCTCATTAATAATGCCTAGTAAAGTTGAACCAGGCTCAGCACTATATTCTTTGCCGTCAATTGTAATATGAACCATGCTGTCGTTCATGGTTACTCCCCCTTTTTGAGAATAAAAAAACTCCACCACGAAAATATACGCACCACATTTTTGGTACGTTATCATCATGGTGGAGTAGTTTATTAGCACATCTTGCTAAAATACCAATCCATTTATTCATAAATAAAATGATAGATTCATAACAGGTCATATCACGATTCCATCTTTAACACTGTAATTATAGCGTTAAATCGAAAAATACACAATATAATTATTGTTAAAAAGGACAAAGCACATAATGCTCTGACCTTTTTATTACCTTTCAGGATTATTCTGAGCTGACTTATTTCCCGGTGCAAACCAACCAATTAGTGCAATACCGACTAATACTCCGTAGAAGATTAAAGTCCAAGTTGTACTGTGTGGGAAATCATGATTTAAAATACCAATATCCTCATGAGCAAGTGTAATTACAGCAAGTTTGACGCCGACCCAGGCAACAATTGCATATGCTGTTGTTTCCAATGCTGGACGTTTCTCAAGTAATTGTACAAACCAAGTTGCCGCAAATTTAATTAAGATAAGTCCGGCAATCCCTCCGAGAAGTACAACGATGAACTGTCCTCCATCCATACCACCGAAATCTTCTAGCGGTGAATCCGGAAGACCGAGGGCAAGAGCAACCGCAGCTAATATCGAATCAATTGCAAAAGCGAGGTCAGCTAATGCAATCTTTCCTACTGTGAACCAGTAGCTTTTACCTGCCGCTTCCTTTTCATCTTCCTCATGAATATTTTGATTGTCTTTTCCGAATTGCGCCTGAATGACATGCTTCAATCCTAAATAAAGAAGATAGGCTGCTCCTATTGCCTGTATTTGCCAAACATTTGCAATAAATGAAATGGCAAAAAGGGCTGCAAAACGAAAAGCGAAGGCCATAATGATCCCGTAATTTATAGCTCGTTTTTTCTCTTCCTCGGGTAAATGCTTGGCTATAACTGCTAGTACAAGGGCATTGTCAGCCGATAACAATCCTTCTAATCCGATTAGAATTAATAATGCCCAAGCATACTCTAGCCATATTGAATCCATCCGCTTCTCTCCTTTCTAAAACTAAAATTAGATAAGTGCTTTGCTATCAATAGAATTTCCTATTAAGCCAAATTAAATGCTAAAACTTATGGCTAAAACATTTTGACAGTTACTTTTCTGTTCTTTATTTATTGTAATTTCAACAAAAAACAGGTCTAGATTGTGGGTTTCATCCGTATCAAAACCGTAAACTAATGATATGGACTGTTTTTCCAAGTCAAGTCGCTAACTGATTTATTGTTAACCATAAATTATTAATTTTAGTTTCACTAATAATGTTTTTACAAAATACATTTTTCTTTTTTTAGAGCGATTCCATACAAAACAAAAGGGAAATACATATACACTATGTATCTCCCTTTTATTTTGTACCCAATTTTTTTATTGTGTTACGGTCATAACTTGTCCACTGCGGTCAACCATAATTTTCATTTTGCCGTCTTGCGCGTTATATAACCCTAGCTTATGTAGATCTTGTTTGCACTCTTTTACGAAGTAAGGCAATGTGCGAATTTGATCGATGTCAGAGCTCGTAATGAAATGAATTAAATGATGCGTCATTTCTTTAATATCATGAACAAGTTCTTCTTTCTCTCGCTTTAATCTTTCATTTTCAGCCTGTAGCGACTGTAATTGTCCTTCAAGACCACGTGCATTTTTTTCATCTTTCGAACGACCTGCAGCCATGCTAGAAAGCTTATAAATCCCTTCCATGAACTGGTGTAATTCATGTTCTTTCTTTTCACTACATTGACTAATAGTTTCAAAGTTGTCAACGATACCTGATATAACTGTTACGAGGCTTTTTTCATCCTCTTCACTTCGAACGTCTTCTTTTACTTCTTGTTTGCTTTCTTGTTTCGTCTGGGCAATCGTCTCTTTTACAGATATATATTTTCGTTTTCGCCCTGGTTTTTGTTTTTCAATATTTTCAAACGGCATCTCTTGTTTTTTTAATTTATAATACGTATTTTGTAATTGGCTTTCCGTTTTCGGAAAAAGATTCAATTCATTTTTACTAACATATTTTGAAATATTTGCGATGTTTAAGCCATGACGTTGACAAAATTGATATACTTCATACAATAGTTCTAGTTCAGACTTCAACCAAGTAATCGCTGATTTTTCATATACTCGCATACCGCCATTTTTTTCTATATCTATTTGAAATAATACCATTCTATTATATAAATCGATTAACTCTTCATAGCCTACTCGGAATTGTTTCTCTATTTTTTGAAATTCCGCTTCTAATTTTAAATTTTTCGTTTTATTATTTGACATGTTTTGTAAAAGACTTAATACATTAATTGCTGTGTGGTGATACATAATCTGTGCCACTCCCCTCATCCTCTCACAATTCTCATCGGACTCCCATGCCTTTTAAGAAAATAGAAATTTTTGCATATCCATATTATAACATTTCGAAATTATCTGTCAAATAATTAACATACAAAAGGGTATAAAAAGTATCAAAAAAACGATTTTTAACAAATATTTAAAAATAAAAAATAGCTACGCAAAATATTATATCAGTAAAACTCCACTTAATTATATTATATGGTATTCAGAATATATTTTCACCGAAAAAGTTTGCGTCACCACAAAATCTTATAGCTAAAATAATTGGACATCAAGTAAGAAAACCCTCACCTTTATAGTAAAGATGAGGGCAAAATTAAAATTTTTTTATACGCAGCGCTAACTAATCCACCCTAAAGAATGAACATTATCACCACCGTGGCTACAGAAAAACAACACTATCTTAGAAACACTCCACCCTTCTGTCTTTACACACATGGCTGGATCCTCTCTTCCAACTAAAAGAAGCTTTTAAAGTACTAACTTATCAACTAGCCCAATTAGCTCTTGGATATCCGGTTTACTTACTTGAGCATTCGCTCCTACTGCTTCACCTTTATGGAATAATTCATTTGTAATTAATGAAGAGAAAATAATAACAGGTAAACGATTCATTACTTCACTATCCTTAACCACTTTCGTTAAATGATGTCCATCCATTTTCGGCATTTCAATATCTGTAATAAGCAGGTGAATATGTTCAAACATTTTTTCGCCTTGCTCTTTTGCTAGTTTTTCAATTTGTGCTAACGCTTCTGCACCATTGCTGAAGAAGTTCATTTTCGTATATCCAGCTGATGATAATGTTTCTTCTAGTATTTGACGAAGCATCGCTGAATCTTCTGCAATATAAATAACTTTTTCAGCTCGATCTGTTTTTTGCTCTAATCCTGAAAGTGATTTATTGTCGTAACCAGTACCGCTAATTTCACATACAATTTTTTCATAATCTAATAATAAAATGATTTTCCCATCTAGTTTTACAATACCAGATGTCGTTTCTTCTAGTCCCATAGATAATGAAGCTGGTTCATCAATTTGTTCCCACGAAATACGTTGAATACGATGCACTTCATCAACACGGAAAATAACTTTCATTTGGTTTAATTCTGAAATGATAAATTTCGTTTGATCAAGTGGCTTTGTTGATTTTAAATTAAGAGCTGTCGCTAGGTTAATAACAGGTAAAATTTCACCACGTACTTGAACAACACCTTCAACTGCATGATGAGATTCTGGCACAGTTGTAACAGGGAATGGATTAATGATTTCACGTACTTTCATTACATTGATGCTAAATAAATTTTCACCAACAGTATACGTTACAATTTCTAATTCGTTTGTTCCACTTTCTAATAAAATACTTTGTGCTTGTGACATAAAGGTGTCGCTCCCCTTTCATTAATTCCGTATATCTAATTATTAAGCTTTATTGAAACCAAAAAGTCAACTACCTATATGAAAAATATAGATAGTTGAGTGATCCTCACAGTTTTAAAGTAGTAATACTACCGGTAAAACTTAATCTTGTATAAACGAAGCAAGTGCCTCTAGTAACACTTCTTGTGCTCCTACAATTTCTGTCGGCATCGCTTCCCATTTTTTTGAAAACTCTGTTTCCACCCTAATTCTTAACGCTGGGTCCATTTCTCCTAGCACATATTCCTTCGTCGCTATATCTACGTCAAGAAGCGAAAGAGCATATAGTTCAGGATCATTTATTTTCTCAAATAATTTCTTCAATACACTAGGCGCCATATGCTTTAATTTTTCAATATGAATTTCCTTATCCGAAAATAGTAACTCATATTGAATATACGTAACATTTTCTTTAATTACTTTAAAATAGCAATTATTTTTTTTATCATTTACAAAATAACCGTTCGGATCTGCAATAATACTCTCTACTTGACGTATTAAATTAGGTAAACTACTCGCCGCCATTACAGTTCTTTGCTCAACCTCACTTGGCGAAATGAATGTAACGCGGTACTTATTCTGCGCCATCCTCCTCACCTCTCCTTTTATATAAATTTAGTCTAATTGTACAATATCTTAATTAATCTAAATCTATTTCAAATCAATGCTACTAGACTCGGATAAATCCTCTCTCCAAAAAGTGAAGAGGCACCATCTAAACACTTGGATTTTTGCCTCTTCAACTACCTTATAACCACTCCATATCTCTGGTCTCACAATGCGCGAGCCACTCATAGGCACTGACCGATTCCTCACTCAGCCGGGTCATCTCTCAAAACCTAAAAAGAAAGCTTTTAAAAGTTTTTAAAATCTTTTAAGCACCCTTCAATAACTCAATGTTATTGAACCAAAAAGCAAGCTGCTGATCTGTAATATCAGGCAACATAACAAAAAACTCACGGCACTTCATCTCATCCTTAAACAGTTGATACTTCCAAACACTATCACTGCCAACACTCACAAAATAAAACTCATGAATGCGGCCAATAATTGCCTGTTTCTCACCAAATGCATATGGAGGCACTTGTTTAATTTCAAATTGATCCGGTAAATATACATGCTCTTCTCGTTCTATTTTTAACACTTGCTCAGCAAGCTCACGTTTATTTTCGAAAAAAGGCAATTGTAAAATTCGCTCTTGTCTTGTCATACGAATAAAAAACCCTTTCTACTACGTTACAATTTTTCTTTACGATTTATTATCGAATTAAGTTTACAACTTCATTTAATACTTCATCTGACACTTTAATTACTTTCGCATTTCCTTGGAATCCGCGTTGGTATAACATTAAATCTACAAATTCTACAGATAAATCAACGTTCGCACCTTCTTGTGCACCACCACGTACTTTTCCTGCTCCATTTTGACCAGATGCACCTAACGCTAAAATACCAGTTGTATTCGTCGCTGTATAGTTACCATTTCCCGTTTTCATTAGGCCGCCTTCGTTCGGGAACATCGCAACAGCTAATTGGCCAGCAGACTTCATACTACCATCAGAATATTTTACCATTACATATCCACCGTCAGCAATGAAACAATCTTTAACAGTCGCCGCTGCTCTACCATCTACGTCTGTTACTGATAATGTTTTATCTGTCGGATGATTCGTTAAATGACTTAAGTCTAACTTTATAGAGCCACCATCAAATGGAATATTGGCCGCTTGCTCTTTCGGATTTGGATTTCCAACAGCATCAAATGTCATATTACCACCTGCACCTGGAACATCCTTAAACTCTGTTTCTTTTTTCGAATCATTACGCATCTGTACTTTATATGTATAATTATGTTCACTATCTTGTTTAAACTCTACACGCATTGTCCATGTATTCCCTGCATTATCGTATACAGGCAAATCTTGTGTAATTTGTTTTGCATCAGTTGGAATATTTCCTTTAATCGTCCCTTTTGATGTTCGAATACCGCCAATTGCTGTTCCCATCGGAATTTGCAATGGCCCTGGAATACCAGATAAATCAACTTCACCAGTCGCTTCATTTGCTGGGTATGCAAATACGTATTGGCCTTCTGTATTCGTAATATAGTAATTTGAAGATATCCCGAACGTACCTTTACGCGTAAATTCCATGTTGCCACCTTTTGAATCACCAACTACGAAGAAACCATTACCTTCCATTGCTGCTTGTGTTTTACCACCAGTTAGCGTAATTGTACCATCACTATAATCTGTAACCGTTCCGCTCATTTTCACACCGTTACCGATACTTTTTGGGTTCGTCCCTGCGTATGTCCCGTCGCCTTTTGCACCAATCGAATTGTTATATAGTAAATCATCAAACATTGCTTTTTGTTTCTTATAACCAACTGTTTGTGCGTTGGCAATATTATTTGAAGTTACACTTAATGCATTTTGTGTTGCATTCATCCCTGTAATACTTGTATATAACGCTTTAATCATAACGTATGTACACTCCTTATGAATTTGTAGTTTTTACTTCTTCAGTTACCTTTTGATCATCTTTCTTCTCGTCTTCTGGATTTGTGTCTCCAATCGGTTTATCAGACACTCTTTCAACGAAACGAAGGGATACAACTTTGTTATCAATAACGAGCTGCACATCGTTATTTTCTGCAAGACGAACTGTCTCTACTTGACCTACTACTTTCTTTCCGTCACCGTCAATACCTCTTACATACTTCCCTAAAAACTTCATTCCGCCATCAAGCGCTGTCGAATACATCGTCGTTCTTAAAGAATCAACTGCTTTTGTCATATTTTGGACTTGTTCCATAAGAGATAGCTGCGCTGTCTGATTCATCATTTGATTCATATCCATTGCATTGAACGGATCTTGATGCTGGAAACTCGATAAAAACAATTTCAGAAAATCATCTTTCCCCATTACACCAGGAGTTTTTTGTTCACTTGTTGATACTCCGTTTGTTTGTTGAACTGGCGATTGTACACCGTTAACAGGCGCGTTACTTTTTTGCGCTCCCGCCTGTAACGGAATATGGTTTGTACTCGTTGTATTTAATCCAACTGTTGGCACGCTTTATTCCTCCAATAATCCAGCAAATTCTTTTGATTCTTGTTTCTCCTGTTTCGTACTTGCTAATTTTTGCTTTTGTCTTTGCTCTTGTTCTCGTTGTTCTTTACGATTTTCATCTTTGTCTGAATAACTAATTTGAATATTAATTTCTTTTTCTTTTAACTTTAGCTTCAATTCGTCAAAAATCATTTCAACACGTTTTTTCGCATCGTGTTTTTCCATTTCTACATGGACATCAATTTGATCTCCATGCTTTTTCATAAATACAGTTAATGTACCAAGTTTTTCTGGATTTAGCTGGAATAAAACACGTTCTTGTTTCACAACAAATTTTTGTAGAGCTTCTACTTGTGCTTCCATTTTCTTGCCTAAGTCAGGTAATGTAACCTTCTCTGCTCCATTATTTTGTTTTCCTATTTGGTCGGTACCTGTCGTCTTATTTAATAACTCCGCTCCCGTCGAACTTGAATCATTTAATTTATCAATTTCTAGCAACTCTAACTTCACATCATCGCTCTCATCTTTCGGGAGTTCTACTCCCTTAGATTCCTCTTTTTTCTTTGCAATATTACAAGTTTCTGTTTCTACAACTTTTAATGCTTGCAACGTCTGCTCTGACATCGTCACCTTGTCTAACGCCATTTGCATTGTATCTTCTAAACATATAGCATTTTTAATATTCATGTTTGAAAGAAGTTCTTGTAATTGCTGTAATTCAGCCGCAGGTAATTCGTTCAGTTTAATATTTCCGTATTCTTTATATAACTCTTGTATTTTTTGTATGTATTGATATAACAATTCTGGTTGCACACGTAATTGCTCAATTGCAACCATTTGCTCAGATACAGCTAGTAATAGCTGTTCTGTCTCTTTTTTTTCTTCTTTCTTTACAGTCGGATCTTCTTTCGTCACCGTTTTTTTTGCTAGAAGATATTCTTTCTTCTCTTCTTCAGGTGCTTCTTCTTTTTTCAGTTTCTCCGTTTTCGGCTGCTTTTTATTTTCAATTCTCATTGTATTATCGAATGAAGAATTTTCATTTTTCGATTGTACTTCTAGCCCTTTTTCTTTTTGCGGAGGTAAACTTTGCTGCACCGGTAATACAAACTGTATCACTACATCCACCTCATCCGTTCATACACATTTTTAAATCAAGAAGCATTTTTTCTTCCAGCTTTTCTTTTACTTTCGCAAGCTTCTTACAATCTTCTTGATACATTTCATCAATGACACGTTCTTTTTCTTTTACTTGCTCTAAAAGGCTTTCATTTTTTTGAATAAAACCTTCTGTTTTTTTAATTTTTCGATTCCATTCTTCTATTCTTTCAGGTGAAAATGTATGTGAAGAAAGCATACCAGCCATAATACGTTGTCCCGTTTGTACAACCTTATTGCGTGATTTCACAACATATAAATCATATTCTTTTTTTTGTTCTATTTTTCTTTTTTCAGCTGTTAGTTCGTACACTTCTTTCAAGATATGTTCTTTCTCTTGATTAATCTGCAATTTAATCGTGTCGTACTGCTGTTTATCCACCTGTTTTCATAGCCCCTTCCTATTATAACGTTCCCTTTTTCTATTATATAGTTTTTTTACAAAAAAATCTGTGAAATATTAAAAAACAAAAAAATAAGACCTCAAAGCACGAGGTCTTATACAATATGGTGCATCGCTTGGACAATATCTTCAAAATGAAAGCTATCCGTTCGACCTTGTTTTAAAAACGTATTTATACCTTCTACTTTATTTTTGCATTCAAAAATATAAGTATTCTCTTCATTTTCTTGAATTGTACCTAATTTGAAATACAATTCATTTTCTTTATAAATAGATAAAATTTTTCTCATTTCATTTGCAAGTTGCCAATGATTCGGCGATACGATTTCTTCCATTATCCTACTCACCGAATCTAGTACGGAAATAGCAGGATAATGACTAAGCGTCGCAAGCTCACGCTTTAATACAATATGTCCATCTAAAATACCACGAGCTAAATCTGGTACAGGACCATTTAAATCGTCACCATCAACGAGTACTGTATAAATACCCGTTATTGATCCTTTTTGCGTTTTCCCCGATCGCTCTAATAACTTTTTCATATAACTTTCCATTAACAGCGTTTTACCGCCGATTGGTAATTCCTTTACCGCAATATCTACACTTCGACGTGCGTCAGCAAAGCGTGTAACAGAATCCATCATAAGTAATACGTTATTCCCTTGGTCACGGAAATATTCGGAAATAGACGTTGCCAGCTTCGCCGCACGAAGCTGCATAAGGTGACTTTCATCTGACGTCGCTACAACAACGACGCTTTTTTTCATACCTTCTTCACCTAATTCTTTTCGAATAAAGTCTTTTACTTCCCGGCCACGTTCACCTACTAAACTAATAACATTAATATCAGCTTTTGCGTTTTTCGCAATCATTCCAAGTAAAGTAGATTTACCAACACCTGATCCTGCGAAAATACCAATCTTTTGACCGATCCCAATCGTTAACATAGAATCAATCGATTTAATTCCCGTTTCAAATACATCTGTAATTTCTTCACGCTCAAATGCATGAATCGGTGGTGCATCTAATTTTATTTTTTGCAATGGAATGTTTTCAGCATCCTCATTTAACACTTCGCCATTTGCACTTAACACTTTACCGAGCAAGTGATTATCACGGGGTACAACGACATCTTCCGCAATTAATGTAACCGAATCGCCGTAACACACTTTTTCTGTCTGTTCAAATGGGAGCAACATATTATTTTCTTTTTCAATCGCAATGACTTCACATAAGACGCTATGTTCTCCAACGAGACAAACATCTCCAATCTTCGCTTTCGGCCCTTTCGCTACGAAAAACTGTTCTTGCACACTATGAACTTTGCCGACTTTCGTATAGAGTGGTGTTTCAATGAACGCATTCCATTTATGATTTTCATTCATCAACATGCGGTTCATACGTTTTGCTCCTCAAAAAGCTTTTCTTCTTCCCATTTATGAAGAAGTTTCTCAAATATAGGCGCAAATTTAAATTCGAAAAACTCTTTCTCTTCTTCCAGAACAAATTCGCCAAACTGTAAAGAGAAATCGTACTTCCATTCTACTAATTGCAGCAGCCAATACTCTTTCGTATTTTCTTTCTCCTCTTGTACCTTCTCAAACGTTTCTGGGTGAACCGTTATAATTAATTTTTCAAATGAAGTAGGCAGTGTTTGAACGATGCCTGTCAAAATCGGTAAAACGTCTAATAGGCGTGAATCTATCGCTTGATTCACTACTTTTTCCGCTAACTGAAAAGATTGATTCCATAATAACTCTGTCCATTCGTATGCTGTTTCTTGTTGTTCTTTTTGAAACTGTATACGCGCTGCTTCCATCTGCTCCATTTGTTCATGAATATGCATTTGAAACTGTTCTTTATCTTGTAACAACTGCTGCCGCTCTCGTTCTAGCATTTGCTGCTGCTGCCTTAGCTGATTCATTTCAATATGTAATGCATCTTGCTGTGCAAGAAGTTCTGCATGATCCACTTGTATCTCTTCTTCAATGTGAACTGATACTGGTTTCGGGAATTGTAATTCATACGTTTCTTCAGAAAAAGAAACAGAATTCTTCGGAATTCTGTTTTTAAATAAGGACATCATCTTCACCTCTTTGAACGATAATTCTTCCTTCTTTCTCTAGCTTTTTCACCGTACCTGTAATCGTTTGCTGTGCTTTTTCAGCATCCGTCATCTTAAGCGGTCCTAGGCCATCTAACTCTTCTAGAATCATCTCTCTACGGTTTGAAGACATACATGTAAATAGTTTCTCTTTAATTTCTTCTTTTGCAATTTTAAGTGCTTTCGCGATAACACCGTTATCTGTAATTTCCTCTAATACACGGCGAAGCGCAAGATCTTCAAGACCAAGTAAGTCTTCAAAGACAAACATATTTTCTTTAATTTTCTCAGATAACGCATAATCCACTTCATCCAGCTTTTGAAAGACTGTTTTTTCAACGCCTCGTGAAACGTTATTTAAGATGTTTACAATTGTTTTCAAGCCGTCTGTTTTATTAATGGCACTAAATGCCATATTATTTAATTTTGCTTTTAATAACTCACCAATTTGATTAATTAATTCACCATCTACTTGTTCCAGCTTTGCAATACCCATTACCGTTTCTACACGTTTATGATCTGGTAATCTCTCAATTAATTGAGAAGCAAGTTGCGGCTTAATATAAGAAGCAATAATCGCTATCGTTTGTGGCGATTCATCATTAAGCACTGTAAGAAGTGGCTCTAAATCTGTAAGTGAATTTAAGAACTCAAATGGATTATCTTTGTTGTACCAAAGGTCTTCCAATAATTTTTCCAGCTCGTCTTCTGGCATATTTTTAAATATACGACGAATGTATTCTTTATCTGGAGTCACTAAGTTCAATTCTTTTACATTTAGTTCATACAAAAACTCCCCTAATACATTTTCTAACGTTTCTGGTTTATATACACGAAACTTCGCGATTTCACGAAGTAATACTTCTTTTTCCTCAGCCGTCATATATTCAATGACTTTTGCTGCCACCTCTTCGTTTAATGTACGAATGAGGATGGCAGCTTTCTCTTTGGAGGAGATTTCATCTAACATTGTTTTTCCTCCCTTACTGTCCGTTTAACCATTTTTTAATTACTTTTGCAGTACCTTCTACATGCTCTTTCGTGGCTTCCTGCACTTGATCATCTAATGTAGGCTCTGATGGCTCTACTGGTTCTGGTTTTGGCTCTGGTACTATTTTTTCTTCAGGAATTTCAAAAATACTTTCATTACTAGCAGCAACTTCCTCTTCTGCTAAGTATTCATCATATTCCTCTTCTTCTTTCTTTTTCTTACGTCTTGCTAAGAAGAACCATAATAGGCCACCAAGCGCTAATAATCCACCTGTAATTCCACCGAATAACCACCAGTTAATGCCACTTTCTTCTGGTTCTTTCGCTTTCTCTACTTTCGGCTGATCAAACTGAACTGTTACAACGTTAACTTGACCGTTTGTAAAGTTTCCATTCGGATCAACTTGCAGTCCAGCTGCCGTACCAATTGCTTCTTTAAATGTTGTCATATCAATTTTCCGCTTTACTAACGTATCGTTATCTACCCATACAACAACATTTGTTTTTGTTAATTCCGGATGTTTCTTAATTGTTTCAACTGTTTTATCTATTTCATAGTTTTCAATTTTGTTACCGTTATTATTATCATAGACGATTTTGCCATTTTGATTATTGTTCGTACCGTAATTTGGTACTTCACCGTTCGCTGTAATACCAGCGCCTTGCTTCGTATCTGCTCCTTCTTGTGCAGTAGAGCGTTCTTCTTGCTCTTGTTTACTACGAAGTACACCTTTATCACCATATTTTTCTGACTGACGTGTAACTTCATCATAATTTACAGACACTTTTGTATTCACCTTATATTCATTCGGCTTAAACATCGTCATTAACGTCGCATCAATATCTTGCTTTAATTTACCTTCAATTTGTTGTTGCATCTCAACTTCTTTTTCATAAGAAGAGGAACTAGTAGAATGTGCTTCATCTGCTCCTTTCGAGATAATACCTTTTTTGCTATCAATAACACTTACTTCTTCTGCTTTCACCCCAGGAACTGCCGCACTAATCATTTGCTGTATACCCGCAACTTGATCAGCTGTTAATAGTTGTCCACGTTTCACGCCAACAGTAATTGCCGCTGTTCCTTTCGCTTTTTCTTCATCAAAGATTGTTTCTTTTTCAGGTAATGTAATTTGCACATTTGCCGTTTCAACTGTCGCAAAGTTTCGTACAATATCTTGCTCCAATTGCTTTTTCGTACCGACAATCTGCTTCATTTTCTTATCTTGCTCACTTGAACCGAGCGAGCTTTCTAATAAAATTTCCTCACCGCTTTTAGAATTAAACGGTAAGCCCATTCCATTCATTTCTTTTCGAACCCATGGAGCATCATTCTTTTGCACTCGAATCGAACCATCGGCTGCTAATTGGTAATCAACACCTAGCTTCGATAATTCTGCTGTAATCTCTTGCTTATCTGCATCATTTAAATTTTGATATACAACAACATATTTATCTGGCAAGGTGAAGTATAAAAGTGCTCCTGTTACAATTGCTAAAAGCGCAGCACCAATCACTAACTTATGCCACGTTTTCAACGATTGGAAAACATTTTTTATCTTTTCCATTTAAACACACCCGTCCATTTTCCTAAATTTGCATATTAATTAGTGACTTATAATTTTCAATAAGATTATCGCGTACGAGAGCAGCCGTTTTCATTTGTGATTCAGCTTTCTTCTGCTGAATTAAAACGTCATGCGTTTCTCCTACCCCTTTTGTCAGTAAATCATATACTGCTGTCTGAGCATTATTTTGCGTTTGATTCATATCTTCCAATAAATCAATAAACTTTTTGCCTTCAACTACAGATGTTTCTGAAGTTTTCGGTGTGCCAATCGGCTGAATTGCTCCAAATGGCTGTGTATTTAACATTGGTTGGATTTTCATATTTCCCCTCTTCCCTCTTATCCTCGGCCGATTTCTAAATCTTTATCGAGCATTTTTTTGTTCGCATTTAATACACTTGTATTTGCTTCATACATTTTTTGAGCAACCATTACATTCGTCATCTCAGCTGTCACATCAATGTTCGGATAACGTACATATCCTTCTTCATTTGCATGCGGATGCGTCGGATCATACACAAGATTTTCATTTCGATCTGTTTCAATACTTTTTATTTTCACTCCATTAGTAGGAGCTCCATCTAGCATACTTGCAAAACTATTGTTTGATTCTAATACTACACTTCGACGGTGATACGGCTCTGCACCCGGCGCTCCCGTCGTATTTGCATTTACAATATTGTTAGAAGTAACTTCCATCCATTTTCTCGCTGTAGTTAGCCCTGAGCCACTTGCATTAATTGCCTGAAACATTGTTGTCTCCCCTTCTACTCTTAACGTCCACGCGCCGCTTGGTTAATTGCGTATTGCGTATTAATCGCATTAATTGAGATACCGTATAATTGGTTTGTTTTCATTAAATCTAGCATTTCTGTCGTTACATCCACACTATTCCCATCTTTATTCGTTTGCATTGATTTCGTTTGAATCTTTGCATATGTATTTTTCGCATTTGCTGTCGGTAAGTGCATTTCATTCGTTTGATATAAATCTGGATTACTCTGTAAATCCGCGGCATTTTTTTTGTATAATGCACTGCTCTTGTTCATTTGTTCAGCAAATGTTACATCTTGTGCTTTATAGCCAGGTGTATTCGCATTTGCAATATTACTAGAAACAGTATTTCGCTTCGTTACTAAATAATTCATATAATGACTTACATCACTAACTAAATCTGGCATATTCCACACCCTTCCTTTTCTATCATGCTCGTTTAGGGCATGATCATCCACTAATGGAAGTTTCACTTCATTATTCATTTCTTTATATGTATTTATTAAAATATTATCTATTATGTACCCTTACATATTTTATTCCATTTTCCCATTGTTGTCTTTAGAAAAATACAAAAATATAAAAAAGAATATAAAAAACTGTATACCCGTAATAATCCATTTAACATTTCGATATATGAACAATAAAATAACATCCATTTTTTTATTATTTATACTATTACCATTTTTCCATTACAGTCATAAAGTGAAACCTCAATTAGCGGAACGCCTTTATTCAAACAACGGAATGGATCCCCCTTTTAATAAGAGGAATCCGTTCCATACTTTCCAATTAATATTTACCGTAAAACGAATTAGCTTTCATTCGTCCATCATTTGTCATAATCATTTCTTCCAAAATCTTTTGCTTATCTCGAATATGCTGCGCTGCTTTAATTATTAATGGACTCACTTCCGCTGCAACATCTGCACGCGTCTTTTCATCCAAAGTCATCATCCAACGATTTAACAATGCACTTTTCTCAGCAAATTCTTCATCTGACACTTGCAATTCACCGATTTCATTAAAACAGCCGACAAACGCTTGATAAATATCATTGTTCATTTTCAAGTGCTCCGCGGTAACCGTCTATTAAATCTTGTAACACTTGCACAATCGCATCCATATCATTCGCTTCACGTGTTACTTTCATCGTTTGAATTTGAATGCTAATCCAATCATATAAACCAAATAGACTATCATATAAATCTTTAGTAATCTCAGGGTTTAATTGAAGCTTTAACTCTTCAAAAATACGTTCTAATTTTTCAAGAAGTGCATCTCCTTCTTGTAGTTTAAAACTATTTAATAGTTCTTCTAAATTACGAAACTCAACGATACATCTTTCATAAATAAAAATTGTATTTTTAATTGGATTACTCGTCATAATATCATTTTGCATATAACGTTGCCATGCTTGCATACAATCACTTCCTCAACTTTCATTAATCATCACTTTTTTGTTTTGTCATTGCTTTAATTGTTTTTAATTGGCTGTCTAGCGCCGCTAATGTACTTTCTAACTTTTGATACTTCTTCACGATTTCATCTTGTTTTTGCAGATTTTGTGTCTCAATATCTTTAATCTTTTTATCTAAATCATTTACACGTGAATCGATGTTTTTCACACGCTCTCCGACTACACCTTTATCACCAAATAGTTTATCAAGCGGCTCCTCCATCATTTTCCCTAAACCTTTAGAACCAAAGAAAAATTGCTTCGCTGCATCCGGTTTTTCTTTTAACGCTTGCGTTAATTTTTCGTCATTAACTTCCATCGTACCGTCTTGCTTTAATTGAATACCAAATGAGAATAAATAATTGCCATCTTGTGAAAAGGTTGCGACGTTATTCATTGCTTGACGTACACTTTGCATAATGGCTTGACCTTGAAAAACCCCGCCTTTTCCAGCAAAAATATCTGCTATATTGACCGCTTTATTGTAGTCAGCTACCATCTTTTTAATAATATTTGATGCGTCTGTTACATTTGAATCACTTACTGTAAACTTCAGATCTATACCTTTTGCTTCTTGATCTGTCGTTTTTGTACCTGCATCTGGTTTTTCTTCTACTTTTGGTCCAGTTACTTTTAACAATTCAATTTTCACACCAGGTAGAGCTTCAATTGTATTGGTAGAACTTTTACCTGGGATACCGTTAATACTATATATAGCATTTTGCGCTTCATTAATTGTATGGACTGCTGTGCCATCCGCATTAGCTAAACCAATATCTTGAAACAGTGTAGAAGTGTTCCCCGAAAAATCAATTTTTCCATCTGTTCCTTCTTTTTTCGAGGACATAAAAATTTTATCTCCAAGTGTATAAGCCGATACGCCATAATCTCCATCATTAATTTTATTTATTAAATCTTTATATGTCATTTCAGTTGTTACTTTTAGTTCTTTACCGCCTAGTTGTAATGTTTCATTTCTAGGAAGCTTATCATCCATTTTAATTTCATTAGAAGCTATTTGATGACGCTGTGCGAGCTGGGTAATCGTCATATTAAAAGTTCCTGCAATCGCTCCACCATCAGCTTTTACATTAATGTAACCGTCTTGTGTTGTTGTAACTTTTTTCTCATTTCCTTTAAAAGCAGCTAAATCTTTAAACGTTTGTGTAAAGGAACTAAACTGTGACTTTAAGCTTATATATACTTGTTTATCTTCCGTGAGTTTTTGCTTTTCACTTGTATATGGTGTTTTTCTCATATCTAACGCTTGCATTTCTAATTCTACAAAGTTAGAAGTATCGATCATATTATTTCCGAGGTTCCAAATCTGTTGTCTACCGCCAATACCTGTTAACGTCCCTGCCATATTTCTCACTCCTTATTCTTTACATGTAATCTAAAATGCTCGTTTTACTCATCGTACTAACTGCTTTAAGCGTTGCTTCATAAGTTGCATTAATATACGCTAGGTCAGAAATTGCTACCGCTAAATCGACATCTTCAATTTCTTTACGGTTTTCTTGAAGCGCTAAATTTTGCTCGCTTAAAATTGTTTTAAACGTCTCCATTGTGTTCATAGTTGAACCAACTTCAGTTGTACGGTTAATGATGCTATCTAGGTTTTTCTTATTTTCTCCTAATAACGGTTGCAAAGCTTTTTGATCACCGTTATTCATTGCTTCACTCATCTGTTTTAACGTTTTTATAACTGGTGATAATAATGCTTCCCCGTTACGAAATGCCTTTAATTCATAACCATCATTTAGTTTCCAGTTCACATCATTTTTTCCACCTTGATACGTACCATCTTCTGTAAATGGAGCTTGTTCAGCACTATCCCCACCGAAAATATAACGGCCTTGTTCTTTCGTATTCGCTAAATATACAACTTGTTTTAAAATTTGATCAATCTCTGCACCGATTGCCTTCAATTCTTTTTCGCTATTCGTCCCATTTAACGCTTGCACTGTTAATTGATCCGCTCTTGTTAAAGATTTAAAAACACCTTGTAACGTATTTTCAGTTTGTGTTAATACATTTTTCGAATCCGCTAAATCTTTTTGCATTTGTTCAATATTTACTAACGAATGCTGAATCGCAAATGATTTGCTTGCCGCAAGTGGATCTTCACTCATAAGAAGGTTTTTCTTCCCAGAAGTTACTTGATTTCGGTGGTATTGCTGTTGCACATTCAAATCCATCATCTGATTCTTTGCCCAGTTTGCATTTTGAAATGTAGATACTCTCATCTCTATCTTCTCCTTTATCTATATTTGAATTGGCGTGAAGAAAAAGCCGCAACTATCTACGGCGATTCCTTTCCATAACTTGGCCGCCCCCTTTTCCAACATAAGGAAAGGGATTTTTCGTTTTTATTTAACATGTGAGGAATTTATTTACTAAACATGGCTTTCTTATTAGCTAACTTATCCTATAGCCACCTCATATCTCTGGTCTTACAGGCTTGGTCCACTTAAAGGCTCTGTCCGCTTCTACACCTCGACGGATCCTCTCTTCCATCATAAAGAAAGAGCTTTTTCTTTTCTATTACATGTTATCTAATAATTGAAAACAAACTATCAAACACTTCATTCATAGTCGTAATAGCTTTAGAGTTTGCGACAAAATATTTTTGGAAGGCCATTAAATTTACCATTTCCTCTTCCATATTTACGCCTTCTATACTCATCTTTTCTTGCTGAATACCTTCTAATAAATCGTTATGAATATTTTGATAAGCATTCACTGCACTTTTATCAGAAGCTACACCGACTATAAATTGGTCTAATGCTTGTTTATAAGAAAGACCTTCTTTGTAATCTCCATCTGTAATTCCTGCCAGTTTATTTGCTGTTTCAGCGGAAATTTTCATTTTCGAAACATCTTTTGCGAATTCAGGATTTAACTGAATATCTTTCGCATGATCTCCAACGAAGAAATCTTTCCCCATCACTGTATTCACTTGACCTTTTACAGAACTCATTAATTCTTCAAGATTTTTCTTATAACTAGCAATCTTCGCTTTCGTATCTATCGCTGATTGAATTGCTCCACCATTTAAAGGAATATCCGATCCATAAATCGCAACAGTCATCGGTTCTTTTTCTTTATTTAATTGAAGTGGATATGTATCTTGTCCATTTACTGTTAAAACACCATTCATTCTAACACTCGCAATATTAGGATTCATAGATTCATAAGATACTTCTATATTGGCATACTTAGACATCTCTGTAACGATGCGATCACGTTCGTCTAAAAGTTGATTAGGTACTTGTGTGCCTGCTTGTCCAATTTTTTTATTCGCTTCTGCTAAACTAGCAGCAAGACGATTAAATTCATTCACATGTGCTTCAATATCTTCTGTCGTCTGTACTTCTGCTGTATCTAAGTTTTTCGCAAGACGATTTATCTGACTTGTGAACTTCCCGGTTTCAGAAACTAATGTATCGTAGTAGTTTGGTTGTTCTGGATTTTTTGCAACTTCGCGAAAAGCATTAAAGAAGCCGTCCATTAAACTAGATAACGAATTCTTTCCTGTCGTTCCTACCATAGACTCTACTCGTGATAAAGTAGAATTCATATATGCGTAGTAAGAGAACTGTGACAACTGATCATTAAATTGCTTCGTTTTCACTTCATCAGTAATTCGGTCAACTCCTAATGTTTGTACACCATAACCGATTCTCTGTTCAGGCGTATGACCGTTACTTGCTCCAACAGATCCGTAATTCACCATTTGACGCACATAGCCAGGTGTATGAATGTTAGATAAGTTTTGTTTCGTCGTTTGTAAACCCATTTGAGCCGCTAACATACCAGATAGCGGCGTATTATAATCAGATAATCTCATAATTCTTCACTTCTCCTTTACAATAGTTCATTCATAAAGATTTGCGAATTATTGTTTTTCTCCAAATTGTATTCAGAAACGGAATCCACAATACTTTCTGTAGTTTTTAATAGTACGTTTAAGTAATATTGATTTTTCAAAAGAATCATTTTTACATTTTCTTCTAGTTCATTTAAGTTTTTTTGTAATTCTTCCATTTTTTTAATTTCTTCCTGAGAAAAATATAAAAATAGTGAACGCATACGCAATGGCTCGACTTTCTTTTCTTTACAAAACTGAACAACCATTTCCTCAAAAGAGCGAGATAATCCTTTTACACCTTCTATGTACTGCAATTGCTCTACTTGCAGTTTTTGGACTGCATTAACATTTTTATGTTTTAAATTTTCATATATTTGTTCTCCAAGCGTATGAATATTTTCATATGCTTTTTGTATAATAACGAGCTTTTCATATAATTGTATGTACATATAGCTTCCCTCCTTTTACAAGACTAAATTTACAATTAAACCATGAATTTCTCCAATTTGATTTAACATTTCTAAATGCCCTGTTTTCGTATTAATTAAATTCATAACATCTTCCAACTCAGTTAATCCCATTTCAGCTTGTTTTACAATCGTCATTTTCTGTGAATATCCGTAACGCGGATGACGAGACATAACATCTTTATACTGCAATACATTATCAACGTAAAAATTCAAAAATGATTTTACAGTATTTTTGTATTCCATAACATTATCGAGCGTTAACTCTAATTCGATTTTCTCTTTAATTTCTCCAATGTTATCAACAAGTGCTTCCATTTGTTCTAGCAATTTATCTTTTTTCGGATTTGCATGCAAATTATCCGAAAAAGCAAGTCCTGTCCTGACATTTGCTTCTTTCGGCATTTGAGTAGCAGACGGTATATGCGATAAAATTGGATTATGCGAGATAGAACGCAGCATATATATCACCTATTTATTTTTCTATTTCTTTCTAAACCTAATCGTAAAATCCAGTTATTTATAATTATACTCTGAACACTGACATTTTGCAGTTATTTTTTATAGAAGATATGTTACAATTTAGCATGAGGTGGCACAAATCTATGAATATTTTCCTTTGTGGTTCAAATCAATTAACAGCATTAGATCAGGAAGAAATAAAAAAATTTTTAATTGACTATGCTCACAAACATAAAATTTACATATTATGTTATAAATCTATTGAAAATGAAGTTCTTCGTTTTTTCATCGAAAACGAAAGACTTGCTCAAAATTTATGCCTTTACACGCTACAACCGTTACATGTATTAACAGACGAATTTCAAGAAGTCGTTGATTACTTAAAAAAACACGGAGCTGAATTTGTTGCTTTTGATCATCCTTCTGACTCCATTTTCCGATCAGATTATATGTTTTTTGTAAAGCAAATTGTCGAAGATACCGATTTAGTTCTCTGTTTTTATAACGGAGATAAACATACGTCTGTCATTCCCGTTGACGTTGCAAAAGAAGCAGGAATTGATGCTGTTATTTATGATTTACCAGGCTTACATGAAAAGCAGATGAAAAAAAACTTTGAACAAAAAATTCGTATGATGTAAAGGGGGAGGCACAATATCGTTATTGTGCCTATTGTAAATATGATAATTGAACAAGATTATGATCATTTTATCGCGAGTTTTAAACAACAATTTAATATGGATATCGCTTCCTATAAGCAGGATAGAATGCGCCGAAGAATCGATGCTTTCATTTCGAGAAAAGGTTTTGAAGATTACGCGAATTTTTTAAATAATTTACGTATCGACCAAAAATTATTTTTAAGTTTTATTGACTATATTACAATTAACGTATCAGAGTTTTTCCGAAATAAAGAACGCTGGCAAACGTTAGAGACGAAAGCACTACCAAAGCTACTTGAACAAAATAATGGTAAATTAAAAGTATGGAGTGCCGCTTGCGCTGCTGGTGAGGAGCCGTATACACTCTCGTTAATCTTATCGAAGCATCTAGCTCCATTTCGCTACGAAATCCAAGCAACAGATCTCGATTTTCATATTTTAGAAACTGCGAAACGCGGCCAATATACAGAACGCTCTTTAAAAGAATTACCTATTGATTTGAAGCAGCGTCATTTCACAAAAGAAGATGATACATATATATTGCACCAAAACATTAAACAACAAGTTACATTCAAACAACACGATTTATTAATGCAGTCATTCGATACAAACTACGACTTAATCATTTGTCGTAATGTAATGATTTACTTTACAGAAGAAGCAAGAATAAAGCTCTATGAAAAATTTAGTCGTTCTTTACGAAAAGGCGGCGTATTATTCGTTGGTAGCACAGAACAAATTTTAACGCCTGAACGCTACAATCTTCAGCGTTTTGATACATTCTTTTACGAAAAAATATAGAAAAAGCAGGGTAATTCTCAATTGAATTAACCCTACTTTTTTTAAGTGTCCATAATTCGGGGTACAGTTCACTAATTAAAATGACGACCTTTTCTTATATAATACGAATCAATATGATACCTATAACCCATATAAAGAGAAATAGAGCCGTAACAGACCATTTATGCTCTTGAATCGTATGTTTCAACGCATGCGATAATTGCGTCATATTCATTTCTGCCAGTGCTCTCCACACACTGACATCACGTTCTTTAGAAATACGATCCGTACCGCTAATTAAAATTGTTTCGTTAGACAATTTCGTCATGTAAGCTGTAATAACCGTTATCATTAAATTTGTATTGCCTTCTGAAGAATCATTTTCTACTCTAGAAATGAGCGCACTTACATCGAGTAACGGAATATGTACTTTCCTTCCAAACGAAAGCTGCACTTCAGCGAAATCATACGTTCCGTCTAATAATGGAATTTCTTTTATATGCGCTTGCTTAATAAGCTCATGTAAACTTCTAGCAATTTGTTCATATATTTTTTCCGATTGCTTTCCTTCCGCGGACAACATATGTAACTTTGAAAACAACTGCAACACCGTATCCATTTCCTTAGAAAGCATTTCTTTTACAATCTTTCCATCACCTAAACTTGCAAGTAAAATTCCTATTTCATTATTTTTCAGAATAATTTGGGACTGTCCAGTAAACACCAGGTTACTCCGCTTTCGTTCTTTCTGAATTTCATGTTCTGAAATAGCTGCAGGCTGTTTTAATGGTTGTAGCGTCTTATTTTCAATTGTAGTACGTTTAATTTCCATTTAAGCGCCTCCACTACTATCAAATTATTAGCTCCATTCTTTATTACTCTTTAAAACTAAAAACAGTACAAATAATCCTGACATAACAGCAAACACATTAGAAGCCTGTACTCCCTGCTCACTTTTTTCTTCCTTCTTTTCTTGTTGTTCTTCTATTTTTTCTTTCTTTTTAGAAACGCCTTGATTATCATTTTTGCTTTTTTTGTCTTTATGAACCTTCACATTATTTACTTCCTTGTTGTCTTTCAACGGCTCTTTTATAACGTGGTTGATTTCCTCTTTCTCTTTCAACGGCTCTTTTATAAAATAGTTTACTTTCTCGTCTTGCTTCGGGATTTGAACAACTGGAAATTTCTCTTCCGGGAGCGGAATCTCTACTTTTGAATCTTCCTGCTTCTCAGTTTCTTTCTTCTCTTCTACTTTATTTTGATTTTCTTGTTCTTCTATCTTTTCATCATCTTTCAACTTTTGTTCGATAATAGAAACGATATATTCACTCTCTACAACAAGTTTATTGCCTGCCTCATCTATTACTTCCACAATAAGTTGGTATGGCCCAACAGGTAATGCTTCTGTTATTTCAAATATTTTCTGCCAATCCATGTCGTGTTTATTATAGTCTAATAAAAAAGTAATATCGTTACCTTCTTCTTTTCCTTTTAATATAACTCGCACTTCTTTAACAACAGATTCTATATCTAGCGTTTGTACTCGTATATGAACGGACTCTCCCTTTTTCCGTTCAATTAAGTTCTCTTTCGCCTCATCAATAGTAACTTTCTCTAATTTCGGCAATTCTTTATCTATAGTGGGTGTTTCATTTTTTATGCGAATGAGTGGGACATTTAATTCATTCTCTATTACTTCTTTCTTCTCATCTTCTGTATAACTTTCAACGAGCTGCAGGTTCCAATCACCTTGTAAATCATATATTCCAACTTTATAATTGGCGATCCATCGCTTCGTTTCTTCTTCATACTCAAAAGATATAATTCTTTCTTGTCTGTACTGCTCATCAGTTTTTTGTAATTGCAAAATGCCTTTTACACTTTGAATATTTTTCCCATTCGGTTCTACAGCAATTCGTACTTCTTCGCCAACCTTTAGTTCCTTCTTATTAACTGTAATAACCCCTTGGCCTGTCTCTATCTTTCTTGCTTCTTTTTGTTCTTTCTCTTTCTCTATTGCTTTTTTTTCATCTTCAACCGGGGGCATTTCCGCTCGTTCCGGCTGTTCCCGATTTTCAATATTTTGCCCTTCTTGCTCATTCACTTCGCTTATATTTTGATCTTTTACACTTATTTCTTCCGCATGACCTTGCAATGGGAAGAAAGTACATATATGTAAAAATAGCCAACTAACTAGAAAAAACTTTACGTTTTTCATCTTCATCTATTTGTTCAAACTCCTATTTTGACGTCTTATAGCGATTTCGTCACTTTTACTCCGAAAAACCCATCTACATTTACAAGTTCTCCACACGCCACTAATACATCGTTCACATAAATTTGAATTGGTTCATCAATATCTTCATCAAGTATGACCGCTTCATTTTCTTGTAAACTTAAAATATCTTGAATTGTTCTCACTGTACTTCCGAATACAAATTTAACATTCATTTCTACATTTTGTAGAATAGATGTATCCATATATATCGGCTCAACTTGTTTGACCTCTTTATATTCAATTGGCTGTACGACTGGTGCAGGAATTTCTTCCTCTTCAACAACTTCCTCAACTATTTCTTCTTGCTCTTCCACCATCGGATAAAGAAGTCGTCTAACCATTTCTTTTGCTTCTGAAATTGGTAGTATTTGATACATCTTTGATTGAAGTAGATCACCAATTTCAAGATTGAATGTAATTTGAACGAGCTCGTCCACTTCCATCGTTTCTCCCAAATATTCCATTTCTTCTTTTAACGAAACAAATTTAACGTCTGGCGGTGTCATATCCATTTTTTCTTTAAACATTTCTGACATTGCTGTTGCAGCATGCCCCATCATTTGGTTCATAATTTCTTTAATGCCACTTAACTCTAATTCACTTAGCTCTTTCTCCGGATCAATTTCACCCGTTCCCATCATCATTAAATCTACCATTGTTAAAGCAACATCTTTCGTAAATACGAATACATTCTCATTCTTTAGTCCTTCAACAAAATCGACATTTAAAATAACAAACGGAACCGGTACTCCTTCATAATGACGAACATTAATCGCCTCTACATTTGGTGTACTAATAGTGACAGGCTGATTTAAAAGCGTCGATAGTACTGTTGAAGCCGAACCGATTGAAATATTCGCAATTTCACCAAGTACATCTTTCTCTTCTTGTGTTAACTGCTCTTTTTCCACATGCTCTTCTACAATCTCAATTTCCTGCACTTCTGCCTGCTCATCTATTTCTTCTTCCACACCACCAGATAATTGTAACAATTTATTTATCATTCGCTTCGCATGTTCAACTGAAACAATCTGTACAAGCTGAGAATTTACAAGATTATCTATTTTTAATTCAAACGATACTTTAACAACCATATTATTCCCATTAACACCAGAAATCTTCTCCATTTCTTCCGTCAGTTGCACAACTTTAATTGTTGGCGGAGACATGTCTACCGTATCTTGGAAGAATTCTGACATAGATGTTGCTGCGAATCCCATCATTTGATTCATTGCTTCTTGCACTGCACTTAGCTCTAATTCACCAAGCTCTTTTCCTTCTGCAACTTCCCCTGTCCCCATCATCATTAGATCAGCAATAGATAAAGCAACATCTTGCTTAAGAACAAGAAGATTTTCCATATCTAATCCTTTTGTGAAATGGATATTTAATACAACATGTGGAACTTCAACATCACTTGTATCATATAAATCTACCAATTCTACATGAGGAGCAGTAATACTTACTTGCCTATTTAAAATTGTTGATAATACAGTCGAAGCTGAACCGAATGATATATTTGCAATCTCACCAAGAATATCACATTCTTGAGACGTTAAATGCTCATTTTCTTTTTCTAACACAATTGTGCTAGTATCCCCTTTTGTGTGTTGCTCAGGCATTTTTCCTGCCTCCTCATTTTTGTTTTTCTATCAAATAATATAAAGTGAAACTTTAATCAGTGGCGATTTTGTCCCTCACCCACACTGATTATTAGCCCACACCAATCGGGCTTTTATGGGGAGTTAATCTCCCACCTATCTCTCTCGTATTCACTGAATTTTGATGTCGGAGTTTTACTGCCCGCTAATACGGGATAAACTCTCTATTACACTCGTTATATTTTACCAAACTTATTATTCGAATTGTGAACATGTATTTATTTCCACAATATGTGCAAACGACAGTTGTCATATGCTTATATTATTAGTTCTACCCAAAAAGCTCCCCAATTGTATACAAGTGGGGAGCTTCCTTCATTCCTATTATAAACCTTCTGGGTTTAAAATGAGGACCACTCGTCCATCACCGAGAATTGTCGCACCAGAGAAATAGTTAGAACTCTCTGCAAAGAAATCACCTAATGATTTTAAGACTATTTCTCTTTGACCGATAATTGTGTTTACGATCAGTCCATAGCTACGATGTGTATTACGAACAATTAACACAGGAACCATTTGACTATCATATGATGCGAACGCCTCATCTACTGTGTTTTCACCAAATACAGTACTTAAATGTTTCACTTCAATAATTTGATTACGATAGTTTAAAACGTCTTTCCCTTGTAACGATTGTATGTCTTCTTTCTTAATTCGAACGGCTTCAACAATATTACCAAGAGGCAAGGCATAACGCTTATCATTTGTTTGAATAAGCATCGATTGAATAATAGACAATGTTAAAGGAAGTTCAACTCTGAATGTACTTCCTTTTCCTTCTTCAGAATCAATAATTAAATGCCCACCTAAACTATGAATCGTATGTTTAACAACATCTAATCCAACCCCACGTCCAGAGAGATCTGATACAACTTCAGCTGTACTAAATCCCGGTTGGAAGATAAGATCAAACACTTCACGATCCGATAATTTATTTGCCTCTGCTTCTGTTACTACACCATTTTTAATCGCTTTTTCTAATACTTTCCCTTTATGAATACCGTTTCCATCATCAGTAATTTGAATTACGACATGATTTCCACTATGAAACGCCTCTAATTTAATAGTACCTGTCTCATTTTTACCGGCATCACGGCGTTTTTCAACAGTCTCAACACCATGATCAATTGCATTACGAATTAAATGAACGAGTGGATCACCAATTTCGTCAATAACAATTTTGTCAACTTCAGTATCTTCACCTTTAATTTGTAAATTGATTTTTTTACCTAAATCTTTCGCTAACATACGTACCATACGTGGAAAACGGTTGAAGACCGTTTCAATCGGTACCATACGCATGTTCAACAATACATTTTGGATATCTTTTGAAATATCCCCTAATCGATTTAAATGCTCGATTAACTCCTTATTTTGAATCGTTTCTGCTAATTCATCAATTCGTCCACGCTCAATTACACTTTCTTCAAACATATTCATTAATCTTTCGATTTTTTCTAACTGAACACGAATAGAACGATTTTCTACTTTAGCATTTTTCGTTTTTGTAGTACTTTTAGCTGACGTTGTGCTGGCCGGTTGCGTTGATGCCTCTAAAGATGACTCATGCTGCGTGGCTGCAATCGGTAGTATATTTTCTTCTACCTGTACGGCTTCTTGTGCTATATAGTTTCCTTGCTTCACTTCTACTTTCTCAATTTCAGAAACGTGAAGCACTACCTGTTTCAATTCTTCAACACTACGATCAGTATCCATATATACTGTAAACTCAAATCCAAAAGCATCCGCTTCGATTTCTTCAATGCTTGGAACTGTTTTTTGTATACTGCCTAAATTTTGTAATGCTTCAATACACATAATGGCACGTACTGCTTTTAAAATAGCTTGTTGTTCAACTGTTATATATACTTCATGCGAAACTGTATTGTCATTGTTTATACTACTTAGTTCTGTATGTTCCATAGAAGCTTCTACATTACCGTTCAATAATGCTTCTAATTTATGTTTTGTTGATACTACATCAATATTACCCATTCCGCCTTGTTGCACATCTGCAACCATCTTTTCTAAATTATCAATGCACTCAAAAATAACATCAATAATATTAGCATTCACCATCAGATTGCCATGACGGATTTCATCTAAAACATTTTCCATCTTATGAGTTAAATCCGCCATTTCTGTAAATTCCATACTCGCAGACATACCTTTAAATGTATGAGCTGAGCGGAATATTTCTCCTACAACATCCATGTCGGCAGGATTCTGTTCTAAATTTAGCACATTTTCATTTAGCGACTGTAAATGTTCTTCTGCTTCTTCAAAAAATATATTTAATAGATCTGTTTGCATTTTAATCCCCTACCTGTCTAACAAACATTTCATTTATGTATAACAATTTAGTGTTTTAAAACGAAAAAAAGGGGGCCACACGTCTATCCGCTATCATTGTTTTGATTCTTTGTGGCTCCCCTTCTATATTAGCTGTTTGCTACTTTTGTTAAAGCTTCGATAACACGATCCGCTTGGAATGGCTTTACAATAAAGTCTTTTGCCCCGCCTTTAATTGCATCTAATACCATACCTTGTTGTCCCATTGCGGAACAAATAACAACCTTTGCACTTGAATCCATTTTCATAATTTCTTTTAATGCTTCAAGTCCGTCCATTTCTGGCATAGTAATATCTAGTGTTACAATATCAGGTTGAAGTTCTTTATACTTTTGAATCGCTTCTACCCCATTCTCTGCTTCACCGATAACTTCAAATTCAGAATTACTTTTTAATAAGTTTTTAATCATTGTTCGCATAAACATCGCATCGTCTACAACTAAAATTTTATGTGCCATTCTTTTCGGTTCTCTCCTTCTATGTATAAATATATCTTAATATTTCACCTTATCATTCTCACTCATTATACAAAATAAAACGAGAAAATTTAATATTTTTTTAAAAGAATTTCTGTATTTTATTATTTTATTAATAAAATAGAAATATATTATTCTTTAATATATATTACAACGCGACGGTTTTTCTCCCAATTTTGCGGTGAATCATTTGATGCTACTGGTTTTGTGTCTGCATATCCTACCGCCGCTAATCGTTTGTCATCTACATTATACACTTCAATTAAGTGGTGAATCATATTAGCTGCTCGTGCTGAAGATAATTCCCAGTTGGAAGGGAATTTTTCATTATGAATCGGTCTACTATCTGTATGTCCTTCTACAACAATTGGATTTGGTACCGATTGAAAGAACCCTACTAATTGACTAATTACTTCTTTCGCTTCTGGTTTAACATTCGCATCACCTGTATCAAATATTAAATTGTCTACTATAACGATGCTCACGCCTGTATCTTCTCGATATACATTCACTTGACTAACACCATTATTATCTACATATGCCTTTAACTTTTTATATAATTCATCCATTCGCTTTTTTGAAACTGCTTTCTCATCATTTTTTTCATGTGAAATATCTGGTATTGTACCTTCCATTACTTTCGCATCTACTTGCTCTGCATCACTAAACTTTTCAAGCATCTTCGATAATTTTACTGTATCTTGTTTTGATGTGGCAACTAATAGTACAAAGAAAGTTAACAATAACATCGTTAAATCAGTAAAAGTCGTCATCCAACGAGGCGATCCTTTTTGCGGTCGTTTTATCATCATACCACTGCTACTAAAAATATAGACAAATGTATATTCACTCTTTTGTTAGTAACAGATTTTTCACCTCTCCTTTTTACATTTTCATACATATGTCTATGATTATCCGCTTTTTCGATTACTGTTTAATTCTCCTTGAAATATTAGGCAGCTCGTTTTTCTTTTGTCATATTCGTTTCATATACGTATGTATCAAGTTTTAACTTTAGCTTAGAAGGAATTTGTCCTCGGTAAAGCTCCGAAATTGCTTCTATTACAAACTTCTTCTCTGTATACAAATCTTCAATACCACGATACACTTTTTCGGATAATGGTATCGCAATCATGTTTGCAATAACAGATCCATACAATGTCGTCAACATAGCAACTGCCATCCCTGTACCGATTTGCGATGTATCTTGCAAGTTTTGAAGCATAATAATAAGACCAATTAACGTTCCTATCATCCCCCACGCTGGAGCGAAATCACCGATTTTATCTAATAATGTTGCTCCTTTTCTTAACTCATACACCTCTGTTTCAACATCCTTCATTAATACTTCTTTTAATTCTGCTTCATCATATCCACTTAACATTAAACGGATCCCCTTTTGAATAAAAGGATTGTCTACTTGCTCTCCATCAACTTCTAATGAGAGCAAACCATGTTTTTTAGACTTTTTCGAAAAATCAACGAACAAATCCGTTAACTGTTCTAAATCTTCCTCTCTTCTATGTAAAACAGTAAAAATACTTTTCGTATATTTTTTTATTTCTCCAAATCTATATGCCACTACAATTGTCGCTGTTGTTCCCCCTATAACAATTAAAATAGATGAAACATCTAAAAAATTTTTAAAAGCGTTTATTCCACCACCGCCAAGCATGATCGCCGCAATTACAATGACAAAACCTATTAAAATGCCAAATGGGCTAGAAATATCAAACTTTCTCTTTTTCCTTTGTGGCCTAACTAACACTTGATTTTCGTCTCCCATATTCCTGCCCTTCCTTTTCGTTTTTATAAAACATTTTTTTATTTTAATAATGCGTTTTCATATATAATAACCATTATACGACTATCATCTATTTATCGCAATATACTCATAAAATTGACACATTTCATTTCTATACTAGAATTATAATATAGCAATGTGAGGAGGATCCCTATGGAACATAATATTTTACAGGTCATTGCATTAGCAGAAAAACTAAAATACGAAATGCGACACAGCTGGCTCTCTAACGGACGTCAAGAAAGTGTTGCAGAACATACATGGCGTATGTCGCTAATGGCCATCTTAGTTGAGCCTTATTTAGATCAAAAAGTAAATATAGAAAAATTACTTAAAATGGTCATTATTCACGACCTTGTTGAAGCTGAAGCAGGTGACATCCCCGCCTTTGACACGATGAATAGCCGTGAATTACAATTACAAAAACAAAAAAATGAGCAAGAGGCCATTTTAAATATTAAACGTACATTAGAAGGTCCTCTTGGGGAAGAATTACACGATTTATGGATGGAATTCGAAGCGAAAGAAACGTATGAAGCAAAAGTTGCTAACGCGCTTGATAAACTTGAAGTGAAAATTCAGCATAACGAAGCTGACATTGATACGTGGCTACCAATTGAGCATAAGATGACTTTCCAAGTTGGTAAGCATACAGATTTTGACTCTTTCTTATCCAAATTACAAAAACTCATTGAACAAGAAGGAGAAAAAAAATTACTCGCTGCTGGCATTGACGTCGAAGCTTGCAAACAGTAACCGTTTAATTATGAAATAAGACACTCATTTTGAGTGTCTTATTTCATAATTGTTGATACTGCCTGTTTGTAAATAAGTTGTTGCTTCCCATCTACTAACATTAAAATTGTAAATTTATCTACCCCAACTACTTTTCCTACTATTCTTACCCCGCTCTTTAAAAATATAGTAACTGTACCTTTTTCTTCTTTTATTTGTTTATACAATTCTTCTTGTAAACGTTCCAATAACTGTTCTCTCCTTTGTAAGTAAATAATCCTAATATAAAAACTAAAGATTATTCACTTATACACTTTGTCTTTTATATTCATAAACTTATTAATTAATATATCTAAATCTCGACTAAATAACAAAACTTTATTATGTCCTAATCCATATGTTGCAACCAGTCGAATTAATTCTTGCTTATTATTTTCTATAGTATCTTGTAGATTTCTCATCTCCATCTCTTTACAAGCTCCCTTTTCCCATAATATTACTTGTAAAATTATAGTACATTTTTACACATAAAAAAATATAAAAATGTTTTTTTACAAATTTTATATTTGTGAAAAGAAAGTTTAACGTAATTGTAAGTTACATCACAATTTATTTAACAATCCATTCATTTATTATACACTTCCATGTCATCTTACCACTTATCCCACTATTTGCAATCAGTAATACTCCCTATTCAAAATACGATATGACGTATACTGAACATCAAACCTAAATGAACTCACAGGCTTTTGTCTAATTAGAAGTAAGACTTGCTCCTTTTCCATATAAAAACATACTGTATACAGTAATCCATTAATTATATAGATTAATTTACTAAAAAGGAGGAAAAAACATGAGCTTTGGTGGTAGTTGCGCTGGTTTCGGCGGGGGATTTGCTTTACTCATCGTACTATTCATCCTTCTAATCATTATCGGATGTAGCTGTTGGGGTGGCGGGGGATTCGGATATTAATATAAAATATCCTTTCCGTTAAGCTCAAAATGAATGAATGCGTTAGCTAAAAACTATACGAAAACAGCTCATATTTGAGCTGTTTTTTCATACTTCCGTATGAATTAATATCCTTCTTTTTAGCGATTTCAACAAACAAAACATCGTTTAATATGGAATAAGAAACATTTTTACTAAGGAGGATTATAATGATTAAAGGTCTTTATGAAGCACATTTACCTGTCCGTAATTTAGAAATTCCGATACCTTTTTATGAATCACTGGGGCTAAAATTATATAAAAGAGACAAGGATATCGCCTTCTTTTGGATTGTAGAAAATGAAAGTTGGCTTGGCCTTTGGGAAGGAAAAGAATACAAAGTTAATTATCATCCATCCTTACGACATATCGCTTTCCAAGTAAGCTTACACGATTTAGAAAACGCGATACACTGGCTAAATCAAAAAGGAATTTCAGCAAGGAAAGACTTCGGAATGGAACCAATTGAGCCTATCGTTTTTCCCGAACTAGCACACGCCTCTGTATATTTTAACGATCTTGATGGAAATAGTTTAGAATTTATTGCAAAATTACCTATTGGACTACCCAAAGCAGAAAAAATGTATTTAAGCGAATGGAAAAAGCATGTACAAACATCACCAATAGATAGGGATTAGTTTTTATGTCAGCGCAATCAGTTTCTTATTCCACACTGCTTAAAACAAATAAAAACTTCAAAAAACTATTTTATGGTCAAACGTTAAGCGTACTTGGAGATTGGTTTCATACTGTAGCTTTATTAACATTCGTCTATAGCATAACAGAATCTCCGTTTATGATAGCGCTCACTTTTATGAGTAAAGGATTACCTCAACTCCTTCTTAGCCCATTCATAGGCGGAATTGTAGACCGTTTTTCCAAAAAGAAGATTATGATTTCCACCGATATTCTACGAGGGATTATCGTCCTCACTTACTTATTTGCATTCTATAAAATTGAGATTATTTTCGTTTCTAATATATGTTTATCTGTACTCTCTTGTTTATTCGAGCCTGCTAAGCAATCAACTCTAAAGAATATCGTACATCGAAATCATTTAGTAACCGCTAACTCTCTTTCTAGTACAATCAATGGTTCTATGTCTATTATGGGGGCTTCTTTAGGTGGGATTATTGCACAATCTTTAAATATTGAGATCGCTTTTTTAATGAACAGCCTGTCATACTTTATTTCAGCCTTTATTATTTATAAAATGCATATCCCTTCTCGTAATACTTTTAACACAAAAAAAGCATTTATTACTGATATAAAGGATGGTTATACATACATATTACAAAGAAAAATTATTTTAACATTAATTCTTGTCGGAATTTCATGGGGCATTATTGGAGGCGCTTATCAGCTACTTCTAACAATCTATGCCGAAAGAATTTTCCACTCTAACATCGGAATTTTATATACAGTTCAAGGAGCGGGACTTATGATTGGTAGTCTTCTCGTTAACTTATATATATCTAAAAATGAAGAAAAAATGAAAAGAGCATTTGGTTGGGCCTATTTACTACAAGGATTTTTCTTTCTCGGATTCATTCTATCCGATCAACTTATTATCGGTATCATTACATTACTCTGTATGCGTATAGCAGGAGGAATCATCGTTCCACTTGATACGACATTGCTACAAACGTATACGTCAGAAAACATGATTGGTAAAGTTTTCTCATTCCACTACTCCATTTACGGATCTCTTATTCAGTTATCAATGTTTATAACAGGATGGCTTTTAGAAATATTTTCTCCGCAAATAATCGGTAGTTCGCTAGCTATATGCTGTATTTTCGTTAGTTTTATATGGCTATTCTTATTTTATCGCGGGGACCTTAGTGAAGAATCTACTATCACATAATAGCATGTATATGTACATGCTATTTTTATGTATGTCGAAATTCACAGGAAAAAGGCGATTTATTTCTCTTACGTTCTAATTTTTTAGAACGTACAATAAAATTAGATTATAAGAAAGGAGCTACCATAATGTTCGAGAATCGGCTTACCATTTCAGCTGAACAACAAAAGCTAATTTCCAATGCAACTCGTATTCAAATTCTTCACCTTTTAAAAGACGAAACACTCACTGCAAAGCAAGTAGCTACTAAACTAAATAAATCTACTGGTAGTGTTCACTATCACATTCAAATTTTATATGACGGAGGGTTACTTGAATTAGTAGATACAAAGGAGAAACGAGGAATTATCGAAAAATATTATAAAGCAAAATCTGCTCATTTTTATATTGAAGAAGCGGGCACGGAAGGAACAAATACAGGGAGTCACATTGTTTCTCATTTATTTTTAACTCCAGAGGAATTACAACAACTCACATGGGAGATTTCACAAGTGTTATTACGATGGGAAAACAAAACCGCTCGTCAATCAGCCTCAGAAGAGGAATACGCTATTTCCTGCCGTATAAAAAAACAATGAAAGAAAGGTCCATATACCCATGAAAAATAAACTATTATTATTGTCGGGAACAGGCATTTCTCGTTTAGGTGATTTTATGTACCTCATAGCTCTAAACTTAATGGTGTTAAATAGTACAAACTCTCCCGCTGCTGTAGCAGGATTATGGATCGTTGGTCCAATTGCCACGGTTGTTACAAAAATATGGTCTGGTAGTATAGTAGATCGATTAAATAAACGATCAATTATGCTTATCACAGATATTATTCGAGCAGTGCTCATCGGCTGTATTCCACTATTTGATTCTATTTGGGCAATTTATATTTTTATCTTTTTGACTCGTATTGCTACATCATTTTTCGATCCAGCTTCATTCACTTATAAAACCATGCTTATACCAGCTGAAGAACGCGCTCAATTTAATGCTTGGAATAGCCTGTGTACAAATGGGGCTTTTATTATCGGTCCGGCTCTTGCTGGAATACTTCTCACTACATACTCGGCAGCCTTTGTTATTTACTGCAACTCAATTTCATTTCTACTTTCTACCATTCTCATTTACTTCTTGCCAAACATCACATTACAAACAAAGCAAAACAAAGAGGTTACAAATACTTTCGTACAAACATTACGAAGCGATTGGAAACAAGTCTTTTCATTCGCACGGACTGAAACTTACATTATTCTCGTATTCGTTCTATTCCAAGCCACAATGCTTGTCTCAATGGCACTGGATTCACAAGAAGTTGTTTTTACAAGACAAGTACTGTTTTTATCAGATGTAAAATATAGCATGCTCGTTAGTATAACCGGGGCAGCTTACGTTTGCGGTTCATTTCTTGTCTCTCTCTTTGCAAAACGATTACCGATTCAATATTGTATCGGCTTAGGTATGATTTTCACAGCTGTAGGCTATGTGATTTTCGCCTTTTCAAATTCATTTACGGTCGCAGCAAGTGGTTTCATTTTACTTGGGATCGCTTCATCATTTGCTGGTACTGGATTTATAACATTTTATCAAAATAACATCCCAGTACATATGATAGGACGTATCGATAGTGTATTTGATTCAATAAAAAATTTCATCCAAATCTTTTTCATTTTAGCAATTGGAGCATCCGCACAGTTTCTTTCCGTTCAAATTACTGTAATATGTAGCTCGTTACTCATTCTTTTCCTTTCCTGTTTATTAGCAATCCGAGTAATGACTCCTTCACGAGAAAAATATTTTAAAACTATAGGATCATCACTAGAATATTAACTGCACAATAAAAAGCGGCTATTTGGCCGCTTTTTACATTGCTATAATTAAATCCTCTTCAGAATCGAAAATCATAAGCATCTTCCTCCCTCAGTTCCCCTTTAGCAACTGCTTTTACTTACTATTGGAAATTCCTTCTCATTTTCTATCATTTTTGTAAAAATTTATCAATTTTTATTTTCATTTTATATAATAACAAATAAAAAACCGAAGTTGAGAAAGCGGGTCCCACTTTCTTAGCTTCGGTTTTACAAGTGATGTTATAACTTAAACTAACGTCTCACCACATACTGTTTTTATATTTTTAAAGTATTGAAGATTTTCACTAACTTCACTTTCATTAAATAAATTGAGCTGTTTCACAATTTCAATAGCAAATTCAACATATGCAGATCCTACTGCTGTAATAATTTTCCCATCCACAGTTACATCTTCTTCTTGTTTATATTCCCATTTATGTAGATGTGCTAAATGTTCTACCTCTGGTGTTAATGATGTTGAGAATTTTTTCTCATTAAGCACTCCAGCTGCATGTAGTAGAGATGTCCCGGCACAAATCCCCGCTATGCATTTATTTTGCTTATGTAATTCGCTCACAATAGATAACAGTTGTTCATTTTCTAAATGGTGAAAAATATGCCCTCCTCCTGGTACAATAAACACTTCATAATCCACTACTTCAATATGACCTATAGAAACATGTGGTTGACACAAAAATCCACCTTCTCCTGTAACTGTTGTCCCGTCAACAGTTGCTGTTATTACTTCAAACCCTTTACTTATCAAACATAAATTTGCTATATTCACTTCAAATTCTGCAAATCCATCAAATAGAAAAATCAAAGCTTTCTTCATGTCATCTCCCCTCTATACCTATTCGAAAATTATTATATTTCTCCTCTAAAAAAGGACAAACCCACATCTCAGGTTTGTCCTTTTACTTATTTCTTATTAAATCCTTTCTTACTCAAAAACTCTTTCATATGCATTCTCTTCTCTTTGGCCATAAATGAACTCATTGATTCAGTCCATGTTACGTTTTTTTGATTTGACGATCTTTCTTTATAATACGCGCTCATCGTATCATCGTATTCGTTTAACAATTCATCATATTTCTTTTCATCGTATCCATTTTCATGAAGAATGGCTGCTACTGGTAACCGCGGTTTAACTCCATGATCTTCATCTGGTACGCCGACTGTCATTCCGAATACAGGATATACTTTATCCGGTAAATGAAGTAATTCACTCACTTCTCTCGGGTTATTACGAATTCCACCGATATAGCAAATGCCGTATCCTAATGATTCTGCTGTAAGTGCTAAGTTTTGTGCAAATAATGAGGCATCTACTGTTGCCACGATGAAGTCCTCTACTCCCTCATGTTTAATCTCTGTACCGTGTTTTTCGCATGCAATTTCGAGACGCTTTAAATCCGCACAACAAATAAAGAACGCCGCGCAATCTTTCACATGACGATTTCCAGATAGCTCTGCTAATTTAACTTTTAGTTCCTTATCTGTTACATAAATAACCGAATACGCCTGGACAAAATGTGAAGAAGCAGCATGCTGAGCAGCTTGCACCATTCTTTCCACTACATCTTTTGAAATTGGTTCTTCTTTATATTTACGAACTGAAACGTGTTGCTCCATTTTATGTATAATCTCATTCATGAAAATCACTCCTTTTTTCTCTTCATAATGAAAAATTAACACATCTTTTTTAATATTCACAACTTATAAGCACAAAAAGAGCAATTCTTTGTGAATTTCTCTTTTTTTAATACATATAAATACGGTAAATGAAATTACACCGACGTTTCGACAAGGACTCTCGAATTACCGAAAAATAACGGCAGGTTTAAATGATGTTAATGCCTGTTATGTAATTCTTGTTACGCCGCTTTCAAAACTTTAATTCCTTTAACGATATTCCAAATAAAGTAGTAAATTCCTACAAGAATAAACACTGCATACGTTATAACCATCCCAATTCCAACGCTCTCAGACTGATTGAAACTTAAACCGTATACTCCAGATAAAGCTAATCCTCCAAATAAAATTGCGTATGGGAAAACGTGTGACCAAAATGCTTTTTTTGCATGATGTTTTACTTCATCTTCCGCAACGAAGTAAACGATAATTGGCAGTAAAAATGGTGCAAAAAAGATACTAAAGTAGCATAGTGAAGATAATATATTATTCCCTTTCATACGATTCACCTCTAAAGTTTTTTGTTACCTTCATTATGTCAGGAAACCACTTTAGAAACTATCGCTTTACCTTTCATTAAGATGACATATTTGTAAGATTTACATTAAGGTAAATCCCACCTGAAATTTCAGATGGGATTCAAGTTGATTATATTCGATTTAATAACCAATATTGTGTGATCGCTAAATATTCTCTAACGTTCGATTGGATGATAATTGGTTTCGGTGTTTTTGCCGGGAGACCTTCTAATGTTAATCCTTGTTTTTCCGCAATCTTTTTCGCTCGAAACATATGAAAATCGTTCGTTACAATCATCCCTTTTTTCATATTTTTAGAGATAAGAGGTTTTGAGAATTTAATATTTTCATCCGTACTCGTCGAACGGTCTTCCATTATTATTCGGTCTTCTGCAATATTTTGTTTCATTAATCCTTGTTTCATCGCTAAAGCTTCTGAAATATCTTCGCCTTTTCCTCGCCCTCCAGATACGATAGCAATTGTTTTCTCATGTGATTTTAAATACTCAGCTGCTTTATCTATACGATATTGCAGTGAATAAGACGGTTTCGTCCCATTTACTTTCGAGCCTAGTACAATCATGTAATCCGCCTCATCTGGCGCTGTCATATGACCATGCTTATAAATGTTATATTGTAAAAATCCCACATAAACAGCGCAAATCATCAACATAACTAAACTATACTTAATAATTTTTTTCTTTAGCATTCGCATATACTCCTATTTTCTCTATTTGTTCATCATAATATCCACTAAGTCGTTTGTATACGGATAAATTCCAATTCAGTCTAAATTCCCCTCTAAAAGTAATATTTATCATATCTTTGGGAATAGTAAGTACAACTTCGCACGAAGGAGTGTACATATTGCTCGTCTTTTTATGTAATGTATCGTTCTTTTTTATTTTATTTTTAATATCACTTAAGTTATTAGGGAAATCCGCACTAGCACAACTAACTCCTCATGATTTTGGCGCAATTATCTTTTTATCTTATTTGGCCTTTCAAGCGATACCAGTCGACGGTGCTTTGCAAGCTTTTTCCGGCATGGTTGCCATTACATGCTTACATCTACTACTTACAAAGCTAAGCTTATTAAATAAATTAAATCGCTTCATTCTCGGGCATCCCATTATTCTAATAAAACATGGAGATATTATTTTTGAAAACTTAAAGAAGAGTAGATATCCAATTGCCGAATTACTATCCAACCTCCGTGTTGCAGGCTATCCGAGTGTTCATGAAATTGAATATGCAATTTTAGAAGCAAATGGATCTATAAGTATTTTGCCAAAAAGAGAACTCATACCATTGACTCCGAAAGATATGAATATAGATGTTAAGTATTCCGGATTACCAATTGCTCTTATCGTTGATTCACAAATTCAATACGATAACTTAAAGCTAATCCATAAAAATGTAAAGTGGTTACATGCAGAGTTACAGGCGAAAGGCGTTACAAATATTAAAAACGTTGCTTTCGCTTCTGTGCAGGAAACAGATGGATCTTTTGCTATTAGTTTAAAGGAATGAAAAAATCCCCTTAATTATTTTCAAGGGGACTTTTTTATTATATTGCTTCTTTCTTTCCCGCCAAGTTTAATGGAACAGGATGTTTCATACGATTCATCGTAAATACAATGATTGCTGTCAATATTTCTGCTACTGGCATAACGAGCCAAATTCCATTTACGCCAAATAATTTCGGCATAATCCATAACAATGGGATAATAAATAGTAAACCACGGCTCAAAATAATAAGAACTGATTTTGTCGTTTGTCGCACCGATTGGAAATATTCTCCATACACAATGTTATAGCCTAAAAATACATATTGGATAAAGAATAAACTTATACCTGTTAACGTTAACTCCAATAGTTCTGGGGATTGAACATCAAATAAACCAATTATATATTTCCCGAAGAATAAACCGACAACAATTGCTACGCCTCCGAGTACAACTGCAATTTTTACAGCCAACCGTAATCCTTCACGCAGTCTTTCTGGTAAATTTGCACCATAATGGAAACTAGCAATAGGTTGTAATGCGGCACCAACACCGAAGAATAATAGTAATGTCATTGCATGAATACTATTGACCATCGCATAAGAAGCGACACCTACTTCTCCTGCATATTGAACAAAAGCAATATTAAAACCAACCGTTACAATCGCTACTGTAATTTCAGTTGTAAAGCTCGGGAAACCAATCACCATAATTTGTTTAACCGTATCCCATTCAAAATGGAATTTCGTCCACTTTAAAACACTACTTTTTCTAAAGAAGTGAGTTAATAATACTAGGAAACCAATTGCTGCCGAAAGAATAGTCGCTGATGCAGCACCTGTTACGCCCCATCCAAAGATGAAAATAAAGATATAGTCAAAGATAATGTTCAATACAGCTGTTACGACAAGACCTGCCATTGCTAAATTAGGATTTCCATCGTTACGTATAAATGTACTTAAAATATTTTCTAAAACATATATCATTCCAAATGTTAATAACACGTGTAAATAGTCTAACGCATATGGTAAAATCACTTCATTTGCACCAAACAGATATGCTAAATCTTCTATTCTCCATAAGCAAATAGCCGCTAAAACACCTACGATAATAACTGCCACTGTCATAGATTGAGTAAAAATAGATCTTGCTCTTTCTAATTTATTTTCACCTAGTGCAATAGAATATAGCGTTGCTCCACCCATTCCAATCCATAATGAGATAGAGAAGAAAATTGAAAACGCTGGAACAGCCACGTTTACTCCTGCTAAACCGTTCGCTCCAACTCCTCTACTAATCATGACCGCATCAATCATGATATTCACTGACATTAATACCATCCCAAGAACTGCTGGTATTAAATACGAAATAAATAAACTTTTTATCGGTTTTTCTCTTAATTTTTCTGTTGCTTCCATACTAATATGCTCCTTTTTCTCAACGCTCTGTTCACAGTTTAAACCTTCAAGTAACTTGAAGGTCAATAGAGAATTGAAAAATATATAAGCTTATTGTTTATTTATTTTTTTAGCAACAGGTATTTGAATTTCCGTTACTTGCTCCTTCGGATTTTCTGTTACAGACCAATCAATTAACGCAAGCTCAAGCGCATCTCCGCACACTTCGTATCCTTCGTTATCGATGTGCTTTAATAATTCCGTATACGTTTCATCTGTTTCTTCATATGGTCCATGATGATAAGAACAAGCAAATATCCCTTCTTTTATTTCATCTGAAGTATGCACTTGAAAAGGCATGTAATCCAATAGAATAAACACACTGTTATATGCTTGAAACTCATTTTGAAGTAATGCTTTTTTTGAAACTGTTACACCGATATCTCCTGAAAATAAACTATTATCAATTTGCTTTATATTTTTTTGCAGCGAATGGATATAATACTCAAACATATCATCCGTTGTATTAGGCGCAACTGCAATTGCTGTGATTTTTCGTTTCGATATCTTTTTATAAATAATTTGATTCGCTTCTGATCTCGTCGCTTTCTTCATTAAATGGATTTTATGTTCCATTTTTGCCAAAGCATACTCGATTTCTCTTTGCTTTTTCAGCATCATTTCTTGTTGTTTTTCAAGTAAATTCAGCGCATAAGACGGGTTTCGTTCATCAATATATTTCTTTATTTCTTTTAATGGAATATTCAATTGGCGTAAAAATTTAATCGTATCTAATAGTGAAAACTGATCAATTGTGTAATAGCGATAATTGGTTTGAGGGTCAACAGTTGACGGATGAAAAATTCCTTTCTCATCATAATAACGTAATGTAGATTCCGCTATATTATGCATTTTCGCCATTTCTCCAATTGTAAAGCGTTGATTTAATAACATTTTTCTTTCTCCATTCATTATATGTAAGCTTTATTACTTCTTATTATATAGCTATATCCCCCGTTTCTAAAACGAATCCTCTCATGAAAACCTGCTATTTTTCCGTTGATTTTTTATAAAATATATTATATATTAATTACAGGTTCAGATTACGAGTTCAAAAGAACCTGTGAAAAGACCCTTTGTTTAATGTAATTTTACATATCATCATTAAGCAAATTCCGAGAAATCGTTTAATAAAAATACAAAGTGATAAGGAGAGGATCAGATGGAATTCGAATTTTTCTTTCAAATCGCACTTATTTTATTAAGTACAAAACTTGCTGGCGATCTTAGCGTAAGATTAGGTCAACCTTCTGTACTTGGTAAATTAATTGTCGGTATCGTTATCGGTCCAGCTGTATTAGGTTGGATTGAGAATTCAGAACTTCTAACACAATTAAGTAACGTCGGGGTTATTCTTTTAATGTTTATGGCTGGACTTGAAACAGACTTAAAAGAATTAAATGAAAACCGTAATTCTTCTTTAGCAGTTGCGGTTGGAGGTATCATTCTTCCATTCGTAGGTGGTTATGTTGCCGGTCTTGTTATGGGAATGGAACAAGGGAACGCTGTATTTTTAGGATTACTTCTATGTGCGACAAGTGTTAGTATTTCCGTTCAAACACTTCGCGATTTAGGTAAGATGAAAACACGTGAAAGTACAACAATGCTTGGAGCAGCTGTATTTGATGACATTCTTGTTGTTATTTTATTAGCATTTGCAATGAGCTTCTTAGGTACAGATGATGTTAATTTAACAATGATTATCTTGAAGAAAGTAGTATTCTTCGCTTCTATTATTTTAATCGGATGGAAAGGTGTTCCAGCGATTATGCGTTGGTTATCACCACTTCGCGTATCTGAGTCTATCGTAAGTGCAGCACTTATCATCTGTTTCTCATTCGCATATTTCGGCGAACTATTAGGAATTGCTGGTATTATCGGTGCTTTCGCAGCTGGTATCGCTATTTCTCAAACGAACTACAAACATGAAGTAGAAAAGAAAGTAGAACCAATCGCTTACGCTATGTTCGTACCAGTCTTCTTCGTTAGTATCGGTATGAATATTACATTTGACGGTATTGGTGATCAAATTTGGTTCATCTTAGCATTAACAGTAATCGCTGTATTAACGAAACTAATCGGTTGTGGATTCGGTGCACGAATGACTGGATTTGATGCAAAGTCTTCTGCAATTATCGGTGCTGGAATGGTTTCTCGTGGTGAAGTTGCTCTTATCATCGCAGGAACAGGACTTTCTTCTGGTCTATTAGCACAAGACTACTTTACAGCTATCGTTATTGTCGTTATTTTAACTACAATGATTACACCACCAATGTTAAAATACACTTTTGGTGCAAAAGATAAAGCAATTAAAGCAAGTAAATAAGTTTAATATAATAAAAGGAGATTCCTATCTTATAAAATAGGAATCTCCTTTTTCATTTCATCTTTAAACAATCGCATTCGTTTTTAACCATTTTTCAAAAATAGTTCGTGCTTCCTCATCATCGATATCATCACTAAATGAATATACTTTTATACCATAGTCATCTATATATTCACCTAGCTTCATTTTCTCCACCTTTTTATAAAAATCGTCTGCCTCATATTGTGGAATATAAGCATCCCAAATTGGTTCATTTATTCTTTTGTATGCGGTCACTTCTAAGTCATGCTCATCTTCATAATAGCCAATGTGATAATGTTGGTTAAAATCATACTTATCTATTAATACACCCCCTAATCAAAATAATAAACAAAAGCGAGCCTTATATTACAGCTCGCTTCTCTCGTCCTAGTTACTAAATACGTTCCATAGCTGTCTTCAACGTTCCAACAACAAAGGCAATTTCTTCACTTGAAATAATAAGCGGCGGCGCTAATGTTAAGACGTTATTATAACCTGCTGTTGTCATACCGTTTCGTCCGATAATGAGCCCTTTTTCTTTACAAGCATTTACAACACTGGCGATTTTATCATTATCAATTGGCTCTTTCGTTTCTTTATCATTTACTAGTTCGATTCCAACTAATAGACCTTTCCCTCTAATATTTCCAACAAGTGGATGTTCTCCGATTTCTTCTTTTAATTGATCTAATAAAAGTGAACCCATTTGTGCAGAGCGCTCAATTAAATTTTCATTTTCCATAATCTCTAAATTTTTAAGCGCTAATGCACAAGCAGCTGGATTTCCACCAAATGTATTTATATGTCTGAAGAATTCATATTCTCCCGTTCCTTTAAATGCTTCATAAATTTCTTTTTTCACAGCTGTTGCTGATAATGGTAAGTACGCGCTCGTAATACCTTTTGCCATTGTAACGATATCCGGCTTAACGTCATAATTCATAAATCCAAATGCCTTTCCTGTACGGCCGAAACCACAAATAACTTCATCACTAATAAGTAGTGCACCGTGTTTTTGACACGTTTCATGAATCGCTTTCATATAGTCTTGTGGTGGCATTAAAATACCTCCACCCGTAATAATCGGCTCCATTATAAATCCGGCTATCGTTTCGCTTAATTCCCACGTCATAACACGATCTACTTCTTTCACACACTCTACATCATAAATATTTTGCGATTCCATTTCTGGCATACGGTAACAATCCGGAGGCGTTACATGTAAAAACCCTGATGCAAATGGCTCATATTGGTATCTGCGCTGCGCTTGTCCAGTCGCCGCCATCGTTGCCATTGTATTTCCGTGATAACCACGATAACGTGACATAAATTTATAACGATGTGGTTCACCTTTTTGAGCATAATATTGCCTTGCTATTTTAAAAGCTGTTTCATTCGCTTCTGATCCACTATTAGAGAAGAACATAACATACTCTCCACCAAGCCACTCGTTTAACTTTTCAGCGAGCTTAATTGCTGGTTCATGTGATTGTGACATCGGAAAGTATGACAATGTTTGCAATTGCTTATAAGCTGCCTCTGCGAGCTCTTTTCGTCCATATCCGCTATTTACACACCAAAGACCACTCATACCATCTAAATATCTTTTTCCTTGTATATCTTCAACCCAGCACCCTTCTGCTTTTGCTCCTACCATTGTACTACTCGGGCTAAAGGGACGCATTCCGTGCCAAACATATTGCTCATCTTTTGCTAATAATTCATCTGTTTGTTTTGTTTTCATCCTTTCTTCCACCTTCCATAACAACTTATTTTTCACAAAGCTGCGCTGGTCCCATGATGAGTTAAATTTCTCCCTGCCTATTTTCATTCCACAAAACCAAGACAAATCCTACCAAAAATAAAGTAATATTTATAAGAAAATGACAAAAGAAAAAGGAGCTTTTCTTATAATTCGAAAAGCTCCTCTTTTTTAATGTGTAGATGCATCACTAATACCATGACCAGTATTAGATTTCACAAGAATTTCATCAAATTTCGCTGCATCTTCTTTCTTACTAGAGAAAATTGTTCCTAAATATGCTGCAAGGAATCCAAGCGGAATAGAAATAATTCCAGGTGTCGTATATGGGAATATCGCCTCTCCAACAAAAATAGCTTTCCCTGCTACCGGATTCCAAACGTTTGGACTTAGCACTACAAGAACAATTGCTGAGATAAGACCAACGACCATGCCACAAATAGCACCCGTTGTATTAAAGCGCTTCCAATATATCGTAAATAATATAACTGGTAAATTAGCACTCGCTGCAACTGCAAATGCAAGCGATACTAGAAATGCTACGTTCAATGTTTGAGCAAACAAAGCGAGTATAATAGATACTATCGCTACTCCAATAGACGCATAGCGGGCCATTGACACTTGCTCTTTTTCCGTTGATTTTCCTTTGCGAATAATCTCGTTATAAAAATCATGAGCAAATGCTGAAGCTGCTGTTAATACAAGACCTGCTACCACAGCTAAAATGGTTGCAAAAGCAATCGCCGATACGAACGCGAATAAGAAATCTCCGCCTAACGCTTTCGCTAACAAAGGTGCTGCCATATTACCGGCTGGATTTGCTTTAATAATTGCCTCATTTCCTACAAACGCCGCCGCACCAAATCCTAAGAAAATTGTCATAATATAAAATGCTCCAATTAACCACGTAGCATATACAACAGATTGACGCGCAGTTTTTGCATCACGTACTGTAAAAAAGCGGACAAGAATATGTGGTAATCCCGCTGTACCAAGAACCAGTCCTAAATTTAAAGAAAGTGTATCAAGACCATCTTTATACTTCACTCCCGGATTTAAAAACGAATCTTTTAATGGAGTAGCTGTTTTCATTTGAGCGAACATTTCTGTCACACTAAAATTAAATTTTGCAAAAACGATAACAGAAATAATAAATGTACCAGCCATTAGTAGTAAAGCCTTTACAATTTGCACCCAACTTGTAGCCGTCATACCACCAAAAATAACGTATACTGTCATAAGTGTACCAACGATTAATACGGCTGTCGTATATTCAATTCCTAATAATAATTTAATAAGTGCACCCGCACCAACTAATTGTGCAATCATATAAAAAATTGAAATCGTCATCGTATTTAATGCTGCAATCCCGCGAACCTTCTTTGCATCAAAACGCGCCGCAATCATATCAGCTAACGTATACTTCCCTAAATTTCTAAGAGGTTCTGCAACTAGGTACAATACAACTAAGTAAGCAACTAAGAAACCTATACTATAAAAGAACCCATCAAATCCTGTTAATGCTATCGCTCCGGCGATGCCAAGAAATGACGCAGCAGACATGTAATCACCGGCAATGGCCAGACCATTTTGCCAACCAGTTAATCCCCCTCCAGCCGTATAAAATTCACTCGCATTTTTCGTTTTTTTCGATGCGAAATAAGTTATAACGAGTGTACCAAGGACGATAATTAAAAATAGTGCAAAAGCAGTTGTATTCAAATTCAGCTCCTCCCTTCTTGCATATCTTGCAGAATTTTTTGCGAGATTTCATCAAAGGATTCTGCTTTTTTGCTATAAATCATACATAATGTCCATGTCATTATAAATTGCGCAACAGCAAATACCCACGCCCAAGTAATATCACCAAATGCCGGTGTATTGAGCACCTTTGAATACGATGTTAAAATAGGTAGTGCAATAAAAAAACTTAAAAAGAAAATACTCATTGGAACGATAAACTTCTTTTTCGTATTTAATAACAATTGAAATTCTTCTGACTGAACAACCTCTGTATAATTCACCTCATTTTGCAACTTACGTGCTGACGTATCATCTCGTTTCATTCTCCGATCCCCTCTCTTACTTGAAATACAATTCCCCCTTGCATACCTAAAGACTAAATTTTATAAATATTCAGAAACTTATATTTATTTTAGACAATCCTTACGTTCCTGCAAAGATTTTTCGATAGACATTTTTCGTCATTTCTCCCTAAATTTTTAATATACTTTTTCAAAATAAGGTGAAACCTAAATCAATCTTTTCCCTCATTAAGACGCAAAAAAGTAGTGCTATTGCACTACTTCTGTCTCTTTCTTCTTTTCTAAATTACGAGCCGTTTCACTAAGTTCAACATCTTTCCCATCTTTATACGTACCGAATAAAAAATCATACACTGGATTAGAAACACCAAACCAATACTTTTCATTTTTGTAATGATGTAATATATGCTGTTTTTTAAGCCATCTTCCAAACTTAGTAAAGGGACGAATCGGCTTATGTGCAATATAATGTTTCCATTCATAAACGAGAAGCATTATGATCATTCCAATTCCAAAGGAGAGTGTAACTGTAACACTCTTTGTAAATCCGTATAAAACGAATAAATAAATTGCAAAACCAGGTAAACTATACCAAACAGGTAAAAATAATAATTTCAAATCGTCTGGATACACGTGATGATCATAATGTAATCTGCGAAGCATTTTTAATAAAAAACGATTCTTTGGTGGCTTAATGTGAAATAAAAAACGGTGAGTTACATATTCGTTAAGCGTATAAAAAACGACTCCAGCAAGACACGATAAAATACCGATCCATGTGAAAAATTGCATTTTTAAAATAATGATAAAAATTAATAGGACACTATACATAATAACAATATCATGTTGTAAAAAGAACTCCTTTACCACTCTCTTCATCTTTCTTCCCCCTTCTCCAAAAAAACAGCCGCAACATATCGTTACGACTATTTCTATTTTATTCTTATTCTATTCACTTTACAAATTTGCCTGCTGCTCTATTGTCGAGAAAAAAGTGTTCGGACCAAATATATTTTGCTTCGGAATAATGTGTTCCACTGCAAATACTGTTACTTCTCCCCTTTGTACTTCTCCAATAATAAGCCCAAATACTTCATGATTTACCGCAAACGTTGGTTGTTTCGTTTGCAGCAACCTTGCTGCATTGTTAAATACCGCTTCATATAGTGGATTTCTATCAGTAATTTCTTTTCGAATTTTTGGTGCTAAAGTGATGATAATTTCTTTTCCGTCAATAGTGGTTCGATACATAAAAATCTCCCCTTCAATCTTATGTGAACAACTGTAAAGCTTTGTATGCAAAATGGATAGAATATCCCACTAAAATAATACCTGCTCCTGCTGTAATATAGCCAAGTGCTTTTTTCTTTAATAAAGTTCTTCCAAAATGAACAGAAAAAGCAATATTTAAATTCCATAAAATAATACCAACAATAATACAAAGACTGTATAAAAAAGCTTCTTGTTTCGTTACCTTCGTAAGCAATGAGCTAAGTGTACTTCCGTATATACCAAACCAAAAAACAAGATTTAACGGATTGGATATCGCGATTAAAAATCCCGCCATAAAAGATTGTTTAAGTCCACCTACCTCTTCTTGTTTATATTCCATATTCGCGTGAGAAATCCCTTGTTTTACACTTTGAAATCCTAAATAAAACAATAAGAAAAACCCAGTACAATACATAAAAGCTTGTACATATGTATACATAAACACAGAAGATAAACCGAAATAAATAAGAAGCATAAACAAAATATCTGCAGTCATTCCCCCAATTCCAACAATCCAAGCATGCCAAAATCCGCGTTCAATTCCTCGTTTTAACATCTCAATATTAATCGGACCTACCGGTGCAGCTAATGAAATACCTAATACTATTTGCTGTATAATCGCTCCAAACATCGCTCTATCCTTTCTGCTTCCTTTACTACTAAGTAATGATGCACATATGAAAAATAGACTAGCTTCATAAGAAATATCCACTATTAAAATACCCTTTTTTATCCAAAATATGCAAAAGAGCCATCCAGTTGATGGCCCCCATTTCTCTACCTTATCCCCCTATTTGCGGGCTAATAATCAGTGGGGGATGAACCCTCCCCGCTGATTAAAGTTTCACTTTATGATGAAAAGGACATTTACCTTTAATCAGCTCAATATCATCCCCAATAAAATACTGTTTCCATTCACGATGATCTATATCACCATAGTGGCTAATGTTAGGATGCTTCGGCAACTGATCCCATTTTTCAACTCGCTCACGGACCATTTGTCTTGAATATGCACCTTTAGGACGATCTCCTTCTAATCCATCGAAAATAGTGCGTGGCTGGAATCCAATAACAAGGGAATTTCCTAAGTGCCTAGTCTTTCGCTGTTTATAAGCCGGCGCATTCCCAAACGCAAATATCGGTTCACCCCCAAATGAAAATTCCCATAAATAATGGTCTGGATCTTTCGGAATTTGCTTCGGCCATGTTTGATTATCTTTTTCATGTAAATACTGTAGTACTTTCCAAAAATAATTACGATAATATTCGAGTGGCTGCTCTTCACGTTCAGGTTCTACAAAAAGAAAAAATCCTCTTCTTACAATTGGTCGCTCTTTCATTAACTCTAAGAAAGATAACATTGTATTCGGCAAATGACTCCAATCATTATGAGAGAGAAATGAATAACGAAGCTCATTCTTTTTTAAAGCTGTCAAACCGAAATAACATGGAAAAGTGGGTTCTAGCACGACATTCGAAAAATTATTAAATTCTTTCGCAACCCAATTCGGTATATCGTCTCTATTTTTCATTCCTTCATTATCTAATAAATAAGACTCAACCATTCTTTCACCTCATTATGTACAGCATTCATTTAAGAATATTACATAATCAGCTTGTCCTATACCTTTTTATAAATTTGAACGAAAAATTATTTAAAAATACAAAAATTTAAAACCGCTTACTTGACTAAATTCTACCAATTCGTGTATATTTAAATTAATCATTTAGCAGAATATTCGAGAATATAGCATTTTTAATTTATATTATCTTTTCAAATGAATTTCACTAAATGAAAAAAAGTAATCGTTTTTTAGGAGGAATTGTAACATGCAAGGAAAAGTAAAATGGTTTAACAATGAAAAAGGTTTTGGATTTATCGAAATGGAAGGCTCTGATGATGTATTCGTACATTTCTCTGCTATTCAAGGCGACGGCTACAAAGCTTTAGAGGAAGGTCAAGAAGTATCTTTCGACATTACTGAAGGAAACCGTGGACCTCAAGCTGCTAACGTAGTAAAACTTTAATCCAACATATGACAGGAGGTTACCTTACTTGGTAACCTCCTTTGTTATTCCTTTGTATATTTCCGTTTTACAGAGCAAAAACTATGTGAAATGCGCAAAATACAAAGGAGGCAATAACAATGGGTTCACATGTAAATGATTTTGAAGAAGTAAAATTCCGTGTAGAAACAGCACAAAAAATGGTCGGTTCTGCAACAATTTCAATGGATCCAGACACATTAGAACATGCCACTACTGCAGTAGAAGCGGCTCGTTCTCAGCTGGAAATTATGAAATCCGTTGCGACGGATTTAGATGAGCCATTCCTAATGAATGAAGAAAAAAAATTAAGTAAATGCGAGCATCAATTACACGAAGCGAAGCACTAAAAAACATCCAGAGAAAATTCTCTGGATGTTTTTTCATGACAATTGCTCCCCATACTTTTTCAATTTCTCTCCAACCGTACATTGCCGTATACAAAAAGAATGGGCATAGTATTTACTATGATTTTTTCGATTATGTTCCTGCAAGAAACACCCTTCGCAATACGTTTCTAATAAGTCATTTACCTCTGTAATGAGTTGCTTTTTATTCACGTGTGCACCTCTCTATTCGGTTATTTCTTTATGACTATCAATTGTCGTCCCTTCTAATGCTTGCGCTGCTAATTGATGTGCCTCTTTATTTTGTTTTCTAGATATCGGTTCACAAACAAACTTTAATTTCATTTGCTTCGCTTTTTGTTCAATTTGATCTAAGTAATGATTTAAATGTTCATCATAGCAAGGCCATTCACCAGCTAATTGCTGCAGTACAACTTGGGAATCTCCACGAAGTGTAACTGCTTCATATTTAATTCCTAGTTCCTCAAGTATATTTATCCCGTATAATAATGCTGCATACTCCGCTTCGTTATTATCATATATGCCTTCTATGTATGCATTGCGACGAATTCGATAATTTGTATTTCCTTTTTTATAGTATACACATATGCCAACCCCAGCTTCTTTCGTCTGCACATCATAGCCACCATCAAAATAAACTTGAATTTCTTGAATCTCTTCCTCCACTTGCTTACTCAATTTTTTCATTTCTTTTAATGACCATTCCGCGTCCATTTCATCGTAAAATAAAAGCTCTTTTACCCTTCCTGTTTTCTCAAAATCCTCCGCAAATTGAAGCACTTCTTCTATGTTCATATAGTCTGTTGTTAATTCAGTTTGTAAACCGCGCTTCGTTTTATACAACCAATGCATTTTATATTTCATACTAGATTCCCCTTATATAAGACTTCTTATATTTATTTTATTATATTTTATCAAGAGTCACTGTATTATATTCAATATAATCACATACAAAAAGAGCCATCCTATATAAGGAACGGCTCTTTCACCTATTACATAAATCTTTCAAATTGTACTCGCTTATTAATCCAGTACATTACAGGCATACCAATCGCCATTACAACAAATTCACCAACTGCACACGTTAGCCATGTTAATAAAAATGGCAGATCAAATGCAAGATGAAGTTCGATTGCTATCATAAACATTGTGACTGTAAAGATTACTGTATTAAAAATCATACGAGCCCAAACACCTTTAATAAAGCGCATAGAAATAATAGTTGCAAGTAATGCAAGAATTGATTGTCCTACTCCAAATACTAAATCGTAAGCGATCATTGGTGAGAAAAAGAGATTCGTTAAAAATACACCTAATACAATCCCGTAAATTGCTTTCTTATTGAATACAACGAGATGGTTAAACATCTCTGAAATACGAAACTGTACATTCGTAAAGCCAAATGGCTGAATAAGCATAGAAACAGCAATATATAATGCCGCTAAAATACCATTACCGACTAATGTTCTTATATTCATGACAAAATCTCCTTAGTTTTTTTACGTGGGATGGTTTCGAACCACGTTATTCGTTTTTAGGCAACAAGATTACATTTTACGCAATATGCACTCTTTCGTCAATAGATTCCTATCATTATCTACCCTTTTTCTTATAGAAGACGTATAATATAACGTATGAAAGATTTAGGAGGTTCCATTTCATGACAGTAACAATTCAAAATGAAAAAGTGATCGTTTCCATTTCTGACAAAGGTGCAGAATTACAAAGCGTTCGCTTAAAAGAAGACAACACAGAATATTTATGGCAAGGTGATTCTACTTATTGGGGACGTCGTGCACCAATTTTGTTCCCAATCGTCGGTCGATTAGTAGAAAATACATACTACGTAGACGGTAAACCTTATTCATTAACACAACACGGTTTTGCTCGTGATCTAATGTTCTCTGTACAAGAACAAAGTGAAACAAAAATTACTTATATCGTTACTAGTAATGAAGAGACATTAAAAAACTATCCATATGAATTTGAATTACTCGTTTCTTATGAAGTAGACGAACAAAATATACATGTTACATATGAAGTAAACAACCCCGCTTCAAAAGAGATGTTCTTTTCAATCGGAGCACACCCTGGATTCAACTGTCCTTTATTAGACGGCGAATCATTTGCAGATTATCATCTATCATTTAATGGATCTGAACGTTTAGAAACTAGTATATTAGAAGGCCCTTTTCTTTCAAATGAAAAGCAACTAATCGCTGAAAATACAAAAGAATTGCCACTTACATATGATTTATTCAAAAATGACGCACTTATTTTTGAAAATATGAATACGAATGAAATTTCAATTCGTTCTCATAAACATAATAAATTTGTAAAAGTAGCATTTGATGGTTTCCCATTTGTCGGCGTTTGGACACCAGGAGATAACACACCTTTCTTATGTATTGAACCTTGGTACGGAATTGCTGATGAAATAAAGCAAGCAAAAGATTTTAAAGAAAAAAAAGGAATTCAATCGTTACAAGCGAATGAAACATTTACATGCCGTTATAGCATTACAATTGGATAAGTACTCTATCCCCTACTTCTAAAAAGTTTTCACGTAGGGGATAACCTTATAAATGGAGGTTTCTCATTTTGATTGAAGTATATATCGATGGTGCATCAAAAGGAAATCCTGGACCTTCTGGAGCGGGAGTTTTTATTAAAGGCATACAGCCACCTGTACAATTATCATTACCACTTGGGACAATGTCCAACCATGAAGCTGAATACCACGCTTTACTTGCAGCATTAAAATATTGTGCAGAGCATAATTATAGCATTGTATCTTTTCGCACAGATTCCCAACTTGTTGAGCGAGCTGTTGAAAAAGAATACGCAAAAAATAAAATGTTTGCACCACTTCTAGAAGAAGCACTGCAATACATAAAAAATTTCGATCTCTTTTTTATAAAGTGGATTCCAAGTAGTCAAAATAAAGTCGCTGATGAGTTAGCTAGAAAAGCTATTTTACAAAATTAACGGGGGGATGATTGTGAAAAAAGAGTGGATTGCTCCTCTCGCTTTATTATTTGTCTCTTTCATTTGGGGAGCTACATTTGTTGTCGTTCAAAATGCTATGTCTTTTGTTGGGCCATTTACTTTTAATGGAATTCGCTTTTTATTCGCTGGAATTATTTTATTATTCATTCAAATTATTTTCTCACAAAAAACTTCAAAACAAGATATAAAACAGAGTAGTCTCGCTGGATTGATTGTTGGATTCTTTTTATGTGTTGGATATTTATTACAAACATTCGGTTTACTCTATACAACCTCTTCAAAAGCTGGTTTCTTAACAGGACTTAGTATCGTTATGGTTCCAATCCTGTCTTTTATCTTTTTAAAACAGCGGGCTACAATTTTCATCGTACTTGGTATTACTGTGGCAACAGCAGGTTTATACTTATTAACGTCTGGTGATTCTTTTCAATTAAACATTGGAGATATACTCGTTCTCGGTTGTGCTGTCGCTTTCGCTGCCCATATTCTTGTTAACGGTTTCTTTTCTAAGAAAATATCACCTTTATTACTAAGCACCTCTCAAGTATTAGCTGTCGGTATGTTTTCTTCTATTTGCGCTTTTTTGTTTGAAGATTGGGAAAAATTATTTTCAGTATCACTATGGACGAATCATTCCTTTTTATTTGCTCTATTTCTCACTTCCCTGTTTGCGACATCAATTGCTTTTTTCATTCAAACATCTGCACAAAAACACACTTCTCCAACGAGAGTAGCAATTATTTTCGCAATGGAGCCTGTTTTTGCAGCATTAACAGGCGTTCTAGTTGCAAACGAACAACTTTCTATTTCTGCCATTATCGGGTGTCTATGTATTTTCCTAGGTATGGTTTTTGTTGAACTACCTTCAAAGGCAAAAAAAGAAGCGCGGGCTGCGTGAAGTTACGCTTGTAACTTCCGCATAAAAGCCTTAGCGCTTTTTTTATCTGTAATTTCTTCTTCTTTCAATCGTTCTAATAACGCAACAAAATAACTACCATCAAACTGTAGTTGATGTTTGATCGTCGCTTCTATTGCCGCATTCACAATTCCATCAGATGCGCCAGTATATCCTTGTCCAAACATAATAAACCCTTGCGCTTCCTCTGATAACTTAAATCCTTTCGTATGTAAGAATGAAAGATAATCTTCTACTGTTTGCATGATATTCCCACCTACTCAAAAATTCTCCACCTCCTATCATACATGTTTTTACACTCTATGAGAATGAAATTTCTTTGACAACTTTGTAAACAGCTCGCCTACTCCTATAGCAAAAGAGGATTCTTCTACAATATTACGGAATATGTAAAGTGATAATTATTTTATATTAAAGGAGAGACATAATGAAACAAGCACTATTAATTATTGATGCTCAACAAGAATTAATTGATGGGAACGAACAAGAAAATGAAGTTTTCCGTAAAACCGAGCTATTAGCTACACTAAATACCGCTGTACAGCAAGCAATAGATTCAAATGCCCTTATTGTGTTCGTAAGAGATACTGATGTTGCTTCTGGTACAGGAGAAGGATTTGAAGTACATAATCAAATTAAAATGCCTCAATCTGCAATACTTATTAATAAACAAGCAACAAATGCATTCTACGGTACTTCTTTATATGAACTTTTAAAAGAAGAGAAGATAAATCATCTCGTTATAGGTGGATGTAAAACAGAACATTGCATCGACACTGCTGTTAGGACAGCAACTGTACAAGGATTTGATGTTACATTAATTAAAAATGGTCATTCAACAACTGATTCTAACGTATTGTCTGCACAGCAAATTATCGAGCACCATAATAAAACTTTACACGGTCATTATAACGTTGATCATTTTTCCGTTGTTAGAGATATTGAGGAAGACCTCTTTCAACCTACTCATGACCAATATCGTGATTAAATTAACTATAAAAAAGAATCCTTTCGTGAAAAGGATTCTTTTTTATCCAAAAATTTGCGCTGCAATACTATATAGCTCATTATTCCTTTTTAATAATTGATCACTATTTTTCATCATAATTGGTGGTTTATTAACCTTTTGAAAACCAGTAATCTCTAATTCTTTCATGAAATTTCCCTTTCCTTCTGGTACATCAATTCTTAATTTACCATTATGCTCTCTTGCTAAATAATGAACAATTCTCATTGCCATCGCATCATTTTTAGCAACGACTGGTCCTATTATTTTATTTTCTGGCGTATGTATACTCATACCATATCCTAATACATTTTGTTGTATATCCTTTATAATAATACATTGTTCACTTTGTATAATTCGACACTTTAAAAACTCTTCTCTATTTGTTCCAAATGCATCTTCATCTATTTGTATTATTTCTTCTAAATCACATTCTTCATAATTCACAATATACTCTTCATTTCCTACACATTTATAATTCTTATTGTACGAGTTACATATGTATTTAGAAACATAGCTCACAGTCCTGAATCCTAGTTTTTCATATAAAGGCTTCCCCTCATCCGTAGCAATAAGCACTATTGGAGTTTGAGTTGATACGATTTTAGCGCATAAATCCGTTATCGCCTTTCCAATCCCTCTTCCTTTATAATCTGGATGTACAATTACCATTCCGATAGACGCTAACGTCTCTCCGTATAATATAATTGCCGCGCTAGCAATAAGCTCTTCTTTCTCATTTACCACACCATATACTATACCTGTATTCAAAATTGTTTCAATCTCTTCTCTATTATAATCCCAGCCAATATAAGAAGATAATGCTACAATATCCTCTATTTTTTCTCTCCTAAGACGCTCCACTCTAATTTCCAATTCAATCATTCCCCTATTCCTACAATAAGTACTTCCATTTTAGATATGATTCCAGCAAGTTTACAATTTGTTAACGGTACTGTCTTCATTAATGAGAAACGCTTTATACACATCACTCCTCGACATATACAAAATTACTTTTGGACCTATATTTGGTAGTAGTAATCCAAAAAAATAAAAAGCTTGTAGTTTGATAATATCAAACTACAAGCTTTTTTTCATTCCATGGACTACACTCCCTCTTTTAAATCGAATTCATCACATCACCTAATACTTGTATAAAGTTTTGCAAACAATAGAATATCTCAAGTGATTTTACTCGTAATAAGCTGACCAGCTTCATTTATAGTAACTTTCCATTTCACTCCACCAGAAGTCTGCATAATCACACCTTTACTCGCTTCTAGTTCAATATCTCCAAACATTCTTCCACCAGTTGTCGCCAACCAAGCATTCCCATTTTCCATAGAAGACCTTGCAAAAATACGATTAATTCGAAAACGCTTATGGTCTTGAGCATAACCGCTTAATGTAATTCTTACTTTATACAGCTGACTCGCCCTCATATTCGATATAATTGTATCCCCAACATTTAACGGGACATCCGATGCAATAACCCAACTTCCATTTGCACTTAATACATATTCAATTTTAATTTTCTTAGGACTCTCTCCCCATCCAAAATACATCCCAAAACAAGTCAACATTTTTATCGGATTTTTTGTAAAGTCCAGTTCAATAACAACTGGATTACTATCCGGAACATCAATATAATTTACACTTTGTTCATCTATTAAATTAAAACAATTAGCGATACTTCCTCCGTACGGTAATTTCCCACTTACTTGCTTAACATTATACTTCTGCTGGGCATTTACTAAAATATCATCTTGATTCCCTATTAAATGTGGTTTATTTAATGTCAATGGTAACTGGATTCGAAGTGATTCCTCATAGGTAGACGTACAAACATTATATTGTCCCATATCTACAATAGTTGTTGAAAGTAAGTTTGAAAAAAGATAATTACGATGGGAATTAGAAGAAAATTCAATTACTATTGGTTCACTACTCATCCGGTACGTATCCCAAATCATACAACCAAATGTATTATACGCACCCGAGCAACGAATTACTTTTTTCGTTTGTTGCCTACATTGTACTTGAATATCCTGAAATGTATTTCCTGAACTTTCATTTGGTAAATCACTATTTCCATCGACTTCTATTCCATACTGACAACCATCAATAAAAATTGATTGAAATACATTTGCATTTATCCAGCAAGGGGTATTAATGTCATCTACATATTCTGTTTTCAAATATATTGCGGTTTGAAAGTTTTTAATTTGAATAAAATTAACTTGAAAGAAACTAATATAATCCCACGCTTTTTGACAATAAAAATGTATAGCTATTCCTTTATATGACGGCGTTGCATTTATTATATTTATATTTGATATAACAGATTGATTAGGTATTTCTATTTGTTGTGATCCAGAAACATAAATAACAGGGGATTGAAATACCGGATTTACAACTTGAATGGTACCTCCAGTTATAGAAGCATTATTTTGTAGTTCAAACGCAGTAAAATCCCCATCAATTTGCACTGTTACAGTAGGATCCAACTCTAACCTTACATTTGATTTAATAACGATCGGCTTTAAAACTTTATACGTATTTACTCCTGTAATTCTCACCGTCGAAATCCGATTCGATACACAATAATCAATAGCTTGTTGAATTGCTAATGAACTATCATTCCCTAAGTTCGGAACGGCTCCAAAACAATCAATATGAACACTACTTCCTGGTGCACAATTTTCTTGTGATGAAATATATTCTGACAAAACAAATTCACTCCTCATATTGCTCTTTTCATATCATATGCTGTTTTCTTCTTAAGAGTTTCTGTAATAAAAAAAACAAACAACCTCTACGGTCATTTGTTTAATTCATATATACCTTTTGTTTCTTCTACCATTTTAGTTAACGAGAAATATACTTCTGCTTTTTCTCGTGCGTTCACTCTAATATCATTCACCTTTTCTTCATTTCCCTGTAATTCCTTAAGTGCATCTGCAAATAAATAATCGCAATATTCAGGTATCAACACACCCGATTCTCCATCTATTACCGCTTCATTTATTCCTCCGACATCTATCGAAACAATTGGTGTTCCGGTAGCCATCGCTTCAATTACTACCATTGGAAACACTTCACGAAAAGATAATAAAAGTAACGCATCCATATTTCCGATAAACTCATGTGGCTCTGAAATATTCCCTAGCATCTTTACACTTTGTTGCAAACCATATTTTTCTATTTCTTCCATAATAGATTCTTTCTCTGGTCCATCACCAGCAATGTAAAACAAAAAATCTTTTCTCGTTCTCAACACATTTGCAATTTTAACAAATAGTTGATGGTTTTTTTCCTTTGATAATCTTGCTAATATACCTATCTTATAAACAGATTCTTTCTTTTTCTGTTGGAATAAAAATTTTTCAATATCCACACCGTTATAAATTGTTTTTATCTTTTCTTCAGCTACACGAATTGAAATTAAATTATTCTTTTCAAACTCACTTACTGTAATAATAGTATTCACATATTCATTCATGAAGTAACGAAAGACCCTTGGTATTTTCTTTTCTAATATGGTTACATTATGTTTCGTATACACGACTTTTATCTTTCTTTTAATAAACTTTTGAAGTATGAAAGCATACAATACCATTCGCAAACTATTCGCATGAATGATATCTATCCTTCGTTTATAAATTTCTTTTCGTAAGTAATATATATTTCTTAAATGATTCGATCGACTAAGTAAAATAAAATTTTCTTTTCTAGCAAGAGATTGATATAATTCCCCATCGCCTGCAGCTGTATAAATTGTAAAACTCTCGCATTGTAAATTATTTTCTAATTTACAAAAGTAACTCTCGGCTCCCCCAGTTATCAACTTATCTGTCATCAACAATATATTCATAATCTTGTCTTCTCCATTACATTAATTTTATTTTTTCTATAAGCATGATAAGCATACTTACTAAAATAAAAGAAAGTTTGCACTAAATTAAGAGGTTTTTGCGCTCTTAATAACTTCCAATAACGGAAAGCCGCTCTCATTTTATTTCTTGAAACGGAATTTGTAACAATTCGATATTTTGCTAACATTTGCTGTATCCCGTTCGCTTCATATCCTTTATATAACAATTCTAGCCATAACGCTGTATCTTCAGGCTGAACGCTAGGCATTTCAATATAAGGAACTTTCTCACGATCAATCATCACCGTTAGACACCCAATAATTGTATTTCCCATTAAATAATGATAATCAACAGATTTCGGTACGTTCACCTCTCTATTCAGATCATTACTATTTTCATCTATTAAACTATAAGAGGTATACGAAAACGCAACATTTGTTTCTTCCATAAATAACAACTGCGTCTGCAATTTATTCGGTAGCCAAATATCGTCACTATCTAAAAAGGCAATATATCTTCCTCTCGCTTCTTTAATCGCCATATTTCGAGCTTTAGCAGCACCCATATTTTCATTTAATGATAATAATCGAATTCGTGAATCCCCTTCTATCATCTCTTTAATCTTTACAGCTGAGTGGTCCGTGGAAGCATCATCAACGATAAGCATTTCCCAATTTTCATAAGATTGACTCTGCACAGATGTGATTGTCTCACCTATAAAACGTAGACTATTATAAGAAGGTGTTATTATAGAAACTCGAGGCGTCTCGTTATGTACTGATAGACACTTTACCATCTATCGTTCCCCTTCCTTCATATATTGAAATGTATTTCATAACAACTGCTAAAAATAGAAAGAAAGCTTCGTTAATAATAAGTGACAATGACATCATCTGAAATAAAAATGCAATCATAGTCAATAAAAGATATGGCTTTTCACGGAACAAGTTATACTTAGTCAACTTCACCATTAGAATACATAAAAAAGCACTGTATAAAAGGAAACCAATTGTACCCGATTCAGATAAAATTTCTAAAAATGTATTGTGCACATATAGTTTTTCATTGAACTGATACTCATAATAATTCGAAAAATTAAACGCACCGATACCGATATATGGATTAGATAAAAAATATTTGAAAGCAGCTTCCCATAGTGTGAATCTGCCACTCCCATTATCGTGCGAAAAATCAGAAATTCGATCATTCAATATATCATCTAGTTCTCCACCCATTAATACATTCGATAAACTAAAAACAACAACACTAAACAATACTAAACCCATTATTAGTTTTACTTTTTTAGCAAAACTGGACATGCATACATATACAAAAATGACGAGTACAATCGCTAAAATACCACCTCTTGAAAAGGTTAATAAACTCGTTGTAACACATAGAATCAATCCTATTAGATTGGTTATATTATTTAAATTAGTCATATAATACATAAAAAATATTGTATTATAAAAAATAAAAATATTGGGATCATCTAATAATCCGATTAATCTTGGATACCCTCTATCTACTAATAATCCAGCATAAACCTCTCTCTCTTCTCCGCCATGTAATCCAAAATGTTGTAATCCGACTATATAGAGTATGAGACTCACAATATTAAATATTAATCCTACATAGACAATGGCTGACTCGAGTACTACTATTTCGGTGTTACCCAATAAATTCCTCATAATAAAATAACACCCTAAAACAAGTAATACGCCAAAAATCATACGAATACTAGCGCTTAAATATATAGAAAGAATGCCACTTAAACAATAGATGAAATAAAACAGCAAAAATACAACTTCATGAAAATATAGCTTTCGAATATAAAAATCTTTAATTGTTAAACAAAAATAAATGACTAGAAAAATCATGTATATCTTCAAAGAAAATCCGATATATATGTTGTATTTACTTAACATAACAAACAAGATTAGAAGAAAAATCCATTTCATCGAAATTTGCATATTATTTTCCATAGGCTATATCCCCTGCTTCGTAATATAATCCTTTTCTCGTGTTTTTCTTATAAATGAAAGAATAAGTTTTTTTAACTCATAATCATATAGGAATATACCAACTACTACGATAAACGTATTAAGAACAAGTGCAATCAAATTATATGTCTGTAATACATATTGCACCCCAATAAAAGTTACACCAAAATAAATTGTATACGGTATTACAATTTGGAATACAATTTTTTTCCTCACTACACTTACCGCTATATATCCAATCAAAGCCACTATCTCAAATAAAACCATAGCATAAGCCGCTCCTCTAACTCCACCAATGCTACTGAAGCTATATAGCATAATTCCTCCAATCACTAAAGCAACACACTGTACAGCAGTTCTTTTCTTTTGACCTCCACTCGTTGTCAAACCATCTGCAATAGCAATATTTATACTTTGTAACACAATAAGAAAAGATAATATTTGAAGTGGCTCTACTGCATTACTCCATTCCTCATGAAAAAATATAGAAATAAAATAGGGTGCTAAATTATATAAACCTATCGTCATACATATTCCCACGACCGCCATTGATTTTATTTGAAGCATATTTAATTTCGTATGCTCCTCTATATTATTCTGGTTATAATGTTTAAAGAGCACCGGGAAAAATGCCCCTGCAATTACCCCTGGCACTTGATATAAAGCCGCTGGCATCCGATAAGCAACCGCGAATACACCTACCATACTTAACGGTAATGTATAATTGAGTAAGATGGGTGCTAATTGTGGCGTACTCATTATTAAAAAACCACTAACAATAAAAGGACCTAATTGCCAAAACAATCCTTTATGAATTGCTACTTTCATATTAATGTTCGTCTTTTTTCTCATAACGTATATGCTAAATAAACCACCAATCATATAACCAAAACCATATAAGCGAGCTGTTATATACACTGGTAATTCTCCGAAAATGCAAAAGCATGTAATTATAATAACAACTGATGCTGATACAACTTTAATTAGTGCTATATATTTCATACGTTCCATAAGCTGAAAATAGGCAATCCCTATATTTTGCCATGTGAGGCCTATTAACATCAGAAACATTACGTTTAACATCATATAAATTAAATCCTTATCATCGTACACATAATGAATAGTTATATAACCAATTACAGAAATAAAAATAAGAAGAAGCATCCTTATTTTTATGTATGAAGATACAATCTTCCCTAAATCTACTCCATCCTTTGCTCCTTCTCGAAGAAATGTATTACTAACCCCTAAATCTGTAAAAAACAACATTACAAACGTAAATGCTATCGCAACACTAAACATCCCATAATTTTGTGCATTAAAAAAGTTGGCTAAAGCAATTAAGCTAATGGCTTGAAGAAGATTAGCTAAAATCGTACTATAAAATAGATGTACAATATTATTTAGAATGGATCTACCCATACCAGTTCTCCTTTGCATGTAACCTACCTATATTTGTATACAATTATATTTACTATGTTTTTTTATCTTGCACCATTCCCATTCAATACAATAAAAACTGTCTTACATAAAATACGAATATCCATCCTAATCGTTTTCAATTCCACATATTCCATATCCAACTTCAACTTTTCTCTCGGATCAAGATTATATCCTCCATTTATTTGTGCCCATCCTGTTAGCCCTGGTTTCACTAATAAACGGTTCTTGAATTCTGGAATATTAGCTTCAAATTTTTTATAAAAATACTCTCTCTCTGGTCTAGGGCCAACAAAAGACATATCACCTTTTAAAATATTTATAAGTTGTGGTAATTCATCAATTCTCGTTTTTCTTATAAACAATCCAACCTTTGTAATTCTCGGATCGTTTTCATTTGCCCATTGTGGTCCGTTCTTTTCAGCATCACTAACCATCGACCTTAATTTAAATAATTTAAATCCCTTTCCATTAATCCCCAATCGTTCTTGAAAGTAGACTGGAGACCCCGATGTTTCTAAAGCAATCAAAATACAAAAGAACAACATAATTGGTATCATTAATAGTAACAATATGAGTGAAAATATTACATCAAACAAGCGTTTTACACTTCGATTCAAAATGCTATTCTTTTCTTGAGCCGGAATAGTATACAACTTAGCTTGATTTGTTTCACGAATCATGGATCGTTACCCCCAAATTCAAGAATATAAAACTATACCTAGCAATTCACATTCTTTCCGCTTTATGTCCGCGATTACTTTTTGTACTGCACTCAATGAATCTTTTCGTTTTTTGACTGCCAAAATTACTCCATCACATTTCTCCGCAATAAAATGCGTAACAGGAAGCTCAAATACTTCAGATGAATAAAAGAAAATGTAATCAAACTCTTCTTTCCACTTGTCTATTACATTATCAAATTCATCCATAGCAACTAAGGGCGTTCCAATATGTACAGTCTTTTTTGCAGGAATACAATATAAGTATTCAGAAAGATCACTAGAAAAAGATTCATAATTTAAGGTAGAAGAGCTTATTATATCGTTTACTGTTGTCATATGATTACTTTGTAACAATAGATGCAGCTTAGGATCAGAAAAATTCACATCGACAAGTAACACTTTTTTCTTCATTTCCGCAAAAACTAATCCCATATTTACTATTAGTAAAGCAACAGCGCCTCTATCCTTAGTCGAACTAACTGTGAATACTTGTTTTCCCGATTTTTTCAACTCATGATATACAGTATAAAATTGCTCTTTCATTACAACATCATGCGGATCGAACTTCAGCTGTTTCTTTCTCTTAAACATCGACATGTTCACCTCCATATATAGATGATTGCGTTTCAACTTCTGTAGATTTTCTCTTTCTTTTTGGCTCCATATTTATGTGACCAATAACAGAGACTGTTGTTATTTTCTCTAAATCTTGTTCCACATATATACGCTCATCAAAATAATCCCGAAGTACAGCTAAACCAATGCCAACAAAAAAACTAACAATTAAAGAGATAGGAATAATAAGTTGTAATTTCGGAAACAATTTCTCCGCTTTTTCCTGTAACTCTGGACTAATTAATATTTTTACGCCCTGTACATTCGTATACTGTTGAAAGCTTTTTTGAGATTGTTCTGCCAATGTCTTTACAATCTCTTTAACGACTTGAGGATCTGAATCTTTTACTGTTACAGTAACAATTTGCGAGTTGTCCGTATTCACCACCGAAATTTTTTGTGCTAATTCATAACTTGATTGTTCTAATTTTAAAGTGTTTTTTACTGTCGAAATAATTAGTGGACTTTTTAAAATATCAACAAACGATGTTACGAGTTGCTTATTTTCTTGTGTTTTATTCGCTGTATTTTCCTTATTAAACTCATCTAAATTCCCAACAAGGATTTGCGCTGAATATTGATACGAAGGCTTTAGCACATACATAGAAATAAGAACTAGAGAAACGGTTAAACAACACATCGTCAAAATGATCGTTACGAATCTTCTTTTCAATAACTGTTGAAAATCTTTTATACTCATTTCTTGCCCCAATTATTTCACCGCCTTTGTCTGAATAACGTCCTGCAAGTCATTTTCTACAGATAACTTTTTCTTATCTCTATCCGCTCGCTTTGTTACATACTTTCCGACCATAAATGCAAATTTTTCTACAAATACATACGAAATCGTTGCAAGTATAAACGACATAATAAGCGACATAATTAAAACAATAGGTAATGGTACTGTTTCATGGAGCATGTATATAAGGGAAAATAAAGATATAGTATGGTATAAATAAAGACTGTAAGAAATCTTCCCCAAATATAACAAGTATTTATTATGCAGCAAAGATGACAAAGTTGATACTGACAAGCTTAATATGACAAATAGACATGCACTTATCGCTACTGCGTAGTCTCGAAATACGAAATTATTGAGCACATTAATTTCTCCAATAATCCCTTCATACATATAAAGAAAAACCGCTAATAAAAACCATAAAATTTTCTTGTTTTTGGTACAATTACTAAAAAACATTATTAAATGTTTTTTATACTTCGCAACTTGCGCTCCAAATAAAAACAGTACTGTGTAATACAACGTTAATGCATAGCTTGTCAATGTTAAACCAGAGTGAAATAAAAATAATATTACGACAGAACATATACTAAAACTAAACAAGCATAATAATGAATACCAAATTGTTTTTCGTAAACATATCATTAAAACTAACGGAAAAATTATTGATATTCGCATTTCATGTACAAGTGACCAAATCACACTGTTATATGCATCTGTATTATATTTCCCGATCAATAAAACATGTTGTGCTATTAAGCTTAAAGAGCTTTCAATCGTCCATGAGCGATTAAACCATTCACTTAAATAAGAAATACCATATTCACTTATTGTAGTCTGGCATATAATAGCTATAATTATTGCTACAATATATGGAATATATATTCTGCATATACGTTTTAAAAGGTATGATCCATAGCTACTATAGTTTTTTCGAATGGATTCATACAAAACAAATCCACTCAAAACAAAAAAGATAATAACAGATTCGTTACCACTACTAAAAATAAGACGAGCAGGCGTTTCTTTTAATAGATATACAACAAATGGTTTATTATCTTCATAACTGTAATTTTGATATGCTGAGAAAATCATTAGATGATGTCCAATCATTACTAAAAATGAAGAAATTCCCCTTATAGAATCCAGTTCTTCATACCTCTTCATCGTTTTACATCAACTCCTAATGAAATGATGATAATAATCATTTCAAAGCGACATCTTTATTCATATTCCTCTCCCTTCTTTTCATTCCATTTTTTCATATTAAAATGATTTTATATTATAAATTTGAGTGTATTGTAACATTTTTTGTAATATTTTGAATAGAAAATCCCAATAATTGGTATATACCGATTTCAACCTCGAAAAATGGGAAATATTGATAGAAAAACACTATAAATATACCTTGCATATTTATTAAATCTATAAAGGAAATAGATTTTTTTGAATATAAAATAAAAAAAGATAGCCTTTATAGACTATCTTTTTTTATTTTATTTAATTATTGGAGCCACTATATGCTACATGGCGTTTCTCAATCCGTTCTTCAATCTCTCTCATATTTTCTTTATTAGTTAGTAGGGATTGTTTATTTTCTATTAATAATTGTTTAAAGGATTTTCTCACTTTTTTTCGCATTTTCATTTTCCTCCTTGGGGGATGGTTTATATAAAAGATAAGGAATTATCTGTGTGTTCTTATAATAATTGATTGTTGTGAAATCTATTTGAACTTCATATGAAAACCGAGTTTATTTTCTGACAACTTTGTGAACAAAAAAGAAAGGTAGATCAAAAATATATTTGATCTACCTTTCTTTACTCTTTAAAGCATATTAATTAATATTTCAGGTCTTCCCCAATTCATTTCGTTGCAAACGAATCGTAGCTTTTCTTCATCCATTGTGTGTAACCCTTCTTCTAACGAGCATGTAATTGGAACTTCACAATGAATTTGCGCTAATTGTAAAGAGATATTTAAGTTCTCCAAATCACTTTCAATTTTTGTGCGCTGCGCTTTTGTTAATGATGCTATATTTTCTAGTACAGCTGATACTGTTCCGTGTTCTTGAATAAGCTTATACGCTGTTTTTTCACCAATACCTTTTACACCCGGATAATTATCACTTGTATCTCCCATAAAAGCTTTCGCATGAACAATTTGCCAAGGTTCTACACCTTTCTCTTCCATGATTTTCTCTGGTGTGTAATACTCGTAATTTCCAATTCCTTTACGAAGAAGCATAACTGTAACATTCGTATCAACAAGTTGAAGTAAATCTGTATCACCTGTCAAAATATAAACTTCCGCTTCATTGCAATATTGTTTTGCAAGCGTACCGATACAATCATCCGCTTCGTAACCTTTCATACCGATGACAGGCATAGATAATTTCGCAGTCATTTCTTGCACTAAATCAAATTGCGGAATTAATTCCTCTGGCGGTGCTGCACGATTCGCTTTATAATTCGAGAACGATTCCGTTCTAAATGTCGTACTTCCCATATCCCAGCACGTTACAATGTGCGTTGGTTTGATTGCTTGTGTTGCTGTTAATAAATGCTTCATATAACCATGAATCCCATTCGTCGGGGTACCATCTTGTCGTTTCATAAATTGTCCATAGACACTTGTTGCGTAAAAAGCACGAAATAATAGTGCCATACCATCAACTAACAATACTTTTTTCATAATTCCTCTCCTACTAACAAAAAATAATAACCTCACGTTATCACGTAAGGTTATATAAATAGATTACCATTCTACGTTTTTGTTCAACTTTGTCTATTATACATTGTTTTTATATATTTAGCATCATTAACACATTAAGACGTTCTACCACAACAAGTATGAAGTATTCCTGAATACGTATTTTTACCTGTCGAAACAACGACAGCCTTTGCATTGCCACCAACAATATACGTGCCTTTGAAACAAACATTTTCAAGCTCCAGTGGATTATAGTCTTTCATCCGTTTTAATGGAATAAATCGTTTACGTTCAATATGATAGCAACTTTCAAATTTCTCAATACTCGCATCGTTTCCTGTCAGCACAGATTCATTTACTAATAAATCATTTGCATAAATAATACGTACATCTGCCGGTACTGTATCACCTTCGGAAAGAAAAATCATATCTCCAGGTACAAGCTCTTGTACTGGTAGCTTCATCATTTTCAATTCATTGTTTAGCCCTGTTACGTTACAGCCTGCTACTCTAGAAACAGTAACTGTTTCACATTGTAATTCATCATTCACATTTTGTTTTGAAAAACCTGGAATCATTCCACTTAGCTTCATCATCACTTCTGCAAGAAGCGCTCTTTTTGAAATTAATTCATTTCGACCGTATACTTGAATACGTTTCTGTGCTTCTTTCACAGATAGTCCGTCTCTTGTTGTTTTAAAATACGCAAATACAGATTTTACATCTCTTGTTGCAATTTCAATTAATAAATCTTTATTTTTTTGGAGCATTATTTGTTCTTTCATTGGTTTTTTACTTGGTTTATATGACGTGTTACCCACAGTTTTATTTGCATATAACATATTATCGTCTCCTCCTTTATAACATAGGAAGAAACGCTTTGTTTCTCAATTTATCCACTTTACCGTGAAAGTGTCTAGCGCTCAACTACTCGAATAAACGCTACATTGTGATAAATATAGAGGGAGGAACAAGTCGTTTCCTGCCTACATCATATAATTTTGATTTGAAGTATATGGGTAACGGAACCGAGTCAGAATTTGACATGTTCCTCACCTCCTCGTTTATTTTATAGTTATAATCTATACTATGAAATTACTCATAGCATGGTAACAAAAAAGACCCCACTCATAAGAGAGCAAAGGTCATTACATGCACAAATAAACGATTCCTAATATAATTAGAAATCTATGGACCTCTCCCTCGTCGAGTTTTAGCACTGTATAGCATAGGTACATTACCAGCTACGTTAAGAAAAACCTTAATTCGATCATTCCTGTTGACCCATTGGCGTCTCTCGACATTTTTGGGCAGTAGCATTTCTCTATACAGGAGCCTCACCTAACAGAGACTTATTTTAATTACATAGAAAATGTTACTCTTATTTAAAATAGATGTCAACACTTTGTATGGAAACTTTTCCTTATTACAACAACTAATTCTAATGTAGTACACTAATACATATCCTGCTCAACGTTCGACTACATAAATTAATTGAACACATATTGCAAAAATTAACGAACAAAAAATAAAAACCTTACGTATAAAACGTAAGGTTTTTTATATAGACCCACATATGCCGTTATCTATAGATGTCCATAAACCTGCTCTCACAGGTGGATGTTCTCACAAATGTTTGTAACTTCCTTCTTAAAAAGATGGCCTGCTATCTACATTTAAATATTGAACTTCCGTATTATACTTATTGGTTTAAGACATACACAAGCTACGTACACCGTAGGAATTTTATATAATGTTAGTTGAAATAAGACCCCCGCACGTGCCGTCCCTCGTAAATGTCCAAAAACCCGCTACTCGCAGGTGGATGCCCTCACAGTTACCGTATATCTTCCTCCACAAGGAAGGCTTGATAATGGTCGCTAAATATTGAGCTTCCGTATAACTAACATCGGTTTTAGACATAAATAAGTTACGTACACCGCAGGATGTATTATTTACTTGTCGTTATATTATCACATTGTTTCCAATGTGTAAAATATAATATTTTTCAAGCAATCTCTTGCTTGTGACCTTATTTTAATACAAATTATTTTTGCATGCAAGTGGTTAATCTTCTTCTTTTGCAATTTGATTTTCTGGATAAGAAATCCAATCACTCCAGCTACCTGCATACAATTTAACATTTTGAAAACCAGCTAATTTTAATGCAACTATGTTCGGACATGCTGTAACACCAGAGCCACAATATACAATTGTTTCCTTATCTTTCGAAAGATTTTTGAAACGTTCTTGTTGCTCAACCTCATTTTTAAATTGTCCTGATTCTAGAATTCCATCTTTCCAAAAATAGTTTACTGCTGTCGGAATATGCCCTGCCTTCGAATCAACGAGTTCTTCTACACCAGCATAACGTTTTGGCTCTCTAGAATCAATTAACGTAATATCTGCACCTGCATGAATATTCTCTCTGACCGTTTCCATCGTTACAAGCATATTATCTTGTATGTTTGCTTTGAATGTTTTTCGTGCAACAACAGGAATTTCCGTTGTTGTATGTAATCCATTCTCTTTCCAAGCAGGAAACCCGCCATCTAGTATATATACTTTCTCATGTCCTACATAGTTTAATAACCACCATAAACGAGAAGCCATTGCACCAGCTTGACTATCATACGCAATCACCGTTGTATGTTCATCAATTCCAGCTTGTGAAAGTTTGTCTGCAAGCTGCTCTACATTTGGTAATGGATGACGACCACCATGCTCAATTACAGGACTTGATAAATCTAAATTTAAATCAAAATATAGTGCATGTGGAATATGTTCTTCCTCATACTTCTCTTTACCCCAATTTGGATTCGCTAAATCAAAACGACAATCGACTATACGGACATGTTCATCTTCTAAATGCTCACGCAACCATTCGACTGTAACAATCATCCTTAACGCCCTTCTTTCTCTTGCGTGCGATCTACATACTCCATAACCATATCTGCTGTAACAAGTTTACGCTGCGGTGCAACGCCGCGTTTTGCAAGGTCATTAATTTGCTTTGTTACCATATTTATTGCATCAACTGAGAAATGTTTTCCATTTGATGCAAGTGCGATTGCAGCCTCTATTGCTGCTTCACGTTGCGCATCTAATTGCAAAAATGTTTTTACAATTTCATTTTGTTTACGAGAATGTGCTGTAATTGCTTTATGTACTTCCATCTTCTCTTTCCCCCTAAATAATTTATACTTATTTGTTTAATTCCATTGCAAGCCGAATCATATCACGACATACAATTCCATTTTCAATAATCTCTTCTTCATAATGCTTCGAAAAGTAATCAAAATCAATAGAAAAAATCCGAAATCCACATTTTTGATATAACGCAAGTTGTGAAACGCTAGAATTACCTGTACCAACTTCAAGCTTGTACATATTATATTCTTTAGCAGTTTCTATTGCATGCAACAATAACTTCTTACCAATACCTTTTCCTTGCATATGTTCTACAATCGCAATATTCATAATTTCCATTGTCTTTGGTCTTGTTTCCAAAAGCACATAGACACCGATAACTCTTTCCTCTTGTTTAGCTACATACATAAGTCCTCTTTGCACATATGCATCAATTTGACGTTCACTTGGATCAGCAAGGAGCAATAAAGATTTCGGTATAGCTTCTTTCGAAATACGCTCTATTACAACAGACATAAAAATTCTCCCTTCTCTATTGTTCTAATCCCTCCTTGTCTACCATAAGTAATAGAAAGGAGGGATTCACCATGGACAACAATGAGAAAAAATGCAACGTCATCTCCATTGATGGAAAGAAAAAGAAGAGCGACACATATTCCTATCCAAAATTAGTAGTAGAAAACAAAACATATGAATTTTCTTCATTCGTCTTATGCGGTGAAACACCAGACGGCAGACGATTAGTTCTTACCCATATGATTTCTACTGATGAATTTGCAGGGTTCGTAAAATCTCTAGATACTGTACTACAAAAGAAAATTGAACGAATCTTTTTTTCATAACGACTATATAATATAAATTTCTTTTTCAATTTCTACTAACTGCTTTTGTAGTTGCTCTTTACTTTGTTCATATAGTGTTACATCAATTGTTTCAGCTAAAGCGAATAATATACTTTCATAATAATTCTCAATATCTTGCTGCATCACTTTTTGGAATAAGTTCCATTTTGCATCCCACTCTTGCTTATAATGATGAACGAATAATCCTTCTTCATCAGCTACATAGTTTGATACGAAAGGTTCTAGCACTCCTTTAGCGTCTTCTTGCATAAAAGCTTTATCATTTTTTTCAAAAAAGCTTTTCTCATTTTTAAAATGCGCTAATGCCTTTTTGAAATCCTTAATTTCTATTGAAGGAAACGGCTCTTTATGTGTAATAACTTTATATTCATAATCCACTGTTCCACTCATAGAAATCGATTCATTTTCTACTTTGCAGTTCACAACAATTTCATCCTTTGCACGCTTCATCGCTTCATCTATCCATTTTTCAAGACGTAATGATGTCGCACGCATTTCTTGTAATAAATCATGTTGAATAAATGAAACTAATTCCATTACACACTGTTGCAACTGTGCTTTTACATTCCCATCTGTTCGAAGCGACGCCGGATTAATAAATTCAGTAAATACATCGTTATAGCGTAAAAATAGACGTTGTTGCACGTAATAAAGCAATTCTTTCACTTCATTTTGCATTGCTTGCTCTTCAGCAAGTACACTATATGATGAAATAATATGAAGTAGTTGATCACGCTCTGCTTCATATTTTTTTGTTTGCTTCTCCTTCTCATCATTTCCCTGCTTCGCGCCATTTATCATATTTACAAGAAGCTGATTTGCACCTTGCAATGCTCCGTATAAAGCATGCACAGACACAAGCATTAAATCCCTCATCATAAAGGACGTAAATGATTCTTCAAACTTAGCAATCCCAGAGTTTTGTAAAATACCATACTTTTCTTTTTCAATACTTTTCCCTTGTTTTTCTTCAAGCGCACATAAACTTGAAATTGCAAATAAACGTGGATTTCTAATACCGTATTGTAAAAGCTGATCCGCAATATAACCTTTTACCATTTCAAGTTCTTCTTCAGATTGTGCTAAATCGGCTGCATTAATTAGGAAGAACATTTTATCAAGTGCAAACGTATCCTTTACACGACCAAGCTGGATTAAAAACTCACGATCTGCACGAGAGAAAACATGATTATAGTATGTTACAAATAAAATAGCATCCGCATTTTTAATATACTGGAATGCAACATCCGTATGGCGGGCATTAATAGAATCAGCTCCTGGTGTATCTACAAGAGCTACTCCTTGCCTTGTTAAAGCACAATCGTAATAAAGCTCCATATACTCAACAAAACATGATTTTTCTTCATTAGCTACATAATCAGAGAACTCTTCTAACGTGACTTGTACTTGTTCCCCTAGATGAGTAGCAACTGCCTCATATCCTTTTTGTACCGCTCGTAAAAAGCTAAATGTTGTTTTTTGCTTCCCGCTTGGTGAAGGGTATTTCATAATTTTATCAATTTGTATTAACGCTTCTTCTAGCGTAGCAATTTCATAATGAAACATTTTATAAACAGCTTTCATATCTTCTAATAGCGCTTGCTCGGACTTAAACTGAACAATTACCGTTCCATGCGGCTTTTCTTTTGTAACCGGCAAAATTTGATTAATTGTTGCTGTCGTTGGATTTGGTGATACAGGAAGTACCTTTTCACCAAGTAATGCATTGGCAAATGATGATTTCCCTGCACTAAAAGCTCCAAATAACGCTACTGTAAATTGCTTCGTTTCCACGCGCTGTCTTTTACTAACTACTTCTTGCTGTAAATGTTTAAGTGTAGGCAATGGCTCTAATATTGTTTCAGCCTTCTTCACTTTTTCTAGTATGCGCTGGATATTTAATGTTGCCGTTCCTTTAATCTCTTCCTCACTAACCGTTACGTTATCATTTATGCTTTCTTGCTCTTGTAGAGTAAACTTCTCACTAACGATTTGTTTTTCACTTTGTAATATTTCGTCTATTCGCAATCCATCTGGTGTAGAAACACGTTCATACCAAACATCTTGTAAATAGCCCTCATATTTCTCATACGTCTTAATGTATTGTAATTTCGTTTCTTTCGCCGTTTGTAACATCGTGTATTTTTCAATTTCTTCTTCAATACGAGCAATCTCTATCTTCACTTTCTTCTGCAGTGCACCCGTACTTTTTTCAAAAATTTGCTGAGATTTCATAAAGTATCTTTTCTTCAACTCATTTGCAACATCAGCAGTATAAAGAAGTAAGTAATCGCCTGTAAATCCAGCCCCTTGTTTAATTGTTTCAGCCAACACTTCTGGTCCGAAAGCAATTTCTAAAGCATATATGTCTTTCCCGATTTCCTCTGTAAATAACCCTTCTTCTTTTAAGAAGGCTACAATAAATTCTTTCACATGAAAATCAAGTTGCGTTTCAACAGTCTTTTGAAGAGCAGAATAAAAAGCATCTACACGTCTCTGTTTTTCTTGCTCCGTCTTTCCTTTCGCAAATAACAAACCAATTTTAAACTTCGTTAATTTCGTTTCTAAATACTCATTCGCCAGCTCTCTCATTTCAAATGGCATTAAATACGCGTTATCTAATATAGCTTGTAAACCTTTTATAAATTCATTTCTCACATCAGATTCTTTACTAACCGCGCGATGTTTATTTTCAGTTAACTCTTCCTTTTTTTCAACTATCTCTGAAAGTGACAGTGGTGATGTTAACTCTTCTTCATATTTCATGAGATGTTTTTCATTTTCAGAAAGAATGAACGAGCAATGTTCTTGCAGTAAATGTTCTGTTTCTCGCTCCATTCCCTTTCTTACATACTGCTCTTTGTCTTTCATAATAGAAGAGATTAATGTCTCTAAACTTTGAATCTCATTGTATGGATGATTCATCATTCGCAATGATGTATAAAAAATACCATCTACTTCAATATCCCAGTTAGAAAAGGATTGTTTTACACTATCTCTATAATCTTCAAACGATAGTTCATTTTCTTTATGTTTATCTATTTGGTTTACAACGAGATAAACCGTTTTATTACGTTGTTTCAATTCTTTAACAAACTGTAAGTTCACTTCTGATTGGACATGATTATAATCCATCATGTAAAAAATAACGTCTGCAAGATGCAAAGTTGATTCTGTTGCTAATTGGTGGGCATCATCCGTAGAATCAATTCCTGGTGTATCAACTAACATAACCCCATCAGGAATTGGCGCATCATTTCGATAAATATGAACACCAATTACTTCATCACCATCTTTACAAATTTGTTTTAATTCTTCTGCTGAATATGCACCGTCATATTCATACTGTTCTCCAGACTTAATCGTTACAACAACGCGATCAGATCCTCTTTCAATTTTAACAACGTTAGCACTCGTTGGAATCGGGCTTGTCGGTAATAATTGCGCTTTATATAGGTGATTCATCATTGTCGATTTTCCCGCAGAAAAATGACCACAGAAAGCTATCATAAGCTGTTCTTGTTTATATTTTTGAATCACCTCAAACAATTTCAAACTATTTTCCGTATCGCCGTGTTTTTGCCACTCTTCATAAAAACAAACAAGTTTTTTCATACCGTTTGTCTGTACTATGTTTGTCATCCCCTTGTTCCCCTTTATCCAAGATGTATATACTTTATCCCACTATTTATGGGCAGTAAAAGCCCAAGTGATGCGGGCTATTAATCAGCAGGAGATGAACCTCCTCACTGATTAAAGTTTCACTTTATTATCATACTAAATTTTCAGCATATTCTCATCAAAAATAAAAAATCCCTTTCATTCTTTTTAGAAATGAAAGGGATTTTATGTCATATCGTTCATTTTGTTGTTCCTACTCCATTTAATACATACTTTGTAACACCAACATATATAGCAACCGTTCCTGCAACAAGTGCATATACCATATTAACACACCAACCTTTTTTGATAATGATTATCACTTTTGAATATATTTTATCATTAAAGAGAATCATTATCAACAATTTTCTAAAAAAGAAAGCTCCTTCGGGAAAAGGAGCTTTACTGCCTGTTTTAAAGAAGTTTAAAACTTGTTGTGCACTCTTATTATATCTCATAATACACATCTTAACAGTTTTAAAAATTGGAAATCTCCCCTAGCTCCGCCATCTTACATTTTGTATAATAAAAGGAAATTACTTATCAAGGAGGAAAATAATGACACAAAATCTTTCGCAAGGCGATAGGATACACTCCATCGATATTATTAGAGGCATAGCTGTACTTGGTATTTTTCTTGTTAACTGGCCAGTTATCGCTGGTGTTGACTCTCGAGACATTTCAGGCGTTTACGAGGGATTAGACAGCTATATTCGCTTATTTTATGACATGTTTATTCAAACGAAGTTTTATACTATTTTTTCATTTTTATTCGGATTAGGTTTCTATATCTTTATGAATCGTGCTGAGGCGAAAACAGATCGTCCGAAAACTTTATTTGTTCGCCGCCTACTCATTTTATTACTATTTGGTTTCTTGCATTACGTTCTTTTATGGGACGGAGACATCCTACATAGTTATGCCATCGCTGGATTTTTCTTATTCTTATTTTATAAGAGAGAGCCTCGTACTATTTTAATATGGGCTTTAGTTTTACTAAGTGTTTTTCAATTTTTCATGCTAATCGCTAGTATAGTGGTTGCCTTAGTACCAAAGGCAGAGTTAGGATTTTCCTTACCGATCATGCCACTTGAAGATTGGATGTCACAAATACAAAATCGTTTCCATGCATTTTATTCTGAAGGAATTGGACTAAATGTATTCATGCTCCCAGAAACAGTTGGGCTATTTTTACTTGGTTTATACGCTGGCAAAAAAGATATTTTCCGCCGTGTAAAAGAGTTAGATCCAAAACTTAAAAAGTGGCAAATCATTATGTTCATTTTGACATTACCAATGTGGTTCTTCATGGTCCGTTACTTCTTATCAAAACCATCTTATGAACCATTTTATATGCAAGCCTTTACAATGTTTAGCGGAAAAACATTATTTATCTTCTACATTTTCACACTGATGCGTTTATTACAAAAAGAAAGATGGCAAAAGATATTACGCCCGTTCCAATATGTCGGACGAATGGCATTAACAAACTATATTTCACATACAATTATTACGTTAATTGTATTCGGCTTAATTTTGAAAAATTATTATCCTGCTCCATTATGGGTTGGACCACTATTTTGCATCGGGTTCTACACATTACAAATCTTTGTTAGCCATTGGTGGCTTTCTCGTTACCAATACGGGCCACTTGAATATATATGGCGCTTGGGTACATACGGAAAGATGATGCCACTTAAAAAGAAAAGCAAGGTCTCATAATGAGACCTTGCTTTTTTATGCTTCTCTTACTGCACTTTGCATAGAGACTGGCTCTTCTTTTACTTTCACTTTACGCTGCGGTACCATATTAAACACGATATTTAACAGAACTGCTGATGCACTTCCAAGTACAATTCCGTTATCTGTTAAAATACGAATGCTTTCAGGCAGCTGCGAGAATAACGTTGGAACAACTGTAACACCAAGCCCGATTCCGACAGAACATGCAACAATTAATAAATTTTCTTGTTTTCCAAAATCAACACTACTTAACATTTTAATGCCATAAGCCATTACCATGCCGAACATTGCTAACATCGCACCGCCAAGTACTGATTTCGGAATAATTGTTGTAATCGCTGCGATTTTAGGAATAAATCCAAGAGCGATTAACATACCACCACAAGTATAAATAATAACGCGATTTCTTACTCCAGTTAATTGAACAAGACCTACGTTTTGAGAGTATGTTGTATACGGAAAAGCGTTGAAAATACCGCCTAATATCATTGCTAATCCTTCTGCACGATAACCTTTTGTTAATTCTTTTTCACCAATCTTTTTATTGCAAATATCAGATAATGCAAAATATACACCTGTTGCTTCCACAATCCCTACGCAAGCAACGAGAATCATCGTAATAATTGGTGTTAATTCAAATGTTGGTGTACCGAAGTAAAATGGCTGAATACCGTGGAACCAATCCGCTTCTCCAACCGCTTGCAAACTTACTTTCCCCATAAATGCTGCAACGATTGTACCGAACAAAAGACCCAGTAATATAGAGATTGAACGGATAAATCCGTCAAAGAAACGATACATAATGATGATAAATAATAAAACCCCAAATGCTAGTGCTAAATTTTCAAGACTTCCAAAATCTTTACTTCCTACTCCTCCAGCCATATCATTAATAGCTGCTGGAACAAGTGTAACCCCAATGACTGTAACGACAGATCCTGTTACAACAGGAGGAAAGAGTTTTACAAGCTTCCCAAATAATTTCGCAAAAATAACAACAAATAATCCCGCAGCAATAATTGCTCCATATATAGAGGACACACCGTATTGTTTACCAATTGCAATCATCGGTCCAACAGCTGTAAATGTACAACCAAGTACAACCGGAAGCCCGATACCGAAAAAGCGATTTGATAGTGCTTGTAAAATCGTTGCAACGCCACACATTAATAAGTCAATTGATACTAAATACGTTAATTCTTGTTGATTTAAACCAAGTCCCCCGCCGACAATAAGCGGAACAATAATTGCGCCAGCATACATGGCAAGCATGTGCTGAATACCAAGCGATGCGATTTTAAATGGGTGCTGCTTCATTGTTAGTTCACCTCCGCAGTTTCTTGCTGTACAAATGTAACTGTGCCGTTATCAAGTGATGCAATTTCTGCTAGTGATTCAACACGAACACCCTGTTCACGCAGTTTCTTTCCTCCATCTTGAAATGCTTTTTCAATAACAATTCCAATTCCCGCAATACTTGCCCCAGCTTGCTCTACTAAGCTCATCAAACCTAAAGCAGCCTGACCGTTTGCTAAAAAGTCATCAATGATTAACACGCGATCATTTTCATCGATATGATTTCGAGATAATGAAATTTCGTTCGTTTCTTGTTTTGTAAATGAGTATACTTTCGCAACATACATATTATCTTGTAACGTTAACGATTTACGCTTTCTTGCAAAAATCACTTTTACACCAAGCTCTAAAGCAGCCATAACTGCTGGTGCAATGCCAGAAGATTCAATCGTCACGATTTTTGTAATGTTATCTTCTTTAAAACGTTTAGCAAATTCTTTTCCGATTTCTTGCATAAGTACTGGATCAATTTGATGATTTAAAAATGCATCTACCTTTAATACATCACCAGATAAAACCTTTCCTTCGTTCAAAATCTTTTCTTGTAATACTTTCATGTTTGTTCCCCCTCTTATGCAATAAAAAAACTCCAAAAGCCGCCACCACTCGTTACAAGTGAGAGACGTGCTTTTGGAGTTTTGCAAAAAAGAATGCTAAACAAGCAAATATATTCGTCCTCACTCATAGTCAAAGTATTTACGGTACTTCGGTAGAAACTTGCAGGCCATATCCCCGCGATTATATGAGTGTAGCTAACTATTTATTTTATAGAAGGATTATAACGCACTTTTTATACTTTGAAAAGCATTTATCAAAAAAACACGTACGAATTTTATAAAAATACTATTTTTGTTCGAGTTTTGTAAACTCTTACATTTCTTATTACTGCGTCGTTAAGATGACTGGCCCATCTTTTGTAATTACAATTGTATGCTCATATTGAGCAGATAATTTCCCATCCATCGTTCGTGCAGTCCATCCGTTTAAATCTACTTTAGAATATCGCATACCTACATTTACAATCGGTTCAATTGTAATTACCATTCCTTCTTGTAATTCTGGTCCTTGTCCTGGCTTCCCAAAATGAAAAATTGCTGGTTCTTCATGAATCTCTTTACCAATCCCATGTCCCGTAAAATCTCTTGCAACAGAAAAACCTTCCGCATCTACATAACTTTCAATTGCATAGCCAATATCTCCTACATGATTACCGATTACCGCCTGATCAATTCCTTTATACAAAGCACCCTCAGCTACTAACAATAGCCTTTTTGCTTCATCAGAAATATCCCCTATTATATACGTCCATGCAGAATCTGAGAGAGCACCATTTAAGTTTACTACCATATCAATTGTTACAATATCTCCTTCCTGTAAAAGTACATCACTAGGAAATCCGTGACACATTTCATCGTTTACAGACGCACATATCGCGTACGGATACCCGTTGTAACCTTTCTGTTCAGATATTGCACCATGCTTTTTTAAATACATTTCTACAAACGTATCAATTTCTTTTGTAGTTATACCTGGTTTCATCATTTTGGCAATTTCTCTATGACATGAAGCAAGTAACTTCCCAGATTCATGCATCAAATCTATTTCATTTTTCGTTTTAATTGTAATCATGTTATCTCTCCTTGCTAAACTTGCTATTTGCTACTTAAGTTCAATCATACACACCCTCTTCCAAAATTTCAAAACTTCAAATTACACCAAGTATAAAAACAAACATCATTTATTTCTACTTTTAACACCAAAATAAAAAACAGAAGAGTTCCTTCTGTTTTTTAATCATTTTTACATAGATAGTTCATTTTCAAAAACTCAAAACAACCGCCATTTGTTTTCTGAATAAACGTCCCAACTGCTTCAAATCCTGCCCTTTTATATACTTTAATTGCTCTTTCATTAAATATCGCTACTGATAATGCTATATAATTACAGCCGTATTTTTCTTGACTAAAATCTAGTCCAGCGTTTACGAACTTTAAACCAAATCCATTGCCAGTTATATCAGGTCTCATTCCAAGTCCCATATCAACCGTTCGATTATTTATTTTACAAAAGCTAAAGAAACCAATTATAGTATCGTTTTCCTTCACCGAAAATGTATGATCTTCCCTCATCTCACCATTTAAAAACTCAGCTAAATCTTCTTGATCTGCCTCCATATTATAAAAAGAATACTCCCCTTCATAATGCCAGTTGTGTGCAATTTCTTCTGCTTCCTTTTGCGTCATTACTGTAAAAACATATCCCATCACTACGCTCCCCTTTCAAAAAAAAAAGCTGCAATTAAGCAGCTCTTTTTTTATAACTCATAAATTTCTTTATACTTCGCTTCTAAATAATCAGCTAAATAGTTTGCATTTAAACCTTCACCAGTCACATCTTCTAAAATTTCAAGCGGCTTCTTCGTTTTACCATATTGGTGAATATTCTCTGTTAACCATTCACGAATTGGTGTCACGTTTCCATCTTCTAATAATGCATCAAAGTTCGGAATATCTTTTAACATCCTCTGTTTAAATTGCGCTGCATACATATAACCAAGCGCATAAGATGGGAAATAGCCAAATGAGCCACCAGCCCAGTGAACGTCTTGTAATACACCTTGCGCATCGTTTTCCGGACAAATTCCTAAATACGTTTCCATCTTATCATTCCATGCTGCTGGTAACTCCTTTACTTGCAGTGTGCCATCAAATAATTCTTTCTCCAGCTCATAGCGAACCATAACGTGAAGCGGATATGTAAGCTCATCTGCTTCTATACGAATGAATGACGGCTTCGATTCGTTAATCGCATCATAAAACTCATCCACTGATATATCATCAAATTGACCATCGCTATATTGTTTTAATAAATCATAATTTTTCTTCCAGAATGATTTATTACGGCCGATAAAGTTTTCAAAGAATAACGATTGTGATTCGTGAATACCCATAGATGTTCCACTGCAAAGCGGTGTACCTTCTAATTCCTCTGCAATGTTTTGTTCATATACAGCATGACCACATTCATGAATCGTGCCGAAAACAGCCATACGGAAGTCTTTCTCATCATAGCGAGTCGTAATACGAACATCTCCTCTATTTAATGTAATTTCAAAAGGATGTACCGTTTCATCAAGACGACCCGCTTCAAAGTTATAATTCAACTGTTTCAATAACTCTAAAGTAAAGTTCTTTTGTTGTTCTTTTGAAAAATGTTCGGATAAAGAATTTGTTTTCAGTTCTTTTTTAGACTCAGAAATTTCTTTTACAAGCGGAACGATCCGTTCACGCAATTGACCAAATACATGATCTAATACTTCTACTGTGATTCCTGGCTCATACATGTCTAATAGTGTATTATATTTATACGTTTCGTAACCCCAATATGTAATAAACTTCTTTTTGAATTCAACAATTTTTTCTAAATACGGACGGAACATTTCGAAGTCAGATTTTTCGCGAGCTTCTTCCCATACACTTTCCGCTTTCGCTTCTAATTTCACATACTCTTCATATTCCGCTTGTGGAATTTTCTTATTTCTGTCATATTCTTTACGACACTCTTCAACCATTTTCTTTGTCGTTTCAGAAAGTTTATTTTCAGCAATTAATGATTCTAGTTCAGTTAAATAGTTCCCCATCTCATCTGAAGTTGACATTACAAACACTTCGGATGAAAGCATTCCAATTACTTCTGAACGCTGGTCTACACCTTGCTTTGGTGCACCTGTTCTTAAATCCCAAAACATTAAACTTAATGCTTCCCCATAATTCCCTATCTTCTTCACATATGCTAAAAATTGTTTTTCTACTTCATGTGTAGCAACTGTCATAGTATAAAAAACCTCCTTTTTCTACCTCAAAATTATTTCGACATTAAAACATAAATTCCTTTTCTAATAGAAAAAAAGCTTGGCAAGCGCCAAGCTTTTTCCTATAACAAATATTTTTTCACTTATAGTACTTTTCCTTCTACCGGAAGCACTTTCTTCACTGCTTCTATCACTTTTTCATCTTCACTTTCTGATAAGAATAATGATATAGCACCTTTATCTTCACTTGTACGAATTAAACGTCCAATTCCTTGACGAAGACGTAAAATCATATAAGGCACATCTACGTCCCAGAATGGATCATTTACATGTTTACGCTTCGCCTCAAACACAGGATCGTTTGGAGGGAATGGTAATGACCAAATAATAACATGTGATAATGATGAACCTGGAATGTCTAAACCTTCCCATAAATGAACGGCACAAAGTACAGTCTCTTCTTCATTTTGGAAACGAGAAACGAGCTGACTAATTTCTTGATCTCCTTCATATAGGAACGGAACTGACATTTGCTCTTTACTTACATATTCTTTAAACGCTGCAAGTTCTTGCGTTGTACGGAATAATACGAGTGTACGTCCATTTGTTTTTTGTATATTTTCAAGTGTATATTGACACTTTCTTTCCCATTCATTTACTTCCGCACACGGAAGTAAATTTACTGTCATTTGCTCTTCATAATCAAACGGCGAAGCAACTGAGAATGATAAGTAATCTTTTACCCCTAGACTATTTGCAGTAAATGCGAACGAATCGTTGTCCGATAATGTCGCAGAAGAGAAAATATACGGAATCTTCTTCGAGAATACTTTTTCTTGTAACACTTCTTCAACTGCACGCGGCATAATAACTAACGTAAAGGCACCATCACCTTCTTCACCCCACGTAATTACATTTTTCTCGTGCATGAAAAGACGAAGTGAGTGCTCTAACACATCTAAATGCTCATCAACGATATTTAAATCGTATGTGTTTACTGTATGCATTTCACTTTCAAATACTAATGCGTCACCAACCTCACCGATTTTTGCATAAAGTCTATTCGCTTCAGCAGTTACCTTTTCCGTTACAGTAATTTCTAAACGATCAGAACCTTCAATTTCCTTTTTATTCTCTTGTAGTACCTCAAAGAATCGTTCAGTTTGCCAAATTGTTTCTTCTACTAAATGTGCAAACTCTTCACGAATATCGTTTTGTAACAATCTCGTTAAAAGTTGTTCCATCATTGTTTGCTTTAAACGATATGTTAAAGCTTTTTGCGCTGCATACTCCACAAGATGTCCTTCATCGAATACAACACAGCTACTTTCAGGTAATAACGGAATTTGCCCTTCACGTTTACGAGCATCATACGTCCAAATATGATCCATATAGAAGTCTTGAGAACAAATAATTAGATCTGCAGCTTTACGATAGTGTTCACGAGAAAGTGTTTGACCACAACGATGACGAGAATCACAAGTGAAGCAATCTTGGAAGTAATCCCAGTTTACTTTTGACCATTCCTCGTCATTTAATAGTGGAAATTCTTTTCGATCACCATAGTGAGTAAAGTTTTGCATCGTACCATGATCGAATACGAACTGAGGTAATTCGTAATATACATCTTCAATTACTTCTGGAGCTCGTCCACTCATAACATCTTCAAGTTTACGTAAACATAAATAATTATCCATTGATTTCGCAAGTCTAACATCAACAGATAGTCCTAATGCTTCAGATAACTTAGCAATGTCTCCTTCTTCTTTCACAAGCTGCTCAATTAACGTTTCATCTGCGCAAGCGATAATAGCCGGTTTTCCAGTATAACGCGCGTAACAAATTGCATATAGAAGATATACAATTGTTTTCCCTGTTCCTACTCCCGCCTCTGCAAACATAACTTTCTTCTCTTGGAAAGCACGTTCTAACTGAAACGCCATAAAAATTTGCTCATCACGTTCTTCGAAGCCTTTTTCCGGAAGGATGTCGTAAAATACATCTCCAATCCACTCATTCAACTTATCATAAAAATTATCTTGTTTTCCTACTTCAAATGGTAACCTCTTCTCAGTAAACATCCTTAGCCTCCAACCAAAAAGTTTTTCTATAAAAAGATATAGCAACTGCTACTCATACGCGCGCAGTTGCTTTCCCCCTGTTGTGATACATAAAAATACACGAAAAAAATTTTCCTTTCGAAAAAGGAAAATTTTTTTCTATATTAATGACTTTAAATACCGTTTATCAATCGCTGTTTCATGTGACAGTGCCGATAAATACTCTTCCTGCGCTTTTTGTATTTCATCCGCAATTACGCCGTGACTATCCACTTCTTTTCCGAGCTCATCATACGTACGGTGAATAGCCTTTTGAATCATTGATAATTGGAAACCATCCATATCGCTTCCTCCTTTTACGCATTACATAATAGCCAGTATATGCGCGCCGGAGGAGTTTTATACTATGAGTTACGCGGTGGACGTTTTCCGAAGTATTGGTAGTAATCTGTACGGATAAAGCCGTTAAACAACTTACGCTTCTTCGATGCATCTTTTCCGTAACACTTCTCAAATGCTTCATAACTTGTTAATAAATACATTGACCACGTATCTAATGGGCGGAATACCTCTCCCATTTCTTTATATAATTTTTCAACAAGCGCTCTTTCACTTAAACGTTCTCCGTATGGAGGATTCGTTACAACATAGCCATAATCCTCTTTTGTCGTGAAATCTTTTACTTGCATTTGTTTAAATGATATAAGATCCCCTAATCCAACTTCTTCTGCGTTATCTTGGGCAACTCTTATCATACGGTGATCGATATCTGATCCAATAATTTGCAATGGTTGATCATAATTTGCTAAATCTTCAGCTTCTTGACGAGCTTCGCGCCAATTTTGTTTACCAACCCAGCCCCATTCATCCGATGCAAAGCCTCGGTTAAATCCTGGTGCGATATTTTGTCCAATTAATGCAGCTTCAATTGGAATTGTTCCAGATCCACAGAAAGGATCAACGAAAGGACGATCCGGCTTCCAGTTTGTTAACTTAATTAAAGACGCGGCTAATGTTTCTTTTAAAGGCGCTTCACCTTGCTCAAGACGGTACCCACGTTTATGAAGACCTACACCACTCGCATCAATTGTTAACGTTGCAATATCTTTCAACATTGCAATCTCAATACGGAATAACGGACCATCTTCTTCAAACCATGTTGTACGTCTATATGTTGTTTTTAATTTCTCAACGACAGCCTTTTTAACAATACGTTGGCAGTCTGATACACTAAATAATGTTGATTTCAAAGATTTTCCGATAACAGGGAATTCTCCGTTCTCTGGAATATAATCTCCCCAGTTTAACGCTTTTGTTTTTTCAAATAACTCATCGAATGTCGTTGCTTTAAATTCACCGACTTTAATTTTCACACGGTCCGCAGTACGTAACCATAAATTCGTACGACAAATCGCTTTTTCATCCGCTTCAAACGTTACCTTTCCGTTTTCCACTTCACATTCGTAACCAAGATCGCGAACTTCTCGGGCAACTAACGCTTCAATACCCATTGCCGCTGTTGCAATTAAAGTAACTTTTCCCATTTGCATTCACCTCTTATGTATAATCAAACAATAATTAATAACATGTTGTCCTATTAATTATTACATATTACGAAGAATCTTCTCATTTACCATTTTAACTCACTATTTATAACTTCATACAAATAAAAAGCCCTCCTCTAACAAAGGAGAGCTGAGTTATTTCATAGTTGGTTCATAACGTTCTGTAAGCCATGTTCTGTTCCTTTGTACTGCAAACGGCCCACGCCTCGTACTCCGGTGGTAATCATCTATCTACAGGTTACGAAAACCTGTCCTTTCCCATCGTTCATTTCCTTAGGAAAGATTCCCCTACCATTATTTGGGTTTCTCGCTCGTGGGGTTTACCTCGTTCCACTCCTATCATTTCTTCAAGGACTTCGTCACTGTGGCACTTTAAAGGTAGTCAAACCATATCCGAAAGGACTTAGGTTTTTTCCCTGCCGTTAAACTAGCCTCACAGCCAGAATACCCTAGCTTATGACTTGGCTAGGCACGAACACTACGACCATCTCAGGCCGTGCGAGCATGGACTTTCCTCTACAACGTTGGCGTTGCAGCGATTACCCAAACGTTATGACAAACATTAGTATAGTGGAAACAAAAAGATTTTGCAATGTTTTTTTCTATGTAAAATGCTTTAACCTTTTTGTTACCTTAAATTATTCGTATAACTTGCTTCCAAATACAGCTTTTTCTAAATTAGATAGACGTTTTAAAATATCCGTATTCGTATTGTTATATACTGGTTGTGCAACTGGTGCTTGTACCGGTTGTTGCGGAACTTGTGTTGCCGCTACTTTCTGTTCTTCTAATTCACGTTTCAAACGAGCATTTTGTTGTTTTAATTGATCAAATTCCTTATGAAAAGCTTCATAATCTTTAATAATCATATCAAGAAACTTATCTACTTCTTCTTGCTGATAACCTCTCATACCTGTTTTAAATTCTTTTTCTAAAATATCTTTCGCCGTTAATTTAATTTTATCCGAAATCATTTTCTTCACCTCAAATTTTTGCCAAAACTTTCATTAACTAAATTTTTTCAGAAACAACGCCTTTTGTCAATCATATATACGAGCACTATATTACATATTACTCTGCATTATTCCACTGTTCCTCTTCTATTATATCTTGTAAATCAGAAAAAAGAATGAAATAACTGTGATAATTTTCTATTTCTCCTTTTTTCTTTGCTACTTCTACAATATATTTCGGGCTCCCAGGCTTTTCTTCATCATATACCGCTAAAAGCGCATCGCTTTTTTCAATAAAAAATTGATTCTTTAATTTAAATTGCTCTGGGCTTTCGTACTTCCGTTTCGTAATACTATCAATGTGATCTGCTTGCGAAAGAATATGCTCGTAATATTCACGGTTATCTTCCTTCCAATTTTCTTCTTGCTCTAAAAAAGGGGTAAATACCGCTAATTTCAAATCCGGATACTCTACTTGAATCTCAAAAACAACTTCAGCAGCCCATAACTCGACTCCTAACTGGCCACTTATAATAACCCACTCCAAACCTTCTTCTACAAAGGCAGTTAATTTACGATGCAACGCCTTTTTTATACATTCTACTCCTGGATGATCATTTTTAAATATTCCAAGTTCAAATGGCTTATATCCTGTTACAGCAACAACTTTCATACCAACACTCCAATTACAAAAAAAGAACTAGCATTTTGCTAGTTCTAACATATCATTTACTTTTTAAACATTCCACCAACATTTGGTCCGATATTTGGTCCAAACGGAGATACATTCGGTCCTGGTCCAAATGGAGATATTTGATGCCCGTGGTGATGATGGCCATGACCACATGGTCCATATCCACCACCGAATCCACCGCCGAATCCACCGCCGAATCCACCACCGAATCCACCACCGAATCCACCAACAAATCCTGGATCACCAGGGTCCACAACATTTACGTTCGAGTTTGTTTGTGGGAAGAAGCCTTGATTTTTAATTTGTTGATGGTGTACATGTGTTGTATGCGTTGGGAAAATGTGTGGCACCACCGTTGTTGAAAAAGAATGTGTTACGCATTGTTTCGTCGGATGAATGACAGGAGCAGTTGTACAAATAGGTCCTGTTGGCTTATGCCCTCCAAAGCAAGGATGACAATGATGCATAGTTTTTCTCTCCTCTCTCATTAAAAAAATCTGACTACACTTTACAATATGAGAAAGGAGGTAAGGCCGCTTGTTATATATACCCATTTATTTCACAGAAATTTGTCTAGTGCTGCATTTCATTCATCATATACATTACGGACAACACCCTACTATCCTTTACCAAAGAACCCCCCGACTTGCTTAACAATCCCCGTCACTTGATTCATCGCATTCATCATTTGTCCAGCCGTATTCATCATTTTATTCACATCATAGTTACCATCTGATGTTTTAAATTGTGAAACAAAACTAGAAAACTGACTTGGTTGCTGTTGCTTTTGTTTATTCATTGTTGGGTATGGTTGTTTTGGTGGATAAAACATAGCCTGTTGATTTCCATATTGAGTTGGTGGCATGTAGTATTGTGAATTCATATACATTTGTTGCGGTTGATCCGTATACATTTGCTGTGGTTGATTCGTATACATTTGCTGTGGCTGATTCATATGCGTTTGTTGCGGTTGATTCGTATACATTTGCTGCGGCTGACTCATATGCGTTTGTTGCGGTTGATTCATAAACGACACTTCAAATGGCTGATAATAATTTTGATTTCCATAATAAGGTTCGAAAGGATACATATTATATCTTAAATATGTATCCTCATTATATTGGTACATATTTTGCTGCGTGTACGGGTTTGCTTGCTGATATACATTAGGTTGTTGAAACATGCATTCTCTCCTCCTTCACATAAGTTTCTACATATAGAATATGTACCTATAAAATAAAATGTGTGAAGGAGTATCTGTCTGTTTTTGTCGGAAGTTTAAATTTTTAAAAAAATTAGAAAGAAAGCCCTTCCATGCTATGATAATAAGGAAGAAGATTCTCATGGGGGAGGAATCAACATGGTATTAGGGGATTTAAAACAAGCGTTTTCTCAAAAAAAGGGGTATTGCACAGAAAATCCGAATGAACTGTTAGACTTTGCAAGACATTGTTATTTAGAAGGAAAAATATGTATATCAGATTACCGAACATTAATACGAGAATTAGAAATAAACGGTGCAACAAAACCTACAACAGTAACAGAGGCATAAAAAAACAAGAGGGTTTTTCCCTCTTGTTACTTACATTGCTCTACGATATTTTGCAAAGTATACGAAATAGCTTGATGAGTTTCAAAGAAACGTTTACCTTTTCCCTTATTTACAAAGCATTGTAGTACATTAGTTTGTAAATTATCGTACACTTGATCAATTTGTTGTACATGTATATACTTAGGTCTTTCTTTCTTGATCCACCTATAAGCTAAGTCTTTCCACAGCTCTAACTCTTCATCTACAGTATCAACAAACGGCTTCATATCCTTATAAAAATCATACTCATCAACTTCTCTTTTTTTCACATTCGCTTCATCATTATACTGCATTAACTTTTCCGAGGACTGGATTAATGCTTCATACTCCATTTTATTCCCACCTTACTATGCACTCACTACGACGTTTTGAAATGTCTTTACCCAACTCCCTTTTTCTTCGTGATGCACTAATTTATTTTCCATATGCTCGATATGCATTTCTGTTATTTCTATCTTATTGCATATTTTTTCACGCTTATCCTTCAACGCATGATTTATTCTAATCCCAATATTCATTTCCAGCAAATCGAGAGAACTTAACATTTGATCCATTTTTTTCATAACATCTTCCTTCTGAACCATCGCCATAAATAAAACGCCCCCTTCTTTGCCTTTCCTTTGTCATGTAATTTCGCCGATTTATCGATCACTCCTGCCCACATGACAAAACTAGTTGATATTCGTCAAAGAAATCATTTTGCATGCCATTTATAGAAATGGTAACAATACAAAAAGGAGGTGTATTACGATGGCAAAAAACAAAAACGAAAAAAAGAAAAATCAAAACAAACAACAAAACAAACCTGAGACTGGTAATCCAAAGCTTGATGGTCCAAATTTCCCTGCTACATAAAGTGACACTTTAATCTGAGTGACTCTTACAAACAGCTATTTTCCGACCTAAGCTCAACCTCTTTGCTTTCGCTAAGCTTTGAGGTTAAAGCCGTAATGCCCGCAAATAGCGGAATCAAAAGTAATTTGTTATAGAGCATATTACTTTTAATTAAGAAGTCCCGCCTTCCTAAATGAAGGCGGGACTTCTTTTTAATTATATCATGAACTCATCGATTCTTTTGACAAAACTATTTAATATAGAAAGAGTATGTATTTGCTCTCGCTTCTTTCTATACCATTCTGTTATATTAATTTCCCCTTTAGGTTTTTCAAATAAAAATAATGAATTCGTTTCTAGCCCTTCACTAAACCAATCTTTTTCAATTATTTTTTCATGAGTAACAATCGTATACACATCTCTTAGAGCCAGCGTACCTGACTTTCTAATCCCCTTTAGGTAGCATTCATAATCCATCCTCGATCCTGTATGCCTAGTTTGTAATGCAAATTTATAAAACAAATCCCTATACTTTGGATGATACAATAACCAAGCTAGTTTTTTCCCAAGTTCTATACGTTTTTGTAACGTTTCAAATTGATAAACTGAAAACCCATATATTCTCCCTTCCACCGTTGGAAAAACAACTGCACTAACGTGAAATATTTCTTGAAATTTAAACAAAGCGGTATCAAATACATGTTTTTGAAAATATGTATTCTCAATTACTGGTTTTTGAATTATATTTTGTTCATTTATAATAAGGGCCGTCATTAGCCTTATTACATCTCTTTTCTCCCAGAAACATATCCATTCTCTTTCCATAAAAATTGATGTGTTGAAAAATTGTAACAAATGGAAAAGAGGTACACATCTCCTTTTACTTTCCTCATATAGTAATAGTTGAGGGAAGGCATCTAAGAAAATAAGCCAATTAGCCTTTTCGTACGTGAGAAACAAATGTTTCTTTACTGTTGGAGATAGAACATTAGAATAGTACTTCCCTTCTAGATCTGTCATGTTCCAGCCTCCATTCCTTGAGACCATACTCGCTAAAAAAGACCATCGAATTTCTTTATTTCTCAAATAATATTCTTGGTAAGATTGTGTACGTGAAATATTATCTACATTAGCTATATCTGTTCTCTCCTTAATATTGTTAACTATAGCTTTTTCATCTTCTGTGCAAACATAATCATTGCGATTTTGTTTAATTTTTTCGTAATCGTGCCAGCTAAACATGAATAAGTACCATACCTTTCTTGAAAAAGGTCACATCTTTTTTCATTTTTTGATATAATCACCTTTGTAAGTAATTCTTAACAAGTTGGGAGTGGACACAATATGACCATTCGTTACCCAAATGGAAAAAGGTACGATCAAGCTTCACACCCTCATAAAACACCAGTTAAAAAACATACTTATAGTAATAGAGGTATGTCCCTTGAAGAGGAATTGAATGACACAAATCAATATTACTTAACCCATAATATTGCATGCGTACATAAAAAACCTACACCTCTTCAAATTGTAAAAGTAGATTACCCCGCTCGAAGTGCTGCTGTGGTAAAAGAAGCGTATTTCAAACAACCTTCTACAACAGATTACAACGGTGTATACAAAGGGAAATACATCGATTTTGAAGCGAAAGAAACAAAAAATAAAACCAGTTTTCCCCTTCAAAACTTCCACCTTCATCAAATTGAACATATGAAGCAAGTAATCGCTCATAACGGAATTGCATTTGTTATTATTAAATTTACACTTTTTGATGAACTTTATTTATTAGATTCAAAACATATTATTGCATTTTGGAATCGTCAAAATACAGGTGGACGTAAATCGATTACAAAACAAGAAATAGAAGCGCATGGATCTTTATTATCATGCGGTTATCACCCTCGGATTGATTATATCCGTGTACTAGACACGGTTTATTTTTCGTGATAGAGTCATCACTAAGGCTCTTTTTTCGACTTTTGGGGGAGAGAATGAAAGGTAGGAGAAAGTATAATGTCAGATAATTATCGTTCTCGTACAGAACGAAATCATGTAAAAAATCAAACGAAAGAAACAAATAAAGAAGAAAAGCCAAAGAAAAAAGGTTCCTTTTTCAAGAAATTTCTTATAGGTTGTCTACTTCTTGGTATCGTCGGTCTCGTAGCTGGCGTTTCGGCTTTCTTTGTTATGGTAAAGGACGCTCCAAAATTAGACAAATCAAAACTTGTCAATCCTTTATCAACAAAGTTTCTTGATAAAAACGGAAATTTCTTCTATGAATATGGTGCTGAAAAACGAACCCATGTTACATACGATCAAATTCCAAAAGTAGTGGAAAGTGCATTCCTTGCGACTGAGGATGCTCGCTTCTACGATCATAATGGAATTGATTTTATACGTACTGGAAAAGCAGTTATGGAAAATGTCACTGGTGGTTTCGGATCACAAGGTGGTAGTACGATTACACAGCAAGTAGTTAAAAACTATTTTCTAACGATGGACAAAACTGCAAAAAGAAAAGTGCAGGAATGGTACTTATCTTATAAGTTAGAGCAGCAGTATTCAAAACATGAAATTTTAGAAATGTACTTAAATAAGATTAACCTAGGTAATCGCTCTTATGGTATTTCAACAGCAGCTAAAAAATATTACGGCAAAGATTTAAAAAACATACAATTACATGAAGCTGCAATGCTCGCCGGTTTACCCCAAGGTCCTAACATTTATGATCCAACAAAAGAAGAAAACGTTGATCGAGCAACGAAACGTCGTAATGTCGTATTAACATTAATGAATCGGCATGGTTATATAACGAAACAAGAAATGAATGACGCAATGCAAATCCCTGTAACAGAGGGACTTCTTCCGTCTTCAGATGCAACTGAAATGCCATATCAAGCGTATTTAGATGCCGTTTTCAAAGAAGTAGAAAAAGAGATACCTGATGTGAATATTGGCTCTGATGGTTTAATAATTCAAACAAATATTGACCTTGAAGCTCAAGACTATGCAGATAAAATAATGGATGGAAATCTTATTAAATATCCAAATGATCAATTCCAAGGTTCATTTGTATTTATGGATACGAAAACTGGAGAAGTTCGTGCAGTCGGTGCCGGTCGTAAAGAAAACAAATCAACATTTAAAGGACACAACATGGCTATCGATTTAAAACGTCAGGTCGGTTCAACAATGAAACCTATTTTTGACTATGGTCCAGCTATTGAAAATCTACAATGGTCTACGTACCATCAATTAAATGACTCAGAGTACACATACTCTAATGGTACAAAAATTAAAAATGCTACAAACAGTTATAAAGGAGATGTGTCCCTACGTGACGCACTAAAAAAATCTTTAAATATTCCTGCTTTAAAAACAGCTCAAGCGGTCGGGCTTGATAAGTCAAAAGAATTCGCCAAAGGTCTAGGCATGACATTTAAAGATGATACTGTTTTTGAATCAACTGCAATCGGTAGTAATGAAAGCTCTCCGTTAGATGTCGCTGGAGCTTATGCAGCATTTGGAAATGACGGTATGTACAATAAGCCTCATTTCGTTAAAGAAGTTATTTTCCCAGATGGGAAAAAGAAAAGCTTTAAACCGAAAGAAAAACGAGCAATGCACGATTATACAGCTTACATGGTTACCGATGTACTTCGTGATGTTGTAAAACCTGGTAGTGGCGGTACTGGGCCAACGGCTTATGTTCCCGGTTTTGACGTTGCTGGTAAAACAGGAACACAAAACTTTGATAAATCTGTTATTGAAAAATATGACATCCCAGCAGATGCAAACAGAGATAGTTGGTTTGCAGGGTATACACCTCAATATACAATGGCTGTATGGACTGGGTACGAAAAAGATAGTAAAGAAAATTACATTGGAGATCGTTCTACTAGAATTGCTCAGCAAATGTTCCAAGTGATGATGAGCAAATTTGCTACAGATAAATCTCGTTTCGAGCGCCCTTCTTCTGTACAAGAATTAAATGAAGAATTATATGTAAAAGGTGCAAAAAAAGATGCAGTTAAACAAATTAAAGTAGATCCGCCTAGTGGCCTTAATGTCGCTTTCGATGGGTCTAGCACAGTTACACTAAACTGGTCTGGACCATCAGAGGTTGATGCGTATGCCGCAAGTTATAAAGCTACTGACGGTACTAGTGGTAGCTTATCAGTAAGTGGTACAACAGCTACCCTCGGAGGCATTAAACCAGGTGTTACTTACAGCTTCTCTGTAGTAGCGAAAAAAGGTACTGGAACAAGCCCTGCAGTCGGTGCATCCTTTACCGCTCCTGGAGGAACTCCAGACGCGAAAAAAGCTGAGGAAGAGGCTCAGAAAAAGGCTGAAGAAGACGCTAAGAAAAAAGCTGAAGAAGACGCCCAGAAAAAGGCCAATGAAGATAAGGTAAAACAAGAAGACGCTAAGAAAAAGGCTGAAGAAGAACAACGTAAACAACAACAGCAACAACAACAACAGCAACAGCAACAACAGCAAGAGCAACAACGCAAACAGCAAGAAGAAGCTCAGAAGAAAGCTGAAGAAGAGCAGCGTAAACAACAAGAGGCTCAGAAAAAAGCTGAGGAAGAAGCTAGAAAGAAAGCTGAAGAAGAGCATAAACAACAGGAACAACAGAATCACCAACAAGAACAACCGCATAGCGGAGGAGATACTACTCCGCACGCAGACGGAAATGTTGTTACAACAGAATCATAATAAAAGAAGTCCATTTCTCCTAACGAGAAATGGACTTCTTTTTTGTTATGATTTTCTTTACATGTAGCTTCTCTATTTCGATATACAACTGTGCTAATTGAATATAAGAATGATAATTACTTGGTTTCTTGATAATAAATGAATATCGCTCCATAAAATTAACAGGTTGTACTTCCAATTTATTCGTATTTACTTGCATTTCATTCAAACCATGAACAGGTTGCTCATTTAGCCAATATACAACCGATAGCAAGTGAGCTGCAAAAAGAATCATCGGTCCCTCAGCTTCTTGTTTTTTTCTGTTTCGAAATAGCGTAGCAATTTCGTCTTGTTTCGTTTTCCATGTATTTAACACCGCTGGAATACTTTTTTCAAGTTCATTCCATGGCTCATACTGTTTTTCTATATCAAATATAAAATAAATCTTTTGTATTATTTCTTCAAAAGATTGATCAGTATGATACGTAATCGATTTTACATCCTCTTCAAAAAACGGTAAATATCGGAACGTTTTCGGTACTTCTACAACTCTCTCCATCCCTTATTTCCCCTTCATCCGCTTTTTCCCTTCACGGCATACATCTAATAGCGGGCACTTTTCACATTGTGGACGTTGCGCTTTACAATGATAACGTCCAAAGAATATCATACGATGATGCGTCACTCCCCATTCATCCATTGGAATTTTCTTCATCAACGTTTTTTCCACCTCTAAAACTGAATCTTTCCATCTGCAAATCGCTAAGCGCTTACTCACTCTCTCTACATGCGTATCAACAGCAATTGCTGGAATCCCAAACGCAACCGAAACAACTACATTCGCTGTCTTCCTCCCTACACCTGGTAACTTCGTCAGCTCGTCACGGTCTTCTGGAACTTTTCCGTTATAATCATCAAGTAACATTTGACATAATTTTTGAATGTTTTTTGCCTTGTTTCTATACAATCCAATTGAACGTATATCTTGTTGTAATTCTTCTAAAGGCACACTTAAATAATCTTCTGGTGTTTTATATTTTTGAAATAAGTTTTTCGTCACTTTATTTACAAGTGCATCTGTGCATTGCGCAGATAATGCCACTGCGATTACAAGTTCAAATGGATTATCATGAATTAATTCACAATGCGCATCTGGATACATATCTGCCATTGTATCTAGACAATAACGAATTTGCGTTTTGTTCAACATATCTTTCCTCCTACATTACTGCTCCAACCAATTATAAAAAGGCACTTTCCCAGTAAATTTCGTCTCTTGTTTTGTCGTTTGTTGTGTACGTTGTTGATTCGCTCTAAATTTCTGGCCTTGATTTTGCGCTTGATCCACCGTTTTAATTCCATTCTTTTTCCACTCAAATAAGATACGATCAATATACCTGAAATTAAGTTTACCACTCATAACAGCTTCCCGAAGAGCCGCTTGAATTAAATTCGGATGATGTTGATCTTGATCTTCCCACATTCCCAATGTTTCACATTCAAATGGCGAAAGTGGTCTTCCAAATTCTTTTTCAAATACTGTATATAAATTTACTTGAATTTGTTTTTTTTCTTGTTGCTCTTCTTCTATAGATTCATTCATTAAAAAGTGCAATATTTTTTCCCATAGTGGTTGTAAAGAATAACTTTCACACATCATCGCTTCAGATCTTTGTCCACCTTCTAGTGCTAAAAAACCTTTTTGAATTAATGTCTGAATCACTTCCATACATTTCATTTCTGTTATCGTCATCCGTTCTGAAATCTCTGAAGGAGTCGGGAACGAATTACCTGATTCTAAAAATGTATGTACATGAAGTACCACCATAAATTCCGTTTCATTTAAACCTAGCTTTTTATAATGCATCATAAGCAATTTAGGAATCGCTATGCTTCCCTGTTCAAACCATTGTAACATCATTTTCTTTTTCATCACCAAACACCTCGCTCTCTAGTATAACACACCTTTAGCTATTTCTTTTTGCCACAATTCGTCAAAAAACCTCCCTATATGTAGGGAGGTTTTTTTGTGTTTAATACAAGGAACAGCCGATTAAGCCTGCACTTTACTTTTCATAAATGTATGAATTCGTTCCAATGCCTTCTCTACTTGCTCAAGAGATGTCGCATACGATAGTCGAACGTTATTTGGTGCACCAAATCCTGTCCCTGGAACAAGAGCCACTTTTTCCTCTTCTAATAATGCCTTTGCCCAGTCATCAACTGTCTCATATCCAGTTAACGCTACAGCTTCTTTTACATTTGGGAATAAGTAAAATGCACCTTGTGGTTTGATGCAAGTGAAACCAGGAATTTGAATTAATTTATCATAAATAATGTTCAATCTTTCTTCAAATGCTTGACGCATCGTTTCTACAGGTTCTTGTGAGCCTGCATATGCAGCAATTGCACCGTATTGAGCAATTGAAGTAGGGTTTGACGTACTATGACTCGCTAAGTTCGTCATCGCTTTAATAAGCTGCTTATTTCCTGCTGCATATCCAATACGCCACCCTGTCATAGAATGAGATTTAGATACACCATTAATAATAAGTGTTTGTTCTTTTAATGCATTAGAAAGCTGGGCAATTGAAGTATATTCTGCATCACCATAAATTAATTTTTCATAAATTTCATCAGAAACGATTAAGATATCATGTTCTAAACATACTTCTCCAAGCTGTTGTAATTCTTCTTTGCTGTAAATCATTCCTGTTGGATTGCTCGGTGAATTAATAATAACTGCTTTCGTTTTCTCTGTAATTGCCTCACGCAGCTGCTTTGCTGTAATTTTGTACTCATTGTCTTCTAGACCTTCTACATAAACTGGCTTACCACCAGCAAGCTTTACTTGCTCAGGATAACTTACCCAATAAGGAGTTGGGATGATAACTTCATCTCCTTCATCAAGTAACACTTGGAATAATGTATATAATGCATGCTTGGCACCATTACATACAATAATTTCAGATGGATCATACGCTATCCCTTGATCGCGAGTAAATTTCTTAACGATTTCTTGTTTTAACGATTGTAATCCACCTGTTGGTGTATATTTCGTATGTCCTTCTAACATCGCTCTATGTGCGGCTTCCATAATATGTTCTGGCGTATTAAAGTCAGGTTCTCCTGCCCCTAATGCAATTACATCATGACCTTCCGCTTTTAATGCTTGTGCCTTTGCTGTAATTTCTAAAGTTGAAGACGGTGTTAAAGCAGCTACTCGCTTTGCTAATTTCATTTGCTGTTCCCCCTACATCTATTTTTCAATGCTATATCGTCTTAAAAACTTGCCATCTTTAAATTCAAGATAGTAGTAACTATAACGATTTTCATCATCAATATATGTAACTTCCCATAATGGTATATTGTTTTCAACGCCTAATTTTGCTTTTAAGATTTCTTTTGGTTTGCTTTTTGATTCTTTACTTCCATCGTCGACCTGTTCAGCCGTTCTTTGTATAGCTTCTTTTTCAGAAATACCTTCGCTCTTTTTTCTTACTATAGTATCTCCTTTTTTCTCAGGCACCCAAACAATGATTTGTTCTCCTTTTTCATCTGTACCTTGTACGACGGTATATGAAGATTTCCCATTAAAATAATCAACAGATTTTACCTTTGTAAGTTTTGCCTTTTCTTTTGCAATTTCTACAACCTTTGATTCTTTTGGAATTTTATTTTCCATCGCTTTATTATAAACATATGCCCCATATATTCCACTAGCAACGATAACGATAATGATTGCAAAGATCCACTTTTTCATTGTATCACTACGTTCTGTAAATCGTAAATACAGCTGTTTCTTTGTCTTTTTCGTCTAATGCTAATCCGAACATGAGGTCTTGCTCTTTTAACGTACGATTCAAGCTATCAACAATTTTATACAAGTCAGACGAATATTTAATACGCGTCGTTGATAGTACTTCAATTTTCTTCTCCATGAAAAAACTCCTCCGTTACACAAAAATTTCTAATTATAGAAGAACGCAATGCGGTTACAATAAGAGTACATTCTTTACAACCCCTGCTTCATCACCCATCTATTATAGCAGGACATGTACAGCAAAAAAAGGTTTCAAATCGAAAAGCAATACATTTTGTATACAAGAAGTAAGAAAAATAAAATTCCTCCTACCCACATTTTTTACGCCTGAAGTTTAAATGTACTTCAGGCGTATTTTTCTTCCAATTTTTATTTATTTGGCCGTTCTTCTAATTGCTCTAACAATTCTTCTAACGGTCCTTCATAGAGCGGGACAGTCGGGATTGATTGTAAGAATCGTTTTCCATAGGAAGAGCTTGTCAAGCGACGATCTAACACAAATACCGTTCCCGTATCTGTATTTGTTCTAATAAGACGACCAAATCCTTGTTTGAAACGTAATATCGCTTGCGGGAGCGCTAACTTAGCGAATACGTCTTCTCCTTGATTTTTTAACCACTCACCTTTCGCTTCCATCATCGGCTGATGAGGAGGTGTGAATGGGAGACGGACAATAACAAGACAACTCAAGGCATCTCCTGGAATATCTATCCCTTCCCAAAAACTGCTTGTTCCTAACAAAATCGATTTGTCGAACTCCTGAAATTTACGGATTAAGCGACTTCGACTTCTATTATTCACACTTTGTGTTAGCAATAAATATTCTTCTAATGCATCATCGTTTTTCAAATGCGTATACGCTTCTTTTAACATTTCATACGAAGTGAATAAAACGAGCATTCTACCTTTTGTAGTCTTCGCTATTTTTGCAATATGTTCCGATACGGATTCAATATATTCCTCATTACTAACTTGCTTAATAAAAGGTACATCCGTTGAAACCATTAATTTCATTTGTTCTTCAAAATGAAACGGCGACGGAACCTTTAATGTATTTGGAGCAAAGTCATGTAAGCCTAGCTCCTCTTTTATATAGTCGAATGTATCGTTAACTGTTAGCGTTGCTGATGTGAAAATAACACTCTTTTTTTGCGTTAAAAATTCATCAGCAAATCTTTCACCAATATGAACAGGCTGCGCATATAAAACTGTTGAATGAATCGTCCCCTTCGTTTCGGTCTCCATCCATGTCACGTATGAATTTTTTTCTAATATGAGTAATTGTAATGCTTGTGCCATCTTTCTCAACAACTCAATTAGATGCATAAATTCACCTGTAACAACATGCATCTCCCACTCTAATTTACTTTGCAGTATATCAACTTGTTTCTCAAGTGTAGTCACTAATTTTCTTAACTCATATACAAAACGATTTGTTAATTCAGTAATACTATCCCATAACTTACCGTGCTCCACTTCCGTGTTATATCGATAAACGAGCGGCATATTACTCGCTCCTTGTTCTTGCTTTGTTTGTTTAAATATGAAAGCACGTAACATTTGGAATAGTTCATCAGCATCAAACTTCAGTTCCTTCAAACTATGACTCATCATGCGAAAAATCGAACGAGAGGCTTGCTCTGATTTTTTCATCATTTTATATACTTTGGACAGCACATCATCTGTTTCTAGCGTACCAAGACGAGATAAAACTAATTGAAAATACATACATGAGAACTGTTCACCTAATGTTCTACTAGCCGCTTCTTCAATATGATGAGCTTCATCAAAAATAATATGTTCACATGAAGCAAACAGTGGTTCTTCACTTGAAAAATCTTGAAATAATAACGCATGATTTGTAATAACAATATCTGCAAATAATGCTTTATTCTTCGCTCGCTGATAAAAACAACGACTAAACCAGTTACTTTGCATTCCGCCCGGGCTATATGCATCACTGCAAATACGATTCCACAGCAACTTTCCGCCCTCAGGAATATTTAATTCATCACGATCGCCAGTTTCAGTTTGCAGTAACCACACTAAAATTTTCGCCTTCGTAAGCGCCATATCATAATTTTTCTCTTCCTCTTGCAAAGCATATTCAAATTTGTGTAAACAAAGATAATGCTTTCTTCCTTTCAGAAGAGCCACCTCAAATGAAAATGGCATTATTTTTTGTAATAACGGAATTTCTTTTTCAAGTATTTGTTGTTGCAGTTGTACAGTTTGTGTACTTATAATGACAGGTTCTTCTTTTTTCCTTGCAAAATAAATACTTGGAAGTAAATATGCAAGAGTCTTCCCCGTACCTGTTCCTGCCTCAATAAGTGAAAACCTGGAGTCTCTTAAAGCTGTATATATTTCCTTCATCATAAGCTGTTGGCTTTCTCTTTTTTCAAACTTTGGCATGTTTAATTCAAGTTTATCCATTGTCTTATGTAAGAACGCATCAAATTTAGATGAGCATGTTTCACTTAGACTTAAGGAATAATTCCGCTTTCGAAGTGCAACATTTCGATACACTTCATACCCCTCTGTCTCTTCTTTACCATGCATCATTTTCTTTAAAATATTTTCAGAAAGCACATCAGCTATATCACTTTGGAAAACATCACTTAATTCATAAAGCGATTGTAATGTGACAAGTGGTAAATTTTCAATTTCATTTAAAAATTGTAAAAACAACTCCGCTGTCGCAAGAGCATCACTATCCGCACGATGCGGTTGATCGTGCTCTAATTCATGTTTCTTGGCTAAATCACGTAATTTATAACTATCGGCTGTTGGCAAAAGAATTTGCGCCAATTCAACTGTATCGATTTTAGGACAATGTACTTCTGTATATCCAGCCTGCCTTAATTCTTCATTTAAAAAATTCCAATCAAAGTGAACATTATGTGCAACGAAAGCCGCACCTTGTAATAGCTCAACAATCATCGGGGCTACATCTCGGAATAACGGGGCTTGTTTTACTAGATCTTCATCAATCCCTGTTAATTCTGTAATAAATAGGGGAATCTCTCTCTTCGGGTTAACAAAAGATGAGAAAATTTCTAATATCTCTCCATCTTCTACTACAACAGCTGCAATTTGGGTGATTTTATCCTTCCCATCTTTCCAGGAGTTCCCTGTCGTCTCTAAATCAACAACGACATAACGCTTACTCATATATGTAACACCTCAATTTCTTACCTTTCAAACAACAAAATTCATATATTGTTACTATACCACGTTTTATCTCATCTTAATGAAAAGATACAGAAAAAAGCTATCTCCTTAATAGAGATAGCTTTCCTACTTATAATATCGTGCCAGCTTTTTCAGCACCTAACATTTCAATAATTTGATTATGATCGTCTAGTACTGCAATTTTCGGTTCTTGTTTATGAACATTTTCTTCTGCCACTAAACCATAGCAAATAATAATAACTTTATCACCTGGTTGTACAAGCCTTGCAGCTGCACCGTTTAAACAAACAACGCCGCTACCGCGTTCTCCTTTAATAACATATGTCTCTAATCGAGCTCCATTGTTATTATTTACAATTTGTACTTTTTCATTTTCTATAATATTTACCGCATCCATTAAATCTTCATCAATTGTAATACTACCTACATAATTTAAATTTGCTTCCGTTACAGTTGCGCGATGTAACTTTGCTCTCATCATTGTGCGAAACATAGCTGCTCCCCCTATTTCCCCATTAATGTTATATTGTCAATTAATCGTACATTTTCAAACTTAACTGCAATTGCTAAAATGATTCGTCCTTCAATTTTATCTATTGCTGTCAATGAAGGATATGCATATAAATCAGCATAATCTACAGTGCCTTTCGTATACTTCTCAATATGCTCTTTCACAAGATTCATAATGATTTCTGGATTGTGTTCGCCTGCCTCAATTCGTTCCTTCGCTATACATAGACTGCGGTATAAATGAGGAGCCTCTTCACGTTCTTCTTGTGATAAATACACATTACGAGAACTTTTCGCTAATCCATTCTCTTCCCTTACAATATCAACTGGTACGATCGTAACTGGAATATTAAAATCAGTTACAAACCCTTCAATTACAGCAACTTGCTGTGCATCTTTCATACCGAAATAAGCACGAGCTGGCGTTGTAATATTAAATAGTTTCATTAGTACAGTAGCAACACCAGCAAAATGACCAGGTCTTTGTTTGCCGCATAATACGTCCGTACGCTTCACAACCTCTACTGTTGTTGTTTGTTCTGCTGGATACATCTCTTCTACACTCGGATAAAATAAATAATCAACACCATTTTCTTTCGCTACACTTTCGTCTCTATCAATATCACGAGGATATCGATCTAAATCTTCATTTGGTCCAAATTGCAATGGATTTACAAATACACTTAAAACTACAATTTCATTTTCTCCTCTTGCCTTACGTAATAAAGTAGCATGCCCTTCATGTAAATACCCCATCGTTGGAACAAAGCCAATACTTTTTCCACTTGCACGAAGTTCGCTCGTAATTTGCTGCATCTCTTGCACTGTAGTTATGATTTTCATTATTGTTTTCCCCCGTATAACGCTAAGCATTCTTCCTCTTTCATTGTGAACGAATGTTTTTCTTCAGGAAATTGCCCTGTCTTTACTTCAGCAACGTATTGCGAAATCCCTCGCACAATCTCCTCTTGAACAGACGTATATTGCTTCACAAATTTCGGAACACGTTTTACGCCATACGAGATAAGATCATGATAAACAAGTACTTGCCCATCTACTTTCCGTCCTGCTCCAATTCCGATTGTAGGAATTGTTAATTGCTCTGAAATAAGTTCTGCTAACTGCATTGGCACACACTCTAACACAAGCGCTATCGCACCAGCTTCCTCACATTTCTTTGCATCTTCTATTAATTTCTTTGCACTTTCAGCATCTTTTCCTTGTACTTTATACCCACCTAGAACTCCTACAGATTGAGGAGTTAAACCTAAATGTGCCACGACAGGGATTCCCGCATTCGTTAAGTAGTGAATAGTCGATATAACTTCTCCAGCACCTTCCACTTTTAATGCATGTGCCCCGCTCTCTTGAACGATGCGGCGTGCATTAATCATCGTATCTTGCAATGATACGTGATAAGACATAAATGGCATATCAGTTACAATAAACGTCTCTTTCGCTCCGCGGTGTACAGCTTTCGTATGATGGATCATATCCTCTACTGTTACTGGAACCGTTGAATCATATCCAAGTACAACCATCCCAAGAGAATCCCCAACTAAAATCATATCAACTCCAGCCTCTTCTGCTAATTTAGCAGATGGATAATCATACGCCGTTAGCATTGTAATCGGCTCACCTTGCTCTTTCATTTTCAAAAAATCTGTTTTTGTTTTCAAAAACTACTCCTCCTTTATGCAGGAGAGAGGAGATGGCCGAAATCATATAAAAAACCCCTCTGGCCATAAAAGGGCAGAAGGGTTGTGTGTTAGTCGGCATTATTCATCCCTCTGTCCCAGTCCGTTATTGGATCAAGGCAGAATCCAAATTATTATTTTTTCATACTGCTTTAAATAATGGTGCAGTTCGCTTTGATACTGCCCATATTCGAACTAATTATAGCAAACTAAGAAAAGGAATTGCTACACTTTTTCGAAAAAATACTTTTCTACTTCCATTACGATATGTGAAATTTATAAATGTCCGATAAGTAAAAGAAGTTCCAAATTGGAACTTCTTTTACTTAATTTCTATATCAGCAGAATGAATGTGATGCATTTGTCCTTGATGATCCTCAAGTAGCAATACACCATCGTCCGTAATCCCTTTTGCTATCCCAGTAATCGTTTCCTTCATCGTTCGAGCTGTAATTTCTTTTCCGATACTCACTGCATAACTTTCCCAAAGAATTTTAATAACAGAGAAGCCATTTCTTAAATACTCTTCATACAATTTCTCTAGTTGTAAGAAAATTTGTTGCATAAGTTCCGCACGAACAATCGGCTTACCCGATTCAATTGCTAACGAAGTTGCAATTTGCTGGATTTCCTCATCAAAATGTTCTTGTTTCTGATTTACATTAATACCAAATCCCATAATAACAGCATTAATTTTATCTGGATCAGCTTGCATCTCCGTTAATATACCGACAGCTTTTTTCCCTTGAATTAATATGTCATTCGGCCATTTAATACCTACATTTACACTGGTACATTTTTCAATTGCTTGCGCTACGCTAACAGCTGCTAATAAAGTAAGTTGCGGTGCATGGTGAACTGGAATAGATGGACGCAAAATAATACTCATCCAAATTCCTGTGCCTTTTGGAGAATACCATTTTCTACTTAAACGTCCTCTACCTGCTGTTTGTTCTTCTGCAACGACAATTGTTCCCTCTTCTGCTCCTTCATAAGCAAGTCGTGCTGCAATATGCTGAGTAGATTCAACTGATTCTTCAAAATACACCGTTCTACCGATACGCTCTGTCTGTAATCCCAATTGAATCTCATTAGCAGTTACTTTATCTGGTTTACTAGCAATCCGATAACCTAAACGACGTACAGCTTCCAGCTCATACCCTTCATTACGCAGATCCTCCATATGCTTCCATATAGCGGTTCTCGAACAACCAAGTTTATCACTAAGTGTTTGACCAGATACAAATTCACCATCTGCTTCAGAAAAAACTTGCAATAACTGCTTTCTTATAGTAGATTGCATCTTTGCAGCCACTCCCTTACATTCTCTTTCTCGTTAGCTAAGTTTCCTTCTACAATCGCTTCTTCAATTTTTTGAAGCATTTCGGCAACCCAAGGGCCTGGCTTTTTATCTGTCCAAATTAATAAATCATTTCCCGTCACATTCATTTCTTGGCGACTCTTTATAGGTAATGACTCAAATAATGTTTCCACTTGTTTAACAGACGAGCAATCATAACTTTCTATTATCGCTTCATATACTCTCTCCGCCATTACTGCGATGTGAATCCCAGTTTTATAAAGAAAGACCGCATTCCATTCCGCTTTATTTCTAAAACGGATTGCTAATAGAACTGCTACAATATCTTTAATTTTTTTATTTGAAAACTTCCATTGTCGTAAAAAGACAGAAGGATGTTCTTCCCCAATACAATATAAGAAAAATGCCCATGCCTCAACGTCTGTTTCGAAAGAATCCCATTTATACTGCGTAGCTTTTAATAGTTTTTCTTCTGACATTTGTAAATATGGGAGATGAGAAAATAGCTTCGTTTCTACTAACTCGTGAAGCCCCTTCGCACAATATGTACCAGTCAACAATTTTTCAAATTCTACTGTAATTCTTTCAATTGCAATATGTTCGAGCAAATGTCCGTACGTTTCAATTGCTTGTTTCGTCTTTGTTTCCAAAGCGAAGCCTAGCGTACTAACGAATCGAATACCACGCATCATTCGCAGTGCATCTTCTTGAAAACGGTCTGCAGCATTTCCAACTGTTGCAATTTCTTTCATACGAATCGCTTCTTGCCCAGCAAATAAATCAATCATTTCGCCTTCTTCTGTCATCGCAATTGCATTCATCGTGAAATCACGTCGTTTTAAATCCTCTTCTAATGAACGGACAAATTGAACACTACTAGGTCTCCGAAAATCTTCATATTCGCTCTCTGTTCGAAAAGTTGTTACCTCATACGGTTCACCATCTTCTACAACAATTACAGTTCCATGCTCAAGACCAACGGGAACATGTCTTGGAAAAATAGCCATTACTTCTTCTGGTAAAGCTGATGTTGCAATATCGATATCTCCAATCGGTCTATCGATAATAAGATCACGTACACTTCCACCAACGAAGTAAGCCTCATGTCCATGCTGTTTTAATGCCTCAATAATTGAACTAGCTTTTTTAAATCTTTCCATTCTTGTCATCCCTTAGTATGTCATAATAAATCGCCTCGTACTGTGAAACGATTTTTTCTGAACGAAACTGCTCATATACAGATTTCATTGCTCGCTCTCCCATATTACGATGAAGCTCTTCATTTTTTAGTAGTTGAATTGCTTGCTTAGCTATGCCGTCTGTATCTCCAACTTCACATATGTATCCTGTTTCACCATGTTGAATGACCTCTGGAATACCTCCAACCCGTGTTCCGATACAAGGCACGCCACACGCCATTGCTTCTAATAAAACAAGACCAAAGCTTTCCTTTTCTGATAAAAGTAACATTAAATCGCTCATCGCAAGAAGCTCTGCAACATTATCTTGCTTTCCTAGGAATAAGACACGATCTTCAATCTGTAAATTTTTCACTAGCTGTAAAATCGTACAGAATTCTGGTCCATCCCCAACAAGAAGCAACTTCGCATCCACTTCCTTAACAATTTTAGCGAATGAATGAACAACATCCTGTACTCGCTTAACTTTTCGGAAGTTTGAAATGTGAATTAGTACTTTTTCAGTTTCCTGTATACCATATTCCTTTTTTAACTGATACATATCACGCTTAAAATATACGCGTTCATCAATAAAATTGTATACTGTCTGAATCTCTTTATCTGGTTTTACAACCTCATGCGTTTCTTCGATTAGCGAATGCGATACCGCGGTAACAACATCAGATTGTTCAATACCAAATCGAATTAAATTATTTAACGAAGGGTCGGAACCTAACACAGTAATATCTGTTCCATGTAAGGTTGTAACAATTTTAATACGCTCCCCAATCATTTGTTTTGCTAAATATGCACAAATAGCATGAGGGATTGCATAATGCACATGTAAAATATCCAGATTTTCTCTTTGAGCAACCTCGGCCATTTTACTTGCTAATGCTAAATCGTAAGGTGGATATTGAAATACCGAATATTGATTTACTGTTACTTCATGAAAATAAATGTTTGGATACACTTTATTCAACCGAAATGGTACACCCGATGTAATAAAGTGTATTTCATGCCCACGTTCCGCCAATTGTTTTCCTAATTCCGTTCCAACAACCCCAGAACCACCTACAGAAGGATAACATGTAATACCTATTTTCAATTTCATTTACATCCCCCTATTAAATCAGCATGTAATAAAAGCGGCTTCTTACTCATAAACCCTTCGGCATACTTCACCCCAACTTCTTTCCCAAACATCTTCTCGCGAGCGATTACAGTTTCAACGTATCCGTCAGTTAATGGCGTCTTAACACCATCACTCCCTGTTGAAAACTGACTTTCATACGCTTCTAACGCTTCGACCTTTTTAGAAAGGTACTCACTTATATCTATACAAAAATTCGGTTTATGAAAACCATTAATCATATAATTATAAAAAGACTCTACACGATGCGGCGGAAGTTCAGGCATATATTTACGAATTCCTGCTGAAAAGATAGCTTCTTCCACAAGTTTCGCGCAATTCGCATGGTCTGGATGACGATCTTCATAATATGGTGCAAAAATTAGCGTTGGTTTATATGTACGAATAACCTTTACAATTTCACGTATATATTCTTCTTTCATATACAAACCACGGTCTGGCATCGCCAAATTAATTCTCGTGTTTACTCCCATAATACGAGCTGCAGCCTGCGCTTCTTCTTTTCTCAGTTCTACCGTTCCATTTGAAGAAAGGTCAGCTTCTGTTAAATCGCAAATGCCTACTTCATATCCTTGCTTCGTATATTTCGCAATAGTACCTGCCATGCCGATTTCAACATCATCGGCATGAGCACCAAACGCTAATATATGTAATCCACTCATAATTGTTCCCCTCATTTTCTTAACTTTCGGTAATCTAAATCTCCCCGCTCTAATGCATGCATTAGCATTTCAGCACTTGCCATATTCGTTGCTAGTGGAATGGCATATACATCGCATAAACGAAGTAACGCATTGACATCCGGTTCATGTGGCTGTGCTGTTAGTGGATCCCGGAAAAAAATCACCATATCCATATCATTTTTTGCAATCATTGCACCAATTTCTTGATCGCCACCAAGAGGACCAGATTGATATCTTGTTACAACTAAACCAGTTGCCTCCATAATACGAAGTCCTGTCGTTCCTGTTGCAAAAAGTTCATGTTGTTCGAAAATTGGTTTATATGCGTATGCAAACGAAACCATATCATTTTTCTTTTGGTCATGTGCGATTAAGGCAATTTTCATCCGTTGTCTCCCCTTTAGTCGATAATATTTTCTAAACCGTACACAAGATGATCAAGGTTCATTACTGTTTCAATTGATAGTTTTACCCCTGACATAAATGATGCACGATTGAATGAATCATGACGAACTGTTAACATTTGTCCATCTCCGCCAAATAACACTTCTTGATGCGCAATAAGTCCTGGTAAACGTACGCTATGAATATGAATACCATCCACATTTGCACCACGTGCACCTTCTAGTTGTTCGATTTCATTAGGATGACCTTGCTGCTTTGGCTCGCGGTTTTGACGAATTAATTCTACTGTTTTTACAGCAGTACCAGATGGCGCATCTAACTTTTGATCGTGATGCAACTCAATCACTTCCACATCTTGGAAGTACTTCGCTGCCATTTGAGAGAATTTCATCATAAGTACTGCACCAATCGCAAAGTTTGGAGCAATTATCGTTCCTACTTCTTTTTCTTTTGCAGTTTCCGTTAAATGTTTAAGCTCTTCTTCTGTAAATCCTGTCGTACCAATAACAGAACGTAGTCCACGCTCAACTGCAAGTGTAACGTGTTGTTTCCCAACTTCTGGCGTTGTTAAATCTAACAACACATCTGCTTCCACTTCATCTAAACAAGTATGTAAATCTGCGTAAATCGGTGCATCTAACGCAGGCATTCCAGGTAAATCAGAGATTTTCCCTCCGCCATGTTTATAGTCAATTGCTGCTACTAAATTGAAATGTTCTGTTCTTTCCATAAGAAGGACTGCTTCATGTCCCATACGTCCTCTTGGTCCGGCGATAATTACTTTAATTTCTTTCATGCTTCTTTCTCTCCCTCATCAATACGTGTCCAGCGATCTTTATCACGTGTATTAAATTTATCCATTACAATGTTATGCGCTGTTTCTAAATCAATATTTAAACTATTTGCCATACAAATCATAACAAATAATACATCTCCAAGCTCTTCTTCAATACTTCGTTCTTTCTCAGTCGTTTTCTTCGGTTTCTCACCATAATAATGATTAACCTCTCTTGCAAGCTCTCCCATCTCTTCAGTTAAACGGGCCACCATTGCAAGCGGACTAAAATAACCTTCTTTAAATTGACCAATATATGCATCTACTTCTTTCTGCATATCTTTCATCGTTTTTGCTTTCATACTATTCACCTCTAATCCTTCCTCTTTCATGTTAGCCAATTCATAGCGATTTGACAAATATTATTCTCTCATATTCCCTATTTGCGACCTTTTTTGGTTAGACTATAATAAAGTGAAACTTTCTTTTGCCTGATTTTTGCAAAAGATTAGTTAAACCAATCGGGCTCTTACGATGTTTATTATTTTCACTAACAGCTAGAAATAACTTATTATTTCGTTTGACCGTTTAAGCGGAGCAATGCAAATCAATACATAATTAGGGGGATTTCTATATGACAGCAAACTTGAAGATTCGAAACATCATTTTCATTTTAATCGGTTCCGCTATTTTTTCTTTCGGTATTGTGAATATCAATATTGAAAACCACCTTGCAGAGGGTGGATTTACCGGCATTACGCTATTATTATATTTTCTATTTTCGCTTGACCCTTCTTATACAAACTTAATTTTAAATATCCCTATATTTTTCATCGGTTGGAAGTTACTTGGACGAACGACATTTTTATACACATTAATAGGTACATTTAGCGTATCTTTATTCCTATGGATTTTCCAGCGCTACGAAGTACTCAACTTACATTTAAACTTGCAAAATGATATGACACTTGCTGCTTTATTCGCCGGGGCATTTATCGGTATCGGCCTTGGAATTATATTTAAATACGGCGGGACTACTGGCGGTGTTGATATTATCGCAAGGCTAGCTCACAAATATGTTGGCTGGAGTATGGGAAAAACGATGTTTATGTTTGATGCGGTCGTTATTGTCGTCTCTATTCTTACATATTTATCATACCGTGAAGGTATGTATACGTTAGTCGCTGTTTTTATCGGGGCTAAGGTCATTGATTTTATGCAAGAAGGAGCCTATGCAGCAAAAGGAGCAACTATTATTTCTGATAAGAACGATGAAATTGCTGCAAAAATTTTATCAGAAATGGAGCGCGGGGCAACCTTTTTAAAAGCTGTTGGATCCTATACAAAAGTTGAACGAAATGTACTATATTGTGTTGTAGCTAAAAATGAAATCGTGAAATTAAAAAATATCATTACTTCTGTAGACCCTCACGCGTTTGTTGCTGTAAGCGATGTACACGATGTCGTCGGCGAAGGATTTACATTAGATGAAAATAAAAACCCGTTACATAATTAAACATAACTAGAAAAGCCACATGGCTTTTCTAGTTTTTTATTGCTATATATTGCTTCAGCTTCTCTAAATCCTCATAAATTAACTCCAATAAACTACGATTATAAAAAATTGAAGCCGGATGAAAGGTAGGAAAAATTTTATATTCTTTTTCAGTCCATATAAACTCTGCATGATCTATATCTTTTAGTTTTTGAATCGGCTGCTTTAATAGTTGCCCATGAATATCCGTAATCTTTTTATTCTTTCCAGCTAAACGCTTTAACGCAATATTACCAAGTGTAACGATAACTGGCGGATCCATATGTGCCAATTCAAAATCTAACAACGGAGCGTGTGCAAGTATTTCGCCTTGATTCGGTGTTCTATTATACTTTTTCTGTATTAATTCGCCATTTCGCTCTCTTTTCTCGCGCCACTTAAACGGTCTACTTCGAACCGCACTCGTAATGTACACTTCTTCCCTTTTGATGTGAATACGTTCTAAAAACTCCATTAAATGTTTTCCGGCTTTTCCGCTAAACGGTATGCCATTATAAATTTCTGTTTCACCAGGTGCTTCTCCAACAATCATTAATTTCGGGTTTTCAGGGCCTTGTCCACTTAAAAAACCTTCTAATTGATACGAAACGCTACGCTCCTTCACTTGTTTTACTAAATGATCTGGATATATTATTTCTGTCACCTTCTTTCACCACTACACACTTATATTTATTATTACTAGTTCTAGACCTCTCATTATCTCTATTATTTCCATTTATAGCGTATTATAAGATTCAATCCACAAAACAAAAAAAGACTATCAAAATTGATAGTCTTTAATCGTCGCTACGCTGCATACCAGTATAAATTAATACGAGACGTAATAATTCAAATACTGCCACAGCAGCTGCCGCTACATATGTTAATGCTGCCGCATTTAATACTTTACGAGCTTGACCGTATTCATCTGTCGATACGATACCTAGTGCTTCAATTTGTTGCATTGCGCGTTTTGATGCATCAAACTCAACTGGTAATGTAACAAGTTGGAAAATCACACCTGCTGCCATTAAAATAATTCCTAGTAACAATAAACCAGACATTTGTGCAAATACACCGATTAGGACGAAAATCCAAGACATATTTGAACCAAAATTAGCAACTGGCACTAACGAATGGCGTACACGCATGAAGTTATAATCTTTCGCATCTTGAATTGCGTGTCCTACTTCGTGTGCTGCTACTGCTGTACCAGCAACTGAATGTCCATAATAGTTATCTGTTGATAATCGAACTGTCTTTGCAGTTGGATCGTAATGATCTGATAAATGACCTGGCGTTTCTTCTACAGCTACATTATACAATCCATTTTCATCTAAAATTTTCCGAGCCACTTCCGCTCCTGTCATACCTGATGTTGAATAAACTTGTGAATACTTGCTATAGGCACTACGTACTTTTGACTGTGCATACAACGGTATGATCAAAATGATCGCGAAGTAAATTAAATAAAACATCATAAACCTCCATTGAAGTTTTAATTATAGTACTTCTCATTCTATTTTTTTCTTCCATCATTGTCAATAAATAAACCTTACAATCCGGATCTTTATTTATACGCATTATCTATTTTTAGAATGCAAGTTACTTTTTCGCTTCTCTCTTTCCCCTTTATATTTTCTCCATCCAACATACGTTAAAGTAAATAAAATAAGTCCCCCAGTAATTGTCATAAACCAAATGAGAGAGGGAGCAATCTCATCTTTTTTTACTGTATGAAATATTTTTTGCAAATCACCTTTAATAATTCCTAGTTGCATTTGTCCACCTTTCGTTTTTAACATAACGTTACGAAATTCATCCAAATAAGATAAATGCGCGTTTACCCGCTGCGCTTCGTTTTCTGGCAGGGCAATCATTAAACTCGGATAAATAATATTAAATTCATTTAAAAATGTATTTAGCGTCTGTTGGAACTGTCCATCATCCTCTTTTTTCATCGCTTTTTCCACTTGAGAAAAAGCATCCATTATCTTTCTTTCTCTTTCCATCCAAAGTGGCTGATATTTCGATACATGTGCATCAACAGCGAGTTGTAGTGCTAACATATTATCAACTTTGATCTGCTTTCCTACAACATTTTCCTCCGAGAGAGATTGAATCGCCTTGTCATACGCTAAAGAGATCACTCTAAATTGATCTGGGTTTATTGGTTTGCTTTTTTCATTTCCCTTTAATACAAACTGTTCCGAAAAACGTTTTAATACTTGTATTGCTTTTTCATCTTCATTCCGCTTAACTAACTGCAAAGAATCATCTAACAATCCAGTTAGTTCACTCCACTCCTCAGCATATATACGTACTGGAAACATTAAAATTAGAAATGCTATCAGTCCAATTAATGTTCTCTTCATCCCGGTCCCCCCTATAACTACTAGTACAAAATATGTAGAGTTGGACAAGAATAGAACAAAACCGAAAAATATATTATCTCTATGGAAACAAAAAAAATTCTCTTTAAACAGAGAATTTTTTCTTTGAAATCCTTTTCTTTTTCACTAAATATTTATACACACCGTAGCAAAGTATGCTACCAGTTAAAATCAATAATAAAATAACACATGCAGCATGCATAAAGAATTCTTCTGGTAACATTAAAATAATCGGATCTGTTTCAATATCAAACATCCAATAATCATTGCTAAATAAAAGCTTATGAAATAATACGAAACTCTTTTCAAAATTAATGGCAATTGGTAACGTAAGAGCTATCGGAAAAATAATTGCAAGAATCGATCCGTGAAGTAAAAACTTTTCTTTTTTCTTTTTTAATAAATACGCTCCTCCTAATATAGCAATTACAATCGTTCCATACATTATATATTGAATCTTCACTAAAATGTTTTTAACATCTACAAAATGAATTCGTCCATTTGTAGACATATCTAATGTCGGCAATTGTAATGCCCCTTCATAAAACGGAGATAAATATGTAATAAGCACAGCATAGTTTCTCTTAATTTCATCCTTTGTCATATCCGCTAAATCTGGAATGTTTAAAAAATCAATTTCAAAATAATATAGCCACTTTCCATATACCACTGCCATTGTCGCGAGAGCGAAAATAGAAAATGCTATGCTATATGAAACAACTAAAGTGATCATCCGATCCAATATTTTTATACCAATCTTATTTCCCTTCATTTTCTCCCCCTAGATTTTAACATCATAAAGAAAACTGTTTTCGATGCTCACGTAAGCAATAATAATATGTAATACATAGTACAGCAATACTTAACCAAAACGTAAAATAGCCTATCTCCTCTACAAACAAATGCATAATTCCATATCTCGGCATTTGCCAAAATAAATAATCGATTGCATCATTATGTAACGTCCATATCCCAGCTACAACGAAATGCCATTTTTTTATCCGATAAAACGGAGCGTATAGTACTCCCTGCACAGCCATTGCAAAATGAGAAAGCATTAACATGTAGCCCATAATACCAATAGGACCTTTTACATAAATCATAATTCCATTTACAACAACAGCCCATATGCCATATTTTATTAAAGAAACAATCGCCAACGCCTCTATTAACCCCCAATTTTTCTTTTTCAAAAAGGCAATTAAAACAAATACAAAAAAGAGACTTGCCATCGGGCTATCTGGCACAAACGGCCAAAATATTAGAGACGTTTCTTTTAATTGATTTCCATACCATATAAACCCGTAAATTGTGCCTAATATGTTAACAATCAATAAAAATAATAACACTGAGCGCTGTCTTAACATTGCATACACGTAAACCAATCTGTATGTTCAACACCTTTCAAGCAAAGTAATTCATTCACTAAATCCTACTCTATTATAACAAACTTCCTCTAACTAAATAGAAAAGCTGACTACAAAATTTGCAGTCAGCTTTTCTATTATTTTTTATTATACTTTGCAACGAATTCCGAAAGCTTTTTCACCTCTTCATCCGTTCCTTTAAATACACCTTTAGGCATTGCGCCTTTACCATCTTTCGCAATTTTAGCGATTTCTTCTGGTTTTAAAGTTAAGTTTTGTAGAGCTGGTGCTGCTGCACCACCTTGTAAATTGTCACCATGACATGTTAAACAAGTATTTTTTTGCATTAATTTGTAGCCGTCATCATTTTTATCAACTTGTGTTGTTTTTACAATTGCACCTTGTTTTTTAGCAGCTTCCCAGTCGTGGTGTGCTACAGATTCCCAAGTTAAAAAGATAATCGATGCAATTGCTAAAAGCATAAATCCAGTTGCTACAGGACGCTTCAATGGGCGTCTTTCTGGACCTCGATCAAGAAATGGAGCTAACAGTAATGCTCCAAACGCAATCCCTGGCATAATAAATGCTCCAATTACAGTAAATGAACCTGAAGCATAAGAATACTTTAATAACTGATACAAGAATAAGAAATACCAATCTGGAAGTGGTATATATCCTGCATCTGTTGGATCCGCCATTCTCTCAAGCGGTGACGGATGTGCCACTGTTAAACATAAATAACCGATTAAAAAAACTGCACCAACCATCCATTCTTTTAACAAGAAATTCGGCCAAAATGCTTCTGTTTTTCCTGGGTATTCAGAATAGTCTTTTGGAATATTTGGTTTCCGAGCTACTGGTACCCGAGAATCTCCTACAAACTTCATCCCTTTGCCGCGATGCATAATCTCCCTCCTTTAGTTCTTTCCCCTTTAATTTAGCAATCTCTTATAGCGGACCGGAAATACCTTGTTTGCGAATCATGATGAAGTGGAAGGCCATTAAACCTAGAAGTGCTGCTGGTAAGAAGAAGACGTGAATAGCAAAGAAGCGAGTTAATGTTTGAGCGCCAACAATTTCGGAATGACCAGCGAGTAATGTTTTAATATAAGGACCAATGAGCGGCGTTTGCTCTGCAATTTGAATCCCTACTTTCGTAGCAAATAACGCTTTCATATCCCACGGTAATAAATATCCGGTAAAGCCAAGACCTAACATAACAAAGAAAATAAGAACACCAACAATCCAGTTTAACTCACGAGGCTTTTTATACGCACCTTGGAAGAAAACTCTGAGTGTATGTAAAAACATCATTACAATTACGAGACTAGCACCCCAGTGGTGCATACCACGAACAATTTGCCCGTAAGCAACTTCATTTTGTAAATAGTAAACCGATTCCCAAGCATTTTTAATATCCGGCACATAATACATCGTCAAAAACATTCCAGATAAAATTTGAATTACAGTAACGAAAAAGGTAAGTCCTCCAAAGCAATAGACGAATGCAGAAAAGTGATGTGCCGGGTTTACATGTTCAGGTACTTCATGATCAGCGATATCGCGCCATATTGGTGTAATATCTAATCGTTCATCTACCCAATCATAAATTTTATTTAGCATCTACTTTCCACCCCCTCTTGGCTTCGCTTTTCCTAAATACAGCGTTCCATCTTTCACTTTAGACTCGTACACATCAAGCGGAGCAAGGGGCGGTGTGCCTTTAATGTTAATCCCATCTTTTGTATAACGGCCCCCGTGACACGGGCAAAAGAATTGATTCGGATGTGCTTTGTCCGAATTCCAGTTAACTGTACATCCTAAATGTTTACATACTGGAGAGAACGCAACAATGTCTCCGCTTTCATCTTTATGAACCCAAGCTGATTTTGGCTCTTCAGACTTGTACCAACCATCAACCTGCTTCACCTTAAAGTCGAAACGCTTCGGCTCTGTTGTAATATCCTTTACTTGTGCAACAGCAACCATATCCGTTCCTGCTTCTTTTCTTAACACCGGATCAAGCGCAAATCGCGTCATCGGCATTAAAATACCCGCTGCCATAAAGCCTCCTACCCCTGTAAGTGTGTAATTTAAAAACTGTCTTCTTGACACACGATGTTCTTTCTCGCTCACGAAAATTTCCCCCCTCTATCAGAAATTGTCCCCTCGTGAAAAATAATATAAAAAATAAAAACTAGGACACTATCATGATATAATACCCTCATGCACAGGTCAATATCATACTACTCATAATAATAAGAACTTTCTGTTTATTATTGCTTTCCCCATTTTTCTTCTAACATTACCATTATATTTTTTATATGAGCGTGAATGACTTCTCTCTTCGCTTGATCACTAAATTGTTCTAACGCCAATGAGGGAAACCAAAACAAATCCCCTTGTAACTCTTGCATATCTTCTTTCCATGAAAAATCACTTGTCACATAGGCAATATGCTTAAAACCTTGCCTTTGCAAATGGTCTGTCCATTCTTGCAAACGGTCTTTTTCATTCTTTTGGCTTTCTACTAAATACGTAAATGCGGGTAGTAAAAGCACTCTTCCTTTATATTCCCTTTCCAACTCCATACTCAAAGCCTCAATAAACTCACCTTGTTCTACAACCATTTTCATTTCTTTTGCTGCCGAAATTGACACAAGTGGTATAATCCCTGTATCTACATACTCCCTTGCTTGCTCAAACTGTTCCACATCTTTTACAATCCATTTCACTTTTCTCCCCTCCTCCACTTAAAATAACAGAACTTTCACTTTATATATATTAAACCATACTAAAAGAGGTAAAAAAAGAAAAACTACCTAATAATAGGTAGTTTTTCTTAAAAGAATCTGAAATTTGTAAAAATTGTATAATCCAAATAAATTCTATAAAGTTTTTAACTCCGCTGTTAACTTGTGAAATGCTTCCTTATCTTGCTTATCCAGTGCTTCATCAATTTGTTTCAAAAGACGCTCTCTTCTAAATGAGAATACACTTTCTTCTAAAAATCGCTCTGCAAGTAAACGATCTTTTTCATTCACTTCAATATGCTTTGGCAAATATGGATTTTCTTCTAACACAGCTACATAATTTGCATTTTGGAACGACGATTTAAAATTAAGTTGAATATAAATATCCTCATCTCGATTCAAACGAATATCATGAAACGACTTTTCTGCATCTGTTGTCATTACATTTTGTTTAAAAAAGTGAAACGGTGTATCTTTCACACAATTTGCTGACATTACTAAGCCACGTGGACAAAATTTTGCATGTTCTACGAAGTGGACTTTATGCATTAATTGATCGTGACTCATTAAATAATTCAAAATCCATACACATTCACGCTGTTTCAGTTGGTAATTATTCAAAAACCATTTGACAAAATCCTTCTTCTCGTTTACAGAAACAGGGGTATTCATAGCGCTTAAGTCCCTCCTCTGTCTTTCTCTTTTCTTTTTAGATTCAAGAAGCGGCATTCAGTTTCCTTCCAACTTATGAAAAATCCTCTAAATTATATAACAATTCTTCAATATGAATTTGTGTCGGGTCTAGTTGTATTAACTGAGTAAATACTTCTTTCGCCTCTTTTCGCATTCCTTCTTCTAACAAGAAATAACCGTACTCTTCCAAGAAATCTGGATGATTCTTAAAAGAAGTATATGCACTTTCATAGTGTTTTAATGCATCAGAATACATTTCTAATTGTTTTTTTGCAAATGCAAGATCCCAAAGTAGCTGTGTATCTGGCTCTCCGCTATCAATAGTTCGCTCTACAACTGCAATTAGCTCTTCATATTTCTCTTGTTCTTTTAAAATATACGCATATTTTAATGTCGCACCTAAATGTCCCGGATCTAGCTCAAGCGCTTTTTGAAGCACTTCTTCTGCCTCCGCTATTTTCCCTAATTTCGCTGCAATATTTGCTAATTCTACATAGAAAGGAACAGAAAGCTCATCTACTTTAATTCCTTCGTGAAGTGTTTCATAGCTTTCTTGAAGCATACCTTCTTTTTCATAGCTTTTCGCTAAATACATGTATAACGATGCGTACTCAGGGTCTACTTCTTTTAATTCTTGCCAAGCACCAATTGCTCTTTGATATTCTTCCCCTTGATATAATGTGAAGGCATATCCAAATAATGAGTGAATATCTTTTTGTTCCTCTAACCCTGCTTCATAATATGAGATTGCCTCTTCCCAGTTCCCAATAGCACTTAAAGTTTCTGCTAGACGAAGTGCAATAACAACACCACCCATTACTTTATGTTCTGCTAGTAACGACTCATAATAAGTGATTGCCTTTTGCTCTTCTCCTTTACTACTATACAATTCTGCTAACCCAAACGTAATAACAGGCTCGTCTGGCATTATTTCTTTCGCTTTTAATAGCTTATGTTCTGCTACATCATCAAAACCTTGCATTTGGAATAAATCCGCAACAAGTAATAGCGATTGAACATATAGATCATCATTTTCTGGAATATCATGAAGCACTTCAATAGCTTCATCTTCTTTATCTAAATCAATATATAACTCTGCTAAAAATAACGTAAATTCACTTTCTTCTGGATATAACAAGCGTAAATCTTCAATAATTGCTAACGCCTCATCCATAAACCCAAGTGTATGATAGTAACGAGCGATATCATACTTCTCTTCATCATTAGCAACTTGTAGTTGTTCTTTTAATAATTGTAATCCTTTTTCTGCTTCACCATTTTCAATATACGAAACAGCTTGTTCAAACTTTTGCATAAACGTCTCCTTTAACTCTAAAAAATATTCTCTTCTGTTCATTTATCATAAGCAACTAGGTGTAAGAACGCAACCTTTAGAATGAGTATGCTTCTTCATGCATTTTCTCTTATAGCGCAGCTAATTGTTCAAAAAAGTTCGGATAAGATACAGCGACCGCATCACTATTTTCTATTTTAACTTCTCCATCTACAATACAGGACGCGATTGCAAGCATCATCCCTATACGATGATCGCCGTGACTATTAACAGTATTTCCTTTTAAATTTTGCTTACCATATATAATCATACCATCTGGCGTAGCTTCAATTTTCGCACCTAATTTCCCTAGTTCATCTACAACTGTATCGATACGATTTGTTTCTTTCACTTTTAACTCTTCAGCATCTTTAATAACAGTAATTCCTTCAGCCTGCGTCGCTAATAAAGCGATTACGGGAATTTCATCAATTAATCTCGGAATAAGAGATCCGCCAATTTCTATTCCTTTTAGCTTCGATGTTTCAATCGTAATATCCCCGCATGGTTCAAACTCTTCATTTCTAATATTATTGATAGAAATACGTGCACCCATCTTTGTTAAAACATCTAAAATCCCTGTTCTCGTTGGATTTAAACCGACATTTTTCAATACAAGCTTACTATTTTGGACAATTGCACCAGCTACTAAGAAAAATGCTGCGGAAGAAATATCTCCTGGAACTTTTATTTCTGTCCCTTTAAGTTGTTGTCCACCTTGTAATGATATGGTCCGTTCATTAACCTCTACTGTACAACCGAATGCACGTAACATTCTTTCCGTATGATCACGAGACTGCATAGGCTCTGTTACTGTAGTTACACCTTCTCCTTGCAAACCTGCAAGTAAAACTGCTGATTTCACTTGTGCACTTGCTACCGGTGCATGATAGTGTATACCTTTCACTCTTCCGCCACGAATAGATAAAGGGGTATACTGTCCATTTTCTCTACCATCAATTTGAGCATGCATCTTGCTAAGCGGGTCTGTAACACGTTTCATTGGACGTTTTCCAATTGATTCATCACCAATTATAGTACTATGGAACGGCGTATTAGATAAAACACCAAGCATAAGACGAATAGTCGTACCTGAATTCCCTACATCTAATACTTCTTTTGGCTCTTGTAAATTTTCTAACCCTTTACCATAAATCGTGACATCGTTACCACTCTGTTCAATCTTAACACCTAGTTTTTGAAAACATGCAATTGTACTTAAACAATCTTCTCCTAATAAAAAATTAGATACTCTTGTCGTTCCTTCCGCTATTGCCCCAAACATAACAGCACGGTGTGAAATAGATTTATCTCCTGGAACAACAATTTCTCCATTCAAACTATTTTTTCGTCCTACTAGTTTCAAACTGTATCCTCCTCACATTTTAAATAACTTATATGTATAGCAGTTCTTCTTATACGTCTACCTCTATTGTAACGTTTTCTTTCTGGAACGTGCAAACAACTCCCCTTATTACAGTTCAAATAAAAAAGACTCCTGTAATAGGAGCCTTCACTATTTATTAAGAATACGTTTCCTCTTTCTTCACTTGTTCTTTTACAAGTTCCGTAAGCAATTCAATAATTTCATCATTTTCTTCTTTAAGCCCAACAGTAATACGAATACCATCATGTATACCAAATGCTGCACCAGAACGAACGATATATCCTTTTTTCATTAATCGTTCAAAAGCTTCATTACCAGGTATACCGAGTTTCAAGAAAATAAAATTCGTTTGAGATGGATAATAGAATACGTTATATTCCTTACAAAATGCATAATATTGATTTAACCCTTCGGTATTTTTCTTTACGCACTCTTGTAAAAATTGTTGATCCTCTATTGCAGCTACCGCTACCGCTTGTGCGATAGTTGATGTGTTAAACGGTAGCCTCGCTACCTCTAACTGTCCTATAAGCTTTGCATCACCAATCGCATATCCGATACGAAAAGCAGCTAAACCATACGCTTTTGAGAATGTGCGCAGCACCATAAGATTTTCATACTTTTCAAGAAGAGGCAATGTTTGCGGATAATCTTCTGCCCCCGCATATTCATAATATGCTTCATCCATAATAACGAGCACTGACTTTGGAACTGATTCTAAAAATGAAAGTAATTTTTGTTTTTCTACATATGTACCTGTCGGATTATTCGGGTTACAAATCCATACAATCTTTGTTTTCTCATCTACTTGCTGTAACATTGCATCTAAATCGTGAATGCCATCTGCAAGTGGTACTTCACGAACTTCCGCTCCTTCAATAACAGCATGGTGATGATATTGTGAGAACGTAGGATTCGCCATTACAACATTCGTTCCATTATGTAGCAAAGCACGACTAATCATTTGAATGACTTCATCTAACCCACTACCAAATAAAAGTTGTTCCGCTTTTACACCTAAATGCTCTGCTACTTTTTCACGAAGCTCAAAAGCTGCCCCGTCTGGATAGAGGGCATATTGATTCGCTAACGAAGTTAACGCTTCTGTCACACGTGTAGAGCAGCCAAATGGATTTTCATTCGATGCTAACTTCACAATTTTTGACAATCCGTATTCTCTTTTTACTTCTTCAATATTTTTCCCAGGTACATATGCTCTCAAAGTTAACAATTGCTCTTTTACTCTCATTTCTCTTCCCCCAGTCATTTTATTCAATCAGATTACAATGTGGTTTATAGTTCCTTACTGTAATCTTTTATCATAACCGTCATCATTACGAGAATACCTTTAAATAAGCATTTCATACCTATGCAATAATCTTTTAGGCCATATCTTTTTGAAATGCCTCTAACGCAATATGAACAGTCTCATCTGAAATAGATACGACATTCACTACCCCGTATTCCTGCATAAGCACCATATGAATTGTTCCAGCATTTGCTTTTTTATCTTGTTTCATCAATTGAACGAGACGCTCTACATTTAAATCGCTTTGCATTTTTGGATAGCCGTATTTCAAGAACCATTTCTTCATTTCTTCATAAGTAAGATCAACTTTATACACTTGCTCACTTAAAAATAAAGCAAATAACATTCCAATCGCTACTCCGTCACCGTGAGTAATATTTCCATATCCCAACTCTTTTTCAAGAGCATGTCCTAACGTATGCCCAAAATTCAAATAAGCACGTACACCTTTTTCTGTTTCGTCTTGCTCCACAATATTCGCTTTCACAGGAATCGCTTTCGTTAATATGTGAATTAACTTTTCATCACGAAGGTCAGCTAGTGTCTGCACTTCTTCTTTTAACCAATGATACAACTCTACATCACCAATAAGAGCATGCTTTATCACTTCTGCATAACCTGAGCGCCACTCTTTTTCAGGAAGTGAATGTAAAAATGGCGTATGATATACAACCGCTTCTGGCTGATGAAACGCTCCTATCATATTTTTTCCTAGTGGATGATTAATTGCCACTTTCCCGCCTACTGCACTATCGTGAGCTAATAAAGTCGTCGGAACTTGTACAAAGCGAATGCCACGCATGAATGATGCAGCAACAAAGCCAGCTAAATCTCCTATCATTCCGCCTCCAAGTGCAATGATTAAAGAGTTTCGATCTAATTTGTTTTCAAGAGCAGACGTATGTGCTGCATAAAAGTTCTCAAAAGACTTCTCTTTTTCACCACTCGGAACAACGAACGAAAACACTTTTTGCTCTACTTGCAAGGCATCAACAACTGTCTCTAAATGCAATGATGCAACAGCTTCATCAGAAATAATCATTATATTAGATACAGCCGGTTTCATATTTTGAATAAGCGTTGTTATATGTGACAACGCCTCTTTTCCAACATGTACATCATATTCTTTTGACTTCGTTTGAATATGTATGTTCTCCATTAAAATCCCCTCGCATATTCATTATGTTTCTCAATATTTTCACGTATAAGATCCATACGATCTGATCCAAATTGTTCAATTAAGGCTGTCGCTAACTCCCAGGCCACAACCGCTTCCGCAACAACGCTAGCTGCTGGAACAGCACAACTATCTGAGCGCTCAATACTCGCTGTGAAAGATTCTTTCGTGTCAATATCGACACTTTGAAGAGGTTTATATAATGTCGGTATCGGTTTCATCACACCGCGCACAACAACCGGCATACCAGTTGTCATACCACCTTCTAATCCACCCGCATTGTTCGTTCTTCTTCTGTATCCTTGCACTTCATCCCAAAGAATTTCATCATGCACTTCACTTCCAGGTCTATGCGCTGCTTCAAAACCAATTCCAACTTCAACACCTTTAAAAGCATTAATACTCATAATTGCCGCTGCTAATTTCGCATCTAATTTTCTATCATAATGTACATAGCTACCTACCCCAATTGGCATTCCTTCTACAACTACTTCAACAATGCCACCGATAGAATCACCATTTGCCTTTGCATCATCAATTGCTTGCATCATCTTTTTACCTGCTTCTTCATCTAAACAACGTACAGGAGATGCCTCTGTAATACTTTGTAATTCCGCAATAGAGTTATATGTAATATTTTCTGCCTGCACACCACCAATTTCGACAACATGTCCTGCAACTTGTATTCCTAACTCCGCTAATATTTTTTTCGCTACTGCACCAGCTGCAACACGAACTGTCGTTTCACGTGCGGAGGAACGTTCCAATACATTTCTCATGTCTCTATGACCATATTTAATCGCACCATTTAAATCAGCATGTCCAGGTCTCGGCTTCGTAACTTGTCTTTTCATTTCTTTCTCTTCTTGTTCAGTTAACGGTTCTGCACCCATAACCTTTGTCCAATGGGTGAAATCACGATTTTCAACAACGAGCGTAATCGGAGAGCCCATCGACTTCCCATGCCTAACGCCGCTTACGATTTGCACTTGGTCTTTTTCAATTTGCATGCGTCTACCGCGTCCGTATCCTTTTTGCCTTCTAGATAATTCTTCATTTATATCATTCGCCACTAAAGATAACCCTGCTGGAACACCTTCTACAATTGTCGTAAGTTGTGGACCGTGGGATTCACCAGCTGTAATATATCGCATACGTTATTCCTCTTTTCGTATATGTATTTATCCCGCTACATAAAGTAGCAATTGTACCTTTCATCATTCTATAAGAAAACATTGAAATTATATAGAAAATCAACTACTTGCTTTATCCTACTTGTAATCATTCTATCATTTTCATAACGGTAAACCTTTTACTTTACATACCAATATATCATAACAGCTCTAGCTTCGTAACAAATCAAAATAAAAAAAGTGCAAGAAGAATACCCCTATTCTTCTTGCACTTTTTACTATTATCACAGTTATTAAAGCGTTTACAAATTATTTTAAAATAATTAGTAAATCCATTGATTCATTAATTTTGAGTAGTCTACTAATTCTTCTTCCTTAAAGAAAATAGCAATCTCGCGCTCTGCACTTTCTAAAGAATCAGAACCATGGATAATGTTTTTCGCAACAGTTACACCGAAATCTCCACGAATTGTTCCAGGAGCAGCTTCATGTGGTCTTGTTTTACCCATCATATTGCGAGCTGTATCTACTACACCTTCACCTTGCCATACCATTGCGAATACAGGTCCAGATGTAATAAAGTCTACTAATTCACCAAAGAAAGGTTTTTCTTTATGCTCACCGTAGTGTTGTCCAGCAATTTCCGGAGTGACTTGCATTAATTTTGCACCAACCAATTGAAAGCCCTTTTTCTCAAAACGAGCTACAATTTCCCCAATGAAGGCACGTTGTACACCGTCTGGTTTTACCATTAGAAATGTTTTTTCCATAAAAAATCTCTCCACTTCTGAATTATGTATGTAATTGTATATCCCCACACACATATTAACACCCTTATCACAATTGTGCAATAGTTTTGAAATAGAGAGATTATTTTATTTTTTAGAAAAAACACTAAAATTTTCGTTTTCCAATATACTTTGCAACATTTTGTAATGCATACTTTGCCTGCCCACGCGGGAGTGGTTTTATTATTTCTAATGCTTTATGTAAATAACGTTCACTAAACGAAAATGCTTTATCAATAGCTTCGCTCGCTTTAATATCATCAATAATTTCTTTCATCTCAATTGATGTTGTATTTTCGTGCACAGATGTAATTTTCGCACGAAGCACCGGATCTTCCATGGCATATAAAGCAGGTAATGTAATATTCCCTTGCAATAAATCGCCACCAGCAGGCTTTCCAAGCTTCTCTTCTGTCGATACGAAATCTAAAATATCATCAATAATTTGATAAGACATACCAACAAAATATCCATACCAAAATAGACGATTTACTGTATCACGATTGGCACCAGCAGCAATCGCTCCCAACTGACAACTTGCGGCAATTAACAATGCTGTTTTTCGTTTTATCCTTCTTAAATACGTTCTTAAATTTTGATCATAGTTATATTTATCTTTAATTTGTTCAATTTCGCCTTTACAAACTTCTAAAATTGTATGAGACAGCGCCTGATGTGCCTCTGGAATTTCTATGTTCGTTATACATTCAAGAGACTTCGCAAACAAGTAGTCTCCTGTATACATTGCAATACGATCTCCCCATTTCGCATTCACTGTTGCACTACCGCGTCGTAAAAACGCGGCATCAATAACATCATCGTGAACAAGAGAAGCCATATGAATAAGTTCTAATGCAACTGCCACATGCTTAATTGCATCTAGCTTATAATCACCAAATTTTCCAGCCAGTAAAACAAAAACAGGGCGAATTCGCTTCCCACCAGCTTCGATAAGCTGTAATGCAGCTTCTTCTACTAACGGTTGCTCGGATGCAACCGTCTTCTTCAATTCTTTTTCTATTACATTAATATCCGATCGTAAAAAAGAGTACATAAGTTGTAACTTCATATTGTTCACCTTAACCTAAAACGTCTTTTTTCTATTTTGATTCTGGTTTAAAACCTAAATGCATAGCTGCTACACCAAAAGTAAATGGTTTCACTTGCACATGTTCCAGCCCAGCTTTTTCAAACATATTCGCTAGCTCTTTCATTCCTGGGAAAGTACTAGCAGATTCCTGAAGCCATGAATATTCTTTATAACTTTTTGCAAACATCTTTCCAAATAACGGCATGATATATTTAAAGTATAAGATATACCCTTGACGAAAACCTATCATTGTTGGTTGAGATGTTTCTAAACAAATTACTTTTCCACCAGGCTTTACTACACGCGTCATTTCTTTCAATACTTGCATGTAATCCGGAACATTACGTAAACCAAAGCCAATCGTTACATAATCAAACGTATTATCTTCAAAGGGAAGCTCCATTGCATTTCCATGCATAAGTTCTACTTGCTTTAACTCTAAAGCTTCTACTTTTTGTTTACCGACAGCTAGCATATTTTCGCTAAAGTCTAAACCGTAAACCTTTCCATTTTCTCCTACAGCTCCCGCTAGCGCAATTGTCCAATCTGCCGTCCCGCAGCACACATCGAGTGCTTTACTCCCAGGTTTTACATCCATAATTCGCATTGTCTCTTTGCGCCATGCCTTATGCCTTTGAAAACTAATTACAGAATTCATCACATCGTATTTATCAGAAATTTTTTCAAATACGTCATGTACTCTTTCTTCTTTTGATTGTTGCATGCTCGTACCTTCTTCCAATGTAAAATTGCTTATGTTCTTGATTTATCTCTTAACGTAGAAATTATCTCACTAATTTCTGTATGATTTTCTAAAAAATTATTTTCCTGCTTTCTCATTTCCATAAGCCATTCATTAATAACTGTTTCTACATTTTTATCATCATCCAATGAGATTTCTTGAACTGCTTGAAAAACAGGTGAATTTTGTTCATCAGCATACAATTGACACTCTTTTTGAAGACGATTTTTTCCTAACGCATAAGTTATATATGGTTTCCAATTGGATAAATGAAAATGATCACATGTTTTTTGCAAAAGTGCAGATTCAATCATTACTACACTTTCCATTATGTCTTCAATCGTCACATGTGCTTTTTGATATAACATAATTTTATGTTCATTAATCTCCTTAATTCCTTCAGCAAGTGCACGAATTAAGACAATATCACAATTCATTGACAATAAGTAATAGTATAGACCACTATAATAATCACCCGCAAGAACTGTCAATTGACGACGCTTATGGAAACCACTCGTCTCTTCATTTGCTTTATTTGATACTTTTTCATGTGTATCAAGAGCAATTTGTACAAGCATAATCGTTACTACATAATGATCAATTTGTTCTTTATGTAAATTTGCGCTCTTTAATGCGCCATATAACAGCGCTATTTTTTCTTCATCAATAAATGGTTCTTCAATATAGTTTATAAAATAAGGATGGCGTAATTTCTCCATCAAATTCTCTTTAATATCCGCATACCCTCCGTAGATGTCACACACAAAAAATCACCCTTGTTTTCTAATTCATAAAACTTATTATAACACATACATTCTATTTTCTATAATCAAAACTTGGCTACTTCTGCCAAACTGCCACCGAATTAAGTAACAGCTTTCATTCATACGAGTTATCTTCTTCTCTAACAACTACAAACATTCATTTTCAGAAAAGGAGGATGTAACACGTAACCTTTATATTCTTGCTCTTTCATACTAAAACTATATCATTTATTTACATAAAAAAAAAAGAAAAGCAGTTTCCCGCTTTTCTTTACTTCGTCTTAATAAACGATAAAATTTCATTGCGTGCTGCTGCATCTTTTTCTAACACACCACGTACTGCTGTTGTCACTGTTTTCGCACCAGGTTTTTTCACACCACGCATTGTCATGCACATATGCTCTGCTTCTACGATTACCATCACACCATGCGGCTCTAATACTTCCATAATAGAATTCGCTACTGTTGATGTAATACGTTCCTGTAATTGTGGACGACGTGCAATTGTGTCTACAGTACGAGCTAATTTACTTAGCCCCGTTACTTTTCCACCTTGCGGAATATATGCAACGTGAGCAACTCCATAGAACGGAACAAGATGATGCTCACACATCGAATAAAATGGTATATCTTTTACTAGTACAAGCTCTTCGTGATCTTCTCCGAACACTTTATGTAAATGCTCTTTTGGATCCTCATGCATGCCCGAGAATACTTCTGCGTACATTTTCGCAACACGTTTCGGTGTATCAAGTACTCCTTCACGATTTGGGTCATCTCCGATTGCCTCTAAAATAAGACGTACTGCATGTTCAATTTGCTCTAAATTAACTTTTGCCATCCGCTAGCCCTCCCGAAAAACCTAAAAGTGATACGAACACATTCTAGCATATTTATGTTTTTAAAAGCAAAAAGAAGAGTTTCCAAAAAGGAAACTCTTCTTCCCTGTTAATATGTAAGGATTATTTAACCGCATCTTTTAACGCTTTACCAGGTTTGAATGCAGGTACTTTACTTGCAGCGATTTCAATCTCCTCACCTGTTTGTGGGTTACGACCTTTACGAGCCGCACGCTCACGAACTTCGAAGTTACCGAATCCGATTAGTTGTACTTTATCACCTTGTTTTAAAGCTTCTAAGATAGAATCAAAAACAGCGTCCACTGCTTTTGTTGCGTCCTTTTTAGAAAGGGAACTTGCTTCTGCAACAGCATTGATTAAATCTGTCTTGTTCATGCCATTCACCTCCTCCCAAAGATAAGACTGTATAATGATCATAAAATGAGTCTTACTTTCATTTGTAGGCAATTTTTGCAAATTCTATACTACAAAGATGTAGATAAATCATTATCAACGCCTATATTATACGATTCTCCTTTATAATTCAATATTTTTAAGGAAATTGTTACTCTTAAAATGTGAAAATCTGATGAAACTTGACAAATTACAACAAAGTATTAGATAATGACTGTTTATTTTTCTATTACATAATCAAAAAGAAAGAAAATCCCTCTACAATTAGAGGGATTTTCTTTCTTATAAAATAATCGCAATTAATCCACCAGATCCTTCATTAATAATTCTTTCTAGCGTTTCTTTCAACTTATATCGAGCGTTTTCTGGCATTAGAGATAACTTCGCTTGAATTCCTTCTCTAACAATGGAGCTGAGAGAGCGCCCAAATATATCAGAATTCCAGATTGATAGCGGATCATCTTCAAAGTCCTGCATCAAATAACGAACTAGTTCTTCACTTTGCTTTTCAGTACCAATAATCGGTTCAAATGTTGATTCTACATCCACTTTAATCATATGAATAGACGGGGCAACAGCCTTTAATTTAACACCGAATCTTGAACCGTGACGAATAATTTCCGGTTCATCTAAACTCATATCAGCTAACGCAGGCGCCGCTACTCCATATCCTGTTTGTTTTACCATACGTAAAGCATCTGCCACTTGATCATATTCTGTTTTCGCATGAGATAAATCGAGCATAAGTTTCAATAAATGATCTTTCCCCCGAATCTCCACTCCTACTACTTCTTTTAAAATTTGATCATATAATTCATCTGGTGCATATAAATCAATCTCCGCTACCCCTTGCCCCATATCAATGCCAGCTAAACTTGCTCGATCAATAAATTCATATTGACTAAACTGCCAAACGACACGATCCACATCACGAAGACGTTTTATATCCTTCACAGTCTCTTGAACTGCTTCTTGATAACTTTGGCGTAACCAATGTCCTTCATTTAGCACCATTACCCAGCTTGGAAGGTTTACATTCACTTCTAAAACCGGGAACTCAAATAGTGCTTCTCGAAGTACATTATACACATCTGTTTCTCTTAAACTCTCAACACTCATTGCAATTACTGGGATATCATATTCTTCAGATAAACTTTGACGTAACTGCTCTGTATCTGGATGATATGGCTGCACAGTGTTGATAATCATAATGAAAGGCTTTCCTACTTCTTTTAACTCGTTTACAACGCGTTCTTCTGCCTCTATATAATCTCTCCTTGGAATTTCACCAATCGTTCCATCTGTTGTAATAACTACACCAATTGTTGAGTGCTCTTGAATTACTTTACGCGTTCCAATTTCTGCAGCTTCATGGAATGGAATAGGCTCTTCATACCAAGGAGTATTAATCATGCGCGGGCCGTTCTCATCCTCATAGCCTTTTGCTCCTGGAACTGTATATCCAACACAATCTACTAATCGAATATTCACTTCAAGACCTTCATCTACTTCGATAGAAACCGCTTGGTTTGGAACAAACTTCGGTTCCGTCGTCATAATTGTACGACCAGCAGCACTTTGAGGCAGTTCATCCTGCGCTCTTTGACGGTCTGACTCATTTTCAATATTTGGAATAACAACAAGTTCCATAAATTTTTTAATAAACGTTGATTTCCCTGTTCGAACAGCTCCTACAACTCCAAAATAAATATCACCGCCTGTGCGTTCCGCAATATCTTTAAAAATGTCTACCTTTTCCAAGTGATTCCCTCCCTCGAAATTTTTGGGAATAATTCCACATTTATAGTCAACTAATACCTTCTCTAACGTTGCCTATAATATCTGATATAATATAATGGTATTCTAGAAATCCGGACAATATATCATATAATTTTGTCCAATTTCATATGACTATTTAAAAAATACCTTTTGTTTGCATCGCAAGTTGTATAACATAAAAAACCTTTCTTCTAGAACTTATTCGCTAAAAGAAAGGTTCATGACTTATGATTTAAAAAAAATTGGTTCTCCGTCCTTTACTGTATACGGTAAAGAATATGCAGGAACAAATGGGGAATCTTTCGATAGTATATTCCGAATATCTTCCCCTTCCTTAAATTGCCCTTCATTTTTTTTCAACGCTTCATATAAGTCAATTCTATAATCAACAAACACTTCACCTTTTTCATTGATTACAAGAGGAAGTCCCTTTCCAGAATATGGACTTGTCACTTGTGGTACATCTTTATATCCTAGTTTTTTGAAATCCAATTCATAAACACCATCTGTAATTACTTTTTTAAAAGGTGGATATTGATGTTCATCACGATACATCTTAAGCTTTAATGTCACTTCTTGAATTTGTTCCGCCATCCTAACATCAATTAACTTTACTGTTGGATTTGTTTCAACATCTATTAATACATATTGATATACGCCACCACTTTCATATGCATTCCCTGGTGCCTCTTGTATGTATCGAGGAGCAATTTTTTGAAAGTCAATTGGATACTTCTGATAAATCGGTGTACTCATATCACGTGTCTTAATTGGTAATAAGCCATCAGTTTGCTCCCTATATGTAGTAATGGCTTTTTGTACAACTTGTAACTGATCTTCATAAGGAATAGCATTTTGTTTCATATTTTCTCTTGGATACATACACCCTGTTAAAATGCTTATGCAACAAAATATTAAAATAATATAGATTTTTTTCACTGACAATCACCTTTTCATGCTAGTATGGACTGTTCCTTTTGTAACATTTATCAACTACACATCCTCTATTGCTCAATAGGACCACTAAATACAACAAGAAAAATAACAATTCCAGATACAATCATGAGGGTGTACGCTACTAACGCTGTAATCCCTTTCAAAAATTTATTCTTCATTTTATGCCTACTTAATAAAATAAAACTTACCGCAAGAAACATAAATCCAATTGAACCTAAAGCAAACCACATTTTTATAAGCCCTTCCGACATATATACACCCCTTTACTTTTTAACTATTTTTATACTATTTTAACAAATTAAAATCTTTAAACAAATAGAAATCCGCATTTTACCGTGAATTAACAAAATTTATATAAAATAATAAAACCGAAGCACGTTATTTCGCGCTTCGGTTGACCAAATATGCCCTTAACAGCTCTATTCCCATTCTTTCATGACTATCATATGCATTCTCTAAACTCTTTGTTTCTCATATTTTACTTTTTAAACATTTTACTTAACGAGCTAAAATCCGCTGGCATATTATTGTTAATGATTGCTTTTACAATTTGATCCTCTTGCTCTTTTGGCACTTCACGTCCTGCCATTAGAGCAACTTGATGAATCAATTGGCGAAGCACTTTCTCATCACGTAAGTTCGCATTTTGAACAGACGACGCTAATTTAAAAATATCTTCTTTGTTCACTTTCGCTTCTTTTTCAATGTTACTAAAAATGTTGTTATCCATTCTTTTCACCCTCTCCTCAAGTTACTCTTCATCCTATGCAAAAATGAAAAATTGGTGAAAAGACCCATAAAAAATAAAAAAGCGGTAGAAGTACGAAATGTACTTCTACCGCTTTTTTTATAACAAATCAGGTATCGCTTCAACTTCATGTTTTCGAACACGTCCCATCAATGAGCCTACTGCATATTTTACATTATTCTCATTGAACAACACGTCATATAAAGCCGCTGTAATCGGCATTTCAACTTCCATTTTCTCTGCCAACTCATGGGCAGCTTTCGTTGTTCGTACACCTTCAACAACCATACCCATGCTTTCTAACACTTCTTCTAAAGAGTGTCCTTTTCCAAGCATATTTCCTGCACGCCAATTTCGGCTATGCACACTTGTACAAGTTACAATTAAGTCACCCATACCAGTTAAGCCAGCAAATGTAAGTGGATTTCCGCCCATCTTTCTTCCTAAACGAGCAATTTCCGTTAAACCACGTGTCATTAATGCCGCTTTCGCATTATCACCTAATCCAAGTCCGTCAGTTATTCCGGCAGCTAGTGCAATAATATTTTTTAAAGCACCACCAAGTTCAACTCCAACGATATCTGGATTTGTATATACACGGAAATAGCTATTCATAAACAAATCCTGTACTCCCTCAGCCGCTTCCATACGTTTAGCTGCGGACGTGACAGTTGTCGCTTGACGTAAACCTACCTCTTCAGCATGGCTCGGTCCAGACAGTACAACAACATCTTTGATCAAGTTCTCTGGAATTTCTTCCTCAATCATTTCCGAAATACGTTTTGACGTGCCTGGTTCGATTCCTTTACTTGCATGAATCCAAGTAATTGGTTCTGTAACAATTTCTTTCATCTCTTGCAATACGTCTCGGTACGCTTTCGTCGGTACTACTAGCAGTACTGTGTTTACATTTACTAATGCTTCTTCTAAAGAAGAGTAGGCTACGATTGTGCTTGGCAATGTAATCCCTGGAAGATATCTACTGTTCTCATGCTTCGTATTAATTTCATCCATGAGTTCAGAACGGTTTCCCCAAATACGTACATCATGCCCATTGTCAGCTAATACCATCGCTAACGCTGTTCCCCAGCTACCTGCTCCAATTACTGTGATTTTTGTCATAAAATCACATCCTCTCCATTAGTCTCTTGCTCTAGCGATAATGTGAATCGGCGTTCCTACAAAACCGAACGCTTCACGTAAACGATTCTTTAAGAAGCGCTCATATGAAAAGTGCATTAATTCTGTATCGTTTACAAACACAACAAATGTTGGTGGTTTTACCGCAACCTGTGTCGCATAGAAGATTTTCAGACGGCTACCATTATGAGTCGGCGTTGGATTCATCGCTACCGCATCCATAATTACATCATTTAATACATTCGTTTGTACACGGATACTATGGCTTTCATTTACTTCATTAATAACCGGTAATAATGTTTGTGTACGTTTTTTCGTTTTCGCAGATAAGAATACAATCGGCGCATAATCTAAAAATTGGAAATGAGCACGAATGTTTTCTTCAAATGCTTTCATTGTTTTCTCATCTTTCTTAACTGCATCCCATTTGTTTACGACGATAATAACAGCTCGTCCTGAATCATGAGCATATCCAGCGATTTTTTTATCTTGCTCAATAATTCCTTCTTCTCCGTCTAAAACGACTAAGACAACGTCAGAACGTTCAATCGCTCTAAGTGCACGAAGTACACTATACTTTTCTGTACTTTCGTATACTTTTCCTTTTTTACGCATACCAGCTGTATCGATGATTACATAATCTTGACCATCTTTACTATATGGTGTATCGACAGCATCACGTGTCGTTCCCGCTACATTACTTACAATTACACGTTCTTGACCAAGAAGTGCATTTACAAGTGATGATTTCCCTACGTTTGGACGTCCAATTAAAGAGAAACGGATTGTTTCATCGTCATACGCTTCTTCTTCAATCTTTGGAAAATGATTCGCAGCCTCATCTAACAAATCACCTAGTCCTAAACCGTGCGTACCTGAAATTGGGAATGGCTCGCCAAATCCTAATGCATAAAAATCATAAATATCACTACGCATTTCTGGATTATCAACCTTATTTACCGCAAGTACAACAGGTTTGTTCGAACGATATAAAATTTTAGCAACTTCTTCATCAGCTGCAGTTACACCATCGCGACCATTTGTCATGAAAATGATAACATCCGCTTCATCAATCGCTACTTCCGCTTGTTGACGAATTTGTGTCAAGAACGGCTCGTCTCCAATATCAATTCCACCTGTATCAATAATGTTAAATTCATGATTTAACCATTCTCCCGCACTATAAATACGGTCTCGTGTTACACCCGGGATATCTTCTACAATTGAAACTCTTTCTCCAACAATTCTATTAAAAATAGTAGATTTCCCTACGTTCGGGCGGCCTACTATCGCTATTACTGGTTTCGGCATATACTTTCATCCTTTCAACTTGCTTCTGTTTATTATGTAAAAAACCCTTCTTTGTGCAAGAAGGGATTTGCATTCCAGAATATTTCTCAACGTATCAAAACACCTCACATTATACCACACGTTGCTAATGTTTCACAATAATATATACATTCTCTTGTAAGCGATGCGCAATACCATCTAAAATGGCTTCTAAATTATTTGCAACAAATTCTAGTTCCTCTGTCGACTCACAAACAAATAAAGGGGCACCACCTGCAAATTTTTCCGGCGTTGTTGTAATAACTGCGAGAATAACACTTTCTAACATCATCTCTTATCTCCCCTTCCCTTCGGAGCTTCCGATGACATATGAACAGCACTCTCTAATGTTGGGACATTTCCAATTACCCCTATCGCTTTCTCTGCATCTTGATCTTGCGGAAGAACAAAAATCCCGACTCTCCCATCCTCTAAATCACGCTTCGCTAACGGCACAAGTGCCGGTGTACCAGAATCTTTATATACCCCTAAAGCAACAGAAACATCATGTAAAATAGCTTGACGTTGTCCTAAATTTGCGATTGTAACCATCGCATCGATCGATTTCGGCTTTAAAATAAAGCCCATTCCATATTTCATAATTTCTTCTTGCCTTGCTGGCAATCCAATATTCATAATATAAATATTATCAATATAAAGTCCCGCCCCTTCAAAATGGAGTGGAACATGCTCAATCTCTACAAGATCATGGAGCCTTTTACCAGACATTAATATTTTCGAGATAAAAAATGCTATTATACCAGTTATTATCCCGGCAATCCACGAATGGAATCCTATATACGCAAACGTTGTCACAAACGACGTTAACATCGCCAAATAGTTACGACTTTCAAATACTAATGCAATTCCTTCAATGTATGTATTGCCACGCGGTACGAGCTCATATCCATCTAATTGTTGAAGTGTATTTCTTTCCATGTTGCGCACATCACGAAATTGCGTCGCTGCTAATGTAAGAAATGTAATTGCAGAAAAATCTTTTTTCAAAATAGACGGGATAGCAATCGCTCCTAAAGCCGCTGCAATTAAACCCATCGCAATATGAATAATTTTTCCGTGAAGCCTCGTCGGATATTGCCTCGTATCTGTGCGAAGCATTAACACCCTAGTTACTGTCCCTGCAATTACGCCACATAAAATGGCTGGTGTATATTCAGTCATGTATTACCCTCGTCTTTCTTTTACGTGTTTTCCGCTTAAACTGTTCCATGTATACTGATGCTTTCGCAATCCAAAATAAAATTGCCATAAATAATGTAGAAACGGCGACGATATCAAAAAATGCTAAACTACCGTAATCATAGGGAAAATTTAGTTTCCGAAAAATAAGTGTCACTAGCAATTCCCCTTGTAACATCCCTATATATAAGGAGCATAATCGTAATATGCGATCCCCATGTAATAAAATCGATGCATACACAAGAGCACTACTTAACAAAAACAACCTATCAACCACGATCCAAATCGGATCATATACTTCTAACAAATGAAAACTTGTATATAACATTGCAATAATAAGTGCCGAAAGTAAGGTATATAATTTTTTCCAAATAGAATATTGCGTGATTCCTACAAAAGAAATAAAACAAAGTAAAAGAGCATTTACTGATACCGTGAAAGAAGCAATCGTCATATTTAATGGAGAACAAATAATAAACAGCAATATAACAGCACTTAACTTCCAGCGAATAGATTCCTTTTTCATAAAAAACGTCACGACAATCCAGCCTATCCAAGCCACAAAATAAAAAGAACTCCCATCCATCGTTACACCTCCTATGTTTTCCATTATGGGAACTTTTTATAAAACTTAATCCCTCTCTTCTTTTTGCATAGTTTTTCTTATAACAGCAACACTTAGAATAAGGAGGTGTTACATACAATGGGTAAAGATCGCCAAGAACGAAAACTAAGAGAATCACGCCGCGTTGAATCTGATCGCGACCAATCACTACAATATCCTGGTGCAACAAGCCTTGACACACCGGAGCAAGCTCGAAAGCAAAATCAGCATTAAATTTAGTGAAACTTTAATCAGTGGGTTTTTGTACGCCCCCACTAATTATTAGCCTTCACCAATCGGGCTTTTACGGGCAGTTCGACTCCCACCCAACTTCCTCGCATTCGCCGAATTTTGAGGTGGGGCCTACTGCCCTCAAATAGGCAATACAAAAAGACGGTTTCGATATTGTACGAAACCGTCTTTTTACACAATTATTTTATTAATTTCTATTCATAATATAATTCTTTCGTTTTCGCATTATAAACTCGATTACTTAACGAGGCACCAATCGTAACTATACCTGTTGGTTTTTTAGAATATATAATAACATAATACGTATGAAGAGAAGGATCTTTACTCTTCACTTCTACACGTACATAATCCGTCTCCCCTATTTCATTTATCTTTCGCTCAGCCTCTTTTTTCGCACCTACAATATTTTCTTTTTCTTCCTTGATTTTCCTACTCGCAATGGTATTTCCTTGATCAGAAAGTAATACTACTTCGGCATCACTTAAACTCACTTCATTTGGTATATTGAAATAATAACTTACATACGAATCTTCCGATGGGTTATTTTTGTCTCCTCCTAATTCCCTTGGAAAATTAGTGCTTCCATTCCACTTCCCGCATTCACCATTGGATTCCTATACAATTTATTCCCGACTGCGATTGCAATATTCGCCGTTTTAATTGTCGATTGTTCTGTTGTTGAACTAGAACCCCCCTTCTCTTACATTTGAAGTTAATGAAATTTCAACTTTTTGATTATATCCAGAAATCGCTGTATTTTCTCTTATATTCCGTGCATGGATCTTAACATCTTCACTATTATATGTAATACGTCCTATTGTATTTTTACTATTTGAAGATACATTATCTCCTTTTTTATTAACATCCTCCTCTCCTAAATTATAGAGAGCAATACTTTCTTAATTTTTTCATGTTTCTCCCCACAAACATGAAAAAATTAAGCACCCTCCAATAATTCAGCACCACATTTTCTACATTTCTTCATTTGTATAACCCCTTTTTTCAATTGCAGCTTCTCTAAACAATATTTATTTATATATATTTTAATCACAATATAATTCCCCTCTTTTTTCTATTTATAGAATTATATGGAATAACATCTCCCTACTTCATAAAAAAAAAACAACCGAACGGTTGATTTTTTTATCTCCTGCTATAATGCGCAGTATCAATACCACGCTGCATTAACCAATGATACGTTTCACCTTTTACAACAAGAGGTACAGATTGTAACTCTTCTATCGTCTTCGCACCAAGAGCCGTCATGATAAATTTCAAATCCGTATGCAATAGATCGATTTCATCAATTAACTTCTCGACACCATCTTGCATTAAAATACGTAAAAAGTATCCAGCAAACGCCGTCGTATTCGCCCCTAATGCGATTGCTTTTGCGACATCAAGCGCTGTTTGTATGCCTCCAGATGCAATAAGAGAGAGGTTATTATTTGTAGAGGATGCTTCAATGATCGAGGTAGCTGTTTGTATGCCCCAGTTATTAAAATAAGAAAGCATTCGCTGTCTTCTTTCGTTTTCAACAGCAGCAAAGTTCGTACCACCTTGTCCGCCGATATCAACCGCTGTAACACCTATATTTGCTAACTGTTGCACCGTTTCCTTACTCATCCCAAAACCTACTTCTTTGACAATGACAGGAACTTTACTCTTTAAAACAATTTGCTCAATTCGCTGAAGTACCCCCGTAAAATCACGGTCTCCTTCAGGCATCGTTAACTCTTGTATAACATTTAAATGAATTTGCAGTGCGTTTGCTTCAATCATATCAACGGCACGCTCTGCCTGTTCAACAGTTGCCTCACTACCCAAATTAGCAAAGAAAATACCATTTGGGTTTACCTTTCTGATGATCTTATAAGAGGCCGCCTCACTTTCATCTTTTAACGCTGCCATTTGCGAACCTACAGCCATAGCAAGTTTGTGATGTTTCGCTACATATGCTAATTGCTCATTAATATGTAACGTTTGCTCTCCACCACCACCAGTCATCGCATTGATAAAAATCGGCGAACTTAGTGAAAGTTCGCCGATTTTTGTTTCACATGTTACACTATCAACAGTTGAGTTTGGCAAGCTTTGATGCACAAACTCAATGTCATGAAAGCCATGTGTACGAGACTGTCCAGTAGAAAGAGCGTATTCAATATGATCTAATTTACGTTTTGCCCTTACCACTTGTACCCCTCTTTATTTCTTTAATTTTTTCAGTTGTTCACCGATAATATCACTTAATTGGAACGTTGCAGAATCAGAATTCGGCTCGTATTGGCTATAATCTTCTACTACATTATTTTCTTCAAGCGCTTCTTTTATGCTTAAAGAAATACGTTTTTCTGCCACGTGCACTTCAAGTACTTTAACCGTTACTTCCTGTCCCATTTCCAGTACTTCACTTGGATTTTTCACATGACGATTTGCAATTTGAGATACATGCACAAGTCCTTCAACGCCAGGTAAAATTTCAACGAAAGCACCGAATGTAACAAGACGTTTTACTACTCCCTCGCGAATATCTCCAGCTTTTATTTCACTAGCAACATTTTCCCAAGGTCCTGGCTGAGCCGCCTTAATTGATAAAGAAATACGCTGTGTATCTGCATCAACAGATAACACTTTCACCTTTACCTTTTGACCTTGCTCTAATACTTCAGAAGGTTGTTCCACACGTTCGTGTGAAATTTGTGAAATGTGAACTAAACCGTCCACACCGCCTACATTTACGAATGCACCAAAATCAGTTAATCGTTGTACTGTTCCCTCTACGATATCTCCTTCTTTCAACGAAGAAATCGCTTCTTTTTTCTTAGAATCTAGTTCTTGTTCTACTACCGCTTTATGCGAAAGGATAACACGATTTTTTTCACGGTCTAATTCAACAATTTTCACCGCTAACGCTTTCCCTTTATATTCAGTAAAATCTTCTACATAATGCACTTCTACAAGTGAAGCTGGAATAAAGCCACGAACACCAAGATCCACAACTAAACCACCATTCACGATATCCTTTACAGTAACATCAAATACATGACCTGAAGTAAATTTCTCTTGTAATTCTACCCAAGCTTTTTCTGCATCAACAGCTCTCTTAGATAATACAAGATCATCATCTTCTAATTTAATAATTTTCAATTCAAGAGTTTGATCTAATTCTACAACATCGCTTGCTTTTTCAATATGAACGTTAGCTAATTCACTAATTGGAATCACACCATCTGTTTTGTATCCAATATTTACAAGAACTTGTTTCTCTTCAACTTTCGTTACAGAACCTGTAACAACGTCACCAACTTGTAATTCTTTTGAATTCATAACTTCTTCATTCATTTTTTCTACCATGGAAATACCTCCCTACAGAATTGACAAAGCATTTTTATGTATATACGAAATGAAAACTAATGTTTTCATTTGCATGTTATAAGAATTTATCATCACATACTCATTTTCAATACATTTTACAAGAAAATCTATTAAACCTATATAAATAGTATACAGCAAAATCGTCTTGAATAAAGTATGTTTTGAAATATAATAGCGAATATATTCTGACAGTTTTATTCCTCTCTAACTAACTTCTTATAAATCGACTCATTTGTCAAGACAAGCGACTCATAATTCACTTATCCTTTACAATTCTAAACAAACAAAAAAGAAAGAGGATTATCCTCTTTCTTTATTTTGCAAACACCCCTGAAACAATCCCCATAATTTTTTGGACAACTTCTTCAATTGATAAAGAAGTTGTATCTAATTCCAATGCATCATCGGCTTTTTTTAGAGGAGAAACTTCACGCTCTGAATCTAATTTATCACGCTGAGCAATTTCTTCTTTTAACTGCTCTAAATTAGAATCGAAACCTTTATTCATATTTTCTAAATGTCTTCTTTCCGCTCTTTCTTCTACAGAAGCAAGCATAAAGATTTTCACTTCAGCATCTGGTAGTACATGTGTACCAATGTCACGGCCATCCATTACTACACCGCCTTTTTTAGCTAATTCTTGTTGGCGACGTACCATTTCTTCACGAACAAGACGATGTTTTGCCACTATAGATACTCGATTCGTCACATCAGGCGTACGAATAACCTCAGAAACATCTTGTCCATTTAAAAATACAAGTTGCGTATTTTCTCCTTGCTGAAATTCAATATTCACATTTTTTACAACTTCCATTAACTTTTCTTCATTTTCAATATCCACTTTTTGTTCAAGGGCTGCATATGTAATAGTACGGTACATTGCACCTGTATCAATGTAAACATATGAAAGTTTTTTTGCAACAACTTTTGCAACTGTACTCTTTCCAGCAGCCGCTGGACCATCTATAGCAATCGAAATTCGTTTATCCATTGTAACACCTCATTTTTTACTTATAATACAAAACGAAAAGCAGGTATTCGCCCCCTGCTTCTTCTCGTTTGCTTCACGTCATTAAATCCTCAATTATTGTAGCATAATCCATCATAGAAGAAAATGAAAACTACTTATTCACCTTTAAAATTTCCGCCTTATTTTTCGTGACGACACCTTCGTAATAAACAATTTTTGATAAATATTTCACTGAAGATTTATGTATAAAGAGTAGCTGTACAACAGAAAGACAAATAAATTGAATTAGCAATATACGAATAAATATTTTCTCCACTTTTTTCAAAACACTCGCTCCTTTCCACTCTATACTCACGCATCTAATTTCATAAATTTATATAAACAAAACTCCACCTAATAGCCACTTCGCAAAACGCACATGAAGTAATTAAGTTTATTGTCATTTTCTAAGCGTACTTTTATACATTTTCATTGTCGAATTTACTCAAAACATGTTATGTTCTAAATGTATTTTTTAACTCGAAAGGGGTATAAGCATTGAAAAGAATCCTAGTTTTACACACAGGTGGAACAATTGCAATGGAGGAAGATAAAGAAACTGGGGTCGTACAACCAGGCGAAAAAAATCCTCTTTTAAAATTTATTCCTGATTTAGAAGGCGATGTTGATTTAATTGTTGAAGATGTGTTCCATCTTCCATCTCCTCATATGACTCCTAGCGAAATGCTACAATTACAAGTCATCATTGACGAAAGAGCAAAACAAGACGATATTCATGGCGTAGTCATTACGCATGGTACGGATACATTAGAAGAGACAGCTTATTTTCTTGATTTAACAGTGCAAGCAACTATTCCAATCGTTGTGACAGGGGCAATGCGTTCTAGTAACGAATTAGGTGCTGATGGTCTATACAACTTCTTATCCGCTGTAAAAGTTGCTAGTAGTAATGAAGCTGCTGAAAAGGGCGTTCTAGTTGTATTAAATGATGAAATACATTGCGCTACAAATGTAACAAAAACACATACAAGTAATGTTGCGACATTCCAAAGCCCGCAATACGGACCAATCGGTATGGTAACGAAACGTGGTGTTGTTTTCCATCATGCTTTAGTGTATCACGAAACATATACAATACGACAAATCTCTAAAAACGTTGTCGTTCTAAAAGCATACGCAGGTATGGATGATACATTATTATCAGCAATCGAATCACTACCAGTAGACGGAATTGTTATTGAAGCGCTCGGACAAGGTAATTTACCTCCAAGAACACTTCTTAGTCTAGGACGATTAATAGACAAAGGAATTCCGGTTGTATTAGTTTCTCGTTGCTTCAACGGTATCGTTCAAGACGTATACTCTTATGAAGGTGGCGGAAAACAATTAAAAGATATGGGCATTGTTTTCACATATGGCTTAAACGCTCAAAAAGCACGAATTAAATTACTAGTCGCACTAGAGAATACAAATTCTCACGAAACAATCCAAAACATGTTTATGCACGAATAAAAAGAAGCTGTCGAGGTTTTCGACAGCTTCTTTTTATTGTCTTGATACAATGGTTTGCGCAATCGCATCTCCATGGAATCTTCCGTTTTCGATAAATATTTCATTTGCATTATTTCCCGCAGCAATTACACCTGCAATAAAAATATTTTCAGCGTTAGTTTCCATACTGTCTTCTGTATAAATCGGGCGCCCTGTTTCTTCATCAATCCGAACTCCCATTTTTGTTAAGAAGCTGTGATCCGGATGGTAACCAGTCATAGCAAATACAAAATCGTTTTGAATTGTATGCGCCTTACCCTCTACTGTATATGTTAACGTATGTTCCGCAATTTCTTTTACATGCGCATGAAAATGCATTTGAATTGTTCCATTTCGTACTAATGCCTCAAATTCCGGCAAAATCCATGGCTTAATACTCGGTGAGTATTCCCCACCACGGTATAACACCGTTACACGTGCACCCGATTTAACAAGTTCTAATGCCGCATCTACACTTGAATTTTTACCACCTATTACAACGACATCTCGATCAAAATAAGGATGCCCTTCTTTGAAATAATGCGCTACTTTTTCTAGCTGCTCACCAGGTACATTCATATAATTCGGATTATCATAATATCCAGTCGCTACAACAATGTACTTCGCTACATATATTTTTTTACTTCCGTCACGCTTCGTCGTTTCAACTTTAAAAACATCACCATCTTTTTGGACTTGTTCCACGCGTTCAAATGCATTTACACGCACCGACTTACGTTTTACTACTTCACGATAATATGCAAGTGCTTGATTACGAACTGGTTTACGGTTCTCTGTAATGAAAGCAACTTCACCAATTTCTAATTTTTCACTAGAAGAGAAAAATGTTTGATGGGTTGGATAATTATAAATTGCATTTACAATGTTTCCTTTTTCAATTACTAATGGATTTATCCCTACCTTTTGTAGCGAAATTGCCGCTGCTAATCCACATGGGCCGCCTCCAATAATAATAGCTGTTTCTTTTTGCATACTCGATTCACTCCTAGTCTTCTGCCTCTACTCTATTTATATAAACAAGAAAAAACCTACTTACAGCAGTAGGCACCTATCTTTATTGTATTCATTTTTCTTATATTTGTCATCTAAACGAAACATACATCCGATAGACATCTGCTAAAAACTGCTGAAATTTTATTCCTTGTTGCCCTAATACATTTTCAGGATCAATTTTCCGAGTAGGATCAAGTGTTTTATGTGACACAATATCTTTTTTCGGATTCAAACCGAAATTTTGACATAAATAAGCGTGATACCATGTAAAACGGTTATACGCTTCCCAAAAGTTAACCTCTCCCCCATAACAAAGTTCAACTCCAATAGCAACCTTATTCGCATCATAACCATACAAATCATTATCAGTCGGTGTATTATACCTAACATGATATGCCACTTCATTTATCAGAATAATTTCTAATATTGTTTTGTCATCTATAAATGTATGCGCTGAAGCTTTCGGTTGTATTTCATTAAAGTAATCCCGATTCCCTATCGCATTGCTACCAGGATTCCCGGTATCATGACTAACAATAAATCTTACCTTTGAAAGAGGAATTCCTGGTCGTGAACTTCCGTATCCAATTTAGTTGCGCTCTATAGGGAACATCGTCATCGCTATCAACTCCGCTCTAAAAAATTACCTTTCTTCCTTATATATGTATTCGGTGACAATGTCCATATAGCATATTTCTTACGCGAAGAGAAAATCGAAAATATTTGATGTGAACACCATAAATAATAAAATACTTACAGCTACTCCATAAAAACCGTAAAACCAAACACAATCTTCTTTCGTATCTAAACCGAAAAACTTATTTACTGATTGTAATAATGTACCACGCTTACTATGTTTATTTCGTAAAACTTCCACTCGTTCTACAACATCTGCTGGCATCATAAATCTTTGGTCTACTGTCATTTTCATCATTTATCTCTCCTTAAAATCATTTCCGTTTTGTTTATCTAAGGAAAGTATAGCACGTTTGTTCGTATGGAACAAGTGTTCTTTTTATTTTTATTCTATTTTTCACCAATCTACGTAATAATTCCAAATACTACAGCGATAATCGCCCCTACAACAACCACTCCAAAAACAAAATGTAATAGACCCTCTCCAATAATCCGAATGACACTAGTTCTCTGAGCATTTTTAGTTCTTCCTAGCTCCCTACTCTTTCTTCTAATTAACCTACTTGATCCATTATTTCATTGTTCCTATTCAATACCTTTAACTAGTAACTTCAACAAAAAACGCGATTCCCTCGAAAGGAAATCACGTTTTCTCAAAACATTATATATTATACCCAACCTCTGAAGCGACTAGCCTCAGCCATTTTACGAACACCAACCATATACGCAGCTAAGCGCATGTTAACTTTACGAACTTGTGATGTTTCATAAATTGAATCGAATGATCTTACCATTACTTTTTCTAAACGTTGTTCTACTTCTTCCTCAGTCCAGTAGTAACCTTGGTTATTTTGTACCCACTCAAAGTAAGATACTGTAACGCCACCAGCACTTGCTAATACGTCTGGAACAAGTAAAATACCACGATCTGTTAAGATTTTTGTTGCTTCTAATGTAGTTGGACCATTTGCAGCTTCAACTACAATTTTCGCTTTAATCTTATCAGCATTTTCTTCTGTAATTTGGTTCTCAATTGCAGCTGGCACTAAAATGTCGCAATCAAGTTCTAACAGTTCTTTGTTTGAAATTGTATTATTAAATAGTTTTGTTACGGTACCGAAGCTATCGCGACGATCTAACAAGTAGTCAATATCTAATCCGTTCGGATCATGTAGTGCACCGTAAGCATCTGAAATTGCAATTACTTTCGCGCCTGCATCATGCATAAATTTAGCTAAGAAACTACCCGCATTACCGAATCCTTGAACAACAACGCGTGCACCTTTAATATCAATGTCACGTTTTTTCGCAGCTTCACGAATACAAATTGTTACACCTTTCGCTGTCGCTGTTTCACGTCCGTGTGATCCACCTAATACAAGTGGTTTACCTGTAATAAATCCTGGTGAATTAAATTCATCAATTCGGCTATACTCATCCATCATCCATGCCATAATTTGTGAGTTTGTAAATACGTCTGGAGCTGGAATATCTTTTGTCGGACCAACGATTTGGCTAATTGCTCGTACATAACCACGGCTTAATCTTTCTAACTCACGGAATGACATTTCACGTGGGTCACAGATAATTCCACCTTTACCTCCACCATATGGTAAATCAACAATACCACATTTTAAACTCATCCAGATTGAAAGTGCTTTCACTTCATTTTCTGTTACATTTGGATGGAAGCGAATTCCACCTTTCGTTGGACCAACAGCATCATTATGTTGTGCACGATATCCTGTAAATATTTTAACAGTCCCGTCATCCATACGAACTGGAATCTTCACCGTCATCATACGAACTGGTTCTTTCAATAATTCATATACTTCGTTTGGATAACCCAATTTTTCTAATGCTTCATTAATAACAATTTGTGTTGAATTCAACAATTCAAAATGTTGTTCCCTTTGTTGTTGTGTTTTCGTTTGAGTTCCCTTTTCGGCTACCATAGTAAGTAAACCCCCTGTAATTTCACTTGTTTAGTAAACCTTCATTGCCTAGTATACACCGTTAAATTTGGAATGCAATAGAAAACGCTAACAAATATATACAAACTATTTTATATTGCAAGCGTTTTCACTATTATTATAGTCCTTTTATTGCTTTTAGAAAAGTAAAATACTTAAATATTTAAATATTTTTTAATTTCATCAAAATATAGTGCGATAAAATAAATATTTAACCAAGAAAAATTAATTAAGTATTTGCAAATAGATCAGCTATTCTTCTTGTCCCCTCAGTTTTCAAAACTTTAGATTTCCCTATCCTTTTCAGGATAAAAATAAAACCTCAAGCTACTTTACATTAGCTGAGGTTTTGTTTTTTCACAAAGTAATTGTATATTTGTTCAACTGCTTGAGAATCCATTAACTCCTTACCATATTCCATGATGCGGTAAATGGTTGCTGTAGATGAATTTCCGTATTCCGCTAAAATAGCTATAAAATCCGCTTTCAGTAATTGAAATTGATCTTCTTCTTCTATCCAAAGATAAAAACGCCCATCCCACGTATACAACTTCCCGCTAGTTACACCAAGGTTATATAAGCGATTTGACAAATTGATTACATCATCCAATGTAGCAAACTCGTAAAGTATATGCTCACTTTCATCAAGAGTCACTTGCATTTCAATAAACTCGTCACGGAACTCATCTTCTGTGTCCATTTCGTGATTTTCTTTTGTTACAATTACAACCATCCCTTGCGCTTGTAGAGAAAATACTTCAACAGCAATCGGACCATCCGCTTCAAATCCTAATTCTTTATTCGCTTCTTGCATCATATCACGGAATAGCTGCTGTACTTTCGGTGCGTTTCTCCACAAATCTTCTTTCGTTAATCCTCGTTCAGATAAATCATCAAATGTTAGGAAAATTTTTATCTTATTGTAATTTAAACGTTCCAGCCTCATCTCATACCCTCCCTACGTAACCATTGAATCTAATTTTTATTATATGAAATAGAAAATAGATGGTTCTTTCCGAACAACTATTCTGACAATTTTAACCATCCATCCCATTCTTCTTTTGTATTGCCAATTAGGACATTTTGAAGATTTAATTGACCTTCAACACCTTTTCTCCCTATAAAACCAACAGAAAGGTTTTTATTTTTTCCCTGCAACAAATCAATGAATCTCACTGCCTTCTCAAGTTCTCGTTCATCATCAAAAGATATAAACAAATATTTAGGTCGTAATTGTTCAATGGCTAGTATAATACCTTCTTCATCTAAACTTGTCCCAATATACATCGCTTGATATCCTTTTAAACGTAAATACGTCGCGAAAATAAATCCTTTTAATATATTATTTTCTAAAACGAAAACTTTGTGTGCGGAAGGATGCAGTGACGCATTATGATAAACCATACCTAGACGTGTTTGCAAGAATGATACTACATATTTGAATTGTGACATTGTAATCTCATTATTATTTTTTAAAACTAACAATTTGTTTGTCACTTGAAGGATGATGCTTGTAATGACTTTTTCTGCTGAATATATACTAAAAGCTTCGTTTAATAATGCAGAAGTTGTAATTTCATCAAATTTTAACAAAGCTTGTAGTATATCGTCCACTAAAACAACTTCTTTATCGTAAAGATTTTCTTTTTGAACGTTATTCTGCAACCGATTCCCTTCTAATAACTGAACTGCTTGTCCAATCATCATACCCTCAGAAACTTTGTCCATTAACCATTTCAAAATTTTGATATGCTCTTCTGTATATAGACGATGCCCCGCATGATTCCGCTTTGGAGCAATAATATGATAGCGTCTTTCCCATGCACGAAGTGTACTCGGCTGAATTCCGAGTATATTTGAAACAGCTTTTATATTATATTTTCCATTTAAAGTTGGCATTATTTCCCCCTGCATAGCGTAATGATATGTGTTTGGGAAGGTGCCCGAAAACGAAGAGGGAACAAAGTTGTTCCATACCCATTACTAACAAAGAGAGTCGTATTTGAATGCTTATATACGCCCCCCTTTAAATGCTTTTTAGACGGGAACAATCGAATCTGTCCTCCATGTGTATGCCCACTTAGCACGAGCGAAATTCGTTCTTTCCCAGACATTTTTTTTATTATATCAGGGTTGTGACTAATTAAAATGCGCAAACCCTCTTCTTTGCAATCTGCCAACGCTAAATCTAAACGATCCCGTTCTAATCCAACGTCATCTACACCGAGTAAGCAAATCTTCTCTCCTGATTCAGATTCAAATACAACTCGTGTATTATCTAAAACCTTCACGTTATTTTCTAACAATAAAGCATCTAATTCGTGATATTCAATTTCATAATCATTATTTCCCCACACAAAATATACAGGAGCTATTTCTCTTAGTTTTTGAATATTTAAAGAGATTTGCGATAAAGGTACGCCCTTTTCCGCTAAATCGCCGCCAATAATTACGAAATCTACTTTTCCTTTTACTTGTTCAATTAGCGAGTTAGAAATGATCCTTCTATGAATATCCGAAATAAAAAAAACATTAACTTCTTGAAAACTTTCCGGAAATTCTTCGAATACTAGAGTATGTTCCAACACCGTATTACGCATCGCTTCTTTATACATTCCAAGAAGACATACAAAACCAACGCATATGAGAGTACCTAATAATATAATCCATGACATATATTTTTTACTCCCCCTCCTCGTAAAGTATAGTCCATAATTTTTATATCCAGCTATGAATCACTTATTTTACTAGCTCTCTTGTTTCGTGGACTTATCTTTAATAGGAATTTTTAATTCTTGCCCTACTTTCACTTCATCTTCTTGTAAATTATTATATTTTTTAATCACTTCAATCCCAGTTTCATCTGAAAAATATTGCTTCGCTATACTTTTTAACGTTTCTCCCTCTTTCACAGTATGAGTTGCTACTTTCTCAGACTGCTTCTGAGATTCAGTCTTAGCTGAATCAAAGAAAATCACTTCAAACGCACTTTTTCCAGCATTATTACTATCACTTTTCACCTGTATATATTTATCTGTATACCATAGAATACCAATAGGTAACAATATGAATAGAAATGTTAACACTCGGACGAAAATGTGATTCATTTTAAATTTTGGTTTTTTTTCTTTATTTCTACGAATTTCACTACGCGGCGGTAAACCTTCATCTTCTTCCACTCGCTCGACTTCTAATTCCTCTTCAAAATCAGGAATTCGTTTTCTCATGTTGTTCACCACCACCTTCCATTTATTTTCTTAATTGAAGCCCCATTATAAAATCAACAAGAAAGTGTGCAAAGATTGTTATAAACAAATTTCCTGTCCACTCAAATACATAACCAAAAACAAAACTAATAAAGCAGACAAAACAAAACAAAAAAGGCTTCGTTATATATCGAATATGTAACACAGCAAAAATTAAACTCGCTATTACAATTCCAAAATGAGTCTGCATTACACCTCTAAATAAAAATTCTTCAGCAAAACCAATAATAAACGTAATGACGAGTAAATGCATGACAGAAATCCCTTGAAACATTCTATCGTTAATACCGCCGTCATCAAACCAAGACTCTGGAAACACTCTCATTGCAATATAATCTAATAACACAATACCAATCGCTAACAAACCACCTATTACGAGTATGGAAACAGGTTCCCATTTCCACAAACTATAAACTTCTTTCTTATCTTGAAATAATATATATGCTAGTAAACAACCGATACCAATAATAATTAATTGTGTTATGTAGAGATTCAGTCTTATTTCCCTCGGACTCATATCTTCAACATTATGCCTTTGAATGTTCATCATTCCTCCATCTTTTCTAGGCCGAAAAGCTTTTGTAACTCTGTTTCCCAATTATAGTCGAAAATTGATTGTTGCGCTCGTCTTTTTTTATAATCTGTTTTTGTAATACCACAGTAATCACAACAGTTTTTTAACTCTTGGTCTTTTCTATAACCAAATTGTTGTAATAAATATTCACGTCTACACCCTTGAACTTGTATCCATGACTTCATATTTTCTAGCTGACTATATTTATTACGCAGTCTCACTTCCACTTCCGCTATTAATCTGTACATTATTTCATCTGACAAGCTCTCTAGCATAAGATTTCGCTGTTGTATGATTCCAAGATGTTCAAGATGATAGCGGATGAAACGCCAATATTGTTCACTAAATCCTGCTGCATTATAACAAATTCCTTCTACATCTTCTATTGGTAATGCTTTCATTTGAAACATTCTTTCTTGTAGTAACGAAAATAAAAATTGTATTTTCGACTTACTTGGCAATTCATCTTCAATGATTGAAATTGGCAAATCATGATCCATTGGGCTACATAATAAAATGGCTATACTCGGTTCGCCATCTCTTCCAGCTCTTCCGATTTCTTGTAAATAGGAAGCTACATTGGTCGGATAATGAAAATGAATAATATATCTCGTATTCGACTTATTTACTCCCATCCCAAAAGCACTCGTACATATTACAAGCTGCAATTGATCATTCATAAACTGTTGTTGAATTAACATACGCTCTTCGTGTTCCATACCACCATGATAAAAAGCTACACCTGTAACCCCTTTTCCTCTTAAATACTCAGTTAAACGCTCTGTCCATGCCCTACTTGAACAATAAACAATACCCGGTCCTTGTAAGTACATTACATGCTCAAAAAGCGCCTCTTTTTTTTCTTCTATCGTCTCCACAAATTGTACTTCCATCGCAATATTTGGACGATCAATTGAGTATACATGCTCAGCGACATTTTTTAGACTTAAACTCTCCGCTATATCTCGTAGTACATCCTTTGTCGCGGTCGCCGTTAATGCTAGTACCGCTGGAGATCCGATACTCTCAATTACTTGATCTAACTTTTTATAATCCGGCCGAAAATCATAGCCCCATTGTGAAATACAATGAGCCTCATCTACAACAAACAATGAAATATGAATTCCCTTCAATTCTCTTATTAACAATTCCGACTGCAACATCTCTGGTGATACAAAAACAAATTTATAAAAAGCTAGCTTTTTCATAGCCTCTCTTTTTTCACTTAACGTCCGAAAACTATTAAATGCAATAACTCGATTTTTCACAACATGCTTTAATTGCATAACTTGGTCTTCCATTAAAGATAATAATGGTGATACGACAAGCACCGTTCCCTCTTGCATAAGTCCCGGAAGTTGATAGCACATGGACTTCCCCCTTCCAGTCGGAAGCATTGCTATAACATCTTTTCCTTCCAATAGGTCCGTAATAACTTCCTTTTGTCCCGGACGAAATTCAGAATATCCAAACCACTTATATAAATATTCCTCAAGCTTCATTTATACCCTCCATCCGTGCCAATACAAGACGGACTTCAAAATAAGAGATTCCCTCCCCAACCGCTTGCTTCAACACACGCAATTTACGTGTTTGTAATGCTTCAATTACTTTTGTTACTTTTTCTATTTTGTCTTTTCCCATAAACATCTCAATAGAAAATTCTTTTTCTCGTAAAGCAATTTCTACAAAATGATCTTCTATTGTTGCAACCTTCAAATTCCTAATTGTTGCTATTTCTTCTAAAGAACGCCCTTGTCTCCAAAGATTGTATGTTCTTTTCGTCGACAAGCTAAACAAATCAGCTCTCTCATTTGGATAAGATATAATTTCAGCTAATAATGGAAACTCATCTTCTTTATTGCGAACTTCTTGAATAAAGAAGTGAATTGTACCCCAAAATAAAAAATGCACTCGAAATACATCTTGTTTCGTAATTTCCGCTAATTGTTGTACAGTACAACCAATACGTTCATAGCCAGTTAAACGATATGTTACAATTGTCGCCTCTACTGGATTACTTTTTTCTAAAAGACCATGTATTTCCTTCCACAATCTTTTAGCCAATTCACTCCTCACATATGGTATTCCAGTGAGAAAACGTTTCACCCACATCATTATTTCTGTATCTTGTTGAATTGGAATAAATTTCGTATTCGCCTGTTGTAAATTCGAAATAGTTTGGACAATTAATGATAATCTCTTCCAAAACGTTGCACCTAATTCACCATAGTGTAAACCATGTAAATACGTCGGAAAAGCAAATACATCTTCCCATTTGTTTAATTGTATTTTACCAGTAGTCGTTAACACGTATGTATTTTCATGTATAGCTTGAACCAACTCCGCTTGTAACAACTTTGAAACTTCTCGATCATAATCAGCTCTATCTAATGATTTATATATCCCAAACAAAAAAGAAATTCGGAACATATTACCATCTTGTAATGTTTGTGAAGATCGCTTTCCTTTTAATAAATAATAAATAGAAGAAACGGTTCTTTCACCATTCAATTGTTTTAAACAATATAATAAAGTATATTGTAGCTGCATTACCGCTTCCACCCTTCAATATAACTTAATTTCTTTTTCAGTATGATTACACGTTTACCGTTACTAATTAAACTTATCATATTCGCGCTCTATACTTGTATATATTCTATTGTATCAAACGTAGTAACATTTAAGTATTTTGAAAATCTTATGAAATAATTCAAAAATAAGTTGACACTCTAATTGATAAGGATTATCATTATAATTTTATGTTGAAAAGTTTTAAAAACCGTTTTACAATAAGGTTATAATTTTTATGGCGAACTTTTCACATACATATTATCAGGAGGGAAAAAAGATGGCAAAATATACAATCGTTGATAAAGATACTTGTATTGCATGCGGTGCTTGCGGAGCTGCTGCACCAGACATTTATGACTATGATGATGAAGGTATTGCATTTGTAACATTAGATGATAACCAAGGTATCGTTGAAATTCCAGATGTATTAGTTGAAGATATGATGGATGCATTCGAAGGTTGTCCAACTGACTCAATTAAAGTTGCTGACGAATCATTTGATGGCGACGCTTTAAAATTCGAATAGTCTTTTATTAGCTTCAAAAAATCCCCCTCCTAAATATGAGGGGGATTTTTTGAAGCTCTTTCATTTCCCTTAACAAAAAACCATCAGCAGTACTACTGCCGATGGTTTAATATTTTCAAGCGTTTTTCATCTTTGCAAATACCCATACTTTCAGGCGTGAAAATAACGCTACAAATACAATCGTCACAACAATTCCTTTAATTATATTAAACGGTAATATAGCCGTTATAATAGTTTGCCGCATAACATCACTAGACATAGCTGGTGAATTTAAAAACCAAGTGTACGCTGGTAAAATAATGAAGTAGTTTAACACACTCATAATAACCGTCATAGTAATTGTTCCTAACATTAATCCTGTAGTTAAACTTTTTACTGAACGATATTTTCGGAATAAGAATGCTGCCGGACCTATAAATAAACATCCCGCTATAAAGTTCGCTATTTCTCCAACTGGCACTCCCGTTAAACTCCCTTGAATTCCATAGTATAAAACATTTTTAATAGCTTCTACAATTACTCCTGCAATCGGACCAAAAATAATCGCTGCAATTAAAGCTGGTACATCACTAAAATCAATTTTTAAAAATGGCGGAAGCCCTGGGAATGGGAAGTCCAACATCATCAGTAAATATGCAATACTACTTAGCATCGCCACACTCACCATCTGCACTACACTGTTTTTCTGTTTCATCTTTCTCTCTCCTTTTCCATCGATCTTCTCATGGAAAGTGGAAAGGTTCTGCTATGCCTATTTTTTCATAGAACGAAAAAACCCCTTGTGATTTACACAAAGGGAGAATTTTAAGGCACATCAAACAGACGCTCAAATACTTATCTTTTTTGAACGCTTGAACCTCCATCTTCTCCCATCCAGACTATACTGTCGGCTTTGGAATCACACCAAATCCTGCCTTAACGGCTCGCGGGCTTAGAACGACATCATTAACTGTTCATCACCGCCGGTCGGGATTTTCACCCTGCCCCGAAGATAGACCGATATTCTATTTTCTCCTTCATTATACAACAACATGATCATATTGTGAACTAAAAAAGCGTAACTTATTATAAATAAGTTATTTACTTTAAGTATATATAATGAACTGAAAAATATTTTACAATACAACCCATATTTTTTATAATTCGGTATTTCTCTTATGAATCCCCTAGTCATATATAGTTAAAAGTGATAAGATGTTGAATTGTTAAGATAAGAACATTTTCTGAGTTATGGAGGAAATGTCATGAAGAAAGAGAAAAGACACTCTATTCGAGAAGCAATGAAAAAAAACTTAAGAAAAGAATACTTTTACTTAAAAAAGGAATTACTTTTCTACTGTCCAATTGATTTAGGCACATTCTCAAGTGAGACATACTACGCTACTTTTGATCAAGATGGCATAAGTATTTATCAGTATGATAAAAAAACAGAAAGTAAATTAAAATTGTGTGAGCGTCATCCATGGAAAAGTTGGAATAAAGTGAAAGTTGATCACTATTTGACAACTTCTCAATTTATTTTCCAAGGTGAGCGAAATTGGATTTTATCCCTTTTCCAAAAAGGAAAAGAAGCTCAAAAAATAATTGAGGAACATACATCTTTACAAACAGAAGTTGTTTCCCGTTCTTTTTTCAAAAAACTTCCTGGTTTCCGTTCTAATACACCATTGAATAAATACATCGGCAGCATTTGTTACACTGCACTTATTGCATTTTTATTAAAATGGATGATCCCATTTCAAGCACCACAAATCGCCCTGTATTCTATTTCAATTGGCTTTATGCTTCTTGGCTTACTTTGTCTTACAATCGGTTTAATCGAACCAACTATTGTACTGTTTCGGACAAAAGAAAAAACAAGAACAAAAGTCTTTTACTTATATAGCTACTTAGCTATTTCTGGATTTATATGTGTCTTTATTTTTTGGTAAAAAAAGAGCTAGTTTGACTAGCTCTTTTTTTAATCAACGTATAATTGTTGATTCGGATAGATTCGCTCTTGTTGCAATCCATTTCTCACTTTAATTTCATCAACTGTCATACTAAATTTCCGAGCAATGCTGACTAAAGTATCACCTTTTTGTACGACATATAATGATGATGACACGACTTGATTTTTTTGTTCATTTAAAACAAGCAACGGATTCATCGCATTCCTTTTCTCCATCGTCCATCTTCCTTGATGCACTTCTAAATGTAAATGCGCGCCTCGCGATTCTCCTGTATTACCGACCTCTCCAATTAGCTCTCCTTTTGAAATATTATCCCCTTGAACTACATATCTCTTATTTAAATGCGCATAAACAGCCTCGTATTCTCCATGTTTAATAAACACAACATTCCCATAACTACTTGAAAAATAAGACCTCGTCACCTTACCATTTTGAATAGCCGCAACAGGTGTTCCTATAGGCGCAGCTATATCAATACCATAGTGCTTCCCATGCCTTGTCCCAAAATAATCACTTATCCGCCCCTCAACAGGCCATATCCACTGATTTTCTTCAGCGTAAACATGTAATTGAGATAAAAATAATATACTCAATAGCATCACGCTACATTTTAACGCTTTCATATACATCCTCCGTTTTCTAATAACCATCATACCTTCTCTATTGTGGTATATTACAGAAAAAAGTATACAAAAAAGAAAGTGAATTACTCCACTTCCTTTTCTTCTTTATCACGAAAAACAATTGCACTGCGGTTATATTCCACATCTTTCACTTGTAAACGAGCATTTATTACTCTAGCAATCGCAAAGAAATAGTCAGATAACCTATTTACATACTTAAGGACAATTTCATTTATTTCTCCTTCTTTTTGCAATGACACGATGCAGCGTTCCGCCCTTCTTATAACTGTACGTGCAATATGAATAGTAGCCGACGCCTCGCTACCACCTGGTAAAATAAAACGCTCTAACGTCGGTGCTTCTTCTATATACGAATCAATCCTTCTTTCTAAATACTCGACCATTTCTACCGTTACTTTATAAGGAATTTTTTGCTCAACTACCGCTAAATCTCCTCCACAATCAAATAGTTCATGTTGAATATTTTCAAGTTCATTATAAATGTCACGAAAGCGTTCTTCTTGCAACTTAGTCATCGCATATCCGGTATGAGAATTCGCCTCATCAATTGTGCCATAGGCTTCTACACGTATATGATCTTTATCCACTCGACCACCTATTACACTTGTTTTCCCTTGATCTCCTGTTTTTGTATATAGTTTCATTTCATTACGACACCCCTCTTATTATTTTCCGTTCTAATCAATATAGAAAAAGCTCTACTATTCTTTATTTAATTGAACTTACAAAAAAATAAAAAACAGTAGAACTTTTATTAATCATCATCCTTAAAGAACATATATATCTAAATTAAACGATTCGGTAAATATACAGAGAATGTAGTTCCTTCTCCAACAACACTCGATACAGAAATTTTACCATCATGGCCTTGGACAATATTTTTAGCAATCGCAAGCCCTAATCCAGTTCCAACCTTTTTCCCGCGCGTTCTCGCTTTATCAGCTTTATAGAATCGATCGAACAAGAATGGAATATCTTCTTCTGGAATACCAGCACCTGAATCTTGCACTTCGAAAGTAAGGCCATTATTTTTCGTATCAATTACAAGTGCAACATGCCCACCTGCATTCGTATGACGGATTGCATTATCAATTAAATTCGTCAACACTTGTTCCATACGGTCTGCATCAAACGGGTATTGTTCAATTGGACTTTGGAAATCAACTGTTAATTGGACTTCTTTATCCTTTGCAATCCCTTGGAATTTACGGCCAATTTTTTCGACAAATGGATGAATATCTACTTCACCTATATGTAACTCTACATGACCACTTTCCATACGAGCTAAATCTAATAACTCATTTACAAGTTTACCTAAACGAACAGATTCATCATAAATAATTTGGACAAACTCATTAATTTCTTCTTTCGTTTGCACAATATCATCTAAAATTGCTTCACTATACCCTTGAAGCATTACCATCGGTGTACGAAGTTCATGTGAAACATTCGCAATAAAGTCTTGACGCATCTTCTCCAGACGACGTTCTTCCGTCATATCTCGCAGTACTGCTACAGCTCCACGAATTTTCGTTTGGTTGTAAAGTGGTGTCATAAGAACTACGTAGTTACCTTTTTGCAAATTAATTTCAACAACTTGCTGTTGTTCGCTTTCTACAACAAGATGGAATAATTCAACAAGTTCAGAAGGCAATTTTTTACTCAATTCTAATTCTTTTTCTTCTTGCCAAACTTGTAAGAAATGTTCTGCCGGTGGGTTGATAACAACGACTTCACCTTCTTGATTTAACGTAATAACACCATCAGCCATACTACTCAAAATGCTAGTTAACTGCTCTTTTTCTTGTTGCAATGCATTCATATTAAACTTCAACTGCTTCCCCATTTGATTTAAAGCAGTTGCAAGCTCACCAATTTCATCCTGAGACACCATAGGAGCTTTCGTATCAAATTTCCCGCGCGCCACCTCAAAAGCAACCTCACGCATTTTACGGAGCGGTGCTGTAATTCGAGTAGATAAGAAAAATGCAAAGAAAGTTGTTAAAATAATCGCAATCCCGGCTGATAAGAAAATAAAATCAGTTGTTCTCTCCATACCTTGTATTGGAACTTGTAAAGATTCATATACAAACACAGCACTTTGATTTTTGGACTGCACTGGTTTCCCGACGATCATAATATCATTTTCAGTGTTTTTATTCTTCCTGCTATTAGAAGCTTTTCTAATGTTATTCTTAATTTCCTTTTTATCTGTAAAAACCGCTGCTAATTCTTTATCATTTTTCAAATCATCTATTGTAAGAGTAACTAATCCTTCTTGTTTCGGCGAAGAAGAAATTTCCTTACCATCTTCTACAATAATAATCCTTGAAAGTGGATCAGAAAATTTGTAAGCGATATTTTCAATCGTTTTTACATCGGCACCTTCTTCAATTAACTCTGTGACACTTGTTGCAACTTTCTGAAGCCTAGCTTCACTCATATCAACATAATATGTTCTAAAAAACTGCGAAAGTAAAATAGCAACAAATCCAAGAACAAACGAAACGAGAAGTAATATGGTCATCCATAACTTCCCTACTACACTTCTCCAAAGCATCAGTCGTTCACAACCTCAAACTTGTAACCTACGCCCCAAACCGTAACAATCATTTTCGCTGCATCTGGTGATTTTTTACTTAACTTTTCACGCAAACGCTTTACATGCGTATCAACTGTACGTAAATCTCCGAAGAACTCATATTGCCATACTTCTTTTAGCAATTGCTCACGATCAAACACTTTATCTGGAGCTTTCGCTAAGAATAATAGCAATTCATATTCTTTCGGTGTTAAGTTTACTTCATTACCATCCGCTGTAACGCGATGTGCATCATTATCAATTGTTAAATGTGGGAACACAGTAACATCTTTCGTCGTTGTATCTTGTGTAAAGAATGTTGTTGGTACAGCACGTCGTAATACCGCTTTCACACGAAGTACTACTTCACGCGGGCTAAACGGCTTTACAATATAATCATCTGTTCCAACTTCAAATCCTTGTACCCTATTTACTTCCTCACCTTTTGCTGTCAGCATAATAATTGGCGTTGCTTTCTTCTCGCGAATCCCTTTACACACTTCGATACCATCTTTACCAGGCATCATGATATCTAATAGTATTAGATCATAATCATTTTGTAATGCCATTTCTAAAGCTGTATCACCATTATCTGCTTCTTCAATTGTGTATTGTTCTCTTTCTAAATACATTTTCAATAAACGACGAATACGATCCTCATCGTCTACAATTAAAATTCTTGATTCATTTTCCATTTCTACCCGTCACGTATTTTAACGCAACGGTTTACACCTACCCTTCTACAATATGATGCTGCACCTATTCTCGTTTAACAAAGCATATCTTTAAACGTTCCACTTTCCATATTATACTTCACAAGAATAATAAATTTTGTTCATTTTTTTTCCAAAACTATGTATTTTTTTTGAACAGTGTATTTGGTCCTCGACATCATTTTACAAAATCAACCGCTACTTTGTCATGTTTTTCTCAAAAAAGAAGAAAAGTTGACAAAAATAAAATAGGAAAGTGACATACACTCTCCTATTTTATTTCTCTATGCATATGAATGTAAACCCGCGATAATTAAGTTTACTACAATAAAGTTAAACATAATGATTGCAAAACCAATTACTGCAAGCCAAGCGGATTTCTCTCCATGCCACCCTTTAGATAAACGTAAATGTAATACCGCAGCATAAAAGAGCCAAGTAATAAGCGCCCAAACTTCTTTTGGATCCCAACCCCAAAAGCGCGTCCACGCTATTTGAGCCCAGATCATTGCAAAGATTAACGCCCCTAATGTAAATACAGGGAATCCAATTGCAATAGATCTATACCCAATTTCATCTAATAAATCACTATTCGTATTCTTTACTAACGGCTGAAGTGCTGCTGATACTCGTTTGCGTAAAACAAGTCTTAATACAATATAAAGTAGTGTTCCGACTATTACTGACCAAATAACAGTATTTAATTTTTTCGCATTTACAAACGCTGGAACCTCCACTGTCGGCTCTAACTTATTTTCTGTCATTAACTTCCCTTCATGTGGTCCCACTAAAGCTGGAAGGTTATACTTCATCTCAACTTGTTGTTCATTTTTATCAATCCATTGAAACTTCGCTTCGTATTTCATACTAGAGAATACCGTTGTTACTGCAATAAATCCAACAGTACAAACAAGTGTGAAAACTACCGTTTCTAACCAAAATGTACGTTTACTTCTCGTTGATTGATCTACATTTTTCAATAAATACATAACGCCCGTAATAAAACTAATTGCTAAGATTGCTTGTCCTGCTGCTGCAGTCGTCACGTGAATATGTAACCAATTACTTTTTAAAGATGGAATAAGCGGGGATATCTCCCTCGGGAACATACTTGCATAGGCAATTAATAAAAGCGCAACCGGTAATGCAAATAGTCCGATTATACTTACGCGGTACATAAAATACATCACAATAAATGCCCCGACAAGCATCATACCGAAAAATGTACCAAATTCAAAAAAGTTACTAACTGGCGCATGCCCTGATGCAATCCACCTTGTAACAAAATATACTGTTTGTGCAATAAACCCTAATATTGTTATAGTTATACCTACATTTGCCCACCTATGACCTTTTTCTTTGATTGCTCCGCCAAAAAATAGAGTTGCAATTAAATATAAGATGAAAGCGGCAAACAGAAAATTACTACTTATTTGCACCATATCGTTTCCCCACCTTAACTAATTTTTTTATCGGTTATTTTATCATGTGGTTGCGGAATCGCTGTTCCTTCTAAAACTCTTTCAATATCTTTCTTTAAACCGAACCAATTTTTATTTGTATGACCTGCAACCCACCACTCATCATTGACGCGTTGTATCCAAATACGGCGATGGTTCCAATACATACCTTGAATCACACCAACCATAAATATAAATCCACCAATACCAAGAATCCAAAGCGTTAAATCTTTTCTTACAGTAAGTGCTGTTGCATTTTGCATTTCCACACCTGCAAATGACATTTTATATTTATTGTTTCCATCCGGTTCTATATTTTGCCGAATACCAACAAAGCTCACTTCACCATCTGGTGTTTCCGGGGTAAACATTTTAAAGACGAATGCAGGATTGTTTGGTAATTTTGTCTTCGTATTCGGCTTTCCATTCTCATCAAAATAAAAATCAGGAAAATAGCTTAATAGTTCTAGAGAATACCCGTTTCCTAGATCATATTTTTCTGTAGGATTCGCTAAATTCACTTTAATCGGTCCCCACTTTTGATTATTTGCTTTATTTTGCAAATGGAAGGACATACTTTTAAATTCACTTTCTTTATAATCCACTTGATAAACAGCAAATTGATCAAATTTCAGTGGCTCATTCACCCGAATTTCAGCTTTTTTTACCTTTTCTAATTTTGGTTTTTGACCTGCTATAGTTTCTCCTACCGCTTTATATAATACGGCATTCGTTTGGAAGTTTTTCGCAATCATTTTATCACCAATACGATCAATCGCATCATCAAAAACTTCTTTGTCCTTACTCTTATCATAAACTTCCTTTATAAACTTTTCGTTTTTCAAATAGTATTGACCATCAGTTCCTGGTATTTCTTTCGTTTCACCATCGCGTAACCAAAGTGCTTCGTCTACATACATACTCGGTAAAAAACGTAGCATTGCACCAAATAGAAAAATAATAAGACCGATATGATTTACATATGGACCCCAGCGAGAAAAACGTCCCTTTTCCGCTAAAACGTTCCCGTCTTCCACTTTCACATTATAATTTCTTTTCTTTAAATTAATTTGAACTCGTTCTAAGTCGCCCTCTTGCGGCGAACCAGTCCCGTACACTCTCTGTCTCTTTAAAAAGCTTGGGTGTCTTTTCACCCCTTGTTTTTTTAATGCTTTATAAAGAGGAATTACACGGTCTAAGCTACATATAACGAGTGAAATGCCAATGGAAGCAATTAAAATCATGTACCACCATGATCCATATAAATTATTAAACCCTAATTGATAGTATAATTGCCCTAAAAATCCGTACTCTTTCTCATAATATTCAGCCGGTGCGATTCCTGGAGTTATGTACATTTCTTGCGGAAAAATAGTTCCTATTGCCGATGCAGCTAAAGTTATTACGATTAACCATACCCCTACTTTTACAGAAGAGAAAAAACTCCAAATTTTATCGATTATCGTTTTCGTATGTGTGAGAGATCTCCGGGCACTCCCCTCATATCTCATATCCAATAAATTCACATTTTCATTACTTTCAAATGGTTTCCCACAAGCTTCACAAAAAACGGTTCCTATCGGATTAACATGTCCACATTCACACTTAATTTCTTTCAACACTCTCACCACCCCAGTATCTATATGTACTATTGTATATTCTACCTTCAAGTTACCGCAATACTCAGAATTCTTAAAACGAAGGTGCTATACACCAAGCACCTCTTATGTAAAGGCTTTCTTTATTATGGAGTAATTTTCTTCAAATAGGCTTCCAGTTGTTCCTTCGTTTGCTCACCTATAATTTGCTCAACAACCTTGCCTTCTTTATCAATTAAAAAGGTTGTTGGTAATGGTCCCACTCCATATGTACCTATGATCTTTTGCCCTTTATCAATCGCAACCGGGAATTTCAAACCATATTGGTTCACAAAATTTTTCACTGCGATATCCGTTTCATCTGCATCTAACGCGATAATTTCAACGCCTTTTTCTTTATACTTTGGGTATAACTCATTCATGTACGGCATTTCTTTTTCACAAGGCTTACACCAAGTTCCCCAGAAATTTAAAAATACACCTTTTCCCTTTAAATCTTTCAGTTCAATTTTCTTTCCTTCTAAATCAGTCACGACAAAGTTAGGTGCTTCTTTCCCAATTTGCATTTTCTCTTTATCAGCAAAAAATCCTTGATACAGTGTAAATCCTACAGCACCGCTTAAAATGAGCAGAATGATAACACGAAATAATAGGCGATTTTTTTTCATATTCCCTCTCCTCTCTTCGATGAATATATGTATTCTTTTTTACAAATGTTTTATTGAATAAATCACCAGCGGAGCATTCCACTGGTGAAAGTTTCAATCTATAGCTTATCGTGGTTTTGTAGTCGCCAATGCACGTAATTGCTTCACCTCATGCGGTGTCAATTCTCTTGCATCACCAGGTCGCAAACTACCTACTTCTAAAAAGGCATAACGTTCACGTTTTAATTTCATTACTTTACAATCTAACGCTTCAAACATACGACGTACTTGACGGTTACGTCCTTCATGAATCGTTAATTGTACAATCGCCATCTCTTTACGCTTGTCCCAAGAAATAATTTTCACTTGTGCTGGTGCTGTTTTCCCGTCTTCCAGCGCAACACCTCGTTCTAACATGCGAATTTTCTCACCTGTTAATGGCCCTTTAACTTTCGCAACATACGTTTTTTCAACTTTATATCTCGGATGCATTAATACATTTGCAAAGTCCCCATCGTTTGTCATCAATAATACGCCAGACGTATCATAATCTAAGCGTCCGATTGGGAATAAACGTTGTCTAATTTCAGGGAAAAAGTCTGTTACAACATTTCTTCCTTTATCATCTGATACACTTGAAATTACACCAGTTGGTTTATATAGTAAAAAATAAACAGGTTCTTCTTTTTCAAGAGGGATGTTATTTACTTCTACTTTATCTTGAGGAGTTACTTTTGTTCCTAACTCCTTCACTATTTTTCCGTTAACTTTCACTTTTCCTTGCTGAATTAATTCCTCAGCCTTCCTTCTCGATGCAATACCTGCTTGCGCAATCACTTTTTGTAATCGTTCCATTTCTTTTTTTCACCTCAAATTTATCTTACCTTCATTAGAAAGACTTGGCAACCGCCTAAGCTTTACGCCATTTGCTTCGCCTAGCCTTAACAACATGGCGATGATAATAAACGTATAAAGGCCAATACACGTTTTCACCCTTTATTATTGTTTACACTTTTTCATATTGCTCACAATAAAAGTTCATCATTTTGTCAAAAATACCGCATAAAAAAACCACTATTAAGCTACACCTTAATAGTGGTCGTATACGTATTATAAGCGAAATAGCGTAAAAAATGAATACCATTAATGAAACAATAAAGAAACAAACACAATTGAGCAAATAATCCCGATTAAATCTGCAAACAATCCTACTTTTAGTGCATCTCCCATTTTTCTAATACCAACAGCCCCAAAGTATACCGTTAAAATATAAAAAGTCGTATCTGTGCTACCTTGCATCGTAGAAGCTAATCTCCCAATAAACGAGTCTGGTCCATATGTAGCGATTAAATCGGTCGTTATACTTAAACCTGCAGAGCCCGAAATCGGACGTATAAGTGCCAGTGGAACGATTTCTGCTGGTACATGAATAAAATCTAACATCGGCTTCATTACCGATATCATCGCATCTAGAGCACCTGATGCCCGGAAAATAGAAATAGATACAAGCATTCCAACCATAAACGGCAAAATTGAAACTGCAATTTGAATCCCTTCTTTTCCCCCCTCAACGAACGATTCATATGTTGGAACTTTTTTTATCGTACCATATAAAAGGATAAAACCGATTACACAAGGGATTACCCATAATGAAATTGTATTTACAATGCTCATTTTTTCCGCCCCTTTCTACTCCTTCTCCGGTAAAAATAGCGGTCAATCCAAATTGCCCCGATCATCGATAGCACTTGTGCAATGAATGTTACACCAACGATTTCTGTAGGGTTTGCTGATTCATAAGTCATTCGAATTGAAATTACAGTGGTCGGAATCAATGTAATTGCTGATGTATTTAAGGCTAGGAACGTCACCATAGAACGACTTGCAGAATCCTTCCCACCGTTTAACTCTTTGAGTTGCTCCATTGCTTTAATGCCCAGAGGTGTTGCTGCATTTCCTAATCCAAAAAAGTTTGCCATCATATTTGATAAAATAAATCCCATTGACGGATGATCCTTCGGTATTTCTGGAAACAATCTTTTGACTATCGGCATAAAAAGTGAAACTAACTTTTTTAACAATCCCGCTTCTTCTGCAATTTTCATTAAACCGAGCCAAAATACTAAAACACTAATAAGTCCAATACATATCGTAACCGCATCTTTTGACCCTTCAAAAACAGCTTTATTCACCTCTTCCATCGTTCCATTTATCATGGCATATACAATCCCTATAACTGCCATCGCTACCCAAACGAGATTAACCATCTGTACCAACACCTATCATGTAAGAAAAGATTTCTTTTACATTATTCCAATACATTCCCGTCGTAGCTACTAACTTCCGCTTACTGTAAAACAAATTACGTTCTCCAACTTTCTCATTGCCAACAAAAATTTCCGTTTTCCCAATTTTCACTCCATCCGAAGGTTTTACACTTTTATCAAGTTCAACTTTTAATAACACATTCTTCCTTTCCCCTTCAGTTAAAGGTACGGAAAAACTATTTTTCGTGTAAACATGATTGGCATACTTCTTTTCATTTATTTCAGCAAGTGCTCCTTGCCCTAAAACTTTTGTTTGCTTATAGCGTTCAAAGCCTTTATCAAACAAGTTCATATGATCGTTCCAATCGCTAGAAGCACTCAAAGTTACCACAATTAAATCCATCCCATCTTTTGAAGCTGTCGTGACAAGCGTCCGCCCCGCTTTTTTTGTAAAACCTGTTTTCCCCCCTGTTGCAAATTCATAATAAGATGTCACGAGTTTATGTTTATTTTTCCACGGATAATCCCAAGAATCTGATTTATATGTTTTTGTTCCAAAGATTTTCTTAAAAGTCTCGTTCCCCATGGCATATTTCGTTAATAATGCCATATCATACGCTGACGAATAATGCGATCCATCCCCATCCAAGCCATGTGGGTTTGAGAAGTGAGTATCTTTCATTCCGATTTCTTTCGCCTTTTCATTCATTAAATATACGAACCCGTCTATACTCCCTCCAACATTTTCAGCAATTACTTGCGCTGCATCATTACCAGATCTGAGCATTAATCCGTAAACTAAATCTTCTAACTTTACTTTTTGTCCAGGTTTTAAATAAATGGCCGACCCTTCTACCCGTACCGCTTCATTACTAACCGATACCAATTCTTTCATTTTTCCTGATTCAGCAGCTAACAATGCTGTCATGATTTTTGTTATACTAGCAATTTTTTGTGGCTCATGCTCTAATTTTCCATACAGTACACGGCCAGAATGCTGTTCCATTAATACTGCGTTACGAGCACTGACACTACTGTTCATCTCTGCATATGTAGGAATCGGCATAACGCTTGCGTACATTATAATTAGCGTAATGATTATACAAATTCGTCTCATATTTCCCCCCACGTCCTTTTGGCACTTTTTGTACAAGTGTATGCTTGGCCTTTTAAAATATGAACGAAATCTCCCTTCCAATTCCAATAAAAAAGACGCATGAGATATGCGTCTAATACGGTGTCCATTCAATTTGTTTTGCACTTTCAAATCTCTTTTCTACATCGGACCAATTTACAACATTCCACCAGTTTTTAATATATTCATCTTTTCGATTTTGATATTGTAAATAATACGCATGTTCCCAAACATCAAGTACAAGGAGTGGTATCGTATCCCATTGTGTAAATAATTGATGAAGCGTGCTCTGTAAAATTTCTAACCTTCCTGAGCGGGGTACCCATACAAGAATTGCCCACCCTGAACCTTCCACTTTAGAAGCTGCTTCTGTAAAATGTTTTTGAAAACGTAAAAAGCTTCCAAAGTCTTGCTCAATCTGTTGTGAAAGAGCACCTCTTGGGCTTCCACCACCATCTTTTTTCATATTGCCCCAAAATATTGTGTGTAAATAATGACCTGATCCATGAAAAGCAGCTTCTCTTTCCCAATGCTTTATTAAATCAAATTTATTTGTTTTTCTCGCTTCTTCCATCATCTTCTCCGCTTTATTTAAACCTTCCACATAACTACGATGATGTTTGTCATGGTGTAACATCATAATTTCTCGTGAAATATACGGTTCCAACGCATTATACGGATAAGGTAATGGCGGGAGTGTATGCCCACCAATCGGAACAGCCCGTTCGCTATCCCCTCTTTCATATAATTCATATTCCTCTTCTTCCTGCATAAACACTTCCTGTAAATGGTGCTGAATATGTTCTACATCATCACTTATTTCATACATAAATTCGGCATCTGTATCGTATTCATGCTCTTTCATACGTTCTAATAACGTTTGAATTTTATAAGCAAGCATATGGACATCATACACTTCCATTGCGCGGCTATCTAATACGTGAAGAACACTTTCACACCAGCTTTCTACTTCATGAAAGTAATCTGTGAATACACCTTGCTGACTCATGTCACACCTCCTTGATGCTATCCACTTTAACTATATTCAATTAAAACCCCTTATATAACTGGACAAAAAGAAAAGAAGCTAAGTGACTTTAGCTCCTTTTCCTTCACCTTAATTAGTATTTGTGTAACATCTTCGTTTGGTAATCTGTCTCATAATATTCTAGTTCTTCACGCATCGCCTGAAACTTGCCTTCTAAGTCCTTCATCACTTGTTCTATGGATGCAGGGGGTGTTTGCTGAAAAACAATAGAATTTTTCCCTGTATAAGCAGAACGACTATTTTCATACCAATGATCATTCTTTGGTGAAAAAAACTCTGCAATTACTTGATGATAAATCTTATACAAAACTTTTTCAGCTGCGGTCTTTCGAAATGGCTGGCTATTCAACAAAACAAAACATGCATCAAGCCCTTCTTCACAAAAAACAAGAAGTCTTCTTATTGATGCTAATAATCCTTTATAATATCGTTCGTTTCCCGCTGGTGTCTCCTCCACTAAAGAAGGTAACGTATGATAGTTCACATAATTAGTTATCAAGGAAATTACATCTTCTAAAAATATAGAAACTTGTTCTGTTTGATTTTCAACCATCGAATTAGACATTTCTTCTCTCTCCTTTGCCATTTTACGCTATTTCTACTCTTTTATTTTTATGTAATTCAGCCAATATTTCTTGTACTTTCCCCACTGTTTCCTCGTCAAAATATCTTTGAAAGTCTGTTACCTCATTGAGATACAAACGCTTTTGTACACGAAGCTCTTTATTTTTCACTAAACAAGCGATGGCTACAATATCTCGTAAATATACGTCTTGTTCTTCTACTTTATAAACCGGATTTCCTTCAAACGGAGTAATTTCTTGTAAAACTTCTTCAAAATATCGAACATATAAGACAGAAAAGGTTTTTTCTTGATCATTTAGTATATATGTCACTTCAGATCTATTAAAAAAATCTTCTGATGTATTAGGTTTTGCTTTCTCTAATTCATATCCTGCATAACCTATTATAATCATCTACTTTCCCTCTTTTCCTTCTTTTGCTTTATCCCGCTATTCGAGCAGTAAGACTCCTACCTCAAAATTCGGCTACTACGAGGAAGTTAGGTGGGAGTCCAACTGCCCGTAAAAGCCCGATTGTTGTGGGCTAATAATCAGTAGGGGATGAACAAAACCACCACTGATTAAAGTTTCACTTTATTCTAACTCAATTTTCTGATAAACGGAATATTCTTTTAAATATAACCTATATAAAAAATAGCTTTCATATACAGGAAATTACCTTTTTATTTTTCTTGAAGTTTGTCATAATAATATTATTGTCTCAGTTTTCTTACACAAGGAGAGTTGTATTTATGTCGTTTTCATGGAAACGTTTCTTACAGATTGGGAAAATCGTCTTCCCATTTGTTGTCTTAACAATTGTATTCTTTCAGGCTAAAAAAGAATTAGCAGGTATTTCTTTTTTAGAAGCGATCCAAACAATTAAAAACATTCCAACTGGAGGAGTCTTTTTAGCAATTACACTCGGTGCATTTGCCGTATCAACAATGTTCTTTTATGACTTTGTTATGCTTCGTTACCTAAAAGCAGATATACCTGTACAAAAGATTTTCCGCATCTCATGGATTGCTAACACTTTAAATGGTTTTATCGGTTTTGGCGGTCTTGTTGGAGCTGGTGTACGTACAATGCTATATCGTCCGCATATAAAAGAGAATGGGAAACTTATTAAAAGCATTGCATGGATGACAACTGCATTTATTAACGGATTAGCTATTCTTTCATTCCTCGGTCTCATCGGAATATTAGATACAAGGTTTATTCTGCACGAAAAACCGTGGTTATGGCCTGTTCTTATCTTCTTTGCTCTTTTCGTTCCCATATATATTGGGTTTTCTAAAATTAAAAATAGAAAAACAAAACAGACAGAAGGACAAGAGGATGAAGAAGAAGAGAAAAATCCAACTGTTTTATATTCATTAGTTTCATTAGTCGAGTGGGTATCTGCTGGCATCGTTATGTATGTCATATTAATATTGTTTGGAATTGATATCGACTTTCAAAAGTTTTTAGGTGTTTATGTAATTGCGGCTTTAGCCGGTGTCGTAAGTCTTGTGCCTGGTGGCCTTGGATCGTTCGATCTTGTCTTCTTAACTGGACTAGGACAATATGGCATTGATACAGGCGTATTACTACCTGCTATGTTGTTGTATCGCCTTGTCTATTACATATTACCATTCTGCCTTGGTCTCATTTTTGCAGCCTTTGAAATGACAGGAGCAGCCATTAAAAAGATTGAAGATAAACCATTTATTGCACCTGCTTTAGAAACAACTGGTGTGATTTGGACTTTACAACGTGATTTTTTAGGGAAATTAGGTTCATGGGCATCCGCCGCTTTAACAGCATTTGCTGGCTTAATGGTTATTTTATCAACTATTCTACCAACAAGCATAAATCGAGCTCACGCCTTACATATTTTAGCTCCAAAGCATCTTATTCAATTTTCTTTTAGCTTGTCATTAACATTTGGTATTCTCCTCCTTATTCTTTCGCGAGGAATATATTTTGGAACAAAGCGTTCTTATTATATGACGATTGTTTCTTTAATTGGAGCAGCAATCTTTAATACCCTAAAAGGAATTGATATTGAAGAAACCTTTATTTTATTAATCGTACTTGCTGTATTATATATGCTTCGCAAAAGATTTGTACGCGAGAAAATGGAAGTCTCTCTTTCTGATATCGTAAAAGTTTTTCTATTCTTATTGCTAACGTTATATTTATATAAAAACCTAGGTATTTTATTTGCAGGTGCAAAAGAAGCGTTCAAACCTGATTTTGTCGTTCGGAATATTACACAAGTTCAACGAAGCGCATTAGCAGCTGCATTCTTCGTTCCCACCTTTTTACTTATAGGCTCACTAATTGCCAATCGTTACCGTAGTGAATTTCCCGGGCAACCGGCTAATGATAAAAGGTTACAAAACTTTTTAGATGAACATGGTGGAAATGTACTTAGTCATTTAGGTTTTTTAGGAGATAAGCAGTTCTTCTTTAGTAGTGACGGGAAAGCACTTCTTCTCTTTTCAATCACTGGAAAACGTCTTGTTGTACTAGGCGATCCAATTGGTGATTCATCCTCCTACCGTACTGTGTTGCAAGAGTTTTTAGCTGAAGCAGATCGATTTGGATATATTTGCGTATTCTATCAAATCGAAAGTAAATGGATGAGTTTGTATCACGATTTCGGTTATAACTTCTTTAAACTTGGTGAAGAAGCTGTCGTTGATTTAAATACGTTTACTATAACCGGAAAAAAACGTGCGGGTATGCGAGCTACTTTCAACCGTTTTGAACGAGAAGGTTATACATTCGCTATTCATCAGCCACCATTCTCAGACGAATTATACGAAGAATTAAAGAAAGTGTCTGATGCTTGGCTCGACGGAAAAAAAGAGAAAGGTTTTTCACTTGGGTACTTCGATCGTGAGTATATTAGTCGTGCTCCTATTGCCACATTATCTGACGCAGAAGGAAAAATTGTTGCCTTTACAACCTTTATGCCAGTATATCAAAGCGGAATATTATCTGTTGATTTAATGCGTTATTATCCAGATGCTCCTAGTGGTATTATGGATGCAATCTTCATCCACTTATTCCACTGGGCAAAAGAAAATGAATACCATTCCTTTAATATCGGTATGGCACCACTCTCAAATGTTGGTTTATCAACGCAATCATTCTGGTCTGAACGAGTTGCCGCAGCAATCTTTAATAATGTCCGTTATACGTATAGTTTCAGTGGATTACGACATTTTAAAGAAAAATATAAGCCAGCATGGAGCGGAAAATATTTAGCATTTCGAAAGAATCATTCTTTACCAATTACTATGCTCTCTGTAACAAAATTAATAGGAAAACGAAAAAACAGCTAAATACTTAGCTGTTTTTTCGTTTTTGAACTTGTACAGTAAACTCCTTTTCATACTTCTTACCATTTATATAGAAATTCCCCCACATTTTATATGTTCCTTCTTCTGGAAATGTAATACGATATTGTAATTGCTCATCCGTATCAACAGGAATGGCATATAAAAAATGTTCCCTCGTTTCATCAACGATATATAGAGAGTCGACTTCTCCTCTTCCTGAATTTAATTTCAGCTTTTCTCCTTTTTTTGCTTGAAACTGAAATGTTAATGTTACTGCCTCATTCGGATGCAATGCACCAAATAAGAGAGAAACTTGATATTCTCCTATTTTTTTTGTAAGTACAGTATCGATTGGAAGTTTCTTTTTACTGTTGTCCTTACTCTTATCCTTTTTTCCTTCTCCAAGATCTTGCTTAGAAAATGATTCCATAGACTTATTTTCGTCTTCATACAAAAATATTGTGTACCCTTCACCTTTCGCTACTTCTGAAGATAGCTTATATGATCCATTCCCAGCAAAGGTAGGCTTCATTTGTTGTATATTTTTCAACTGTTCATCCACAATAACTGCTCGAATTTGATCATTCACACCACGAACTTCATTATTTTTTTTATTTAGCAATTGAAACGAAATGTCGACTTTTTCATTTCCCTTTTTATTTTCCACATCCCATTTTACTTCCTGAACATCTCCTGTCGTTTCTACTGTTTCTTGATATTTTTTTATGTAAAATCCTCCTGCCACAATAAGTACTAATGCGATAAGCCCAATGACAAGATTTTTCAAAACATCACCTACCATTTTTAAAGTCTCTTTCCATACAAAACTTCTTATTATATATTCTAGATTATGATTTATGAAATCCTTCTATTTTGTACATATTACAAATAATAAAAAGATTTTAATTGACAGGATTCGTAGTGTATAATGCAAATGATATTGATTTCTATCAATACATAATAAGGAGGACTTTTCATGAGTGTACATATTGAAGCAAAACAAGGCGAAATTGCTGAATCTATTCTATTACCTGGTGATCCATTACGTGCAAAATATATCGCTGAAACATTTTTAGAGGACGTTACTTGCTATAACAACGTGCGTGGCATGTTAGGTTTCACTGGAACTTATAAAGGAAAGCGTGTATCTGTTCAAGGTACAGGTATGGGTGTTCCTTCTATTTCTATTTATGTAAACGAATTAATCCAAAGCTACGGAGTAAAAAATTTAATCCGCGTTGGAACTTGTGGTGCAATTCAAAAAGATGTGAAAGTACGTGACGTTATTATCGCAATGACAGCTTGTACAGATTCTAATATGAACCGCTTAACATTCCCAGGATTTGATTTTGCACCAGCTGCAAACTTCGATCTTTTAAAAAAAGCTTATGATGCTGGAACAGAAAAAGGCTTACACGTTCGTGTTGGTAACGTTTTAACAGCAGACGTATTTTACCGTGAAAGCATGGAGATGGTTAAAAAGTTGGGAGAATACGGTGTATTAGCAGTAGAGATGGAAACGACTGCTCTTTACACATTAGCAGCTAAATATGGTGTAAATGCATTATCTGTATTAACAGTAAGCGACCATATCTTCACTGGTGAAGAAACAACATCTGAAGAGCGTCAAACTACATTTAACGAAATGATTGAAATCGCTTTAGATGCAGCAATCCAGCAATAGTATATTAAAGAACTTGTCATACGTCTGGCGAGTTCTTTTTTATGTTAGGAAAACTTCGACAGTCACTATACCTCCTACTTTATGTGACTTTCTATAAAAAACTACTTTAGAAAGAGACAGATTTCCCCCTCTACTTTTTTGTAACGTTTGTTATAATTAAGAAATCATTTATATTACAGTATTTTCATACGAGGTGAAACAGTGAAAAACAGAAGCATCGTCTTTAAACTATTTTTATTAACATCAACATTATTTACAATCATATTTCTCCTTTTTTTCCTTGGACAATCTCTATTTTTAGAGAAGTTTTATATCAATAAAAAAGTAAAAACGGTTCAAACCGCTTTTGAAAAGTTCGTAGATAATTACGAAAAAAGCGACCAAAGCTTTGAAGAAACTAGAAAATTAAAACAAGAATTTCATGATAAAACAAATGCTGAAATGCAATTTTTAGATTCTAATGGAATTATTAAAAGTGAAAACAATTACTACATTGATGTGGCTAACCCTGACAACAATCAAACCTATTCCATCCCACTTAATAATCTTTTAACACCAGAAGAATATAATAAATTCGAAAACTTAGGTTTAAAAAAAGATGGAATAATTCACGTAGAGGGATTCATACAAGGTAATATAATAACACCAATAGAACTGACAATTAATTACAATCGATGGCGAAATGAAAATCTCAATTCGGATTTTCAATCAATTAGTGGTAATCCATCTAAAAATAGACTTACAAATCGATATAAAACTATGTCTCAGATCAGTTTTACTGGTGTGATATCTAAATTGCATCTCCCTTCCAAAGCTGAGGTTCGTCTTGCAAATGATATTGAAACATTACAAGCTGTTGATTATTTTGCAAACACTATCAGACAAGGTACCTCTAATTCAAATCAACTAAACACGTATATATTAGATAGTGGAGAAAATATAAAAAATAGTATCTTTGTAAAACCTATTATGGAAAACGGTAAAATTAAAGAATACGCTTTTGCAATCGCCTCTTTACAACCTGTTAATGAAGCAATGCTTGTTTTAAAAGATTATTACGTCTATGCCTTAATTATTGTGTTTCTCGTTATTATTTTGTTATCCTTTTACTACTCAAAAATCATTGTTAAACCATTAATTAAGATAAATCGTGTCACAAAAAAAATGGCTAATTTTGATTTTAGCGAGAAATTACCTGTTGCAGCAGACGACGAAATTGGTGGATTATCAAGTAGTATTAATACACTTTCTGTAAACTTAAAAGACCGAATTGATCGATTAAATGTTGCAAATACAAAATTACAACAAGATATTGAACGCGAACGCCAATTGGAAAAAACGAGAAAAGAATTCATTTCTGGTGTGTCTCATGAATTAAAAACACCACTCAGTGTTATTCGTAGCTTCGCTGAAGGTATTAAAGATGGCGTAAGTAAAGATACGACATATTACACAGATGTTATTTTGGAAGAAACAGAAAATATGAATAGGCTTATTGTAGAAATGTTAGAATTAGCAAAACTAGAATCAGGTACGTACAAACTAGACATGTCGACGTTCTCGATCGGCGAATTAATTCAACAAGTCTATGCAAAATTATCATTTAGCATGGAGGAAAAACATTTGCAAGTGGACGTCCATGCCGACGCTTCTCTATTTGTTAAAGCGAATCGTAGTCGTATTGAGCAGGTAGTTGTGAACTTACTTAGTAATGCAATTCGATATACTCCAGATGGAGAAAAAATACACGTCTCTGTTGTAGAAACGGAAGATAAAGTGAAAATTGAAATCGAAAACACAGGTAATCCTATTCCAGAAGAAAGCCTTGAAAAGATTTGGGATCGCTTCTACCGTTTAGACGCTTCTCGTAGCCGTCATACTGGAGGTACCGGCCTTGGGTTATCTATTGTGAAAAACATTTTAGATCTCCATCACGCCGAATACGGTGTGTATAATACTACTAATAGCGTTTTATTTTATTTTAATTTACAAAAAGTAAAAGAAGTCAAATAATTTGTCTTAATTTCACTAGGAGTTCACATGAAATTCACACTCTCCCTTTATAGTAAGAAACAAGTTAATCCTTTCCTTTACACACATAAAAGAGGAGAGTGCGTGAAATGAAACAAGCAGGACAACCTATTCAAAACGAAAAACAATTAGAAACTATCAAAAATATACTTTTACAATCTTCGAAACGTGATGGCTTATTATTCGTATTAGCTGTAAATTCTGGCTTAAAAGTAAGTGAAATCTTACAATTAAAAGTCAGTGATGTAATCGATGAAAATGAAAATGTTCGCCATTCCATTTTATTTTACAATGAAAAAGTAAAAAAACATAAATGGTTTGCTGTAAATGAAGACTTACAGCACGCAATCGAAGACTACATGAAAGAACGTAAAACTTGGAAACGCAATGAACCATTATTAAAGTCTCAAAAAGGAACAAAGTCTATTACGAGACAACATGCATGGTACATTTTAAACAAAGCTGCAAAAGAAGTTGGATTAGAAGGGATTAGCTCACATACACTTCGAAAAACTTGGGGCTATTGTGCATACAAATCAGGTGTTGATATTGCATTTTTACAACACTTCTTTGATCACAGTACTCCATCAAAAACTTTAAAGTATATCGGTATTGCTTAATAACTCTTATACATAAAAAAGGTTACCATTTATAGATTTGGTAACCTTTTTTATGTTTCATACTCTCTTTTCTTGTCTCTCCTATACTGTAGTGGTACTCTAATAGTAAGGGGGAGAAATTATGAACACATTAACAATTGAATTACCGAAAGAAACGGCTGAAAAACTTGATTTATTAAAGAAAGCTTATCAAAAGAAAACAGGTGCTACAATTTCTGAAAGCACTCTTGTTCAAACACTTATCTCAAAGGAATTTATCCAAGCGATAACTCCTTTTGATTTACAACAATTCGTCAATGGAAAAGAACAGCATTAATCGCTGTTCTTTTTTATTTTCAAAAAATAAATATTAAAAGTTTTTTATTTATTTTTCGAAAAACTATTGACTATGATAATGATAACCATTATCATTTATTACGAAGCCAACAATTGATGAATCAACCAAACGCTCAGTAACATTGTTACCCCTCTTTTTCATATAGAAAAGCACTGTACATTCCCCCTGTTTGTACAGTGCTTTTCTTGTTTGAATTTATTCAAATAAATTTAATTGCTCTGGTTTTGGCTCACCATATGTAATACTTACCATTTCCATCAACTGTTTCGCATTGTCTGCCGCATCCCCACCCGAATTATTGTTAAACAATACGTATATGTCCTTAGCCTTTTTTTTCAATTGTTCTAATCGTTCTACCCATTCTTCCAACTCATTATTATTGTAGCGATACAAACAACGAACTGCTCTCCAATTTTCTCCTTTGTCAAGCCAACCATGAACATTCCGGCCATGAAAACGTATTAATGCCATATCTGAGTTCGTTGCTTCTAATATGAGTGGCACTGATCCTATTCCCGCCTGTGGTTCGTCACAAATTGTATGAATCCATTTTTCCCGTTCTAAAAACTGTAACGTCTTATCTCTCATTTCCGGATAAAACCATGTTTGATTTCGAAACTCTATTGCACACGGGAAGCCTTCCATTTTTTCTTTCGTATATCGAAGTAAATCTACATTTTTCTTTTTACAATCAAACCATGGCGGATATTGGAATAAAATCATTTTTAATTTATTTGCATCTTTTAACGGCAAAATCGATTGTTTATAAACATCAAACATCTCTTCAAACGTAGAAAAAGGAATTTCACCTTTCATATGTCCTGTCATCCCTTGATAAGCTTTTACTATAAAAGAAAAATCTTTTGGCGTTTCCATCGCCCATTTTGTATAATTTCGTGCAGGTTGTATCGCATAAAATGAGCTATCCACTTCCACGATTGGAAAATTCCCACTATAAGTTCGCAATTTATTTCTATTTTCATAGGGATTAATATATAAAGAATCGTGATCTCCCCATCCCGTCACTCCAATGTAAAGCAAACAAATTCCTCCCTTCCCAACTTCATCTTAAGCTCATTCTATTTACTTCACCAAAACCCTATCCGACCAATTTCATAAAGTAGCTCTTTCTTTAAGAGTATCCGTATAAAAATATGATATACTAGATGGAAGAATTTTTAAATTGAGGAGTTATTTATTTATGCTTCAAGACGACACTATTTTATCTCATGAAAATCGAATAAAAGAATTAGAAAATAAAGTACGGTTTTATGAAGAGCTTGTGAATCAATTACCACATCATTTCACATATAAAAATCCACATATTGGTTTACAAATAAAAAAAACGAGAACGTCTCATTCTATTCAGCACATACAAAAAGAAGATAAAGAGCCTAAATTTCATCTTACTTGCGATTCATTGTTCTTATTTGAACAACTCGAAAAACATTTTGTTCATATTTTCGATGCTTTTTCGCATCACGTCACTTTTATTGATAGTAAAGGTAACATTACATTATGTAACCAAGCTGCAGCAGATGATTTTGGTGTAGTACGAAATTCTATAATTGGAAAACCAATTCAACAATTATTAAACTTACCTGAGGAAAAAATTAAAGCTATTGAAACGTTAAAAACGGGAACTGAAATATATAATGAAGAAGTTTTAGACAAAAATTATGGTATCGTAAATAACCGCATTATTCGCGATTATAATGGAGATATTTTCAGAGTCATTAGTGTATTCCATTATTTAAATACAGAACGGGATGCCGAAAAGTTTTCCTTAGCTGGACGAATTGCAGCTGGGATTGCACATGAAGTACGAAATCCCCTTACAACGGTACGTGGATACTTGCAATTTTTACAAGAGAGCGTTTCTCCATCCAATAAAGAGTTGTTTAAAAGTCTACTCATCCCTGAATTAGATCGTGCAAATAGCATTATTACAAAATTTTTAGCTATTTCAAAAACGCGTGAATTTACTAGAGAGCCTTTTCCCATCAATACATTTTTACGCGAGTATATTCAACAACTACTCGCTAGTGAAGTTTTTTTACACAACATTTCTATTGATTACAATTTTTCTACCGAATTAGATGATGTACTCGTCAATATTGATCGTCATGAACTCGTACAAGTTTTTTTAAACTTATTTCAAAATGCTGTCGATGCTCAAGGTGAAAAGCCTCTTTCTATTCAAATCACTAGTTATCGCTTAGATAATTTTGTTCGTATTACTTTCAAAGATAACGGAACCGGTATTCCTCCAGCTATTCAAGAATATATATTTGATCCATTCTTCTCTACAAAGGATTCAGGAACCGGACTCGGATTATCAGTAACGAAGAAAATTATTCAAAACCATAATGGCACATTAAAAGTTTCTAGTGATCAAAGTGGTACAACTTTTACTATATCCATTCCATTATTGCCAAAAAGAGATAATTGAAGTTTCGATAAAGTGAACCTTTAATCAATGGGAGGGTTCATCCCCCATTGATTATTAGCCCTCACCAATCGGAGTCTTACTGCCTACAGTAAATACTATTTCTATTCCTAACACAGGGGAAACAACAGCTATACTTTCTGTCTTCCGAATTTACTAACTTTTAGCTTTTAACCTTGTTTTTGAAAAACCAAGCATAGTTGATTTATAGTAATCTGTATTATTTTGATTGTAAGTTAAATCTCTCTTTTAATAAAAAGGAGCACTTATTTTGGAGGATAAGTGCTCTTTCTTTACGTTTCTTTACCTCAAATTTACTCTAGCTTAATCCTCATTTTGTATGATAAATAATGAAGACAAAGATATGAAAGAGGGATGAAAATGAGAGTTATATCACTGACACGTTTTTGGATTGCTCTTATGATATGCATAATTTTATGCATAGGATTTTTTTCAACTCTAAAATATTCAGCTATATCAAAAGCAGATAGCAAAACAGTTCCATACGAACTTCTGTATACAAAACAAAACAACGTTCCTTATTCCTCTTCCACACAGAATGAAAAAAAGGTTATAAAAGGAATGCTTATTACAGAGGCTTCTAGTTATGAACACCTACTTCAAATTGCCGAAACGATTAAAGATCAATATAAAAATAAAGACGTTGATGAAATAACACTTTCTATCCATAATAAAAATACTGGAAGTTACGAAGAAGAATTACCATATGAACCCATTAGTAAAGGAATAATAACTGTCACGTATGATTCTCAATCCTTCGGCAGTACCAATGTTGCGCTCAACAAATAAAGTGGAATTTTAATCAGTAGGGATTTTCCCCATCCCCTACTGATGATTAACCAACCGGGCTTTTACCACAAAAAAGAGGCGAATCTCGTTATTCGCCTCTTTCTTTTACCAAAATGATGGAATCCACTCTTTCACTTTATCAATCCACTCTTGTTTCTGTTCTTTTCTTTGTTGTTCCTCTTCTTTTCTTCGCTTTTCTTCCTCAATCGTTTTTAATTGTTTTGTATAGTCCGCCTCAGATATTAACGATAACTGAAATGCTTTTTGAGCAGGGTTTCCGTTCGCTTTTTTCATAATATCCCGGAACATTGTCGTTGTAATTTGGCTGCCCCCTGGCACATAATGCTCACTATCAGTTTTATCATACCCTACCCAAATCGCGCCTACTAAATCCGGTGTATATCCAACAAACCATGAATCCTTTGCACCAGCACTTGGTCCATTTACAAGCTGAGTAGTTCCTGTTTTTCCGGCTGTATCAATATTATTAACTTTCGCTTTTTCACCTGTTCCTTTTTCGACAACACCTTTTAATAAGTATGTCATCTTTTGAGCAACTTTCTCGCTCGTCACACGTGTTTCTTTCTTATACCATTTCCCAATTGTTTCACCTTCAGCATTTTGTATCTCTCTAATCGCATGGGCTTCTATTTGGACACCATCGTTTGCAAATGTACTATACGCTTGAGCCATGACAAATGGAGAAGTCCCCATATGCATACCTCCTAAAGCGATCGGATACGTACGGTCTTCAGGCTCTAATGGAATACCAAAGCGCTCTAAAGATTTTAATCCTTTATCTAATCCGATTTGCTCTAACAGCCAAACAGCTGAAACGTTATACGATTTTGCTACCGCTTCATACATGGTCACATTACCGTGAAAAGTATGATCACTATTTTGTGGTTTATATTCTTTAATATTAAACGGTTCATCTTTTAATACATCGTATACTTCATATCCTTCCTCTAAGGCTGGTACATACACAGCAAGAGGCTTTAATGTTGATCCTGGTTGCCTTTTTAATTGCGTCGCATGATTAAACTGTAAAAATTGATAAGGACCTCTGCCCCCAACTAAAGCTGGAACACCGCCTGTTTTTGGATTCATAAGGACGACTCCAGTTTGCATAAGCTGGTCTGATCCACTATCTTTAAAATAGTTATCATTATCCACAACATCTTCTACAGCTTGTTGTTTTTTCGGGTCAAGCTCTGTATAAATACGATAACCACCTGCTAAAATTTCATTTTGTGTCAATTCGTACTTGTCCATCGCTTCTCTAACAATATAGTCTACATATTGAGAATATTTCCCCTTATATTTATCATCTACACCACGCTTTAATACTAGACCTGCTTCTTTCTCCTTACTATACTGTTCTTCAGAAATATATCCTTGCTCTTTCATTAAACTTAATACGACATTACGTCTTTCAATTGATTTATTAAAGTTTTTATAAGGTGAATACGCAGACGGCGCTTTAATTAATCCCGCAATCGTTGCAGCTTCTGATATTGTTAAGTCTTTTACCTCTTTATCAAAATAAGATTTAGCTGCTCTTTTTATACCCCAAGCACCTTCGCCAAAATAAATTTGATTCATGTACATTTCAATAATTTCATCTTTCGTATAAGTACGTTCAATTTTTTTAGTTAAAAAATATTCTTTAATTTTACGTGAGAATGTACGGTCTTGCGTTAAAAATACATTTTTCGCAAGTTGTTGCGTAATTGTACTTCCCCCCGCTACAACCTCACCCGCTGTAATATTTTTGAAAACCGCACTAATAATTCCACTATAATAAATGCCATGATGACTAAAAAATTCCTTATCCTCTACTGCAACAATTGCCTGAACCATGATGTCAGGAATATCTTTCCTTTTAACTCCTTCTGTTTTAGAAGAAGCTAATTTGGTTGCAACTTCATTATTGGCATCGTAAATTAAAGTCGGTTGTGGAACAGCTTGTTTTAATTCAGATATGTCTTGAATGGAAATTATTATATTCACAGCAACAAATAGAGTAACGAGTAAACTCCCCAATACAATTAATGAATTGCGCAGTTTCTTCCTCTTGTTGAACCATTCAAGCATTTTTTTAAAGTGAGTGTTCTTCAATTTCATTCGTTCACTTCCTTCATTTGTTTACACTCTTCTTTTTAAAAGGAAGAATATACCTCCTTTTAAATTTATTATAATAACGTAGTCGTTCCTATAGTGTAAAGCTTTTCTTTAACATTCATACTTTTTGCAAGAAAAGGACATTCTACAAGTAAGATATTCATTATTAAGTATTAATATTATTAATACAACAATGTGAGTTATGTTAAGTTTTTGTAAACTTTTCGATAAAATGTTTTAAAAAACGACAGTTTTTTGTTAGAATTGACTAGCCAATATATTTTACATATATTACTTTTGTGGGGGTAACAATAATGGTCTTTAAATCAAAAAAAGATAAATTTTCTGAAATGCTAATGAATGTTTCCGAAAATTTAAAAGAAGGCGCGCAGTTTTTCGTGGAGTATAAAATTAAAAATGCTAGCGATTTAAAAGAATTTTCTATGCGCATGAAAGAGTATGAGTCAAAAGGTGACTCATTTATTCACGAAATCATTATGGAGCTAAACAAAGCGTTTATTACTCCTATTGAACGTGAGGACATCCTACAGCTTGCAATGAGTATGGATGATGTATTAGACGGATTAGATCACAGTGCTGGTCTATTCGAAATGTATTCTATTACAGAAGCTGATGAATACATGATTAAATTCGTTGAAGCAATTAATCAATGTGCGATTGAGATTGCAAACTCTGTTGAACTTCTGTCTAACAAAAAATTAGTCGACATTCGTACAAATGCGATTAAAATTAAGGATTACGAGTCACAATGTGATGATATTCGCCGTCATGCGATTAAGCACTTATTCTCTCGTGAAAAAGATCCGATCAAGATTATTCAATTTAAAGAGATTTACGAAGAGCTTGAAGAAGTGGCTGATAGCTGTCAAAGCGTTGCAAACGTATTAGAAACAATTATTATGAAGAACGCGTAAGGAGTTTGATCATGGATACACTCTTGATACTGACCGTTTTAGTAGTCATTTGCGCTTTAGCTTTTGACTTTATCAATGGATTTCACGATACAGCAAACGCTATTGCAACGGCTGTTTCAACGAAAGCTCTAAAGCCTAGACATGCAATTATTATGGCAGCTATTATGAACTTTTTAGGTGCAATGACATTTACAGGTGTAGCAAAAACTATTACAAAAGATATCGTTGACCCATTTGCCTTGCCAAATGGTTCCCTTGTAATTTTAGCTGCTTTGCTTGCAGCAATAGCTTGGAATTTGATTACTTGGTACTACGGTATTCCAAGTAGTTCTTCGCATGCAATCATTGGAGCAATCGCTGGTGCTGCAATTGCTGCTGCTGGTTTTAGCTCATTAAACTTTAAAGGGTTCATAAAAATTCTTGAAGCTTTAATCATTTCACCGATTATCGCTTTTGTTATTGGTTATATCGTATACAGTATTTTTAAAGTGGTCTTTAAAAACTTTAACTTAACGAAAACGAACAAAAACTTCCGTATATTCCAGATCTTCACTGCAGCATTACAAGCCTATACACACGGTACGAATGATGCACAAAAAGCAATGGGAATCATTACGATGGCTCTTATGGCCAATAACTATCATACTTCTAGCGACATCCCGTTCTGGGTACAATTATGTTGTGCAATTGCAATGGGGCTCGGTACTTCTGTCGGTGGATGGAAAATTATTAAAACTGTCGGTGGACAAATTATGAAAATTCGTCCTGTAAATGGTGTAGCTGCTGATTTATCATCATCACTTGTTATTTTCGGTGCAACATTCATTCACTTACCGGTTAGTACTACGCACGTTATCTCTTCTTCTATTTTAGGGGTTGGTGCTTCTCATCGTGTGAAAGGTGTAAAATGGGGAACTGCAAAACGCATGTTAATTACTTGGGTGATTACACTTCCTATTTCAGCTTCTTTAGCTGCGTTATTTTACTACTTATTACACTTAATCTTTTAATCAAAAGTCGTCTTCCTTATTTTTCTAGGAAGGCGACTTTTTTGTGAACAATCCTATTTCTTATTAAAAAGCGTGTATAATGATTGTTGGATAAGTTATATAGAGGAGTTGGCAATTTTGGAATACATCATGTTACTTTTCATCGGATTAATCGCGGGGACAGTCGGGAGCCTAGTCGGACTTGGGGGCGGAATTATTATCGTTCCGTTATTAATTGGATTGCACAGTTTATCACCACAACTCGCAGTGGGAACTTCTATGGTAACAGTCGTTTTTACAGGGCTGTCTTCTACCCTTACTTATATGAAACATAAACGGGTAGATTATAAAAGTGGACTTATTTTATTTATCGGGAGTGGCCCTGGTGGTATTATCGGATCATGGGCGAACAAATTTTTAAACCAAGATACATTTTCTTTATACTTTGGGATTTTCCTTATATTCGTCTCCATTCTTCTTATGCTACGAGACAGATTGAAACCTCTTTCCCTATCAAATATGACTGTAATTAAGCGATCTTTTACAGATAACGAAGGAAATACTGTACACTATCAATTCCCACCATTTCTCGCTATCTTTATTGCCTTTATAGTTGGATTTATATCAGGTTTATTCGGAATCGGTGGTGGCGCCTTACTTGTTCCAGCGATGATGCTCCTTTTCGCTTTCCCAGCACACATTGCTGTAGCAACTTCAATGTTTATCGTATTTCTATCAGCAATTGTAAGTTCTTTAACTCACATCTCTCTTGGAAATGTCAGCTGGATTTATGCATTAATTCTTATTCCTGGCGCATGGATTGGCGGAAAAATCGGGGCTTATATTAATACAAAATTGAGCGGTAATGCAGTAATTATTTTATTGCGTATCACATTAATGATTCTTGGCACTAGATTAATCATTACTTCACTCTTATAACGCGTTCTTTCTAGAATGCGTTTTTTCTTATACACATGAATATAAAAATGTTCCTAGGAGAACAAATAAAAATAAACAAACACATAATAGCATAAAGTTTGAAATATGTACTTTCTTCAAGTTGACCACTCCTATAACTGTGACTGTTACCTTTATGATAGCGAAAAAATAGCTTTCTTACAGTTACAAAGTGCTAACAATGCAAAATCATTTATTACAAATTTTATCCTTATATTTCATTTCTTTGTATATTCTATCGATTCAATAAAAAAAGATGTCATATTGACACCTTTTTAGTGAAGAAGTGACCATCCCATAAAGTCTTCATGTACTTGGCACGCCCTCTTATCGTTTCGATCATATAATTCAGCATAACTATCTGTTTCTTCATCATAAGCCATCGTATAAATAATTTGGCCGTCTATTTCAACGGATAAAACGACTCCACCTTTCATCTCTTCTACATGAATGATAGCATTCGCCGGAATTTTCATATCCGTCATCTTCATCGCATCTAACAATATACTAAACCCCCTACAGCGTATTCATTGCTAGTACTATTACACACTAAATAGTATACTACTGTAATAGCATACATTTCGTCAATGAAATTGCTGTTTAAAAAGCATATTGTCTTTATACATATACGCTAAAATAGAAGATATAGAAATGTTTAAATGGGGGGCTAACATTGATTTTACACAAAGGAGATGTACTATTCCGTCAAGACGAGGACGGTCCTTTATATTTTATAAAAACAGGTTTATTAAAAGTGGTAAGGTTACAAGAAGACGGAACACCATTTTTGTTCAACATTATCGTTCCGGGTGAAACGATACCTCACCATTCTTTAATTTCACCGAAGGAATATCACGGTACAGCTATCGCTTTAATAAAAACAGAAGTTGAACCTATTATTAGTGGTGAATGGTACGATAAACTTCAGGCGAATCCTGAATCCTATGCTGACATCGCTATGCAATTGCAATCAAAATTAAGAATGATGCAACAACGTATTGATCAATTGACAACCGTCTCTCCGAAAGAACGTCTTCATCGTTTACAAGAGTGGTTCACACTATATTTAGGTGACATTCCTATATATGAAATATTAACGCAAACTGAAATTGGTCAACTAATAGGAATACGCCGTGAAACAGTAAATCGATTATTAAGAGAACAAACAAAAAACGAGGCAAAGTAACGCCTCGTTTTTTGTTTGTTCAAATTTCACCTATTGTAAGCTTGCTGCTGGACCGAAAAATTCATAATGAATGTTCTCTGGTTTAACGCCTAACTCGATTAATACAGCATTAATATGTTTCATGAATGGCACTGGACCACAGAAATAAAATTCTGCTTCTGTTGTTGGAATAATAGTTTGTAACCATTCACCTTCAATGAAGCCTTCTTTATCAAAGTTCTTCATTTCCAAATCTTTTTCAGTTGGTGCAGAATAGCAAGTATATGCTTTAACTTGTTCGTATTCATTGTCTACTGCCTTAACGTGTTCTTTCATTGCATGTGTGTTACTATTTATCGCTGCATGAACAAAACATACTTTACGTTTTGAATCTTGTTCAATTAACGTATTTAACATACTCATCATCGGTGTAATACCTACTCCACCACTAATTAGTACAACAGGTAAAGTTGAATCCATATTTAATACGAAATCTCCCGCTGGTGCACTTACTGGTAAAATATCCCCTTCTCCTACATGATCATGTAAGTAATTAGATACTTTACCGTCTGGTGTATCTACACCTTTTTCTTTCTTTACACTAATACGATAATATTCTTTTCCAGGAGCGTCAGACAAGCTATATTGACGATTATGTGTATATGTTTCACCTTTAATATTTATTTGAATCGTTACATATTGTCCTGGGATGAATGAAGAAACTTTCCCTCCATCTTCAGGTTTTAAATAAAATGACGTAATAACATCGCTTTCCTTCACTTTGTTAACAATCACAAAGTTGCGGAAATCTTTCCATCCACCTTCTTTATGTGCAGCTTCTTCATACATCCCAGCTTCAATGCTAATGAATGCGTCAGCGATGACACCATATGCTTCTCCCCATGCATTTAAAACTTCGTCTGGCGCGCCTGCAACCTCTTTAATCGCTTGTAGTAAGCATGTACCTACAATCGGATAATGCTCCGCTTTAATGCCTAAACTTCTATGTTTATGACCGATTTGTTTTACAACTGGAATAATAGCTTCTAAATTATCAATGTACATCGCAGCTGCATAAACAGCATTTGCCAACGCTTGTTGTTGTCTTCCCTTTTTCTGATTTGTATGGTTGAAAATATTTAATAACTCCGGATGTTCCGAGAATAAAATTTGATAAAATCTCGTTGTAATTTCAACGCCTTTTTCTTGTAATAATGGTACTGTTGACTTTACGATTTCAATTGTTTTTGCACTTAACATTGTATCCCACTCCTCTATTTCCTTAACTGTTTTTAGTTTAACTGAATTGTATAATACATATTGTGATTTTAATCACTATTAACATGGTGTTTTTGTGAAAAATATATGAACAATGCACATTCCTTTATAAATTCTTCCTATCATTTCGACACTATTTTCTACACACTTCTCCTTGGCAAGTGCTCTTGTAAAACAACATACCCTTCATAAGCTGTATAACCAAGTATAGCCATTAATCCGATATAACAAGCAAATACTGTCCATTTCGTTTTCGTATCGACTTTATAATAATTTTCTTGTTGTCTCTTTTCTATTTCCCATTCATTTAATTTTCTTTCCGACACTTCAAATGCTTCTCTTATACGAATTGTATACTCATCTTTTTCATCTTCATATGGGACATAATCAAGTGGCTCAAACTTTGGTAAAAGGTACTCTAACACTTCGATTTTTTGAAATTCTCCCGTTTTTAATTCTTTCTCTCTTTGTCTTAATACATTCATCTCATGGTGAATCATATAAATCGTTCGATGTACCGCACCAGTTTCCTTTAGTTCCTCTTCAAGCCTAGCAACATATTCCTTCATTCCATCTATTTTATATCCTAATTCCTTAATCGGCTCATCTCTCTTTATTACTCTATATAGTTCCATACAGCCGATAATAAAAATAAATCCCCCCAAAATACTTTTGAAGTAAATAGAATAGCCGAGTAGTAAAACAAGCCCTGCTCCCCAAATTTTCGTACTTACAACTGAAATAATTCGTCCGCCATCTAATGGGGAAACTGGAATTAAGTTAAAGAAATTAATCATACTTCCAAGTAAAATAATTAGCGCCCAAAACGGCTCTTTCGTTACCATATAAAGTGGAATGGCCGGTAAAAATGAAAGCAATCCGAAAAGAGGTCCCATATATGCAATATAAGCTTCATCTTTTGCATTTTTCGGCATCTCTTTCATCCCAATAAGAGCTCCCATAAATGGAATGAAGATCGCTGGTGATGTAGGGATTCCTTTTCTTCTCGCTGCCCATAAATGCCCCATCTCATGAACAAACAACAAATAAACGAGCGCTACTCCAAACTTCCAACCATATATAACTGCGTATGCACCAAGTGATAAGAACATACTAAATACGGTTGAAAATTTTGCTAGCTTAAAAATCGCAAATATCCATTTTAACTTTGATAGTAAAAATAACCCTATTGCGACGATAATTCCCCATAATCCTTTTTTATTATTTTTCATATTCCTCTCCTTTACATCACCTTAATGAGTCATACACTCTCATCAAAGTCTATCCTTTTCTCTATTATGACATATTTTTCTCTTTTCTTAGAAATAATGTTTATATCATCCATTTTTAGCCGAAAATATAAGTGAAAGGAGGTAGAAACAAATGAAATTACAATCTCTCATAATAGGTGCCCTTTCTTTCTTAGCTTCAACTCTTATTTTTTATACAGTTAGCTACTTATTATTATTAGATTGGTTGCCAAATCACTTATTTATAGCTCTTATTATTCTTTCCGCTCTTATGATTTCTTTTCTTATTACCCGAAAATCAATGAATGAGCCATCTGCAAAAGCAAAATAATAGAGGGGGCCTTTGCCCCCTCTATTATCATTTCCTAGGAAAGTCCATATTGCTTGTATTATTTACAAACTAATAAAACTTCTAATTTACTCCGCATAAACAGACAGTAAGACTCCCACTGATTACAGTTTCACCTTATCTTTGTAAATTCATTTTTTCACCATAATCTTTTACAATTTGGATGATATTTTGAAACACCCCTAGTTTTTCTTTTTTACTATTTAATATTTGTAAATCATAATTATCATAATATGTTTCTAATGATTTTAATTGTGATAATGAAGCTTCTTTTATTGGAACAGTAATATTCACTTCATACTGCTTATATCCTTCTTTTACTTTTTCAGCTGAAATGATTTTACTCTCTTTTGCTCCAACTAATTTTCGAACTTTTTCCGGGAAGATTAATTGCAAATAATATTCTTGTTCCTTCTCCAGCTTATTGTATAGTGATTGCGAAATTGTATACCGGACCTTATAATTCATTTTCTGCTCATCTGCTTTAATATGGAATGCGGTAATCTGCATATCTTTTTTGGTCACTTCCGTTAAATTATCTATCTTCGTATCATCTTCTTTTTGATCTGAAACATTTGGGAATAAAGATAAAAGCTGTTGCGTTTCTTTTTCGGTAAGCATGTACATATCTTTCTTATATTGAATCCATCCCCGGCGATCTTCTCCTCTTAACCATGCATAATATGTTTCTATTTTCCCATTTCTACTAATTTGTATTTCATATTCCGGTTCGCCAAAGCTACCTGTTATTTCTTGTTTTTCTGCTTTGGTTATAATGTCTACCACTAACTCCGCATCCATTTTCTTTAATTTTTTTTCTTCTTTACCTTTTTGTATAACAATTACCTGTAATGGTTCTTTCACTTCATTCACGGTCTCCTCTACTTGTTTTGTTTCTTTCTTTTGCTCGGCTTGACCACACGATGCGAGTAAAATCACACATAAAACCATTAAATAATTCCCTTTCAAATCGATCCCTCTTTTCTAATAAGAAACCCTTATAACCTTCATATAAGAAACAAAAACGTGACATGATATAAAATGAGCTATACTATACACTGAAGGGAGGATTTTACAATGTCCATTAATTTTCATGATGCAAATAATAAGTACACATATGCAAATCGTAACGCACATATTTCATGGCGGGAAGCGATAAACAATATTGTAGATGTACAAAACAAACGAATAATTGATATAGGGTGTGGCGGTGGTATTTATACAAAAGAACTTGCACTTATGGGGGCTACAAACGTAATTGGACTTGATTTTTCAAAAGAAATATTACAAGCCGCAAAGGAGAATTGTAGCAGCTTCCCAAACATTTCATTTATTCACGGTGATGCACATAATATCCCGTTCCCTGATGAAACATTCGATATTGTCATTTCACGTGCAGTGATCCATCATTTACAGGACATTCCTACATTTTTAAGCGCAGCTTCTCGCATATTAAAAAAAGACGGTATGCTTATTCTACAAGATCGAACCATTGAAGATTGCATAATTCCAGGAAGCCCTGAACACATTCGTGGATATTTTTTCTCCGTCTTCCCAAAACTCATTGATACAGAAGCGAAAAGAAGACCAAAAACCACTACTATTCAGCACTTATTACAAAAGCATTCTCTTCAAGCGTTCCCCATTCAAACACAATGGGAAGTACGAAAAATTCACGATTCAGTAGAAGCATTACTACAAGATTTATCCCCTCGAACAGGTCGATCCATACTGCACGAATTAACGGATAATGAACTTTCTCAACTTCTACATCATATTCAAACAGCATTACAAAACCGCTCTCCTATTATCGAAAGAGATCGTTGGACAATTTGGAGTGCTTTGAAATTGTAAGGAAGGAAGCCTCACAAAAATAATGTGAGGCTTCCTTCTTTCATAATCTAATTTTGCAACACTCTTGATATCCTCCACTTCTGGCCTGTGCACTTCCACACTTCGGACATACTAAATATCTAGACTGATTTGTCAACAAACTACCTTTTTGAAAGAGTAAAACTTCTGCTTGTTTAAACGAACGCGAATAATATAACCATATAAAACCACATATAGCAATAATGCCAAATAATACTCCCATCGCAAACATTTCAGTCACCTCTTTTGGTTTGTTCTTTCCAGCAAGTGGATTGTTGTATTATTCTCTGCAAATTCAAATGATTCCTTCTTTACTCCTATAAATATCGATTTTCTCCATAAACTTTACAATTCTCTATAATGTTTTACACCATTTTTACAAATAACATTAAACCTTATATTATCCGCTATATTTCTACATGAAAATATATTTCCCAAAAAATATGTTGACTTTCTAAAAAAAACATGTGAAAATACTGTCAGAATACTTGAATAAAAATTCATTGACGAGAACGAGTACGTTATAGGGCTGTTCCCCAGAGAGTTGGCATTTTGCTGAAAGCCAATGCTCAGTTCGTAACCGAAAATCATCTCCGAGAAGTAGAACCGAATGCTGAAGTAAGTTCTTACCGGCCGTCCCCCGTTACAAGGAACACGTATCATGTTGTACGTTGCAAAGCCGTATACATATAGATATATTTCTACATGTATAAATTAGGGTGGTATCGCGGGTAAATATAACTCGTCCCTTTCTTCAGGGACGAGTTTTTTGTGTTCTTACAATGAATTTACAAAAAGGAGGAAAAACAATGAACACTGTATCAAAAAAACATATTTTTTTCACAGGTCTTATGCTATTTTCTTTATTTTTTGGGGCAGGAAATTTAATTTTCCCTCCTATGCTTGGACAAAATGCTGGTGAAAACTTTTGGCCAGCAATGATTGGCTTTTTACTAACAGGGGTCGGTTTGCCGTTACTAACTGTTATCGCTATTTCTTTAACAGGAAATGGAATGCAACAACTTGCAAGTCATGTTCACCCATTATTCGGAATTTTCTTTACTGTAGTTGTATACATTGCAATCGGTCCATCTATGGGAATTCCACGTGTCGCTAACGTCGCTTATGAAATGGGAGTTAGTTCTTTCTTACCAGAAACTATTCGCTCTAGCAGCCTAGCACTATTTTTATACACGGTCATCTTCTTTGCTATCGTATTTTGGCTTAGTTTAAATCCTTCTAAGCTCGTCGATCGTATCGGAAATATATTAACACCTATTTTACTATTCTCTATTTTCTTATTATTTGTCAAAAGTGTATTTTCACCACTTGGGCAATCAGGACCAGCAATGCAAGAGTATCAAACTTCTCCAATTTTCAAAGGTTTTATGGAAGGATACTTAACGATGGATACCATTTCAGCACTTGCATTTGGAATTATCGTTGTAAATGCTATTCGCTCAAAAGGTGTGAATGACCGTAAGTCAATTGCCATTGCAACAGCAAAAGCGGGACTTATTGCCGCTACTGGTCTCGTACTTGTATACGGTGCACTTGGCTGGCTCGGTGCTACAAGCATCTCTCTCGGATACGCAAAAAATGGTGGACAGCTACTTACTGTTATCGTACAGCAATTATTCGGTCCATACGGTCTGATCCTACTATCTCTTATCGTTTCACTCGCTTGCTTAACAACATGTGTTGGACTTGTATCTGCATGCAGTCAATATTTCTCAACATTATTAACAAAATTTTCATACAAAACATTAGCAAGTATCATTTGCGCGTTAGGATTATTAGTTGCCAACTTAGGCTTAACAAAAATTATCGCAATCTCCGTTCCTATTTTACTTGTTGTATATCCAATTGCAATTGTACTCGTGTTACTATCGTTACTTCATAAATATTTCGGTGGATATCGATTTGTTTATGTAGGTGCTTTAATTGGAGCCGCAGTTGTGAGCGTATTTGATGGATTAAAACAAGGGAATATTCCTGTTTCATTTATCACATCTTATTTCGAGTTTATTCCATTATATAATGAAGGTATCGGCTGGTTAATACCAGCATTAGTTGGGGCTATTATCGGTCTTGCTATCGCAAAGCTAAGTGGTGCAAAAGCAGTACCATTAACGGATCATTCATCTGAATCGAAAGCATCATAAAAAAACTCCCGTTTTGGGAGTTTTTTACATTTGATAAGAAATATGATTAAAGCTACTTACTTTGCAAGCTTTCGTATAGTAATCAATATTCGTATCCACTGTTTCTACTTTTACAACATCATAGCAATCTTCTTGCTTTACTAGGAATAAATAATATTCTTCCGTCGCCTCGATAATTGCAATACGATCTGTTTCAATATCATATTGTTCACAAAGTGCTTGCAACGCATTCACATAGTTACCTAATTTTTTCGTTTTATCCATTCCAAATATCGTTTGAACTAACATACACTCTCTCCCCTTTGTATGTACTGTTAACACCTTAATGATAACGCTTACATAATTAACCGTCAACAAAAAGCTTTGACCATATATAGTCAAAGCCTCCTTCTTATTTCGTCAATTGATGTCTAAATGCATAAATAACCGCCTGTGTACGGTCACTTACATTTAGCTTATTTAATATATTACTCACATGTGTCTTTACTGTTTTGAGGGCAATAAACAACTCATCTGCAATCTCTTGATTACTTTTCCCCTCTGCAATTAATAACAAAATTTCAAACTCTCTTTCTGTTAACTCTTCATGCAAAGGTTGTTCTTTCTTTTGACGCATACGAGACATCATTTTGCCAGTAACTTTCGGCTCTAATACCGTTTCCCCATCATAAGTAGCTCGTACAGCGTCTGCAATATCACTCGCTCTTGATGTTTTTAATAAATAACTTGTCGCTCCCGCCTCAATAACAGGGTACAACTTTTCATCATCTAAAAAACTCGTTACAACTACAATTTTCGCTTCTGGCCATTCTTGAATAATTGCACGCGTTGCTTCAACCCCGTCCATCTCATCCATGACAAGGTCCATTAAAATAATATCCGGTCTTAATTGCAAAGCTAACTCTGAACCTTTTCTTCCATTTTCAGCTTCTCCAACTACTTCAATATCTGGCTGCGTTGATAAATATGCCGATACACCCATTCGAACCATTTCATGATCATCAACTAGTAATACTTTTATCATGATTCTCCCCCTCTCTCAATCATAATCGGTACTTTCACTTCTATTTGCGTACCTTTATTTGGAAAACTAAGAACCTTTAATGTACCACCAATTTCATGAACTCGTTCTTGCATTGATCTTAAACCGTATGAACCTGCCTTATTAACCCCAACTTTAAAACCAACACCATCATCAATAATTTTCAAAATCGCATATTGATCAATTTTGCGTAGGCGTACTTCGGTTTTCTTTGCCTTTGCATGCCGTAAAGTATTAGACAGAGCCTCTTGTACAATACGGAATAAATGATCTTCTACACCTTTTTTTAATTGAATCGGTTCAATTAACCATTCAATTTTCATATGCTGCTTTCTAGACAGTTCTGTTAATAATTCTTCTATACCCTCTGTTAGTTTCTTACCTTCTAACTGCACTGGGCGTAAATGAAGGAGCAATGCTCTCATTTCTGATTGTGCATTTACAACCATATTCTCAACAAGTTGCAACTGCTTTTTCGTCGTGTCTGGAATTTCAGCTACTTGTTCATTAATAGCTGACATCATCATCGACATTGCAAAAAGCTGCTGACTTACAGAATCATGTAGCTCCCTCGCCAATCGATGCCTTTCTTGGGAAATCGCTTCTTGTCTCATCTCTTCATTCCAATGAGCTCGTTCATTCGTTACTTTTTGAAATAGCCCAGCTTGCTCCTCTAATCGACGAGCAAGACCGATTACTTTTCGTTCCACTTCATGAAATTCATCATCCGCAGTAAACGAAACATCACTCGGAAAATTCCCTCGCTCTACTTCAAATAGAAAAGTATTTAATCCTTGTATACGCTGCTCTATATAATAACCGATTGCATAGCCTATAATTCCTCCGATAAGAAGACTAGTACTCATAATAAACAAGCCAATTGGAACAGAAGCAATGGATTCTTTCCATAGTAAATCATAAACTTGTTGCTCGCTTTTCCATACATATACAATTGTACAGATGAGTGCGATACTCACAGAGGACAACATAGAATAACGAATATACATCCACGAAATATTCTTTTGTTTTTTCATTATACTTTCCTCACTTCCGTATCGCCTACGACAAGCGAAGAAATAATTTTGATACGGCGAGGAGCTTCTTTATACTGTTCCGTTCTAAACGTAACAGTACGGTTAAATCCTGTTTCCTCGTGCCCTGGCAGGAGCACTCGCCCAACAATAACAGAATGATTTAAAGACAATTCAATGTCATACGGAACATATAAACGAATGTTACCAATGACTCCCCGAATAACAATTACCGTTTCTCCCTCTGGAACCATCGCGGTTGTTAAATCAATCTCGACATCACAAGCACCATATTGGACGTTAATATCCTCAAGTTCATAAATATGATCCATCATTCGTACATTACCTACGAACATATTTTTTATATACGATTCTGTACGATATATTTGTTTTTCTTCATCTATATATCCCTTTTCTTTAATTTCAACTTTCATTGCTTTTTGCCGATGTCCTTGTTGAATCAGTTGATAACCAATTAAAGCTAAACAAGCAAATACAACAAGTACGAATGCTGCTGATGAAAATAAGAAGAATAGAAATACAATGCCACCAACAAATAAAAATACATTTCCTCTTACATAACGGTTCTTCTTTCGATAATGTCTCCCAAACATAATCATAATAAATGCAAAAATTAGACCACCTGGTTCAAAATGTCCAAGTATCATATCAAGAAAAAGACCAAATCCAAATATGATGAGGAGCATCCCCATTAATTGTGTTTTTGAAAAATGCTTCTTCATTTCAGCTCCCCCCCTCTTTGTCACATATACATAGAAGAAAAGGCATTGCTTTCCAACACCTTTTCTTCTATCACTATATCATAAGCCTGTTTTATTATATACTACAATTATTTTGTTACTTCTTTCGTTAACGATACTTCACTTTTTTCTTTCATTTCACGCTCAAGTTTTGCAATTTTCATATCAAATGTGTCGCGCTCATGCTCTTCATTTATACGAATCTCTAAGTCACGAATGTGATCTTCAATTTCTTCGAATCGTAAGAACGGATTATTTTCATCCATTTTATGCATAGCAGTATTCATACGACGGTTTGCATGTGCCATATTTTCACGTGCCATGAGTTCCATACGCTTTGCATTCATTTCTTTTAATTTATTTTTCATTTCTGAAAGACGACGCTCTAGCTCATCAATTTGTTCTACAACTCCTGCATACATTTCCTCTAAGCGAGTTACTTGCCCTTCATAATACGCTACTTCCTCTAATGCACGTTCATGTAATTGTAATTCTCCTGCTTCTTGTGCGATGATAGCTTGCTTTGATCTTTTATTAACGAAATAACGTGCTTGCTCAAGCTCACGAGCAAAGTTAGATTTTAATGTTTTATGACGCTGAATTAACTTCTCAATTTTCGTTATTTCACGCTCACTATCGCGTAAATATTGGTTTAACATAGCAATTGGATTTTTTCTTTCTTTCTCATCTAGCACATTATGAAAATCAGCTAAAATTGCATCGCGTACACGTCCGAATAAAGATTGTTTCATTATAATCTTCCTCTCTTCTACTTTATAATTTGATTTATTTTGTATTAGTTTTTCATTAACTTGTTCCACTCATCTTCAAAGTTGCTATATGGTTTAGAACTTTCTGGAGCAGAATCAACAACTACATTTTTTTCTTTTTTCCACTCACGGTATCCATAGTATAAAACTACTAATGCTACGATACCGATTAATGCTGGGGAATGAGAAAGGGCGATGGACAAGCCGATTAAACCAACAATACCCCAAGCTAACTTTCCAAAAAATGATTGTGCTCGCACAAATGATTTATAGCTCCAGTACACAACTCCTGCTCCGATTGCGAATCCTACAATACCAGCAAGACTACCAAGAGCAATTAAAGCCAAAATGCCGGCCGCGATAAACGCTAGAAATTGTTTCATCTTGTGCTTGCCTCCCTTCGATTTGATACTCTTATCTTAACTATTTTTTCATTTTTCCATAACGAGCTTAAGAACTGTTTTCGACTCAGACTTAAGACCGAGTTGAATTCAGCCTTTTGTAAAATAGATATTCCTCTCAACAACATAAGACAAGTTGATAAACACTTTTATCCCGTTAATGCCCGATTGATGAGGACTAATAATCAGTAGGTATAGGTGCTGAATCCCCACCACCAATTAAAACTTCACTTTATTACACATAAAAAGCCGTTCAGAGAATGCTCTCTGAACGGCTTCAGTTGCTACTAATAAAATTCATAGTTGATTACGCTGTTTTATGATACTCTTTTTTCTCCGCATCCTTCGAAAAACGCGGGAAACCAATTAAAATCGAAATGATGCCACATACTCCAACTAATATTGGATAAAATGCATAAGGTAACAATTCAATTGGAGATAATGCAGCAAATCCTGCCGCTGTTAACATTTGAGCACCGTACGGAATTAATCCTTGTACACAGCAGGAGAAAAGATCTAATACACTCGCTGATTTACGTGGATCAATTTCATATTGATCCGCAATATTCTTCGCAAGCGGACCTGTAAAAATGATAGAGATTGTATTATTTGCTGTACACATATTCGTCATACTCACTAAACCAGCAATTCCAAACTCTGCTCCTTTTTTCGAACGAATATTACGCGTTAAAAGATTCATTAAATATTGAATACCACCATTATGCTGGATAAGTTCAACCATACCACCGATTAAAATTGCAAGTAATACTAATTCCATCATACTGCCCATTCCAGTCGTTACACTTTTAAAGAAACTCTCTAACGTATAACTTCCATCTATGAGACCGATAACACCAGATAGTACAGTTCCGCCTGTTAACACGATAAGTACATTCCAACCAAGTAATGCTGTAACAAGTACACCTGCATATGGTAAAATCTTCACCCAATCAAATGTATGAGCTTTAATTTCTGTATCACTTCCTAAAGTAATCATTACTAATAGTACAATTGTAATGATTGCAGCTGGCAATACAATTAAAAAGTTCGTTTTAAACTTATCTTTCATTTCTGTTCCTTGCGACCTTACAGCTGCAATTGTTGTATCAGAAATAAATGATAAATTATCACCAAACATCGCACCACCAACAACAGTCGCCATCGTTAGTGCAATTGAGATATCAGTTTGCCCACTAATACCTACAGCAATTGGCGCTAATGCAGCAATAGTTCCCATTGAAGTTCCCATCGCTAATGAAATAAATGCCCCTATAACAAAAATTCCAGCAACGATAAACCCTTGTGGTAAAATAGATAACGCTAAGTTAACTGTAGAATCAACTCCGCCCATTCCTTTTGCTGTTTCAGAAAACGCCCCTGCAAGTACAAAGATTAATACCATAATCATAATATCCGGATTTCCTGCACCTTTTGCAAATCGTTCCACTTTCACATTAAAGCTTTCTTTACGATTCATCGCTAAAGCAATTCCTACAGCAATTGAAATCGCTACAAGTATCGGCAATTTATAGAAATCACCTGTAATAATTCCAGAACCAATAAATAGCGCCAAAAATATTCCAAGTGGTAATAATGCTAAACCATTTCCTCTCGTTTCTTTCAAAGTATCATCTCTCCCTAGTTTTCAACCTTTTCTAATGAACAACAAAAGACCTCTTCCAACGAGAAGAGGTCTTATACATCTATAAGAAACGCTCTTCTCATCTTTCAAGCACATGCTTGCTGGATTTGGCACAGCACTCTAAAATCGAGTCCGCTGCCGAGGCATCGTAGGGCCAGTCCCTCCGCCTCTCTTTATAAGAAGGTTTCATATTTATTTTTTAATAATAATTTCTTTCCTAACTTTACTCGCTTACAAAACAAAAGTCAATTATTTTTTGTATAGATTTTTTTGGTAATTATACAAAAACGTGAATACATCAATCATTTTAACTTTTCGATCTCTTTATCTATTATTGAAATCCAATAAAATTCTCCCTTTTTTATCGCTGCTACAATCCATTTTGTTATATGCCAAGCTAATTCATATTCTTCCTTAGTAATATCACCCATACTATAGGCATCCTCTAACTCGTCTTCATCCAATACATAAATCTCACCGTTCGGTAACAATACTACATCTAAATATAAATCATCAAAATAAGGTAAACCACGCTCGTCTATTTTATATTCTTTCGTCACGTCGATATAATATTGCACTATTTTTTTTTGATCGTCTAACATAGCTGTAATTGCAAAGTTTTTCCCGTTTATAAAATACTGCATCCATGTATACTCATCACCTGCAATGCAAAGTTCTTTACCTTTGTATTCTTTATAACTAGGCTCTCTCACCTTTTTTATATTCAGTACTCCTAACATGCCTTCTTCAACTTGTTTTACTGTGTATGTCTTCTCTACTAATCGCTTCCACGTAGAACCATCACCGTACTTACGTTTCATAACTTTCTCTCCTCTTCTACATACAGAAAAGCTCTCACATATTATGTGAGAGCTTTATAAATCATAATTAAGCCGCTTGACCCTTTTCAGAAATCTCTTTTAAATAAGCTTGTCCTTTTTCAGCGTCATATTGACCTTCCCACTTAGACATAACTACAGCTGCTAAAGAGTTACCTACAACGTTAACTGCTGTACGAGCCATATCTAGAATACGGTCAATACCTGCAATAAATGCTAAACCTTCAGCTGGAATACCTACTGTACCAAGTGTCGCTAATAATACAACGAATGATACGCCTGGTACACCCGCAATACCTTTTGATGTAACCATTAGTACAAGTAATAATGTAATTTGTTGTGTAATGGATAAATCAATACCGTACATTTGCGCTAAGAAAATTGCCGCAATTGCTTGATATAAAGTTGATCCATCTAAGTTAAATGAATAACCTGTCGGAATAACGAAAGATGTAATTGCTTTCGGACAACCGAATTTCTCCATTTTCTCCATAAGTTTCGGTAAAACCGTTTCTGAGCTCGCAGTAGAATACGCTAAAATAAGCTCATCTTTTAAGATTTTGAAGAATTGGAAAATATTAATTCCAAATAGTTTTGCCGTAAGTCCTAATACAACTACGACGAAGAAAATCATGGATCCATAAACGACGATTACTAATTTCCCTAATGGAATTAATGAAGCTAAACCAAACGTTGAAACTGTAACACCAATTAATGCGAATACACCAAATGGTGCAAATTTCATAACTTGGTTCGTTACGTAAAACATCGCATCTGCTACACCTTGGAAAAATTGAAGAACCGGTCTTCCTCTTTCACCAACCGCCGCAACTCCTAAACCAAATAGTACAGAGAAGAAAATAATGGCAAGCATATCGCCATCAACCAATGATTTCATAATATTCGTCGGAACGATATTTACAAATGTATCTGCAAACGAATGACTTTGCACTTGAGCTGTTGTTTCTGCATATTTAGAAATATCAGTCTTCGTTAATTGATCCATATTCACGCCTTTTCCTGGTTGGAAGATATTCGCTACCAGTAGGCCAACAACAATCGCAATCGTTGTAATAATTTCGAAGTAAATAATTGTCTTTCCGCCTAATCGACCTAGCTTTTTCACATCACCAACGCCTGCAACCCCAACAATGATGCTCGCTACGACAATCGGTACAACAATCATTTTAATTAATCTGATGAAAATATCACCAATTGGTTTTAAGTATCCTACAACTGTGCTATCGCCATAAAAAATTGCCCCAACCGCGATACCAAGCGCAAGTCCTATTAAAATTTGCCATGCAAGTCCTATCCTTTTCATACTTGCTGCAACCCCCTCTTTGATGCATTAACTCTACCCTTCTCTCGTTCTATGAAACTAAGAAATTAAGAGTATTACATATTATTCGACAATTCACTACATTTTGTCCCTGTTAAAAATCATAAATCAAAAATTAAAATCTGACAACAAAATAACTTTGCACGAACACAAATAATTTTCTTGACAAAAACAAACCCCATGTCAGAAAACCTAACATGAGAACGATTCCTCACCATTGATTTATAGGTTTTTAAAGTAATGTTTCACCATCGAAAACTCCATCATTTCCCATGTTTTTTTTTAGAACAAAATAGAAAACGGTACATTTTTGTATGCATTCAAAATTTTAACTTTATGACAAACACTACGAAAAGATACTAAATTCCGACAAAGCTTAGCAATTTTATAAAGTTTTCTTTACATTATGATTACAACGATAGACACCCTTCTTCTTCTTATGATATATACATTCATAGGGAAAGGAGCAAGACAACAATGAAAAAGAGATTTGCAGCATTTAGTGTTTTAGCAGCTGGAACGATTTTCGTTTCCCCGTTACTTTCACCCGTATACGCTGAAACGAATGAAAATAAATTATCTAATATTCAATCTGAATTAGAAGGCAAACAAAATGACTTACAAAATAAATCAGCTGAGAAAGAACAAATAGAAAAAGAAATCCAGGAATTACAAAAGAAAATCGACGAATTAACTACTTCTATTAATAAAAACGAAGCTGAATTAAACGATACAAAAAAAGAAATTAGCAAAACACAGCAAGTTATTATTGAAAAAAAGAAACATATAGAGCAATTACAAACGAACATAGATACACGTCAGGAAGTTATTAAACAACGACTACAATCTATGCAAGAAAAACCTCGCACCAATATCATTACAGAAGTATTAACAAGTTCTGCAAATATTGCTGATTTAGTTGATAATCTGTACTCCGTAAGTTTAATTTTAAACAACGATACAGATATTGTGAAAAAACAAACAACTGATCAAAATACTGTGACGACAGAAAAAGAGGCTGTTGAGAAAAAAGAGCAACAACTGAAAGAAGCTGAACAAAAATTAGAGCATAAGCAACAAGAGTTACAAAATAACCAACAACAGCAACAAACTCTTATTAGCGATCTACATACAAAAGTAGCGAAAGTAGATTCAGAGATTGAAGGATTAGAAGAATCCAAAGGTATTTTAGAAAATCAGCGTCAAGCTGTTCAAAAAGCAATTGAAGAAGAAAAACGCGCAGAAGAAGCTCGTAAAGCTGAAGAGGCACGTAAGGCTGAAGAAGCTCAGAAACAAGCTACTACATCTGCTCAAGCTGCCCCAACACCACACGATACAAATATCGGTGGATTTATTAAACCAGCGGCCGGATCGAAAACCTCTGGATTTGGCGCACGTTCTTTAGATAACCATAAAGGAATTGACATCGCCGCTTCGGGAACGGTTCCAATTATTGCCGCTGCAGATGGCGTCGTTATCCGTTCAGAATTATCATCTAGTTACGGAAACGTTGTGTACTTATCTCACCGTATAAACGGAAAAACATATACGACAGTATATGCACATATGAGTAGCCGTTCCGTATCGAATGGACAAACTGTAAAACAAGGCGATCAACTTGGATTTATGGGGAATACCGGTCAATCATACGGACAGCATTTACACTTCGAACTTCACCTTGGAGAATGGAATGTCGGTAAAACAAACGCAGTTGATCCATCTCCTTATATTGGATTATAAAAAACTCGGTGCATACCGAGTTTTTTTACTACCACTTCACACTTTATAGGCATTTCACATAGACTACAACTAAATGCCTATATTTTGCGGGGGGATAAATATGAATACACAATTACAAGAAGAAATAGAAGAAGCTAGAGAAACATACATCGGCCGACTATTTACATTCGGCGGCTCAGTATTATTTTTAATCGGATCCTTCATTGCAGTTGTTGCCGCTTATAAAGCATATAATCGTTTATTAAATACACCTACAACATAATAAAAAGACGGAGAAATCTCCGTCTTTTTATTATGCAAACATTTTAAATACGCCTATCGCATTTAAAAATACGATAATTATAGTTACTGGAATTATATAACGTAATAAGAAAAACCAAATATTAAACAATGTTTTCCCTTTCGTTTCCGTAACTTCTAATTCTTTCATTAATAACTCTTTACTCATTTTATTTGGTACGAATAGCGAAATGGCTAGTACCCCTAATGGCAGCAACACATTACTTACCGAAAAATCGACGAAATCAAAGAATGTCTTCCCAAATATTTTCACATCACTCATAACTCCAAACGATAATGCCGATGGAATTCCAACTGCAAAAATAAGAATACCAATTAATAGCGATGCTGACGGACGCTTCTTCTCATTATCTTTCGCAACAGATGCTACTACAATTTCAAGCATTGAAATCGCAGATGTTAAAGTCGCAAAGAAGAATAACACTAAAAACATAATAAAGAAAAATTGTCCAAATGGTATTTTTGCAAATACAGCAGGAAGGACGATAAATAGCAGCCCTGGTCCCTCGGTCGGCTTAACTCCTAATGCGAAAATCGCTGGGAAAATCGCTAATCCTGCAAGTACTGTAATAAAAACAGTTAAACTTACAATAGATGTTGCTGACTTAGCTAAGTGCTCTTCTTTCTTTAAATACGAGCTATACGTTACCATTACAGAGGCACCTACCGTTAGTGAGAAGAAAGATTGTCCCATCGCATATAAAATCGTATCTGCTGTAAGCTTTGAAAAATCTGGTTTTAAGAAGAACTCTACCCCAGCAAAAGCACCATCAAGTGTTAACGCACGAATAATGATAGCAATAAATAAAATAAATAATAGCGGCATCATGTATTTACTTGCTTTTTCTATGCCCTTCTCTACACCTTTACTAACAACAAAAATAGTGCAAAGCATAAAGATGAATTGTGCTCCAATAGCACTTACTGGATTTGAAATTGTTTCACCAAACAATTGCCCATAATCGACCACTCCGTTCCAGAAGCTACCTGTGACACTATAGTATAAATAAAGTAAAATCCATCCACCTACAACACTATAGAAAGATAGTACGCTAAAACAAGTAACAACTCCCATACGACCAATCCAAGGATACAACTTACTATTTGGTACTAATAGTTTATAAGCTGTAACCGCCTCTTTTTGAGTACTACGCCCAATAACAAACTCAGCTAAAAGAAGAGGCATACCAATAAATAAAGTTAGTAATAAGAATACAAGGAAGAATGCGCCTCCCCCACCATTACCTGCAACATATGGAAACTTCCATATCGCACCAAGACCTACTGCGGCTCCGGCTGCTGCGAGTACAAAGCCAATTTTCGACGTCCATTGCTGTGTTTCTTTCATCATAATTTCTCCTTTTCTGAATATTTAAACTTTTATTAATTATACACTTTCATTTCATACTCGCACACCTCCTTTAGAAAATAAAAAAGTCCCCTACACGCAAATATGCATGTAGAGGACGATATATGTAATGTAAATACCGTGGTACCACCTCAATTGGATTGATAAATCCCACTTGTTCAAGTACAGGAAAATTCCGATACTCTATCCTTTTAACGGCGGAACCCGGGTTGCCTACTGCAATGTTCAGCATACCTCTCGCAAGCCCATTCTGTATATTTTATCGTACCGGGCTCACACCTTACCCCAGCTCTCTGAACGCATCAAATATACGTACTCTTCTTGCTCATCGATTTCATCTATTGAAGTTACTTGTGATTATAAATTATATTCTTATAGTTGTAAAGTACAATTTACTCATTATCCTATATGAACTTTTCTCTCTAATTCTTGTAAAAACAATTCTCTTTTTTGTTCATTTTGAACATATACCGCCTTTAATACTTCTTGTAATAATATATTTCTCTGTCGCTTCTCTACTTGTAATTCTTTCACTCTTATTCTTACTTCATATAAAAAATCAAGATACGTTTCATACGTCTCATCATATTTATTTGCGATATCGTCACGAATTTTTTTCGCAAGTTTCGGGCTTGCTCCGCCTGTAGAAACAGCTACATTAAGTAGCCCACGATGAAACGCTGCTGGAAAATGAACATTTCCACTTTCCGGATTTGTAATAACATTTACCAATTGATTCACTGCAGCATCTTTAGCAACTTGTTCATTTAGTACCGAATCGCTAGTCGCCGCGACTACTAAAAAAGCATCTTTAATATCACTTTTTTCATATTCCCTTTGATACCAACGAATTTGCTTTTCTTCTACAAATTTTACTAAATTCGTATCTAATTCTGTACTTACCACAACGATATCCGCACCTTGTTTTAGTAAAGGAATAATTTTAAATCCTGCTACTTTTCCCCCGCCAATGACAACAACACGTTTCTTATCAACTCGCACTGTAAGTGGATACATATTGATCTCCCTTCAATATTTCCTCTGTTTTCTGAATTAACATATCTCGAAACGCTACATTCTTCCCTAAATATGGACTTGTTTTTATCTCTTCCGACTCATATTGACGCACTTCTTTCTCAATATGTTTCATGAGCAAGCCTGTAAATAATAAGTAAGGTAACACAACAATGTTCCGTTCTTTTTGTTCTACAATTTCTTTCAACTTCTCATCAAACTTTGGCTCCGCGGCTGCTAAATAACAAACTTCCACCTTTATAATGTTCTTTTCTTTTTGAAATAAAGAAGAAATCCACTTTATATCTTGTAAAGTTTGAGGATCACTACTTCCTCGTGCAACAAGCAAAAGTGTTACTTCTTCTTTAATACCCATTCCGTTATATACCGCCTTTACAAGCACTTCTGATACACCAAATGGATTACCATAAACTATTTTGATATTCGGATATTGCTCGTTTAACTTTCGTAATTCAAGCGGAATATCTTCCTTCACATGTCCTGCCGCTAATAAAAAAACAGGGATCGCGACAATCTCTGTAGCACCACGCTTCACACATGTACGAAATCCTTCATCAATAGATGGACTCGCTAGCTCTAAAAAACAAACTTCTTGAATATTTGCCTCTACACGGCTCATACATGACGTAATGAATTGAATCGCCTCTTCTTTTGCCGCTTTCAAACGGCTTCCGTGACATATATATAAGACAGCTTTCATATTACAACACTCCGCTTACTTGATATGCATTTTCCATTTGCTTCTCAAACCAATGTATCTTTTCTCTAAAACGGACAACTTCTCCAATAACAATCATACTTGGATTTTGAATTTGTTCTTTTTTAGCAACTTCTACTATCGTTCCTAACGTCCCTGTAACCGTACGTTGCATAGATGTCGTCCCCCACTCAATAATAGCAGCAGGTGTACTCTTTTCTTTTCCGTACTTTATAAGTTGTTCACATATGTAGGGTAAATTACTAACCCCCATATAGACAGCTAATGTATCTACACCTTTCGCTAAGTTCTCCCATTTCATTTCTTCCTCAGCACCTTCTTTTCTATGCCCCGTCACAACGGCAAAACTTGCACTTGCATCGCGATGCGTCACTGGAATTCCAGCATAAGCAGGAGCAGCTATGCCTGCTGAAATGCCAGGAATAATTTCAAATGAGATACCTTGCTTTGCCAATGCTTCAGCTTCTTCTCCACCTCTTCCAAATACAAATGGATCCCCGCCCTTTAGTCTCGTTACAACTTTTCCTTTTTTCGCATATTTAACAAGAAATGTGTTAATCGTTTCTTGCTTCATCGTGTGATAATTTGGGAGTTTCCCGCAATAAATTAAATCCGCTTCAGGCTTTGCATAAGAAAGCAATTCTTTATTTACAAGACGGTCGTACAATATAACATCAGCCTTCTCGATGCATCTCAACCCTTTAACAGTAATTAAATCCGGATCACCAGGACCCGCTCCGACGATATAAACCTTCCCCATCATCTCTCCTCATTTCTATTATTAAAGTGAAACTTCCATCCTTATATACGAATGGAAGTTACTACTATTTCGTATTACAATGTTCCCTACCCATGAATAACAAACGCCGCTCCTTTTTGAATCTTCTTTTTTTCATATAAGGAGATTTCTTTCACTTCTGGTAGCGGTAAAAAATACTTTTCCAGCTCTATTTCCGCAAGCTTAAACGCTTGCTCTTCACTTTGAGCAACAACGACTATTGGAACAACACTATTCACTAATACAGCTTCAAATCGATATAAATCCATATTGTCCCTCCTAAGACGCTATTACTTCCTCTAATACGCGATTTAGTACAATTTGTAATTCTTCCACTCCAACACGTCCTACGAAATCATAAAACGTTTCGGCTAGTAATTTATTCTTTTGGAAATAACGTAAAAAGGACACGAGAACATCCGGTAAATCTTCACCATCTATTTTCCCTTTTAATTTTTCGTTATATGCTCCGCCATCCAATAGCGTTCCGCCCACATATATTTCGAATGCCTCAACGATTCCCTTTTCCTTTGTTTTCAGTTTTACTCCTTGCAAACCAATATCAGCAATTTGACGTTGACCACAGGAGTTCGGGCATCCTACCATATGAATTCGAACTGGAACATCAAGTGCAATTTGTGTATCTAAGTATTCTGCGATTTTGCGTAATCTTTCTTTCGTTTCTACTAATGCCAGATTACAATACTCAATACCAGTGCATGAAACCGCATGACCGATAAACGATTTCGGGTTTGCAGAAATTGCTTCAAACAACGGTTCACTTAATAATCCTTCAACATTTTCTGGCGGAACATTCGGAATAATGAAGTTTTGTGAGTTACAAGTACGAATTTGTCCATTTCCATATTGCTTTGCAATTCTTGCAATCTCAAACATCTCTTCTGCATGTAAACGCCCTACCGGCACATTAAAACCGACATATTTTAATCCTTCTTGTTTTTGATCTTGTACGCCATAAAAATATCCGGCATTCCATCCTTTGAGCGCACTTTCTCCTTTACTTTGCAGGGGTCCTGTGTATTCTACTAGTTTCTCTTTAAATTTCTCAGCTCCCCAGTCAGCAACAAGAAATTTCAAACGTGCTAAGTGGCGTTTTTCACGATATCCAAAATCACGGAATATAGTAGCAATTGCAATCGATACTGCCTTCACTTCTTCTGGTAAAACGAATACATCTAATTCTTCCGCTAAGTAAGGGCGCGCAGATAATCCTCCGCCTACTTTTATATGAAAACCAACTTTTTTCTCACCATCTATTTCTTTCGTAGCAGGTGTAAATGCCACACAGTTAATTTCAGCATTTGCTGAATTATAAATGTTAGAACTAATAGACATTTTAAATTTACGAGGTAGATTAGAAAACTCTTCATTATGTTGGAAGTATTCATATATCTCTTTAACAATCAACGTTGTATCAAATAGTTCGTTCGCATCAATTCCAGCAAGTGGATTCCCTGTAATATTACGCGTAATATCACCGCACGCCCCCGCTGAAGATAACCCTACTCTCGCTAATCTTTTAAAAATATCCGGAATTTGCTGAATTTCTAGCCAATGAAACTGAATCGCCTGTCTCGTCGTAATATCTAACACATCACGTCCATAGTCTTCAGCGATTGAAGCAAGTGCTTCTGCCTGTGCATTTGTAATAATCCCAGAAGGAATATTAACACGCATCATAAAATAGCCAGCTTCTTTCGGTCGTTGCAAATACAATCCGGCCCATTTAAAGGAGTCCCACTCTTCTTTCGGAATTGATTCAAATCCATTTTCCGCATAGTAAGGAATATCATTAAAGATTTCCAAACCATCTTTTTTCAATTTGTTTTTCTCAGTCTGATTTATTTTTTCATTATTAGCCCATACTTTTTCATAACTCATTTTAAATCCCCCTATATAAAGCTACGCTCTTGTAAGTACTTCACAACTTGTTCTGCACATTCTTCAATAGAATACTTGTGCGTTTCTACAATTAATTCTGCTTGTTCCGGTTCCTCATACGGTGAATCAATACCAGTAAACTGTTTAATATCACCTTGTCTCGCTTTTTTATAAAGCCCTTTCGGATCACGCTTCTCACATTCTTCAATCGGACACTTGACAAAGACTTCAATAAACTCATCTGCCGCTAATAGATCTCTAACTTGTTTTCGATCTACTCGAAATGGTGAAATGAAAGCTGTAAGGACAACAGTACTTTGATCTACAAATAGCTTCGCCACTTCACCAATGCGTCTTATATTTTCCATACGATCACTTTCAGAAAATCCTAAATCCTTATTTAAACCGTGGCGAATGTTATCCCCATCTAACACATAATTTCCAATATTCTTTTCAAATAGTTTACGAGCAACCGCATTGGCTACTGTAGATTTACCCGAAGCTGATAAACCAGTAAACCAAACTACAAAACTGTGATGCCCATTCTTCACTCTTCTCTCATCTTTTGAAACCGAAGCTGTATGCCAAGTAATATTCGTATCCATCTCGTTCTCTCCCTATTCTGTTACTACTTCTTTTTTCAAACCTTTAATTAGCACTTCCACTACTTCTTTACGACTAAATGTACTTGGCGGAATCTCACCATTTCTTAACATCTCTCTTACTTTCGTACCTGATAAAATAACGTGGTCTTCTTTTCCGTGCGGACATGTTTTCGTTGAAGCCATCGCTTCACATTTGATGCAATAAAAACTATGTTCAAAAAATAACGGCGTAATCCCTAACTCTTCTACTGTAAAATTCTTAAAGATGTCCTGCGCTTCATACGTTCCGTAATAATCTCCTACTCCTGCATGATCACGCCCGACAATAAAGTGAGTACAGCCAAAATTCTTTCGTACTAATGCATGAAATATTGCTTCACGTGGACCTGCATATCGCATCGCTGCAGGAAATACCCCTAAAAAAACGCGATCTTTTGGATAGTAATTCTGTAGTAATACTTCATAACTTTCCATCCTCACATCAGCAGGAATATCATCTGATTTCGTTTCACCAACGAGCGGGTTTAAAAAGAGACCATCGACAATTTCAAGTGCAGATTTTTGAATATATTCATGCGCACGATGTACAGGATTGCGTGTTTGGAACCCAACTACCGTTTTCCATCCACGCTTTTTAAATTCCGCTCTTGTTTCGATTGGATCTAAATGATAAGAAGCAAACTGATCATTTTCAGAGCGTTGTATTAAAATAATAGCGCCTCCAACGTAAACGTTCGGCCGATCATATAATTTTTTCACCCCTGGATGAGCCTCATCCGTCGTTTTATATACGAGTAACGCCTCTTTTTCTTTATCAGGTACAAAAATATCTTCTATTTGAATAACACCATATACAGTTCCACCTTTAACAAGCTTTACTTCTTCTCCAACTTTCAATCTTTCTGCTTCTTCTTCCGTTACTGGTAATGCAATCGGTATACTCCAAACACTACCGTTTACTAAACGAAGCGTTTCTACAACTGAGTCATAATCTCTCTTCCCTAAAAATCCTGTAAGAGGGCTATATCCTCCTGTCGCCAAAAGTTCTAAATCACTAAGTGCAATTTTGTCTAGCTCGATTTCTTTTACAATGTTTGATATGTCATATGTTTCATCAATACGATTTACTAATTCATTTGTTGTACTCATCTTTTTATATCCCCTCTTAGCTTTATTTCAAAATCTATCTTATTGAAAATGAAGTCCGCATTCTGTCTTCATTTTCCCTACCCATCTTCCATCTCTTGAGTCGCCACCATCTCCTACAGGCAATGTACATTTCTCACACCCAATACTCGGATAGCCAACATCATGCAGCGGGTTATACGGCAAACTATGTTTGTATACATATCGCCAAACTTCTTTCCAAGTCCAATGAATGAGCGGACAAACTTTAATAGATTGAAAACGACGATCTTGATTTATAAACTGTGTATACTTACGCGTTTCTGATTGTTCCCTTCTTAAGCCTGATATCCACGCTTTTTCGGCTGCTAATGATTTTTCTAACGGTAAAATTTTTCTAATATTACAACAAAGATTCGGATTACTTTTCCATAATTTTTCTCCATGAAGCTTCGCCTGTTCTTCAAGTGTAAACTCCGGCTGTTTTTCTATAATATTTAATGAAGGAAATCTCTCGCGTACCTTTTTAATTAATTCGTACGTTTCTTGAAAATGAACATTTGTATCTAAAAATACAACTTTAGCAGATGGATTTACTTGGTTTATAAGATGCAATAAAACCATTCCCTCCACCCCAAAGCTACATGCATATACAATTTCATCTTTATACTCTCTATAAGCCCAGCTTAATACCGATAACGCACCCTTCGTTTCATCTCCTTCAGAAAATGAAACACTATTTTCTTCCCACGTTTCGTACGTCAACATGTTTTTTCCCCCTGTAACAGCAAAAAGACGGTTTTAATCTAATAAAATAGATTAAAACCGCCTCTAGTTTTTCTAGTCAGCGCTTTTTACTTTAATCGGACCTTTTCACTTTTCTCCAATTGAATCACTTTTCCATCTTGCACAACAATTGTGATTGAACCATATTTCATATCCGCAAGCATCGTTTGAATTTTTTCGGACACTTCATCAAAATGTTCCCGTACTCCCACGCAAACAGCCCCCTTTTTATTCATAAAAAAAAATCTTTCCCATTTCGAAAAGACTGTTCGGTAATATATTTTACCTTATCTTTCAAAATGGATTCCATTTTGCTGGATTTAGCACCTTGCTTCTATACGCAGGTTGCCGAGCTTCGTAGGGCCAGTTCCCTCCGCTTCTCTTGATAAGCTTTGTATTTGTATTTTATCACAATTCTGATTTTTTTCAATCCTAGTTTTCCGATATATTTTAATTATTTTTATTTTTTTAAAAAGGAATTGCCCACCCTGAACAACTCCTTTTTCACATTTAAACAAGCTCTTTGATACGTATGCGATCGTTCCCAATAATATTTTCATATGTTTCACGTTCTACAACAATTTGTGACGTCCCGCCTTTTGCAAAGACTACAGCTGGTCTACGAATACGATTATAATTATTAGCCATCGAGTAGCCATACGCACCCGTACAAGAAATTGCTAGTAAATCAGAAGAGACAACTTTCGGGAGATTAATATCCCAAATAAGCATATCTCCACTTTCACAGCATTTCCCGGCAATCGAAACGAGTTCCTCATTTTCATCATTCCCTCGATTCGCCAACATCGCCTCATAACGAGCTCCATATAGAGCCGGTCTTAAATTATCCGTCATCCCACCATCGACTGAAACATATTTCCGAATATCAGGAATCTCTTTCACCGCTCCGACTGTATAAATTGTTGTTCCGGCATCACCTACGATACTACGGCCTGGTTCAATCCATATTTCCGGAAGCGGATATTCACATAATGTAAACTGCTCTCTTACCGTACTTGTTACAGCGTGCACATACGTTTCAAGTGTTAACGGTGTATCAGACTCCGTATAACGTATACCGAAACCTCCGCCCACATTCAATACTTTCACTACATAGTTTGTTCGCTCTCTCACTTCTTCTAAAAATTGACGTAGTACTTCAATTGCTCGAACAAAACCAGCCGTTTCAAATATTTGTGATCCAATGTGCGAGTGAATTCCTAATACATTATAATTTGATTTTTGCAAGGCAAGCTCAATTGCCTGCATCGCTTGACCATTTGAAACACCAAATCCAAATTTCGAATCATCTTGCCCTGTTGTTATATATTCGTGTGTATGCGCCTCTACTCCAGGCGTTACACGGATTAATATGTTCACAAATTTCCCATGTTGAATTGCTAAGTCATGTAAGATTTCTAATTCTAAGAAATTATCTACTACAAAACAACCGATATTTGCCTGAAGAGCCATAATAATTTCTTCTTCTGTTTTATTATTTCCATGAAAATGAATACGAGATGCCGGAAAACCCGCTTGGAGCGCAGTATATAATTCCCCTCCAGAAACAACATCTAAAGACATATTCTCTTCACGAGCTACTCGGCACATCTCCATGCACAAGAACGCCTTGCTTGCATATGCTACTTGATAAGAGAAACCACTTCCTTTAAAAGCACGATGAAACGCACGACATTTCTCTCTAATAAACTCTTCATCGTATACATAAAGTGGTGTTCCGTATTGTTTTGCTAGCTGCGTCGTATCGCACCCTCCAATTTCTAAGTGTCCTTGCCCATTGATTCGGCTTGTGCCGTGTAAATACATTTGAATTCCTCCCTTATTTCCTCTAAAACTCATAACCCCAATCTTCTATTCATTGCAGCACGCTTTTAGATAGACAAAAAACGCGCGGAACAATGTTCACACGCGTTTCTTATTAGGAAAAATATATATTGAAAAAATAAACGAGTTGTTATCTTCTCAAATAAGAAACCGCATCAACATCTCCAAATAGCTCTCCATAAAATAAATCTTATGACAGTACTACATTTATTCAATGCAGTCCCAATATATGAATAACGTGGTCATTCTTATATTTCGGCAATAGTCCCTTTCAACCTATGATCACAGATTCCACTAAATCTCCCATAGTTTACTCTTTCCTATCGCGGCCTCTACCTTTGAGAGTAGATGAGGTAAGTCTATTTAATTTTCAAACATCTAATGTTGCTATTAACAATACCAAAGGAACATTTTATTTGTCAAACAATTTTTCAAATTGTTTTTTTACAGTTTAATTTGGTGTCATTTGGTAAACGTTTTACTACAACCTTTGTTACTTCCCATTCGCCTTCCTCATTATTAAACGTAATTGTTACTTTTTCAAATGGCGGAGCAATTTTCCCACCAACTCGTTCATATTTCGTTACTTCGATAACTGCTTGAAATAAATATGTACCACTATACATTTTTTTTAAGCTAATAATTCTCGGACACTCATATGGTTTCAAGCCCCCATACTGTTTTTCAATCGCTCTATTTATTTTTGGAAATAAAACAGAATAAAGCGCATCTTCCATGAGCGGCGCATCATATTGTGCTACTGATACATTCGGTGAAGCAAAAAACATAAAACTACTGCATACTATAACGTATAATAAATTTCGCATTATAACCTCCGCATCATTACGCAATACTTTCTATGTTTAGCAAATGATAATAATCATACATAGAAATTCCATTTTATTGTCTCCCACTTCCCTTTTTCTACTCAATTGTTGCAAAAAAAGCCCACAATCCTCTTTTATTTTCGTATAATGATACTCATAGTATAATAATCATAATAATAAAGGACTGTTCGTATATATAAAGTGAGGATAACTTCAATTAACTTCACAAGAACTGTCATGCTTTCAGGAGAGGAGTATATTATGCTACAACATCTGTTTCCAAAATTACGATTTGCACTCGTTGCAGTCGTTTTATTATGGATTAAAACATATATTGTGTACAAGCTAGCATTTGATATTAAAATTGATAACTTCTTTGAAGAATTTATGCTTTTTATTAATCCACTAGCTTCATTACTTTTATTTTTCGGTTTAGCTTTACTTGCATCTAAGTACCGAAATCGAATTATTATTGGTATTAGTTTTATACTGTCATTTATTTTATTTGGAAATGCAATGTTTTACGGGTTCTATAACGATTTTGTTACATTCCCTGTTTTATTCCAAACAAATAATATGGCTGACTTAGGAACGAGCATTAAAGAGCTCTTTACGTACAAAACATTACTTTTATTTGCAGATGCAATTATTTTAATGTTTATTTCACGTAAATTCCCATCATTTTGTGATACAACGCCACTTTCTCGTTCTGAAAAGCGAACTTTCTTTAGTGGTGTAACAGCGCTATTAGCACTGCAAATTGTTGTTTCAGTTATTTATAAACCACAAATGTTCTCACGCTCATTTGATCGTCAAACTGTCGTGAAAAATTTAGGTTTATACACATATCATCTATTTGATATTACACTTCAATCCAAATCTTCGGCTGAACGTGTATTTGCAAGCGGAGATGGATTTTCAGAAATTAAAAACTATGTAGACGCAAAGGATAAGCAAGTTGATAAAAACTTATTCGGAGCTGCAAAAGGTAAAAATGTAATTTTAATTTCAATGGAATCTACACAAAGTTTTGTTATTAATAAAAAAATAAATGGGAAAGAGATTACTCCATTTTTAAATCAGTTTATAAAAGATAGTTTTTACTTCGATAACTTCTATCATCAAACGGGACAAGGTAAAACTTCTGATGCTGAATTTATCGTGGAAAACTCCCTTTATCCATTAGACCGTGGTTCTGTATTCTTTACTCATGCTAACAATGAATATACCGCGACACCAGAGCAATTAAAAAAATACGGTTATTATTCTGCGGTTTTCCATTCAAACGATAAAACATTTTGGAATCGTGATGTAATGTATCCTGCACTTGGATATGATCGTTATTTTAATTTAAATGATTACGTAGGCACTGAACAAATGTCTGTCGGTTGGGGATTAAAAGATAAAGAGTTCTTTGAACAATCTATTCCAAAGTTAAAATCTTTACCGCAACCGTTCTATACAAAATTTATTACTTTAACAAATCATTTTCCATTTATTCTAAGTCCAGAAGATAAATATGTTGATGAGTTTAATTCGGAAAGCGGTGTTCTAAACCGCTATTTCCCAACGGTCCGCTACACGGATGAAGCTCTTAAATTATTCATTAATCAATTGAAAGAAGAAGGGTTATACGATAATTCCGTTATTGTCATTTATGGTGATCATTATGGTATTTCTGAAAACCATAATGCAGCTATGGCTCAGTTCCTTGGGAAAGATGCTATTACACCGTTTGATTCTATGCAATTACAACGCGTCCCTCTCATCATTCATGTACCTGGTCAAGAAGGAAAAGTCATTTCTAAAGTATCAGGACAAATTGATATTAAACCAACGCTTCTTCATTTACTTGGTATTAAAACAAATCAATCAATTGAATTTGGAACTGACTTATTTATAAAAGAAAAGGATCCACTTATGGTAATGCGCGATGGTAGCTTTGTAACAGAAGATTATGTTTATACAAAAAATATGTGCTACAAAAGAAGCTCAGGTGAAGAGGCTGACATAGCACTATGCCAGCCATATATCGAAAAAGCCAAAACAGAATTAAAATTCTCCGACAAACTGATTTATGGAGATTTATTACGATTTGATCCTAACAATCGATATAAAACTGGAACGATGACAACGAAATTCGAATAAGGTGAGAAGCAACTTTATGAAAAGTTGCTTCTTTTTTTCTTACGCTTCAAATCTTTCACAAATTGGGAATTTCTTTCGTACGGGGAAGAAATTTATGGTATGATAAAATAAGTAAACTTTCATACACTAATTAAGAATTTATAACAGAAAGCAAGGGATCAGATTTTGTATAGAGCAGCTATTCCAAACTTATTTACGCTCGGAAATTTATATAGCGGATTTTTATCAATCGGCTATGCATCTTTAGGATATTATAAATCAGCTGCTATTTTAGTACTTATCGGGATGATGTTAGATAGTCTTGATGGTCGTGTTGCTCGTTTATTACGCGTTGATTCACAAATGGGAAAAGAGCTTGATTCACTCGCGGATGTTGTAACATTTGGTGCAGCACCTGCTGTTTTAATGTATTACACGTCTTTTTCCAACTACGGAATCATTGGACTATACATAGCGGGATTATTCCCTCTGTTCGGAGCATATCGCTTAGCACGATTTAATGTAACACCATCTTCTACTTCTATGAAATATTTCACTGGAGTTCCGATTACTGCAGCAGGAGGGCTTGTCGCCTTCTTAACATTATTTTCACATACCATTCCAAAAATCGTTCTTATTACAGTATTTGTAACGTTCGCATTTTTAATGGTGAGCCGCATTCGTATCCCAAGTTTAAAAGATGTACCAATTCCACGATATAGCATAATTATTACACTATTTTTAGTCGGAATCATTATCACAATGTACCAAACAGGTTTTGGTAATTTTTCTGTTTTCTTATTCATTGCCATTCCACTATATATTTTGTATATGCTATCTCAATTTATTAGACAAAGACCATCTAAAAAAGCAAATAAAGAAAAATAAGAAAAACCTTCCGAATTCGGAAGGTTTCTTTTTATTTTTCAACTAAAACTTTTTGATTTACAGGTGTTACAGGTTCTTCACCTTTTAATACAGCTAAAATATTTCTAACTGCCATTTCAGCCATCGCATCACGCGTTTCAAATGTTGCATTTCCTACATGAGGTGTGAGTACAACATTCTTCAATCCTTTTAGCTCTTCTGTAATCTTCGGTTCAAATTCAAACACATCAAGAGCTGCACCCTCAATTTCATTCGTTTTTAATGCATACGCAAGTGCAGATTCATTCATAATTGGACCACGTGCAGCATTTACGATATACGCTGTTTTCTTCATCATTTTAAATTGCTCTTCATCAATCATATGATGCAGCTTTGGATCATACGCACAGTTAATTGTAATAAAATCTGCTGTTTGTAATAACTCTTCTAACGTTACATATGTCGCTTCCAGTTCATTCTCAGCTTCAGGCTTACGATTTGGCCCCGTATATAAAACATTCATTCCAAATGCTTTCGCACGTTTTGCTACCGCTTTCCCAATTTCTCCAAGACCAATAATTCCAATTGTTTTACCATATACTTCTCGGCCTAAGAAAAATAGTGGTGCCCAGCCATTAAATCCAGTTGTACGACATAACGTATCTCCTTCAGGAATTCGTCTTGCTGCAGCTAACAGAATTGCAAACGTTAATTCCGCTGTTGCCTCTGTAGATATTTTCGGTGTATTTGTAACAGCAATACCCTTTTCTCCAGCATATGTGTAATCAATATTATCGTAACCCGCGCCATAGTTCGCAATAATTTTCAAATTTGGTGCTGCATCAATAACCTCTTTCGTTACCTTCGTAGAAAGTAAGCTTAAAAGTGCATCTTTATCTTTTACACGTTCTGCTAACTCTTCTACACTAATTAATTCTTCTTTATTATACATTTCTACATCATGATTTTTTAATAACCCTAATCCGATTTCTGGAATATTTCCTGCTACTAATATTTTCGCCACTACTAACACCTCTTCTATACAAAATGTGATATCTCTTATATTTCATTGTAAGAAATCCGTATATAAAAACCAAGGAATTTGATTATAGTTTTGAAAATCGACACTTTTTCCCATAAGAAAAGAGGAGATCCATCTCTCCTCTCTTCTTACGCTTTTTCTTGCGATTCTTTCCCAAGCTTCGCATCGATTGTTCCTTCTGCAACTGTATCGCTAATTTGTTCCTCAATAACAGAGTTAGCTGTATTATTCATTTCAGAAGTATAAGCTTGTTCTGCCACTTGAGCATTTTGTTTATTTTGTTGTTTCGCCATTTTTCACCCTCCTTTTCATTCTTTCTTATTTTGAACCAAAAGGGTGGTTTTCATCAAAAAATCATGGTTCATTTCGAAATTGTTACTTCTTCTTCAAGCAATCTCATCGTTCTTACTCGTTTCGTAAATGTAGCTATGTGAGAAATATCATGATTGCGTAATGTCTTTATATTCTCTTCCACATACTTTCCTAAATCATTCGGATAATGGGCATCTGAGGATAGAGTAATTGGAACTCCATGCTTAGCTAATACTTGTAAATAAAGCGGACTTGGACACATTTCACGCACAGGATAGCGATAGTACAATCCCGCATTTATTTCTGTTGCTGTATTTGTTTCCACTAACGCACGAGCAATGTCCTTATAATAAGAAAGCTGTTCATTCTCATCCAATCGATAATTAAATACTTTTATGTTATCGAGGTGAGCTATAATATCAAAAAGCTCGGAACGAACGGCACTTTCAACTGTAGCGAAAAACGTATGATATAAAGTATGTAACTCATGCGTATCAAAATACTCTTTCGTATCTGGATTATCAAATCCCCATCCATCTATAAAATGGACCGAGCCGATTACATAATCCCAATCTGCTAATGCTAGTAAGCCTTTTAACTCTTGTTCACCACCGATAAAATAATCTGCTTCAATTCCAAGTTTGAGCGTTATCCCTCGTTCTCTCCATCGCTCTTTTGCCTCTTCAATCGCCTTTGTAAAATCATAAATAGACGTTACTCTTACTTGATCTAACCATTCTTTTTGTAAACGACCAAGCTTAGAATCACTAATATCTACATACTTTTCATAATATCCTTTCGCTTCATGAAAACGGTATAAGTGATCGACAATCCCAATTTCTTTTATACCTTTTCGCAAAGCTTCTTCTAAATATAAGTCAATCCATTTCGTTGTAAATGGACCTTCCTTCACACGTCTTTGCAGGCGTTCTTGTGTTTTCACAAGCCAGCCTATTGAATGCTTTTCTTCTTTAAGCGGTTCATAATATTGTAGTGCTTCATTTATTTTAGCAAGCCAACCTATTGAATACGGCCCTTCTTCTAAATGAAGGTGATAGTCCACTTTCATCCATATTCCCCCTTATAATGTATCTATTTCTCTTCGGTCCCCTACTCTTGAAAGCTTTCCATTTCTTTCTGTCACTTCTTGCATGACATCTTCTAATGAAATATTTTTTTCAGCTAATAGAACAAAACAGTGATAAAACACATCAACCATTTCTTTTATTAGTTCTTCTTTATCATTATTTTTAGAAGCAATGATTACTTCGGCACATTCCTCACCAATTTTCTTTAAAATTTTATCTTCTCCTTTCGAAAATAAATAATTAGTATATGATTCAGGAAGTGGATTTTTCTTTCGTTCTTCAATTGTTTCAAATAATAACTTAAAGATATCTTCCATATGTATCCCCCTATATAATTTTGTAGTGAAAACACGTTTTCTCTCCTGTATGACAAGCTGGTCCTACTTGCTTTACAACAACAACAATTGAATCTTGATCACAATCTAAATAAAGGGATTGAACATATTGGACATTTCCCGATGTTCCTCCTTTATTCCATAACGATTGTCTCGAACGGGAATAAAACCATGTTCTTTTCGTTTCTAGCGTCTTTTCATACGCTTCTTCATTCATATAAGCTAGCATTAAAACTTCGTTCGTATCTTCCTCGATAACAACTACCGGTATTAAACCTTTTGAAAAGTTAGGTTTCATAACCGCACCTCAACGTTTGCTTCTCTTAATTTTTTCTTTACATCCTGTACAGTCGCTTCACCATAATGGAAGATTGATGCCGCTAATGCTGCATCAACTGTTGTTTTTTGAAATACTTCTAAAATGTGAGCCGCATGACCACATCCCCCTGATGCGATTACTGGGACGGAAACGCTGTTTGAAATTGCTTCTGTTAATCGAAGGTCATATCCATTTTTCGTTCCATCTGCATCCATACTCGTCAGCAAAATTTCTCCTGCTCCGAGCTTAACGACACGCTTCGCCCATTCTATTGCATCCATTCCCGTATCAATTCTTCCGCCATTTACGTATACATTCCATTTATCTTCCGCTACTTTTCTAGCATCGATTGCTACGACAATACATTGCGATCCAAAATGTTCTGCACCTGCCTGGATTAACTTTGGATTTCGCACTGCAGCTGAGTTAATTGAAACTTTATCCGCTCCAGCTCTTAGGAGATTATACATATCTTGAACATTTGCAATCCCCCCGCCAACTGTAAGAGGAATAAATACTTTTGAAGCAGTTTTTTCTACAACATCTATAATCGTTTTTCGCCCTTCATGCGTCGCAGTAATATCTAAAAATACGATTTCATCTGCCCCCGCATCATTATATAAAGCTGCTATTTCAACAGGATCACCGACGTCTTGTAATCCTATAAAATTCACTCCCTTTACTACTCGACCTTCTTTTACATCTAGACATGGAATAATTCGTTTCGCTAACATAACTTTGTAACCTCTAACACTTCTTCTAAATCAATCGTTTTCTCGTAAAGTGCCTTCCCAATGATGACGCCATATATATTCATATCATTTAATCTTTTCACATCTTGAATAGATGCTACACCTCCAGATGCAATTACACGAATGCCCACACTTTTTTGCAGTAACTCTAATTGTTCAAAATTTGGTCCTGCAAGTGTCCCGTCTTTCGATATGTCTGTAAACACAATCGTTTGAACACCTAAGCTTGCCATTTGCTTCGCTAAATCAATGTAAGAAATTTCAGACAAATCTAACCAACCCCTCGTTGCTACGAAACCATTTTTCGCATCAATTCCAACAATAATTTTCTCTTTATATAGACGAACCGCTTCTTCTAAAAATGATTGATCATACAGTGCAGCAGTCCCTAAAATCACTTTTTCTACACCTACCGATAATAGCTTCTCCACCACCGCAAGTGACCGAACTCCCCCCCCAACTTGCACCGGAATACGCACTGCCCTGCATATTTTTTCAATAACAGGCAAATTTACTGTTTCCCCAGCAATTGCTCCATCTAAATCAACGATGTGCAATATTTTCGCTCCAAGTTTTTCAAATACAATCGCTTGCGCAACCGGATCTTCATTCATCACCGTTTCTTTACTAAATTCTCCTTGATACAGCCTGACGCATCGTCCTTCTTTTAAATCGATAGCTGGGAAGATTTCCATGCTTCTACCACTCCTTTAAAGTTTTTCAACATTTGCATCCCAATTTCACCACTTTTTTCAGGATGAAACTGTGCACCGAATATATTTCCTTTTGCTACAAAACCAGGTACTTTCACTCCATACTCACTTGCGCCATACACAATCTCATTTGGACAATCTGCATAATAAGAGTGAACATAATATACGAAAGAACCGTCCTCTACTCCATTCCAAAGCGATATTTCTCCTTCTTTTTTTAATTCATTCCACCCCATATGTGGAATTTTATAAGGAACTTTTAACTTTCGGATGACACCTGGCAATAAATTTAATCCGTTACAGTTTTGTAGTTCCTCACTTTTTTCAAATAAAAGCTGCATTCCTAAACAAATGCCCAGAAGCGGTTTCCCTGAATTTCCAACTTCTTTTAGCACACATACTAAATCTTTTTTTTCTAAAACGTCCATCGCTTTCGGAAATGCACCTACTCCTGGTAAAATAACTCCATCACTTCTCAATATTTCTTCTATATCATCCGTTACGATATACTCTGCTCCAATATATTTTAATGCCTGTTCCACACTACGAATATTTCCCATTCCATAATCTATAATTGCAATCAATTACAACATTCCTTTCGTTGAATTTACGCCAGTAATCTTGTCATTTTTATCGACTGCCTCTCTAAGCGCTCGACCGAATGCTTTAAATAAAGCTTCAATTTTGTGATGTGTATTGCTTCCATATAGTATGCGAGCATGTAATGTAATATTTGCAGCATGAGCAACTGCTCTAAAAAATTCTTCCGTTAGTTCTGTGTCAAAATCTCCAAGCTTCGGATTTGTTAATTCACCTTGAAACACAATATATGAGCGCCCGCTTATGTCAATTGCGACAAATCCTAAAGACTCATCCATTGGCACATATGCCGATCCGTACCTGTTAATTCCCTCTTTATTTTGCAATGCTTCTTTCAAGCAAGTTCCGAGTACAATTCCAACATCTTCAATCGTATGATGAGCATCAACGAATACATCACCTTCAGCTTCAACTTGCAAACCAAATCTTCCGTGCCTTGCAAATAAAGTTAGCATATGATCAAAAAATCCAACTCCCGTTTGCACAGAAACATTCGTACTTTCATCAAGTTGCAAACTTAATTTAATTTTCGTTTCCGTCGTCTCACGTACTTGACTAGATTGGCGCATTATTCTTCCTCCTTAAACCTAATTTGAATCGCTCTCGCGTGTGCATGTAAGCCTTCTTTATTTGCGAGTTCTACAATATGATGTTGTACACTTTTTAACGCTTCTTCCGTATAAGAAATAAAGCTTGATTTTTTCACAAAATCATCGACAGATAACGGAGAGAAGAACCTTGCCGTTCCACTTGTCGGTAATACGTGATTCGGTCCTGCCAAATAATCCCCGAGCGGTTCAGGTGCATATGGGCCAAGAAAAATTGATCCTGCATGCTTTACATAAGCTAGAGCATTCATTGGCTCTTTTATATGTAACTCTAAATGTTCTGGAGCAATTTCATTTGATAATTGAAACGCCTCTTCTAAAGAAGGAACAATAAAAATTGCTCCATTTCTTTTTATTGATTCACGAGCGATTTCACTTCTTGGCAACGTCTCTAACTGTCTTTCTATTTCTCTTTCTACTTCTTTAGCAAGCTGTATATTCGTTGTAATACAAATAGCTGTCGCCCTTTCGTCATGTTCTGCTTGTGATAATAAATCCGCAGCAATATAATTGGCATTTCCTGTTTCATCTGCTATAACTACAATTTCTGACGGTCCAGCAATCATATCTATATTTACTATCCCGTATACTTCTCGCTTCGCTAGAGCGACATACAAATTCCCTGGCCCAACTATTTTATCTACTTTAGGAATCGATTCCGTTCCGTATGCTAGAGCAGCAATTGCTTGAGCACCACCGGCCATATAAATTTCATCTACACCTGCAAGGCTTGCAGCAGCTAATATATGCGGATCAATTCCTCCTTGTCTCGGCGGTGTTACCATTACAATTTTTTTCACACCCGCGAGTTTTGCTGGCAATACATTCATTAATACTGATGAAGGATACGAAGCTGTTCCACCTGGCACATACACACCTACATTTTCTAACGGCCGAATGAGCTGCCCTCTAATTACCCCTTCACTTTCACAATCGAACATAGATTGTCTTTTTTGCTTTTCGTGATACGAGACAATGTTTTTCTTCGCTTCTTTTAACGCTTCTAAAAAAGAATGTTCTACAAACTTACTTGCTTGTTTTATTTCTTGCTCACTTACACGAAAATCTTTTATCTCTACACCATCAAACTTTTTTGTATAGAACGATACACCCTCATCTTTACTCTCCCTTACGTTTTGAACAATTTCTCTTACACTTCTTTGAACAGTTTCTTCTATTATATTAGCGCTTTCTCGTAGCAATTTTATTTTCGATAACGCCTCTCGGAAATCTTCATACACTATCTCCATTTCAAGTCCCCCTATTTCCCTGACAAAATTTCTTGCTCCATCTTATTTATAATGCTGAATATTTCGTCTTTTTTAGTTTTCAACGCAGCCTTATTCACAATCATCCGAGCTGATATAGAGCACATTTCTTCAAATACAATTAATCCGTTTTCTTGTAATGTTTTTCCTGTTTCAACTATATCAACAATCGCATCTGCCAATCCCAGAAGCGGAGCAATCTCTACGGATCCTTCTATTTTAATAATTTCTACATCCTCCCCTTTATCATGAAAATAAGTGGAAGTAATGTGCGGATATTTCGTAGCAATTCGTTTCTTTCGGTAACTCTTCGGATTATACGTAGGAATAGAAGCGACACAAAATTTACAGACACCTACTCCTAAATCCACCATCTCATATATATCTTTCTCACATTCCATTAAAATATCTTTTCCAACGACTCCAATATCAGCTACGCCATGTTCCACATAAGTAGCAACATCTACCGCTTTCACTAAAATAAATGAAATATTTGTGTTTTTACTTTTAAACACCAGTTTCCTTCCTTTATCTTTGAGCTCTGAACAATCAATTCCAATTTTCTCAAACAGTGGAATAACATGCTTTTCTAATCTACCTTTCGTTAACGCAATTTGAATGTTACGCATGAAGCCTCCCCTTCTTTCTGGATGATCCATTTCTCTCTCCATACATATTCCACCAATGACTCACTCTTCGTCTCAACGACCGTCATTATTTTATTCTTTTTTGCAAATTGAAAACTGTCGTTTAAATTAGAGAATAGAGATAACTCCACTTTCTTCCCGTCCTTTTGAAGTAAATTTCGTAATCTTTCTGCTTCTGCTAAACTATTTAACTCATAATGAATCATAATATCTATTTGCTTTCGTTTATATGGTTCTTGCTGCTCTTGAAGTGCCTTAACAATTTGATTTACTTGCACCGCGAGTCCAACCGCTGGCATCATTTCTCCAAAATTGCTAATTAACTCATCGTATCTTCCGCCACTAATGATTTCTTCTCCAATTTCATATATATACCCTTTGAAAATAACACCCGTATAATAATCCAAATGTTGAATCATACCTAAATCAATTGATATGTAAGAGCCATATCCTAACTTTTCAATTGTTTCATACATTTCTTTCACCCTTGCAATTGCCTTTTTCATTTCATTACTTGAAGCAAGTTTTTCCGCTTCCTCAATGACTTCTAAATTCCCAAATAATCTTGGTAATTTCTCAAGTAATCTTACTGTTTCATCACACCGATTTAATTTCTTTTCTCCAATAAAACGTGAGAGTGCGGCATAATTTTTACTTTCAATATACGTCCTAAGTGACTTTTCTTCTTCATCATTAATGGAGAGCTTTTTTACAATACATTTATATAACTGCACTTGCCCAATCTCAATTGTGAAAGATTGCACCTTCAATTTTTGAAGTGCTTGAATTACGCTTATCACACATTCAATTTCAGCCCTTACATTATCAATTCCGATAATTTCAATACCACTTTGCACTATTTCATTATATTTCCCAGTAAGAGACTCATTCGCCCGAAATACATTCCCGCTATACGTTACTTTAAGAGGAATATCCCCTCTCTGTGTTCCAATTACTCTTGCTAAAGGAATTGTCATATCTGGGCGTAAAACGATAATCCGTCCTTTTTCATCAAAAAACTTATACATCTTTTCTTCATCTATCGGCCTGTTTTGAAATGCAAAAACATCGTAAAACTCAATTGTAGGTGTCCTTATTTCTTCATAACCTCTCTCTAAAAATGTACGTCTTAATTTTTGTTCCACTTCTTCAATTAACGTACATTCTTCGAATAAGTAATCTCTCGTTCCATTCGGATTTGCCCGCTTCCACTTTGTCATCTGAATTCACACACCCTTCCCTCTTTAATATATGCCCATTCCATTCCATTCACCCAAACCGAAAATAAAAAGAGCCTTGTAGACAAAATACCTACAAGGCTCTTTAGTAGAGTGTAGGTACAACGGGAATAACCCTTGTACCTACACGTTTTCACGTTAGGTTCAAGGGTTTCATGTATGATGATGTAGTTGTGTAAGCATTTTAATAGATTGCATTGTATTCATAATACTTACTCCCTTTCTCCTCTGATTTTTACATATTATATAACGGATAATTCTGAATGTAAATACATTTTTAATATTCCGTTATTTCTTAATATGAAGCTACTTTTCTTTCATACTCTCCAATTTCTTGTTCATATTGCATCGTAATGGCAATTTCATCTAGACCATTTAATAATTTTTCTTTCCACATTTTCTCGATTGTAAAATGAAGCCTGTGCGTATTCGTTGTAATTACTTCATTCTCTAAATCAACTTCTATTTGATCTCTCGCATTCGTTTTGGCAAGTTGTTCACGCATCTCTTTATCCATTACAATCGGTAACATACCATTCTTCATACAATTCATATAAAAAATATCTGCAAATCCTCCAGCGATAATAACGCGGAAACCGTAATCAGCAAGCGCCCAAGGAGCATGTTCTCTTGAGGAACCACATCCAAAATTATCACCTGTAATTAATATACTTGCTCCTTTTCTGTCTAGATCATTAAGGGGGAAATTAGGATTTTCATGACGCTCATTATCGTAACGCCACTCATCAAATAAATACTTGCCAAATCCCGTCCTTTCAATTCTCTTTAAGTATTGCTTCGGAATAATTTGATCTGTATCAATATTATCATTCATAAGTACAGCGACCGTACCTTTATGAATACGAAATGGCTCCATCATAACTCTCCTTTCTAATATCAACAAAATGCCCATATAATGCAGCCGCTGCTGCCATAGCTGGGCTTACTAAATGTGTTCTCGCTCCCTTTCCTTGTCTTCCTTCAAAGTTACGATTTGAAGTAGAAGCACAATGTTCTCCTTCAGGTACTTGATCTGGATTCATCCCAAGACACATTGAACATCCAGGCTCTCTCCATTCAAATCCAGCTTCTTCAAATATGTGATGTAATCCTTTTTGCATCGCCGCTTCCCTTATCCTTTTAGACCCAGGCACAACGAGTGCTCGCACACCTTCTTTTACTTTTCTCCCTTTTACAACAGCTGCGGCAATTTCTAAATCAGATAAACGTGAATTTGTACAAGAACCAATAAAGACATGCTTAACAGGAATTTCAAAAGTACTTTGTCCAGGGCTCAATCCCATATAAGAAAATGCTCTTTCATCATTTCCATCCTGCTTTTCTGGTAATTTTTCATCAATACGAACACCCATACTTGGATTTGTTCCCCAAGTGACGTACGGCGCTAAATCCGTAACATCTATTGAAATATGTAAATCATAAATCGCATCTGAATCTGTATAAAGCTCCGACCATTTTTTCTTAAAAGATTCATAGTCTTTTGGTGCATACTTACGCCCTTTTACATAAGAAAATGTTTTTTCATCCGGTGCGATAATGCCTGCTTTCGCTCCCCCTTCAATTGCCATATTGCAAAGTGTCATTCGCTCTTCCATATCCATATCATGGATCGTCTCTCCATAGAATTCCATTACATACCCTGTTCCAACCGCTACACCGTACTTTGAGAGAAGATGCAAAATAATATCCTTTGCATAAACGCCTTTCGGTAACTTTCCTTTTAATTCAATCCCCATCGCTTTCGGTTTTCGTTGCCACAACGTTTGCGTTGCTAATACATGCTCTACTTCACTCGTACCAATACCAAACGCTAAAGCACCGAAAGCACCGTGGGTTGCTGTATGGCTATCACCACAAACAATCGTTTTCCCTGGCTGTGTGAGTCCAAGCTCCGGTCCGATAACATGAACGATTCCTTGCTCTTCATCACCAATATCAGCTAATCGCACCTGAAATTGTTTACAATTGTCACGAAGTGTATCCAATTGCTGCTTCGCAATGCGATCGGTAATATTCCAAACATCTTTCGTTGGAATATTATGATCCATCGTTGCAAACGTTAATTCCGGTCTCCGAACAGTTCGATTTGCAAGCCGCAAGCCTTCAAAGGCTTGCGGTGAAGTTACTTCGTGAACGAGATGAAGATCGATATATAATAAATCCAATCCATTTTCATTTGTTGCAACTACATGTCTTTCCCAAAGCTTATCTAGTAATCTTTTTCCCATTATCGTCCTCTCCCTACTAGCGCCTGCTCTTCCATTTCTTGAATAACCGCCTTCGTAAATGAAGTTGTCGTCTCATCTCCGCCAATATCCGCTGTACATTTTCCAGTTTGAAGAACTGCAGAAATGGCCTCTTCAATCGCATTTCCTTCTCTTGTTAATCCAAACGACTGTCCAAGCATCATTGCAACCGAACGCATCATTGCAATTGGATTTGCTTTATTTTTTCCAGCAATATCTGGTGCTGATCCGTGAATAGGTTCATATAAAGACGGTCCGTTTTCCGCATGACTCGCTGATGGAAGCATTCCTAGCGATCCTGCTAATACAGACGCTTCATCACTTAAAATATCACCAAACAAGTTTTCTGTTACGATAACATCAAATCTCCTCGGGTTCCGAATTAACTCCATAGCAGCTGCATCTACTAAAATGTGCTCTAATTCAACATGAGGATAACGAAGAGCTACTTCTTCCGTAACAGTTCTCCATAATTTACTAGATTCTAAAACATTCGCCTTATCAATAGACGTTACTTTTTTCTCTCTCTTACTCGCTAATTGAAAAGCATAAGAAACGATACGTTCAATTTCATGGCGATGATACGTAAGTGTATCTGTTGCTACTTCTTCCGTGCGCTCTTTCGGATAAGAAAAATAAATACCACCTGTTAATTCACGAACGACAACGAAGTCAATTTCATCAGCGTTTTTTAATGGTGATAAATGCGAAGTTGAGCTTTCTACTGTTACAGGGCGAACATTTGCAAATACACCAAGTCCTTTCCTTAAAGCTAATAGTCCTTTCTCCGGCCTTTCTTTCGCACTATCCCATCGCGGTCCACCAACTGCCCCAAGTAAAACCGCATCACTCGCTAAACAAGCGGCAAGTGTTCGTTGTGGTAATGGTTGCCCAGTTAAATCAATGGCATCTCCGCCAAAGTGCTCATCCTGTAAATAAAAACGATGACCGTATAACCTCTCTACCATATACAATACTTCTTTCACGCTTTCCATAATTTCTGGACCAACACCATCACCCGCTAAACAAACGATACGTTTTTCCAATTTGAGCACCCCTTTGACAGAATTTTCAGAACTTTATTTTGATAGGTGGGGAAAGAATTCCTCACCTATCAAACACTTATTTCACAACAGTTATAAAAGATTTCAATTTTCCAGCCGCATGGACATACGCTCTCGCCGATGCTTCTAATACGTCTTGCGCAACACCAAAACCTGATACTTGATGAGTTCCTTCTTTTAATTCAACATGAACATGTGCAAGTGCATCTTGACCTTGCGTAATAGATTGTATGCGATAATCCGCTAATTCACATTCTAACCCTAAAATTCTTTGAATTGCATTATAGATCGCTTCAATACTTCCAGAACCAGTTGCTGCATCTTCGTATATATTTCCTTCCTCATCTTTCAGTACAACTGTTGCGCACTGGGTACTATTTGATACGAAATGTACTTGCAATTGCGTAATGCTATATTGTTGCGCCGAAAATGCTGCTTCACCAAGCATAAGCGCACGCAAATCTTCTTCTGTAATTTCCTTTTTTCGATCAGCTAATTTTTTAAATGCTTCAAACACCGCATCTCGTTCTTCGTTTGTAAATTCATAGCCTAGTTCTTTCATTTTTTCCGTAAATGCGTGACGTCCAGAATGTTTTCCAAGTACAAATAGATTTTGAGATTCACCTATAAGCGCCGGTTCAATAATTTCATATGTCGTCACTTCTTTTAAAACACCATCTTGATGAATACCTGACTCATGGGCGAATGCATTTGCTCCAACAATCGCTTTATTTTTTGGTACAACCATACCTGTTAAACGACTTACTAATGTACTTGTCGCTTTAATCTCTTTTAACGTCATAGAGGACTCTGCTTCATAGAAATCTTTTCTAATATGGAGAGCGACCGCGACTTCTTCTAGAGCTGCATTCCCCGCTCTTTCTCCAATTCCATTAATGGTTCCTTCTACTTGTAACGCTCCGCCTTCAACCGCAGCTAATGAATTCGCTACTGCCATCCCAAGATCATCGTGACAATGACAAGAGAAAATTGCTTTCTCATAAGAAGGAACGGATTCTTGTAAATATTTAAAGAGAGAATAATATTCTTCTGGATTCGTATATCCAACTGTATCAGGAATATTGATTACATTCGCTCCTGCTCTAATCGCAACTTCTACTGCTTCAGCTAGAAAGTGCCTCGATGTTCTTGTCGCATCTTCTGCTGAAAATTGTACTGTCGGAAATAATGATTTCCCGAGCATAACCGAGCGATGAATACCATCTAATACATCTGCTTTTGACATACAAAGCTTATATTTCATATGAATGTCACTTGTAGCTAAAAATACGTGTAAACGAGGAGATACAGCACCTTTCACTGCTTCATATGCTCTTCGAATATCGCTTTCCTTCGCTCTAGCTAAACTCATAACCGTAGCATTTTGAATTGTATTTGCGATACGCTTTACCGATTGAAAATCCCCTTCAGAAGCCGCTGCAAATCCAGCTTCCATTACATTAATTCCAAGCTTCTCTAGTTGCCTTGCAATTTGCAATTTCTCTTGTTCATTTAAATTAACTCCAGGTGATTGTTCGCCATCACGAAGCGTCGTATCCATGAACAAAATTTGCTTCATATTATTTAATCCCTACCTTTACTCGCGGCTGTACAAATGGCATCATCTCACGTAATTTACGCCCAACTACTTCGATTTGATGTTCGTTTTCTTTCTCATTTGTCGCCTGGAAATGAGGTCTTCCTGCTTTATGCTCGGCAATCCACCCTCTTGCAAATGTACCATCTTGAATTTCTGCTAACACTTCCCCCATCGCTTTCTTCGTATGCTCTGTCACGACACGTGGTCCCGATACGAAGTCACCCCACTGCGCTGTATCTGAAACTGAATACCTCATATTTTCAAGTCCGCCTTCATACATAAGGTCAACAATTAGTTTTAGTTCATGTAAACATTCAAAATATGCAAGTTCAGGTTGATATCCTGCATCAACTAGCGTTTCAAACCCTGCTTTTACAAGCGCAGTCACTCCGCCGCAAAGTACAGCTTGCTCTCCAAATAGATCTGTTTCTGTTTCTTCTTTAAACGTTGTTTCTAATACACCTGCTCTCGTTGCCCCAATTCCATCTGCATAAGAAAGTGCCTTTTCAGTCGCAACTCCTGTTGCATCTTGATATACTGCAAATAATGCAGGAACAGCTCCCCCTTCAACAAACGTACGACGTACTAGATGTCCCGGACCTTTCGGTGCTACTAGAAATACATCTACATTAGCTGGCGGTTTTACTTGATCAAAGTGAACATTAAAGCCATGTGCGAATACGAGGGAATTTCCAGCCTGTAAATTTGATGCAATTTCGGCTTCATATACTTCTGGCTGTAATTCATCAGGTAGTAGAACCATTACTACATCCGCTTTTTCTGCTGCTTCCGCTACTGTATATACAGAAAATCCATCTTCTTTCGCCTTATCCCATGACTTTCCTTTTCTCAGTCCAACTACTACATCAAATCCGTTATCACGTAAGTTTTGCGCGTGCGCATGACCTTGTGATCCGTATCCGATGATTGCTACTTTCTTTTCCTTTAATACATTTACCGTTACATCTTTTTCATAATAAACTTTCGCCATTTTCTTTTCCCCCTATATTTAAATGATTATTGAATTAACATAACTTGTTTATCTTGCTTTTTCATACTGCGCGTAAAAGCCGTTACACCTGTTCTTGCAATTTCTTTCAAACCGTATGGACGAAGTAATTCAATTAACGCTTCTACTTTCTCCTGAGTACCTGTTACTTGCACCACTATGGAATCCTTCCCAACATCTATTACAGTGGCTCGAAATGGTTCAATTAAACTATATAATTCTGCTCTTGCGACAGAAGTTGCTACTTTAATAAGTGCAAGTTCCCTAGCAATCATCGCTTCTTCTGTAATATCTGATACTTTCAGTACATCGATTTGCTTATGAAGTTGTTTAATTAACTGCTCAACTTGCTGTTCATTTTCAACGTGTACAACAATCGTCATTCTCGAAATATCCGATGATTCCGTATGGCCTACCGAAATACTTTCAATATTAAAATGTCTTCGTGTCATAACACCTGTAATTCGATTTAACACACCGCTTTGATTTCGAACTGTCGCTGTAACAATTCTCTTCACCTTTTTTCCACTCCCTCCATTTGATGAACGCCTTTTCCTGGGGCAACCATCGGCATTACCTTTTCGGATTGAAGTACGCGGCAATCAATTACAACAGGCTCTCTTAATTCTATTGCTTCCTCTAATTGTTGCTTTGCAAGAAGTGGGTCTTCAATACGAACACCTTTTATGCCATAAGCATTGGCAAGCGCAACGAAATCTGGTTGACACGAAAGTAAAGAGTGCGAATATCGCCCATTATAAAATTCATCTTGCCATTGTCTTACCATCCCTAAAGCTTCATTATTTAAAATAAAAACTTTAACTGGTAAAGAATGCTCTTTTAATACACTAAGTTCTTGTAGCGTCATTTGAAATCCAGCATCACCGACGATTGCAATAACTAATTCTTCAGGCTTTGCGATTTGTGCACCAATTGCTGCCGGAAACCCGAAGCCCATCGTTCCTAATCCTCCCGAGGTTACCCATTTATCTGGATCTTTCAGCGGATAGTATTGGGCTGCCCACATTTGATGTTGCCCAACATCTGTTGTTACAATCGCTTTCCCTTCCGTAATTTCATATAGCATATCAATTGCATATTGAGGCTTAATACGTTCTGCATGTTCTTTGTAAGAAAAAGGGTATTTTTCTTTTCTACTATTTAATAGCGTGAGCCAATCATTGTGGTTTACTTCCCCTTCCTTAAATTTGAGTAGAGCTTCTAATGCTCGCTTCGCACTCGCAACGATTGGAATTTCAGTCGGAACATTTTTCCCGATTTCCGCTGGATCAATATCTATATGCGCGACAATCGCTTCTTTAGCAAAATAAGCTAAATTCCCAGTAAGACGATCATCAAATCTTGCACCTATATTAATAAGTAAGTCACATTCATATAACGCCATGTTTGCGGTGTATGTACCGTGCATTCCTCCCATCCCTAGAAATAGTTCATCATCTGGCGGAAACCCACCAAGACCAAGTAATGTATGAACAACTGGAATATGATATTTACGGGCAAAATTTGTTAATTCTTTCGATGCTTTCGCATGCAATACACCTGCTCCAGCTAAAATTAACGGCCTTTTTGAAGTCTCAATCGCTTGTAATAATTTGTTTATTTGTAGTAGATTCGGTTCGTAATTAGGCTGGTAGCCTGGTAAATCCATTTGTACGTCGCTACATCGCTCGCCTTGCTCTACTACCATATCTTTCGGAAGGTCAATTACGACTGGCCCCGGTCTTCCTGTTCTAGCGATATGAAATGCTTCTTTAATAATTCGAGGTAAATCCGATGCTTTTCGCACTTGATAATTATGTTTTGTCACCGGCATCGTAAGCCCCATAATATCCGCTTCTTGGAAAGCATCACTTCCGATTAACGTTGTTGCTACTTGTCCTGTAAATACAACAAGTGGCAATGAATCAATCATCGCGTCAGCTAGACCCGTAATAACATTTGTAGCGCCCGGTCCACTTGTTGCAATTACAACTCCTGGATTTCCTGTAATTCTTGCATATCCTTCAGCAGCGTGAATCGCACCTTGTTCATGCCTCGTTAAAATATGCGGAATCTCACAATCATAAAGTGCATCATATAGAGGTAAAACAGCACCACCCGGATAACCGAAAATTACTTCTACTCCTTCCTTTTCTAGCGCTTCTAACAATAGCTGTGCACCAGTTGCCAGTTTCTCTTCCGTTTTTGAAGACATTTTTCTTATAAGCCCCCTTTTTTAAACTATTTATAAAATAAAAAAATCCTACGTCCACACTCCAGCTATGTGCTGAAGGGACGAAAGATTTCGCGGTACCACCCTTCTTTGCAAGAATACTCTTGCCTCAGTGACTCGGGATGAGTCGAGCTAATAACGGAGCTACCGTCTAAGCCTAAACAAACGCTTCAGCTTAGCACTCAAGGGTGATGTTCGTCGACGTGAACCATCGGTTTCCAGCAACCACCGACTCTCTGTGAGGCTTCACAGTCAACTACTCCTCCCTTTCAACGCTTTATCATGTCGTAAAGAGCTATTATCCAACTTTATTTTCTTCGTAAATTTTCTCTCCATCTTCTACAACTAATTTACGGAATTCTTCTAATAAACGATTCGTATGTGGCCCTGTTCTACCTAAACCAATTGTTCTTCCATCTACTGTCGTAACAGCAATTACTTCAGCAGCTGTTCCTGTTAAAAATACTTCATCAGCTACATATACATCGTGCCTTGTAAATAATTCTTCTCTTACGTCATACCCAAGTTTTTCGCCGATTTCTAAAATTGCGTTTCGTGTAATACCTTCTAACGCTCCAGCAGAACTTGGTGGTGTAATTAATTTGTTTCCTTTTACAATAAATACGTTATCTCCAGAGCCTTCAGCTACGTATCCTTGATCATTTAACATAAGTGCTTCTTGTACTCCAGCTAGTTTCGCCTCAATGCGAACTAAAATATTATTTAAGTAATTTAAAGATTTTACTTGAGGTGATAAAACATCCGGGCGATTGCGACGCGTTGCAACTGTTACAATCGGAATCCCTTTTTCATAATATTCTTGTGGAAATAAAGATAATTGTTCTGCAATTACTACTACATTTGGTTTCGTACAAGAATCGGGATCTAATCCAAGATTCCCTGGTCCTCTTGATACAACGAGGCGAATATATCCATTAGATAGTTTGTTTTGTTGAATCGTTTCAACAACGATCTTCGTTGCTTCTTCTAACGTATATGGAATTTCTAACATAATGGATTTCGCTGATTCATATAACCGGACAAGATGCTCTCTCAAACGGAAAACATTACCGCTATATACTCTAATTCCTTCGAACACTCCATCGCCATATAAATAGCCATGATCATATACTGAAACTTTTGCTTCGTCTTTTGGAACAAATTCTCCATTTAAGAAAATCCACTGCTCGTTCACTTGAAAGCGCCCCCTATGTTCTATGAATTTTTTATTGTTTCCTAGTTTACTCTCCTTTTCAAATAAATCAAGTGAATTTTTAGAAAATTTATAATTTTTAATCGTACGGACGTCTTTGATTATATTGATTTAACAACATTGTTAACGTTTACAAAAAGTCAAAAAATTTTTTTCGCTAATTTCCACTAAAAAAAATATTTGTTTAAGAGAAGGATTTTCGGTAAATGGTGCGAATCTATTGTATTCAATAAACGGACGTCCGATTTTATATATTCGGGAATAAACAACGACTTTTGGTGAAAAAGGGGGAAAATAACAAAAATAACGCTGTCTAAAAATAACAATCATATTTTTCATTTCGCAATCATAATCCTATTTTTAAAAAACAATTTGTCAAAATGAAGGAGGAAATAAAAATGGCGTGTGTACAAATTAAAGGAACGAGACAAGAGGTAGTAGAAATGCTGCAACTATTTGATCTAATGGATACGAAAGGACTTTGTAAATTCAACAATTACGTAGAGGTAGAGCCTAGTAACAGAGAATATAATAACTTTACTGCTTCAATCGATATTCAGTCTAATAACGCTTCAGCACAAGATACATTAAATGATCAATTCGTTAGCCAAATGCTTACTGGTGTATATAACGACTAAATGCATATACTCTTCTACCATCTTTTTATAATATATGCTAAAAACTTGAGCATACTAGTAAATAGATGGTAGGAGGTGAGAATTATGGCTAGAATTGGCGTTGAAAACTCATTAACAGATGTTCAACAAGCTCTTCAGCAACATGGACATGAAGTCGTTACACTTAACTCAGAACACGATGCACAAGGGTGCGATTGTTGTGTTGTAACTGGGCAAGATTCTAATATGATGGGTATTGCAGATACATCAATAAAAGGATCGGTAATTACAGCTCACGGTTTAACAACAGATGAAATTTGTCAGCAGGTTGAAAGTCGCATTTGAATTTTTACAAATCACAATATACAAAAGAAAGAGGGCTCCTTTTCACAAGGAGCCCTCTTTTTTATATTCACCTAACGGGAAAGTAACATATACTGGATGAAAGCCCTACCTCTCTCTCATCATTACGGTTCCACTGACCGCTCCTTGATTCACTAGTATACATATAAAGCTTACAAATACAATTTATAGGGTTTGTTCACAAAAGTTGTTGATAAGATTACCCGATCTTTCGCAAACTTTTCATATTATATTCATAAGAGATATTCACTTTACACTAGCTGTAACCGAGACACGAATTAAAATTTTAACACCAATAAGATAAACTGTCAACTATTTTCGTAAATAAAAAACAGACATTAACGGTTTGTCTGTTTTAAAATGGAGCTTTTTCTTTTATTACATATACAACAAATCCGCTTACTAGCATAAATAAGCCGACTACCAAATTTTTGATATTAATCATAAATTCCTCTCCCTTATTTCGCACATCATATATATTTACATTTCAATTATTTCAATCGTCCTTAAGCACACTTTTTCTAATATATCACAATTCCTAAAAAATGCAAGTTCACCTTTAGCGACCGTTCACAAATTTATCTACAGTGCTTGGTACAGCATTTAAAGCTTTTTCGATTAAATGCGTACTACTATTTAAATGTAATACTTGCACCCCATTAGAACCTACAACTAAAAAAGCCACCGGACTAATGGAAACACCAGCACCACTTCCACCTCCAAAAGGATGCCCTTGTTTTATCTCTTTTTGTTGCCCATGTCCACCACTATTTTTCTCATGAGAAAAATCCCCCTTAAAGTCACTTCCCCCAGCTCCAAACCCGAAAGCAACTTGGGATACTGTTAATACTACATTTCCATCGGCTGTTGAAACCGGACTTCCAACAATCGTATTTACATCTACCATCTCTTTTAAATTTGTCATTGCTGTTTTCATTAAATTTTCAATTGGATGTTCCATTATGTACAGCACCCTTTCCTCATTATTCTTTTTTATACTTTCCAAAATAGAGGAAGTCATACTAAGTTTTCCTATTTCGAAAAAACAATTTTCATCTTCTAATTGGATATCACTCCCTGTCCACACCCGGATAAAAACGGTAAAGAGATACATACTATTATCGAACCTTGTTATGAAAGGAGTCATTACTTTGACTGAGAAATTTGATGAATATAAAAAAAGAGATCGAATAGATAGTGATTATAGTGACTATAAAGAAGAATACGCAGCTGAAGTTGCACCACAGCGCATTGATTATGATGATAAAGATAGTAAAGATGATGTAAGATCGTCCGCCGCTGGATCAACTGCTGGCTTTATCGCTCTTGCCTTATCTATATTATCACTCTTCACCTTCCCAACACTATTTGGTCTTGTTTCTGTACTACTAGGCATTTACGCTTATAATCGTGGAGCTACAGTAACTGGTGGTACCGCAGCGATTATTGGTGGTATCGCTGCACTCATTGCAATTTTATTCCGAGCGGCGATTATTGGCTTATTGTTCTCTCTTTTTTAAAATGAAAAAGGTATCTCGCATTATCCGAGATACCTTATCCTGTAAATACATCTTCTGATGGATATTTAATTTTTTGTTTCGCTGGTCGTGCCAAAGAGAACACAAGTGTTAACGGGCCAATTAATCCACAAAACATAACAAACATAATAATACATTTTCCAACTGCCGTTAGCTTTGCAGTAATCCCCATTGTTAATCCAACTGTTCCAAACGCTGAAATCGTCTCAAATAACAATTGAATAAAACTGAAATTTTCTGTAAGCATTAATAAAAATACTGCTGTAAAAATAAGGATTTGACTAGCAACGACAATTGCTAACGCTCTTGTTACTGTCGACATTTTGACAGTACGATGAAATAATACAAAATCCTCCTTCTTTTTAAAGAAGGAAATGACTGATGTAATTAAAATAACGAATGTCGTTAACTTAATTCCACCACCTGTCGATACACTTCCTGCACCAATAAACATTAATACCATCGTAAATAGTATCGATGACTCTTCCATACCGCCATAATCAATCGTGTTAAAGCCAGCTGTACGAGGTGTAATTCCTTGGAAGAAAGAAGCCCATAACTTTTCATTTAAAGGTAAGTTCCCTAATGTTTTCACATTATTATATTCCAATACAAAAATCACAATCATCGCAATAATGTTAAGGGCTATCGTTCCAACAATCATGATTTTTGAGTGAAGCGATAGTTTTCGGAAACTACGGCTATACCATATATCGATTAATACGGTAAACCCTAATCCTCCTATTACAATTAAAGAGCAAATCCCAATATTAATAATAGGATCTCCTACATATCTTGTTAAATTATCTGACCAAAGAGCAAAGCCAGCATTATTATATGACGCAATAACGTGAAAAACACTATAGTACAAACCTTTTCCAAATCCAAACTCTGGAATAAAGCGAATCGATAAAAAGATGACTCCCATCAGCTCAATACAAATAGAAAAAATAAAAACTCGTTTCACTAATTTCACAAGACCACCAATACTTGTTTGATTAAATGCTTCTCCAATTAATAATCGATGGCGCAAACCAATTTTTTTACCTAATACCCAAACAATTAAAATGGCTATCGTCATAAGACCGAGACCACCTGTTTGAATTAAAAACATAATAACAATTTCACCAAACATCGTAAACGTACTTGCAGTATCTACAACACCTAATCCTGTTACAGTCGCTGCTGACGTTGCCGTAAAGAAAGCATCTACCCAACTAATATGTACTTTCGTTGCAAACGGTAACTTTAATAACAAACCCCCGACCACAATTAAACAAAAAAAGCCTAATGCTAAAATTTGCGGTGGATTTAATCGTATAAAACGATTATACAACCCTTGTTTTTTTGCTACTTCCATGTCACTAACTCCCTTAATTAAGTGAAGCCTTTATCCGACTAACTTAGAAAGAAACTATGAATAGCAGGATAAATCCCTATACTCTCATAATATAGTTGAGCATAATCCTTTTTTTCATAGATTTCAACTTTTATTTATATTCTAACTTCATAGCATTCATAACTCGATAACTACTATAAGTAACAACTAATTCATTTATATTTTCTTTTAAATTCCTTTCCCTTTCACGCTATGTTCACATCAAAGTCACATCCGTCTTTTATAGTATACGTATCGGAGCTGTTCCTCCCTAATTTATAAGACATTCCCCAGTGTCTTGAACAGCTTTCCATCCCTAATTAAATTGACATAAATTGTCCCCTTCCTTTGACCATCCGATATGTGATGGTCTTATTTTTTGTTCTCCCTTTCTTCTCACTAAAAATATCCCTTTCTCTTTCACTATATGTTCACACCAAGGTCACATCTATCTTTTATAGTATACGTATCGGAGCTGTTCCTCCCTAATTTATAAGACATTCCCCAGTGTCTTGAACAGCTTTCCATCCCTAATTAAATTGTCCCCTTCCTTTGACCATCCGATATGTGATGGTCTTATTTTTTTGCTCTCTCTATTTTCTTACTTAAAACTCCCTTTCTCTTTCACCCTATGTTCACATTCAGGTCACATCTATCTTTTATAGTATATGTATCGAAGCTGTTCCTCCCTAATTTATAAGACATTCCCCAGTGTCTTGAATAGCTTCCATCCCTAATTAAATTGACATAAATTGTCCCCTCCCTTTGACCATCCGATATGTGATGGTCTTATTTTTTTGTCCAAATACAAAATACTATTCACACCGCTTTATCAAACATTTTGAGCCAGTCATGACTATTTGGTTCAGTACTTCTAGCTCTATGGCATCCTAAATCAAAAAAGGGGTGACTTGAGTCACTCCTTTTTTGATTTACTTCCTTTTTTTGAACGATATTCTTTTCCTTTGTTATCATTACCCGTTTCAAATTCAGTACTAAACTCCTGTTGAAATTGCCCTGATTTCGGTGAACCTTGATTTCCGCTTCCTTTACTACCATTACGATTCGTCATATTTTTCCCTCCTTCCTTTATTAGTAGTATGGCGCTCTATCTTTTTTCATACACATTTTATTTTTTATTGGTTATTACATATGAAAAAAGATCTTCCTGCGTATGAGGAAGATCTTTTTTTATCATTAGTAAGCGTTCTCTTATGAGAAACCTATTTAAATAAGTTTTTTAGAAATAGATATCATTACATTCATTTCTTCTTCTGAAAGTGCGGAGAATCTTTCTTGTAAATATTTCTTTTTCTCACCTTCCATTTTCGCAACTAAATCTTTTCCCTGTTCTGTAATCTCTAAATATACAACTCGACGATCTGATGTAGAACGTGAACGGGTTACAAAACCTTTATTGATTAATTTTTCTGTAACAGCTGTAATATGGCTATTCGATACATTTAACTCATTAGCTACACGTGATACCATTTCTTTATTCGTACGGTTCAATATTCTAAGGACAATGAACTCATTCCATGGTATGTAACCACCAAAAATTTTTCCCATATCATTACGCAACGTGCGGAACATAGCAAAAACATTTGTCGATAGTTCTTCCATTAATTGTTCTCGATTTTGAGACAACTTTGACAGCCCCTTTTATTTAATTTAGTTAAATAAAAACCTTATTAATAATTTTACATGAAATCTTACTTTTTGTCATCTTATTTTCCCATAATTCGCAGTTTTTTAGAATATATTTCATGATACAATGAAATTGATTTTCCAGAAAAAGGAGTGAGCTTAATGGAGGAGGAGGAGAAGTTCTCTAATTTCAGCCTAAAAGATAAAACAATTATCATTAGTATTATTGCTCTTTTTCTCATTATATTTTTTGCATTTATATTTTTTGTATATGTAGGAATCTTTCAAATTACAGGTATAGAATACTCATCACGAACTGCTTTACTACTCTTTTTTTTATTTATCCTTCTCTTAAATGGCATTACATACTTTATCTTAATCTTCTTTAAAGTACTGTTATATCCAATGACGACAAATATGCCAAATTGGCTCTCACTTTCTCTTTTCTCAATCATCGAAATTACGCTAGATTGGTTCGTCATTCATACTGCCGATGATTGGATAGAAAGCGTACAAATGTCCAACATAGCTGAATTATGTGTCGTACTATTCTTGTTCGTCTTAAATAAATTATTAAGCGATAAGACAGAGTAAGAATACAAGCTTTTCTATATAAAAATTGGTACAATGAAAGCAAATCATACTAAAGAGGTGTTAATTATGAATTTACAACAATGGGCCGATAAAGGCATGTCCTTTGATACATATGTAAATGAAATGAAAGTAAACCAATATGAACTATTACACATCTACAATAACTTTTTAATTCCAAATGAATTACTTCCCGTTCTAGAAGAACGTCAAAATGATGGCTGGCGTGTTATCGTATTAACAGCTGACTGGTGTGGCGATGCTCTTTTATGTGTACCCGTTATGAAACGAATTTCTGAGGTTGCAAATATTGATATGAGACTATTAATTCGCGATGAAAATTTAGAATTAATGGATCAATACTTAACAAACGGAACTGCACGTGCAATTCCAATCTTTATTTTCATTGATAAAGATGGAAATGAACAAGCTGTTTGGGGACCACGTGCTCCAAAAGTACAAGAATTAGTAACTTCTATGCGTGCTACATTGCCAGAAAAAGAAGATCCAACATTCGAGGAAAAACAAAAAGAAATGTATGCTAATTTCCGTGCTACATTAGCTGATGATACTTCTCTTTGGGAACACGTAATGGAAAGCATGATTGAAAAAGTAATAAAATAAAAAAACTGCCGAGTTCGGCAGTTTTTTTATTACATAAGGAAGAAATAGAATACCGCTGCTAAAATGAAACGATAATAAGCAAACGGTGTTAGTTTTACACGAGCTAATAATTTTAAGAATGAAACAATTGCAAGCATCGCAACAACGAATGCTGTAATAAATCCAGTTGCAAATAACGGTATATCAGCCGCGCTTAATACATCCCAGCTTTTAATTAAATCTAAAGCACTTGCAGCTACCATCATTGGTACTGCTAAAATAAACGTATATTCCGCTGCCGCTGTATGCGAAACGCGAGCTAATAAACCACCACTTATTGTCGATCCAGAACGAGAAAATCCTGGCCAAAGTGCTAAACATTGGAACATCCCGATTGTAAATGCTTGCTTATATGTGATTTCATCTAACGTTCTTGCTGTACTTGGTTTTGAAAACTTCTCAGCAACAATCATTAAAATACCACCAGCTACTAAGCTAATAACAACCGGTCCTGGACCGAATAGAACTTCTTTAATTGCACTATGGAATAATACACCAAGAATTCCGGCAGGAATCATCCCGATAATAATATGTAATAAATTTAACGATGGCCCATCTGTTACTTTCCCTATTCCAACTAATGACCATAAACGTTTCCAAAATATAACAACAACTGCTAAAATCGATCCCAATTGGATAACAACTTCAAAAACTTTCGCTCTCTCGTCGTCAAATCCAAGTAAATGACCTGTTAAAATCATATGTCCTGTTGATGAAACTGGTAAAAACTCTGTTAAACCTTCAACAGCACCCATGATTAATCCAATTAACCAATCAGCCACGAGTAGTGCCTCCTTAATAACGAATATGTAATTTTTTCACACCTTATCATAATACCTTATCCCTTTTCAAAGTGCATCCTTTTTTTATTGATTGCATATATTTCATGCGCGTATTTCTTTTCTATTTTTTGATTAAATTGTATGATAGTAAGAGTTTGTTTTTTATGCGGAAAGGGGATTTTATGAAAGAAACTACTTCATTCTCACAAAAGTTAAAACAATTTGTATTACTATTTTTCCCGATTTTTGTAACGCAAATGTCATTATTTGCGATGAGCTTTTTTGATACGACAATGTCAGGACATGCAAGTCCTATTGATTTAGCAGGTGTTGCTATCGGAACGAGTATATGGATTCCAGTTAGTACGGGATTAACAGGAATTTTAATGGCTACTACTCCTATTGTCGCTCAACTTATTGGATCAAAGAAAAAAGAGGACGTTCCCCACGTTGTCATACAAGCAGTATATTTAGCAATTTGTGCTAGTTTCGTTGTCATCCTTATCGGTTTCTTCGCTGTTTCACCTATTTTAAACGGCATGCGTTTAGAAGAACCTGTAGAACGTATTGCAGCACAATTTTTAAGTATTATCGCAATTGGAATTATCCCTTTATTTACTTACACAGTCTTACGTGGATTTATTGATGCATTAGGAAAAACTCGAACAACGATGATTATTACATTACTATCATTACCAATTAACGTAGTATTAAATTATGTATTAATTTTCGGTCACTTCGGCTTTCCAAAACTCGGTGGTGTTGGTGCAGCAATCGCTTCTGCGGCAACCTATTGGTGCATTTTAATTATTACCGTCATTATTATTCGTACGAAAGAGCCTTTCGCATCTTTCAATATTTTTAAGCAGTTATATCGTCCTTCTCTTTCGAGTTGGAAAGAATTTTTAAAACTTGGCGTCCCTATCGGATTTGCTATCTTTTTTGAAACGAGTATTTTTGCTGCTGTAACACTTATGATGAGTAATTTTAGTACGACAACAATTGCAGCACATCAAGCAGCTATGAACTTTGCTTCCTTGTTATATATGACCCCTTTAAGCTTAGCAATGGCAATGACGATAGCCGTCGGATTTGAAGTCGGAGCAAAACGATACAATAATGCGAAACAATATGGATTTATCGGAATTGGGTTAGCTCTTGCTTTCGCTCTTTTATATTCAATCCTTCTCTATTTCCTTGATGATGAAATTGCTTCTATTTATACGACTGATGCAAATGTCCACCATTTAGCAAAAGAATTTCTTATATTCGCGATTTTATTTCAAATTTCAGATGCGATTGCAACTCCAGTACAAGGGGCATTGCGTGGTTATAAAGACGTAAATGTTACCTTAATTATGACATTAATCGCTTATTGGGTAATAGGCCTACCTCTTGGCTACCTATTAGCAACTTATACTGACTGGGCCGCAAAAGGTTATTGGATCGGTCTTATTATCGGTCTGGCATTTGGTGCAAGCTTCCTACTTATCCGTCTCTTTCAAGTACAAAGAAAATATACAACGCAAAACAGCCGCTAATGTTATAGCGGCTGTTTTCCTCATGCATATTTTTTCTTGTAACGTGTAACATAATGAAAAAGAAAGGTGGATACATATGGACGAAAAACAAAAGAAACAATCATTCGATGAAGAATTCGCCCCTGAAATTTCACCTGGATACAGGCAAGATGTACATAAGCCACCTAAATATAAAAACACCTCTTTTTTAATGGGCATTACAATTTTCGCAGCCGTATTACTCGTACTCATCATTTTCGTTTATTTTTAATGGAAGGTGGTCTATTATATGAAGAAACAAGAGTCCAATCGTTCAAAAAGAACTGTTAAAACACAAAAAGGATATGCAGGAGATTCTGTTAATACACTTAAGCAAGTCGAACAAGGAAACTTATACATTGCTCAAAAAGAAATTGGTCAACAAAATGAAAATCTTTAAAATCCCTCTTCTTCTTGAGGGATTTTTCATTGTACGTACTGCTTTTGTTCTAACACCATGAAGAAATTATTAACCTTTACAATTTTCATTTCATAATTCAATTTCATTTCGCTTCTCTTACTATTTTCAGTACCAGCAACGTATGCTACAGCATGATAGCAAAAACTCTCATCCGTCACTTCACGTATCTCCTCGTTTGTAAATTTATACTCTAAATCCCGAAAACGATTTGGATAATAGTTTCTCATTAATTGTTCATACCCTTTATTTACAAATAGCTCTTCGCTTTTTGTCTTCACATCTTCTTTATTATCAAACTCAAACACTGATAGTTGTGCTGTCACAAAGTGTTCTCCTACCTTTTTCATTTCTTTATGAGTTAAAGTTTCTATACTCTTGTTCTTTATTGCCTGATTTAACTCGTACTGATCTATCGGTTTAAAGGCAGCAAAAGCTGTCTCTTTATATGACCAAAACAAACCAAAAGCGATACATATAGAAATGATTAATATTCTTTTCTTCGTAATACACCCCACCCTCCTTCATAATGATAGTTACATCTTAACATATAGAAAGAAAATTCTGATATCATAATGTGGAATACCCTAACTTTAACTTAGAAACGAGGAACGACTATGGACTCTTACAAACAATATATAAAAGAAGCTCTGCCCGATTTTTCTATACATTCATATACGCAAAATGAAGAAGGTTGGGATAATATAGCGGTTATTATAAATGACGAGCTACTATTTCGTTTCCCGCGAAAACTTGAATATGCAAAGCGAATTCCGTTAGAACAAGAACTGTGCACAATTCTTACTCATTCATTACAAGAAATCGAAGTCCCTAATTATCACCTATTGTATAAAAATAATTGTGATACTGTTCCATTTTGTAGCTATTACCCTCTCATTCATGGTAAGCCGTTAACAGCTGAAATAGTTGCAAAGCTAGAGAAAAAAGAACTTGAAACAATTATTACACAACTCGCTACTTTCCTTGCGGCTTTACATAGCATTCCTTTAAAACGTGTTGAAACGTTAGGATTCCCTATCGAAAAAACAATTACCTACTGAAAAGACCTACAAACGAAATTAAATCAGTATCTTACTAATAGCCTTACATCTTTACAGAAAATGGCCTTACATAGTTTATTTGAAATTTTTTTTGAATGTATAGCTAAATCCACTTTTCAAAATACAATCATTCATGCTGACTTTACACATCACCACATTTTATTTAATACACAGAACAAAACAATTTCAGGCGTTATTGATTTTGGTGATGCTCAAATTGGCGATCCTGCTTTTGATTTTACTGGACTATATTATGATTTCGGTCATGAGTTTACTGCATCTGTATATGAACAATACAGTAAACTTGTTTCTCAACATGATCCGTTACTCATTCATCGTATCACAACCTTTTATCAACATAGTCCTTTGCTACATAATATTATTTATAACTTTGAAACAAAGAATAATCTTGTATTAAAACAGCATGAAGAAAAGCTTAAAACAATATTACAAGGGTGAGATTAAATTCTCTCCCTATATTCTTTCTCCTCATACATCATTAACTTTTTATCCATCTCAACAATGACTTTATACAATTGAAACGCCTGTAAAATTTGCAATTGAATCCCAAAAGGAGCATTTTGTTCTTTTAACCATTGAAATACCGTCGCTTCATCTTTCATTGATTATTCCTCCTCTTATAAAATCTGCTACAAATTTACCGTAAATGATGAAAAGCTTTTCATGTCAATAGCAAAAAAAGGTGCAAAATTGCACCCTTTAATGTACGATATTTTTCTTCTGCAACGATACCTCTTTTACTTCTTCAGCTTGACATTCACTACGAAAGGCACAGCTCATACACTCAGAACGAAAGTTACGCTCTGTGTAATGTTCTGGTTGTTGCAGCATTTCTTTCATTCTAGATAAATCATCCATTCCAGTTATAATATCTTCCTGTTTCGGAATGTACTCATACTTATTTCCTTCTATTAAATTGATAACTTCGATTTTCCCTGGAAGAATGCCGAAAGCTTTATAACTGAAAACAGTCATTAGCTTCTGACAAAGAGCAAGCATTTCCTCATTTGCATCAACAACATACTTTTTAATTACAAATGATTCCGTACCCCACTCACCAACTTCAAACGTCAATGAAATATGAACACCTAACTCTTCCATATATGTTTGAAACTTCTCATATAAAAATAATGGTGGTGCCTGCCTCTCATCTCTTTCAACAAACTGTAATAAGTGATCCGTTAGCTTCGCTAAGACAATATAGTACTCCGCCTTAGAAACGAACATATTAACCCTTACTTTTTTCCAATACTTTTCTAATAATATTAAAAGAAAAATTTTCGTCTGTTGCCCCGCAGGTACTGTGTAATATTCATTAATAATTTGATTTACAATCATTTGTACTATTTGTTGCCATTCAAATGAAGATGGTTCTCTTCTTTTTATATGACGGAAATAAAATTTATGTGGACAACGCATAAAATCATATAAATGATAATCGGCCATCATTTTGATTGAGATTTTCTCATGCAATTGCTCTACATCTCCCTTCCGCCATTAAGAAAGATGTTTTACAAATTCAGCTCCAAACTGTAAACATTTTTCTACATCTTCGTCTTCTGGCGTTAATTCTACTTTTAGCCCCTCTAACACAACCACTGCCCCGCGTTCTTGTAGCGTTTCTATTAAAATATCAACTGCTGCCCCATATTTCGGATAAGCAGAATCACAAGAACCGAATACTGCCGCCTTTTTACCAGATAAATTAATTGATTCCATTTCATCATAAAATTCTAAGAAATCATCAGGAAGGTCTCCGTCTCCCCAAGTATACGCGCCTAAAATAATACCGTCATATTGTTCTAAGATAGAAGCTTCTGGTGTATCCATAATATCAATTACTTCAATCTCATTTTCCGTTTCACGAATTACACCCGCAATATGATCGGCCATTTCCTCTGTATTTCCACTCATACTTGCATAAATCATTACTAACTTACTCAACTGAATCTCTCCCTTTACTATGTATCGCTTTTTCTGTTTTATTTATGCCATTCTCCTCTACATTTTCAAAACGAATTACATTTTGTTGCCATTCAATATGCTTATCTACATTTTTACCTTTATCTTTTAATCCCCTCCGTAGAAGGTGAAATGTTTTTATCAATAAGATTCCTCATTCATTTTATTGATAATAATAATCAATTTCAATTATGTGTTTAGATTAATTGAAATTGATTATCAAAGTCAATAACTATTTTTAAAAAAATAGTTAAAATGTACAAGCTTGACCGTGAGCTATTCATATACTATAAATGAGCATAGTTCTTTCTAAGCCCTCTCTGACGGAAGAAATAAAAGCAACTGCGATAGAGCGCAGTTGCCTTTTTTTATTCTTTATACGTTTCTAGTAACCTTATAGTCGTCTCTAGAAATAGTTCAACCCCATAAATTAGGGCTGATTCATCCACATCAAATTTCGGATGGTGATGTGGATAACAAGTATCGATATTTTTATTTCCTGTCCCTATTTTAATGAAACAACCAGGTGCTTTTCTTAAATACGCTGAAAAATCTTCTCCTCCCATAGAAGGTTCAAGCTTCACAACACGGTGATTTCCAAACAGTTTTATCGCGCTTTCTTCCACTATTTTCGTAATATATTCATTATTAATAACTGGATCATATCCGTAGCGATACGTATATGTATAACCCCCTCCATGTGCTTCTGTAATTCCTTTCACGATTTGCTCAATTTTCTCTTCTGCTTCCTCTCTTAATGTTTGATTAAAAGATCGAACCGTTCCCATTAAAGTTGCTGCACTTGGAATGATGTTATCCGCTATTCCTCCATGAAATTGAGTAACTGAAACTACCCTTTGCATAAAGGCACTTGTATTTCTTGATACAATATGTTGCAAATTTGTAATGATTTGCGCTCCGATAGCAATTGGATCTATCGTTTCCTCTGGTCGTGCCGCATGACCACCCCTTCCTAAAATTTCAATTGTAAACACATCTGGCGCTGCCATCATTGGACCATATACAATTCCTATCTTCCCGCTTTCTAATCCAGACATAACATGCAAACCTATTACATAATCGACGCCGTCCATAACGCCGACCTCCACCAATTCTTGTCCGCCACCAGGATACACTTCCTCTGCATGCTGAAAAAACAGACGAATTTCTCCTGCAAAATCTTCCTTCATATTTGCTATCGTCTCTGCTGTACTTAATAAAATGGCTGCATGTGCATCGTGTCCACATGCATGCATTACACCTTTATTAACCGATGTATAAGACTTACTTGTTTCCTCGTGAATTGGTAAGGCATCTATATCGGCTCGAATAGCAACTACTTTTCCTTTTTTCGCGCCCCTTTTAATTGCTAGTACACTATACTTAGTGGGTCTTGTTACTTCAAAATAAGAAAATGAACATAATGTATCATATACAAATTGCGAAGTTTCTTTCTCATGAAACGATAGTTCTGGATATTTATGAAAATTACGTCTCCACTTAATGATATTTTCCTCTGAAATAAGACTCTTCCACTCTCTCTTCATGATACTTTCCTCCTTTTAATAGGCTCTTTAACTCGAAACTTTACTCGGTATCCACTAATTATTAGCCCACACCAGTTAAGGAATGAAAAAACAAATATTATATTTTGACGTATTCTTACAATCCACTTTCTTTTTACATCACAAATTCATTACAAATTCATGCTGAATGTAATATAATTACTAAGTTAGGGATTTTCTTTTTTAGTATTTAGTGCTACTATCAAAAAAGAGCCTTTTGTCTTATTTTTACCTAAAATGTGGAATTTTGTTTTTTTCACAATAATGTAGGACATGATACCTACAAAGAGCTATTATTTCATTAAGAGAGGGAAAGACATGGAAAGATTAAAAGAGATATGGTCTCGACCACTCACACAATGGGTTGCAAAGACGGTTTATTACCTTGCAATTTTATTTGCATTACTTTGGTTGTATGGCTTCCATGATACAAACACAAGTACGTTTATTTACAATGAATTTTAGGGTGGGAACGTTATGAAGTTATTAGAACAAATTGAAAAGTGGGCTGCAGAAACGCCTGATCAAACCGCTTTTGTTTGGCGAGATGCGAAAATTACGTACAAACAATTAAAGGAAGATTCTGATGCGTTAGCACATTGGATTTCTTCTGAGTATCCAGATGATCGTTCACCAATTATGGTTTATGGCCATATGCAACCTGAAATGATCATTAACTTTTTAGGATGTGTGAAAGCTGGGCATGCATACATTCCAGTAGATTTATCTATCCCAGCTGATCGTGTACAACGTATTGCTGAAAGTTCTGGTGCGAATTTACTGTTATCAGGGGTAGAAGTAACTGTAACTGATTTACCCGTTCGCATCGTATCTGAAGACAACTTAAAAGATATTTTCTTTACTCATAAAGGGAACACTCCAAATCCTGAACATGCGGTAAAAGATGATGAGAACTTCTACATTATTTACACATCAGGTAGCACAGGTAATCCAAAAGGGGTTCAGATTACTTATAATTGCCTTGTTAGCTTTACGAAGTGGGCTGTTGAAGATTTCAACTTACAAACAGGACAAGTATTCTTAAATCAAGCACCTTTCTCATTCGATTTATCTGTAATGGATATTTACCCATCGTTAGTAACAGGTGGTACACTATGGGCAATCGATAAAGATATGATTGCACGTCCAAAAGACTTGTTTGCTTCTTTAGAGCAATCGGATATACAAGTATGGACTTCTACACCATCTTTCGCAGAAATGTGTTTAATGGAAGCATCTTTCTCTGAGGGTATGCTACCAAACATGAAAACATTCTTATTCTGCGGTGAAGTGTTACCAAATGAAGTGGCTAGAAAATTAATTGAGCGTTTCCCGAAAGCAGCAATTATGAATACGTACGGTCCTACAGAAGCTACTGTTGCTGTAACAGGCATTCACGTTACAGAAGAAGTTATAAATAAATACAAATCTCTTCCAGTTGGTTACTGTAAATCGGACTGTCGCCTTCTTATTATGAAAGAAGATGGCACGATTGCACCAGATGGTGAAAAAGGTGAAATCGTAATCGTCGGACCGAGTGTAAGCGTTGGTTATTTAGGAAGCCCTGAATTAACAGAAAAAGTATTTACCATGATTGACGGTGAGCGTGCCTACAAAACAGGTGATGCTGGCTATGTAGAAAATGGTCTTCTATTCTATAATGGTCGTCTTGATTTCCAAATTAAGCTTCATGGTTATCGAATGGAATTAGAAGAAATCGAACATCATCTTCGCGCGTGTTCTTACGTAGAAGGAGCAGTTGTTGTTCCAATTAAAAAAGGTGAAAAATACGATTACTTATTAGCGGTTGTTGTTCCTGGAGAGCATTCGTTTGAAAAAGAATTCAAATTGACATCTGCAATCAAAAAAGAACTCAATGAGCGATTACCAAATTACATGATTCCACGTAAATTCATGTATCAATCTTCTATTCCAATGACACCAAATGGAAAGGTAGATCGCAAAAAATTATTGAGTGAGGTTACAGCATGACCGCATATGGATCATTTTATTTTTTCGCTATAGTGGGCATTTTATTAATACCTACTATCATAGCTGGATTAAAGGGTAAAATGTTGCGTAAATATAATGCTGTTCTAACATTAGTAATGCTTGCTATTATCTTCTCGGATAAACCGAAGCAAGCAATGATGTTAGCTGCATTTATTATTTGGCAATATCTCCTTATTAAAGGCTATTTAATGTTAAGAAAACAAAATAATAATACGTTCATGTTTTGCATGGCCGTTATTTTATCAATTTTGCCGCTTATTTTGGCAAAAATCGCACCGTTTGTACCTGAATTGCATTTTATTGTTTTCGCAGGTATCTCTTACGTAACATTTAGGGCTGTACAAATGGTATTTGAAGTTCGCGATGGTTTAATTAAAGAACTTTCCTTCTTTAATTTTTGGGAATTCGTTTTATTCTTCCCTGCTATCTCAACTGGACCTATCGATCGTTACCGAAGATTCCAAAAAGATATTCAAAAGCCACCTAGCGCTGAAGAATATCAAAATTTACTATATACAGGGCTAAACCGTATTTTCCAAGGTTTCTTGTATAAATTTATTATTGCTTATTTAATAAAGCAACATATTATGGATGCGTCATTCGCTCAACACGATACTGTGCTTTCAAATATGATTTACATGTATAGCTATAGCTTATATTTATTCTTTGACTTTGCAGGTTATAGCGCATTCGTAATCGGTGTAAGTTATATGATGGGAATTAAAACGCCAGAAAACTTTAATAAGCCGTTTATTAGTCGTAACATTAAAGACTTCTGGAACCGCTGGCACATGACCTTATCTTTCTGGTTCCGTGACTTTATTTACATGCGTTTCGTCTTTTTCGCAACGAAGAAAAAGTTAATTAAAAACCGTTACACAATTTCATATATCGGCGCATTTTTAAACTTTTTCATCATGGGAGTTTGGCATATTCAAGGAAATGCTGTCACTCAATATATTATTTATGGGCTATATCATGTCGTTCTGTTTATTTCGTTTGATATTTTCGAGCGAAAAAACAAGAAGCTTAAATTTTGGCCAAATAATAAGTTTACGCATATCCTTGCGATTGTAATTACGTTCCACTTTGTATGTTTCGGTTTCTTAATCTTCTCTGGACACCTTAACAGATACTTTTAATGCATCACTTCTTATCTCATTAAGAAGTTGCACATATAATATATTTCGGATATAAAGGAGATTTTAAAAATGGCAGAATTTAAAGAGCAAGTATTAGATATTTTAGAAGAAGTATGTGAAAACGATATTGTGAAAGAAAATCTTGATGTTCAATTGTTTGAAGAAGGTATTCTTGATTCTTTCGCTACAGTATCTTTATTAGTAGAATTCCAAGAGCGCTTAGATATCGAAGTTTCTATTTCTGATTTTGATCGCGACGAATGGGCAACACCAAACATGATCATTAAGAAGTTGGAAGAAATCCGATGAAAAAAGCAAAATTTGGTCCGATGCTTTTAGCATTGGCCCTTTTTGCTGTATTCTTACTTATTCCAACGCGCTTCCTACTTCCACTTGTAAGTGATAAAAAAGTAGAACAAGCTGCAACTTCTTTAAAAGAAGAAAAGATTCAAAGTATGATTTTACAGCAAAAGATGTTAGCAGACCCAAAATATCTTCCGATGTACGGTTCATCGGAATTCGCACGTATGGATGCTTTCCATCCATCGAATTATTTCAAAGTAAAACCTGAAGGATTCACACCATTCCTACTTGGACGCGGCGGAACACAAGACCTTGTACATGTATTAAACTTCGCATCTACAATGGATCAATTGAAAGATAAGAAAATGGTATTCGTTCTTTCTCCGCAATGGTTTGTACCACAAGGTATTGATGAGACACACTTTGCACCTAACTTTTCAAAACAACAAGGTTACCACTTCATTTTCAACGATGATTTAAAACCTGAAATGAAAAAGCAAATTGCAAAACGCTTATTAAACTTTGAGATCGTTAAGAAAGAAACTTTATTAAAAATTTCGCTTGAAGGTATCGCTTATGATGATACGAAATATAAAGTAAAAGCACTTGCTGCTAAACCTTTCGCTTATATTTATCGTAACATTTTAGATCGTAAAGATTTATTTACAGCAATGTTTGATATTAAGCCGCATAAAGAACAGCTTGATCCATCATTAAAACAAATGAACTGGGAAGAAGCTCGTAAGCATGCTGATCAAACAGGTGCAGTAGAATCAGGATCTAACCAATATGGTATCGAAGATGATTACTTCAATAGCAAAATTAAGAAGAAATTAAAGCAGCGTGAAGGTTACTTAAAAAATGATGCTTATGACCAATCACCAGAATATGAAGACTTACAAATTGTACTTGATTTATTAAAACAATCTGGTGCAAAACCACTCTTCATTTCTGTTCCTGTAAAAGGTCCTTGGTACGATTACGCTGGATTCCCGAAAGAACGACGTGAATTGTACTATAAGAAAGTTCATGAGCAAATTGAGAAAGCTGGTTATCCAATTGCCGACTTCTCAAACCATGAGTATGATAAATACTTCTTAAAAGATCATATGCACTTAGGTTGGAAAGGCTGGGTTTACATCGACGAAGCTATCCAGCAATTTTATAAAGCAAACTAATGAAAAGACCACTTGAATTACTCAAGTGGTCTTTTTCTATATACATTTTGTAATTGTTCAATTACATTCTTCGCTTCTTTCATGACTCGCTCCACTACATGCCGGGCTGATTCTATTCGCGCCAATGATGATGCTTGTCCAGCCCAAAGAGACATATATTCTCCCTTATTTTGCTTCGCTGATTCTTGACGTATTTTTGAAGTTAATACGTTTTGCACTGGATACATTGGTAAGTTTTCTTCTTTCCCTTCGTGCTTTTCTATAAATGTATTACGAATACCTCTTGCATATTTTCCAGAAAATGCTCTCGTTACCGTCGTGCTCGTATCTGTACTTTGTAATACTGCCTCTTTATATGCATCATGTGTAATACTTTCTTCACTTGTTAAAAAAGCTGATCCCATTTGAACAGCTTCTGCCCCTAATGCAAATGCCGCAACAATACCTTGTCCGTTCATCACGCCACCAGCTGCTACAATTGGGATATTTGGTATTGCTGCTACTAATTGCGGAATTAACGCAAACGTGCCAATCATTGCATCTTGTTCTTTACCAATAAACGTTCCTCTATGCCCACCAGCTTCACTGCCTTGTCCGACAATAATATCTACTTCTAATTCTGCAAGTGCTTTCGCCTCTGCTACATGAGTAGCTGTTCCGATGACCCTTATTCCTTCCCTTTTTAAAGCATCTACTTCTTCTTTTTCTAACATTTGAAATGCAAAACTAACGACTGGTACTTTTTCTTCTAGTAATACTTGTAATTGCGCTTTATAGCTTTTCGGCAGCTTTAGCGCCTGTTCTTCCTCTATACCCAATTCTTTATTCACCGCCGCAAGTAATGCTTTCGCCTCTTTTATCTTTTCTTCTTCTATCTTCAACTCTTTTGTTAAAAGTAAATTAACACCAAATGGTTTATCCGTTAACTCCCTTATCTTATAAATAGCTTCACGAATTTGTTCTGGGCTCATATATCCAGCTCCAAGCGTACCTAATCCTCCACTATTACTTACAGCTGCAACGAGTTCTGGCGTCGTAATGGCACCGGCCATCCCCGCTTGAATGATAGGATACTTCACTTGTAATATCTCTGTAACTCGGCTTGTAAACATCATTTTCCCTCCTACTCTCCTTATACCTTCTTTATATCACATGAATTCCCCTTCTTTTACAAGGATTGAACCATCACTACGCGAATATATTGAAAGAGAAGGAGGGAAGACAATGATCTATCCAAATGCATTAAAACAAGGTGACACAGTAATGATTATTGCTCCATCAGGACCACCAACAATCGAAAATATTTTAAAAGGAGTGCAAGTATTAAAGGAACTGGGGTTATCTGTCCTAATTGGTAAGAGCGTATACGAGAAGTATGGCTATTTAGCTGGAAGTGATCAAGTTCGTCTTGATGATATACATGAGGCATTTTCACGTCCTGACGTAAAGGGAATTTTTTGTGCACGAGGTGGTTATGGAAGCGCTCGTCTCCTCCCCCATATTCAATACGAACTTATTCGAATGAATCCGAAAGTCTTTTGGGGATATAGTGATATTACTGCTTTACATATTGCTTTTTCACGTCGCGCGGGGCTTGTAACTTTTCATGGGCCGATGATTGAAGAACTAGGAAAAGGTGTCGACTCCCTTTCTCTTTCTTCTTTTCATCAACTGTTTTCTCCGTATTCATCTATTTTATCTGCCTCAGAATGCATTGTAGCATCTGATTGTATAGTGACAGGTCCATTAGTTGGAGGGAATTTAACAGTTCTAACTAGTACAATTGGATCACCATATGAAATAAACATAGACAATAACATTTTATTAATCGAAGATATTGGAGAAGAGCCATACCGAATCGATCGTATGCTAAATCAGTTGCGTTTATCAGGAAAATTCAATGCATGCACTGGTGTTATTTTTACTAGCTGTCATGATTGTATGCCCTCAAAGCCTTCTCAATCCCTTCAATCAATCTTGTATGAATATTTCGCACCGTATAACATTCCTGCACTATTCGGTTTGCCAATTGGACATATAAACCCAAATATCGGCATCCCTCTTGGTGTTCCGGCGACAATTAATACAAACAATAATACCGTTTCTATTTCTTCTGGCATAGCAATATCTTGCACAAATTAAAAAGGAAAAGCTATTCAGCTTTTCCTTTTACTTATAATAGTTAAAAATGCGTCCTGATGATATATCCACAATCTCTTCTGGAATAAATGTTTTACTAATATCAGTACCGACATTTAGTACAGCTGTTGCATCTTTATCAATGCTTCCAAACAGTTCTTTTCCACGTATCGTAATAAGGGGCGTCCCTTCTGGCAACACATCTTTTACAAATTCCAATTGTGTAAAGAATGGAACGATCCATCTACCCTCTCCTTGGAAATGGCGTAAACGAAGTGTCCCTTCTGTCGCCGCATCCTCTGCCTCTACCGATCCAGCAACATAAAATTGAGTTGTTAAGAGCAGTTCATAAAATTCCTTTTGCTTTTGTTTATCATCCTCTGCTAAAACGAGTACTTCTTCGATCTTCTTTACTGGAATTTGCTCCATATGATGCCACCCCTATTTTCAAAATAATTATACTTTAATTATACGAAATATTCTTATTTTTTTCTACACAATTCTATAATTATTTTATCAAAATAGTTTTTAATACTTCTTTCGTCGTAACGATGGTAGCAAATTCATCATGTAGGTTTACAAGCGTCATATTATGAATATCCTCTGCACTATATTCTTTACCATCTGGTCCTTTACGGTTAAAAGTAGCCGTCGCATCACTCACTAAATATGTTGAAAAACCTAAATTACTTGCCATCCGTGTTGTCGTCTCTACACAATGATTTGTCGTTAATCCTACAATCACTACAGATTTGCAGCCTTTCTCTCGTAATTGCTCTTCTAAATTTGTCCCAATGAACGCGCTATTAACAGACTTTTGTATAATGATTTCACCTATAGTATTGGCCTCACTTCTTCTTTAAAACGGACTGTTTCTGCATGAGGGTAAAACATTGACTCCATATTTTCTTTATTCACATGCTAAATATGAATAACTGGTAATTTCCTTCTTCTCCATTCTTCTAACAAACTTCTCATATTATCTTCTGCAAAAAGGTTATTTCTCACACCCCAGTACGGCAAGTTAAAAGCGTATTGCACATCAATAATTATAAGTGCTGCTTGATTAAACATAACACCCCCCCTTCTTAATTTGACTGTAATTGTGCCAAAAAGCCAAGTTGTTGTGAAGCAGTAATAAAACAAATATAAGCACAGAGCTCTACAATTTCTTTTTCCGTCCAATATTGTTTTAATACATGAAACATATGATCATCTATTGCGTTACGATTATGAACAAATGTATGGGCAAAAGTAACTGCTACACTTATCTCTTCAACTTTTTGCACGTCATCTGGTCTGCCCTTTGCCATACAGTACGGACATTCATTCCCATATGCCAATGTTCTTCGCACCTGTTCTTTTAATTCTTTTGAAAGAGTACCTGTTTCATTTAATGTATCCTCTAGCATACTCCATGAATGTAATATATCCGGATTATGCCCTAATAATCTTTGAAACTTTGTTTCTCCAACAGTTGATAATGAAATTCTCTCCATCATTTTCCCCTCCTATTTCCTTCCTTTTTATTGTAAAATAAATAAATGATATTTTACATTTCATATGAATCTTAATTTATAACTTTTCTTTACAAAAATCATCATTTTACTGGAGGTATACTTACAAATGCAACTAGATCGTGTCGATCGTAAAATTTTAAATGAATTATATAATGATAGTCGCCTTTCCATGCGTGAATTAGCGAAACGAGTAAGCTTATCCGCTCCTTCTACTACAGAACGTGTTCGCAAGCTGGAAAATGAAGGTGTCATTCAAAAATATACAATTGATATTGATTATAAAAAAGCAGGCCTTGTATTAGACTGTATTTTAGAAATCACTTTAAAAAATGGTGATACAACACGTATGCAACAATTTATTCAGTCTTATCCATCTGCAAGTTTTTGTTACCGGGTAACAGGGAGCTTATGTTACATCGTTAAAATTTCTGTCCCTTCACTCGTTGAACTTGAAGAATTTATCAATGATGTTTCTTCATATGCAACAACAGTTTCTCATATCGTATTATCAGAAGTATCTCTTACTCCTGATATTGAACATATTTTCCCAGAAGATTAATTCATCTTTATTCATAAAAAAGATAAAAAACCCCTTACAAAAAGAATAAAAATGATTTATTATGTATTAAAATACATAAAGATCGAGAAAGGGGCCTTACATTGAAAATCTGGTTTTATGAAAAAACAACACAATTAGATGATTTGCTTGGTATTTGGGACAATGTTCCGACCATCCCTCGAATTGGTGAAAAAGTTGAACTTCTAAAAACGGTTCGGATCGTTACAGATATTAAATATGTGAAAAACGGAAATAATTTCCGCGTAGAAATTATTACAAATTAAAAAGTAGCTCTCCTTTTTTACCGGAGAGCTACTTTTTTTATGGCCTATAATCTGCTTTTTTTATAATAATCTTATCTTCTTCTACAGCTACTGTTACATACTCATTTTCTTCTAACTTGAGTTGGTTTACAGCTTCATCTGGCAGTTCCACCGCCATCAATCTATCTGTTAGTATAACTTGGCTATACATTTCATTTCCTTGCGATGAAGTCATCACTTTTTCCTCATTTATTAAACGAATCGGTGGCACCCCTACTTCTTTTACGGCACGCCAATTTTTCCAAATAAAAGGAATTAACCATAATAAACCGATAATAGCTAAAATAATACCCATCCATAAATTGCTTTGTGCCTGTAATTCCTTAATCGAAATTGCATTACTTCCATCTCCGCCTATAAATTGCATACTAGTTGCTATAAGATTGTTTACAGCGTGTACCGCAATATTTGTCCATATGTTCTTTGTCTTTATGTAAAGAAGGCACATAATAACCCCAAACATAAAAGCACCAATAACATCAAAATGTCCCAAACCGAAAATAAGTGACGATATAATAACAGCTCGTTTAATCCCCCATTTGTAAGCCATTCGTTGCAAGAAAAAACCTCTAAAAATAACTTCTTCCATAATAGGTGCTAAAATGCACGCTGAAATGAAACTGAATATCACCATATATATGTTACTCGTATTAATTACATTTCCATCTTCTAACATACTAACTAAGAAATTAGGTAAAGTATGTGCTAATATGTAAAATTGAATATGGGATATGCCAACTGAAAAAATCATTCCCATTATCGTTGCTAATAAAATTAACCCCCAATGTAAACGTCCTGGCTTATCAAAAAAACTTTTAAAAACAACATTATTGTTATTTGTTTTTACGTATAACCAAAATAGTGGAAATACAAAAAATATAGATATTTGTGATATGAATTCTATTGTACTGTCAGAAGCTCCTGACAAACTTAATGGAATCATCGTAAGGAACATTCCTATAATCATCCATCCAAAAAAACTTCGTAGTCTTATACGTGAAAATGCATAGTGCATATGGAACACCTCCAAAGATAGTAAAAAGTAAAACTTTAATCATTGTTTTATGCGCAACTCATCTCCTACAAATGGCGGGATAACTAAATTATAATATGAATATAGTTGAAAATCTTCCTATTTTTCTCAAATACTCTTTTCAAACAACATGTCTATTAAATTATATAATACCGATCTTATTTGATATACCATATCGCTGTTCTTCACCTTAGTTACAATTATATTCCGAAATAAATATGTAATCACTACACTTAAAAGCCATATACATCAAAAAAGCTGGAAAAGAGCTGGTTAATAAAAATCCCCGTTTACACGGGGATTTCTTTTATTATAATACGTCACGTTTTTGGAATAATACACTTGAGGCAATAAGTAAAGCAATAACGTATGCTAAAACAAGTAACAATGAAGTAGCAAACGTGAATTCTGGGAAAGCCGGCTCCATACCATGACTAATTAATTTATTACTATCATATACAGCTAGATTTAAGTGGAAGAACACTACAAATTTAGCAATACCTTTTGCAAACATCATAAGTACCATCGTAATTGCCGATTGTAAGAAGTATAAAAATAACGTAATAATTAATGGTAAAACGGATTTTCTAAATACATTTGCTAAGAAAAAGGCAAGTGTCGCAAAGAAAAATGGGGATAAAAGTTGATATAACATTGTTTTTAATACAATTCCTAACGTTAATTCCGTTTTACTACCATCCATTACAATACCACCAATAATCATTGCAGTTAGCACACCAGCAAATACGATAAATAATATTGCTAATAACACTGTAATATATTTAGAAAATAAAACTGTAAGTCGTTTTCTTGGACGAATTAACAATTGTTTAATTGTACCTTTTTGGAACTCATCAGTAAGAGTACGGGCTGCAAGTGTAATCCCGAAAATCGTTGCGAATAAAACTATTAAACCAATCTCTGAGTTTGCATAATCTAAATACGATCCCTTAAACTCATCACCTTTTCCCCACTTCATCATTGCTAAAGTCCCTAAAATTTCGAGTGCTGCAATGACACCTATTAAAATATACATACCTTTTTTCGCATGTAACTTTAAAAACTCATTTTGAATTAATTTAAACATTACGCTTTCACTCCCCCAGTAATCGCTAAGAATTCATCCTCTAACGTTTTATTTTGTACAGTAACACCATATACAAGTACATCAGCATTCACTAACTGTTTTACAATTTGCGGAATCTCTTCTTTCATTACAGATGTCACAGCTACATTTCCTTGTACTTTACCTTTAATAATTTCGTTTGCTTTCTGAACTTGATCTATTTCAAATGCGACTACAACTGTTTCATCATGCTTCGTTTGTTCATGCAAGTTATACTCTTGTACGAACTCACCTTGCTTTATAATAACAACACGATCACACATTAATTCAATTTCACTTAATAAGTGACTTGATACAATGACTGCGATATTTTCTTCTTTCGCTAATCGTTGTAAATAATCACGAATTTGACGAATACCAGCTGGGTCTAATCCATTTGTCGGTTCATCTAAAATTAAAATCTTCGGCTGATGAAGTAACGCCTGTGCGATTCCTAAACGTTGTTTCATACCAAGTGAATATGTTTTCACCTTTTTATGAATCGCATGCTCTAATTCAACAAGCTTTACAATTTCGGCGATGCGCTCTTTACTAATAGGTGTAATTGCCATGTTTGCAAAATGCTTCAAGTTTTGCATACCAGTCATATAATCATATAGTTCAGGATTCTCTACAATCGCTCCAATTTGTTCTAACGCCTTTTCACGTTCTGTGCGAATACTATGGCCACAAATTGTAATATCACCTTCTGTCATCGAAATAAGACCTGTCATCATACGAATTGTCGTCGTCTTACCGCTACCGTTCGGTCCAAGGAACCCGTACACTTCCCCTTCACGAACCTCAAATGATAAACCACGAATAATTTCTGTTCCACCGATCTTTTTTCGGACATTTTCTAATTTCACTACTACATTTCCCAATGATGATTCCTCCTTTAAACTTCTAGTTTTTTGTCGATTATGCGACCTGTAACTACTATTAATACAAATATTAATAAGCTATTAAAACATAGGCTAAAAACCGTTAACCCATCTCCAGGATAAAATGATGTATCAAAAAAACCATTCTTATCTATGAATCCAACATTTTTCATGATGAGCCCACTTTTTTCTATTCGTTCCAAAACATACAATACAAACCCATTTAACGCGCCATACATAAGAAATAAGATAAAGAATACTACCTTGTTCAAAGATGACTTCACATTTAAAAGTTTCGTAAGTACTATAATGAAATAAATAGAAACTAATAGATTAACAAAATCTATTCCCCATAAAAAAACGGATAACACATGATGAAACATCCCATAATTATACAAATCATGAAAAAATTCTCGAACCCCTAAATCCGTTTTTCTTTCATAAATATTCAAAGAAAAATAGTGCAGAAAAATAATCCCTATTGCAAACAAAATAGTAAATAGTAATGCGAAAAATAAAATATTTGCACATATATATTTTTGAGACGAAATAGCTGTGTAGCGAAGCATAGAGTTCTTGAGCATTTTTCGAAAAGATGATACGCCTGTTAGCAGTAGTGAAAATCCAGATATACTAAGTACGATTAAGAATATTATTATGATAATATCCTGCCTATCTGAAATTCTCACTCCAGAAATCCCCTTCATATTAAAGAAAAGAATTAGCGAAATAGTTATAAAGCCAAAGTAAATAATTGCTATCTTCTTCTTATTACAATTAAACAAATATCGAAAAAGCTGACTCATTTCTCATAGACCTCCTTAAACAGCTCATGTACCGCCTTACCCCTTTGAAATCGTAGTTCTTCTACATTTTCATACAAGATCATTTCTCCATCTTTCAAAAATATCACTTCATCAAATATATTCTCGATTTCTTCTATTAAATGAGTTGAGATAAGCATCGTGCAATCTTCTCTGTAAAATTTAAGGATAAGTTCTAATACATGTTCCCTAGAAACAAGATCTATACCACCGAGTGGTTCGTCTAAAACATACAACTTAGCTTTTCGTGAAAATGTTAATATAATTTGCAGCTTCTCAATCATTCCTTTTGATAATGCTGTAATTCTTTCTTCTAGCGGTATTTTAAATTCAACTATCGTATCTACCGCTTTTTGAATATCAAATTCTTTATAAAAATCCCGATAGAAAAATAAAGCATCTTTTACAGTCATCCAATCTTCAAATATTGGCTTATCTGGCATAAATGAAACGATTTCTTTCGTCTCTAATCCAACCTTTTTACCATTAATGGTAATGCTACCTTCAGAAGGATGCTGCAAGCCTGCAATCATTTTCAATAACGTCGTTTTCCCGCTTCCGTTATCTCCAACGATCCCAACGATTTTTCCTTCTGTAATCTCTATGTTTAATTCACGGATTACTGCTTTCAATCCATATCGCTTCCATAAATTCTCTATTTTTAATAGCTCTGTCATTCGCTCTCCTCCCTTTTCTCACTTAATGAAGAACGAAGAATCGAAAGAATTTCTTCTTCTGAAAAACCTAAATTGTCCATTCCATCTATAAAAGAATGAAGTAATTCTTTCGCCATATCTTTGCGTAGCTCCATAATTTTCTCCCCTTCATTCGTTACATATCGGCCCATTCCTCTACGTGTTACAACAACTCCATCTCGTTCTAGCTCTTGAAATGTACGCTGAATCGTATTCGGATTCACTTGTAATTCACTCGCTAATTCACGTACGGAGGGAATTTTATCACCAGGCAATAAATGTCCTGTTACAATTTCTTTTTTTACGTATTCCATTACTTGAATGTAAATTGGTGTATTTGGAGAAAACTCTATTTTCATTTCTTCCCTCCTGTCTCAGTGTGTTAGTTAAATAGTACACTAAGACATTTTATTTGTAAATACTTACAAATAAAATGTAATAAAAAGGCAGTGTAACTTTTCGTTACACTGCCTTCCTGTAATAAAATATAAGTAAATCTGTTACTCGTTTGACTTTAGATTTATTTTACTTTCACTTGCGTTAGCACCGATTTAAACGTATTAATAACTGTATCTACTTCCTCATAACTAATTGTAAGAGATGGTTCAATACGAATTGTTTTTGAGTTAATTAATGTTCCAGCAACAAGAATACCTTGATCAAACATCGCTTTTGACACTTCATAACCAATTTCGTCTTTATGGAATTCAATACCAATCATTAAACCTTGACCACGAATTTCAAAGATTTTATCTTCGTGCCCTTCTGCTGCCTGTTTCAATCCTTTTAAGAAATACTCCCCAACTTCCGCAGCTCGTTCTGGTAATTTCTCTTCTAATAATACATGGATTGTTGCAATTGCAGCAGCACATGCAAGAGGATTTCCTCCAAATGTCGTTGTATGCATAAATGGATTTTCAAACCAACTTTGGAATACTTTTTCTTTCGCAACGATAGCTCCTGCAGGCATTACACCCCCACCAAACGCCTTCGCAAGACAAATAATATCCGGCACAACATCATATAATTCTGCAGCAAACATTTTTCCTGTACGTCCCATTCCAGTTTGCACTTCATCAAAAATAAGGAGTGATCCAAACTCATCACAAAGCTCTCGCACTTGTTTCAAATAATTTTCTGGAGGTAAAATAATACCGCCCTCTCCTTGAATTGGTTCTAAAATAACTGCTGCAACATCTTCTCCCACTAATGCACATGTCTCAAATGTTTTTCTCATCATATCAATATCGCCAAATGGAACGTGGCGGAAACCAGGAATTAATGGTAAGAATGGCTTACGGAACATTCCTTTTGCCGTTCCAGATAGGGCACCAAGACTCTTACCATGGAAGGCACGAGTTGTAGAAATGAAAGTTGTTCTTTCACTATACATTTTTGCTAGTTTTAACGCTGCCTCCACACTTTCTGTACCACTGTTTGTAAAGAAGGCGTATTTCAAATCACCAGGTGTAATGTCCGCTAAAATCTTTGCAAGAATTGCTCGAAGTGGATCTAATAAATCCTGACTGTGCAATGCTTGGCGTTTTAATTGATCTGTCACAGCTTTTACTACTTTCGGATTACGATGACCAACATTGTAAATTCCGAATCCACCTAAACAGTCGATATATTTTTTACCATTAATATCCATAAAACAAGATCCTTCATCAGACCATTCTACTGCTGCAAATTGTCCATCTTTTGTTACTGTTTTTCTATAAGCAAGAAAACCAGGATTTACATGCTCTCTAAATCCATCTACTGTTTCTTTTTGAATCCAATTCGCCTCTTCTTCCGAGACTTTTTCTTTTTCAATTAACTGTAGTACTTTCGTAATATACTCATTTACATTTGAATCTTTTACATCTTGCTCATTCAATTTATTTTTCACGTTCGTTTCCATCTAATTCACCCCTACATTTTTTTTATTTGCAAACCAGCCAATAGGTTCTACTTCTAGATTTATATTAATCTGTTTAACTTCTTGGAATTCTTCTAAACCAAACGTTCCTAAGCTACGCCCAATACCACTTTGCTTATATCCACCCCAAGGTGCCTCATTGTATGTTGGATGATAACTATTAATCCACGTAATTCCTGCGCGAAGTTTACGAATCACGCGCATCGCTTTTGCACCATCAACTGTAAATACTCCTCCAGCCAAGCCATAATCTGTACCATTTGCCAACTCAATTGCTTCCTGTTCACCTTTAAACTTTTGAATTACTACAACAGGACCGAAAATTTCTTCTTGTACAATGCGCATCTCCGGTTTTACATTGACAAAGACCGTTGGTTCAATAAAGAAACCATCGCCTTTTCCATCCTCTGTTATCCGTCTACCACCGCAAGCAATGTCTGCGCCTTCGTCTTTCCCAATTTCAATGTAGCTTAATACTTTTTCCATATGTTCTTGACTTACAAGTGGACCCATTTCTGATTCTGGATTATCACCAGGTCCAACGTTAATTTGCTGTGCTCGCTCTACAAAACTATTAACAAATTTATCGTAAATATTTTCTTCTACGAGGATTCTTGATCCTGCTGAACATACTTGTCCGCTACCTGCATAAATACCAAACAAAGCATAATCAATAGCAGTCCCAAAATCTGCATCTGCAAAAATAATATTGGGGGATTTCCCTCCAAGTTCTAACGAAATCTTTTTCATATTATCTGCCGCTGTTCTCATAATGTGTTTACCTGTTTTTGTTCCACCCGTAAAGGAAATCATATCCACTTTATGACTCGCTGCAATTTCATTTCCTACTATCGGACCTGCCCCCATTACCATATTGGCAACACCTTTTGGTAGCCCTACTTTTTCAAGAATTTCGAATAGCTTTGTTGCAGTAATTGGTGTCACTTCAGAAGGTTTAAACACAATTGTATTTCCAGCTGCTAAAGCAGGTGCAATTTTCCATACACTCATCAATAGCGGATAATTCCATGGAACAATTAATCCACAAACACCAACTGGTTCTCTTACAACCATCGCTTGTATCGGATCGGCTACATGATATGTTTGCCCATCTGGTTTTGTAATCAAGCCTGCGTAATAGCGAAAACAAGCCGCTGCATCTCCAATATCTCCTTCTGCCTCACGGTATGTTTTTCCATTATCCATTGTTTCAAGATACGCTAATTCTTCCATATTTTTATCAATTTCATCTGCTATTTTAAATAAATATGATGCCCTTTCAGCAGCGGATGTTTCTGACCAAATTCCGCTATCAAAAGTCGCTCTTGCCACTTCGATCGCGTATTTTGCATCCTCAATTGTTCCCTCAGGTGCATATGCTATACCCTTGCCATTCGCAGGGTTAATAATCGTTCTTTTTTCTTGATTACTAGACTCTCTCCATTCACCGTTTACATACATTTTTAAATCTAGCACTGTATTGAATCCCCCTTTATCGATCGTTTATATATTTATAAGCAATTTTCATGCCAATATTTAAAGTGCACCAAAATCATACACAGACTGACTATTTTCTTAAAATCAACAAAAAATTTATGCATTTTCGCATACGTTATTCTATTTTGCATAAAACAGAACATTAATCACTTCTACTACCCACAAATATCAAAATTACTCTACAAATTAACAAAAAGGAGAAGTCTATGTGACTTTCTCCTTTTTTAGGAATAAGAGATTATATCAGCCTCTATCCCTTTTTCGCTAACAATTTTTTGATATTTACGACTCACTGAAGATTGGCTGATTCCAAGAGCTTTTGCAGCCTTAGTCGTTGTTTTATACTGCTTCATTGCAAGTAAAATCAATTGTTCTTCTACAGAATGTAGTGCTTCTTGTAATGGTAATACTCTTGTAATAACTGGTTTTGATTTTTTAAAATCATAACCAGGTGTTAAAAACTTACTAACAAACTCCGCTTCAATTACTGGATCGTCTGCTGATACTACTAAACGTTCAATCATATTTTGTAATTCACGTACATTTCCTGGCCATGAGTAAAACTCTAGTAAGTTAAGCGCATCCGGAGTTAAATGATAATTTTTATTATATTTTTCATTTAACTGTTGCAAGAAATGAAAGGCAAGTACCGGAACATCTTCCATTCGCTCTCGTAGAGGAGGAACTTGCAATGGAATTACATTTAAGCGATAAAATAAATCTTCACGGAACGTTCCTGCCTCTACCATTTTTTCAAGACTCTTATTTGTAGCGGCAATAATTTGTACATTTATTTTCGTAGGTATTGTACTTCCAATAGGAATTACTTCTTGTTCCTGCAGAACTCTAAGCAATTTCACTTGCAAATGTAGGGGCATTTCTCCAATTTCATCTAAAAATAAAATACCTTGATCAGCTCGCTTAAAATATCCTTCTTTTCCATTTTTATCTGCTCCTGTAAAAGCACCTTTCGTATAACCAAATAGTTCACTTTCTAACAAAGTTTCTGGAATTGCACCACAATTTAATTTTAAAAATGGCTTTGCAGATCGATTTCCAAGTTGATGAATTGCTTGGGCAATTACTTCCTTTCCGACGCCCGATTCTCCAGAAATAAGAACATTGGAAGAAAAATCTGCTATTTTTTTAGCTTGGTTAATAATTTGTTCCATTTTCGGACTACAGTAAATAAGCTTCTTAAGAAAACGATCTTTATTTTTAAAGTCATCTAACTCCTTCTTATATTGCTCTGATATCTTCTTTATTTCATGTAATTCCGTCTTCAACCTCGTTGCTTCGGTAATATCCCTTGAGGCAATAATAATTCTATGAAGCTCTCCGCTTTCATTAAATACAGGATTTCCAACCGCCAATATTTTCCTTCCGATTTTTGTTTCTTGTACAACTGATACCTTTTTTTGTTGTTCCAATACTAATCGCGTAACAGATGGACTAAATAACCCTTTCTTCTCTAAGTCTAAAAGATTTTTTCCTAAAAGATCTTTCAAATTACTCCCCCAAAAATCATTGATAACGGTTTCACTGTAACGAATTAATTCTCCTTTATGATTAACAACTAATATTTCATCATAAATACTAGACAAGATTGCATGTAAATCTTTATTTAAATCCTTTATATATTCAATTTCCATCGCCATGTCCTCAACCATCGGCAAATCTTGTACAATAATAACCATTCCTTCGATACTTTGATCAAAGTTTGGAATAGGACTATAGTCAACTAATACGCCCATCTCATTTGTGATTTGTAATTGATTCAAAATCGTTTTTCCCGTTGCAAATACGCTATTAATATGTTCTTCATTAAAAATCTGTTCTGCTGATACATTCATAACTTTTTCAGGAGTCGATTTAATCATTTTCAAACCAGATTCATTGCAATTTACAATTTTTCTTTCACGGTCTACTACAAAAATCCCCATTGGAATAGACGTTAAAATAATTTTCAGTATATCAACACTCTGATTTTCTTGTTTAAATAGTTCTGCAAAAACATCCTCTCTTCTTATATATCCTGTTAACTCATCCATTTCATTTTTCACTATGGCAATCGGCGCTCCAATAATTTGAAAAAGAGCTGTTAAAGAAATATCTTTACTAAGATGACATATTGTATCTAGCGAAACAGCATTTGAAAGCAGTGCCTTGGAAGTTAATCCTTTACTGTTTGATAGCAGATCCTTAACGTGAACGTATGCAAATAATTTCTCTCCTCTTTTTAAAAATAGAAAAGGTTCTTTTATATTTTCAACATCTATATTCCATTCCTTTTCAGATTGATCGATAGGTAGAGAAACAATAGGTCTAATTTTTTTATGAGCAATGGAAAACATTCTGCTATTCCTCCTTTGAACTACTTAACTTGTATTGTATCATTAAATACAGATTTTTTTAATTAATCTGAAAATAAAACGTTTCTTCCTTTGTTTAATAAAAAAAGGAAGATGAACGCCTCCATCTTCCTCATTGTTCTATCATTAATCACTACCACTAACGAAAAGGTCTTCTTGAATATAAGCTAATACCATACCTGGAATTACTTTATCTCCTGCCTCTACTTCTAAAGATTGAACTTCTCCACTACATCCCATCTTAATTACTTCCAGTTTACCATTCATATCTTTAATAGAAAATAATGGCTCCCATTCATAAACTCGAGAATCCTTATCGATAGACACTTTTTCAATTGTTCCATAGCATGGACTCGTAATAATATCATAGTACATAATCAATCATCCCCTTCTTTTATTCTATTAATATTGTTCTTCTAAACTTTGTGATTGAAGAATCATATGAAAAAAGCTTTGAAACTCTTCTATATCTTCTACCTCAATTCCTAGCCGTGGTGCCCAATATTGTTCCTCTCCAATATCTTCTTGACTTAATAAAATCATTCTCCCATTTTGAATAGAGGTAACCATTGCTTTCCCAAGAAACTGTTGTGAATACGTAACAGCTATATCATAACGATGACTATTCGACAAAATACAATAATAACCGATTTGTTGTCTCTCCACTTCTTCTAATAAAATATCTAGTTTCATTTGAGCCCTCCTTTAGGTTAAAAATGTAACCAACCTCTTAGGCGCGATGCTTCTACAATCTTGCTAACTCCTTCAATATAAGCAGCAATTTTCATATTTACTCCATAGCGTTTAGAAGTGTCAAGTACGCTAGAAAAACTAGAGGTAATTTTCTCCTTTAAACATTGATCAACATATTGCTCTGTCCAGTAATATCCTTGGTTATTTTGACACCATTCGAAATAAGAAACAATAACGCCACCAGAGTTTGCTAAAATATCTGGAACAACCAAAATTCCCTTTTCTTCTAACATGGTTATCGCTTCTTTTGTTGTTGGACCATTTGCAGCCTCAATGATAATCTTACATCCAAGCCTTCCTGCATTATGTTTCGTAATCACTCCCCCAATTGCCGCTGGAATGAGTACGTCACATTCTTTTTCTAACAACTCCTGATTAGAAATTGTTTTACTAAAGAGATTCGATACTACACCAAAAGAATCTCTGTTTTCTAGTAAATAAGGAACATCGAGACCGTCTGGATTATAAATTCCTCCTATAGCATCTGATACCCCAACTACTTTCACACCAATATCATATAAGTATTTCGCCAAATACCCTCCAACATTCCCAAAGCCTTGAATAATAACCCGCATATTTTGCAGCGGAATTTGTTTTAACTCACTTACTAACTGAAGTGTATACAATACACCTTTAGAAGTTGCTGTTTCCCGGCCCTGTGATCCTCCTAACATTAACGGTTTCCCAGTAATAAAGCCCGGCGAGTCAAACTCCCTTATATGATCATATTCATCTAGCATCCAAGCCATAATTTGTGCATTTGTGTACATATCAGGGGCTGGAATATCTTTCGTCGGTCCTACAATTTGACTTACTGCTCTTACATACCCACGACTCAGTAACTCTAGCTCTCTAAAACTCAGCTCCTGCGGATTACAAATAATCCCGCCCTTTGCACCTCCATATGGCAGTCCTGTCACTCCACATTTTAGGCTCATCCAGCCGGCAAGTGCTTTTACTTCTTCTGCCGTAACATCTGGATGGAATCTAATACCGCCTTTTGTTGGCCCTGCTGCGTCGTTATGCTGAGCGCGATACCCTTGAAATACCTTTGTTGTTCCATCATCCATTCGAACAGGAATGCTTACTTCTAAAAAGCGCATCGGTTTTTTCAGAAATTCGAATACTTCGTCTGGATAACGTAAAAAATGAAGCGCCTCTTTTAATATAGCTTGAAATTCCTCTAAAGGATTTTCAAGCTCAACTGTATTTGTTTGTTTTTCTGATTGAATTGGCACAATAACACCCCGCTTTATATTTTTACTAATTGTACAAAGCAATAATCGTGCCAAGTGAAAATACTATGTTAATCATATCGTGTCATCCCCCTACTTATGAATTTTCGAATGACTTATGCAATATTGCATGATTATCAAATATAAAAAAACAAAAGACACCGGAATTTATCCGATGTCTTTTGCTTTTTACATTTCCTGTACTTCTTCAAAATGCATTTGCGGAGGAGCTGAACGGAACATATTTGTAATATATAGAAGGTACCCAATTCCAATAGCAGCCCAGCAAAGTCCCAGAATAAGTGAATGAATATTGAGGTTAAACCATAATACTGCTACAGTACCAGCACCTAAAATAGGCATAACTAAGAAATTTAAACAGTCTTTTATCGTTTTATATCTTTTTTTCTTAATGATATAGTAAGAAATTACAGATAAATTAACAAATGTAAATGCAATAAGCGCCCCAAAGTTAATAAGAGATGCTGCCGTTTCTAAATCAATGAATATAGCGGAGAGCGAAATAACTCCTACCAAAATAATATTATATACTGGAGTTCGCCAGCGAGGATGAATGTATCCGAATATTTTCTTCGGAATTACATTATCTCGCCCCATTACGTACAATAATCTGGATACACTTGTATGAGAAGCTAAACCGGATGCAAGTGTACCCATAAGCGTTCCTACTAAAAAGAAAGCTTGAAATAGTTTTCCACCAACATATAACGCAATTTCTGGAGATGCTGATTCTTGATCTTTAAATACAGATGTATCCGGAAAAAAAGATTGTGTAAAATACGTAGTAGTAATGAATAAAATCCCACCGATTAAAGCAGTAAGAAAAATAGCTCGAGGAATTGTCTTCTTCGCGTTTGGTGTCTCTTCTGCAAATGTAGTTACTGCATCAAAACCTAAAAATGAAAAACAAAGAATTGTCGCACCTGCAACTAATGGTGATATTTGTATATCTGATTGAAAAAACGGCTGAATGGAAAAAACTTCTCCTGTTCCCTCTCCCGCTAGTAAACCTTTTATAACTAGAAAAACAAACACGGCCATTACTAGCACTTGAAATATTACTAAGAACGTATTGAAGTTAGCAGTAACATTTACGCTAATCATATTTATTAATGTAATCAGTAGAACAAAGCCAATGACCCATATCCAATTAGGAACACTCGGGAAAAATGCTGACATATAAATTCTCGTTAATAGTGCGTTCACCATCGGTAGAAATAAATAATCCAATAATGCTGACCATCCAACAAGAAATCCAAGCTTTGCACTAATTGTCTTCTGTGTATACGTATAAGCAGATCCTGCGGTAGGAAAAACCTTTACCATTTTGCCGTAGCTTGCAGCGGTAAACAACATCCCTGCTAATGCAATCAGATAAGCTCCTGGAACATGCCCACCCGTTTTTTCAGAAACGATCCCAAATGTATCAAATCCAACCATCGGTGTCATATACCCGACCCCTAGCATAACAATTGACCAAAGCCCTAATGAACGTTTTAGACCAACCACTTTTCCCACCTATCATTCCCCCTACTTTCTCTATCTAATTTCCATTTAAAGATTGACAGCCGAAAGGAAACGCTTTCAAATCACTATATATATCACACCGAGTATTCCCCCTTTTTATCGTTTTTTAAATATTCATGCAATTTCCGAGCCAAAATTTCTAGAATTTAAAAATTCAATACGAAAAAGAACGTATAGGTGGAATCGGGCCTCATTTCTTCTCATTTTTTATTCATTTTGACATAAGTTATTCAATCTCTCATACCACTAAATATAAAAAACATAACTTTAATCCGTGTTTTTTCTTTATTCCCACTGATTATAATTCCTCACAAATTGGACTTTTAGGGGATAAAAACATTTTTACGAAATAATAACATTATGTAAACTACTTATACAAAAAAGCTGCCTTTTTTATAAAGACAGCTTTTTCTATAACACTATATTAAAAATTGAATACGAAGTCATCATCCGATAACTTTTCAACGTTTGTTGCTTTTACGTAACCATTTCCTTTTACAGAGAAGAAATCATGGTTTTTCGTATCTGTACGTAAACCATTTAAAACGATTGGGTTAATTTCTTCTTCCTCAAACTTTGGCTCAAGTCCTAAGTTCATAAGTCCTTTATTCGCATTGTAACGAACGAAACGATTTACATCTTCCACAAGACCGATAGAAGTATAAATTTCTTCTGTATATGCCATTTCAATTTCATACAATTCCATTAATAACTCTTGTGTTTCTTTTTGCACTTCTTGTTGTTCTTCTGCAGAAAGTTCCGCGAAGATTTGTTGTGCTAAAATACCAACGAATACGCCGTGAATTGACTCGTCACGAATTATTAAGTTAATAATCTCACCACTTGCAGTCAATTTTCCTTGCCCTGCTAAGTAAAGTGGATAGAAGAATCCACTATAGAATAAGTAACTTTCTAAGAACACACTTGCTACCATTGCCATGTATAACTCTTTTTTCGTTACTTCAGGCTTTAATAAACGACGATAGTAACTAGTAATAATACCAGCCTTTTTCTCAAGTAATGGATGATTATCTACCCATTCAAAAATATCATCAATTTCTTCTTCCGTAGCTAACGTTGTGAAAATATGACTGTAACTCTTCGCATGTACCTCTTCCATAGCTCCCATGAAAGCTAATACACTTTTCGCTTGTAAATTTTCAAGATGAACAAGTACAAGAGGCATCCCTTCGCCGCCTTGTTTCGTATCTAAAAGTGTTAAACCACCTAATACACGCTTATAAGCAATTTGCTCTTCTTTTGATAATTGCACCCAAGTATTTTTGTCAGAAGACACTGCGATTTCTTCTTCTGTCCAAAACTGAGCGATGTTTTGCTTCCAAAACATTAAACTAAAATCATCTTCTTTTTTGTTCCAGTTTACCGCACGCATTAAATCGCCCCTTCTCTCTAAATAAACATGAAAAATTGATAACTAAGCATGAGCAGGGTTCAGAAAAACCCTGCTCACAATGTCCCACTTTTTCTTATTAAACAGTACAAGCTACGCACTCTTCCACGCTTAATTTACGTGTTCTCGTATAATACAGACTCTTCAAGCCTTTTTTATGTGCATAAATGTAGTAACGTGCTAACTCACGTGTTGAAATATCACTATTAACATAAAGAATTGTACTAATTCCTTGGTCAATGTGTTCTTGAACTTCAGCGATTAAATCAATTAGTTTAAATTGATTCATATCATAAGAAGATTTATAGTACCAGAACGTATCTTTTGATAAATATGGCATTGGATAATATGTTGTCGCATTAGCATACGTTCTTGATTCGATTTGACTTACGATCGGCATTACACTTGAAGTTGCATTTTGAACGTAACTGATAGATTGTGTTGGAGCGATAGCAAGACGATATGAGTTATATAATCCATTCTTCTGCACTTGCTCTTTTAAACTTGTCCAATCTTCTTTTGTTGGAATATGAATTCCTTCAAATAGTTGCTGAACTTTCTCAGTTACTGGGCTATAATCTGTCGTTTCATATTTTTCAAAGTATGTGCCTTTTGCATAATCCGATTTATCAAAGTCTTTAAATGTTTCGCCTTTTTCTTTAGCGATCTCCATACTTTTCTCAATAGAATAGTAATTTAACATCATAAAGAATGTACGAGCGAACTCTTTCGCTTCTGCACTTTCATAAGCAATTTTGTTTTTCGCTAAATATCCGTGTAAGTTCATTGCACCAAGTCCAACTGAATGCAGCTCGTCATTTGCTTTTTTCACAGTTGGTGCATTCGGAATGATCGTCATATCAGAAACAGCTGTTAAAGCTTCCATTCCCGCATGAACCGCTTCACGAATTTCTTTATTTTCCATTACGTTTACGATATTTAATGAACCTAAGTTACAGTTAATATCGCGGCGGATAATGTCATCCGTACCGTAATCATTTATTTCAGAAGTTTCTTGAAGCTGGAAGATTTCTGTACACAAGTTCGACATCTTCACAGTTCCAATATCCTTCAGTGGATGCTGGTTATTTGCATTAGATTTAAACATTAAGTATGGGTAACCAGACTCAAGCTGAATCATCGCAATTTTAATAAGCATATCACGCGCACTAATATCTAGTGGCTTCTTCTTCACTTTCGGATTGCTCATTAATTCATCGTACATTTCATCGATATCAATATCATCTAAATGCTTTCCGTATTCTTTAAACACCGTATAAGGCGCGAAAACATGGAAAGGTTCGTTTTTCTCAGCAAGCTCAAAGAACTTACTTGGAACGATAATCCCGATTGATAGAGACTGAATACGGCTCTTCTCATCGGCATTTATTTTTTTTGTATCAAGGAATTCAATAATATCCCAATGGAAAATGTTTAAGTATACAGCGCCGGCACCTTTTCGTTGGCCAAGTTGATTCGCATATGAAAACGAATCTTCAAGCAATTTCATAACAGGTACTACACCACTTGCGGCGTTATCAATGCCTTTAATTTGCTCACCACGTGCGCGTAGCTTAGATAAGTTTAAAGCTACTCCCCCACCGATTTTCGATAGCTGCATCGCAGTATTAATGTTAAAGCCGATTGAATTTAAGCTATCGTCCATCTCTAACAAGAAACAAGACACCATTTCTCCTCTTCTGCTTCTTCCCGCATTTAAAAAGGTTGGTGTCGCTGGTTGATAGTTTTGTTTTACAATCATGCTTGCGAATTGTTTTGCCTTCGCAACATCACCGCGTCCTAAGTATAATGACACAATTGCTACACGATCTTCATAGCTTTCTAAGTATTGTTTTTGATCATTCGTTTTTAACGCATAATCTTTGTAGAACTTAGATGCTGCCATATAAGATTGGAATTCGAAGTTTTCACCATAAGCGATGTTATATACTTCTTCTACTTCCTCCAAGCTATACTCGTCCAGAACGTTGTAATAGTAATCGTGTTCTTTCATATACTCCATTCGCTCTGCCACGCTATTAAAATGAACGGTATTCTCTCTAGCTTCTTCCATAAAGACTTCTAATGCCTCTTTATCTTTATGAAGCTGATAAAAACCGTCCTGCATTTGCGTGATTTCATTATTCAGTTCAATGTGTCGCAATCTCCCGCACCCTTTCTTTAAAATATTCTACATCATTATTTGTTCCAGATAACTCAAATTTTGATACAATAGGCACTTCATATTTAGCAGAAATTTTGTCAGCACTTGCACCGAACATGTCTCCCCAGTTACGATTGCCGCTTGCAGATACGCCTTTTAATTTGTCATTATTGCGTTCTAAAAAGTCTAAAACACGTTCTGGTACATTGCCAAAACCTGTTGTATACGTAATAAGAATAAATTCTTCATCTAGTACTAGATCTTCATCAATTTGAACGGCCGGCATATTTAATTTGTGGATGAAACGCTTCACGTTTCCTGTCATAGAATCATATGCAACTAACATTTCCGACCCTCCCTCTCCAATCTATATTCTCTGTATGTCGTTTCTCGATTTCTCTATATATTGTATTACGTTTCAAAACAAGACACAAGATATATGTATAAATTCTTTCTTTTTTTAACTTTTACTTTTCGACATGACCGTCGATTTTTTTCAATACAATGACTATGAAACAACATTCTAAAACTCATGTCAATAAAGTGCTTTTCGAAAAAGTTGTCAACGGATTTAACCTTATTTTAAAAAAAGTTAACAATATTTTTTGTCATAAAACGGTAAATGCTGGAGGAATATATTTCTCCAGCATCACGCAAAAAAGAACAGACTTTAAACGATAATCTGTTCCAAAAAACGATTACATTTATCCAATTTACTTTATTAAATATTATACATATACTCTTATTCCTCGTTACATACTAAAAGATAACTATTATAAAAAAGGATTATTATTATGGAACTTCAATTTATTTATGAAAAAAATTTATATGTTTATTCACAATGCTCAATGCGCAAAATATCTTTCACAAATATATGATGGGGATTCTCATCTTTATCAAGTAACGTACATACAGGAGCTTCTTCATCAAAGTATACGATCATTCCTTCTACGTACTGGTATGTACGCTGAACTTGTACAGTTACTTTAATCTCTGCCGCTTGCTCATATGCCCGTTTTATTTTTTGAAGCATTTTCGCTGAACACTTTCGTTTCTCTGGATACATAACCATTCCCATAAATCTATTCCCAGCTCTATCTTTCCACATATAATCCCAATGTGGTAATATGCCTTGTTTAAAATCGCCCATAATTCTCCTCTCCCTTATCTTCTATTTACGAACGTGGCATTTCTGAATATGTATAAATTACCTGTCCACCACGCTGTGCGTTCCCAATAATATGTTTAAAATCTTCTCGATTTACAACAACTTCTCTGAACGTATAAAATACATCTTTCGTTGCAATATACTCCTTTATTTCACCATTTTTCAGCTGATCCAAAATTGTATTTGCTAATTGTTCATCCATGTATTTCACCTCTCTGCAATATTTTATTTTATCGCATCTTCTATAGGTCGACAACGGTAAAATTATCCCGTTACTATTATGTAATGCACTTTCATTATTTTTATAGCTATATCACTTTATTATATTCGCACTAAATATCATATACTAACATAGCTACTTCTCTATATCAAACTTTTTGACACCCTGTATAACAAAGTTCCAAATCACTGTTTGATATTTTTTTTTATGCTACAATATATACGTAGAACTAGGAGGGATACTATGATTCGGAAAGCAAAAAAGACAGATGCGGTAGAAGTAGCACCTTTACTGTATAACGCTCTGCACGAAATTGCTGAAAAAATCACAGGTAGCACAGTTGAAGCAAAAGTAATACTAGGACTTGAAACATGGTTCGCAAAAGAAAATAATCGATTGAGCTATGAAAACTGTTTAGTGGCTGAACAAGGCGGAAAGGTAGTTGGGGTTATTGTCGTTTATCACGGTAGTGACGCTGAACAACTTGATGCACCAATTGTACGCTACTTAAGAGAGTTACATGGAGATGAATCCATTACGTTAGAAAAAGAAGCTGAACTTGATGAGTATTATATTGACACGTTGTCAGTTTCAAGTATGTACAGTGGACGTGGTATTGGCTCTAAATTAATCGAGGCAGCTGAACTTCATGCATCTGAAAAAGGTCATGAAAAAATTGCCTTACTTGTTAACTTAGAAAACAAACGCGCTTTTTCACTATATGAAAAACTCGGTTACAAAGAAGATAAAACCGTTATGCTCGTTGGCGAACCATATGCCCATCTAATAAAGCCATTACGTATATTAGTTTCCATGTTTTAAAAAGAAAGAGGCTGCCAAAAGTAGCTATTCAGCTACTTTTGGACAGCCTCTTTTAAGTTAATTTTGTATTTAATACATTTCCATTCATCGCCTCATGAAATGTATACTCTGTACATCCCCACGGCTTACGATGAAAAATAGGAGGCCCAGACCACCCCATTGCCCTCAGTTCTGTACCAATCATCGTATTAAAATAACTATGGCTTACTAGCGCTATACGCCCGTGTACAAGCGCATAGCGATGTAACATGTTAGCAGCTTCTCTTGCTCGTTCTCTCGCTTCTTTATAAGACTCAACTTCTTTATGATATCCAACCATCCATAAAGCACGTCCAATGAAAAACCACGTCCCAGTTTTACATTTAAACCATGATGGTGCAAAAAAAGTCGATGGCACTTCTACTTCTCTAAAAAGTGAGCTTTGTATAAAAGACAAGGAATCCATTAATTCCGCTGCTGACTGCACAACACGTCTTTGATCGCTCGATACAATCAACTTTGCTGATTCAATTGCCTCAATCGTTTCTATTGGTATGTTACATTCTCTGCTCCCATTATCTCCATCATACCTCTTCAGCCATTCATGAAATGAAGTAATTGTCATCGGTTCTATAGCACTATTCAAGCGACCATGACGAATAAAAGAAATCCGCATTCTTTCCACTCTCCATTCATCACTTACGAACTATATTATGTACAATTTCTTACATTCATCATAACATGCTGAAAATGAAAGTTACACCTTGTTACATATCACCACCACTATCATGTGTTACCGAAGCATGTATCCCATCCAGACCATCAAAATATGTAGTTGTTTCCTGATGACGAATTTTTTTCAACTGTATATAAGAAAATAAAAATAAAAATAACGCTATAAAACTCCCCACAACTTCAAACATCATTTTACCGCCCCTAGTTTCTCCCACTTTAATAGGTCATTGTACATCTTTATTATACTCCTATATAAAGATGTATGCATTTTTATCATTCCTCTTCTAACAACATGTTTTGTGCATATTCCTTACAAAAGTGAATATTTTTCGAATTTTTACTTTGGAAACATTTACAAATCAGAAAATATAGTTCAAAATAAGAGGAAATAAAAATCCCAAATTATTCTTTTTTGGGGAAAACTGTAACAAGGAGAGTTGCTTATGCAGATCGCAGAAACTGGAGATATCATTGAATTTAAAGGTGGAATGCAAGGCCGTGTTCAAAAAGTAAATACAAACTCCGTGATTGTTGATATAACTATTATGGAGAATTTTAGAGAACTAGATATGGAACCTCTTACAGTTGTAAGCCATAAAAACTATACTGTTATTAATCAACATGCATAATATAATAGAAAGAAAGGATCTGTATATCATACAGATCCTTTCTTTCTATATATATTAACGATTATCAATTGTTTCTGGATATAGATCGTGATTCATCATGCGGTAGTCTGCCATTTCCTCATACTTAGTTCCTGGGCGACCGTAGTTACAGTAAGGATCGATTGAAATCCCACCACGTGGTGTAAATTTCCCCCATACCTCAATATAACGTGGATCCATTAATTTAATTAAATCATTCATAATAACGTTCATGCAATCCTCATGAAAGTCACCATGATTTCGGAAGCTAAATAAATATAGCTTTAATGATTTACTCTCTACCATTTTTTGTTCTGGGATATAGCTAATATAAATTGTCGCAAAATCTGGTTGTCCTGTTTTTGGACATAAACTTGTAAATTCAGGACAATTGAATTTTACAAAGTAATCACGGTTTGGATGGTTATTATCAAATACCTCTAAAATTTCCGGGCTATATTCAAATAAATATTTTGTATTTTGATTTCCTAATAATGTTACATCTTTTAAATCTTCATCTAATCTTCCTACCATTTTAAACATCCCTTCTCGTTATACCCCTCGTTTATTTCCCCATACTAACGCATGAAGCTGAGGCAGTACTTTCGCATCATTCATTTCTTTACAGTGCACAGCTTTTTCAATAAGCCACTCATATTTTTCTAATAAGTTTTTAATAAGCATTGCATCATCCACTGTTTTCGTATCATCATTCCCTACTTGTAAGAAAAATGGTACATTCGGATAACGCTCGTGCATCTTGACTGCATATTCAAAATCTTGATCATCGAATACTACTACTTTTAAACTGAAATCTTTCCCTGCTAGTTTATGAATAATAGAATCTAACATCTGAAAATCTGTTTTCATCGTTGAACTTGGTGGTTTTGGAGAAATCGTTACCTCATCAATTTGAAGTAACCAATCTTGCCATTTACTCCCTTGCGTTTCTATCGCTGTTCGCATACCATTCTCTTTTAATATAGAAAGAAGAAATTGCATATTTTTCAGTAAAACAGGATTTCCACCTGAAATCGTAACATGAGAAAAGTTCTCTCCACCAATTGCTACAAGCTCACTCCAAATGTCTTCCGGTGTCATTTGTCTAATTTGCTCTTTTGCTGACCCATCCCATGTAAAAGCAGAATCACACCAAGCGCAGCTATAATCACAGCCCGCTGTACGGATAAACATTGTCTTTTGTCCTACAACCATCCCTTCTCCTTGAATGGTCGGGCCAAATATTTCTAAGACAGGGATTTTACTCATCGAGCATCCACTCCCGTCTTACTTCCGCATAACTAGTCGGCGTTTCAAAAAGACGAACAAATTCAACACGAGCTCCCTTGTATTCGTTCACACGATTATCTTTTGTTAATGCTTCTGCCATCTTTTCATAAATCCATACAACCATATTTTCAGCAGTCGTATTCATTGCTGGCAATGTTTCGTTTAAATAACGATGATCTAAATAAATTTCTATTTCATTTTTCCAAATTTCTTTTATATCTCCAAAGTCAATTGCAAGGCCTATTTCATTTACATATCCACTAATTCCAAACACGACTTTATATGTGTGTCCATGTAAATTTTTACATTTCCCTTCATAACAGTGTAAATGGTGCGCTGCATCAAATGTAAATTCCTTGCTGACCATTACTCTTTTATTATGATATTTGAGTTGTTCACGCTGAATATCCTTGTCCATTTTTTGCAAATTTTCTACGATGCGAAATCCAAAAAAGTTATCCATTAGTTGTTTGCTCCTTCGCGTTCTTGTAGATACTTATCTAATCCTGCTTTACGAAGTTGACATGCTGGACATTCACCGCAACCATCACCAATGATTCCGTTATAACACGTTAATGTTTTTTCTCTAACAAACTCGAATGCTCCAAGTTCATCTGATAATTTCCATGTCTCTGCTTTATCAATCCACATAAGTGGTGTATGAATAACAAACGGATAATCCATAGATAAATTTAATGTAACGTTTAATGATTTCACAAACACGTCACGGCAATCTGGATAACCACTAAAATCAGTTTCACATACACCCGTTACAATATGACGTGCTCCCACTTGTTTTGCTAATACCGCAGCAAATGATAAGAATAGTAAATTTCGTCCATCTACAAATGTCGATGGCAATTCACCTTCTTCATGTGTAATCTCCATATCCGTTCTCGTTAACGCATTTGGAGCAAGTTGATTTAATAGGCTCATATCTAGTACCGTATGTTTAATACCTAGCTCTTTCGCGATTTCTACTGCACAATCAATTTCTAACTTATGACGTTGATTGTAGTTAAACGTTACAGCTTCCACTTCTGCGAACTGTTGCATTGCCCAAAATAAACATGTTGTACTATCTTGTCCACCACTAAAAACAACAACTGCTTTTTCTTTTTTCATTTCACTCATTCTCCTTCTCTACTACGAATAAGAAGAAAGAACGTTCTTGAACTGTCACAATAAAAAAACAAAACAATACCTAAGGATATTGTTGTTTCCATAGTTTTTTATAGAGGGAGTTCGCGAACCTCTCCCATGCAGTGCACGGAATTTCTTCTTTCATTGACAAAGATTATTGTAACATATTGTATACTACCAGAAAAAATTTCTGATTTTTCCGCTATTTCTCATTTCATTTCTTTCATTTTATAGTATGATTAATTTGATGTTAGAAGAGAGGAGGCACCCCACTGAAGCTCTTTATTATTTACCTCTTTTTAAATATATTATCCATTCTCGTTACAATGCTTGTATATCATTTATTTTGGAATCAGAAAGGGAGACGATCTCCTAAATTAAATTCAGCTATATTTATTGTATTGTGTTGCCTCGCTACCATACTATGTATCACTTTTGCAGCAAAAACAAATAATGGTTTTCAATTTGATATGCGTCATATCGTATTAATTGTCGGCACATTAACAGGAGGACCTATTGCTGGGGGTTCTATTTTAGTTGTATTAAACATATATCGCTTTTTATTAGGAGGAATAGGTGTTTTTCCATCCTTTATCGCTTCTATCCTCCTATTTATTGTTCTACTATTGACATACAAACTTTTTAATCGAAGTTCTAATCATGTAAAAATAACACTTGCTATTTTTTACAGTCTCACATACGGGTTTGGTTGGATACCTTTCTTCCTTTCAGAGGTTACAAATAGGGCAGATTATATACCACATATCATTGTATACGAACTATGTACGATGATTGGCACGATCCTTATTTTATATTTACTACACATATTACAGACGCAAGTTCGTCTCCAAAATGAACTTATGAACGCCGAAAAATTTCATTTAATCGGTGAAATGGCAGCTTCCATCTCTCATGAAATTCGCAATCCTTTAACTTCAACGAAAGGATTTTTGCAACTTTTACAGTCGGATACATGTTCTGAGGAAGAGCGAAAATTATATATCGACATAGCCATCAATGGTATCGAACAAGCAAATCATGTTCTTACCGACTACTTAACTTTTGCGAAACCGAGTATTGAAAAAGAACAACGATTACAAGTAGAAGAAGAATTACTTCATGCGTTGTCTTTGATCACACCTCTCGCCAATTTAACAAATGTTCGTATACATTATATAAAACAAAGTACCTCTTTCTTTATCGCTGGCGAAAAACAAAAACTGAACCAATGCTTATTAAATATTTTTAAAAACTGTATTGAGGCTATGCCTACAGGTGGTGACCTTATTCTTACATTAGTTCCAGACCATAAACATATACAATTATATATAAAAGATACAGGAGTTGGTATGGATCAAGAACAAGTAAAACGCCTTGGGTCACCTTTCTACTCAACGAAAGAGAAAGGGACCGGACTTGGAATGATGGTCGTCTTCAGTGTCATTCAAGCAATGGATGGAAAAGTTGATATTATAAGCGAAAAAGGTACAGGTACAACCTTCTTATTAACTTTCCCGCTCATACAAAAAACGTGATGGAGTTCATCACGTTTTTTCTGTTCCTTCAACTAATTCTGCAAAAGCTTTCACTTTCCCATGTGGCTTTTGATTTTCTTTTCGAGCTTTCCAGGCGCGCTCTTCTTCTCTCTTTTTCCTTGACATGTTTTTCAACTCCTTCTTTTCTTTTCTCCATGTAGTATTCCAAAATGTGAAAGAAAACTATGCATAAGTAAAAAAGAAAAGAAGCGGTTCCCCACTTCTTTCACTTTATCCCGCTATTTGTGGGCAGTAAGACTCCCACCTCAAAATTTGGATGTAAAGCTAAGAAGTTAGGGTGAAGTCGGGCTGCCCGTAAATGCCCGATTGGTGCGGGATGCCCCTCCCCACTGATTAAAGTTTCACTTTAACGCTGTAAAATTGCATGTTTCGCTTCTTTTAGTTGTGTAAGATGTCTTTGCTCATGCAAATCAAGAAATTGAACCCATTGGTATAAATTCAAATCATTAAAAACAGGATGCTTTAATCCGTTTTCAAATAATTCTTTTTCATCTATTACGCTATGCAGCGCGTGTAATAATTCTTGTCGTGAATGTTCTAGTAATTGAATGCCTTGTAGTTTTTTCATTAATGTTTCTGTTGGTTTCATTTGTTGAGGAGCTTCTCGTTTATGTGTGCGATCAAGCGTAAGCTGGAGGTCTTTAAATGGAGCAAGTTTTCTTTCTTTTTTTTGCAAAGCATATACAAGGGCAGATGTGACAGACTGTTCAACTAAATGTAAGTGATGCAAAATTTGAATAATACTCCATTTATCACGGCGTGGCTTTACATTCACCTCCGTATCATTTAACATTTCAATTTCTGATAACAGTGTGCTTCGTGTAGACTGTAATGAGTGCACTAAAGTTTCTAAACTAACATCCATATTAGATTGAAGCATAATTCTTTCCCCCCTTTTGTTGGTGAAAAGAGGTGCTCCTTATTAGAAACACCCCGTTGATAATTCTGAATTTTCTTTTATTATCTCATCATTTTTCCATTATGTCGATGTTAAACATGTGAAAAAAACGCATGTTTTTTTACAATTTTGTGTCGTCTACTGCGCGTAACCATGCTTCAATTTCTGTAATTACACTTTTTACACAACCTTCAGCAAATGGCGATGTTAAATTTGCAACTTCTACTAATTCTAAGAATGACTTACTTCCACCTTGTTGACAAAGATTCACATAATCTTCCCATGCCTCTTGTCTATTATCTCTCGCACGTTTCCAAAATTGTAGTGCACAAATTTGAGCTAGCGTGTAGTCAATATAGTAGAACGGTGAACTATAAATATGTCCCTGACGTTGCCAGAAACCACCGCGCTCTAAATAATCATTATCTTCATAATCACGATGTGGTAAATACTTCTTCTCTATGTTACGCCATGCTGACTTACGCTCTGCTGGTGATGCTTCTGGATTTTCATATACATAATGCTGATACTCATCAACAGATACACCGTACGGTAAAAATAGAAGAGCTGAACTTAAGTGTGAGAAATAATATTTATCTGCATCTTCTTCAAAGAATAACTTCATCCATGGCCATGTAAAGAATTCCATACTCATAGAATGAATTTCACACGCTTCATATGTTGGCCAATTATACTCTGGAATTTCATATTTACGACTTTCATATACTTGGAAAGCATGGCCCGCTTCATGTGTTAGTACATCAATGTCACCAGACGTTCCATTAAAGTTTGAGAAAATGAACGGCGCTTTATAATTCTCGATATATGTACAATATCCGCCACCAGCTTTTCCTTTTTTCGCAACTAAATCTAATAAATCGTTATCTAGCATAAAATTGAAAAATTCATCTGTTTCAGCTGATAACTCTTTATACATCGTTTTCCCATGATTAATAATCCAATCCGCATCTCCTTTTGGCGTTGGGTTACCTGTAGCAAACTCAAAGTTTTCATCATAATAAGCGAGCTTTTCTACACCGATGCGTGCTTTTTGTCTATTTCTTAACTCTGTTGCAACCGGAACTATGTAATCCAATACTTGCTGACGATAGTTCGCAACCATTTCAGCATTATAATCTGTACGATACATTCTTGCATATCCTAATTCAACAAAGTTCTTGAAACCAAGTGATTTCGCGATTTTCGTTCTCACTTTAACAAGCTCATCATAAATACGATCTAATTCTCCCTCATTCTCAGCTAAAAATCCGTAGTATGCTTCACTTGCTGCCTTACGTTCGCCTCTTTCTTTTCCTTGCATAAAAGGAATAAGTTGCGATAACGTTCTTTCTTCTCCTGCAAAGTCAATTTTTGCAGATGCTAATAATTGTGTATATTGTGAAGACAATTTATTCTCTAATTGTAAATCTTTCACTACTTCATCTGAATATGTTTTTAAATCACATTCAGCTAAAGCAAATAATTGCTTCCCATAATATGCTTCTAATTCTTCACGGAATGGAGAATTAATTAACGCTTTATAATACTTCGTTCCATAACCTTGTACAACTGGAGAGTATTCATCAAAGAAATCTTGTTCTTCCTTATAAAAGGCATCTGTCGTATCCACAGAATGACGAATGTAACAAAGATTCCCCATTGTACCAAAATCATTGCGAATTTCATTAATTGAATTGATTACTTGTTTTTGTTCTTCAATCGTTTTTGTATTATCGAATTTTTCTAAAGCAACAGTAAATTTCTCTTTTATTTCTTCAATATTTGGCCGTTTATATTCATAGTCTTTAAATGACATGAACGAGCCCCCTCTCCGTTATATGTATCTTTACTATAATTCAATGCCTACTTACGAATCTCCTCTTATTCTTCACCAAAATTCGGCAGTTACTATCTTGATTATATGCAAACAAAAAAGCTTTGGATTTCTTTATCCAAAGCCCCTTTGGAACATAACATCATTTTTCATACTTTCCGATTTTTTTCAATAGATCAAGTAATTCATCCTTCTCATCCTTCGTTAACATTTCAAAAGACTGATGTATAACCTGCTTATGACCTGGAAAGATAGAAGCAATAAAGTTCTCTCCAGACTCCGTTAATTGTGCATAAATTACACGTCTATCATTTGGACATGGAATTCGCTTTACAAGCCCTTTTTTCTCTAGCTTATCTACAACGTATGTAATGCTACCACTAGCTATTAAAATACGCTCACCAATTTGCTGAAGTGGTTGGCCTCCTTTATGATATAGGAGTTCTAATACAGCAAACTCAGTTGGATTTAATCCGTTACTTTGAATGGATTTATTTGTAATATCCATAACAGAACGATGTACACGGGATAATGCAATAAATACTTTTAAAGATTGAGAAATATCTTCTCGCTCATTATTTGATGTCATACCATTTCAACCCTTCACTTAAATTCTCCGCAACAAAAAGAAAAGCAATGTAGTACTTCATTACAATTTCCGAATGAACATTCACTCATCCCTTTTCCTTTCCCTAATATAATGCAAATGATTCTTAAATAAAAACATGACAATTTTAACATAGTTTATATATAATGATAATAAAAAAGAAGGAGTACCAATTTTGAAAGTCAAATTACAAAGCATAGTTTGTTACATACTGCTTGTTATACTGCCTACGATAGGGATCGGTGCCACATTTTTTTCGTATCACACTTATCAAATGAAACAGGAAAACAAACTATCTGCTCATACTGTTCTCTTTTTATATAGAGACTATTTGGACCATCACCTTGGTGAAGCTATTTCTGCCTTAGAAATGCTCGCAAAAGTTGTAGGAACCGAAACAGGAAACATAAATGGAATTAAACAGATTGTACACGATACAGATGGAAATGATGAACGTTTTTCTGGTCTATATTACGCTACGACAGATGGGATAATTACACTCGCATCCGAAGGTGAATCAACGCACGTTGATGTCTCTGACCGCCAGTACATTCAAGATGCATTACAATCTAAGAAAACAACTGTATCATCAGTTATAACAGATCGCGTCCTTGGGCATCAGGCTATTATGATTGCCTCTCCAATATTTAATAAACAAAAGGAACTCTCTGGATTATTGTTAGCTAGTTTACGCTTTGACTACATTTCATCCTCTTTAAATGCTATTAAACCACAATATCATTTCGAAGTGACTGATAAACATGATGTAGTTTTTCTAACCGATGATAATAATGAAACAAGCGATGAGCATTCTAATATGCTTACTACCCCACTCCAAAGATTAAACTGGAAGGTCTCTGTTTCTCCGTTACCTATTCATCAACAAACCTTATACCGGTTAGTTTCAATAGAATGTACAGCTACTTTATTTTTAATGTCTATTTTATTTTTACTTGCTCAATATATGTTATTAAAACGGCAAACAAAACTAGAAAGACAACAAAATGAACTACAAAAAATTGAATTGGTTGGAACTTTTGCGGCTAGTACAGCTCACGAAATCCGTAATCCTCTTACTGGAATTAAAGGACTCGTTGCCCTATTAAAAGAGAAACATAGAGATGAACAGGATCAGTTCTACTTTTCAGTGATTGAACAAGAAATAGAACGTATTAATGAGATTGTAAGCGAATTTCTTATTCTTGGAAAGCCAACTGCCATCATTGAACAAACATATGATGTAAGAACGATTCTTACTGAGGTAGCCGTAATTATTCAATCTGAGGCGAATTTGCATAATATTATATTCCATTTACATTTGCCAGACCATCCTGTTCATATACGTTGCTCAAAAGACCATATGAAACAAGTGGTTTTAAATATTACCAAAAATGCAATTGAAGCTATGACTTCTGGGGATACATTAACCATTGTAGTAACAAACAATGAAAAACACGCACAATTGCAAATTATTGATACCGGAAAAGGAATTCCAAAACATATTCAAAAACACCTCTTTCATCCGTTCTTTACTAATAAAGATACTGGAACAGGTCTTGGACTTGTCATATGTAAACGAATTGTAGAGATGTACAATGGGCACATTTTTATTGATAGTAAAGAAAGCAAAGGAACGACAGTTCATATTGAGATTCCATTACACAGAGTATAATTATCCTTATCCCAAAAGGATAATTATACTTATTTCATAAAACCAGCCACAAGCATTCGCCAAAAATTACTCGATTTTCCTTCATACCCTATTTGAAAAATAGGTACCTTTATAATCGAAAACCATTTCGGTGTTTGTTTTTCTTTATAACGCTGATACTGTAAAATAAGCTTGTCCAATTCTTGACTAACTTGAATTGTCTCCATACTATTTAATCCACTCGTCAATCCTGATTGAATCATTTCTTCACGTTTCATATGAATATCATGCGAAAGCTTTTCTAATGTGTACTTCCTTTTTACAGTAAACATCCATATCCCCCTTAGTATTCTCCCATGCTCTCAACGTCACTTCTACATTGATCTTTCAACTTCTTAATCACATTCAAATTTGAAGAATCAGAAATTTTAACATTTTCTCCCTGTAATTTACAAATCTTTACCCTCACTTTGAGAATTATTACAAATTATTCTATCTTTGTAAATACATTCGCAATAATAGACATTTTTTTCATCTTCTTTTTTTATAAATACCAAGTAAACAGTGGGTTCTCCATTTTCCATATACTTTTCTTCGACATTTTTTGTTTAATTTATATAAAAACGCAAAACATAATGATGATTTATAAAATAGAAAGGAAATATTTATATGCGCAAATATACTATTACATTGCTCGTTTTTACCCTGTTCGTACCCTTTTTCTTATTTCCTATTCAAGCAAACGCCCATACGAATAAAGTTGCTATTGTCATCGATGATTTCGGCAATAATATGAAAGGAACGGATAAAATGTTATCACTTCCTATTCCACTCACTATTGCTGTTATGCCATTTCTGCCTTCCACTAAAGAAGATGCGATAGCAGCCCATAAAAAAGGTCATGAAGTTATTATACATATGCCAATGGAGCCAATTAAAGGAAAGAAAGAATGGCTTGGACCAAAAGCGATTACAACAGATTTAAGTGATGAAGAAATAAACAATCGACTCGAACAAGCAATTCAAGAAGTGCCGCATGCAATTGGAATGAACAATCATATGGGATCAAAAGTAACCGCTGATGAAAGAATTGTACGTCTTATACTTTCTGCCTGTAAAAAACACGGTTTATTTTATTTAGATAGTAAAACAAACCCTAATAGTGTTGTCCCAAAAGTCGGTAAACAATTAGGGGTACCTATTATTGAAAACCAACTATTTTTTGATGATGTATATACGGCAGATCATGTTTCAAGACAAGCCCAATTACTCATAAAAACAATTCAAGAAAAACCCATTATGGTAGCTATCGGACACGTTGGCCCTCCAGGGGAAATTACATCACGTGTTATCGAAACTTCTATTCCTAAAATTCGCGAGCATGCAGACTTCATCTTTTTATCTGATTTAGCATTATCTCCACCACCCGTTTCGAAATAAAATTCATATACCCTACTAAAAAAGGTACTCATCTACACATAGTAGATGAGTACCTTTTTCAATTTAAATATAATCTACGTGACTCACCCGAAATCCCTTTTTCTCTATTCTTCCAATTAATTGTTTTAATGTTTTTTCATTTAACTCATCTGATATATTTACGATAACACGGCGAATATATTGATCACCGTTATCTAAAGTAAACATTCCACCGATATTGTATGCCTTTAACAATGTCCCAATTTCTTTAATCGTTCCCTTACAATCTTGTGTTGCAATCGTTAATATATACCCACCCGTTCGCATACCGAACGAATCTTCAATAACATCAAATACATTAGAATGTGTTAAAATACCAACAAATTCATTATAATCATTTAAAACCGCTAAAAATGGAAGACGACGAATAACATAAAAAGCTCTGAAAAAAGAATCCTTTTCAAAAATAAACGCATATGAATCCTCTAGCACATCTCCCGTACTTACATGTTCTAATCCGCTATTACACTTCTTTTCTAAAAGGTCTACTTTATAAATAATCCCTGTGAATTTCTTCTCATCTTCTGCTAATACAGGGATTGCTCGAAATCCCGTTTCATTCATAATTTGCAATGCCCGTTCACCGGAATCATTCATTTTGCAAAAGGTAACCTGCTGTTTCGGCAGAAAATGATATTTAACTCGCAAAATATGTTCCTCCTTACATGTCAACATGTAATCTATATATAATAAGGAGACCTATATTTTATGAGTAAAATTATTTTTAAAACGCTTTCATTTATTTGGAATGATAACCATTGTTAATAATTTTTTATATCACAGAACTCTTTGCCCCTTTTATCATCAAAAGCTTTACGTGATAGTTCATTAAATACTCTATACCTTCCAACCATTTTTTCGTTTCTTCTGGAGTTTTCCCCCACACAATCATTCCGTAATTATGAACAAGAACTACCCCACCGCCTTCAACAAAATTCGGAACATTACTTTCTAATAAATTAGCGAATTTTTTTTCATCTTCTACAATTGGAATTGTCATTTCTGTAATACCTTCTTTTCCAAAAACACGTTCCACGCTACGTTTCTCGAATGTTACTTCTCCTTCTTTCCCATATAACTCTGACATTAAATGGCTATCTACAGTTTGCACTTGTAAAATACATTCCGCACTGCTTTTTTTATAAATATCCGCGTGCATAAAAGATTCTGAAGCTGGCTTTTCTTCGTTCTCAAATACTGGCTCACACATGCAATTTACAACGATAAAATCCTCTTCCGAAAATAACCCTTTATCTCTTCCTTCTACATTCACTAAAAATGTTAATGGCTCTTTTGACGTACACATCGATAAACTAATTTTTGTGCCATAAAACCAATCGCGAAGTGCCAACTCTGCTTTCACATCTTTTAATTCATTCCATTTCTTCAGAAAAAATAACATTTCGTCACCCCCGGCGTAATATTAATATAATGTTCAAATCCTTTCTATGTAAAAGGAGTATTTTTTGATTATTCTAAAAATTTAATTGAATTATCACATGAGAAAGCCTTTTTGTCAATACGGTTTCACCACTCCTCGTAAAAATAGGCGACTCACATGTAAACACTCCTGTCTATTACCTACTTAATCTTGTACATATAAAAAATACGTTATTCTTCTTATTAAAGAATAACGTATTTTTCTCATTTATCATTTAGTTATTGCATTATATAAAAAATGCGCATATTGTTCACGCGTTACGAAATCATCACCTAAAAAGACTTTTTGATTTTGAACATTAATGTAAGCTTTCTTACTTAGTTCTATAACTGGCCTAACATCACGAATTTCATTCGCAACAAAACTTACCAATACTAACTTTTTCAACTGACTAATTGGCAATAAGTCCGAAATATAATTTGCTTCTAAATCAAGTTTTTGTAAGTTTACTAAATTTGATAATGGCGTAATATCCTTTAACTCATTACTAGGTAAATCTAATACTTTAAGATGATTCATTTTAGCAAGTGATGTCACATCTTCAATTTGATTACCTGCTAAAGTTAAATATGTTACATTTTTTAATTACATTAAATTTATATTTCCGGCTATAAAAAATAAAAAGCCCTTTATTCAAAGGGCCTTCTTACCTATCGTATGAAGAATTTCACTTTTTTCTTTTTCATTAATAACACCGATTTTTTGCAAAATATTCGTGTACAATACAAGTTTATTATATATCCGTTCCGACATTCCCGTCCCCTCTTTCCTCCAGCCAACTTTTTTTCTATTGGTAAATTATATGAAGGAAATGAGAAAATGTGTCCACTTTTTGCACGAATACAAATCTTTTCTCCCACTATTCAAAATCATATCAAAATTTATGTTAAGTGATTCCAACTATCCATGAAAGCTGGATTGCTAGCAAACAGTCCATTGAATATTATGCTTTTTAGCTTCTTCTTCAAAACTATATGGCATTTTCTTATCACAAATGACATGTTGAATACGAGAAAATCCCGCTATTCTATAATTCCCTTTTACGCCTACCTTTGTATGATCACATAAAATATATGTTTTCTCAGCTAGTTTAATCATCGCTTCTGACAGTTTCGCTTTTTCTAATTCAAAGCTGGAAACCCCAAAACTTGGTAACAATCCATCAATCGAAACGAACGCTTTATGAAAATGAAATTGATGGATAACTTGCTGGGAAATAGATCCTGACACACGTGAATGCTTTGGAGATACTTTTCCGCCAATAAATAGAACTTCACCATGAAACATCTTTTTATTAATAGAAGAAATTAATTGTGTTGCTACTGGAAATGAACTTGTTACAATTGTTAAGTTTTTGCGATGAACAAGGTATGGAACCATTTGAAGTGGTGTGCTCCCATCATCAATGGCAATGACATCACCATCTTCCACAAATGTCGCTGCTTTATAACCAATTCTTTTCTTCTCTTCTATATGCAGCATCTCTCTTTCTAACATCGGTGCCTCTACCCCAGCTCCTGGAAGTTGAACAGCTCCTCCATACACTTTCTTCAGCTTTTTTTCACGATCTAATTCTTCTAAATAACGGCGAATTGTTTCTGTTGATACTGCAAACTCTCTCGCTAACTCCGAAACTTTCACTTTCCCTTTAAACTCTACCTTTTCAAGAATGTTTCGCTTTCTTTCTTCTCCTACTACAGACATAGCTTCACCCCATTTATATCTACCTCATGAAATTCTTTGCTTATACAAAGTTATAATTCTCTTTTTCAGTAAAAACTTCTTCATGAATATGAATACCGCGCTTTTCTAGTTCATCGAAAATTATTTGTGGATTTTCGAAAGCTTCTTCAGGCGTAACAACACCAACTTTATTTACATTTCCATTTGCAATTAGCTCTGTAGCAATCCCAAATGGAATACCGACGTTCCTCGTATAGGCTCTTAATTCTTCCCATCCTTTGATTGATCCATCAGATAGCGGGTGTGTATGATATAAAACATGTCGCTGTTTCTCATTATTTTTCATACCTATTACTTCTACATGAAGTGCATAACCATAAATTTCTGTTTCTTGTCCTTCTTTCGATTGTAGTAAATATTTCGAAATACAATCCATAATACCAATTTCTTTACCGTCTATTTCAATCTGATCATTACGTAAAATACCGTAATCATATAAGGCACGTACGAGCTGCATATTTTGCTTTGGCCAAGTTCCTCTTGTTTCAATCAGTTTAACACCTTTATTTTCTAGTGCTTTTGCTAACGTAATCGTTTCAGAATGCGGGATTATATACTGTGTTGTTTTACCGTAAGGCGCTGGCAATTCAATTTCTCTTGGGCGCGCAAACGGAGGCACTTGCTTAAACTCACCGTCTTCATACACTGTACGCGATGGTAAATGCGGATCATATTCATATGTCGTTGTCTCTGTAATTGATGCTGAAAAAGCAATTGGACGATACGAACCGTGACTTACACGAACTGATTCTACACTATCTAGCTGATTTGCTGCATGCATTGCCATCATTTGCGTTACACCTGGCGTCATACCAAAACCAGGTAAACACGTTTTTTCATTTTGAACAAATATCGAATGCGATTCATTTTCTTCACCAAATCCATTCAAGTTCACACCGTGACACCCTGCTTCCGCAATACAGCGCGTAGACAGTCCATTTAACTTTATCGTCGTGCCATCCATTACAATGTCATAGCCTTTCATTTTTGCGACCGTATCCTCATGATTTGTCACATCGACTTTTACAAAATCAACACGAGGATCATTTAACCACTCTACTACTTTACGACCCTCTTCTTCATTAAAATCGGCTACTGTAATCGTCTCAAATGATGAAAATTGAACTAAATCCAAAATTGCTTCACGACATATTTTACCTGCTCCACCTAAGCAAAATACTTTCAACCTATAACAACTCCTTTAGCAATACTATCAACTAAACGATTAATATCTTCTTCATGTACATCACCGATATTTCCAATGCGGAACGTATCTACTTTCGAAATTTTCCCAGGGTAAATAACAAAGCCATCACGCTTTAATTCGTTATATAATCGTTGAAACTCGAATTCCCCTTCTGGATAAATGAAAGATGTAATAATAGGAGATTGATATTTTTCATCTACTAATGGCTTAAAGCCGATTTCTTTCATTCTGTTCACTAATAGTTTTTGATTATTATAATATCGATTGTAACGTGCTCTTACTCCGCCTTCTTCTTCTAATTCAAGCAACGCCTGATAAAAAGCACGTACAATATGAGTTGGTGAAGTAAAACGCCATTTCCCATTTTGTTCTTCCATCGTTTCCCACTGATCATATAAATCCAATGATAAAGAACGGGCTTGCCCTTTACATTTCAATAGTTCATCACGTTTTGCGATGACAAAGCCGAATCCAGGAACACCTTGAATACATTTATTCGCACTACTAATTAGAAAATCAATTTGCAAATCAGCAATATCTATTTCAATACCACCGAAACTACTCATTGCATCAACCAGTGTAACTTTTCCGTATTGCTTCCCTAATTTGCATACATCTACAATTGGATTAATAATACCTGTTGTTGTTTCACAATGAACAACTGCAATATGAGTAATCTCTTTATCTTGTTGCAATAACTTTTCTACTTCTATAATATTAGTTGGCTCCCACTCTTCTGTTTGATTGACCACCACATCTATATGTAACATCTCTGCCATTTGCACAATTCGCTTACCGTACGCACCATTTGTACAAACGAGAAGCTTTCCGTTTTTAGGAACAACAGAACCAATTACAGATTCAACTGAAAACGTACCGCTTCCTTGCATTAAAACAGTTGTATATTTCTCTTCTTCCTTTGTTGCCAATGATACAAGTCTATTTCTTACATCTTGCACCATCGTATTATATTCAACATCCCACGTACACCAATCATATAACATAACTTCTTTTACAGTTTTTGTTGTCGTTAATGGTCCTGGCGTTAGTAATAAATAGTGATTTTCATTCATGATCCCGTGCCCCTTTTATGAAATAATAAGTTCTTGTTTCTCGATATGTTCAATTACGTTTTCGAGTTCCTGCATCGTTTCAATCGTAAAGTGTGCCCCGTTTTCAATGAAACGATTACGAACCACTTCCATTTTTTCGCGAAGCTCTACCGGATTCATATTTTCAACTTCCTCTTCCGTTAAACCGAGCTCACTACTGCCAAGAATTACACCAACTGTCCACATTCCAGCATTTCTTCCCTCTTTCATATCTGATACCGTGTCTCCAACTTTCATCATATGATTCATTGGATATACACCAAGTTCCATCGCATTTTTATAGCACATCCACGGGTATGGACGACCTGCTGGAACATCATCTGGCGTAACGAGAAAATCAGGTTTATATCCTTGTAATGCTGCTCCCTTTGCTACAATGTCCATCATTCCTCTTGTATAACCAGTTGTTGAACCAATTTTAATGCCTTTTTCTCGTAATGAAGCAATCACTTCTTTTACTCCATTAATCGGCAACGCATAGCGCGGTAAAATGGCGAAGAGAATTTCTTCAAATTCTTCATACATCTCATGAATGTCTGCTTCTGTTGGTAATTGTCCGAAGACACGATTCCACTCACTCGCAATACGAGGCATCTCTGTTAGTGCCCTTACATGATCTATTTTTAATAATCCCATTGGCTTACGAGCTTCTTCAGCTGTAATTTCAACACCACGTTTATAAAAAATCTCCATAAATACTTCCAGTGGTGCAAAACATCCGTAATCAACTGTCGTACCTGCCCAATCAAAAATAACTGCTTCCATTTTCATTTTATCCATCACCTTTCTTACTTATCTTTTTTGCCATTGCGACGTTCGGTTACGAAGAGCTTTCGTTCCCCATTCATATAAAACTCTCACTACAATATTTGTAACAACAATGAGTACGCTCATCGCAGCCGCTGGTGCCACATTTCCTGCATCATCCATATTTACAATTGATACAGCAGCTAGTTTAAAATCAGCTGCGTACAAGAAAACAACTGCCGATACGGTTACCATTGAATTTACGAAGTAGTACATAACCATTTCTAAAATTGCTGGTAAACACATCGGGACTGTTACTCGAAGGAATGTTTTATAAAACGGAATGCCCATAGACTGCGAAACAAGTTCAAACTCTCGATCTAGTTTCTTTAAAGCGGTCGTTGCCGTAACGAATGTTACAGAGTAAAAATGAATGATATTTACTAATACTAAAACGGCAATTGTGCCATATAAGGAATGAAACGGATTCGTTACTGAAAGTCCAAGGATTTGAATCGTTGGTTGACTAAAGAAAAAGACGTATCCTAACCCAAGCACTAAACCTGGAATCGCCAAAGGTACGATAGAGAAAAAGTAACCTGTTTTCCGGAAAAATTGTAGCTGATCTATTTTCTCAATTGCATATGCGAATACAAATGTTAAAATCGCCCCAATAACCGCTGTAATTGCTGAAACAATTACGCTATTTTTAAACGCTTCAAGTCCATCTCCTGTTAAACTTGAAAAATTAAAATGCTCAAATGTAAAGCTCATATTATATGGCCATACTTTCACACTTGCAGCAATACCGACTGCAACAAACAAAAGAATAATCATAAGAGTAATTACACTACAATATATGAATGAGATTACATCTCTTTTCTTATTAGCTGTTATTCTATATGGTACTGCTTTTGAAGATAAGAAATTCGCCTGCTTTCTTTGCGTAATACGATCAACTGCAAAAGCAAAAATAGCTGGGATTAATAAAATCATTCCGACAGTTGCACCCATCGGCATATTTTGCTGCCCAATTACTTGCTTGTATACGTCAGTAGCAAGTACATTATATTGCCCACCAACAATTTTTGGTGCTCCAAAATCAGTGAAACTAAGTGTAAACACAACGAACATTGCACTAATTAATCCGTACTTTACACTAGGTAAAGTAACAGTGAAAAACTGCTTTGTTTTACTCGCTCCTAACATATTAGAAGCTTCATATAAACGATAATCGGAGCCTTGAAAAGCAATTAATAATATAAGAAATGCTTGTGGAAATGTATACATGACTTCAGCCATTACAATTCCTACTGGGCCATATAAAGGGATTTGTATACCTTCAAATAAACCAAACATCCCTTTCGTTACTAACCCTTGATTACCAAATAAATAGGTAAGCGCAATACCATGCATCATCGTTGGCGCGAACAATGGTAATAATGCTACGTATTGAAATACACGCTTTCCAAAAACATTTGTACGAGCAATTGCATATGCATAAGCGAAAGCTAATGCAACTGAAATGATTGTTGTAGCGCCCGAAATCCATACGGTATTTTGTAATGACTGAACTAAAGTTGGTGTTGTGAAATATTTACTGAAATTCGCTAAACCAACGAAAGCTCCATCTTTATCATAAAAAGCTTGTGTAAATAGTTGTAATAGCGGTAATACAAGTATGATAAGAAAGGAAAGAATCATACCAATAATTACGAGCCTTTGGATCCATTCCTCTTTTCCTATACTTCTCTTAATCTTTTTTTTCGTACTTTCTACCTTATAGTTTTCTAACATCTCCATCTATACAATGACCTTCTTTCCATATGACAACATATGATTTTCTGAGAAAGAGATTTGAATGGGCTTTCCTTTTCTAATAGCCTTTGCCTCTACTTCCGATGCCAATATATCCACTACAATTTTCTCATTATAAAGATGTGTTTTCTCTTCTATAACCCGCACTTCCGTCCGGTATACAGATCCACGAAACTCCATACTTTCCACAACTGTCTTAATTCCATCCTTTTGTACAACTGTTACATGTTCAGGACGAATTGCATGTTCTTCGTTATTTTTCGAAAAGAAATTAATAGAGCCAATAAAATCTGCCACAAACGGATTGGCTGGTCTTTGATAAATCTCCTCTGGTGTTCCAATCTGCATAATTTCCGCATGATTCATTACAACAATTTTATCAGCCATCGTTAATGCCTCTTCTTGATCATGCGTTACCATAATAGTTGTTACTCCTACTTTTTCTTGCAAATCACGCATTTCTCTACGCAATTTTTCACGTACTTTTGCATCTAAAGCAGATAACGGCTCATCGAGTAACAAAATATCCGGAGACAGAGCGAGCGCACGTGCAAGTGCTACCCGCTGCTGTTGTCCACCAGACATTTGAGCAGGATATTTATCTTTTACATTCAGCAAATCAACAAGTTCTAACGCAGCTAGCGCTTTCTCTTTTACTTCTGCTTTTCCATATTTTTTTGTCTTTAAGCCGTATTCAATATTTTCAAGTGCTGTTAAATTCGGAAATAATGCATATGATTGAAAAACCATTCCGAAGTTCCTCTTTCCAGGCGGCAATGCTGTAATATCTGTTCCATTCACAGCTATACTACCTGTTGTGGCCTCTTCTAGCCCCGCTAAAATTCGAAGCAACGTCGTTTTCCCACAACCACTCGGGCCTAATAAACAAACAAACTCATTTTTTTTCACTGTAAAAGAAATATCTTTTAACGCTGTAAACGCATCAAATTGCTTTTGAATGTGTTGAATTGATAAATATTCGCTCATTTTTCTCTCTCCCACTTACTTACTTTTTAGGTTCTGCTTTTTGGCCAAACTCTTTTTCCCAACGTTCTAAAATTTTGTCACGATTTTCTGCTGCCCATTTGAAGTCATTCTTTTTGTATAACTTTTCTGTTACATCTTTAGGGAATCCATCTGGAAGTTTATAATCATTTTTAATTGTCGCAAATCCGTTTTTCTCGAAGTATAACTTCATTACATCATCTGTAATTGCCCAGTCTAAAAATGCTTGAGCTAATTTATCATTTTTTGCATTATCTTTCTTAATAAGTGCGTTCGCTTCTACTTCCCATCCTAATCCTTCTTTCGGTAAAACAACTTCAACAGGTGCACCTTTTTGTTTCTCTTTCAAAGCACTATAAACCATCGATACGCCAACTGGATATTCACCTGCACCTGCTAATTTCGCTGGTTTTGAACCTGAATGAGTATAAGTTGCCATATTATCATGAAGTTTCTTCATGTAATCCCAGCCCTTATCTTCTCCCATAATTTGTAGCCATGCAGAAACCGTTAAAAATCCTGTTCCAGAAGAAGCTGGATGTGGCATAACAAGCGTTCCTTTATATTCTGGTTTCGTTAAATCTTCATATGATTCTGGCATCGGTAAATTTTTCTTCTTTAACTCTTCTTTATTCACTGCAATTCCCGTCATAAATGCAGTATTACCTACCCATTTTTCTGGTTTCTTATCATCTTTAAATTGCGGAAGAACACGATCCGCTCCTTTAGGAGAGTACTCTTTTAACATATCTTTTTTCTCTAAAGCTAATAGACTAGACGCCGCAGTTCCCCATACAACATCTGCTTGTGTATTTTTTCCTTCAGCTAGCAATTTCGCTGTAATAACTCCTGTTGAATCACGAACAATGTTCAACTTCACATCTGGGTATTTCTTTTTGAAGGAATCAAGATAAATTGGTACAAGCTCTTCTTCAATCGCTGTGTAAACAGTTAATGATCCAGATAATTTATCATCTTTCACTTTTGCTCCAGCACTTTCTTCTTTCTTTGCACCACACCCCATTAATAACGAAAATACCATTCCAGTTGCTACAGCTTTAAAGATTGTTTTTTTCACTGTTTCTCTCTCCTTTTACAAATCTTATGTACAACTCAAATATATACAACTAGTGTAAAAGCAGTATTAAACCAACATTAATCTTTTGTTTGTTGTTTGTTTTTGTGTAATACGTTGCTACTTCTATGTTTTTTCGCATTTTTCTGCCATTAATAAATGCGAAATTTACAAATAATTAAAAAAACCTTTATAATCCCACAAAAAAATGAGGCGTTTGTAAAAAACGCCTCATTTTTGTTTACCTTTTTTTGAATTACGATTAGCATACTTTGCACTATTTTCTCCTTCATACTCTAATGCAAATTCTGCATCTGGTAAGCTTTCTTTCGGAGTTTTATTATTATTAATTGCTGCATTTTGTTTTACTTTTCTTTTTACCAACGCACTCACCTGCTCTCACTAAATAACTTTCTATTCTAGTTTGATACAACTTAAAATAATTATTACTGGGAAGTGTTAACAAGTACATAAGAGCTTATAGATGGAAATACTACATACGAACAAATCATTACAAAAAGGAGCGATTATTTTGAAGGAGAAAGAAACGATTCAATCGCCAATTTTAGACGAAACGCTCCCGCATCAAATGAATTTCCCATCATTTAAAGGAACGGGAAAACAAATGCAACAACCTTTTGTAAATCAATACGACGTTGTTATTGGTGATAGTAAATATAATTCTGAAAACAGCCCTCTTACTAATTGGAGTGATGAGGTAGATCCTGCCATTATGGCTGGGGAAGAATGGATACACCCTACAAATGATATTGGGTGGATTTCAGAAGAAAATCAAGAACTACTAAAAAACGAGGTTGATAACAAAAATGATGCTTTTATGCATCCTCAATTTGGAATTAACGACTAAAAAACCATTCTACCTAACATAGGTAGAATGGTTTCATACTATCCAATAATAATTCGCTCTTTCGGATACTTATAGCGAGGTGGTTGTTCTCTTCCACCACTAGCTAAAATAAATGTCAAAATACCGACGCGTCCGATAAACATAAGTACGATTAATACAAGTTTACCAGCAGTTGTTAAATCTGGAGTAATACCTGTTGATAGCCCAGTCGTCCCGAAAGCAGAACAAACTTCAACTATTAAGCTCATAAGTGGTACATTTTCCGTAATGGATAAAATAAATAGCGCTGAAGCACATAATAAAATCCCCATCGTCATAACAACTGATGCTTTCAACACATCTTCTTCATGTAGCTGACGTTTGAAAACTCGGACTGTTCTCCCGCCCCTTGCAAATGTATATAACGATAATATACTAACAGCAAATGTCGTTGTACGTATCCCGCCCCCAACTGAACTTGGAGATGCTCCTATGAACATTAATATACTCATAAATAAAAGTGTTGGTTGTGACAATTCACGTATATCCATTGTAGCAAGCCCACCACTTCGCGTCGTCACAGATTGGAATAATGTATAAAATACAGTTTCATGCCATGACTTTCCTACTAAGAAATGATTTCGTTCTAATAGAAAAATCATAATTGTTCCAACAATAACAAGTGCAAAAAATGTTGTTGTCGTCAATTTTGTAAATAACGAAAAGCGAAAGAGTTGCTGTCTCCTCTTACTCAGGAATTGCTTTACTTCCATTAACACTGGGAAACCAATAGCACCTAAAATAATAAGTAACATATGAATCATCTGAACAATATAATCTTTTTTGTATGGAATCAGTGATTGTCCAGTTAAATCAAATCCTCCGTTCGTTGTTGCACTAACAGCGGCAAAAAAACCGTGAAAATACGCTTCTTGCCAAGTCGGAAAATACATTAGAAATCTTGTACCTAACAGTAACGCTCCAATAAGTTCTATTGAAATAATTACAATTAAAATAGAACGCATCAATTCCACAAGACCTGCCAAATTTCCTTGGTTATGGTCTGCCATAATTAATCTTCTTCTTTGCAAACCAATCTTTTTACCCGTTATAATCCAAACGAATGTACCAAGTGCCATAATTCCTAATCCGCCTAATTGTAAAATAAGGGCTAAAACAATAATTCCTGCCGTTGTAAACGTATCTGGAATAGTAACAACAGAAAGCCCTGTCACACTTACAGCACTAACAGATGTAAACAGCGCATCTATAAATGTCCATTTCACACCAGGCTTCGTAACAAATGGTAAACTAAGCAAAATTACCGATACAACTACCGCTAGTAAATAAAATAAAACGATAAGCTGCACGGGACGTAATTTTTGTAAAAACTTTTTTATCTTTCTCATTCCATCACTTCGCTACCTTTTTTTCTATCGATTAAATAAAGAAAAATCATCACTTTCTCTATTTGTAAATAACTGCTGAAATAGTTTCGCAAATACCATTCCGTATACAGTTCCATTTCCCCCATACGGCAGTGCGTAATATAAATTATGTATCTTTTTATCTTCTTTTAAAATAGGAAGACCGTCATGACTACCACCAAATGCCGCTGCCCAATAGTATTCTGCCTGTATATTATTAAACTGTGGGAACATTTCTTTTACAATGTTAATAAGGATATCACGCTTATGCAATAATTTCGTATCGCCGATATTTTGAATTTTCAACGCCTCATCTAATCCGCCTACAATAATGCGATTTTGATACGTTCGAAAATACAAGTATGGACGTGCAGTTTCCCAAATTAATGATTGCCCATGCCAACCTTCAAATTGATCTATCTTATTTGTCACAACTGCATAAGATGTTTCTACTGTTGTGTTTTTTTCTTTCTTGCCAAAAAGCGGTTCATAACCTGTCGCCATAATAATATTCTTTGCTACGATTTTATTTCCTGTTTTCATGTAACAAATTAAATCATTTTGGATTTGTTTAATATGTAATGCCTCTGTATGTTCATATATAGTAGCGCCCATTTGTTTCGCTTTATGCAAAAGACTATGCGCTAATAAATATGGATTCACTTCTGCATCACCGCTTGTATATAACGCTGCTTGTTTTGCAAATGAATAACGTTTTTTAATATCAGACTCTGTAAAATATTCAACCGGAAATCCATAATGGCGTAACGTATTATATTCTTCTTGTAAAAATGAAACATCCTCATCTCTACTAGCATAATACAAACTCTTTCGCGGAATAAAATGGGGATCAATATCGAGAGTTGGCACAACCTTCTCCATTGTTTGCAGCGCTTCATAACAAATTCTATATGCTCGTACCCCTTTCTCTTCACCAAATGTATGAATAAGAGAGGTCAACGATTTATCATGAACAAATTGTAATAATCCTGTATTTGCAGCTGTGCTTCCACATGCAATTGCTCTTTTTTCAATGAGCATAACACGCATTCCAATTTTCGCTAACGAATATGCTATTTGAGCACCTGCTTCTCCACTTCCAATTACAAGCACATCACATATCATATCATTTTCTAACATTGGATAACAAGGTACAGAAACTCCATCACTCCAAAACAACTTACCAGTCATAAGCTTCATAATTATACTCCTACAATGTAATTTTCACCTTCCTATGTTTCGTCATTTTTCATAAAAAAATCCAACTAACATACGCTAGTTGGATTTCTTTTCTTTAATTAGAACGCTCTTCAAGCCAATTTCCAACCGTCGGATATGTTTGCTTTACAGCCGTTCCACCATACACAATAGACATATGTCCTGTCGGTAAACATACATACTGTTTATCTGTGCTAGAAATATGATCAAGTAAAGCCTCTACTTGACATGGCAGAGCAATATGATCACGTTTCGCGGAAATATTTAAGACATTCGCCTTAATATTTGCAAGGTCTACCTTTTGTCCGCGAATAACGAGTTCACCCTTCACTAATTTATTATTTTGATAAAAATCACGAATCCATTGTCTATATGATTCACCTGGGAATGGAATGCCGTCACCAACCCACTTTTGAACTAACTTCCAGCTTTCGACGAAGCGCTCATTTTCTGAACGATCGACTAAAGCAACATATGGACCAACAAAGTTTGTAATTGGTTTTAACATCTTATTTCCGAAATCAATCATTTCTGGTGGAATATTTCCGAATGTATCAACCGCTTTATCTAAATTGAAATACTTCTCATCTAATAAAGGACCGTATAATCCTGTTTCAGAGAAATCAAAAGGACTTGTCATAAAAATCAAGTTACGAATTGGCATGTCCGGATGAAGCGCTGCATAAATAGATGTTAACGTTCCACCCATACAATAACCAAGTAAAGAAATCTCGTCCGATTTTGCAGTTCTCATTACTTTTTTCACTGCTTTTGCAATATAATCGAACACGAAATCATCAAATTTCAAATGACTATCTTCTAAACCAAATGTGCCCCAATCAAGCATATACACATCAAAACCACGATCTACTAAATATTCCACTAAACTATTTCCTGGAGTTAAATCCATAATATACGGTTTATTAATAAGAGCATATATTAATAAGATTGGAACCCTCTGTGTTTTTTCTTGTTTTGGAATGTAACGATAAAGCTTCGTTTTATTCTTCGTCCAAATAACCTCTTTCGGTGTTAAACCAACTTGTGGTTCTGGTTCGCGTAATAAAATTTCGCTCGCTCTTTTCACACGGCGATATGCTTTGCGATATTCTTCTGGGTACAACTCCAATTGCTTTTCCCATTCTGTTACGAATGTAGTCATTTTTTTATCTCCTTTTCGGTCGATTTCTTTCTAAAAAAAGAAGTGCATTCCTGCTATGGATATGCACTTTTTCCTTACCTTATTACATGTATAATCCACCGTTAATGTTTAATTGCTGACCAGTGATATACGCACCGTCACGGCATAGATATACTACACCTTTTGCAATTTCATCAGCTTGGCCAAAGCGTTTTTTCGGGATTTTCGCAACGATTTTTTGACGCACTTCTTCTGGTACTTCTGCTACCATTTCAGTATCAATAAACCCTGGGCAAATTGCGTTTACAGTTACATTTGTTTTTGCAAGTTCTAACGCTAATGATTTTGTAAATCCTAACATACCTGCTTTTGCTGCTGAGTAGTTTGTTTGTCCAAATCCACCAGCTTGACCAATAATAGAAGAAATACTAATGATTCTTCCTTCTTCTGCTTCCGTTATGTATGGAAGTACAGCACTTGTCGTATTAAATACGCTGCTTAAGTTCACGTCAATTACGCGCTCCCAATCTTCACGATTTAACTTTTTGAATGTACGATCTCTTGTAATACCAGCATTATTAACAAGAATATCAACTTTACCAAAATGATTCACAGCTTCTTCTACAAGTCGGTTTGCGTCTTCTACTTTAGAAACATCCGCTTGAACTGCATAAACGTCATGCCCTTCTTTTCCTAGTTCATTTACTAAGTTTTCAGCTGCTTCTTTACTGCTGTTATAGTTAATAACAACTTTTGCTCCCTCTTGTGCTAATGCTACTGTAATTGCTTTTCCAATTCCTTTTGCCCCACCTGTTACGATTGCTACTTTGCCATTTAATTGAACCATTTCTTTTCCCCCTTAAATGAATTTGTGAGCGATTGTTATAAATCATTTTGGTACTCATACTAATAGAGTCCATATATTAATTATGTTTCGTTGTTTATACATGAAAAAGAGATTCTCCCTCTCTCTTTTACACGTTATAAACAAACGCTATTATCATTTTTTATTTTCTGGCTTATTCGCAGGCTTTACCTCTTCTTTTACAGGTACTTGTAGTTTAGCTAGTACTGCATTTTGCTTTTCTAGCAATTCTAAAATTTGATCAACTTTCGTTTCTAACGTGCGAATATCTTGTTTCACTTTCGTAACATCACGCTTTAATGTAGGAGCTTGTCCTAATGAATCCACTTTCTCTTCTAGAACTTCCTCGATGTTATCAACTTTATTTTCTAAGTTAATAACAAGCGTAGCTACTCTAGCGATATCCTCTTTCGTTGGCACGTTCACTTGTTCTAAATAACTTTTTGTTGTATCATTTAATGCTTTTTGATAAAACAAATTCAAGTCTAGAACGCTGCCCATCCAAGCAGAATATTCTTCTGTTTTAATTGTTTCATTGAGCGCTTTTCCCCAAAATGTTTCGGTTTGTTCATAAGCATTTTTCCATGCTTGCAATGGATCGAATTTTTGATCAATCACTTCGCCTACACTCCCTTTTTCGTTTTTGAAACAATTCAACCTATTCACTATTTTCTAATATTCTGAATAAAACTTCAAGTCTATATTTTATTTTTCTTTATTTTCCAACAAATGTATTGACATTAAAAACAGATAGGTGTAAATTGCACTTATAAGCAAAAAATTCCATCTAACTGATTCATGAGGTGATGCACAATCATGCTACATAATGAACCAGAACAACGCGAAAGTTTGGAAAACAACCAAACGAAACAACCAAACTCCATGCCAAAAAACTTCTTAGTTCCCTTCTTACTTCTCTGTCTAAAAGACTGGAGTCTTCATGGTTACAAACTTATTCAAATGCTAATGGATATCGGCTTTTCTTCTGTGGACCAAGGTAATGTATATAGGACACTACGCAAATTAGAAAAAGAAAACCTTATTTCTTCTACTTGGGATACAAGCGAAGAAGGGCCAGCAAAAAGAATTTATTCTTTAACTGAATATGGAGAGAAATATTTAGCAACATGTGCAACTTCTTTTGAGCATTACCAAAATATGCTGCGGACGTTTTTCACGTTATATACGAACGCTTTCTTTCCATTTGCCACTACTTCTCCAGAAAAGGATGAAAAGGATTCTTCATCTTCACCTGGTGGTACAGCAGAGTAATCTGCGTTCACAATATGCAAAAAAACATTTGGAGGTCAAACAATGGAAACTAAACCATACGAATTGGTCGATGCATTTTGGAAAAACTGGTCTCAATCTCTTTCCCTCTTCTCTTCAGCTGGGAAACAATTAGAGCAACTTACTTTAGAAACGTTAAAACAACAACAAGACGCTTTGCATAAATTAACATCAGGAGTAAATGAACTAGAAAAAGAATTACAACAATTCACCGCTCAGTTCAATAACCAATATACAGATTACGTGAAGCAATTAACTGGAAACTCCTTAAATGATCAAATTAACGAGTGGCAAGAAAAATGGAATGAACTTTCTACTCAAATGCACCAACTTACTGTTTCTCCTACGAAAACATCTTTGTCTATTCTTACTCAAACTAGCGGTCAATTTGAAGAAACAACAAAGCACTTTATCGAGCAACAACAGTCACAACGTGAAGAGGTTCAAAAACAGTTAGAAGTTTTTTTGGGAGAGTTCAAGTCCAAACAACTAGAACTCGCAAAGCAGTTCGAGGAAAACTCAAAAAATCTATTTACTTCCATCAAGTAAGAAAAATGTGGCAACTAACTACAGCACAAACAAAACTCTTTCTTCCTCCTACTACATCAAGATGGCTTACATTTTTCGATATGGAAAAGAAGGAGGACAAAATGAATCCATTTCAAGAAGCACAAACTGTTCCGGAGCTTCGTTACGATGAGATTCAAGTCGGTGATCAAGCATCACTAACAAAAAAAATTACGGATGAGGATGTTATCAATTTTGCAAAATTGACTGGAGATGTAAATCCTATTCATATTTTAGATTCTTTTGCAAAAACGACAATGTTCAAAGAACGTATTGCCCATGGCATGCTCGTTTCAAGTTTTATTTCTACCATTCTTGGCACGAAACTCCCAGGCAAAAATACGATTTATTTATCACAAAACGTTTCATTCCGTGCTCCTGTCAAAATCGGTGATACACTTCGCGTTGTGGCAGAAGTTATTAAAAAACGTGATGATAAAAAAATCATTACATTGCAAACAAACATATATAATCAATCCGATGATATTGTCGTGGAAGGTACAGCGACAATACTGAAAAAAGAGTAGCAAATTTGCTACTCTTTTTTCTATCCAAGAACTTCTAATCACACCGATTACTTCCGTGTATGAGTGCGTCGTTTCCACATAAAATAACGTTACCAGTTTATATAGCACTTAAATAAAGTGAAGCTTTAATCCGTGTAATTTGTTTATCACCACTGATTATTAGCCTTCACCAATCGAGCTTTTATAGGCAGCCCGCCAATAGTGGGATAAACTGGACTACTAAGAAGGATGTGTATCAACATGGTAAAAACAAACAAATTACTAGTTCCAGGTGCAGAACAAGCGCTTGAACAATTTAAATATGAAATCGCTCAAGAATTCGGTGTAAGCTTAGGATCAAATACAGCATCTCGTTCTAACGGCTCAGTTGGCGGTGAAGTAACGAAACGTCTTGTTGCTTTAGCTCAGCAACAATTACGTGGATAATCATATAACATATGGCTTAGAGGCAGATATTCTCTGCCTCTTTCTTTTTTAACATACATAATAATGCTTTTTCACATACTAGTAAGAACAAATTGAAAGGAACGATATGTAACATGAAACGGATTAACATTAGCATGAGTCCTCCCCGTGTTCTTACTCTATCTTTTATTATGTTGTCAATTATCGGTACATGCCTATTAAAATTACCAATTGCTACAACAACGTCTATTTCATGGCTCGATGCCTTATTTACAACAGTTTCTGCTTGTACTGTTACAGGACTTGGTGTTGTGGACACTGGAAAAGTATTTACCTTGTTTGGACAATGCGTCATTTTAACACTTATACAAGTTGGCGGACTTGGTATTATGAGCTTCGCCGTTTTAATCGCAATTATGCTCGGTAGAAAAATCGGTCTTCAAAATCGGATTTTATTACAACAAGCATTAAACCAAACAAATGTCGGCGGAATCATTCGCCTTGCAAAGGCATTATTTATATTTTCTTTTACTGTAGAATGTATTGCCACTTTACTTCTCTCCTTTGAATGGGTACCAAAGTACGGGATTGCCAAAGGAATATATTACAGCTTTTTTCATTCTATCTCAGCTTTTAACAATGCTGGTTTTTCCGTGTGGAGCGACAATTTAACGTCCCACTCCCATAGCATTCTCGTCAATCTCGTTATTTCTTCCCTCATTATTTTAGGAGGGATCGGTTTTACAGTTATCGTAGATATAAAAAGAAAGAAAAACTTTAAAAACCTTACTTTACATTCAAAACTTATGCTCACTTCTACTCTTATCGTAAATATTATTGCTACAGCTTTTATTTTTATATTCGAGTTCCATAATTCACTTTCTATGAGAGGTTTTACCCCATTTGAAGAAGGTATGGCTGCTTATTTTCAAGCGATTTCGACGCGCACTGCCGGATTTAATACTGTGGATATCTCTGCATTATCAAAGCCTTCTCTTTTATTAATGATGCTTCTTATGTTTATTGGTGCTGGCAGTGCTTCAACTGGTGGCGGAATTAAGTTAACAACTTTTTTAATTATGTTTTTAGGCGTATTTAAATTTTTGCAAGAACAAGATGATATTGTCGTGTTTAAAAAATCCATTAAAGATACGCTCATTGTCAAATCATTAACCATTACCATTATTTCAATTTCGTTTATTTTCCTTTCCATTTTAATTCTAAGTATTACTGAGCGAGTTCCTTTATTAATGAGTGCTTTTGAAGTATTTTCAGCATTTGGAACCGTCGGCCTTAGCATGAATTTGACGCCACACTTAACAATTATCGGTAAAGCAATTATTATCTTTATGATGTTTTTTGGAAAAATGGGGCCTTTAACATTAGCTTTTTCATTTGCACGTAAAAAGCAAAGAAAAATAAAATATCCAAACGAAGATATTTTAACAGGTTGACAACCGTATAAATTATCCATATAATGAAAATACAATAACATATCTCCAAAGGGGAGTAGCGTCCAAGAATATTTCTTGGAAACAAAGTCGTCATTACGTAGAACATAGTTCTTCCGGCTTTGTTGGCATTTTCATTACATATGTCTAGCAAGACCTTTGCCTATCAACGGCAGAGGTCTTTTTTGTTTTTACTAATTCCTTCCACCGTTGATGCGTAGGAGTATGGGGAATCTAAACAGTGGGGAAATTCTTCACTTGTTTAGAATTTAGAGAAATGAGAGGAGAATGTACATGGATGTATCATTATTATTGGAGTACGGTTGGGTATTACTCATCCTAATTGCACTAGAGGGGATTTTAGCGGCTGATAACGCTCTTGTTCTTGCAATTATGGTAAAACATTTACCAGAAGACAAACGAAAGAAAGCACTATTTTACGGATTAGCAGGAGCGTTTGTTTTCCGCTTCGGATCGCTATTTATGATTTCATTCTTAGTCGATGTATGGCAAGTACAAGCGATTGGTGCAATTTACCTTATGTTTATCGCTGGTAATCACTTATTTAAAACGTATGTTAAAAAGAATACACATGAAGAAACAGAAGAAAAAGAAACAGAGAAAAAACAAGAGAACTTTTGGTGGACTGTATTTAAAGTCGAAGTTGCTGATATCGCCTTCGCAGTCGATTCAATTTTAGCGGCTGTTGCATTAGCAATGACATTACCGAAAACAGGATTAGGTACTATTGGTAGTCTTGATACTGGGCAATTCGTCGTTATCTTTGTAGGTGGACTTATTGGATTAATCATTATGCGATTTGCAGCATCTGCTTTCGTACAAATATTAAAACGTAAACCAGGACTTGAAACGGCAGCATTCTTAATTGTAGGTTGGGTTGGTGTGAAATTAGCAGTTTATACGCTAGCACACCCTGCTTTAGGTGTCCTTCCGCACTCATTCCCAGAATCTACTCCGTGGAAACTTACATTCTGGAGCGTATTAGTCGGAATCGCAGTTTGCGGTTGGTTCTTCTCAAAAGAGGTAGAAGTAAAAGTCGAAAAGAATTTAGACGAAAAAGCGCTGTAATTATAGCGCTTTTTCTTTTTCTCTCATTTCAAGCTCCTCACTATTTTTAGAAAAAATTCCATTATACTGCCTTTTGTAAGCGCTTCCTCCGTATATGTATGTCCTTTTTGTGAAACATTGAACAAACTTATTGAAACTGAGAACAAATCCATGTACTTTATTCATATAAAGAGTATTTATAGACGATGTATTAAAGGAGCGTATTACTCATGCTAGAACAAGGATTAGACTACGTTGTAAAACTGGCTAAGAGCAAAAAGCAAATGCTAGATACAAATCCAATGCAATATTTCATTCGCGCTGCACTTGCTGGTATTTATATCGGTTTTATTATTGTACTATGTTTTAAATTAGGTAACTTTTTTCACATTGCAAATTCACCAGCAACTTATTTAGCTGAATCCATGTTTTTCGGAATTGCTCTCGTACTTATTATATATGGCGGTGCTGAGTTATTTACTGGCAATACAATGTACTTTACAGTGGCAACTTTAAGAAAAGAAACAACTATTTCTGATACACTTCGCAACTGGGTTGCTTGTTATGCAGGTAACTTAGCTGGCGCTTTATTCTTTGCCTTACTATTTTACGCAACTGGAATTTTCCAAGCAATTGATCATGGTCACTTAATGAATAAAGTAGTTGAAGGAAAGATGAATACACCTACAATGCAATTATTCTTTAAAGCGATTTTATGTAACTGGCTCGTATGTCTTGCTTGCTTCTTACCTTCTCAAGTAAAAGGTGATACAGCAAAAATAATGATGATGATGATGCTCGTTTTCACATTCTTCTTATCTGGTTACGAGCATAGCATTGCAAACTTATCACTGTTTGCTTTATCTTTAGTATCACCACATCCTGATACAATTTCTTTTGCGGGTGCTATTCATAACTTAATTCCAGTTACACTTGGTAACATTATTGGCGGATCGGTATTTGTCGGTATGGTATATCATTACTTAACAAAGAAAGCACCTGATGTTAAGCAAGAAGAAACTGAATTAGTAGCCGCTCAAACAGAGGAAATCATTCCTTTACAAGCTCATGTGAAACATTAAAAACTCCAAAGTTTTACTTTGGAGTTTTTAACTCCCTACATATTTAACGACAATATGAGGATGAATTTCCCCTTTTTCTTTCGCTTTCTCAATTCTCTTCTTCATCTGGTGCATACCGATGACATCATTTGTATGAAGGTGAATCTCATTAACATATAAACCTTCCGTACAAAAGGCTTCTACAAAATCTAATCCGCTCTTTTGCCTCCATCCCATGTTAAAGTCAAGAGAAAGGATGTTTATCTTATTACTCCGAACAAATTGTAACGCAGATTCTACTGTAGTTGCCAAAACATATCCGAACGGACAACTTCTTTGATCATCCATATATACATTCATTTTCTAGCTCCTTTCTATTTTGCATATACAACCAACACATAACATATTGCTCCAAGGCTAATAAAAGGACCAAATGGAATTGGGGTTCTTACTTTTATGCGCTTTAATGCTATACCAATTCCAAAAATACAAAGACTAAAAAAAGATGCTAAAAATAAAGTCATAAAAATACCTTTCACTCCTATTATAAATCCGAGTAACGAAAGTAATTTCACATCACCTCCGCCAAGACCATCTGGATAAATCCTTTGCATGCAATATAATAAAATGAATATAGTTCCACTACCAGCTATACTATCTATCCAAGTAACTAATGGTACAAAAATACATTCTAAAATAAGCAAAAATGCAAACCAAATTAAAATACGATTAGGTATTAACATATACACAAAATCTGTAACTGAAATAATAAGTAGTAAAGAAAGAAGCGATAAAATGATGATGAGCTCTCGTTCAATCCCAATTACATATACAGTAAGAAAAAATAAACTCCCTGTAACAAGTTCAAATGTTATGTACAAACTTGGGATTTTTCTTTTACAATTCGTACAACGCCCTTTCTGCATACAAAATGAAATGATTGGAATAAGTTCTTTTGGCTTTAACGTATATTTGCAGTAATGACAATATGAACGCGGTGTAATAATAGATTCACCTACTGGAACTCTCATCGCAATCACCATAAAGAAAGAACCAAACACCATCCCTGCTAACAATGCATATAAATAAGTGAACATCCCTTCCTCTCCTTTCCAAAAGAACATAGCAAAAAAAGGAGAGAACTTCTACTTCATATTATCTTTATTCTATTAAAAAAGCAGGCCGTTTTCCGGCCTGCTTTCCCCTATTTTATACGATGAAATATACTGCTTTTAATGGTCCGTGTACCCCGACAACAAGATTCATTTCAATATCTGCAGAGTTACTTGGTCCTGTTATAAAGTTGATACAAGATGCCACTGCTTCACCTTTTTCCACACGAGAGTTCATATGTTGAACTGCTTGCGTAATACGAGGTACAAGTGTTTCACGTGGAATAATAGCAAAGTATACAGTTGGTAAAAAATGCAAAGAACGCCCTTGTCCTTTATGACTTTGTACAACAATCGTACCAGATTCAGCTAAAGTATAATCACTAAATGCGATACCGATATTCGCTTTTTCCGCTAAACGCATATTCTCTTCTTTTTTCTCAGGATCCCATACATTTACTTCAACATTTTGTTTCGGAAGCTCTTCTTTAAATAAAGAAGTCAATCCATATGAATCAAAACGTTCGTCTGCTGATAATATAATAGGTCCCCCGCCGTTTTCAACGATTACTTTTTGAATATCTTCACGTAAACGGTCGTTTGTCGTTTCCACAACAGTTGTATGAATGTTTGTACATTGATTTTTAAATACTTCTAACAATTCTTCTTGTGAATAATCTTTTAACGTTTCTTCATTCACATTATTTTTCCATACTGGACGTTCTACACCTTCTGTCTTCCGCCCACGTCCGAGTTCTTTTGCGATATTATCTAGAAAGGACTCACGGTTTTGAATTAATCCTGTCATTATTTATCCCCGCCTTTCTTATGATCTTTATACCAATCACGGAATCGTTCTTTACTTGGCGCCGGGAATTCACGAATATCTGTCCAGTTTTTAAGTGGTCCAACACCTTTTGATACGCGGTTACCAGATGTAAATGGACTCATTGCTGCCGGTGCCATTTTCGATCCCATTTTATATAAAGCTGCTGAAGAAGCACCCATGCTAAACATTTTCATTGCTAATTTTTCTGCAAGTGGGGCACGGCCTTCTTGTTCAACGATAACTTGACGATGTTTTAACAATAAATCATGCAATGGAATTTTTACTGGACAAGCTTCTGTACATGCTCCGCATAAACTAGATGCATATGGAAGTTCTTTGTAATCATCATATCCACCTAGAAGTGGTGTTAATACTGCACCAATTGGTCCTGAATAAATAGATCCGTATGAATGTCCACCAACGTGACGATATACAGGACATACATTAACACAAGCAGCACAACGAATACATTGCAGCACTTGACGGAATTCAGATCCAAGAATTTGAGATCGGCCATTATCAACAACGACTAAATGAAACTCTTCTGGCCCATCTACCTCTTCCTCTTGAATTGGTCCTGCTACCGTTACATAACTTGTTAACTTTTGACCTACTGCACTACGACATAGTAAACCAACTAAAACATCTAATTCTTCCATTGTCGGAACCATACGTTCCATACCCATTACTGCAATTTGTGTTTTCGGAATCGACATAACAAGATCGGCATTACCTTCATTTGTTACTAAACAAAGAGAGCCAGTATTTGCAACAGCGAAGTTACAACCTGTCACTCCAATTTCTGCATCCATAAATTTCTCACGAAGTTGTTTACGAACAAACTTTGTCATTTCGTATGGATCATCAGAATTTTCATATCCAAGTTTTTCTTTAAACACATCACGAATTTGCGTTCTGTTTTTATGGAGTGCAGGCGCAATAATATGTGAAGGCGGATCGTTATCTACTTGCAAGATATACTCTCCTAAGTCACTCTCTAACACTTCACAACCGATTTCTTCAAGCGCATGATTCATACTAATTTCTTCAGTTACCATTGATTTTGATTTTACAACTTTCTTCGCTTGTTTCTTTTTCGCAACGTCTTGAATATACTTTGCTGCTTCCTCTTTCGTTTTCGCAAAGTAAACATGACCGCCTCTTTTCGAAACATTTTCACTTAACTGCATTAAGTAATAATCAAGATTTTCTAGCGTATGCTGGCGAATTTGTTCACCAAGTTCACGCCACTCTTCCCAGTTTCCTAATTCTTCCGCTGCTTTTAATCGATTTGTATATAAACGCGTTTGTGCAGATGATACAGCCCCGCGCATAAACGAATCTTGAATTCCATCGCCTACGCGATCATTAAATTTTTTCTCACTGATTTTCATAGACATAGCTTATGTTCCCCCTTCATGAGCGGCTATTCAATACCTCAGCAATATGCATTACTTTTACTTCTTTACCTAAACGCTCAATACGTCCGCCAATGTTTAACAAACACCCACAATCTGCACCGATTAAATAATCAGCACCTGTTTCCATAACACTATCAACTTTCTCATCTACCATTTGCTCAGAAATAGGTGTCATCTTAACTGAAAACGTTCCCCCAAAACCACAACAATTTTGTACGTTTGGTAGTTCTCTTACAGTTAATCCTTTTACATTTGATAATAAAATTCCTGGAGCCTCTTTTACTCCAAGCAGACGTGTCATATGACAAGATTTATGAACAGTTGCTATCCCAGGTAAACTTGCGCCAACATCTGTAACTTTTAAAACATCTACAATAAATTGTGTAAATTCATATGTTTTATCAGCTATCTTTTGTGCACGTTTTGCCCATTTCGGATCATCTTTAAAAACATGTGGATACTCGTGAAACATTGTCGCACAAGAACCGGATGGCGTAACGATATATTCTGCATCTTCGAAAGTTTCAATCATATGTTTCATCGCTTCTTTTGCTGCTTCTACATGGCCGCTATTATAAGCAGGCTGACCACAACAAACTTGTGCTTCTGGAAATTCAATTTCACAACCTAAACGCTCCAATACTTCTACTGTTGCCTTACCGACATTTGTTTCAAACATATCGACTAGACAAGTAACAAATAAAGTAACTTTCATAATTATTATTCCCCCTCATTACAACTTCGCCAACAATCATATGGTCATCAGATGACTTACAAAGAAGAAATAGGCTCAACCATAGCCTAACTCTCCCTCTTCTAAAGAAAACGCTTACTCAATCTTTCTCTATTTTATCAGAAAAATGGAATTTTAAAAGATTAAATTACGAATTTATATCGCTTTTACCTATGACAATATGTTCTACATTTGTTAAATGATCTAGCATTGCTTGCTGTGCTAATTCCACATCTTGCTTTAACACCGCATCATATATAACTTGATGCTCTTCTAAAAGTCGTTCTGCTGTTGTTTGTTCACCATATAAAATAATGCGTCTTGATTCACCAATCGTTTCAGCAATCATTTCTGAAACATGATTCATGAGTTCAAGTAGGATGTTATTATGTGAAGATTGTGCAATTCCCATGTGGAACTGAAAGTCTGCTTTTTCACCAGCTTTCTCATCTCCAACGCTCTTTGCCATTTCATCTAACCAATGCTTCATATTTTGTAAATTATCTTCTGTACGTTTTGCCGCAGCTGCTCGAACTGCCCCCACTTCAAGCACCTTTCGTACTTCTAATAAGTTCAAAATATCCTCTTTCTTCATTAACAACCTATTATTTAATGATTTCGTTAATGAAGAAGAATCGAAATTCTTCACATATGTACCTTCTCCTTGCTTCATTTCAATTAAGCCCATTGCCCTTAGCGCACTTAGCGCTTCACGAACAGCAGATCTACCAACTTGAAACTGCTCGGCTAATTGATGAACAGGAAGTAGTTTGTCACCAGGTTTTAGTGTGCCATTTTTAATCATTGTTAAAATAGCTTCAGATACTTCTTCGTAAATTTTTTTCGGTTTAATAGATTTGTACTCCAGTTAAATCACCTCAGTATCTTCCAAACAACAATTGAAACGATTTATAAGAATTTAGCATCCATAACTATTTTAGAACGAATTAATAAGAAGTACAAATGTTTTGTTCATAAAATAGTCAAATTCTTAATATTTATTGGATATTAATTAATATCTTTCCGTGCAATTATTAACTCTCAATATAGAGAGCATGTCCCCAAAGTTAGAACATGCTCTCCTCATCTTGTACTTTTAGTTTAATAATAACTGTCGTTCCCTTACCTTTTTCACTTTCTATTCTCCACTGTCCATCATGTATATGAACAATTTGCCTTACAATAGCAAGACCTAAACCTGTTCCACCATGCTGACGACTTCTAGCTTTATCTACTCGGTAAAAACGCTCACCAAGATTTTCTAAATGCTCTATATCAATACCTATTCCCGTATCTTTTATTTTCAGCTCACAATAATCATCTTTCTTATCTAAGCTTATTATGATATCCCCGTTTTGATTTGTGTACCGTATCGCATTGTCTAACACGTTGTGAAGTACTTGTTGCATACGATCCTCATCAATCATTACGATAATTTCAGGATTTAAATCCGTTGAAATACGAATCTTTTTTTCTATAAATTGTAACTCATAAGTATCTAGTACATCTTCAATAAGCTGTGAAAAAACGATAGGTTGCTTCTTTAGAGGAAAATGTTCACCTTCTAATTGTGCTAAATCTAATAAATCATGAACGAGTCGCTGCATGCGATCTGCTTCTTTATGGATGAGCTGCGTTACTTTTTCCTGCTGCGGCCCTTTTGCTACACCGTCTAAAATGGCTTCACTATATCCTTTAATATAACTAAGTGGTGTTCTAAGTTCATGCGAAACATTAGCTAAAAACTCCTTACGCTTTACGTCTTCTGCCTCTAAAGAATTTGCCATTTTATTAAATGCTTTTCCCAATCGTCCAATCTCATCTTCTGAAGAAATCGTAATCCGCTCTGAGAAATCTCCGGTAGCAAGATGATTCGCGACCCGTTCCATTTGTGAGAGCGGCTTCGTAATCGCAATAATAATTTTTCTACCAACCCATATCGTAATTAAAATCATTGTAATTGCTAACGGCGCTAAAATAAGACCCATATCAAATATCAAGTCTTTTATACTTTTTAAAGGAATATAAGAGTATACAATTCCAACTAATTTTTTATTATCTAAAACAGGGATGACAACACCCATAATATTACGATCAAAATGCTCTTCATATCCTATCTTTGTCACAGTTTTCCCATCTAGTAGCGCTTGTCTATCTCCTTCACTTATAAGAGAATGATGGTGCACATCAAAAGGCAAACAAGCACTTAAATCACGTGGATTATACACAAAAAGGACGTCTGAACTAGATATTTGATCATATGCCCTTACTTTCTCTTCAAAAGTGGATATTCCTTCACGTTTATCATATTGCGTGGCGAGACGCTTTCCTTCCATTACTAATGAATCTTTTAAATTATCGACGTATAACTTTTCATACGAGTATAAAGATACAAAATAAAGAAAGGAGACTGTTACACATACTGCACATACTACTGTAAGCCAAAGCTTTTGTACCATCGTAAACATACGTTACACCTCAAATTTATAGCCTACACCCCAAACTGTTTGAATGTAGTTTCCACTTTCTCCGAGCTTCAAACGCATCGTTTTCACATGCGTATCTACTGTTCTTGTACTTCCTGCATAATCATATCCCCACACCTTTTCAAGTAATTGCTCACGACTAAATACTTGTCCATTATGTTGGCAAAGAAAATATAGTAAATCAAACTCTTTTACCGTAAGAGAAATCGACTCTCCATTCGTCTCGATTCTCCTACTTTTTTCATTTATAAGAATCGGTCCAAATTGAACCTCTTCTTGCTGCTCTTGCTTTGTATACCTTCTTAAAACAGCTTCCATACGAGCAATTAGTTCACCGGGACTAAATGGCTTTACAATATAATCATCTGCCCCCATCCGTAAGCCGTTCACCCTATTCCACTCTTCACCTTTTGCAGTTAAAAATATAATAGGTACATCTGACGTTTTTCGAATCTCTTTACAAACTGAAAGCCCATCCATCTCTGGCATCATAATATCCAATACAACGAAATCATAATGATCCGTCTCTAAATTTTGGAGAGCCTCTTTCCCATTTTCAGCTTCTCCCCACTCGTATCCGAAGTTATCTAAGTACATACCGACAAGTTGCCTCATATCACTTTCGTCATCTACAACTAGCACTCTATATTTACTCATTGTCCTTTCCTTTCCCTTCTCTCTCTATGAGCTGAAACGGCCCTTTTCCGACTTTAATTGTTTGTTTTATTTTCATATTCTTTATATCCATTACGCATACTTCATCGCTATCATAACTAGCTACATATCCTTCTGCACCGCTTTTCAAAAATGCAAATGGATTAGATCCTACTTCTGTAGATCCTACCTCTTGATACGTACTTGCATCAAACTTTCTAAGCGTATTAGAACCATGACTTAATGCATATACGTACTTATCATCCCTCGTTATATTCACAGGCATAAACGGAGCGTGTAAAGATCGTACCATCTCTCCACTCTGCAAAGAATACACTAATACTTTCTCATTCACTTGATTTCCATCACCATGTCCGCCAATCCATATTTCTTTCCCATTAGCACTAACCGTTGCTCCTGTTGATGCCGGCGGAATCATAAAGGATTGTATAACTTCTTTTTTCTTCGTATCAATTGTCGTTAGTTTCGTATCATAAAAGTTTAATACAGATAACTGCTTATTATGCTCTACCATCGTTAACGGTCCTTTTCCTGTTGAAACACTATCCATCTCTTTCCCTTTTGCCGTAAAGAACCTTACCTTTTGTTCATTTTGATCGGCAGCAAATAATTGTTTTCCATCTTCTGATGCGATAACATTAGCAATTCCTTTTCCCGTCTTGTATTTGTCTACTTGTCTTCCTTCTGCCAGTGAGTATACATACATATATTCTAACTGCTTGCCATAAACAAGTATGTCCTCACCATCTCGAAGTAGTGTAACCCCCGTAATCGGTTCATTCAATTCCCATGTTGTTATTAGCTTCTTTGTTTTTTTATTAATAAAACTAATACTACCTTCTTTTATATTAGTTGTTATAATAACACTTTTATCTTTAGCAATTGGTGTATACGAACTTCCTTGGCACCCTACTAATAGAAATAAAAAACAGAGAAGAAAAAAATACTTTCTCAAAAGATTCCCTCCATCTTCGGATGATTTCGTTATAATTGTAAAATAACAAATAAATGTGTGGAAAATGTGAAATCTTCCATTATTAATAAACTTACATATATAATGTACAACAAATAGAATTTGAGGTGTGCAAATTATGCTTTTTCCTGATTTAGCAAATAAAATTGTACGTGAAGTACGCAGACTAATTACTGAAAACATTATTATCATTAATATACAAGGATTTATTATCGCAAGTACAGATGCGGAAAGAATCGGTCAATTTCACGAAGGGGCGCTCCGCTGTGCGAAACAAAAGAAAACTGTCATTATTACAAAAGATGATGAACGACGTTTGCAAGGCGTGAAGGCTGGGATGAATCTCCCGTTACTATTCCATGACGAAGTAATCGGTGTCATTGGAATTACAGGGGAACCTGAAAATATTTCCCAATACGGAGAAATATTGCGCAAAATGACCGAATTGTTAATTCACGAAAATTATTTCTTAGAGCAACTAGAACTTGAGCAACGTTCTTATGAAGCATTTGTTTTTGATTGGCTTCAAAGCACAGACTGGTCTCCAAGTTTTCTTGATCGTGCAAAAACGCTTGGCATTGATTTATATAAAAAGAAACAACTTATTTTATTATCAATCGCCCAAGATAATACGATGCTCCAGCGTAAAATTTGGCAACATATGCGCAACATTTTAGCAAAAGAAGATTTATTTGTTCGCTGGGGAAATGATCGGTTTATTTTATTTACAACAATGCAATCCAAAGAGCAAACCTTGCAATTTTTAAAACGGTTAAAACAAGACTGTGAAACTTTATTTTCTATCACACTATATATCGGAATTGGACAAACAGTTATCCCGAGCGATATGAATGTATCATATGAACAAGCATTACGCGCTCTTTCTGTTTCCCTTGAAACAAAAGGAATTGTATTTAATGAAGATTTACGTTTAGAGATGTGCTTACAAGATATTTCTACTGGAACTCGGAAAGAATTTCTCCAGCGTACAATTGAAAACTTATTATCATCTAATGAGCTTATGCACACTTTGCACTTATTTATTGATTACAACCAATCTTATAAACAAACAGCAGAAAAATTACATATACATATTAATACGCTGCATTATAGATTAAAAAAAATCGAGGAACATACAGGACTTGACCCTAAACAATTTAAAGATTTAAACGTTTTGTACTTTGCACTTCTATTATTAGATAATCATACAAAAAAGAATGAGAAAACAGACTAATCTTTAGATAATTAACCATAGAAAGAATCCCCCTACTTTTTTATCATTATAATGAAAGCACTGTTACAACGTTTTTTATTATTACTAAATACGTTAACAGTTTGAGGGGGATTTCTAATGTTAGAACAGCAAATTATTGATTCATTCGTATCCATTGTTGGCAAAAATAATGTAGATACATCCAATATGGGGCGTTTAACTTATAGTTATGATGCCACTCCAAACTTCCAAGCGATGCCTGATGCAGTCATTGCTCCTCGCAATACAAATGAAATAGCCGAAGTGTTAAAAGTGTGTAACACTCATAAGATCCCTGTATATATTCGTGGCTCTGGAACCAACCTTTGTGCAGGAACGTGTCCATTAGAAGGCGGTATCGTCCTTATTTTCCGCCATATGAACAAAATTTTGGAAATTGACGAAGAGAATTTAACAATTACTGTACAAGCTGGTGTTATTACACTTGATATTATTAAAGCAGTAGAAGAAAAAGGATTATTTTACCCACCAGATCCAAGCTCTATGAAAATTTCTACAATTGGCGGTAATATTAATGAAAACTCGGGCGGATTGCGTGGTTTAAAATATGGCGTAACACGTGATTATGTAATGGGGCTTGAAATTGTCTTACCGAATGGCGACATCATTCGCACTGGTGGTAAATTAGCAAAAGATGTAGCTGGTTATGATTTAACTCGTTTATTTATTGGTTCTGAAGGTACACTTGGTGTTGTAACAGAAGCGATATTAAAACTTGTTCCTATGCCTGAAACGAAGAAAACTATGCTCGCACTATATGAGGATATTAACGAAGCTGCACGTGCTGTCTCTTCCATTATTGCAAATAAAATCATTCCAGCGACACTTGAGTTTTTAGATCAACCGACAATTGAAGTTGTAGAAGAGTTTGCACAAATCGGTTTACCAACTGACGTAAAAGCAATTTTATTAATTGAACAAGACGGTCCACCTGAAGTCGTCAATCGTGATATTGAAAAAATGGCTAACGTTTGCCGCACCATGAATGCGGTTGATGTTCGCGTTGCAAAAGATGAAGCAGAAGCAGATGCGCTTCGTACAGCACGCCGTAGTGCATTGTCTGCACTTGCAAGACTAAAACCTACAACAATATTAGAAGATGCAACTGTACCACGTTCACAAATCGCTCCAATGGTTGAAGCAATTAATACGATTGCAAAAAAATATAATATTCCTATTTGTACTTTTGGGCATGCTGGTGATGGCAACCTACATCCAACTTGTATGACAGATGCCCGTAACGAAGAAGAAATGCACCGAGCTGAGCAAGCTTTCGCTGAAATATTTGCGAAAGCGATTGAGCTTGGTGGCACGATTACTGGTGAACATGGTGTTGGTGCGATGAAAGCTCCATATTTAGAAATGAAATTAGGTAAAGAAGGTATTGCTGCAATGCAAGGTATTAAACAAGCCTTTGATCCAAATAACATTATGAATCCTGGAAAAATGTTCGCGAAAGACTCTCGTAAAAGAGTGGTGGTTGAGCGATGACAACATTAAATAAGGAGAAAATTCAAAAGGAATTTAAAGAACGATTAAATGAAGATGAACTATTAAATTGTATGCGATGCGGTTTTTGTTTACCTACTTGTCCTACTTACATTCAATCTGGATATAAAGAATCACACTCACCACGCGGACGTATCGCCTTAATGAAAGCAGTCGTTGATGGCTTAATTGAACCAGACGAAGATGTTGAAAATACATTAAACGTCTGCCTTGGTTGCCGCGCTTGCGAACCTGTTTGTCCATCTGGTGTGAATTACGGACATTTATTAGAAGAAGCTCGCGACATTATTAATCAAAATAAAAAATTCTCAATGCCAGTGAAAGCCGTTCGTAAAGTAGTATTTGAAGGGTTATTCCCTCATCAAAACCGTATGAGAACATTAACTGGGCTCATCGGATTTTATCAACGCTCTGGTTTGCAGACGCTCTCACATAAAACGGGGATTATGAAGCTATTCCCTGAAACACTGGCAACAATGGATCTTGTCTTACCGAAAGCTCCTAAAATGAAAGAAATGAAAAATCGTCCTGAATTTTTACATGCTGAAATTACAAAGAAAAAACAAGTTGCTTTCTTCACTGGTTGTTTAATGGATACGATGTTTTTAGAAACAAATAACGCAACGATGAAACTTCTTCAGCTTGCCGGTTGTGATGTCGTTATTCCGAAAACACAAAGTTGCTGCGGGGCATTACACGGGCATGCTGGTGAAAAAAGTGGTGCAAAAGAATTAGCAAAACGAAATATACAAGCATTCGAAGATTTACAAATCGATTATATCATTACGAATGCAGGTGGCTGCGGAGCTTATCTCGTAGATTATGATTATTTATTAAAAGATGATCCTAAATGGGCAGAGCGCGCAAAGCAGTTTGTTTCTAAAATTAAAGATATTACTGCTATACTAGTAGAACTAGATTTCCATAAGCGAACTGATTTACGACTTTCGCCGCAAATTATTACGTACCAAGACTCTTGTCATTTACGTAATGTTATGCGAACATCTTCTGAACCTCGTATGTTGCTTGAGGCCATCCAAGGTGCAACATATCGTGAAATGAAAGATGCGGACCGTTGCTGTGGTTCTGCTGGTATTTATAATATTGTTCATTCAGAGTTATCAATGGAATTTCTAGATTACAAAATGGACTGTGTGAATGAAACAGATGCAGCGACAATTGTTACTGCAAATCCTGGGTGTCTATTACAAATGAAACTAGGTATTGAACGTGAAAAACTCTCTCATAAAATGCGCGGCATTCATATTGTAGACTTATTATTAGAAGCAATTGAAACCAACTCGTAATAACTCGTAACATACGTAACAATAGGAAAACGGCTATCTCTTTCGTCTATGTAAAGAGATAGCCGCTTTTTTGTCCGCTACAAAATTAAGAATATGTTACTTTATAATAAAAAAGAACAACAAAAACATTACAGTTTTGTAAAAAACAATCCAGTATATTCCTCAAAAAAACACATGAACCGTTGATACAATAGGATTCTCATTCTTTCATATAGGAAACTTCATCCAAAAAATCTCCATTTTTAGCAAGGCTGAAAATGCGGAAAATTCCTTTTATACTCTAGCTTTCTCCTCTCTCCTCTTCTCTACCACTCTAGGATAAATTAGGTAAATTTTAAGTCTATGAATTTTTTTCCATCTTTTTTCTTGCAAATTATATGCTACGATAAATTTGTCAGTCGGACAGGCTGTCAAAAACAAATCGTGTGAAAACAATTTAAAACTTTACATAGGGGGACACACACATCATGAAAAAGCGTGTTTTATTATCTGTAGCTGCTGCAACAGCTCTTACTCTAGGAGTATCGTCTTTAGATGCACAAGCTGCAACAGTACAACCATCTAACATAAAGGTTCAAAATATTCAGCATTCTAGAGTTGTTATGAAGCAAATGAGCCAACAAGAATTACAAGCATTCTTACAATCTATGGGAATCGAATCTTTAGCACAATGGAATCAAGGACAGTTCCAACAAGGTTGCTTCATTCCTGGTCAACAGCCTACTGAAAATGTTGTTACTGAACAACCAACAGCTAAACCAGAAACTCAAAAACCTGTAGAACAAAAACCTGTAGAACAAAAGCCTGCTGAAGAAACAGCTAAACCAGAAGCTCAAAAACCTACTGAAAATAACGGTACACAAAACAATCAAAACGAAACACAAAAACCTGCTGAGCAAAAGCCTGCTGAAGAAGCAAAATCTTTAAGCGAATTCGAACAACGCGTTGTTGAATTAACAAACGCAGAGCGTACAAAACAAGGCTTACCAGCATTACAAATCGATACTGAATTAAGCAAAGTGGCACGTATTAAGTCTGAAGATATGCAAAAGAATAACTACTTTGATCATAACAGTCCTACATACGGGTCTCCGTTTGACATGATGAAGAAATTTGGTATTTCTTATAAATCTGCGGGCGAAAACATCGCCCAAGGTCAACGTACACCAGAAGAAGTTGTACAAGCTTGGATGAACAGTGCTGGACACCGTGCAAATATCTTAAATAGCGGCTTCACTCACATCGGTGTTGGCTATGTAGAAAGCGGAAACTACTGGACACAACAATTTATTACGAAGTAAATAGAAAAAAAGAGTCTTCTCCTAGAAGACTCTTTTCTATGTTTCATAGCTTTCTAATATGTATGCGTATAAAATGTAGAACATAAACAAAATAGACCCACAGCTTATTACACTAATTAACAGATAAAATCCCCACTTCAAGTTCAAAAATAACGACAACAATATGCTGCATGCCATCACTTGAAAGATTCGTCTACTAACTAAACGAATTTTTTGTAATTTAATCGGTTCTTTCTCAGTACCTTTCGCCTTTTTAAACTCTTTGCTAAGCATAAAAAGAAACATACTAATTCCAATTGTTAGTCCTGTTTGAAAGGATATAATACTTCCTAAATTAATCAAGAGAATGAGCATATGGATAAACAACATAAATAAAGTAATACTCTTTATAAATCCACTTATAATGAACTGCTCTCCTTTATTAAACTTATATATATTATGTGAAATAATATACACTAATCCATGTAAGAAAATAATAAGACAAGGAATAAATAATATAACAACTTGTTTACTCATAAACTCGTTTGGCACACCACTCTCGTTCCAATGTACTGCCATGCGACTTGATAAATATGGATAGAGGCATAGAGTAAATAAAAGACAAGCGAAAAATATTCCTAGTATATATTTATATTTGACCAAGTGATTCTCACCTCTCTTTTCTCTTTACGGCTTCGCCTCTTTTAGAGAAATCCCTGCAAAAATCTACCTTTCTCAATGTAAAACTTACATTTTACGCATTTGTTCTTTGAAATTCTTTCATTTTATTGTTTAAACTTGTAGGGAACGGTACTTCAACTTCGATCTCTTCTTTCGTAATTGGATGCAAAAAATTAATTTTCATCGCATGCAACGCTTGACGGGGCATATATTTTGTTTGTCCACCGTATAATACATCCCCAACTAATGGATTTCCATTATAGCTCATATGAACGCGGATTTGATGAGTTCTACCGGTTTCTAATTGTAACGTTACAAGGGTAGTATCTTGCTTCTTAAAATATTTCTCTACTTTATAATATGTTATAGCTTGGTCACCCTTTTCAGATACGCGGCGCCTTGTAGCGTGATGTCGATCTCTTCCGATGGCCACGTCAATTGTGCCCTGCCTTTTTTTTACTTTCCCTTCAACAAGTGCCGTATACGTTCTTTTAATCTTTCGTTCCATTAATAGACGATCCATAATCGCACCAGCTATTCTATGCTTCGCGAATACAACTCCGCCTGTCGTATCTTTATCTAGCCGATGAATATGACGAACCTTCGTCTCTAAACCTTGCATTTGAAAATGAAAAGCAACAAGATTTGCAAGTGTTCCCGTCCCATTTTTTTCAGAAGGATGCGTATCCATTTGCTCCGGCTTATTTACAATGATTACGTGATCATCTTCAAACACTACATCTAATTCACCGTATTCCGGCTCTACGCCGTACTCCTCCTCCATAAACATATGAACTTGCAACTTATCTCCTTCTTTTAAAAGTTCACTCCATCTCCTCTGTTCGCCGTTAATTGTAACGCCTTTTTCCATACGAAGCTGATGTAATAACTTTTTTGGTACTTCCCATTCTACTTTTAACAACGACTCAATGCTTATACCATTCCATATCGCTGGAACCGTAATTTCGCACCATTCGCCCTTTTTCTTCGTTTCCATACTATATCACCTTATTTCTATTGATTCCCCTATTGTAACGGAAAACACTATATGATGCACCGTCAAAAATAAAGGGCAGCCTACAAATAGACTGTCCTTTACGCTCTAATCCTTTTCATTTCCTGCAACACTTCTTCAGCTTTTTGTTCATACGATAAATCTTTAAAGAAATCCGCCAATCGTTTATAGTCGTTGTACGTATCTAATAAGTCGTCTATCTTCTCTACTTTCATAACTTGCTGTTTTTGCTTCATTTTTACTGGATAACGATACCCCGATACTTCTTGTATTTTGTAATATTCTTCCTCTACTTGAATAACCTTTACAAGTTCCTCCTCTTCCGCATCCATCGTATACCCGTCAAATTCTCTAAGCAACTCATATATAATATGAGTCCATTCATCTTTTGGATAAAACCCTTTTTCTAACCGATAACCGACAATGCGATACATATGCCCATCGTTTTCAGCAAACTGTACCGTATCATTTAGCTTAAACTTAAAATAACGAAACATTGCCTTCACCTACTTGTATGTATTGTTCTTATCACATACTATTTGCAAAATATAGGCCTTGCTATTCATAAAAAAATACTCATCTTATAGATGAGTATTTTTTACGATGATTTTTCTCTTTTCTTTCGAAATGGTAACCACCAGTTCCAATCTCCAAACAATTTCATTAAACTTGGTACAAGCATAAGTCGAATAATTGTTGCATCAAGAAATATCGCTAACGCAACACCAATACCCATCTGCTTTACTGGTAAAATATCAGTAAAGGCGAACGCACCAGTAACAACAATCATAATTAAAGCAGCGGACGTAATGATGCGGCTTGTCGAGACAAGCCCTTCTAGCGTTGCTTGATCGTTATCTCCTGTTTCCTCATATAACTCATGGATTCGTGAAATAAGAAATACTTCATAATCCATGCTTAGTCCAAATACGAGACCGAAAATGAAGATTGGCAAAACAAATAGAACTGAACTCTCATCTAATCCGAAATGACCACCTTCAAATAACCAAATAACAATTCCAATTGTTGCACTTAAACTAAGTACATTCATAATAATCGCCTTTATTGGAATGAGTATAGAACGGAATGCGAATAATAAAATAACAAAGGTTGATCCAAATATAACAGACATACCAATTGCAACTTTATCTTTAATTTCATCTTCTAACTCTTGTTGGAACGTTGTCATTCCGCCTAAATAATAAGTAACATCGTTTTCTTTATAATTCTTTTTGAAATCACGAACCCATTGTTTAGCCGTTTCCGTACGTGGTTTTGTATCTAGGAAAACTTGAATAGTCGTCTTATTCCCTTTCGTATACGCTTCAAATACAGGAGCTATTTTCGCCGCTTCCGGTGATTGTAACATTCCCGCAACTTGATCTGCTTTCATTCCATTTAGCTCGTTATATACACTTGTCACCTTATATACTTGCTTATCATCTTTTAACTTTTGAACAACATTTTCTACCTTTTGTAAGCTTTCTTTTTCTGTTATATCATTCTTCGTCTCTACTACTAAAGTAACATCGGCGTGTGTTTTGACAGTCTTATTAAAGGCTTCTTCATACTTCTCAAATGCAACTCTCGTATCACTCTTTTCTGGTAATGCTTCGACACCAGGAAACTGCAAATTAGCTGTACGTAGTGGTAATAAGCAAATAACAATAAATGTTGTAACAGCAACAATCATTACGATTGGATGTTTCATTACAAACTGCGCAAATTTACGCCATACATTCGATGGAGTAGGTGCTACCTGATTCTTTTTTAATATTCTTTTTCCGATTAAAGATAACAGTGCAGGAAGGAGTGTGAGTGAAAATAAAATACTCATAATGACAACAATCATCCCGCTAATGGCAACAGATTGAATATAGTCTATCTTAAAGAAAAATAAACCGGATAAACCGACGAATACACATAACCCTGAAAATACGATAGCTCGTCCCGCGGTTTGATACGTAATCGCGATTGCCTCTTTCACTGTTCTCTTCGCAACTTCCTCTCGAAAGCGATTGACAAATAACAGTGCAAAATCAATTGATAATGCGAGCCCAATCATCGGTGCAACATTTAACACGAAAATGGATAACTCTTTATCAACGCCAATAAAATATAAAATCCCCATCGTACTAATTACACTTAGTAGCCCATTTAAAATCGGTAAAATAGACGCAAGCAGACTACCAAATGAGAATAATAGTACGAGAAAAGCAATAGGTAAACCGATCATCTCTGCTACTTTTAAATCATTTTGTGTTCTTTCATTAATCTCTTGATTAATTTTCGGATACCCTGTCGGTGTTACTTTTAATACTGCACTACTTTCTTTCTTGATTTCATCAGCGAATTGCAATGTCTTTTCCATTCGATCTTTATTTGTTTTCCCGGAAAATAAAATCGTCGCATAACCGATATCATCTTGTAGCATCTCTTTATTTTCTATTGGATGATGGAAAGACTCATATGTTTCTTTCTCTTGAATATGTTTTATAATTCCCTCTATACCTTTTTGAAACTGCTCATGTGAAGCATCCTTGTTCTTCTCAAAAACGAGTAAAAGTGTATCCTGAGACTGCTTAAAATCTTTATCTAAAATTTCTTTCGTCTTTTGATAATCTCCTTCTGTTTGGAAACCATCACCACCTAATACTCCTGGAAGTTTCGGAGCAAAAATACCGAGCGCTATCGCTAATACTATTAATGCTACGATTACTGTATAACGAAATTTATACAAAAAAGCCCCTAACTTCCCCCACTTATCAATTTTATGTACATTTGTCTTCACACATTTTCACCTACTTTATATAATTCCATTGTCACTTATACTGTATCACATCTCCATATAAACAAAAAACGTCTAGAAAAACTATAATGATAGTTTTTCTAGACGTTTTTCTATCTCTCGTTATTTAGCCCCAACCTCTCGGTAAGTAAACGATGGCAATAAATCGCTATAATTAACAAAATCCCACCTACGCAATAACCAGCTAAAATATCAGTTGGATAATGTACATTTAAAATAACTCTACTTAATCCAATCAATATAATTAATATGCCCAGCAAAATTGTAATACCACATTTCCCAGCTACACTCTTCAAATTGGCAGCAATGATATAGGCAAGAAAACCAAATGTCATAATAGATAGCATTGCATGCCCACTTGGGAAGCTATATCCAAGTGCGTCAAGTGCCTCATTTAATGACGGACGGTCTCTTTTTACAATTTCTTTTATCCCTTTATTAACAAGATGTGTCGTTAGTATAGCCATTGGATACACAATCATAGCAGCATAATAACGTTTTTTCCAAAAAACGAGCAAACTTATAATTAGTGTCGTAATAACTCCAATTGCAGATCCTAACTTTGTAACGTATGTGAAGAATGTAAGTGAGCTTTCTGTTTGCAATCCTTTTACCATCCCACGGACATATGTATCCACTGCTGTAACTCCGCTTGCTTGTACTCTCCAGGCGATAATGCTGAATAAAGCAAGTAATAAAATCATACATATGAACTCATATCGATGTAATTTTTTCTTCAAACGATTTCCTCCTACTTATGAAAAAATGCGATTTCTATTTAGAAACCGCATTTTCTTACTTATTTACCTTTTGTTTTTAACTCTGTCCAGTAGCGATCGTAGTCTTTTAACTTATCGTCTACATCAACAAGCCATTCTGTACGATTTAATTCTTCTGGTGATAAGAAGATCATGTGATTATCACGATATTCTTTACTATGAAGAGAACGAGCTTTTTCATTTGGATTACTGTAACCAATTGACTCGTAGTTTTTCACACTTACTTTTTCATCTAATAAGTAGTTCATAAACTTCTCTGCAAGTTCTTTATGCTTTGCACCTTTTGGAATCGCTAACGTATCAGCCCAAATTGTACCGCCTTCTTTTGGTACAACATATTCTACATCTTTATTATCTTTTGCAATAAATGCTGCATCCCCAGACCATACAGTCCCGATCCACGCATCTTCTGTAATGAATTTTTGTTTAATGTTATCTGTATCAAATGCTAGTAAGTTTGGAAGTAGCTTCTGTAAATCAGTAGCTGCCGTCTTTAACTGTGCATCCTCTTTTGTACTATTAGAGAAACCATTTTTCTTAAGTCCCATTCCTAATACTTCACGAGAATCATTTAATAAAGTAACATGTCCTTTATATTTATCGTTCCATAAATCAGCCCAGCTTGTAGGTGCTTCTTTTACATACTTTTTATTGTATGCGATTCCTGTTACACCCCAAGTATATACTAGAGAATATTTATTCTCTGGGTCAAATGGAGGTGTTTTAAAGTTAGAAACTAAATTTTCGATATTTGGAATATTCTTCTTATCTAACGGCTCTAATAAGTCCATTTTCGCCATTGTTTTAACCATGTAATCAGACGGCTGAATTAAATCGTATTTCGCACCGCCAGCTTGTAATTTTGCAAGCATTTCTTCGTTACTTGCGTATTTATCATAGTTAATTTTCACGTTATATTTCTTTTCAAAATCCTTTAGAACTTGCTCATCAAAATTATCAGCCCAGCTATAAATATTTAATTCTTCTTTCTTCTCGCCGCAACCAGCAAGTACACCTGCAACAAGACTGAAGCTAATTGCTACACCAGCTAATCTCTTCATTAATTTCATCGGTTTATTACCCCCTCGTACTTTCTATATCATTCGTATTATAAAGGAAGGTGTCCTCCAGAGTTTTCTTCACCATCTGCACCTTTGTTACGGAAGATTTCAGATAGAACCATTAATCCTACGATAACAACAATTAAAATTGTAGAAAGAGCATTAATTTCAGGCGATACTCCGCGCTTAACCATACTGTAAATGTATAATGGCAATGTTGTTGATCCTGGTCCTGATACGAAGAAACTAATTACAAAATCATCAATTGATAATGTGAATGTTAATAGTGCTGCTGAAACAACTCCCGGCGCAATCGCTGGAAATGTTACATAGCGAAACGTTTGCCAAGGCGTTGCTCCTAAATCATTTGCAGCCTCTTCTAAATCACGTCCCATACTAGAAAGACGGGCCGCTAAAATAACAACAACAAATGAAATACTAAATGTAATGTGCGCAATAATAATCGTTACTTGTCCAAGTTCCATACCTAATTGGCTAAATAAGATTAGTAAAGATAATCCCATTAAAATATCAGGAATTAAAATTGGTAAGTATACAAGTCCATTAATAGCCCCTTCAAAACGATATTTATAACGATGTAATGCAATCGCAAAAATCACACCAAAAATGGTCGTTACAACCGTCGTTATAATGGCGATCGTCATACTGTTTATAAACGCATCAATAACATCTTGTTTTTGAAATAAATCTGTATACCAATGGAATGTAAAGCCTTCCCATTCCGCATTAATACGGGAATCGTTGAAGGAATATACCATTAAAACCATCATTGGAAAATACAAGAATAATAAAATTAACCAAGAATAAGAAACTAAAAACTTCTTCATCGTTGCCTATTCCCCTCCGTTCTCATCATATTTATATACCTTCGTTGCACGATAATATAAGTAAATTAACAGAACAGAGAATAGAACAACGATAATTGATAACGCAGAACCAAACGGCCAGTCACGCGCACCTAAGAATTGGTTTTGAATTACGTTTCCGATTAATGCTACTTTCGATCCGCCCATTACATCTGATACAACAAACATTCCAATAGAAGAAACGAATACTAAAATAGAACCAGTAGCAACTCCTGACATTGTCATCGGTAATGTTACATTCCAAAATGCCTTTACTGGTGTTGCACCTAAATCATAAGCTGCTTCTAGCTTACGCTTATCAAGCTGCTCAATAGCCGCATACACTGGTAAAATCATAAATGGTAATAAAGAATAAACCATCCCTAGTACTACAGAAGGTGTATTATATAGTAAATTTAAAGGCTCACTAATAATACCTAGTTTCAATAGCAATGTGTTTACAAGACCTTGTGAACGTAAAATAACAATCCATGCGTATGAACGAACAAGGAAGTTAATCCAGAATGGAATCGTTGCTAATAATAATAGAATGGAACGATATTTACGATCAACAATTGTAATTGTATACGCAAATGGATAACCGATTAATAAACATAGTACTGTTGTAATAACAGCTATCTTTACTGTTTCCCATAACGTACCCATATACAGCGGATCAAACACACGCACTATATTATCTAGCGTAAACTGCATTTCCACTGTCCCGTATGCTCCGCGCTGTAAAAAGGCGAATGCTAATACGAATAGAAGCGGAAATAAGAAAAAGATTAACAGCCACGTGACTGTAGGTAATGCGAGTAATTTCCCTTTTTTCAATTTAAGGTCACCTCGTCCTCTTGCTCCCAGCCTACGTATACATTATCTCCAATGCTCCACTGCGCTGCTTCTTCAGCAGTTTGGTATGCCATTAGTAATTCCGATGTTTTCTCATCACGTACATAAAGCTTTTCCATATTTCCAACAAACTCAATATCTTCAATATGCCCCAGATGGTATTCTTTTAAAATTGGTTGCTCAACCGAACGAACTTTTACATTTTCAGGGCGAACTGCTACGTAGTTTTCCCCATTTTTCACGATATTATTTTCACCGATGAACGTTGCAACGAACAACGTTTTCGGTTGATTATAAATTTCTTTAGGCGTGCCGACTTGTTCGATATGCCCTTTATTCATAACAACAATACGATCACTCATGCTCATCGCTTCTTCTTGATCGTGCGTTACATATATGAACGTAATTCCTAAATTACGTTGTAAGTTTTTCAATTCACGTTGCAAATCTTTTCTTAACTTAAAGTCAAGCGCTCCAAGTGGCTCATCTAATAGTAATACACGTGGGTTGTTTACAATTGCCCTAGCAATTGCTACACGTTGCTGCTGTCCACCAGAAAGCTTCGAAGGTTTACGATTACGGAACTCAAGTAACTGCGTTAAACGCATTGCCTCTTCAGCACGTTCTTTCTGTTCTGCTGCTGGTACTTTTTGCATTTTCATACCGAAACAAATATTTTTTTCGACATTCATATGTGGGAATAGTGCGTAATGTTGGAACACTAAATTCATATGACGCTTGTACGGCGGCAAATCATTAATTTTTTCATCGTCTAACAAAAGATTCCCTTTAGTTGGAGTTTCAAAACCCGCGATCATACGAAGCAAAGTCGTTTTCCCGCAACCACTCGGTCCTAAAATCGTTAAAAATTCTCCTTCTTTAATGTCTAAAGAAAGAGGTGGGATAATCACTTGATTTCCAAAATGTTTTTCTACTGCTTCAACTTTAATAATCTTTTTCATTTTCCCGTCCTATCTACCTTAAATTTAAATTTTTATATTCATGAATAAATATTTATGTTCTATAGACTATTTTTTGTTTCGATCCAAACAAAAATGGTTATTTAGCAAGCGTTCTCTTCTATTCTTTATGTAGTATGTTTGATTCATTTTCGCACGATACATATGTCGAACAGAAAAACCCCTTCCATTGCGAAGGGGCTTTTATCATACGGCTACGCCTACTGATAAACACCATCATCATTTTAACAACTTTCGTATAAATTTTAAAGCACTTTTTGTAGAAGAATAACGAATTTTCATATCGAACGCTGTAGATTGGGACAAAATGCTTTTATAATGGGAAAAAGTTCGAAAACTTTCTTTACCATGATATCCTCCTAATCCACTGCTTCCAACGCCCCCAAAAGGTAAATATGGCGTTGCAAGATGATATACAACATCATTTATACATCCTCCGCCATATGAAATATTTCTAGTAACCTTATCTTGTACACCTTTATCCTCAGAAAATACATATAGTGCTAACGGCTTTGGATGTTGCTGAATCGTTTCAATTACATCTTCTATTTTGTCATATTCTAGTATTGGTAAAATCGGGCCAAAAATTTCATCTTCCATCACAGAGTCTTGCCATGTAACATTTGTTAATACTGTCGGCTCAATATGTAACGTTTCTTTCTTATAATTCCCACCAATCACTGGATTACCGTCTTGTAAAAATGTACATAAACGTTCAAAATGACGCTCACTCACAATTCGTACGTAACTGTCATTTTGTAAAGCATCTTTTCCATACTGCTCTGCAATTTCATGTCGCAATGCCTTGATTAACTGTTCTTTCACTGACGAATGAACGTACATATAATCAGGCGCTACACATGTCTGCCCAGCATTCAAAAACTTGCCCCAAACAATACGTCTTGCCGTTACATCTAGCTTTGCATCTTTATGTACAATACATGGACTTTTCCCACCAAGTTCTAGCGTAAGAGGCGTTAAATTTTTCGCCGCTGCTTCCATGACAACTTTCCCCACACCAACACTACCTGTAAAGAAAATATAGTCAAATGGTTCCTTTAACAAAGCCGTACTTTCTTCAACACCACCTTCTACTACCGCCACAAGTTCTTCTGTAAATAACTCTTCTAACATTTTCACAAGAACCTTTGAAACATTTGGCGTTAACTCAGAAGGCTTTAAAATAACTGTGTTTCCCGCTGCTAGGGCTCCAACAAGAGGCGCGATTGCTAATTGAAACGGATAATTCCATGGTGCGATAATAAGCGTTACACCGTACGGTTCTGGTACTATTTTCCCCTTTGATCCAAAATGCGTAAGAGCTGTTCGAACACGTCTTGGTTTACTCCATGATGAAATATGTTGCATTTGGAAAGAAATTTCTTTTAGCACATATCCGATTTCAGTTGTAAACGATTCGTGAATTGACTTATTTAAATCTACTTTCAGTGCTTGAAAAATTTCATCCTCAAAACGCTGAATCCCATCATAAAGCTTCTGTAAATTACTCTTTCTTATTTCTACACTTCTCGTATGCCCTTTATAAAAATATTCCTTTTGCTTATTTACAATAGAAGAAATACTCATTCATTCACCTTCTCCCACTATTTTTATCCAGTTCTTTCATTATTTATATAGAAATAACATATAAAACTTTTTTATTCGTAAAGTTACATTATATATAACTTTTTCTTTTATATAAAATTCATTGCTCAAAAAAACTACCGAAAGAAAATCCCTCGGTAGTTTTACTGTATTAACGATATAAACGAACAGCACCTGCAGAATTATCATCAGCTTGTCCTACTACTTCAAACTTCAGACCAAGATTCGGTAAAATACGTCCTGCATCTGGAATCTGCTGATTAATATACGTTTTAGAATCATCAAACTTCGGCACGCCCGCTAAACCATTGTACGTGAACGTTCCACGCGTTGGAGATACAACTTTCCAAGCTGGTGTTTTATCGAATGAGAACGCCGCATCAGCGATTTGGAATCGTGTACTACTCTTAACTGTTGGTTTGCCATTTAAAGTTCCTACAATTGCTTCTGGGTGAGAATCAACTACACCAAGGAAACCGTGTCCTGGATGTACACCCACCCAGTTATCTGTGTAAGCTGAATCCGCATACCATACCACCATACCAGTGTTATATTCTGGACCACGAGCAAATTTCAATGCGTTATCTGCTCCAGCATAGTTTCTCCACTCTACATAGTAGTTATGTTTTTTCTTCTCTGTTCCGTTAGATACAACGAAACCATTTAATTTAAATTGTGGTGTACCTTCTGCATCATCAGAGAATACAACTTTACCATCTACTGTTAATGACGCATTATCAAGAGCGAATCCATTTAATGCTAGACCACCATCAGTAATGTAATCAAATGTTAATTTCACTTTCTTACCTTTGAACTGACTTAAATCGTATGATTTGTCAATCCATTTTCCATTTGTCGTATCTGCATTTCCACTATTTGCTTTCTCACCAAGACGTTCAATTAACGTTTGTTTACCGTCTTCTGTTACAGCGTGTACTTCAAGGAAATCGTAACCTGCTTCAATTTCATATAATGACTTGAAATCGAATTTCGCAGTCGTTGCATTCGTTAAATCGAACAGCGGTGTCTCCATTTTTGTGTGAAGGTCATCACCTTTTGTGCTGTAATAATATTGTTTACCGAATGCTGGTGCAATCGTTTTTACATCTTTATCTGGTAAGTTAACACGAATCAGACCTGGACGATCCGACTTCGTAACACTTTGATCTAAATACGTTGCAAAACCGATACCTTTGTTTAACTTATCGTAATCTACCTCTGCGATATTCGCCCAGCTACCACCGATTGTTTTTTGGAAAAACTCTTTATTTTGCGGTGAAAAACTTGTTGGCGTTGTTCCTGCGATTTTACCAGCCCAGCTTCCGCCACTCATAATAGACCAAGCTTCAACCGGCTCACCATTACCGCTATATTGTGTATCATACTCATCCGGAAGACCTAAGTCATGACCATATTCATGTGCGAATACACCAACTGCGCCATCTTCTGGCTCAATTGTGTAATCATATGCAGCCATCTTCCCGCCCCAATACGGAACTTTCGCTTTTGTTCCTTCAATTGCGAATGGCTTTGGTCCAACTGTCCAGCGATGTGACCAAATTGCGTCGTCGCCTAATTTACCGCCACCAGCTTCTTGTCCAACACCCGCATGAATAATCATTAAATGATCGATTAAACCGTCTGGTTGATTTTTATTTCCATCTCCATTTACATCATATTGATCAAATTGATCAAACTCTGATAAATCAATACCGCTATCTACAGCTGCTTTTAGTGCATCTTTTACTAAATCACGTGGTCCTTTTGGTCCTTTATTATCATGGCCGCCATTTGGAGAATCTGCACCATAATCAGCTGCTTTACCTGGAACTGTTAACCATTTTGTAACTGTTCCATCCACTGTGTAGCTACCACCAGATTGTTCTTCATAATATTGTTTAAACGTTTCAATTTTACTTCCATCATCTAACGTAAACGGCTCGTTACCGAATAACATTTTTTCATAATGTTCTTTATTAAAATCGTTCGAATACATATAGCCAGGTTCTTTATCAATATTGTTATGTTTGAAATCAGCGTACTCTACAAGTAAAACGAGTACTTTATCTTTACGAACTTCACCGTTATACTCTTTTTGTTTTGCTGGTGAAGTTGGTACTTTACCATTTAAGCCCCCTTTAACTGGACCTGTTCCTGCTGCAGTCCCGTTTGCTGGCTGCTCTAATTTTTCTTTCGTCTCTGCCTTTGCATCTTTTACTTTCTTTAAAAAGTCAGATGCTTCTTTTGTAAGCTGGTCCCCATTTGGCTGTTCTTTACCAGGATCTTCACCCTTCTTGTTCTCTACATACTTTTCGACAGCTTTCTTTGTCTCTTCACTTGAAGCAGACTGATCAATTACCCCACGTTTTTTTAGCGCATCTGCTAATCTTTCTTCTGGGATTAAGTGGTCATCAACTGGGCTCGTAGCTGCCTTATTCACAGGCGTTTCAGCATACGCAGATTGGCTGCCAGCGCTGAATGAAAGACCTAAAACAGCTGTCAAAGCGATTGATGATAACACTTTAAACGGTTTCTTTTTCATCCCTTATTTCCTCCCCTAATATAAAATATGTATTACATATTGAATTTTATTAAAAATTCAATATTTTTTCAATATTTAGTTATATTATGTAATTTTTTTAATATATTTGTAAAAATTTCTTAGTTAGCATACGAATATATCACAATTCATCAATGTTTTCTGAAAATATTGAAAAATTTTGGCGAACACTTTATAATTTTTACTGAGGGAATTTAATGGGGATTTTATCTACACAATATTCGATAATTTGACACATAAAATATAAAATTCAGTTCAATTATCGTCTACTATGTAGCTGCAATTATGACCAATAATTAGGGAGGAATCACACTTGTACAAAGATAAGGCGGACTCACTAGATCCAGAATGGATTGATTTAATACTTGAAGCCCTAGATTCTGGTATTGCCCTGCAAGAGATTGAATACTTTTTTCAACGTATGAAGCAAACGAGCCAAGCACAATAGCCTCGTTCTTTTTAACGAAGTTTATGTTATAATAATGACATCATAAGACGACTACACATTGATAGAAAGGTGCGCAAATATGATTGGAGAACGTATAAAACGCCTTCGTTTACAAAAAGGGATTTCATTAACAGAACTCGCCGAAAAAGCTGGTGTCGCTAAATCTTACATTAGTTCCATAGAACGGAATTTACAAAAAAACCCTTCCATTCAGTTTCTTGAAAAAATTGCAGCAGTTCTACAAATTCCAGTTGATACTTTACTTCATGATGAAACAACAACGGAAAGCCACCTGGACTCCGAATGGACACAACTTGTTAAAGATGCAATGAGCTCCGGTGTCTCAAAAGAACAATTCCGTGAATTTCTAGAATTTACACAGTGGAAGCAAAATCAAAAATAATATATATGAAGGAGCATATAAGACTAGCGCTCCTTTTTTCTTTATAAAAAAAAAGCGGGAGATACCCGCTTTTTGATTTATTATTTTTCTTCGCCATCTGTTTGGCTCGCGTTGAATGTCCATTCTAAGTTTAATGAATCGCCTTGGAATTTATTTTGATCTTTACCATCATCTTCGAATACAAATTGTACCCATAGATAGTCTTCTGATCCAGCTTCTAAACCACCTTTTTCACTCCATTCAGGAGCAAAAACATCTTTAGCAACAACGTCTGGATCTAACGTTTGTAATTCTGCTAATGTTGTTTCATAAACAGGTTCACTTTGTTTATCCCAGTTCCAAATGAATTTCACTTTAATATGCTTACCAAAGTCTTCTCCAGCATTATCGCCTTTTGCATCTTTCACAGAATACTTTGTCGCTAATTTAACGTCTTTAATCGCTAAAGTACCGCTATTCTTTAATAAGAACTCTTTCTTAACAGAATCCCCTGGTTTTAAATTATCAATATTTACAAGCGTTTTAGGGTTTAATGTAAGATCTAACGTCCCAGCTGCAAATGTATTGTTTGATACTTCTTTATCGCTAAAGTAAGCGAATGTTCCTCCACCAATTAAAGATAACCCCAATGCTGCTGATGCAACTCCCATACCTAATTTCTTTTTCAGACTCACAATCAATTCCCCCTAGCTGTTTTTTGTATTTTTACATTGCTATCTCTTATTTGAAATAAGAGATGTAACTAAAACTATATTAGCTAAGCTAATATTCGTTCTTTTTTAAAAACCTTATGTTCATTATAACGAACGAATCTATGTAAATACAATATATATTTTCAATTATTTTTATTTCTCAATATTGTTTTGATTTTTCAGAAAACATACGATTAATACTTTACTAATTTAGCACTTGTTCCACACTCAAATACATTTTATAAAAAAAGAGAGTAAGACAAAGAGGTGAGGGCTGACGTTCCCTCACACTCATATAAACATTAATATTTTTTATAGCTATTTACAGCTTATTCATTCGTTTTCTCTTGCACCACATTATTATTTTTCAATTGTTTCACTGGATCAGTTGAAGTAGCCTTTTCATACTCCATTTGATCAGACTGTTTATCTGTTTCTATTTTTTCTGTTCTTCTAGCTTTTTCTGCTCTTCTACTTTCTTCTGTTCTTCTGCTTTCTTCTGTTCTTCTGCTTTCTTCTGTTCTTCTACCTTCTTTTGTTCTTCTGCTTTCTTCTGTTCTTCTGCTTTCTTCTGTTCTTCTACCTTCTTCTGTTCTTCTGCTTTCTTCTGTTCTTCTATTTCATTCTGTTTCTTTACCGTTTCATCTTTTAATAGTTGTTGTAAAGCCTGAATTTGTTCATCAATTGCTGGCAAACTAGCCTCTTTATCAACATAATCACACTTCTCTTTAATACTATGACAACCTTCGTTCACATACGAGGATACTTGCTGAATTGATTCACTTTTATTCACTTTTAATTCTTCTTGTATTTGATTGTAAGGAGTTTCTATTAAAGTATATACTTTTTGTAAAGCCTCCTTCTCAGAAGCAATTTTCTCACGTCCTTGCTGCCATACAACAATTGCCTGTTCTATTTCTTCAATAGAAGTAACTTTCAATTTCGCTTTCATTTCTCCATACTCATGTCCAATATACTGCTTATGTTGCTCAGCTTGCTCCTTTAACGTATCAACTGTTTTCGGAAATATAATCGCTGTAGAAAGAGTGGCTTCTACTTTCGTTTCATGAATAAATGCAGCTTCTGTATACGTCATCATTTGAGAGCCTAAATAAAACGTAATAGAGCACATACACGGCAATATAAGCATCTTTTTTAATTTGCGAGGTGTTTTCAGCATCTGAATCTCTCCCATCGAACAATGTGTTCTTTATACAGAACGTTACTTTCATTATAATAAAGACTTGTACAAAATGATAGCCATATCCTAGAAAATACATTCCAATCCACACTATTTAACTGTAAAAGGGGCTATCAAGGTGATAGCCCCTTTTATATTATATTATCTTTCTGTACCATCTGTTTGTTGTGCATCAAACGTCCAAATTAAATTTAGTTTATCGCCTTGGAATTCATTTTGGTCTTTTTTATTATCAACAAACTCGAATTTCACTGTAAATTTATCCGACTTACCTGCAGAAATACCTTTTTCATCCCAGAACCAAGCAGATAAATCATTATCAACCGCTGTAAGTGTGTCACCCTTCAATTTATCTAGTGTTGTTTCTTTTACAATTGTTTCATGCTTATCTACATTTTTTAAGAATGTTACTTTAATATGTTTACCAAAATCATCTTTATTGTCGCCCTTCGCATCGATTACTTTGTAATCTGTTTTTAGTAAAACTTTTTTAATGTCTAAAGAGCCTTTATTTTCTAGTTTAAAATCTCTTTTAATTGTATCACCAGGCTTTAAATTCGATACATCAACAACTGTCGATGGGTTTGCCGCTAAATCAAGTGTACCAGCCGCAAATGTATTGTTTGACACTTCTTTGTCGCTAAAGAATGCAAATGTTCCTCCACCAACTAATGCTGCTCCTAGTACTGCTGATGCGATACCCATTCCTAATTTTTTCTTTAAAGTCATGTCCAAATCCCCCATAATATATATTTGTTAACTTCCTAATAGGAAGATATAACCAAAATAACTATACGGATTGTTCTACTTTTTTATCTTTCTTTTCCCCATCGATACTACGAATAGCACCAAAAATAGAAATTGCGGAATAGCCAAGTAAAAAGACTCCAGGAATAATAAGAAGTAATGCAGCTCCCGCTTTTGAATTCGCATAATTCAGTAAATAACCAACATACGGTACTGTAATGTCTCCGTACTTTCCAATTACGTTCTCTGCAAGTACTGGCTCTAAATCTGCTCCGTTGTTGTTATCCCCTTTTGTTTCATACATTACTTTTCCATTTGTATCTTTCACACCGATAATACGGTGAGTGATAATTTTGTTATCTTTCTCTTTAAACGTAATAACATCGCCTTTTTTATATTTAGAACCATCTTTAGTTGGCTCTACCGCAATAATTGATCCTGTTAAAAATGTCGGTTCCATCGATCCTGATAACACTGTTTTAAATTGATATCCCATCACAGTCGGATCCCCGCCACTCGCTTTTGACGAAATAACTACAAAAGCTAAAAAAACCATCAATGCAAATAAAACAAATGAGATAACGTTGCTAATAATCTTCCAAACTAATTTCATCGTATCTCTCCCTCTCCGCTGTTTTATATTATTTTGAAATTAATAACATCCATACCGTTCTTCAAAAAGAACATATACAAATAATATAACGAACAAATAAGAAATGCAAGGTCAAAATTTACAATTATTTGTAAACTCCGAATTTTTAATCAACATCTCTTTTTAAATATATGTTAATACAACAAAAAACTGCGAACAAATTTCTTCGCAGTTTTCATAACAACTTACTTTTCCTCTGATTTAACCCCTTGTTTATTACGACGCAAAATTACATATAGTAGTGCGCCAAATAATACAATACTTCCTATTCCAATACTTATCATTTTTACATTCGAGTCCTTTACTTCAGGCTCCACTGTATCTTTTTTTGGCATCGCAAAAGTAACATCTTCTTTTGAAAGAACGTTAATAGTCGCGATCGTTTGATTGTTTTTCGTAATATCAACTGCACCAACTATCTCACCACGATGAATTCCTTTATGATACAAAGATTCTTTATCTAATGACGCCGCTCGGAAAGTAGTTTTCACATTTTTCCCTTCATCTTTCTTAAGCATAAGATCTACACTTTTTTCAAGTTCACTATCAACATCTTTATTTAAATACGTTGTCTTTTGATGCCAATTATTTTTATCTAGTACAGTTTGTTTCGCAAATTGGCCAAAAGAATATTCAGCCATCTGCTTTAAATCTTCATAAATTTCAGGTCTTTGAGAAGCCATCACTACATTTATTATGCGATTTCCATCTTTCTCATTTAATAAAACGAGCGTATTACGCGCTTCATTCGTAAAACCCGTCTTCCCACCAATACTATATGGATTTTCAAAATAAGTAGACTTATTAAAAATAGATACTGTCTGCCTAGATGTCGTAACCGTCGTTCTTTTCGTATTCATCGCTTGCAAAATTTCAGGATACTTTTGCACACCTCTCGTAATCATTGCCATATCATATGGCGTCGTATAATGATTCGGATCATGCAACCCATTTGGTGTTACAAAATGACTATCTTTAGCTCCTAATTGCTTCGCCTTTTCGTTCATCATATTGGCGAAATTTTCAACACTTCCTCCAATATGCTCCGCAATCGCATACGATACATCATTCGCACTTAACACCATTAAAATCATAAGTGCAGTATCTCTATTAATAGTCTCACCAGCTTGAAACTCAATTTGATAATTACTCTTCTCTTGATCTAATGCTAATTGCGAAAACGTAAATTGATCCTCTGGCTTCGTATGCTCCATCAGCAAAATCGCCGTTAACACTTTCGTCATACTAGCAGGAAACGCACGATGATGTGCATTTTTGTCATATAGGACATCTCCTGTTTTCGCATCAATCGTAGTCGCAAACTGACTAAATACATTTGGCCCTTCCGCAGGTGGCGGTGCCACTTGCTCTGGATTCACTCCAACATTCGTCTCAGCATATAACGTCATAGGTGTCAAAAAAAATAAACAAATAACTATAACAAAAGCCGAAATTTTCTTAAAATTAACCATATGACTCTCCCTTTTCACTTTACTTTCACACTCTATCAAATGACTCTACCAATCTATATGTAATTTGTATTAAATTGGAAGAATATTCACTGTTTTTTACTATATCATATTTTTACGATAAAGAACATAAATATACAATAAAAAATAAGAAGGAATTACTCTTTCTTATCCTTCTCATCGATCAACGAGTCTATTAACTTTTGTCCAGCTTCCTCGGCCGTAATCTCATCCGTCATCCCCATAAATGACCAACCTTTAGAATCGACCCACTCAACAAACTCTTGCAAAAACTCATCATGTGTAACATCCACATCAAGAATCGAACCATTAATCGAAATCGTTCTATTTCTAGACACACGCATCTTAAACGTTTTTCTTACCATTACAACTATTCTCCCTCTACTCCTGTATATTTATAAAATAATCTTGTACTTCTGTTATACATGATTTCTTGAAAATTGTAAAAAGGATATATTGGCCAATTTAAATATTAAAAATAAAAATCTCTTATCCTACATAACCTTCATCCGATATATAATTGGTCATAAATTACTGAATACATCCATATAAAAACAAAACAACTTACATTTTATCACACCAAATACAATTGACTTTAGTACAATGAAATGGAATATATTAAAAAACATTAAAAATAAGGAGGAACTCCATGGCGCGTTGTACATATTGTAAAACGAAGTGGAAAATAAAAGATGTATGGTCGATACTCGTGACTTTTGAAAAAGATTGTCCGTATTGTTTCGGAAGACAATATCTATCAAAGAAAACATTGAACGCTATGCCAGAACTTATAAGCTTACCTTTACGCTTCTTATTCCCTTTTCTTGTTGATTTAAGTGATGAAAGTCCTCTGGATTGGTATCGGAAATCATAACACTTCAGCATCTTCTACTTATTAAAAATAAAAACATACATATAACCTCTAAAATTAAACTCTATCTTTAAAAACTTACTTTAAAAATATTGTAAAATTTCAGTTAATTATATATAATTGCTTTAGCATAAATTATTAAAGATGTTAATACATAAGCATTTTTGAAGATCCCGTAGCTCAGTAGGGAGAGCGCCACCTTGACAGGGTGGAGGTCGTGAGTTCGAGCCTCTCCGGGGTCATAGTTGTAGAAACCGTGTCAAATAAACGTTTGATGCGGTTTTTTATTTTATAAACTTATATTCAAAAGGGGCGTGGTCACAAGTTTGGTCACATTACCTACAAAATCTCTTCTATTTTATTCACTGCATCTTCTTGCATCGTTGGAAGTACGTGTGAATAAGTATCTAATGTAATCTTGATGTTACTATGTCCTAAACGTTCAGAAATCACTTTCACATTTACACCTTTAGCCAATAGCAAAGTTGCATGTGTATGACGTAAATCATGAAAGCGAATCTTTGGCACAGCTGCTTTCTTAATTAAAGCGTTTAGACTTCATCTAACATTAGCAGGATTAATTGGTGTTCCAGAAGGAGTACACATCACTAAGCCATTTTCTTGGTATTCTTCACCTTGACTCAGCTTCTCTTTTAATACGACTGCTCTATGCTTCTTTAGCTTTGCTACAGTCGATGCAGGTAGTAGTATTTTTCTTAAACTTGATTTTGTTTTTCCTCCAAGCAAGAACGTCTTCCCGTCATGACTTAACGTTTGACTAATGGTCAAATGTCCCTTTTCTAAATCCACATCTTTCCACCGTAATCCTAGCAATTCACCTTGTCTCATTCCAGTTACAAGCGCTAAATGAAAGATAGTAGAATATCTGCTGTCCTCCGCAACTTTTAAGAACAACTGTACTTCCTGTTCGTTCCACACAGTCAACTCTTCTTTATCACCTTTAGGCAACTTGGTTTTCACTGCAACGTTTTTAGTAATTAACTCTAAATCAATTGCATGTTCAAGAGAGTTCCGAATGATTTTGATTATCTTCTCAATTGTTCCCCTCTTTAAACTTTCGTCTCGCAGTGAATTAACGTAGTTTTGCATATGCAATGATGTTAACTTGGCTAGTTTGATATTGCCTAGAGAAGGAATGATACGGCTATTTAAGTATCCTTTCAGTACTCTTGCTGTTTGAATACCGACACTGTGCTTCTTTGTATTAAACCAACTCTCAAGATACTCACCATAAAGTAACTTACTAGGTTCTACATATGCCCCAGTATGAACTTCTGATAGCAGCTTTGTTAAAGCATTTTCTGCTTCTTTTTTAGTAATGAATCCCCTTTTCTTTTTTTGTTTTCTTTTGCCTGTTAAAGGGTCAATACCAATATCTACAATATAAAAATACTTTCCTGTTTTCTTATCTATTTTGACGCTTCCATTCATCGTTAAGAGCCTCCTTGGAGTCCTTAACTGTGCTGTATATGGTAATTTTATTATAGCGTGTAATCTTGGCATTATGGACTTCAATTTTGCCTCCTACCAGTATCAAGAATCAATAAGCGTTATCCGCACATGCTCTCTAACAAATCTCAACACAATAACAAAAATCCCCACCATTATACCTTTAAATACCAAATATTAAATAACAAAGACAGAGAGCTTATAAGTTGCCCCTGTCTTTATTTATAAACTCATTATTTAGTTATAATTATCTACAAACATGGTAAATATCATTAGCACCTTCGATATAATACAACTATTTGTACCCTAACATGTTTTGAATTTCCTTATTCTCATCTAATAACTCTTCCAAAATCCCATTAATTTGCTTAGCACTAAAATCGGTTATTAATTTTACTTTCAAACAATTTTCGTATTGTTTAAGTTGCTCTTTAAAACTTCTTAAAATTTGTATTTCTTCTTTTTCATCTAGAATATCATCCTCAATAAAAATAAGTATACTTAGCGTTACATGATTAGTATCTATTGAATGTTGTTCCAGGATTTTATCGACATCCCTTAAGGAATTTTTTAACATCAATCGAGCAGTTTTCTTATTTCTTGCCAATTTAATTTCAAATAAATATGTACTTTCACTACTGCTTGCAATAATATCCGAATTATTAACTGAAGTATAAGCTGAATTCTTTTTAAAATAATGGTTACCAAAATTAACTTTGAATTCATTCGAAAAAGATTTTCCAACTAAATAAAATACATACTCTTCTAATAAAGTAGATTTATATTGATTCAATCGTCCTAAATTATTTTTTAGTCCTTGATTAATATCAGATTCAAGTTTTCCATCTATTAAACTTAACATATCTTGGATTAGACTATCATTTCCCAAAATATTCACATCATAATTTTGATTTAATAATACATCTTCATTATTTAGATAAATTATTCTAATTAACTTATATTCAATACTAATATTCTCATCTACAGAACTAATATTTCCATCTAAATAACTTCCCTCAAATAAGTTAGTATATATCTTGTTTATCATCTCTATAAATGAATAAACTTTATTTAGATAATTAATATTATGCTCGTTTTCAAGAGAAGTAGATTTCCCTTTCATTCCTTTTAATAATTCTCTATTATATTTAATTTGATACTTTATTTCTTCTTCACTTGATTCAACTTTTATGATTTTATTTGATTCTAGCATTTTATTAAGTAAACTATCTAGATAGTCTTCCAGTGCTTTAAATTCCTTCAATGGATGACTATCTTCAACACTATTCATCAATATTGTTTCTTTAGTAAATCCTGTACCAGAAGATATAATCTTTTTCACCCAATTATAGAGTTGATTAAGTAGAAAATCTACTATTCCTTGTGAATACTCATACTCATCTTTTAGTTCATCTTCTATATTAGTGATAATATCAAAAACTTCAGAGTTCCACTTAAGATAGTATGACTGCTCTGGATTTATATTTATATACGCCTTATTATTATCCCATTCTATATCTTGTTGAATTAAACTAAAAAACCTTCTCGGAATTCTATTCGCCTCAAAAATCTTATTTTTAAGATAATATTTAGTTAAATCTCGATTTTTCTTTTCTACATTTTCGAAAATTCCATCAATCATTTTTTCAAATATATTTATATCGAGAATAGGTACATGAACAACCTTCGAAAATAAACTTGATATTACAGCATTATCTTTACTATTAGCTAAATGATACTGATAAAATAAATTTTGTCCCGTTACCAATACAGTGTAAACATACTCTGATAACATTAATGGCTTAAGTTCATTAACTAAAGTACTAACCTCGTCATCTTTTTCAATTTTATCTATTTCATCAAGTACTAACACTACACTTATGTCATTACTGATTTCCTTTAATACTTCAATTAATTCGACTTCTGCAATTTCATTATCATATAACCTTTTAATAACATCTTCTTTTTCTTTTTGCCTACTATTAGAATACTTATAACTAGTTTTAGCTTCCAACACTAACCAAATTGCCGAAATTACTGAAGAAACCATCCCAAAATTCATAGAAATATTAAGACTAGACAAAGAAACTAGAAATACTACAACTGGAGGAATAATAGAATTTAAAAATTTTTTCAAATTCAATTCACTTGAAAGAGTAACTTGATTTTCTAATTTATTAATTATTTTATATGAATCTGTTATTTCATAAAATGTTTTCATATATAACATTTCTACTTTTGATTTAATCTTTTCATCGAATTGAAAATTGGTATGTTTCTCTTCATATTCTAAAATTGCTTTATACAAAGCTCTGCTTATTTTCCGAAGAATAAGAGTAATATCTTGATATTTCGGAATGCTAACATATACAAAAATTCTAGTTTTATTTTCATTCACAGATAGGTTCTTTAATTCTTTTTCAACTTTTTTTATTAAAGTTGTTTTCCCTACTCCCCTATATCCAGATAATAAGTAAGGGGCTGGATTACTGTTATGTATATCTTGAGATAATTGAGAAACAATTGAACCAGAATAATCTGTATTAGTGTTATTTTGATTAGAGAAAACTTTCAACCTTTTAAACTCCTCAAAATTAACACTCACTTTTATACATCGCTCTTTATTATTATCACTCATATTAACCAACTCCTGTTTTATATGAAACGGTTTATGCTCAGTTTTCTTTTTCAACTAATTATAACAAAAATTATTCTTTTTCTTTATAAAATCAACATTTTATTACGATTGTATATAAAAAAGGATAGCATTGTAATAGCTATCCCTTTCAACTGAATATCAATTTTAATTACTCCCTCATCCTGTTTTTCTTAATCCTGCTACAGTTTGGACACCACTTGCCTTGTTGAACATTATTAGGCTTTGCCCACCATTGATGTTTTTCTTTACACTCCCACAAAAGTTTTTCATGAGCATTAATGTAAACATCAGATAAACACTTTCCATTATGCTTACTAGCCAATACAAGCATATCTTCTATAGATTTACGTTGTCGATTAGCATTTAATTCCCTCTGACATTTTGGACACCATGAACCGTTTTGGATGTTATTCTGTGCAGCTTCCCATTCATGTCCCTCTCGACATCTCCATAATAACTTCGTGTGATTATTAATGTACTCCTTCGATAAACACTCTCCTCCTCTTTTTACAGCCAACTCTTTCACATCTTTTATAGTAAGCCTTTTGGATTTGCCGATTCTTTCCTTTGAACACTTCGGACACCATGACCCATTTTGGATACCATAAGGGACCGCTTCCCACTCATGTCCATATTTACATCTCCAAGTTAGTTTAGCATCTGAATGAATATACTCATGGGATAAACATTCCCCCCCATTCCTAGCTGCAATCAAATGCAAATTCTTCAAAATCTTACCCCTCCGATTCTGCTCTGGGCAACTTAAGCACCAACGTCCTCTTCTAATATCACTTGATGTAGCTTTCCATCGATGCCCTTTTTCACATTCCCACTCTAATTTCTCTGATGAGGATATGTATTCATGGGACATGCACTTCCCATTCCTCAATTCTGCTAGATTCTGCATATCTTCGATAGATTTAACTCTCCCAGAACAGATTGGACACCATGTTCCATTTTGTATACTCCTTGGGACTGTCTCCCATTCATGCCCTCGCTCACATTGCCATTTCAGTTTGGTATCAATATTAATGTATTCTTCCGATAAACACCTTCCTCTTCTCTTTATCGCTAAGTCCTGCATATCCTCAATTGTTTTTTCTAATCTTCCAGAACATCTTGGACACCAGCTTCCTCTAATGATAACTTGAGGTGCAGCAATCCAGATGTGACCGCATTTACATTTCCAATTCAATTTCCCCCTATTATTAATGTATTCGCTTGATAGACATTCTCCTCCTCGCTGTTTTGCAAACAGATTCATATCCTCAATAGTCTTATTTCTACCTAGACATTTTGGACACCATGCACCTTTCTTAATGGAATATGCACTTGCCTCCCACTCATGTCCATATTCGCATACCCATTTCAACTTAGAATCAACATTAATGTATTCCTCTGATAGACATTTTCCTCCATGCTCCTTAGCAATACTCTTTAATTCATCTAAACGATTAAAACCCTTATAAAACTTATTCCATTTAACTCCTTTTCTTTTTAATGGAACATTAAGTTTTTCTAGTTCTTCCTTTATGAAATGTACCTTCTCATCATCAGATGTGATGTAGTACGGTATGACTACTAGTCTAATATCCTTATCCTTACATTGATTTCCCTTTGCAATGTCCCTTTGTTTTTGTGCTTCAAAGTTTGCCAAGTCTTCATGAAAGAATGAATTAAAGCGATAATGCTGAGTACCGTTATATTCAAAGGCTAAGCTTAAATCTTCATTGTATCCATCTAATTCTAGACCATTATCCAAAGCATTTCTTGTCTTGACGAAATCTTTGCCTAGCAAAGACTCCATAATAAAGCGACATTTCTCTTCATTGATGTAGAAATTAGAGTTGTTACAGATTGGACACCAACTACCTTTAGAAACTGAATATGGACTAGATTCCCACTCATGTCCTTCTGAACATTCCCAAACTAAATTAGTATCAATGTTTACATATACTTTGGATAAACAGCTTCCATTCCTAAGTTGAGCCATCCTTTTCATTTCAAGGATATCTTTCTTAACATTTCCTATACACATAGGACACCATGAGTTGCTATTAAAAATATGATTGGGAGCAGCTTCCCACTCATGTCCATTTGCACACTCCCAGAGAAGTTTTGACTTCATGTCTACATATATATTTGATAAACACTTCCCACCTTTGCTAGCTGCCAATTGTTTCATGTCCCTTAAAGTCTTTCGCTTCTTATCAGCATTTTTAATTGCTGCACATTTTGGACACCATTTTCCTGCCTTGATGTTGCTAGGAGTAGCTTCCCACTCATGTCCACTCTTACATCTCCACTTCAGTTTTACGTTGTTATTTATATATGTATCAGACAAACAAATTCCCCCTCGATTTAGGGCAATCTGTTTCATATCATCTATTGAACCTCTTCTTTTTTCGACTCTAGCCTTAATTCCACATGTGGGACACCATTTCCCACTCTTAATATTATTGGGTCTTGCTTCCCATGTATGTCCTAAATTACACTTCCATTTAAGACTTGTTTGACCGTTCTTATATTCACTAGATAGACATTCTCCTCCCCTGCTCCTTGCTAACTCTTTCATATCATCTATCGTTATCTTAGCCACTCCATCACCCTCTTAATTATTCCCTAGCTGTTCCCAAACTCCATCCTAAGACTTTTGTCGCTCTAAACTTTAATTTTTCCTGCCTGCTCATTTTTCCTGCGAATAAGTGTCCTTTTTGTAATACCCGTCATGGCTTCAACTTCCCTGTATGTGTGATTCTCCAGTAACTTCAAGGCATGTTCCACCTGTTGCTTAGAATGCTTTCTTGGTCTTCCCTCTCTGAAATCCCTACGCTGCTTTGCAAGTGCCTTACCTTCCTGCGTACGCTCTACAATTAGGTTTCTTTCCATTTCAGCAACTGCCAGTAAAGTTTGCAGGAAGAACCTTCCCATTGTAGTGTCTTCTAACAAACCTACATTCAGCACATGAACCTTTACACCCTTCTGAAAAAGGCTTTCTATGATTTCAATACCTTCTTTCGTATTACGAGCGAGTCGGTCTAGTTTTGTCACCACCAAACTATCACCCTCTTGCAACTCCTTGAGCAGTTGCTTAAATTGTGGTCTATCTGTTTTCGTACCAGTGAACTTCTCCTCGAAGATGATTTCGCACCCTTCTCTTTTCAGTTCTTCATTTTGTACAGTGAGGTCTTGAGCAATTGTTGAGACCCTCGCATAGCCATATTTCACTATTTTTCCTCCCCTTTTATGTCACTAAGTTACGTCACCTACTAATACCTTGATTTTACTGGATTAACAAACGAGTGACAATACTATTAAGTTTTGTCACTCTTATAATATAGACTTTATATAATAGATGCACTTTCTCTATCGAAAAAGTACGACTATAAAAAGAAAATATTATAAAATAGAATCATGATAATCATAACAGGAGTGAAAAAGTGGAGATGCAAGAAGAGTGCAGAGGAATAAAAGAATATGAGGACTTATATGGAATTACAAATACAGGTAAAATTATTACTCTAAGACAGCAAAGACCATTGACTAGATGTGGTGACGAATATGGATTCCATATCGTTAAATTAAACAAAAATGGTATGTCTACAAACCATAATGTTTTTGATTTATGGAAACAAGCATTTCCAGAGTTGAAACACAGTGAATTTAAAGGAGCATTAAAAATTAAGTATGGTACTGGCTGCAAACTGATTAAAGGAAGCGGTATTCATTTTTAATTATAAGGAGGGATTAATTTGGCAAAGCAACAATTTGTTAGAGAAGAAGTCTATAAGTCTGATAAAGAGGATTCTAGGACGATATCTTTCGTAGTAAACATCTATCAAGATAAAAATGATAAAGAAAAGATTTGGGTTGTATCAAAAGAAATTTTGAATCCTACAGAAATAAACAACCATGAGAATTCAGTTAATTACCATCCTATGATGTTTAGAAGATTAAAGGAATTATTAATTAAAGAAGGTCGTTGGACTGAATAATGGAAGCTTAAATTCAATAACAATTATACGGTAACAAAATAAACATGTCGAAATCCTTGTCATTGCTGTATTGGTAGAAAAATTGCAAATGTTACCGTATAATTACACTCTATCGATAACTATAAATTAAAAAAGACATGAAGCTTGTTGTTCACTGTCTTTTTTGGTATAAACTAATTATTTTATTTGATGATATATCTAAAATCTCACGAAAATCCTTTCTGAACATCTTCTGCTACTTCTTCAAGTGCTTTTGCAAGCATAATTTCAAACTCCAACTCTTCTTGTTCTAAATATTCTATTTCCTTTTCTACTAACTCTTGCTCTAATTCATTCTGTAATTCTATTTGCCTTTCAAGCTCTTCCTCAAATTCAATCATTTCTTCATTCATTTCTGTTATTGTAACAGCAGTATCAATAACTTCTTCTAATCTTTTATTTATATCAGAAAACTCAGTTAGCTTGTTTTTAATGATGTTTAAGTCCTGCTTAGTGACGAAATAAACTGGACTACTTTTTAAATCTGAACCAACTAAACCCTGAAGTTGTTTTATATTCTCCTCTAAAAGCCAAGCAAAGCGTTGAGCCTCGATAGCCATAGAACTTTCAGCGTTTCCTTGTAGTAAAAACTTTGAAATATTTTGTAATATAATAATAGTCCCTTCCTTTTTATACTGAGGATTATTAATTAAATTACTTTTAACATTCTCATCTAAATTGTTAAATTTTTCATCGACTGTAAAACCTTCACCCTCGTTAATTATTCTGTCCGCCAAATCATTTATATAACTAGCAATCTCTTTTATATCATGATTTTGACTTAAGATAAGGTTATCAATATATTTGCCTTTGAATTTATTTATATCTAGCCTAACACAGACAACATTTTCTTTTTCATAACTTCCTTTTGGATTAATTCTGTCAACAGATAAAGTAAATTCACTGTTCGTCCTATTAGGCTTCATTTCTTTTCCGCTGTATTGACATATCCATTCTTTTTTCTTTACTACTTCACTTATTAAATATTTAGCTAATCCAGGTTCATAACCACAAAACCGTCCATTCTCTATTCTTTTTTTCGCACTTTTCTTCATATTTTGTGTCATCGCAGCTATATGAGCACAGTCCTCACAATACTGCCTATAATTTTTTATATTATGTTCAAATTTATCACTTTTTAAAATTTCTCCAGTTCCATCTAGTTTAAAGTGTATTTGCCCTCTACATTCATATTGATTTCTTCTCTTTGAACCTTCTTTTGTTCCCCTCTTAAGAGCTGGTTGTTTCCAAAATAAAAGCATAAAATATGTTCACTCCTCTTTTTGTATAGAGACATGCACGAATTGCTATTATTAAATTTCTCTCTTTTTTACTGTTTCTAAAAAGCTATTTTACTATTTCGCATTACCAAAAACCACCAAAACACAATGTCTTATATTAAGAAAATACTAAACATACTTTTCCTAATAGAATCAAAATATTATTAATAATTTCTATAACATCATTTTAGCATCAAGTATCCTTCTTAACTTCAATTCCATTTCTTCATCTGTTGTCTCGGGGTCTTCGTAGTTGGCCAGTTTAGCACGTGCCTCATTATGAGCAGTATCATCTAATTTAAAAATTTCAATTGATTTTTTACCTTTCGGTGTTCTATCAGAGATTAATATTTTTTTACCTTCCGGTATCCAGTCAAAATGGTCCTTAGGGTCATCAAAATAAGGATGAACTATAGAAAACTCGCATAATCTATAATTAATATCTAATGTAATAATTGTGTCCTTCTTCCCCTTTTTTACTGGACCATTACAAAGGTGACAGGATAAAGATAGATTATAAGGAGTAAAGGTAAACTGTGGATGTATTGGCTGCTTATCCCCTCCTTTAGGGACTATATGTTCAATCTCACTTCCACTTGTTTCATTTAAGGTTAAACCACAGCTAGCACATTTATTATCTTGAAAATGTGCTAGCTGTGTTCTGATATGCTTTTTTAACATATTTATTTCTTTATTGACTATGCCCCATTTTCCTTTCCAAGGTCTTAATTTCCTTAAATATTTCTTATGTTTTTTAGCAAATCTAATTTTCCCTTCAATTTTCTTTAGCATTTTCCAAGTACCTCTCAGCCTCTTCTATAATTTCAATCATTGGGTCTGATTCATCAAAAAGATATCTTTTCAATTTATTTATTAATCTCTCTAACCTCTCTAAATCTTTCGTTTTTTCTTTAATCATCCCAACTAATTTCCTTAAATCCATTTCAAAGTAATAGTTTCTAGTTGTTCTTACTTGAAAAATATTATATAGAATATTTTCAGCTGACCATGCAAAAGTACTATATTGAACTAATTCCGCTTTTCTAGTTTGTTCATTATCATCATTATTTAATATAACAATTGAAGATGAACCCTCTTCTAAATCTGAAACAATATAATGAGAATGTGTTGCCAAAATAAAATGGCAAGTTGGATAATCATTAAATATTTTTTTTAAATAATTAATATAGAGCATTTGCCAATTTGGGTGGAAACTCAGTTCTGGTTCATCTATTAATACCAACGAGTTCTGTTCTAGTTTTGAAGCAATATTAAGCATGGTAAATAAAAACTGCTTTTCACCCGAACTAGCATTTTCAAATTCAAATTCATCATTTTTGCTTAATAATAAAATAGGTGCCTTTAATAATCTCATGTCAACTAAATATTGTATTATTTTATAATCCTGCAGTAGTTCAAAATTACCTCCTTCCTCCGTAAAATCGATTGTATACTGAATTCCCATTTTATTATTAACGTTAATTTTTTCTCTTTCCATAACGGTTTCATTTATGTATCTCATTAAAACTTGAAATTCCTTATCTCGGAATTTATTAATAGAAAACGCCCTATATTCTTCTGTATTAGTTATATTATCTATTTTAGTTTGTAGTTGTTCATATGATATCCCTTTTTTAAAAAAGTTCTTAGTCACTGGCTCAAATATTAATTTAATTTTAGGTTGATATTTCAAAAAATCCAAAATATCCCTTACTTTATCATAAAATCCTTCCACACTAGCATGCGATATTAAAGCATCACTTATTTTTCTAACAATAGAATTTGTCCATGTTGCATTTGATGTTCTTCTTACCCCTAAATACTTATAATTAGTATCTGGGTTTCTATCATCCGATTGAAAGGTAAACTTATCATTAATCATAAAAGATACCGCTAAAATTCTCCATGGTATATCAACTTCATCAATACTTACTTGAGTATATTCTTTAGATATTCCTTTTTTTGATAATTCTTTTTTTAGTATTTTGAACCTCTTCTTGAATATTTCAACTGAATAAATAGTGTGATTTAAATAATATTTAATAGAATAATATTCATATCGTAACGTAAAATCCCTGTTTAACTTCTTACTTTCTAATGCTCTAAAAACTTCTGTTATTAAAGAGAGTAGGTAACTTTTCCCTGAACCATTTGCTCCAATAATTACAGTTGAAAATAACTTATTATCAATATTCTGCTTATTGTCAATATCTTGCTTTTCATCAAGAAACTTAATGTCAAAAATTGTTTTTTTCTATTTAATATTTCTAGTTCCAATAAATAAAAACCATTCCTCAAATTTCTTCCCCCTTATAAATTAACCGATAATTACTCCAATCAAAATGTTATTAATATTCAACAAAACCTATTTTATTGAACTCTATTTGCTTACTCCTTGAATTAAAAAAGGATTTTTACACCTCATTAATAATTCTTTTTTAATCTCACCGATTATTCCTCTTTGTATTTTTCACAGACATGGGTTTAGTTATTAATATTGTAATTAGTACCTTAGAATGCTATTTACCTTTGACTTCTTTAACAATCAACAAAGCTATCTTTAACTTTACATTTACACCTTAAAATTTTTAAACATAGGCAAATTGTACCATATTAGAAGTTAAATTAGGCATTATCATAGTCTCAAATGTAGAATAATTAGGAAATCCTAAAATTGATTCTAAAATACTCACCATAAACAAATTACTACTCTTTCTAAATAACCTCTATAATTGCTGTAACATCTCATTCTGGACAGTTTGCCTTCGAATTATCAATCCAAGCCTTTTCAAATTTATTTTTGTATTTTATAAAAAGTTCGTCATCTGGGAGTTCAAAAGCATCCTGTTTTATTCCAACCTTTTTGAACACAAAAGCAAAGATATAGAGAAGTCAGTGGTAGAAAAACATCTTTAATACTCCTAGTTAAATACTGTAAATGTAGAAATTTTATATTATCAACTAATAAAAGACGGGTTTTATTAATTGTTATGTAACCAATGTGGTGAACTCCAACACCATGTCCAATCAACTTCTCCAATATATGAAAAAGAAGAGCTTCAATTAAGAGACCCTCATTCTTCTGATACTCCGATTCCTCCTCCTTTAAATTTGTTTCTATCAGTCTTGTAATGAAATTCGGCAAGCGGAACAGCCCATTTAGCAGTGTTCTCTTTATGAATCCATCTTGTACAATAATTCTTTGTGGTTGAATTATTGATTTGAAAGTATATAAAGTATAAAACTCCCTCTTCAAACAACGCTTTAAGATATTCTACAACTGACTTTCTGTTTATCCCAGTATTCTTTACAATTGTATCAATAGCAATGAATGACACTGGAACATTCTTATTATTGCCTGTACTATCGTAAAACATGTTACCAATAACATTAAGATACGTTGCAAATACCTTGGGTTTATAATCACTTTTCATCGCAACTATTTTTTGAATATCTTTGTTAAACACTTTGGCAAATCCCCATTCTTCATCCTTTCCTGTTGGCTTAATAAAGTAATTATTAGCAGGTTTTAAATCGTTCACTACATTGTTCATTCCTATATCTTCATAAATCTCGATATGTCCCATCTCTTGCAATCTGAGTAGGGATTCTTTTGTTCTTGATTTTGTTGAACTTTGTTCCGTACTCATACCAATGAATCTCATCATATGAGTAACTCCAGTATGAGCTGCCCCTTGAAAGTTGTTTGCCAATGATTTAATGATTGCTAAATGATAAACATCTAATTCCCCATTTTTGCCTAGATTCTTGGCTTCCATTAATGATTTAGAAATCTTGATAAATGATTCTAACCTTTCTAATTTTGTTGTCGATATTGTTTCAGTATTCACTTTATATCTTCCTTTCGATTATATTTTATTGTTTCTACTTAAATATATTAATAATTTAAGTAGAGGGGAGAAGGGCGCAATTTGGCGCCCCCTCACCTTTATTTATATCTATTATATTGTCTTCTATCTAGTAATCTTCTATCTATTCCCCTTCCAATGTTGCCTAAATACTCTATAAAACACTAGTGTTTTTAGATGTTGGGGGATACCTATTTTTCAGGTGCATTTTATTATCATCACACCTGGATTTCGAGTGCACTTTACTCATAAACGAATTAACTACACCTATATTTTAGATGCCCTTTTTAAAAAAACAGTAAGCGAGACGTAATATGTAAAGTTAATCGACTTTAATCTCACTTCAGTAAACTGATTAGTGGGGCATTCACTAAAGGTATCACCCCTATATAATTATATTATTTGCTTATGTTAAATTCTTCTTAGGCGTAACTATTTGTTTCCCTCGTTTCTTACTACAATATTTACTAAGGTTTCTCTTTTCATCTCTGAGTGCTTCATCAATTCTTTCATAAGATACTTCTCCACGCCACTTATTAAATAGGTATTCTCGTACTTCCGAAAAAGTTACTTCACGATTCACTTCATGAACATATTCGCCTATCATCTTTTGAATAGGACTTATTTCACAACGTGGATTCTCTCTCACATTGTATTCAGGAATCCACTCTTGAATGAATTTTGTCTCCTCTTCCTTTAAAGAATTCCCATCTATGAGTTTAAACGCTACCTCAACATCATTAGGATTAGATTCAATTAGTTGCATCAGCTTAGAATTACGGTGTTGTGCACTATCTTCTTTAAGATATCCATCCTCAAACCTGTGCCATAGATTATTACTAATCCCCACATATTTCAATTTCTTATTCACATGATAGCAATACAATCCACTCGCTTTTTCTAACACCTGACGATTTTTCTTAATCTCTGTAAATCTAATCATAAAAGCTTTCTTATTTGTTTTTTCTTTCATTGCATATAGGAGTAGCGAATAATCTAATCTCTCTCTCACTCTCTCTATATTATTTATTCCTTACTACCCAACCCTCTCTTTCTGTATTTGATTTGTTATATAAGATAAGTGTAACAAATCAAGAATTTGCACTTTTATGGCTTGATTGGTTAATGAAAAGCTAACGTTTCTTAATGTAAAATCAGAAATATCATGTCAAGTATTTTTTAAAAAAATTATTATCACTCGAATTACAGTCGTACAAACACTATTATTACTAAGCGGAAAGTAGTAAACTGTTTCTTAGATTGTTGAAAGTAAGTAGTGTAGTTGGTCAGTAAATTATTTGTCTAAGAAGCTTTCACTAATAGATGAAAATACGTCTCGTATCGGAAATATTTGAGGAGGTGTATTATGTGGATTAGGGCGCTAACCCTGCACGGTTTTTGTAGTATGGTTAATGTATTTATTATGCATCAATAGATTACTTAATTGAAACGAGGGACTATCTCAGTTAATCAGTAGAGATATTTTCTCAACCCCTCTTAAATGTATACCCTTCTTGTTTGATGTTTCGATATATTTATTTCGAACCTCTTTCTCTTCTTCTACTGGCTTAGCAATCACTTTATCTTGGTGGTCCGCATACAATCCACATGTACTTCCAATTTTTCGTTACACCTTTAATTGGTTGAGTAAGGAATTTAATTTACGAGCTGTCATGTTCAAATCATGAGCAATCTCTGTAATGGTAAATGTATTTGTACTATCAAGTACATTGTCGTGATATTCAGCTTTCGGCTCAAGCACCGCAATCTTTTCGTTTTGCTTACGTACAGTTTCCAATGTCGATTTGAATAATGTCTTTGTCATCTCATCTGCATGAGTAGATATGTATTGACGAACATCTCATCGTTATTTACGTATCCACCAGTTTTGCAAATCGTTGGCAACACTTCTGCTGTAACCCATTTCTTAAATGCTTTCGCTTGTGGTTTTCGGCTTGACATAATTAATGAGTAAAGACCACTTTCGTTAATAACTGCTACATTTTGGTTTCCCCTTTTTCCGTCGATTAAAATAAGCATCCATCAAAATACACCAAGAATATTCTATGCAGTATGAACCAAGACACTTTGCCATATGTTTTTCTTCAAAGCAAAAAAGAGCCACTATACACAGTTGTTGAAAAATTGAATACCTATGTTTCAAAGCACATAATACAGTAAATAAAAAGAAGACAGATGCTCATCTTATAGGCATTTGTCTTCCTTTGTGAAAATTAGTATTTGTCAATGTCTCTATTATTACCTTACTTCTAATTACAAACGTATAACTTTAAAAGAATGTGAATGCAAGTACTCCATCATCCCTGCAATGTCAATTTCATTGGCAATATGTAACTCTCTCTGTAAATCTTGAGGCAGATACGGAGAATATTTTGATACAAAAAACTCTTGTTCAAGTGTAGCATCCATCAATTTTTCAGCAGCCCATTTCGTTTCCTTAACTTGATTGATTACCTCATTAAAATCACCAAAAAACCCTTCAATGGTGATTCTTCCCACTCCATCCATTGATTTAACAGGCAGACCTAACGAACGAAGTGCCCAAACTAAGTTTCGAGAAATATTGGAACTTATATAAGTTTCAAACACAATTTCCCCACTACTATCCCAAATTACTCGCTCGTTTGGATGAATTTTATATGCATGATAAGGTTTTCTGACATCAGAAATCGTCTCATATGCATCTTCATTTACATAACTAAATTCATTATTGGCACATAAAATCTCCATCATTTTTTCGCCAATCCGTTTATGTATTTTAATCCCTCCACCCGAATATCTAGGAGGTTTCCCGTTTACAGCTTTTTGTACATATATCTTATTTTTATCAAAATCAACGTCTTTAATAGTCCATAACTTACCTGCCAGTATAATATTATCTCCTACATTTACCATCATCATTTTATCTAGCATACCTATTTTTTTAATTCCTTCTAAAACAGTAAATTCTTCTGGAGTCAAAAATACAGCGTAAAAGTCTTTACTTCTAAGAATTCTCTCTCCTTCAATTCCAACAATTAGTTCATTTCTTCCTTTTATCCTTTCAAGATACTCATGCTCAATCATATGAAGAATAATTTTTTCTGTTATATATTCCTCAATACTGTGAAATACATGGTTTGCTTTAATCTTGGCAATGAGGCTTTCTAACTTAATTCCATTGGTCTCTTGGCAAATAGAGATAATTTGATGAAACAAAATATCATACAGGGCTGAGTATCCTTTGGCTGGTTCAATCCATTTATCCAATATAAGTTCCATTACGGCTAGGGATTGAATTAAACTATCCGTTTCAGTAGAATACAGTTGAAGCATTTGATTGGCATCTTTTTTTCTACCAGAACGACCTAAGCGTTGTTTTAAGGAGGATACCGTAAATGTGCTATCAATCTGAATGACTATATCTACATCACCAATATCAATTCCAAGTTCAAGTGAGCTTGTTGCAATTATGCTTTTGGGTATGTTTGATTCAATCATTTTTTTTTCAACATATTCCCGCTCTTTTTTATCAATTGATGAGTGATGAGCATAATAGGTTTCTCCCATGCCGTCTCTCTCAGCTAAACGATTTAGAAAAACAGTTGCTTCTTCTACCTCTCCCCTACTGTTACAAAATATAATTGCTTTTTGGTTTTTCGTTAACTCTCTTATATCTTCAAACAATTCAACAGGTTTCTTGCGGTCCTTCTCTGTTTGAAAGTGCATTAGATAATAGAGAAGCTCTTTATTATTCCCCTTTACTTCAATAATTTCTACATTATCACTATCCTTATAATTTACCCACTGTTTAACTAAATTGAAATTATCTATTGTAGCTGACAGTCCAATGATTCTCGGTCTTTGTTCTGTGTATTGTTCTATACGAGACATTAGTGAACGTAGTTGAACTCCACGCTCAGTATCTATAAACGAATGAATCTCATCAATTACAATGAATTCCAGCCCTTTGAATAAATGTCTGATGTGTTCAGTACGATTAATAAATAAACTTTCAACCGATTCCGGCGTAATTTGCAAAATTCCCCCAGGGTTCTTTATAAATTTATTTTTTTGACTTTGACTAACATCTCCATGCCACTTGTGGATTGGAATATAGCTATGTTCACACAGCTTTTCAATACGTTCAAATTGATTATTGATAAGAGCTTTTAAGGGTGAGATATACAGCACCTTCAACTGCGTCTCTGCCTCTTTTTCTATTAAAGAAAGAATAGGTAAAAAGGCTGCTTCTGTTTTACCAGAAGCAGTCCCAGATGAAACAATTACATCTTTTTTACTTTCCATAATGGCAGGAATAGTTTTGTTTTGAACAGGTGTGAATTTTTCCCATTTCATGTCCCAAATTTTTTTTTGCATGGTTTTAGAAAGCATTTGAAATGAACTACTCATTCCCTTTACCTACCCTTCCACTCTAGAAAATCGAGAACGAACATCTGTTAACGGCTTTTCTGCTTCCTTTTCACCGAATAATTCTGCTCGATTGAATCCCGGGTTTTGATGAAGAATATTTAGGGCGCTAATAAAGTTCTTAATGACATCACCAACAGTCAGATGTTCTTCCGCACCAGGTCTAGCGTACTCTTCCCGAATAAAATTCATAATTTCATTATCTGTTATATCACTCTCATACCCATAATGAACAGCATGTATATCCCTCGTTTTTTGCAGTAATACAAACGTTTCATCATGCTTTAATGGTGCTAATCTAATTACAGGTTGTGATAAATCACGGTGCTCTATTGTTTCAAAACGATTTGGTTGAAGTCTCCGTTTCAATGCACCATAACTAAATAACCCCCGACGCTCATCCTCTAGAAACTCGGGTGTTCCACCAAGAGTAATATATAATCCTTCCACATTTCCTTGTAACGTGTCATTGTAAATTTTTAAAATAGTTTCATAGTTTTTATCTCTTGTTTGAGGATGTGTAATTTTGTATAAATTAATAGCCTCATCCAGATTAATAACTAGGCCAGCATAGCCAATTTGCTTTACAAATTGCGACAACACTTTAATATATTCGTAGTAATTGCTATCGGATATGATATCACGAACCCCTAAATCAGAACGAGCCTCTGTTTTTGTATTGTATTCACCTCGAAGCCAGCGCAGGGCACAACGTTGAAGCTCGCTATTATCTTCAACGAATCCTTTGAAGTATAACGATAACACCCTAGCGAAATCGTAACCTCCCACTAATTCATCCATTTTTGAAACAACACTTGTAATTTTTTTTTCTACATCTTTGATGAAGCTTGGATTATCAAATTCAATAGAGCCATAACCGTTCTCTTTTACTACACTCATTTGAACCTCACTAATCCACTTATCTAAAATAGTTGGTAAAGCTCCGCCCTCTGGAACAGTGGAAGTAGCTAAATTCTTCATCAATTCGGTGTAAGTTGCTACTGCTTTTCCTTCACTTCCATATAACCTTCTTTCTGGTGTGAAATCTGCTTTCGCTACAACAAACTTTTCATTAAAAGCAATTTGTTGAATGAGCGCTTGAATAAAGCTTTTCCCACTTCCGAACGGTCCAATAAATATTTTCATGAAAGATGACCCTTTTTTTATATTATCTAAATCACTAAGGATTTGTTTCGCTTCATCAGAGCGCCCTACCATAATATATTGTAATCCCCGACTTGGAACAACCCCGCCTGCAAGAGAGTTTAGAATTGCCGAGGAGTCTCTTTTTTTAATATTCATGTACTTGTAACTCCTTTACCTTTTCCATAATATGCTCGTATTCTTCGTAAACAACAATTTCATCACCTTGATTTTCAAGAAAATTGTCACCTAAATATTCATTTGCTTTTTCGTTAAGTTCGTTTAGGAACATTCCAATCATGATACCTCTTTGCTTTAGAAACTGTATCGCTTCTTCATGTCGATATTGACCATTTTCAAAACGACTTAAAAACTCAATTTCAATATCCGTTAGGGATTCGATGAATTCATCTTCCCCCTCAACATCACTGTTTCCTCCTAGTGCCGACAATAAATTTGTCTCCAAACTAGATTCATCCTTCTCTGCAATTACCTGTACATCCAAATCACATTCCGTGTCCAAACGAACCGCTTCTTTCGTTTCAGATTCCATAACCCCTTTTATTGGCTCATCCTCTGTTTCATTTCTTGAATCGATTGTATTAATAAGTTCGTCTGTTTCATTTTGCAGTTGTATGATTTTCTCTACATTAAATTCTATTGTAGGTTTAGTCGATTCTACTTGTTTTTCAACCGTCTCTTGAGGAGGTAATGGTATCTCACCATCTTTCTCTTGATATTCGGCATTTTGAACCACCTTGAATCTCTTATTAGTCTCTTTAGCTGCTCTAGAAAAATGCTCCATCATCATATTTTTAAACCCTTCCGGCAGAAATCCCTCTTCAACTTTTATCTCCCGCTTCTCGCCATTCAAAATTCTCGCTACATTTTCAGATAGACGGAACAAAGCCGTTACCTCATTATATAGTTCTTCAGTTGGTCTTATTCGCTCCACACCAATATGAATTTCATTATAGCTACGTCCTACCACAGCAGAAGAAAATAAACGTCTAATTTCTCTTTCCTTTTTTGTTTGAAACCATCGGCTAATTAAATCGTTCCTTTCTTCTTTATATATTCGTTGAAGTAAAGGTATACTTTCTTTAAATATCTTGAATACTTTATTTTTATGTTCTTTATAAAAGACAGTTTCTCTATAGTTTCTAACATACGGCTTCCATGATGTAATCGATATTTTTGAAAGTTGGTCTGCTTTTTCTTTTAATTGGTTATATAACGGGGGAATATCCCCTCTTTCTACAGACCACTCTTCAGCTAATGCTTGTTCTCCCAACTCATATAACATGTCTGCTATCCACTGTTTTAAATAACGTTCTAATTTCGGAAGTCTTTCTACATAATTTTCATAAAGCCTCACCAACATACTGACATTAAATGACGCATTTGGGTTAAATGAATAGTTTAATAATTCATAGGTAAACAAAAACACATAACTTAAGTCAACCTCTATGTAATTCCCTTTTAATACTTGGTCCCTCCAGTAAAAATACCAGTCTCTTTGTTTTGAATTTAGCATATCAAATGTCGTCCAATACGCTTGCAATGGGACTTCCGGACATATCCCCCCACTCTCTCCTGCATATCTTAATGAATCCTGCACAAAACTTTCACGAGAATGAGAAAAAGTGACTTCGATAGAAATTCCATTTCTTGAATGAACCTCTCTCTTTGGATGTTTTATCCGTTCGATATCCGCCAAAATTTCTTTTGAGGTCTGCAGGTGCCTATATTTAGGGAGTACAATATCTTCTTCATTGTAAAATATTAAATTATTTCTAGCATTATCAATCACTGGTTTTATTGCTTGTGTCACCTCTTGTTCTATCACTTCTGATAAAGTTGGCGAAAGCTCTGTGTTACTACTTATATCTTGATTATCTTCTAGTTGTTTATGCCATTTTTTTATAAAAAACATATCAAACCACCCTAAGAAAACAGGGATATACGTCCAACAAAAAAGGAGATATAAAGTTCCTCTGATATATTTCTTGTAATAAAATGCATGCGCACCCAGTCCCCCTAGAAAGAAAGCTAACATATAACCGACTGATTTTGATTTATGCTTCACTTCTTCCCCTCCTTTTCTTTTTAATTATGAATTTTATTTTTATATCCTTATTATATAATGCTTAAGAGTTCAAAAGAAGAATAGAGAATTATTTTATCTTCTTTTAGATTTCATTAAAGACTTTTTATAACAAGCTCCCAATTCCAAAATTCATTCGTATCGGATATGAATTATACATAATATCGTGTGAATTAGGTGGCTATGTATCTCCTCTTTAGTAAGTGGGCTGTAAAATGTGGAAAATAGCCCCCTCACTACACAAAAAAAGGAATGAGTCACCTCATTCCCTTTACCATTATACAGACAGTTAAGAACATAATTTTGTGGTCACAATTGGTCACAGAATTTACAATAATCATTGCTTTTTTAATAGAATTTCATTTATACAAATCCGTGAGAATGCCTTTAAATCAACGTTTCTCCCGTAGCTCAGCAGGGAGAGCGCCACCTTGACAGGGTGGAGGTCGTGAGTTCGAGCCTCTCCGGGGTCATACAAATCAAGAGGACTACTTTTAGTCAGCCAATCAGCTGATTTAGATGTAGTCCTCCTTTTAATTCCTACGGCCTATTTCTAACGGCATCACCTATAAATGGCATTAAAGTCAATCACAGCTTCGCGACTCAAAGTTTAGAAAGGCTTTCGTGATGTTATTCACTTTGTAATATTTTATCTCCACTTCTAAAAATATGGAATATACTATCATATACCTTAACTGTTTTTAATAGCATTAAATTTATTGATAGTATTCATTTTCTAAGGGTTTACTCTAAAATAAGTTAAACTTTTTATATTTTTTCCATGTAAATCAAATCTCCCACATGCCCAAATTTCTTCCCTATCCATAAACACCTTATAGACTATTAAACCAAAAAATAGGGCTGCTTGAGTTTGATTCCTATTACATGCATGATAAATAGGCTCGAATACAGTTCCCATCCAGTTAGAACCGGGCATCCATCCTGATGTATGAATTTCATCTTCATTAATCATCTGATTTAATACGTATGTAATACGTTTAAGATCCTCGCTCGATAGATTTACTTTCCACTTTTCATATTCTTCTTGATAAGGCAATTTCTTTTTAATCTTTCCAGTATCTACTGAAATAATCATATTATCCCCTTAGCCAAATTTGATTATATTCTTGATCCTAAAAAAACTAACTAAAAATTGATTTCAAATGATTATATTCTTGTAAGTAATTTAAGCAAACAAAAGAATACTCCCCAGTTGTGGCTTTTCCCTTTACACGTGACATACTAATAAATAACGCATTCTTTATTTGCTGTTGATTAGCTGTTTGAAAAGAAATCTGCCCATTCAAATAACGTGTTGACGGAGAATCTAATACCAAAATAACATTTGGTGTTTGCCAGCCTTTGTAACTATGATATGAACATACCTTTAATCTACCTGTCCCACCATGGAATTTCCATTTTTCAGAACGACGACGATCGATATCCCCTTCGCGCTGTAAATCATATACATGAGAGGTTCTTATTCCTTTGCTCTCAAAGAATTCCACAATGGACGCTCCTGTATGCTCATTTGTCGTTAAAATGGTAATATCCTCCCAACCATTTGTTTCACGTAAGATATTTACATGGTACTCCAGTTGAGCTAACTTCTCTGTAATTATATAGGCCTGGTAATTATACCAAAATTCCATTTGTAGTAAATTCCCTTGTTCCTGCCTAGCAACTAAAATTTCCTCACCTTCAATCTGTAATTGCTCACGTACACGGTGGATTTTTTGCACCATTGTATCTGGCAAACGATGTGTATATTTTAAGCTCCCTGGTTTCCCTTTAAATCCAATACTCTTTACCTGATCTGGCTCTTCAATCCATACCCCTTGTTCAAATCGGCCAAATAAATCCTGTGCTTTATCATAAACAATGAATAATTCTCCATGTTGTGTAAAGAGTTGCTTCAAAAACAATACCCAATCACGTTTAAAGTCTTGTCCTTCATCAATTAAAATATAATCATAGTTAAAGTGCTCCTTTAACCTATTTAAATCTGTATATTTTTTAATCACACTTATCCAACGATTAGTAAAATCCATTTCCTCTTCTTGTATATCTACTACAATTTCATGCTCAGTCATAATAGCTTTTAATAGACCATGGAAATGCAAAATCGTTAAGTCTTCTCGTAACTTTCTTCTCTCTTCTTTATAATTACCTACACCAAATTGCTGACTACATAGGTCTCTTATATAGTGTCGTAGTGTAATATTGAACGTAACTACTAATACACGTTTATCGTTCTTCAATGCTCTTACTGCCTTATCAGCTAGTACTAACGATTTACCGGAACCTGCTACACCACTCCAGCGACGAATTGTCCCTGGATTTAGTTCAGCTAAATTTCGTTGGGCACGTGTGAGTACATACGGCTGCTTACGCTCAAAATTATAATCCGCATATTGTAAGTGCTTAGATAATTCCTCTACTAAGTGTGCTAATAAACCACCTCTATTAAAGTGAGATTTCTCATTAGCTAGAGCGTATGTATAATTATAAGCCTTTAATTTATTTTGGCTGTTATAGATAGTTAATAAGTCTTCGTCCGTCCAAATTTTTGTATAGTTATTTTTTGGCTGACAAAACTCTAGTGCCTTTGCTTTTGAAATACCATGAAAATAAACAACTGTTTCAATGCATCCATAATAATTACTGTAGTTTTCTGCAAGGTATATACTATTTTGTAGTTCAGACTTTAAAATCCCATCCTTATAACTCTCTACTTGGTTAATTGGATCTTTCTTATACTGACGTCCATCCGTTCCACGAATATATGCGCCACTTTCATACACCCTTGAATTTAAATTCCAATCTTTCACCTCAATAATTACAATTCCTCTCTCAGGATGTAATAAAACAAAATCAGGCTTCATTGAATTTATATGTGGCTGCTCAAAAATTATCCATTCTTCAAAACGCGAACTACTCCGAAACAGATGTAATAGCCTTTCCTCCCCTGCCGTACGAGGATCATTCCGATTGAAACTCTCAAAAATTTCAGACATCAAACCACACCTCTTAAATCTTTTTATTTCGATATAAGGAAATTAGAAACAAAAAAATAATACGTAACTAAAGAAATCCATAAAATAAGAGAATGCCCTAAAACATCCCCTTCCATCTAATGAAATAACACTAATAGTTATTAATATTATTTCTCTCCTTTAATTTCTGCATTGCAGCTAAAACTTTATCAAAATCAGTTAATTCATTTTCTACATTAGGAGTTGTTAAAATATGAGCAACTCTTCTATAATTAATGCCTGTTTTATACCCCATTAAAACATATATAGCTCTATTATAATTTTGGTTTTCATTCCAATCTACATCACCATACACCACACGATAAAAAGCCCCTTCACTATGTTGCGGTGCCGGAATATCGATAAAATCAATCGGTTCTTGATGAATAGCCATACATATCCCTCCATATATTTCATATAAATATCCTTACTTATTATACCAAAACAAACCATATACTGGATACACTGTAACAGCTTATAAAGCTACTTATTTCCATCCATATTATATTTAGCATTTATATGATTCGTTTTCTATTCATTCCCAAAAGATAAAGAGCCTTGCAGCATTCCTACAAGGCCCTCTTCTATCAATCCGTATCCGTAACACAAATTAACCACATTTTATGCTCCTTACTATCTAACACCATCCAAGTAGTATCCCACGCAACATCGTAAAACCAATCTGTCCAAGGGCGACAGCTTTCAAACACTTTAATATCTTCGTATCGATCTTGGAACATATATTGACATACATTGACTGCTAATTGCTTTGCGATAACTGGTCGTTCCTTAAATTCTTCATATGCTCCGCCCCACAAAATTTGAGCGGCAATGCTACCATCAAGCATGACTGCCTGATGATCTTTAAATTGAAACTTATATTTTTCTGACGTATGTATTTTTAACTCTTCTAAGTTATTTATTATATCTAAAGAGTTGAAGACTCTTCTGAAGAAGTGCTCGTGTCCATCTTCTGAACGTGGTATTTCTTTGAAAAAATTTTCGTTATGTACTTTAAAACAGCTTATAACCGCTCCGCTATGTAAGTTTTGTTCCTTGAATGTATGCATTAGTTGCTCAATAGATGAGTCATTTGTTTCTATTTTTTCAAAAGTTCCTACTTTCCATCTCATAACGTCCACTACTCTCTAGCAAATTTCTTTAAAAAATAGATACCAGAAATATTAATTAGTGCGGGGCATCTCCCACTGATTATTAGTCCTCACAAACCGGGCCGCCCATTAATGCTTAATAAATTTCAATAAATCCTATTACAATCTACCCTATTTTGACCATTTGGCTTTTCTAAATCATAACAAACTGATTGACCACCTGAAATCTTTTCGTTAAAAATCAACTGATTATTAGCACTAAGGCTAACCTGAAACGCCCTGTTTGTTACTACTTCCTTTGTCAACTGTCCTTTTGCATCGTCGTATCGATACTCCATATCAGTCTTAATGTTATATGTACTAGAATTCCCAATCCTTTCCGGTGCTTCTTTAAGGGTAATATCATAAAGGTTTACTTTAAATTTACTAGAATTTTTATCTATATAACTTTTTGTATAAGCCCCCATCTTACTGTCCTCTTTATAAAATTTATTTACTAATGAAAAATCCCCCTTATTATGTGCCTTTATATATTCCTTTGAATAACCTTCTAGTTTCCCTTTAATAATTTCATAGCTATTTTCAGCCGTCTGTTCTTTCTCTGAAACAGTTAAACTTTTGAACGATTCTGAATTTTTAATTATATCCTGTCCCAAAGGTATAAGGACATCCTTCCCCAAAGGCATAAGGATACACCCTCCTATCACTGCAGCTACCGTATACAATGCTTTTTTTAAAAATGCCAATTTAAAAACCCCCTAAAATTATAATTTCAGGAAGAATTATAACATTTAATCTCTATACGTATATATAAAAATTTCCGAAAAACAATAGATATATCAACCTTTTTACAATTACATACTGAAAAATTAGAGTTACTATAGAATTCGAGTTCAATCAACCATTTTTCTTCTTTCATGATGAGTATAAATATTTTATATTCTCTCCCATTACTAGTTCTTTAGTCGTGTTATTTAATACTCTTATGTCTACTTTGACTCCTTTTCATTATAATACTTGCTTTAACATCGGCCTTACCATTCTATATTCTTCACTATAAGGTTCCTTTATGATTAAGGGCGAGTAATCATCTTTTTCAACCATTGTGAATACTTCAGTTTTCTCTTGTAATGTGTTGGATTCACTATTTTTAGTAGGCTTTTTACCTGTCTCAATTTTCTTTGTAATTTCTCCAAGCCTTTGCCCAATTTCTTCTGCTTTTGCAGGTTCATTCGTAACGTAGTATTCCTAATCCTCCCATACTAATATAGGTGGTACTTGTTCTCGTTTGTTACATATCATATAAGTAATGCTAACGACAAGTAGCACACATGTGAATATAAAGAAGATAGTTTTTTTATTCATATACTAATCTCCTCATCTATCATTTTATTGGATTATATAATACACAATATAGTTAGCAAATAGTTTTTATGGTAATTTTTAGTTTTAATTTCAAAAAGAAAAACCTTACTAAATGTAAGGTCCCATTTTTAAATTCTATAATGACTTATTAATTAGAACGATTAATACGATGATCGCTATAAACATAACGACTAAACAGCCGATTAATTTATAAAATCCTCTTTTCGTTAATGTCCCGCCTCGAACGTCTTTACGAATAAATAAGAATACTGCTAAAAATAATACCAGTCCAATGCCAAAAGCATATATCATTTGCATATGTTAATCTTCCTTTCTCTCTTCCATCTTAATATCTTTTAGACAAAACAACAAATGAGATAAAGACTGTACTCATCGTTAGTGCCATTAATATGTTCAATAGTTCAGTTGCAGATAGTGTAATTACTTTTAAGTTTAAACCAATAGAGAAAAGAAGATAATATGCCGTTAGTACAAAAAAGGTGAAGAACATTCCTTTATAACGAATGAGTTTCATTCGCTCATCTTTTTCTTTAAATTGCGGGTGCAAGTAGCTTAAGCAAAAACACATGATCATCATCGCAAGCAATGGATAAGTTATAGCTGGTGGTGCAGAATGCGTCATTATACCTGTTAATATCATAAATCCACTCATAACTAGAAAAATAATTCCCATAATAACAAAGTACTTTTGTGAATAATTCATTCCTACTCCCCCTCTTCTTTTCCTTCATAAATAAATACATGTTCTATCGTTGTCTGAAATGCTTTTGCGATTTCAAATGCTAACGGAAGTGATGGATCATATTTCCCCTTTTCAATTGAGATAATGGTTTGTCTGGAAACCCCTAGCTTTTCAGCCAATTTTTCTTGAGATAGTCCAAATTTCTTTCTGTATTCGACCATTTTGTTTTCCAAGGAAATTCCTCCCTCCTTCCTTATAACGAGTATATATGTAAAGGAACCTTTACATTCATATAGGTTATTTTGCTTTCTATTTATATAGAAGAAACTTTTCCAGTTTCAACACGTCTATTTTGCAACGAAACATGGAACAATGTATATATATCCGTTACTATATCTCCTCCCCATTTTTATAAAAATTTAATATCTCCATATTTGTTTTATCTTTTTAAACCATTTCATTCTTCTCTTTATTCAATGAAATGTGCTGTTGTTTTTACGGTATTTTTCGCCATATTTATAGAAACTAACGGTTTATGAAGCATTTTTTATGTATAGCCACTTTTTTTGTAGAAATCCTTCATTTTCCTTTTAATATTTAACACTATCGAAATAAAGTTTATGCTAAATTCATAATTTTTTATTTTTTATACTATATTCCGTTATATTGTTGTATAATATCAATGAAAGCGCTTATTATTTCAATATACATAATTCGAATTGTTTTTTATCGAAACATTCCAACAATTATACCTATATTTAAATTCAACAATTATAGTTATTAATGTAGGTATACCAAATATATCCACCCCATTTTTCTGTAAAATTACTTTATAACATGAAAGATTAACTTGGGTGATAAGTTATTGTGAATGTTTTTTTACAAAACAGATAAGTAATAGTGTTTGGTATTATGTAAATTATTGTAATAACATAAGAGTAAAGAAAACATTTACATTGATTATTGATTCATCAATTATTGAAAAGAGCAAAATGCACCTTTTTGTATAGGAAAAGGATTATATGCATTGGGAGGTTTAAACAAATGACGAGGAAGAATACAACGACAAACCCTTGGGCCAAGTTCCATGGTCCGAACCTTGGTTATGTTATTGAACAGTATGATCTTTACGTAACTGGAGCAGGTTCTGTTGATCCGGAATTACAAGAGCTTTTTGAAATTTTTGGAGCTCCTTCGTTTCAAGATGATGTCGTAACAGGGGACAATACAGTAACAAATTTTTCTCCTCAAAACACTGGAAACATTGAAAAAATTCTTAAGGTCGTTCAACTTGTTGAGCAGATTCGTTCTTTCGGGCATACGTTGGCTCACATTAATCCGATGGAAGATGCTGCAAATGGGCAATCTCTTATCGAGAAAGCAATGAACGAACTGAGCGATGCTGATTTGAAAGCGATTCCAGCTAAAACAGTATGGCAAGATGCACCAGAAGGTATTCACACTGCACTTGATGTAATTCATAGATTAAAAGACGTTTATACAAAATCTTTAGCTTATGAATTTTCACATATACAAGATAGTGAAGAACGCGTGTGGTTGCATCAAATGGTGGAATCAAATTCATTGCGTCAACCATTATCAAATAAAAAACGAACTGCTCTTTTAAAACGTTTAACAGCTGTTGAAGGTTTCGAGCAATTCTTGCATAAAACATTCGTTGGTCAAAAGCGTTTCTCTATCGAGGGCGTTGATATGCTTGTACCTGTACTAGATGAAATTGTTCTAGAAGGTGCTAAAGGCGGCGTTGAAGATGTCATGATTGGTATGGCTCACCGTGGTCGTCTAAGCGTACTCGCTCACGTATTAGAAAAGCCATATAGTCACATGTTTGCTGAGTTCAAACATGCAAAAATAGAAGGCGTAAAGGCAAATGCTGGCTGGACTGGCGACGTGAAATACCATTTAGGTAGAGAACAAGTCGTTGGTAATGAAGAAGTTAGCACTCGCGTTACTTTAGCAAATAATCCGAGTCATCTTGAGTTCGTTAACCCTGTTGTGGAAGGTTTCGCACGTGCAGCTCAAGAAAATCGTAAAAAATCTGGTCTTCCAGAACAAGATACTTCAAAATCATTCGTAATTTTAGTTCATGGTGATGCTGCATTCCCTGGGCAAGGTGTTGTGTCTGAAACATTGAACTTAAGCAGATTAAATGCGTACCAAACTGGCGGAACGATCCATGTTATCGCAAATAATGCAGTCGGCTTTACGACTGATAGCTATGATTCTCGTTCTACGAAATATTCAAGTGACCTTGCAAAAGGATTCGACATTCCGATTGTTCACGTGAACGCTGATGATCCGGAAGCTTGTCTTGCTGCTGCTAACCTTGCGATCCAATATCGTACGCTGTTCCAAAAAGACTTCTTAATCGATTTAATCGGTTACCGTCGCTACGGTCATAACGAAATGGATGATCCAGCAGTTACGCAGCCACAAGTGTACAAAAAGATTAAAAATCACCCAACTGTAAGAGCAATTTATGCAGATCAATTACAAACTGCTGGTGTTCTAAATGCAGATGAGGTTGAAACAATTACACAGTTTATACAAGAGGAATTAAAAGCTGAATACGCACAAGTACCACCTGCTGATACAAGTGCTGCAACAATTCACGTTAAAGTTCCAGATGTTGTTGCAAGAGGCATCCAGCCGATTGACACTGGTATTGAACTTGACTCACTTCGTGCAATTAATGAAGGTCTATTATCTTGGCCTGAAGGCTTTAACGTATATCCAAAAGTGAAGAAAATTCTTGAGCGCCGTAAAGATGCTCTTGAAGAGAACGGTAAAATTGAATGGGCACTTGCTGAGTCGTTAGCATTCGCTTCTATTTTACAAGAAGGTACGCCAATTCGTTTAACTGGTCAAGATTCACAGCGTGGTACATTCGCGCATCGTCATATCGTATTACATGATACTGATACAAACGAAACATATTCACCATTACATCGTTTACCAAATATCAATGCTTCATTCTCTGTTCATAACAGTCCGTTATCAGAGGCTGCTGTTGTTGGTTACGAATATGGTTATAACGTATTCGCTCCAGAAACTCTTGTTATGTGGGAAGCGCAATACGGTGACTTCTCAAATACTGCGCAAGCGTTATTTGATCAATATGTTTCAGCAGGAAGAGCAAAATGGGGTCAAAAATCAGGTTTAGTTCTTCTATTACCACACGGTTATGAAGGTCAAGGACCAGAGCATTCTAGTGCACGTCCAGAGCGTTTCTTACAATTAGCTGCTGAAAATAACTGGACAGTTGCAAACTTAACGAGCGCGGCACAATACTTCCATATCTTGCGTCGTCAAGCATCTATCTTAGGAACAGAAGCTGTTCGACCGTTAGTAATTATGACGCCGAAAAGTTTATTACGTCACCCACTTACACTTTCAACAGGTAGCGAGTTAAGTGAAGGACGTTTCCAACCTGCTTTAGAACAAGAAAACCTTGGTATGAAACCAAACAAAGTAAAACGTCTTGTTTTAAGCACAGGTAAAATGGCGATTGACTTAGCAGCAGAGATCGACAATGGTAAGCATGAGTACAGCTTAGATGAAGTTCATATGGTTCGTATCGAGCAGTTGTACCCATTCCCTGCTGAAAAAGTTCAATCTATTATTAAACGCTTTAAAAACTTAGAAGAAATCATTTGGGTTCAAGAAGAACCTCGTAATATGGGTGCATGGCATTACATGGCTCCAATTCTGTTCGAACTTGCTGGCGATAAAGTGAGAACAGGTTATATTGGACGCCCTGATCGTTCTAGTCCATCTGGTGGCGATCCATTCGCTCACAAAGCTGAGCAAGAACTAATCGTTGCGCACGCTTTAGACGTGAAGTACAACTTCCGTCAAGATAAACAAGAAATTGAAGTTTACAGCAACTGAAAGTAATAATGGGTTTTTCAGGCTCTACTTGGGCAGAATATCTGCCCAAGTCGGGCTAACAAATGGAGATTACCGAAGATTAAAGAAGACAAAACACACCGTTAGGCAAATAAGGGGAGGACATTTAAAATGATCGAAATTAAAGTACCTGAGCTTGCAGAATCTATTTCAGAAGGAACTATTTCACAATGGCTTATCAACGTAGGCGACAAAGTTGAGAAAGGTGGCAGCGTTGTTGAGCTTGAGACTGACAAAGTCAATGTAGAAATCATTGCAGAAGATTCAGGTATTGTATCGAAATTACTAGGCGAACCTGGAGATACAGTTGAAGTTGGCGCTACTATCGCAATTTTAGATGCTAATGGCGCAGCAGTTGCAGTAAGCACACCTGCTCCAGCTAATGAGCAACCAAAACAAGAAACTACTGAAGCACCAAAAGCTGAAACGCAAAGTGCTGAACAAAATAAAGCTCTTCAAGGTTTACCAAATACAAATCGTCCTATCGCATCACCAGCTGCTCGCAAAATGGCTCGTGAATTAGGAATCGACTTAAACGACGTGCGTAGCACAGATCCACTTGGACGCGTGAGACCTCACGATGTACAAGCTCATGCTACAGCGCCAAAAGAAGCACCAGCTGCTCCAAAAAGTCCAGCTCCTGCTCCAGCTGTAAAAACTGAATTCGAAAAACCAGTTGAGCGCGTGAAAATGTCCCGCCGCCGTCAAACAATTGCAAAACGTCTTGTAGAAGTTCAACAAACATCTGCAATGTTAACAACATTTAACGAAGTTGATATGAGTGCAATCATGGAATTACGTAAAGAACGCAAAGATGCTTTCGAGAAAAAACATGATGTACGTCTTGGCTTTATGTCATTCTTCACAAAAGCAGTTGTTGCAGCATTAAAACAATTCCCATTATTAAATGCTGAAATTCAAGGCGACGAGCTTATCATTAAAAAATTCTATGATATCGGTATTGCAGTAGCAGCTCCAGATGGATTAGTTGTTCCAGTTGTACGCGATGCTAACCAATTAAACTTCGCTGAAATCGAAAGCGAAATTCGTGAATTGGGTAAAAAAGCACGCGATAACAAACTTTCATTAAAAGAATTACAAGGTGGTACGTTTACAATTACAAACGGTGGCGTGTTCGGTTCTCTAATGTCGACACCAATCCTAAACAGCCCACAAGTAGGTATTCTAGGAATGCATAAAATCCAAGTACGCCCAGTTGCAATCGATAACGAGCGTATGGAAAACCGTCCAATGATGTACCTTGCACTATCTTACGATCACCGTATTGTTGATGGTAAAGAAGCAGTTAGCTTCCTTGTTGCTGTTAAAGATATGCTTGAAGATCCAAAATCATTATTATTAGAAGGTTGATAGACTAAGAGTCTATTAAAGGCTGTAGAATGAATCCATTCTACAGCCTTTTTTTATGCTCATAAGGGACAAATCGCACTACATAGACTAATAATGTATGCTTACAAAACATAAGGGGGATAAAAATGAGTACTCTTCCGACTCACACGAAACTCAAAACAAATAAAGATACTTTCTTCCTCCCCGATTCAAACGGGGGTGTCTATTTTCGAAATAACTCCAGTTCATTCCGTATGGATGGTGATGGAATTTATAACTGGATTGAGAAATTAATGCCTATGTTTAATGGTAATCACTCTTTAGAGGAATTGACGGCTGGTCTCCCTCTCCCCTATCAAAATCGAGTGTTTGAAATTGGAGAGATTTTATATGAAAATGGTTTCGTTCGTGATGTAAGCCAAGATGCTCCTCACGAATTAAACGATGCACTGCTCGACAGATATGCTTCGCAAATTGAATTTTTAGAAGCCGATTCCCATTCAGGTGCTTTAAAATTCCAAACGTACCGCACAGCAAATGTACTTATAATTGGTTCTGGGGATATGCTTACTTCCCTAGTTTCTTCTTTGCTTGAATCCGGCTTACCTACATTTCATTATCTTGTTACAGATCGTGCCGAAACAAACTACGATCGAATTCATGAACTAATAGAACGTGCCTATGCAAATGATAATCATGTACTTATACAAGAAATAGATACTACAATCGATCGTCCTTTACATGAAGTATTCGAGCCTTTCGACTGGATTTTATACGTTTCTCAAAATGGAGATATTGAAAGTTTAAGAGCAATACATGCTATTTGTAGAGATGAAGGAAAAAATTTCATCCCTGCTATATGCTTATCAAGAATCGGTTTAGCTGGACCTGTCGTAATAGCAAATCGTGAAGAATGTTGGGAATCAGCATGGCATCGGCTACATGAAACTACTTTACAAAATGAAAATCCAACAGAGCCTTTCTCACCAATTACAGGTGCAATGTTAGCAAATATTATCGTTTTTGAATTATTTAAGCATGTCGCTGACGATTCACATCGACAGAATAACCCGCAATTCTATTTATTAAACTTTGAAACACTTGAAGGAAAGTGGCATCCCTTTATAAAGCACCCTCTCGCAACTGATGAAAGCTTTACAATTGATACGGTGCAAAATCTTCATGAAAACCTTGCACATCGTTCCGAACAATTTAATTCAACTGAAATTTTCCGCTTTTTTGATACATTAACATCTAGAGAAGCTGGTATATTCCATATGTGGGATGAACAAAATTTATATCAATTACCTTTATCACAGTGCTATATTCAAGTCGCAAATCCATTATCAAACGGACCTAGCGCTCTCCTCCCTACTATAACTTGTGGTGGACTAACTCATAATGAAGCGCGCCGCGAAGCTGGTTTAACAGGGGTTGAAACATATGTAGAGGAAATCATTCATCGTCTTATTCCTGAACATAATGATATCGGTATTGGTGCTGGTGAAACGATGACAGAAGGTGTATACCGTGCACTACAAAAACATTTAAACAATAAGTTGTGTGAGCGGCAATCACATATGCTAGAAGAAATTACAGAACTCGATTTAACCGAAATACATGATAACCATTGTAGGTTTTACTACAATGCTCTCTCTACAATTCATGAAACGCCTAAAGTTGGAATGAGTGAGGAATTACTCGGTTTCCCTGTCGTTTGGGTCGGTATAAATGATAGATGGTATGGTGCAGCAAATATTAATATGACATTGGCACTAAGAAACGCTCTGCAACAAGCACTCCTTCATATTCAAAATGAAGAGGTTCCTTATAGAGCTAATATTTCGCCAGAATCATCCATTATTTTATGTAGTACTGATTCTTTTAGGGTAGAAATACAAGAAGAGCAAGAAGTTCCAGGCGTACAGTCTTTACAGGTTGCCCTGCAAAATTTAGCAGAAAACAATTTTTATCCATTCGTTTTTGATTTAGCAATTGAGTCATTTCTAAAAGATAACTTAGATGGTGTATATGGGGTATTAATTGAGGAGGGTGAAAGCAAATGACTCAAAACATACTACTAATAGGAGATGGCCTACTCGCAGACTATGTACATGATCAATTGTGTAAACAATACTCCATCATCCGCCAACATACAATTACAGAAACTCTCCCTGAAAATATTCATCTCGCTCTTGTATTACATGACGGCTCTCCTTCTTCCGTTCATCATGATGCTGAACTTATCTTTCGCTCAAGTAATATTCCATGGCTTCGGGGATTCACTTCATTTGGTGAAGGGATTATCGGCCCTTATATTCACCCTCTTGCCACAGGATGTACCAACTGCGCTGATGGCCGTCGCTTTATAGCTGGCTTTGATCAACGAGAAATGTGGGAATTACAGCGGAAATATGCGTTAAAAGCAAATGATGTGACGAGGCGTGATGTACGCGCCACCCAAAATGGAATTTTACAAATGTGCCAGCTCATTCATGCTGAAACAGAGAAAATATTATCTACTAAACATTCTTCTTTAGAAAACGAACTTATTTTACTAGACTTACAAACATTACAATGTACCCGGCATTCCTTTCTTCCAGATCCTCTCTGTCCAGTATGTAGCAATTTGTCTGACGATACAGCCGATGCATCAAAGATTTCTTTACAACCGAGTTTGAAAACGAGCAGTGAAGCGTATCGCTGTCGTTCGATTCATGAGCTAAACACATTTTTAACGAAAGATTATTTAGATTATCGAACCGGAATTTTAAACGGCAAAATGCAGCATTCTTTATTACCATTCGCTGATGTCATTATAAATATGCCGTTAATGTTTGGGAATGAAGGTGTCGCGGGCCGAACTAATTCATTCGCACTCAGTGAATCAACTGCTATTTTGGAAGGATTAGAACGATATTGCGGCATGTCACCTCGTGGCAAAAAGACAAATGTACATGGTAGTTTTCGTGAACTAGAGGATATCGCACTGAATCCCCTCACACTTGGTGTACATACAAATGAACATTATAATCGTGATCCTTTTCCATTTAAACCATTTGATCCTGATCATCAGCAAAGTTGGGTATGGGGATATTCTTTATCACAAGATAGACCACTTCTAGTCCCAGAATCAATCGCCTATTATAGCCTTGGTCATCGAGATGCTTTTGTGTATGAAACATCAAATGGATGTGCGATTGGTGGTAGTTTAGAAGAAGCCATTTTTCATGGCATATTAGAAATCGTAGAGCGCGATGCTTTTTTACTCACATGGTATGCAGAATTACCTCTTCCTCGTCTTGATCTTAGTTCCGCAGAGGATACTGAATTACAATTAATGATTGAGCGCTTGCGTACGATTACTGGATATGAATTACACGTTTTCAACGCAACGATGGAACACGGTATTCCGAGCATTTGGGTGATTGCGAAAAATACGAGGCAAGATGGGATGAATCTCGTCTGTGCTGGTGGTGCTCATATGGAGCCCATTCGAGCAATCAAAACTGCGATTCATGAAATAGCTGGCATGTTACTTATATCAGATGATGATCTAAATCAAAACAAAGAAAAATATGAAAACTGTTTACGCGATCCTTATCTTGTTACGCAAATGGGCGATCATAGTATGCTATACGGATTGAAAGAAGCTGAAGAACGTCTTCACTTCCTTTTACGTGACGATGCTCCGGTGCAAACGTTCCAAGAAGTGAATGCATTACAATCATTTGATATGGATTTAACATCTGACCTGAATCAACTTTTAAACCGACTACATCAATCTGGGCTTGAAGTAATTGTTGTAGATCAAACTGTCCCCCTCATAGAAAAGAATGGATTACATTGTGTAAAAGTAATTATTCCAGGTATGTTACCGATGACGTTTGGTCACCACCTCACTCGTCTTACAGGACTAGACAGAGTATATACCGTACCGATGACACTCGGCTATACAAATGAACCTTTAACGAATGAGGGATTAAATCCACATCCGCATCCGTTTCCATAATTTATAGTAAGGAGGGAATTTGATGCAACTAGATACTTTTTTACACCATCTCCATTTCTCTATTAATGAAATTATGCCGCCCGATAAAGAGATTGATTGGGAAGATGCGCCACTTCCTTATAAATTATATCGAAATTTACCAGTCATCCCTCTCTCTTTAGAAGTCCCGTTAACATTACGTAATCCTTCTACTAAACCTAACTTAGAGGAAATCGGTCATTATCTTTGGTACTCGTTTGGTTTAACACAATTATGCCAACCTACTACTAGCCTAGAACATAATAAAACAACGACTCTATTCCGAAGATTCATCCCTTCAGGGGGGGCTTTATATCCAAATGAATTATATATGTATTTAAAGATTGACCATTATCCAGACGGAATTTACCATTATGACACCGCACACCATCGTCTCGTCTTACTTCGCGAAGGAAATTTTGATTCTTATCTTACAGAAGCACTCGGTAATCGTTGCAACATACATTCTTGTTTTGGCGCTGCATTCGTATCTACTATGTTTTGGAAAAACTTCTTTAAATACAATAACTTTTCATATCGTCTGCAAGGGTTAGATAGTGGCGTTCTAATCGGACAATTGCTTGAATGCGCAAAACAATTCGGCTACACAAATGGGGTATATTTTCAGTTTCTAGACCGGGCAATTAATCATTTACTCGGACTATCAGAAAATGAAGAAAGTGTATACGCGGTCGTTCCTTTAAGTACAGAACCACATACAGATTGGTTTCACGATGATCATCTTGAAAATAAAACAGTTACTTCTCATGACTTACTACAGCAAATTCCGCCTTTAACACATGAGCATTTCGTTCGCTCAAAACATGTAGATGAATATCCGATGATAACAAAAGTAAACGCGGCATCTATGATTGAATCGACAGAACACTTCCAAACATTAACTCATGAAGAACGACATCAATATAATGCCCACACTTTACAACTACCAAAAGTAGAACGTTTATCATATGATTTCTTGCACCTTTGTAAAAAGCGATATTCACCTGATGCCGACTTCATTTTAACGAAATGGGATGCAGTCGAGCTCGCTACTTTACTACAAGAAGCGAGCCTCTCCTTCCCTTATTACAACGACCTTGATGGTAATTATTTAAATGAAAATGCACGAGTCTCATTATATGGATGCTTTTATAACGTAAAAGATATAGAAAACGGCGCTTACGCTTATAACAGTCAAACACATTCCATACAGCCAATACGGCATGGAGACCTTCGTTATCCCCTCCAATCCAGTATGACGATGGATAACGTAAATCTGTTTCAAGCACCACTTTGTCTACATGTAATTGGAAATAAAGATTACTATAAAAATGAATTAGGATATAGAGGATACCGTATTCACCAAATGGAAGCTGGTATACTCGTTCATAAACTCGTTTTAGCTGCGACTGCTATGGGAATGGGCGGTCACCCTTTACTTAGTTTCGATACAAATTTATGTGATCAATTGTATGGAATAGATGGCAGAAATGAAACGTCGCTCATTCAAATTCCAGTTGGAGCGTATCGGGCGCGGAATTGGCTAAAGGGATACTTGCATAATTAGAAGCACGCCAATTGATGGCGTGCTTTTTTAAAGGAGTTAACTTATTAAAAGCGAAATAAGTACATATTCTTATATAAAAGGAGAGTTTGAATTGAGTATTTTACAACGATTAATCGAGCAAGCGAAAAATCCTCGTGGGACAATCGGTTCCTCTATGCTTTGCATTATGAATGCTGCACATACGAGACTAACAAATTGGGCTTTGCAAAAAATACATATACGTGAAGATGCAGTGATTTTAGATATTGGTTGTGGAGGTGGTAAAACAATACATACACTTTCAAGATTAACTCCCCATGGGAAAATATATGGGATTGATTACTCCAATCAGGCTGTTGAAAACTCAAAGAAAGCAAATATGAAGGATGTAAAAGCAGCGAAAGTAATTATTCATCAAGCAAGCGTCTCCTCTATTCCATATCATCCGGACTTCTTTGATCTCATTACCGCTTTTCAAACCCACTACTTTTGGCCTGATGTTGAACACGATATAAAAGAAGTATTTCGCGTCTTAAAACCGAACGGATCCTTTTTATTAGTCGCTGAAACTTTTAAAATTCAATATCATATGGATACATTTAAAGCGACCGAAGAATTAGTAAACCTCTTTTATAAAACAGGATTTAAAGGTGTGAAATGTTATGAGGAGAGAGGTTGCCTTTGTGTAATAGGAAACAAGTAAAAAAGCAGGCCGTTCAAGGCCTGCTTTTTTACTAGATTAATTTAAAGATACTCTTAATTTGTCTTGCAAATAACCAGTTTTTCGTACCGTAGTTATCATTTAAACTATCTAAATTGATAGCTTTTCCATTAGAAAACTTTAGTTCTAACGTTGTATTTTTGTCATTTGTTTTTAAATTACTATTTGTAATATCAGCATACTTTAACTTCTCAACTTCGACATACTCTTCCTTCTCTTGTCCGATAACAACGTGATCTTGGAAGAAGAAAAATACTTCTGCTTTCTTGCCAAAACAAAATACATTTTTCGTATAAATTAACGTCGCGTTATCAAGTCCGACACATACTTCTTTCATCTCTTCAACAACGTGTCCAAAGTCTTCTTCATGTCTTGTATTTGATTCAGCAATCCATTCTTCGATTGTTTTCATATTTATTGCCATGTTGTACCCCCTGGTTCGTTCATTGCTTGTTAAAAAAACAAATACTATATGACAATATAAGCGATAACTACTATACTTTTCAAGGGTGAACGCTATATTCAAAATAAAATGAAACTTTAATCAGCAAGGATTTTGCCCATCCCCCACTGATTATTAGCCCTCACCACAATCGGGCTGCCCGTTAACGCGGGATAAAGTTAAACTTCAAAGTAATTGTAAAGAGCACCAATTTCATTATATTTTAAACGTCTGAACGAGACATTCTTCATCATCAATTAGTTGCTCTCTCTCATCAAATTCAATATTCATTTCTTTATATACTTTCTTCCAAAACGAAACTGCTGGTACATTTTCCACAAGTTCGATAACGAAATATTGTCCTCGTTTCTCTTCTAGTAAATTCTCAATAACTTGTTTACCAATTCCTTTTCCTTTATATTGATTCAATATGAAAATATCATTAATACCAAAGTCATTTTCTTTCTTCAAAAATGGACGTTCTAATAACAATAAAAACCCTACGATACTATTATCAACTTTTATGAAATATGGAGTGATTCCGTCGATTTTCCAAAACGTGTCCAAGTCTTCGTATTCAAAAAAACCATCCGCTCCAATAGTTATATTAGTAGTGAACCTAGAGAGGTCATGAAGATATAGTGAGTACAAATTACGTAAAATCGTTTTTTCTGATTCTTGAACTTGTTGAAGTGCTACAACCATTTTTAATGATCCCCTTCCCTATATGTAACTATTTCCCAATCCTCTTTATTCGACAAAAATGATCATTCCCCTTTAACGAAAAAATAGCACTTAAAAAGTGCTATTCCGCTCTCCTTGCCGCTTGTTGAATTGGATCCCAAACGCTGTTATATGGTGGTGCGTAACTTAAGTCGACATCTTCTAAATCGTGAATGCTCATTTTATTGAAAAGTGCCATTGCGATAACATCAATACGCTTATCTACACCTTCTTCACCAATTACTTGCCCGCCTAATAATTGTTTCGTATCAGAACGATATAGTAATTTCAAATAAAGTGGTGTAGCACTCGGATAATAGCCTGCCATATTTGTTGAATCTATTTTTACTGTTTTATACGGAATATTTAATCCGCTCGCTTCTTTTTCATTTAACCCCGTTCTCGCTAATGTAAGATCCATAAATTTAATAATTCCTGTACCTAAAGTACCTTTAAAGGCTCTTCGTTTATCAACCATATTTAGCCCTGCAAGTCGCCCTTGTTTATTTGCGGTCGTTCCAATTGGAATATGATCATGAATCTCTTTTATAACGTGATAATGCGTTGCACAATCTCCTGCTGCATATACATCTTTCACATTCGTTTGCATATAAGCATTTACTTCAATTGCACCTTTATAATTTTTACGTATATTTGTCCCCTCAAGAAAATCAGTATTTGGCTGTACACCGACAGATACTAAAACGAGATCTGTTTTATACGTACCTTTATCCGTCTCAATTAGCTCTACTCTCTCTTTTCCTTTAAACGCTTTTACATTTTCATTTGTTAAAATTTCGATATTATGTTTATCCGCTTCTTTATGTATATATTCCGCCATATCAGCATCATAAATTGTGCCAATATGATCGTTTCGCTCAATCATTCTTACTTTCTTTCCTAGTTCTACAAATGTTTCTGCCATCTCTAGACCAATTGCACCGCCGCCAATAATCGTTACTTGCTCAACACTATTTGCTTGTAACGTGTCCAATATACGCTCAGCATCCGGAATTGTTTTTAAAAGATGAACACCTTGTAAATCCCTTCCTTCCCAATCCGGCATAACAGGTCGTACACCAGTCGCAATTAATAATCGATCATATGGAAATTCAAAGACATCTTTCGTCTTCGTATGTACTGCATACACAATTTTATTTTCAGTATCCACTTTCGTTACTTCATGACGCACTTTCGCATCTATTCCGTATTTATCTCGAAATGTCTTTACATTGCGTGCGATCAATTTTTCAGTTGAAGCAATAGCACCGCTAATTACATACGGTAGTCCGCACTGAGCGTATGAATATATTTCACCTTTTTCTAACGTCACAACATTTGCAGTTTCATCGTTTCTAACAATTTGCATCGCTGCACTCATACCAGCTGCATCTCCGCCAATTATGACATAGTTCACTTTACCACTCCTTCTTTTTACATACTCTTTACGATTTCCATATTTTATAGAAATAACACCTACTTCTATTGTAAAGAAAGAGAATTTCCTCTACAAATTTGTGGCACAAGATATTTGGAAAGCCACTCGCTTCGCCTCAGCATCACACGCCGGTAAGTCCATATTTCCGGTCGGTACTGTTAAAATTATTAACTTATCTCCAGATACAATAACGGTTACTACATCAGCAGGATCAGATGATACACTTAAAATATTCGTACCACCCCATTCTGAAGCAGCTTTAACGAATTTACTGAAAGAATTCTCCTTCCTCAAGCGTGTGAAGGGCGATAGCCCAACGGTAGGTGGGAGATGAATTTCGGTTTGGCATAGCCAAAATTTTTTGATAAACTAGCTATATGAAGCTCTTTGATAACTTGATATATGAGGTTGCAGGAAGAAAATAGAGTGCGAAAACCAAGCCATTCGGTTCCTGCGTAAAATATCAACCGTACCAAAAGAGCGTCCAAGCGTTGGACATCTAGGGTTGGAACACTCCGAAGTAACGCTCAGGGAGATGAAAGGTTGCTTTCGTCGTGGAACTGAGAAGCTCTCACTTCAAGCTTTGCTAAGTGGTGAGTAGTTCACCATCTGGTCCTTTATCTGATGTACAGGCTAGTACATCAGGAAAAGCAAGCAGAGTCACATTCCTCTTTCATATTTTTTTCTCATGAGATCCCAATTCAGCTAAATAACTATAGAAAAGGTACAGTAATATGCACTGTACCTTTTTCACGCACTCTATTCTCTTGATTTGATAAGTTCAACATTATAAGATTCAATATTAGTTAACGCTCCTGTAAAATAAGGATTTTCTCTGTACCAAGACTGTTTTGAAAAGTACGCTTGCATATCTTTCGTTTGAAAAATATGTCCATGTCTTGCGTATATTTCATTTCTAGCAATTTTCAATTGTTCTTTCGTTAAATATCCCAAATCCGCACTCGTTAATTTACGAATATCACTATCAGGGAAAATGAAACCATTATATACATATTGAGTCGTAACTGGCGGGGTGACATTGTAAATAACTGTTTTTTCTGTACCTTTCTTTTGAAATGGAAGACTATAAGTCGACAGTGCGGTGACAGTTTCCACCTTTGTCATTTCTCTTCCGTTTTCACCATTTCGTTCTAAATAAATCGTTGCACTTCCATCAGTAGATATAGGCCCCCACGTAATCTCTTCTCCAGTCAACGTTGTAACTGGCTTTTGATTCACATATAATGTCGCACCAGGCGCATTCGTTTGGACTGTAATATATTGTCCTTGTAACGTTAAATCTACCGTTACATTATTTTGGCTTTGTTTCATAAGTACAACCTTTTCTTCACGGGATAGTTTCACATATTCATTTTTATATTCTGATTGAAACAGTTGTACCCCTGGAAGAAACGGTCCATATTGCTTCTCAAACTTTTTATCATTCGTCTTATCAAGCTCTTTACCGTTCACCTTTAAAAATGTATCTTTTTCATTTGTAAGTAACGTTGCATAATATGTCTTCGCTTTCAATTTATACCGATCAAATAAAAAGAAATACTTCCCGTCTTTTGTTAAAGAAAAATCTACTCTTTCTATTCCCTCACCCTGCTTTTGTCCTTGCTTCATATAACCTTTCAATTCATTAACGTAAGACGGATTTTCTTTTATATATGAAAATAGAGGCGCTAAACTCTCTCTCGTTACAATAACCGCTGGGTCATCTGTCGTGACCATCTCAGCCAGTTGCTCCCCGTTCCTCTCTTGTAAAACAGTAATCATACGGTCTACTTGTGCTGATTGCGAATAATATGACCCACCATACATATACAACCCGCCCATTACTATCACAAAAAGTGCTAAAAGTATAATTCCAATTTTTGTCCCTTTGCCCATTTTCTGCTTTTGTACTACAGGACGTCCCCTCTTCGTCCCACAGTTTTGGCAAAATTGCACTCCGTCTTCAAACTGAGTTCCGCACTTTGTACATACATTCATCCGTTCAACCACCTTTTCATTAGAAGCCAGTTAATCCTCTGGTAAAGGTTTGAATTATCGTGTTAATGTAAGACCAAAGTACAATCCATGTTGCAATCCCAATGAAAACATTTGCGATAATAAGTGTGTAAACAGGATCTAAGCCGCCGTTGTCTAGTTTTAATATAGCTACAATTATACTAATCCCTATATATGTTGTAGCTACCCATAGTAATATCGGTAAGAAAAAGATTAATAAGAAACTAAAAAGAAACGAAAGGACTAATATAGCAATAGCCGGAGTCGCTATCGTTCCCCATATACCGAATACTTCAAGAAAAGAAAAAGATGATTTCATCATCTTACCACTTACAAAAATAATAAATCCGACAAATAAAGTTAAAATTAATAAAAATAAAAAGACCGTTACAGATTCTCCAAAAAATGTGGGAGTAGATATATCTGGTGCAAATGTTCTCGTAACGGCTGTTGCTGCGCTCATTATTCTATAAAATATACATGCTCCTAAAAAACAAATAAGCACAAGACTCACTATCCCATTTCGCACTTCAATACTTCCACTTTTCATAATCGCTGTCGGTGCTTTTAACGCATTTTGAAAGAACTGAAAATAACCACTTGCAAATTGTTTCGCTTGCTCTACCGTTTCATTCGGCCGAATTTCCTTTACTTGCGCTGCGCGCGATAGTTGCCCTTCTTCCTGTGTACCACTTGCTTCCGCTTCTTCCGTTAACGAATGTCCACAATTCCCACAAAACTTTGCCTCCGCTGCATTTTCTGTACTACACACCGGACATTTCATTCTCTCATCCCTCCTTAAGCATATACCTTATAGGGTGTTACAGATTCAATATATGACTTTGGACATAAAACATGACTACAAGAAAAAGATTATGAAATCCTCCCTTCGAAAGAAAATATATGTACTAGTAATCTAGAAAAATAATGCTATTATGAAACATAGCAAATAAAGTGAAACTTTAAACAGATTGGATGAAAGACAATGGAATTTGTAAACTCAATTTTTCAAATACTCCTTACAAGTGTGATCCAACTATTTTCTTTAATTGGAGTCATCATTGTAATTGGATTTCTATTAGGTTATTTAGAATCTCTCACACGAATGTATTGGTCAAGGGCTTTCGGAAGAAAAGGATTCCTATTAACTGCGTGGATTGGTGTTCCTATTCATGAACTTGGACATGCAATTATGTGCGTACTATTTCGTCATAAAATTGTAGCAACGCAGTTCTTCCCAACAGATACAAGTCAAGGTGCTCTAGGTTACGTACAACACCAATACAATCAAAAAAGTGTATATCAGCGAATTGGAAATTTCTTTATTGGAATCGGCCCTATTATTTCTGGTATTACCGCATTAATCCTTTTAATGCGCTATTTCGTACCAGGGTCATATTCTTTATTTAATAAGACTCTCGAAACAACGATTGCATCTACGTCTATTAATTTAGAAATGATTCAAAACATGTTTTTATCAACATTCTTTTTATTAAAAAGTTTATTTACAATAGACAACTTATTAACCCCTTCATTTTGGTTATTTTTATTTATCGCTATTTGTATTTCCGCACATATCGCTTTAAGTAAACCAGACATTAAAGGATCAATAGACGGTGTCATCATCATGTTTATCGTGTTATTTTTATTCAATATAATAGCGGGACTCTTTCAGTACGACAGTAACCAACTAATTGGTAAAGTAATGAAATATAATATGTATCTCATTGCGTTTTCTAGTGTGGCGCTGCTGTTCTCTTGTATTTCTACACTTGTAAGTTTTGTATTTTATAAGATGAGAAGAGGGCGTTCATTTTAAATATAAAAGGTATCCAAAGAAAATTTGGATACCTTTTTATTTCAATACATGCTTTTCATAAAGATACTTTTCTGGTGATACTATTTCGCAATTTTCCCCTTCTTCAAGAAACCTACTCACAATCGAATAATGCGACACACCGACTATAAATAAAATGCGCTCCTCAAGTGAGTCAATTAAGCGAACGATATTCGAATACATGATTAAGTTTCTTTTGTACCACCACGTTAACCATTCCATTCCAACATAATGACCAAAATCACCGATACGTGCCATATTTACATATAACTTATGCAGCTGATTAAATATCTCCTGATTATTCATTTCTTGATAAAACTCTAGAACACTTTTAGTATCTGTTAAGTTTATTTCTGGTACTAAACTAAATATTTCTGCGAATAGTTCTGGTTGATTTTCTTCCACCCATTTATGTACATCCCAGAAGTCAACAACATCACTTCCACCCATCCAATCAATCGCATATACTTGTTCATGCTTTAAGTTTGCTGCAATTCTAAAAGCAATTTGATCTATTTCATTTAATGCCAATTCATATGTACCTAACTTGTACTGCTTAAAATTCTCATTTAATTTATCCTGATTATCTGTAATGCTTTCAACTGCAATTTTTGTTGGCTGGAACTTCTGCACGATAGAAACAAGTTCTGTGATTTCAGCTTGTCTCTCGTCCGACAATAATTCTTCATGCTCACTCATATGGCATGATCCTAGTATTAGGACTTTCGGTTTGTTTTCTGTCATTTTATCCCCCTCCGCCTATAGTTTTCAGTCTATTCAATCATATCAAATCAAATCTAATTGTAAATAATTGTATCAACCAAAAAAAGACCATCTAACTTGCGATGGTCTTTCTATTTCTAAAAAACTATCTCTCACTTCTATAATCACAATTCTCAACTGGAACACGAGCATGCCCCTCTTCATCGGTACACCATGACTGTGACTGAAAGGCAAGGAAAATACCTATCCACTCTTCCCTCTTCTCAAAATGAATGAGCAAACCCCCATCTTGCCATATACCGTCATCACCTTGCCATTTCTCTACATTCCCTTGATTCATATGAATATCGTGTATACCGTTTCCAGGTGTAAAGTGGAAATATGAATCCGGAACCTTTTCTTCCGGTCCCCACCTTTCACCAAACGCATAAATAATTGCTTTCTCATCTATTGCTCTTTTTATATAATGTTCTATTTTCTCATTTAAATCATTATCAGATCCCGATTTTTCAGCTGGCAAAGGAATCATTTGTTTTGAATGAAATAAATTACCCCTTACATAATCTAAGGCAACTCTCGGCTCGTTATTTTTCACTTCCGTAAATCCAAACGATAATGTCGGTAAAATTCGAATAGCTTCTGAATCAATATGTTCGCTCGCAAAATATAAAACTTCTGACGGATAACTTTGCGATTTTACGTTAATTGCAATGCGATAATCTACTCCTACTTCGCCTTGTAAATGAACTTGATAATGAGGTGTTTTCCCTTTTCCTATCTTAGATTGTATAACTGTACCTTTTAACACACCGTAGTTTTTTAAGGGCATCTCTTTCATCTCCTATTCATTTAGTAGCAGCTTTACATACTTACAAATTATCCAATCATAAAGAAAATCCTCCTATGTTAGGAGGATTTTTCACTTTATCCCGCATTAACGGGTAGTAAGACCCACAAAAAAAAATCCAGCGGGAGCCTGACTGCCCGTAAAAGCCCGATTGGTTCAACTAATAATTAGTGGGGATGAAAAACGCTCCCAACTAATTAAAGTTTCACTTTATCAATACGTACCAAAAAATAACTTCTATCACCACAAGTAACACCGCACCAAAAATCATTAACGTCGTTTTCTTTAATAGTTCATTTTCACGATAAGGGATATTACATAAATAAGCACCAAGTGTAATACGTGATGGACAAGCGATTGTCGCTACTGATGATGCAGTATTTTGAAGCGTTGTGACGTATTGCCACGGGAGTGCTACGTTTTGAGCTGTTTGCATTTGCAGTTTTATAAACATCGCATTTGATCCTGCGTTACTACCTGTTAAAAAGCCACCAATTCCGCCGATGAATGGCGCAACGAAAACGAAAAAGGTACCAAATGTTTCACCAGCTGTTTTTGCGAGTAATGAATGCATACCAGATGCTCCCATTAGTTCTGAAATTGCAATGAACATTGTTGTTGTAATGGCAAAAGGAATCCATTGTTTTATTGTTTGCGAGATTGCTTGTTTAATAATAGTAGATGGAATGCGGAAGAAAATAATTGTAAATAAACAAGTCATACCAAGCCAAAATCCTGGCGAATATAGCAGCTCTATTTTGTAAGAGTATGATTTTAAATCGAGAACCGCATATGACCTAAGCGAATCATGTAATACTGGAACGAGGCGAGAAAGTAAAATACAAACTGTTAAAAAGATATAAGGGCTAATAATTTTTATAATGGATACTTCTCTCTCTGCAGCAGCCGCATGTTCCGTTAAAAGGTTTTGCTCACTTTTCCCTTTTAATTTAATGATAAGAAAGCCAAATGTAATTGTAACGATAGAACTTAATATCCCTGCTAATTCAACACTTACGTACGCGTTAGAAAGATAGATTCCGATAGAAAATAATAGAAAGAAACCTACTCCTTCCTTCCACTTTTTTATAACTGCCTGAAAGCCACCGACAACATATAAAGACAGAATAATAAAGTAAGCAAAAATCGGGATGCTTAATAGCGCTGTATTTGTGCCAAGAGTTGTGAGCGGCATGTTAATAAGCTGAGAACCGATAATTGTACCGGTCGCCATCGCGCCCCATGAGCTTGCAAGTAGGCCGATAAACGAGAGTAGCACAGCTTGAAATGGTTTATAGCCGAGAGAAAGAAAAATAGGTGCTGCGACCATAAAGCCAATTCCGAACCCACTTACTGATTCAATAAGTGGACAAATACCAAAACACATAAGAAGCATTTGCAATAATCGATCGTGCGTGACTTGTTCTAGAAATCTCGCTACTTGATCGATATACCCCATTTTGTTCATGAGGTGAAATAAAAAAATACCGAAAAACAAAACGTATCCGACAATAAAACAAATTAACCAACCTTTAATCGTTGCGTGTACAGTTTCACTTATCCCTAATTGAAACGTCGGCGAGAGTAAAACGATTCCGACAGAAACGGCATAAGAAATTAATGAAGCCCTTAATGACGTTTGTTTAAACAAAAATAAACAAATGAAAATCATCATAATCGGGATAAGTGCCAACAATATTGCCATGCTATCATCTCATTTCGTAAAAAATGCAATTTTAACTATTATATAACAGATGTTGTAATTTTCAATTAATTTTATAACAGATTCAAAAGAAGAGCCAAGCGGCTCCTTTTTTAATGATTTATATATTATCTTTTATCTTGAAAAACCATCTGCTGCCGAAGCATCTTTTCTAGAACAACAAACACAATATAGGCACATACTACTTGCAATGCAACATTCCCAAATTTCATTAATGAAAATGAATGAATCAATTGAAACGATACTAAATAGTTCTATACTAATCGAAAATATACATACTTCTAAAATAGATTGCTCTTGAATTCGATTTAGATTAGAGAAGGTGAATAAATATCCTAGAAGCAGAGCTAGTAATTCTATTTTCGTCATGCTAATTAGCCAAGCGTATAGTGGCTGTAAAAAAAAAGATATAATAGTTTACGTCTTAGCATGCCTTCTCACCCTCTAAATTATATGTATTTTCTGTATATTTTAACATTTCTTAAAGGAAACAAAAAGAAGAGACTTACGCCTCTTCTTTTTGTTTTACTGCATGTATTAACTCACATATTTCCTCTTGCTTTTCATTTTCTAACAGCTCAATGACTTTACTTCCAACGACAACACCGTCACATATCGTAATCATTTCTTCTATTTGTTCTCGTGTTGAAATACCGAATCCTGCAACTACCGGTAAGTGGACGTGTGATTTTACTTTTTCTAAGTAACTATGAATCTCGTCTTTAAAGTTTTGACGTACTCCCGTTACCCCCGCTACTGTAACAGCGTAGACGAATCCTTGTGATTCACTCGTAATTTTTTCAATCCGCTCAATTGGGCTCGTTACGGTTACGAGTGGAATTAAAGCAATATTTGCCTCTCGAAGTAATGGAGCGATAATATTTTGTTCTTCATACGGTAAGTCTGGAACGATAATGCCATCCACACCTGCTTCAAGACAGCTCTCTATGAAACGTTCTTTTCCAAATGCGAGAACGGGATTTAAATATGTCATGAGTACAAATGGAATTTGTACTTCTTTCCTCACTTCAGCTAATGCTTGAAAAATACCTTTTAATGTTACACCGCTATCTAACGCTCTTTTTCCTGCTCTTTGAATAGTTGGACCGTCTGCGACTGGATCTGAAAATGGGATACCAATTTCAACAATACTTGCCCCCGCTTCATCTAGAAAACGGATTTGTTCTTTTAATTTTCCAAGACCACCATCTCCACCCATTACGTAAGGAATAAATGCTTTCTTGCCATTTTCAAACGCTGCTTTAATTTTTTCTACTCCCATTTTTTACACCTCTTCCATATAACGTTTTATGCTCTCTACATCTTTATCACCACGGCCGGATAAACAAATGACAAGTCCTTCGTCTTGCTTCATTTGCGGTGCTAGTTTTAAAGCGTATGCAACAGCATGTGAGCTTTCTAATGCCGGGATAATGCCTTCTTTTTTCGTTAATAATTGGAACGCTTCTAACGCTTCTTCATCTGTGATCGAATGGTAAGAAACGCGGCCGATGTCTTTTAGTAAACTATGTTCTGGTCCAACACCCGGGTAATCCAGTCCTGCCGAAATAGAGTGCGCTTCTTGAATTTGTCCTTCTTCATTTTGCAGAAGGTACATCATTGACCCATGTAAAACACCGACGCTTCCTTTCGTTAAAGTCGCTGCGTGCTTTTCTGTATGGACCCCTTTTCCAGCTGCTTCTACGCCGTAAAGAGCAACTTCTTCATCGTGTACGAACGGATAAAATATTCCCATCGCGTTACTACCACCGCCAATACAAGCAACGACTGCTTCTGGTAATTTCCCTTCTAACGCTTCATATTGTTTTTTCGTTTCTTTTCCAATTACACTTTGGAAATCACGGACAATTTGCGGGAATGGATGTGGTCCGAGAACTGATCCCATAATATAGTGCGTATCATACACGTGTGAAACCCAGTAACGAAGCGCCTCGTTCACAGCATCTTTTAATGTGCCGCTACCGGCCGCTACGCTTTCTACTTTCGCTCCGAGCAATTCCATTCGGAACACATTTAATTTTTGACGTCTCACATCTTCTTCTCCCATGAAAATGACGCATTCTAAACCGAGAAGTGCACATACAGTAGCTGTTGCAACTCCATGTTGTCCAGCCCCTGTTTCAGCGACAACTTTTTTCTTACCCATTCTTACCGCAAGAAGTGCCTGGCCAATTGTATTGTTAATTTTGTGAGCTCCTGTATGATTCAAATCTTCACGCTTTAAATAAATCTTTGCCCCGCCGCAATACTTCGTCATATTTTCCGCAAAATATAGCGGTGTTTCTCTTCCAACATACGTTTGTAAATAATGATTTAATTCCTTTTGAAACGCTTCGTCTTGCATCGCTTCTTTATATGCTTCTTCTAGTTCTAATACGGATTGCATTAACGTTTCTGGAACGTATCGTCCTCCGTATATACCGTAATGACCTTTTTCATCTGGATATGAATAATTCATTTGGAACACTCCTTCGCTTTTTGTATAAATTGTTTTATTTTCTCTATATCTTTCTTTCCTTCTGTCTCTACTCCACTGCTCACATCGATCATATAGGGCTGAACGGTTCGAATTGCTTCTTCTATATTAAGGATGTTTAATCCACCAGCTAATATCGTTTTCTCTCGCAACTCGTTTGGCATATGTGCGAGTAACTCCCATGAGAATGTCTTACCATTTCCTCCATGAAACCTTTCTTTCGGGCTATCAAATAATACATAATCAGTTTCGTATATATTTGCGTTTTTAATTTCACTCTCCGCAACTACTCCTACCGCTTTTATAGACGGAATATTCAATCTTCTAATGTGATAATTTTCCTCATCCCCATGTAATTGCACATGTGTTAACCCGCACTCATCTGCGGTTTTCTGGATCACTTCTACTGATTCATTTACGAAAACACCAACTTTTAAAACGTGCGCTGGAAGTTCCTGAATAATTTCTTTCGCTTGCTCGGGAGTGATTTTCCGTTTACTTTCTGCAAAAACAAATCCGATTGCATCTGCACCGTATTCGCACGCACTTTTCGCTGTTTCAACATCAGTAATACCGCAAATTTTCACTTTCATATTTTCACCTTACATTCATCGAAAAAGCTGCTAATAGAAGATGTTGTCATAAGTGCTTCACCAACTAATACACCTTTTGCACCAGCTCTTTTGACGCGAATAATATCCTCTTTTGAATGAATGCCACTTTCGCTAATCCATAGTAATTTTTCCTCATTCAATCGTTTTCCGAGCTTTTCTGTTTGGCTTACATCTACTTCGAACGTTTTTAAGTTTCGATTGTTAATGCCAATAACATGTGGATTTAATTCAATTGCAATTTCTAGTTCTCGTTCATCATGAACTTCAACAATCGCTTCTAATCCTATTTCTAGTACGTAGTTATAAAGCTCTTTTAACTTCTCTTTCGTTAACGCCGCTACGATTAATAAAATAAGATCTGCTCCTGCTTCATACACCCTATCAATTTGAATTTTATCGATTATAAAGTCTTTGCATAAAAGCGGAATGTTACTTTCTGCTCTTGCGGTTTGTAAGTCGTGAAACGATCCTTTAAAAAATTGACTATCTGTTAAAATGGAAACCGCTCCAGCACCGCACTCTTCATATGTTTTAACTTGTCTTGGTACATCAACGTGTAAATTTATATCGCCTTTTGATGGAGACGCTCGTTTCACCTCTGCGATTACAGTAAACTGCTCTAAAGCTTTTACAAGTGAGTGTGTTTGCCTTTTTGCCATTACTGGTGAATACGTTTCATATAACTCCGCAACTTCTACTTTCTTTTGCTCTACAATTTTGTCTAAAATTGTCCCCACTTTAATTCACCCTTTCTAATTTTTCATAACTTGCTGTAATTAATAAGTTTAATTTTTCTAATGCTTTTCCAGAGTCAATGCTATGTGCCGCTAGTTTAATTCCTTCTTCAATCGATTCCGCTTTTCCGTTTGCGAAAAGAGCAAGCCCTGCATTTAATAAAACGGTATCGCGGTATACGCTTTTTTCTCCGCTTAATACTCCTAGCGTAATCTTTGCGTTTTCTTTTGAATTCCCGCCTCTAATTTCTTCATTTTTCACTCTTGAAAAACCGTAGTTTTCTGGTACAATACTCGTTTCAATTATTTCATTACCTTTTAAAATGGCGACGTAGTTTTCGCCTTGTAATGATGCTTCATCTAAAAATCCACTTCCGTTTACAACGAGCGCTTGTTTTCTGCCAAGTTTCTGCAATACTTTCGCTACCGGCAATAACATATCTCGTTTATAAATACCGACAAATTGTGTTTCTAAATTAACTGGATTCGTTAAAGGCCCAATTAAGTTAAAGATCGTCGGAACGTTTAATTCTTTTCTTATTTTCATAATGCGTCGTAATGCTGGATGCATCGCTGGTGCGAACAAGAAAGCAATTCCTACCTTTTCTAATAAGTAATCAATCTCACCCGGCGTACAGCTAATGTTTACACCGAGTTCTTCTAATAAATCAGCACTTCCTGTTTTACTAGAAACAGCGCGGTTTCCGTGTTTCGCAACCTTTACGCCAGCTCCTGCAAGTACGAATGCCGATGTTGTACTAATATTGAATGTTTGCGCACCGTCACCACCTGTACCGCAATTGTCCATCGCGCCTTTTATATGATTTGAAAATGGTAATGCCTTTTCGCGAAGAGCACGAACGAGACCATATATTTCTTCTGCTGTTTCTCCTTTCGCTTTCAGCAAAGCTAAAAAGGCAGCGATTTCGCTTTCTAATATGTTTTCACTTAATAAAAGGAGCCCTGCTTCATACATTTCTTCTTCTGTTAAATGCTGTCCCTCTACTAATTTTCGAAGATAACCGTTCATACTCTTTCCTCCTCTTTCACTTGTGCTAAAAAGGCACGTATTAATTTCCCACCTTCTTCTGTTGCAATTGATTCTGGGTGAAACTGTAATCCAAAGAGTGGATAATAATTATGACAAACCGCCATTATTTCTCCGTCATCCATCGCTGTCGCTAATACGTCAAAGCATTTTGGCAAACTATTTTGCGCTGCGACGAGTGAATGGTAACGCATTGCCGTAAGCGGCTGCGTAACGTATGAAAAGATTGATGTTCCGTTATGTTTCACTCGCGATGTTTTTCCGTGTTTAATGCGCTCCGCTCTAACAATTTCTCCTCCAAATGCAGATATAATTGCTTGATGACCGAGGCAAATACCTAAGATGGGAACGTTCTTATAAAAGTGACGAATGATTTCGATACAAACCCCAGCATCTTCTGGTTTCCCAGGTCCTGGTGAGAGCACAATTCCTTTCGGCTTCATCTCCTCTAATTGTTCAATTGTTATTTGATCATTTCTTACAACAACAATTTCTTCCTCGTACTCGCCTAATAGTTGATACAAGTTATATGTGAATGAATCATAGTTATCAATCAGTACAATCATTTCATAACCTCCAAAAGCGCTCTCGCTTTATTTAATGTTTCTTCATATTCAGCTACCGCGTCCGAATCGTAGACGATACCCGCTCCTGCCTGAACGTACGCTTTCTCATCTTTCACAACCATCGTTCGAATTGCTAGCGCCATATCAAGGTTTCCTGAGAATGAAATATACCCAACTGCTCCGGCATATACATTTCTTTTTTCATGCTCTAATGTATTGATGATTTCCATCGCTCTAATTTTCGGAGCACCCGATACTGTGCCCGCTGGTAAACAATACGCTAATGCATCGAATCCACTCATTCGTTTTCGCAATGTTCCGTAAACTTCAGATACAATGTGCATAACGTGAGAGTATTTCTCTACTCTCATATATTTATCTATCGTCACAGAGCCAATTTCACTTACTCTGCCAATATCATTTCGGCCTAGGTCTACAAGCATCATATGCTCTGCTCGCTCTTTCTCATTTCCTAACAGTTCTTTTTCGATTTCCTCATCTTCCTGCTTCGTTTTCCCTCTCGGCCTCGTACCAGCAATTGGATTTGTCATCACCTTACCGTCTCTTACTGATAGTAAACTTTCTGGTGAAGAGCCGAGAACAACGTAATCTTGAAAATCGATATAGAACATATATGGCGATGGATTCGCAATCCGAAGTTTCCGGTATAATGCAAATGGATCTCCTTTACATTCACTTCGCAAACGCTGAGATAATACAACTTGAAAAATATCTCCGGCCCGAATGTATTCCTTCGCTGTTTCTACCATTTCACAAAATTCTTTTTCAGTTACTGAAGAAGTAAATGATAAAGGTGATAGCACTTCACTTACCGCGGTCTCTTCTCCACTTAGTACTTCCTCTTTGTATACTTGTAATCTTTCATAGACTTCTTCATAGGAGCTAGAATCGTCTTCCTTGTATACATATACAAACGATAATTTTTGGCGTAAATGATCGTAAACGATGAACTCGCGATACAGTAGTACGTGTACTTCTGGGATATTTAATGGGTCAATTAATTCCTCTCCTATATTTTCATACTGCCGAATTACGTCGTAGCCGATATATCCAATCGCTCCTCCGCCAAACGGGAATGGACTCTCTACTTGCTCTGGTGCGAGTATTTCTTCTAATACGTGTAATACATTTTTTTGAAGTTTTTCAGTTTGATCATTTAACGTTATTTCTACGACTGTACCAACGCTTTTCACTTCTCCATAAGGATTACACCCTAAGTAAGAGTAGCGTCCTTTATCTTGATGAAGCTGTGAACTTTCTAATAAAAACTTGTTCTGCCCTTTCATACGTCTATATAAAGAAATTGGCGTAATGCTATCTCCTTCTTCTTCAGCAATTATTAAAAATGGTTTTCCTAGTTCTTTTTGCTTCATAAATTCTTCTTTCGTCATCATGCCTTTCACCTCACTCTGAAAAATAAAAAAAGTCCCCTACATATCGAAATATGTAGAGGACGATAAATTTACCGTGGTACCACCTCATGTTGGATGCAAAAGCATCCCGCTTTATTCAGGTACAAAATATATACCTTATCCTTGTAACGGCGGAACCCGGGTTGCCTACTGAAAACAATTGTTCAGCATACCTCTCGTAAGCCCATTCCGTATATGGCACCGCACCGGGCTCCCACCTGTCCCCGGCTCTCTGTAACGTCTCCAAATATACGTACTCTTCTTACTTAAACGATTTAACATATTTAATTTTTATAGGACGTTCAACAATTTTTTATACACAAAAAGGGAGTACTCATCCTATAGAAAGGACGGGTACTCCCGTGGTGCCACCTTAATTCGTTACGAATGTAACGCACTTTGCCGTATCAAAAAATAATACGTGTCTCTTGTATCGATGAGATCATGTCGCCAAAGCCTACTTCTTTCGTTTCGGTTTGGAAGCTCCGAAGCCCATTCCACATCAATCCCATACTGATTCGCACCAACCATCAGCTCTCTGACATGTTCATCATGTGTACTCTTCTTCATCAACGCTTGCATTTTTTTAAGTTGCACTCATTATATTCCTCGTTTTTCAAATAAGTCAATACTTTTTCCAAAAAAAAATATTTTTTCTTCATTCAATATTATATTGACAAAACAACCTGTTTTTATGTAAATATAATAAATACTCTATTAAAATTAAGGTTTTTTGTCAGAAAATTATATATTACAAAAGCAAATTAATGTCAAAAAACGCTTACATTTCAGAAAATTCATATTTCCGCATGGATTTTTCTGAATAATCATGATAGATTATACATATGCAAAATGCATCCAAAGACATTACAAAAGGAAGGGGAACTACATGAGTACGCAGATGTTAACTTTAACTTCTATCTCTATTTACATGCTCGGGATGTTAGTAATCGGCTATTTCGCCTATAAACGAACGTCCAACTTAACAGATTATATGCTTGGCGGGCGTACACTAGGCCCCGCAGTAACAGCATTAAGTGCTGGAGCAGCTGATATGAGCGGTTGGCTTTTAATGGGATTACCCGGTGCAATGTTTGGCGTTGGATTAAGTAGTAGTTGGATTGCGATTGGCCTAACACTAGGCGCATACGCAAACTGGATTTACGTCGCTCCTCGCTTACGTACCTACTCTGAAATTGCAAACAACTCTATTACTATCCCAGAATTTTTGGAACACCGTTTCCACGACAAATCTCATATGCTACGCCTAGTATCTGGACTTGTTATTATGATTTTCTTTACTTTCTATGTAGCTTCAGGATTAGTTTCAGGCGCTGTATTATTTGAAAATTCCTTTGGTATGAACTATCATGTTGGATTATTCATAGTTGCAGGCGTTGTTGTAGCTTATACACTATTTGGCGGTTTCTTAGCTGTAAGTTGGACAGACTTCGTGCAAGGAATCATTATGGTAGTCGCTCTTATTCTTGTTCCGGTTGTAACAATTATGCATGTAAATGGGCTTGGCCCAGCATTCGAAACAATTAAATCTATCGATCCAACATTATTAGATATTTTTAAAGGCACTTCTGTATTAGGAATTATTTCATTATTCGCTTGGGGCCTTGGTTATGTTGGACAACCTCATATTATCGTACGCTTTATGGCGATTTCGTCTGTAAAAGAAATTAAAACTGCACGCCGAATTGGTATGAGCTGGATGATTTTCTCTGTTGTCGGAGCTATGTTTACTGGTCTTATCGGTATTGCTTACTATTCACAAAATGGCTTAACAATTGCAAACAAAGAGACCATTTTCCTGGAATTAGGGACCATTTTATTCCATCCACTTATTACTGGATTTTTATTAGCTGCAATTTTAGCAGCGGTTATGAGTACAATCTCATCTCAGCTTCTCGTTACTTCAAGTGCGGTAACTGAGGATTTATATCGTACATTCTTTAAGCGTTCTGCTTCTGATAAAGAACTTGTATTTGTCGGTCGTATGGCTGTTCTTGGTATTGCACTAATTGGGTGTGCATTAGCGTTTAAACAAAATGATACGATTTTAGCTCTTGTTGGATATGCTTGGGCTGGATTTGGTTCTTCATTTGGACCTGCTATTTTATTAAGCTTATATTGGAAACGTATGACGAAATGGGGCGCACTTGCTGGTATGATTTCTGGTGCCGCTACTGTAATTATATGGACTCAATTCAAATTCTTGAAAGATTTCTTATATGAAATGATTCCTGGTTTCGCTATTAGTTTAATTGTAATCGTAATTGTTAGTTTACTAACAAAACCTTCAAAAGAAGTTGAAGAGCAATTTGAAGATTTCGAAAAACAACATAGCCTATAAAAATAACCTCCGCTTTTAATATACAAGCGGAGGTTATTTTTTATTATAGACAGTTTTCTTCTCGAATTTAACAATTTCTTTATGTTTCGTTAAATTTACTATAACATTCTTCCTTTATATTATTAATATCAACACTTATACAGAAAGGGGACTCCAAAATGTTAGCATCTTTACAGCGACAACATATAAGAAAATTTTCACCTATCACAAATACTTCTGCTTCTTGCTTAAACATACAACCAAATCCACCTAAAATTTCAATTGCTCCTTCTGTTATATCTGTAATTGGTATTCATATACAAAAAAATAAGCTAAAAATAAAAATGGGACAAAGCGCTGATTTATCAGCTTCCGTTTTGCCAATGCAGGCAACGAATAAAGAGCTTATATGGACAAATATGAATTCCGACGTCATCACCATATATCCAAAAGGTGAGACTGTAACAATTACAGGAAAAAGTGCGGGAAGAGCAGTTGTTATTGTCACAACTGCCGAAGGAAAATTCCGTGAATTATGTATCGTTCACGTACAATCTTATATGACAAATCCAAAGTAAAATAAAGAGAGTGGATACGAAGCCACTCTCTTACTTTATTTCTATGTGAGGATTTTTTCTTTTTAACAACGAATTAAATTCTTCTTTATTTCTTGGAGAAATAAGTTCTGTTTTATATGATCCGTATAGAATTTCTAATCGATCAAATGATAGTGCATAGACTGCTAACGGATTTTTCGTATTAGAAATTTTCTTTATATCTTTTATGAAAATCCGCTTCTTAATAGGTCCTGATTTAATAATGATTACTTCTTCCTCCACAATATACTTTGTCGTAAACCAGCTCCAAGTAAGTACCATAGCTAACGGAATTGTAAAAAACATAAGAAAATATTCTCTCCCTGCAAAGATTGGAGCAATGCATGCACCAATAACAACTAGAAAAATTGGATATAACCATGCGTCTTTTTTTGATGGAAATTCCACTAAACTTCCCCTCTCTTGATTTAAGTCAATGAACCCCCTTCTCTTTCCTATTACAATGAAAGCAACATTAGAATAGGAGGACGTATTATGACTGAACGAAAGTATGCCTTATTTGCTGGTACTTCTCTTCTTGCTATGGCATTCATTGCATTTTTTTCTTACGGTTTTGTTCACGCAAATCTCGTTGTACAAGGAGATGCGAGCACGACACTCCATAATATTCAAAATTCAAATTCACTTTTCAAAGCGGAAATCTTCGGATGGATTATCATTTTTATTACTGATATTATCGTCGCATGGGCTCTTTATTTCTTTCTAAAGCCTATCCACGCTAGTCTCTCATTACTAACTGCCTGGCTTCGTCTTATGTATACAGCACTACTTGGAATTGCTATATTCAATTTAACATTTGTATTACTTCTTTCTAAAAGTACAGTCGCTAATCCAGAAGCATATATAATGTTATTTCTAGAAGCTTTTGAATACATTTGGTCTGTAGGATTAATCATTTTCGGCTTACATCTTCTCACGTTAGGATATGTAACCTTTCAATCTAAAAACATACCGAAAACCATTAGTATATTACTGCTCATTGCTGCAATCGGTTATATCGTCATTAACGTAATGAATACGATGTTTTCGCAATATGATGCAATCATTTCGTTTACTAAAGTTTTATTCCAATTGCCTATGATTGCAGGTGAATTAGGACTTAGCATATGGCTACTTCTAAAAGGCGGCAGAAAATCTATTACTTAAGTCTTTTCTTTATTCTGCTTAACGATTCTGGCGTAATACCAAGGTAACTTGCCAATTGATATTGAGGAACACGATCGATTAAATGAGGTCGTTTTTGTAATAATGATTTGTAGCGTTCTTCTGGTGTCGATGCAATAAATAATGTAAGCTCTTCTTGTATTTCACCAAAATTGTATTCAATCATTTTGCGTGTCATTTCTTCTAACTGTGAATATTTATTATACATGTCCTTTTCATTATTAAGGTCACCCACGACTACTATACAATCTTCTAAACACGTTAACGTATGTGGGGATGATTTATCTTGTTTATGATGGTTAAAATTTGAGATCGCTTGTTCTTCTGTATAGAAATTTGATGTAACTTCTTTTCCAGATTCATCTATACAATGTTGCCTAATGCATCCTTTTAATACAAAATAACATTTAGACGGAACATCTCCTTGTCTTAAGAGCACTGTTCCTTTTTTATATTCTTCAATTTGTAACTCTTCCACGATCATGCGCTGCTGTTCTTCACTTAATGTTGTAAGATTTGTCATGTATTTCATTAAAATTTCTTTCATCTTTGCTTCTCCTTCCCTTTGTATGAGAAACGTATGATTGAACTCCACTATATAATCTCTTTTATTTTCAGCATAGAACAAAAAAAGAGAAGTTACCAATAACCTCTCTTTTCGCATATTACAATAAATTCGTTATAGTTCCTGTGTATACACCTGCTCGTTCACCACATTTTTTGATGGTCGTTTTTGTTGCTGTAGTAAGAAAACAGATACACCAAACAATACGAGCATACTGCCGATAATTTGCATTGCGTTTAATTTTTCTCCAAGTAAGAAGAACGCTAGTATAGATGCCCCAACTGGTTCTCCTAGAATACTCATTGAAATTGTTGTTGCATTTACGTAGTTTAATAGCCAGTTATTAATTACGTGTGACACTGTCGGTACAATCGCAAGTAAAAGAAAAATAGTCCAGTCCCACTTCGTATAACCTGTAAAAGGCACTTGCAGTATGGCATTATACATTCCCATGAAAATACCTGCGAATGCAAAAACTGTAAAGCTATAAATCCAATGCGATACTTTCTTTACTGTCGTTTGTCCGATAAATAAATAACCGACAACCGCTATTACACTTAAAAAGGATAATATATCTCCATAAATTGCTTGTTTACTTAAACCTAAATCTCCCCAGCCAATACACATTACACCTAATATAGCGATACCCATCGTCGCAATTGCTGAATAGGTTGTTCTTTCTTTAAACAGAAAAAAACCTCCAACTAAAGACACGATCGGTTGAAGTGCTAAAATAATTGTCGAACTAGCAACTGTTGTATGCTTTAAAGACTCAAACCATAAAAGAAAATGTAGCGCTAAAAAGAATCCAGATCCAATTAAAAATCCCCAATCTTTTATTTGAATCTTACTAAACTCTTCCCGTTTTTTCCAAACGATAGGCAGCATAATAAGTACAATAATCCATAAACGATACATACTTAAAATGGAAGATGGTGCTGAGGACATCTTTACAAAAACTGCTGCGAATGAAATGGCTATAATGGAAATTGCTAATGGTAGTGCGATTGATCTTTCTTGTTTCAAATCCTGTCTCCCCTCTCACCTGTAAAAAATCCCACTTCATTATATCCGTTTTCTTTCATAACTTAAATACTAATTTTTTAGATTCTTCATACCATTATGGTAAAATAGAAATGAAAGCACCTATTAGTGAATATTTATTTCCTTTTTCACTACAAGCGTCGCTCTTACAATCATTACAGTAAATTTTTATTTAGGGGGATATACATGAATCAAACAATAGGGAGAATTGAAGAAATTTCATTTTTTAGTACATCACTTCAAGAGGAACTGACACTTCTCGTTTATTTACCAGTAAATTATACACCTCTCCATAAACATACGGTTGTTATTGCGCAAGATGGTAGAGATTATTTTCAACTTGGTAAAGCGCACCGTGTAATTGAGCGTCTTCGTGAAACTGAAGAAATTGACCGCACAATTATTGTCGGTATTCCTTATAAAAATGTACACGATCGTAAGGAAAAGTATTTCCCGAACGATGTAAAGAATGCTGCTTACATTCGTTTCCTTGCTCATGAGCTTGCTCCATATATTGATGCAAATTATCCAACGTATCAAATGGGTAAAGGCCGCGTTTTAATTGGGGATTCTCTTGGCGGTACCGTTTCCTTTATGACTGCGCTTATGTATCCGCATACATTCGGTAAGGTCGTTATGCAATCACCATTTGTTGATGACACAGTTCTTAACTTAGCGAAAGATTTCAAAGACCCACAAGCACTAGAAATTTATCATGTCATCGGTACAGAAGAAACAAATGTAAAACGTACAGATGGACAAACATCTGATTTCGTAGAACCGAATCGCGAGTTAAATAAACTTCTTTCAGGCAGAAATTTCATCACGCATTACGAGGAGTTTGAAGGTAATCACACTTGGAAGTATTGGCAAGCAGATTTACCGAAAGCATTTTCTCATATTCTATCAATGAAATAATAGAGAGCAGTATTCAGAATAATTTGATATAATAGATAAAGAGATTTATTCTCAAAATCTAACTAGACTTGCAAAGGGAGGAATTGGAACATGAAATTAGGCATTGTAATTTTTCCATCAAAAATGATTCAAGATAAAGCGAACGGATTGCGTAAACGTTATGATCCGCATTACGCATTAGTTCCGCCACACATTACATTGAAAACACCCTTTGAGACGCAAGATGAGCAATTAGAATCGATTGTAGATGACTTACATACAATCGCAAACAAAACGAATCCATTTACCCTTCATGTTGGAAAAGTTGGTTCATTCGCACCTGTTAATAATGTTCTTTATTTTAAAGTAGAAAAAACACCTGAACTTACTTTCTTAAATGAAGAAATGCATAATGGATTCTTTACACAAGAACGCGAGTACGCTTTCGTACCGCATTTAACAATCGGTCAAAGCTTATCAGATGCAGAGCACGCTGATGTATTAGGTCGATTACGTATGAAAGATTTCTATTATGAGCAACCAATCGATCGTTTCCACCTTCTATATCAATTAGAAAACGGAACTTGGACTGTACATGAAACATTCCACCTTGGAAAGGGGAACAACTAATTTGCACGCACAAATCGTACAAACAGCCGAGCAGCTAAGTGATGCATTCTCTGTACGTAAACAAGTTTTTGTAGAAGAACAGCGTGTATCGTCAGAAGAAGAATACGATGAATTCGAAGATACTTCGGCGCACGTTGTTGTATATGACAATGACATTCCAATCGGTGCGGGTCGCTTTCGCATTGTTGATGAAGTTGGAAAAATGGAACGCATTTGCGTACTAGCTTCCCATCGCAAAAAAGGAATTGGTAAAATCATTATGGATGTACTTGAAGCGCACGCAAAGGAAGAGTCTCTACCAAAATTGAAACTCCATGCGCAAACACATGCTGAAGTTTTCTATAAAAAACTCGGATACGTGACGACTTCTGATGTATTTATGGAAGCAAATATCCCGCACATCGTGATGATAAAAGAATTATAATTTTGTAGCAGGAGGTAACCCCTCCTGTTTTTTACATTGCTATTTTCTTTTTCTTCCGCTAAAGTTAAATGTTGATGCTATAGTTTTGAAGGTGAATATATGACACAAGAAAAATTTTCACAAAAATCGTTAACACATGCTGGTATTCCACAAGCGACGTATCATATTCCGAAAACATCTACCCATTTAATTATGGAAGAAGATGCAGATGCGGCGTATTTCCGCGCTTTAGAACAGCAAGGTGTTTATTTAAATGAAAAACAGTTAGAAGCAGTGCAAACGACAGAAGGACCTGTCCTTACACTAGCTGGTGCTGGAAGTGGTAAAACATCTGTTTTAACAACTCGCGTTGGTTATTTAGTTAATGTAAAACATGTTCATCCACGAAATATTTTGCTGCTGACGTTTACACAAAAAGCAGCTGAAGAAATTCGAAGTCGTGTAGCGAATTTGCCTGGTATGAATCATGCCGCAAGTAGCTATGTCGTTGCTGGTACATTCCACTCTGTCTTTTTAAAATTGCTTCGTAGTCAAGGATATAATCAGCAAATTTTAGCAAATGAAAAACATAAACAAATTATGATAAAGAAAATTTTGAAAGAATTGCGCTTAAAAGACGATTATGATGCTGAAACGATACTCGCTATGATCTCACTTGAGAAAAACAAATTGAATCGTCCGAAAGATGTAAAAGCGAAAACACCGGTTGAACAAGAATTCAAAGAAGTATATGAACGTTTTGAAGAGGTGAAACAACGATATAATTATATCGATTTTGATGACATTTTATTAGAAACGTATTATATGTTAGAAAATAACGCTCCCCTGCTTACGCAATTACAAGAGCGTTTTCATTACATTGAAGTAGACGAGTTTCAAGATACATCGTATGCACAATATGAAATTGTAAAATTGTTAGCTTCACCAAGAAATAATTTGTTTATCGCAGGTGATGACGATCAGGCGATATACGGATGGCGAGGAGCAAGCCACCAGATCATTTTATCTTTTCCGAAAGAATTTGATAACACAACGATTATCGCCCTTAATACGAACTATCGCTCCAATCCATTTATCGTTGGACTTGGGAATGAAGTCATTAAATTAAATCAAGAACGCTTTGATAAAGAGCTATATTCTGTTCGTGAAGAAGGTGTACAACCATTTTACGCAAGACCTGCTACGACTCTTGATGAAGCAAACCAAATTTTGCAACTCATTCAAGAAAAAGTAGATAGCGGTGAACGAAACTATAAAGATTTTTGTTTATTATATCGTACACATTCTGTAAGTCGTTCTTTACTCGATCAGCTTACAATTCATAAAATTCCATTTATAAAACATGGGGCGAGCCAATCATTCTACGAGCACTCTTTAATTAAGCCCGTATTAGATCATTTACGATTGGTGCTTGAACCGTTCCGCCTCGAATCACTTTCAAATATATTACCAACGATGTATATTGGTCGTGATGAGTGCATTTCATTTATTGAACGTGAACAATGGAAATATGGTGAGGGCCGCTTCCCTTCTCTTCTTCATTTCCTATTACTAAATCCAAGCTTAAAACCTTTTCAAGTAAAAAAAGTAAATGAGCGCATCGATTTTATTAAATTTATAAAAGAACTTGAACCGAAAAAAGCATTGAAAGAAATTATTCATGGTAAAGGAAAATATTTAGAGTACTTACAAAGTAATGATCGTTCTTCCTTTACGATGCATAAGGACATACAAGAAGAAATGCTAGAAGAATTAATGGAATCAGCAACTCGCTTTACAGATATTCCAGCTTATTTACAATTTATAAATGAAGCAATTCAAGGCCAAAAAGAAATGGAAGCATTAAAAACAATGCCGCAAAAAGATGCCGTATCGCTTATGTCGATTCATAATGCAAAAGGCCTTGAATTCCCATGCGTCTTTTTACTCGGAGCAAGCGATGGCATACTACCTCATACTTCTTCTTTAAAAGATGCCAATGACCGTATAACCGAGACTTCTGAAGCATTAGAAGAAGAACGTCGATTACTGTATGTCGCAATTACACGCGCAAAAGAAGAACTTTATATCTCCTCTCCGCAATTTTTCAGAGGAAAGAAACTAGATATTTCTCGTTTTTTATATACTACGCGAAAAGATTTACCTGAAAAGACATCCACTAAATAAGGATGTCTTTTTTCCATATTACGTTATGTACATCCCTTCTATATAAATTCCCTGTTTTTATCATGAGAATTAACGTAATATCGACCATATCCCACTCATATTGTAATAGTGTATGTCAGAGCTCACGATAAGGAGTGAACATAATGAGCTGCAATTGTAATGAAGATCATCATTTCAACTGTGTATCTAATGTCGTTCGTTTTATACATGAACTACAAGAATGCGCAACTACAACATGTGGATCTGGTTGCGAAGTCCCATTTTTAGGAGCACATAATAGCGCATCAGTAGCAAATACGCGTCCTTTTATTTTATACACAAAAGCTGGAACACCTTTCGAAGCATTTGCCCCTTCAGGAAGCCTTACTAGCTATACGTCTCCGATTTTCCGCGTTGAAAGCATAGATGATGATGACTGCGCTGTATTACGTGTATTAACTGTAGCTATCGGTGGTGATCCTGTACCACCTGACGATGATCCAATTTGTGCGTTTTTAAATGTTTCAACCGCAACTTTACGAGGAACAACTTCTTGCCTTACTGTTGATTTAAGTTGTTTCTATGCTATTCAATGTTTACGTGATGTTTCTATTTAAAAATAAATAATGATTTAAGCATGGATTGGGTGGCAGAAAATTCTGTCACCCAATCCATGCTTAAAAGGCGGTATTTCTTAATTGAAATACCGCTTTTTACTTTTATAATAAAAAACACTCACAGTAACATGAGTGTTTCATTCTTCATATTGTTTTATTATATTCTTCTTTTTCCCACAGTTGCATCCCTTTTTTTTCACAAATCCTTGTTGCTGCAATTGTTCTTGATATGCTTGTTGCTGCGCTTGCTGCTGCAGCTGTTGCTGATACCACTGCTGCAGGTCATATGAATTTTGCCTTGGATTATTGCTCACAGCAAACATCTCCTCTACTGTCTATTCTGTCTATTCACTATATGAACAACTTCTTATTTCCGTTCCCTCATTCTCTCAAACTCCGCTTTTTCTAAAATGCAAATTTATCCCGATCGGTGTGGGCTAATAATCAGTAGGGGATGCCCCCCGCTGATTAAAATTCCACTTTATTATTCTCCCATAAAATATCCTGTAATTGTTTCAATGATCGCTGCTGCACCTGCAATGGCTAATAATGCTAGTAGAGGCTCTGCGACAATAGGAATCCAATTATATAAAACCAATAAAAAAGCACTAACCCACACACCTGTACACCAATAGCAACTTAATAATTCTCCAATCCACTTTTTTAATCCTTTACCTTTCACCTTCGTAAAAGTCGATACACTTCCATCAGGTTCCGTAATCTCTAACTCATCAATAAACGGTCTTCGCAAAAAGGCTGTAATTTTATCATAAACAATAAGACGTGTTAACCTAAAAGCGGCTAGCGCAAAAATAAAAAATAAAAGCCAACTTGTAAATAACATACTTCCACCTTCTTTTACCTTTTCTCATTTCTTTAGCCTATTAAAAAAAAAAGGTCTTGAGAGTGAGACCGATTTCCATCCGCTCCAATATCTTATTAATGTAAATAAAAACAAAATGATAAGGAGTGACATTAATGGGTTGTAATGAAAACAAACACCATGGTTCTTCTCACTATGTAGTTGCACATTCTTGTAATTCATCCATGAATTACAAGAATGTGCAACTACAACATGTGGATCTGGTTGTGAGATCCCATTTTTAGGAGCACACAATAGTTCATCAGTAGCAAATACACGTCCTTTTATTTTATACACAAAAGCTGGAACACCTTTTGAAGCATTCGCACCATCAGGAAGTCTTACTAGCTGTACGTCTCCAATTTTCCGCGCTGAGAGCGTAGATGATAATAGCTACGCCGTATTACGTGTATTAGTTGTAACAATTGGTGGTGATCCTGTACCACCTGGTGATGATCCAATTTGCGCATTTTTAAATGTACCAAATGCGACTTTAAAAGCAACAAACACTTGCCTTACTGTCGATTTAGACTGTTTCTGCGCTATTCAATGCTTACGCGATGTTACTATGTAACAAGTAAACTAAAAAACTATTTGGTTGGTAGAATTTTTCTACCACCTTTACATAATTTATAAACCTGCCATATCAATTGATTTTATTTCTTCTATAGATAACCTAACATCTCTCATACTATTTGGCGGCATAATTGATATGACTCCATTTCGGTACGATATAATTGATCCGACATATGATATCGTCGCTGTTTTTATTCTGCATCTTATTTTCGGAATGTAATGAGGGCGACTTAATAAAAACTGTATTTTTTCTTCATTATTCATATCCTTAAATGATTTATTGTGCGGGACCATTCTCACCGGCTCTTCTTCTACTTGATACTCCTCTTGCTCAAGCTTTTCTTCTACCGTCTCTTCCAACACACTACTGACAATACTTTGATCTCTATCGAGCTGCTCATGCCTATCATCATTTTCAAAGTTTGTAAGAATAATTCTTTTTATTTTCGGTGCAGCAAGTTCTAAATTTACTTGCGCAATATATAACAACGGTTTTCCAACTGTTGAACTTTTATTTTTATTCTTCACACTCGTCCCTCCCACTTCCATACATAGCTGGATACATCGTGTACTATTATAGTTATATTCATAACAATGCAAGAACTTTCGTTAAAAATCATTCTTTCCTAGGACAATTAAAAAGGACAGTCTCAATATTTAGAGACTGTCCTTTTTAAAAAACTATAATCAATATTATATTTATCCTAGAATATGATATCCTGAATCAACATGAATGTTTTCACCTGTTACTCCGCGTGCTAAATCACTGAATAAGAATACTGCTGTATCTCCAACTTCTTCTGGAGTTGTTGTGCGACGAAGTGGTGCGCGCTCCTCAATTTCTTTTAAGATTGAGTTAAAGTCGCCTACACCTTTCGCAGATAACGTACGAATTGGCCCTGCAGAAATAGCGTTGACGCGAATGCCGTGTTGTCCTAAATCGTTTGCTAAATATTTTACACTAGCTTCTAATGAAGCTTTCGCAACACCCATAACGTTATAGTTTTTCACAACGCGCTCGCCGCCAAGGTATGTTAAAGTTAAAATATTTCCGCCTTCTGTCATCACTTTCTTCGCTTCTCTTGCTACAGCTGTTAAAGAGAATGCACTAATATTTTGTGCAAGTAAAAATCCATCGCGAGAAGTATCTACAAATTCGCCCTTTAAATCATCACGATTTGCAAAAGCAATACAGTGTGCAACACCGTGAATTGTACCAACTTCTTGCTTAATAGTTTCAAAGCAAGCTGTAAGTTCCTCATCATTCGTTACATCACAAGGTAATACAAGTGATTCTTGCCCTTCTAATGTTTCCGCTAGTTCACGAACGTTTCTTTCTAAACGTTCTCCTGCATATGTGAATATTAATTTTGCACCTGCATTATGCAAAGAGCGAGCAATTCCCCATGCAATACTTCTTTGGTTCGCAACGCCCATAACAACAAATGTTTTCCCTTGTAATAGTTCCATGATATATCCTCCCAGAAATACTTATACTTGTTATTAGTACCTGATACTATAATTATAGTACCATAAAACCTCTTAAAGGCAAACAAAAAAGTCATTAACATACATTTGTTAATGACTTTTTGTTTCTATAAAAAACCGCTCTAATCCTTCTTCCTAAGAAGGCATTTGTAAAAAACCATTTAATTGTAGCATTTTATGCTGAAAGATCGAATATTTCTGTCTCGCTGCCGCCGATCCAAATTCCTCAGTCGACACAGGTAACACATTCACTCTCATTTTTGTGTGCGAAAATATTTTTTGAGCAAATTCAAACCAAGAACACGAACCGAGATTTGATACGTGATACGTACCGTATAAGGACGTATGAATGAGCTTGTTAATCACAGTAATTAAATCCACCACGTACGTAGGAGAACCAACTTGATCAGCTACAACGGATATGTTTTCTTTCTCTTTTCCTAAGCGCAGCATCGTTTTTACGAAATTATTTCCATATTTTTCATACAGCCACGATGTACGAACTATGAAATATTTATTATGTAACTCTTTTACAAACTGTTCTCCTGCAAGCTTAGAATATCCGTATATATTTATCGGTGCTGGATTATGAAATTCATGATATCCGTTCGGCCTATTACCTGGAAATACATAATCGGTACTGATGTAAACTAATTTAGCCCCTACTAATTGTGAAGCAACTGCTACATTTCGAGCTCCAATCGCATTTATTAAGTACGCAAGATTCTGTTCTTTCTCAGCAGCATCTACCTTCGTATACGCTGCGCAATGAATAATTGTATGCGGCCTTATTTCTTGTACGACTTGCTCAATTTGAGATATATTTGTTACATCAAGTGACTTCTTATCAAATAGATACATGTCATATTCCTCAGAATTCAACTCTTCTTGTAGTTGCTTCCCTAATTGACCGTTAGCTCCCGTTATGATAATCCGTTCTTTCATCTACATGCCCCTTACTTTTCTTTTAGTGGTTTCCACCATTCCGTATTGTTTTCATACCATTCCACTGTTTCTTTTAATCCTTGCTCGAATGTATACTTCGGTTCCCAATCAAACTCATTCTTCATTTTTTGTGCCTCAATCGCATAACGACGATCGTGACCTAAACGATCTGTTACAAATTCAATATCTTTTTTGTTTTTCCTAAAAGTTCTATAATTTGTTCCACAACATCTACATTTGTCTTTTCATTATTTCCACCAATATTATATACCTCTCCTACACGTCCCTTATGCAAGACGGTGTCAATTGCACTACAATGATCCATTACATGCAGCCAATCCCTTACATTTAATCCATCACCGTATAAAGGTAGTTTCTTTCCTTCAAGTGCATTCGTAACCATTAACGGTATTAACTTCTCAGGATATTGATACGGTCCATAATTATTAGAACAACGCGTCACATTCATGAATAACATGTTCTAGCATCTCTCCATTTTGGATTTTCCCTTTTACGAATGAGTAGTTAGGATTATCTTGAATAGACTTTACATTATTTAAATTCCCGCTATACGTTAATACATCGTAATTAATAATTTTATATGTTTCATAGTTTTTCAACATATAGTGAATGAAATTACTTCCAATACATCCAGCTCCACCTGTTACTAATATATTCATAAACAACTCTCCTACTTAAAAACTATCTTCATATTCCTGAAGTAATGGTAATATCCGATCCTTATCGGACAAAATAGGGTTTGTTACCGGCCATGGAATTGCTAATTCTCTATCTTCCCAAAGTACACCCGAATCGTGATCAGCACTATAATACTCATCTACTTTATACATAACAATTGTATGCGGAGCAAGCGTACAAAATCCATGAGCAAATCCTTTCGGCACTAATAATTGCCTATGATTATCCGCACTTAAAATATAACCTCTCCACTTTTTAAATGTAGGTGATTCTATTCGTAAATCAACGATAACATCATAAATCACACCTTGCATAACTTGAATGAGTTTCGTTTGTGCTTTCGGCTCCTTCGTTACATATATCTATAGAACTTCCGTCTCGGTTGCTGATTCAGTTGAAGATTTCCTAACGTCATTTCCAGTTATTTCGAGTAACACTTTACTTACCGTAACATTTCAAATATCATTCCTGATACACATGTACGTCTTTCTCATTGTTTGGATATAATTATAAAAGAGCTAAATCATTAGCCTATTCTACGAAAATAAAGTGAAACTTTAATCAGTGGGGGTTTTGTTCACCCCCCACTGATTATTAGCCTTCACCAATCGGGCTTTTACGGGCAGTTGATCTCCCACCTAACTAACTTCTGTGCTTTACAGCCGAATTTTGAGGTGGGAGTCTTACTGCCCACAAATAGCGGGATAAAAATATATGAGCGATATGTGAATCCACGTATAGCTCATGCATTCATTTTAAACTATGCGATACAACAACTAAAATCCACTAATATAAAGAGCAGTAGAAAGGAATACATACAGTGAAAGACACGAATCCTCAATATCAAATAGACTACATATTAATATTTATTTTATTTGCCATTGGGACTGTTAGTTGCTTCGCTATTGCAAGTGCGCAACCTTCTTTACCACCAATTTTGCAAAACATAAACTTTGTACTAAAACAAATCCAATGGTACATCATTGGATTTGTTGCAATCGCTGTCATTATGATTATCGATTTCGATCGCTATAAACAAATTGCATGGTATTTGTATGGATTTGCAATCGTACTTCTTATTGGCCTAGAACTTCAAGTTCCAGGTGCCGTTACAATTAAAGGGGCTACCGCATGGTACAGCCTTCCAGGCATCGGAAACTTTCAACCTTCTGAGATTATGAAATTATTCTTAATTATCGTCATTGGACGAATTATAGCGAATCATAATGAGAAATACTTTTTCCGGACAAATCGTGAAGATTTTATTTTACTCGGAAAAATATTCGCAGCTAGTTTACCTCCACTACTTCTAATCGCAAAAGAACCTGATTTAGGAAACACACTGGTTATTTCGGCGATGCTCGCAGCGATGGTTTTAGTTTCTGGTATACGTTGGCGCTTTATTTTCGGATTAACTTCCGGTGTTTTCGTCATAGGCTCTACCTTAACATATATTTATTTCACACATACAGAGTTCTTTAAAGGGCACATTCTAAAAGAATATCAATTAAACCGCTTCTACGGTTGGCTAGCACCTTATGAATATGACGCACAAGGATTCCAATTAAGACAAGCATTTTTAGCTGCGGGATCAGGAGAAATGCAAGGAAAAGGATGGGAAAATGGACAAGTATATTTCCCGGAACCACACACAGATTTTATTTTCACAAATGTCGCTGAACAATTCGGTTTTTTAGGAGCAAGTGTCATTATTTCACTTTTTTTCTTACTTATTTACCGAATGATTCATATCGCTTTAGAAAGCAATGAACCGTTCGGTAGTTACATTTGCGCTGGTACAATCGGAATGTTTACTTTCCAGGTATTTCAAAACATCGGGATGACAATCGGTTTACTCCCTATTACAGGGATAACGTTACCTCTTATGAGTTATGGTGGGAGTTCACTGCTCACATATATGATCGCTATTGGATTTATTTTAAACGTGCGGTCAAGAACTAAAATCTTTATGTTTAAATGAACCATATCGAAAAACGGTATGGTTTTTTTCTATGTCCATTTTAGATATACTAATAAAAAAATGAGTTGGAGGTTTAAATATGAAATATGACATTATAGGTGATATTCACGGGTGTTTCCAAGAGTTTCAAGATTTAACAACGAAACTAGGATATAGCTGGGATAGCGGTCTCCCCATTCATAACGCAAAACGAAAACTCGCATTCGTTGGTGATATTACGGACCGCGGCCCCCATTCACTACGTATGATTGAAATTGTATGGGAACTCGTAATAAATAGAAAAGATGCTTATTATGCTCCTGGAAATCACTGTAATAAATTGTATCGTTATTTCCTTGGGCGTAATGTTACAATCGCTCATGGGCTCGAAACAACGGTTGCAGAATATGAAGCATTGCCTTCTCATAAGCAACAAATAATAAAAGAAAAATTCATTACTCTTTACGAACAATCACCGCTATATCACATACTGGATGAAAAGAAATTAATCGTATGTCACGCTGGCATTCGGCAAGATTTCATAGGAAGACAAGATAAAAAAGTACAAACATTTGTATTATATGGTGATATTACAGGAGAAAAACATCCTGACGGCTCACCTGTCCGCCGAGATTGGGCGAAAGAGTATACAGGTGCAACATGGATTATATATGGACATACACCTGTCAATGAACCTCGCTTTGTAAATCATACAGTCAATATTGATACCGGCGCGGTTTTTGGTGGTAAGCTGACCGGACTACGTTATCCTGAAATGGAGGCAATTTCCATCCCTTCTTCTCTACCTTATGTCCCTGAAAAATTCCGCCCAATTTCATAATTCCCTTTACCTTTGTATAATTCATTCCCAGTACGTATAAAGGATGATTTCCAGGCGGATTTCTCTTTAAAAATTAGTAATACCGTAAGAAAAGGTGCCATAAAGTGCATCTTTTTTTTATTACACGGCATATACTGTCGCAGGAGGTGACGGAATGAAGAGAAAACCATCTAAACAAAACAGAAACTTTTTCCCTTTATACCAGCCCATGTACGGAATTAACAACTGGTGCAGCATACGAGCTGCGGCTATTGAAAAGATAGAAGAACGAGAGGAAATAAAGAAAGGAAAAACGAGAGAAATGTATATTTCTTTAGAGAGTGCTGTTATGAAACAAATTATCGAGAATAGAAAAAGAACGGCACTACAAAAAAAGAAACATCTTTCTCCTAACAATGAGCCTATACTTGAGTCAGGCAGTTCGCAAGAGAATATAAAAAAAGAAATTCCTGAAGCAATGAATGAAAAAATTCAAGCTGATATTCCTGAAACAATAAAAGAAAAAAAACAAGCTAATATTCCCAAAGTAATGAATGAGAAAATGCAAACTGATATTCCTGAAACAATAAAAGAAAAAAAACAAGCTAATATTCCCAAAGTAATGAATGAGAAAATGCAAACTGATATTCCTGAAGCAATAAAAGAAAAAAAACAAGCTAATATTCCCGAAGTAATGAATGAAAAAATACAACCCGAAATAACTTCTAATATTATACAGCAAGTAAAAAAAATAAAAGAAGTATTAACTTTAACCGATGACACAAAAAAAGAAGAGCCTACTATCACTCAATCTCACATACCTTCACCTACTCCTTCAAAGAATAAAAAAGTGGCGAGATATGCATTTAAGGAGGGCCTTCACTCTACAGCTGACGGAATCGCCTCACATGCCGAAGGATTTCTTACACAAGCAATGGGTCCCTTTTCTCATGCAGAAGGGACAAAAACAAAAGCAACTGGACATAGTTCGCATAGTGAAGGAAGTGAAACGACAGCAGGCGGCTCTTATTCTCACGCGGAAGGAAAACATATGATTTCTTTAGGCGAAGCAGCACATGCAGAAGGAACCGCAACTATCGCTAACGGGTTCTCATCTCATGCGGAAGGAAATCATACATCAACAGCTAATTTTGCCGGTAGCCATATTATGGGGAAATTTGGTACAGCCGAAGAGGCTTATTCATGGTTTATTGCAAATGGTACAAATGAAACCGCTCATAATATAGGTGCAAAATGGCTTGCTCATAATGGAGAAATGTATATCGATGGCGCTTCTTACAATGCAAGCGGAACTGATTATGCACAAATGTTTGAAACAGCAGATCATAACCCTATTGATGTCGGTTATTTCGTTACATTTAGTAGTGAAGAAAAAATTCGTATAGCTACTTCAAACGATTCATTCATATTAGGAATATCTAGTGCTACACCCGCTCTCATAGGAAATAGCGGTGCTTTAAGTTGGGCAAAGCGCTATAAAACAGATAGCTTCGGAAAACGTCAATATACACGTACGGACACGCAAGAAATACTGCCTCTTTTAAATACAGAATGGGATCCAGCTTGCAAGTATATATCAAGACGAAATCGCACCGAGTGGCTTCCTATCGGATTAATTGGACAAATGTTAGTACGTGATGACGGTACTTGCGAAACACACGGATATTGTCGTCCAAATGATGACGGCATTGCTACAAAAGCTGAAAGTGGCTTTTTCGTTATAAAACGTACTAGTGAGAATCAAATTCTAATATTATTCCGCTAAGAAAAAAGGGAACAAAATTCTTATTGTATTAAGAATTTTGTTCCCTTTTAATTGTTATGTAAAGCATGTTGCATATCATCTGGAATGCTGGAAGTAAAAGTCATTTCCTTTTCTAAAATAGGATGATAAAACGTCAAAGACGTACTATGAAGCGCTTGGCGTTTCATCACATCTCTTTGTCCCCCGTATAAATCGTCTCCAAGTAGCGGATGTCCTATATGCGCCATATGTACACGGATTTGATGTGTTCTTCCTGTCTCGAGCTCAAGCGCTACACGCGTCTTATTAGGAAAACTCTCCCTTACTTTAAAATGAGTAACAGCTCTTTGACCATCCTCACAGACAGTTCGCTCGATTATGCTATCCGCTTTTCGTCCGATTGGTGCGTCAATCGTCCCTACCTCTTCTAAAATCATTCCATGAACGATCGCTTCATACGTTCGTTTCACCCCTTTTTGTTGATGCTGCTTTGATAAAAGATGGTGAACGAATCGATTTTTCGCAATTAACATAAGCCCTGAAGTATCACGGTCTAGTCGCGTCACAATGTGCACTGTACTTGCGAGATGTTGTTTATCATAATGATATAAAAGAGCATTCGCAACACTTCCTGACGGATGCTCCCTAGACGGAATCGTTGACATATAAGCCTCTTTATTCATAACAAGCACTGCATCATCTTCATATACAATGCATAAAGGGATATTTTCCGCTATCATCCCTTCACTTCTTTCCTCCACTGGAAAGAAGACTTGTAACTCTTCACCTGCTTGTAACTTATGACGAACACTCGCATGTTCACCGTTCACTTCAATTGCTCCGCCATGAAACTTTATATCCGTTAATGCAGCTTTAGAAATCCCCTTTGTTTTTAAAAATTCTCTAACTAAGATTCCTTCTGCTACAGATTGTATAGTCCATTTCAATGTAAATCTGTTCAAATATATAAACCCTCTCTATTTATCTGCAACAAACGAGTCACGGACACGTTTCCAAAATGGGAACGGACGAAAACGAACAAACCGCACTTTCTCGTTCGCAACGCGATACTGGATTGATTTCACATCTTGATGAACCATCGTTAAATGATCCACCGTAATTTGCAAGTTCATTCCTGCAGCCGGCTTCAAAACGCATGTATGATGCTTCGGCAGTACGAGCGGCGAGCCTACTGTACGAAACACACGGTTGTTAATGGATGCCATTTCTGCAATTTGAATCGCTTCAATAGACGGGTGAATAATTGCTCCGCCAAGCGCTTTATTATACGCCGTACTTCCTGAAGGAGTAGAAATACAAAGACCATCTCCGCGAAACGTTTCAAAATACTCTCCGCGTATTTCCACTTCTGTTACTAATGTACCTTCTGCACTTTTTACAGTCGCTTCATTCATCGCCAAATACTGTGACTCTTTACTACCATTCACATAGCGAATAATCACTTCTAAAAGCGGGTATTCAACCACTTGGAATGGCGTTTTAGCGATTGCAATCACTAACTTTTCTACTTCTGTCGGTAACCAATCTGCATAGAAACCTAAATGACCTGTATGTACACCAACAAATGCGGTTTCATCTAATCGATTATAGTAACGATGAAATGCATATAAAAGCGTTCCATCTCCCCCAACAGAAATTACAATATCGGGTTCCTTTTCATCCATTATAAATCCAAAATCTAGCAAGTACTCTTTCATCGTACTTGCAAGTGTATCTGATGATTGATCTCCCTTTGACATAATTGCAAATTTCATCGCCCAACACCCTTTAGTTTATGATTCAGAATCTTTCGTTTCTTGCTTTCGTGAAAAAATCTTTTGCGCTTCTTGAATTTCAAGACGAATGGAAGACATTTCTTCATCTAATAAAAATGCCGCTTCCGCTGCACGTTGTAAGCGTATTTTAATATCTTCAGGAAAACGTCCACTATATTTGTAATTTAGAGAATGCTCAATCGTTGCCCAAAAATTCATTGCTAACGTACGTATTTGAATTTCAACTAATACTTTTTTTTCTCCCTGTATCGTTTGAACAGGATAACTAATGACAACGTGGTAAGAGCGATAGCCGCTGTCTTTCTTTTGCGTGACATAATCACGTTCTTCCACAATTTCAAAATCATTTCGTTTTCGAAGATATTCTACAACAGGCTTAATCTCATCAACAAATTGACACATCATTCGAAGGCCCGCGATGTCCTGCATATCTTCTCTTAGCCGATCAAGCGGTACATTTCTCTTCTCCGCTTTATCAATAATACTTGCAACCGACTTTACCCTTCCTGTTACAAACTCAATTGGAGAATGCTCCGTTAACATTGCAAATTGAGTACGCATTCCTTTTAGTTTCACTTTCAGCTCTGCCACCGCTTGATGGTAAGGCGCTAAAAATTCTTCCCAATTACGATTCATTTCAACCACCACCAAAATCAATCCATTTGCTTATAGAAACACTTTTTCTACAGCAGTTACTAATTCTTCTCCGTAATTCGCATTACCTTCAATATTTTCAACTAAATATTCTACTTCTTCTTTTAATCCTTCTAATTCCATTTCAACATCATTCACGCGAATAAACATCGCTGTATCTTTATTCATCGCTTCATGCATTGCTTCCCAGCATGTATGCGGAATGCTTACATAAATGAAAGATGTTTCGTTTTCTAAGATATATAAAAATGATAAATTGTCTGAGTCTACAAGTACGTGATTACGCGTACTTAACTCCTTTACCTCTATTTCAGTATTTTCCGCACAAAAAATAAGAGCATTCTCTCTCATTTCTACGCTCTTAACTTGGATTTTATTTTGCATGCTCGAACTCCTCCATCTCAACTTCCTGTCTTACTTAACAGTATTATTGTATCATAACATGGACGCAAACAAATAAAACATTGAACCAAATTTGTGAAAAAGCGATAATGTGTAAAGAATTATTTTTCAAAAGGAGCGCATACAATGACACAAGAGATTGAAATTGAATTTAAAAATATGGTTACAGAGGACGAATTCCAAACATTGTGCAAATCTTTTTCTATTGAAGCATTTACAAAACAAGTGAATCACTACTTTGAAACGCCTCACTTTTCTTTAAAAGATGCGGGCTCTGCACTTCGTATTCGTCATAAAGATGGAACTTATACATTAACATTAAAGCAACCTGCTGAAATTGGTTTATTAGAAACTCATCAGTCTGTAACAGAGAAAGAAGCTAACCTTATGATGGAAACAAACACAATTATTCAAGGCGCTGTAATGGATCAACTTCACAAATTACAAATCCCCGTTTCCTCTTTAACTTATATGGGTAGTTTAACAACAGAAAGAGCTGAAACATTATTTGAAGGCGGAACGCTTGTCTTTGATCATAGTTTCTATTACAATCACGATGATTATGAAATTGAATACGAAGTGCAAGATGAAAAGACTGGTAAAGCCGCATTTATGAGTTTACTAAAGCAACATAACGTACCAGTTCGTCATACAAACAACAAAGTAAAACGCTTTTTCCTTGCCAAACAAAACAAAGCACGCTAAAGTGAAAATTCCATTAGTGAAGAAACAATTCACCAGTGACTATGTTTCACCTTTTAGAAAAGAAAAAGATTTATTAGCAACTTATAGAATAAGCAAAGAATGTTATGAAGGCTGTTTAGTTGCTCTTCATAACATTCCATTGCTACAATAGATATACATTTCATGGAAAAAGGAGTTTATAAAGGATGAGCAAGCAACCGATGACACCATTTGAAGCAATTGGCGGTGAACAATGCATTGCAACATTAGTGGATACATTTTATTCCTATGTCAGTGAACACCCTGACTTATCTCCGATCTTCCCGGATGATTTAACAGAAACCGCTAGGAAGCAAAAACAATTTTTAACACAATATTTAGGTGGTCCTAATTTATACACTGAAGAACATGGGCATCCTATGCTAAGAGCACGCCATCTTCCGTTTGAGATTACTCCAAAACGAGCAGAAGCTTGGCTATCATGTATGGAGCAAGCAATGAATGATACAGGAGTGCACGGTCATATAAGAGAGTTTGTTTTTGAACGTTTAGCATTAACTGCTCAACATATGGTTAATACTCCAAATGAAACAGGTGAAGTGTAATGGATAAGCAGGAAGCTAAGCATATGAATATGCCTTCTCCTTCCACATGCGAACATAAATCTGTAGAAGCATATTTATTTATTGATCCACTTTGTAAAGATTGCTGGGATATCGAGCCATTTATTATTAAACTATGGCTTGAATACGGGAAATACTTCTCGATTCGTCATATAGTAACAGGAAAAGTGGACGGAGCAAATGCTTCCTCACACAAATGGAATAAACCTGCTAATATTCGATTTGTGTGGGAAAAAACAACAAGTTTACAAGGCTTTTCATGTGATGGAAAGGTACATATGCAAGATGCATCGTCAACACCGTATTTAGTTTCGATGGCAATTAAGGCGGCGGAGTTACAAGGCCGAAAAGCAGGTTCGAAGTTTTTGCGAAAACTCCAAGAATACATTTTGCTTAAAAATGTATCAAACCCTGACGGTGAATTATTACTTACATGTGCTAAAGATAGCGGTATTGATGTTGAGGAATTTAAAAAAGATTTACATTCCATTAGTGCAAAAAAAGCTTTCCAATGTGACCTGAAATTCACAAATGAGATGCACATTACAGAAATTCCTTCCCTCGTATTTTTCCATGCAAATTCAGATGAGGAAGGCATTAAAATCGCAGGGATTTATTCCTATGATGTATACGTACAGCTATTGAAAGAACTTGTGAAATGCGAGATTGAGCCAGAACCATTACCGCCTTTAGAGGTATTACTAGAAGCAACACAATTTATTTCTTCGAAGGAAATCTCATTTATATATGACTGCTCTCAGCAAGAAATAGAACGCGAACTAAAAAAATTACTACTAAAGCGAAAAGTACAAATGATTGAAGTAAAGTGCGAACGTTATTGGAAATGGATTACAAAAGAAAAAGACCTGGTGTAAACACCAGGTCTTTTTCTTTACGGCTTATAAAAATATTAAAGGGGATGGGAGAAATTTTCACGTTCAAACAAAGGGGTATATGTTTGTATGTGAATTCGTTCACGCTTATTATATTACAAGATTCGACGTCAGATGACAACCCCTTTTGTCGAATTTCACACTTTTGTCACATTCTAAACGTTTTCATTCCTGAATAAGCTATAGAAAAAGCAATTTAGGAGGTGTTCTTTATGAAAAAGTCTCATATTTTCCTTATCTTTCTAGGCGTTATTGTTTCTTTTCTCTTGTATATCCTCTCTCTATTACAAGCTTTTCCTAAAATTATTGCCTTACCTCTTTTATTCGGAGTTATCGTCATCGCTCTCTCTTATTTCAACCATAAAAAACGGTTCAAACGATTTTAACTACAAAAATAAGTCACGAAACCTCTTCTAATTTAGAAAAAAATAAGCGAAATCTCATCACTTTTCGACAAATAACGACAAATTCAACACATATCTGAATCAATGTTCAAAACAATACAAAAGACGAGGAATTTCATCCTCGTCTTTTTAATTACTTCTCTTCAAATAGTAGCGCTTCTAATTCGTTTAACTTTTCTTCAAATACTTGTAATGCTTCTCTTACAGGTTCTGGCGATGCCATATCTACTCCTGCTTTTTTCAACACTTCAATTGGATAATCAGAGCTTCCCGCTTTTAAGAATTCGTTAATGTAACGTTCTACTGCTGGTTGCCCTTCTTCTAATATTTGTTTTGATAAAGCTGTTGCCGCACTAAATCCTGTTGCGTATTGATATACGTAATAGTTGTAATAGAAGTGCGGAATACGAGACCACTCTAAACCGATTTCTTTATCAATTACTAAAGTATCACCGAAATATTTCTTATTTAAATCGTAGTAAATCTCCGTTAACATATCTGGAGTAACGGCATGTCCTTCTTGTACTTTCTTATGAATGATATGCTCGAACTCTGCAAACATTGTTTGACGGAATACAGTACCGCGGAATCCTTCTAAATAGTGATTTAATAAATATAGACGCTCTTTCTTATCTTCTGTCGTCTTCAATAAGTAATCATTTAAAAGTGCTTCATTACAAGTTGATGCTACTTCTGCTACGAAAATTGAATAATCACCATATACGTGCGGCTGTGTCTTTCTTGTATAGTAACTATGCACAGAATGACCAAACTCATGAGCAAGTGTAAATAAATTATTCACATTATCATGCCAGTTCATTAAAATATACGCATTTGTTCCGTATGCACCAGATGAATATGCACCACTTCGTTTTCCTTTATTCTCATACACATCTACCCAGCGATTTTCATATGCTTCTTTCAAAATTTCAACATATTCATCACCAAGTACATGTAAAGATTTCAATAACATTTCTTGCGCTTCTTCATACTTCACATTCATTTTCACTTCTGGTACAAGTGGTGTATATAAATCGTACATATGAAGCTCATCCAGACCTAGAGCACGCTTACGAATATCAATGTAACGGTGCAATAGGTGTAAATTATCATTTACTGATTCAATAAGTTGATCATATACCGCCTCAGGAATATTATTATTACTTAATGCAGCTTGACGTGCAGAATCGTATTTACGAACGCGTGCATTGAAATTATTACGTTTTACTGCACCACTTAACGTACTTGCAAATGTATTTTTATATTTTCCGTACGTTTCATAAACAGCTTCGAATGCATCCTGGCGAACACGACGATCATCACTTTCTAAAAACTGAATGTAACGACCATGTGTTATTTCTACTTCTTCTCCATCCTCACCTTTAATAGATGGGAATTTCAAATCTGCATTATTCAACATTCCGAATGTATTACTTGATGCACTCATCACTTCAGATGCTTCTGCTAATAAAGCTTCTTCTGCTTCAGATAATACGTGTGGACGTTGGCTTGTAATTTCTTCTAATGCATGCTCATATACACTTAGTTCTCTATTTTCTTGTAAGAAAGCTTGTAACGTATCTTCTGAAATGGATAAGATTTCAGGCACGATATACGCTGTGCTACTAGATACTTGTGAATATAAATTTGTCGCACGATCATTTAATGCTTGATACACAGAATTTGTTGTATCTTGATCGTAACGCATATGAGCATATGTATATAGCTTACCTAATCGCATTGAAATTTCATCTTCATATTGCAGCGTCTCAAGTAAATTGCTTGCAGATCCACCAAGTTTCCCTTTGAATTCAATTAACTTCGGTAATAGCTCTTTAATAGCCTGAAATTCTGTTTCCCATTCTCCATCTGTTTGGAAAATATCTTCTAATCGCCATGTGTTTGCTTCTTCAATCTCATTGCGATCTGGTAATGATTTTACTGTATTTTGTTCAGCCATTCTTTAAGCCCTCCTTTAAATATCTCTACTTAAGTACAATTCGATTTTTCTTATGTAATTCCTTCACGATCAGTCTTTATTATATCCACTTTTCCCTCTCTCATGTTGTACTTTGTCTCAAATAGAGATAGTGCATGCGCTAAGCAAATTTCATCATATTTCATAATTTCTTCCTCTGTTTTTAACATAACAACATCTCTTATTTTTCGATACTTATAAGTACCTACTTTATTTAACACACCTGCATAACATAAAAATGTCATATACTCTGCAACTGCTACCTTCCATATTTGTTGTGCAAAATACGGAAGTAGACGCCTCCTCGTATATTTTGCTACATAATTACATACGTATTGAAGGGAAATATACTCCCCTACCTTACGCTTACCTATGCACTTCATATAAAGAGAAGCTTGCCATATAAATGGATTTGATTGAAAAGCAAATGAGGATGGAAGAGGAACACCAATTTCAGAAGGAAAACTCGCTGGGGTAAATTTGAATTGATATAGAACTCGTAGTAGTGACTTATGATTATAATTCCAAATAGGTAAAGCATTCGTCCGAAAATATCGCTTTTTATGTGTCCATTCTTGTTCTAATCGTTTTTTTTGAAATGGAACTGGCTGAAGAAGATTTTCAAGACTAGTAGTACGAAGAGGTAAATAAATAGTATGTGAGAAATAAATATTTGAAGAAAATGCGGTTATAAATGCACATTTCATAAATGCTTTTTGCTTTGGACAAAAAAAGAAGAGTAATGGCTGAGGATAAGACTGTAAACAAAAAGAATGAAACGAAGATAACGAAAACCAATACGCGGAGTGCCTTTTCATTTGATTTCCGCCCAATATCCATATTACTTGTATACCTGCTCTCCAATACGATAAAGTTCGCTTTAATAATTGCTCCGTGCATAACGTAGCACATTGATATTCAATAGCAATCTTTCTCCCTCCTCTTTCTATAAACAGATCCGGACGCTGACGAATCTCTAGAAGGTAATGCTCAATTTCCACATCCCAACTTTGCGTCTTTAACCATTTATATAGCAACTCTTTACCGTGCATATGATACATAGATTCTGCTTCATAAAACGCAAGACATGAATCTACTTTCTTATGAGCAAAATGCCAGCTCTTCTGTTTTCCTAATTTCATTTGCACTTCCTTTCCGCAAGCTGTACAAAAAAATCTTTCTTGTTTACGCATATTGCGTAAACACTCTTCATCCCGGTTATATAATAGATGAATTTTTTCTCCGTTTTCTCTCCTTGCAATAAATATCGCAATCACACCCTTTCAGCTTCTTGTATTCTACAAATTACTACAAATTCCCTTCAAAAAAAGATGTCCTAATTTAGGACATCTTTTTCTATAACAAAGGCGATAATAACCGATACGTTGATTCAACAATTCGTCTATGAAGACGCCTTTTATGAAAGCGATCGACATGAATTTCACTTGATTCTTCTAAATCATCTTTAAAATCTTGAACGAGCTTTCGAATGCTATCTGTATCATATAAAAAGGCATTTACTTCGAAGTTTAAATGAAAACTTCTCATATCCATATTAGCTGTCCCAATTGAAGCAAGATCAGAATCAACGATGACAACTTTACTATGAAGAAAACCTTTTTCATATTCATATATTTTCACTCCTGCATCTAATAACTCTGGAAAGTACGATCTTGATGCATAAAAGACAGTGCGCTTATCTGGCTTACTTGGCATTAACAAACGAACATCAATACCAGCAAGTGCAGCTACTTTTAATGCAGATAAAATATCATCATCTGGAATAAAGTATGGTGTTGCAATCCAAATCGATTTCCGAGCAGAAGCAATCATTGCAAAATATAAATGTTTAATTGTTTCCCATTTATTATCTGGTCCGCCCGCAACTAGTTGCACTCCGCCCCAATGATCACCCTCAACTGCTTTCGCTTGTAAATATTCAGGCGCTAATACTGCCTCACCAGTCATATAAAACCAATCTTGAAGGAAAATCAGCTGTAAGCTTTGAACTGCTTCACCGCGCAAATATAAATGCGTATCTCGCCAAAAACCGAAATATTTATCCTTCCCTAAATATTCATCGCCAATATTTAATCCACCTACAAATCCTTCATTTCCATCAATAATAACGATTTTTCGGTGGTTTCGATAATTAATTTTATCGTTTAAAATCGGAAAGCGTACAGGGAAAAATGGAATCATTTCTACTCCTGCATCATTCAATTCTTCAATATACGAATTTGATAATTTAAAACTTCCAACCGCATCATATAAAAAACGAACGACAACGCCTTCTTTTGATTTTTTTATTAAAATATCTTTAATTTCTGTACCTAGCTTATCATCACGTACAATGTAATATTCCATATGAATGTGGTGTTTCGCTCGATTTAATCCATCTAAAATTGCCTGAAACGTTTCATCTCCATTTGTTAATGTCCTCGTTTCAGTTTGAAATGAAATATTTAAAGCACCCAGTCGATCTGCTAAGCGAAATAACAATTCTTGATGCTTATGGTTTCTCAAAATTCGTTCTTCGTGATCTTCGTGTCCCTTATATTGTAAAAACGCCTGTTCATCAAGTAATGCCTTCTTTTGGAACATTCTTTTCCTACGAAAGTTTTGTCCAAATAATAAATAAGCAAAGAAACCGAACACTGGAAAAATACCTAGTACGATTAACCATGTAAGTGTTTTAGACGGGTGGCGGTTTTCTAAGAAAATAACACACCCTATTAAAAACGCAGAAACCGTAAATATAATACTAATAATACCTAAAATCGAAATGTTTTCTATCCCAATTACATCCGAATAAAATGCTACATCAATAAACATACGTAACGAAACAAATAATGCGAACAATAATAGAAAAAAGAAAAGTAGTTTTAACGTATTTTTCATCTCTTACCTCCTTACAAAGACAACTTTCCTATGCTTCATAAAAAAAGCCGATTTCATACTATAGAAATCGGCCTACGTTTTAGAAGGAAAATGGTTTCGAATTGTCTCAAGCGCACGCTCTTTCACAACTTGTTTTCCATACTCACTTAAACGGTGAATCGTTAGAGTAGATTCTTCTCCATATTCTAAAATAATACTTAAAATACGATCAATCTCTTCCTCATCATGTAGCACTTCATCAAATTCCACATATACATAATAGCGGTCCTCAAATGAATACAGCTCATCTTTTATATCTTCAAAGATTAGACGATGACTTAATGAAATTACATCTTCAAAATCATTAAACTTTATTAAAAAGCCAAACGTGCCATCTTCATTAAAGTTTGTACCAGCTGGTTCTACTTCCTCTTCCTCTAATTCTTGCTGGAATAACGATTCGATTCCTTCATCTAGAGGAATATCTATAATTTTGTCTACACCTATTGGTAGTTCTAACTTTTGCCCATCCTTTGAAAGCTGTGCTTTCGTTACAAGCACTTCAATCCCTTTGTCAACTGCTTGCACTTGAATCCATAGTGGTCCATCAATAAAGAAATCGTCATGATCACGGGCTTCATCCATCATTTCCCAAAAAAGTTCTTCACTTCGTTCGCGGTCATACCAAATTTCTTCACGGTTAAATCCTCTATCCTCTATATCAATGTACGTAATAAAAAATTTCATTGTATGATCATTAATTCTTTCAATATCCAAAATACAACTCTCCCTTCCTGTTTGGAATTGTTATGAAGGGATCCCCCACTCATATGACAAATCAATAGATTCTTGTACTTTCATTTTATGATAAGATTCTCCAGAATGGAAATAAAATCGATTTATTTTACAAAAATAGTTATATGCCTACCTTCATTCAGCTGCTTACATAAAGTAAAACTTTAATCAGTGGGGGTTTTGTTCATCCTCAGATGATTAGCCCCCAGATAGCGTGACAAATATATCATGACACCAATTCACTGTTCACAAAAAATTTGGACATACATTTCCATATTCGCCCGTACACTGTAATAAAGTGAAACATCTATTAGAGGAGATTATTTAGTCCCCCAAGTACGCGGGAAAAACTAGACAAACTTTCTTCATCACATACATATATTTCGCTTATTAAAACATCATAAATGGAGGCAGACGAATGGACTTAGAGTTTTTAACATCTGTACTAATGATTGTCGGTATCGATGTTGTACTAGGTGGCGATAACGCAATTGTCATCGCACTAGCTAGCCGAAATTTACCTGAAGAAAAACGAAATAAAGCCATTTTGATTGGTACTATTTTAGCAATCGTGCTACGAATTCTCCTCACAATACTAGCCGTCTATTTACTCGATATCCCATTCTTACAACTCATTGGCGGAATTTTACTCACATTAATCGCGGTAAATTTACTAACTGATAATAACAATGACCTTTCTTCTATCCAAGGAAAAACGACTTTATTCCAAGCTGTACGTACAATTGTATTCGCAGATCTCGTTATGGGGTTTGATAATGTTCTTGCCATTGCAGGAGCAGCCCACGGAAGATTTTTACTCGTAATAATCGGTTTATTCATTTCTATCCCGATTATCATTTGGGGAAGCAAACTTATTTTAATACTCATGGAACGCTTTCCATTTCTCATTTATGGTGGGGCAGCCGTTCTCGCCTATACAGCAGGAAAAATGATTACACATGAAGACAAACTTGCAACGTTTTTCTATCATAATCCTAGTTTCACCGCAAGTATCCCTTATTTGTTCATTTTCACCGTTTTATGCATAGGCCTTATCGTTCAACAAGTGCGATTACGCAATGTTAAACAGTAAAAAAAAACCTTCTACTATATAATAGGTAGAAGGTTTTCATATTATTATAATTAATTTACAAGACGTTGTGCTTCACGTAATTGGAACGTTCTTACTGTACGTGGTAAGAAACGACGGATCTCGTCTTCGTTGTAACCTACTTGAAGGCGTTTTTCGTCAATCATAATTGGACGACGTAAAATACCTGGATAGTCACGAATCATCTTATATAAATCTTGAAGTGGTAAAGACTCTAAGTTCACATTCAATTCTTGGAAAACTTTTGAACGAGTAGAAATAATCTCATCCGTTCCGCTTTCTGTCATACGTAAAATTTCTTTAATTTCCTCAATCGTTAATGGATCTGAGAAAATATTACGTTCTGTATAAGGAATATGATTTTCCTCTAGCCATAATTTCGCCTTTCTACAAGACGTACAGCTTGGAGAACTATATAATGTTACCATACAAAGCTCACTCTCCTTAAAGAGTACAAATTCTGTACTAATTACAGTTTAAATTTCTAACTTCAGCAATTCTTCACAATAACTTGTCTTATAGCAAAGTAAAAAAATCGCAGTTCATGTAAGCAACAACTTATTACAAACAACAATTACTTTTAATAAGTAACTTCTATAATCATTATACAATAGTTTTTGCAAGAAATATACAGTAAATTTACTGCTAGTTGAGAAAACTCTTCCTGGTATTCCACTGCTATGTAACATGATTACACTCACTTTAACTGTCCTTTAACAACGATCCTCAACCCTTTTGACACTTGCTTTCCACAATAATTTTCACTTAATATACAATTACATTTTCATAATCTTCCCCTATAAAAAAGATAACGTCTTCTTACCTTTTTCCAACAAAACAATTGAGAAATGTAAGACTCTCAAGGTTAAAACAAAAGGAACGTTTGTTCTTACTTTAACAAATCTCTTCACTCATGTCCATACGATTTCTAAAGTAAATTAAATATTTTTCTGACATTTCTTTCTTTTTTATCTTTTATCTCATAAAATAAATATATACAGGCAAAGGGGGAATTTGCATATGATTGCTTATTTTGTTGATTTTGTCATTGTTGCTGCCCTCATCATCGGAATAACAGCATTGATTGGTGTCATTACAAATAGCATCGGTGAAAAACTCTTTGGTGGGAAAGAAAAAATGAAGTTTGTTAACAAAAGTTTAGATGTACAATCCGGCTGGAACCAAGTTGGTGGAAAAGGTATTTATAAAAAACGTACGTATTAAAAAAAAGCAGGTAATTACCTGCTTTTTTTCTTATTTCCCTACTGATGCCCATTTGAAGCTTACATCGGGGCCATATTTATGGTTGTACATATCTTTAATTGTTTCTCTTTGTAAATATGCTCTACCACGTTGATATACTGGAACAATCGCTGCGTCATCAAGTAACATTTTTTCTGCTTCAAGTAAGTTTTTCCAGCGAGCATTTACATCGCTTCCATCTTTTTTCGCTTTCATAATTATCTCATCGTACTTCGGATTAGAATACTTCATTTTATTTTGCGCTCCGTCAGTTACAAACATATCAAGGTATGTAATTGGATCTGGGAAGTCTGCACCCCAACCAGAGAATGACATTACATAATCGCCCGCATCTTCTAATTTTAATTTTTGCGCGAATGGTTGTTGTTTAATTTTCACTGTTAAACCTGGTAAGTTCTTTTCTAACTCACCTTTTAAATATTCACCAGTTTTCTTCGATAATTCAACGTCTTCATTTAATAGCTCTAATTCAATTTCATTTTTACCAAGCTCTTTTTTACCAGCTTCCCAATACTTTTTCGCTTCTTTCACATTCGGTTTTACAATATCTCCATTTTCAGCACGGAAATCTTTTTTATCCGGTCCTTTAATGAAATTGTCAGGAATTAATCCCGTCGCTGGCTTAGAACCGTTATTTAATAACGTATCAACGAATGGTTTACGGTCAAAACCAAGTGAAATTGCTTTACGAATATTTTTATTTGCTAAAGCTGGGTCTTTTTGATTTAAACGAAGGAAGAATACAGATGTATCCTCTACTGTTTTAAAATCTGGTTTTCCTTTATATTTATCGATGAATTCTGCTAATAATGTTGCTCGATCGATTGCGTTTGTTTCATATAAATTAATTGGCGTAGACGTATCTTTTACAATATTAAAGTTTACTTCCTCAAGCTTCACTTCTTTATTGTCCCAATATGATGGGCTCTTTGTCATCTTAAAGCTACGTTCATGTTGCCAATCACTTAATGTAAATGGACCGTTATAAAGTGTTGTATTTGCTTCTAAACCAAACTTCGTCCCTTGCTCTTTCACATACTTTTCATTAACAGGATAGAAGATCGGATAGACCATTAAATCAACAAGATATGGAATAGAATTATCCAATTCTACTTCTAATGTATGATCATCAATCGCTTTCACGCCTAATTGGTCTGGACTCATCTCTTTTTTATTAATTTTCTCAGCATTTTTTATATCGTACATAATATACGCTGATTTCGCAGCTGTATCTGGATTAATTGCTCTTTGCCATGCATACACGAAATCTTTCGCCGTTACAGGATCACCATTTGACCATTTTGCATCTTCACGTAATTTAAATGTATACTTTTTACCGTCTTCTGACTTTTGGAATTCTTTCGCTACACCTGGAACTAATTTATCATCTTTTCCAAGGCGGTATAGACCTTCCATCGTATTGTTCATTACTTTCGAAGAAACTGCATCAGCTGATAATGCTGGGTCCATCGTTGGAATTTCTTGTGTTTCAACTAAGTTTATAACTTGCTTAGCACCGCTTTTACCGCTATCCCCTTTTGCGCTTGCTTGCGGTTCATCTTTTTGATAACTACATGCCCCTAAAATCATGCTCATTGCTACTGTTGATGCTACAAAAACTGGTATCTTTTTTTTCATACTTCCACCCTCCAAAAAAATGTTAGCCCTTTCATTTTCAAACAGAAAGAAATATATGTATGTTCTAATAATTCATATTATACACACAAATATATTCTTTGTATATTTATATTTCTATTTTATTAAAATTTTCTGTTAACACTTGTTGTTTTTTGTAAACGTTTCATACTACGTTTTTATTGCACTTAAGTGTTAAAAATAACAAATTTTATAGTTTTTTAAATTATCAGAGAATAGCAAAATTTATATCTCATTATATCTTACGTATAATTATTCTTCTTTTTTTGTCATAAAATGAAGGTTCGTTCATATTGAAAATATGTAGGCTAAAATGAGTGCAAAGGATATGAAAGTGTGTTACGATACACTTTGCTAAAAATAGATATCGGTAAAGAGGGGACGGACATGACAGCAATTCGCGCAAAAAACGGGCCAACAGAAAAATTAAGTTTATTCTTATTAACATGGCCTATTTTTCTAGAAGTTTTTCTTTTTATGCTGATGGGGATCGCTGATACTTTCATGTTAAGTGCATTATCAGACGATGCTGTATCTGGGGTTGGTGCAGCAAATCAATACCTCCATATCGCTATTTTAGTACTAGAAGTCATCGGGAATGGCGCAGCTATCGTCGTATCTCAATACCTCGGTTCTAAACGCTTTATGGAAGCATCCAAAATATCAGCATTAGCAGTAACATTAAATTTAGGAGTCGGTCTCGTTATAAGTGCCGGTTTTCTTTTATTTTCAAAACATATGATGATGGCAATGAACTTACAAGGTGATGTATTAACGTACGCGCAAAGCTATTTATCCATCGTCGGGGGAGCCATTTTTCTTCAAGCTATTATTAACTCATTAGCTGCAATTATCCGCGTACACGGCTTTACAAAGCAAGCGATGTTTATTTCACTTGGAATGAATATTATTCATATCGCCGGAAACTACGTACTCATTTTTGGGAAATTCGGTTTCCCTGAACTTGGTGTGCAAGGGGCAGCTATTTCTTCCGCCGTCAGCCGGTTAATCGCACTTATTGTATTCTTCTGGTTACTGTATCGCGTTATGGAATATCGCGTGAAATTACAATACTACTTCACTTTATCAAAAGAATACGTTGGAAAAATTTTAAAGATCGGCATTCCATCTGCATTTGAACAAGTAATGTACCAAGCTTGCCAAATCGTCTTCCTATACTACGCAACATACTTAGGAACAGAATCGTTAGCTGCTAGACAATACGCTACTAACATTTCTATGTTCACTTATTTATTCGCCATTGCTATCGGTATGGGAACAGCTATTATCGTTGGACGCCTAGTTGGCGGAAATGAAAAGGATGAAGCGTACACACGTGTATGGAAAAGTGTACAATGGGCGATTGGTGTAACTTTATTTATGGTCATTCTCGTTGTTACATTCCGCACACAATTAATGGGACTATTTACGGATAATCCCCATATTATCTCTCTAGGGGCAAGCGTTCTTTTACTAAGTGTACTACTTGAAACAGGACGGACGATGAACATCGTCATCATTAATTCCCTTCGTGCAGCTGGTGATGCGAAATATCCAGTTTTAATCGGAGCATTCTCCATGGTGTTAATGAGCTTACCGCTCGGCTACTTTTTCGTCTTTCAATTAGATATGGGTCTCGTTGGTATTTGGCTAGCGATTGCTATCGACGAATGGACTCGGGCGATTATTATGTTCTTCCGTTGGAGAAGTAGAGCGTGGGAAAATTATGCACTTGTTAAACCGGATGAACAAGAAGATAGTGCTTCTGTTCAAGCGCGGTAGAAAATATAAAGGTGATACCCTATAAAACGTACGTTTTATAGGGTATCACCACAGTAAATGAAATTATATCAGCGGTTTTTCGAATATATCGACCGCAACTCGAAATATATCGACGATTTCCAAAATATATCGACCGTAACTCAATTTATATCAGCGGTTCTTTAAATATATCGATTTACCGACAAATATTGACAATAGAAATGTTTTATATAGTAGAAAAAGAACTCATAGAAAGTTCCTTTTTTAATAGTTTAAATTAAGTTAATTAGTAGTGACAGCAGTACACATCGAAAAATTACTTAATACTTTTTCATCTGGTTTTAAGAACCAATCCATTCCCTCATGAACAAGCCAAACCTTCTCAACATAACTACTATTAACTCATTTCTCTTACTTTTATCCCGCATTAACGGGCAGTAAGACTCCCACCTCAAAATTCGGAGAATGCGAGGAAGTTAGGTGGGAGATCAACTGCCCGTAAACGCCCGATTGGTTCAACTAATAATCAGTGGGGGATGAACAAAACCCCACTGATTAAAGTTTCACTTTATTACAAAAAATAGAGCCATCCTCCCGTAACAGAAGAATGGCTCTACTTTTTTATTGATAGATTTCTTTATATTTCTTATACTCTACTTCAGAACATAGTACGAAATGTCCTGGGCGAATTTCACGCATTGTTGGTACTTCGCTACCGTATTCATGCTGAGATGGATCGTATACGATACGTTTACGATTGCGCTCATAATCTGGATCTGGAAGCGGAATTGCTGATAATAGTGATTTTGTATATGGATGAATTGGATTCGCATATAACTCTTCACTTGTTGTCAGCTCAACGATTTGACCACGGTACATTACACCAATGCGATCACTAATGTATTTTACCATCGATAAATCATGGGCAATGAATAAGTATGTTAAGCCTTTTTCTCTTTGTAACTGTTTTAGCAAGTTTACAACTTGCGCCTGAATCGATACGTCAAGTGCTGAGATTGGCTCATCGGCAATGATAAATTCAGGTTCTACAGCAAGTGCACGAGCGATACCGATACGTTGACGTTGTCCACCTGAGAATTCATGCGGGAAACGGTTTGCGTGCTCTTTATTTAAACCAACTGTATTTAACAGCTCGTGAACACGGTCCATACGCTCTTTTTTGCTTTTCGCTAATCCATGAATATCAATACCTTCTGCGATAATATCCCCTACTGTCATACGAGGATTTAATGATGCATATGGATCTTGGAAAATCATTTGCATTTTACGGTTGAATTTCTTCAATTCTGCGCGTGATTTTTTACCATGTACATTTTCACCATCGAACAACACTTCACCAGCAGTTGCATCATATAAACGAATAATCGTTCTTCCAGTTGTCGATTTACCACAACCCGATTCTCCTACAAGACCAAATGTTTCTCCGCGGTAAATATCAAATGAAATATCATTAACCGCTTTGACAACACCACCACTCACGTCAAAGTGCTGCTTTACATTTTTCACTTCAATTAATTTCTCACGTTGTTTAGTCATGTTGTTCACCTGCTTTCATTTGAAGAATGCGTTTTTCAACGACTGCCGGCGGTTTTACTTCTGGAGCTTGCTCATGAAGTAACCAAGTTGCCGCATAGTGTGTATCACTTACTTTAAATAAAGGTGGTTCCATTTCAAAATCAATTTTCAGTGCCTGCGGGTTACGTGGTGCAAAAGCATCACCCTTTGGCGGTTTCAATAAATCTGGAGGCGTTCCGGGAATTGCGTATAACTCTTCCTCTGAGCCATCTAAACTTGGCATAGATGCGATTAATCCCCATGTGTACGGATGTTTTGGGTTGTAGAAAATTTCATCTACAGTTCCAATTTCAACAACTTTACCAGCATACATAACCGCAACTCGGTCAGCAACGTTTGCTACTACACCTAAGTCATGCGTAATGAAAATGATTGCTGCTTCTGTCTTTTGCTGAATGTCTTTCATAAGCTCTAAAATTTGCGCCTGAATTGTAACGTCTAGTGCTGTTGTCGGCTCATCGGCAATTAATAATTTCGGATTACAAGCTAACGCCATCGCAATAACTACACGCTGTCTCATACCACCTGAGAATTGGTGAGGATATTGTTTTAAACGCGCTTCTGGATTTGGAATACCTACAAGGTCGATTAATTCTAACGCAACTTTACGTGCGTCTCCTCTACTCATCCCTTGGTGTTTAATAAGACCTTCCATAATTTGATTCCCAATTGTCATCGTTGGATTTAATGATGTCATTGGATCTTGGAAAATCATTGCGATATCTTTACCACGAACTTGCTGCATTTCTTTTTCCGTTAATTTCGTTAAATCACGACCGTCAAATACAATCTCTCCATTTTTAATACGGCCTGGAGGATTTGGGATTAAACCCATTAGCGCTTTAGAAGTAACTGATTTCCCAGAACCAGACTCTCCTACAATCGCTAATGTTTCCCCTTTTTTTAAATCAAAAGTAACGCCGCGCACTGCTTGTACTTCACCTGCATGTGTATCAAAGGAGACTTGTAAATCTTTTACCTCTAACAATGTTTTCATTTTTGCCTCTCCCCTCTTTTACTTACGCATTTTTGGATCTAACGCATCGCGTAATCCATCTGCCATTAAGTTGAATGCTAGAATTAACATACTGATGACAACCGCAGGGATGAACATCATATGTGGATACGTTTGAATAGATTTATACCCATCATTTACAAGAGAACCAAGTGACGCAAATGGTGGCTGAATTCCTAAACCGATGAAACTTAAGAACGCTTCACCAAATACCGCTGATGGAATTGTAAACATTGTCATTACGATGATAGGTCCCATTACGTTTGGAATTAAATGTTTCACAATTAATTGTGTATTTGTTGCACCTAATGTACGAGATGCTAATACATATTCTTGGTTTTTTAACTTTAAGATTTGTCCACGAACAATCCGCGACATCCCTATCCAGCCTGTAATCGCCATCGCAAGTGTAATCGACCAAATACCTGATCCCATGATGATTACCATTAAAATAACGATGATTAAGTATGGAATACCGTTGATAATCTCCATAATACGTTGCATAATATTATCTACTCTACCGCCGTAGAATGCTGAAATACCTCCGTATGCAACCCCAATTACTAAGTCAATTGCTGCTGCTAATAGAGCGATATATAATGATACGCGTGTACCTTCCCATGTTCTTGTCCATAAGTCACGGCCAAGATCATCTGTACCAAACCAGAAGTACTCTTTAATATCACGTTTTGCATATTGGTCAACACCATATTGATCTGTACCGTCAAATGGTAACCAATGAACATTTTCAATAACTGGAATTTTTGGTGGTAATTTCGCACGACCTAAATCTTGCTCTTTATACGAGTGTTTACTTACCATCGGTCCAAAAATCGCTAATAGTGCAATGAGTACTAATAATACAAGGCCAAGCATCGCACCTTTATGTTGGAACAAACGTCTTCTTACATCTTGCCAAAACGTTAAGCTTGGACGGGCAATGACTTCATTATCAACATTATTTTGATTGGCTTGTTGAAATAAATCTGGAGATAATTTTTGTACATCTTTCATCATTTTTTCCCTCCCGCTAAACGAATACGAGGATCAATAATTCCGTATAAAATATCGACAATGAAAATAACTAAAATGAAGATTGCACTATAGAAAATCGTAGTTCCCATAATAACTGTATAGTCATTTAAAGTAATCGATTTAACGAATTGTTCCCCAAGTCCAGGTACAGCATAAATTTGCTCGATAACAAGTGTTCCTGTAATTAATGCCGCAACCATTGGTCCTAAAATTGTTACAACTGGAATTAACGCGTTACGAAGTGCGTGTTTTACAATGATAACGCCTTGACTAATCCCTTTTGCTTTCGCTGTTAAAATATAGTCAGACTGCATAACTTCAATTAATTCTGCACGAGAGAAACGTGCGATTGTTGCGATAACTGACATCGATAATGCAATTGTAGGCATTACAGTAAACTCTGGTCCTTTCCAGAATGCTACTGGGAACCAACCAAGTTTTACCCCTACGAAATATTGTAGTAATGCGGCGAATACGAATGATGGTACCGACATTCCGAGTACCGAAATAACTGTTGCACCATAATCCACCCACGTATTGTTACGAAGTGCCGCAACGATTCCTAAAATTAACCCGATAAATGATCCTAATATAATCGCTTGTAAACCAAGTTGTGCCGATGGTCCAATACGATCCACAATCATATCTGTTACTGGGCGGTTATCATATTGGAATGATACCCCTAAATCACCTTTTGCTAAGTTACCTAAATAACGTGCATATTGAACTGGCACTGGATCATTTAAACCATATTTTTCAAGAATGATTTCTTTTTGTGCCGGCGATAGTTTCTCCTGGTTTTTAAGCGGAGAACCCGGAAGCAATTTCATCAAGAAGAAAGTCAGTGTAGTAATTAAAAATAATGTCAAAGCCATGTACACGAAACGTTTTAATACATAACGTCCCATAGTCAAGCACCTCCCCGTTTTTCTCAAAAGCAATAAGATAGTTTTAAATATTCTTACTTTTATTTTTTTAAAATAAGAGCATATGCCCATCATAGGCATATACCCTTGTAAACGATGGAAAAAAGATTATTTTTGTTCAACAGATGCCCATTTGTAAGTTAATTTACCACCATAATTAATTGGGATAATATCTTTTACAGCACCTTTTACCACATATGCTGAACCTTTTTGGAAGATCGGAGCAATAACTGCATCCTCTTTAATTAATATTTTCTCTACTTCTAAAAGGTTGTTCCAGCGAGCTTGTAAATCTTTTGTATCTGTTTTTGCTTTTAGAATTAGCTCATCATATTTCGGATTAGAATATCCTGTTTTATTTTGTGAACCATTCGTAACAAACATATCTAAATATGAGATTGGATCTGGGAAGTCTGGAGCCCAAATACCAAACGCCATATCATATTGCTGAGAGTCTTCTAACTTATTTTTTTGCGCGAATGGCTGCTGTTTAATTTTAATCGTTAAACCAGGTAAGTTCTTTTCCATCTCACCTTTTAAGAATTCGCCAATTTTTTTAGCATCTTCATTATCAAAGCTTAAGAATTCTAGTTCGATTTTATCAGTGCCAAGCTCTTTCTTCGCTGTTTCCCAAAGTTTTTTCGCTTCTTTTGAATCCGTTTCAACTAGATTTCCATTTTCAGCACGGAAGTCTTTTTTATTCGGACCCTCAGCGAAATCTTTTCCAACAAATCCGTAAGCACCGATTGCACCGTTGTTTAAAATAACTTTTGCAATGTTATCACGGTCAAAGGACATCGAAATTGCTTTTCTTAAGTTTTTATTACTTAAATACTTATTATTTTGATTAAATCTTAAATAGGCAACTCCAGCTTCTTTTCGTGTTTGGAACTCTGGATTTTGTCTAAACTTATCAACAAATTCCGATGTTAGAACCGCACGATCAATCGCATTTGTCTCATATAAATTTACATCAGTTGATGTGTTTTTTACAATATTGAAATTAATTTCTTCAATTTTAACCGTTTTGTTATCCCAATATGATGGGTTCTTCTTAAATTGGAAGCTTTGTTCATGTTTCCAATCACTCATAACGAATGGCCCGTTATATAATGTTGTATTTGCCTCTAAACCAAACTTATCACCTTGTGATTTCACAAAATTTTCATTTAGTGGGTAAAATACTGGATAAACTGTTAAATCAATAAAGTAAGGAACTGGATTGTCTAATTCCACTTCTAATGTATAATCATCAATCGCTTTTACACCTAATTGGTCAGCTGGTAATTCTCTTTTATGAATTTTTTCTGCATTTTTAATATCGAACATAATGTACGAATACGTCGCCTTTGTATCTGGATTTACTGCTCTTTTCCATGAATACACAAAATCTTTCGCTGTTACAGGTTCCCCATTCGACCATTTCGCATCTTTTCTTAATTTGAATATGTATTTTTTACCCTCGTCCAACTTTTGTACATCTTCAGCAACCCCAGGCATTCTCTTTTGATCTTTGCCAGTACGATATAAACCTTCCATCGTATTATTTAATGCTGTTGAAGACGCAGAATCTGACGCTAACGATGCATCCATTGATGGAATTTCAGATAACTCTGTTAAATTAAGAATCTGTTTTCCGTTACTACTACTAGTAGCGGTTTCTTTTCCTTTTGCTTTAGCGTCCTCTTTCTGATAGCTACACGCGCCAAGCAACATACTTGCAGTTAAAGTTGATGCAAGTAATAACGGTATCTTTTTCTTCATGTTGTGTTGCCTCCCCTAATTGCACTTCCTGTACCCTCACTTGTAAAAAAGTAGAATTGAAAGAATAATCTCCAAGTTTCTACAATTTTCATTATACATATAATATGACGATTGTGAATATAGTTTTTTGTTTTTTTGTTAAAATTTTTAATAAAATGTTAATATTTTTATTTTTCCGTAAAGGAATACGTTAACATTGATACCATCATCTTGAAATTAGAACTTCAATTGCGTATAATTTTCAAAAAATTATTTATATTACTTATTATAACTTTTATAGTATAATAATTCTAGTAATATTTTGACGGAGGGGAATATTTTGAATAAAGTTTTTTTTCATACTTGTATACTATTTTTTGTAGCGATAATCGCTTCTAGTGTTGGCGCATTCCTCGTTTCTTCTCAGTTTTTGTTGAATTTTGTCAACATCTCATTCTATATCGCATTGTTTTTTATTCTTATAGGTGGTTTTTTATTCATATTTCAAAATGGATTTTTTAACGTAACAATTTACGCATTCCAAAGAGTATTTGGTACGAATAAAAAAATTGACTCTTTAATTGAAGAAGCAGAGGAACCTATCGATAAGAAAGAACGTATTTATAAAACATATTCATTCAAATGGACGTATCCGATTTGTATTACTGGTATCGTGCTTGGGTTGTTCTCGACTCTCATTAGCTTTACTATTTTGATGTAGTTTGCAAACACTATTCCATATGATATAATAATCAGCAAAACATTTTGTTATAAAACTTTAGTTCTTTCATATTAAAAGGGCTCAGTTAAAAATAAATAAATTTATATGTATGCGATGATAAAGAAGAGTACATATTGAAGCAATTTCAGAGAGCTTGTGGCTGGTGTGAACAAGTAATTGTACAATATGGAATGGGCTTTTGAGCACCAAACCGAACCGAGAGTAGTAGGCTTTGGCGTTATATCCAGACGTTATTATGGATCTGAGAGATTTCACAGCTGTGAAATAATTAGGGTGGTACCGCGGTCCATTCGTCCCTATGTAATTTGGGATGAATGGGCTTTTTTGTATGCCTTCTCTTCCCCATCACACATTCAATTTTAGGAGGAATTACTTATGTCAGTTATCTTTTCTGGTATTCAGCCAAGCGGAACGATTACACTTGGAAACTATTTAGGGGCTATGAAGCAATTTACAGAGCTTCAAAACGAACACGACTGCTATTTCTGTATCGTAAACCAACATGCAATTACAGTACCTCAAGACCCTGTACAACTTCGCAAAAACATCCGCAGTCTTGCTGCACTATATGTTGCATGCGGCATCGATCCTGAAAAAGCTACTTTATTTGTACAATCAGAAGTACCAGCACACGCTCAGCTAGGATGGATTATGCAATCTGTTGCATACGTTGGAGAATTAGAACGTATGACACAATATAAAGATAAATCTTCTGGAAGAGATTCAGTTCCAGCAGGATTACTTACGTATCCACCATTAATGGCTGCTGATATTTTACTTTATAACACAGAAATCGTACCAGTTGGTGACGACCAAAAGCAACATATCGAATTAACACGTGATCTAGCAGAACGTTTCAACAAACGTTACCGTGAAATCTTCACAATGCCTGAAATTCGTATTCCAAAAGTAGGAGCTCGCGTTATGTCATTAACAGAACCTACGAAAAAAATGAGTAAATCTGATCCGAATCCAAAATCAATGATCAGTATGCTTGATGAGCCAAAAACAATCGAAAAGAAAATTAAAAGTGCCGTAACTGACTCTGAAGGTATCGTTAAATTTGATAAAGAAAACAAACCTGGAATTTCTAACTTATTAACAATTTACTCTTCATTCTCTGGCAAAACAGTTGAAGAAATAGAAGCAATGTACGATGGAAAAGGATACGGCGACTTCAAAGGTGACCTAGCACAAGTAGTTGTGGAAGCAATTCGCCCAATCCAAGACAAATATAACGAACTAATCAACTCCCCAGAACTAGACGAAATTCTAGACAAAGGTGCCGAAAAAGCAAATCGAGTTGCATTCAAACAACTACGCAAAGTAGAAAACGCAATGGGACTAAGCAGAAAACGTAGATAACATATAAAGCGGGGGCGGCTCGTTCAGAATGTGAGGGGGATGGAGCTCCTGACGTGGAGGTGTTTTTTACCTCGCAGGAAGGCCGCGAAACCACCGAACATTCTTGCCGCCGGAGCTGGATTAAACTTATAAAGCGGAGGCGACTGTTTAGCCCTGACGGATAAGGTTCTTTCCCACAGGAGGTGCTTTTTGCCTTCTCGTGGGAAAGGCTCTTAGACGCGAAGGGTTAGGAGCCGGAGCTGGATTTCATTATAAAGCGGAAGCGGCTCGTTCAGCTCTGATTAGCTAAGGTTCTTTCGCATAAAAGACGCTTTTTGTCTTCTTATGCGGAAGGTTCTTAGACACGAAGAGCTTGCCGACTCCAAAAAAAAACCGCCAATTGGCGGTTTTTTAATTTACCTTCTGCTCATTTTCCATTTCCCATAACTTTTCAAAAAACGGCTGTCCTTTCACTAAGCGCTCACATAATTGCTCGTGCTTCTCGGACCATCCCGCTTTCGCTTCATCATAAAGCTTAGCCCAAACATCTTCAAACTCCATATGTTGGACCATTCCGTACGCTGATGGATCCCACTCTGTGAACCAATAGCGAATTTCAGCTGGATTTTTCGTTGTATGTAATTGATCTAACGCCATAAATAATAATTGTTTTAACTGTCGTTCTTTACGAGTTAGGCCGTTCATGATGAAAGGCGACGGCGATAAAATGTGATGTTCTTTTTCAATTTTTTCCACTTGGAACTCATACTTTTCTGCCTGCACATTTTCTACCATCTCATATACCATCTGTTCTTGACGAGGTATAAGCCTACTTTTTCTAATTGGCACATTATAGCCGATTGAATCAATCGCAATAATTCCTTTTCCATCTGTAACAACAAAACAATACTCTTGTTGCAAACGTTCGTGATTTTTACGAATATAAGCCTTATGATGTACGTCTTCCAATAATTTTTGCGGAAGCTCTAACAATTCGTTCTCGATGTAATGATATAATGTAGAATCTACTTTTAATAATGGCACTTGATCTAATAGCTCAATCGTATCATCTTTCCGCCATTCGTAAAAATGACAAACGTTATACCCATTCTCTTCACCTTCAAACCAATTTACCCATACATCATGCAGATATAACATTCTCTACCCCTCACTTCACTACTGTTTGTACCAATCATTATGTTCATTTTTGCTTAACTTTATTCCACTTTAGGAAATATATTCTAATTATTATTTTTTCTTCTATAATATTAAAAAAACAGGAGATATAGCTCCTGTTTTTTCATGAAACATGAAATGTATTTGCTTTACTCAATATTTCTTTCGCATCTATAGATAATAAAGAAAGTGTATCTTCTCCTTCAAACGCTACACAATCTTTTACAATATAAAATCCAAGTGCATAGCCAAGCATTTTCGGGTAGGAATGAAGTCCATTTAATAAAATGTCATGCTCCTTTGTTCCTCGTTTTATGCTTATTCTTTCTTGTACAACGTTTTGCCAATAATAAATCGCTTCTTCTTTTGAAAGATACGTCGTCCACGGTGCATTATTTTTTTCTGTATATCTTTCCGTTACTGCCTGCTCAGCTAATCCTTCCATAATCATCGTATCAAGTAATGTATATTCCGTTTCTTTCGTCTCAATTTGATGTAACCTGCATATGTGGTGATATTCATGTGTCAATAACACTTTTAATTCTTCCACCGAATTCCGTCCACATACGAATAAGAAAATAACGTGGCGCATAGATAAGCCAGCCTTCCCGTTATACTCTTCTTGTACAGTTCGATTATAGGAATCTGATAACAAAATAAAGATAGGGACATCTGGCCCTTTTAGCCAACTTTTCAATTTTTCATACTCCATGCTAAGTTCTTTCCAAATTTCTTTTTTCTCTAATTCTTTAATTTCCTGTTCTCCCCGCATTACTGGGCGATACATACCTTTAGAGATTAAAAAGCGATACAGCCTCTCTTTTGGCAATGGAATATACTTCGTAAATTTCTCACAAATCTTTTCTGGACGTCCATAATATAGATGTAACCACTCGGCTGTTTCAATAACCCCCATCTTTATCCCTCCTTTTTCTTATGTATATGCAAAAAGAGAAAAAGGCGTAAAAATAAATAAGGTGTTTTTTCGCAATATGTTACGAAAAAACACCTTATTTCATCTATTATTTATACGATTTAAATACTAATACTGCGTTATGACCACCGAATCCTAGTGAGTTACTTAATACTGTGTTTACTTCTTGTTGTCTCGCTTTATTCGGTACGTAATCTAAATCGCAATCTGGATCTGGCGTTTCATAGTTAATCGTCGGAGGAATCACTCCGTCTGTAATTGTTTTAATAGAGAAGATCGCTTCAACAGCACCAGCCGCTCCTAATAAGTGACCTGTCATTGATTTCGTCGAGCTAATTGCTACTTTATATGCATGCTCACCGAAAGTTTCTTTAATTGCCATCGTTTCATACTTTTCATTTGCATCTGTACTTGTACCATGTGCATTAATGTAATCAATATCTTCTGGCTCTAGACCTGCATCAGCTAAAGCTTGACGCATCGCACGAACTCCACCTTCACCGCCAGGAGCAGGCATTGTAATATGGAACGCATCACCAGTTGCACCGTAACCAGCGATTTCCGCATAAATGTGAGCACCACGTGCTAATGCGTGCTCTAATTCTTCAAGAATAAGAATTCCTGATCCTTCACCCATTACGAAACCGCTACGGTTTTTATCGAACGGACGGCAAGCCGTTGCTGGATCTTCATTAAATGTTAATGCTTTCGCTGAACAAAATCCAGCGAATGCCATACTTGTTAACGGTGCTTCTGCTCCCCCCGTTATCATTGCATCGGCATCACCGCGCTGAATGGCTTTAAATGCATCACCAATTGAGTTTGCCCCAGATGCACAAGCTGTTACAGAGCAAGTATTAATTCCTTTCGCTCCTGTAGCAATTGATACTTGACCTGCTGCCATATCTGGAATCATCATTGGTACGAAAAATGGACTCACACGGCGCGGACCTTTTTCAGTAAAAATCTTAAATTGTTCTTCGTATGTTTCCATACCACCAATACCAGAACCTACCCATACACCAATGCGTGGGGCATTTTCTTCTGTAATTTCAAGCTTCGCATCTGCAACTGCCATTTTCGCTGCTGCTACTGCATATTGCGTAAAACGGTCCATACGGCGAGCTTCTTTTTTATCCATATATTTTTCGACTTCAAAGTCGTTAATTTCTGCTGCTACTTTTGCTGGAAACAGTTCTGGATCTATTCTTGTAAGTCTTCTAATTCCAGATACACCGTTTTTAATATTTTCCCAAGCTGTTTCAACATCTGTTCCGATTGGTGTAACAGCACCTAATCCTGTAATTACGACCCTCTTTTTTTCCATACAAAATACACTCCTTTTTTCTCTCAGTCCTTATTTACCCCAACGAAGAGCTACTGCTCCCCATGTTAAGCCGCCGCCAAAACCGACTAGTATAATTAAATCACCATCTTGAATACGTCCATTTTGCAATTCCTCTACCATTGCAATTGGAATTGAAGAAGCCGATGTATTACCGAACTTTTCAATTGTCATACTCATTTTTTCTTTCGGTAAATTTAATCTCTCTCTTGCAGATTCCATAATACGAATATTCGCTTGATGCGGTACTAAAAAGTCCACATCCTCTTTCGTAAGTCCTGCTTTTTCTAACACGCGCAGACAAGAATCACCAAGTTGACGAACAGCAAATTTAAAGACTTCTCGTCCGTTCATCATAACATACTCGTCTTGATAAAGATGCTTACCGCCACTTCCGTCCGCTCCTAATTCGAATGAAAGTACACCTTTTCCTTCCGAAACAGCTCCCATTACGATAGCGCCTGCTCCGTCCCCAAATAGTACTGCTGTATTTCGGTCATTCCAGTCTACAATTTTAGATAGTTTGTCACTACCAACTACTAATATATTTTTGTAAGTTCCAGTTTGAATAAATTGCTGCGCTGTAATCATTCCGTACATAAAGCCCGCACACGCTGCGCTTAAATCCATTGCAGCTGCATGTTTTGCGCCAATCGCTTCTTGGATTACACAAGCAACTGCTGGGAATGAGCGATCCGGCGTTACTGTTGCCACTAAAATAAGATCGATATCCTCTCCGCTAACCCCTGCATCTTCAAGTGCTTTTTTAGAAGCCTCTACCGCCATATATGACGTATCTATTGTATCATCGGCAATGCGTCTTTCTGCAATTCCCGTTCTCGTACGAATCCATTCATCAGATGTATCTACGATTTTCTCTAAATCGTGATTTGTGACTACTTTTTCTGGCACATATCTTCCGATCCCTAAAATGCCTACGTTCACATCGCAGCCCTCCGTTTTATATCAATTATTATGACTTGGTACTAATTTTAAAACATAAATGTACTTTTGTCTAGAATATATTTCAGCTAAAAAAATAAAACCAACGTATTATCAACTTTATTTTTCATTAAAAGAAACGGAAAAATCCCTGTCCTTTCAAAAGATAAACTTCCCCATACTTTTGACCTTACTCCGCCCGAGACAAAAAAAGGCCCTAACCACTTCTTCTCACGGCTCAAGCCTCTCTCCCCTCAACTACCTCATCCCTCTGATTTTCCCCGCTCGAGACAAAAAAAGCCCTAACCGCTTCTTCTCACGGTTCGAGCCTCTCTCCCCTCCAAAAAAGAAGGTTTTGGTTTTATTCTTTATCCGCTTTCCCAAGCTCATATGCTTCGCTCATTACTTTCATCAATAACTCTAACACCGGCTGTGCTTTCTCCATATCAAGTGCAATTCCGTTATCATCTAAAATTGCCTTTGCTTCTGGTAAATGCTTCATCGCGATTTGTAAAAATTGCATGCTTTTTTCATTCATATTATGTCTTCCTCTCTATAAAAAGCTCTCATTCCATTATCCATACAATAGTGTAACACGTGTTTTAGCCCTCGTATAACTCTTTATATTTTTTCATATGTGCCAATTGTTTATTTAAACCGAATTCTAATGGTGTGTTTCTTTTAATAGAAATAATCTCTATAGCTTCATCTCTTACTTCCACATTTTTTTTATTTACTTTATCATCTGCATGCAACAGGGTCATACCTTTTTCCCATAATGCTTCTTTTCCACTAAGTAAATTATATACACCAAGATGCTTTATATTCGTTCCATTTTCCCATAAGTATTCACATACATCTTCAACGTAAAGTAAATCGCTTCCTTTTTCTTCATTCATACAATGACACTCTTTCTCATCGAGTTCTGATAAGATGAGCTGATGATACATCATAAATGATGGTTGCCACGGTCCATATAATGTAGGAACTCGAAATACACTATATTGCAGTTCTCTTTTCTTCAACCCTTCTTCTACTTTCGAAAATAGACGTTTATTTTCGGATTCTTCAGTGCTCCCTATTTCAATAGAAGAAATTAAATTTAACTTTATCTTATTTTTTTCACACAGCCTTACAATACGCTTTAAATATTGTAATATGACCCTTTCATTCCGAAACCCACTTTGCTGATTCGGCTCATACAAGCAAAAGTAAACCGTATCAAAACTATCTTCTTCTACTACCCGCCATCCGTCTTCATCCCTGATAGAATAGTACGTAAACAACGCATTTCGTCCAATTAAAAATAATTTCTCTTCATTAATTTTCGTCATACCATCTAAATCATCAAAATCAAGCCCATACACTTCCACTTCTTCTGCGATCATTTTATTCACAAGGTGATAACCTACAAACGTAAGTGCACCTATAATAAGCACGCGTTTCATATCACCAGCCCTTTCTCCTTTAAACAAATAGCTCCTCATTTATGTATATGGGAGCTTCACAATTCTTCTTCATATTTTTTAAAGAAATCACACGTTTGCCTAACCATTTTATATTTCACATCTTGTAGATGGAATAAGACAGAGGTATCACATTGTTTTAATTGCCTCATTTGCTCATATTTACGCAATAATTGTTTTCTCCCTCTTTTTTCTTGTGTGGATACGAAAATTTTAACCGGTACACAAGAAGGAAGATATGCAAATGATTTCTTATTTATTTTTGATTCCAACTCTGCTTCTTTTGACTCGTATGCCAAACTTAATTCTTTAACTAATCTTTTATAAAAAAACTTGTGTTCCTTCTCAAATTCCACATATTCTGGTAAATCTAAACAAGGATTTAACATAACGACAGATCGTATACATTCAGGGTATTTGTTCATCATCTCAAGCGCTACAAGCGCCCCCATACCATCTGCCATAATGTGCATTTTCACATTTAATGTCTCTTTTCTTAGAATGACATCATATAAACGCTTTGCCAGACGAACAGATTGATCGTTTCCCCAATGCCTTCCGTATAAATTAGATGAAAAGACCGTGTAGCCCCTTTCAATAAGGCCATTTAAAAAACAAGCTCTTCCCGCATGCTGTGTCCATAAACTTGTACCATTCTCAATGAAATAGTTATAGTCCCCAAGGAGTATAACAGAAAATCCATTTGGCTTCTCCGGTAAATAAATTACACATGGTTCTTTTTCTAAGTAAAAGAAACGTTCCGTAATACTCATTTTTCTCCCGCCTTATTTTCTAAACGTATAAAACCACTCTTTTATACTGTATGAACAGAATGCAAATTTGCGTTGAAAAATCTACAAATATTTTTCTATATTCTTTTTTCAATTGTGTTACAATAAGGACAGATTGAACGAATAGAGGTGTAAAATATGCGTTTTATTTGGGCATTAATTTGGTCGTTCTTGCTTGTACATATGATGAGCTATGTAATCGGCTCTATGACTGGCGGTGCATACGATTTTAACCAAGCGTCTATTTTCTCAGTTGTTCTTGCGGTATTAGTATTAGCGATTTCAGCTGCAATTCCAAACGAGCCAGTAGAACAACACTAAAAAGAGTCCGGATTTTATCCGAACTCTTTTTTTATTTCACATGAACGACTAATTCGTTATTTTCTACATCAACAACTACGTGACTATTGTCAGTAATCGTTCCTGCAATTAATTCTCGTGCTAATTTCGTTTCCACTTGACGTTGTACGTATCTTTTCAATGGACGAGCTCCGTACATCGGATCAAAGCCGGCTTCTACAACGAATTCTTTCGCAGAGTCTGTTAATTCTACAGTAATGTGACGGTCAGCTAAACGACCTTGTAATTCTTTTACAATTTTATCAACAATACCTTTAATTTCATTCGTTGTAAGAGGTTTGAATAAAATAATTTCATCGACACGGTTTAAAAACTCTGGTCGGAAATGTCCTCGTAATTGTCCCATAACAAGGTCTCTTGATTCTTCTTTAATAGAACCATCCTCTTCTAACCCTTCTAATAAATGCGCAGATCCAATATTTGAAGTCATAATAATGACCGTGTTTTTAAAGTCTACTGTGCGTCCTTGTGAATCTGTAATGCGCCCATCGTCTAGCATTTGTAATAAAATATTAAATACTTCTGGATGTGCTTTTTCGATTTCGTCTAACAAAATAACAGAATACGGTTTACGTCTTACTGCTTCCGTTAATTGACCGCCCTCTTCATATCCAACATATCCAGGAGGCGCACCGATTAAGCGTGACACCGCGTGTTTTTCCATGTACTCAGACATATCGATACGAATCATTTGCTCTTCGCTATCAAATAACGTTTGTGCTAACGTTTTTGCAAGCTCTGTTTTACCTACACCTGTAGGACCTAAGAATATGAAGGAACCAATTGGACGATTCGGATCTTTAATGCCAGCGCGAGCACGAAGAACTGCATCTGATACTAAGCTTACTGCTTCTTCTTGTCCGATTACACGCTCTGATAAAATTTGCTCTAAGCGTAGTAATTTCTCGCGTTCGCCTTCAACGAGTTTTGCGACAGGAATACCAGTCCATCGTGAAACAATATCTGCAATTTCTTCTTCACTTACTTCCTCACGTAATAAACGATTTTCTTGTTTATTATGCGCGCCCATTTCTTCCGCTTCTTTTAACTCTTTTTCGATAGCTGGAATTTTTCCGTGGCGAAGCTCAGCTGCTTTATTTAAATCGTAATTACCTTCTGCTTCTTCTAACTCACGGCGCAAACGTTCTAAATGTTCACGTAAGTCACGAACTTTGTGAATGTCTTCTTTTTCTTTCTCCCATTTTGCTCTCATGCCACTTGCAACTTCTTTTAAATCCGATAATTCACGTTGTAATGTTTTTAGACGTTCTTGGCTACCAAGATCCTTTTCTTTCCCAAGGGCAGCTTCTTCAATTTCTAACTGCATAATGCGGCGCGTTACTTCATCTAATTCTGTTGGCATAGAATCAATTTCTGTTCGAATTGTTGCACAAGCTTCATCAACAAGGTCAATTGCTTTATCTGGTAAAAAGCGATCTGAAATATATCGATCTGATAACACTGATGCCGCTACAATTGCACGGTCATGAATATTTACACCGTGATAAATTTCAAAACGCTCTTTTAAACCACGTAAAATTGAAATTGTATCCTCAACAGTTGGCTCTTCTGCTAATACTTGTTGAAAACGTCTTTCTAACGCTGGATCCTTCTCGATATATTTACGATATTCATCTAACGTTGTTGCCCCGATACAATGTAGTTCACCACGAGCAAGCATTGGTTTTAACATATTTCCTGCATCCATTGCTCCTTCTGTTTTACCAGCCCCTACAATTGTATGAAGTTCATCAATGAATAATAAAATGCGGCCTTCGCTTTTTTTAATTTCATTTAATACAGCTTGCAGACGTTCTTCAAACTCACCGCGGAATTTTGCTCCAGCTACGAGCGCACTCATATCTAAAGCGAAAATTGTTCTATCTTTTAACCCTTCTGGTACATCTTTTTTCACGATACGCTGCGCTAATCCTTCAACGATTGCCGTTTTACCAACACCTGGTTCCCCGATTAAAACAGGGTTATTTTTCGTTTTGCGTGAAAGAATGCGGATTACACGGCGAATTTCACTATCTCGGCCAATAACAGGGTCAATTTTCCCCGCTCTTACTTCAGCCACTAAATCACGGCCATATTTTTCTAACGCTTCATAAGTTGCTTCTGGATTTTGACTAGTCACTCTTTGATTCCCCCGAACTGTCATTAAAGACTGTAATAAAGTATCTTTTGTAATGTTACATTTTATAAATAATTGATTTATATCGCCCTTTTCTTCACAAAAGGCAAGTAATACGTGTTCTATTGAAATATAATCATCATGCAATTTTCCCGCTTCAGCCCCTGCCCTAACAAGCAGTTGTTGCAAAGCACCCGTTATATACAATTTCCCTGCTTCTGCCCCGCCTCCAGTTACAGAAGGCTTTTTCTTAATTAAACTTTCTACACCTGTTTTTAATGCTTCTATATCGACATTCATTTTTTGAAAAATACGTACTGCTAATCCATCTTGCTGCTCTAATAATGTAAGCAATAGATGAACAGTATCTACTTCTTGATGATGATGAGATACCGCTAAAGATTGAGCACTCATAATCGCTTCTTGTGTTTTCGTTGTCATTTGATTTAAGTCCATCTTTACAGCCCTCCAAATGTTTGACTTTCTTTGACCTTTGATTTGATTATACGCCAACTTACTTTTTTATACAATAAATTTGCTTATGTATTTCAAACTTATTATCGGAAAAAGAACAAGGTAACATTCATTTTCCAAATCAAAAAAGCCGCAATAACTATTGCGGCTTCTGTTACGGTTTTCTTTTATATGTCCACTGACGGTTATGATTTGTATTCTCTGGAAACCTTTCCCCGACAGTTAATTTCACCATTTGCGGATCCTTTACCATACTTCCCGTTTCACCAATTTCTACATAAATACCATCATTTGGTGCTTTTTGCCCAGAACGAAACCTACGATTTTGTCCCATTTTCATTCTCCTTCCATGACGTCTTGCCTCATTAGTATATCCATTTTAAAAGAAAGCTTTTCTGTCATGTTTAGGAAACAAGTACTACTGTTTATCCACTTACATATATATAATTACACAAGCTTAAGCAGGAATTTCCGTTATATTTGTTGAAAAAAAAGAAACCAACCTAACTTTAGGCTAGTTTCAAAGGAGAGTCAAACATATACGAGAAGATTACATGCTCATTATATGTCTCATCGTCCAAGCAATGTAACCCTTTTCACAAATTGTACATAATGAAAGAAACATTGTTTGAACTTTCTAAAAAGATGTTGACTTTTCCTAATTTCCAGCGAGAAATAGTGGACACCACCGCACTTTGCGACGTAAGATGGATATATAGTGAAACTTCCATCTACGGTGGTTTCACCTAGCCCAACCTCTTATTTCTGCATATTAAAAACGGAAATACAGATAGACACAAAAAAATTATTATAAGAGGTGAAATTATGAACAAACAACATTTAATCGCATTAGACTTAGACGGAACACTATTAACAGACAACAAAATAATTTCTCCAAGAACTAAAAGCACAATTGCAAAAGCAAAAGAACAAGGACATATTGTCGTTATTTCAACAGGGCGTCCATTCCGCGCTAGTTACGATTATTATAAAGAGCTTAGTCTTAATACACCAATCGTAAACTTCAATGGAGCTTATGTGCATCACCCTCTTGATTCAAGTTGGGGAACACACCACTCTCCTCTTGAACTTTCAACAGCGCAAGAAATCGTCCGAGCTTGCTTTGATTTTGGCGTGAAAAATGTATATGCCGAAGTCATGGATGATGTGTATGTTCGTGAAATTGATGAAGATAAAAAACATATTTTTGAATTCGGTTCTCCAAAGATTTTCACAGGAGATTTATTAAATATTTTAAACGACCATCCAACTTGCTTATTAATCGACGCACATGACGAGCATTCCGCTGCAATTCGTCAGCATTTAACAGATATGCATGCTGAAGTAATTGACCATCGAAAATGGGGTGCACCTTGGCCAATTATTGAAATTGTAAAAAGCGGACTAAATAAAGCTGTCGGATTACAAAAAATCTCAGGTCATTACAACATTCCAAAAGAGCGAATCATCGCTTTCGGTGATGAGGATAACGACTTTGAAATGATCGAATTTGCTGGTCATGGAATTGCAATGGGAAATGCGATCCCTGAATTAAAATCACTCGCAAACCACACAACGTTAACAAACGAAGAAGATGGTATCGCTCTATATTTAGAAGAGGTTCTTGGATTGTAATCTAAAAATTCCCTGCTTATAGTTTCTCGCAAAACGCTCATACTATTATTAGACGCGAAAAAGCGTGTCAATTGTTTTCAGTTAAATAAAGGGGGTTTTTCGAATGGGTAAAAAGAACAAATCAAAACGTTTTATCCAACAAGGAGCCGATGCTGTTATGAAGCATGCTGCAAGATTCCCGTACAGAGGTACATTAGCTGAGGCAGAAAAAGCAAGAAGTAACTCTTCTCTTGGAGGGGTTTAAATGGGGAACTTACTATTCCAACAAGCTAGAGACGCTGTTGCAAATGCCGTTTCTTGTTCAAGCGGTGCTGAACAACAGGAACTCGTTTATAGGGCAAAAAACGCTTTGCACTCTGCTTATGCAAACTCTTCAACTGCTGAAAAAGTTCAGCTACATGAAATGCAGGAGCAATTGCAAAACATTACGAATTCACATTAAAAAAGAGGACCAGCTTTGGTCCTCTTTAATCTTTTCTAAACAATCCAAACACTCCGACCGTTTGCAGTATATTTGTAAATGCACCTGGGTCCACTTGTTTAATGACTCTCTCTAATTCGTATAACTCGTAACGAGTAATAACAATCATTAACATTTCTTTATTTTCATTTGTATACGCACCTGTTGCTGGTATAGTTGTAATCCCTCTCACTAAACGAGAATGAATCGCTTTTCGCACATCCGCTCCATTCTTCGTAACAATTAATGCGGTAATCTTCACATGACGAGTATGAATTGCATCAATAATTCGCGTCGATACATACAAAGTGACCAAAGTATATAACGCTTTTTCCCATCCGTATACGTAACCAGCAGCGATAATGATAAGTGCATTAAAGAAGAAAAAATACGTACCGACAGGCTTATCTTTTATCTTTGATAAAATCATGGCGATAATATCTAATCCACCTGTAGAGGCGCCCCACTTTAAAGCAATTCCTACCCCAATAGCTGAAATAATACCACCAAAAATGGCATTTAATATTATATCGTTCGAAACCGCTCTAACTGGGATAATTTCTAAAAACAAAGTCATAAATATAACGCAAAGAAAACTAAAAAATGTAAAAGCCTTCCCAACCTTTTTCCAAGCCAAAATAACGACAGGAATATTAAATAAACTAAATAATACCCCCGTAGATATATGAATAGACAAAAAATCACCTAATATTTGTGATAATAACTGAGACAATCCAGCAAATCCACTCGCATATACTTTCGCTGGTGTTAAAAATAAATTCATTCCAATCGCATTTAATAAGCCTGCAACAATTACGACGACTAACTTCTTAATAAGTTCAGTATAATTCAGCTTCAAATCCATTTCTAATCCACCTTTATTATTCATGAATGCACCGCTATACATAGTCTTTACGAAAAAGGAAATGATAAACGTACAACGTTTAGAAATGGAGTTGATACATATGCCACATACGAGCGATAACGACAAAAAAGCACGCGATAATAATGCAAAGCGTACTCAAAAAAATGAACAAGAGCAAAAAAATATAGAACAAGGTAAGCGTGCATATTCTAAGAAAACAGATCATCTTTGATTACATCGTACATCAACATTAATGTTGATGTACTTTTTTTACATTTTACAGGGAAAAAACATTAAAAATTCACTTCATGTTCACTTCTATATTCTACAATAGCGATAACATATTCGGATGAGGTGTTAGCATGAGAGGGAAACATATATTCATTATCACTGCACTAATAAGTATATTAACGTTATCTGCTTGCGGACAAAAAAACGACTCGGCCACAATCGCTACAGCAACAGACTCAACGATTACGAAGGGCGATTTCGAAAAGCAATTGAAAGACCGTTACGGAAAAGACATGCTATACGAAATGATAGCACAAGATGTTATCACTAAAAAATATAAAGTATCTGACGATGCCGTGAATAAAGAAGTACAAAAAGCGAAAGATCAATATGGAGAACAATTTAAAGCAGTACTAGAAAACAATCGTTTAAAAGATGAAGATGATTTCAAGAAACAAATTAAATTCAAACTTGCAATGAATGAGGCTATTAAGAAAAGCGTTACAGAAAAAGATGTGAAAGACTACTACAAACCGGAGATTAAAGCTAGTCACATTTTAGTAAGTGACGAAAATGAAGCGAATGAAATAAAGAAAAAGTTAGACGCTGGTGCTTCATTTGAAGAATTAGCAAAAAAAGAATCTCAAGATATAGCATCAAAAGATAATGGTGGAGACCTTGGATACTTCGGGGCAGGCAAAATGACACCTGAATTTGAAAAAGCTGCCTATAAATTAAAGGTTGGGCAAATTAGCAATCCTGTTAAATCACCAAATGGCTATCACATTATTAAACTAACTAGCAAAAAAGATTTAAAACCTTACGATGAAGTGAAAGACTCTATACGTAAAAGCATAGAAGAAGAACGTCTTGCCGATCCTTCATACAGTCAAAAATTATTACAGGATGAATTAAAAAAGGCAAATATTAAAATAAACGATAGTGACTTAAAAGATACATTTTCTCATCTTTCTGAGCAAGGGAACTAAAAAGCGAGAGTACAAACTTTTTAAACAGTATGCATGAGTGTAAATGAAATTATATCAGCAATTTTTCAAATATATCGGTTTACCGACAAAAAATGACAATAAAAAAGAGGGGGCTGTTTCAAACAGCCTCCTCTTTTTTAATCCACTTTACTTCTTAAAGTAAGTCCAGCCTTCTTCTTGGTAAATCTTTTCTTCTTTCATCATTTTACCAAGCGCACGCTTAAATGCAGCTTTACTCATGTTGAAACGTTCTTTAATATCTTCTGGGTGGCTCTTATCCCAAAACGGCATTGCTCCGCCGCGGCTTTCCAGGTATTCATAAATAACCGCCGCATCGTCTTCCATTCCTTCTTCTTTACGAGGAAGAAGTGAAATGTTAATTGTACCGTCGTCTTTCACGTCAATAATACGACCCGTTACACGTTCACCAATGCGGACTTGTTCTTTTCTTTCAGTATGGTGTAAAAACGCACGGAAATGCTCATCTGTTAATACGAATGAACCTACTTGAAGTGAACGATACACACGTCCATTTACGTTTTTATTACGCATAGATGGCGTTGCTTCTACGACGATTTCTTGCATATCACTGTCTCTTGCTGGAAGAGCGATAAGACGATCACGATTCGTTAATTTTAACGTACAATATAATTCGTCGCCTTCTTCTGGCCATACTGGCATATAAATCGGGAACTCATCGGCTGGAATTAATATATCTTTTGATACACCAATATCAACAAACACACCTAAACTAGGAATAACTTCTACAACCTTTACCCAATTCCAATCATGTGTTGTAATAATTGGTTCCTTCATTGTTGCTGAAATACGATTTTGGTGATCAAGGTATAAGAATACATCAATTGTATCGCCTTCTTCAATTTCTCCAGCTACTTCGTTTTTATGTAGGAAGATTTCTTCCTCTTCGTTCCCAACCATATATCCGATTTCTGTTTCGCGTAAAACAGTTACCTGTTCAATCGATCCTAATTGCAAATACATATTTTTTAATTCCCTTCTATATATATAAAATTGTCTTTTTTATCATTCCAAACAAAAGTTAATTATAACACGATTTTTCCTTTATTTGTCCAACTGCCCAAAATTCACTATAATTAAGTGAGGTTCATTAATATGAGCATAAAACTCTTAAGTCTTAACACGTTTTCCGCTATACTTTAATATGTACAGTACATAGCTTGGCTTAGACGTAAAAAGATAAGAAATTTATTTGGAGGTGCTAACTATGGCAAAAGATAGTTCTTTTGACATCGTTTCGAAAGTAGAATTACCTGAAGTAACAAACGCAATTAACATCGCATTAAAGGAAATCCAAAACCGATATGACTTTAAAGGTAGTAAAAGTGATATTAAATTAGAAAAAGAAGTACTTGTTTTAACTTCTGATGACGAGTTCAAATTAGACCAAGTAAAAGACGTTCTCATTTCTAAACTTGTAAAACGTAACGTTCCAATTAAAAACTTGGACTACGGAAAAGTTGAAGCTGCATCTGGTAACACTGTTCGCCAACGTGCAACTCTACAACAAGGTATCGATAAAGATAACGCTAAAAAAATCAACAACATCATTAAAGAAATGAAATTAAAAGTGAAAACACAAGTTCAAGATGACCAAGTACGCGTAACAGCGAAAAGCCGTGATGACTTGCAAGCAGTAATCGCAGCCGTTCGTAGCGCTGACTTACCAATCGACGTACAGTTCATTAACTACCGCTAAGAAAAAAGGGTGTCCCATAAGTCGAAACTTTCGACTAGGTGATACCCTTTTTTAAAAAGTGGATTTTATCTTCTCTTTTTGGAACAGTACGATAGTAAATGAAATTTCATAAACTTATCGACAAAAAGAAACGTAGATGTGAGAACTCCTCATCTACGTTTCTTTTTAACCGCAATCAAAAATGTAATAAATAATACGTTAACACCAACGATTAAGGATATAAATAACCAATTCATACCCGTTTCTTCTCCAACTTTATACACATTCGCTTCTTCACGCTTTAAAACGAGATAAAACTGCCCGTTTTCTTCTCTTATAATTTCATCTTCTAATAACCCTCTTAACTCTTGCTTTTCTCCGATTGCACTTACAGGTAAGGAAACTTTTTGCGTTTCTTTCGTATTATTAATCGCTACTAGTGTTACTTCATCTTTATATTTTCTCTTTAACACACTCATTCCACTTTTATCATACAGAAGTTCAAACGTACCACGTCGTAAAGATGGTCTAGTTTGTCTAAGCTCACCTAACTTTGTTATGTGCTGCATAAATTTCTCATCTGATTTGAAATCCATTAATCGTCTATTATCTGGAGCATTCCCTCCATCTAATGCGATTTCAGTTCCGTAATAAAAATTCGGTATCCCCGGAGATGTATATAAATAAGTGAGCGCTAGTTTTAAACGAGACGGCGGATAATACATATTTTCTTTTGCAATACGTGCAAATCTCTCTGTTTCCTGATTATCTAAAAACGTAGCGAATTCTCCTTCTTTTTCACTCACATCATATAAAGGCTTCACAGACATATCTGCTTTTGAAAATGATTCTACTATTTTTTTATAGTATTCATTATCTTCTTTTGTCATAATGCGAAAATCTTTCTTTATCGCCTGCAAATCTTTTTGCACTTCATCCCAAAAAGCTCGCGGCTTTTTTTCACTATGTATAACATAACTTCCATCTAAATCGGCTTCTTTTATCCACCATTTCATCGAATCAATTAATTGTTGTTCATTTTCTCCAAATGGAAATTGAAATACAACTTTCATCCCTTTTCCGTGAGCCTCTTTTACAAGTTCTTTCACATCTGCTTCTGTTCCGAAATGTTCATTTACTTTTTGAAAATCACGCGCATCATATCCATCGTATTTTTGACTTTCAAAAAGTGGAGAAAGCATAACAGTAGTAAAATCCATTTCTTTTATGTAATCCAATCTTTTTATAATCCCTCGTATATCTCCGCCCTGGTACCCTTCTAAATTTCCAACATCCAATTGTTTATCATTTTTCGGCTCTCCGTTATTGAAGCGATCAATCATAATGGAGTATATAACTTCATCTCGCCATTCTCTTTTTTCTTCCGCAAAAGTATGTACTGGTACAAACAAAGCGACAGCTAAACAAAAACAAATGAATAGTTCCTTAGCCCATATTTTTTTCACACGCATCCCCCAAATTTATAATTGTAAGAATATTATACCAATTATTAGAACAAATCGCATACGGCTAATTTCCTTCATCAAAAATAACACATGTAAGGTTTCCTTACATAAAATATAAAATTATCTAAAAATTCAGTTGATTTTTATTTTAATTTCCAATATGATATGAAACATAACAAAATAATGTAATATTTTCTAACATTATAGGAGGAGGAAAAGAATGAATACAGGAGATACGGTTTTTATATTTGTATCTACAGTAATGGTCATGCTGATGACACCAGGATTGGCACTTTTTTATGGAGGTATGGTTCGCAGTAAAAACGTACTCAGCACGACAATGCACAGCTATAGTGCAATGGCTATCGTTTCAATTCAATGGGTTGTTATTGGTTACTCTTTATCATTCGGACCAGATTGGCACGGACTTATAGGTACGCTCGATTGGTTCGGCCTAAACGGAGTTACCTACGCACCAAATCCAGACTACTCATCTACTATTCCTCACAATTTATTTATGATGTTCCAACTCATGTTCGCTATTTTAACTCCAGCTTTAATTTCAGGTGCATTCGCTGAAAGAATGCGATTTTCAGCCTTTCTTATTTTTATCCTTCTCTGGACAACAATCGTTTACAACCCTGTCGCTCATTGGGTATGGGGCGTCGGTGGATGGCTAAAAGAACTCGGCGCATTAGACTTCGCTGGCGGTAATGTCGTTCATATCACATCTGGTGTTGCCGGTCTTGTATTAGCGATTTTCCTTGGAAAACGAAAAAACATAAGCGGCACCTCCCCTCACCATCTACCATTTACGATGTTAGGAGCGGGCTTACTATGGTTCGGCTGGTTCGGTTTTAACGTCGGTAGTGCATTATCCTTAAATGACGTAGCTTTAACTGCATTTATTAATACAAATATAGCCGCCGCTGCCGCCGCATTAACTTGGATGCTCTCAGAATGGTTCTTCCAATCAAAACCAACCGCAATGGGAGCCGCTTGCGGAGTGATTTCCGGTCTAGTTGCAATTACGCCAGCTTGCGGATTTGTTACACCTTTCTCCGCCCTTCTTATCGGGGCAATCGGGGGTATATTATGCTTCAGCGCTGTCTTCTTCTTAAAAAACAAATTCGGATATGATGACACACTCGATGCATTTGGATGTCACGGCATCGGAGGAACTTGGGGCGGTATTGCAACTGGACTTTTCGCGACAACGTCTGTAAATAGCGATGGCGCTAACGGATTATTTTACGGAAATGCAGCTCTTCTTTTCAAACAACTTATAGCAATTGGGGCAACATACGCATTCACGATCATTATGACGTATGCCATCATTAAAGCCATTAACTTCTTCCTCCCTGTTCGTGTAGATGAGCACGAAGAACAAATGGGACTTGATATTTCGATGCATGGCGAGAAAGCTTATGAGTATACAGAAAGATCCGTGAACTAAAACTTACCAACATACGAAAAAGGTGTACTCCGTTCTAACACGGGGTACACCTTTTTCGTATATTCATAACAACACAAATAATCCAAACTATTGGTATATAAATATCTTTATCTATCTATTCATATAAGTATCTTATCTTTTCAATAACAAATTTAAAACAAGTTGCACAGCAACAGCATCATCTAAATAACCGATAGGAAAAATGTAATCCGGAATCACATCGACTGATAGAATAAAATAGATGAGAGCACTTCCCATTAAAGCTAGTTCTACAGGTGTCCCCTTCTTTTTCGTAAATCTCTCATACAATTCTTTCAAATCATTAATAAATGGTCCAATACTACTTACCTTCAGAATCTTCTCAGTAAACCCCTTTTCAATCGTTTCTTTTCCTTCTTCTGTTTGCGAATATTGTTCGTAATTAGCCAATTGTTGCTCTACATTCGCGATACTAAACTTTTGATCATATAACTGTGAAGATTCAAGTAAATGTTCAATGTTATTAATGGATACTTGAATATCAGATTGTTCTTCCTGCTTTGTTTCAATAGAATAACCTGCCGCCACAAATAAATCTGCAATCGGAATACCAAGGCAATCTGCAAACTTTTGCAAATGCTTCGGATTTGCTTTTCGCTTACCATTTATAATCATTGAAATAGTAGCAGTATCAATTCCAGTAAGCGCACTCAGTTTTCGCATTGACAAAGACTTTTCCTTCAGTAATTCTTTTAATAACAACCCAAGATTACTTCTTTCAGTTCCTTCAGACATATTCCATTCCCCTCTATTCATGAGAATAATCATAGTTGACACACGCAATATAACTACAACTTCTATACAATTATATTAACAAATTTTTTTGCCAAGTTACAAGGCGGGAATTCGTAATATATGTTTACATTTTGTAAACATATATTACAATTCATAAAATAAAGCCACCTCAAAAAATCGAAATTTTTCAAGACAGCTTCTTCTGCAAAGTTTAATAGTGCAACTTATTGCAACCATTTTCTCAATAAAAAAAATATGCAACTACAAGCAATATAAGAACTAATAAAAATGAAAAATGCAGCTAGAAATGAATGGTGCAAGGAAAAAGTTAACACTGTTAATAACGAAGACAAAAAGAATATATCTAATAAAATAAAATATCCTGAACTTAAAACACTTTCTACTAATTGTAATTCAGCCTCAAGTTCAGAGTACTTCAACCTTTTATAAAGCAATCTCACTTTCTCTCACCTTCTATTCATCTGATGTTAAAACTATCATCCCTTTCTCTTTCTATAAAGTGAGACTTTAATCAGTGGGGGTTTTGTTCACCCCACTGATTATCAGCCCGAAAATAGTGGGATAAATCAATCAAAAAAAGGCAGCAAATGCAATAATTAATAGTAACGTTCCGCTGATCAATGTTCCAAATTGCCCTAAAGTAAATTTCCCAATACGAACGTGAGCTATCTTTCTCCCTAATGCAACTCCGCCCCAAACTGTTATGAAACTACCAATTGCCGCAGTAACACATATTGCTATCGGATTCAAACCGAATAAACCAGCACCTAATCCGTTCGTTAATGCATTAGCAGACAGACCAATGCCAAGAAAGATAGATTCTACAAATCCGATTCCTCCAGATTCACCTATATTTTTCGTTAAACCATTTATTTCCGTAGATGCTACTTCACCTTCCGCTCCTTCAGCTACCACCTTCCGCGGAATTGCTAATAATACAATTCGAAGACCAATGACAACTAATAAGAAAGAACCAATGACTACTGGCATAATCCCAGGCAAAATTTTTGAAAGCCATAATCCAAAATAAATCCCGGCCACACTAAACAAAAAGCAAATAACCGAAATGATAAGATTAGAAAAATGGCTAATTCGTATGTTGCGAATCCCATAAGAAATTCCTACCCCTAAGTTATCGATACTTGATGAAAACGTTAATGCTAATATCATCATCCATGCCGCCATTTAATTCTTTCACCCCTTAATGATTTTATAATTCTGAACATTCCGAAAATTAATGTGACATACATAGTATGGAATATGAATAAGGGAGTTAAAAGCTCCCTATATTCTTTCCATTTCGTACTCCGCCCTTAAAAGCGAGGAAGAGTGAACCATTTCATAATATTCATACGGTTTTCTTTTCCTTTTTCACGAACCGAGTGAAAAATCTCACCAGTGAATGAACCCATTTTCGTAGCAATTTCTTTTTGCATCGCTTTATTTTCCGATGCTGCTTTTATACTTAAATCTAATGCCTGTTCAAAGTGCTCTAACGCTTTTTCCAAATGGTGATCTACATCTTTTTCTACAGCTTTTTCTACAGCTTTATGCATCATGTTTAATCTCCTCCACTTCATCTTGCGCTTGTTCAGCTGCCGCTTCTATCACTTCTTGTTCATCAGTAATGTCATCTTCCACATAAGAAAGTTCTTTCTCAAATTGCTTTTGCATTCTATCCATTTTCGCTTCCACAATAATATCTTCTACTTCCTCTTTAATTGTTTCAAAAGTAGACTTCACACCCCTTGCCCCCGATTCAACAAGCGGACGAAGTGTATTTCTTACGACAGGTAATAAAGCGGCACTTGCTAGCGCTAAAGTAGATCCAATAACAACTTTTCGTATCATTTTCATTGCTCCTTTACACTGTTTTTAATAATGCAGATTCAGAAACTACTGGTTTTACTAAATCAGTATTCTTATATGAAACTAAATTAATAATAGGTTTCGCGATTTGAGACACTGTGCCCGCCACGAGAAGAACAGGTATCCATTGTGTGAGCGTTAACGGAACAGTATGGAATATACGAGCTAACGGAGGTACATATATAGCTGATAATAATACAAGCCAAGACGTTCCTAACGCTGTAATAAAGAACCGGTCTTTTGACCAATCGCGAACTGTTTCTTCTGATCCCTCTTGTCTCCAAGAGAAAGTTTGAATGAGCTGCCCGGCAACTAAAGCTGCAAATGCTGATGTTTGTGCTACTGGAAGAGGTACTCCAACCGCTAAACTAATACCAAATACAGCGAGCGAACCTACCCCAAGCAGTACTCCTCTTGTAATAACTTTTTTGTACAAATCTTTATCAACAATATCTTGACGTTTCGTTTGCTTCGTTTTGTTTCCAGGGTTTACAGCTAAAATCATCGCTGGTAAAGCATCGGTAATAAGATTCATTAATAAAATTTGAATTGGCACTAACGGAATCGGCATTCCCGCTATAACAGCAGCACTAGTCACTAACACTTCCGCTAAATTCCCCGTCAATAAACAACCAACTGCTTTACGAATATTTCCGATGATCGTTCTACCTTCTTTTACCCCTTCAACAATTGAACCGAAATGATCCTTTTTCAAAATCAAATCAGCGGCTTCTTTCGTAACTTCTGTTCCGGTTTGCCCCATCGCAATACCGATATTCGCCTTTTTTATAGCCGGTGTATCATTTACACCATCTCCAGTCATCGCGACGATTTGACCGTCGGATTGGAAGGCCGTTACAATTCGTAATTTGTGAGCCGGAGTCACACGAGCAAAAACAGATGTACTTTTCACAACTTCTTTTAATTCCTCATCTGTCATGTTATCAATTTCTAATCCCGTTAAAACACGATCTTCACGATTCCAAATTCCAGTTTGTTTCGCAATAGAAATCGCCGTAGTCGGATGATCTCCCGTAATCATTACTGGCTTCACACCTAACTCAATCGCTTCACGAATACTCTCTTCCACTTCAGGTTTTGGCGGATCGATCATACCGACTAATCCGACAAAAGTAAGATCATCACTTTCGCCATTGCTGTACGCAAAACCTAATACTCGTAATGCCTGTTTTGCAAACTCTTCATTTTGTTGTAAAATAACTTCTTTTTGCTTATCACATAACGGATATATTTGACCGTTATCTTGATACCATTTACAACGAGTAAGAATCGCCTCTACAGAACCTTTTGAGAACTTATATAACTCTTCAGCGTTACTCTCTTTACAAACAACACTCATAATTTTCGTCTCTGAATCAAATGGTTCTTCATGATGGCGTTCAAACGACGCCATACCTTCCTGTAATGCCCCTGCTTTAGAAGCCAAACTTAATAAAGCTCCTTCAGTCGGATCACCTTTTACAACCCATAAATCATCTTCCTGCTCTAATTTACTATTGTTACAAAGAATACCAATTTGAAGAATACGAGCTAAATCCGGATTTTCTAGCGGCACATTTTCCGTTTTATGATAAATAGCCTCTTCTATCTCCGTATCTACAGCAGCAGCAACTTTAGATGAAGTTACATCAGCAATCGTCCCTACTGGTTCATACCCATCACCGGTTACACTCCATAAACGATTCGGCGTAGCAATTACTTTAACCGTCATTTCATTTTTCGTAAGAGTTCCCGTTTTATCAGAACAAATAACCGTCGTTCTACCGAGTGTTTCTAAACTCGAAAGCTTTCGAACGAGCGCATTTTGCTTTTGCATACGGAATATACCCGCACTTAAAGCAATCGTAATCATAATTGGTAATCCTTCTGGAACAGCAGAAGCAGTAAGAGCAACCGATGTTGTAATCATTTGCGTAATTGGCAGTCCCCTAAGTAGCCCAGCCACAAGTACAAGACCGCCAGCTACAAACGCTCCTTTAATAAATGTTTTACTAATAGATGTCACCTTTTGCTGCAATGGCGTAGGCTCTGTTTCTTCCCCTTTCATTAAGGAGATCATATAGCCCATCTCTGTACGCATACCTGTTTCTACTACAATTGCTACCGCTTTACCTCGTGTTACAGACGTCCCCATAAAGAGCATATTGTTTCGCTCTGCTAACGAACACTCTTCTAACACAGCGTCCGCTTTCTTTTCAACTGGAAGTGATTCTCCCGTTAACATCGCTTCGTTAATTTCTAAGTTCCAAGAGTTAACAACGCGAAGATCAGCAGGTACACGGTCTCCCGCTTCAAGGCAGACAATATCTCCAGGAACGAGTTCACTACTTGATATTTCTATTTCCGCTTCTTCTCGTATTACTTTACAAATAGGGGCTCGGAATTGATTTAAAGCCTCAACTACCTTTTCCGCCTTCCGCTCTTGAAGCGTCCCAATTATTGCATTTACAACGAGAATTGTCCCCATCGCTAATCCATCGAACCAGCCACCAGATACAACAGATAATCCAGCTGCTCCGAGTAAAATAAGCGATGTAAATTCTTTAAATTGGCTCATAAACGATACAATCCAAGGAACTGACGGTTTCGGTTCAATTTGGTTCATTCCGTATTCTTCTTTTCGCATATTTACTTGTGCATTACTTAATCCATATTGCTTCTCAACTTGTAATCTATTCATTACTTTTTCTTGATTAAATGTATACCACGGAATTTGATCTTGTTTGGCAGGAATCACTTTTGGCTGAGAAGAATCCATTTTCGACAATTCTCCATAAGAAAATATCTTCTCGCTCATTCTTTTCGCCCTAGATACAAACATTAACGATAAAGCATTTGCAAATAAGGCGATTACAGGTGCTGTGAATATAGACCAAACCGCTAACATCTCTCCCACCACATTCCACACTTTCGCTGCGCGGAAATGCTCATTCACCAACATATTGATTCGGTTTGCATACGCTGTAGATTGAGAGATATTTTTTATTTCTTCAAATGATATAGACGGAAAATCGGTATTTTGATCAGTTGCAAATAATACCTCTTCTCCATTTGAACGAAGCAATTTTACCCGTTCGACAGCATCACCCTGCTGCCAGCTATCATCCACACCATAATGAGAAAGAATGTTACGATTTACATGTAAACTATTTTGCAAAACGCCTATACTCCATTTGTTTTCATGCAACCCATTCACTACTTCTTTGAATTCAGGAATAATAGTAACCTTTGATCCAACTAGTAGACCGAGGCATTCTTTATTTTTAGCGACGTACTGAACTTGGAATCCTTCTTTTTCAAGCCTCTTCGCTTCCAGCTCATACGCACTTATATCTACACCATTTCGCTCGGCAAAATCTTTACTTCCGAAAAAGGAAGTTATCCCTTGAATTTCACCTTTTATTCCTTCATTCTCTACTTGAACTTCAAATGCTTTTCTTAACGTTCTTCCAGTTTGCGCAGCCCGTTGCACGACTTCCTCTTTCCATACATGCTCACTTTTCTCAATAAGAGAAGCCACCGTGCACCAAACTTGCCCTTCATTTTCATCTTGCGAAATACAACTCATCTCCTCTGCTGAGGCCTGGAATATACGAGATGTATCATCTAATACTATCGTTTTTGTTCGAGACAATTGCGATAACGACCCACCGCTTGGAATGACATATCCTCTTTCTCTCGCGACGAGGTCACCTTGTCGCCACGCATATTCTGCCGATGAGACAGCTGGTTTCGGATTAGCCGCTAACAACACTGCCATTCCACGCAAAGGATTTCTAGTGAAAGCCCAAGTTGCTCCTCCAAAAATCATTCCCCACTTTGATTGTTTTTCACTATACGCTTTAATCTCTGGAGAGAGGAGATTTTCTTTATACGCTTCATTTTCTTCGTTTATGTTTGCTTGACTACGCTTCCAATTTAAGTAGTTTAATAGACTAAGACCGGCAAGCACGACAATATTCTCCCGCGCAAGCGCAAGTGCAAGAGTCCCTACACCAAGCACAAGATCAGAATTCACCTTTTTGCTAGCAACCATTTTCTTAAATCCTCGTTTAAGAAACGGATAACCCGTCACAACGGATAAAGCTCCGGATGCGTAAAAAAGACCCGGACTTCTAGCTAAAGCTGATCTACCCATAAGTAATTGTTTTATGCCGAAAGCACCTAACCCAACAACCGAAAGTGCTAGCGGTAACGGCACACCTTCATCCTTTTTTCTATGAACAGTGTCATTATTACGAGAAACTACACTAGATGAACAATCTATTAATTCCTTCTTTTCGTCACTGTTATTTGTACTACTTTTCTTTCGCTTCGTCACTTGTTCTTCTATAAGCTGAATTATTTTGCAAATGTTATGTAGAGATGTCTTGTTGATATCGTAAGTAATAAGGGCTCTTCCTGTAGAAATTGAGGGACTTACTTGATAAATACCTTCCGCTTGACTAAATCGGTCTAATATCAAGTTCGCCATATTCTTGTTGTATTTTAGCTTGTAAATTTCAATTCGAATTCTTCCAGGTAACGATCGTATAAATCTCGTTTTTAATGTTTTACTTTGCATCATCATCCTCCTTATCGTCTTGAAGGAAGTAAAAAGATTTATTGCTCATGTAGTACTTAAGGACTGACGGGCAAATTTTCATAATCTATATTTTGCTCAGAATGATACGCATTTACACGAGAAACCCATTTTTCCTGGAATTTAGAAATTGTATTTGGAACAGCTTCTACCGCTCCTATAATTGGTGATACTGTTTTCACAGCCACTTTACGTGCCGCTTCTTTCACTTTTGGCAAAGCTTCTTCCATTTCTGAACCAGCACTTTGCATTTGTTCTTTTGCACCAAGAAAAGCCGATACTGTTTTTACTGCAAGTTTTCGTAATCCCTTTCTCGCTTTTGGTGATGCCAATATTACCGCTGCTACCCCAACCGCTATACCGATTGGAGATTTCATAAATCGAAACATATTCATTTCTCCTCACTTAATTTTTTTCGAATCTGTAAAATGAATCAATCATATACCCCTAAGTAAAAGTGTAAATTACCCTATCACATCCTTATTTTGTAAAAAGTATATAACGAGTATATATTTTTGTTTGTATTATTTCAACAATTTATTTGTTTTTTGTAAATTTTATGTTAATTCTAAAAACTTTTTGTTAATACTCCTATTTCTATGTAACGGAACAGGTAATATATTCCATATTCTTTTCTTACTCAATTGTTGAGATTTTGTTGAGAATTTATTTTGTATTTTTACAAATTACAAACTAGGACATGCACTTTTACGAAACAATTTTTATATACTATAAAAAACGCTATAAGGAGGGATCTTCATGAGCTTATCCTACTGGAAATACGCTATCCTCAATCACATTACCGCAAATTTCCGTACTTTCTTATTCAATATCATTGTCGCTATTTTAGGTGAAATCGCACTCTTTCTTGTCTTAAGCTTTATTCCGAAACGATTTCATAAATTTTTCGCATAAAAAAGCCTGAGTTCCTATCAATGTAGAACTCAGGCTGCTTAACTCTATTAAATAAAGGAGGGATTGTTATGATTATCGTTTTTGCTTTATATCGGGATTGATACATATTATTTTTTTTAAGCCCGTGCATATCCCATCTAGTATTATGATGAATATATCAACGACTTTTCGAATATATTGACGATTTTTTAATTATATCGACGTTTCGCCACAACATATCGATTTACCAACAATTTCCGACATAACTGAAATGAACAATACTCCCGCATAAATTACAAATCACCGTACTTCCTTTTATTTGCGCTTAATATAATAAGAAACGCCACCGCTATTACAGCTAAAAAGCGAACTGGGTTAAACGGCGTTCCTACTGTTTCATTAAATCTATGATAAATAAACGGTATCATCTCAAGTACCATTAATCCCATAGCAATTTGGAATGTCTCAGCCATCGCTTTATTTTTTATAAACGTAGCACGTTCATCACCTTGTTTCCCGATTGCTATAAACATTTTTACAATAGCAAACACTACAAATAAAAAGACACATAACGCAATAATAAAAATAGCGACATTCATGAAATACACCTCTTATATGTAAAACTTATTCGACAAGATTACAACATATTTTACATAAAAAAAGACGACCGAGAATCGGACGTCTTTTCCTATTTATTTTGGAGTATTCCCTACATACTGCGTAATATCAACATTTAACGCTTGAGCTAAACGCATTCCGTAATCATGATCTGCACGGAAGAAGTTGCAAATAGCGAGTAGTTTTGTGCGTTCATTTACGTCTTTTAAGTCATTTGTTAAGTTTGCAATTAAATTGTCTTGCTCTTCTTTAGAGAATGAACGGTAACGCTCACCCGCTTGTTTGAAGTCATTTGGTTTCTCAATTTTTTCACGAGATACGTGGCCTTCTACTTTCATAGTTGAATCACGGTAAGCTGGGTCCTCAACTGGATTTTCAGTATGACGGCTCGGCTCGTAGTTTATTGTAGATGGGTTTTGATTAATTTGCATCGCACCATCACGTTGTTGATTACGAACAGCTGCGTATGGACAGTTTACAGGAATTTGTAGATAGTTTGCACCAAGGCGATAACGCTGTGTATCTGGATAAGAGAATAAACGACCTTGTAATAATTTATCTTCAGATGGTTCAATACCATTTACAGTTGCACTCGGAGTAAACGCCGCTTGTTCTACTTCCGCAAAGAAGTTTTTCGGGTTACGATTTAACGTCATTGTCCCTACTTCTATTAATGGGAAGCGATCTTCTGGCCATACTTTCGTTGGATCTAGTGGATCGAAATCTAAAGAATCCGTTTCATCTAGTTGCATTACTTGTACGTGTAAATCCCATTTTGGATAGTTTCCTTTTTCGATTGCATCGAATAAGTCACGAGTAGCATGATTGAAATCTTTCCCTTGTACTTGCTCCACTTCTTTCGCACTCAAGTTACGTACGCCTTGCTGTGGTTTCCAATGATATTTAATGTATACAATTTTACCTTCTGCATTAATCCATTTAAATGAATGTACGCCGAAACCTTCCATTTCACGGTAGTTTGCCGGTGTACCATAATCAGAAAATACCCATGTCATCATATGTGTAGATTCTGGAGTTAACGTCATAAAATCCCAATAACGATCTGGTGTTTGAACGTTTGTATCAGGTGCTGGTTTTAAAGAATGCACCATGTCAGGGAATTTAATTGCATCACGAATGAAGAAAACAGGCAAATGGTTACCTACGATATCGTAGTTTCCTTCTTCTGTATAAAATTTAACAGCGAACCCGCGCGGATCACGTGCTGTTTCTGGAGAGCCTTGACCATGAATAACCGTTGAGAAACGAACGAATACAGGTGTTTCAGTTCCTTCATTTTGTAAAAATGCTGCTTTTGTATATTGCTTCATGCTGTTTTTCGTTACGAATACACCATGGGCACCTGCACCGCGTGCATGCACAACGCGCTCTGGAATACGTTCACGATCAAAATGCGCAAGTTTTTCTACTAAATGATAGTCTTCTAACAATACCGGTCCACGTCGACCTGCTGTACGAGAATTTTGGTTATCTCCAACTGGAGCACCTTGGTTTGTTGTTAAGCGATTATTTGGATTCATCAAGGGAGATCCTCCTCTTTCTTTCATAGTAATTATTATTTATTTAAAATTATTATAAACTAATTATTATTCAAAACTAAATTCTTGTCAACTATTTCCTTCATTTTTTTGGAAACAATTTCAGTTAAACAATCGATAAATGCAGGCTGAGTGTTCGGCATATTTGGTCTAAAGTATGCAACATTTAATTCATCAGTTACAACTTTACATTCATAATCGTTATCATATAAAACTTCTAAATGGAGCAATATGTTTTAACCCTAAGTAACAAACAAATTCATACTCTGTATACATTTTATTCAATGAATCTGTTAATTTATGTGCCTGCTCTTTCGTAATTTTTGCAAGTGGCGAAATTCCTCCAATTGCTTTATAACGCTCAATTAAATCTTGAAGCGCTTCTTCAGACGGCTTACGCCCGTGGCGAATGTGAGTGTAATATCCCTCTACATCATCTAATGATTCTGGCGTTCCATACGCCATTACAAGCAAACCTATTTTCTTTTTCGTCATCTATATAACACCTCAATTTTGGAAATGAGAATCTTTTTCAAGAACGTTTGTTTCAAATTATAACAAGTAATAATAAGTACGTCAAAATAATAATTCTAATTAAGTATTATTTATAATATGATTTTAAATTTTATATGACAATTTATTTAATATTAATTGTCATATTCTCGTATTATTCTTAATCACTGTGGAACTTCACAACAGCTTAAAAAAATCTCAATATTCCGGTTATTATTTCTCAAAATTTGTACTTTACTATTTATCTTAGAAAAGGAAACAGAATTCCGTTGAATTCTAATTAAAGGAACATATAAGGAGGATTTAAAATGACACAGCCTTTTATTAAAAAAGCAGTACTGATTTCTACACTTACCATGAGTACAATCCTATCCACAACAATTCCATTTAACGTTTTAGCAGCACCTAATCCAGCAATACAAATGCAACAAGAAAATCTCACTGACGAAATTATGAAACTATCGTTCGAGGAAAATCTAAATGATAGCTCCGCATCCAATCACATAATTTCATATAAAAATGGTAATCCTTCATTTACAGACGGACGCATAAATAAAGCTCTCAAGTTTAAATCAACCTCACAGAAAAATGCTTCCTATATCGACTTAGGAGATACTTCACAATTAAAATTTGGAGAACGCACAGACTTCACAGTAGCCTTTTGGGTAAAATCTTCCGGAGTAAATGCTGATCCAGCCATCATTTCAAATAAAGATTGGAATAGCGGTGGAAACTTAGGGTGGTTTATCGGTTTAAAGGATAAGGCTCTCCTTTGGAATTTCAAAACATCCGGTAGCTCCCGCCTGGATGCCTCTATTCCAAATATCGCTGATAACGTTTGGCATCATATTGTGATTTCTCATGCCCGCGATGGATATGCAACTATTTATAAAGACGGAAAGCTAGAACAACAAATTGATATTAGTAAAATGGAAGGTACAATCGATACAAATTACACAACAAAAATTGGAGTTGATGGGAAAGGAACTTTATTTGGAAACAACTTTGACGCAACACTAGATGAAGTATCTATCCTAAGAAAAGCAGTAACGGCTACAGATGTTCAAAAAATGTATCAATCCGCTCCTCCGATTGCTGTTACTGACATTTCCATTGACCAACCAACTATTCATTTAAATGTTGATGGTTACACCTATTTACAAGCCAATATCCAGCCTTTAGACGCAACAAATAAAAAAGTAACTTGGACAAGCAGTAATAAAAACATCGCAGACGTTGAAGCGATAGATGGAAAAGTCAAAGTAATTGGAAAAGTCGTTGGGAAAACAACAATTCAAGCCATTTCTGAAGACGGAAAAAAAGCCGCTACAGCAGAACTAACTGTTGGAAATTCTTTAGATATAACACGTGATGGTTTACTTGAACAAAATGATTTAAACTTTGTAAAACAATACATCGGATCAGATGTAAATAGTCAAAACTGGAATGAAATTAAGCGGGCTGATTTAAATGAAGATGGAAAAATTGATGAAAAGGACATACTTCCTCTTCAAGAACAGCTAAAACAATCTACAAACTATCCATACAAACATGTCTTTATTATCGGGTTAGATGGAGCTGGTATTGCTGTTAAAGATGCTAATGCCCCTAATATTAAAAATTTTATCGCTAATGGTGCCAGCACTTATAATGCGCAAGCTCTTTCACCAACGATTAGCGCTCAAAACTGGGGCGGAATCTTACATGGTGTAACACCTGATAAAACAAAACTGGATAATACAATCGCAGGGTCAATAGCATTCCCTGAAAATTCACCTTATCCATCCTTTATGAAAGTACTAAAACAAGAACGACCTTACGCAAAAATGGCTTCATTTGCTGGATGGAGTCCAATTAATAAAGGGATTATCGAACAATCCGTAGGCGCTCACTTAGAGTCTGTCCCGGATGACCAATTGGCACCAAAAATCTCAAATTATATTAAAACGGAAGGAAAAGATACTGCGGTCACATTCATTCATTTTGACGATATTGATGGAGCTGGTCATTCTAAAGGCTACGGCAGCCCCGCATATATGCAACAAATTGAAAAAACAGATAAAAATGTAGGGATTGTATTAGATGCAATTCGTGACGCTGGTTTATTAGAAGATAGCCTTGTTATTATGACAACGGATCATGGAGGAAAAGACTACGGACATGGGGGAGAATCTCCTGAAGAAAAGACAATTTTCTGGGCGGCGAACGGCCCTGGAATTCTAGCAAAATCATCTATTACAGCTCCTATGACGAATATGGATACAGCGGCAGTTGTAGCACAAGCACTACGCTCGAATAAACCTATGACTTGGGATGCAAAAACACCTGAAAATTTACTAGAAACATTCCCTACTAGCCTTACACTTAACAAATCAGAACACTCTTTAAGAGAAAGAGAAACCTTTGAACTCGTTGCGAAGATCACTCCAAACGTTACAAATAAAAAGTTAATTTGGAAAAGTGACAATCCAACTGTTGCAACAATACAAGCAACGGATGAAAAAGCAATTGTCCATGCTGTACAAGCTGGTACTGCAACACTTACTGCAACAACTGCTACTGGCGAATATGTAGCAACATGTCTAGTAACTGTTGAACCAAATCATGTACCTGTTACAGGCATCAAAGTAGACGAACGATCTTTTGAGATCAAGCAAGGAGATGAAAAACTTGTATCTGCCTCCGTTCTTCCAGAAAATGCAACAAATAAAAATATAGTTTGGAAAAGCAGTGACGCAAGCATCATTGCCCTGGAAAACAAAAGTAATACGACTCATGTGAAAGCTTTAAAAACTGGACGCGTTGTTTTAACCGCAACAACAGATGATGGAAAATACAATAGATATATTTATATTCAAGTGAAATAGAAGAAAGGGCGGCTTACACAACATGCAAGCCGCCCTTTCCCTATTCTTTAATATTTACCCCATACTCTTTAAACCAAACATGAATTTGCGCTAAATGAGCTAAAAGTTGTGGCCCTGTCATTAATTGACCGAACCATGGCGTTTGAAATGCACTGCCGCCAGACTCGATCAATCCACTCAGCTGCTCTTTATCGAACAGTTCATGTAAAATTGATCCTTTATCCGTTAATAAATCTTGGAGCCATACTGTTACTGCTTTCGTATAGTGCGGATTATGCGTTTTCGGATACGGGCTTTTCTTTCTATACAATATATCATTTGGAAGTAATCCCTCTAACGCTTTACGCAATAGACCTTTTTCGCGGTTTTTATACATTTTCATTTCCCAAGGAATATTCCAAGCATATTCGACAAGTCGGTGGTCCGCAAACGGAACGCGTACTTCTAAGCTTGCCCCCATACTCATACGGTCTTTTCTGTCTAATAGTGTTGTCATAAACCAAACCATGTTTAAATAAAATAACTGTCGTCTCTTCGCTTCTAGCGCACTTTCCCCTTCTAAGATCGGTACTTCTTGAATGGATTCTTCATAGCGACGCTGTACATATTGTTGCAAATTTAGTTTCCTTCTCCACTCCTTCTTTAGAAGTTGTTCACGCGCTTCTGTAGATCGCATCCATGGAAATGCACTTGATTGTAAATCATCTTCTCTATAAAACCATGGATAACCACCGAATATTTCATCTGCACATTCTCCGGATAAACCAACGACAAAATCTTGTTTTATTTCACGACAAAACCATAATAATGAAGAATCAATATCTGCCATACCAGGCAAATCGCGAACGAGCACTGCTTCTGTTAAATACTGTGCTAGTTGTTCATTTGAAATGACGCAACGATGATGGGTCGTTCGAAACGTTTCCGTCATTAAATTAATAAAAGGTGCGTCTGAATTTGGCTGAAATGCATTCGCCTTAAAATATTTTTCGTTATCTTCATAGTCAATAGAATACGTGTGCAATTGCCCTTTCCCTGATCTTTCATATTCTTTTGCGGCAATTGCTGTTATAGCACTTGAATCTACACCACCCGATAAAAATGTACATAGCGGTACGTCAGAAACTAATTGTCTCGTAATCGCATCCTGTAATAAAAAACGTGTTTTCTCTACTGTTTCTTCAAATGAATCTTCATGTTTTTTACTTTCCACATTCCAATATCTCCATATGCATAAACCGTCTTTTGAGAACGTCATTGCATGGCCCGGGCGCAGTTCTTGAATACCAGCATATATACCGTGACCAGGAGTTCGAGATGGCCCTAAACCGAATATTTCTGACAATCCTTCTAACGTTACTTCAGTCTTTACATCTGGATGTGCCAATATCGCTTTTAACTCTGAACCAAATAATAATCGGCTGCTATCATATTTATAAAATAGTGGCTTTACACCTAATCGATCTCTGGCAATAAAGACTCTTTCATTTTTCTCATCCCATACTGCAAACGCATATATACCGTTTAAATGATCGACACATTCTTCCTTCCATTCAATATAAGATGCCAATAGTACTTCTGTATCAGAATGCCCTTTAAATGTATAACCTCTTCTTAATAACTCTTTCCGAATATCTTCTGTATTATAGAGCTCTCCGTTATAGCAAATCGCATAACTCGTTTCGTCTTTTAAACAAGTCATTGGCTGTTTACCACCTTCAGGATCTACAACGATTAACCGCTTATGCCCAAATGCGACGTTCCCTTTAATCCAAACTTTGTTATCATCTGGTCCGCGTTTCGCTAGCGTTTCCGCCATCTTCGTCACGACGTCCCTTTCCCCTTCTAATGAGCGTTTATAATCCACCCATCCTGTAATCCCGCACATAAGAATCATCCTTCCTAATCTAATATAAGTTTCTGAACGTGCAGTAATCCCCACCCTATGAGTGCGGATACATAAAAACAACAAACTTGACGATAACTAACTATCCATACATGGAATAGCAGTTTCACTGTGTGTAGCGTGTTTTATTGTATGCCCATCTATCTTTAGGTGTGTCTAGTTATAAAGAACGTACGAACTGTCCATAACAAGAATAACTACTTCTATAAAAGGAGAAATGAACTATGGCACAACGCAAACATATTTTGTATAACCAACCGCGCGCCCATACAATCGGTAATGTGGAATATATAAACAATGAATGGGTATTCTTTGATGATGAAAATGATGAAGCTTTTTTATTAGAAGATATCGCCGATGATGGTTTTGAAATTTTATATAACAACAATTGGCTACCAGCGCGTTTTTATGAACAAAACATATTACAAATTGCAAATGAACAACATCCTCTCCAAAACGGGGAAATGATACGAATTCGAAAAAAATTACTTCTTAGCTATAATGAATGGCTTGAGGAGTTACCCGACTCTGTCTTTACATTGTTAACCGACTCATTGCAATCGCTTAATTACTCTTTATATGATTGCATGTATTGTCATAATTATTTATCATTCTTACCGAAAGATGGACCGTGCGAAGGAGTAAATATTCTTTTGTTCGATAACGAAGAAATGATTTGTACATTGCAACATCATTTCGTGCGCTACTCTTCCTCTAATAAGAATATTTTAAGATTTACGAAGGTAAGCGGAGAAGAGCTACATATCGATGCAACATAAAATAAAAAACCACCTTATCTCCCAAATATTTGAGATCATAAGGTGGTTTTATTTTCTTTATTAGAATACTTTCCAGCCCAATGGCAATTTCAGTCCAAGATAAAATACCGCTACAAGCGCGACAATAAATAAGCCCCAAAACGCCCCTGTCGGTTTGTTTTTGCTCATTTTTACAAGAACCATTTCCATTCCACCGATAACTAAAATACCAGCTACCATTTTTAAGCCATACCACATGTGCATGCTACCTGTTGCTGTCTTCATAATACTCATATACAACATGAAACCTGTCACAATAATGATAATATACATAAGGCGAAGCCCCATATGTACACCTTTACCTTTTCTTCCTGCCGAATAAAGTGAATACGCCACGAAGAATAAAATTAATCCTAACGCCCATGCTGTAATATGCATATGTATCATCGTATCCCTACCTCCTCTTTTCACACTTTTTCACTCTATATGATAACATGTTCATTTATTTTCAGGAAATGTTTCGCTTTTTTATATTTAAATGCTATAATATTTAGAGTATTTACAAACTTCTTGTAATAACAAAAGGGGGAACAATCATGATTCAAACTAAGGATATTATCGAACTTACAGACACATACGGAGCAAATAACTATCATCCACTTCCAATCGTTATTTCTAAAGCAGAAGGTGTTTGGGTAGAAGATCCAGAAGGAAACCGCTATATGGACTTACTAAGTGCATATTCTGCAGTTAACCAAGGTCATCGTCACCCGAAAATTATTAACGCTTTAATCGATCAAGCAAATCGCGTTACGTTAACTTCTCGTGCTTTCCATAGCGACCAATTAGGTCCTTGGTACGAAAAAGTTGCGAAACTAACTAATAAAAATATGGTACTTCCTATGAATACAGGTGCAGAAGCTGTTGAAACTGCAATTAAAACAGCTCGTCGCTGGGCTTACGATGTGAAAAAAGTAGAAGCAAACCGTGCAGAAATCATCGTTTGTGAAGATAACTTCCACGGACGTACGATGGGTGCTGTTTCTATGTCATCAAACGAAGAGTACAAGCGTGGATTCGGTCCTATGCTTCCTGGCATTATTGTAATTCCTTACGGTGATTTAGAAGCGTTAAAAGCTGCGATTACACCAAATACAGCTGCATTCATTTTAGAGCCAATCCAAGGTGAAGCAGGAATTAACATTCCACCAGCTGGTTTCTTAAAAGAAGCTTTTGAAGTATGTAAAAAAGAAAACGTTTTATTCGTAGCAGATGAAATCCAAACAGGTTTAGGCCGTACTGGTAAAGTATTTGCTTGCGACTGGGACAATGTAACTCCTGACATGTACATACTTGGTAAAGCACTTGGCGGCGGTGTGTTCCCAATCTCTTGCGTTGCAGCAAACCGCGACATTTTAGGCGTATTCGAGCCAGGTTCTCACGGTTCTACATTCGGTGGTAACCCACTTGCATGTGCTGTTTCTATCGCAGCTCTTGAAGTATTAGAAGAAGAAAAATTAACAGAGCGTTCTCTTCAATTAGGAGAAAAATTAGTTGGGCAATTAAAAGAAATTGATAACCCAATGATTACTGAAGTTCGCGGTAAAGGTTTATTCATCGGTATCGAATTAAACGAGCCAGCTCGTCCTTACTGTGAACAACTAAAAGCAGCTGGTCTATTATGTAAAGAAACACATGAAAACGTAATTCGTATCGCACCACCTCTAGTAATCTCTGAAGAAGATTTAGAGTGGGCATTCCAAAAAATTAAAGCTGTATTATCTTAATAATAGCGAGGCTGTCCTATATTTTAGGACAGCCTCTTTCCTTTTTCAATAATTTAAAGTAAGATAAAATTGAATATTCTGTTTTTTATCAAGAGGAGGACAACTGTATGCTGTTGAAATATGGTAAACACATTAACTATTTAGCTACAATTTTTATTTCTATTACATTCATCGGCTTCATATTATCCACAACGTTACTCAGTCACTATTCAACTCCTCATACATTCACACTACTTAAAGCGTCATTTTGGACTGCTGTTTTTCTTACAATTATCGGTTTTGGTCGCGAAAGAAGCGCACTTGCGGTAATGCTAATTGGGATTTGTACTTTAGCACTAATCGGATTGTATATTTTCGCTATTTTAGATTATTCCAATAATCCACGCCCATAATAAAGAGCTATCTTTTCACAAGATAGCTCTTTTCTTCACTTCACTATATTTCTCAGCGTACCAATTCCTTCTATCGTAATAACAACTTCATCACCAGCATGCAAAAACTTCGGTGGCGTAAAACCTTTCCCAACACCGGCTGGTGTCCCCGTCGCAATAACATCGCCTGGCTCTAATGTCATGCCTTTACTTATAGTCGAAATAATTTCTTCCACTGAAAAAATCATTTCTTTCGTATTTGAAGTTTGTCTTACCTCTCCGTTTACTACTGTTTCAATGTGTAATGCATTCGGCATTTCAATCAATGATTTATGGACTAAATACGGTCCCATCGGACAAAATGTATCGAAACTTTTCCCTAGGAAAAATTGTTTATGTTTCCTTTGAATATCCCGAGCAGTTACATCATTTATAACTGTATATCCAAAAACGTGGTCAAGGGCCTTTTCTTTTTTGATTTGTTTTCCTCGCTTACCAATAATAATTGCTAGTTCTCCTTCGTAATCTAGTTCATTTGTTGCATGAGGATGACCATTAATTTGCTCATCAATTCCAATAACTGTTGTTGGCGCTTTCGTAAAGATCATTATATTTTCTGGGATAGACTCTACTCCTCCCATTTCTACCGCATGCTCGCGATAGTTTTTTCCAACACACAAAATATTCTTTCTCGGCCTTGGAATCGGCGCTAAAATTTTCACCTCTGTTAACGGATAATACGCCGCTCCCGCATTTTTCTTCGCCCAATTTACAATATCACACACTTTTTCAAGACATTCGCTTCCTCTTTCAATGCATTCTAACATTGTAATCGGAATGGTAACTTTTTCACCCTTTTGTCTTTGCGCTTCTCTTAAATGTAATACTCTTTCTTCCTCTTCGTCCACAATACCAACAAATACCTTTTCTTCCTTCTTCGCCGTTACAAAACGCAATATTTCCACTCTCCATCCTAAAACTCATACCCTTTAATTGTATTCGCATCCTTAAGAAAAAAACCTTCTCATGCACGCTAATTTTTACAATATTCCTCCCTTCTTATATTCGTTCCTCATCCGTGATTTGACATAAAATGTAGAAATTATACTTTTTTTAGCGAAGATGTTTCTTTTTTATGGAATTTTTGTATAATATGTACTACATATATAGTTAAAATTTATTGAGAGATGGAGCCGATTTCAATGTTTGAGCAAGCAATCGAAAAAAAACGCGAAAAAATGATCTATTTTGCTGAACGCTACGGAATGACTTCTCAAAAAACAGTGGATTGTAGCCAGGAACTGGACAGGCTCTTAAATGTTATTTGGCATATACATACGGATTACATGCACACTCAAACGCTCGAAACACATACGCAATAACGTGTGTGTTTCTTTTATTTAAAAAAAGTACACATTTTATTGAAAACGCCCATACAATAGTAGAAAAGAAAATTTTAAAAATGAAAGGTGTTTTGTATGCCAGCTATGGTCGGACATATTCGTATCGTTAATATTGGATCAAGTGGTATTTTTCATATTGGAGATGTATTTGCGATTAGACCTATTAGTTATTCACGTGCTTTTGCCGGGGCCGGCTCCTTTAATGTTGGTGATAATATCTCTGTCTACAATTATCAAAGTTCAACGACTGTAAATGATTCCGATGTAATCGATCAAGCAATAATCGGTTCTACCTAAAGGAGGCGATTACATTGAATTTCTATGTAAACCAAAGTATTATCATTAACAGTATTAAAATCGATAGCATTACGACATCTTCTGTTTTCCAAATCGGAACTGCAGGTAGTATTAAGGCTCTTTCTAAATTCTCAAATACCGGCGGGTTTACAGCACCTCTTCGCCCTTTAAATGCAAAAGGACAAATTATTTCCCTTAAGCCTTTCACTAGTTCTTCTTAGGCCATCCTTATCATAAATATATAGCAGTAATATACCCTCCCTATTGAAAAGGAGGTTTCACAAAATGAATCAAGATATATATACTTATTTACACCAACTTCAGCAAGCTCTCCAAATGCAGCAAGAAACCATTCTCAATCTTGAAAATCAAGTTCGCCTATTACAAGAAGAGCTTAATGAATTAAAAAGTCGCCCCTCCTCTTCTATAGGAAAAGTGGAATATAAATTCGATCAATTAAAAGTAGAAAACTTAAATGGTACTTTAAATATTGGCTTGAATCCATTTGCGAAAAAAGGGCAGCAAATTGAAGATTTTGAAGTGGATACAGAAACGCTGAAAGTAAATCCTGAAACAGAAACAAATCCAGACTTTTATCAAGGTATCCTTCAAGAAATGCATCGCTACTTAGATGAAGAAGCATATAATCGAATTCTCCATTTTGAACACGAAGAGCGAACACCACTTGATGAGATGTATCGACAAATGATGATTGATGACATAAAAAAACAGATGGAACATAGACTTCCTTATTATTTATCACAAGTTCAGTCATATGAAGGTATTTCAACAGATCCAGAGTATTTGCGCGAAGTCATTATTCAAGCGATGAAACAAGATATTGACAAAGCCTTCCTATCTTTTATTCAACACATACCGGGCAATTTCCGAAAGGAGTGAGTATGGATGAATTTAAATGTTGTAAACCGTGAGTTAAAAGTAGGGCAAATTAAAATGAACGGGGTTTCTTCTTCCGCATTATTTTTAATTGGAGATGCAAACCTTCTCATCCTTACTTCTATTCTTGATACGCCATTCGAATCCGTTACAGAGGGACCGTTTGTACCATTAGTATCAGCTGTCCCTACGACTCCAGGTTGAGGAGACTCAACATTATGTTACATCATGTTCCAGTTGTCCAAAATGTTTCTATTATTTCTTTGGGGATTGCTGCAGTATTTCAAGTTGGTGATGCAAATCAAATGGAATTAAAAAGCAGGGCGCTTTTGGTTCATCGGGAAATTCCTTATTATTTAAAAGGAGAAGGTCATTTTGATGCTTTTGAAGTTTTCACAGATGAATACATTACTATGCCAAAGCGAACAACAGATGTAAAAGTAAATATTATAAATGAACGTCCTTTTATTGAAGTAAACAACGTTGAAGTGCGAACACTTTTAACTTCTGGTTGCTTTCAAATTGGAAATGTTGATTATGCTTTTAATAACTCTCGTATTATGCAAATTCGACAATACATTACTGACGAACCTTCTTCTAAATAATTCATATAGTAATTAAAAAGCTTAGTGAAGTAGGTGAATGGTATGCCTTCAGTTGTGGGGAATCTCGTCGTTCAAAATAGTAATGGCTCTTTCAATTTAGGGGATTTTTATAACGTATCTCCGAAAGAAAATACGAAAGCTTATAACGGGTCTGGGGCTTCCAATGTTGGATTTGTCGTTAATACTTTTAGCGGCGTTAGTGCAACAAATACATTTGATTCGGACGTTGCAGACCAAGATCAAATTGCAACAGCGTAAAAAAAGTAGGAGAATGCTCTCCTACTTTTTTCTTATTGATATTTCGTTATACTATCCACTATATCACCTTTCATCTAGCTGTTTAAAAAGCCGTTTATATAAACTAATAATCAGTGAAGATGCTAGTCCCCACTGATTACAGTTTCATTTTATTTAAATGATAATCCCTTTTCCTCTAAAGCCATTCTCAATTTAGGCAAAGATGCAGGTCCCATACCGTGCAGTTTCAAAATTTCTTTTTCACTATACTTTGAAAGTTCTTCTACAGTCGTTATCCCATGGTGCTCTAACGCTCGCCTTGCTGGTGCTGAAAGAAAAGAGAGAAAGCCTTCTTTCGGCTTCCTCTCTTTCTCGCAAGTCGGGCAAGTTGGGCAATGGCTACTTTTATAGTACTCGTGTCCTTGATCACAAGTTCTTAACGTTGCCATACTCCATAACCCCTTTCCAAACTCTATTCATCAATATTTACAAGATGATTCCCATCAAAGAAGTATAAACACTTTTCTTTCACAGGATGTTTCAAGCTTTTCTCTAACGCTTTTGCATATAGTGAAAGCTGCACTTTGTATCGGTCTTCTAAGATTGGTTTCGCTTGATCAAATCCGCCTGGGAACTTTCCTTCAATCGTATCTGTTTTAAAGTCGATTAAAGTAATTCCATCTTCCTCTTCAATCATGCAGTCGATAACCCCTTGGACAAGTATTGTTTCTTCGCTCTTACCTTGCCAATCTTGATACGCTTCTTCTGCTGAAAGCATCATCGTAAATGGCACTTCACGCTCAACACTTTTCGCTGCTAATACCCTTTTACCTAAGTCACTGTCAAAGAATGAAATCACTTTTTCGATTGCTATTTCTTCAGCTTGTTCGAATGTTAATAATTCTTTATTTACCATTCCTGCAATTTGTTCCTGAAGAACTTCAATCGAAATCGGTTTCTTCAAATCTACATGTTGCATAACGGCATGGACTGCTGTTCCTCGCTCGGCATACGTTAATCCTTTTTTCTCCATAAAGCGCGGACGTGTTTTAATTGGGGCACGAAGTTTTTTAATAAAGGCGTTATCGCTTCCTTCTTCAGATTGATAATTTCGCTTTATTTCTGTTACAGATTGTTTCGCACGGTGAGATGTTGCTTCCTCATATCCGTACTCCCACATTAATCTGTCGTACACTTCTTCTTTCCGTTCACTTTCTAACGGAACAGCCTTTTTCTCACGAAGTGCTTCTAACAATTCTTGTTTCTCTTCTTGAACTGGTTCTGGTGCAAGTAAATCTTTTCCTTCAACAACTTCTACTTTCCAGTTCGTATCATATTCATAAATTTCAGCTGGAATATTCCCTTGCCCTAACTCAAGAAGCATCTCACTATCACGGTGCCTGTATAGTGAAGGGGCAATCCAATCTAAATAACATGACGCTCCAGCACGTATGTGGTCTGGTAATAACCATTCTCCATGTTCCCGTGCATCAAGCCATTTTTCCATTTCTTTATTGGCATCTTTAACCGTTCCAATTAAAATTAACTTCTCTTTCGCACGGGTTAAAGCTACGTATAGTACACGCATTTCTTCCGCAATTAATTCCATTTTCATTTTACGTTTAATCGCTAGTTGCGATAATGTCGTATATTTAATCCGTTTGCGAGGATCGATAAATTGTGAACCAAAACCGAAATCTTTATGAAGTAAGAAACGCTTCATTAAATCTTGTGTATTAAAACGGCGACCGAGTCCCGCTACAAATACGACAGGGAATTCAAGCCCTTTACTTTTGTGAATCGTCATAATGCGAACTACGTCTTCTTGTTCTCCAAGGGCTCTTGCCGTTCCCATATCATCACCACGTTCTAAAATACGCTCAATAAAACGTAAGAAGCGGAATAATCCTCTAAACGATGTTGCTTCATATTGTCTTGCGCGGTCATATAGTACACGTAAGTTCGCTTGTCGTTGCTTTCCAGCCGGTAAGCCACCAACGAAATCATAATAACCTGTCTCACCGTACACTTTCCAAATTAAATCTGAAAGGGATTGTTGGCGTGCAAATTCACGCCATCCTTGCAGTAAATTATAGAACCATTCTAATTTATCATGTAGTTCTTTCTCTTCTTCAAGTGGTGCTCCTTTTAAGAATGAGCTCATTACTTCATAAAACGAACCTTTCTTTCCATGAGCACGAAGCGTCGCAAGTTCTTCATCATTTAGTCCAACGATCGGCGAACGAAGTACAGCAGCAAGCGGAATATCTTGCATCGGATTATCAATAACGCGGAATACGTTCATCATAATATTTACTTCTGTCGCTTCAAAGTAACCAGTCGCAAGATCAGCATATACCGGTATTCCTTGTAACTTTAACTCTTCCATAATTTGCGGCGCCCATGGCATTGAGCGAAGTAAAATAACGAAGTCGCGGTATTGTACTGGGCGCATACTATCAGTTTTACGGTCATACACTTCATAACCTGAATCGACCATCGCTTTAATTCGCTGCGCCATAAGACGAGCTTCAAGCTGCGCTTTTTCTACTTCTGTACCTTCTTCTCCATCTATTACTTCTTCTTCCGTTTGCTGGATGCATAATAGTTCAGCCGCTACATCCTCACCTTCTGGATAGCTAGCACCTAGCTTTAATTCAGCATCAGCGTCGTAATCGATTTCCCCAACTTCTTCGCCCATAATTTGTTTGAAGATAAAGTTCGTACCAGCTAACACTTCATGACGACTACGGAAGTTTTTCGCTAAATCAATCTTCATTCCGCCGTCTAATCCTTCTGATGTAAAACGTTTATATTTTCCTAAGAATAGGCCTGGTTCTGCTAGTCGGAAACGATAGATCGATTGCTTCACATCACCAACCATGAACAAGTTTCCTTCACTCTCAGAATCTTTCGTTACGAATTTAATAATCGATTCTTGCACAAAGTTCGTATCTTGATATTCATCGACTAATACTTCAGCAAATTTATTACGATATTGAAGTGCTACTGCTGATGGACGCATTTCACCATCTTCATTTGGCTCACTTAAAATTTGTAAACAGAAATGCTCTAAATCTGTGAAATCGACCATTCCTTTATCGCGTTTTATCGCTTGGAAACGACCTGTAAATACTTTTACAAGCTGAACAAGCTTTTCTAATACAGGATGCATATCTTGAAAATCTCGTAAGAAACTTTCTGGTCTGCGGCTAAATAGTTCTTCTTGTAATTTCTTCACTTCATCTTTCGCTTTATTACGAAGAGAATCTACTTGTTTTACAATATCTTCATTATAATCACTTTTCTTAATACGCTTTAACGTTTGCCACGATACATTTTGCATCGCTTCATAAACACCTGTCCACGACTCACGAGCTGCGCCTGATAACGTTCCAAGTAAAGCTAAATCTGCTTGTAAAGTTTCAGTGCGAGGTGCTGGACCGTCAGGAAGCATTGCTAGTTCTGTCGCTTTACGAATATGCTCTTCCGCCGTTTCAAGCTGGAATTTCACATCTTCTAATAAGTAAGAAGCGTACACTAAGTCTTCAATCGTCTTTCCTTCAACGTCGTATGCTTCTACTAATTTATCAAGCCATTTCTCTGGGTTTGGATGCGCTCTTGATTCTGTATGAAGCGCTAAAATCATTCGTTGTAAGTCATCGTCACTACGGTCGCTCGTATAACGATCAACGAGTTCAAAGAAAATATGATTATCTTCGATTCCATACTCTTCTTCTAATATGTCATCTAGCACTTCTTCTTTTAATAACTCATTTTCTGTTTGATTCGCAATACGAAAACGAGGATCGACATCAAGCATGTAATAATATCCTCTAATGACTTGTAAACAAAATGAGTGAATTGTCGAAATGGAAGCTTTATTTAATAAGCTAAGCTGTTTTCTTATGTGCTGCGAGCCTGGCTCATCAATTAATACTTTTTCTAACGCTTCCCCAACTCGGTTTTTCATTTCTTGCGCTGCTGCATTCGTAAACGTTACAACGAGCAGGCGATCGACATCTACCGGACTTTCTTCGTTAATAATCTTTTTAATAATACGTTCAACTAATACCGCTGTTTTCCCTGATCCAGCTGCTGCTGCAACTAAAATATCACGTCCATTCGCTACAACCGCTTTCCACTGGTCATCTGTCCATTGACTACCCTCTGGTTTTTTAGGCCAATTTTCTATCATTCTCCGCCGACCTCCTCTCTTATTTTCTCCATCGCTTCGCTATCTTTCATATCTTTTAACGTACGGAATTGATTATCTTCAAGTGATTCATCAAATTGACAAACAGACTTGAAGTTACAGAATGTACATGCCGCTTTATTCCCCATTTTGTACGGAGCAATATCAATAACACCTTCTGTAATGTCCTTACCGATATTTTCAAACGTATGGTGTACATATTTTTGAAGTACGTTAAACTCTTGCTCACTTGCAATGCTAGAACGCGCACTAAAACTACCGTCTTTTTTCAGACCAGCAGAAATAATATCAGAGCTTCCTGTTGAAAGTTTATTATCCATTAAACGAACAACGTCAGCATCTCCTAGTACAAGTCCTTTCATTTTAAATTTCTTTAAAATTTCTTTTTCAATTTCTTCTTCAGATGCATCGCCTTTCATCTCAACGATCGGGTTATGAATATGGAAATACAATACGCCCGCAGGTGATGCAGTACCACCCTTTTTCATCCACGTATGTGCATTTGAAGTAACAACATCCAAATACGTTAACATTTGAAGTGCTAATCCGTAATACACTTCTGTTAAGTCTAACGCCTTTGAACTTGATTTATAGTCAATAATACGAAGGAACGTACCACTCTCATCTTCCGCCTTATCAACACGGTCAATACGGCCAACTACTTCCATCTTCACACCATTTGGCAATGCGAATTCCATTGGCGGAAGTGATCCAGTACCACCCATACCGAATGGAACTTCTAAATCAACTGGTACAAATCCACTCGACTTCGCATGTTCACGAAGAATAAGTGACGTACGGAAAATGATTTGTTGTAGTTTTTGTTTTAAATAAAAATGACGGTTCGAACTTAATAAAATTTGTCTTTGTAATAACGGTGCAATTTCTTCTATTACTAAAGCAGAAAGGTGCTCGCACTCTTTTATTGATAAATCCGCCCAAGTACGATTTTCACGTAATAGCTTGTCTGCAATTCTCTTCAGCGCCGCATGGAATAGTTCACCAATATCTGGCGCATCAAGTTTGAAAATATCACGCTCTCTTAGCGATAAACCGTGCTGTGCGAAATGAGCGTACGCACAACGATTAAATAGCTCCATACGAGAGACGCTTCCCTTAATTGTATCTCCATATAAATCTCTACTTACATCTGTACTCAATTTCTGTGCACGATTTCGATAGAATAAGCTTGATAACACACGGCTACTTTTTTGCTTCCATTCATCTGAAGTAACGTAGAAGTTATATACGTCCCACCAAAAATCTAAATTGCCTTCAAATCCGTAGCGCTTCCACGTTTGCAGTTGCTGCATTACGTAAGACAACGTTACTTCTGGCGTGGCTACGTATGAGATTTGTTCCGAACGTGATAAGTCATTTACATCATTTGTTATAAACGCTTCTTTCACATCAGGGAATATTCTTTTTATTTTCTTAATAAAGCTAGAAGCAAGTAACGTCTTGCCTTCTTCATCCGCAAGCGGACAAGATATATATAATTTCTCAGACGCTCTCGTCACCATTTGGTACATAACGAACTGTTCTTCTAATAATGTTTGTCTCGTTGTTGGTGCTAATTCGATACCCGCAGCGGTAAGAACATCTCTTTCTTCGTCAGAAAGCATACCTTCATCCATAGGTGCTGCTGGAATCACTCCTTCATTTACGCCAATAACGAATGTCGCTTTAACATTTGATAATCTAGAACGATCAATATTAGCAATTAACACTTGGTCTAGTGACGGTGGAATGTTCGCGAATTGAAGCGCCTCAAGACCTGTCGTCATGACATCAGTAAACATAGAAAGGGACATCTTCTCCTCGCCAAGCATCTCAACGAACGTATCAAGAAGACTCATCACCTCTTCCCACACTTGCTCGTGGTCTGTCGCAAATAAGAAATCTCCGCTTTCTTCTGCACGAATACGTAACTCTTCTAACTTTTTCGGAACGTCAAGCTCCTCTAAAAATAAGTATACTGCTTCGCACATTTGCATAACTGTTCCAGCACGCTTCAGTCTTTTTTGCATACGAATAACTGGCGTTCTTACAATGTCACGAAGGCGATTAATTTTCTCTTCCATTTCACGTTCACTATCTGTTATCATTCCGCTTGCATCATCAAGTGAACGATAACGTCGATACATCCATGGATCTTCAGAAGTCCATCTCTTTCCTTGTATACCGTACGCTAAACAGTAGTTTTCAAATTCATCCATCTCTTCACGCATCGCTTCTTTTCTTACGTCTAATGGATATAAAAGCTCTGTTTTTATGCAGCGAAACACCGCATCATAGCGCCAATTCCCGCTAATGATCTCTAAAGCAGAACGAATGCATTCTACTAGCGGATGATGTGACATCGGGCGTTTTTCATCAATGAAATGCGGGATATTATAATCCATAAATAAAGTTCGCATTACATCGTAATAAATTTCTCCGTTACGAAGAAGTACTGCGATATCTCGGTAACGATAATCTTCATCCGCCACAAGTCTTCGAATTTCACGAGCAACGCCTTCTACTTCAGCTCGTAAATTAGCCGCTGTACTAATCGTTACACTCGCCTCTCCGTGAAACTTTTCATTTGGACGCGCTTCATAATGAGTTTCTAAATGCGCTAATGCTGGCGAATGAAAACGCTGCTGTTCCATAAGTGGAACCGTTTTTTCAATTTCCATTTTCTCTTCACGCGCTACTTGTTTTATTTTTTCATACGTTAACGTCGTTTCATAAAATAAATCCAGTTCATTCACTGGCTGTGCTAGCGTTTTTTCATCCAGCGTTAATGTTATTGTTACTCTAGTTCCTAATCTCATTAACCCTCTAACAATTTCTAGCTCTTGAGGAGAAAATGAATGGAATCCATCTATATAAATTTCCGCGTCTTTTACATACTCAGAGTCTGGAAGCTTCTCAACCAATAATTGTAAGTAGTCTTCTGAATCTAAATATCTTCCAATTAAAGCACGTTCAAAGTCATCATATAATAACTGTAAATCATACACTTTATTCGCGAGCAACTTTTGCTCTGCACTACTGCTGTGCGCATCTAATTGTTGCCACATTTCATATACGTTAGACGGCGTCACATTATAACGTTTAAACTCCGCAATCATACTACCAAGGTGTTCAAAGAAACCGTTTTGCTCTGCTGCTTTTTGAAACACAGATAGTCCATCTTTACGGGATTCTACAATTTTACGAAGTAACATATGCACACCAGCTTCATCAATATGAAGACGACTTGCTCCGCCCACTTCTTGTAGTACCTTCCACGCTAATCGCGAAAAACTAAAAACTTGTGCCCGAATAGAACCTCTTACATCCTCGCTCCCAATTAACGCCTGCTGCGTTTGGAATGTCATCTGTTCTGGCACAAGATATAATATTGTTTTCCCTCGTGGACGCTGTTTTAACTCTTCTTGCACTTCACGTAAACAAAGTGCACTTTTTCCACTTCCAGCTCTACCAATCACAAATCGAAGTGACATGTAACCCCACCTTTCACTTACATAACGAACGTTAGTTTGCTATCATAATTGTATTATAGGACACGAAAAAAGACAAACTGAGCTGTTTGTCTTTTCCTATACTTCTATTTATTATATCAACCTTTCGAAAAATTCGTTTGTACCTCTTGAATTGGCCAATATCGTAAATCAACTTTCCCGACAACTGTATCAGCTTTCACAAAACCAAAATACCTACTATCCCAGCTACCAAGACGATTATCACCGATTACAAAAATATATCCGGGTGGCACAAATTTTTCATTCGTTAATTCTTCTAATGTAAAATCACCTGTTAGTTGCCTTCCATTTACCTCTTTCTTATACTTCTCTAAATAAGGCTCATCAATAAATTGACCATTTATATACAGCTTATCATGCTTATATTCAATATGATCCCCAGGCAAACCGATAATTCGCTTTACATAGTCCTCTTTTTTATTCGCATGAAAAACGACAACATCAAATCGATTCAAGTCCCCTACTTGATAACTCACCTTATTCACAACGAGCATATTGCCATCTTGCAATGTCGGCATCATAGACTTCCCCTCTACAACGTACGTTGAAAAGAAAAACGTTCGAAAAAATACAGCTAATAGTACACCTATTAAGATTGTTCTCATCCACTCTAGGCCTTCTTTTTTCAAAGTTTTCTTCATTCGCTTCTCCCCTCGCCCTTTAATAATGAAGCTTGCCTTTACAAGAAGACTATTCTTAATGTAGTTCTAATTTCACTTCAATTTTTTTACCGACATACCATAAAATAAAAATAACAATCCCAACGATAATTGATTTCACCGGATTATGAATAAACGAAGTTAAATCATGACCGATATAAGTTAAAATAAAGATCATAACAAGCTTTCCAAATGCTAATGCTAGTCCAAACTGTTTCACACTAATACGTGATAAACCCGCTACAACATTAATAAGCGCAGACGGTGTAAATGGAAAACAAAATATGACAAAAATTGGTGCAAACCCTTTCCTTTCAATCCACCCCATTGCTTTTCGTACTCTCTCATGTTTATTTACAAAAGAGAAAAAACGACTTCTTCCAAAGCGGCGGATAATGAAAAATACAAGTAACGCTCCTATTACTGATCCAAGCCATGAATAAAGAAATCCATACCAAAAGCCAAATGCAACAGCATTCGCCAACACAAACACAATGAGTGGCAATGCTGGAATGAGCGCCTCTATCATCGGTAAACCAATACCAAGAAGTGGTCCGAACGCTTTATAACTTTCAACAATATGATCCATATTTTCTGGTGAAAAATACTCTTTGATTGTCTGAAAATCCATTCTACACTTTACCCCTTTACTCTAATTACTCCCTCTACTGTATCATTGCCTATAGGAAAGAGGAAATGGTAGATATGACATATGGAGATGTAATTATTAAGGTTCCATATCTTTCGTTAGAATTCCTTCTTTATTAAACTATAATAATCTTTCAATATTCGACAGGATATGAAGATAATTTAGACACCACGCACAGATTATGAAAAAGAAGAATATATAGAAAGTGATAATCCGTATGTTCCCAAAAAATAACCTTACTACGCGTAAGGTTATTTCTACTAGCTAGTTCTTACAAAAAACTTTTTTAGCAAGCGTATACTATCAATCACGATAAGTATTAATAAATATAAGAAAGATAGTATTAATACTGTACTCTGAATTGGTAACATTCGAAATTTATATAGAAACCTATCAATCATATATATATCTTGCTCATTCTTTATAGTAGTAGGAGTGAATATAAGGTAATCTTTCCAATTATCTATCCAAGTTAAATCAACTGTGGAAAATTTCATCGTTCCTAACCACAAGTAAAGAAAAATTGGTATAAGAATCATATATTGCAAGCTATGTAATATCTTTCTTTGCTTCTTACATTCAATAATTTGAAAGACAATAAGTGTCAGTACGTACACGATCGACAGAAGAAATACTATGGTGACAAATGGTTGAATTGAAAAAGCAAATAGCAATTTATCAATTTCATTAATTTGACTATAGTCTGTTGCATTTTGAGGCGTAAAAACAAAATGCTGTTTAGCACCTATCATTAACTGACTACCAACGAAACCAGTAAACATAAAGGTAATAAATAATATAGGCAAAACAAGAACATATTGCGCCCAAAATAAAATGTTCCTTTTCAACATAACATCCCCCTTTTTTATACAATAAGGAAAGAACTATCATGTCTGCCTTGAATATAAAATGATATGCAATCACACTACATTAATTATATATAGGAAAATAACCTTTATATTGTAATTTTACACCATTTAAAATTATTAGAGAACTAATAATTCAATAATTTGGCAATTAAATGAAATATATAAGGAAATCAAAAAAGGATGAGTCCCCCCATCCCTTTCCTTTTACACCTCCTCTTCCCTAACAAAATACACTTTCTCATAAGCTGGCCTTAATGTTGATTCATCCCTTTTATCAATCTCTTTAAAGCAAGGATTTCCTTGTTTTTTCTTACGATCTTCATACTCTGTTCGCAATTTCGCTGTACGATTTTGCTGATTTTCAAAACTACTTTTTGATATTTCTAATTTCACAGCAAAACCATTAATAAATCTAATAATTAGATTTCCATCCTTTAGCTCTTTATTACTTTCAATATGAAAATGAGACAACCACGCACACTCTTTTCTAGAATAAGAATACGTAGGGAAAAAATAAAGTTGATCTGTCGGGCTAATTGCGATAGGAGCTTTATGTGTAATACGAGTTAACTCCTTCGTTCCTTCTTTTCTACCAAAAAAACTAGAACCATGTTTCCGACAACTTCTTTCTATAATATCAAGTGGCTTTTGAAATACGAAAAAAGAATCTTCCATTTCAACAATTCGCGTAACAACCTTTTTTTCACTTAGAACAACAGGAAGTAAGGCCATCGTATTTTTGCTTACAACATAGTTTTCGACATAACGCTCTACTTTACTTTCCATAGTCTACTGTCTCCTTTTTCATTTTCCATTTATAGTAGCAGCTGCATAAATAATTGTAGCATCTGCAAAAAGGAAATGGTTTACATTCTAAAATTCTTTACAAATACTTATAATTTATCAAACACACTATAAATTCATTAATAATAATATGCAGATAATGACGAAACAACCTATATAAAAAGAGAATTCTATATGTAAAAAAAAAGAATTCATGCCATTTGTAATATGCAATACATTCCTTTTTTCATATAATTACAGCAGTTCTTTTTGCTATAATTGAAGTATAAATTCGATATGTGGAGGTTTCTCATGGAAGAAAAACACAATTATCCAACGATCCAAATGAAAAATAGCAGCATTGTTATCGTAAAAAATTCAGCTAGTATTATATTTGGTTTATTTTTTATATTGCTGCTCTTTGCGAAACCTTTTCGTAAATCTAAATGCCCTGAATGTAAGAAACGTGAAAAGAAAAGAGCTGTAAAAGAACACTAAAAGGCCTTCCTTTATTCACCAGAAGGTTCGTCTTTATTACCAATATAATAGTCACGTACATATATCTCAATAAAAAAAAGGATGGCATAAGCCATCCTTTTTTCCATCATAAACTATAAAATTATAGTTTGATTACGTTTTTAGCTTGAGGTCCACGGTTACCTTCTTCGATTTCGAAGCTAACTTTTTGACCTTCTTCTAAAGATTTGAAACCTTCAGTTTCGATTGCAGAGAAATGTACGAATACATCGTTTTCGCCTGGAACTTCGATGAAACCGAAGCCTTTTTCGTTGTTAAACCATTTTACTTGTCCTGTTACTGCCATGATTATTTCCTCCTAAGAAAATACAATTTTTTTAGTCTTCCTGTATAAAAAAAGAATCCACACATTATCAAACACGAAACATAAACTAGTTCTCACATACTTTTTCTCGTTCGTTTTCGGCACTTGATAATATATGGATTGCTTAATTTAACTATTCAACTGAAATTATCATAGCATATTTAAAATAAAATGTACAAGCTTTTTTGAAAATAAAATTTCAAATTTTTAGTATTTCTTATAAAAAAACTATGCCAATTTCAATAAAATAGAAATAGGTGCCTATAATCGGCACCTATTTCTATCTTTATTTCGTAAACTGCGCTTCTTCCGTAGATCCTTTTAGAGCTGTCGTTGATGAAGTACCGCCTGTAATGACTTGTGCTACTTCATCAAAGTAACCTGTTCCAACTTCGCGTTGATGGCGCGTTGCAGAGTAACCATGTTTTTCTGCTGCGAACTCTGCTTGTTGTAATTCAGAATATGCAGCCATACCACGTTCTTTATAACCGCGCGCTAATTCAAACATGCCGTAGTTTAATGCATGGAATCCAGCAAGCGTTACAAATTGGAATTTATAACCGTATGATGCGATTTCTTTTTGGAAGCTCGCGATTGTTTCTTCATCTAGTTTTTGTTTCCAGTTAAATGAAGGAGAACAGTTGTAAGCAAGTAGCTTTCCTGGATATTTCTTATGAATTGCGTCCGCAAAGCGTTTTGCATCTTCTAAATTCGGCTCAGACGTTTCACACCAAACGAGATCTGCATACGGTGCATACGCTAAACCACGCGCGATTGCTTGATCAAGTCCTGCTTTCGTACGATAAAATCCTTCTGGCGTTCTTTCCCCTGTAATAAACTCTTGATCAACAGGATCGATATCGCTCGTAATTAAATCTGCCGCATCTGCATCTGTTCTTGCGACGATAATTGTCGGTACCCCCATTACATCCGCTGCAAGACGTGCCGAAATTAAATTACGAACTGCCGTTTGTGTCGGTAATAGTACTTTACCGCCTAGATGTCCGCATTTTTTCTCTGAAGATAATTGGTCTTCAAAATGCACGCCTGATGCACCCGCTTCAATCATACCTTTCATTAACTCAAATACGTTTAATTGTCCGCCAAATCCCGCTTCTGCATCAGCCACAATTGGTACGAAATAATCTGTATCACCGCTTCCTTCCATATGTTGAATTTGATCAGCACGTTGAAGTGTTTGGTTAATTCGTTTTACAACAGCTGGTACACTGTTCGCTGGATATAAGCTTTGGTCAGGATACATATGTCCAGAAAGGTTCGCATCTGCCGCTACTTGCCAACCGCTTAAATAAATTGCTTTCAATCCAGCCTTCACTTGTTGCATTGCTTGGTTTCCTGTTAATGCCCCAAGTGCATTAATATAATCTTCTGTATGAAGTGATTGCCAAAGCTTCTCTGCACCGCGGCATGCTAACGTATGTTCAATATCAATAGATCCGCGCAGACGAATTACATCTTCAGCTGAATACGGGCGCGCGATCCCTTTCCAGCGCTCATCTAACTCCCAGCTTTCCTGTAATTTCTCGATTCTTTCGTTTTTCATATGTTCCATCCCCTTTTCTTTTTTTTATAAAATTTCATAACCCGGTAATGTTAAAAACGGTACGAACTCATCGTTACGAACAAGGTTTGTAAACAGTTTTGTAGCTTCTTCAAATCTCCCTTTCTGAAACGCTTCCTTACCAATCTCTCTTTCTATTTTCGCTAATTCTTCTTCTTTCAATTCTTCCATCAATTTAAAAGTAATATTACGGCCATCATTTAGCTTTCCACCCTCATGGCGAATCCACTGCCATACTTGTGCTCTTGAAATCTCCGCTGTTGCCGCATCTTCCATTAAGTTATAAATTGGAGCTGCTCCCCGTTCACTTAACCAAGATGCAATATATTGAATACCGACACTAATATTCATGCGAAGGCCACCTTCTGTAATCGTTCCCACTGGCACTTCTAATAAATCCTTTTCTGTTATACGTATTTCTTCACGTTTTCTAAAAATTTGATTTGGCGTTTTCATAATGTAATTAAATACTTCCATCGCTACCGGTACAAGTCCCGGGTGGGCAACCCAAGTCCCATCATGACCATCTAAAGCTTCGCGCTCCTTATCAGCACGCACTTTTTCAAAAGCTGCTTCATTTGCCTCCGGATCATTTTTAATTGGGATTTGTGCTGCCATCCCTCCGATTGCTGGTGCATTACGACGATGACACGTTTGAATAACTTTCAAAGAATACGCGCGCATAAATGGCGCTGTCATCGTGACTTGCGCTCTATCCGGAAGTAAAAATTCATTATGATTACGGAAGCTTTTTAAGAAACTAAATATATAATCCCATCGTCCACAGTTTAAACCAGCAGAATGATCTCTTAGTTCATACAAAATTTCATCCATTTCAAATGAAGCGTGAATCGTTTCTATTAACACAGTCGCTTTAATCGTTCCATTCGGAATGCCGATATACTTTTGAGCAAATACGAAAACGTCATTCCATAATCTTGCCTCTAAGTAACTTTCCATTTTTGGTAAGTAAAAGTACGGGCCACTTCCTTTTGCTAAAAGCTCCTTCGCATTATGGAAAAAGTACAGACCAAAATCTACTAAACTGCCAGACATGTTCTTCCCGTCAACTTGCATATGTTTTTCCTCTAAATGCCACCCTCTCGGACGCACAATTAATACAGCTGTTTTACTATTTAAATGATATTCTTTTCCATTTTCATTTTTATGTGAGATCGTTCCCTTAGCAGCATCTCGTAAGTTAATTTGACCTTCGACAGCATTTCTCCAAGTCGGTGAATTCGAATCCTCAAAGTCTGCCATAAAAAGATGTGCTCCTGAATTCAAAGCGTTAATGACCATCTTTCTATCTACCGGTCCAGTAATCTCCACACGACGATCCTCTAAATCTTTCGGAAGCTGGGCGATTGTCCAATCCCCTTCACGTATATGCTTTGTTTCTTCTAAAAACTTCGGAAACTCCCCTGCATCAATTCTTTTTTGTTTCTCCACACGTTTTTGCAAAAGTTCCGTGCGGCGTTCATTGAAATTTTCATGTAGTTCCTTTAAAAAACTAAGCGCCTCAGGTGTCAATATTTCGTTGTACGCTGGTAATATTTCTCCGACGAGTGTAACCCGTGAAGTTTGCGTCGACATATTAGCATCCCCTTCTTAAACTGTTTTATAACAGATTTGATTTTATGTTTTATATTATATAACAAATATTCAGAAAAGGAAGGTTTTTTTGAAAATTCAACTCGTTTTTTTGTAAAACTGTCTAACTTCGCTATCATTACATACAAAAAAGCCAGTGTTATACAACACTGGCTCATTTACTAATTATTTGTTTTCTTATTCAAAAATTGTTTTAAATAAGAACTGCGCATATTGTTCGCGTGTTACTTTCATACCTGGAGCAAAGTTACCCTTTCCATCTCCTACTGAAATACCATTTGAACCTACTGCATTAATCGCATTGTATGCCCAATGTCCTTTTGGTACATCTTTAAATCCTGGTATTCCTTTTACTTCTAAATCATATGCTTCTGTAAGAATTTGAGCCATTTCTGCACGTGTTAGCGTGTCTTTCGGTCTAAAGTTCCCAGTTCCATCACCGTTAAAGATACCTAATTCTGTTAATACTAAAATTTCTTCTAGGAACATTGTTGAATTTTCATTAATATCTTTGTACGGGTTCTCAATCATGTCGCCTTCCTCAAACGCTTCGCTAAAATCAATAGTACGATAAATTAAAGCCGCCACCTGCTCACGCGTTATATTATCCCCAAAACCAAATTTTCCATTTCCATAACCATGCATAATTCCTTCTTCTGCTAAAGCTTGGATCGCTTCAGAAGACCAATGTCCTTTCGGTACATCTTTAAATACAACAGAATTTGCTTGTTGTTGCTTCGCAGCTACTTCCGCATTTGCTGTAGTACCTTCTGCACTTAATACAACTCCACCCATAATTGTTAAAGCCGTTGCTACTTTTAAAATCTTTTTCTTCACCGCATTTTCCCCCTGAAAACATACTTTTTTTCTAATATAAAGAATTAATGATAAAGTAACAATATACTTATCTGTATAAATTTTGTCTAATTTATGAACTATATTTCACATACTTCTCTTTACACTTCATTGATAATAAAGTTACTAAATAATATCTATTTATCATAAAATGTCACTTTAACAAACCAAATTTCCCCATCTACAGTCAATTCCTATTTTGCATTAAGGTGAATAAATATACGTAAAATATATAAGAAAAAAGCGCAAAACTTTTGCGCTTTTTCCAAAACAACATATTACTATAATTGAAATATTTCCACCTTACTATTTTCTTTTTTTACCTCTTTTTGATTATATTGAAAACTCCAAAACCTTACAATATTATTCAATTATCAAAATAAATCATGCCTCTGAGTACACTTTCGCTCTTTCATCCCTCGGCTTCCAGAAAGTAAGCGCCATTCCTACAAATATAAGAACAATCCCTACAATTTGCATACTAGTCGGTTTGAATCCAGTAAAGACGGTATCTAATAAAATTGCGACGCCAGGATCTAAAAATACTAATACAGAAATAAGTCTCGTCGGTAACTCTCTTAAACTGTCAAAAAATAAGTAGTATACGAACCCTGTATGTATAAGTCCTGTCGCGAGAATCATTGTCCAGTTAGTTTGTGATAGTCCTTGAAACGCCCCGAAATCTATAAATGGTAATAATAAAAATATACCTAAAAATGTTTGTAAAAATGTCATCGCATATGCACTCGTATGCTTAATTCCTTTTCCTAGCAACGTTGTAAAAGCATAAAATAGCGCTGCAAGAAGTGCCCACACCATTCCAGATGACATTAACTTTTCTAACGATACATTCCCATCTACACCAGCTACTAAAACTGTACCGATAAAACAAATAACGATCGACATAACCGCAAATACTGTTAGCCTCTCTTTAAATACGATACTGCCAATCATTAATACGATGATTGGGGCAAGATGATAGACAGAAATCGCAATTGTAATCGACATTACTTCAAATGCTTTAAATAAAAATACCCAGTTAAAAACGAGAAATACACCACAAGCTAATATTTGTATAATTTCTTTTTTGTTCCATTTCTCACTTTTATATTGCCCTGTTACGAACCAACATAATGTTAAAAATAAAGTCGCACAAATACAGCGAATAAACACTAATTCAAAGGAAGGTAAACCTGTTTGTACTGAAAAAAATCCAATCGATCCGAAAATAGACATCGAAAGAATCATTTTTATAGCCGGCATTGATTTTTTATTAAACAACCTTCTCCTCCTCCAATTGTTTTTTATAAACTAAAAATTCTAAAAACATTACATATTATTATATATTACAATTAAAAAACTGTAAAAAAAGAGAATGTCAAAGGTAGGATCTATAAAAAAATCCCATGAAAGAATCATCCTTTTTTTCTTACAAAGGATGATCTTTTATTATTTATTGAGAGGAGTTTCACCAATATATATACTTAAATACACCACTACTTTTGAAGAGTAAATTGGGAAACAATCTGTTTTAATCCCCCTGCTACGCTGTGCAGATGTTCAATTGAAACCGAGATTTCTTGAACAGATTTTTAGAATTTTATAGCTTATTATTTACAAAATCACAATAAAAAGCAATGATAAATATTCCTAATATCAAACTTATATTTCTATAAAAAAGAAGTAGCATAATCGCTACTTCTTTTTGTTTTGTTTCCCATATTGTTCAAACGTATGAATTCTTTCAAAAATCGGCGGATGCGTGTATAAGAAAAACTTCACTAATGCCGGCGGATTTACTTGGCTTAAACTTGTTTTTGATAAGTATTGAAAAGTTTTCACCCCTGATTTACCATCTTTCGTCATGTCTAAAGCATATTGATCTGCCGCTCGTTCTTCTATACGAGATACGTAATTTGATGCAGGGCTTACCGCAAAAGATAATATAGAAGAAATTAAGAAAAATAAAGGTAAAATTGAGAAACACGCCAATTTTGAAATTTGCAATGTATCTCCCCATTTTCGAATACACATATTTAAAATACGACTAATTAAATACATACCTATAAACGATATCAAGACATAACTCGCAACGCCCCAATATATATGTTTCATCACATAATGTCCCATTTCATGGGCCATTATAAATAAAATCTCTTTATCTTTTAATTGCTGAAGTGTTGTATCCCACATTACAATGCGAGCATTAGGGCCAATTCCTGTTACATATGCATTTAACGCATTCGTTTTTTCCGACATATTTACTTCATATACGTGTTTAGCTGGAATGTCTGCTTTGTCTGCTATAGCTAAAATTTTCGTTTCCAATTCTTTATTTTTCAGCGTCGAGAAGTCGTTATAAAGCGGATCAATAATAACAGGCTGTATGAATGTTAAAAAGATTGTAAATGGTACAGAGAGTGCCCATCCTGCTAACCACCATCTCTTCGGGAATTTACGGATGAGCCATAAAAGAACAGAAACAATGAGTAACATCGTAGCATAATTCACCCAAAAATCGATGACATGATCTTTTATCCAGCTTTGTGTACTTTGCGTTGAAATTCCGTAATCAACAGATACTTTACGCCCGATCCATTGTACTGGTAATGATAGTGCTGTTGTAAGTAACGATAAATAAAAGAAATAAATCGCGACTTGCAAGACGCTTATTTTAGTCGTTTCCTTCGACCATTTCTCAAATCGTCTTGAAATGCCGAGCACGAGCACAAACAGTAAAATAATCCATTCAAGAGGTGTTGCTAAAAAGAAAAGTAAATTTTTCACGCGCGAATAATCTTGGCTTAGCGTAAGCTCCCTTGCATTCATAAATGTTTGTGGATCTGCACTCGTTCCTTTATACATGTCCGGAATAATTTCATGATTCCATCCAAATAAATACCAGTATATAAATAGCGCAAAACCAACGTACAAAAAAAGCGACCACCTAATAACTTTCCTCACGTTATTCCCTCCTCTATGCTGCCTGTCTATTATTATTGTAAGTTCGTACTTTCTAAATTAGAACAAGCTAATCGTTAGAATTGTTCTAGCTCCTTCTATTTACATAAAAAAACTCTTCTATTACAAGAAGAGTTTCACCTATTTTTAGACACTTTCTTCGGTTCATAATCTGGTATAAGAAACGCACTTACAAACCAACATATTAAACCAGCACCTTTTATATAACGTACATATTCATAGTCTTGGAAAAATAGCGTCGTTATAGTAATCGTAATAAAACCGACTAAAACAAATATATATCCTATTTGCTTCTTCGATAACATAGATAATTATCCTCCTTAAGGAAGCACATCTATTAATAAACTAAAATCTTGCAAAGAAAAAGAACTATATTTCATAATACCTTGTACAGCTAAAAGTAAAATAAGACCGGTCACACACATGTAGTTAACACTTTCTTCTTGCTTTTTCTGAGCAACTATTCCACCACTTATACATAAAATCCCTAATAAATGGAGCGCTAAATACATGAAAAAGTAAGCTTCCTCCCAGCGAAGAACAACATTTACTGTCGTAATCAACACTAAACTAAGTAGAATCAAATAAAAAAACTTATTTGACGATATCGTTCCATTCATATAATTTTATACATCCCTTTCAAATTTCGAATTAATGATGCTTTAGTTTTCATAAAATAAAACAAAATGAAAGCCCCCATTACTTTTCAAAAATTTTATGAACCCTAACATACTTCTCTTCATTTTTCACATACTGTCTGAAGATGCGTTTCATCATTTCTTCTACAATAAAATTGACTATTATTAATGTCCCTAAAATAAGACTCCTGAAAGACGATTGTATCTACTACAGGATCTCTTCACAAAAGCTTTTACAATTTCCTTCAATATTTTCTCAAACGTCTGCTTCATCTTATTTATCTCCCACTACGTTTGAAAAACTTCTTGCCTTCTCCGCATATATAGCCGGAACTTCTTTACTCCAATATTTGCGATTAACAAATAAAAAGATGAGTACTAAATTCAATCCCGCTATAAAAATAATTAGTCCCGGAAAGAATGTCGTATAGTTCGAAAAATCTGCAAAACTCATTATCTTTTCTCTGCTTACTAGAAAAGAAGCACCAAGCACAAACGCATTGTTTAACATATGAATAGCAATTGGCATGAGTAAGCTTTTCGTACGAATATATACAATTGATAGTACGATGCTAAACACGACTGCACCGAGGAAATCAACATGTAAGCAAGCAAATAAAAGTGCTACAGCAATCATCGCTATGCTAGTTCCCCATTTTGCTGCAAAACGCTGAAGTAAAAATCCTCGAAAAACAAATTCACCAATAATAGGTGCAATAAATACAACCATAATAACTTGGTATAAATATTCCCCTGTACTATCTATAATTGGTTCATGTAGTGCATTCATAATAAAATCTGGTGTAATCCATGCAAAGCTGTACATGTACAAAATAAGATAGCCGTAACTAAAAGCACATAGCATAATCGCGATATACAAAACTTGTACCAGGTTAAATGCTTCGTTTTTATTAATAAAGTGTACAAATGAAACACGGTGCTTTCTATACTCATAAAAGAGCCACATTATCGGAAGGATATAAAATATAAGAATACTTATAAAAGAAGAATTCTGTATATGAAATGTACTTTCTAGCAATTCATTACTACTTCGTGCTACCAAAATTAATAGTACAAATACAATTAAAAAATATCTAGCTCGCATCGTTTGAAACGGATTCACACTCATCTCCTCCCCATGTTACTTTTATCATATCATTTGAATCTTAATTTTTTGTGAAAGAAAACCTTAAAATTTCCTTAAAAATTCCATAAGTTACAAAAAGATGATATGATATTCGAGGAAATTAGGAGGGATTCATATGTATCATGCAAACATTTTACTCGTTGATGATGAAACAGCAATTTTACAATTACTAACTACCATTCTTGAAAAAGAAGAGTTTTCTCATATTACAACTGCAACATCTGCGGAAATAGCTTTATCTCTCATTGAACAAAATGAATATGATTTAATTATTTTAGATGTAATGCTTCCTGGACAGTCCGGCTTCGATATTTGTCCTATCATTCGCCAAAAGACAGATTGTCCTATCTTCTTCCTAACAGCGAAAACATCTGATTTAGATAAAATATCTGGATTTTCATACGGTGCGGATGATTACATTACGAAGCCATTTAATCCGCTAGAAGTAGTGGCTCGTATGAAAGCCCAACTTAGAAGACATATGAAACAAAGCATACAAGAACAAAAAACACACTCCATTTCATTTGGGAGGTTTGAAATCGATCAACATTCTGCGGAACTAACAGTAGATGGTAGCATTGTCGAATGCTCCGCTCAACTCTTTCAACTACTACTCTTCTTTTGTGAGAATCCGAACTACGTATTTTCGAAGGAAGAAATATATGAAAAAGTTTGGGGAGCGCCTGCCTATAATGGAGATGATAATACTGTTATGGTTCATATTCGAAAACTACGTGAAAAAATTGAACAAGATCCAAGTAAACCAGAATACATAAAAACAGTTCGTGGACTTGGCTATAAGTTCATTACAAAGTAGGTTAACGATATGAATTTTAATAAGCGACTTATAATCCAGTTTATCTTACAACACGTTTTCGTTTTATTTACGCTCCTTATCGCTGTAGTTGCTTCTCTTTCTTATTTAATTTTCCTTCTTACTAGCACTTTATATGCACCTAACATTTCTGATTCTGATAGCTTTACAATTTCCGAATATATTTCTTCCAAAAATAATGACATAACCTTAAAATCTGAGGTGAAAGATTTAATAGTAGAAAAAAATGATTGGCTTCAAATTGTAGGTGAGGATGGAAAGGTCCTTTACAACTTCAATACACCTAGTGATGTTCCGACCTCTTATACAAAGACATCCTTAATTGCATATTTACAAAATAGTATAGAGAATCCTTATAAATTTACTTATTGGGAAATTAAATTAGAAGAGAAACCAGTACTCATTATTTACGGTGCCAAACTAAAAAGTAATACATTACTAAAAACGATACAACAAGGACATCCTTCTTTATCATTAAATGAATTTGCATTAACTGAACAAGAAAAACAATTACTTTCTAAAGAAAAAGCAACACTACAAATATTTAATAACAATGGCGAAGAAGTTTTTTCCTATCCAGATGGAAAGAAAAAAACATTTTCAGCGATAAAAACTGCTCTTAATGAAAAAGAACCGTGGAATCATAAAGAAAGGACATCTAGTTTTTACGATTCAAATAGCAGTCATCTCGCCGTTATATCAGCAAAAAATGATCATTACTATCCAGATGATGAAATAGATGATGTATTTACTAAGAAATTTCTAATCGGATGCAGCTTAATCCTCCTTATTGTGTTTGTTTATTTAGTCATTCTTTCAATTTGGTATGGAAATAAGTTTGGAAAGCCTTTATTACACACGATGCGCTGGCTTAAAAACATAGCCGGAGGAAAATATGAAGAGCCTGTTAGTAAAAAAGGAAAACCTATTCGATTCCGGCGCTCAGGTAAAGAAAAATGGTCGTTCCGCCTATTTAAAGATGTTACAAACTCACTAGAGCACCTTTCTATTACTTTGAAAAAGAACGATGCAATGAGAGAAGTACTGCAACAAACACGTGAAGAATGGATTACTGGTTTGACGCATGATTTAAAAACACCGCTTAGCTCTATATACGGCTATGCATTATTACTAGAATCGAAGCAATACAATTGGACTGATCAAGACATTCAACAATTTGGTCATGTAATGAAAGAAAAATCTCAATATATGACTACATTAATTGACGACTTAAGCTTAACGTATCAACTAAAAAATGATACTCTTCCTGCGCAACACGTAAATGTTGAAATTAATCAGTTCGTCCAAAAAGTACTATTACAATTTATTAATAACCCGACACTACAAAATCAAAACATTGAATTTGTGCCAAGTTCAAGCAAAATCCAATATTTTATTGAAGAAAAATGGTTCCAGCGTATTATCGAAAACTTATTAGCAAACGCTGTAAAACATAATAATGAAACGACAAACGTAATCGTAAAACTTTCGCAAAATGCAAATTCATTTACACTATCTATTTCAGATAACGGAAAAGGAATGGATGATAAAACGAAAGAACTTTTATTCGAAAGATATTACAGAGGAACAAATACAGAAGAAAGCAACATAGGAACCGGGCTTGGCCTAGCCATTACAAAGCAACTCGTTCATGCTCATAACGGAACGATTTCCATTGATAGTGAACTTGGGAAAGGAACGACTATTATACTTGTGTTTCCGTTTCATTCGTAGGAAAAGGTGCTTTTATATAGCACCTTTTTTATATTTTCTCTTTTCAAAGTAGTATGTCGGTAAGTGAAATTATATTAGCGATTTTTCGAATATATCGACCGCAACTCTAAATATATCAGCGATTTTCCGACAAAAGCTGACAATAGCAACCTTCTCCCACACAATAAAAAGCGAACCATCTCTCAATGATTCGCTCTGCTCCTATTATTTCTTCTTCACCGGTATCCAAAGCTCCACTTGAGCGAACTCACTCTTATCTTCATGGCAACGCTCATCGTATAGTTCGAACTCTGTAACTCCGCAATGTTCATATCCTGAATGCGGGAACCATTCTGAGAATACTGCATTCCACGTTTGATGGATAGAAGATACCATTTCTTCATGAGGAACTTTCGGTGTTGTAAATACTGCATATGTTGCTGCCGGGAAAGTGCGCTGTGCAATTGTACTCGGTACATTCTCAAAATCTGTAACTTCCATTCCGATAATATATGTGAAATCCCCTGTTTCTAAATTAAAATCTGTACATAGTCCAAGCTCTACCCATTGGCTCGTATCTTTACGATTCGGAATCGTCGTTCCAAGATCCTTTTGTAAATACTCCTGCCAAAAAACCGGGATATCTTGATGATTTTTCCCTTCTTTACTTGTCGTCTTCAGTTCATAACCTGCCACTAAAAATTCCGGTTTATTTACAATACGATATTCCATTTGTATGCCCCCTAAATATGGATTTAATTTTCGTTGTTTTACATTGACTCTATAATACATCGGTGTTTCAATTTCTTGTTTTCGATACTCACTTGGTGTCATTTGAAATAATTTTTTAAAGGCTCTCGTGAACGTTTCATGAGATTGGAAGCCATGTTCAAATGCGATATCAATAACTTTTTCATCCGTATGAGAAAGTTGATAAGCTGCCCGGGCTAACCTCCTCTTCCGAACATACTCCATTACTGTATCACCTACTAACGCCTGGAATACTCGATGAAAATGCGATTCAGAAAAACCTGCAATACGAGCTAAATTACGCAGCGTTTGTTTTTCCATTACATCTTCTTCAATATAATCAATTGACCTTTGAATTTGTGTTTCATAGCTTTCCATCTCTGTTCACCCGCCTTATATGTATTATGATAAAAGAGAACGTTATCCAATTCTTGACGTTTTTTACTATAATTCCATAAAAAATTGTAACTTTTTTATATGTATTTCGTTGTTATTTATGAAGGGAGGGAAATGTAGTGAAACAAAGTCAAACATTAGAAGAAATTTACTCAGAGCACATGCATGATTTATTTCGCTATCTTCTCTCCCTAACCGGAGATTCCCACTATGCAGAAGATCTCATGCAGGAAACATTTTACCGAATGCTCGTCCACATTGAATATTATAAAGGAGAAGAAATTAGGCCGTGGTTGTTTACAATCGCCTATAACGCCTTTATCGATTGGCACCGAAAAGAGAAAAAATATAAAACAACTACAGTTGAAGAATTCCATTTACCAAACGTGCCAAGTACAGAGCATGCATATTTCATAAAACATAAGATTACTAGTTGGTTACAAAGTTTATCCTCTCTTCCGCTCGAAAGACGAAATGTGTTACTACTACGAGATTACTACGGATTCTCCTATAAGGAAATAGCAGAAATGACAGGTCTCTCCTTAGCGAGAGTAAAAATCGAATTACACCGCGGGCGAAAAGAAACGCGAAGCATAAAGGAGTGATACAGGTGGGTTGTGCAGAGTTTAAAAAACTATGGGAGAAGTATGAAAAAGGAACGCTCACACATGATGAACAAGAACAGTTAGAAAGTCATATTGAGATATGTGAAGAATGTGAAGCTCATTTGGATGAATTGTTAGCAAAAACAGAGCCAGTTAAGAAAAAGTTACCGCCAAAAGATCTTAAAGTTCCTTTTTGGAAAATTAAGTGGAAACATCGTTTGCAAACGTTTGGTTTTATATTATCAATTTGTATCGTTATATATATAATCGGCGGGGTATTATCCGCCTTTTATTTTCAAGCTGATAATGACAAAAGGCTAGAAGAAATTAGAGAGGTTCCTTCTCTTGCACTTGAAGCGACCATTCCAAATAGCCGTGTTATGGGGGGCGGAACAAGTGTAGAAGCTTTCTTTCGCACAAATAGCCACTTTGATTTAGTAAAAACCGTCGGTAAAAAAGAAATGCCACTCGGTACAGTAGAAACAAAAAGCTTCTTATCATCTGTAGATGTCACGAACCAAGCTTGGATGAATCCATTCTATCAACCAAGACTATTCTTTGTTCATCCCAAAACAGAGCAAGGCGATTATTTAAAGGCATCTTCAAAAAAAGTATGGGATACACTTACAAAAGTACATGATGGAACCGTTGCAGAAATAGCAATATCTTTTGATAAAGCTTACACTTTAAAAGAATTAGAACCACTTTTATATAGCGTATTTGAAGCACAAGAACTCTCTCCAACTCCTGTATGGTACGCTTTAGATACTGGACAAGAAAAAACAAATGTAGAAGACTACATCCTACATGGCGGGGAAGCTATAGGGTTTCCAGAACACGTAAGATTCCTGGATAGTGACACAGACAGGAAAAAAACGCCAGAAGATAAAGTAATCGAAATGATGCGTATTCTTTCTACACATAAAAAAACGGTAAGCAAAATAGCTGCGCTTCCTGAGAAAGAACTAAAATTAGATAAACGCTATAAATACGTAAAGGATAACGGAGTAAAAGTATACGGAATTGTCATTACTGGACCGTCGAAAGAGTTATTAAAATTACAAAATTCACCGCACGTACGTTATGCTACTCTTGGAGATATTGAAGTTTGGAATTGGTTTGATCATTAATGAGAAAGAAGTAGCGCATTAAAAAGCGATGTGCTACTTCTTTTTCATTTACTAATAGCTGAGGGCTGTGCTTCCCGAAACCGTAATGATAAACATTCATGCTATATTAGCCAACGTAATACTGACTAATAAAAGTGCCATCATAACTACTCCTATCCTATTATTATATATAATTAAATTTATATAAAATTTATTAAGTAAGTTTGTTCTTTGGCTCGTTAGAATTTCCAGAATTAATAATATATAATGTAAGATAAGACAATTCTAACTATAAATATTGATATTTAATTAATGGAGGTGCCAAGTATGCTTAAAGAAACTATTAAAACATTAAATATCGAATGTATTGGGGGCTTTACTGCGAAATGCGCCGATCCAATCATTGCCCATATAAACCCAAGTGAACTGAGCAAACGTGATATTTTCGTAATAATAAAAAACGATAATACAATATGGGCCACAAAAGCAATCCAAGAAAATATAGATTCAAATAATATTAAGTGGCTAGAAATTACAAAAAACAATATAAAACAAAGAAAAAGTTTTTTAGCAAGAAAGGCATGTTATTTTGAGGTTACAAAGGGTGATTTGTTTGGAGTTTATTTAATTTCCGAAGATTTAATTTTAAACAACCAATTTGTTAATGCTCAGTCTTATATTAAATTTATATCAGTATAGAGACCACCTTTAATAGCAATTCTAAATTCAAATTCCTTATCCATAGGAACAACCTATACAAAAAAAGGTGTCATCGTATTTGATGACACCTTTTCTCTATATAAAAGTAAATTAATTAGAAATTACTTTCACATACATCCCTCTCACCGCTTTTTCATAAGCGATATCACTCATCTGTTTTATTTCTTCTGATATGGCAGACGACTGAACGATTTTCCCTTCACAAAGTAATGGAGGGTCAATGAGACGTACTTTATTTTTCTGTTGTAAATCATAATCATTTCTATCTTCTTTTACGTCTATACTTGGATGAACTTTGCTTAATAAAGCATCGACTTCTTGGTCTTTACATTGCTGTAATTTCGATATAAGCTCATGATCTTCAAGAAGGAAATGATCTGGATGGATTATCTTTTTATGAAGAGCTAATTTTAACGTTTTAGCTAACATATCATTTCCATAAATATTAATTGGCTTCATAAAGAAATCGATTACTTCTTTGTAATACGTCTTCGTAAACCATTCTGCAATTTCAATGTTTTGAAGAACCATTTTCCCATTTACTGCGATTAAGTCCTCTAAAAAATTTTGAGCTTCTTCTAAAGAAATATATCCATATGTATACATATCCCTCAATGTGTAATCAACTCGGTCAGCACATAACTCTGGTGCTGATCTTTCAAGTAATGTCCACTTCGAATCGTCTAACAAAATATCTTCATAGCGATAGCCATGTTTTGAAAGAATCGCTGGAATTTCTGAATTTTTAACGACAGAGCTAAATATCTCTTCATGATAACTTTCATTTTCGTTATCAAAAACGTAATCAATCACATGAGAAAAAGCGGTATGCGATACATCATGTAATAATCCAGCAATCTGTTCTTCTACTGAACCACCAAGTTTTTTAATTAACAACATAACACCAACTGAATGATCAAAACGCGTTACATTCCATTTCTCGTTCATTAAGTAACTCGCTCCGGCCTGATGAATCCCTTTCAGCCTTTGTACAGGTTTACTTAAAATTAATTCTTCTAACACTTGATCTACTTTAAACTCACCGTATATTACATCTGATATGACCACTTATAATCCCCCTTTTTCAAGCAGAGTCTTCTTATAGTATCCCTTTTTCCAGGGAGAGTAAATATAACATTTGGAAATCCCAATACGAACGTTCTGTTATAATTTATAATTAGAAATATAATAATATTACACTTATTTTTTTTATATATTATAAATGTCGGTTATTTATTTTAATTCATTTATTATACTTTTATTGAGCGCTCCATATGTGGAGCCTTTTTTATTTTAAAAAATAGAGAGCACTCAGCTCTCTATTCCATACAACTATTCAAACGTAACTTCCACCTGCACAATCTCAGATCTACTTCCAAGTCTTAGCGGTGGTCCCCAAAATCCGAATCCAGAAGAAACAATGGCGTGGAATGCACCTTTTTGTGCGTATCCCCAGTCTAGTTCGTACATTCTTCTCGTCACAATATGATTCGGCGCCATTTGTCCGCGGTGCGTGTGACCGGATAATAGTAAATCGACGCCGGCATCCGCTGCCTGCTTTAATTCAAATGGCTGGTGATCCATCGCAATAACAGGAAGTGATAAATCCACCATACTCATTAAGTTTTCAAAGCTTTGACGATCACGCTCTGTTTTATCTCTTCTTCCAACGAGATAAAAATGATCTTCGATTGTAATCACTTCATCTAAAAGAATACGAATATCAATCTTATCCATTTCTTGCAAAAATTCAGGAATCGCTCGTCCGTAATATTCATGGTTCCCTAACACACCATATACGCCCAATGGAGCTTTCATTTGTTTCATAATGTGTCCCATGTTTTTTTGAATGAACACACCTGGATGATCATCAATAATATCACCTGGCAGTAAAATAATATCTGGCTTCATTTCATTTACATGGTGGACTAGTCTCTTTAAATGAGAAACACCAGATAGTTTACCGAAATGCATATCAGAAGCCATCGCAATGCGTAAACTTTTACGACCCTCTACTTTTTTCGGTATGTGTACATCATACTTTCTTACAACCGGGCTATATGCATTAAATACCCCATATGCGAAGATCAAGACGAACACGAGTAAAACGACCATTCCTGTCCAAATAATTGCTGTTTCTTTCTCCACTGAAAACTGTAATAATAAGACGGCAATATCGGCTAACGGCAATAACATAAGCGCGTATTGTATAACCGCAAACCAAATGGAACCGATTGTTCGTAGGAATGGAAGAAACTTAAACACTTGTACGAGAATATACGCATATGAAATGAAGCCAACTACGAAAGCGTAATATCCCCAAGCTTCCCAGCCGAATACTGTACTAAGCCAAACCCATCCGTTCCAGCCGATGTAAAACATAAGTAGTGTGTATACTATTAACATGGTAAATATATTGAGATAACGAAGATTTTTCACTGCCAGCCTCCTTATTGATTTCTTCTATTATAACTTGTTATGCACTTATAACGTAAATATTAAGCACTTCAATCTTCACAATAAAAACCCCTAACTGCTAGATGCAAACCTAACAATTAGAGGTGCAATTCAAAACAAAATTACTTTTACATATTATTGATAAACACATTGTTTTTTAATTTTTAGGGGCCGCTGTAATGGGGATTTTAGAATCTTACGTGTTAGAAGAAATTGATAGTGATGTTGAATATGTTGCAACGCAGGCTGGGGAGCTGATGAGGCGGAATATATAGTTTTATTATAACCGTAATAAGGAAAGCCAAACCGCCACTCTATGACGGTTTGGCTTTTATTTAAATCACAAAATCCTCCGGAATAAACACCTTTACTTCTTTCGGATGTACGTATACAGACTCACCCGTTTGAATGTTCAGTTGTCTAAACCGTTCTTTACTAATTTCTGCTTCTAAATATTCCTCTGTTCCCTCTCGTTTTAATTCTATATATACGACAGGGCCAACTACATGAGAATATGTTACTTTCGCCGGGATTGCCTCTACACTTTGCTCCGTACGAGAAATCGATAAATGATGTGGCCTTACATACGCTACTCCGTCTACGTTAGAAACGTGTGTATGCTCTGGTGCTTCTAGTTCTACAGAGCCTAAATCTAGTTTTCCTTTATGAACACGGCCATGAAATAAGTTTACGTTTCCTAAAAAGTCATATACAAACGGGCTTGCTGGATTTTCATACACTTCTTCTGGCGTTCCCATTTGTTCGATTCGCCCTTCATTCATCACAACGATGCGGTCCGCAACGTCTAACGCTTCCTCCTGATCATGTGTTACGAATACGCTCGTAATTTGAAATTCGTCATGTAATTTCCGGAGCCATCTTCGTAATTCTTTCCGTACTTTCGCATCAAGTGCACCAAACGGTTCATCTAGCAATAAAATTTTCGGTTCTACTGCAAGTGCCCGGGCTAATGCAATACGTTGGCGTTGTCCGCCAGATAATTGCGCCGGGTAACGTTTTGCAAAGCCATCCATTTTTACAAGCTTTAATAATTCTGTTACCTTTTCTTCTATTGCTTCTGCTGAAGGCCTTACGCTTTTCTTCCTTACTTTTAAACCGAAAGCGACATTTTCAAACACATTCATATGTTTAAAAAGCGCATAGTGCTGGAAGACGAAACCGACTTGCCGATTTTTCACGTGAATGTCTGTTAAATCTTCCCCATCAAATGAAATAGAACCTCCATCCGCTTCTTCTAGCCCTGCAATAATTCGTAATAACGTCGTTTTTCCAGAACCTGACGGGCCTAATAAGGCAACAAGTTCTCCTTTTGGAATATCTAAACGAATGTCTTTTAACGCTTGAAATGTACCATATTGTTTTGATACGCCGTGAATTTGAATACTCATCGCAATCCCCCCTTATTGTCGTTTTTCCATTCGCCATTCGATCCAGTTTTTTATAACGAGCGTAAGAACTGCGATGAATGACATTAAAGTTGCCACAGCGAACGCAGCTGAAAATTGATATTCATTGTATAAGATTTCAATATGAAGCGGCATCGTATTTGTAACGCCGCGTACGTGACCAGACACAACGGAAACAGCTCCGAACTCACCAATGGCGCGGGCATTACATAAAATCATGCCGTATAAAAGACCCCATTTTATATTCGGAAGCGTAACACGCCAAAACATTTTCCATCCGCTTGCACCAAGTGACAGAGCTGCCTCTTCTTCACTTTTCCCTTGTGCTTGCATAACCGGGATTAATTCACGTGCAACGAACGGGAACGTTACGAATATCGTTGCAATGATAATGCCTGGGACAGAGAAAATAAGTTTCACACCATGTTCCAATAGCCATCCGCCAAATGTGGCTCTCGGTGTGAAAAGTAAAACGAACACTAACCCTGCGATAACCGGTGACACTGCAAACGGCAGTTCAATAAGAGATAATAATAACTGCTTTCCTTTAAACTGAAACTTCGTAATAAGCCATGCTGCTGCTATTCCGAATATCGTATTAAGCGGCACAACGATTAACGCAACGAGAAGCGTTAATCGAATTGCTGAAAATGCTTCTGGATCTGTTACAGCGGCAATGTATACATCTATTCCCCGTTCAAAAGCTTTCATAAAAATTGTCACGAGCGGGAGTAATAGAAAGAGAGATAAAAATAAAACTGTTATCGTAATTAATAGACCCGGTACAAATTTAGATTCTTTTTTAGCCGATATGCTTTTTACTATTTTCTTCTCTAGTAATGTTGGTTCCATTTTCTCCCCTCCTATTCATTTCTCAGTTCATGCCTTCTACTCCAATTTTGAATCATATTAATAAGGAGAAGGAAAAGGAGAGAAATAATAAGCATAACAGCCGCTACAGCTGTTGCCCCTGCATAATCATATTGTTCTAGTTTCGTCATAATCATCAGCGGTGCGATTTCTGTTTTCATCGGCATATTACCAGCGATGAAAACGACAGATCCATATTCCCCTAACGCCCGCGCAAAAGCGAGTGAAAAACCAGCAAGGAGAGCTGGAAATATTTCTGGTAAAATGATTTTCACAAATATTTGGAAGCGTGAGGCTCCTAAACTAGAAGCTGCTTCTTCTACTTCTTTATCAATACTTTGCAGCACTGGTTGCACCATTCGGACGACAAATGGTAAGCCGATAAACGTAAGTGCAACAATAATTCCGAGCGGGGTAAAAGCTACTTTTATATGAAACACACTAAATATTTTTCCGATCCAACCATTTTCCGCATAAAGCGTCGTCAGTGTAATACCAGCTACAGCAGTCGGAAGAGCGAATGGTAAATCAATTAGTCCGTCTAATAATCGTTTCCCTGGAAAGGTGTAGCGAACGAGCACCCATGCAATTAATAAACCGAAAATAGCATTTACAACCGCTGCTACAAGTGAAGTCGTTAAACTCACTTGATAGGAATGCAACACGCGCTCACTCGTTATAACTTGTGCGAACTTCTTCCAGCCTAGCTGCGAAGTTTGAATAAATACGATAGAAAGTGGTATAAGTACGAATAAACTCATATAGAGCATTGTAAATCCAAGAGATAACCCAAACCCTGGTAAAACACGCTTCTTCCTCATATTCTGTCACCTCATCCCCCCTTATTTTTGATAAATTTTATCGAATACGCCTCCGTCATTAAAATGCTTTTCTTGCGCTTTTTTCCAGCCACCAAACAGTTCATCTACTGTAAATAATTGAACTTTCGGAAATTGTGATGCGTACTTTTCCGCTACTTTTTCATTACGAGGGCGATAAAAGTTTTTCGCTGCAATTTCTTGCCCTTTTTCTGAATACAAATATTCAAGATACCCCTCAGCTACTTTTTTCGTTCCTTTTTTATCAACTACTTTATCTACAACAGCTACTGGTGGTTCTGCAAGTATACTAATCGAAGGCGTTACAATTTCGAATTTATCTTTTCCAAGTTCTTTTTGTGATAATAATGCTTCATTTTCCCAAGCAATTAACACATCACCAATTCCTTTTTCAACGAAAGTTGTCGTTGCCCCGCGTGCCCCTGAATCTAGTACTTCTACGTTTTTATAAATTTGACCGACAAACTCTTTCGCTTTATCTTCACTATTGTTATACTTCTTCAGTGCGTATCCCCACGCCCCTAAATAGTTCCAACGTGCTCCTCCAGATGTTTTTGGATTCGGTGTAATGACAGACACACCTTTTTTCGTTAAATCATCCCAATCTTTAATCCCTTTCGGATTTCCTTTTCGAACGAGAAATACAATTGTCGATGTGTAAGGCGTTGAATTATCTGCAAGTCTCTTCTGCCAATCTTCTGCTAACTGTTTTTTCTTACTAATTGCGTCAATATCATAAGCGAGTGCTAGCGTTACAACATCTGCTTCTAGCCCGTCAATAACAGAACGCGCCTGGCTTCCAGATCCGCCGTGTGATTGTTTTACATTTACTGTTTGCCCATGTTTCTCTTTCCAATACTTCGCAAAGTCTTTATTGAAATCTTGATATAACTCACGCGTTGGATCATATGAAACATTTAAAAGTTCGACTGTCTTCTTATCTGCACTTCCTTCAGAATTGTTAGTAGAGGTTGCCGAACCACACCCCGATAAAAGGACAACTGCTGATAATAAAACACCTGTACTTTTCATTAATGCTGTCTTACCCCACTGTTTCATATATAAAGCCCCCTTAGTTTGTACAATAGAAAAAGGCACACAATTCATTCACAAAAGTGAACGTTGTGCGCCTTCAGTTTCTCTGATTAGCTTCTATTGTATTCTATTTGATTTCTTTCCATTTTAATTCTGCAATTCGCATGTGTCAACTTGGAATTTATTTTTTATTACTTCGGAGCTTTATACAAATATCCTCAACAATTCACTTCATCTTTCGCAAGTTAAAACTACTCCTGCTGCTGTAACAAATGAATATATTAATACTCCTTCTACATGATAACCATTATCAATATGTAAGAAAATAAAAAACCATCTATTTTTATTTTCTACATAAGTACGCTTTCCGGTCATTTTTAAACAATAAATAATGTGCTGTATGAACTTTCCTCTCTAAATAATCGATTGAATACGTACTGGATGGATCTACTAAATCCCCGATTGCCCCTGAAAGATGATCAATTACTTGTTGCAATGTTTCTAAATTCTTCTTTTCACTCTCCGCATTCATTTCATCCATAATGTCACAAATCAAATATTGTACGTTCCGTAAGCGCAATTCCTTTTGTTCCATGCATATATCCCTCCGTATTAGTTATATTACGGTTTAAATATATAGGGTTATAGCTTAGTCAATTCTAAAAAACAAAAGATATCCCCCTATTTAGAGGGATACCTTTCTTTTTACACTTGCATCGCTTTCTCTCTCAATGCTCTTCTTAACAACTTACCCGTTGTATTCTTCGGCAGCTCTGTTAAAAACTCGATGCTCTTTGGTACTTTATATTTTGCTAAATGTAACGTGCAGTAATGCATTAGTTCCTCTTCTGTTACGTTCGTTTGCTTCAGAACGACGTAAGCTCGTACCGCTTCTCCTAAGTTTTCATCAGGAACGCCGATTACGACAACTTCAGCTACTGACTCGTGCGTATATAATACTTCCTCTACTTCACGAGGATATACGTTATAACCGCCAACTAAGACGATATCTTTTTTACGATCAACGATATAGAAGTAACCTTCTTCATCCATTTTCGCTAAGTCACCTGTATATAGCCAGCCATCTTTTAGTGTCGCTGCTGTATCTTCTGGAGCATTATAGTATCCTTTCATAACGTTAGGACCGCGAACAATTAATTCACCAACTGCGCCGACAGGTACTTCTTCACCAAGTTCATTCACAATTTTATTTTCGACATGCCAAATATTTGTGCCGATTGATCCTGGTTTACGAGGACGATCTAACGGATTGAAACAAGTAACTGGTGATGCTTCTGATAAACCGTATCCTTCTGAAACAATAACGTCAAAACGTTTTTCAAAGTTTTGCAGAAGGGCAACAGGCATTGACGCACCACCTGAAATACAGAGACGAAGTGTCTTCACGTCTTCCGCGCTTGCTTCTTCAAATAAATATAAGTAATTGTACATCGTCGGTACACCAGCAAAAATCGTCGGCTCATACGTACGACAAATACGGAATACTTCTTTCGGACTAAATTTCGGTAACATTAAAATGGTCGCTCCGTTCACAATCGGTGCATTTACCGCAACTGTTAAACAAAATACATGGAACATCGGTAGTGCCGCAACGACGCGATCATCGGCAGTAAATTGTAAATACGACGCCACATCGTTAGCGTTACTATATAAATTTTTATGCGTTAACATAGCACCTTTTGGCTTTCCAGTTGTACCTGAAGTGTATAAAATAACGGCTACATCTTCTTCGTCTAGTTCAGGACCTTCGTATTGTAAATCTCCAGCCCCCACAAAACTAGTAAACGTTTTCATTTTTTCGGTTTCTATATGGTTAAAATCTGATGAGGTTTCGCATATGATGATGTTTTCTAGTGAAGGAAGTCTTGTTGTAAGAGATTGTATAACAGGTAGAAGGACGTCGAGTACGATGATTGTTTTTACATCTCCATTTTGTAAAATATAATGCATTTCGTCTGCTGTATAAATTGGATTAACCGGTATGACAGTTGCTCCAGCTTTCATTGTTCCGTATAAACCGACCAAAAAATGTGGTGAATTCCCAACAACTAATGCGACATTGTCCCCTTTTCCAATGCCCATTTCTGCTAAATTGCCAGAAAACCTTGTGACCATTTTGTTTAATTGGTCATATGAGACCGACTGATCCATAAAAACATAAGCCGGTTTATCCCCCTTCTTTTTCGCCGTTTCAGCCAAAGATTGAACGAGATTCACATAAATCCCACCTTTATAAAATTTAGAATATTTAAAAATTCTAAATTAATTATATTAAAAGAAAATTAAAGTAGCAAGTGATATTCCATTAACTGAATATACAATAACTACTTTTCCCAGAACACTTTGGAAGGATAAGGGAATTATCTATACAAGAAAAGGGTGCAAGCATATAGTTACGCTATTGCTGAAATCATTTTAGGATAATATGCACTCACTTTTTCAGATATATCGACCGTAACTCAATTTTTATCAGCGATTTCTTAAATATATCGATTTACCGACAAAAGACGACAATCTATACAAAAAGAAAGAGGCTGTCTTTTATGACAGCCCCTTCACTTTTAGAAGAATAAATGTAAGAAATCTTCTGTTGTTATATTACCGAAATAGCGTGCGATATCTACACCTTCTAAAGCTACAGTAAATGCATCTTTATCAAATTGTATGCCTGTTAAACGTTCTTCAATATCATGAACATCTAGTGAGCCAAAGAAATCGCCGTAAATTTTACATTCTGTTACTGTTCCTTTTTTTACTTCAAGACGAACGTCAACTTGTCCAACTGGGAAACGGTGTGAATGTTGCAAGTTGAACTTCGGAGATTTTCCGTAGTTCCAATCCCAATTGCGATAACGCTCTTCAGAAATTTTATGAATTTCTTTCCAATCCGCTTCTGTTAATTCGTACGTTGGAATTTCTGTTTCACCTTCGAAAATTGTCTCTAATAGAAGTTGTCTAAACTCTTCTGTCGTCATTTTTTCGTTTAAGAACTCTGTAATATTCGCAACGCGGCTACGGATTGATTTAATTCCTTTTGATTGAATCTTATCCATCTTCACTTTTAGTGCTGATACGACGTGATCGATTTCAGAGTCAAATAATAGTGTACCGTGACTAAACATACGACCTTTCGTTGAGAACTGCGCGTTACCTGAAATTTTTCTGCCTTCAGCTAGAATGTCATTACGACCACTTAGCTCTGCATTTACACCTAATTTACCAAGCGCCTTCGTTACAGGTTCTGTGAATTTCTTGAAGTTGCTGAAACTATCTCCATCATCTTTCGTAATAAAGCTGAAGTTTAAGTTTCCTAAATCGTGATATACTGCACCTCCACCTGATAGACGACGAACGACGTGAATGCCTTTTTCTTTTACGTAATCAGCATTAATTTCTTCCACCGTATTTTGATTTTTACCAATGATAATGGAAGGTTCGTTAATATAGAACAGTAAATATGTTTCGTTAATATCTAAATTCTTCACACAATATTCTTCAATAGCTAAATTTATAGTAGGATCTGTAATCCCTTTATTATCAATAAATAACATCGTATCACCTCATGAATTCCAAACGTAACCACTATGTGCAAGCGTAATGTGGCCACTGAAAATTTGTTTTGCTTCTGTTACTAAATCAGATGGATTGCCAGTATGCGGCAAGTGCGTTAATAAAAGTTCTTTTACATTCGCATCTTTTGCAATACTTGCTACTTCTGTACTATTCATATGCCCTGCTTTCGCAGCTTCTTGATGTGCATACATATTACACTCACAAATGAAAAGATCAGCATCTTTTGTGAACGGAATAAATTCAGGAATATAACTTGAATCAGCGCTGTATACAACGACACCATCGCCAGCTGTAATACGCATCGCAAAGCATGTAACAGGATGAACAGTTTTTAAGAATGAAATGGAGAATGGTCCAATTTGAAGTGTTTCTTCTGGATTGTATGCGATTCCTTTCGTATGCGGTGCATGCGTTAAAGAATTAAATCCATTCTCATCAAACGGATGACCGTAAATTGGTAATTCCGGTAGTTGTCCTTTCGTTGCACTCGTAATTAATCTCGCATATTGCAACACCCCAATGTCTGCAACATGATCGTGATGATAGTGCGACAGTACAACTGCATCTATATCAGATGGTGTTATATATTTTTGAAGCTGTGCTAGTACACCACTACCACAGTCAACGAGTAAACGAAAACCATCGTGTTCAAACAAATACCCCGACGTTGCTTCTCCCGCTTCTGGGAAGCCGCCCCAAAAGCCGACAACAGTCATTTTCATATGTATCCATCCTTTCTAAAACCGAGTAGCAATGCAGTTTTTCTCCGTACTTGAGAAAGTTTTTTACTTACACCCTACATTGTTAACTATAATCCATTTCCTAAACTTTTTCATTAATTTTCAATTTTGTTATAAAACAGTTATTGACTTTTGTTTTTTGTACTAATACAATGATAGTAAGAAATGGAAATGGAGGGATTGACATGATCGATCAACCAATGGAGTTTTTCAGAAATTTACCGACGAAAACTTGTGCTCATTGCGGGAAGGAAATTGATGAGCAACACGAAGCATACCATAACAAATGTGACGATTGCGTTCACGAAGAATAGTAGTTTGTGAACATAAAAAAACCTAGCAGACATAGTCTACTAGGCTAATAACATCTTATCCTTCATCGTTGAACCTTTCACCAAGAGCTCCAGTTCAAACTCATACAATTCTTTTTTTCGATAATTTTTCGTATGGATTTTATCCATCATTAAGTCGACAACTTTTCGGGCCATTTCATCAATTGGCTGTTCAATTGTCGTAATACCTGGCTCTGTAATCTGCGCTAAAATTTGATTATCAAAACCGATAACAGCGAGATCCTCTGGAATGCTCCAGTTATGGCGTTTCGCCTCTGAGATAATTCCAGCTGCAACCTCGTCGCCTCCTGCCAAAATCGCGGTAGGATTTTTTTTGTCCTTTAATACTTCATGGAATATTCTTTTTCCATCATCCCAAGAGAAAGCGTTTTCAAGAAAATCGATTGCTTCCACTTCTCTACTCTTTTCAGTAATAGCGCGTAAAAAGCCCATTTTTCGCTGTTGGCTCACTACTTTCGTTTCGTTACCACGGCAAAAAATAAGATTACGATATCCTTGTTCTAACACATGATTGGCAGCTATGTATGCTCCTTGCGCATGATCAAATTTCACTGTTGGAACATTTGCTTCCTCAATATATTCATTACATAACACGATTGGACCGTGTTGTAAGTATGGCTCTACATCCTCCCACGGATTTTCTAGTGAACATAGAATAATCCCATCTACTTGTTTCGTAGATAATAATTGTAAATACTCCATCTCTTTTTCTGGTAAATATCTTGTTTGACAAATAATCAGTTTATATTTATGTTCAGAAGCAGCAATCTCGATTGCTTCAATAAATCTACTAAAAAAAGGATTTGTAATCCTTGGAACAAGCACCGCAATTGTTTCTGTTTTTTGTTTACGAAGCCTTCTCGCCGCAGAATTAGGAACGAAGCCTAAATGCTTCATCGCTAATTGAACCCTTTTTTTCTTCTCATCTGAAACATATGGATGATTATTAATCACCCTAGAAACCGTTGTCCTTGATAACCCCGCTAATTTCGCCACGTCCTCGATAGTCGACACGAAATTTTCCCCCTTTGCATGAAAACGTTTTCTTATTTTGATTATATAGTATATTATTGGAAACTGCAATACAGGTTCTTATGATTTTACTATATTAATATTATACATAGGAAAAAGTCTGTTAATTGCAGAAAGATATATACTACTTTTAGAATTTCACAGTACGAATATTTATAAAATAAAGGATGATATTTCATGAATCGGACGGATCGTTTATTAGCTATATTAATTGAATTACAAAGAAAACAAACTGTTACAGCACATAGCTTAGCCGAAAAATTTGAGACAAGTAAAAGAACAATTTATCGAGATATGGACGCACTCAGTGAATCCGGTGTTCCTATTTTTTCAATGCCTGGTCACGGCTATTCCTTAATGGATGGTTATTTCTTGCCACCCATTCGGCTTACGTCCGAAGAAGCCGTTACTCTTTTATTAGGCGTTGATTATATTGAGAAAACTTTCACTTCTTCTTTTTCTATGCATGCGCAATCAGCAAAAGAAAAACTTGAGGTTGTCCTCCCCACTGATCAACAAAAGAAAATTGAAGAGCTGCGAGGAACTTTCCGTTTCCTTTCTCCTATATTTTCACATCAGCAACCTGAGCGAGAAAAATTAGAAAACCTACTTTTCTTATTGCAAGAATCTATTCAGAAAGAGCAAGCTATCTCTTTTTCGTATCTTAAGCCGCGTGAAACTACGAAAATAAAACGAACTGTTCATCCTTATGGCTTAGTCAATATTTCAGGAATTTGGTACATCGTTGCTCATTGTTTACTTCGAAAACAAATACGTAATTTTCGTTTAGATCGTATGGATGAATTGCAACAAGAACAAGCATTCTTTACAAAGCCTGAGAACTTTTCTTTACAAGACTATCAACCTGAAAACAATCGAACTGTTACGATCCATTTATTATTCCCACCCCATATTGCACATAAAATTATTGAATCACGATACTTTTTTATAGATTCATACGAACATCAAGATAATGGTTTTCATGTCTTTTTGAAATCAAGAAATATAGATGAAGTCTTTCAATGGATATTAAGCTGGGGGAGCCAAGTGCAAGTACTAGAGCCAAAAATTCTTTCTGAAAAAATACGTGATGAAGCAAAAAAAATGTTAAAACTTTAATTTTTTTATTTTACTACTGACATAATGTTGTCAGCATCCCTCCTTTATAGTAGGTATTAACAAATACATTTTTATAAAAAGGAGCTAACAATATGAACAGATTTGAGGATTTAGCAACGTATTACATAGGGGAATTAGAAAAGTACTCTCTCGAACAATTTAGAATGAAACCTTCTACAGAAGAATGGTCTCTGGGTCAAATGTATAATCATTTGCTTTCGGCCACATATATGCAGTTAGATGCAATCGTGAAATGTAAAACTGAAACGCCATCTGTAACTAACAAAAAAACGGATATGGGTGAAAAAGTATATATAATGGGAGCTTTCCCTGACATACAAATAAAAGTACCAGATCATCCGAGATATACACCCGAAAATCCAACTAACAAAGAGGAAGTACAAGAACGTTTTCTGGAATTAATTACTGTTGTTAAAAACATTGAGCCAACACTTACTTCTATTCCAAATGATTGTAAAGTAGAGCACCCCGGGCTTGGTTACTTAAATGCGACAGAATGGTTCCAGCTTATTTCTATGCATTTTGCACATCATCTTCGTCAGAAAGAAAGATTGGAGACAAAAGTTTTAGTGTGAAAAATTATAAAGTGAAACTTTAATCAGTGGGGGGTTTTGTTCATCCCCCACTGATTATCAGCCTTCACCAATCGGGCTTTTACGGGCAGTTGATCTCCCACCTAACTTCTTTGCTCCAGCCGAATTTTGAGGTGGGAGTCTTACTGCCCACAAATAGCGGGATAAAAGGTGGTTTGTCCATACCCAAACCACCTTTTTCATACAAGCTTATAATTATACTTCCCACATATCCTTACGGTTTAGATATTTCCTGCATCAATCCAGCCATGCTCGCTAATAAACTAGTGAAAACGAAAAGTACAAGAATAAGAGGAATCAGTTTGTCTTTATTTAAATTAGTTATCGTTTTTAAACCTATTCCCAATAAAACGTAATACCAAATATTAAATATATCTATTCTTTGAGCGATTGTATGTAAAATCATATTATCTGTTGCTATTGCACCTAAACCTGTATAAGATATCTCATATCCACTTAGAAAAAATGCAATTAATCCGTTTAAAATCATCCCTAATCTTAATATAAACGAAGCATAAATAATTATCGGGAATATTTCTTTATAGTTAATATCAACTCCAAAGAAAATCATAATGTTCTTATAGAATATAGGTGCAAAAAGTATAGCTACGATTCCGCTGACTGCTGAAATTCCAAATGTAGTAAAGAAAGTTATGTATTTTGGAACAGTAAATCCCGTTTTATCATGAAACGCACTAAGTGCAGGATTATTTAAAGAATTCCAAGACATTAAGGCACTTGAAATTATAATAAGTACAATTAAAAGAGCTAATGGGAAGAATATATTTCTTTGATTCTTCATCCTTTTGAATTGCAGTGTTGGCGAAGTGAATATCCCAAAAATCGATGGTTTTCCCGAAATCTCTTCATGCATAAGACTACTAGCTTGCAAGAAAATTCCCCTTCCTCATTACATTTATAACTCTTCCCACTTCGTCCACACTTCTCTCTCATTTACACGATACATATTATCCTCGCGATCCATAAACCCATGCACGATAAACTCTCGTCTAATTGTACAAAAATCTTCATGATATTGTTTAATGAATGTATTAATTTCTTTCTCTGTATATTGATTCTCTGTATTTAATTTACTAACTAAATGCTCTAATAGTACTAACTTTTTCTTTTTTTGACCTGGAATCGATTTTAAGCGATCCTCTTTATCAAAAAAGTTACGAATGGTCGTATCTCGAAATTTCATTTCGCTTTCGGTCATTTTGTTACCCTCCATCAGTTTTTATATAATAAAATTTTACTATTTTTCTTTACCGTCTTTCTTTATTCTTTCACTTAAAATATCAATAAAGCAATATCCACTAATTAACACATAGTAGAATGCAAGCATTCCAAATATATCTTTCATACTTATATATTCTTTTTTATGAAACAAGATCGGAGATAGTGTATAAACTAAGAAGCAGACTAGCGAATATATGATGAAATAGAAGTGAGATTTTTGTCTCCTACTATCAACTCACCTGTAATATGATTCTATTCAAATTGTTGTGATTCCTTTCTTTCGTTTAGTCTACACATAAAATATAGTAAAATTAAGGAAAAGATATTCTTTGGAAAGTAATAACAATGCTGCGTAATATTCAAAAGATCATACACCAAATATGCAATGTTGCATATTTGGTGTATGGTCTTTCTTGCTATAATAATATCCATATAGATTGTATTTTAAATAAAAAAGGATTATATGCAATGAATCAAATTTTAGAGGATGTAAAACAATTATTACATCATGAAGAAAACATTTTATCCACTTTAAGATGTTCACTTACTGGCTATATTATTACGCATAATGTCCCTCGTTCCGGATTGTTACTTGCCACTAATAGGAGGGTTATTTTTTATGGACAATCATTCAAATATTGTAAAAATGCATTGATTGCGGAATTTGAATATAAAAAAATTCTATCCATAGAGACGAAAAAAACATTCTTTGATAAAAAACTAATATTTTACTATGAAGACGAATATATAACGGTGGGACAAATTTCAAGCTCGAATATTGAAGGGTTTTTAAATGTAATACAGAGAAAAAGAATTCAATAAAGTGAGACTTTAATCGGTGGGGGTTCATTCATCCCCCACTGATTATTAGCCCACACCAATCGGGCTTTTACGGAATAAAATACTGTTCAGCTAAAAGAGAAGTACAGTTCACCTTTCTTACAACTGTATTTCTTTTTCATTTTTACTCCTCTCATCCACACTTCTCTTAATTTACTTATCACTCTTATGTCTGTAACCTATTATTCAAATTGAAAAATTCCATATGGAAAATTATGTTATAATTAACTTATACATATTTTGGAGGGGAAATAGTGAAAAAAGCTATTATAGTATTAAGCATCCTATATCTTATTTTAACTGTACATACGGGAGCTGTTCTGTTAGGAAAAGAGGATTATAGAGGTGCTATCAATACATTAAAGGAAACGAAGGAAGTCTCTTCCTTTCAATCTGCAAAAGACGGTGTGATCTTATTAAAAGGAACATTAACTACTACACAACCTATTACAGAGGAAAAACTTCAAAATAAAGAATTCGCACTTCTTGAAATTAATACATATAAACGACGAAAGGCAAATTGGAAAAACATTGATACCGAGCAGCATATTGCAAAGCAGCTCTTACTAAACAATGAAGCTCTTCCTGCATTAAAAGAAATCCGCTTCTCAATGGAACCAATTACACTGTCAGGCAAAGATATTTCCGCCGAAGACTACACACTAAAAAAAGATGATACTCAATTAACAATTAAAGGTAAAGGATACCGATACACAGGAATAGAAAACAAATCAGACACTCTTATTTTTGGTATAAAAAAAGGAGATACACTTGAAGGTTATAGTGGCTCTGAAATTCTAATAGGAAAAACAAAAGAGGACATTGCCAGCAACATGAAACTATATACTTTTGCTGAAAGATATGGCCCATTTATTTGGATTGTAGCTACAATTATTCTTATAAGTATTGTTATATACTTGTTCCGTAAAAATAGAAAAACAAATGAACTTTCTCAACCAATAAAACAAGACCAATAAAAAAAGCACCATTTCGGTGCCTTTTTTATTTTCCTTATTTAAGCTTCAACCGATTGATTTTCAGCAATATTTCTAAATTGTCGTTTATGCATCCAAGTTAACGAAGCGATTGTACCGAGTGATAATAAAACGATAAAGATCATTAATATCCCTATATTTTGCCACATGAAGTTAAAATCTCCGCTCGATACTACTGCTTTAAAGCCTGATACAGAGTATGTCATCGGTAACCAGGCATTAAAGTGTTGTAAAAACTTCGGAATTAATTCTAGTGGGAATGTTCCAGCACTTGTTGTAAGCTGCATAATTAATGTTAAGATAGCGATGAAACGCCCTGCGTCACCAAACGCTGTTACTAAACATTGAATTAATGAAATAAATGCTAAACTCGTAACAATACTAAAGAGTATGAAGTATGGAATACTTTGTACTTCTACACCTAATCCGAAAAGTAATATAAAATCTGCCATTAAAGCTTGAATAATCCCTACCGATAGTAAAACCCCAAACTTACTAATAAACCAGCTAAATCCTGATTTCGGAACGCCTACTGTATCACGTAATGGATATACGATAGATAATAGTAGTGCCCCAACGAATAAACCGAGCGATAAGAAGTACGGTGTAAATCCTGTTCCGTAGTTTGGTACTTCCGCCATTTTCTCTGTCTTCACTTTTACTGGGCTTGCAAACATATCATACGTTTTATCCGTTCCTTTTACTTCACCTGTTTTTTCTGCCCCTTCACCAAGTTTCTCAGCAAGTTCACCTGAACCGTCGTTTACTTTTACGAGTCCATCTGTCACTTTTCCTGAACCGTCTGCTAATTGATTTACTCCGTCGATTAGTTGGGTTGAGCCAGTTGATAATGTGCCTAAGCCTGTTGTTACTTGGCCGGAGCCATTTGCTAACTTGCTTACCCCACCAACTAATTGGCCTGTTCCTCCTGATAATGTGCCTAAGCCTGTTGTTACTTGGTCGGAACCGTTTGCTAACTTATTTACTCCATCGACTAATTGGTTTGTTCCTCCTGATAATGTGCCTAAGCCTGCTGTTACTTTGCCGGAGCCTTCTGTGACCTGACTAGATCCCCCCGCTAACTGATTTATCCCCCCTGCCATTTGATTGGTGCCGATAGATAATTCACCTAAGCCACCATTTAGTTTTCCTAAACCACTTGTCACTTTTCCAGAGCCATCTGCTAATTGATTTACACCTGTAATTAATTGATTTGATCCTGTAGATAATTCACCTAAACCACCACTTAGCTTACCTGCTCCATTTTTCAATTCATTAACTCCACTTACAAGCTTCGGCCCATTTTCAGCCAATTTGCTAACTCCATCATTTAATTCTTTACTTCCTTGTGCTACATTATTTGCTCCAAGTTTTGCTACCCCTAACCCTTGACCAAATCCTTGGAAATTTGCAAGAAATTTATTTTGCTCTTTTGCTAATTTTTCGATACCAGCTACTAAACCATTTAGGTTTTCTGGAGTTGATACCTTTATTTGTGCACCCTCTCTCTCTTCATTCATTACACTTTTTAACTGTGATACATTTTTATTTGCTGTATTTGTTGTACCGACAAATTCTGATGATTTCTTTTGAACTGCATCTGTGCTTTTCTTAACATTTGCTATAAATGGTTCTAACTTCTCTTGATATTCTTGTGGTAGACTTGCAATTTGTTCTTTCAAAGCTGCAACATCTTTTGTTGTTTGATTTGCATTCTCTGCATTAGATAGAGAATCTTCTTTTAGTTGTCCAACGCTTGCCACTGTTTTATTTATCTCTGTATTTACTTGTTGTACTGTATTAGACGATTTCTGTTCATTTGATTGATTAGTTACAACACTTTGTACTTGATTGTTTAAATCTTGCAAACCTTGCTGAATTTTTTGCGCCCCTTCTTCTAGTTGATCTTTTGCACCATCTAGTTTCTCTAGACCACTTGAAAGTTCGCCTGTACCTTTTTGTAATTTGTTAGAGCCTGCAGAAGCACTTTTCAAGCCATTATTTAATTCAATAGATTTATCCTCTAAATCTTTTAAACCACCATACAATTGACCTGAGCCATCAGAAAGATTTCCTATCCCTTTTTGTAACTCACCCGATTTATTAACTAGCAAATTTAAACCACTATTAACTTGACTAGAACCACCGTAAAGCTGTCCTGCTCCATTTAATAGCTCAGTAATTCCAATCTTCATTTCTCCTGTTTTACCGTTTAACATATTTAAGCCCTCGGTTACTTTACTTGAACCATCTGTTACCTGATCAGATCCATCTAACAATTTATTAATACCTGTTGTCATCTCTCCTGACTTCCCTTGCAACGTATACAAACCATCTGTTACCTGACCAGATCCATCTAACAATTTATTAATACCAGCTGTCATTTCCCCTGACTTTCCTTGCAACGTATCAAGACCGTCAGTTACTTTTCCAGAGCCCTCTAACAACTGACCAACTCCATCCTTCATCTCCCCAGACTTCCCTAGCAGCGTATGAAGTCCATCCGTCACTTTACTTGAACCGTCATGCAATTCACTAGCTCCGTCATGTAATTTATTTGCTCCCTCCGCCCCATCTGCTAATCCTTTTGAAACATCTTTTATGGAATCAAACATTTTCTCTGCATATGTTTTCGTTAACGTACTTGATACTTCACCTTTAATTTTTTCGATTGCTGTCCCGCCAATTTGCGAAGACAAGAAGTTTAAACTTTCATTTGGAATATATTCTAAGTTTAATGGTTTCGGATCGTCCTTTAATAACGTTGTAGCATTGCTAGAGAAGTTATCAGGAATACGTACTAACATGTAATACTTCCTGTTTTCCATTCCTTCTTTCGCTTCTTTTTCACTTACAAATTCCCATTTAAAACTTTTATTATCTTTTAAGTTATCAACGAGCCCTTTCCCAACTTCAATTGGTTTCCCATCAAATACTGCACCTTTATCTAAATTGACTACCGCGACCGGTAAATCTCCTAACTGTTCATACGGATCCCAAAAAGCCCATAAAAACATACCCGCATATAAAATCGGCACAAATAAAACCGCAATAATTGGGATTAATATTTTTTTGCTTTTTATAATCTCTGCAAATTCTTTACTAAGCAACTTATACCCTCTCATAATTTCTCCCCCTTTTCAAAATGACCAAAATCTTAATTTGGTCATTTTCACGCAAACAAAAAGGCTATATTCTGTTCATACATATGCCTTATCCCCGAATTTATACTATGCACATTTTCATCTACTCAATTATTGTACTTAACTTCCCACCTCCAAAAACCATTGACCATTTTGTTCAATTGGTCATTTTTTTATAATATTAAAAGGATTATCTTAATTTGACAATCCTTTTAGTAAATAAAGTTCAAATAATTCTGCGATTTTTTCTTTTTCTAACGGTTCATGATTCTTTTCCCAATCAAAAATAAGGGATACGTATAAGCGAAGCATAATAAATGCTGTAATTTCTGGATCACATTTGCTAATTTCACCTTTTTCAATCGCAATCTCTAAATAAGATTGAATGACAGAAACGATTTCCACATCTACTTGTTGCATCACTTCTTGTACTTCTTTCGTTCCCATATCACGCTCTTCTTGAATTAGTTTAATCATGAGCTGATGTTCTTTTCTAAATTCTAAAATGCTATATAATGCCTTATGTACATTTTCAAAAAATGAAATATCTGAACGAATTGCGTCTTTTGCAACTTGCTTCATTTCTGTAATTAAATTAGAAATAATTTCGCCAAATAGTTCTTCTTTATTTTTGAAAAAAGTATAAATTGTTCCTTTTCCTACATTCGCTAACTTCGCAACTTGATCCATCGTCGTCGCCTTATAACCGAATGCTGAAAAAGACTTTGTTGCAGCTTCAATAATAGAACGTTTTCGATCTATAGCCACATCGTCACCTCCAAAAATGACCAATTGGATAATATAGTCAACCGGTACATATTTGATATTACCACACGCTTACATTCTATACAAGTTCTCTTTTTAGTTATTCCCAGTATAAAAAAATTCCAGACAATTTATATAACATTGTCCATAGTGTACCAAAAAGAATGCTTGTTTGGAAAGCTAGAATATCCTCATAATATTTTCTAGTTTTTTTACAATTATATTATCTAAATTGCTGGTCAGATTACACTAGAAATCTAAATAAATAGACAGTGTTCTTAAAACCAAAAGTTTAAGAACACTGTCTTTTATTTTGACATAGAAAGTAATATTTTCTCCATCTCTTTCTTAGTTAGCTCATCGTCGATTATTTCTTTGTATATCTTTGTATCTCTTGTAAAAATATCATTCACTATGACAATTTGATATTCACTATTCTTTCCTCGTTCGGGTACAAACATTTTTATCCCTTTTAACTCACCCTCTCCTCGAGGAGATTTAGTAAAGAGCATTTGTTTCCCGTCTAAATTATAACTTTCTAGATTCTCTTCTCCAGGCATCATGTAGTGTAGTGGATCCTTATTACCACCTACATAAATCCTTGACTGGTAAATTGTAAAACCATATTTTCCATTTGTATATTCTGATTTAACAACTAATTCTATATCTCTTCCAAAATATGAATCAGCCCATTCTCTCTTCAACTCATAACCTTCAACCATATAAGACGGGTGCTTAATTTGAAATGGCACATGATCTTTCGCTTCTTCTATAGTATATGTTAAAGACTTCTCTACCTTTTCCGAAAGTGGAATTAATTCCTTCTCAATAATAGCTAGTCTTTCTTGATCAGTTTTATTCAAGCGTTCACGTTTAAATTCCTTTGTATCTCCATCATAATTCTCAGGTACTTTTTTCTTAACCATTGCTTTTTTATGAATTTCTTTAGCTTCCTTAAATAATTGAATATATTGCTCAAATTCTTCTTTTGTAAAATTCTTTTCTGCCAAATACAAAAAATCTGTATCCCTTTTATATGACTTTATTGACATACCCCATTCTCTACTTGCATTCTCTGGTGTACCTAATACTGTTTCTATCGCTTTTTCAAATGCTGCTTTAGATTGTTGTTTTTTTTCTACAACCTGTTCTTTTTGTCTTTCATCTCCCTCAGTTATTCTTGCATTTAATAAAAATCCACCTGCTATAGCAACTATAGCAATGATCCCAAGTAAAGAAAGACGATACGATTTCTTTTGAAACTTTTTAATCATAACGATTCTCCTTTTGAGTGTTCGTTTATTTCTACTTAAATTCGCTAGACTTGGTGCTTGATAGGAATAATGTTCTAAAAGGGTAATAATTGTATGTCCATATGCAATTTGCTCCTCTTTATCTATAAAAGTAAGCGCAAATGCATCACAGGCTAACTCTTGATCTTCTCGCATACAGAAATAGGCGTACCAAAGAATCGGATTGAACCAATTTAACAGGAGCAAACTGTACATAATCCAATTTACAGCTACATCTTTTCTCTTAATGTGTGCTAATTCATGGTAAAAGACATATTGTAATTGTTGTTCATTTAATACTTTCAGATGTTTTTTTGATAGTAATACTTTCGGCCGAAAGAAACTAAAAACAGTTGGACTCGAAATCTTTCCAGCTAGACGTAATGAAACTGCCTTCTTCATTTTCATAGACTGCTTACAACGATTAAACGCTTTAACGACCTGTTCATCCGTAATATCCGGTTGTTTCTTTATGTAAGAATATAAACGTCTATTTGTAATAACGGTTATGGCTGCTAATACGATTACCCCAGCTAGCCAAACATATAAAGCCAGTTTGTATAAAGAAAATGTAGTTTGTTGTTCCGCACTCGCACTTACTTTATGTTCATTATTTTTTGTCACCGTTTCATAATTTGATTCCAATTCTACTGTACGATCGCTTTCTATGTTCACTATATTCTCAGTAGACGTCGTATTTTTTTGAATAACTTCCGATACACTAGAACTATAGGAAAGTAATGAATAAATACTATAAGAGCTATCTGGTGACCATGGCAAAAGAAGTCTTATCATTAATACGATCCACAGCATATATTGCCACCGGGGCGTTAACTTGTTTCTAAATAGAACTTTTATACATAAAATAAATCCAACTAATATACTAGCCATAAGTGACGTTTCTATAAGCCAATCAAAAAAATGAGGAAGGTATACATTTATAAGCATGTCTATCATTTTTATCTATCCTTCCTCTTATTCTCCTCTGTCTTCTCGTCTAAAATACGTTTCAGTTCATTAATATCTTCTGAAGACAATTTTTCTTCTTTTAAGAAATTAACAAGTAATGGCTTAAACGCCGCACCACAAAAACGCTTTAGCAATGATTTCGTTTCAACTTGTAAATAATTATCTTGTGATACTAACGGATAATAGGCGTACATACGCCCTTTATCTTGATGGTAAGAAACGGCTTCCTTTTGCACTAATCGATTAATTAATGTACGGATTGTTTTCGGTTTCCAGTCCATTGCATCTTCCAGTTCCTCTATAATTTCATTCGCTGTTTGTGGAGAATTCGACCATAACACTTTCATAATTTCTAATTCTGCTTCAGATATTTTAGGTAATTTATTTGTCATATTGTTTTCCACCCCTTGTATTACATTTGTAATCTACTTTTCAAGATTACAAATGTAATACTTAATTGTCAACCATATTTTAGAAAAACAAACTTTTGTACTTTTTGCATTTAAACCTTACTTAACAGCACATAAATTTCTCTTTTTCTAATAATCAAATAAAAAAACAAGAAAATCTTTACAATTAATAGTAATATAGAACATAGACATATTTATAAAAATAGTGGAGGCTTTTTCAGTCATGGTGCGTGCGCTTCGTTTAAATATAAAGCAAGCTTTTGGTAATCGTGTTTCTTTAATTATTATGTTTAGTGGATTAGCTCTTATTTCTATTTATCATTATTATTATGTTGTTCGTTATTTAGGAGACGCAGCGAATGGGTCGATAACAACAGCTGTTAAATGGATTGGATTTAGGGATAATGAAATGGATGTTTATTTATTATTAATGCCAGTTATTGCAAGTTTACCATTTAGTACAAGTTATAACTCCGATAAATCCGATGGTTTCAAAGCTTTTATAAGTAAGGAAGTTTCCATCTTCTCGTATTCCTTTACAAAGTATATCGCTACATTTTTCTGTGGGGGATTTCTTTATACTTTACCATTCATTCTTTCTTTATTATTTTGCAAATTAACAATTCCAAATGGAAAACCAGCCGCCGGTACTGGCATGATAAACGACAACGGGATGTTCGCAGAGTTATATTATTCTTCTCCCCTCACTTATATTTCTATATATATTGGGATTAATTTTTTATTCGCTGGTTTAATGGCCCTCTTAGGTTTAGCAGCGTCCACATGGTCACAAAAGGATTATATGGCAATTCTGTTTCCATTTGCAGTTACTTCCATTCCTTACGTCCTAATAAATACAATATTCCCTACAATTGGCGGAGCACCTATTCATTTGTATGATCCGAAACAACCATTACAGGGAATGTCACCGTGTATTTTAATTATGCAATGTGTATTTTTCTTCCTTGTCGGCTTATTCATGTATATAAAAGGTTTACAACGGGACAAAAAAAGGTATATGAGAAGACTTCAAAGGCGAGATCGATGTAGAAAGGCGTTTCAGCCATTATAAAAACCTAGTTTCCTTATGTTACATAGGAAATTAGGTTTTATTATTTTATAAAAGCTAAATGCGATACTGCACTTTTAAGGTGTACCAGCCAAACTCCACAGAATAACAATCGCTGCATAATAAATTGCTCTAGCACCTACTACTAAACATAATAAAATAATTGCGTATTTACTTAATTCCTCTTTAGCACCTAATACAGTAAAGATAACTGCCAAACCAAAGGTTATATAAGAAATTGCGTTGTTTATTGCAAAATACAACGTATCTAAATGCTGCATAAGCCCTGTTATATCTGCTACAAACTGAAACAGTACAACAAGACTGAAAAAAATACCAAGCTGATTCATTAATCTCCCATTTAATCGAGCTAACATCTTTTGTCCCCTCCTCCCACAAAAACTAAATATTCAATCAATTTTATCATAAAACTTACAAAAAAAGGATTTTCTATATATAATCCTAAAAATTAGTTATATACTATTAATTTACTGCTCGGGCCTCTTTCCACAAAATAAAGAACGCTTAGATACCTAAGCGTTCTCTCACTTTAAGAAGCCTTCTTCAAATCAATTTGAGCAAGTACTGGATCGTGGTCACTTACACGTCCATGTTCTTTCATAATGTTTGAATTTAAGTGTACAGGGTCTATAATTGTGTGCGGTGCGATATTATTCGTTACTAAAATATGATCTAGCACTTGTGCGTTCCCCTCATGAATGTACGTGTAGCGGTTCTCTTTCGGCACTGTGTTTAACATATCTTTTAATATCGTTCCTTGCAGTTCCTTTAGTGGTTTTGAGAATTCGAAATCATTCATATCACCTAGGACAACAACTGGCGCATTTGTGTTCTTTTCTTGAATACCTTTTACAAAACGATTCACTTCTTGTGCTAATTGTACTCGCTTCTCTTCACTCTTTAATACGAGCGGCTGTACTTTTCCAAATGGCGTTGCATCTCCTAATTTTGAATTTAAGTGATTTGCAACTACAACGATGTTTTGTCCTTGGAACGTAAATTCTGCCGCTAATGGTTTACGTGTACTTTCAAACAATGCATTTTCGTCTCCGACGCGAACTACATTTTTATCTAGCAACTTCGGTACTGTCGCTAATTTTACACGTGATGGGTTATAGAAGAAACCGACGCGAATGTTCGCTCCAGGCGCTCCTCCGTCTTGATTGTTTTTCGGCGCAACTTCTACATACTCATACTTCGGTCCACGAATTTCTAATACGGCATCAATAATACGTTTTGCACTTAAAGTAGCATCTGTTGTACCGTCATTTATTGTTCCATTATTATCTTGCATTTCCTCTACACCGATAATATCTGGCATTTTTAAATTGTATTTAATAGAATAAGCTAACGCTTTTACTTTCTCATCTGATGTTTCTTTTTTATTCGCTGAGAAGTTTTCAATATTATATGTAGCAACTGTTAACTTATCAAGACGTGGCTGAATATTTGCCCCTACTTGCTTAAATCCACCGTCCGTTACAGATGGTAATTCCGTTACTGGCGAAATGCGGTATGAACCGTAGTCATATCCTACTACTCCTGTTATATCTCCAGTGAAAGTATCTCCTACTTTCGCTACATAATCACGAGGTACCTTTACAGAAAGACGTTCTGGGTTTAATTGGTCTTCATCTAAAAGTGGTGTACCAAATTGTGTTACCACCTTATTGCCACCATTTTTAACCGTTACGTATAAGTTACCATTTTTCTGAGGAGCGATAATTTTTGGTGTTGGCATCGTCACGCGCATACCTTCTAAGCTCTCATAAAAATCAATCGCATCTTCATTCGGATCAAATAAACCAAATCCATCATTATCAATAATTTGATCTGGGATTTTCACTCCGTTTTCTCCTAATACAATCGCTTCTGGCAAAGTTTGATCTTTTGCGATTACACCAATGTGACTCGCCTTAATTTCTGTCGTCGTTAAATCTGTTTCAAATCGTTCTGCATATCCAGGACCAACATATTCTTCTACTTCTCCATCAACTTGGACAAGATCTCCTACCGCTACATTCGCATCTTTTTTGTATACGTAAATACCTTCTGAAGTAGCTGGATCATCGTCTGGCTGATTGTCTTGCATATAAAAACCATTTTTATCGAGCGCTGTTACAATACCTTCAACATTTCGTACCTTTTTCCCATTGTAAGGAGAAATATGTGATTTCCCTTGAATATCATGAATACGAACTTGTTCATTTTTTACTATTATAAATGAAAATGTAGAAACTGCTGAAGAAGTAAGACCGTCTTTTTCTGCAATTGCTTTAATAACACTATTTTCATTCACTACAATCGGTCCATTATAACGAATGCTTTTATTCGTAGGAACGGAACCGTCTAACGTATAATAGATTGTTGCCCCTTCTGTATTCGTCGTTAATGTTACAGCTGTTCCTTTTGCAACTTCCCCGCCATTTGGTGATGCCACTACATCGCTAACGCGGTTTTGTTCTTCTCCTTGAAACTTATGAGCTGTTACTGATTTTAAACCTGGGCTACTAAAATATAATTCAAGTGTCCCTGTTAATTGAACTTTCTTCCCAATATTTTCAGGATGATCCTTCACGTTTACAGCTGTCCTCACATCACCTTTCGGCAATTGAACAGGCATAATTTTATCTGGATTTGTTTCGTTTGGCGAATCAGCAATCGCTACATTTGTGTCGTCAAACTTAGTCGGATCTTTCGTGTATTTAGAAGGACTTTGCGTATACCCGACAATATATCCTTCCACTATCCCCTTCGTTTTCCCTTGCTGCTTAAATACTTGAATTGCATCTTGCACTGACAGAGAAGTATTTCCTTCTGCGCGTGCTAAAGTACTAGTAAATGAAATCAGTAGTATCAATGATAAAAAGATACTTACGACTTTCTTCACAGCCATCTCCCTCTCTTTATTTCATATTTTTTCGGCATTTCTATCATAACAAAGAGTTCTTTATAAAGAACTCTATTTCGACAAGTTTTACAAAAAATTTATTTAATTTACAAGTTTTCAAACTATAATACAAAATAATAATTTTACACCTTCCACGAATGCGATTTATAATATTAAAGAGATAAAAAACAGAAAATATCGAAAGTTCATTGGCATGTAAAATGGATTCATTTGAATAGGAGTGATTGGATGCAAGCACAAACTGAAACATACCGCGCAGCTATGAATGGAACATTAGAACGTCATTTTTCAGATATGATTGCTGTTATACCCACTAGAATTACAATTGATCAGTTAAAACAACGGCTAGAAACTATCTCTACTAAAGTTGATGAGTTAAAAATTGTCTATAGTGATGAGACAAGCCTTATTGTAGAGTTACATCTAGATGAAAAAGTCATACCATATGAGCTACACATAGATGAAACGGATGATCCAGAAGAATATAAAATGTACAATAGACAAGATTCCACAATCGTAGATCGTACTTTTGAAGATGCTGCTTTTGGCACTGAGATTTTCACACGTACACTATTTGTAGGCGATGTACTCAGCTGTTTTTTCCATCAGTTGCAATTTTTATGGCACCTTGCACCGGACTTGTTATTTGTAATCGATTCTAGTGCAGCCATGAAGGTCATATCTAGAAACTATATTGAATATCACGTTGAGAATGAATTATTGCCTGACATTCCTGACTTATACGTTATTCATTCTGTTTATGAAGACGATACAGAAGGCGAGCCTACGCAATATTGGTTTCATACACACGGCCTTTTAAGAACAGGCGTAACAGAAATAGAATTAATTATTCCAAATCGCATTTCTTCCTACTACGGCATTGGCGATCTTTTTCAAACATTTGCTAATAATGCCGTTGAGAATGGCCAAGTCCCAATGAATGAGCCTATCGTTATCGCACATAGTCAGCAAGGTTCCATACATACAGTAGCCGTTCCGTGGGAAAAAGGTTTATCTTACATGGGACATAAAACGAGTATGGATCAATTATCTTCAATTGAGAATGAAGAAGTGAAGCTACAGCCAATCGATGCACAAAACGTATTTCTCGGGGGGATGGATGACCGAGATGAATACCATCAATCTCCATCTGTTCTCTTGTTTAAATGTAATACTACAGAAGAATATATCGAAAGCTTTTTCAAAGAACACGAGGAAGCTACAGGGCTCATGTTCTATAAAACAAATAGTGAAACGGATCGTATGGCTTATAATGCGAAAAATACTTTCGGGTATTTCAGCAACATTTTTCACATTGAGCAATCGAATGAAGATTTTCGTTTTCTCGCTAAGTTTGGTGTCTCCTACGAAGAGGGAAAAAGTGAACATATGTGGTTTGAAATGCAAGACATTACGGAAGATATGATTCAAGGAATACTCATTAATGAACCGTATTTTATTGAAGATATGAACGAAGGTAATTCTTATCATTTAGATTTTGAAAATTTAAATGAGTGGGTTATATATGCTGGAGATGCAGTTATAAAACCAAATAACTTATATATGTTTATTGGCTAACAGGTATTTTATTCAATAAACAAAACGCCTTCAATATAATTGAAGGCGTTTTGTTTGAAATATTTCACTGTGCGACTAATTCAGTCTCCATTACTTTCTCCAAATGAGATAATACATGCTTTGCCGCTAATTCTCCTTGATTAATACACGCAGGAAGACCAGAACCAGCGTAAGAACTTCCGGCTAAGTATACACCTGGTAATTCTTTCTCCATAAATGTTGTGAGCTTTTTCATTCGCTCTTTATGGCCTACTGTATACTGAGGCATCGCTTCTTTCCAGCGGCTCACAATTGTGAATTCTGGATCTGCTGTAATATCCATCGTCTTTTGTAAGTCCTCTAATACGAGCTGCACAATTTCCTCATCCGTTTGTTCGACGATCGCTTCATCACCAGGGCGTCCGACGTAACAGCGAAGGAGTGCTTTTCCTTCTGGTGTTGTATGCGGCCACTTTTTATGAGTCCACGTACATGCTGTAATGGAGAAGTCACTATTACGTGATACGACAAATCCCGTTCCGTTAATGTCACGCTGAATTGCAGACATCGGAAAAGCTAATGCCACATTCGCAACTGATGTAGACGGAATGTTACGGAAGAAACGAAACTGCTTGTACTGCGCAAACATAGACGACAATACTTTATGCGGAGCTGCGACTACAATCGCATCTGCTTCCATTTCTTTTCCGTTACTAAGAGTAATCGTATAGCCATCACCAAGTTTTACAACTTTCTCAATACGCGTTCCCTTCATTATCGTACCTTCATGAATCTTTGCTTCAAGAGATTCTACTAAAGATTCTAAACCGGTTTTTACAGTTTGGAAGATTCCTTTTTTCAGCTCAGCCTTCTCTTCTTTCGGAGCAAGCGTACGCATACCGAGTGAAATACTACGGTGCTCCTGTTCAATTTGATAAATTTGAGGGAATGTTGACATTAAACTCATTTCATCAATATCCCCTGCATAAATACCAGATAATAATGGCTCAATTAAATTTTCAACCACTTCATTTCCTAGACGGTGTCTGAAAAATTGCCCGAGTGATTGATCAGAAACTGGTTTTGATCTAGGCATTAATAAGTCAAAACCAGCTCTTAATTTACCAATTGGGGAGAACAATCCGGAAAATAGAAACGGAGTAATTTGCGTTGGAATTCCCATCATTGATCCGCTCGGCATTTTATGTAACCGATTGTTTACGAGAACGAACGATTGACCGGTCGCATTATTTACAAGTCCATCGCCTAGTCCTAATTCTTTCACTAACCTAGCTGCGCTCTCTTTTCTCGCTAAGAAAGAATCCGGTCCACGTTCAATTGTAAATCCATCTTTTCGAACGGTTTGAATTTTCCCGCCAAGTTTACCCGACGCTTCTATAAGCAATGTATCGAACGGCAAGTTTTTTTCGCGAATTTCTTTTTGTAAGTAATACGCTGTCGATAGGCCTGTAATGCCACCGCCGACGATCACAACCTTTTTCCTCAAAATAGTTTCCCCTTCCCTTTTAGTATTACAATACTTCTTCTTTTTTCTTTAATACAACATCTGTTAAGCAATCAATAAATGCTGCTGATGCGTTTGGCATTTCTGGACGATAATATTTCGCGCCAATTTCGTCTGTTACAACTTTACACTCGAAGTCATTGTCATATAAAACTTCTAAATGTTCAGCAACAAATCCAACTGGTGCATATACGAATGAATTGTAGCCGTACTTTTCATTTAGTTCTCTCGTTAAATCTTGTACATCTGGACCAATCCAAGGATCTGGTGTATTTCCGGCACTTTGCCATCCCACTGCATAATTTGCTATTTCTGCACCACGTGCAATATAGTCAGCTGTTTCATTTAATTGATCTGGATATGGATCGCCGAGTGCGATAATCTTTTCTGGTAAGCTATGTGCAGATACGATTAACACTGCTTTTTCACGTTCTGCTTCTGACATACCGTTATATATACCTTTCACTGCATCGACCCAATACTGAATGAACTTCGGTTCTTTATACCAGCTATCAATGCCGTGAATTGTTAAGTTTCCAAGTTTTTCTGCTTCTTCTTGCGCTCGTCCTACATACGATTTCACGCTAAAAGTAGAATAGTGAGGCGCAAGAACTAATGCGATTGCATCTTCTATTCCATCATTATGCATAGCTTGTACTGCATCTTCAATGAACGGCTCAATATGTTTCAAACCAAGATACATATGGAATTCCACTTCATCCTGCACTCCATTTAAACGCGTCTCTAACTTCTTAGCTTGCTCTAATGTAATAGTAGCTAAAGGAGAAATACCACCAATTGCACGGTAACGCTCTGTTAAATCTTCTAGCATTTCAGGACTTGGCTTTCTTCCTCTACGAATATGTGTATAGTAACGTTCAATATCTTCTTCTTTATACGGCGTTCCGTATGCCATTACAAGCAAACCAATTTTCTTTTTCATACAGCTGTTCTCCTTTACTTCGCTAACTGTTCTTTAGAGTATTCATGAATAAATGTAGTTAAACGTTTTAATGTATCTGGATTTACTTCTGGGAATACACCATGACCTAAGTTAAATACGTAACCTGGTTGTTTCATCCCCTGGTCTAAAATACCTTTTACATGTTCTTCAATGACAGACCAAGGCGCTAGTAAGAACGAAGGGTCCATATTTCCTTGTACCGCCTTATGAACACCGCGTGCGCGTGCTTCTTCGATCGGTAAGCGCCAATCTAAACCTACTACATCAAGAGGTAAGTCGTTCCATTCATTCACTAAGTGTCCTGCACCAACACCGTGCATAATCATTGGAACACCCATCGTGCGAACTTCCGCAAAAATACGCTCCATCGCTGGTTTAATAAATACGCGATAATCTGCTACATTTACTGTTCCAACCCAAGAATCGAAAATTTGAACAGCTTTTGCTCCTGCGTTAATTTGCGCTTTTAAATATGTAATAACCATATCTGCAAGCTTATCCATTAAAGCGAACCAAGCTTTCGGCTCTGCATACATGAACGCTTTCGTATTATGATAGTTACGTGAAGGACCACCTTCAATCATATAGCTCGCTAACGTAAATGGAGCTCCTGAGAAACCGATTAACGGAACATCTAACATTTCTGTCGTTAATAAACGAATTGTATCTAGTATGTACGGTACGTCATCTTCTGGATTGATTTCCCCTAATTTTTCTACATCTTGTAAAGAGCGAATTGGCTTATCGATTACTGGGCCAATACCAGATTTAATTTCAACATCAACACCAATTGCAGGTAGTGGTGACATAATATCTTTATATAGAATTGCTGCGTCTACGTTATATTGATCAACTGGCAATTTTGTAACATAAGCGCACAACTCTGGATTATGTGTAATTTCAAATAAAGAATATTTCTCTTTTATCTTTCTATATTCCGGCTGTGAACGACCTGCTTGACGCATATACCATGCTGGTACATACTCTGTGCGTTCCCCCCTACATGCTTTTAAAAATGTCTCATTTATATTTCTTACCAAGACCCTTGCTCCCTTCCTTACCGATGCTTTTACTTTAAATATGTTCTATTCCGATATTTATCTTTTTTTACTATACAGCTTGTAAAAACAAAATGCATAATATTATGTACGTTGTTCATTAAATTGACACAAACGTTCGTAAAACCGCTTACTATTTTCATAACATTCTTATTATAGCACAGAGAAAAACTACGGTTTAGCTACTTTTGACTTTTCTCCTTCACGATTCGTTTGTGTGTTATATGGCACAACGTAAAAACTCGGTTTTGAGAATATATTAATAAACTTTTCCTCATATTTCCCCGTTCCTTTTACTGTTCCAACATGAGTATGAATTCCTTTTTCCACTTTATAAATTCGATACATAATTCGCTCATCAGGAAGTGGTGTCCAACTTAGTTTCATCGCAAATAAACCGAAAGGACTAAATGATAGTTTTGCTTCCACGTTTTTAATCTTATGTAAGCGAATCGGTAGTCCGATTGTTTCAACGCCTTTTGGCCTTTGAAAACTTGCTGTATCTTGTATGTTGGCTTTCGTTAAAATCTTCTTAAATAACATCGTTGCAGATGCATTTCCATCTTGTAATTGATGCTCTTTATCAGTGCGATCATAGCCAATCCAAACCGCTCCAACTAAATTCGGCGTATATCCAACAAACCACATATCCCTTGCGCCATGATCGTCATTCGGAAGCGAAGTTGTACCCGTCTTTCCTGCTAGCGCTCCGTTATATACACCTGCTTTCGCTGTACCTTCTTTCACAACTCCTTCAAGCATCTTTGTCATATACCATGCCGTTTGCTTTGAAAAGACTTTCGTTTCAGATTTTGATGATTCACCAATGACTGCCCCGTGTCTATTTAGCACTTTATCAATAACGTGCGGTTCGATTATATTCCCATTCGCTAAAAAAGAGCGGTACATTTTAACAAGATCAAATGGAGAAACGCCATTTTTCAAACCGCCAAGTGCTGTGCTTAAACCAGAGTCCGCAATATGAACATTCCCTTTCTCTAAATATTGCTTTCCTTCTTCTACCCCTAGCTCATTTAATAAAGATACAGCTGGTACATTGGCCGATTCTAACACTGCATCATACATCGTCATTTCTTTCGTATATTGATGATTATAGTTTCGAGGTTCATAGCCTTCGAAAGAATTTTTTTCATTCGTTAATAAAGAATACGGATTATATTTTTTCGTCTCTAAAGCTGGTCCATATACGATAAGCGGCTTTAAAACAGAACCAGGTTGCCGCTTTGCAAAGACACGATTAAACCCTCTCGGAACATACTCTCTTCCTCCAATCGCCGCTTTAATTCCTCCAGTCCGATTATCCATTAATAAAAATGCACCTTGCGCCCCATTTTCTTTACCAGGGAAATTACTTACATCTTGAAACTGGTTATATGCTACCTTTTGAACTTTTTCATCCATCGGTACGACAAATGTATATCCTCCGCGCAGTACTTCTTGATGAGACAAACCATATATACGTGCCGCTTCATCGACAACCATATCGATATACGGCATATATGCAAGTTCACGTTCATCTACATTTTTATAAAGAGCGATTGTCTTCCCTTGATAACGAACACTATCTTCCGCTGTTAAATAACCTTGTTTATGCATAAGTGACAAAACAAGATCACGGCGCTCTTTACTCTTTTCCGAAGATAAGTACGGCGAATAGCCATTTGGTGCTTTCGGAAGACCAGCAAGCATCGCCCCTTCTTCTACTGTTAAATCCTCTACATTTTTATTAAAATACAATTTGGCCGCCGCTTGAATACCGTAAGCTCCATGGCCGAAATAAATATGGTTCATATACATTTCAAGAAGTTGCTGTTTCGTATATTTTTGCTCTAACTGAAGAGAAATTGCGACCTCTTTCAATTTGCGCGTAAATGTTTTTTCTCGAGTTAAAAAGACATTTTTAGCTAGTTGCTGCGTAATCGTACTACCACCTTCTACCTTCTCTCCAGCTAACGTGTCTTTATAGAGCGCCCGAAATATAGAAGGATAATCAATTCCTTGATGCTCATAAAAACGAGAATCTTCCACAGCAACAAATGCTTGCTGCACGTACTTTGGAATTTGTTCAATCGGTACGAGTTCTCTATTTTCTACATATAATTTCGTAATTTCTTTTCCTTTCTGGTCAACGATACGTGATGAAGAGTGGAAAACGAGCTGCTTTTCATCCATCATATAGCCACCAGCTAACACAATAAGTTTATAGAGTACAATCGCCACTACAAACGTTGCTATCCCGCCTAATAAAGTCCACTTTACTTTCTTCATACATCGGCCTTCTTTCCAAATGATGGTACATTTATTATTTGAAAAAGGACTATCTTTATGTATATAATCTTCGAAGTTTTTTAAGGGAATTGATATAATAGAGACAAACCAAAAAGGGGGCATTAAAATGAAGGCTATTATTTCATACGAAACACCTCTAGAACAAGCACATTTCACTGCAAAAAATAATGAAAAAGATATGTTTTATAAAGAAAATACAGAAGAATCTGTAGAAGGTTCACTTAAGTATGACGTATTAGACGCTGTTGGAGAATTTAAAGGACAACCTGGCTTTATCGTTTGTAACAACATTTCTGTAACAGACGAAGGTCGCCCTGTATTTGAAAACCGTTTTAAAAACCGCGCAGGCCTTATCGAAAACGAACCTGGTTTCCAGGCAATCCGCGTTCTTCGCCCATTAAGTAATGATACATATGTCATTTTAACGATGTGGGAAACAGAGCAAAACTTTAAAGACTGGACAGAATCACGTTCATTCGAAAATGCTCATAAAAAACGCCCTGCACAAGCAGAAGCGCAGGCGCATCCACATGCCGAACAGCAAAAAAGCATTTTCTCTCGCCCATCTTTCGTGACTACTTTTGATGTGTTAGTTTAGGTTTTGAGTACGTGATTTGGGGTACAGAGACCGCGGTACATGAAATTATATTAGCGATTTTTCGAATATATCGACTTATCAACAAATCACGACACACAAAAAGGAAACACCATTACACACCGGTGTTTCCTTTTTCTTTGTACCAATTATATATACGAAGTGCATCTTCTTTTCGCATATGCTTCACTTCATAACCGCGCCCAGCTACCGCTACGGGAGTTGAACATAATTTATCTTTTCTTTGAAAATACGATTGATTATAGCCTACTGCTTGAACATGTCTTCGTCGCATCATTCCTGTATATTTCGAAAAATCACGGTACACGACCGTTAGTTGATTTTCTCTTATTGCATAACCGCCACTTTTATATCTAGCATACGCAAGTAACGAAAACACGATAAATAACGGTAAAAGAACAAATAACGCAATATATTGTTTAAAATATATACTCACACCGACAATTGGAACAGTGAGCATGATACTTATTAACCAACCCATAATGACATAACGACGCAACGCTGTTTTTGGTAAATGAACGATCTCCTCTTCGATTTCATAAGGTAACTCTAAATATGTGAGCAGGTGCTGTACATATTTTTTCTTCATAAAAGGATGTAGCATCACTTCGTTACTTGCTGCTCCAATACTTTGAATTACTTCCACTTCAACAGCACAATAACCAAATGGCTGGCGAAGAATACCTTCTTTCACAGTAATCGCTTGAATGCGGTGCAATTTTAAGACAAACTCTTTCTTTTCAAATAACCCTTGAACGATACAAATCTCTTCCCCTTTTCGCTCAATTTTAAAGTTTGCATATTTTAACACATATCCAGCCGTAGAAATAATCCATGAAATCGCCATTAAAATTACTGCAATCAAAATTAGTTTATAGACACCATTCCCCATCACATACGCTTCTATTTTATTTGTGAACCTTTCCGGAAGAACATAATCAAACTTTGTGTAAAGAAGTACTAGTCCAGAAAACACTAGTCCGAACCGACCAGATGTAATCGCTGCTGCTAAAACTTCTTTCGATGTTAACTGATAAACCGTCTTGCTTTCTTCCTCTTCTATTTCTTCATTTACGGTAATTTCTTTCTTATGTAATAAAGAGATTAAATGTTTTGCTTCATCTTCCTTAATACCCGCTAACATCACTTCTGGCTCACTACCGCCGCCCGCTACTTCTATATTTAACTTCGTAAGTCCAAGTATTTGATAAATGATGTTAGAAGACGTACTGATATTTTGCACACGGTCTTTATTTAAGTAGCTTTCCTTCTTTACAAAGACACCGTGCTTTATATGTAAAATATTATTCTCAATCCAGTACACTTTAAAATACCATTTAATTGCTGAAAAAATAGCCATAATGCATAAAATAAACAAAAGGAAAAGATAAAATAAATACCAAGGTTCCACTTGTTCATCAGGTTTAAATAAAACAAGAATAATAAGTGGCAACAAACTCGCAACCCTAATACCTAATAGTATCGTGATTGGATGTTGCCTCTTATACATCCTCATCACTCACCTTCGCCAGTTCTCCAATTTGTCTTTTCAACTGTTCTGCTTCTTCTTTCGTTAAACCAGGAATACTATGAGAAGTTGCCGCTGTTGAAATGTGTAATTCTGCTAAATTATACTTTCTCATAATTGGCCCCTGTTCAATCGTAACGTGCTGCACACGAATCATTGGAATAAGTACGCGCTTTACAACGAACATGCCCTTTTGAATTTCAATCTCTTCTTCATTTAACCTATAACTATAATAGCGTTGACGTAAATTTGGAAATACAAAATAATCAAGCGGTATGTATATAATGGCTCCCGTTACTAGCAATCCAAACAACCAGCCCCACCAATGAAAATTAATCATAAAAAAGAAATACGCAATTACGACTGCTAGTATAACTGCAGCTCCAATTAAAGCGTGAATTCTCCACACTTTAAGCATATTAGAATGAATCTCTCTTTCTAACGGTTGCATGACATCACTCCAACTATATGAATTTATTAATTATATATTAGTTGTTATATACATTTTTGTAAATTTACGGTTTTCTACATCGTATCAAGAACTTCTTTAAAATTCCCTTCATTAATGGTATACACTTGAAACTGAATATAATCTATCTCATTCGTATCCGGATTAGCAAATGGTAAAATGGTAAACCTAGCTGCCGACCTTCCTAACATATCTACAATCATAAGAGCAACGTCAATATGCTCAAAGTCTACACGGAATGCTACCGCTTCTCCCGTACATTCGTAATCTTTAATCGCATCATATGACTTATTTGCACTAATCAGCATCACTTTTAATAGTTGGTTTAAATTTTCCGGTTTAAAATTAATCATTTATATAGCTCATTTTTCAATAAAACACTACGAAAACAGTATAATCTTATAATTTCATAGCCTCACACATAAATTATATTAAAAATAAAGCTAGTTTTTTATAATTTTTTTGATATAATTACTTACGGGAAACGGGAAGAACTTTATCTTCCCTTGTGTTTTTATTTGCATCTAGTTCTTTTGCTAGATGCTTTTTTTATATCATTTTACATAACTTATATAGTAAGAGGATGATCCCATTGAAAAAATTTGCCGTTAGTTATTTAACATGCTTACTAGTTTTCTCTATTGTTGTGAATGTTTTACAGTATACACTAATTCCAAATTATGCAGATTCATGGGGGCCGATTTGGGTATCCATTATTATGTATGTCATTCTTGGAAGTATTCCTGTTCTTATTGGTTGTTTATTAGGGGAGTTTTGTTATAGAAAAGTAAAAAGAAGTCACGAATTAAAAGTTGGAATTCCTGTATTTATACTGTTAGGTATTTCCTACAATCATTTATTCTTTATGTGGTTTAACAACAGAGATTTTCTATCCTTTAATTTAGAAGCCTTTTTGGACACCGGCCTTCCTATTACTTTATCATCTTTAATGTTTTACCTTATAAGACGGCGGTAATTCTTTATTCACTAAATAAAAAAATGTTATTACTTCTCTTTATTTAAGTAATAACATTTTTATTTATAAACTACTTAACAAATTTGCTTCCAACTAGCATCCTTTATATCTTCACTAGTCGGTTTTCTAACTAATCCAGCACATCGCTTTTCACAAGCACCAAACACAATGAAATTTTTCTGCGCTTGTCTTAACGAAGCTTCATTTGCGCCGCCTTCAAGGTCAGGATCTTTAAACTGAACAGGATCATCTTCCCAAAAACATATTTTACAAATTTCATATGTACCTGGTGGTTCTTCTCCTAATGTTTTATATCCGCAGCATGGACAAGTGTATTTCATTTGACCACTCCATTATCAACTTATTTTTCCTCCCATATATTCCTACTCACAAAAAATGTAACAGCGCAAATCATAGTTAGCCCCATGAGACACATCACTTGAAAAGTACGAGAATCTTCATATACAGTTGGAATTCCTATCGTTAAGAAACAAAAGATAAAAACAATACTAAAGGCTAAAAGAAGATATAATAGTAAGGATATAATATAGCTTAATTTAAATGGTAAAATGATCCATCTAAATAATAACTCTCCAAGAATACATCCACCTAAAATAATAGGTGCTCCAAAATACAATGTAAGGACTCCCATTTGCGAAGTAGCTTGAATTAAATTTCCAAGTATGGTCGAAGTCTCCTCATTAAATCTTTCCATTCTATCATATAACTGAAGTACCATTATTGAAACGAATAAACTTAATACAGAATATGAATACGGTATTAAAAATTTGCTCAACCTCAACTTCATTCACCTCACTTTTTTGCTTCACATATATTATTAATTATTTTCTTCCATTTTTACATAGAAAAATAACCCGTCTTCCGCGAAAGACGAGCCATTCAATTAACGCTCACTTATTCTCTTCTTATACCAATCTTGCATTCTCTCCGCATCTTCTACTCTTATATGCTCTAATTTATAACTCGATGATGCACTAGAAAACTTGTACGTACATAAATGTGCTCGGCGCTGGAAATATGATTGTGTCTTCTCAATTGATTGAACGTGTCTTCTTCTTACAAGCCCTGTATATTTCCCGACACTACGATACACAATTGTAATTTGCTCTCCGTTGACGCTGTAACCATTTGTTTTAAATGTTGCATATCCAAGTATAAAGATGAGGATAGCGAGCGGTAATAAAGCCCACATAATGACGTACTTTTCAAAGTATATACTTATTCCCGTAATCGGAATTGCCAGCATGGCGAAGAGTAGAAAACTATCTATTAAATAACGACGCAATGCCGCTTTTGGTAATGATGTAATGTTTGTATTCAGTTCATATGGTAATTGTAAATGCGCAAGTAAATCTTGCACACGATCTTTTCGAATAATCGGATGCAGCGTAACCTTTTCCTCTTTTCCCTCACTTTGAATTACTTCTACTTGCACAGCACAGTAACCGAACGGTTGGCGTAAAATACCTTCTCTTATTGTAATCCCTTGAATGCGGTGTAACTTTAGTACAAGTTCTTTCCTTTCAAGCAAACCTTGAGAAATACGGACTTCATCATTTCTTCGATTCACCGTGAAATTCCCATGTTTTAACGCGTAACCGATTGTGGATATAATCCAAGAAACGACGAGGAAAATGGCTACCATGTAAATCCAGCCATATATATCATGATCCATTACATACGACTCTACTCTATTTTTTATCCATTTCGGAATGTACTCATCCACTTGGTTATAAACGAAAAGTATTAAAGAGAATAGTAATCCAAATTGGCCCGATGTAACAGATGCTAACAAAATTTCTTTCCAAGTTAATTTGTATTCTGTCGCTTGTTTTTCCTCTGTAATGATTTCTTTTTCTACTACTTCTTCTGATGTTTCTTCTGTTTCTGCTGTTTTTACTGCCTTAGCTGGCTCATTTAACATCGTAATGAGCTCTGTCGCCTCTTCTATCGTAATACCAGCTAAACTAACTTCCGGATCATTTCCTCCGCCAGCTGTTTCGATTTTAATTTTCTTTAAACCGAGTATTTGATATAAAACGCTCGAACTTGTATTAATCGTTTGAACACGTTCTTTATTTAAGTAACTCTCTTTTTTCACAAAGAGGCCTTGCTTAATGTGCAATACGTTATTTTCGACCCAGTATACTGTGTAATACCATTTTTCAATCACTGAAAAAATCGTAATTAAGGCGAATCCAGCGGGAACTAAATACCAAAATGGGAACTTTCCGTTTAAACTAAACATGAAAATAATTAATGGTAAAAAGTCTGTTACTTTTAATTCTAATAACATCGTGATGGGATGCTGCCTCTTATACATCCTCATCACTCACCTTCGCTAATTCTGCGATTTTCGTTTTTAGCATCTCTGCTTCATACATCGTTAAGCCTGGGATGCTATGAGAAGTTGCCGCCGTTGAAATATGCAGTTCTGCTAATCCGTATTGTCTCATAATTGGCCCTTGCTCAATCGTTACGTGCTGTACACGAATCATCGGAACTAATACACGTTTTACAACGAAAAGACCGTGTTGAATTTCAAGCTCTTCTTCATTTAATTGATAGCTATAATAACGCTGACGCAATTTCGGAAACGTAAAGTAATCAAACGGCGTATACACGATTGTTAATCCGATGAGCACATAGAAAATCCAAGCCCACCAATTAAACTTAATCATAAGGAAAAGATATGCCAAAATGACTATAATACTAATTCCTAGCTCAATTAAGGAACGCGTTTTCCACACCTTGACCATGTCAGGGTGAATTTCATTTTTCAATGGCTGCATGTAACCACTCCAAATCTAGTAATCTAATATATGAATTCTCTCAAGTTACATTTTACATAATTTCACAGAAAATGAGAATGCTATTATTTCCCTTCTTCCTTGTCTTTTTTCTCAGGAATAAAATATCCGAACCAAAGTAGCCAAATGAAACCAATTAACGAAAACCAACCTTTATCACCTTGAAAAGCATCAATCATACTTGGGATTTTATAAACCCCAATAAATCCAAGAAAACCGAGCCACCAATTTTTTTGCATTCTCATCTCTATTCCTCCTTCATTACATTTTTCACATTTTGAATCCAAATTTCTTTATACTTTAAATTGAATCCCATTAACATGTAGTTGTTCATATTATCAATAACGAGCGCTAACGTATGAGCATTCTCTTCTGTTGCATTTTCTGATACAACTCCAAGTTCCACACCTTTTTTCAATAAATCGTGAAATCCATTTAAGAACTCTTCTTGTATTTCAAATAAGCGTTTCTGATACTTTTCATTTCGCGTCGCAGTTACCATAAATTCATTTATAACGCGGAGTATTTCTTGTTCCCCTTCATACTCAGACAACATATGTAAGCCATCTGCAATTAACTTTTCTTCAAATTTTTCTTTCGTATATTGTTCTTTATCGAAGTAATTGGCGAAATGATACCCAGAAAAAATCTCTTCAAATAAAAAGTCTACTAACGCCTCTTTAGATGAAAAATGATAATAAATAGCTGGCTTTGATATGCCAACTTCTTTCGCAATCATTGAAAGACTCATCTTCTCGATTCCATGCTCTGCCATTAGTTTAAATGATGCATCTACAATGCTCTGCGATGTTTGTAAATTTTTTGTCATAACGTACCTCTCTTTTTTACTTATCGGTCGGTAAGTAAATTGTAAAATGAACATGAATGATTTGCAAGTTAATCAGAGTTTTAAAAGGAACTTCTTGATGAGCCTAGAAAATTATAAAGTAAAAACAACATATAACAATAAGGGGGACATTCATATGGGATATGGCGGTGAAGATGGCAAAGATGGTAAGAGCGGTGGTAGCGGATTTATATTACTCATTGTGCCCTTTATCGTATTAATCATAATTGGAGCCAGCTATAGCGGACTTAGTTTCTAAGAAAAGACACAATTCAGTTAGTTATAACAACAAAAAAGAAGGCATCCTAAATTACATATTTAAGGTGCCTTCTTTTTGTAAAGCAAATCAATTCCTATTAATCAACCGCATACGATAACAATTCACCGTCACTTCCCCAAGCCTTTGCAATAATTGATAATTTGCATATGCTCCGACTGGGGCACCGATGATTGGGACGAGCTGGAGCATTTTTGCTAAATCAATATAGTCTCGGTACTCTGTTTGGAACCTTTCCCAGTCCATATGATTTTCTTCTTTTGTATCCCACGTTTCAATTGCTTTCCATATTTCTTTTCTATGATCATCACTAGAAAAAGCAAGTTGGAAAACGTGAAGAATAAAGAGGCGTTCTTCTTTTTTACTCGTATCAAATCCGTACAATGTTGCCGCATCAAATAAAAACTTAATTTTAATGCTGAGGAGTAGCGGAAAATCAGCAAGGCCAAGGAGAATACCACCTGCTCCTGTTCCTGCCCCTTCTGCCGCTGCGACTTTTTTATATTCATCTAATTTTTTACGTACTTCATCGTCTCGTCTTTGCAGTGACCAGTTCGTTTCTTTTAGCTTCGGTTTTATGAAGTTTGATCCAGCACTAATAGTTTGCACCATCATCCGAATCGTTTCTGTTAGTACCTTTTGCACTTTCGCGGGTACTAGCTGTTGCACTTTCACCTGCACTTTTTTAGAGAACCGTGTCATCATAGAAGAATCTTTCATGAATGTAGCTTTCCACTGCTCCAATTCTTTTATAACCTTCTCTTCATATGTAATCATAGGTTCATTCCTTTCAGTTTAAACGCTCAATGCGTTTCGCCCCGTACTGGTAAACGAAACCGATACTAAATAATATGCTTGCGACAAATAAAATGACTGTCATCATGAAATCTTTCGTCGCAAGTGCAAATGTAATTGTAAATACACCGCTACCAATGATGAGAATCGCATTTAATAAAGTAAGAAAATCTTTCTTCTTCTCCTCTACCCCTACTGGATATAAATCAAGCCAAATTTTCATGCGGTGATGTTTCCAAAGAGTTAATAGCTGGTAACCGATTAAGTATAAGAAAACAAGACTTACGATAAAGCGTCCATATAAAAATGGGATAAAGTAAAGAATGACTCCTCCAAGAACGAGTAAGCGCATATATAATCCGAAATAGTTACCCGATCTTAAAAACGTTCTCGTATATAAGTATAAATATGTACGTTTCTCACCGATCATCGAAAGAATGAAATCAAGCCATTTTCGGCGTGATACTCTCTCTTTTAATGCTGGTACATCAACGAACATATTCGCGATGCGGTATAATAGCATCATTTTTTTACCTTCTTCAGAAATTAAATACTCCCAGTTCAGCGGCTTTCCTTTTACTTTTTGATGCATAACAGCAAGGTATAGCACCATTAAAAAGACAATTACGCCGATAAAAATGATTGAAGTACGTTCTATAAGGAAGTACACGAATAAGCCGTTTAAGATAAAACGAACGAACCAATCTGCTTTTTGAACAGTTTGATCTGTTAAAAATGATTTTTCCCACGCTACGAATAAATTCCACGCTTTTACAATGACAAACGCGATTACAATCCATATGTAAGCCGCTCCTGTTTGCTTCATTTGCTGGAAGTATAACGGGGCAAGCGCAGCTGCTACGATTGCGATTATGTATAACTGAATCATAAACGTAAAGAGAAATGCCTTTGTAAAATAAGGCTTTAACTTTTCTTCAACTGGCAGCAAATAAACGAGATCCGCTTCTTTTAATAACGTTTGTATGGATCCGGCTGTTAATACGAGACCAAGTAAGACTGCCATAACGATCGCCGTAGGAAACGAAGGTGTTAACGTTTGTAACCATTGCTGGTAATAATACGCTCCTGCACCGATGATAAATACGAAAATAAATTTCAAATGATCGTTAAATACGTATTTACTATATGTACGAACTTCTTTTAGAAAGTGCCGGAATCGTTCTTTCCATAACGCTGTGCTATTCATAATCTTCTTCCTTTGTTAACGCAATGTAAATATCATCTAACGTTGCACCAGGCATGTTAAATTGTGATTGCAGTTCAGATAACGTTCCGTTCGCTCTTACTTCACCTTGATGCAGAATAATGAACGAATCACAATAGCGCTCTGCTGTCGCTAAAATATGTGTACTCATTAATATGCCTGCACCGCTCTTTTTCATTTGATCCATCATTTGAAGAAGTGATTGAATCGCTAAAGGATCAAGCCCAACGAAAGGTTCGTCCACAATGTAAAGAGATGGTTCAACGAGAAATGCACTCATAATCATTACTTTTTGTTTCATCCCTTTTGAGAAATGAGACGGAAACCATTTCAAACGATTTTTCATGCGAAACTCTTGTAATAGTTGTCCTACGCGTTCTTCATATTGTTTTTCATCTACACCGTACGCCATCGCTGTTAATTTCAAATGTTCTTCTAACGTTAACTCATCATATAATACTGGCGTTTCTGGAATGAAGGAGAAACTAGAACGGTACGCTGTCATATCATCACGTATTGTTTTCCCGTTAATTGTGACAGTTCCTTTTTTCGGTTCCATTAAACCGATGATATGTTTAATTGTCGTACTTTTACCAGCTCCATTTAAACCGATTAAGCCAACAAGTTCGCCTTTATTAACGGAGAACGAAACATTTTGCAGTACAGGTCGTTTCGTATATCCTCCTGTAACATTTTCTACACGCAATAACTCGCTCATACGACACCACTTTCTTCATTTATATTCATTCTCTTTTCTAAGAAATGTATATATTCATCTTACCAAAAATCATCGTGCACTACATAGTATCGATGTTTTCAAAAAAAAATTAAATTTCTTGGCATATATTTTTACGAAAGCGGACATCATAATTAGTGAAGAAGGAACACATTGAAAAAGCAACCACCAATTGATGAGTATAACAACATAGTGAAGTCATCATGAAATGGGGTGTCCATGTTGGACAAAGAAATTTACACATAACCAGATTATTTGTTTCATTTTCGAAACGGGGTGTCTCCGAAAGAGCATATACTGTTTTAAAAAATAAACAATTTCATTTTAAAAAAGATTGCAATATCATTTCACTTGAAAATGGGGTGTCTACGGCAGAAACTTTAGCCGATTTACCATGCATTTCTTAAATAAATGAGGTGTCTGCGAACCGTAAATTATAAAAAATGCTTTTTCAATCCCTCTTCAGAAAACAGGAAGCTGAGTCAGCTTCCTGTTTTTCGTGTTTGTTCTCCTATGTAATTATGGTAAAATACGGCTAAGGCTATTTGAAAGGATGAGATCGATGAATCATACAGCGGACAATTGTATTTTTTGTAAAATCATTGACGGGCAAATCCCTTGCTCAAAAGTATACGAAGATGAACATGTACTTGCATTTTTAGATATTAGTCAAGTAACAAAAGGACATACTCTTGTTATTCCAAAAGTACACAAACAAGACATTTTTGCGTTAACGCCAGAAATCGCATCACATATTTTTGCTGTCGTTCCAAAAATCGCAAATGCAATGAAAGCAGAATTTAATCCAGTTGGCTTTAACCTACTTAACAATAACGGTGAAAAAGCTGGACAAACTGTATTCCACTTCCACCTTCATTTAATTCCACGCTACGGTGAAAACGATGGTTTCGGTGCTGTTTGGAAATCACACCAAAATGAATACACAATGGAAAATTTACAAAACATCGCAAGCACAATTGCAAATAGTGTGAAATAGTGCCACTATAAAAAGACGTAAAACATAACTGTACATAACAAGCTAATTCCTCCGAAAGAAATATATTGCATAGCTTGTTTCTTCATCCAAAATGCCGGAGGATATAACCTTTTCTGTTTTACGAAAAAAAGTAAATGCATAGCATGTACAAGGAAGAAAAGAATTACGATAAAAATAAATTATCGCTAATAACCTCCTTGTCTTAAGCATATGCACACTTTTATACATCATGAATACGAACGAAAAATAAGGAGGTTTCCTTTTATGTCAAAAGCTAAATCCTTTATTACAGGTGTAATTTGCGGCGGAGCAGTTGCTGGACTAGCCGTTCTTTTCTCAACTCCTTCTTCTGGTAAAGATATGCGCGGTAAGCTGAAAGAAAAAGGAACTGATATTAAAAAGACTTTAGCTGATATTACAGCTGATACAAAGTTATTAAAGCGTCAAATCGTTGAAACTGCTTCAGAAGGTAAAGAAGTATTTCAAGAGCTAAAAGATGATATGCACGACACTCTTTCTAACTGGAAACAAGATATTTCTCAAAATAAGCGTCATATTGAACAAGAAATTTTAGACATTCAAAAGTCAATTGAGAAACTACAAGATGCTGTTCCAGAAAAAGCGTAAACATATTCACGCTTAGTTTTTTGCATATAACAAATATTTTTCATACGAATTGACCTTAACACGGCATATCACATAGATATGCCGTGTTTTTATGCATTTACAATATATGTTATCCCTTAACATGTACAGACAACACATGTATTCTCGACTCATAAAACGTTTCCATAGATATGCATGATTTGTATAGAATGTCATTTTTCCGAAAAATTTTCACAATTCTCACAAAAAGACTTTATTAATTTTTATTTTACTGGCATAATAGATAGTAATGAAAAAGAATGTTAAAGTGGGTGAGTAAATGAAAAGTGGAGAAAAAGATTACTCGGTAAAAGAAGCGATGATTTTCAGCCAACGCATTGCTCAATTATCGAAAGCGTTATGGAAATGTGTAGAGAAAGATTGGCAACAGTGGATTAAACCTTACGATTTAAACATTAATGAACATCATATTTTATCAATCGCTTATCATTTAAAAGGGGCTTCTATTTCTGAGATTGCTAAGTTTGGAGTTATGCACGTATCAACGGCGTTTAACTTCTCTAAAAAGCTAGAAGAACGCGGCTATCTTGTATTTTCTAAAAAAGAAGATGATAAACGAAATACGTACATTGAAATTACAGACAAAGGGGAAGAATTACTACTTCGCTTAATGGAGGAGTATGAACCTGAAAATAATTCTGTATTTAATGGGGCACTTGCTCTTCGTAATTTTTACGGTAAGTTCCCAGAAAATATCGAACTTATTGCGATCCTGCGCAATATTTACGGACAAGACTTCATCGATATTTTTGAGAAATCATTAGACAATATTGAGGAGAACTTTACGGAGTCCGATCAAAAATTAGTTAAGAAATAATCTATTTATCCTTTCGCAATCATGCCTAAGAATTCATTCATAAGTGGCACAAATAAGCCTTGTTTTGCTAGCGCTTCCGCAGTTTCGTTTACTTCGAGCTGATGTGGAAGCGCTTTTTCAAATTGATCTAACAGCGCATCGAACAATAGAAGGCCTTCTGCTTTCTCCGTTACGTATTGTTCGTTCAGCTTTTCACAAAGATTTAGTATACGTTCAATATCTTTTTTACGAGCTTTTTTCTTTATGATTAAAGAATAAAATGGACACTTTTCTTCATCAATCATTTTAAATAGTAGGTCTACGTAATATTCAGCTTGTTCTAGTCTTCTTACAACGTCCATTTTCTCCCTCGCTTTCTAACACAAAGTCTTCTATTTCTGAATTTTGTAACACGAACAAAATATCGTATGATACAATATATAAAGTATATGTATTTTAGCCAAAAGGAGGTCTCGCCTCATGACTCTTATAACCGTTGTTTTTGTCGCATTCGCACTTCTTGTTATATTTTACACGAATTTCATGACACATACACTGTGCGAGCGAAAACAAATATCTGCGAGCCGCCAGCCCGGTGTCTTTCGAGTTATTAATGTATGTATTACCATTCTATTAATTTCTAGTTATATAGAAATTATATTTCATGGAAAGTGAGGAAGGAAAGCCCCTTCCTCATTTTTTTCCTCTATAAACAAATTATACCTACAATAACTAATAAAATAAACAGTACAAGTAATAAAATAAGTTTTGAATTCATCCCCCATCCCCTCCTCTTTTCTGTATATGCGACATGCGCCCAATATGGTACCCTTTCAAAATCTGACACTAACTGGTTAAATTTTCTTTATCAATAGGAAAACAAGTCGAAATATGATATATTAAATTTTGTACATATTGCTTATACTATGAAATAAACGACACGCATCTAAACTTTATCTCCAAGCCTCGGTAAGCCCTGTTAAGCGTGCTTTTACATATTAAAAAGCAAAGACATCAGTGAGACTTAATCGGGCTCTTATGAACGAAAATAACCTATCATAAGGCGTTTCTTCATTAGTGCGGGATAAATTAAAAATACATAATAGTAGGAGTGTTTATTGAATGAAGAAAGCTATGCTTGCCTTAGCCGCAACAAGTGTAATCGCATTATCAGCATGTGGAACATCATCATCAGACAAAATTGTTACATCTAAAGCTGGTGACATCACTAAAGAAGAGTTTTACAATCAAATGAAGACACAAGCTGGTAAACAAGTACTAAATAACATGGTTATGGAAAAAGTACTTATTAAAAACTACAAAGTTGACGACAAAGAAGTAGATAAAAAGTACGATGAAATGAAAAAACAATACGGTGATCAATTCGATACACTATTAAAACAACAAGGTATTAAAGAAGAAACTTTAAAAAGCGGTGTTCGTGCTTCATTAGCTCAAGAAAAAGCTGTTGAAAAAACAATCACTGATAAAGAATTAAAAGACAACTACAAGCCTGAAATTAAAGCAAGCCACATTCTTGTAAAAGATGAAGCTACTGCGAAAAAGGTTAAAGACGAGCTTGCACAAGGTAAATCTTTCGAAGATTTAGCGAAACAATACTCTGAAGATACTGGTTCAAAAGAAAAAGGCGGAGACCTTGGCTACTTTACAGCTGGTAAAATGGTTAAAGAATTCGAAGATGCTGCTTATAAGCTGAAGAAAGATGAAATCAGCGAACCTGTAAAATCACAATTCGGTTACCACATCATTAAAGTAACAGACATTAAAGAACAAAAACCATTTGATGAAGTAAAAGGCGACATCAAAAAAGATCTTGTTCAGAAGAAAATGCAAGATGGACAATTTATGAACGATCTTATGATGAAAGAAATCAAATCTGCTGACGTAAAAGTTGACGATAAAGATTTAAAAGATCTTTTCGCAGAACCAAAAGCTGATGCTAAAAAAGACGAAAAGAAATAATGAAAAGCTCGGGCTAAGCCCGAGCTTTTTTTGTACTACCTGTGCGGTAACTAAAATTATATCGGCGATTTTTCGAATATATGATTACAATCCCCTCCTAAAAAACAAAAAACCTCGATTCCACCACACGGAACCAAGGTTTATCTTATTATCATTGATTAAATTAAAAAACTATGTTAAATTAGTACAGAAACACGTTTTCTAAAATACAAAGAACGTATTTATCCTTATCTTAATTGTACACCAAAACATATCTTCAGTCAACCTCTATTTTTCACTTTTAAAGGAGTGCTTACGTATGAACAAAAAATTAGATCAAGAGCAAAAACGATTGGATAGCGTAATAGAAACTATTACGGAGCAAATTGATAAACTTGAAAACGAAACTGGCAGACGCCGAGCAGAAGTAATCAACATCCGTAAACACTTCTGGGATGATGTGAAAGTTAACACTGATACTTTTGACGATTATCTCGAAACAGTTATCAACTTAAGACAACAAGCTCAGTCACTAGCCGTAACACAAATCACCCATAAACATACCTTCAACCGACTTGCCGCACTACGACGTATGCATAAAGCACCTTACTTCGGGCGAATTGATTTCAAAGAAGAAGGAGAAACAGGCGCAGAGCAAATTTATATCGGCGTCGCTACCCTCACCGATGCAAGCGGAGAAAACTTTCTTATATACGATTGGCGCGCACCAATTTCAAGTGTCTACTACGATTATCCACCAGGCCCTGCCGAGTACAGTACACCAGGAGGCGTAATCCGCGGCAATGTAGAAAAGAAATTACAATATATTATTCAAGGCGGCGTTATCGATTCAATGTTCGATACGAGCTTAACGATTGGAGATGAAATTTTACAACAAGCGCTCGGAAAAGGTACAAACAAACATATGCAAAGTATAGTTGCTACTATCCAACGTGAGCAAAATGAAATTATCCGTCACGACGAAGGGCGACTACTTATCGTTCAAGGAGCTGCTGGTAGTGGTAAAACATCGGCTGCCTTACAGCGAATCGCCTACTTACTATATAAATATCGCGAATGGCTAAAAGCTGATCAAATCATTCTCTTCTCCCCTAACTCCATGTTCAATAGCTACGTATCTAACGTATTGCCAGAACTCGGTGAAGAAAATATGCAGCAAGTTACATTCCAAGAGTACTTAAACCACAGATTAAGTAAGTCATTTGACGTTGAAGATCCTTATGAGCAATTAGAATATATGCTAACCGAAACGAATAGCCCTGCCTATAAAACTAGAAATGCGAGCATTCGATTTAAAGCATCAACTCACTTTTTCGAGACCATTCAAACGTACAGACAATCTCTCGAAACGTCCGGTATGTTATTTAAAGGAATGAAATTTAGAGGAAAACCAATTGTCTCTGCTAAACAAATTGCAGAACAATTTTATAATACTGATACCTCCCTCCGCTTCCATAATAGAATTGAAAAATTAACGGAGTGGCTAAATAAACAAATAGATGAAATCGAAAAAACAGAACTGAAAAAACCTTGGGTAGAAGAAGAAATTGAATTACTTAGTAAAGATGAATATCAAAAAGCCTATAAGTATTTACAGAAAAAAGGTGAGTTTGACGAAAACTCCTTTACTGATTATGAGAAAGAAACGAAAGTACTCGGACGTATGATTGTCCGTAAAAAATTGAAGCCGTTGCGTAAAGGTGTTCAAACGCTACGCTTCATCAATTTCACAGGAATATATAAACAACTCTTCACAGGTGCATCATGGGTTACGGGAGAAAAACCGAAAGAATGGGACGATATTTGCTCACTAACGGTGAACATATTAGATGAAGGAAAACTATATTACGAGGATGCTACTCCATTTTTACTTTTAAAAGAATTAATTGAAGGGTTCCAAACAAACAGATCAATTAAACATATACTCGTAGATGAAGCACAAGATTATTCTCCGTTTCAGTTCGAGTTTTTAAAACGTCTCTTCCCTGCCGCAAAAATGACGGTACTCGGAGACTTTAACCAAGCGATATTCGCTCACGCAAGTGAAACAGTTGATTTCCATACACTCACTAGCTTATATGGACCTGATGAAACATACGGTATTAACTTAACTCGTAGCTATCGCTCAACAAAACCGATCATTGAATTTACACGTAATCTGGTACCGGAAGGCAAGAATATTAACGCCTTTGAACGAGGCGGCGAGAAACCTACATTGACTAAGGTTTCTGATTACAGCGAACTGCATGACCATATCACTTCCAAAGTCGCTGAATTACAAAAACAAAAGCACAATACGATCGCAATTATATGTAAATCCGCAGCTGAAAGCGCCGCTGCGTACGAAGCACTCAGCCATATCGAGAATATTAAACTCGTGAAAAGTAACTCAGCCGAGTACGAGCAAGGTATCGTCATCATACCTGCTTACTTAGCGAAGGGTATCGAATTTGACGCTGTCATTATTTACAATGCAAATAATGAAGTATATAGCGATGAGAGCGTTCGTAGATTGTTTTACACTGCTTGTACGCGCGCGATGCATGAATTGCATATGTATAGCGTTGGTGAAATTAGCCCTTTTGTAACCGGGGCTGATTTGGAGAGTTTTGAACTTATTACACCTTGATATGAATCAAGGTGTTTTTTTACAACAAGAGGGTTATTTTTCATAACCCTCTACATACTATCTATTTACGTTTTTGAAATAAAACAATTAAGACTGGTAATATTGTTAAAGCGCAGAATAAAGAAAGCGTTGTATCAATAACAGTTGTAATACCAAATTCACGTAAAACCGGGAAGCCAAATAAAAGTTTATTGTTTGATTGATTTCCACATGAATATCCGATTTAGATGTTTTTAATATCAAATTAAAAATTGTTGTTTTCCACACAAAAATCCGAATACCCTAAATGTTTAACTAACCAGCCCGTTAATTCAATAGCAAAAACAGCCACCAAAATGGCAGCTGTACAGGATTGGCCTTCGTCTTTATTCTTACTACCATTATGTTTACTAATCCGTTTCGAGTGTTGATTCGATTTTAATGAATCTATCTTTATGCTTTTCACCCCAGTCTTTCATGAGTAAAATAATAGGTTCCAAAGTTCTTCCAAACTCAGTTAATGAGTATTCTACTTTTGGAGGAACCTCTTTATAAACCTCACGATGAATCACACCATCCCGTTCCAGTTCTCTTAATTGTAAAGTAAGCATACGTTGAGTAATTCCAGGATATAGCTTTCGAAATTCATTAAATCTCTTTTTCCCGTCAATGAGATGATAAAGAAGAATACCTTTCCATTTACCACCAATCACATCCAATGTTGTCTCCACTGGACATCCTTCCTTGTGAGAAGGATAATCAAATCCAACTTTTCGATTCCTCATGTCTTTCACTCCCATTAGTATATTTTTTGATACTATATATAATTAATGTGCGTACTTTTCATTATACATAATACAATATAAGATAAATTCATGCGAAACATATTATATGAGTAGTAAGCAAAAACTAGATGGAGAGTGAAATCATGAAGAAGAATATTATGATTGTTTATGCGCATCCCGAACCAACGTCGTTGACCCGTGAACTCGTTGAGGTGTCTGTGCAGACGCTTCAGGAGCAAGGGCATGAAGTCACGTTGTCGGACCTGTACGGTATGGATTGGAAGGCAGTGTTCGATGAACGCGACTTCCCGGCCAGAGCTAATCCCGGTCGACTGTCCTTCGTAACAGAGTCGGGGCACGCCTACTCAACTGGCCAACAGACAGCAGATGTTACATCTGAGCAGCAAAAGCTGCTTGCCGCTGACGCCGTGATATTCCATTTTCCGCTTTGGTGGTATAGCATGCCAGCCATCCTCAAGGGCTGGGTGGACCGGGTGTTCGCTTACGGGTTGGCTTATGGTTACAAAGATGAAGGGAATCGCTATCGCTACGGCGACGGTGGCTTGAAAGGAAAGCGGGCAATGCTGTCAGTGACCGTCGGAGGACCGGAGATAGACTATTCGCCGAGAGGCATCAACGGGCCACTAGAACAACTATTGTTCCCTATCACCCACGGTACTCTCTTCTTCTCCGGCATGAATGTGCTACCTACCCATGCGGTCTATGGAACAGGTCGAATCACGGCAGCCGATGTAGACACAGCGAAGGCAGCTTGGCGCTTACGTCTCGAGAATCTCTTTGAGGACGAGACCATCCCCTTCCGGCGTCAAAATGGCGGGGACTATCCGGATCACCACGTACTCGCAGACCATGTCGCTGTTGGAAAGACTGGATTGTTGGCTCACATTGCAGAATAGCGTAGTGCCCTCGAGAAAGAGAGTAATGACGATTTTTAAACAAATTTAATTTCGTTTTAAAAAGAGCACAACACCACTAAGAAGTCGAATTATAGAGGTTACAAATAAACCCACTTGTCGGTTGACAAGTGGGTTTGACTTTGGAGATTCTTGTAAAAATAGTAGATTGGATCAAGGCACAAGAATATACTCATGTTCCAATGGAGAGGCCAGAGTTCCCTGCACTTTATTTTTCATTTTTTTCTCCTCAGATTTTAAGTGTTACCTAATGTCAGATGAAAGAGAATTACAGATCCCCACTTCCCACCAATTATCTCCAAGGTTGCTTCTACCGCCGTGCTGTAAATCTTTTGAGAATCCTTCATTACACACCTCCCCCTACTTTTATAAATATTTCAACACATGTACTGGTAAATATCCAATGAATCGGATCCATTTTTACTATACATGCTCTAGAGGATTGATTTGATAGGCATCAGAAAGAATTGAATTTAATCTGGGATTGATCGAAAATTCGTAATCATCAATACTTGACACTGCTTGCGAGCCTATTGAAGAATTAGTAATAAATGCAGATTTAAAATCCAGTAAATCTTTAGGATAAATTTCACACGTAACTGTCTTAATGTTATTTTTATCTAAACCTGCTTGAATAAGTTGCATGGCTATACCAGGGAGAATTTCAGCCTTAGGCCAAATAATTCGATCTCCATCGAAGAAACCAATATTCCATATTGATCCTTCCGAAATGCGTCCTAATGAATCTAAAAAAAGAACATCATCGAATCCATTCATTCTTGCCATACGACCACGGTAAATTTGTCCAAATGACCCTACGTTTTTCACCTGGGGGATATCCCGTTCAAACTCAGTTATTTGTAAACGTAACGAAGATAATGTTGGAATTTGGGCTTTCATTATCGTTACTAAAATGTCTGGTTCTATGGTTTTGCCTACATTCACTAAATCGGTTTCACGAGAAAACACATTAACTCTTACAATTACTGTTTCATTAATATTTTTCATAGCGTGTCTTATGTATTCACGAATGCGCTGTTTATCAATACCATATCCAAACAACAAACGAGAACTCTTATGAAGTCTTTCTAAATGAAAGTCTATTCCTCTAATCTTTCCATTCATTGCAATTGTAGAGGTAAAGTGACCATAATTAAACAGACTAAGAATTTGAAATTCTTCAATCTGGGCAGGACGTCCATTGACTTCCACGCTTAAAATATTTTCCATATTATAACATCCCCCTTTATAAATTTAAAGAACTAATTCCAATATTAAAAAACATTATAATCTTGAAGTATTAAAGCCAAATAATCTTACTCATACAATACCATCGAACGAACAATTTTACTTAATTATAGGTAGATGGCTTAGAAGAAAAATGTGAGATTAATACTAGTTATTTAAGAAATTCAATTGAAATTTGGATAGCTTAGCAAGAAAGCATTAAATAAACTACCATAAATGGTGAATTCGCTACCTATAAGTCACCATTTGTGTGGAGTAATAACAAGAATTGATAAATGTGTATTTGAAAAAAGACACGATGTTTCTAAAAAATACGATGCTTTATCTCTTGAATCAAAGACTCCTATATGAGTTTTGATCAAACTTTATTCAAAATGCGTGGGTTTCTTCTATTATAAAATCAATGTTTGCAGTGTCCTCTACTAAACGGTCTCTTTTTTCAATTATTTAAACCCTGCTGATTATTTCTTTTTTGTTGCTGAGCACCCCATAACGTGAACAGTACTCCAACAACCGTTACCAGTGATGCAACTACAGGAACAGCAGGAAGCCCGCCACCAATTTTCAGATCAATTACTACTCCCCCAATATATGCACCAAGTGCATTACCAAGATTGAAGGCAGCGATATTTAAGGTAGATGCTAAAGTTGGTGCTTCTTTAGCAGTATTCAACATATGCAATTGCAATCCGGGAACAGTCCCAAATGCAGCGATTCCAAATATGAATACCGTAAACAGTGTCAGAATTTTATATTGATCTGTTATGCTAAAGAGAGCAAGTACAATTGATAGCATTAAAAGAATACCAATAAGTGAAGATAATAACTTTCTGTCTGCTAATTTACCCCCATAAATATTTCCGATTGTAATACCGATACCGAAAAGTACTAGTATATAAGATACCGATTTAGGTGAGAATCCAGTGATATCTACCAGAATTGGAGAGATGTAAGTAAATGCAGTAAATACTCCACCAAATCCAAATATGGTCATTAATAGTGCGACATGAACAGCAGGTCGGCGTAAAACTTCCAATTCCTGAAGTAAACTTGATTGGGCCGCTTTAACCTTTGGTACTAAAATTGCGATTCCAATCAATGCAATAACACCGATGATGGTAATTGACCAAAATGTAGACCTCCAACCATATGCTTGTCCTAAGAATGTACCCATGGGAACACCTAAAATATTGGCTAACGTTAAACCAGTAAACATGATGGCTATAGCCCCTGCTCGTTTTTCTTTTGGAACTAATTCTGCTGCGATAACCGAACCAACTCCAAAGAAAGTACCGTGTGTTAACGCTGCTAAGATACGTGCCAGCATTAAGATAGTATAATTAGGCGCTACAGCCGCTAATGCATTTCCTGCAATAAACAGAATCATAAGAAATAGCAAGAGTTCCTTACGTTTCATTTTATGAGTTGCTACTGTAATGATCGGAGCACCGATAGCAACTCCTAGCGCATATCCAGTAACTAGAAAGCCAGCCATCGGAATAGAGACTTGCATACTTTCAGCCACCTCTGGAAGTAGTCCCATAATGATAAACTCCGTTAAGCCAATGGCAAATGCACCTAGAGTGAGGGCATACAGAGCAACTGTTGAACTTTTAATTTTAGAAAGACTTACTTTATTATTGTTGAGTGAGTCCATATGGAACCCTCCTTATATTTTCTATGTTATTAATGCGAATTTAACAAGTAAGAAGGAGACTGATTATTCTTTCATCAGTCTTTAGTAATAATGTCTAATCAGTACTTCTATAAATATACTAATAATTCATTTAATTTGGTATTTGATTTGAATCCAACACTAAAGCACACTTCTTAATTAGAAAAGCGCTAGATTAATGAGGCTGATGCTTAGCATCAGCCTCATCTAGTCGATATCTATTCATATTGATTGGCTTGGGTCCTGTAGTTACCTTAAAATAGCATTCAGATCCATCGAATCTGCTATCACTTTGTTTCCTACATCACCAGGGTGAAGATGGTCACCTGAATCATACTTAGCTAATAAACGTGTTGGATGTTCAGGATCTTTCATGATAGCATCTAAATCCACTACACTATCAAATTCTCCACTGCGAATCCAACTGTTCACTTTTTGGCGCAATTCATCTTTGTCTTTACTATAGTAATTATCTAGGTTTGTTCCGGACAATGCTCCTTCAAATGGAGTCAGAGTTAGACCAATCACTTTGATATGACGAGCATGTGCTTGGGCAATCAGTTGACGATAGCCAGCGACCAATTCATCAAATTTAGGTCTTGTTTCGGTAGGAGCAAAACCTGTACCTGGCCAACTAATATCATTAATGCCAATAAGGACAATCACTGATTTTACATTTGGCTGACTTAGTACATCTCGGTTAAAACGAGACAACACACTAACTCCCATACCATCTCTTAACAAGCGATTTCCGGAAATTCCCGCATTGATTACCGAAACTTTTTGTGATACGAGCCGTTCAGCAAGGAAATTGGTCCAACGGGTATCTGCATCAACGGTTGCACCATCGCCATCTGTAATCGAATCCCCTATTGCGACAACTGTACCGTTGTTTTTAGGAGCATGAACTGAGATTCCTGTTATAAACATACTTGCATCGGTAGTGGAATCAGCTTTCATCCTTGTCGTAGAGGAAACATTTCCCTTTCCGATATAGGTTGTTTGACGCGCATCCCAGTGAAAGGTTGTTGGTGTCGTTGTTTTTGGTAAATACAAACTTATACTTACTTTGGCTAGTGCTTTAACTTTAAAAGGAACGGAGTCACTTACAATAGATGATCCTGCTGGAATGACAACTGATGTTTTCCCACCAAATGTTAGTTGTCTGTCTGTATTTTTCACAATATTGGAGCCATTATCCGTTAGTGCAACATGTGCTTCCCCGATTGTTAATGGCTCTTTCCCATATTCATTGGAAATAGAGATACGGATTTGATTTCCGCCAAGGCTAACTTTGGCGACTTGACGAATCGTTTGTTTTTCGATTTTCGCTGGTAATTTTGTCGGTAGAGGAAAATTAGCTCCCCAAGTTGGCTCCGGACTAGCGTTCCAAGTCGTCACCCAGTCCTTTTGTTCCTTCTTGGAAGCACTCCTATCTTTATTAACATTTGCAAAAACAGTTGATTGGACAAAGGTAAAAACCAAAAGAACTGCAACAAAACTACCAATGATAAGGGATTTAAATCTTTTCATTTCTTTTTCTCCTCTACATAGATTGATTGATAGAAAAGACAGAAAGTCTAGTTCTATCGATAGAAAATTGTTTGATTATAGTTGTTTTAAGGAACCACCATTAACCATGTACTCTGATCCAGTGACAAACGAAGACTGATCAGAAGCGACAAAGGCAATAACGGCTGCTACTTCTTCCGAAGTTCCTAATCGTCCAAGTGGTAAAGCTCTAACGTTTTTCGCAAAATGTTCAATTGCAGCTTCTTTTTCTAATCCAAATGTTGTCGCAAGACCATCCGCGAAGCCATCTGGGCGATCCCATAATGGAGTTCTGGTGGGGCCAGGGGATACAATATTGGAGCGGATCCCCTTTGGGCCAAATTCTTGGGCAACGGATTTAGAAAGACTTAACATTGCGGCTTTGGATACACTGTAATCTGGGAGCATAGCATCTGGTAGCTGCCCTACTTCAGAAGAAATACTTACGATTGATCCTTTTTGTTGCTGAATCATATAAGGTAGGACAGCACGAGTTACACGAACCATGCTCATAAAGTTGGTGTTAAAAACGTTCTCCCATTCTTCGTCTTTGATTGAAAGTAATCCATTGCGAATAGGAGCAATTCCCACATTATTAATCAAAATATCGACTCTACCAAACGTATCGATTGCGGTTTGAATGACTAGCTCGGCCCCTTCCCGTTTACTTAAATCAGCAGATATGGCGATGAGCTTATCGTTTTGTAAACGCGATAGGGTATCAATACTTCGACTTGCTCCTACTACTTTCGCCCCTTGGTCTAAAAATAATTGGGTCGTGGCCAAACCAATGCCAGAATTTGCTCCAGTGATTACGACTACTTTATCAGTGAGTTGTAAATTCATCTTAATTGCCTCCTTATTTATGGAAATAAATTTCTACTTTTCTCCTTATGAAAAGCTTACATTGGCAAACTTTTAAGCAGAAAATTAGGACACTTGTTTTTGCTGATAGATTGCTTTTTTCGGACTGTAGATCAACGCCCGTAATACGATCGTGATAAGACTGAGCGCTAGGAATAAGATGCCAGCCCACACTACGGAGTGGGTTCCCATGCTGGAAATAAACCATCCTCCAAAAAATGTTCCGATAGTAATACCTAAGTTAGCAAACGTTACAAACAAACCATTTGAAAATTCAGGTGCTTCTGGCGCAGCAGATGTGATCCAATATTGGGAGATATTGAGCCCTAGAGTAAAGAGGACACCCCAGATTGCAATCAGGAACATCACCAGACCAGAAAAGTCAGCCAACCAATACACGAGCAAATAAATAACTGTAAAAATAAATGGATACACAAGTGCTGTAGGCATTGCTTTTTTATGAAGCGCTCTTCCTGCGATCATGTTTCCAATGATTCCTGTTAGACCAAATAGCACTAACATCAGACTGATTTGTTTGCCTGACATATGGATGACTTGATCCAAATACTCGGCAAAGAAACTATAAACGGCATACATCGCAGAGTTAATAAAAATGACGGTCAAAATACTTAACCATACCAATGGTTTTTTTAAAACGCTTAGTTGTGATCCATACGAAAGTTTTTCTTTTACTGGCATTGATGGAACAAAGAGCAAAAGGAATAGAAATGCAATCGCATTTACGATGGCAAAGAACCAGAGGGAAGCCTCCAAAGAGATAGAGTCCGCGATCAGGGTTGCAATTGGTGTTCCAATCACCATTCCGGCAGTAACACCCATAAAAATTCTGGCATTTACTTTGGTGACCTGATCCTCACTTACTGTATTTGCTGCCGCAACAAAAGCAACAGAGAAATAAACCGGGTGAAGAAACGCCGGGATGATTCTAGCAATTAACAGCAAAGGAAAATTAGTTGCATAGACGGAAATGATATTGGTAATGACGAAAAGACCTACGACCAATAGCATGGTTGTTTTCCGGTTTATCCCCGAGAATAATAAGGGCATAATTGGTCCTGCAATGGCAACTGTTAGTGCGAAAAGACTGACAAGTAATCCCGTTTGGGATGCACTAATGTGAAAACGTTCCGCAATCTGAGGTAATATCCCGATTACCCCCATTTCTGTATTAATGATGCCAAAAACTCCAAATGCAAGAATGAAAACGATGAATGATTGGTATCTTGTGTGATTACTCATTTTTTCTTATTTACCTCTCTTCTTTAGTGTAATAAAGATCTAGTTGGTAGATGGATATGTTTGGAGATAACCCTAAATGATTAGCTTCTCAGTTAAAACAAATTTACCACCAACAAACTATTGTACTAGTTTTTTAGTACAATAGGATAATAACACATAGAGAGAAATAGAGTCAACGTTTTATTGTACTAGTTTTTTGGTACATCAGTAATTTGAATTCTATTAGTTGATATGTTATCCTCTTTTTATGAGAAAACCATTTCAACCGTCCAGAAACGATATTCGCTTACCTTCTGTTTTACATGCTCTGAGTGATCCGAGGCGATTACAGATTGTCATGAGTTTAGGGAAAGATGGAGAGAAGAACTGTGCAATTTACCATGATTTGATGCCCAAATCGACGTTAACTCACCATCTAAAAGTTCTGCGAGAGGCAGGTGTGGCACAAGTAAGGATTGAAGGAACGCAACATTTTTACTCGTTACGTTATGACGATCTAGAAGAACTTTTTCCAGGGATGCTCAAAGCTATTTTACAGGTGAACTTAGAAATGATTGAATAAGGTGCTAATGATAAAAGTAAGGGTTGAACCATTTTCTGTTCATCCTTAATATCAGTCCTTATCGATTGCATGTGTATCATTACATCACTTGGATGATATCACATGCCTACCAAACTAATGCAAAAAAAATCGTAAAAAAAGCCGATTTCTTTGAACTGCCCCCCCAATTGTTAGACTGTGTCTAACAATTAGGGGGGCAGTTTTTTATGTCTAAATTTCCCTCTAGTGATACGAATTTTATACCGTCTGATTCAATCGTTTGAGTCATTGTAAGACTCTTGCTATTAATTCTCTAGATTTTCGCTATAAGCCACTGGTTCCCACTCATTGGGTTCATATTATGTAGTTTAAGTAGAGAGAGGCACTTCAAGAGGGGTGTCTTTTCTTTATGCGTTAATAAGCCCACCTATTTCCGTAGGTGGGCTTTATCTTTTATACTCTCTTAAAGTTACTAGTCTTTTCGTTCTCTATATTTTTGTAGATTTTATATTAGAATTTATTTTAATAAACCAATCTTTATTCAAAAGCTACATTTCCCTAATTACAAATGACTTCCACCAGTTACATCCATATTATGCCCAGTAATAAAACTCGCTTTTTCACTCGCTAGAAATGAAACAACATTTGCAATTTCTTCTGGTTGACCCTCTCTTTTTAAAGCACTCATGTTCTTTGCATTTTCTTGACCTTCTTCTGTATGCAGCCAGTTAGCAGTTGAATCCGTATCAATGATTCCAGGCATTACGGAATTAATCGTAATGCCTTTTTCACCCAATTCCTTTGCTAGTGTAAACGTCATTGTATTAATTGCGCCTTTTGTCATACTGTATATCATCATATGCGGAAATGCGATACGTGTCACACCGGATGATAGATTTATTATCCTACCATTGGATGCTATAAATCCGATTAGAGATTGTGTGATAAAATATGGCGCTTTAACATTTGCATTAAATAGACGATCGAACTCATCATAGTCCACTTCTCCAAATCCATTTGATGTAGCATGTCCAGCATTGTGAACAATTGTATGCAGCGATACATTACTATCTTGGATTAGCATTTCCTTGGTTTTTTCGATGAATTCGTTAATCCCCTCACTGGAATTGAAATCACCTTGAATTAAATGTGCTTGTCTGCCAATTGATTCAATTTCTGCTTTGACTTGATTAGCCTTTTCAATATTTTGATTATAATGTAATAATAAATTGAATCCATCATTTGCAAGTTGGATTGCGATTGCCTTTCCTATCCCTCTAGAAGCTCCTGTTACCAATGCATAATTATTTTTTTTCATGTATTATACCTCCCTTTAAAGAGAGTATAAGGGTTAACCTAAGGGATAAGGTCAATACTTAGATGGAAAAATAAATTCCGAAAGACGTTTGGAGGAATATAGATAATCATCCGGGCTTAGTATACGTTCATAAATATATGGTTCGGATAATTCTATTTCGTTATTTTTCATTATCTCATTTATTTTTAATACTGATTCTTCTTGATAAGGATCAATTTCATAGAAAAACTGTTGCGATTGAAAACCAAAATAACTTGTGATTCCCAATTGATTCAATTCTTGATTTTCCAATTGTAAGGCGATACGAATAGGGTAAATTTTATTATCTATCAGTTTATATTTTATGATTTTTTCATTCTTTTTAACATTAATCCCGCTAACTAATTCCTCTAGTTTATTCAGCGCTACACATATATTTTCATTTGGTAATAATTCATATTCATATACGAACAATGATTCTAGATACTCTTTTTTGACTTCGTTATTTAAAATCGTAATTGTAGGATTCAGGCCTTTCAATTTATTTATTGTTTGATTTGCATCTTTTATCTTATTTATTTCCAATTGAAGCTTTTCTTCTATCAAATTACTTATTTCAGTATCTGATAACTTTCTATGAATGATTTTGCTGATTTCATTTAAGCTAAACCCTGCTTGTTTTAACAAATTTATTCGTTTAGCAGTTAATAACTGATTCTTATCATAATATCTATAATCATTATTCGGATGAATAAACATAGGATTCAAAATATTATGTTCATCGTAAAGATACAAAGCTTTTCGTGATAAGCCCGATAACTTGCTAAAGTCTTTTATCAGAAGCAAATTATTATTCACTTATGAATCACCTACTATCAATTTTATTTAAATTTATAATATACATTATAAGATTTAAGTTCAATTTATTAAAACGTGAATCTTCCACTTGAAGAGACGTTCTGAATAAATACAATACGAAAAATAAAACCCATTCATATACAAATAGGTTTCAGTTCACCCTTTTTAAAATTGTTTTAAATCTGTATTTAGAAAGAACAACGTTTTTCTTTGGGGTAGTTGATATTCTTAAGTTGATGAGCATGGGATGCTACCCCAATTACTACTTTGACATCATTTACCGTATTCGTGTTTCCCCTACAATTTAGCCCATTGGTTGAAGAGTCCTGATTGATTTTCGTTCCACAAAAGGGCCATATAATTGAATAAATCTAACCGTTTCTAAAGGAAACGGTCAGATTGACGAGAGAAAGTTTATTCACTCGTAATTCTTTAAAACAATAGCTGCATTATGACCTCCGAAACCAAATGAGTTAGATAGACCTATATTTATTTTCACTTGGCGAGCAACAGATGGTACATAATCCAGATCACATAATGGATCAGGATTTTCTAAGTTAATTGTTGGAGGAACTATCCCTTCCTTTAAGCTCATTGCTAAAGCAATTGCTTCAACTCCACCAGCTGCCCCTAACATATGTCCAAGCATAGATTTATTAGCTGTTACTGGAATCTGATAAGCTTGTTTTCCAAACAGCTGCTTAATAGCCATCGTTTCAGAGATATCCCCCACTTTTGTACTTGTTGCATGGGCACTAATAACATCAATTTCTTCAGGCGATATATTGGCATTTTTTAAAGCTGATCTCATTGCAAGATAGGCACCTCTACCTTCCGGATGTGTAGCTACGATATGGTGTGCATCTGAACTTGCACCATATCCAATGACTTCTGCATAAATCTTTGCCTCTCTATGTAAAGCATGAGATAAAGATTCTAAGATTAGAATTCCAGCTCCTTCTGACATGACAAATCCATCTCGATTTTCATCAAATGGACGACTAGCCTTAGTGGGATTATCGTTTCTTGTTGATAATGCTGTAGCGTTACCAAAGCTTGCTATTGATAAGTCTGTTATAGCTGACTCTGTTCCACCCGCAAATATAACGTCAGCTTCCCCAGAACGAATTAGTCTAAAGGCTTCTCCGATAGCTGTATTTCCAATTGCACAAGCAGAAACAGGTGACATAGAAGGTCCCATCGCATTCCACTTGATACTAATTTGTGCTGCAGCAGCATTAGACATTATGGCAGGTACTAGAGTTGGGCTGACTCTTCTTGGCCCCTTCTGCCTAAGCGCATCAACATTTTCAATCAAGGTTTCAATCCCTCCGATACCTGAACCTACGTATACGCCTAACCTTTCTACATCTATACGATCGAGGTCTAACTTAGAATCTGACCAAGCTTGTTCAGCTGCAGCCAAAGCAAATTGAGAAAAACGATCTAAACGTCTTGCTTCTTTCTTTCCTAAAACTTCATCTGCATCAAAATCTTGGACGATACCCGCAATTTTTGTTTTATGATTGGTAACATCGAAAGTATCGATATTGACTATACCCGATTCCCCTTTAATTAGATTGTTCCAAAATGTTTTGATGTCGTTTCCTATAGGAGAAACTACTCCCATCCCAGTAATCACAACTCTTTCCACTTTGCATTCCCTCCAATCAATAATATACTTGTATTTTACAGTCATTTTATCCTATTACAAGGGGGGATTTATCCTAGTATAACTACTACTAGGTTAAATTGATAAGATAAGGAGGTTTAAAAATGAATAATAAAACTAGGCGTGAAGCTCTGTCGGCATTCTTAAAAGCTAAGCGCGCCCAAATTAGTCCAGAGTCTATTGGTTTGCCTGCCGGAACCCGGAGAAGAACACCGGGGTTACGAAGAGAGGAGGTTGCACAGTTAGCAGGTGTAAGCACCACTTGGTATACATGGCTAGAGCAAGGAAGAGATATAAAGGTTTCTACAATCGTACTTGATTGTATTTCTAAAGCTTTGCAATTAAATAATGACGAAACAGACTACTTATATGACCTGGCATTAGAAACAAATTCAGAAATTACAAGTCCAAAAAAGGATCAATCAAAGCTTAGCCCTTCTTTAATACGAATACTAGATGAATTAACATATTGTCCGACTATCATTACGGATCGATATTGCCATATTGTAGGCTGGAATTCTGCAGCTGCTCATGTTTTTTTAGATTTTGAACAAATACCGAATGATCAAAGAAATTTGATTCGTTTAGTGTTCACTAGAAAAGAATTAAAAGCATTGGCCGTCAATTGGGAACATTTTGCGAAAGGTTTTCTTGCTATTTTCCGTACCTATTATGGACGCTATTTAGACGATGAATGGTACAGCCAGTTTATTAAAGAAATGAGTCATTCATATTCAGAATTCCAGGATTTATGGCAAGAAAGTCAAGTGAGTAAGGCTCCAGACATGATAATTGAATTCAGACATGCTAAAGTAGGCAAAATGTTGTTTAATTTAACTTCTCTTCAAGTTCAAGGTGATATGGATTTACGGTGCAGTATCTATACGCCAGTAGGGGAAACAGATACAGAAAATAAATTAAAGCGATTAATGAAGAGGGTTTCCGTTGAAAATTAATAAAATAAGTTCATTACATTAGCAAAATGATACTGATTACTGAACAAAGTCATTATTCCTTATGGGAAAAAGTGTTAACTTTACTATTTCCTTTTTGTTCCATGGGTGGATGGCGTTAGTTGAAGGAAAATAAGCTAATTTGCATTCGGATTTCTATTTTCGGTATTCCATTATAGGGCGCGATTACTGAGCAAGAAGTAAATGTTCAGTTTAAAAAATGTTTTAGACTGTATAGTGAATATCACTAATTTACAAACTGATTTACAGTAGTCTTTAATAACATAACCATTAGCTTAAAATTATAAAGTATCGGGTGAAAAAATAATGAGGAATCATTCATGGAGATTTGAACATGAGTAATGTTCTTGTTACAGAACTAGGAGACGTTACTTTTATTGATTACAGTCTATTTAGGTATGAGTATTACTTGTTCATTACTTCATCCACATCATTTCCCCCTTCCCATATATGAGACGGCGTACTCTATGGAAAAGTTTTATGAATATTTATTTGCTTATTGTCCTCTCACACTAATGCTCTGCTTAAAGGTAGGAATTTTCATCCATATGTCTTGTTCCCTATTTTAAAACATAATACAATTAAAATGTAACTTAATAAGCTATTACTAGTAGGTGTGGTAATCATCTCTTCCATTTCGAAAAAAGGGGGAGGTGATAGAATGATCGCGATGTTTGTAATCAAATTAGTGTATGGTATCCTAACCGGAGCTGGCGTTGTCATCGGTAGAAGATACGTCGGTCCGTGGCTAATTTCTGTATACAAAAAAGCGAGAACCACCCTGCTTCGTGGAAAAGGTAAGGGCGGTTCTCGGCTAAAACGTTAATGTAATTGTCTCATAACCGCACCTACTACCACCACAATAGCAAGTTAGGTTACACAAGGCAGAAGTTTCTCAGGCTTCTGTCTTCTTTATTTTATGCAAAATTCATACTAAATACTCTATCATCATTGTAACACATTATATTTATTTGTAGTCAAGATAAAAAACACCTGAAGGGCTCTCCTTCAGGTGTTTCTCTATTTTATGCTAATGCAGCTGCCTGCTCCTGTTGATCTACAGGAATTACAGCGTCTGTTAATGCTTTTTCTAGTTCAGCTGTGTATTTCATTTGCTCTTCTTTACTCCAGCCTAGTTTCGCAGCCATGTAATTGATTACTGCTTCTTTCCACTCATATACCCAGTGAATGTTGAAGAATACAGCACCTCTGCGGCGTACGAAGAAGTCAACTGGTTTCGCTGTCATTTCGTAGTCCATCGCGTATACAAGTGGGATAAGAACGTCTAACGGCATGTTATATTCTTTCGCTTCATCTTTATGTTTTTTCACTAAGTCGAACAGCACGTCAACGTTAGAGCCGTAGAATTTCGTGAATTCTTCAGCTTGAGCTGTTGTTAAACCGTATTTCGTACCTTCTCCTGCTTTTTTAGCAATGAATGCCGGGAATCCGTGTGAACCACTTACATGACCACCAGAGATTGGCATATGTTTCGTATCACTCTTCGGATATGCACTATGCCCTTCTTTTTGTAATAGATTCGTTACGTAGTCTACTACCATTTCAGCCATTTTGCGGTATCCTGTTAATTTTCCGCCTGCGATTGTAATTAAGCCAGATTCAGAAGTCCAAATTTCATCTTTACGAGAAATTTCAGATGCATTCTTACCTTCTTCATAAATTAACGGACGCACACCAGCCCAGCTTGATTCAATATCTTTTTCCGTAATTTTCACGCTTGGGAACATGTAGTTAATCGCATTAATGATATATGTGCGATCCTCTGTTGTCATTTGTGGTACAGCTGCGTCTTTATCATAGAACGTATCTGTTGTACCTACGTATGTTTTTCCTCCGCGAGGAATCGCGAACACCATACGTTTATCTGGTGTATCGAAGTAAATTGCTTGCCCTAATGGGAAACGTTTTTGGTCAATTACTAAGTGAACACCTTTTGATAACTGAAGTACTTTCCCTTTTTTCGAGTTATCTTTTTCACGAAGTGTATCTACCCACGGACCAGCTGCGTTTACAATTTTCTTACCGTAAACTTCATATACTTCTCCGTCTAGTAAATCGATTACACGAACTCCACATACTTTTCCATCTTTATATAAGAAACTGTCTACTTTTGCGTAGTTAACAGCTTTCGCACCGTGTTCAATTGCTTCTTTCATTACTTCAATTGTAAGACGCGCATCGTCTGTACGATATTCTACGTAGTAACCGCCGCCTTTTAATCCTTCTTGTTTTACAAGAGGTTCTTTGTTCAGCGTTTCTTCACGGTTAAACATCTTTCTGCGCTCGCTTCGTTTTACGCCTGCTAAGAAGTCGTATACACGAAGACCAATTGATGTACTGAATGATCCGAACGTACCACCTGTATGGAACGGAAGTAACATCCACTCTGGTGTTGTTACATGGGGACCGTTCTCATATACGATCGCACGCTCTTTCCCCACCTCTGCTACCATTTTCACTTCAAGTTGTTTTAAATAACGTAAACCGCCGTGTACAAGTTTCGTTGAACGACTTGATGTACCTGCTGCAAAGTCCTGCATTTCAAACACAATCGTTGATAACCCGCGTGTTGCTCCATCTAATGCAATACCAGAACCAGTAATACCTCCACCAATTACGATCACATCTAACTCTTGTTTATTTACTCCGTTTAATACGTCTTTACGTTGTTTACTTGAAAATTTCATGGTAATTCCTCCCTTTGATAACGAAAAAAGAGACCCCAAACTCCGCTATAGATTTCGCCTCTATAGCGCGTTGTGGTCTCTCCAAATCTCCTACCGAATTATTAACTTGTCACCATTATAACACTGTTTATGATTATTTGAAAGCTTTTGTTGCTTCAATTGCTTTTTTCCATCCAGCATATAGCTCTTCGCTTGTTTCCGCTTCCATCGTTGGTTCAAAGCGTTTGTCCATATGCCACTGTGCTTTAATTTCATCTTGGTTTTTCCAATATCCAACCGCAAGACCAGCTAAGTATGCTGCACCTAAAGCTGTCGTTTCATTGATCACTGGGCGCTCTACAGGAACGTCTAATATATCACTTTGGAACTTCATTAAGAAGTTATTCTTAACTGCCCCGCCATCAACGCGTAATGTGTTCAGTTCAATACCTGAATCTGCTTCCATTGCGCATAATACATCTTTCGTTTGGTACGCTAAAGATTCTAGCGTTGCACGAATGAAATGCTCTTTCGTCGTACCGCGCGTTACACCAAACATAGCACCGCGTACTTCACTATCCCAATACGGTGTACCTAATCCTACGAATGCTGGTACAACGTATACACCTTCAGTTGATTCAACGCGTGAAGCATACTCTTCACTCTCACTTGCATCTTTAAACATACGCATTCCGTCACGTAGCCACTGAATTGCAGAACCTGCTACGAAAATACTTCCTTCTAATGCGTAGTTTACTTTACCATCTATTCCCCATGCAATTGTTGTTAATAGGCCATGCTCAGAAGCTACCGCTTTTTCACCTGTGTTCATTAACATGAAGCAACCAGTTCCGTATGTATTTTTCGCCATACCTTCACCGAAACAAGCTTGTCCAAATAATGCTGCTTGTTGGTCACCAGCTACACCTGCAATCGGTACATTTTGGCCGAAGAAGTGATAATCAATTGTTTCGCCATATATTTCAGATGATGGACGTACTTCTGGAAGCATGCTCTTTGGAACTGTTAACATATCTAGAAGCTCATCATCCCACTGTAAATCATGAATGTTAAACATTAATGTACGTGATGCATTTGAGTAATCTGTTACGTGCGCTTTACCACCAGACAATTTCCATACAAGCCACGTATCAATTGTTCCGAATAATAGATCGCCGTTTTCCGCTTTTTCTCTTGCACCTTCAACGTTATCTAAAATCCATTTTACTTTCGTACCAGAGAAGTATGCGTCAATTAAAAGACCTGTTTTTTCGCGAACCATATCGCTATAACCTTTTTCTTTTAACTCATCACAAATTTCAACTGTTTGACGAGATTGCCATACGATTGCGTTATAAATTGGTTTTCCAGTTACTTTATCCCATACAACCGCTGTTTCACGTTGGTTCGTAATACCGATACCAGCGATTTGTTCTGGTTTTACATCCGCTTCACTTAAGCAAGTTGCGATAACTGCTAAAATAGATCCCCAAATTTCTTGCGCGTTATGCTCTACCCAACCTGGCTTTGGAAAATGTTGTGTAAACTCTTTTTGAGCTGAATGAACAATTTCACCTTTTTTATTGAAAAGAATTGCGCGTGAGCTAGTTGTTCCTTGGTCTAATGAAAGAATATATTTTTTCATATCGGTTTCCCCCTTATGCTACTTTTCTACTATTTGTGTTACTTCCGCTTTTTTTACTTGTCATATAAGAGATTGCTAGTACAATCACAGTTACAATAATCACATAAATAAGTGCTGAATTTTGTTTTCCTTCAAATACAACTTGATGGAATAATCCTGCAAGTGATCCACCTAGAATTGGACCAACTACTGGAATCCATGCATACTTCCAGTTTGAACCGCCCTTTCCTGCAATCGGAAGGAAGAAGTGTGCAATACGCGGGCCTAAATCACGAGCTGGGTTGATTGCGTACCCTGTTGTTCCACCTAATGATAAACCAATACTTACAATTAAGAAACCTACGATAAATGGATTTAAACCATCTGCAAATTTATTTGCTCCAATTGCTAATATACCAAATACTAAAACGAATGTTCCAATCATTTCACTTAAAAGGTTTGCAAATGTGTTCGGAATTGCTGGACCTGTTGCAAATACACCTAACTTCGTTCCTGGATCTTCTGTTTCTTTCCAATGTGGTAAGTAATGTAAATATACGATAACTGCCCCGATAATTGCTCCAATCATTTGTGCTGCGATATACATAGGTACATCACTCCATGGGAACGCTCCCTTAAAAGCAAGTCCTATTGTTACAGCTGGATTTAAATGTGCCCCACTAATTGATCCAACCGCATACGCTGCCATAGCAACCGCTAGACCCCAACCCATTGTAATTACAATCCATCCAGAATCTTTAGCAAACGACTTCTTTAAACTTACACCAGCACAAACGCCGCCACCAAGTACGATTAACAACGCTGTCCCTATTAATTCTCCTAAAAATGCTGACATAAAATCCCTCCACAATCAATTTAAACGCTTCCAAATGTGATAGAGGTAAAATGAATGGCCATTCGTTTTTTCCAAAAGAAAAAGATCCACAGCCTACATGCTTCTATATAAAATATATAGAAACAATGAAATGTGGATCTCTTCTTTTCTCCGTCACGTTTATTAACTTGTCTCTAATGTTAACCCCAAATGAAAGCGGTGTCAACGGAAATATTCACATTTTCGTCACTTTTTTTGATAATGTTTCCATAGTTCTTTTTTCGATGTCGTAATTGCTGTCGCACCAGCATTTAAAGCTCTTTCCACATCATCGACAGTACGAATGAAACCACCTGCTAAAATTGGCACCCCTGTACGCTCTTTCACTTCAGCGATCACATCTGTTAAAGCACCAGGAAGCACCTCTATATAATTCGGCTTCGTTTTTTCTAGCAAATTACAGCTCTTTTCCATCGCGCTAGAATCAATTAAAAAGATGCGCTGAATTGCAACAACACCTTTTTGCTTCGCCTTCATAATTACGCTCGCCTTTGTTGACAATAACCCGTACGGTCTAAACTCCTGACATAAATACTCCGTCGCATGCCCATCACTCTGCAAGCCATGGATTAAATCCACATGTAAAAACACCTTTTTACAATATTGCTTCGCAAGTGACACAACACTCTTTAATTGACCGACATGAATATCTAAAATAACGATATACTCATACGAACTATGTAATAACTTTTCCAAATCTTTAATTTGCCTCACTGCCGGCAAAATCTTTTGTTCATGAAATTCCATTCTAACTGTCCCCTTCTTTATGTCATCCTATCCTTTATAGTACACAATTTGAGTGAAAAGAACAGCTAGTGTAGGGAATTTCTTTCGATTTACGAACAACAGACAAAAACGCTATTCTTCATTTCAGAGGAAATTCATCATAAAAATAGTCGATTCATTTTCATCTATCTGTTTTTCGGATTGTATGAAAACCCCGGATACTTCACAACAGGCCATTTCTCCTTGCGCAAGGAATCCATCAATTCTGATCCAACATGTAAATTACTTTTAACTATTTCTGCAGGAGTCAATGCCATCCATTGATTTAACGATACATCTTCAAAGCGGTTACTTTTGAACATCTCTAAAAACCATAATGTTTCGGTACCAGTGTTTTGAATATAATGTCCAGTAGCAAAAGGTACATATCCGACATCACCAGCTCTATAATCAAATGTACGAGCTACACCATTCCCAAGAAACACAGTCATTCTTCCCTGTCCAGTAAGATAATATTGCCACTCATCATTGTTAGGATGCCAATGAAGTTCTCTCATTCCACCAGGCTCAATTTCAACGAGCGCTGCTGCAATTGTTTTTGAAATAGGAAAGTTAGTAGAGTCGACAATTCGAACGCTACCACCAGGGGTCTTAATAGGTGTTTGTTTTAACAGTTCGTGCTTGAAGGTTAAAGGAACTGCCCCGTCTGGTGACTGGACTTCCTGACTTTCAAGCGAACCCGGTACCTCTCCTTGATAAATATAAACCTGATCTGAAGGAATAGAGTTAAAAGCACTTTCTGGTACCCCGAAGTTAGCCGACAACACTTCTTTTGGCGTATGCGCAAACCAATCGGAAATGGCTAAAGTAGATAGATCAGAAAAATGTCCATCATCGAAGACGAGAAGGAATTCACAATGTTCCAATCCTTGAATGGAATGTGGGATTCCTGGTGGGAAATACCACAGATCGCCTGGTCCAACATCGGCAATAAAGTTTCGTCCATCTTGGTCAACCGCAGTTATTCGTGCCCGTCCTAAAAGCATATAAGCCCATTCTGCCTCTTTATGCCAATGAAGTTCACGTACTCCTCCGGCCGTTAAACTCATATTTACACCTGCAATTGTAGTCGAAACCGGAAGTTCCCTAACAGTAATCTCCCGAGACCACCCACCTTGTTTTAAAATCATAGAAGTGTCTGAGAATGAAAATTTCAAGTTAGGAACCAAGCCAGCATCTGTAATAGGCGGAACGAGCATATTCGGATTTTGAATATCCCGCATAATATTACGTGGCCCAGAATCAATCGCACCAGCCCCATCACTGCGAATTGGTTGTGGTATGCTCCCTCCCGTTTCATTAACAGTACGTTTTTTCATCATTACGCTCCTCTTTCATCGGATTATTAAGTAAAAAACCTTTATCATAGTGTATGAATTGGGCTTTAAATGGTTACTGTGCCTATTGATACAATGATTTCTGCCTTAACAATCCGCAAACCCTTGATGCTTTCGCAGTTTAAAAAACGCGCAGCCAATACACTAACATATAAAAAAGAAGAGAAATATTTTTCTCTTCTTCAAACATTTTCTATTAAAGCAGTACCGAATCTTTATCACTATCCTGATTGCGTTTCTCGCGTTCTTCTTCTAAGCGCTTCATATAAACTTCGCCTTCTTTTTCGATAAACTCATTATCCATCTCTTGCTCTTTTTTCGAAGTATATAAAACCATGTAGCCACTCAACACAATCCCAATGATTACAAGATAAATCCACCATGGTAAAGTTTCCACTCTATTTCATTCCTTTCCTTAGACAAGCCTTATTAGTTTCACTGTATGAGGAAAGAAGTGGATTTATGCTTAAATTTTTCATTGTGGATTCTTCGCGAAGAACGCTTGTACATATTCCATAAACTCGATCGGCTCCTGACGGAACGGTGCGTGGTATCCTTTTTCAATGATATGAAACGTACTATTTGTAAATAACTGATGGTACAGCTCACCGTTTTTCCAAGAAACACTCTTATCGTGCCTACCCCATATAATTAAAGTTGGCACCTTAATTTTATCTGCTTCCATCGCAATGCGGCGCTCTTTCATTTTCGTAAGCTCATCATAATGCTTTTTATCATCTCGACTATTCTTCACTTCATTTTTATTATAATCTGTAATCGCAGTCACAGTTTGCAGATCTGTTGATAACTGCGGCATTTCATAACCTTCTTTTTGCTGGAAAGACTCTATCCCTGTAGAATCTGCCAAAATAAGATGCGTAACTGCGTCCGGGTATAAATATGCTAAATTAAGGGACATCTCTCCCCCCATCGAATGACCAAGTACCGCAAACTGATCGTATCCAAGCTTCTTCATTAACTTATAATATAAATTAACTTGCGCAGGAAACGAATACTGAAAATCAATCGGCTTAGAAGAACGCCCAAATCCTAAAATATCAACCGCAATAATCGTATGATCCTTCACGAGTTCCGGATAAATATCACTAAACCCATCTGAAGAACCACCAAACCCGTGAAGCATAAGTAAAGGCGGCTTCCCCACGCCAATTTGCTTAAAATAGATCGTCTGTCCATCGATTTGCGCCATACTCTCTTTCGTATTTATCTTCATCATCACAGTATCTTTCACTTCTTCAACCTTCGCAATCGGCTTATCAACGAAGTTACAAACTACTAATAAAACAAGAACAATACCGCTAATGATATAAAACTTAAACCGTTTCAAAGTTCCCGTCTCCTTTCTCAAGTTGCTATTTAAAGGTTTTACATTTTTTGGTTGTTTTATGTTTTCTTTTTGTTGTAACTAAGAAAGTTACAATTATATTAAAAAAATATATCTCATTCCTATTACAGATGGTTATTTGTAACCATTATAGTTACAAATTAAAAGTAAGTCAATTCTTTTTCATCTACTAAAATGAAAAGAGGAATCTCACATTTTGAGATTCCTCTACTTTTCATTAAAATTGTTTGCTGATGCCGCCGTCGCCTCTATTGAAATCTGCTGGTGCTCCACCGTCGCCTTTATTGAAGCTGATATAGTCTGGTCTTGCTGGCGCTCCACCACCATCACCTTTATTAAGAGCAACTGAATTAAAATCATGAGACCCTAAAAATGATAAAGTAAATGCAAACCCTATTACTGTGAACACAATCTTTTTCATTATTTTAACGCTCCTTTTATCATTTGTTTTTGCCTAGCTTCTTTACTCATGTGATAATATTTGCTAGCTTTTTCATGATTGTTTTCATTATAAAATTTATCTGCTAAACGTTCTGTATACTCTTGAATACAATCAAATAATCCTTCTTTTTCAAAATAAGAAATCCCGTCTAAAACAACATTTTCTAACGCATCAGTAGTTTTATTCATTTTATTTAAAATCATGAATCGGTATTGATACTCTTGATTTTTCAACTGATTACAAATATGTAACCCTTTATTTATTAATGACTCTGCTTTTTCTAATTCATTTAGTTTTAAGTATTCATCTGATTCCAAGTATAAAGCTCGAAAATGATTAGGAGATTTCTTTGTTACTTCTGATAAGTGACGAATCGCTAACTCAGATAAATTTTGATTTGCATATAATAAACCTAAATTATTTCTAACCATTAAAATATATTTTTCATGATTAACTTGCTGGAAAACATTCAACGCTGTATTAAATGTTTCTTCAGCGAACTCAAATTGTTTTAAATCAATATAACACAACCCTAACATGTTTTCGCACAACGCAAGATTAATTTCATATCCTGGTTGTTTTACAAAGTCCGATTTTGCTTTTTTTATTTGATCAATTGCCAACATTTGTTGATAAGATTGATTATAAAAATATCCGTAACGATAATTAAACTCCGCATGCTCTATCGGATCTACAATATATTTTAATAACTTCTCAGCTTGTTCATACTGTTCTTTCGCTTCGTTATAATTTGAAATTAATGTGCAATGAAATCCTTTAAAAAAGTGATAGTAATACGCTAGAAAGCCTTCTGCTGGAATTTCAAAAGATTCCACTTTATCAAAACTATCTTCTCTAATTGAAATCCAATCAACTAATGCATCATACCTGAAATTCAATAACGCATGATAAAGTAATACATCCTGATCCACTTCCAAACCACTAATCTTACTATCAATCTCCTCTTTCATTTCCGTAGCTTTCTCTATATGCTGCTGCAACATTACACGATACCAATCATCTAAAGAATGTTTCATTTGCTCCCGTGTTACTATATCTGCTCCCATACCTTCGCATCCCCTTTTCTCCCAGCTTACAAAATTAGGATATTTATACAATTATCCAAATTGTATACTACCACCCCTTTTCTATATATTGAAAAATAATTATCAGAAAATTTATAATTTAAATTAATTATACCAAATATTTCTTTTTCAAAAACTTGAGAAACATTTGTCAGAATATTTATCAATCCAATAAAAAAGCAAGCAATTCCAGCTATCAGCTAAAACCACTTGCTCTTCTACTTATTATCTCTAAACAAAAACGTATTCCAAATCGCACATTTTACTCTTTAATGAATTCCTTCGTACTTCTCACTGTATCAATTGGGCGAACTAATTTTTCAATTTCTTCACGCTTTGGCTCTAGGAATGGAGGTAAAGATAATTTTTCTCCAAGTGTTTCGTATGGCTCATCTCCCATAAAACCAGGGCCATCTGTTGCAAATTCAAATAAAATTTGCGGTGCAACTCTTGCGTATAATGACTCAAAGAAATGACGATTTACATAACCAGATGAAGGGAGTCCAACACGACTCATTCTCTCAATCCATTCTTCTAATACAGAACGATCCTCTACGCGGAATGCTGCATGGTGCACTGTACCAAAACCTTGTTGTGCTTCAGGAAGAACCGTATTGTGTTCTACAATGACAGAGGCACCATTTCCACCTTCACCCACTTCGAATAAATGGAATTCTCCTTCTTGATCAATCTCATTAAATAATAGAACTTTTTCTAACATTTCTTTGAAATAACTAAAGTTCGCGATACGAATAAATACAGGTCCTAAGCCAGTAATTGCATATTCCAATGGAACTGGTCCATCTTGCCAAGGTGTACCTGATTCCACACCTTTATCAAATTCATCTGAGATTAATTGATAGTGTTGATCATCAAAATCAACGAAAGAAAGAGTTTTCTTACCAAATTGCTCTTTAATTCCTGTATGTTCCACTTCAAGACGTTCAAAACGGTTCACCCAATATTCCAATGCTGCATCACTTGGAACTCGGAACGAAGTTTTTGAAATTTCATTTGTACCGTGTACACCTTTCGGAACACCTGGGAAGTCAAAGAATGTCATATCTGTTCCTGCACTACCTTTATCATCTGCAAAGAATAAATGATAAGTTTGAATATCATCTTGATTTACCGTTTTTTTAACGAGACGCATTCCTAAAACATAAGTGAAAAATTCATAGTTCTTTTCTGCACTACTTGTAATCGCTGTAACGTGGTGTATCCCTTTTAATTGGTTCATTTTATATTCCTCCAATAATTTTAATTTATATGTTAAAGTTGTATTTTTTCTTCTATTACTTCTCTTCAACCGGAGCTAAATTTGCTTCAATTTCTGCTCGCTGACCCTCTAAGAACGGCGGTAAATCAAGTTTTTCTCCTAAATGTTCCACATCTCCATCAACTGTAAATCCTGGTCCATCTGTCGCAATTTCAAAAAGGATTCCGTTTGATTCACGGAAATATAAGCTTTTAAAGTAGAAACGGTCGATAATTCCTGAAGAATGAAACCCTCTTTGTTTCACCTGCTCCTCCCAATAGGCAAGCTCTGTATCGTTTTTCACACGAATTGCTAAATGGTGAATGCTACCGCGGCCCGGCTTTTCAGAAGGACCATCCAAATATTTCACAACTATTTCTCCAAAGGCTTCTCCCTTAATAGACTGAAAAATTGCTTCCTCGTCACTTCGGCTAACCTCTGTATAACCAAACATATCTGTAAGTGTACTCGCCATTTTATCAAGCCTACGCACCGTCATTTCCACAGAACCCATTCCTTGAATTTGATGTTCGACCGGAACTTCGGATTTCTTCCATGTTTCCCAGTGCTTCACTTTTTCTCCGTTTGAAACGATTAGCACTAAACGAAGACCTTCAGAATCCTCAAATTTCAAAGCAGGACGATTTGCATATGTTGTAATTTCACTATGTTTCACACCAAATTTCTCAAATCGTTCTTTCCAGTAATGCAGGCTGTCCTCTGAAGGAACGAGTAATCCAATTCGAGTAATCGCATTCGTACCGCGATATGTTTTTCCTACTAAAGGAATTTCAAAAAACGATAGCTCCGTACCTGGGCTTCCTGTTTTATCTCCGTAAAATAAGTGATACATTGACGGATCATCTTGGTTTACCGTCATTTTCACACGACGTAAACCAAGCACGTTTTTATAAAAATGATTATTTTCATTTGCGTTTTTTGTAATCATTGAAATGTGATGATGTCCTTTAATTTCATACATCGGTGATTCCTCCGTTTCATTTTACTAGTCAAGTGATGACTAAAAAAATAATATGCTTCTTAACTTTTCACTATATTTTCATTATGTTTTTGTAGCTTAATCTTAGTTTTTTACTGAATAAGTTGCATTGATAGAAAACTGTTTTAAAAATTCATCCATAAATTACTTTACTGTGTAAACCGAAAGTAACTGAGTGTATGTTTTTCATATGACTCAATCACTTTCGTTACTATCACTTTACATCTCAAGTGATTAAAAAGCAAGTAAAAAATCTCAAATTCGAGATATTTCTTTGATTAAATAACATTTTAGGTTGGAGAATAGTTAATTTCTATCTGTTATTGAATTTGATTTTTAATAAAAAAACAGCCTCACTAAGCTTTTTAACACTTAATGAGGCCCTTCTATTTACAATTTTAATTATGGAATGTCGGCTTATAGAACGAACGATTATCAAGGGCAAAGACACGCTCTGTATATTCGCCTGGTTTTGTGCGTCCTAATGCGCGGTCCATCATGTTCATTTTTGCATCTAAGTTATCGATGTAGTGCAGAATTTCTGCTTCTTTTACTAATGGTGGTTTTGGGCTACCCCATTCTGCTTTTCCGTGGTGGGAAAGGACGATGTGCTGAAGGATTAATACTTCTTCTGCATCGATTTGTAGTTCATCTGCTGCTTTACCAATTTCGTTCACCATAATTGAAATGTGGCCAAGTAAATTTCCTTCTAACGTATACGTCGTAGAAATCGGGCCAGATAGCTCAATTACTTTACCAAGGTCGTGTAAAATAACGCCCGCATACAGTAAATCTTTATCTAACGATGGGTATAGTGTAGAAATTGCTTTCGCTAAATCTAACATTGATACGACATGGTAAGCTAGTCCAGATACGAACTCGTGATGATTTTTCGTCGCTGCTGGATATTCTAAAAATTCGTTTTGATGCTTATTTAATAAATGTCTTGTTAGACGCTGAATGTTTGGATTTCTCATTTCAAATATGTACTGCGTAATTTTTTCAACCATATCTTCTTTTTTCACTGGAGCTTTTTCTACAAATTCCGAGATGTCGGTTACTTCATTTTCATTAGCAACGCGAATTTGTTTCACACGTAATTGAATACGTCCTTTATAGTTTTGAATATCCCCTGCTACTTTGACGATTGTTTCTGCTACATATTGTTTCTCAACTTCTGGTGATACATCCCATAGCTTCGCTTCAATATCTCCAGTTTGGTCTTGCAAGATTACTGTTAAAAACGGCTTTCCATTGCTTGCGATACCTTTTGTCGCTGTTTTAATTAACAAGAAAATATCGACTTGTTCACCAACTTCATACTCTGCAATTTTCTTTTTCATTCGAATTCCTCCACCAAATCAATTACTTTTAGTATAGCATACTACAACTCATTTTCTTTACGCTTACGTGTTAATTTTATAATCTGATTTTCTTTAAAATATGTTAATAAATGCTCATGACATGTAAAGAAGATAACTTGTCTATCTTTCGCAATTTCCTTTATAAGTTCAATCGTTCGATTCGTCCTTACCGCATCAAAATGCACGAAGCTATCATCAATAATAAATGGATAATCATGCTCAAATGTTTTCGCTAGCGCAAATCGTAACGATAAATATAGCTGCTCTGCTGTCGCCTGGCTCAGTTCATGACTGTAAAAACGCATACCATCATTACGTTCCACAATAAACGATTCTGTTTCTGACGGTGAGAATATTTTACTATATCGTCCGCCTGTTAAATAAACGAAATACTCTTCGGATTTTTGTAAAATACGCGGAAGATGCACTTCATGATAATATTGCTTCGTTTTCGTTAGCACTGTCTTTGCGGCCGCATATGCAGCCCACTTCTTCACTTGTTCACGCACTTGTGATTTTTTCATTTCCCACTCATGTAGTAAATCACCGTACGTACTACCTTCTTCTAAATTCACAATTTCTATTCGATGCTTCGCAATACGCTCTGTTAATTCTTTCTCTTTCGCAAGACAGTTTTGCATCGTTACTATTTCTTGCTTTAACTTTTCTTCATATCCTTCAGCCTCATAATTTTCAGCTAATGATAAACTCGTTAAGCGCTGTTCTAAAAGATCAATTTGAGGCAATAGACGCCCCACTTGCTTCTCGGCATCTTCACGTTTTTCCGCCAATCTTCCTGCTTCTAAAAACATCTCTTCATTTGTAGATTCTGCAATATGCCATAAACCATCTCGTTCTACTAGAAGTTGCTTTAATTGCTGCTGCAAGAATTCATATTCCTCTTGCCACTCCGCAAGCTTCTCTTCCTTTTGCTTACAAGTCTGCCTCTTCTCTTTCTCATTTTGCATACGACTTTGCGCCTCATAGAGCTTACTATACTCTGTGCTACCGATAACAGTTTCTAGTTTATGTTCAAAACGAGAAATCATTTCATATAATGAAGATTTTCGCTCACCTTGTTTCTCTAGCTCACGATATAATTGCTGCATTTTTTCAATACGCTCAAACGCCGGCAATATGTGCGCATACGTATAAAATTCCGGGAACATATAACGCGTTTTATAAGCATCTACTTGTTCTCCTGCATGGAAAGTTTCTCTTTCCCATTCCTCATACGATGAAACGACTTTATCATACGCACGTTCCATTTGCTGCAATTTATAAGACTCTCGCTCAAATAACTTTCGAATCTCTTCATCTTTTTCTAATTGATAACGAACTGACATCGCCTCTTCACTTTGACGCCCGCCAGCACTTTGCTGAAGAGTAAGTAGCTCTTCTTGTAATCCACCTGATGGATCTTTATATAAAACGAGCGCTAAGACAATTCCTACAAAAACAATAACACTAATAAATAACATGGCGCGGTTATCTATAAATAAACTCGTTACTAAAACGCCCGTGTTAATAAGGAGTAACAGAAGACAAACTCTTTGCCACTGCTTTTTCTTTTGCTTTACTGCCCCTGCTTTCTCTTCATACTTACGCTTCATTCTCTCTGCGCCCATACCTAGAAACGCCGCATCTTGAAATGATTTTTCTTTCTCAACTAACGTATTTCTCTCTTCATCAGCTAACATTTGCTGGCTTATTTGTCTTATATTCTCTTCTTGTTCTTCTAATTGCTCCTGAGCCGTTTTAAAACGTTCATCTAGCTGCGTTTTTTGCGTTTCTAACTCTCTCGCTTTTTGCACCGTTTGTGTAATTAATTCTTTCGTCGCTAAACTTATATCAAATGAAAGAACAGTCTCTTTTTCAAAAGTAGCACCAATTTGTTGCTCTAGTTCTGCAATTTCTTCTTTTATATTCGCAATATTCCCTGTAATATCACGCATTTCTTGGCGTGCATTTTCATAAGACATATGCTGCATGCGAAGCTCTTCTACATAACTTTCCTTTTGTAAAAACACTTCATCTATTTCTGTGGCATCAATTTCTAATTGCACAGTTTCTATCTTTTTCTGAAGCGAATCTACTTGTACTTGCAGCGGTTCTATCTTTGCTTTTAGCGCCTCATAGCGCGCCGTACCATTTACCGGAAACTGTCCTTTTTCGTTTTCTAACACTTTCTCGTACGTACGTTTTTCAATAACGAGAGGCTCAAGCGCTGATAATATTTCATAGTCTTGCTTTCGTTTTTCCGCACTCTCTTTTTCAGCGCGAACGAAAGCGAGTTTCTCTTCACTTTCTTTTAACTGCTCAACCTGTTTTTCATACGTGCCAATTTTCCCTTGCCACTCTTTCAGCTTCTCTTCAAGCTTCTTCATTTCTTGCAATGACACGTTAATTTCAGGCTTACGACCACTCGGCTTAAAGCGCTGATCCATTTCTTTTTCTAGCTTTTTATCTAATTGTAATAACGCATCGCTTCCGACTGCGCTTGCAGAAAATAAATAATTGCCGATATCCGCCTCGCCAAGTTGATGAATATTTTGAAGGCCATGCATATCAAATGAAAAGACAGAATCAAATAAGCTTTCATTCATTCCGCTTAATATATCATTTAAAATATCTTCGCCGCCAGTTTTCCCGTCCTCAAAATAAATCGTCACTTCACCAGATGCCGTCTTTGGCAAACGCTCAATTTTCAAACGGCCGTACTTCTCTGTTTGCACAGTGACCGCTCCGCCATACTTCCCGCCTTCTTTCGGTTCATAACGGCGCTGTCCTCTCGTCGGAAAACCGAATAAAATACTTTTCATAAATGAGCGAATTGTTGATTTCCCCGCTTCATTTTCACCGTACAACACCGTCAGCAATGAAAGATCCATTTCCACATTTTCTAGTTTTCCATAGCCATAAATATGGAGTTTTTCAATTCTCATTTTTTATCCCTCTCTTGCTGGAATAATTGCTCTAAAATAATATTTTCCGCTTCCTTTTGAATCTCTTTCTTTTCTTCTTCCGTAAAAGATTCAATACTATTACGTGCCACAGGAGATGTCCAAATCGTGCGCAATACTCCGTCCATATTTGTAAAAGCTTCTAACTCTTGCAGTACACTACCGACGAAATGATTTTCCGCTTTCAAACGTTCAATTTCTGCAAAAGAAACTGTCTCATTTTTCCACTTCATCGCATACACAAAGTCTTTTCGCTCTTCTCCCGCTGCTAAAATATGAAAAATCTCTTCCACACGCTTTTCATCACGTAAATAAGGAGAAAGCGGCCCCTGCCCTGTAAATACGACGGTTAAAAGAGTGCCTTCCTCTTCTCTTCGGCACTCATTCATTATTTCTGCCGCTACTGTCATAAGATCATCAACAGTTTCAAGTCCATCAATATTAACTTCTATCTCATCCCATACAACATCCGCAGTATGGAAAAACGAACAATGCGATCCTTGTTTCGTTAACTCGATAAGGTACGCACCCTTTTCCCCTGTTTCCTTACGATGGCGCCCTTGTATATTACCTGGATAAATAATGTACGGCTCTTCCGATAAAACTTCTCGTTTATGTATATGGCCAAGAGCCCAATAATCAAACTGCTTTTCCTTCAGCTCACGAATTTGAAACGGTGCATAGCGATTATGCTCCGCATCCCCTTCCACACTTCCGTGAAGCATTCCAATATGAAAAGGCGCATCACTCATTTTCGTATACTGCGCTGTCATATTATCCGTTACTGCTTGCTGCAAATAACTAAACCCATAAATAGAAGCTACAAGCTCACCATTTTTATAAAATGATTTCTCTTCTACATAAGGCTCCGTAAACACATGAACATTTTCCGGAAACTCAATTGCTGCCCAGCTTCCGCCTAAATGATCGTGGTTACCGTGAATAATAAAAATGGGAATATCGTACTGCGAAAGTCTCTTCATTTGCTCACGCACAAACACTTGCGCTCTCAAACTTCTCGTCTCTGCATCATACAAATCCCCAGCTAGTAATACAAAATCAACGCGCTCTTGAATCGCTTTATCAACAATACGCTCGAACGATTCAAACGTACTTTGCTTCATTCTCTCCCAAACAGACGGTGGTACATTCATTTCCATCCCTTTAAACGGACTATCCAAATGCAAATCAGCCGCATGTATAAACTTCACTTGTTTCACAAATAACGATCCTTTCTATATTTCAAAAGTTTCATCTTATCAACATTAACTATTCAATTGCTGAAAACTAATAATCAGTGGGGATAAAAAAACTCCCCACTGATTAAAGTTTCACTTTATCCCGAATTAACGGGCAGTAGGGCAAAGAAGCTAGTCTGAAAGTAAACTGCCCGTAAATACCCGATTGGTTCAACTAATAATCAGTGGGGATAAAAAAACTCCCCACTGATTAAAGTTTCACTTTATTGTAACACGCAATGTCATATATTTCTTTGCATATTCTAGCGATTTATGACAAAATAGTTATAAGATTCTGATTTTAATTATTGGAGGGAATTTTCATGGGAGTATACGTTCTAACAGTCTTTGAAAAAGATGGTTCAAAAGCATTAGACGAATCATTCGAGGCGGCAACTGAAAAAGAAGCGAAATCGAAAGGCGAATCTATTTTACAAGAAAAAGGATTGTACGAAAAAACACATCGCTGCACATCTTCTGCAGGCAAGCTCGTTTTATTCCAGCGCTAAAAAAAGAAGCGTCATCCGCTTCTTTTTCACTCTACTATATCTTCGTCACACCACGTAAACACTACATCTAGAATGCGATTACCGATACGTACGCGCTTATTCCATTTTCCTGTTTGGATCTGATGTTGCAATTCTGTCTTCATCTTTTCCGTCCAGTCGTGAATCGTTTCACTACCGTTATATGGATATACGCTCGGAAACTCTTCCTGCAGAAGATGCAAGCTCTCTGCATCAAAATGAAAATGGAAGAAGTAGTTTGCTGTAAGCGATGGTTCTTGCAATCGTAAAAAATGATCATCGATTTGCTTTCTATTTCTGTAGAAAGTAAAGATGTTCACTTTTCCGCTCGTAATTTGGTCAATTTGAATTTCGTGCTTCTCTATAATCACGTCTTGCTCACCTCGTTATATACTACCTTTAGTATATATGTCTTTTGCAACAAAGTTAACCATTTTCGCGCGAAATTCATTTCCTTCATTATAATCCCGTACCTCCAAGTACGATCAGAACAAATAAAAAAACAAAGTTGAAGGGGAGCGATCACATGTATTTCGGAAGCAAAGGTTGGTATGTAAAAGAACTTAAAAAATTAGGTATCCGTACTTACGAAGGCAAAAAACTAGAATCTTATCGTACGCATGTTTTATCTAGTTTACTTGAGAGAATGAAGAAAGCTTCGGCTTAATAGAAAATGCAAGAAGCTACTTTTAAAGTGGCTTCTTGCATTTGAACAATTCACTATCCTTTGTACCAATCATAGCCTAAACGAACAACATGCTCTTCCATATTATTGTTTAAAGTCATTACGACTTAAGCCATATATACTTTAATTATTTTTTGTTTTTTTCTTTTATCTTCTCAACTTCATTTTTTATATCCTCAGATACAGCTACATCTATATTCCCTTTATATTTCTTGTATTCTTGGAATAACATATTTGCATTTTGATTAAATGTCATTAGGGTTCCACTAGGAGATTCGGTTTGTTCCTTTAAAGATGTAATGGTTCCATACATTTTTTTGTATTCATCATAAAGTTCTTTATACTTATCTGGATTTTCTTTTGCAGCTTCAGAAACAGTTTTTAATTGACCTTCCATATCACTATATATTACAGAAGATTGAGCCACCATTGAATTAAGAGATTTTTTCTTAGCATTTACAGCTATGTTAAAATCTCGGCGATTATCAATAGCTTGAGACCAAGCCTCTGAATATTGCGGTAAAACAAAATTAGCAACAAACCCCATTAGTTCGATATTATTATAAAATTCCGCTGCGGCTTGGACATAGCTAGCTTCACGTTTCTTCTTTTCTTCCGCTTCTTTAGCATTTTTTTGTAATACATTCATACTCACAAGGGCTATAATAATTACAATAACCCCTAGAATTCCCCCGATTATCTTTTTATTCATGCTGATTCCCCCATTTATCCATAATTGTTAAATTGTATTTGGAAAGGCAAAATAAAAGCACTCTTTCGAGTGCCTTTAACTATTCAACTTTTAATTTAATTTCTTTGCCTGTCATGCCGCCACGAGCTTTTAAAACTAATCCTTGTGCGTCAGCAGGAACATCAAAGATGATTTTACCTGTTTGAGATAAACCAGGGTTAAGTTGTTTTAAGAAGAAATCAGACTGACCGCCGTTACCTACATCGAAAGCTGTTTGAGCTTGTGTAGAGTACGTAAATTCACGATCTTTATTATCAACTAATTTGAAGCTGTTAGCATCAACAGTGATAGCATCTTTTTGATTGTTTGTAACCGTAACTTCAACTACTTTAAACACACCTTGTGCTTTTTCTTTTAAATATTCGCCACCTACAGAATCTACTGATTCAACAGATCCTACAGCGATTTTAACTTTAGAAGACTCACCTTCTTTAGAAAGTTCTTTTTTAGGTTCTTCTTTAGTAGCTGGAGCATTAGTTTCTTGTTTTGGCTCTGTAGAAGATTTTTCTTTTTGATCATCCCCGCCACCTAATGCCGATACAATGATACCTAGTACGATTAAACCGATAAATCCTAAACACCCAAACTTAAAAATTTTACCCATTAAATATTTCCTCCAATGATAATATGTAAGATTTAGAAACTCATCATATCAGATGACCTGTCTTCTTTGTGTCGTATTTTGTCGAATGAAAACAAAAAATAAAAGAGAATTTTTCCCAAAATGTCGTTAAAAAATGGAATTTCAGAGGTTATTCCTTCCTTTTCGTCTTTACATGGAAGAATAAATACTTATTTGGAAAGAAAATCTATTAATTACCTCCTATAACTATATTTTTCTACCCACTTCTCCCTATTTAAAACTTCTCTCTCACAATTCCATCAAATGTATACATAGCACCTTTCTGTTCACTTTTATCTAGTGTCAATGCGATAAGCAACCAAGCTAAAAATGCTATAATAAATCTAACTACACTAAGGGGGAACATTTATTTTGTTCGGAAAATACATTCAATTTCATAAGTTTGGCAATCCGAAAGATGTATTAAACGTTGAATATAAAAATATAGAACCACCAAAAGATAACGAAGTGCTCGTTCGCATGCTAGTTAGACCGATTAATCCATCTGACTTAATTCCAATAACCGGAGCGTACGCACATAGAATTTCTTTACCTAATATACCTGGTTATGAAGGTGTTGGTATTGTAGAAGATGTGGGTGCGGGCGTTTCTAGAGGCCTTATCGGTAAACGTGTTTTACCTTTACGCGGGGAAGGTACTTGGCAAGAATTTGTTACAACATCAGCTGACTTTGTAGTCCCTATACCTGATTCAATTGATGATTTCACAGCGGCACAAATGTATATTAATCCCCTTACAGCATGGGTCACTTGTACAGAAACTCTAAATTTAAAACAAAATGACGTTTTATTAGTAAACGCTTGTGGATCTGCTATTGGTCATCTATTTGCTCAGTTATCGCAAATTTTAAACTTCCGATTAATTGCAGTTACAAGAAATAATAAGCATACAGAGGAATTACTTCAGCTTGGTGCGGAATATGTAATAGACACTTCCATTACTCCGCTTTATGAAACAGTTATGGAGTTAACAAACGGGATAGGCGCAGATGCTGCGATTGATTCTATTGGCGGCTCAGATGGAAATGAATTAGCGTTTTGTGTACGTCCCAATGGACACTTTTTAACTATAGGTCTTCTATCAGGAGTACAAGTAAACTGGGCAGAGATTGTCACTAAAGCAAAGGTGCATGCTAATATATTTCATTTACGACATTGGAATAAAGACGTGTCAGCATATAAATGGCAGGAGACGTTTCGTCACTTAATTCGTTTAGTAGAAGCTAAACAATTACGTTTCATGACGGCACATTCTACGCATGACTTAGTAGATGTAAAGAATGCGGTTGATGTTGTTCAGTCTGCTGAGAAAGCAAAAGGGAAAGTGTTTTTAACGAGCTAATAAAATTATAAAGGATAGATTAACAGTATAAAATATACTCTATCTATCCTTTTTGTATCTTATTTAAACTTAATTTCCCAAGGTTTTTTCAAAATAGAAGCCTGTCCCATTAATTTGTGGAACAAACCCTTCTTGAGTCGAGCTGTTTTCCACCATATTTTGTTCTTCTGCTGTTATAACAGTGATCACATCTTTCTCTTCTACTACTTTTCTTTCTCTTTGATCTTGTTCTTCTTTAGTAACAAGCTTATATTGATCTCCATCAGTCTGTGCAAATACCTTTGTACTTTGAACATCTTTTACAAATCCAGGTGATAATGCTAATACACTCGAGAAGGCAATAGATAATACTAATTTTCTTTTCATAAGTACCCCCTATTTTCCCATTATATTTATTATGAATATAATACCATAAATAACTTATTAATCCAGTTCGACAGAGATAAGTCGATTTAAAAATTTTCGTTTGGATAATCCCTTATAATTTATAGGATCTAAACGTGTATTTGCCCCTACGCAACGTTATCACCTCGTTTCAACTACCTAAAAAATAACATTGTCAACCGAACTTAAATTGGTTATCATAAAAGCGAATATAACAGGAGATGAGCAGATGAATATAAATGAAAAGAAATCTTTTTCAAAAGTTTCTCGTCGTAAATTAGTCGACGAAGTATTGGAACGTCTACAAGAAAAAATCTTTTCTGGTGAGTATGAAGTAGGTGATCGCCTCCCTACAGAGCCGCAATTAATGGAAGAGCTAGGTGTAGGGCGTTCAACGCTGCGAGAAAGCATAAAAATATTAGTACATGCTGGCATACTAGAGGTTCGACAAGGACAAGGTACTCGCATTGTCTCACTAAATACAGCACAAGATTCATTTGAAAAACGATTGCAAGAAGCTAATATTAGTCATGTGTATGAAGCACGTAATATGTTGGATAAGGAAGTAGCTATGTTGGCGGCACAACGCCGAAATGAAGAAGATCTTTTATACTTAAAAGGACATTTGAATAAAAGAAAAAATGCCCTTAAAGAAGGAAATTATGTAGCATACATAGATGCAGATATTCAGTTTCATCTAGCAATTGCAAAGGCGAGCAAAAACGAAGTTCTACTTGATATGTATCAATCTTTCGTACCTGTTCTTCGTCACATTTTAAGCCAATTAATATTAAATACAACTGACTATGAAGATAACTCTGAGGTTCATGAAAAATTATTCCAAGCTATTTTAAAACACAATGCCGAAGAGGCTCAAACATACGCTGTTCAAAATTTGGAGCTGAAATAAGCTCCTTATATATTACACTTAAACATCAGATGATGTTATGAATCAAGAAAGGAGAATGAAGAAATGCCACAAACGACTTTTCAAATAAAGTCCATCAACATCGGAAAAATAGAGCAACTACCTTATGGAAAAACTCTTATTTCAACAGCAATAAGAAAATACCCTATCCAAGGTGATATATTTTTAACGAAAAATGGTTTACTTGGGGATGAACAAGCTTATACAGATCATGGCGGACTAGATAAAGCATTATGCGTTTACTCTTACGATCACTACGCCTATTGGAGCAAAATAATCCCTTCTATGATAGATGATTCACTCTTTGGAGAAAATATTACCGTATACGGATTGACTGAAGAAACTGTTCATGTTGGCGATATCTTTTCTTTCGGAGAAGCAATTATACAAATATCAGAGCCAAGAAATCCATGCTATAAACTTGCGAAGAAATATAACGTCCCTACCCTGCCACTTGAAATGCAACAAACTGGATTTACGGGTTTCCTCTGTCGCGTGTTACAAGAAGGAAAAGTTTCTACAAGTGATTGTTTACAACTTATTAAATCACATCCTAAACGGGTGTCTATTGCACAAATTAACCGTGTTAAATTTCATGATAAAGATGATATAAAAACAATAAAAAACATTATTGAATTGGACGCATTGTCAAATAGCTTACGCGAATTACTATTACAACGTTTAAATAAATAATCATGTCATTAAACATCAGATGATATACCCAATAACATCTGATGTTTAAGAGAGGAGAAAAAGCAATTGAAACATCGAGAACGAACTTATTTGTATGTATTAGCACTATTTTTCGTTTCAATTAATTTACGCGTCGGAATTACATCCGTTTCACCTTTATTAGAAACAATCCGCCAAGACTTAAATATAAGCAACTTTTCCGTTAGCTTTTTAACAGCTATCCCTGTATTTTGTATGGGCGCATTCGCTTTACTGACGGGGAAAGTAATTAAAAAATATGGCGCAGAAAAAGCAATTATGGCTTGCCTTATTTTAATCGGCTTTGCAACATGTATGAGAGCCTTTACCTCTTCCCTTTTTACATTATTCACAAGCTCTCTATTTATCGGTATTGGAATCGCACTTGCAGGACCGTTACTATCAGGGTTTATTAAAGAAAAATTCCCTACGAAAATTGGCTTAATGATCGGAATATATTCAGTAGGCATGGGAACTGGTGCTTCTTTAAGCGCAGGTTTAACGATTCCTTTACAACATGTGTTAAAAGGATCTTGGAATATGGCACTCGCTTTTTGGGGTGTACTTACTATCGTAGCCATTATATTTTGGTATCCGGTCATGAAACGAAAAAAGAATACGGGTATAGAAGATAAAAAGAATAATAGTTTACCTTTAAGAAATAAAAAAGCATGGTTATTTACAGTCTTTTTTGGACTACAATCAGGAATCTTTTATTCTATTACTACTTGGCTTGCACCAGCAAACCAAAGTATGGGGATAAGCAGCCAACAAGCCGGTACTCTTATAACTGTATTTACAGTTATTCAAATGATATGCAGCTTTTTAATTCCAACGTTAGCAGATATTTATAAAAACCGAACACTTTGGTTATTAGGGAGCATATGCTTCGTACTCATAGGTTTATCGCTCATGATATATCCATTAACTACACCTTGGGTTCCTTCTATTTTACTAGGGATCGGGCTCGGCGGTGTATTTCCACTCGCTCTAATGCTACCGTTATATGAAACGAAAACTTCAGAAGATGCGAGTGCATGGACTGCTATGATGCAATCAGGAGGATACATTATGGGTGGCTTCATTCCTGTCTTAGCAGGCTTCGCTCGTGACTATTTTAATGGTTATACGCAAGTTTTTATTATAATGGCACTTCTAAGCTTAATTTTGTTCATTCTAACTTTAGTCATGAACAAAAGAACGATAGAAACGAAAGATCTTATAGCTTAAATAAAAAGAATGGGCCTTTTCCTAAAGGATAAAGCTCATTCTTTTTACTTCTAACTCGAAAACAAAAAAAGCCCCTCAAAGCATACAGCCCACTTGGGCTTCTAGAATGATATCATGTGCAAGCTTCGTAGCGAGTGCACTTGCTACGAACTGGTGATGTGCTGCTTGATAGCCAATCTGCTCCTTAAGTGGCCCGTGAAATGATTTCTTGTTCATCAAGTACTAGCTTCAAGCTTGATAAAGAGATTGTTTGAAAGTTCTCTTTCGACATACGTTTTCGATAATGCGTAGGTGTTTCTCCAGTCACTTTTTTAAACATGCGGCTAAAGACTACTAAACTATGAAAGCCAACTTGATAAGAAATGTTTTCTACTGATTCATTTGTCATCGAAAGTAAATGCGCTGCGTGATTAATGCGCACCCTTAAAATCCAGTCCTTCATGCTCATCCCGAAATGATTGTGAAAGACTCGATAAAGATGGCTTCGATTGACCGCAAGATGATCTGCCACATCATTTACTGTAATCTCCTCTACATAGTGCTCTCCAATATATTTCATCGCCTCAATTGCGAGTCGTGAAGACTTTTGTTTTATTCCTGGCGAAAATTCGCCACCATCTGTAAGTAATAATCTTAAAAACCGATAAATCAACTCGTTCAACTTTAATTCATCTTCTAATGTATTGTGAGAGCAATTCATACACTCCAATATAATTTCCAAATATTGTTGAATATTAGTTGAGGTAACAGAGTAGTTATCTTTTTTAAAACGCGAATGATGAATAATATCCTCTGCTACCTTCCCACCAAATGCCAGCCACGCATACAGCCATGGTTCTTCTGCATCCGAGCGATAAAAGGTCGACTCTCCTGGGGGAATGAGAAAAACATTGCCTTTCTTTAATGAATATTTTTTATCTTTTACATGATACGCTCCTTTACCATCCAACACGACATGAATAATGTAGCTGTTGCGTACAGCTGGTCCAAAAGCATGTAAAGGCAGTGTTTTTGAAAAACCACAAAAATCAAAATAAAGTTCGCTTGAGAAGTAATGCTGTTCTTTTTTAATAAAGATTGCCTGTTCCATAGGCCCTCTTCCCTCCTCGCGATTTCTATAACTTAATTTTCCTTTTGATGAGAAAAACGCAACAAAAAGTTAAATCAAGGTCACAAAATGATATAAAACTGAAAGCGCCTTCTTGTTAAAATATACATGAAATAGAAAACAATAGGAAGGATATTAATGTAGTTAGTTAGCCTTTTTACACTTAACTTTATAAACGTTTTCTCGTTGTGATTTAAATTAGGTCGAGAGGAAAATTATAAAACAGGAGAATAAAAATGAATGGAAAGGAAACGTGAACTAGCCTTAAAATTCGCTATGGTATTTGGGTCTCAAGAAACAACTCAATATTTTTCTCCAGGACGTATCAACTTAATCGGAGAACATACAGACTACAATGGCGGCTATGTATTCCCCGCTTCTATTACCTATGGAACTTACGGAATAGCTAGACGTCGCGAGGATGATAGAGTATTAGTTTACTCAACGAACTTTGAAGAACTTGGAGTAATTAGCTTCACGTTGAATGAACTAGATTACGATAAAAATGCTAATTGGGGAAATTACGTAAAAGGAGTTATCTTAACACTGAAAGAAGCAGGTCATGAAATAAACTGTGGTTTTGAGCTATTAGTTAAGGGCACAATTCCGAATGGAGCGGGACTTTCAAGTAGTGCTTCACTGGAATTACTTGTAGGCGTAGTATTAGAAAACTTGTTTAGCTTAGAAATAACACGACTTGAATTAGTGAAAATGGGTAAAAAAGTTGAAAATGAATTCATTGGTGTAAATTCCGGTATCATGGATCAATTTGCCATTGGATTTGGTGAGAAGGAGAAAGCAATTCTCCTTGATACCAATACGCTAGAGTATGAAATGGTTCCAGTAGTTTTGGACGACTATGCGATTGTAATTATGAATACTAATAAACGTCGTGAACTGGCAGATTCAAAATATAATGAGCGCCGGGCTGAATGTGAAGAAGCACTCGCACGTCTCCAAACGAAGTTAGAAATTCATGCACTTGGAGAACTAAGCGAAACAGAATTTGATGCAAATCAAAATCTTATTGGAGATGAAATCTTAATTAAACGCGCGAAGCATGCCGTTTACGAAAATGAACGTACAAAAAAAGCCAAAGCAGCTCTTATTGCAGGTGATTTAGAAGAATTCGGAAAGCTATTGAATGCTTCCCATACATCTTTAAGAAATGATTATGAAGTAACCGGGCTTGAATTGGATACATTGGTGGCCACTGCACAAAAACAAGAGGGTGTGCTTGGAGCCCGTATGACTGGAGCAGGATTTGGTGGGTGCGCCATCGCATTAGTAAAAGAAAGTGAAATCCACACTTTTAAAAATAATGTTTATGATGAATATCTCAAAATTGTTGGATATGCGCCTGTCTTCTATGTGGCACACATTGGTAGTGGAGCTACAGTGATTGGATGATGAGTGAGGTGAAAACGATGAACACATGTAAAGCAATTTACGATTTTACTACACTTGCGATTGAGAATGGAGCCATTGAGAAGAATGACCGAATTTATATGCACAATCAACTATTACGTTTGATTGGCGAATCGGAAATGGGAGAGATTACTAGCGAAGTTGAAGTGGACCCACATGTGCTGTTAGATACACTTATGGATAAAGCGACGGAAAATCTTATTATCACTAAAAACCAAGCCAATCGTGATATGTTCGAAGCGCTTTTAATGAATGTGATTACACCACTTCCATCCAAGGTCAATGAGAATTTTCAGGAGGCATATCGCAAAAGTCCCGAACAGGCAACAGATTATTTCTTTGAAATAAGTAAACGCAATGATTATATAAAGACCCGTGCAATTGCAAAAAATATTTATTATTTAGCAGAATCAAAATATGGTGAACTTGAGATTACTATTAATTTGTCCAAACCAGAGAAAGATCCAAGAGAGATCTTAGCGACTAGAAATACACCGAGGGGAAATTATCCAAAATGTTTACTTTGTATTGAAAATGAAGGGTATTTCGGCCACTTGAATCACCCAGGCAGAAGCAATCACCGAATCATTAACATCGAACTAAATGGAGAAGAATGGGGTTTTCAATATTCACCATATGCGTACTTTAACGAACATTCCATCGTACTATCTAAGGAGCATCGACCAATGAAAATTTCTCGTGAGGCATTCTCTCGTTTATTCAGTTTTGTAGAAATCATGCCACACTATTTTATTGGTTCAAATGCGGATTTACCTATTGTAGGAGGATCTATCTTAAGTCATGATCATTATCAAGCTGGACGCCATAACTTTCCGATGGCCAAAGCTAAAGTTCTTAAAACATTTGAACTATGTGACTATCCAAATATTTCTTGCGGTATTGTCAACTGGCCAATGAGTGTGATTCGCCTCTCTTCTTTAAACAAAGAGGAACTAATTAATGCCAGCACCTACATCCATGAAAGTTGGAAGAACTATTCGGATGAATTCTTACAAATTCGTGCGCAATCAAAAAATGGTGCACAACATCATACGATTACACCAATTGTGCGGCGTCGCGAAGAAAAGTATGAAATTGATCTTGTACTGCGTGATAATAATGTGAGTGAAGAATACCCTGATGGAATTTTTCATTCACACCCAGATGTACAGCATATTAAGAGAGAAAATATCGGGCTTATTGAAGTCATGGGCCTAGCGATTCTCCCTTCACGTTTGATTGAGGAGCTTCATGAAGTTGAGCTGTACTTGTTAAATAAAGAAGCCAATGTTTCTGAAATCCATCAAAAATGGGCAGATGAATTAAAAGCCCAGGGTGGCTATGCGGAAGAGACCATCCAAAGCTTTCTTCAAACTGAAGTTGCAAAAAAATTTGAATGCATATTAGCAGATGCTGGTGTCTATAAAATGAATAAAGATGGTAGAGCAGGATTTGATCGCTTTATCAGAGAATTACAAAGCGCGAATAGAGAGCTTATCGTTTTGGAATAAAGTGGCGCATTATACGACATCATTTTTCTATTCCAGGATGTGTTGAATATAAAATTCATATTCAGGAGGTTTTATAAATGTCAAAAATTACATTTCTAGGTGCTGGAAGTACGATTTTTGCTAAAAATGTATTGGGTGACTGCATGTTAACACCTAGTATCCAAGGTTTCGAGTTTGCTCTGTTTGATATTGACCATCAACGCTTAAAAGATTCTGAGAACATACTGCAAAACCTAAAGGAAAGTTCCGGTAGTAACGTACACATCAAGACTTATACGGACCGAAAAGAGGCGTTAAGAGGAGCAAAATACGTCATTAATGCCATACAGGTCGGTGGCTATGAGCCTTGTACAGTGACTGATTTCGAAATTCCGAAAAAGTACGGGCTTCTTCAGACGATTGGAGATACAATCGGCATTGGCGGCATTTTCCGCGCATTACGAACTATTCCGGTGATGCTTGATTTTGCCAAAGATATTCGTGAAGTTTGTCCGGATGCTTGGTTTTTAAACTATACAAACCCGATGGCGACGTTAACGGCGGCTATGATTCGTTACGGTGGCGTAAAAACGGTCGGATTGTGCCACAGCGTCCAGGTGTGTGTGCCGTACTTATTTAATTCGCTCGGAATGAATACAGAAAATGTCCAGTGGAAAATTGCCGGAATCAATCATATGGCCTGGCTTTTAGAAGTGACAAGAGATGGAAAAGACTTGTACCCGGAAATCAAGAGACTTGCGACTAAAAAGCAAAAAGAAAAACATGAGGATATGGTTCGTTTTGAACTGATGAACCGTTTCGGCTATTACGTAACGGAATCGTCCGAGCATAACGCCGAATATCACCCATACTTCATCAAAAGGAATTATCCGGAACTCATCGATAAGTTGAATATTCCTCTTGATGAATACCCGCGCCGCTGTATCAATCAAATTAATGATTGGATGAAAATGCGTGAAGACCTTGTTAACAACAAAAACCTTACGCATAAACGTACACATGAATACGCTTCTTATATCATTGATGCAATGGAAACCGATAAAGCATTTAAACTCCACGGAAATGTATTGAATACAGGAAGCTTAATCAGTAACCTTCCGGAAAAAGCTGTCGTTGAAGTTCCGTGCCTAGTTGATCGAAGTGGAATTACACCTTGTTATGTAGGAGAACTTCCTGAACAGTTGGCGGCGCTAAACCGTACTAACATCAATACCCAGCTTCTTACCATTGAAGCAGCTATAACAGGTAAGCGAGAGCACATTTACCAGGCTGCAATGCTTGATCCACATACTGCGGCAGAACTATCTATCGATGATATCGTCTCATTATGCGATGACCTTATTGAAGCACATGGTGACTGGCTGCCTCAATTTAAAGGGGAAGCAGTTGTGGAGACAATCTAAATAACGTGAATGAATACTACAGAATAGACTGAGTTCCAAACAGTTTTAGTCTGTTCAGGTGAAAACATGTTCACTAGAACCTAAAAGCGTATATGTTTGCAAAAATAACAGGCTTCTTCCAATTACGAAGAAGTCTGTTATTTTTCACCGTTTTTATAGTACATAATCACTTTCTGCGTGTACGTTGAAAAATGAGGTTCTAATTAATACACTAATTCTATTGTCTATTAAAAGATATTCTATACAAAAGAAAACAACTTGAAGTTATCAAACTGCTAAAAAACATTTGGAAGCTAAAATGCAACGAACACTTTTTAAAACAGAAGTATCGTTTAAAACCAATCAAATTATAGATAAAAAAAGCCCCTCAAAGTATACACTTCAAGGGGTGAGCCTGTTTTTCATTCTATTATATACGTACAGCTGTACCACTTACAGCAACCATTAACATCCCATCACGAACAACTTCGTAATCTACGTCGACACCAACGATAGCGTTCCCACCTTTTTGTCTTGCAAGTTCTTTCATTTCATTCATTGCAATATCACGAGCTTCTTTTAGCTTACTTTCATAAGCACCAGCACGACCACCGACAACATCACGAACTGAAGCGAATAAATCACGGACAATATTAGCACCCATAATAGCTTCACCATTTACAATATCAATATACTCAATAATCTCTTTACCTTGAATTCCAGACGTTGTTGTTACAATCATGACTGACACTCTCCTAATAACTTATAGTTTTTGATTAGCTTTCTTATGTCTTTATTATGCCATGGAAAAAGTATCTAATCTATTGAATTACCTTACAGGAATGTGACAGTTTTGTAAGGATAGAAGTTTATTTATTGATTCCTTTACAAATACTGTCTAAATTTACAGAAAATTGTTATAATTAATATTAAGGAGGGATAATATGAAAAAAATCACATCTATATGTGCTCTAACCGTTCTATCTTTCACTTTAATTGGTTGTACAAGCACCTCGACTACAGATAAGACTTCACAAGCTAAACAAGAACATATACAAAATACCATTCAATTAAACTCCGTAAACATTACAGACATTGAAATACTTAAAACAACAAATAACAATGTTTCAAAATCTCAAACAGACAATGAGGAAATGATAAAATCTATCGTATCGGCAGTTCAAAATGGAACTCCTAAAACAATCACACTAGATCAAAACAAGAAACAATCTGCCCATTCTACTATAACCGTTACATATAAAGATGACTCGAAAGAAGAATTTCTTGTGTGGGTTGATAATAAAGATCAAATTACGATTGCTAAGGATGTAAATGGAGATAAGACAGAAGGTGTAACAGTGGGCATTGAAAGTTCTAAAATAATGAAGGATTTTTTTAAATGACAAACGAAAAAAACAACCTGATTCCCTATAAAAAGGACCCAGGTTGTTTCTCTTTTTAATATGTAAACGTAATCGTCACCAAAGAATATCCTTCTTTTGCATTATACGGCTCCGCCTTATATGACACTCGATTGGCTCCTTTTGGATAACTGATTTCTCCAATTGCCTTTTTCACATCTTGCAATGCACCGTCCATTGATTGCTTATAAAGAACTTCAATCTTTTCTGGTTTTGCACTATAGCGCTGCTGCATTTTATTTTTCAGTTCATTATAATTATTTGCAACGTACTCATTTCCTAAATAATTTAGTTTTGTATCTTTTAATATTTGTTCATATGCAACTGTTTTAGAGCTACCCGCTGCAATTTTATTTGTAAGTGTATCATAATAATTTGTAGTAGCCTGTGGGTATTCCCCACGGTTCCACTCGTGATTTCTTGCAATTTGCTCGTCCGATAGATTGAAATAAGAATACGTTACTCGTCCTTGTTCATCCGGTATTGGATCATCGAATGTTGTATCAAGGTGGTACCATTTATTATCGACTTTAACTAAATTCCAAGCATGAGGTTGTCCGTCTCCAGTTCCTACTACAAAATGATTCTCAATTCCAGCTTCTTTTAACAATTGATAGGTTAATAGTGCGTAACCTTGGCAAACGGCAGAACGATTCACTAACGCCTCATATGCTGTATACGCTTTATAAGACGTATCATAAGAAACATGCTTCACTACGTAATCATGAATCGCCTTCACTTTTTCGTGATCATCCATTCCCACTTGAATAATAGAGGAAACGATCGCTTTTGCTTGTTTCATTACATATTCCGTTTGTTCTTTCGTTTCACGATATGTAATATGTAACGTAAACGTATAATTTCCAGGTGATCCAGAAAGTGAATATGAAGCATTCGATCTATTATAATTTGTATACTCATTTTTATTTGCAACTTCTTTATATGCGTTAAAAAGTGTATTCATCACTTCTTCTGTATTACTATTTTTCGTTTGATACGGAAGTGTAATGTTCGTTTCGTATGTATTAATACGCTTTTGTACTTCATCTTTAAACGTTGTTAATAAAGCAGCATCTCCTGTACTTTTCACATCAGAGTTTTTATATTCCAAAGCTTTATATAAAAACTGTGCATATTGTTCACGTGTTACTGTAGTATACGGCCCAAACTTCCCTTCACCTGTACCAGCTGCAATCCCGTTTGACTGCACCGAACTAATCGCGTTTTCTGCCCAAAAACCATTTGGAACATCGTTAAATGTATGTTTTTTCGTTGCAGAGACTTGAAAAGCAATTGTAAGAATTTGTGCCATTTCCGCACGACTAACAGAATCTTTCGGTCTAAAACCGCCATTTCCATCACCTTTAAAAATCCCTAATTTCGTTAACGTTAAAACCTCTTCAGGAAACAGTGTAGAACCTGAGCGAATATCACGATAAGGATTGTTTAAAGTAGATCCATCTTTTAATACATAACGAGTTCCATCATTACTAAACGAACCGCCTTGCTTATTCGGTACTAACACTCGATAAACTAAAGCCGCAACTTGCTCTCTCGTCGCAACATCACCAAAACCAAACTTCCCATTTCCATAACCTGAAATAATATTTTTACTCGCTAAATCTTTAATCGCAGGATAGGACCAGTGCGATGTTGGCACATCAGAAAAAATGCCTGCTTCAGCAGCTTTAATCTCATCAACATTTGTATATAATAAAGCACCACCAATAAGTGATAATGATGTAATTGATTTTAATAGTTTTGTATACATAATGCCTTCTCCCAATACGTCTTCTATTTTTGTTATTTTTTGTCGAAAAATCTAAATGAATATGACAAAACACATTATACAATTAAAACTTTTCGGAGGATATACTAAATTTTAAAATATGCAAAAACTCATATTACTATAGATATTCATATTGATATTATGCTACTTTGCTTGCGAATATATAAATATAAACGAAACCGCAGTCTGGGACTAGACTGCGGTTTTTCGACACACAATGAATTACAGAAATCACCAAGAGTTGCATAATCTTTCATTGTAATTAACTTAACTTTTTATTTGCTCAGAAACATTGCAATAGAACCTAGTAAAGTCTCAAAAAACAACTTATTATCAATCAATATTTAGTAAAAACATATTAATACTTTAGAATTTCTTTAATTTTCATTATTTTTTATTTAATATTATCCTTTATATTTATAATGTATTTATTTGAATTTATCGTATTGAAGCGGATTTCCACATGACTATGAGCCATTCGGAAAATGGAAAAAATAAGGTCCCCATTAAATTAATTACACTGTTCTTTTGCGTCTTTTATCTATTTATATTAATTATTATGCAGCTAAGAAAAGTATAATTTATCGATAGATATATATAAGAATGTAGTTAACCAACGAGAGAATTCGACAATTAATATTACAGTTCTGTGCGGGAAAACTTGGGTAAATTCAAAGTCATTCATACGGCAATTGATTGGGAGCGTAATTACGGAAATGGTATCATATGAAAACGATGGAGAGTGGAACTAAAATGAATTTAGTGAACTTACGTCCTAAACAGCGGTCTAAGTATCGCATTCTACTAGGGACATGGTATTACTCTACAAAGAGGTACATTCAGTGGTTAACAGACGGAAAAACATATGCAAAAACGTTTCAACAAGAAAAGTTACCCTGTACAGCGATTCAGCACCGAACGATACTACTTCGTAAACTCAAAGATGTAGATATGTGGTATCAACAAAATAAAGTTGTTAATTTAAAGATTGCTATTAGACAACTAAATGGTATCGTCATTAGACCGGGAGAAACATTCTCTTACTGGCGTTTAATAGGTAAGCCTACTAGGAGAAAAGGGTATGTAGAAGGTATGATACTACACTATGGATCTTTTCAAGCAGGCATTGGAGGAGGGCTTTGTCAGCTTTCAAATTTAATATATTGGATGACTTTACATACGCCATTGACAGTAACAGAGCGATATCGTCATAGTTTTGATGTCTTTCCTGATTCCAAGCGGACCCAACCATTTGGAAGCGGAGCGACTTGTTCTTATAACTATTTGGATTTACAAATCAAAAATGAAACGGACCAATCGTATCAACTTCACCTTTATATTACGGATAAGCATTTAGTCGGTGAATGGAGAGTTGCCCATCCACAGCTTTATCAATATGAGGTTTATGAAAAAGAACACTCCATCCAATCTGCATACTGGGGTGGTTATATACGACATAATGTTATTCAACGTAGAGTATATAATCAACAGAAACAGTTTATAGAAGACCAATATGTAACGGAGAATCACGCTATAATGATGTACGAACCACTATTAGCTTATAATAATGAGGAAAGTGAGTGACTTATCATTGCTTACAATCAAGTCTGATAAGTATTTTGTAATTATATGTAACATGCGCTCATCTCTTACTATTTGATAGTCTATATATTTTTTTACTATAGTCTCTTTCACTTTAAAAGAATAGGCAATTCTCTAGCAATATCATTTCTCGTTTTTAGTGAAAATGTAGTTTATATCTTCCTTTCCAATGAACTGGTTCCTAAACTAAACTGCCCCGTTTCCACAACAAGAAGAGAGCTGTCCATAAGTCGGTTTCATCGACTTATCGGACAGCTCCTCTTAGTTTCACCTTATTCTATCGATGAATCCAAACTGCACCTGCAGACTTGTCTTCAGCTTGACCTACTACTTCAAACTTTAATCCTAGTCTCGGCAACTTACGTCCTGCATCTGGAATCGCGCTGTTGATGTACTGCTTAGAGTCATCAAATTTTGCAACGCCTGGTAATCCTTTATAGTCAAAGATACCGCGAGTTGGCGAATCTACTTTCCATGCTGGCGTTTGATCAAATGAGAATGCCGCATCGGCAATTTGATAACGCGTACTGCTCTTCACAGTCGGCTGTCCGTTTAATGTCCCTACGATTGCCTCTGGATGAGAATCTACTACTCCTAGGAATCCTTCACCTGGATGAACGCCTACCCAGTTATCTGTAAAGCTTTGATCCGCATACCATACAACCATTCCTGTATTAAATACTGGGCCACGCGCATGTTGTAACGCCGTGTCAGAACCAGCGTAATTTCTCCACTCTAAATAGTAGTTATGTTTTTTCTGTTCAAATCCGTTAGACACAGTAAATCCTTTTAACGTCATTGCTGGTTGACCTTCTGCATCATCCGAGAAAACAACTTTGCCATCTACAGTTAATGCAGCATTATCTAACGCAAATCCTCTATAAGCTACTGCAACATCTGTTAAATACTCAAATTGCAGTTTTACTTTTTTCCCTTTGAATTGGCTTAAATCGTATGATTTATCAACCCACTTACCATCCGTTGTATCCATACCGCCTTTTACATCTTTTTCTCCCATTCTATCAATACGTGTCTTCGTTCCATCTTCTGTAATTGCATTTACGTCAAGAAAATCATACTTCGCTTCAAGTTCGTAGAATGCCTTATAATCGAACTTAGCATCTTTTGCATTTGTTAAATCAAATACTGGTGTTTCAAGTGTTGTATGAATGTCATTCCCTTTTGTACTGTAATAAAACTTCTTACCAAATGCCGCTTCGATATTTTTTATATCTTTGTCCGGCAAGTTAACACGAACGATTCCTGGTCGTTTTGATTTTGTAACACTTTGATCTAAATATGTTGCAGCACCGATTCCCGTGCGAAGTTTATCATAATCTACCTCAACGATATTCGCCCAGTTACCATTCATATTCTTTTGGAAAAACTCTTTATTTTGTGGTGAGAAACTTGTTGGTTCTGTTCCTGCAATTTTTCCAGCCCAGCTGCCGCCGCTCATAATAGACCATGACTCAATAGGTTCACCTTGTCCGGAGTACTTTGTATCGTACTCATCTGGTAAACCTAAATCATGACCATACTCATGCGCAAACACACCAACCGCTCCATCTTCAGGCTCGATTGTATAATCGTATGCAGCCATCTTTCCGCCCCAATTCGGAACAGAAGATTTTGTGCCATCAATCGCATACGGTTTTGATCCAAGTTTTGAACGATGAGACCAAATCGCATCATCTTTCAATTTACCACCGCCAGCTTCTTGCCCCACGCCAGCATGTACAACCATTAAATGATCAATAATGCCATCTGGCTCATTTTTATTTCCATCACCATTTTGATCGTACTGATCATATTGATCAAAGTCTGCTAAATTGATCCCTTTTGCTACCGCTGCTTTTAATGCTTCTTTCACAAGATCGCGTGGCCCTAAAGGACCTTTGTTATCATGACCAGTACCTGCATCCGCACCATAATCTGAAGCCTTTCCTGGAACAGTAAGCCATTCTGTTACAGTTCCATCAACTGTGTAGCTACCACCAGATTGTTCTTCATAATATTGCTTAAATGTGTTAATCTTCGATCCATCAAATAACGTAAATGGTTCATCACCAAATAACATTTTTTGATAATGTTCACGATTAAAGTCCTTAGAATACATGTATCCTGGCTCTTGATCAATATTGTTATGCTTAAAATCGCTAAATTCTACGAGTAAAACAAGTACTTTATCTTTTCGAACAGCTCCATTGTAATCAGCTTGCTTCGCTGGTGTAGTAGGTACTTTTCCATTTAATTTCCCAGGATTCAATCCTGCATCTTGTCCAGCTACTGGCCCCGCCGCCTGCTGCTGCGCCTGTTCATTTTCCTTCATTTTTGCATCTTTTACTTTTTTCATAAAATCAGAAGCTTCTTGCGTAAGACTATCTCCTGTCATGATTTCTTTCCCAGGGTTTTCCCCTTTCTTTTTCTCAACATATTTTTCAACAGCCTTTGATGTCTCAGCTTGTGATGCAGATTGATCAATTACGCCCCGCTGTTTTAGCGCTTCTGCCAAACGCTCATCCGGTATTAAATGCTCATCTATTGGTAGAGATGATGTTGGTGTCTCAGCATACGCTGCATGACTTCCAAAAGCAAAAGTACTACTTAGCACTGCCGCTGTTGCTAATACTGATAAAGGTTTTAACTTCTTATTCTTTTTCAATGCATTTCCTCCCCAGTGTCTGCAAATTATCGTTTTTTTGTCGATAGCAACATAATATTCGTTATAATACGAATATTCAATCTTTTTAGGCGAATAAAATGTTGAGAAATATTTTATTATGCAGGGTGAAATACAACATACAAACAGCCCAACCCGTTGCTATTATTAGTGCAATAGTCATATTTGCTCGATTCACTTATTTTTTGACAATAAATAAATGATCACCACCTAAGGAATCCTATTGAATCCCTTTTCTATTTATATTCTAATTCCCTCTTAAATTATCAGAAAATTATTGAAAAAGTTTTTTCTTTCTATATATAACTCTATCACACTTAATTTCTTGCTAGTATATACATACCAATATACAAACTAAATATAGTAGAAATTGGGGAGAATTATCTTGGGAAGCTATCTCATTTTTCGATAAGCAACAACTATATAATTACACACAAGAATATGCTGAACAATTAGCAATCAAGTTTTACGAAGAAAGCGACACTGTAAAAGTTAGTAAATATTTTTATACTAGTCATCAAGCTAAAGAAAAAACTTTCGAAAAAGGAGCGTTAAAATAATGAAAAAACTTTTTGGAACGATTTTAGGTTTATCACTTTCAGCTGCTTTATCTATAGGGTTAGCATTCCCTTCACAATCAGATTCTAAGGAACAAGTTGATTCGACTAAATCTAGTACAATTATGTACATGCAATCCAGCCACGGTGACTCATGGTAATACAAAGAGTTTTTTATCCGTTAACATCATTAATTACGAAAAGGGTACTCCCTCAATGGAGTACCCTTTCTTAAATTTCAATAGACAACATATAGCATACTACTTATTAACTTCAGCCCATTTACACTTAAATTCTGCACCGAAATCATTTGCAACTAAGTAATTGGTTTGCTTCTAAGCCACATTAAAATATCATTCAACTAAATTAGAAGATCCCCTCTACCTTAAGGTAGAGGGGATCTTCTAATTTCTATTTCAAACTATCCGAAATCTCCGTAAAGATAACCCCAAGCGCATGTGCACCGGCATCAGGATATCCTAAGCTTCTTTCACCAACTGTACCAGCGCGGCCCATGCGAGCGACGATTTCTTTCGTATATTCCGCTCCCTTAACCGCTGCTTCTGCTCCTTTTTCAAAGGCAGTTTTCACGTCTACTCCGTTTGAAGAGCTGTCGATCCAAGAATCTACACAAGGAGCAAGTGCATCAACAAGCGTCTTATCACCAACTACCGCTCCTCTACCGAACGATCTTTCACCGATAGATTGTATGCCTTGAAGTGCCGCTTGCAGCATTTCAGCGAACTCTCCAACTGTTAGCTCACGTTTTTCGCCGGCAGCTTTACTTGCTGCACGGAATGCTCCGCCCCAAATCGGACCTGAAGCGCCACCGCAATGTTCCATAATAATCATTGAACAACCGTCAAGGAACGACCCGATCGTTACATTCTCTTGTTCTAAAATAGAACTCCACTCACGTTTTAATTGCTTAAATCCTTTTGCAACACTCATTCCGAAATCGCCGTCTCCAGCATGTGTATCTAGCTCACAGAACGGTACTTCATTTTTAATAATAATGTCGCTCATTTTATCAACGAGATAGATCATGTTGTTTAATGTAATGACATTATCTTTAATAACAGCGTGCTCTTCCGCTGTCTCTAGTTCAAATGAAACTTCCTTCTCTTCTACATCTTCAAGCACATTCACGTACTCTACACTCTCAACTGGTCCATCTACTTTAAACGCTGGTGTATTACACTCTTTCGATAATAATGTTTTCAGTTCATCATCTAACTTCATTACCGTTAAAGACATACCTGCCATATCAATACTCGTCATATAATTACCGATGAACACTCTATTAATTTTAATGTTTCTAGCAGCTAATTCTCTCGTAACTGCATTGTTAAATAGATAAAGTTCTTGAAGTGGTGTACCGCCAAAACCATTTACAAGAAGCGCGATTTCCTCGCCATCTTTTACTCCTAAATCTTTTATTAAATCATTTGTCATACGGTTAGCCAATTCATCTGCTGACATCATTTTTTCGCGCTTAATGCCTGGTTCGCCGTGAATACCTACGCCGTATTCCATTTCATCTTCACCAAGTGTAAAAGTAGGTGATCCACTTGCTGGAACTGTACAAGAAGTTAACGCTAAACCGATTGTGCGCACATTAGCCGCTGCTTTTTCTGCGACAGCTTTCACCGCTCCTAAATCCATACCTGCTTCCGCAGCTGCGCCGGCAATTTTATGAACGAATATAACTCCCGCAACGCCGCGGCGTCCTACTGTATATAGACTATCTTCTACCGCAATATCATCGTCCACTTTTACGTAGTCTACTTCAATTCCATCTTCAGTCGCTAAATGCGCCCCGTTCTTGAAATTCATAATATCGCCGCTGTAATTTTTAATAATTAATAACGTACCTTTTTTACTAGCTGTCTCTTTAATCGCTTGATATACCTGAATTTGCGAAGGAGAAGCAAACACATCTCCGCACACTGCCGCATCTAACATTCCTTTTCCGACTAGTCCTGCATGTGCTGGCTCATGACCACTACCGCCGCCACTAATTAACGTTACTTTATTTTCATTCATTTCTTTCTTCTTAATGACTTTATATTTTTTCAAAAGCTCAAGCTCTGGATGAGCCATAACCATTCCGTTGCACATTTCCATTACTAATGTTTCTGGTTTATTTATAATCTTTTTCATTGTGATTCTCCCTCAATTCCTTTAATATATTGTGATATATTTGAAATCTTCTTCTTACTACTCATGTTAAAATGAAAGCGTTTTATAGTAAACGGACAAAATGGACAATCTGTCTAAAGACACCGCTCTCATTTATAGATAGGATTTGTATATTACTAACATTCTAGGGATGATTAAGATGACCTCTTCTATAATTTCTAAAAAGATAATCGCTAACTCATTGAAGCATTTAATGGAAACGGAATCGTTTCATAAAATATCAGTGAGCGATATTATGTTACACTGTCAAATGCGTAGACAAACTTTTTATTATCATTTTAAAGATAAATTTGAACTATTAAGCTGGATTTATAGAGAAGAAACGAAAGAAAATATTATAGACTTTCTCGACTATGAGAAATGGGAAAATATTTTCGATTTATTATTTGATTACTTTTATGAAAATCAAAAATTTTACCGCAATGCTTTTAAAGTCATTGAACAAAACTCGTTTAATCACTATTTATTTGAGCATACGAAAAACTTATATATGAAGATTATTGATGAACTATCAATGAGTTGCAGACTAACTCTTTCTAATGAAACGAAAAATACGATTGCCTCTTTTTATAGTCACGGCTTCGTTGGGACAATAAAAGATTGGATTGAAAGCAAATGTGAAGTAGATCCCTCCATTATGTCTTCTCTCATGAAAAATATGATAAACAATCAATTACTACTTTTACTCGAGCAATCAGCAAACAAATCATAAGGTGGCAAGAACAATGAAAAAGATTATGAATGATGTAGAAAATATTGTTCAAGATATGCTGCATGGCTTTTATTTTGAACATAACGACAAAGTAAATTACGACGAAACAAATAACATCATTTATGTAAAAGATATCGCAGACATGAAGCAAAACGTTGTCATTATAAGCGGCGGTGGTAGCGGACATGAACCAGCTGATATTGGCTATGTAGGAAAAGGAATGCTTACAGCGGCAGTAAACGGAAACATCTTCACTCCGCCTACAGTCGAACAAATTGTAACAGCAACTCGCCTCATGCCAAAAGACAAAAGTATTTTATTCATCATTAAAAACTTTAAAGACGACGTAGAAAACTTTCTAGCAGCAGAACAAATCGCAAAAGAAGAAGGAAGACAGATTGACCACGTCATCGTAAATGACGACGTTTCAATTGAAGATGATGCTTCTTTTAATAAAAGAAGACGCGGCGTAGCTGGCACCGTTTTCGTGCAAAAAATATTAGGCGCGGCCGCTCTTGAAGGCCATTCTTTAGAAGAAATAACAGCACTCGGTCGTTCTGTCACCCAAAACTTACACACATTAGGAGTCGCCCTTTCCCCTGCAAACGATCCAGTACAAGGAAAAGCTTCATTCACATTAAACGATGATGAAGTATTTTACGGAGTCGGTATCCACGGCGAAAAAGGATACCGTAAAGAAGCGCTATCCTCTTCTGAAATATTAGCAATTGAACTTATGAACAAACTAAAAAGCATTTACCGCTGGAGAAAAGGTGACAACTTTGCGATTCTCATTAACGGATTAGGTGCGACACCATTAATGGAACAATATATTTTCGCAAATGATATTCGCCGTTTATGCGAGCTGGAAGGCTTACAGATTAAATTCGTAAAGGTCGGTACTCTGCTAACTTCTTTAGATATGAAAGGGGTTTCGTTGAGTTTGCTTAAAATAGAGGATTTGGATTGGGAGAAGTGGTTGAAGTTAAATACTGAAGTGGCTAATTGGTAAACACTTCAGTACTTTCCACCAGAAATATTAATAAAAACAGCCACAATCTGTTTATGAAAAGATTGTGGCTACTTTAAGTGAACCCCAAAAATTTTACGCTCATCTATTTCTTCGCATCTTTCATGCTGTAATATCCCAAATTAATCACAATTAAGAAATAGCCACCCATAATTCCAGCAGCAAATGTCCACATGAAATTATGGTGTTCAATTTCATACATAATAATCGCACCGAGTATTGCGGCTGCAAATCGATTAACCATTCCAAGCATCGGTGCTTTTTCTTTTTTTACAATGCTATCTCCAAACTTTTCAATACGCCTTCCTAAAATCCAAACACAGTACATACTAACCAAAAGGCCAATGCTTATCCCTACAAAATGGGCTGGAAAAGGTGTCATAAACCACCCCAATAACATTACGCCTAGCAAACAATACATTTGTATGTTAAATGATCTTAGTGCCATACGAATCATGTTATGCTCCTTTATCTTTCTCATTGTAATTCCGTATCATCAATTCCATCTTTCAGACTTCAAGTTTTCTGATATATCCTTTTTAAAATGAGGAAATTTTATTTTGCTCACCATTAAATAAGAAAGTACACATGTGCCAAGCGCCAGGAGAACGGGATTATTTAAAAAGCACAAAATGATGAGACACATTGCTGCAAATGGAATTGGCATTCCGATAAACGTCGGGAGTTTGCTTTGTTGCGTGTTAAATCTCGCAAGCCGAAGCATTCCGCAAATACTGTAAGCTAGCGCACATAGCATCCCGATAGACTGCAGATCTTTTAAAGCGACACTATATGCAAGAATAGACGGAGCTACACCAAAGGTAACTAAATCCGCAAATGAGTCTAATTGTCCACCTATTTCCGAAACAGAATCAAGTTTCCGAGCAATCATGCCATCAAAAAGATCAAATAACATACCTGTAATAATAAAAACTAATCCCAAATAAATATCGTGAACAAAAACAGAGTAAATAGCCAGAAGTCCACATACAAAATTGGCTATCGTAATAGTATTTGGTATATAACTCATAACGTGCTTTTCCTCCTTTTAACTAACCGCTTTATATAGACTGTATATTACTTCTTTATACGATCTAGTCCTAGCATTCTTCCTACAATCATGCTGTTATTAAGTTTCAATATATAATTTAGTTAACTTAACTTAACTAAACTATATTATACCTTTATGTTCGTGTAAAGGGAAATATATCTCCATACTTTCTTATCGCATTCAAATTATACAAAAAAGAAGACATCTTAATTGATGCCTTCTTTTTATACTTAAGATTTCAGACTTTCACCATTCGTCTCAATTACTTCTTTATACCAATTGAAACTATTCTTCTTCGATCTTTTTAATGAACCGTTTCCTTCATTATCTTTATCAACGTATATATATCCATAACGTTTCTTCATTTCTCCAGTAGAAGCACTTACAAGGTCAATTGGTCCCCAGCTTGTATACCCAATAATATCTACTCCATCTTGGATTGCTTCTGACATTTCAATCATATGCTTTTGCAGATAATCAATACGGTATTCGTCGTTTACTTCGTCTTCAGCATTTAATTGATCGATTGCGCCAAGACCATTTTCCACGACAAATAAAGGTTTTTGATAGCGATCGTAAAGTTGGTTCGCTGTAATACGGAACCCTTTCGGATCAATCGTCCATCCCCACTCTGATTTTTCAAGATATGGATTTTCAACAGAACCAAATACATTTCCGCTCGTTATACTTTTTAACACTTCTGGATCCGTGCTTGTTGCTCTGCTTGAATAATAGCTAAATCCGATATAATCAACTGTATTATCTCTCAAGATTGACTCATCTTCTTTTTCCATTTCAATCGTCAAATTGTTATCTTTAAAGAATCGTTTCGCATATCCAGGGTACTCTCCTCTTGCTTGCACATCAATGAAGAAGAATGATTCACGATCTTGTTCCATCGCACGAAGAACATCATCTGGATTACATGTATATGGATACGTTGCACCAGCAGCAAGCATACAACCGATCTTTGCATCCGGAATAATTTCATGACACGCTTTCACAGCTAACGCACTTGCGACAAGTTGGTTATGCGCCGCTTGATACTGAATTTGTTTTTTATTCTCGCCTTCTTTAAAGGCTATCCCTGCTCCCATGAAAGGTAAATGTAAAAGCATATTAATTTCATTAAACGTCATCCAATATTTCACTTTATCTTTATATCTATTAAAGATCGTTTTTGCATACGTCTCAAAAAAGTTTATAAGCTTTCTATTTTTCCAGCTTCCATACTTTTCTACTAAATGAACAGGAACATCAAAGTGAGCCATCGTAACGACCGGTTCAATCCCATGCTTTAAAAGTTCGTCAAATAAGTTATCATAAAACTGTAATCCTGCTTCATTCGGCTTTTCATCATCACCATTTGGGAAAATACGTGTCCAAGCGATAGATACGCGTAAAGCTTTAAAGCCCATTTCCGCAAAAAGAGCAATATCTTCTTTATAACGATGATAAAAATCAATTGCTTCGTGTGATGGATAAAACTCCTCTTCTACCGGTGTAAAAGAATGAATATTTCCTTTCATAATGTCCCAACGTTTTTCACCAGTTGGTAATAGATCAACTATCGTTAATCCTTTTCCGTCTTCTAAATATGCGCCTTCAGCTTGATTGGCTGCAATCGCTCCACCCCATAAAAATCCTTTAGGAAAAATAACTTTAGACATATATAAAAACTCCTTTATATAAGAATTAACGAGGAAAGGCATTGCCATTTTCAAAGAATACCTTTCTTCGTTTGAACCTGTATGAAATGTAACTACTATTTAACTCCTAACTCTAGTAAGGAATCTCCTGCTTGAATCTTTTCTACTTCAGTTTTCTTAATGCTATATTTATCATAATTTGTAACAACAACTGGTGTTGTCACAATATAACCCGCCTTTTGAATTTCTGCTATATTAAATTCAATAAGTAATTGCCCTTTTTCTACTCTCGCTCCTTGTTCAATATGAGAAGAGAAAAATTCGCCATCTAGTTTCACAGTATCCATCCCAATATGGATTAAAATTTCAGCACCTGAATCCGCCGTAATTCCTACTGCATGATTCGTTGGGAAGAGCGCAGATATCGTACCTGAAACTGGTGAAAACAACTTTCCTTCTGAAGGCTCAATCGCAACTCCTTCACCTAATGCACCTGATGCAAATGCAGCATCATCAATATCTTGGAGCGGCTGAACAATACCATGAAAAGGACTAAAGATTACTTCATCATGGTTTGATGCAGCTATTTTATCAATTGTTTCAGTCGTTTCTGTAGATGTTTGCTTTTTAGTAAAACCGAATAAGTAAGTAAGAATAAAACCTAATATTAAAGAGACAACCATCGCAACAATTGCTCCCCAAAATCCAGCTGTAATCCCATCTTTCGGGCTAATGAATGTTGGAAGCGCAAATATGCCAAGTCCACCTGTCATAAATCCTTGTGTACCAAATACGCCAAGTATTCCGCCGCCAATTCCTCCAGCAATACAGCTCATAATAAACGGCTTTTTAAGAGGAAGTGTAATACCATAAATCGCCGGCTCTGTAACGCCGAAAATACCTGAAATAAAAGCTGGAATACTAAGCGTTTTTAATTTCTGCTCTTTCGTTTTCATCCAAACGCCAAGAACAGCACCAATTTGAGCAAATGAAGCAGCAAATATGAGTGCTAGTATCGGATCGATACCGTGCACTGCTAAATTATTAAACCCAATCGGAATAATTCCCCAATGAAGACCGAAAATAACAAGTACTTGCCAGAAAGCTCCAAGTAAAACACCTGCCACTAATGGACTTAACTGATACATCCAAAGTGTAGCCTGTCCTAAAAACTGTCCTGCCCACGTCGCAATTGGGCCAATAACAAGAAATGTAACTGGTACAACGATTAATAATGTAAAGAATGGTACTAAAAATGTTTTCACAACATCCGGAATAACTTTCTTTAAAGACCTTTCTACTTTCGCTCCAAAATAAGCAGCGAGAATAATTGGAATAACAGATGATGCATAACTCATTAATATAACTGGTATTCCTAAAAACGTAATATGAATGGGTGATTCAAACATCGTTCCTGCAAATAGCGTATATAATGGCTCATTTGCTGTTAAACCCGATAAAGCTGGATAAACTAAAGCTCCCCCAATTGCCATACCAATGAATGGTGATCCTCCAAATTTCTTACTTGCTGTATATCCTAAGAAGATTGGGAAGAAATAAAATAACGAATCACCAACTGCATTTAATATTTGATACGTTCCTGATTGAGTACTTAACCAACCTAACGCTATAAATAAAGCATTAAATCCTTTAATCATCCCTGTTGCCGCTAATACTCCTAAAATAGGAGTAAAAATACTAGAAAGAATATCTATAAGACTACTCTTCTTCTTCTCACTAGTAGCTTCTTCCTCTGTTTCTTGAAACCCTCCAGCCGAAACGACCGCTTTATACACATCAGACACATGGTTACCAATAACAACTTGATATTGTCCACCGCTTTTCATAACAGTAATGACATCTTCCATATTTTTCAGTATCTCTGTATTCGCCTTTCCCTCATCCTTTAATTGAAATCTTAAGCGAGTCACACAGTGCACCACACTATTTACATTTTCTTTTCCGCCTACATTTTTCAAAATATCCTTTGCTAATTTTTCATATTTCATAATAGGTTCCCCCTCCTTACAATCATCCCATTTATTATTTATAAAAGAAAAAACCTAAACCAACCCTATCCGCGTGATATGTATTAACCACTCAAATAGAAATTAATTTAGGTTTTGCCTGCCAACCAGTAACAATCCCGTTTATTCAATTACATAATTCATTGCGTTTCGTTACACGATGAATGTGCAACGTTAAATACACTTTTTCATCTTTTGAAAGATGATTATTATGTGCTTTTTGTAAGTATGCCTCAATTTTTTCTGTACAACAATATGCTTCATGATACTTACTTTTCACTTGTTCATATAGAAAATCATCGTCTGCCGAATTTAATTCCTTCTGCATTAAACGCTGGGAAAAATATCGTAAATGCGTTACAAACCGACTATAATTAAACGAACTTTCATCTAAGTTCATCTTATAGTGGTACTTTACAACATTTAAAATATCTTGGACGATTTTCGTCATCGCCACCGTTTGCTGCATCGCCGGCTCTCCTTGCTGCGCATTAACGAAATGTAGTGCAATTGACCCTGCTTCATCTTCTGAAAGTCTAAATCCAGTCTCTTCTTCAATAATATTTAAAGCTTGTAAACCGATTTCAAACTCTTTCTGATAGAACCTCTTAATTTCCCAAAGCAAAGTATTTCTGAGATCCATTCCTTCCTTATGCCGCGTTAAGGCGAAACTTAAGTGATCCGTTAATGTAAGATAAATATAATCACTTAAAGCTCCCGGCAAAACCGTTTTAGCAAACTGAATAATTCTCTCTGTAATTTCTAAATTCTGCACAGGAATTTCAGTTAACAATCTAGCCAGTTTCTCTGATAATTCTTTTGTTTCTAAAACAAAGGTTTTTTCTATCTTAGATTCATCAATTGTATCGCCTACTTTTTTCTGAAATCCCAAACCTCTGCCCATAAGCACAATTTCCGTCTCATTATCCTTCGTCGTACAAACAACATTGTTATTTAAAATTTTGTGGATCTTCATATTGTTCCACCTTCTTTTTCTTATAAAGTCACAAAAGGTAATAAAAAAACCTAAACTGATTCCCAAAAACTACACATGTAGTCCCTTTGGATCAATTTAGGTTTTGCCTGCCGAACAGTAACAATCCTTTTAATTATTAACTTAACTTTATTATACACAACAAGTAAGCGTTTGCAATAACAAATTATTGAACATTTTTTTACAAGGGAAAACAAGTACATAATAATTTTTCAGTTTTTTCTTAAATTCCATAAAGGACTTCCCTTTCTTAATCCATATACTACACCACATGTATGATTCTGAATAATCAAGCATAACTCATTACAAAAATTCCATATAGACCCATTATTGGTTAAAATGTTATAATTGAATCACCCTACATAGTTACTCATAGTCAGACTGAGAAACTAACGTCTTATTAAGCAATGCGCATAACTCAAATAAAAAAGACACTTTACAGTGTCTTTTTTATTTACATTCTATTCATTATTTTTTCATAGGAATTATCTCTTTTTCTTAAAATTCAAAGGTCCTATTTACAAATCTATAAAAGTAGATATAATATCCTTATGGAACCTTCATTAATTTATAAAGCATTGTCAAATGAAACAAGATGTCAAATTTTATCATGGCTAAAGAATCCAGAAGACCATTTCGACGAAAAACCTTATTTAGAACAAGGGATTAATTTTCAGATTGGAGTGTGTGTAGGAGATATCCAGCTTAAAACTGGCTTAGCCCAATCGGTTATTTCTAGTTATTTATTAACTATGAAAAAGGCAGGACTACTAGACTCTGACCGAATTGGAAAATGGACATACTATCGTCGAAATGAAGAAACAATACGAGAGTTTTCTGAATACGTCCAAAACGAATTATAAAAGTAAAAGCTAATAATCAATTAGCATACCAATTGATTATTAGCTTTACACCTTCTGCTTTTTTACAGGTATCCAATTACTTTTTTATAAAATTGCACTACCTATAAAAGCAAGAAACATAGAAAGGAGAAATTTTTTTAACATATCATATCTAGTTATTTAGATATCTGTTATTGTATTTAAAATTACATAATCCTGATAATATTGACATCCAATCATACTTGTAATGCACATTTCTTTGTTAATGAATTTACTTTCAAAATACTAATACGAATGGAGAGTTGTATAAATGAAAAAAGTAAATCCTTTACTTATTCTGACACTCGCAATAGGTGTGTTCGGAATTATTACTACCGAGATGGGTATTGTCGGTGTATTACCACAAATCACTCAGAAATTCGGTATTTCAACTGCACAAGCCGGATTTTTAGTAAGTATATTCGCACTAGTTGTTGCTATTTCTGGTCCGTTTTTAATTCTGCTCGTCTCTAGTATTAATCGCAAAATAATTTTATTAACAGCAATCTTTATTTTTGTTATTTCAAATATAATCTACGCTTATACAACACAATTTGAAATCATGCTTATTTTTCGTATTTTACCGGCAGCACTTCATCCACTCTTCTTTTCAATTGCTCTTGTAACCGCTGCTAAACTTGTCCCACCAGAAAAGAGTGGTCAAGCAGTTACAAAAGTTTTCATGGGCATTACTGTTGGATTTGCTCTAGGTGTACCATTAACCTCTTACCTTGCAGACCAGTTTTCACTAGAAATTGCTTTCTTATTCGGAGCGCTGGTTAACGCCCTTGCATTCATTGGAATATTAATCTTCCTTCCTTCTATGCCTGTTAAAGAAAAAATGTCTTTCGGCAAACAAATTCGTATACTCGGCAAACCAGGATTATGGTTAAATATTTTAACCGTCACATTCCTTTTTGCAGCCATGTTTTCTGTATACAGCTACTTCGCCGAGTACCTTGCAAAAGTAACTTCCATGAATGGATCTCTCATCAGTATCATGCTATTTATATTTGGTATAGTTATGATTTTAGGTAATCATTTATTTGGTGGTCTCCTGCAAAAAAGCATAGTAAACGCCGTAATATCATTCCCTATTCTATATTCTGTTGTTTACATATTGGTTTATTATTTAGGTTCCTACCTTGTTCCAATGATTTTTATGGTATTCATTTGGGGAATCATACATGCTGGTGGATTAATTGTTGGTCAAACATGGTTAATAAGCGAAGCAAAAGAAGCACCTGAATTTGGCAATAGCCTATTCGTCTCGTTCTCAAATCTCGGAATTACTTTAGGAACAACTATTGGAGGCTGGTTCATTTCAAACTTAGGTATTCACCAGCTTATTTGGAGCGGATTTATATTTACACTACTTTCATTTCTATTAATTATAATAAAACTAAAATTTTTCAATTCTAATAGCCAGGCTTCATTATCGAGCTAGTACATTTTCAATTCAAAATTTGAATTTTATTCATAAAAAACATCATCAATTCTTCTCGTAAGATTTTTCCTTATAGGAAAAATCTTATTATAAAGTGAAACTTTAATCAGTGGTGGTTTTGTTCATCCCCCACTGATTATTAGCCCGACTCCCACCTAGCTTCTTTGCTTCAGCCAAATTTTGAGGTGGGAGTCTTACTGCCCGCAAATAGCAGGATAAATTTTTATAAACTAAAAAGTATGATGATCGAATCCTTTAGCCATAATTATGACTAAAGGCTTTTTTGTATAAAAAATAAACAACTATAAATCTAAAAGGAGCTAGTTTTATGGAACATAATAGAAATGGAATACTTGCTTTAATTGTTTTTGTTTTAGGATTAGTGTTTTTTGTTAGTGGTATGGTCTATTTCTTATGGGGATCAGTTTAAAGCATAATGGAATTGTATTATTGTAGACGTTTATACAATAAATCTACATACACAAAACCCCTCAAGTATATCATTCCGTACTTGAGGGGTTTCTACTTTCTGATTTAAAACATGTTAGTCTGTTTCGGAATAATTTGAAGATATTTTAAATTTACGATAGCTCAAGTCGGAGTGTGGGCACCTTATGGTGTCTTTTCTTTTTTTTAAATCTCTACTCATTCAAATTATACAAACATAAAATACGTCCATTCAACTAGCTATGTGTATATCCACTCGAATATGAGAGTGTGAACTCAAGGTGTTAAGACAGTAAATTGGGCTGCTAAAAAGATTGTTTTTCTGTATAATTTCCGAGTAAATATGAACATGTAAGTAGATCCACATTCCCATTGATAATGAGTATCCTTTTACAAAAAAGCTCCATTGCTGAAGCACTCAAAAAATAATATAAGTAAATGAATTAAAACAAATAACAGACAACAAAAATATACAATTAAATATCATAAAATTTATATATATGCAACATTACATAGAATTCCTGATTATTAAATGCTATACTAAAATAGGAGTCGACAATTGTTATTTTCTTCTTATTTTTAAAGCACTAGGATATACCTTATTAACTCATTTGGATTGTATAAGAAAAGAAGACATCTTAATTGATGTCTTCTTTTCTTATGCTTTTATTAATCCTTTTGAGTAGATGCTCTCCAATCACGAAAAGATGTTGGGCGTCCAGAATTAGCCATAAAGATCTCCCTTCTCCCAATTCACAGAATAAAATACAATATGTAAACAACATAGCACCCGTGGCAAAAGCAAGACCGTCAATTCTCTTAAAATGCCGAGTGCTTTTATTTTTTCAAAAGGACCTGCTCCATTAATCCGTAAAAACATAAAGTGAATTAAGTCCATTAACGTACATGTGTGACCTTAATTCTCTTTATGAAAGGAGGGATTGATATGGGCTATGGTGGTAGTTGCGGCGGAGGCTGTGGTTTTGGTGGCGGATTCGCCTTACTTGTTGTGCTCTTTATCTTATTAATTATAGTTGGAGCTAGCTGTTGTGGCGGCGGATTCGGCTGCTAAGAAGAGGCACTCTTGAGAGTGTCTTTTTTTTATTTCTCAATATGCAACTAACATATATATGTTACTATCAAAATGCGAGATTCCCAAAGCGTAATATAGTAGTTTACCAACTATAAAAGCCACTGTCATAAGAAAGCAGTAGGCTTTTATTTTTTTATCTAACAAAATTAGAAAAGGAATCACCAATTGCCCAATTATACTTTCCCCCTAATATTTATTGTTATTTCCCCCTCGGTAACATTTGAAGTGCACATTTTATAATTGACATGGCATTCTATTCACCATATACTGTCATTAACAGTATACTGTTAATGACAGTATAAATTCAAAAATTACCTTGAGGAGGTATATCCATGAAACATACAGGCAGACATACAGGTGCATTTCTTTTGTTATTTTTAGCAGAGGGAGATAACTATGGCGGGCAACTATTACAGAAATGCGAAGAAGAACTTCCGGTCAATCCAATCGATAGTGCGATCCTATACCGCACGCTGAAAAAATTAGAAAACGAAGGCGCTATTGAATCTTATTTAAATGCATCCGTTCAAGATAAGCCGAGAAAGATGTACAAAATAACTACAGCAGGAAAAGAACAGTTGGCAGATTTCCAAATGGATATTGAAGAAAAAATGAAAAACTTATCATTTTTCTTGGATAAATATAAAGACTTAAAGGAATCCGATCATGATTAATGGTGTCATCCTTTACACTTTAGCCATTATTCTTACGGGGATTTCTTTTATGAAGGATCGTAGTAAAACGAAAGATGCTCTATTTAAGTCATGGAAAATATTTCGAAACCTTCTACCCGCCATGCTCTCCATTATGCTTTTCGTCGGACTATCACTTTCTATATTAACGCCATCCTTCATCTCTTCCATCATTGGAGAAAAGTCCGGATTTCTAGGTATTGTTTATTCAGCACTACTTGGCTCCGTTGCACTCATTCCAAGCTTTGTCGTGTTCCCACTTGGTAATACATTAGTCCAACATGGTGCAGGCCTCCCTCAAGTTGCAGCACTCATGTCTACATTAATGTCAGTAGGAATTACAACCTTGCCGATGGAACAAAAGATATTCGGACGAAGTTTCGCTTACGCTCGTAATGCATCTGCATTACTCATGTCCCTCTTATTCTCATATATCATTTGGGTGGTGATGGTATGAATGAACTAAAAAGATATCGCTTCTTTTTCATATTACTGTTCGGGCTTCTCTTATTAACTTTTATAAACCAATCTTTAGGATGGAGCGCATTACAATTAACGGGGAATAGTATTTTAGATATGCTATTTCTACTCCCCCCTGTCCTAGTATTTGTAGGATTACTTGATCAGTGGGTGAAGAAAGAAACGTTAATTAAATATATGGGAGAAAAATCCGGTATATATGGAATCTTATTCTCTCTATTATTAGGAGGAATTGCAGCCGGTCCACTCTACGTCGCTTTTCCGATTGCAGCACTACTATTAAAAAAAGGCGCAAGCATTAGGTACATCGTATTTTTCTTAGGCGTTTGGACAACTGCAAAATTACCAATTATGGTGTATGAATTTTCTTCATTCGGAACTACATTTACACTCATTCACATTTGCTTCGGTCTATTGTTCTTCTATGTAATGGGCATCATTTTTGAGAAGTTTTATGATCAACGGCAATTGTTGCAGTATGATATAACGAAAGAAATGTAAAAAGACATCTTTAATCATAAAGATGTCTTTTTTTACATTAACCTTCAACTACATACCCTATTAATTCTCGCTCTGTAAAACCCCCGTTGCTTCTACTCCCTTCTTCTGTTCTTTTAAAAATAGCGATACGATAAAAGCAACAACAATAAAGATCAATCCAAGTGTAAATGCACCTTGGAAGCCGGATGTTAAACCGTTTAACTTCTCTACTGGATCCATTGGATTTGCGGAGCTTTCCATATACTGAGTTGTTCCTGAAGACATTTTCGAAATAAATATAGCCGTACCAACTGCGCCAGCTACTTGCTGTAACGTATTAAACAGTGCTGTTCCGTGCGGATATAGATCTGGTGTTAATTGATTTAAACCATATGTTTGTGCTGTCATTACAAACATGAGTCCAACCATTAATACGCTATGCATAATAATAATTTGTAGCATTGATGTGTCAGGAGTAAGGCCTTTAAATAAGAACATTGCAATCCCTACTAACACGATGCCGGGAATGATAATAACTTTCGGACTAAATTTATCAAATAGTTTACCGGCAATCGGTCCCATTATGGCACTAATAATACTTCCCGGAAGCATTATAACTCCTGATTTAAAGGCTGTAACAAGTAAAACTGTTTGCAAGAACATCGGTAATAAAGTCATCGTTGAAAATAGTGACATCATAACAATGACGATTAATCCAACCGATAACGTAAACATCGGAACTTTAAATGCGCGTAGTTCTAAAATTGGATTCTCGATTTTTAATTGGCGAATGACAAAAATGGATAGTGATATAAGCCCAACAATTAAAGAGCAATACACTTTCGCATCTGACCATCCTAAATCACCTGATGCACTAAAGCTATACACAATACCACCGAATCCTAATGTCGATAAAAGAATGGATGGATAATCAACTTTTGGCCTTGTTAGCTCTGTCACATTTTGAATGTACTTCATTCCAATTACAATGGAAATGATTACGATAGGAATAACAATGTAGAATAACCAGCGCCAGTTAAGTGAATCAACGATTATTCCTGATAATGTAGGACCAATTGCTGGAGCGGACATCATAACAAGTGCGATTAAGCCCATTGTGGCACCACGTTTTTCAGGTGGGCAAATAATTAAAATCGTATTCATTAATAACGGTGAAATTAACCCCGTAGCTACTGCTTGGACAATACGGCCGACTAATAAAACAGAAAATGTCGGTGCGAATCCCGCAATTAATGTACCGACTAAAAACGTTACCATAGCAATCAAGAACATCTGTCTCGTTGTGAGCCATTGCTGAAGTAAAGCTGTAATCGGCACTAAAACCCCAACCACTAACATGTAAGCTGTAGAAAGCCATTGAATTGTTGAAGCTGTTACATCAAATTCTTTCATTAATACGGTTAATGCATTACCAAGTAATGTTTCGTTTAATAATGCAACCATTGCCCCTAAAAGTAATGCAATTAAAATGGGGGCATGTTTCATATTAGAAGTATCAACTTTGCCACTTGTAGGGCTCTTAGTTGTCATATTCATTTAGTAATTCTCCTCCTGTTTTTACTTAAAAAGCTTTATATACACCGGAACACATGTAATATAATATACATATGTAGATTAAAAAGGGAGAATCAATTTTCAGCCATTGTATATTTAATCTACAAAAAAGGAGAATTGTAGATGAACGATAATGAAAAACAACTTGATTTACGTATTAGACGTACACATAAATTACTATGGGATTCCTTATTTGAATTAATGACACAATCAAAACAAAAATATAGTTCCATCACCATTAACCAAATTTGTGATCGTGCGATGGTACATCGAACAACATTTTACAAGCATTTTGAAGATAAAGATGCTTTATTAGCATTTGGATTTAAACGATATGGCGAGACGATTGCTGAAATACCGCTTTCTGATCGATTAAGTAAGCCATTTCAAGTGATGGAACAATTTCTGCATCATGAAGAAATCGGTAAAATATTAGAATCGCAAATGTCTGACGAACAATTTATTAACCGTATACATTATTTAAGCCATGGGACAAGAAAGCAGGAAACGGAAGCATTAAATCGCCTTTGCAAAAATCATACGATACCAAACGATTTAATAACGGAATTTTATTCAGGAGTAATCGCCGCATTAAGTGCGTGGTGGTTTCAAAACGGAAGAAAAATTTCTGCAGCAGAGATGGATCAACATTTCCATCAACTCATTAATCAAAATATTTTTCAGTTTGGAAAGGAATAATTTTATCAATAAAAAAGCCCATATGAAATGGGCTTTTTTACATATTATTTATTCTCTTTTAACTTCTCTAACTCCCGCTGTACTTCTTCTTGCAAATTTTGATCTAACACTTCTTGCTGATTAGGAGACTTCAAATTGTAAAAATAGTTACTAGCAGCTGTTTCTGCTTCTAGTTTCTGCACGTAAGATTCAATGCGTGCAAAACCTTTTGCTGTACTTTCTGTATGGAACGAATCAATCGCTCTGTTGCTTTCTTTTATCGCTTGCGCCGCATTTAACCGCGAAACAAGAACTAGTTCTTTATATTGCAACTCTTCATATTTCTTTTGCAGTTTGTCAATTTGTTCATAAAGCGTCGCTGTTTGCTCTTTTGTTATTTCGTACTGCTTGCGATACAGTTCCGCTTTTTTCTCATTCACAATTTTTTCTTGCAGGGCTAACTGTGCCATTTGATCTTCTTCGCGTGATACTGCGAGCTCAGCTTGGCGAGTTCTCTTCGCAATAAGAGCATCCGTTTCTGAAATTAATGCTTCATATTTCTTTTCTAAATAATATTGATGCGAAAGTGCTTTTTCAGCCTTCGTAATTTGCTGTTCTGTTTCGCGAAGATATTGCTTTAACATGTTAGTAGGTTTTTCTAGCTTATCTAACGTTTGATGCACATCCGCCACTACAATATTTTTAATACGTTTTAAAATACCCATTATTACTTCTCCTCCTTACGAATATCACGTTCCCATTGATCTAAAATATCTACTTGTTTTTGTACTTGAAAGTCGCTGTATAAATCTATATCAGTTGCCATTCTTTTTTCTTTTAATTTTTTATATGCCCAAACAATCGTTGCAACAAATGCAAGCATTGGAAGGACCGGTAATAAACCAATAACTAGGAGCAATATGCCTGTCCACTTTTTAACCATATTCCCTTCAGACTTACGAAGCATGAACCAGCCGAAAAGAACAAATCCAAACGCTAACAGGAATGGTATGAAGAATAAACCTTCAAACTCTTTTTCATGGTGTTTTTCATGATGCTGATTTCGCTCAAAGTTATTAAACTTTTCTTTTTGTGTAACGAAAGCTTCCCTTTCTTTATCGTGAGAAACAGTATACGCCGCTTGCTTATGCTTCTCATGATCCCACCTGTCAAACTTCATACTATGTAATCCAAACAATAGTAATGCCAGAAGTAACGGAAGGATCAAAATCCATTTTAACCAACGCAATTTTTTACGTTTATTCTTTTTCATCTGTTCACCACCATCTATCATTTGTTTTGAAATAAGTAAAAAATGTATTACCTCCCTTTATCTTTGATACATATGAGTGTAAAACTTAGACGTGAGAAGAGGATGAAAGGAAAATGATGAATATATGAGAAATATCTAAAAAATTTCTCATAATTATTCCAAAACTAAATAACCCAACTTCTCCATATAAAATAGAGAAATTGGGTTCTTCTTCATTATTTCTGTTCACTTTAGAAACTCACATCTAATTTCTTAGCTACTTCTTCTATTTTATCATCCACTCTCCACAAACCGCCCAAACTTCTTCAAAAATCTCAATTTAAAACTACCTACAGGTCCATTCCGATGCTTTGCCACATGAATCTCTGTCATCTCTTTCTGCATCGTTTCCTTATCGTAATAATCTTCACGATACATAAGCATAATGACATCCGCATCTTGCTCGATTTGTCCTGTCTCTCTTAAATCAGATAAAAGCGGACGCTTATCTTGACGTGATTCTACTGAACGAGACAATTGCGACAACGCTACTACACATACATTTAAATCACGCGCTAATAACTTGAGTTTACGTGAAATTTCACTTATCTCTTGAAATCGGTTGCCCCTATACTTCGGATCACCTGTAATAAGCTGCAAATAATCTACAATGACTAAAAGCTTTTTATCGCCATGCTTCCTCTTTAACTTACGAGCTTGCATCCAAATCTCCTGCACCGTCACGCCAGCTTTATCGTAAATCTCAAGCGGCAATTCACCAATCTCCGCAAATGCCTTACTCACTTTTTCCCAGTCCTCTATCGTAAAACGATGCTTCGGATTTTTCAGCCTTCCCCCTGACACCTCACCTACACAAGACGCCAGCCTTTTTAACAATTGCTTACTACTCATCTCTAACGAAAACAATCCAACCGCCGCTCCAGACTTCGCCGCGTGCAATGCAATATTTAACGCAAACGCCGTCTTTCCCATAGAAGGACGCGCACCAAGAACGACAAAATCACCTTCCTGCAAACCGCACGTCATCTTATTTAACGATTTATAACCAGTCTCAATACCAGTATTCTCTTTCGTATCTTGATGAAGCTCCTCATACAACCCAACTAAAGCATCCTTCAAATCAAAATCACATACGTAGTCCTTTTCCTCTAACTCACAAAGTTCCGTAATCGTCTCACCAATAATTTTCTCGTCCTTCTCCGCAATAAGACGCTCTCCCATCTTGTGCCCGAGAACGCCAGCCTGATACATTTTCCACGCACCTCGAACAAGCCCCTCATAATAAGAAAAATTGGCAATCGTAGGCACGCCATCTATTAACCCTATAAAATACTCCATTCCCCCGATCTGTTTCAAAAAATTAGGATCCACCCTGGAAACGAGCGTCACAAGATCAATTGGTTGCCCCTCCTCTTCAATTTTCCGCATTAACCGAAATATAGCCTTGTGCACAGGCAAAGAAAAATAATGCTCCGTCAAACGGCACTCCTTAATAAGCTCTCCTTCCATTAAGAGAGAACCTAATACCGTCTTTTCCGCCTCCACATTTTGAATACTCATGGCCGCCATCCTCGTTCCGTTAAGAACCGCTGCAACTCTTCCTCAGATGGCGCATTCTTCTCCCACTCCTCACACTTCGCCAAAAAATTCTCCGTCTCCCCTATGCTAACAGACGACTCCTTCTTCCGAAAATTTGCCGTATCCACCTCAACCTCAGACACTTTCGTAAATCCCTTCCCGTGCCAATCCCGCAAAATCCCCTTCACATAAGCAATCGTTCGCTTATTATTTTCATACGCAATTTGAAGAGCCTTAAGCACAAGCTCCTCTGACAAATCAACCATCCACTCACTCAGTTCCTCTGCCACATAAGGAGACAAACTACCGAAATTTTGCTCATAAAACGTGTACACCTTACTTCCCGTCTCTTCCTCTATAACCTCCTCTTCTTCCTCCGTTTCACAAACAGGATTAGGATCAACATCAACAGCCAAATCACCAGGCATACCGAAATGTGCTAAAAGCATCGGAACACTCAGCTCCTCCTCCACGCACTTACGAAGAAACATATGTATAAACTCCTTATTCTTCACACCCTTCAGCTCACGAAGTACACACTTCTCCACATTCGTATTCGTCACAGGATTATAACGAAGCCAATTTAAAATAAATAACTCCCTCGTCTCCGCATCATAAAGAATCTTTCCATAATCAATAAAACGCTGCACCAACTTATCAACCGTCCCCCTGTTATAACCAGTCTCCATCTCAGCTAACCGCTTCGGAAACGGAAAAATCCCGCACTGCGTCGTCTTCGAACAAGTTAACAAATACACATAAAAATACCGCTCCTCCGGCGTCAAATCCAAAACAAAATCATCCTGCCAAAAATTCACCTGCACATTACGATACACCGCCATCCCAATTCCTCCCGTCCTCATTCAAAAATGAAAATTTCCTCTTTGTACTATATATAGGAAGGATGAATGGTTTTTTGGCGTGTTATTTCAAAATTTTTTTTGACTACTACTACGATGTTTGTTCTTGTAGTTGTTTTTGTTTTGTTTTTTCTTAGTGATTTATTACTTGGTAGGGGCTTGCAAGGGGTATGGAAGGGGCTAGTTGTCGGTTACTTCGATTAGGAAGGTTCTGTTTTGGAAGCCACCACGTTCGGTTGATTTCTTTTTACGGATTTTGTTGATTTCTTTTAGTGTTGTGCCTTTTTGTTTGGCTAGGGCGTTTTTAGTTTTAGGTGGTTGGCTAGTTCTTCTAGTTTGTGGGGTTTTGTTTTTGCTTCTAGGTATTCGGTTAGTTCTTCTTGTGTTTTTTTGCAGATTTCTTTTATGTATTCGTCTTCGGGTAGGGTTCTTGTTATGGGTATTTTTCCGTTGTTTTTTATTATTTGTGGGATTTTATCTCGGATTAGTTTATTGTAGGCTGGCATGGGATTCCCCTCCGTTAGGTTTTTCTTCTATTGAAAATTAAATACTTTTCCCACTATCCCCCATTTAATGATTTATACTCGTATAGGAAGTAAAGCAACTATTCACCAAAGCCTTAATACATTAGAAGACATTGGACTAATACAGCGAGGTAAGACAAATAGAGGGAATAATATTTATGTTGTTTACAAACCATTAAGTAAAAATGAATTATCTAGACTTTTTCCTGACAATGCAAAAAAACTTAAAGCAGATGAAGAAAAGCTAATGAACATGAATGAATATGATAAGGAACGCTACCATCTACACCAGTTAAATAAACAGGTACAGCAACAACAAATTCAAGCTAAACAAGTAATTCCTAAGGTGGAAACGATAAACTATGAAGAACTGGAGAATCTTTCACTTAAAGAATTAAAAATGTTCCTGAAAGAACGTGGTGAAATGTGATAGTTTAAAATATGTACTTCAAAATACCAATATTGCGTATTAACCAGTTCAGCATATGAACTCCCATAGTTCAGAAAATGTACTTGAAATAGTTCATATAATGAACGTTATACATACTTACTTTAAACATATTTAATTATACAGACTTAAAATATACTCTCTAAAAGAATACTATCAAAGGAATAAAAGAAGTCTGTTAAAAGAAAGAAGTAATTAAAGTAAAGAAAGTATTAACGTTCATTTTTTGAACTATGCCCTTCTTCTCCCGCCCCTAATAGTTTGAAAAGATCGCAACAATAGACGTTTATTTTTGAATCAAAATAACGAAAAAATAATATAGAATGCCTGTGCTAAAATGTGCGATTCAATGCTTGGTCACCCTCTATACACATAGCCCTCATAATATTTTTTCAGCACAGTTCTAATAGTGTCAAGGCGTTACGACATATCATAAACGGTAGAACAGTTAGATACATAGAAACACCAGCACAGTACCAATGTTTAGCTTTGTCTGTTAACTAGTTCAAAGAAATTGAAATAAAAAAGATGACTTAATTAGCAGCCTTCATTTTTACACATATTAGCGTACTTTTACTTATTCCTGTCATGTTCTCCACTTCTTTATATGAATGAGTTTCTAGTAACCCCAAAGCATGATCAATTTGCTTATGTGGTCCGCCTTCCCTAAAATCATTACGTTGCTTAGCAATGGCTTTTCCTTCCTGTGTACGTTCAACTATCATATCTCTTTCAAATTCTACAAAAGAACTCATAATATTAAAGATTAGTCTCCCTATTGGTGTATCTGCAAATAATCCCTTATTAAGTATAGATAGCTTTATCCTTGTATAAATAAATCGTTTACTATTTTAATAGCGTCACCAGTTAGTCTTGTGAAAAAAGAGAAGAAAACCGTTTAAGTGTCGCCTTATACTACGAAATTAGATAGGTAGTTTTTTATTTCCTCGTTAACAATTCTGACATGTCGTAAATTACAGATTTATTTTCAATGGTTAAAGATGGGAATATATGATATTATTGCTTTGTTTTACTATCATTATTTCTATATAAAAAAGGAGAATAGTCATGGCACTTGAAACACTTAGTTATACAAAAGTTGAGTTATTAGATTTATTTCGTACAGTCGGTGCAAACATTTATGAAGAAATAAAAGGGAAAAAAGATGCGACCACAAAGTTGAATACAGAGTTAAAAAAAATCACTCGAAAATTAGTAAAACCAGTAGTAGAAAATGCCGAACTTACAAATGAGGAACGCTTAGACAAAATTTTAATGGTTTATTATTGTTCGTATATTGTAATGATTGAGTTTAGAAATAGAATGAGACCATATGAATATATGGATTTCACTCGTAGAATAGGCGAACTATGGGAACCCTTTTGTAAACTTTGTTGGAGTTATACTTCTGAAGAAGGGGTTACAGATATTATCCCACCGACTTTTGATGAAGCAAAATTAAAATTGTTAACAGACTTAAATTCTTTTATTGATACAACCTCATTACTAGACGCAGAAAAACGAGAATTAGATAAATACTTAGAACTAATGTGGGAACTTATTGCTTCAGGCGATATTAAATTAAAAAGTGATCTTCACTTTGAAAAAGATGGAGTTAAATATAACGTTGATTTTAAAAGTGGATTCAATTCAAATGAAAAGGGTAATACCAATAGATTGTTAATGGTTGGTATTATTTATAAAAAGCTAGATCCTGAATATGAGAACATTATTTTGGTTAGGGCTGAAGAAAATGAGAATAACCACTATCTTCAAACCCTAAAGAATTCAACTCAATGGAACGTTTATTGCGGTCAAGAAACATATGATAAAATAGAAGAACTAACTGGTTTTCCACTAAAAAGTTGGATTAGACACAACATTGATTGGGAAAATGATTTAGATAGTGAAACTATCAAGTATTTAAGAGAAAACAATTTAAACCAATATCTCCGTTGGTAATTTTTCTACTGAATAAAGTTTGCTAAAAATAGTATTTATTTCTTTTTGAATTTCTTTATTAACGGTATTTGTCTTTTCCATGTGACTTATCATTTGTTCTACTAATGAATTAACATAAGCAATCTCTTTTTCATTAGCTGGAAGAAATACAGGTACTTTTTTAAGGTAATTTGCAGAATTATTTGCCGTATGGTTAATCGTTTGAATAATTGTATTTACTATATCCGAATTAAGTAAAGCTAAAAGATAGTAAAGGTATTTTTCTTCCTTTGGAAAGATTCCTACTACTGATTGATCAAATACTTGATTATTTATTAAATTAGCTTTAATTTTCTTCGATTTAACCATCGGCACTGCAATGCCCTTTTTAAAATAGTATCTTGCATTTTGTAATCGTGCTTTTTTATCTGTTTTATAATGGTGTAATGCATCTTTACCCCAATCAATAAACCATTCATTTTTTCTATGATACATTTCTGCATTTCCTTTAGTCACAGGAATAAAATGTCTTTCGTCTTCAATTCCCTCGAGTAAATTATCATATTTAAGGTAATCGTACTCTATTTTATTTACATCTACAATGTCACATTTAGTTGGGTTTTTAACTGTTGAATTTAAAGCTTTAAAATATGCTTTATTATTCCCTGTGTAAATTCCCGTTACACAATTCGCTATATCACCTAAAGTCATTTGCGGATTGTTAATAAGATTTCTTATTTCACTTCCAGATTTGATTAAAAATGCCATGTCTACTGATTCAAATATTTCTCTTTGTGGAATATCCATAACATTATATTTTTCTAAATTGGTTCTATTAGTAATATCTTCAATATCTGATACTTTCTTTAAGTCGCTTATAATTCTTACAGTATTGTTTAAGGCGTTTTCCTTATCTGTTTTTTCAACAGTAATTATAGTTAAATTAGCGTAACCAAAATTAACACCAGGAAAGAATTTAGAAGGAAACATAAGAATTTCATGTATTTTAGTGTTAAGCAAGATATATTCACGTAATTTACTATGCATGTGAAGGTTAAGAAAAGTATCAGGAATGATGAATGTTAATTTCCCATTTTCTTTTAATAAAGATATACAGCGTAATAAAAATAAAGCGTATGTTTCCTTAACATAGAACCCTTTATAAATATTTTTTAAATTTGCACGTTTATCGTAATCTTGCCATGCACCATAAGGGGGATTACCAATAACCCTGTCAAAGTAACCATTCATAAATACTTTCATGTTAAGGTCAACATCAAGCAAAGTATCAGACTCGATTACTTGAATGTTTTCATGATTATTATACTTTGCATTAAGTACGACTATTGCTTCTGGGTTTAAATCGTAAGCAGTAATATTGGTATTAGGATTCTTCTTAATTAAAGCGTCAATGAATACGCCTTCACCAGCAGAAGGTTCGAGGACTATATGATCTTCTTTTAAGCCCAGCATTTTAACCATATAATCCGTTATGTATTCAGATTTAGTGTAATAAGAACTATATAGATTTTTTTCTTCCAAAGTAAATTACTCTCCTTTTAGTTGCTTATGTTTAACTTATGTTTAACTTATGTTAATCATAAGTTAAACATAAGCAAAAATCAACCAAAAGAGAATAATTTAGTGGAATAATACATACCTCAAGTTTTCACTATGCTTAAAAATAGAAGTTTATTTTAGATGTTTTACCTTTTGAAATATAGTAATTTTATATATTAGCCTCATATTCTTTCACTTTTTTATAGAAAGTCGCCTTCTTCATTCCAATAATTTGAATAAGTCTTTAAACATTTTAAATGTACTAACACCCCATGTATAACAACTTTATACATGGAAGGAAAAAAGTCCCATATATGAACTACCGGTATCCAACTATATAATGTTTATTTCAACTTATAAAATATCCACCATGCTAATAAGAACACATAGTGGATATTTATAATCTCGCTTATTCAACTGTGCCTACCAGAAACTTCAATAAATTGACTAACTCTTCTTTACTATGTCTTTCAGAAATTTGCGTCAAACTTATCTCAGTATTATTAATATATAGATCCTTTGAAAAGCCCTTTAATAGGATTTCATTAATATTTCCATAATCAATAAATTTAGTTTTTTGTAACATGGCTTTAATATGTATACCTTTGTTCGTCAATAAAAAACCATTCTTAGCACTTCCAAAAATTGTATCATCATACCCCATAATTATTTTTTCATCAAAATCTAACTTTGCATAAGTAGTAGTGATTTTGGTTAACTTTGAATCAGCTTTAAGATTTTGGTTTACATAAAATAACTTTTTCTTTAACTCTTCACTACGTATGCGATTATAAATACTTGCTGGATCATCAAAAGTTAAATGATCATTCTCTGAAATAATAATTTCTTCCGTTGCATCAAATTCAGTATGATGTTTAATACTTGGAATAATTACTAAGTAAAATTGTATTAATTGTATTATTAATTCCTTCTCTTCTTGTTCAAGAGACTCAATTGAAATGTAGAAATCTTTATTTAAAATTATGTATTGGGTATTTGCATCAATACTATATATTTCATCAAATAAAAATGCCATTTTTCCTTTTCCAAATACATCTGCATGTATCTTTTTATTAGTAATAAGAAATCCTGATCCACCAGATTTTAGTAAGGAAGAATCGTGTACAACTAATGGGGTTTCATCAATCTCTAAGAATGCGAATTTTTCAAAAGCCTGGTTAAACTTCTCAAGCACAGCAACCTCAGTAGAATAAATAAATGTCCTCTTTTTCCAAGTACTACTTAGTAACTCTAAAGTGGCATTTAAAACATTTGCTAATCCGTTTTCTAATTGCCCCTTTAAATAATGATAAATAAAATTATCTTTTAATATATTGTCTATATGTGATTTATTATCCCCTAAAGCCAGAGCAGCACTAGTTTCTGTGGCTTTAATACTTTCTATGTCGATAGACAGCCCCACAAATTCAGCTAACCTTTTCAATTCACCATTTTCATCTCCAAGCAACTCAATAGCTAACAGATAAAATTCTATTTCTAACGGCCAAGTTTCTAGCATTTCTACACACGCATCAATCCTAAATTGCTCTGGCACAAGTCTATCATATAAATTTCTATAAATTTGATATGCATTGTTTCTCGTATGAAGGTCAAATGGAATAAGAACTGGCCCTTCAAATTCCTCTAAATAGGCTAAATAGGCCTTATGCATATATAAAATATCATTATATAAAGCACCTATAATTTCTTCTTTAGTTTCCTCATTCCTATAGGTTAAAATCATATTTTGCACATCATTATCTCTTGATAATTGCTGATATAATTCTTTCAATTCCTGGATGACTTTATCACTTCTATAACTATATTCAAGAACATATGGAGTAAATTGTTCTCTAGTTGCAGAATACAGACCTTTCTCATGTAACTTTGAGTAATACTGCTCACTTATACCATTTAATCCATTATAAATTTGGTCAAATAGTTTTCGTTCCATGTCCCTTAGTGATGAGCATTGATTATCATATATATCTTCTATGTACTTACATACTTCCTCAGCTAAATTTTGACCTTCTAAGCATAATTTTATATAGAATAAATCTTCATCATCAAATTCAATATCTTTTCCCCAAAGTGTAAAATTATAATCCACACCCTATTCCTCCTAATAATAAGTATAATTTTTAAAATTTAACATTAGATTATCACTATTATACAATAAAAATCATTCTATTTTCTGTATTTTATAAACCATCATAAATTTAATTAACTAACTTCCCCAAGTGTTCTTTCTTGATTAAAATAAACTATCCCTGAAATAAATAAAAACGACATGCCTATTAAAACATGTCGTTTAACTTTAGTTTGCAGTTACTTATGATACGGTTCACCGTAACGTATCTAAATGAGGTTTTCTGTAAATAAGCCTAATTTAAATAAAGGCTTTACTATTTGATTTTATTCAGCAACAGTAGCCAAGAATAACTTTATGTTTTTAAAGTCATCATAGCGCATATCCCACTGTCCGACACGAACTCTATACGAAATCCGATTATATATTGTTTTAAATTTTACAGACCTCAACAAGTAATGAATATATTCATGATTTAAATCCCCTATAAGCTTACAAACTATATAAGCTGGACTAACTATCCCTCTATACCTTGAAACACCAATGGAAATTATAGTAAAAAAGGACGCCTATTGACGCCCCTTTCCATCAAAACAACTCTTCTAAATTTATGGAATTAATTAGTTCACTCATTTTTTTAGGATTGGTTGAAGATGCATTATATTCAGGGTCTTCAAGATATGATTGCTTAAAAAGAGATGAAATATAGTTTAGGAACTTTTCAAGAGTTTTTTCGTCTTCTAAGGTATTTAACGAAATACCACCATTAACCATTTTATGAATAATACCAGCTAATAACATTCCGATTGAAATTTGAAACTTATAATTCCTACTTGAAATACCATATATTTCCTTAGAAAATGGAAATTCAACTTTTTTCCCTATTAATTCAATAACTTTATTAAAACTTTCAAAGATATCTTTAACAAATAGAAAATTATCATTAGCATTTTCTAAATTACTTTTCTCTAACTGAGACTTTTGCTTCATATATTCTTCAGCATAAATAGAAGATTTAGAGTAATTTTCATTCACTCCATTTTCCAATATATTAATAACTACAAATATGCTCTCTTGAATTTTCTTCTTTTGATATCTATCTTTTGTTGCATTATAAGCATTTTGAAGCTCTTCAGAGGTCTTCTTGTCTACCATATCTTTTGCGAATTTATTCACATAGTTGTTTAAATTAGAATTATAAACTGCATGTCTAATCTCCTGTGGAGTTAATGGTTTAGTCCCTTTGTTATATCTATTAAAAATCTCCAACTCAAAATCAAGTCCAGGAAAATCAGTAAAAACTATAGCCGCTAGTTTATGTGTTAAAATTTTTTCTTTTATGCTAAACTCTAAATCACTAAATTTACTTCCATTTAAATCTTTTAATAACTTTAAACCAGATAAACTAAATTTATTTTCCTTAAACCTATAAAAAGCTCTTAGTCTATGTTGACCATCTACCACATTTAATACTTGTAGTCCCTCAAATCTATCATTAGCTAAAAAGACTGGGGGGACTGGAATCCCAACTAAGATAGATTCTATTAAGGAACTTTCATCCATAATAGAAGCTCTATAATCCCTCTGATAGTCTGGAGCTATAATAATAGAATCTGATAACTCCAACTTTAATTCTTCATCTAATTTACTAATATCCTCTATATTCTGAAGCTTAAATCCATTAGAAATTTGGTTTATTATATCTTTAATCGCTATATCTTGTGACTTATGGTTTGCTGCTGTAAATTCTGTCATCCTACTCATCACCTGCTCTCAAATAGTCTTGAATATTTAGCTTCATTATTATATCCTTTGAAACAGACTGCAGTTCTGGATATAGTGTAGTAAAGCCTATTCCCATTGAATATAAAGAAGAAAGAATATCCTTTTTGTATTCACCCTTAATTACTAATCTCCTTAAAATACTTTCATCAACAATTTTATTTAGTGGGGACTCAACAGGGTTAATAACATCTTGAAAATAAACAAATAATCCATTTTGGGCATTAATTCTTTCATTTAATTTCCTAGATTTAATAGCTACAGGTCCTTCATAATTTTCCAAGTTTAAAGTTTCACCATTAGCAATATTTAATATCTCAGAACGATTAGCAAATTTGTTATTCAACTGTATCGGATTTAGAAACCATACTTCGGCATCTCTATTATCTTCATCTTCAAATGCATTTTCTACTGCAAACATGAGTGATACTACATGAGAAAATGTAAAGTCTAATAATCTCGTGGGTATACCATAGTGTTGTGCATAGACCATCCACTCATATTCACTATTAATATCTGTAGGAAATTTCATATAATTATGTGAATTGATTTTAAATTCATTTAGAAAGTATTGAGAAGCAGTACGTGAGTATTTTCTATTATTACTTTTATCTAATCTTAGTGAGCTTGGTAATAAATCATATTCACCACCTTGTCCTCTTGAAAGCATAAATTCATTTGGTAACGACTCAACAAATCCTGTAAATTCACTCAACTTTTCAATTGGTTTATAGCTAATCACTTAAATCCCCCTTTTAACAAGAACTCTATTAGCTATAGTACCATATTTTCCAAAATATACATTACATATTTCAACAAAAAACCTCATTTACTTATGATACGGTTCAGCCTGATTAATACTAAACGCCCTATTAATCCTCCTATGTGACCCATTCAACATGATTAACTTTAGAATTTGGGATAACTTTAGGAACATGAATAAACATTTCCCCTTAGTTAGCTTCCACGAAATCTAATGTATTCAAAAAGTAAGCCAGCTACATCAACATCTCTAAACTCCATACGTTATAATCTGAAACAATATCTATTTCTGGCAGCATAGAGAGCACATCTGTATGGAGTAGCTTATTTCCCTTTAATTCAATAAAAATATTCCTAGGAATTTATTGGGGTTTATCTGGGGTTCAAATCTAAAAAATGAACCCCAACACATCATATTCCATCAACTTAATCCAACGACAAACCCAATAAAATCAGGCTTTTTCAGATCAAACCTGTTATAATCCTACGACCACCACGGCCTTGATAGAATGGAGGTCATCATTGAAACTTTCACATCCACTTTATTTAAAAATAAAAAGAAGAGTATATACCTTATATGCTCTTCTTCTCATAGCTAACAATACACTTTATCCAACTAATATTTATCTATTATATTTAAAAATTTCTCCACTTCACATAAACTCATTTGTTCCATGCAAAAATAAACTTTGCCCCTTATCCATTACTTAATCCCCTTTGTATCTAAGTGCTATTCTCTAACATTTAGTACCTCTAAAACTCCCTTAAACAACACCGATCCTCTCCCAACAACCAACTCTAAAGGAACTTCTTTAACTCGCCCATCTCTCCCCACCATAACAACCTCATTCTCATAATCCACCCAAATCTGAACATCCTGCACATAATAGCCCTTAATAGAAGAAGCCTCATCTAAATTACGATGATCCAACTCAACCTTAACTTGTTTCGTAAAGCGGCGTAATGTTTTCCAAAGAGTTCGTTCTTCCTTTGATTTCATGAAGAGTTCTGGGAGTTCTTGTACTTCTTTTAATAACGACATAGTTGTTATGGTGTATGTTTGAATTCCATAGCCTACTGGGCGGATAAAGTGGTCTAGTTTTTTCCATGGCTCTAATTCGAAATGTACATACTCGGCTTTTTGTTGCATTTGAATGTGTTTGATTTTGGCTACGTATTGAATGCCGCCTTTTTCTCCATGCCATTTTTTCGGTGCATATAATGCTATGTACTTCGCTTCTTGCCATCCTGGTTTTAGCTGTGTGACTGGTAGCTGGTATATGCCATTCTTTCTATATGTTTCATAGTCGATTTCAGTTTTTACGCTGCCTACTAATACTTTTTCTTCTAGTGAAGAGTGCCATTCTTCTTTTGTTCCTCTTGGAAGAATGCCTTCTCTTATAATTTCTTCTGGGCTTTTTTCGATGAGATGGTCTAAAAATTGTTCGACTAGTCTTGTTGCGTTTGGTAAGAACGGGAAGCCACCGATATTTACTTTTTCTATACTTTTATAAAATGGGTGATTCTCGTACTCTTCCTCTTGGTTCCACGGGAATAATACATACGCTCCGTAAGCCGTACGCTCAAAAGGTCCTTCTTGTTCTATCACTAACGCGTCTCTATAACGATGCATTGTGTTAATGTCTTCTTCCATTGGACCAGGGGTACCATACTGCCTTTTATAATGAGCTTTTTCAGCAAAATCAATTCGATATTTCGCATCAAAAATGTATTGGTATTGATAGCTTTTTCCCTTTTTCTCAATAGCGAGCATCGTATCTGGCTTTTGTGTAACTGTTGGTAATCCGTTGTTCCTTTTTTGGAAGTAAAGCGCTATTACTTCATCTGTTTCTGGATGTTTGAACGTTCTTTTTGCAGTTTTACTTTCATCTAACGTTACATATAAACCATCTTGCTTCACTTGAATAACATCTTGCTGAAGCGGTATATATTTTTTAGATAGAATTTGTCCGAGCTTTAAATATGTCCAGTATTCGTATAACCTAGCAACATCTTTTACCGACATTTTGAAAATTTGTCCTCGTAATGTTAGACCTCGTGATAGCATTAAGAAAATTTGATACGCATCTCTATAGCCTGCAGCCATTTGAATAACGAGCGAAAAGACTGAGCGATCTAATTTTCCGATTCCTCTCCAAAATGGATCGTTCAATTCATTTTTCATTCGATACTTCATATTTTTTACACGTTCTAGCAAATCTTCATCAGTTACACCGCGCCCAAATCGAGATTTTGGTTCTAGTGCCTTAAGTAAATCATCTATTTTATGTATGACTCTTTGAATCATCCATTTAACAAATCGATTTTCCAACGTATCATATGACACTTCCTTATAAGCTGTAATCCCTTTAGTTGGTATACTGTTTTCTCCTTGCAGCAAGTGTGGTCGCTTTCGCAAATAGTTCATTCCGACAGAATCCAATTTACGAATTTTTTCTCCTCGTACAAGTTGATGCCTAGTCATAAGCGTATGATGCGGTTGCCTTTTAATATGAGAGATCGACTTCATAAATCGCTCAAAAGAATCATTTAAAATACGATAAAACTCACTCTTCGACGGATTTGTAGCGTAAATTGCAGATGCTCCTAAGTATGTCCTCTTCAGTAAATGAAACGCTAAATTATAAATTTCATCATTTACTTCATCTAATAAGGCTCTGTAATCATCCTTATAATCAAGTTTTGATGGAAACACTTCAAATGTAACTGTTAATACAGTGTCTTTATCATCTTTAATTTCAAATGTTGTATTTCCTACTTCATTTGGAAACGAAAGATTCCCCATTAACACATGAAGCGAACCCATTTGAATAGAACTAACTTGCTTGCGAAAACCCGGATGTTCATGATAAAAGGAATGCTGATTGTTATTTTTAGGAACAACAACAAGCTGATAACTTCTATTCTCAAAAAAGATTGGCGGATGCTCGTTCCATTCATCTAATCTCTGCAATCTCGCATCAAATACAGAAACGGATTCTACCTTCCCATCTACATGAAAATACATCATTTCATCTGCGTTCATAGCGTGATATTCTTTTAAACTCTCGTATTTTTCATGATAAGGATTTCCTTTAATCGTCAATGATAGCTCCTCTGTTTCAATCTTAACTAGCTCTATCTCATTATTAGATCCAGAAAGAGGTGAAGCCATCATACTCGAACCTCCTTAACATATGAGACAGCTTGTTAGCTGAACGAGGATACTTAGCATACGAAGCGTCATTATTGCCACTATCATATTCTTCATTTGCACATAATACATACAACTGCTTCAATACCTCTTCTGTTCTTCCATCGCTTCCCGCAATACGAGGTAAAATCTTTTGATATATTTGATAATCAAGCGCTTCATCAAACGACAATAACTTTCCTTGTTCGTTGTATGCCATATAGAAACAAATTTCATCTCGTATACGATATCCAACTTGAGCTCCAACTGATTCAAGTGTTTTATTTATTTCTATTAAAATAGTCGATATATTTCTTACAAGATCTTCGTTTTCTTTAAAACACTCTTTCAAATGAAGATACTCGGTTGCTAAAGAGCGATTAGAAACAATTTCAGCTTCCTTCTCCTCCATGTCCATTAAGAAATTAAAATAATCTAAGTTAACGGTATTAAATTCAATTGTATTCGCACGATCTAATACTTTTTTACTTAAAGGATGTGTCGTTTCGTCCATGTTTACCGTTCCGATAATATATACATTTGATGGGATCGTAATGTGCTTATTAGTAATTGATTCTGGAAGCACCGGTGAAGTAATAATCTTCCCATCTTTCCATTTACGACTCTCAATTACACTTAAAAAATCACTAAAGTAGTATTCAACTCGAGCTAAGTTCATCTCGTCCAACACTACAAAATAAGGTCGATTTGGATTGTTGTCTGCATCTTCAAGAACTTTAATTAAAGGTCTTTCTTGAAATTCTCCTTGAAGATTCACATAACCAAGCAAATCAGAACTATCACTCCAATCAGGTCGAACCGGAATGAGCGTAAATTGTCCATTCTCTTCCGTAGCCCCTAAACTCTCCGCAAACCACTGAACAATTTTCGTTTTCCCCGTACCTGAAATACCTGATAAAATTACAAACGGCTTCGTCTTTAACGAAAGGAAGAAATTAATTAGATCCTTTTTCTCATAATAGAAACCTTTACTTTGAATATAAGAAGATACATGATCGATAATTGATTGTTGGTCTAAATACACTTCTTTCCTCTCATAAATCATTTCATATTTCGTTCCTTCCTCTTTGTAAGCGATAAATCCCTCATAATAGCGAAGCATTTCTTCCAAGTCTTCAACTAATTCTGCTTCGCTTGGCATTTTATTCACCTCATAAGCAATATAAGCCGCTGTTGAATTCGCATATCCTTTCGCTTTTGGACTTGTCCCTAGGAAGATCTCATCATCTTTTTTCACCTTTTGAGACATATGTATTTGCTCGCGAATCTCTTCTTTAATTTTTTGCATTTCCTCTTTAGTTGTTTCTGTTACACCTTGTCCAATGGTCAAATATAATCGTTGCATATCTTCGCTAAATAAATAGACGATATAATACCCTCTCTGTGTCGATGTTGTGATATCTCTATGCATTAGCGCAATCCACGGAACTGTTGCCCAATTCCCTTTCCCAACCGATCCTATCACGCTGTACTGCTTCTCATTTATAAAAGGTAAACGAATGATTTCTGTTGCCATATCATTTCGGACTGTTAGTCCTAATTTATGTCCTGCAAATTTTTCTGTTTTTGCATCCAAATATTCCTTCATTATCTTTAAAAAGCCTTCACGTAAACTACTACTCATATTACCGCCCTTTTCTTCATTCTTTTTTATGTATTGTTCGGCTGGAATCCATTCAGCATTAATTATTTCCAATTTCTCAGACCACATTAAGAGGTTATGCGTACGCTCTTTTGCTAATGATTCTAGCATTAAATTATTTCCTCTAGAGTTCCGGACAATTGTCATCGCTAAATCCACTAAAGCCGCTTTCTTTTCGCCCCTCTGATACGCTCTTAAAAGATTAAGTACAAACATGACAATGTGAAAATATTCCTGCTTTAAAACTAACTTCCGAATAACATCATTCTTACTTTTCGCCTCAATATATTCGGTTAATAAAGACGTATCGATATTATGATTATCATTTAAAAATCCCAGTAATCTTAAATCTTGTCTTCCTTTAGATTTAACTCTATACAAATTACCATTGGTTTGATCACTTAAATTTTTCGGATCGTATGTATTGTTTATTACCTCTTCCAAAAATCCAACAACTTTATGATACTGCTCACATGGCAAATTATCAGTTTGGAATTCTTTAAATGTAATAGCTTGCACTCCAGTCACATTCACAAATGGAAGCTGTGAAAAGAAAGCTAACAAGAAAGCATTACATTCACTGACTTGTCCGAAATCCTCACTCTTTACCGTGCGCATAGCGATAAATTTCCCCCAAGCATTCTTAAGAAGTTCAAAGCTCACTTTAAAATAAGACGATGCTTCCTCTTCCTTTTCATATTGCTCACGTGAAAGTTTAGTTTCAACGTCTAATCCTTCATCATCCTTGTTTATAATCAAATAAGTTTTATCACCTTGGATATCTTCAACTTGCTTCGTTGATTCAGCCAATTCAATTATGAGTTGATCTAACATTTTCATCCCCACCGTTACAATTAATTACAATTACTACTATTTTACCAAACTATGTATAAAAGAAAAATCATACGCCATACCGTATGATTTAATAATTCCTATTATTCCCCACTAACTCCCTATACTCCTGACTACTCTCCTCAAGAAATATCATACTCTCCCCACTCCCCTTATAAAAACTCTCCCAACCCCGCTCCCTCAAAATCCCCTTCCAAGTATCACTCTGGGCCATCCTCTTAATAACCTCATCCCAATAAGCAACATCTTCCTCCGTCATATCTTTCGGCCCCATAATTCCTTTCCAGTGCTGGAAGACAACATCGATTCCTTGTTCTTTCCAAGTCGGAATTTCTGGTAGTCGGTCTAGGCGTTTTGGTGCGGATACGGCTAATATTTTTATTTTGCCGGCTTTGTATTGTTTTTCGGCTTCGGATAGGGTCATTGTTGCGGCGTTGATTTGTTTGTTCGTTAGGGCGTTTATGATTTTCTCTTTGTTTTCGTAGACGAAGAATTCTAGTTCGGCAGAGTTTATACCGAATGCTTTACTTACTTGTACGAAGGATAGGTGATCGTCGTTTCCTAAGCCGGGGGCAACGCCGATTTTGAAGTTTTTCTTGTCTTTTTTTAGTTGTTCCATTAGTTGGTTTGCGCTATCTATGTTTGAGTCTTTGGATACGACAACGACTTCCCAATCCGATGCGAGTGTTGCGAGCGGTGTGAAGTCTTTATATGTTAGTTTACTGTGGCCTAGTAGGTTGTTCGTTATGAGTAAGCTTGAGTTAATCGCAAGTACGTGACCGCCTTTTTGTTTCGTATATTTCCATCCGACATCACCGCTACCGCCTACTTTGTTTATGACAGTAATTGGTTTTGTGAAGATTTTTTCTTCGGTAAGTGCTTTTTGCATCGCTCGTGCCGTTAAGTCCCATCCAGCACCTGGAACGTTCGGTGCAACAATTTCTACTTTGTCTATGTTTACTTTATTCGTGTGAGGTTTTTCTGAAGAACAACCGGCTATTACTACTATGATGATCCATATACATAGTAATAATCGTTTTTTCATAATCCTCTTCCTATTCGATACTTACGTTCTGGTCGCCCGATAATGCCGTATGTGTACTCTACTGTGCATTCATTTGTGGCTACTAAGTATTCTAAATATCTTCTTGCGGTTGTTCTGGAGGCACCCATCTGTTCTCCCATTTCTTCTATTGTAATTCCGTCTTCAAATCCTTTTATAATTCCTTTCACCTTTTGTAGTGTTAACGGATCCACACCTGTCGGTAAGTTTTTCATGTCTGTTATTTGCGACATGCCGAAGAAATTATCGATAAGTGTTTGATTCACTTCATTATGACTATGTAATAATTGCTTCTTTCTCTTATAATCTTCAATAGTGCGAACAAATTTGTCTAACGTAACTGGTTTTATAAGATAATTGCTTACGCCATTTCGAATTGCTTTTTCTAACATATGTTTTTCATTCGCCGCTGTAACCATAATTACGTCAACGTTTGGAAAGTCAGCATGGATTTCCGGCAACAAGTCTGTTCCGATTCCATCTGGTAAGTAAATATCTAATAGAAGTAAATCGACTTTTTCCTTTTGTAATAGCTCCATCGTTTCTTTCGCATTCAATGCTTTCCCAATAACTTTTACGTCCTTTATTTTTGATAAAAACTCCTCCTGAATTTGCGCTACGCGGAAATCATCTTCTGCAATTGCAACCTTCAACATATGTCCATCCCCCTGTTTGTCATTTACTTTCTCTCAATGCTTTCGGAAGGTAAATTGTAAAAATAGCTCCCCCGTTTTTCTCGTTCTGAATTTCAATTGTTCCTTGTAGTAGATCTACCATTTCTCTCATGTTTGCTAGCCCGTAACCACGATCTGTTCCTTTCGTTGAAAATCCTTTTTGAAAAATGGTACTTATTTTTTCTACCGGTACTCCTGCCCCACTATCTATCACTTCAAAAACAATATCGTGTCCAATATCAGTAACAAAGAAAGTAACACTCTTCTCCTCTTGCTCACTCACCGCATCAAACGCATTATCGATCATGTTTCCAAGAATCGTAATAAGGTGCGAAACTTTTATATGGTCTGGTAACGGATTAAGCGCACTATCCCCTTCAATATGAAAATCGATTTTCTTCTCAGACGCTGTCCCTAGTTTTCCTAATAAAATGGCTTGTACTTTCGCATCATGAATTTGATGGAATAAAATATGGTTTTGACTTTGATGAATATTAGATTCTTGTTGGATAAATTCAATAGCTTCTCTATAATGTCCTAACTGAAGTAAGCCCGATAACACGAAAAGCTTATTTGTGAATTCATGTGTTTGAGCACGTAAATCCTCTGAATACTTTCTTACCTCGGATATCGTATTAACTAAGTTCTGCAATTCCGTTTTATCTCTAAAACTACATACAACGCCTACCGTACTGTTATTTTCGAGTATCGGTGTCATGTTTAAAATAAACACTTTATCTTGAAATGCGATTTCTTGATCGTTTTCTAACACTCTCTCCATATTAAATTCCGGTAAAACTTTTGAAATATGCTGATGCACATATTCATCATTTACATGCAGCATCTCTTCCGCAGAAATGTTCATCATAGTAATAAAGCCGTTTTGATCAATAGCGATGATTCCTTCTTTTATAGATAGCAGTATTGCGCTTCGTTCCCGATATAACGCTGCGATTTCATTCGGTTCCAAACCAAGTGTATCCTTTCTGATGCTACGCGCTAAAAGTATACCTCCAACGATTCCAACTAGTAACACCGCTAAGGAAAAGAGTATAATTTCTTTCGTTCTGTTCAATATGTTAGATTCAATACCTTTTATTAAAAATTCTACTGTAACAACGCCCACGACTTGATCATAGTCTCCGTTATGAACAATAATTGGCGCCTTTGCCATTAAGGCAGGACCGCTTGCACCTTTCCCTTCGAGCGTATAATAGCCACCAAAAGTGAGCGCTTCATAGTTATATAGATTATTGCTCTTTGTACCAATCAACTTCGAATTAGAATGTGAATAAATAACCCCATACCGATCTTCTACAATTACATAATCTGCATCCGCTTGCTCACGAACTTGTTCCGCAATTGATTGAACGGTACTTTTACCATCATTATTTTGAAAGGCCTCCTTTATAGCTGGCATAAAAGAAAGAGATTTAGCCGTTTGCAGAGCTAACTGTTCCACTTGGCGCTTCGTATCAACGGACTGAATGTAAACAAATATTCCCGCTAAAAGGAGAACGACAAATAAAATTAATGTAATGACTAATCCTAATATTTTCGTTTGTAGTGACACTTTTCGTGATTTTTTCATGCTTCATATCCTTTGATTAAATATTCAAAAATATCAATCTCCTATTCAATTATTATGACAAAACTCAATATTAATCAACTATTAAGATAAAAATGTCATGTACATAAAGTACAAAAAGAATAAAATTGTCATAATATTGAGATTACTATCTGAAAACAGTACAATTCAACTACAATGAACACGCTTTCATATATAACTTTTATTTATAAGTAGGAGGGGATTTTTATGGCTCAAGTAAAATCTAGCCGAGTCACCGGAAACATTTTCAAAGGTTCTGTCGGCAATTTAATTGAATGGTACGACTGGTACGTTTACTCTGCTTTCGCTGTATATTTTTCAGCAGAGTTCTTTCCTAAAGGAGATCCAACTAGTCAATTGCTAAACACAGCGGCTATTTTCGCAGTCGGATTTTTAATGCGTCCTATCGGAAGCTTACTAATGGGACGTTATGCCGATCGTCACGGACGCCGGGCGGCATTAACTCTTTCTATTACGATTATGGCCGGTGGTTCTTTAATCATTGCCTGTACACCTAGTTACGAAAGTATTGGTGTCATGGCCCCAATTATTTTAGTTCTTGCCCGTTTACTTCAAGGATTGTCACTCGGCGGAGAGTACGGAACTTCCGCAACGTATTTATCTGAAATGGCTAGTAGTGGTCGCCGTGGTTTTTATTCAAGCTTCCAATATGTAACGCTCGTTGCTGGACAGATGGTTGCGTTAGGTGTTCAAATTGTTCTTCAGCAATTACTAAGTGAACCAGATATGAAGGCTTGGGGATGGCGTATTCCGTTCATTATTGGAGCGATGGGGGCAGTAGCTGTATTATGGCTTCGCCGCACGATGGATGAATCGGAGCAGTTTTCAAAAATGGAATCTAAAAATCGCGAAAGTGCCGGAACAATCGGTGCTCTTATGAAACACCCGAAAGCAGTATTAACAGTAGTCGGCCTAACTTTAGGAGGCACTGTTGCATTTTATACGTACACAACATATTTACAAAAGTTCATGGTAAACACAGTTGGTCTTCCGAAAGAAGTTGTAAGCTGGATTAACTTTGTCGCACTACTTATATTCGTCGTACTTCAACCAATTGCGGGGCTATTATCCGATAAAATTGGACGACGCCCACTATTAATGGCTTTCGGTATTCTCGGAACGTTACTAACAGCACCACTATTCTTCTTCCTGGAAAAAACAACAGAACCAATCGTAGCATTCTTACTCATGATGGTCGGTCTCATTATCGTTACTGGTTATACTTCCATTAACGCAATTGTAAAAGCGGAACTTTTCCCAACTGAAATTCGCGCATTAGGCGTAGGCTTCCCATATGCACTAACAGTTGCGATATTCGGCGGTACAGCAGAGTTCATCGCATTATGGCTAAAGAGTATCGGACTGGAATCATTATTCTACTTCTATGTAGCTGGATGTATCGCAATAAGCTTTATCACGTATTGGCGTATGTCAGAGTCTTCGAAGACTTCGCAGATTGAGGCGGAGTTGGGTGGTGGAGATAAACTAGCTAATAATAAATCTAGTTAAAATTATGTATTCTATGTTCTTCGTTTACCTGAACCCGATTTGCTTTATCTAAAAAAGCATAATTCATTAATATACAATTTAAAAACCTCTACTTATATGTAGAGGTTTTTAAATTGTATAACAGAAAAGATATTCTAATTTACTTATCTACAATTGCAACGTTCGAAATTACCTAAACATTGCGCCAATTGGTATAACCCTCCAATTTTTCCAATTCATCTTGTATAATGACAAAAGGGTATTTATATATATATTTATATTAAACAAGAAAACAACAGGAGAGAGTCTCCTAGACTATCGAACTTTATTCATAAATTACTTCAAGATTAACACGAAAGAATATAGAAAGTAGGTTATTGTATTGAAACAAAAAATTCTAGCAATGTCACTCCCTATCCTATTACTAGCGGGAGTTGGATGTTCAAACAGTGATAAGGAAAAAAAGCCAGCCGTAGCCGAACAACAAGAAAAAAAGTCGTTCATTTTAACATTAGCGCATTCTTCTGAGGATTTAGAAAAGCTCATGAATAATATGATAGATTTATATGATAAAGATAATACTTTAAGTTCTGTGAAATTTTCTTATATCAAATCGTTAGATGAATCTAATGAGTTACTTTCAAACGTATACGATTTAGAAGTTGATCAAAAGTTTAAAGGGCATGAAGAGGAGTTAGTTAAGTCGATTCAGGAGTACTACAAAGCTATTATGTATCAAAAAGGAGTTGTCGAAAAAGGTATGGCAACCCAAGCCTTGAACGGTAAACAAAAACTAGAAAAGGCTGGAGACAACTTTGTCATTGCTGTAAATAAAATGATAGATATTCAAAACGGTGATGCGCCTGAAAAGGAAGTTGAAGTGAAGGAAATAAATAAACCGAAATTAGAGGATCTACCAATCGAACCACCTAAGCCAGCCTATACAGAAAACTACATGGGTAAGTTTGGTATGGCAATGAAACAATTACTGCCTGAATTGCAAAAATTGATTGCAGTTGGCGGAAATGAAAACCTCCCATCTTCAGATAGAGCGATGAAAATTATTGAAAATGAAGCAACTCTAAGAGGTATCGCGAACGAACTGAGAAGTTATAATCCAAGTGAAGAATATAATGAAGTACAAGCAAAAGTGGAAGAAGTACCACCAAAAATAGACAAATTTATAGACTTACTAACAGAAGGTTTATTAAGCGAGGACCCTGCTAAAGTTCGCCAAGCTAGTGAAACGTTTGATTTTATAATTAAAACAATGAATCAAGCAGCTCAAATGTTACTTGAAGTGGACAAAAATAAACAAAAATAAACAAAAATAATATGAAAATTACATATATCTCGTAATCAAACAGCTTCAAAACCTCTAACTATGCTCAATGTTTTTTGAAACATATCAACTAAAATTTAATTTCCCTCTCCATATGATAAGCAGAGTGGAAAAAAGAAAGTTGATTCATGGTAGCATGATATATATCAAATATATGGAGGTTAGTAGATATGAAAAATACAATTGAATTAGACAGACTAATGGATCTATTCAAAAATGACAATGAGGGTGTATATGATTATCTCGAGTATTTATTAGAAAGTGAACGTTTGCAAGCTCCTGATGCCATCGCTTTGATCAAGTATGCTATAGAACACGACATTGAGGCACTAAGTGAAAAAGAATTACGCATCATTGTAATTGATATTTTAAAAAATGACGCATTTATTTTTGTGTGTGAATGGTGTACAAATAGTCTTGGTTTTGAAGACATGATTACTGTACTCGAAATTACAAGAGACAAGCACAAAAATTGCTATGAAGAGATGGAAGAAGCATGCAATTAAATATCTTATGAAAGATCAATAGAAAAAGGACCACTTGTTTTCAAAACCGGTGATCCTTTTTATTTTTACTACGACACTAGCATTCTTACTTTGTATATCGATTCGCATAGGAAGAAGCCACAAACGAGTCAGGCTTGATTTTGGGATCAAACCCCATACTTTCAATGCGGTGAGCGATTCACCTAGAGGTTCTCTAGTTTTTTGATTTACAGGGATAAAAATATCCGTATCGAGTGTAGTGATATGATCCCTAAAACGTTTTAGAGATACTTCCTCAATTCTTCCTTTCCCGTTTAACTGAACGATTCTTTGATTTCCTAGATAAATACCAGAGTGTTCCACATTTGCTAATTGACAATAAACTAATGCACCGCGGGCTGGTTCTACATTTTTGTGAATCGTTGAATTAAAGATTGATTCTTCTCTTCTATGAGAATGAAACTCTCGCATCCTATCATAAGGTATCTCCTGCTGTATAGTCGTTTTCCCTATTGTTATCGCCATTTTAAGAACATCTTTCCACATATTCTACACCCCTTTTAATTCGGTTAAGATTTGTAAAAAATGGATACCCCTAGAATTGTAGCACTGATATAATAAAGCACTATTCTATCCGAGTTACGGAACGTAGAAGCGGAAAAGAATTTGATTTAGAAAACTTTGTAATGGAAACAGATTTATATTCTGAAAGCGAAAAAGAACAGAAACAAAGAAAAGTTCATGAATATTAAAAAACACTGGATTATCTAAAAAAACGCAGAAATGAATTAAATCTAGAATAAATTCAACTCCCCCGCTGCCTAGTTCAGGTGTTGGGGGAGTTTTTTATACGTCTTTATGATATTGTTCTACAAGTTTATTAATACACGATAAGCAAGCAGTTGAACCTGTAATGGGATGTTCTTCATGACAGATCGAACACCACATCCATAAGTCCCCTCCTGTTTCACCATTACGGTTTGTTATGCGTCCTTCTTTACTTGTTCGTTCTTGGTTTCTTGCAGTTCGAATGAGACGGTGTACAACACGCTCTGGTTTTATGTAATCTATTGGCTGCGAATCATTACTTAAATATAAAGGGTGTCTTGGAAACCCCTCCCTTGTTTTCCCTAGGCAGTGTAGATGGTAACCTTTAAACAACTCATGAATATCTTTGTGCCGATTGTGATATCTACAATTTTCACCCCATGCAGCAATCACCATATCCGCACGGTTCAATGCACGAATTACATGATTTTCATTTTCAGGACCAATTGCATCTTCTTTACTTACTTGAAGCAACTCCTCACGATTTGTTGCAATATAGGCAAACAAATTTACAATTTCCAAGGAACCAAAACCAAGGCTCTTCGCAAAATTGAAACAACGCCTGGAAGTCGCATCTTCGCTATCTTGATTCGCTGAACTTGGATTTAACATAATAAACAGTACCCGTTCTTTATGTGGGTCCCAAATACGTTCTAACGAATAACGATATGTTTTAGAATCATCAAATAAAGCCATACTTTCCATCTCTTCTCCCCCTTTGAATCTATCATACTAAATTATGCCCCTCGCTACGAGACATAAAAAAGTAGAATGCACAAATGCACTCTACTCCTTACCTCAATCTTCTGAACAGGAATCCACCTGTAGCCTCTTCTCCATCGTTAACTTTCTAGAGAGCTGTAGAGATTAGGGATTATTAAGACGTTTATAAATAAAAACATCAAGTTATTAATCTCTCAATAAAAGTTGTCATAGTCAGATATATTTACTTGATTAATTTAAATTACCAAAGACTTCATTCATTCTATATCCATAATGTTTTTCCATTCTTCATCAATCCTACTTCTATTTCTCACTATTTTTTCACCAGTAGAATCTCTTAACTGAATAAGTAACATCTGTACACTTTGTTTAGCAAATACTAACCACTCAGAAAAATTAAACGCTAATGGATTTCCATGATACATCATAATTTTACCTATGTTTCCACTGACCGCCACAGAATGGGCAATAAAAATCATTTTTTCTAACCTAATATTATTTTGTATAGATTTTAATTCTTGTATATAGATTGGAGATAAAAATTCATCTTTTGACAAAGTAAATTTAAAATACATTTTAGTACACATTTCTATAACCGCTGGTACCGTACTCATTGTTAGAAAGTGCCTTATATCATATCCTTCCACATACATCCACCTTGTTACATCTGCAATTGTTTTATTATTCTCACCGAATTTTCCAAACTGTAATAACTGAGTAAATCCCCATCCTGGAATTGGTATTCCCATTTTAGTACATACATCTGATAAAATGTGTCCCAACCAAATTAACGGTGCGAACATTTTATTATCCATAGGAAAATCTTGATATTTTTCAATTGGAATACAATGTATGACCCCTTTCGAATCAATTAAGGTTGTCCTACCATTAAACATATCAATTAATCCGAATATCAAACCAAACAATGGATCGTGACCTAAATTCATCATTCTGTGCGTTTTAGGATAAAAACCATTTACTTGATTTGCATAATCAGGAAAGGCTTTTGTTGTACTAGCATCAAAATTTACTTTGCACTTTTCTTCTAATAACTGAAAGAAATCATTTAATTTACCATTCTCATCTATACCTAAAGTACGAAGCCATTCAGTAAATGGACTTCCACCTTGTTGGTACTTTTTTAAATAATTGATATCTTTTGGTGCTTTTACTAAAAATAAATCGACTATTGTTCCAACAAGACCAATTACAACAGAAATAATTATATCTAATTTTGTTAAAGATGGGATAAGGTCTGCACGATTGTTCACATCACTTAACAGTTGTTTTTCTAATTTGTCAGATATGTTTTTAAAATATTCTTTAGAATAAATTCTTAGATTACTATCTATATGATTTGTTTTTTGATTAAAAATCTCATTTTGCTGTAGATTCGATTTAGAAAACAGATTTGAAATTTCTTTTTCAAGTCGTTCTATTTCTTCTAAGTTCTCCTTATTCATTCTATTAACACGTAATAGATCAGAACTGAGAGGACTTATACTATCCTGTATGGAAGAAAATTCTACATTAAAATCAATGATTTTCTTTTTTGACATTTTTACCTTCCTTTATTTATACAGTAGTTTCAATATCATTTAACGCTTTATAGGAGCTATTAAGAGAATTACGTAAATACTCAATGGATTTAGCTAACGTTTTAATTCGCTCTTTATTCTCTTTTTCATTGAACTTCAAATCACATAGTTGTTTCTCTAATTCTCTAATAACATCTTGTTGACTTTTAATCACCTCTTGAGCAAGTCGAACATCTTTTTGAGCAAGAAGTATAATTTCCTTCATCACTACTTCCAATTTCGCACCTTCACGTAAAGCAAAATCAGATGAACTACTTAAAGCCGCACCCATAACACCTCCGCTTAGCACTCCAAAAATAGTACCACCTCCAATAATCACGCATAATCCACCTGCTATTCCAAATCCACCTGCTGCAACAGCTCCTCCTCCTAAAGCTGCTAATCCTGCATTTACCGCTGCTGCCCCATAAAGTCCAAGAGGGGCCGCTAAACCTCCAATAAAAGGAGCTGCAAAACCTGCTGTGATTGCTAATAATACAGCGCCTACTCCCGCACCAATTAACATTCTTGTATAAAATCCAGATATGGAACGAATTGAATTTTTAAATGTCTTTCTATAACGTTCAATAAATTCTTTATCAACTTCTAACATACCAGCAAATTTCTCCAATAAAAAATCTGCATACTTGGTGTCTAAATTTACTCTTTCATAAAATTTTGTTTGAAATTCTCCTATTGGAAAATAAGGGACAAACAAAGACAACTCCAATAGAATCAAATACTGAGATATGTTAAAATTTTCGTTTATATTAATAATATGATTACATCTTTTTCTAAGTTCTTCTTCTCCTGTAATAAAATCTAGATTGGTTTTATTATCTGCATTGTTTAAAACCTGAAGAATCCCTTTCTCCCAAATATGTAACCATTGAACTTTCTTTTCTTTATATTTTTCATTTTTTTCAATACCGATATCTTGTTGTACGATGTAACGTTGCATGCTAAATAAAAGTCTAGTTTGTTGAATATCTAAACCAAATTGTTCTAATACATCCTTGTTCATAAAAAATCTCTCCCTTTCAAAACTGCTGCTTCATTTTAATTATACCAGGAATTTTTTTCATAAACAGGTACGTGGATTGTTTACAAACCCGTCATAACTACTTCTAAGACTATTTGCTCAATTTCTTAATTGAATTCGTTTATTTGTAAATGCTACACTTCACATAATTGATGGCGACGGATAAAGTTTTTAGATATCTTTTTACGCTCGGCTTTTACACCTGCTTGTTCAGTTTCTGCTAGCTTACGAGTTTCTTCTAATTCTTCTTCAAGTTTTTTTACTTTTTCATCATATTCTTGTTGCAGCTTTGTAGAATCGATTTCTTCTTTCTGTTCGGGTTCTATATACTCTGGTTCTTGAAAATCCCAGTCACCGTACACTTCCATAAACCAAACAGACAAACGAAATGCTAAACGTATCAGCAGCTTTGCCTCTTCTGTTTTACCATAACCAGCTTCATGTACAGCATGGTTTCCTTTACGAAGAAGTATCTCAAACACATCCATTAACTCAAGCTCTAATAATCCTTCTCTACGAAAAGTATTAATGCGGTCCACTTGTGTCGTACTGTAGCTTCTCGAATATTTTCAGATGCTAAAATAAACTTCGTCAGTGTTTCTCCAAACAAACGAAGCTTCATTAATGTTGTATGTGGGTCATGATATACGTTGCTCTCCGCTGTCTCTCCCAAGTTAGCAAGTACATCCCATTTCCCACGAAAAAATGAAAAGTTGCTAGTCATATTTATCACCGTTTTCTTAAATATTGTTTAAGTATATTATAATACAAAAAATGGTAACTAAGAGGAAATTCATTCCTTTTAGCCACCAACATAAGAATTAAACAAGTAATTTAAACTTTTGGTATAACTGCTCTCTTCTCTTCTCAATAAATTCTTCGAAATTTGTGAAATCCAAACTAACCATTGGTATATAGTGCTTTATCATATAGTCATTTCTGGCATTAATATCTTTATATGTTTCATTCAACCATTTCTCAAAATCTATATCTGATTTTTCTATATTAGGTATTCCTTCTAACAATTGAAGATTAACTATAGAATTTACATTTTCAATATAAAATTCTACCTTATCTTGAGGAATGCCTTTCTTAGACAAATTTCTTTTGGTAAATAAACTTTTTGCGAATATGTGGTCTAAATGAAACTTATTTCTAAAATCTAAGTTTGGATAAAGTAATGATAGAATAGAGAATGTGTACTTTTGACCGTATTGATAAGATAGCAAATTATCAATCTCATCATCAGTGAACGTAAATGATTTTGTTCCACCTTTAAATTCATCAATAATTGTTTGTAGTGGAAATTCATTATTATTAGAATCAAGGATTTTCCTTAATGGACGTAACACATTATCAGGTTGTCCACTGAAAACTCGTTTTAATAACCCTAGAACCAACCACTTCTTCACGAGATTTCGGTCATTTTGATAGTTTTTTGATTGAACATAATTTTGCGGGATACCCTTTTTTAATAAATAATATGCTATAGGAATAATAGCATTACTTGATGTTAAAGTGTCTTGATTATATCCAAAACTAGAAACTAAGTTAATGGCTAGCCTAATCGCCTCTTTTACATTATCCCAATTGTACTCAATTTTTTGCATTGTCTCAGCATTAAAATTATCTACTTTGAAAGCAATATCTTTAAAATCGCAAAGAACCAAACATGCCTTCAAGACAAAATCTTTATCGAACTTAAACCCATTACCAATTTGATTAATTTCATCGACAAACTTTGTAATTTCCTGTCTAGCGTCTTTATTTTTCCATTGTGCTGTTGCAATTGATAACAATAAATCCGAATAACTTAATGTTGTACCACCACTATTTACTCGAATAAAAATATTTAGGACCTTATCCAATTTTTGCTCTTCTTCTAAATAATAATTAATACTCGGAGTTTCATTAATTGCTTGATAGAGCTTAAACAGAGTTTGATTTGCAAATAATGCTTTCTCTCTTTCAATTGAACTTAAACCTTTTTCAATTAGATACTGGTTTACTTCAAAATGGTCATTAATGTTTAGAATGTCAGAGACCTTAAACCAAAAAGCAACCTCATCCACATTATCACTAGCTGCTTTCTCTGGTGTTAAAAATCTAAAATCATAAATTGTATCAAAATCCTCTGATGGTCCTAATAAATCAACATAAAGGTGCTGTTCAGGATACGCTGAAGGATTTTCACGTCTCATACGTGGTAATTTGTAAGCATACGTACCTTTTAAAGCAATATACATTGACGTCAAACGTTGTTGACCATCTAATATTGCAATAATATCTTCTTCACCGCTAATACTAGCCGATGGATTATGTCTATTATTCTTTTCATGATAATTTCTAATAAATTCGTAAAACTGAAAGTCCTTACTCTTTTCCTTCTTAACATCCCAGAATAAAAATGAGCCTACGGGATAACCTTGCATTAAAGAATCGAACAATCTTTCAATTTGGTCTGTTCCCCAAACAAATTCACGTTGAATAGCTGGTAATAAATACTTCTTTTTATGTATGTTTTCAATTACTTTTTTAATTGTTAATGGTGTTTGAAAAGCCATAAATATCCTCCTCTTAGCCCCTATAATAACCGAAATATTCCAAAATAATCATAACACATGTAATAATACCCTGGCATCAAAATTAGGTTTAATATCCTATAAAAATAGCGTTATAAAGCAAGATCCCAAATTCAAAAGTAAAAAAATTCAGTTAGTGGACCATAGTGTTTATTTTACCATTTACACCAAAAATAAGACTCTTAAACCATTAACATATTAGCGACAATTCACATTAAATGTTAACCATTAAAAAACTGTCCACTTTACAATAAGTAAAACAAGAAATATTTAGGTAATATTTTTTAAGATTGGGGACTCAAACAAACATAGTAAAATAAACCCGTACATATATTTGATAAAAGAATTTTACAAACTATATAGATTTTTACTATTTTCAGTCTTTATCGGTAAATCGATAAATTTAGAGTTCCAGTCCCTTAATTTAACTTATACCCCCAATTAAAAAGACCACCAAAAGGCAGCCTCAAAACTCAATCATATTCCCCACCCCACGCTCCACCGCTTTCTCATACAAATACTTCGCAACGATAATATCTACTACCGCCAAACCAACTGATTTGAAAATAGTAATCTCTTCATCATTCTCCCTACCGGCTTTTTCCCCGCTTATAATTTGACCAAGTTCGGCGTGTATGTTGTTTGCCTTGAATAAACCTTCTTTTATTGGAACTTGGAGATCGCCTGTTTCTTCTATTGCTGCTTCTTTGGATTCGACTACTACTTTATTTGCAGTAGTGATGGCGTGGGATGGTAGTTCTTGCATGCTCGGTTTGAATGAGCCGACGGCGTTTACGTGGACGCCTTTTTGTAGTGTTTCTGAGAAGACTGGTGTAGATGCGTTCGTTGTTGTGACGATGATGTCTGCTTCGCTTATTGCTTCATCTGGACTTGCATAAACGTAAGCCGGTTTGTTGAATGTCTCTTGTATATATTGTGCGAATGCATAGGCTTTTTCTTCTGTTCGGTTGTATAGAATGATTTTTTCAATGTCCCTAACAGCAAGTACAGCTTCAGCAATTCCTTTCGCCTGTTCACCTGTACCGATAATACATAAAGTCTTTGCGTTATGACGAGCTAAATGTTTTGTCGCTACTCCTGATAAGGCACCTGTTCGAATCATCGTTAAGTAGGACCCTTCTAAAAGCGCGAGCGGTTCTCCCGTTTGAAAGTCTGATAGCATAACGATTCCGTTTATCGTTTTCTTTCCTATCTTCTTATTATGAGGAGCCACCGTTACTACTTTTAAACCGAGTGCTTCAAGTCCTTCCGCTACTGAAGGCATAATTAATGCGGTATTTTGCTCGTTCGCAAATGGTAATGAGCCACGAATTGGTGTAATTGTTCTTTCTGCGGAAAACTCTCTTAAAGCAAGCGCCGCGTATTCAATAACTTCGTTCATATTTACTAAGTTTCTTTGTTCGTTCGCGCTTATGACTAGCATATTTGTTCACCCTTTTCTAAGTTCTTCTCCTCACTAGATGTGATATTTTCGTTCACGACCTGTGCCCCTACTAAATCACCTGTAATATTTACAACTGTGTGGCCCATATCAACGAGCGGAGAAACAGCCGCAATGATTGGGATAATTGTTAACGGCAGGCCGAGTGTAGAAAGTAAAATGGTCGCAGTAATAACGTCTGCACCTTTTACTCCGGCACAGCCCGCTGCAAGGACGATTCCTAAAAATACAGTTTGCATAATAAGCCCAAATGTAATTGGAATACCGTATACGTTTAATGCGAAAACCGCTAAAACACCGAGCGCTGCGGATAGTCCATTCATGTTAACAGTAGCTCCAAGTGGAATGGTGAAACCAGCCACCGATTCAGGGATACGAAGTCTTTTTTGCGCTACTTCCATCGTTACTGGAAGAGTTGCGCTACTTGATGTCGTACTAGCAGCTACGATCATAGCTGGACTCACTTGTTTGTAAAAATGAATTGGGCTTATTTTCCCGAAAACTTTCAATATAATTGGGTACATAATGAACACAATGAGTAGCAATGATAAATAATCAGCTACTACATAGCTAACGACCGCAGTAAGCATGTCTGCTCCAAATGTACCAACTACATGAGCAATTAACGCCATAATTCCGTATGGAGCAAATCCAATAACGAGCTCTGCAATTTTAATCATGACTCCTGATCCTTCATGCACTAATTTACGAATTCCTTTCGCTTGGTCGCCAAGAAGAATAAGTGCCATGCCGACAAAAATAGCAAAGATAATAATTTGAAGCATACTCGTTTCTGCAGCTGCTTGAATAACGTTAGAAGGAAACCATTGCACAATATTATCTATAAAACTAAACTTCTCTTCTTTAAAGCTCTGTCCACTCGCAAGAAGACCTTCTACTCCTTTACCCGGATTGATAATAAAAGCGATTACTACGCCAATACTAGTCGCTAATACAGCCGTGATTGCGTAGTAAATGAAAATTCTTCCGCCAATAGCCCTTAACATTTTCGGATTTTCTAGTTGTGCGATACCTGAGACGATACTTAAAAAAGTTAAAGGAACGATAATCATTTGTAATAAACGAATAAATATATCCCCAATCGGTTTTAAAACCGCTACTTTCGGTCCAAATGCTCCCCCTAAAGCAATACCGATTAACGCCCCTATTAAAATTTTCACAGGCAACTTCTGTTTTCGCCACCATTTCATCCAAAGGTCCCTCCCTTAAGAAAACATTAAGCTAACAAAAATCCCCGATTCAAAACATCTCTCGGATCTACAACAAACTGATGAAATCCTGTCATAAACGCCTGCCCCGTCACTTTCGGAACAACTGCTTCATATTTATCTACCGCTGTTACGGATAATACTTCCCCCTCAAATTGGCCGTCAGTGATGCATTCGTGGATGAAAGTTTCTCCCTTTTGTAAGGCATCTTTTTCAAAAAGGGTCGCGATTCTTGCGGAAGTTCCTGTGCCGCAAGGGGAACGGTCTACTTGCCCGTCAGCAAAGATCGTTACATTTCGTAAAGTGGCGTCTTTTCCTTTCGGTTCATCTGAGAAAATAACGCCGTATATTCCTTTTAAATCTTTTTCAAGTGGATGTTTTACTTCCATTTGGCTCTCGATATAATGTTTAATTTTTCCGCCCCACGTTTGAATAGCAGATAAATCTTTGAAATCGACTTTCAAACCAAATTCTTTACTATCCACAACAGCGTAAAATGCTCCGCCAAACGCGATATCTACTTGAAATTCATAGTTATCTATTTTGATAGGAACATCTTTTTTGTATACAAATGAAGGAACGTTTTCGAACGATACCGACTCTACTTCGCTTCCGTTATATTTTGCGTACGCAATAACTTCCCCAGCAGGACTATCAATAATGAATTTTTGTTTTTCTCCATTCACTTCAAACATTCCAGTTTCAATTCCAACTGTAATAACAGCGATAATGCCGTGTCCACACATCGTACTCCAGCCTTCATTGTGCATAAATAATACGCCAAAATCAGCGTGAGCACTTGCTGGCGGAGTAATAATACAACCGTACATTCCGTGATGCCCTCTCGGTTCATACATCAGAACCTCGCGAAGATGGTCCAAATGTTCCATACAGTATGCGCGTCTTTCAAGTTGCGTTTCTCCCTTTATATCTGGCACCCCGCCCGTAATGATTCGAAGTGGTTCTCCAGCTACGTGAGCATCAATTGTTGTGTATATTTTACTAATCTTCATTTCTATCTCTCCTTCATATCTTTATAACATTTTCATTGCAAGTATCATGCCAACATGCCAATCGTTAATTTGTTTACATTTTTCTGAAAAAGGTGTATCCTTTTGGCAACAAATCTGTATACCACTGTCTACTTTTTTATAAAGTGAAACTTTAAGTAGTCCGCATCAATTAGGATGATCTTCCGCTGAATTTTGATGTGGGCACAAATTTCTGGAGGCTACGTTATGAAACAATTCGATAACTTTGCAGTTCCAACGTTGCATACACTCCTCTCTTACGTGGAAGAAGCGATTTCTATCGTAAATACGAAAGGCGTTATGTTGTACTGGAATGAAGCAGCAGAAAAAATGTATGACATAAGAAAAGAAGATATTATCAGTAGAAATGTGCAAGAGTTCTTTTCAAAAGAAGATATTATGAATTTAAAAGTTCTTGAGAGCGGGCAACCGGTCCGAGATATTTATCATCTTCCTCGGCCAGATAAGCACGTATTAATTAGTACGACTCCTATTTATGACGACAACAATGAATTAATTGGTTCTATGTCTGTAGAAAGAGATATTACCGCGACGATTAAGTTAAATGAAAAATTATCCTCTACTTCTGAAGAATTACAGCAATTAAAGCAAATGATTCAACATCAGCAAGATGACCCCTTCAGCACGATTAAAGGAAATAACGCAACACTTCAGCACATTATCCACAACATGAAAAAGGTAGCAAAAACGGATGCGACGATTTTAATTACAGGAGAAAGCGGCGTTGGGAAAGAGCTCTTTGCCCAGGCCATTCACGAAGCAAGCCTTAGAAGCAAGCAATCTTTTATTCCGATTAATTGCGGCGCCATTCCTGCCGCTCTCTTTGAAAGTGAGTTATTTGGTTATGAATCCGGAGCATATACTGGAGCTGCTAAAGGCGGAAAAGCAGGAAAGTTAGAGTTAGCAAATGGCGGCACTTTATTTTTAGATGAAGTAGGAGAACTACCGCTTGATATGCAAGTGAAACTACTTCGCGCTTTACAAGAAAAAGAGATTTACCGAATTGGTGGGCAAATGCCGAAAAAAATTAACGTCAGAATCATTGCCGCAACGAATCGTATTTTAGAAGATATGGTGCTGAACGGGACATTTCGATCTGATTTGTTTTATCGATTAAATGTTTTCACAGCGCACATCCCGCCGTTGCGAGAGCGAACGGATGATATTTCTTTTTTAGTACATCATTTCTTAAAGGAATTTTCTTTTAAATATAACAAGCCCGCTCCATTCGTTCATCAAGAAGCAATGAATCGACTACACACGTATTTTTGGCCAGGTAATATTCGTGAACTTCGCAATATAATAGAAAGATTGATTGTCCTTCATGACGGTAAAGAAATACATGAAGCAAATATTTTGCAGCTATTGCCGTCGCAGAAGTCTGTCCATCAAACGGAACGTTCGCTTACTGATGAGAAAAAGAACTTAGAGAAAACTAGAATTATACAAGCTCTCGAAGACACGTACGGAAATAAAAGCATCGCTGCGAAAAAGTTAGGCATGTCCCGTGCTAATTTATATAAGAAGCTGAAGAAGTATGGGATTACTTATGAAGTAGAGCGTTAATAAAGTGAAACTATAATCAGTGGGGTGTTTATCCTCCACTGATTATTAGCCTACAACCAATCCCGCACTCCACAAAAAATATATCGGCGATTCGACACAACATATCGACTTACCCACAAATTTCGTATTTTCATACCCGATTACCACCAACTAAACACAGAATAAAGTCCGAATTCACCAACCAATTCAACAACCGAGCATCCACCAAACCCCAAAACCAAAAAATCCCCCAAAAATCGGAGGTGTATATTTAAAATAAAGTTTAATCAAAACATTTCATAAACTCACATTTTATTCGAAATAAAAAGAATCCATCTTGAAAAAAATTAATCAAAACGGACTCCTAATTTTTGAAGTACTATACAATATTTATAAAACATTTTGATTACTTTCTAATTTTTATCTATTACCCTTTACGATAGTATCCATTTGCAATATAGACATATAACATTCCAAAAGGTGCAATAAGCGGGCTAAATGTATAAAGTACAAGAATCTTAAATCCCTTCCACATCAACATAAATAGTAAGGGTATAATAATAGAATGCCCACCCATAAGTGTATCTATTAAGTCATCCCAAATAATTGTTGCAAAAGGAAATAAAAATCCAGCTAACACAACATATATTGTCATTGTAAATGACATCTCATTCATATGTAGTAAAAATCCGGATACAGCTATTGAAATAATATATGATTTTACCAAATATTGAGTATCCACACCATGAAACATTTTCTTAATAAATTGTATCATTTTGGACCTAGCACCTCCTAAACTTCAATTTTATTCCTTATTTTAACATATAAAGGTTATTTTGTGGCATTTTTATACAAAATTTTCGGAATATTTGATAAAAAATACATCAGTTAAATAACTATTGAGCTTTGAAATAAATTTTCATCAAAATTTTTTAACAAACTCATATTTTATAGCATAAAGAAGGAATCCATTTTGATAAAGGATTATCAAAATGGATTCTTATCTAACAGATTTAATTTTTCATTTTAAAAAATTTAATCAAAACCCAATTATTTTTTTGAAGTAATAAAATATCGCATCTTTTTTATAAACGTCACAACTTTTTTCAAAACTTCGCGTTTTTCTTAAAAACATCGTGACTTTATTTCAAACCCACAGGGGGACCCATTAAACCCTCACCGCCACCACATCCGGCACTTGCTTAGCAATCTCCTCACCAATCTTTATGCTTGCTGTTGCGGCTGGGGACGGTGCGTTGCAAATATGTAAAGAATTTATGCCAGGGATAATGCAGAAGTCATCAACCATATTTCCGTTTGATAAAATAGCTTGTGCCCTTACACCCGCATGTGTTGGTACGATATCTTTCTCTGTAAGTTCTGGTATTAAGCGCTGTAAGCTTTTTAAGAATGATTGTTTACTAAATGAGCGCACCATCTCTTTTATGCCTTCTTTCATATTTGGCATCGCCATTTTCCAAAATCCTGTGTATGTCATTGTTTCCATGAAGTCTTTTATGTTGAAGTCTGTTTTCGTATAGCCTTCGCGTTTGAAGCTTAATACTGCATTTGGTCCTGCATGTACGTCTCCGTTTATCATTCTTGTAAAATGAACACCTAGAAATGGGAATTCTGGATTTGGAACTGGATAAATTAAATGTTTTACAAGATGGCGTTTTTCTGGGACAAGTTCGTAATATTCACCACGAAACGGAACAATTTTCATATCCGTTAATATTCCTGTCTTTTTCGCAATACGATCACTATGTAATCCAGCGCAGTTAATGAGAAATTTCGTTTTGAATACGCCTTTATTCGTCTCAATTGTTACGACATCTTTTTTCTCAGCAATATATTCTGCGGCTGTTCCTAAATGTACTTCTCCCCCGTTTTCCTGAATTAGGCGAGCAAATGCATAACTTACTCCTCTATAATCAGCAATCCCGCAAGAAGGAACACGGATTGCCCCAAGTCCTTTTACATGAGGCTCAACTTCTGCTAATTCTTCCTGGCTAATTTTGGAAATTTGCAAGTTGTTTTGTAAGCCTCTCTCATATAAATTATGTAAAAGAGGAAGTTCTTCTCTTTCTGTAGCGACAATTACTTTCCCGCACATGTCATAAGCGATGTCATTTTCTTTACAAAATTGAACCATAGCTGCGTTTCCTTCTTTGGCAAACTTTGCTTTATAACTCCCTGGTTTATAGTAAATTCCAGAATGAATTACTCCACTATTATGTCCAGTTTGATGATGTGCAAGTTCCTTTTCTTTTTCAATGATCGCGATTTTCGCACGAGGGAATTTTTTCGTTAAAGCCATTCCAGTTGAAAGTCCAACAATTCCTCCGCCAATAATTATAAAGTCATACATCCTACTTCCCCCTTAATATGATGAAAGGCAGGCCTTTTTTAAGACCCGCCATACAAACTTATTTAGAAAAACAACCTCGCTGACGCATTAGTTCTCTATATAAATCTTTATTTTTCTCAAATGCAGCTCTTCCGTGCATCCAAAATAAGTTATTTAAAAGAACTAAATCACCAACTGGTAATTTTAATGCATGCGTTGCTGGTGAGTTTTCAACAGAATACGATAAATCTTTAAGATAGTTTGCTTGTTCAATATTATCTGGATACGCGAACTGATCAATAAAGCAAATACAAGGTGCGTTATTTACATCAAAAAATGTTTCACGATAGACGATTTCTTGCGCATTTTTACTTGGTGGTGCTTTATACGTAACCTTAACAGATGCGAGCGAATGATCTCTAAATTTATGAAGATCTTCCCAATCATCTAAATGTAATAAACGGGATTCTCCCCCTACTGCATTTTGTTCTTCAATTTTCATCATAAGAAGCCAATCGGTCGGCTCATCAACGAATGTACCATCTGTATGAAGTGTGAATAAACGGTACGCTTGGCGAAGGTAAGAATCACTGCTATCCGTATCTTTCACATTAAACCTAGCATAATACGTTCCCGTCATTGCATCAAAATTCGGCGTCCCGATTAAATGTGTTAATGCCGTTGCAAATTTCACGTAGTCTGCTGGATCTGACGTTTCACCTTGCACCCCAATTGTAAATCCGCCTGTTTCACGATCATGAATAATGCCGCGGATGTTATCCATAAATGATTGCCCAAAAATCTTTCTCATTCCATCCGCAAGATTAAATCGAGAATACGGAATGTATTGTAATGATTGCTCCGAATGCTCTTTTACCTCTTCAAAAAACTGTTTAAGCAATTGCTGATTTAATAAAATATGATATAAACGTTTATGCTCTGGATGAGGAACAATCTCATATCCCTCATATTTTTTTGCAAATTTCATCTTCGTACTTTGTTCTGTAATAATCGACATTTCAATTCCTCCTAAATTTAAATATGAAGAACTTATTGACGCTTTTTACAGACAGTTATCCTTATCTTCTTATGCCGAGATACGGTCTTACTGCCCTAACATCGAAAAAGCCAGTCATACGCATCCACGACATAAAACCGTGAAAACGTACAACTGGCTAATAATTACGAGTGTTCTTTAATCTCTTAAAGTACAATAATAATAGACAGTTTATATGAAAATATGTGTAAAACAGGAAAGCAAGATCGGATATAGAGAAGGCTAATTTCTCGTATGGATCTTATTAATTAAATAATAATTCAAAATATTCTAACTGTCAATTCGTTTTTTATTATTTTCTCTACAAACTTTACACATTTTACAAATCCCCTTACTTTCCGCACATCCTCTTTTTTTCTCCTCTTGTTTCACAGCTTGCACTTCATTTAATTTTTTCATGTTCCTTTCCTCCTCAATATAAAAAGCCAGTCGTATCCCTTTAAAGGAAATACAACTGGCTCTTGTTTATGGACATAAATGCGATAAACTAGACAGTTATTATGGAGTTGTTTCCTCGTACTCACCTTGAGGCTGTTCATCATTTAAATAACTTACATATTGGCGATGCAAATCTTTTACCGCACTAACGATAGCATTTTGCGCTTTTCCTTGATAATGATCTGTAATATCTTGAACGATTTCTTCAATACCATCTCGCAAACTATGTCCTCTCAAAATTTGAGCGACGAAGTCTCTACCGTGCTCTGTCGCAAGCGTACATGACGCTTCAATAATGACATGGTATTTATGATCTGCCTCAATTGTAATTGTTAATGTTTCATACATACTGCGAACAGCCATCCCTTTCGGAAGTCTCGAATGTCCCGCCATAAAAAAAGTCCCTTTACGCATATTTCATCCTCCGTTACTATGTTTTTTATCCCGAATTAACGGGCAGTAAGACTCCCACCTCAAAATTCGGCGAATGCGAGGGAGTTAGGTGTGAGATCCACTGCCCGTAAAAGCCCGATTGGTGAAGGCTAATAATCAGAGGGGGATAGACAAAACCCCCTCTAATTAAAGTTTCACTTTATCGCTTATACTTGATCTACGTATACTGTCTTTATTCTCGTATAAAATTCTTTAGCCGCTTTTCCTTGTTCACGCGGTCCAGCACTAGAGTTTTTCATTCCGCCAAACGGAACTTGTGGTTCTGCTCCTGCAGTTTCTGAATTCACATGAACCATTCCAACTTCCATATCATCAATAAACCTTTGCGACAAACTTAAATTATTTGTACAAATAGATGCGCTTAGCCCATATTCTGTATCATTCGCTAAAGAAACGGCTTCCCCATAACTTTTCACTTTAAATAAACATATAACAGGCCCGAAAATTTCCTCTTTCGCAATGCGTGCATCTTGATCTACACTTTCAAAAATAGTCGGTAAAACATAACACCCTCGCTGCAATTCTGCTTCTTTCGGCACGCTGCCCCCATAAAGTAAAGAAGCCTCCGCTTTCCCTACTTCAATCATCGATAAAACAGATTGCTGCTGCCCCTTTGAAACACATGGGCCCATAAATGTATTACTGTCTAACGGATTCCCAACTGTAAGAGCCTCGGTGCTCCGCAAAAGTTGATTGCGAAACGCTTCATAAATTTCCTCTTCCACTATCACTCTACTTGTTGCTGTACATTTTTGCCCTGTTGACATAAACGCACCTTTTATCGCAATATTTACCGCCTTTTCAATATGAGCATCTTTTAATACAACTAACGGATTTTTCCCGCCCATTTCTAACTGTACTTTTTTCCGGGTTTCAACGGCTGCTTTTTGAATGATGTTTCCAACGTGATTAGAACCAGTAAAGGATACCGCTTGTATATCCGGATTTCCCGTTAATTCTGCTCCAACTTCAGAACCTTTGCCGAACACACAATTTATAACGCCTGCTGGAATACCTGCCTCATGAAAAGCATTTACAAGATGGTACACCGATTTTGGCGTAACTTCAGCCGGCTTAATTACAATCGTATTTCCGTAAATAAGTGCCGGCGCCATTTTCCACGCTGGAATCGCAATTGGAAAGTTCCACGGCGTAATTAATCCAACTGGCCCTACTGCCACTCGTTTACTGTAAAGCATTGTACTTTCATTAGCAGACGGAATGAGCTCTCCTATCGGCTGATTTGCTTCCCCTGCATAATATTCAAGAATGCTAATAGCACGCTTCGTCTCTCCTATTCCTTCAGCAATCGTCTTTCCCTCTTCGCTTGTTACATCTTGCCCAATTTCATTTACCTTTTCTTTTAAAATAGCTGCCGCTTTCCATAAATAGCTTGCTCTTTCTTGAAACGATAACCGTTGCCATTTTTGAAAAGCTTCTTTCGCTGATGCAATTGCTACTCGTGTATCTTCTACTGAACTAAACGGGAATTCACCTAGTACTTCCCCGTTATGCGGATTATAATTTTTAACGTATGCATTCGTGGAAGGTTCTTTCCACTCACCGTTTATATAATTGAAAAACCTCATTCCCCTGCCCCCACCATTTTTTTATTTTGATAGTTTCGCAATAGCAGCTTCAATAATAGTAAGCCCTTCTTCAAGTTGTTCATCTGTTATAACAAGAGGCGGCAAGAAGCGAAGTACATTACTATAAATACCAGCGCTTATTGTAATGACCCCTTTACTATGCGTTTCCTTCATAATCGCTTTAACCTCTTCTGTTGCTGGCTCTTTCGTTTCTTTATCCTTTACAAGCTCAATTGCTGTCATAGCGCCAATACCTCGAACATCGCCAACTACTTCATATTTATCTTTCCAACTATTAAATACTTCCATCATACGTTCACCAATTTCTATCGCACGCTTTACTAAATTCTCTTCTTCGATTATATCTAAAACAGCTAATGCAGCAGCGCAAGCGACTGGACTTCCTGAAAAAGTACCACCAAGTTGACCTGGGCCAGATGCATCCATCAAGTCAGCTCTTCCTGTTATTGCGCTCAGCGGCATGCCGGCAGCGATTGATTTTGAAAATGTCATTAAATCAGGAGCTACACCGAAATGATCCATTGCAAATAAGCTACCCGTACGAGCGAAACCTGTTTGAATTTCATCCGCAATCATAACAATTCCATATTTATCGCAAATATTTCGTACGCCTCGCATGAACGTAGTCGTCGGAACGATAAATCCACCTTCTCCTTGAAGCGGTTCCAAAATAATCGCAGCAATATTATCACTTGCCACTTCCTCTAACATAAAACGCTCAAAATATGCTAAAATTTGTGCGTCTACTTCTTCTTGTGTCAGTCCTTCGTCAGCACGGTAATAATACGGATATGGCAATTTGTATACTTCTGGTGCGAACGGTCCAAATCCGTGCTTGTACGGTTTCACTTTACTTGTAAGTGACATCGTCATAAGTGTACGCCCATGATAAGCGCGCTCAAACGAAACGATAGCGCTTCTTCCAGTTGCTTTTCTAGCAATCTTCACCGCATTTTCTACTGCTTCAGCTCCGCTATTAGCAAACATCGTTTTTTTCTTAAAATCTCCTGGCGTTAATTCATTCAGTCTTTCAGCTAATGCAATATAACTTTCATACGGCGCTACGTGAAAACAACTATGAATAGAAGATTCTACTTGATCTTGAATTGCCTTCACTACTTTCGGATGACAATGCCCAACGTTTTGCATACCAATCCCGCCCGCAAAGTCGATTAGTTCATTGCCATCTACATCTGTAATAATTGCGCCTTTTGCTGATTGCACATACAACTCTGTAATATTGTAAGGCCCTTCTGGCACCGCATTTTTTCTTCTTTCATGTAATATGCTAGATTTTGTAGTTGTAATATCTTTCTTCTCTTTCAACATGGAACATACCCCTTTTCTTATTCTTTCTCTAAACTAACTTCCGAATCTTGTATAATCGTAAAATCATTCAACCTTTGCTTATCTAACTTTCTAACTCTTAGAAAATAACTTATTATTACTAGGGTAGTAGCTAGTAATGTCATGTAAAATTGCATACGCATATCTTCTATAAACGCTTGTGAAGCAAATATCGTAATAATCATCAAAAGCGTTGCATATGTGAGATAAGGGAATAACCACATTTTCACTTTTAGCTTTCCAGCCCCTTCTCTTTCCCTTTCTCGTCTTAACCGAATATGTGAAACTGCAACGAACATATACATAAGCATCGTTACACCACCTGAACTATTCGCTAAAAACGCAAACAGTTTATCAGGAGATATAAATTTCAACATCGCGCAAATAAATGCAAATACGATACTTGCAAATATCGCTATAACTGGCGTCCCTCTACCATTTAACCGTGAGAAACTAGCCGGAGCATCACCTTTTTTAGCAAGTGAGAATAACATACGTGAACTCGTATATATACCTGAGTTCATAACGGAAAGTAGCGATAGAAATACAACACCATTCATAATTTCTGCGGCTGCAGGTATTCCTGCCATATTAAATAAACTTGCATACGGAAGTTTTAATAACTCCTTATCCGTCCAAGGAATAAACATAACTAAAATCGTTACCGAACCTACGAAAAAAAGCATAAGGCGCCATACTACACTATTAATAGCTCGTATAACATTTTTCTCTGGATTTTCAGATTCCCCGGCTGCAATAGCGGCTACTTCACTCCCTGATAACGAGAAAGAAATAAACACTACGCTCAGTAATACAGGGACAATCCCATTTGGAAAGAAACCTCCATTTTCCGTAATAATAGCAAGACTCGGTCTCTCCACTCCTGGAACAAGTCCAAAAAACATCGAAACTCCTAAAATTAAAAACGCAACAATCGCCACAACTTTAATAAACGCCAACCAATATTCAAACTCTCCGTACAATTTTACTGAATATACATTCGTCATTGTCATTAAAAGAATCATACATAAACTCGCAATCCATGCCGGAACCGAAGGAAACCAATTGTTAATCATCACACCTAAAAGCACTGCTTCAATTGCGATAATAATGACCCAATTAAACCAATATAACCAACCGATCGTATACCCTGCCCACGGTCCAATTGCTTTATTCGCATACGTTGCGAAAGAACCGCTATCAGGATTTTCGGCTGCCATCTCTCCTAACATTCGCATCACGAGCACAACCATTAAAGCGCCGATAATATAGGACAAAATCGCTGCTGGCCCCGACGCTTGAATAATCGTTCCACTTCCTACAAACAAACCTCCACCGATAACCCCGCCGATCGAAATCATTGTTATATGCCTAGTTTTTAAATCCTTTTGTAACTCCTTTTTCGCTTTAGCCAAACCATTCACCAGCCCCTCCATTAGCGTGGACACGCACTATATTCCATTACCCCTTGGACTTGATAGTGCTTTCTTTAAATCTCCTCCTGCTTTAAAAAAAATAAAAAGAGCCAGAAAAACAATGTACACATTTACATTGGATTTTACTGTCTCTATCCTTATGGCTCGTCCTCCTGCTAAGGAAGCTCAAGTGGAAAGAAGCTCCGCTATTAAATTGAACAAAAGTAACTTCGGGCTTACAGAGAGGCTAATCACTGTCATCCGATAATAAGTTAATCATAATACAAATAAACTGAATATTCAATGTTCAGTTTTGGTAAATTTCCTTAATAAAAAAAGAAAATTACCCGCGGCCGAAACATATACTGTTCAAAAGCAAAGAAGGAAGTGGTCTCATGTACTACGGAACAAAAGGCTGGTACGTAGCTGAATTAAAAAAATTAGGTGTTCGTTATCATGAAGGACGAAAACTAGAAAGTTACCGCGGACACGTCTTACGCAATTTATTAACCGAAGAGCAAGAGAAAATAAAAGAAAAATAATTTACTAGTAAAATGATATCGACCGATTCTCTTAATATATCAACGATTTTTCAAATATATCGATCACAACTCGGAATATATCGACTTATCGACAAATCCCATCAAACTCACCCTCTATTCTGCCAACCAATTACACATCATACTAAGATAATGCAAACCAAAAAAGGTCACCCAATCGTTAAATTTAGATAACAATTTATAGGATAGTTAGTCCATTATGAGGGCTGATTATCCTTTTTTATTTACATAATGAGGTGAACCGAGATATCAATGGCTATCGTCAATATTCGGAAGCTGATATTTCTTGGATCAATTTCTTAATCCATTTAAAAGTAACAGGAATGTCAGTCACAAACATGAAACTTTTTTCTGATTTACGAAGTCAAGGTGAACCTACAATAAATGCTAGACGAGAATTGTTAGAAATACACCAAAACAAAATCCTTAAAGAAATTAAAGAGTTGAAGGATAACCTGGTGAAAATTGAAGAAAAGATTGATTACTATAAGAGGATGGAGGAACATAGGGAATAACCATTTTACATTATCATTTATGTCAAAAGTTTAGGGAAGTATCTACTGAAAAAACGCTATTCTTTCGGAAGAATGGCGTTTTTTTGTTTTAGGGGTATTAATTTTTTCTTAACTTGATGGGCATGTGGGGGACCCCTTATACAAGATTTTTTAACGAATTTACCGAAAGAATTCTCCTTCCTCAAGCGTGTGAAGGGCGCTAGCCCAACGGTAAGTGGGAGATGAATTTCGGTTTGGCATAGCCAAAAACTTTTGATAAACTAGCTATATGAAGTTCTTTGATAACTTGATATATGAGGTTGCAGGAAGAAAATAGAGTGCGAAAACCAAGCCATTCGGTTCCTGCGTAAAATATCAACCGTACCAAAAGAGCGTCCAAGCGTTGGACATCTAGGGTTGGAACACTCCGAAGTAACGCTCAGGGAGATGAAAGGTTGCTTTCGTCATGGAACTGAGAAGCTCCCACTTCAAGCTTTGCTAAGTGGCGAGTAGTTCACACTTTATCTAAGTTTTTTAATAATAATACTAAGATTGTAGAATTCCATTTTTCCCCTTCAAATGTAACAATTTATGAGTATAAGAATATTCTCCAACTTTTAATGTAATGTAAAATTAGCAAGGAGCTTATTTTATGAAAAGATGTTAACTAAAAAAGAGTTAGAAGTGGTTATTTGAAGAAATCAATATTATCGTTTTTATTGGCTACATTCTGTCTAAATATTGTAGGATGTTCTAATGATATGGCTACACTAAGGGATAAGCCTAAACCTTCAACACCTGTGAAGGTTAAATGTATCAATAAAGCGTGGTACAAAAAACATATGTTATGTAATAATTTAAAGAAACTTTAAATAGTTGATGATAAAGGGGAATCGGCTTGAAAATGGACCTAGCGTTGTAAATCCGCATTTTCCTGACTGTACCCCATAAAGGTCATAAAGAAAAGACACCCTAAGGTGCCTTCCTCCGACTTGAACCATCTTAATTTTAATAATATGTATTGGACTCCCATCCAAATAATATTTTACCACGTTAAGTTATATTGTTCATTGAGGGGTGCTGACGGCAAAAAGCGGATCTTATACGCTAAGACAGTTTTTAAAAGTGAAATCTCATCTTTGCTACTGTAAAAATACAACTAGCCCTCTGCAAGAGGTGCTAGTTGACGTAAAATTCGTTATCAAAAGTTATAAATGAAATTCCTAATATCGGTTAATCTTTTTTCTTGTAAATATACTTGTAACCTAAAAATATAACGACGATGGCTAAAAAAGTAACTAATACATGCCCTAGTGGAGCACATATTCTATTTACACACATTTGATCAGGTTGATTTGGTATACCGTAGGACACAAAGTAATACAATGGATTTATTAGAGCGGACAAAAGTTTCATAGACCCACAAACCTTTCTGGTTTTGGTAAAACATTAGTTAATATGAACACAGAAGTCACACAAATAACAATGAATTTTTTTAAATATTCACCCCCTTTTTTTGAAATTTTACCATATGGTGATTATTTTAAGTGAGAAAGATTAGTTGTATATCCTATTCATGTGAGGTTAACATAAAGTAACATTATCAGCAGTAACCAAATCCCAGAAATCCATTCATAACAAGAGTTTGCCAGCCTTCTGCTCCCTACGCTTTACGCAGGATTTTATACATCCCTGTCACAACAGCATTTGTCAGTTCAAACCGTTCTCGCAACCTGCATAAAATCCTTAAGTTGATGGGCATGTGGTGAGCCCCCTCATAGCAAAAAATACAAGAAGCTACTACCATCCATGTTCTTCTTCATATATTCGCACCAAAACCCAATAATCTATATGAAAATAAACAGATTTAATTAGCAGCTAGGGAAATGTCGAATTTATCGGAATCTTGTATTTTTTTGTTGTTTTATCTTGTTGTTAATGTTAAGCTTATACTCACAAAGAAAGAGATTAAAGAGGAACCTTTACCGAATTAATTTTCTGATTTTTCTGTCTTTACCGATTTTCCTCCACTCCGTTTGATTGGCATGTTTGTGTATTGCTTCCCTACTCTTTCTTTGTTGTACCCTTCAGAAGAAAACAATTTGTTCCTATCCAAGTTGTTTTCTTCATTAATATAAAAATAGCAAATTTGTTATTTTTATATTAATGAAGAAAATATTTTGAATTACTCACCACTTAACGGCCTAATGGCTGTTTGAAGCGGGAGATTCCTAAGTACAGAAAACTATCGGTTTCTAATCCATTAAGCTATTCCCGTAGTTCCTACGGTTAAGAGACGAATGCACCCAATGGTTTTAGCAATTAATATTTCTTATCGCTTATTTAGATAGATACGAAACTTCTATACTTTATTTACCAACATGGGATGTACCTCGCTTTCTTGCATGATGCCTTCATTATATACGCCTACCAACATTCATTTCCCACCTGAAATTAGTGTTTCATATATTCAAATCTTCGAGGAAAGGAGCTTCTGTTGAAAAGAGATAAAAAGGAGCTAAATTTTCATCACTGCTCATCTCCCATTTCCGAATAAAAAGTCTAATCACCGTATAATTTGTAGAATTCTCGTACTTTTTTCTAATACATTTAATAAGGGGGAATGTGACATGCTTTTCACAGGATTCTTCATTAATCTATCTATTTTTGCTTTCTTAGTTAGTTCAGCTATTTTTATCCAAGTATTTATAAGAAAAATGGATTCCAAATCAATCAAGTTATTTGGAGGCATATTTGCAGGTATCATAGCTGCTATTTTGATGATTTTTAATTTTAAGCACATGGGATTGTTTTATGACCTTCGAGCGGTTCCTCTTATAATGTCGTTTATTTATTTTGGTCGTAGAGCCGGCTGGATTACATTAATGTTTATTTTATTTATGCGTATCTTTTACCTTGACGGTGATTGGGTACCTGCCTTGATAGCTGCCTTAGGAATAGCTACTATATATACCATATTTCAAACATATCTCAAAAATATCCATGCTTTTAAAAGTATCTTTCTTTATCTAGCTGTTTATATAGCTATAATCCATTTGGTATTTGGATTCTTTTTTCCTTCTATACCACTTATACTTCTTGATATCCAAGGTACGTTATTTATATCGTGCGGACTCTTGATTGGTGTTTTTCTTATAGAATCCTATCAAAATTTATATAGCTTAACACAAAATTTAGCTAAAGCGAATGAAACATTACTAGAATCAAAGCGAGAATTAAAGGATACCGTACATCAACTGCAAGGAGGTATTTTCAAATTTAAAAAAGTGAATGGGAATTTTATTCATACTCTGTGTGATGGACAATTATTTTATCAACATGGGTTTCACTCTCAGCAAGTGGTGGGTAAAAGTTTACCTACTATAGATTCTTCTATTGTTTCACTCCATTTAGTTCCTCGACTATTAAAATATTATCAACAGGCATGGGATGGCGAGGAAGTAACTTTCGAACTACCATGGCCAAATGATGAGACTATTATACTTTTCTCTCTTAGGCCTGTTAAAAGAGAGGGAAAAGTGATTGAAGTAGTTGGTTCTACTGTTGATATAACGCAGAGAATAAATGCGGAAAATGAGTTAAAGGTAACTAAGGAACGATTAGAATCATTTATTGATCATAACGTAGATGCTATCACTATATTTGATTTAGATGGTCATATGTTGCAAGCCAATAAAGCTTATGAGAGGATATTTGGTTGGTCAGAAAAAGAATCCGTAGGAAAAAAATTACCTTGCGTACCTGAATTTTTAATAGATCAAACTTTTGAATATATAAACCACATTAAAAATACCAATATGAAAGACCCAATTATCACCTGTTTAGAAACTGTTAGACAAAAAAAAGATAAAACTCTTATTGATGTCAGCCTGACGATTTCACCTATTCTAGATTTTAGGGGTAATGTAATTGCTTTATCAGGAATTTGTAGAGACATTTCTGAAAGGAAACAAGCAGAAAGAGAACTACATCAATTACACCAGCAATTAAGTGACAGTGAAATGAAATACCGTGCACTCATCGAACAAGCAACTGATGCAGTATATGTAGTAGAGCTGAATGAAGATCAATTTCCAACCCGCTTTATCGAAGTAAATCCTGTTGCGTGTAAAAGATTTGGATATAGTAGAGAAGAGCTTCTTTCGATGCCATTTTCTAGTAAAGTTCCGCCAGATTCTCCATTGGTCCAAAGAATCATAGAAAAAATTAGAGAAGGGCAAACTGCCTTCACATTACAAGATGAATTTGCTTTTCCTACAGGAAAGACCATGACAACCGAATTTTCTGTTCGTGTGTTTAACTTGAATGGCAAAAAAGTTTTCTTGAGTATCTCTCGAGACATCACCGAACGGCTAAAAACAGAGGAATTATTACGAAAATCGGAGAAACTTGCTGTAGTAGGTCAATTGTCTACTGCAATTGCTCATGAAATTAAAAATCCTTTAACAGCAATGAAAGGATTCATGCAGTTATTAAAATCAATGGAAAATAAGAGCACTGAGCATTATATAGATATAGTTTCATCAGAGATTGAACGTATAGATAGTATTACTAATGAATTTATGACATTAGCAAAACCCGAGGCATTAGAAATCAAAACTAATGACCTGAATGTATTAATGAAGCAAATTGTAATGTTACTTGAACCTCAAGCGACAATGAATTGCATACAAATTAAAACTGAGTTTACATCTGATACTTCATTCATACTTTGTGAATGTAATCAATTGAAACAAGCTTTTATAAATATCTTAAAAAATGCAATTGAGGCAACTTCAATGGGAGGGGAAATCTTGATTCAAATCGAATATGTGCCTGATCAAAACCAGGTAAACATTCGATTTACCGATTATGGGTGTGGAATTGAACAGGAACGTATACCTTACCTAGGAGAACCATTTTATAGTATCAAAGAAAATGGTATCGGTTTAGGGTTAATGATCTGTTATAAAATTATTGAGAAGCACCAAGGAAAGATATTGATTGAAAGTGAAGTAGGTAAAGGAACAACAGTTAATATAAATCTTCCTATATCTACTCTCGAAAAAGAAAACTCTTATTCAACTTCTTAGATATATCCTAGAATCATGAAGTACAGTTATACAGTTTATAAAATTTCCCCCTTTAGATTTAAGTATAGGAGCAAGTATTAAATTTCTAGCTGATGGTGTATTGAATGAAAGTAAACATAAAAAAATAATTGATTTTGAAGTAAACCGAAGATTAATCATCTTAATAAGATGATTAATCTTTTTTATAAAAACTTAAGGAATATAAAATTAAAACCCACACATTTTGATCAAACTTTTTTCAAAATGTGTGGGTTTCCTCTATTTATAAAATCAATATTTGCAGCAAGACTTTGATCAGACTATAATTCAAACCAACATAACCAGTCTTTTTATCTCTTTCGTTGACGAGCAAATACGAATCCACCTAAAGCCACCAACAACATTCCAGCAATATATGAAATCATATCCATTGATGTTCCACCTGTTTTAGGAAGCCATACTGATTTCTCAGCATTTTCTTTAGTAGGTAGAACTTTTGACTCGCTATTTTTGTCTGTATTTGTGTTTGGATCTGTGCTTGGTTTTTTTGGATCTGTACTTGGATCTTTCGGATCTGCACTTGGTTCTTTTGGACTTTCCTTGACTTTTATATTCGTAATGTCATAACCTTGAACCTCAGATTTATATCCAGCCACCGGTTGTTCTTTCACTTCATACTTGTATGCTTTTCCATCTGCATCGTATGCTGCTAAATCTGTAAACGCGTATTTCCATTCACTTGCTTTACTTACTTCTTGTGTTGCGATTACTTTGCCATTTTGTAGTAGATCTACTTTGATCATTTCTGGACGATCTGTTGCGTTATCATCTTTCCATGTCTTCGTTCCTTCTACCTTTGTTTGGCCTACTTTTGTATTCGTGATGTCATAACCTTTTACTTCAGATTTATATCCAGCTACCGGTTGTTCTTTTACTTCATACTTGTATGCCTTACCTTCTGCATCGTAAGCTTGTAGTTTTTCAAACGTGTACTTCCAATTTGTTGCTTTACTTACTTCTTTCGTGTCAATTACTTGACCGTTTTGTAGTAAGTCTACTTTGATTGTACTTGGACGATCTGTTGCGTAGTTATCGTTCCACGTCTTTGTTCCTTCTACTTTCGTTTCGCCTACTTTTGTATTTGTGATGTCAGTACCTTTTACTTCGGATTTGTATCCGTCTACCTGTTGTTCCTTCACTTCATACTTGTACGCTACTCCGTTTGCATCGTATGCTTGGAGCTTGTCAAACGTATACTTCCAGTTTGTTTCTGCTGTTACTTCTTTTGTGTCTACTACTTGACCGTTTTGTAGTAAGTCTACTTTGATTGTGCTTGGACGATCTGTTACGTTATCGTCTTTCCATGTCTTCGTTCCTTCTACTTTTGTTTCGCCTACTTTTGTATTTGTGATGTCAGTACCACTTACTTTTGATTCATATCCTGATACTGCTTGCTCTTTCACTTCATACTTGTATGCCTTACCTTCTGCATCATACGCTGCTAAATCTTTGAATTCGTATTTCCAGCCTGTTGCTTTGCTTACTTCTTGCGTCGCAATTACTGTACCATTTTGTAAAAGGTCTACTTTAATCATTTCCGGACGATCTTTCGCGTTATCGTCGTTCCATGTTTTCGTTCCTTCTACTGTTGTTTTGCCTACTTTTGTATTTGTGATGTCATAACCATTGACTTTTGATTCATATCCAGCTACTGGCTGTTCTTTCACTTCATACTTGTATGCTACTCCGTTTGCATCGTATGCTTGTAGTTTTTCAAACGTATACTTCCAGTTTGTTGCCGCTGTTACTTCTTTTGTATCTACTACTTTACCGTTTTGTAGTAAATCTACTTTGATTGTGCTTGGACGATCTGTTGCGTTATTATCGTTCCACGTTTTTGTTCCTTCTACTTTCGTTTCGCCTACTTTTGTATTTGTGATGTCAGTACCATTTACTTTTGATTCATATCCTGGTACTGCTTGTTCTTTTACTTCATACTTGTATGCCTTACCTTCTGCATCGTAAGCTTGAAGTTTGTCAAACGTATACTTCCAGTTTGTTGCCGCTGTTACTTCTTTTGTATCTACTACTTTACCATTTTGTAGTAAGTCTACTTTGATTGTGCTTGGACGATCTGTTGCGTTGTTATCGTTCCAAGTCTTTGTTCCTTCTACTTTTGTTTCGCCTACTTTTGTATTTGTAATGTCATAACCGTGTACGTCAGATTGGTATCCCGCTACCGGCTGTTCCTTCACTTCATACTTGTACGCTACTCCATTTGCGTCATATGCTTCTACATCCGCAAATGCATATTTCCAGTTTGTTGCCGCTGTTACTTCTTTTGTATCTACTACTTTACCGTTTTGTAGTAAGTCTACTTTGATTGTGCTTGGACGATCTGTTGCGTTGTTATCGTTCCATGTTTTTGTTCCTTCTACTGTCAATTTCGCTACTTTTGTATTCGTGATGTCAGTACCACTTACTTTTGATTCATATCCTGCTACTGGCTGTTCTTTTACTTCATACTTGTACGCTACTCCATTTTCATCGTATGCTTGTAGCTTTTCAAACGTATACTTCCAGTTTGTTTCTGCTGTTACTTCTTTTGTATCTACTACTTTACCGTTTTGTAGTAAGTCTACTTTGATTGTGCTTGGACGATCTGTTGCGTTGTTATCGTTCCAAGTCTTTGTTCCTTCTACTTTTGTTTCGCCTACTTTTGTATTTGTAATGTCATAACCGTGTACGTCAGATTGGTATCCCGCTACCGGCTGTTCCTTCACTTCATACTTGTATGCTACTCCGTTTGCATCGTATGCTGCTAAATCTTTGAATTCGTATTTCCAGTCTGTTACTTTGCTTACTTCTTGCGTCGCAATCACTGTACCATTTTGTAAAAGGTCTACTTTAACCATTTCTGGACGATCTTTCGCGTTATCGTCGTTCCATGTCTTCGTTCCTTCTACTGTTGTTTTGCCTACTTTTGTATTTGTGATGTCAGTACCATTTACTTTTGATTCATATCCAGCTACTGGCTGCTCTTTCACTTCATACTTGTATGCTACTCCGTTTGCATCGTATGCTTGGAGCTTTTCAAATGTGTACTTCCATTCTGTTGCCGTTGTTACTTCTTTTGTGTCTACTAATTTACCGTTTTGTAAAAGATCTACTTTGATCATTTCCGGACGATCTTTCGCGTTATCGTCGTTCCATGTTTTCGTTCCTTCTACTTTTGTTTCGCCTACTTTTGTATTTGTAATGTCATAACCATGAACCTCAGACTTATATCCATCTACCGGTTGTTCTTTCACTGTATAGATGTAAGCTACTCCGTTTGTATCGTATGCTTGAAGTTTTTCAAATGTATACTTCCAGTTCGTTGCCGCTGTTACTTCTTTTGTGTCTACTACTTTACCGTTTTGTAGTAAATCTACTTTAACTGAGCTTGGACGATCTGTTGCGTTGTTATCGTTCCAAGTCTTCGTTCCTTCTACTTTTGTTTCGCCTACTTTTGTATTCGTAATGTCATAACCGCTTACGCTAGATTGATATCCCACTACTGGTTGTTCTTTCACTTCATACTGATAAGCTACTCCATTCGCATCGTATGCTTCTAAATCTGCGAATGTATATTTCCAACCCATCATTGCTAGTACGTCTTGTGTTTTGATCACGTTTCCGTTTTGTAGTAAGTCTACTTTGATCATCGCTGGACGGTCTATTGCATTTCCGTCCTTCCACGCTTTTGTTCCTTCTACTGTTGTTTGTGCTACTTTTGTATTTGTAATGTCATAACCATGAACCTCAGATTTATATCCATCTACTGGTTGTTCTTTTACTTCATACTTGTACGCATTTCCTTCGGCATCATATGCCGCTAAGTCTGTAAACGCATATTTCCATTCACCAGCTGCGCTCACTTCTTTTGTTGCGATCACCTTGCCATTTTGTAGTAAATCAACCTTGATCATTTCCGGACGATTTGTTGCGTTTCCATCCTTCCACGTCTTTGTTCCTTCTACTGTTGTTTGCGCTACTTTTGTATTTGTAATGTCATAACCTTTTACTTCGGATTTGTATCCATCCACCGGTTGTTCTTTTACCTCATACTTATACGCGTTACCTTCGGCATCATATGCCGCTAAGTCTTTGAATCCATATTTCCAACCTGTTGCTTCACTTACTTCTTGCGTCGCAACTACTTGGCCATTTTGTAGTAAGTCTACTTTAATCGTTGTCGGACGATTTGTTGCGTTTCCATCCTTCCACGTCTTTGTTCCTTCTACTGTTGTTTGCGCTACTTTTGTATTTGTAATGTCATAACCTTTTACTTCGGATTTATATCCAGCTACTGGTTGTTCTTTTACTTCATACTTGTACGCATTTCCTTCGGCATCATATGCCGCTAAGTCTTTGAATCCATATTTCCAGCCTGTTGCTTCACTTACTTCTTGCGTCGCAACTACTTGGCCATTTTGTAGTAAGTCCACTTTGATCGTTGTCGGGCGATTTGTTGTGTTTCCGTCCTTCCACGTTTTTGTTCCTTCTACTGTTGTTTGGCCCACTTTTGTATTTGTAATGTCATAACCTTTTACTTCGGATTTGTATCCATCCACCGGTTGTTCTTTTACCTCATACTTATACGCGTTACCTTCGGCATCATATGCCGCTAAGTCTTTGAATCCATATTTCCAGCCTGTTGCTTCACTTACTTCTTGCGTCGCAACTACTTGGCCATTTTGTAGTAAATCTACTTTAATCATTTCCGGACGATTTGTTGCGTTTCCGTCCTTCCACGTTTTCATTCCTTCTACTTTTGTTTCGCCTACTTTTGTATTTGTAATGTCATAACCTTTTACTTCGGATTTGTATCCATCCACCGGTTGTTCTTTTACCTCATACTTATACGCGTTACCTTCGGCATCATATGCCGCTAAGTCTTTGAATCCATATTTCCAACCTGTTGCTTCACTTACTTCTTGTGTCGCAACTACTTGGCCATTTTGTAGTAAATCTACTTTGATCGTTGCCGGACGATTTGTTGCGTTTCCGTCCTTCCACGTCTTTGTTCCTTCTACTGTTGTTTGGCCCACTTTTGTATTTGTAATGTCATAACCTTTTACTTCGGATTTATATCCATCTACCGGTTGTTCTTTCACTGTATAGATGTAAACTACTCCGTTTGTATCGTATGTTGGGATTTTTTCAAAAGTATACTTCCAGTTTGTTGCCGCTGTCACTTCTTTTGTATCTATTACTTTACCGTTTTGTAGTAAATCTACTTTAACTGAGCTTGGGCGATTTGTTGCGTTGTTATCGTTCCAAGTCTTTGTTCCTTCTACTTTCGTTTCGCCTACTTTTGTATTCGTAATATCATAACCGCTCACGCTAGATTGATATCCCACTACTGGTTGTTCTTTCACTTCATACTGATAAGCTACTCCATTCGCATCGTATGCTTCTAAATCTGCAAATATATATTTCCAACCCATTATCGCTAGTACGTCTTGTGTTTTGATCAAGTTTCCGTTTTGTAGTAAGTCTACTTTGATCATTGCCGGACGGTCTATTGCATTTCCGTCTTTCCACGTCTTCGTTCCTTCTACTGTCATTTTCGCTACTTTTGTATTTGTAATATTGTAGCCATTTACTTCCGTTTTGTATCCCGCTACCAGTTTTTCTTTCACTGTATACGTGTAAGCAACACCGTTCGCATCATATTGTGCTAAGTCTGCAAATGTATAATTCCAACCGGTTGCTGCTGTTACGTCTTGTGTTTGAATTACGTTTCCATTTTGCAATAAATCTACTTTGATTGAGCTTGGACGATCTGTTGCATTGTTGTCATTCCAAGTTTTCGTTCCTGAAACAGATGTTTTTGCATCTTTTGTATTCGTAATGTTGTAACCATTCACTTCCGATTTGTATCCCGCTACCGGTTGCTCTTTTACTGTATACGTATAAGCAACACCATTTGCATCGTATTTTGCTAGATCTGCAAATGTATATTTCCAACCGGTTGCCTCTGTTACGTCTTGTGTCTGGATTACGTTTCCGTTTTGTAGTAAATCTACTTTGATTGAGCTTGGACGATCCAGTGATGCGTTATCCTTCCAAGTTTTTGTTCCTTCTACTGTTGTTTTGCCTACTTTTGTATTTGTGATATCATAACCGTTTACTTCCGATTTGTATCCCGCTATCGGTTGTTCCTTCACTGTATACGTATAGGCAACACCATTCGCATCATATGATTCTAAATTTGTAAATGTATATTTCCAACCATTTGCCGCTGTTACGTCCTGTGTCTCGATTACATTACCATTTTGTAGTAAGTCTACTTGGATCGTTGCCGGACGGTCTGTTGCATTTCCGTCTTTCCACGTCTTCGTTCCTTCTACTGTCATTTTCGCTACTTTTGTATTTGTAATATTGTAGCCATTTACTTCCGATTTGTATCCTACTACCGGTTTTTCTTTCACTGTATAAGTATAAGCAACACCATTTGCATCATATTGTGCTAGGTCTACAAATGTATAATTCCAACCGTTTGCTGCTGTTACGTCTTGTGTTTGAATTACGTTTCCATTCTGCAATAAGTCTACTTGGATCGAGCTTGGACGATCTGTTGCATTGTTGTCATTCCAAGTTTTTGTTCCTGAAACAGATGTTTTTGCATCTTTTGTATTCGTAATGTTGTAGCCATTTACTTCCGATTTGTATCCTGCTACTGGTTTTTCTTTTACTGTATACGTATAAGCATTACCATCATTATCATATGCAGGTAGATCTACAAACGTATAGTTCCAGTTATTCGCTGCTGTTACGTCTTGTGTTTTGATTGAATTTCCATTTTGCAGTAACTCTACTTGGATTGAGCTTGGGCGATCTGTTGCATTGTTGTCATTCCAAGTTTTCGTTCCTGAAACAGATGTCGTTTTCACTTTATTCGGAATAGTAAGCTTTACGCCTTTTTCAGCATTTGCATCAATTGTAAAAGGCACTTTTACTTGAGGATCGAAATCCAAATAGTTTGGACCTGCAATCTCCTGTACATAGTAATTACCTGGGTCTAAATCTGGGACCTCCACCATACCTTGTCCATCCGTTATATACGTACCGCCTATTTGCTGACCTGACCCTGTATATAAGTTAAATGAAACATTCGGTATAAATTTCGTCTCATCCCCGGCAATGTGCTTCACGATTCTTAACGTTCCTTTAGGAGGTAAATCACCTTGTGCACCGCCGCCCTGATCTATATTGTTAACTCTAGCACTACCCGACGTTGATACAGGATTTTCATTCGTAATCTTGTAATCAACCGTATATTGATTATCAAAATATGGTTGACTCTTTCCACTTGCAGTTATAGTAGATGTATAGGAGAAAGCAAAAGTAATACCACTTGCCTTATCCTTATTAATCACAACTTTAAACGCGTTATCACCGATAAAAGTAACCGTTCCATAACCTTGGTCTTGAAATTCTTGAGGTGGCATTGGAGCGGCAAATCCTCCAATACGGAAACTATCTTGATTAAGTGTTTGTCCCGGCCCCAAAGTATCTGTCAAAACAATATCTGTATCTACATTTTGCTTTGCACCATTTATATTTAACCACCAATTTACTATATTGGTATCTTCAGGTTTAATACTGCCCCCTTTAGAGTGAAATGTTCCAGGGCTACTCCCCCCATTATTAGTTGGACCAGTAATCGTTACTTTTTGAGCCTCTAAATTTGTACCTAGGTCCGTATTGATTATTTTCTTTTCCCCCGCTGCTACATCCTGAGTCGCTTCAACTTGAAAATAGAAATCCCCTCTAACATTTAGAAGTTTCTCAGCTACATCACTAAATGTACATACCACATTAGTTGTATTTATTTGACAAGTACCAAAATTTTGCCCTTGCTCATTATTCAATGGAATCGTTCCTTTGAATCCTTTTAATTCCGGGGGCAACGTTAATGCTAATGTGTCTCCCGTTTTTATTTTCAATCCAGGTTTTTCACTAAAATTAACGCGTATTTTCGTCTGTTCACCGACACCTAGTTCCGTTTTATCGAATATAAAACTATCAACTAGTCCTGTTTTATTTAATTCTTGTGCACTTGCTATTATGGATGTGAAACTCTGACCTATAGTAAATATAAAAATCATTAAAATCGAAAAAATCGAGGTTACTCTCTTTATCATGTCATTCTCCTATCAATTATAATTAGATGGCTCCTAATATGAATATGCAATGACAATGACTTAATAGGTTGATGGCATTTTTCTCTTTTAATTGTTATACACTTAAAAACTTGAAAACAGATTTCTATAAACGATCCCTCTGTTCTCTATTAAACTTCATTTTTTCTAATGTAACATTAAATTCACCAAGTTTAATGTTTACAAGTTTAACAATTATTGATATTATTGTAACTGGCGAAGTTACGTTCTTTTCATCATCCCTATAAAATCTTGGGATTTTATATCATATCTACCATCTTATGTTGAGCATAAATCTCTGATTAATAATGTTTTCATTTCAATGCTATTAGTTTATTCATATTATTTTCCATTGTTTTCAGATTCATAACATCAATATGTCCAAATTTGATAGCACCTTTTTAATGATTCACAACTTTATTTACCAGAATCTTTTTCCCCCTCCTATAGGCATTTTTTTCATGCTCTCATCCGTAATATAGGACCTTTTAGATACCAAAGATAGTTTTTGTAACTTTTGTAATTGATTTTGTAATTAAAGAAACCAAACATAAATTAATACCTCTTTTGGGATAAACTTCTTATTTTATACTTCCTCCTACATACACCGAAACATCATCCCTAAATGCTTGTTCTAAATCTCTACCTAATTCTTGATTCATTCAGTAAAAATATAAAATCACAAACAATTTTGTTTATCCATATACCTCTTGGAAATCATTTCTCAGATTTGTAATTAGATAGTCTTATACTTTGTAAAAGAATGAACAGCAACGTTCACCAATTTGGGTCAGCTTATGCATTTAGAATCTTAATCACAATCTACATGACTTGTAAACTTCATGGTTGCATCTCGCTATTCCAAGTCTTCAATTAAATCCTCAGCTTGATGACTAGATTCATAATTACTTGTAGTTGCTTACTTCTTTATTTGTATGAAACTAAATTTTTCGTTGCTAGGTCGAAACAACGGTCTCAATTTCCTTTACAAATATTTGTAATAAGTGTGCAATTAATTGATTAAGGTTTCATAAGAATAACAGAATGCTTACACTCTACTTTTACCAAATAATCACATCTCAGTCACCTCGCTATCTCTTTATAATGCTCGCTATAATATATAAAATAAAACAAAGAAAGAGTAGTAAGCGTAAATATGAATCAGACGAAAATTAAACTGAATTTTCAGTCTTTTTTGTTTGAAGGAGGATATTTTCAGCTACTCTTTCTTTGTATTTTGAGTTTAGCACTAAATATAAAGTATAACAAGACAAAAAAATGCAAAATTCTCATAAATTCGACATTTTTTTCACAAAAAAATAATACTGATCCTTAATTAGTAGAGATCAGCCGAAATACGTTGTACTTTCATAATTAGCTTTTTAGGTAAGAATCCTCTCCATCAAGAAAACAAGTTCCTGTACGTTAAAGAAATTGGCTTATTAATGTAATTCATTGGTTACGTTTGTTTTTTTGAACGCTGAAATAATAGCCATAAAAGTATTCTTATCTCTTTTTAACTTATACAATGAAGAAAGGAATTGTATAAAAATTCAAACAAACGTTTGTTTAAAACATTTTGGCGATGAGGGGCATGTAAGGTGACCCCTAAAACAAAAAAAGAAAACAACTTGTATAAAAACAGGTTGTTTTCTTTTATAGGGTAAAACAAAGAAAGAGCGGAAAAGCAATACTCAAACTTATGAATCTAATGGAGTAAACTAACAAATAAGACTAAAGATTCAGAAAATTTAATCGCTAAGGGTTTTTGTTTACTCTTTCTTTGTTGTTATGAGTATAACATTAAAAATTTGATGAATCAACAAAAAATTACATAATTCTTATATTTTCGACATTTTCCGCAAAATGATGCTGGTTGTTAATTAGTGTGGGTTACCACACATCTCCATGGTTCTGATGCAATGATTGCATCTATTTGAAAGAGGTATATAGATTCCTAATGGAATCTATTCTTATGCAGCCATTCCGAATAGTTGATGGATGTGTGGCGGTACCCCATAATAAAAAGGCAGGAACATTTTGTACATATCAAATATGTTCCTACTTTTGATTTTATTGAGTTTAACATCTATGACCTAAATATAACGATCGGGTGACCTTTCCTATTCACAAATAAGAATTTGTCTAGAGAATGTTCCTTTTTTTGCGACGCCACGATCTGTGATTTCGAATCCGGCTTCATGAATCATGTCGTCCATTGTTTCCATCGTTACAACGACTACTTTTTTTGCGATACGGCGCGCACTTGAGAGAATTGAGAGTTGATCTTCTGGTGTTGCGTGCGTAAATAGGTCGTACGGCATGTCGATAATTGCAACGTCGTAGCTCTCAGTAATTTCTTCAATTGGGCCTTTTGTTACTGTTCCTTCAAACCCGAAATGTGCGATGTTTTTTCTCGTTCCAAGAACCACAAGTGGATTTATATCTCTACCGACGATGTTAATCCCCATAGAAAGTGCTTCTACTACTACCGTTCCAATGCCGCAGCACGGGTCAATTGCTCGTACTCCCTCTGGATTTGGTACAGCGATATTTGCAACAGCTCTAGCAACACGTGTGCTCAGTGATGTCGAATAACTATGCGGTTTTTTTATGTGATGGTACCAAACCGGATCACTTTCTACATAGTGTCCGAAGTACCAGCGTCCTCCAAGGGGAACAATTCCGAATACACGCTCTGGATTACGAACGTCTGCTTCTCCCTCAATATGCATACCAAGGTCTCGCTCAATGAGACGTCTTTCTCCATATTCAATTTTATTCTCTCCAACAAGGTCATTAATTTTAACAAAGATAACTTTGAACGTTGCTCCTGCCAAGTCGATTTGTTCCACTTGTTTCAAAATGCTCTCCAAGTCGTCTCCTTCATACATAACTTCAATTCGTTCTTTAATAAACGGGCTTCTACTCGGATCAATTTTGACATCACTTTTCAAAATGTTAACGTGAGACTCCATTCCAAACAATGAGCGCATTTCCAAGTAGCATAAAGAACGCTCATCCTCACGGAATGCATACGTATATATACATGCAGGTGTTTTACTATGATTACTCAATCTATTATCATCCTTTATCGTTTAAAATTGTTATTATCACAATTACTCAAATGCTTTTTCACGTAAAGTGAAACTTTTATCAGTGGGAAGCCTTATCCCCCACTGATAATTAGCCCTCACCAATCGGGCTTTTACGGGCAGCCCGACTCCCACCTAACTTCCTCGTGTTCGTCTAATTTCTGGGTGGGAATCTTACTGCTCGTAAATAGCGGGATAAAATTAAATGATATCATATGCTCGAAATAAAGAGAAACCTTTATAATTCATTTATTGAACTCCCCCCTTTACCTTCTAGACAAACTTATTCTGTTACCTCGTAGCAAATCTTTAACAAGAAGAACCTTTAGGATTCTGCCTAACCACCAGTCATCTCTCACCTATTCATCGGACCATGTCCTATCCATTCCTTGAGGTGGGAGTCTTACTGCCCGCAAATAGCGGGATAAATTAAAAGAGACTGCCTCTCGGCAATCTCTTCCATATTTACATTCTAAAGTTATCTCTATTATTAACGGTAAGAAGATACGTCTTTACCTTGCCATTCATAGTAATCTAGAATACCAGCATAAATTGCTTCTGCTGCGCGTTGTCTCCATTTTTCTGAAGATAATTTTTCACCTTCGCCTTTCGCATCGATGAAACCTAATTCAGCTAAAATAGCAGGCATTGTATTATATTTAACTACATAGAAGTCATCTGTTTTTACACCTCTATCATTTGATTGAAGTGCGTTCACTAGACGTTTTTGTACTTTTTCTGCTAGTACACGGCTTTCTTCTGAGTTTGGATTTGTTGCTGATCTATAGTAGTATGTTTCCGTTCCTTCTACTTCGTTATTGAAGCCATTTGCATGGATACTTACGAAAATATCACCGTTATTTTCTTGCGCAAATTCTACACGTTTCTTTAAAGAATCACTAGCAGTATTTCCTGGTCTTGTATCATTATTACGTGTTAATAAAACAGTGAATGGAGTCTTTTGTTCAAATAATTTTTGCACGCGTAAAGATGTATCTAGTACAATAGCACTTTCATCCATGTTTACACCAGCATGTCCAGGATCAACTCCACCATGACCTGGATCAATAATAATCGCTTTACCTTCTAAGAAATTACCTTGTTTCACTGGGTTTAATTGATTTTTATCAACCCATTGGAAACCAGCGCCCACACGGATACGAATCCAGCTACCATTCTCTTCAATAACAGTTACTTTTTGTGCATCATATGTACCTAGCACTTTAGACTGATGTGAAGCTTCTGCATACGCAGTAAACCCTTCATTAATAACATCTGTTTTCTCTGTTAAAGGTGTCCACTTGTCACCTTTACTTGTTGCAATCTTCATCCATCCATCCGCTCTTTGCTCTTTCACTTCAATCATTTGCGGTTGATGTTGAACGTCAGTAATACCAGATGATAATGATGCTTGATGATATGTAATAAAGTTTCTATTCATATACATTCTTTTCGATGTATTTGTTTTATTTTTATCTGCCATTGCGATAAACTGAGCTGCTTCGGCACGACTTACAGTACCGTCAGGATTCCAGCCATTTCCTGTACCCTTTGAAATCTCTAAAGCTACTAAAATATTAGCTTTTTCCTTACCCCAATGATTTTCCAAATCTTTAAATTGTGTTGGAAGTTCTCCAATAATTTTCTTATCTAATGAATATGCTTGTACAAGCATAGCTGCCATAGATGCACGGTTAATTGGGCTTGATGGGTTGAAATTCCCAGTACCATCTCCACTAACTACACCTGCTTTTTCTACTGCAGCAATATATGGTGCTGCCCAATGATTTTGTGAATCTTTAAAAGATGGTTTCGCTTTTGGATCAATTGGTAAACCAAGAACGATCGCCAATAACTTTGCAGCTGATCCTTTATCTACCGCTTCAAATGGAGCGAATGTTCCATCTGGTTTTCCATCAAGCGCATTTTTACTAACTAAATAGTCTACTGAACTTTGCGCCCAATCTGGAACATCTGTAAATTTTTTCTCTGCTGCGAAACTACTTAATGGAGACGATAATAAACTTGCGGCTAAAATACCTGCCGCGACTGCACGATACTTCATAAATAATAATACTCCTCTCGAAAATCAACGTTAAAAACGCGAAATCTTAATATACAAATTATGGATAAAACAAACAAAAAAAAATTAGCGCACCTCTATCATTTTATAATACTAGAATTCTGTAGTAAACCTACTTTCTTAATATTGTACAATAAAATGCAATTAAATTATTTTTTATGCACAAAAAAGTGGTTGATTCATAGAAATCAACCACCCTCTCACTATTCTACTATCATCTCTGATAATACATATGCATAAACAAGCGCTTCTGTATGTGCAATCGAGCTTTCATGCGTACGCTCAAACGCATGAGAAGAGTCAATACCAGCTCCAATTAACGCATGCTTCACATCAAATCCAGCGCGAATCGCAGCTGATGCGTCTGATCCGTAGTATGGATAAATATCCACTTTATATTCAATAGCATTCGCTTTCGCCAGTTCCACTAAATGTTTACGTAAAGCGTAATGGTATGGACCACTAGAATCTTTCGCACAAATAGATACTGTATATTCATCAGATGCTTGTCCATCACCTAACGCCCCCATATCAACTGCTAAATATTCTACAGTTTCCTCTGGAATGTTAGAGTTTCCACCGTATCCGATTTCTTCATTATTAGAAATTAAGAAATGTGTTGTATATGGCAATGTTACATTCTCATCCTGCAATCTTTTAATTAATTTTAATAAAATTGCCACACTTACTTTATCGTCTAAATGACGTGATTTTATGTATCCACTCTCTGTAATTTGAACGCGCGGATCAAATGAAACGAAGTCTCCTACTTCAATTCCTAACTCACGTACTTCATCTGCTGAAAATACACGCTCATCAATACGAACTTCAATATTTTTCTCATCGCGCTTCGCTTCGCCTGCATCTTTATATACATGGACAGAAGTTTGATGCATTAAGATTGTTCCTGTATACGTCTTACCGCTTGATGTTTCAATTTCGCAATATTCCCCTTCTACAGAGTTCCAGCGAAATCCACCAATCATAGATAAACGAAGACGACCGTCAGGCTTAATTTCTTTCACCATCGCACCTAACGTATCAACATGAGCAGTTAATAAACGATGCTGCTCATCATTCTTCCCTTTTACCGTTAAAATAAGAGCGCCTTTATTATTACGCTTCGTCTCTACATTCCACTCACTCACATAGTTTTCAATGAAATTAATAATTTTCGTCGTGTTTCCAGATGGACTCGGAATAGAGACAAGCTCTTTAATTAATTCCATCGTTTCTTTTGCATGATGTGCCATTGTCGTTTTCCTCCTCATTTTCTCTACTATTCAGTATACAAAATTTGCTATGAAACCTCTACTAATATAGTTTAATTTTCTAAATTATAGTAAAATTTAGTTTAGTACGTAAAAAGGAGCTAGCAAAAATGACCGTAACGAAAAAACATGTACATATTGCACTCATTTGGTTTTTATCCTCATTAATTTGTTTACAAGTTTCTTATGTCGTCCACACTACTACTTCTATTACAATCGGCTGGACATTAACAGTTATCTTCTTAATCATTAGCCTACTTGCAGCAAAAAAGCACAGCGCCACTAAGTAAGCTGTGCTTTTTCTATGAAACTACTCTTCCGAAACGTCCATCAAGTAAATCCCTCTTGTAAAGCCGCCTCGTTCTTCTTCTTTCTGCTTACGAAGACGTTCTATATCTTCAATTGTTGCACCTTCTGCACGCGCTAATGAAATAATAACTTCAAGTGCATCCGCAAGAGAATCTAACGCATGCTCACGCTCTTTCATTGAAGCAAATTCGCGAATTTCTTCCGTACCAATTTTCGCTAACGCTTGTATGTAAGCTTGTCCTGTTAATTTTTGCGCTGTATATGTTTTTCCAGACATTAAAATTTTCTCTGGGACACGATCCCTTACTAACTTGTTATAAGTTGACATCACTTACCCTCCTATTTTTAATAACACCCGAGCTCTGCTTTATAGAAAAACCAATCTTTTTTCACACAAGCACTTAACATATCAATTCCTGATCCATGTGCTCTTACTGTCGGAAAGAAGTAATGCTCTGGCTCCTCTTCCTTATCACTATATAAAGTCGCATACTCAGCAGGAATCGCCTCTTTTTTCACATCCCGTTCTTTCGTCACTTCACTAGAGAAAGCAACAATTGGATGTCCCTCAAAGAATAATGCAGTCCGTACTGCAAGAGATGGTGTACTATGCAAAGCATAATATGTAAGTAAAATAATAGCGATAACACCGATAATTTTCTTCATTTATTACTCCTAAAAAAAGTGCTAACACAATTATACTAAAATGTGTTAGCACTTTCTTCACTTTATTCCCCTTTAAACACCGGCAAACGTTTTTCTAGAAAAGCAGCAATACCTTCCTTATGGTCCGCTGTTTGTCTCATCGCATATTGGCCACGCTTTTCAAGTTGCAGCGTTTGTTCTAAATTAGAGCGATTTACTTCACATAAAATTTGCTTCGTTTGAATCATCGCCTTGATAGGTTTTTGTAACCATTCATTAATTTTTTGCTTCACAGCCGTTTGGAAATCCTCACCGATTACTTCATCAATTAAACCGATATCTAATGCTTCTGTTGCCGATAACTTCTTCCCTTCCCAAATAATTTGCTTCGTCATATTTTCACCGACGCGCTTTTGAAGGAAGAAATGGCCACCACCATCTGGAATTAAAGCGATTCCAATAAAGTTCATCGCAATAACTGACGAACTATCGGCCATTACATAATCAGCTGTTAACGCAATGCTTAGCCCCAGTCCTGCAGTCGGCCCATGAATCGCACTAATAACAAGCTTTGGCATCGTATATAACGTCACAACAATTTCAGAAATTGTATTCATAATGCCTTCAAACTTGCTTTCATCATTACTTGAAAGCATGGATTTAATGTCTCCACCCGCAGAAAAACCACGGCCATTTCCGCATAACACAACAACATGAGCAGAACTTGCCGCTACTTCTTTCAACTTTTGTAACAACTCTTTTAACGTTGGTTCATCTAATGCATTTAAAACCTCTGGACGATTGACCATAACCGTTGCTACGCGCCCTTCATATTTCACAACAACAGATTCTGTTTTACTTGTTACTTCCATTATATATACCCCTCTTTTCCACATAAAGATTATACTTCTATAATTATAGAAAGTATGTCAAAAACCCTTCTTTTTTCTTAATTTTCTGTCTAATATTCTCGTAATTTGTATATAACTCCGTATAAAACATACAATTTCGTTAAAAAATATAGAAATTAAAGTCGGTTTATCGATGCTTTTCATCTATTTACCATTGTAATGAAATGGTGTATTCTTAAGTTTGTTACAAAAACAAATATGGAAATTCATTCGCCTTACTATGTAAATAAGGCTTTTATCCCCATCTCTTGGGTATTGAAATAAAGGAATGAAGAAATGGAGGAACATATGGTTACTAAGTTGAAACAAACGGATAACTACTTCCCGCATTTCCTATTGCTATTCATTGTGTTTCAACCAATTTTAGATTTATTAACATCTTTTTCAATCTATGTATTACACATGAGTGCAACAGTTGGAATCGTAGTCCGTTTCGCCTTTATGCTTCTCGCATTAGGGTATCTACTTCTTCATAGAAAACAACATGGAGCGAAAAAGTACATTCTCTATTTATGTCTACTTGGGGTCGTACTAGCAATTGGCCTTGTAAATAATATGATGGTCAAATCTCCAGTTTCATTTGGCGAAGAAGTGAAATTTATTTTAAAGAGCATCTATCCAATTGTGTTACTGTTTGGATATATCATCGCCTTTGAAGAGTTAAAAAATAATGAACACGCGTTTCATAAAATCATTACATATTTCTTATATGCAACTTTAATTTTAAGTATCACACTGATTGTTGCAATGCAAACTGGTACAGATTTCCCAAGCTATCCTCACTCAAAGATCGGTTCAAGAGGATGGTTCTTTGCTGGAAATGATTTAAGTGCTATTTTTGCAATTATGTTCCCAATCGTTGTCTTATATTCGATTCACAAAACAACTTCTTTCTCGAAAGTCTATTACTGGATTCCAACAATACTTGCGATGTATGCAAGTATTATGGTCGGAACGAAAGTAGGATACGGTGCAATTGTTCTTACACTTGGTATTGCACTTTTATTCTCATTCATTGAATATATGATTCATCGCAAAAAAGAAGGAAAAGGATTCACATATCTTGTAAACACAGTTGTTGCTGCTATTGTACTAGGAGGCTTAATTGCACTTACACCGCATACTCCTATCGCAAAAAATATGGGCATCCATTTACAAATGTATGAATACAAAAAATCAGTTCAAGAAGAAAAAGAAGGAAAAGTAATTAAAGAAGATCCAGACGAAGCAAAAAAACATGCACAAGGTGAGCTAACAGACTCTGAAGTGAAAAGTTTAATTTACAGTGATCGCGATAAGTTTTTAGAAGTATACAAACAATACTATAAAGACGCACCACTATCACAAAAATTATTCGGAATGGGCTACGCTGGTAACTATACGGATAAAATTAAATTAATCGAAATGGACTTCCATGATCTATTCTTTGCATTCGGAATCATCGGTTCTCTTATTTACTTCCTACCATTCCTTTACTTCGGTATTAAATTGTTACTGCGCATCATCGCAAACTTTAAGAAAATATTGACTGTGAAATATATGCTATCAGCTAGCACCATTATACTATCACTTGGAATCGGCTTTATGTCCGGGCACGTATTAACCGCGCCATCCGTTAGTATTTTCTTCGTTGTTATACTCGCTTACGTAATCGTTGATTTAAAGGCGGAATAACTGAATAAAAAAACGCTTAGAGAAATAATTCTCTAAGCGTTTTTTTGTCCTACCATTCCCTTACCGCCTCTAGTATTCAAAGTACTAATTCTTTCTATTGAAAAGATGCATGAATCTGCTCTAACACCTCATCTATATTATCCTTCGTAATCACAATACCGAAGTCTTTCGGGGCATTGCTATCCTCTTCATTCACAACTTTATGCGCGATCATCTGCCCGACTTCCGGTCTGAAATGATGCCCATCCATATAATTGTCTAAATTCTTTGTAACGGAATTGAGATACATGAAATGATGAACTTCTCCAAATGCATCCACAGCGTCATGAAGCCATCTTTTATAATCTTCCCATCGCCCTGACTGAATCATCGTACGGAACAGAGGCTCTGAAACAGGCGTTGTAAAAATATAAAACTTCGTATTCGGATTATGAGCCTTTACTGTTCCTAATATTTCTTTCATATTTTGATACTCATAATTCCCGCCGTAAATCTCTCTACTAAACTTATCTACTTGCGCTGCTATTTGTGCATCGCGTTCTTCTTTCGTATAATCACGCATTGACTTTACATTCTCTCGATTGTACCAGTCAATAGCCGTATTATGATGGATAGAGTTTTCGATTGTATTCTTTGAATAGGTAATCCCGTCCATACTCACATACGATTTAATCGGGTACAATAAACTTTGCGCCTGATTAATATACACTTCTGGTTTATCAAAGCCGATTTCTCTATTTTTGTTCGTTCCAAGAAAATCTAAACCGAGTACAATTGACGATAATTCACTGCCTTTTTGTTTTTTCGCGTATTCAATATACGCATCATATTCACGCGGGTCTGTACTACTCACCGCATAATTAAATGCGTTTAACCCGGTGAAGTCATTCTCGTTAATAAAAGTCGTTCTACTACTTCCAAGTATAACTCCATCATATGTAAACGGACGGTATGTTATATAATTCGTTTTCTGCTGTCTCTCGTTAAACCCAAACTGAACATCATTCCACTTATTTTTATGCGGGAATAACCAAAGTGAATCTATATAGCTATTAAATATCCCAACACCTACAAGAGGAACAAAAACACATACAAAGACGAAAATAAGCCACTGTTTGTTTTTCATATTCTCCACCTAGAAATTAAAGTATAAAAACTCACTAATACTCGTTAAATGTAACACGCTATATACGAGCAATATTGCAGTAAATAAAGCGGTCCATACATTCGGACGGAATGAATCTTTTAACTGAATCGAATTTTTCAAGAAGAAACTAATACATAACGCCCCAAAAATGTACGCTACCATTTTCGGATCTAATAAAGATACATGGTACCCTTCTGTAAATGAAACACCGTACTCTTTTAAAAATTGCAACTTCTCTATTATAAATGCTGGGAATACGCTATTTGCTAATTCGAATCCATTTAATCCAAACATTCCTTTTAACACTTTCACCGCATCATGCATAGATGTTGCCCTAAAGAATACCCACGTTATATTAATAAAGAAAAACGTAACGAGCCAACCAGCAAAGGCTGGCATGCGCCCTCCCGCTTTACTCCATAAGCGATGAATAACAGAAGCCGCGCCGTGCAGGAAGCCCCAAAAAATAAATGTCCAACCAGCTCCATGCCAAAGTCCACTTATTAAAAATACAATCATAATATTCACGTATGTACGTGTAATCCCTTTTCGATTTCCTCCTAGAGAAATATATACATACTTCGTTAAAAACTGGCTAAGCGTCATATGCCAACGATGCCAAAAATCTTGTATATTCACTGCTTTATATGGTGAATTAAAGTTTTGAGGTAATTTAATATTGAACATTAAGGCGATTCCAATTGCCATATCACTATATCCACTAAAATCAAAATATAATTGGAACGTAAACGCTAACGACGAAAGCCACGCTTCGACGAATGTTAATGATTGCTGCACATCAAACCCTTCACGTACAAGGGGTGATAATACATCTGCAATACCTACTTTTTTGAAAATACCAATTGCAAATACGAAAATCCCAAGAACGATATACTTCGATTGCCAACGCTTTTTACTATCATCAGCAAACTGCGGCATAATTTGCGCATGATGTACAATCGGTCCTGCAATAAGCTGCGGGAAAAACGTTACAAACAATGCGTAATCAAGAAAATGACATGCCTTCGTTTCCCCGCGATACGTGTCTACTAAAAATGCTATCTTTTGAAACGTATAGAAACTAATCGCAAGCGGTAACGTTAATGATAATAATGTAAAATGAGTTCCAATTAATGCATTAACATTTTGTAAGAAGAAATCATAATACTTGAAATAACTAAGCATCCCAATATTAAATATTAACCCTACTATTAAAAGAAATTTACTCTTACGCTTCACGAGCCTCATTCCGATAAAGTAGTTCACAATGAGCGACACTAACATAAGCGGTAAATATTTCACATTCCAATAACTATAGAAAAATAAAGAGGCCGCAACGAGCCAAGCTTTCGCTAATGTAGCATGTCCAAATTTATTTAATAGAAAATATAAAAGAAATGCTATCGGTAAAAATAAAAAAATAAACTCAAACGAGTTAAATAACACACCATCTCTTCCCTTCTAAACAAATCACACCTTATTCATCTTATCTTATCCAAATAATGAGTGTCAAAAGGATTCCGTCCCTCTTTTCTTCTATTATATATAGTAATCATTTTAATCGAATTATTAATATGCCAAAATAATAAAGGCGCTTTTATATAAAAAAATATATAATAGGAATGTCGGTTTTTTGCACGAAATGTATTTTTGAAAAAAGTGAGGAGAGTCCTTTGGTATTTAGTAGTTCTATTTTCTTATTTATCTTTTTACCCCTCGTATTATTTTTCTATTTTATAGTGCGTGCCGAGCTACGTAATTTCGTATTACTTGCATTTAGTTTAATTTTCTATGCATGGGGAGAACCACGATTCGTCCTCTTAATGCTCTTTTCTATTTTATTAAACTACTGCTTCGGCCTACTCGTGCATCATTATGATAAACGAAAAAATATGAAAGTCACATTTTTAATTATGGCTGTGGTCGGAAATATTTTATTACTTTCTTATTTTAAATATATTTCCTTTTTCACAGACATTTTGAATCAAACTTTGCATTTATCTATTCATGTGGAACCTATTCCACTACCGATTGGAATTTCTTTCTATACGTTCCAAGCGATGTCCTATGTTATTGACATATACCGTAAAGATGGAGATGTTCAAAAAAATCCACTTAACTTAGCGTTATATATATCAATTTTCCCGCAGCTCATTGCCGGACCAATCGTTCGTTACAATATCGTTGCTGAACAAATTAAAACGCGCATCCATTCTTTTGAACGATTTACAGAAGGTATCCAAATTTTCGTTTTAGGATTAGCGAAAAAAATATTAATTGCCAACCAAGTTGGATTTGTCGCAGATAAAATCTTCGCCTTACCACCGTCTGAAATAAGCGTTGGAACGGCTTGGATTGGTATTATCACCTATACTCTTCAAATCTATTTCGATTTCTCAGGGTACTCTGATATGGCAATTGGACTTGGAAAAATGTTCGGATTTGATTTCCCGAAAAACTTCAATTATCCGTACATCTCGAAATCCATTTCAGAATTTTGGAGAAGATGGCACATTACACTAGGTTCTTGGTTCCGCGACTATATATACATTCCGCTCGGCGGAAACCGTGTTTCAAAACTAGCAAATTACCGTAACCTCTTCATCGTATGGGGATTAACCGGTTTATGGCACGGAGCAAGCTGGACATTTATCGCCTGGGGCTTATATTACGGCTTTATTATCTCGATTGAAAAAGCTGGATTTGAGAAAATATTAAATAAGCTATGGAAACCGCTGCAACACGCATATGTACTAATCATCGTTATGATTGGTTGGGTCTTCTTCCGAGCTGATAATTTCGCTTACTCGTTCCAATATTTAAAAGCGATGTTTGGCATGCAGCGACAATCTTTCATTGATGACAACACAATGCTATATATACATGAATACATTATCGTATTTATCATTGCCTTTATCGCAGCGACACCAATTTTGAAACGTGTTAAAAACATATTAGAACTTGCGCCCAAAACGTATATGTTCACGATGCAAGTTGTACGTCCTATATTATTACTCACATTATTTATGATTTCGATTATGTATTTAATTAATTCGACGTATAATCCATTTATTTACTTCAGGTTTTAACTTATGTAGGAAGGAAAAGTTATTATGAAAAAATTGGGGAACATCGTCCTATTTATCGGTTTTCTCACCATTATCTTTTCATTTGGCATATTATCGCTTCTCAAAACTGACCGAGCAATTTCGCCCGTTGAAAATCGTCCGCTCGCTCAAAAACCAACTCTTACAAAAGAAGCCCTCGCAAAAGGCAGCTTCTTTAAAGACTTTGAGACATATACAAACGATCAATTAATCGGAAGAGATGATTTCATTAAAAACTATACACTTACCCAAATTAAAATGGGCAAGTCTCTCATTAACGATATTATTCTAACTGATGATAAATGGCTTCTAAAAAACCCAGCTTGGACTACAAAATATAATGAGATTGACCAAGCTATGCCAGCTGTAAAAGACTTATCTCAGTTTTTAAAAGAACAAAATATTGAGTTTTACTTTGCTTTACCACCGTCCAAAACGAATGCATTATCATTTAAATTGCCTTCTTATATTCACACATATGCACAGGAAAATTTAAATTATTTTCTAAATAAACTTCCAGCGGACGTAAAGCCAATTAAACTTATGGATTATTTTAAGCACAACTATACAAATGAAGAAATACAAAGTATGTACTTCAAAACAGACCATCACTGGAATATGGATGGTGCCTTCTTAGGCTATCAATATATAATGAACACAATCGGGCAACAATCTTCTATATATAAAGGAAAAGAAATAAAAAAAGAAGATTACACTCGTACGTGCGCTCCAAATAAACATCTAGTCGGAAGCTTTAACAACCAGCTATACCAACTGATCGATGCGACTGGTGAAAAACTATGCTACTACACACCGAAAGGCGGTTTCAACTTCACAAGCGTAACCGCAAAAGATGTAAACGGCACTGTATATCACACATTGGATGAACTATATGGCGTAGAAAAACAAAATGATACAACATCATACGCAGGTTACTACACAAACGACTATCCAGAAATCGTCATCGAAAATAACAATGCGCCAAATGATGTACGAGCTTTAGTCCTAAAAGATTCATTCGCAAACGCAATCGTGCCTCACTTAGCACAAAGCTTTAAACACACATCCATCCTCGACCTCCGTCACTATCACGAAAAGGATGTATATCAATACATTAAAGACAACAATATTAATATGGTGTTGTTTGTGTATAGTGATTCGAATTTGAGTGGTGAAATGTTTAAGTTTAAGAACTAAAAGAAGCCTCTTGTAACCAATTTACAAGAGGCTTCTTCTTTATTTATTCCGCTATTTGTGGGAAATAATAAATTAAACTATTATGGGTTTCGACATTGTTATTATTTCACTTGTACCTTCAACTACAAAAAGGAGAAAGAGCTAGGAAATGTCCCTCTACCTCTCTAAAACTAAGATTACATCCCTCTTTTTATAGACTCTTTTGCATGTAAGTCATTAATAATATGTTTGGATGCTCTTGAAATTTGTTCTCTTAATTCCTCTACCCTTTGTCCTAAAGTTTCTTGTATATATTCTTTTTGTTCTATTTGGTTGATTGCCATGCTATATAGTGTCTCTGGCGTCCAGCCTCCATCTACACTCCCAATACTCGGTTGGTTTACTTGTTGTACAAATGAATCGATCTTTGGATCATATGAAATGCCAATCATCGGAGTATTAGCAACTGCCGCTAATATAAGAGCATGGAGTCTCATTCCGATTAGCAAGGAGCATTCTGATAAAATAGAGATTTTTTCATGAATATCCATTTTATAAGGGAGCATGTGTGCTTCTTCTCCCATCAAATTAATGATTTCCCTTGATGCATTTTGATCAAATGGACCATGCATCGGTACAAATAAAATATGATATCCCTCTTGCTTAAGTCTTTTTAGCGTGTCTGCTAACTTCTTCATATAATTTTCTTTTGCATCCCAGTACCGTACACTAACCGCAACAACTTTCCCTTGTAAAGAATGTTTTTGCAGCCAATTGGTCTTCTTTTTTTCTGGCATACAAGCTAATACTGGATCTGGAACAAGTTCGATGTCTTTCTTAATACCAATTTCTTTTAAGTACAAAAAAGAGTCTTCATCACGCACTGATATATATTCAGCCTTTGATATATGCCATTTCACCAATAAACGATTTCGCTTCTTCGTAATAGGCCCGATTCCTTGGGCATAAATATAATACGGCTTTTTCAACAAAAGAGCCAACCGCATAATACCTGTATAATATAGAATACTTCTTATACTCGTCTTATCTTGCAAGAGGCTACCGCCTCCACTAATTAAACCATTACTTTTCTTTATTTCTCGGTAAATCGCTCCTATATCCCAACGATTTACCGCCTCTACACCGTACATTTCCCTTGTATAGTCGGGGTCATTAGAAAGTACAACAAGCTCAAGAGTAGGATCCTCTTCATGCAGCGCTTTAATAATTGATTGTAAAATTGCTTCGTCCCCAACATTATAAAAACCATAATATCCTGATAAAACTAACCGCACTCTTAGCCTCCTCCAACGTTTCACAATCAGCTCTTTTGTAATTAAACAAATTGCTATTAATTCCTTACCGAGAAAGGTTTGATAACTTCAAATTGAATTCTTTTAAAAACATATAACAAACCATACTTATTTATAATGCTGTTCATTTTCTATAATAATCGAATTTATTTACGTAAAAACGGAATTTGTTCTTTCGATATCCAGTTTAATTTCAACGCACATACGCCATATAACAAGGAAGCTATTCCTAGCGCTACAGCACTATATATCATTGCAAAAAGTCTAGAATCTGTCACATTGATAAGTGTAGACACAAAGTATAATGCTACCCCTAAAATACTAGATACTACAATCACCGCTATAAATTTCCCTATATGTATTGGATAGGAAAGGTCTTTTCTAATATAAATGTAATTCGCGATACAAATCAGTATATATATGATTAGAGTACTATACGCTGCTCCATTTATACCAACTTGTTTTACTAGCGTTATATTTAAAATAATTTTTACGAAACTCGCACCAATGATAATCCATGCCGCTTGCATTGAACGCTTAATCCCTTGCAAAATTCCTATTGATAATACCGTAAGTGATGTGAAATACGAACTACCAATTAAAATGGCTAGCATGCCACTTCCTTTTGTGTCTGTAAATAATCCAACATTAAGCGGTACTGCGAGCGCCATAAGCCATATCGTTAGCGGCATTGTTAAAACATGCGCAAACTCATTTGTGCGCTTTACTGTCAGTTTAGCTAAAGCTATATCTTTTTTTGTTAAAGCAGCTGTTAATAATGGAATTAATGGAAATACCATTGCGCTTGCAAGTACAACAATTAATTGCGTAAATGCAAAACCACGGCTATATATACCGAATTGCTCTTGAATAGTTGCCGAAGATTCATGTAGTACATGTGGAATTGTTACGGAATCAACTAAATTTAAAACCGGCATAGATAACGCTCCAATGGCAATGGGAATTGAAACACGGAGTATTTTTTTCGCGTTTTTCTTAAAGTCTTGTAACGAATACGTTTTACTCTTATAACGATACGTGCTTCTCACATATTTTACTCGTAAATATATAAGTGACGTAATAACGCCAAAGCAAGAGCCAATCATTGCTCCACCTGTTATGATATCACTACTTTTATTCAAATATACAAATACATAAGCAATCGTTAGCATAAAGAACACGCGAATCAACTGCTCAATTACTTGTGATACGCCCGTAGGTATCATATCTCCAAATCCTTGGAAATATCCACGATACACTGCCATGTATGGTGCGATTAACAAGGCAAATGAAGTAACAATTAATGGTAGCCTCGTCTCTTGTCCACCAAGCATATTTGCAATACTACTCGATCCAATGATAATAATTAAAAATCCGAATATCCCACATATAACACCGATAATAGATGCGGACGTAAACAATTTAGCAATTCCGTCCCGATCATTTTTTTCATGAAGTTCAGCAATTAGCTGGGATATTGCTAGCGGAACCCCCGCTACTGATAAAGTTAAGGCTATCATATATACAGGAAAAACGAGGCGAAAAATCCCAAGTACTTCATCTCCCGCTATATTTTGCAATGGAATTTGAAAAAAACTCCCCACCACTTTCGATAGGAACGTTGTAATGGTTAAAATTGCAGCGCCTTTTACAAACTTTTTATTCATCTTCTATCTCTTTTCTTTCAAATATGATTTAAATAAATATCAAGTCAGTATTCTTGCTTAATCTAGAGAAACTTCACTCTATTTCATTTAGTTATCATACCAAATTTCTTATATATTGAATACTCTCGTTCCAAATATAATATGTACAAAACAAGATTATTTCCATCCTATTTTCCCTTAAATTTACTACTTTTACTTATTCAAGATAAACCTGTAATATACTGTAGCTCTTGTCAGTAAGAGGATTGTTTGCAACACGCTAAATTAAGTAAAATAATTCTTAAAATTCCCTTTTCAAGAGGAAGTTGAGAAATCTGAAAAAACAGACGCAATGTGACTTATTCAATCATCTTAAGTTTATAATTTCGTTAACCGTACACAATTAATTTGTGAAGGTAGCCATTTCTCAAATCCTAAATATAATTAGAAGTTAGATGATCTAATTGATGCTCAACAGATTTATAAAATCCAGACATAAGGATTCTCCACATAAGCAACACATATATAAATAATAAGAACCCCCACACTCTACAACGCAACTCGTGTGAAGGTTCTTATTATTATACTGCCTTAACTTCTAAAAACTGTAGTTTCTCTTTTTGCTCATCATTCGCCATCATAACTATCGTCTTTTCAACATGTGGATGCACATTTTCAAGCGTCACACTCGCTCCTACTTTATCTGACTGCTCAACAAAGTTTAATAACGCCATAGCTCCTGATACATCCATATAACGTACATCTTTCATACGTAAAACAACCGGTGACTTCACATCTTGTAAAGAAGTAAAAATACGATCTACTGATAGGAAAGAAAGTGATCCCTGAATCGTGTACGTCGCTTCTTTTTCTTTTATAATAGAAGCTTTCCGTTCTTTACATCTCACCATATATATAATGAAAGAAAGAATAATACCAAACGCAACAGCAACCATTAAATCAAATTTCACTGTCACAAACATCGTCACGAACATAACAATAACATCACCCTTTGGGGCTACGTGCACTTTCCTCATACTTTCCCAATCAAACATCCCTATACCAGTTAAAATTAAAATACCTGATAATACAGCAAGTGGGATATATTGTACCACCGAACCGAGTCCCATAATGAAAATAAATAATATGACACTATGCATACAAGCTGAAAGTGCCGTTTTCCCGCCACTTCTTATATTTACAATAGACCTAACAGTCGCCCCTGCTCCTGCTAATCCTCCGAACAAACCGCTCGCAATATTACCAATACCTTGTCCGATTAGCTCTTTATTACTTTTATGCCGTGTCCCTGTCACATTATCCATTACGACAGACGTTAATAATGAGTCAATGGATCCTAGTAAAGCAATACTTAGAGCTGGTAATACAAGTTCCAACATTCCCGATCCGCTTAAAGCCGGTACGTGAAGAGCTGGCATCGCCTCCGGAATTGTACCTATCTTTTCAATTACCTTATTTAAAGAAATAGTTCCTACAACCGGTAAGTGTACTGTAAGTCCTTGTAGCATAGATGAAAATAACGGCAACGCTACTGTAACACCTACTAATGCCACTAAACTTGATGGAATCGCCTTAATCCATTTTCCAGAAACAATCATTACAATAATCGTTAATAACACAAGTAGAAAACTATTTTGTACGTGCTTCATTTCACCTAAAATAATGATAAGTGCAATCCCATTCATAAACCCTGAAACTACAGAGTACGGAATATAGCGAACGTAAGAGCCAAGCTTACATACACCAAATAAAATTTGAAATACCCCTGCCATCATAAATGCAATAAAACTTGCTTCTAATCCGTAAGTTGCAATAACGCCTGTTGCAATAACTGTAATCGGCCCAGTTGGTCCAGTTACTTGCCCTGGTGTGCCGCCAAATAACGCCGCAAACAAACCTGCAAAAATCGCACCATACAATCCAACTAGTGCCCCTTCAGACGTTCCCGTCGCGGCAATACCAAATGCAATTGCTAGCGGCAAAGCAACAATCGCAACAGTAAACCCTGCTAAACATTCCTTTGCTATTTTTTGAATCATAAAAAAACCACCTTCATATAAAGTCCACGTTCCATTGTACACCCAAAAAGATTCATTCGTTAGCGTATTTATAAGAAACTCTTTACAGTCTCGTGAAGTAAACGTATTCAATGAAAAGTTTCTCCCTTACCTTTGGAAACAATTACAACTATGCTATAATGAACAAATTAAATCTTTTACTATACACTTGGAGGCACTATGCTAACTTTTGAAGAAAAATTATCGATTATTGAATCTTTCCCAGAATTAGAAAGAAAGAACGTATCATTAAAACGCGTAAACTTTCACTTTGAAGAAAGTCGTTTAGATAAAAAGAACGTTGTATATCATTTACATCCAAACGGAAACGGATTTGTATACGCAAGCGGTATTAAAGGCTACAAAACGGACGACAAAGGTATGATTAACATCCGTGAATTTTCAGCAGAGGAATTACGTTCAGTAATTGAGCAATCCATTGAACTACTATCACAAGAAGAAATAGTAGTTCCTGCAGAACCTGCGAAAGAAGAAGAATGGCATAACGAAGATGGTCATATTCTTACTCTTATATCTGAGGATGACATGTGGAACGTTTACGCTGGTGTAAACTTAGACGGTACATTCAACTCTTATCCAGAAGCTGCGGAATACCTTGACGAAGAAGGTTTTTCACGTAAATAATAAGCTCTCCACCATGTATGATACCCCCGTAAATTACGGGGTATCATACATCAAATTATGAAATCAAAACTTCTTATTCTCACTATCCCCTATAAAACTTTGAAGTTGACAACTATAAGACTCCGTATTAAAAACATCATTAACTAACTCCACTTCAATAAAACTTTCCACTTCTATATTGTTTTCTTTTACATATTTAATCATGGTATTTCTACGTTCCTCTTCATTCTCTTTACTATACGCTAATGTTAAATATTTCCCGCCCGGTAATATTTTTATATTTTGCTCCTCTTCCATATGTACATTATCTTGCACCTTATTAAAAACATACTTTGGTTCTACATCCCACTTTTCATTTACATTGTATAGAATCCCCATTTCCATTGACATTTTCCCTTCATAATTTTGAATGATTTTCTCTAAATCGGAATAATAAAGTAACTCTTGTAAACTCCCCACTTCTTTACAAGGGGCTACAATTACATAACGCTGTTCAAAGAACTGAATAGATATTTCATCATTCTTTAATATATCCTGTGAACTCCCTACTTTCGCATTTAAACAATCAATCGTTTCGATTACTTCTTTCATTTTCTTTATATTTTCTTCCGCTTCTTCTCTCTTTAATTGTAAAAATTGCAGCAATTTATCCGTATTACATTCCTTAAAAATCTCTTGAAGTTCTACTATACTGGTGTTTAACTCTCTACAGCTTTTTATAATATCAATGTGAATAAATTGATCTATAGAATAATATCTATATCCAGTTGATTCATCAATATGTTTTGGAATAAGAATCCCCATTTTATGATAGTACCTTAATGCTTTTATCGTTATATCCTTTATTTTTGCAACTTCTCCAATAGAAAAGAATTTTTTCACTTTAATCTCTTCCTTTATATTTTTTCCCTCACTACCATTGACTCTCCCCTTAGAGGAGACTTTACTATTTATATAATAAGTTATTTACATTGATAAAGGGAGTATACAATTATGAACACAGTAAAATATAGAAGTCTTGTTAAGGAAGACTATGAGCCTATAAAACATTTAATTGGCGAGGCATTTGGATTTAATCAATTCATTACAGATAAAAAATTTTTAAATTCATTACTAAACTTCTATCTACAAAGTTGTATTTTAGGAAGTTCCTTTAGCAAGGTAGCTGAAAAAGATAATAAAATTATTGGTGTCATTTTAGGCGATTCCGAAAAGGATAAAAACCGTTTAAAGAAATTTCATAATACTTTTAGCTTTGCCTATAACACGCTTAAACTATTCATGACTAATAAAGAGAATAGAGAATTTTTAAAAGCATTTATAAAAGTTCAAAAAACATATAAAGAACTAATTAAAGGAAAAGAAGATCATTTTCAAGGCTGTATACAATTATTCATCGTATCCGAAGAATCTAGAGGTCTTGGAGTTGGGAAAACTTTAATGAATGAATTGTTCCAATATATGACAAAAGAAGATGTGACATCCTTATATTTATATACAGATAATGCATGCAACTATGGATTTTATGACAAGCAAAACTTCAAACGTGTACAAGAAAAAGCCATTCATTTTGGACCAAAGGAAGATCAATTTAATATATTTTTATATCGCTATGATTTTCTCTAATAGCAACATTTACGATTCGATGCTCTTTACTAATTAGTAAAGAGCTATATTAAGTATGATCGATCCTATCGAGAAATATGAAGAGAATGTGGTTATCAAAAAACAATGCCAGCACAAGTTCTCCAGCCAAACTCTTTCACTGCTATCATACAAATTGCGGGTGAACCGATTGGTGTGGGTTAATAACCAGTAGGTGATGCTCTACTAATTAAAGTTTCAATTTACTACAGTGAAATTTAGAGTTTGAACTGTTCAACTTGGAAAGAGGAAGATATTTAACAACATCAGTGTAAATTGGGTATTGTACATGAGTAATACCGTAAAAAAGGGGAGCACAACATGGAATGGATTTATGAATTATTTCAGCAATATGGGTATTATGTAGTACTTATTGGGTTGCTGTTAGAATATATCGCTCTTCCGTTTCCAGGAGAGCCAACATTAGCCTATGCAGGATTTTTATCGCATCAAGGTGATTTGAGTTTACCAATTTTAATTATTTTATCCTTTATTGGGACAAGTGTAGGTATGACATTCCAATACTTTTTAGGAAATAAACTTGGCATGCCTTTCATTCAGAAATACGGGAAATATGTATTTTTAACACAACGAAAAATTGATTTAACGAAAATGTGGTTTGATAAATACGGATATTTTCTAATCTTTATCGCTTTTTTCATTCCAGGTGTCCGCCACTTTACAGGGTACTTTGCAGGAATTATCAACTTACCGTTTCGCCGTTTTGCAATTACAATTTATTCAGGCGCCCTATTTTGGGTATCTTTCTTCTTAATTTGTGGTTACTGGTTAGGCGAAAACTTACAAGATATATTCACAGTACTTGGACAGCACATTGGGAAAATTATTTTTGGTATGATTGCCATTATGCTAATCACCCGATTCCGCAAAAAATTAAAGCTTGTGTTTGTAAAAAACTAAAGCACGTATTTGTAAAAAAACATAGTAGAGTAGAAAACTGAAACAGATTAAATTTTCTTTAGAGATGGCTCTGCCATCTCTTTTCCGTTTCAGCTTCCCCTCATCAAACCGTACGTGAGGTTTTCCCTCATATGGCTTTCCGATGTTTTTCCTTCTTTTGTTTTCAGTTTGTTCTAGCTTCCGACCTTCACGAGTATGTATGTTGTTTTGTTTGACTGACATACGATGACAAAGTCATCGGCATATCGAATAAGTTCTGTAAAAAGACAATAAAGTTATTTAATTTTAAAACCTAAAACAAGCATAACCCCGTTCTAAATTTAGGATGGGGTTAAAATATAGTTGTTTAATTTTCGATATAAGATACTTCACTGTACTCAAAAATATAACAATAAAGTCGTTTGAAAATCTAGGGTTTATTGAACAATAGCGCCCTTTAATTGAATAAGGATTTTTTGTTTATTTGTATATTGCTAGGAAATTATCATTTCATTTGTGAATAAGACTACGTACTGATTTATGCTAAAAAACAGAATTCGATCCTATAACGACAGTGGCGTCTAGTTCCTCGTCTCTAGCCACTTTCGTGGTAAGCCCAGCACCAACAAAGATTTCAAAGGTCTGAGTTGCCTGCATTTCGCTCGTCTCTATTAAAAGATGTCCTCCCGGTGCTAGCCAGAGAATTGCTTCTTTTGCTACTCTTCGCTGAATGTCAAGTCCATCCTCTCCTCCGTCAAGCGCCCCCTTCGGTTCATGTAGGCGAGCCTCTTGTGGGAGCAGCTTTATTGCCTTGGTAGGAACATAAGGTACGTTCGCAACTAGGGTGTTCACATGGCCTTTAATTGAGTGAGGCAGAGCTATATACAAGTCACCTTCAAAAACATGGCCACCGAAATCTGTTACGTTGCGGCTTGCACATCGTACTGCGACAGGGTCAATGTCAGCAGAGTACAATTCAACTTGTCCTAAAGCTGCTGCCAGTGCTACACCCACAGCACCTGACCCGCAACATAGATCAACGACGATATCACCAAAACATGACAGAGCTTCTGCCTGGTGAACAAGAAACTCGGTACGTTGACGAGGCACGAAAACGCCTTGATCCACTTCTATCCGCAACCCACAGAATTCTGCGTATCCAACAACATATTCAAGTGGTAAACCATCGGCTCGCATTTCTACCATTTTCTTGAGGTCCTCTGGAGTTCGTGCCTCTGAAATAAGTAACCGGGTCTCATCTTCTGCGAAAACACAACCCGCGCTCTGAAGCCTGTTAATTATACATTTTTCCGTTTTATTGTCCAAAAAGAAATTAAATTTTTTTCCTATTTATCTCACCACTTTTGCTTATTTATAACCCTGTATTCGTTAAAAATTGGAGATATCCTTTTTCAACAAAATGGTCCAATTCAAAAAAATACGACTTTATTCAATTAAATGGCCTTGTAGGAAGGAATTATAAATAGAAGGTACATACTATTTTTTTGATCACTCTATTTATCATATCTAATAATTCCCAAAAAATAAGGCTACCTTTCCTTATTAAGAAAGGTAGCCTTATCTGTATAAACGACTGTTCTGCTCCCTATTTATTCGATCCTTGTAACGACTCTCTCAGCACAAACTTTTGCAGTTTTCCGCTCGCATTACGCGGAAGTTCATCTACAAATAAGTAATGACGTGGACGTTTATAATCTGCTAATTCATCACTTTCTTTACAATACGTTTCTAAATCAGCCTCTGTAATATTTTCATCTTTCTTTACAACGACCGCAACAACACGTTCTCCCCATAGTTCATCTGGCTCACCAAGTACTGCAACATCTAATACACCAGGGTGGCTATGAAGGAAATCTTCAATTTCACGAGGGTAAATATTTACACCACCGCTAATTACCATATCATCAACGCGGTCTGCAACGAATAAATAGCCGTCTTTATCGAAGTAGCCTAAATCACCAGAATGATACCATCCTTTATACATTGATTTTGCATTTGCTTCTTCTCGATTATGATAGCCAGCCATCATAGTTGGACCACGCAAAATAATTTCCCCTACTTCATAAGGAGGCAACATATCATCTGGCTCTGCCGGTGCATCTTCGTTCGGTTTGACAATTCGAATTTCATGGCTAAAGCATGGTGTTCCTGCTGAACCAGCTTTCGTAATCTGATCCTCTTCTACGAGAAACGCAACAACTGGTCCCATTTCTGTCATTCCGTAAATTTGAACAAGATCAATATAAAGACGTTCTTTACATTCCTTCACTAACGCTGGAGCCATTGCAGCCCCGCCATATACGCCAATCTTCATCGAAGTTAAATCATACTCGGCTAGATTTTTTTGCAGTAACATATTCCACATCGTCGGTGCTGCAAAAAACGTCGTAACCTTCTCTTCTTGAATCGTATGTAATACTGTTTTCGTATCAAAGTGATGCAAAATAACATTCTTGCCACCAACTTGAATGCGCGGTATTATTCCAGCGTTTAACTCGCCGCAATGATATAAAGGCGCTACTACAAGCCCAACACTATCCCTGTTATATTTTATGAAATACGTACAAATCATACTATGCTCAGCCATATCACGATGACGATGTAGTACGCCTTTCGGACGACCAGTCGTACCGCTCGTATAAAGCATAGAACAAAAATCCATTTCATCAACTACAATATCTACTTTTTCAGCTGATGCTTTATTTACTTTTTCATGGTAGGAACTAGCATAGGAAGGTGTATCGTCTTCTACATACCAAAAAGACGTATTTGGAAAATCTCGTTCAATCATAGCAACAGTTGATTCGACTTCTTTTTCAAAGACAACTACTTTCGAGGCTGCATCTTGGAGGATATACGATAATTCTTTTGCTTTTAGGCGGAAATTAATTGGGTTAAATATCGCGCCAATTTTCGCACAAGCTAAGTAAACGTTTACAAATTCACGACAGTTATATAAGTAAACAGATACACAATCTCCCTTTCTTACTCCTTCTTTCAATAGAGCTTGCGCTGTTTTATTTATTTGCTCATCCCACTGTTTATATGTCCAGCGAATATTTTTTTCTGGTTCTACTAACGCCTCTTTATTCGGATACTTGCCCACTGCTAAATCAAAAATTCTCCCTATCGTCATGTACATGCCAACAATTTCCCCCTTTTCTCTTTCATAAATCTATCATTTCGTCTATAAGTAGACATTGTCCTCTAATAATTTGACTAATTTTTCTGATTATTATCGACATAGTTTTACAAATGCAATTAGTTTTTAATCCACATCTCAGTAAATGCAATTATATCGGCGGTTTTTCAAATATATCGATTTATCGACAAAAGCTGATAACAACATCCCCCTATATTAAAAAGAAGCTATCCCAAAATTGGGACAGCCTTCTTCTCCTTACGCGAATAGCTCTTCTAAAATTTTCAGTTTATCTTCTGTATATTTCACAAAGCCATCGTTATATGATTTTGGATCTTTCGGATTCGCAAAGTGTGTAATTGCTCCTGTTTGTGGGTGAACAAATTTACTTGATGCCCCGCAACCAAGTCCGATAATAGATTGCACTTCTTCCATAATAACAATATTGTAGATACTTTCTTGCGATGGTATTGCATAACCAACGTTTTCTAAGTTACCTAAAATATTCTTTTGACGATATAAATAGTATGGCACGTAATTGTGGTTCTTCGTCCACTCTTCTGCCTCATGCATCATCGCAGTAATTTCTTCACGACCTGCTACTTTATATTTACGTTTGTTTTGTGTCATTTCAGAAGCACGTTTAAATGATAACGTATGAACTGTTAACGATTCTGGCATTAACTTTTCTGTTTCATCTAACGTGTGCTTAAAGATTTCTAATCCTTCACCAGGAAGACCAATAATTAAGTCCATATTAATATTGTTCATTCCCATTTCACGTGCTAAATGATATTTCTCAATTGTTTCTTCTACAGTATGATGACGTCCAATTGCTTTCAATGTTTCTTGATGGTATGACTGCGGATTAATACTAATACGGTCAATATTCCATTTATTTAACACTTCTAGCTTTTCTGGTGTAATCGTATCTGGGCGACCTGCCTCAACTGTTACTTCACGCACATCTTTCACATCTGGGAACGCTTCGTACATTTCTTCATACAGCATATCCATCTCTTCTGCTGTAATACTTGTCGGTGTACCACCGCCGTAATAAATCGTCGTAACTTTAACACCTTTTTCTTTTAAAAACTTACCAATTTCACGAACTTCATAGTGTAAGCCACCTAAGAATGAATCAACAGATCCTTGGCGTCCGTTAATTGCATAAGCCGGGAACGTACAGTACGCACATTTTGTAGGACAAAACGGAATACCAATGTAAATACTTACTTCTTCTTTCAAACGGTATAAATCCGGAACGACCGCTAATTGGCAATCTACGATACGTTGCAGAAGCTCAATTTTCTCTTCATGAATTAAATAACTTTCACGAAGTTCTTTATGCGCTTCTTCTTTTGACATACCATTTTGAAGCATTTTGTGAAGAAGTTTCGTTGGGCGTACCCCAGTTAAAATTCCCCAACTCTGTTCAAGTCCAGTTAGCTGTTGAAGCACAGAAAGATATACGTAAGAAACAACATGTTTCACTTGCTTCATACGTTCTTTTTCTTCTGTGAAAGCAGATAAATCTTTCGAGAATGTTTCTTCATACACATTTCCGGTTGCAACATCCGTTAAACGAGCCGATGCTGTCACATTACCTTCTATCTGTATATCAACGATCAGATTTGCTTCTTCTTGCTCAAACCCTATCGTGCTTTCTTCAAAAAATAAACCGCCAATATTTTGTAGCGGACGTAAAAAACGATCATCTTGTAACGTTTTAATTGAAATTAACAACATTATCACCTTTTCATTTGCAAACTCTCTTTAGTTTACTTGAAGGGCGTTTGCAGGTCAATACAGAAGCTTTTACCTTATTTTTTCTATATAAAAGCAAAAGGCATAAGAGAAAACATTTTCTCTTATGCCTTTTATAAATCCTATTAACTATTTTTAATCATAAATCTTAAACGTAGCCCTAATAGTACAAGAATTACCCCTATAAACGGAAGATAATTCGTATTATGCCCTGTAGCTGGAAGCTCTTGATCATTAGAGCCGCCTTGTTCTTTCTCTGGTAAGTTAGGCTTTCCTACTTCTTCACCTGGTTTTCCTGTTCCTTCACCTGGCTTTTCTGTTCCTTCACCTGGCTTTTCTGTTCCTTCACCTGGCTTTTCTGTTCCTTCACCTGGCTTTTCTGTTCCTTCACCTGGCTTTTCTGTTCCTTCACCTGTATCTTTTTCATTTATAATTTGAAGTTTTACAACTTCGATTTTTTGATTAGAAATCGTGAACTTGATTTCTTTATCGGATAAATTGTATCCTTCTGGTGCTTGAATTTCTTTTAAAATATAATCTCCTGGCTCCAGTTTTTTCGAAGTCGCTTTACCATTTTTATTTGTTGTTAATGTGTCTATTTTTGTTCCATCTTTCCAAATTTCAAACACTGCGCCCGCTAATGTTTTATCTGTATTATTAGCGTCTACCTTTGTAATTTCTAGTTGACCTGTTATTTTTTCTTTTACTTTTTCATTCATCACTTCTTGTTTTGCTACTTCATTCGCTACAACGTTTACTTCCACTGTTACTTCTACCGCTTTGTAGCCTTCTGGTGCTTTCGTTTCTTCTAGCGTGTATTTTCCTGGCACTACGTTTTCGAATGTTACTACACCATCTTTATTTGTTGTTTTTGCTTCTCCAACTACTTGACCGGCTTCGTTTTTCAGTATAAATTCTGCGCCTGCTAGAACTTTTCCACTCTCTGCATCCTTTTTAATTACTTGTAAGCTTCCTAGTTCTTTTGCATTTTCTACTTGTACTTGTACTACTTTATTTGCTTCCACAATGAATTCAATTTCTTCTTTTAATAATGTATATCCTTGTGGCGCTTTCGTTTCTTTTAATGTGTATTTTCCTGGTTCTAATTTTTTAGAGGTTACTTTACCTGTTTTATCTGTTCGTAACGTATCTATTTTCTTACCATCTTTATACACTTCAAACTCTGCGTCCGGTAGTACCTTCGTTTTATCGTTTGCATCTACTTTTACGATTTCAAATTGACCAAGGCTCTTACTATTCGTTACTTTTACATCAACAACTTTTTCACCATCAACTGTTACTTGAATTACTTGTTTTGTTAACTCATAACCTTCTGGCGCTTTTGTTTCTTCTAACGTATACTCACCCGGCACTAGTCCGTCTACTTTAACAGTTCCAGACTCATCTGTTGTAATTCCTTCTTTTACAACATTTCCTTTAGCATCTTTCAATGTAAATTCTGCACCTGCTAAACGTTTTTCTTGATCTTTATCATCCATTTTAATAATTTGTAGAGAACCTAAGATTTTTTCGTTTTCTGCCTCTACTTTTACTACTTCTTTCTCGTTTTGAATTGTTACTTTCCATTCTTTATTAGAAAGTTTATAACCCGCTGGTGCTTTCGTCTCTTTCACTGTGTATTCACCTAATGGTAATTTCGGTGACATCACTTTTCCACTCTCATCTGTTTTCAGTTCCGCTACCTTTTTACCATCTTTATATACTGTGAATTCTGCACCTGATAATACTTTCGTTTTATCATTCGCATCTACTTTTACAATTTCAAATTGACCTGTTACTTTTTCGTTCGTAACTTCTTGTTTTACTACTTCATTCGCTACAACGTTTACTTCTACTGTTACTTCTACTGCTTTATAACCTTCTGGTGCTTTCGTTTCTTCTAACGTGTACTTACCTGGCACTACGTTTTCGAATGTAACAACGCCATCTTTGTTTGTTGTTTTTGCTTCTCCAACTATTTGACCAGATTCGTTTTTCAGTCTAAATTCTGCGCCTGCTAGAACTTTTCCACTCTCCGCATCCTTTTTGATTACTTGTAAGCTTCCTAGTTCTTTGGCATTTTCAATCGGTACTTGTACTACTTTGTCTGCTTCCACAATGACTTCAATTTCTTCTTTTAATAATGTATATCCTTGTGGTGCTTTCGTTTCTTTTAATGTATATTTTCCTGGTTCTAATTTCTGAGAGATCACTTTACCTGTTTTATCTGTTCGTAATGTATCTATTTTTTTACCATCTTTATACACTTCGAATTCTGCGTCTGATAGTAGCTTCGTTTTATCATTTGCATCTACTTTTACAATTTCAAATTGACCTGTTATTTTTTCGTTCGTAACTTCTTGTTTTACTACTTCATTCGCTACAACGTTTACTTCCACTGTTACTTCTACTGCTTTATAACCTTCTGGTGCTCTCGTTTCTTCTAGCGTGTACTTACCTGGCACTACGTTTTCGAATGTAACAATGCCATCTTTATTAGTTGTTTTCGCTTCTCCAACTACTTGACCGCTTTCGTTTTTCAGTCTAAATTCCGCGCCTTCTAGAACTTTTCCGCTCTCTGCATCCTTTTTGATTACTTGTAAGCTTCCTAATTCTTTCGCATTTTCTACTTGTACTTCTACTACTTTGTCTGCTTCCACAACGACTTCAATTTCTTCTTTTAGCAACTTATATCCTTGTGGTGCTTTCGTTTCTTTTAATGTATATTTTCCTGGTTCTAATTTCTGAGAGATTACTTTACCTGTTTTATCTGTTCGTAACGTATCTATTTTTTTACCATCTTTATACACTTCGAATTCTGCGCCTGATAGTAGCTTCGTTTTATCGTTTGCATCTACTTTTACGATTTCAAATTGACCTGTTACTTTTTCATCGATTTTTTTATTTAATGCTTCTACCGTAACAACCTCATTAGATACTACATCAACACGAACTGAGCTAGATGATAGTTCATAACCTTTTGGCGCTTCAACTTCTTTTAATGTATATGTTCCAACTGGAAGTTGTTTTGATAAAGCTTCACCTTTATCGTCTGTAATAATTGTTTCCACAACATTCCCATCTTTATCTATAACATCAAATTTTGCACCTGGTAGCAGTTGACCAGATTCACTATCCTTCTTCAATAATTTAAATTGGCCATTTTCTACTTTTTTCGTATTCTTCATAACAAGTTCAATTACGTTTGTCTTATCAATTGTTACTTTTACCGGTTTATCAACTTTTATATATCCTTCTGGTGCACTTATTTCTTTTACAAAATAGTCACCAAGTGGTAAGTCTTTAACTTCCGCAATACCCTTATCGTTTGTTGTAACAGTAGCCACAACAGTATTATCTTTATCTATAACATCAAATTTCGCATCTTTTAAAACAATATTTTCATCGTTTTCATCAACTTTTTTAATTTGTAAATTTCCTTTTTCAACTGATGGCTTTTTCCATTTCGGCCAGTTAAATTTGAAATTATGGACCTCAAATCCATCTCTTTGGTGTAATCCACCAACATAGGCTTGTCCGTTAATAGAACCACCTTTTGTTTCCACAACTGCGTTAGGCGCAAACACGCTTCCTACTACACCATAACCTTTAGTGGATATTTTAGTAGCATTTGGAAACACCCAAATTACTTTATTAGCTAACTCAGTAAAAGATGAATTAGGATCATATGCTTGAGATGTATTAATTAAGTCTGTTGCCATCCCAGTATTTCTTGTATCATACAAAATTGCACCACTACCAAAATTCACTTCTTCCGCATCTGAATAAATAACAATAAAGTCTTTGTTATCTATGTTCGGAAGATAAACATCTCTTACATCAAATGTTTTCTTTCCTGTTAAGCCTGAAGAAACATAAATATTAGGATTCTTTACATCTTCTCCGATACCAAAGCTCATATTAGGTTTTGGTGTATCTGTATGTAGTTGGCTCGCATCCCCAATTACACCCTCAACGTCTTTTCTAAACTCTTTAAATTTGGCATCAATCTCTGCTTGCTCTCTATAAGAGATACGATCATACGATGATTTCATTGCACCTTCAGGGTCACCATCTTTTGTCATCGCCACTGTTCCATCTTGGATAATTACCTGTCCTGTTCCCGCTTTCGTAAATTGACCACCTAGTAATAATGATGGATTTCCTTCATCTACCCATGTTGCTCCAGCTAAGTTACTCGCTCCAGTTGCAGCCGCTACGACTGTATAACTTGATGCGTTCATATTCTTTTGAACAGCCATCGCACCCTCAATATCCGCACTTGTTGCACTATGATCTCCAAAAATGATTGCGTTGTAATAAGATACATCACCTAAACCTTTTAATTCTGTTGTAGCTGCCTCTGCTTTGTTTGGTAAATGGATTAAAAAATTCATACATACTAATAATACGACCATAAAACTACTACTTATTTTTTTTACCTTTTGACTAAATGATTTCTTCAAGAAATTCATTCCCCCTTTTCAAATTTCAAAAACTTATAAAAAGAAGTACATTTCATATGTACTTAAAACCTATTCATACTAATTTACAAATAATCCATTTAAATAAAACAAAGAAGCTCTACAACTAATTGGTGAAACTACTACAATTCATTTTTGAGATAATACGTGAACTAAACTAACATGCGAAAGTGCTTTTACTTATGGGAGCTCAATGAAATTAATCTGAAGAATATTTCATGTGGTGTAACTGTTTTGGCAACATCATCCACTCTACAACAGTTTCCTAAAGTATTCAAGTGAATTGTCTGGATTTCAGACACAATTCACCACCTAAAACGCTTTCATTTTTCATTTGAATATGAATTTAAATTTTTCAAATAAGGTCGACAAAAAAACGTAGCCAAAAAGCTACGTTTTTCTTTCATCGTTTCGGTGTATGTTTATGATTCTTTAAAAATGGAAGCGGGAATTGTTTACGGAAATGCTCTTTAATCATATACTCTACGCCGTTCTCAGTATTAGAGCGTGTAATCCAGTCCGCCGCTTGCTTTAATTCTACAGGAGCATTCCCCATCGCTACCCCGAGCCCAACATTTTCAATCACATCTAAATCTTCTAAACTATCCCCTATCGCAACCATTTCATTTAGCGGTATGTTTAAATGTTCACCAAGCAATTGTAACCCACGTAGCTTCGATACATTCTCTGGAAGAATTTCTATTCGTTTCGCATCACAATCGACATATGATATATCTTTAAACGCTTTTTTTAGCGTGTTAAGCCCTCTTTCTTGTTCACCCTTACTATGAAAGACAACGTCAATTTTCGGCGCAGCTACTGGATGATCACGCAGTGCATCTCCTAAAGAATCTACAAATTGAACCGGATAAAATAACGGGTCTGCACTTGATAATACAGTACGCGCAATTAAGTTTGGTGTATTTCTCTCACGATTCCCAATTGAAAATCGTTCATGCGAAATGCGAATATTACAATCAAAATGCTCTAATACTTGCACAATATTAAAGGTTTTCTCTTCAGATAACCTCCTTTGAGCGAACGGCTTATCTAACGATGCTGAAACGAAAGCACCACTATGTGTAACTAATATAGAATCTAATTTTAACGCCTTCGCTATTTTATGAGCGGATTGAAAATTACGACTCGTAAACAATGTAACGTATACATCTTTTCTTTTCACAAAGTCAATTGTTTCCCGTAACCCTTTTGCGATTTTTCCGTTGTTGTATAGTAGCGTCCCATCTATATTAAGAGCTAGTAAGCGATAAATCATGTCGCACTCCCCCTCTTCGCTGTTGTACTCTATCCATAATTTATGAAATAAATGTAGTAAATAGAACGAGTTAGAATTACTACTGAAAATTTGGTTTACTATATACATATACAACTGGCAAAGGAGATAGTACTATGCAAGCACCACCTTCTTTTTATGAAGGCGATACGTTAGAAGTCGCCCAAAAGTTACTCGGACATAAACTTGTGCATATTGTAGATGGCATAAAGCGGAGCGGAATTATTGTAGAAGTAGAAGCGTATAAAGGTCCAGATGATAAGGCCGCACATAGTTACGGAGGAAGACGGACAGATCGAACGGAAGTCATGTTCGGCGCACCAGGACATGCTTACGTATATCTTATTTACGGTATGTATCATTGTTTTAACGTTATTACAGCACCAGTCGGCACCCCGCAAGGAGTTCTCATTCGCGCTCTTGAGCCTGTAGACGGAATCGAAGAAATGAAACTAGTGCGCTACAACAAAACCGACATTACGAAAGCACAATACAAAAACTTAACAAATGGCCCCGGAAAACTATGCCGCGCACTCGGAATCACTTTAGAAGAACGCGGGGTATCACTCCAAAGTAATACGTTACATATTGAACTCGTTCCAGAGGAAGAACATTTATCATCCACATATAACATAATAGCCGGCCCTCGCATTAATATTGATTATGCAGAAGAAGCTGTTCATTATCCGTGGCGATTTTATTATGAGAAGCATCCATTTGTTTCAAAGTAAAAAGTATATACAAAGGGAGAGACTATGAGAGGCAAACCTGAACTAAAAATAGAATCAGAAAAAGTATATAAAACTAAGAAAAACCCTAATGGAATGTTTGTAGCGAAAATACTGCAAGTTCCGAAAACAGAGGATAAATTAGACTTTGTTCTTATTTTGCAAAACAGAAAAACGAAAAAAGCTATTTATAAAAAATTTTTAGTAACAACAAATAACGACTATTATTCTTTCCGACTCGCTCGCGGGAATATTGAATGGTTGTCCTTATACACTGTCGCAGTATGGGATTCGTCTGGACATCAATTGGTGGAAGTATCAGCCGTAACAGGTAAAGAAAATTATTTCATTTCTGATGAACATTGTTCAGCTTATCGGGAGTGATACAAAAAAATAAAAGAGAAGCCAAATTGGCTTCTCTTTTCACTCCGCACCTTCCGCAGTTGCAATATCATTCTCTAAATTCTCTCTTGATAATTCTGCCGTCATAAAATCGGCTGTTTCCGGAAGTGCTAAATGCATATGAGCTTTTTGACAAATTTGGATCGTACAGTTTTCTACAACATAGTCGAAAACATGTCCGCCCCCGCTTCTTTTATCATCAATATAATGCAAGTGGAACCCCGCTACACCGATGCCTTGCGCGTAATCTGGCGTCCAAAATCCAGCCATTGTTCCTTCTGTATTTTCAAACGAAAAGATTGGTTGTGATTTCGTCACCTCAACAAGCGGCGTATACGGTTTTTCTTGTCTTGGAACTGTTCTCGTTCTTACTTCACGGAAAGTCCCATCCATTCGAATCGCATAAAATAAATTTTTACTTGGCATTAATTCATGCAATAATGCTTCTACTTCTTCGCGATTCATCGGATGCTCTACCCGATAACTCATTTCTTTTTCAAAAAACGTTACAGTCGCAAACGGTGTTGTTTCTTCTGGTTCTACTTTTTCTGCCGAACCGTCTGAGCGTAAATGGTAAAAATCATTATCAAATGCAATCATTTCACCATCTAATTGATCAAATGTACCGATGCCGAAATCCCCGCGCTCTTTTAATTCTTCAAAGTTAATAACGCCATCGTATATACCATCTAATAACGCAAGCATTGTAGATGTTTGATATACTTCATTGTTCGTTTTCGTTCTTTTTGCATCAATGTCAATTACTTGTGCAACACTCATCTCACTCATGCCCCTCGTTAATTTAATTGGTTTGGTAATAATTTTTCGCTTAATTTAATGTTGTCACGGTAATCGATTGGAATATCAATAATGACAGGGCCCTCTGCTTCTAATGCCGTTTTTAATACATCTTCTAATTCGTCTGGTGTATTGACACGAAGACCCATTGCACCGAAACTTTCCGCATATTTCACAAGATCAACATCGCCAAACTCTGTAGCTGATGTTCTGCCGTATTTCATCATTTGTTGGAACGCCACCATATCATATGTACCGTCTCTCCAAACGAGATGTACAACCGGCGCATTTAAACGGACAGCTGTTTCTAACTCCATCGAAGAGAATAAGAAACCACCATCACCTGACACGGAAACTACTTTTTTACCTGGTTCTACTAACGTTGCAGCGATTGCCCAAGGTAGCGCAACACCTAACGTTTGCATACCGTTACTAAATAATAGTCTACGTGGTTCATAAGAACGGAAACATCTCGCCATCCAAATAGAATGTGAACCGATGTCACACGTAACAGTTGTATCGTCACTAATTAAAGAACGCAATGTACGAATGACTTGCAATGGATGAGTAATACCTTCTGAAGCACGATTTGGAACTTCCGCTTGTTCTGATAATTTCGCACGCAATCGTTCTAAAATTGCTTCTGATTCCGTCTTTAATACAAGCTTCGGTAATTTCTCTGCAATACTATTTACAGTTAAAGCGATATCACCAATTAATTCACGCTCTGGTTGATAATCATGGTCGATATCTGCTTGGTGATCGTCAAGATGAATAATTGTTCTGTCTCCAAGCTTATTCCAGAACTTTGGATCATACTCAATTGGATCATAACCGATAGATACAACAAGATCGGCTTCTTCTAGTAAAATATCACCTGGTTGATTGCGGAATAATCCAACGCGGCCGAAGAAATGATCTTCTAACTCACGTGAAATCGCACCCGCTGCTTGATACGTTTCTACAACAGGAAGTTCTGTACCAGCAATTAATTCACGAACCGCTTTCGTTACTTCATTTGTGCTCGCTCTCATACCAAGTAAAATAACTGGTAATTTCGCTGATTTTATTTTTTCTACTACATATGTAATATCTTGTGTGGGAGCGATTCCAAGCTGCGGCTTAGAAAGCGCACCGATAGACTCTACAGTCGTTTCCGCAGTCATAACATCTTGCGGAAGACTTACTAGAGTTGCTCCTGGATTTGTGGAAGTAGCACTTCGAAATGCATTGCTCAGAGCTTCTGGCACATTATCAGGATGCTCTACTTCTACGCTATATTTTGTGATTGGTTCGAATAGTGCAGCATTATCCATAGATTGGTGCGTACGTTTTAATCGATCAGTACGCGGAACTGCACCAGCTAAAGCAACAACGGGATCACTCTCCGCATTCGCAGTAACAAGACCTGTCGCTAAATTCGATGTTCCTGGTCCTGAAGTTACAAGACATACACCCGGTTTCCCTGTTAATCTACCAACAGCCGCTGCCATAAATGCTGCGTTTTGCTCGTGACGACAAACAATTAACTCTGGTCCTCTTTCTTGCAGTACATCAAATACAGAGTCAATCTTTGCTCCTGGAATACCGAAAACATGTGTAACACCTTGTTTAATTAAACAATCAACAACAAGATCTGCTCCTCTTGTTTTTGTTTTCACGTCGTTTGCTTTTACACCTGTACTCAAACTAATCATCCCTTTATTTCATAATGTGTGTAATAAAGATTTTAATTTCACCTAGTTAATTAATGTGGTGAAGTATTGTTTATCATTATATTACAAATACATTATTTTTCCAATGATATGAATTTGATAGTATTTTGACAACCATTAAGGAATGCGCTTACAATTATTTATTTATCTTAAAATACCATTCTGATATTGTCACTTTACCCATAAATTTGCCGGGAATTTTACAAAATAATAAATAAAAACGCTTATCAGTGTAGGATATTCGAAATGATTAGCTTATTCATTAGAATCTTTGTGATTTAAACCATAACTTTGCCACTTGAGCAATGTTATGGTTCCTTTTAAAATTGTCTTGCGGGATCTGAGTCAAAAATCAAATTTATTCTTCACTCACCAAGCTTTCCCACTCACTTAAATACATAACATCTTGTTTTACTTTTTTCTTTTCAGGAAGTAAACACAGAAATTCTAAAGAATTGCCGTCAGGATCATAAAAATAAAGATTTGCAGTAGGTGTCCAGGTATGAACCATAGGATCGGAAGGTTCAAGACCAAAAGCGGCCCTTGGGTTTATTCCTTTATTAAGAAGCCATTCTCTTGCATGGATGATTTCTTCATAGTTAACCTTGAATGCAAAGTGACTTGTATGGAATGCTTCTTCTGATACCTCCCAAACACCAAGCATTTGTTCCTTCTTATTTTCTTTATCAAACCAAAAGAATGCTACACGGCGTTCTTCAATAGTGCGAGCATGAAATAATCCAAGTTTAGTATAAAACTCTTTTGCTACTTCTAAATTTTTTGTTTTAACATGTGTTTCATATAAAGTACCTGGAAACAAAGCATATCCCTCCTTTATATTTTTAGAAATTCTTACTATAAAGCCTATTTTAATAAATTAGAAATAGAAGTGCCCTCGTATTTTATTTATATGTTTTGTTCAATTTTGTAGCCCTAATGCTGAACAAAAAAGTTCACTTCATCATCCGCGCTGAGTTCAATAAAAGTAGTTACACAAACGGACATTTATGGAGAATTTATAAGTCGATTAATTCCTTATTGGAAAAAACAATATTTCCAATTGTGGCGAACTTATGGGTTAATAAAAGATTCTCGGCCATATTATGCTTCTTGTTATAGATATCCCCCTCTAGGAATATATAACAATACTTTCATCTATTTATAGTATTAACAATATTACAGTACCTTGCAAAGAACACTAGTAAATGGTATATTTGTAAATAATTGAATAACCATTAATTGGAATTCTTATATCTCCATTTCAAAAGTTGTAGAAAGGTTGTGCTGTTTATAAAAAAATAGATAAGATTCTCAGATGTGATTAATCATTTTATAAAGGAAAGTGATTGTAATGAACAAAAGTGAATTTTTAAAACAACTTAATTCTTCTCTAAGGAATCTGCCTAATTCAGAAAGACAAGATATTATCTCGGAGTACGAAACTCATTTTATCAGTGGTAAACAGGATGGGAAGTCTGAAGAAGAAATTTCTAAAAAGCTAGGAAACCCTAAAACTATCGCTAAAGAACTTAATGTTACATATGCTATAAGCAACGCCGATCATAAACGCAGCCTCAAAAATATTATAACAGCAATATTTTCTGTTATGAGCTTAAGTTTTTTGAACTTTATATTTGTCATTATCGCCTTTTTCTTGTTACTCTTTCTATTACCGATTCTTCTAGCACTTATAATTGCCACTCCATTATTAATCATTTCACCTATCTTATTACTAGGATTAGGATTTTTTAAAGGGTTTCATCAAATCAGTTATTCAGATGTATATAGTGTGTTCATAGCTTTTTGCATCGGCTTACTAATCTCTGTAATATCTTACCAAATGATAAAACATGTATACTCACTTTTAGTAAAGTATTTAAAATGGAATTTAGCCGTTTTACAAAGATACTAATGAATGAAAAAGGAGATTAAAATGAAGAAATATACTTATCTACTCATGCTGCTTACTCTTTTATTTATATCAGCTTGTTCACACAATGCACAATCTAATGAAGCAAACGATGCACAAGATGATAAATTAGACGATGTACAATCTATTAAAGATGTTACTATTAAAATTCCAGAAAATATATTCAATTCCTCAAAAAAGAATGAAAATATTAATGAAGATGAAATGAAAAAAAGTATTAAAAATTATTTAGATTATAGTGGGGAGTTATTTGAAAACATCGTTCCACTTTCTTCAACAATTACTGATGAGAATGTCACTGAATCCGATCGAGAAAAATTACAAAAACTAATAGATTTAGCGAAGCAAAATGATGCGAATTTCCATGATTTTATTAGTAATAATACTATACCTGATGATTATAAACAGCCTTCGAAGAAAATCTATGAATTTATTTCATCGTCTACGGCACTTTCAGTAGAACTAGACCAGGAAATAGACAAACTCGCACAAGATGGTAACTTGTTCAAGACAGATTTTTCTTTCACAAAGCGCTTTGAGAAAGTTAATGGTAGAAAGCAAAAAGAGATTGAAAAGTTTTTGAAGGAAAAGAATATAGAAACTGAGTATTTCAACAAATGATGAAATATTCAAAAATTGTAGAATCTATCATAATCCCATTCAAAATGGTCACTAAAAAAGGCTGTTTTGGATGGGATTTTTTGTGGAAGGACTATCAAAATGCAATTCATCCATTTCCTAAACAAAAAAGACGCTCCCATATTAGGAGCGTCTTCTATCATTACGCTTGTTGCGCGCTATATAATTCTTCAAGTGGCTTCATGATGATTTTGTTAACGTCAGTGATAACGATGTTTAAACGTTGCTCAGTTTCCATTAACTTTGTGATTTTTGCATCTTGTTGAATGCGAGTTACAACTTCTTGTGCTTTTTGGTTATCTTCTTCAGTGATTTCTTGACCTTGCATCATTTTTTGTTGTAAACCAAGTTGCATTGTACGGAACTCTTCAAATAAGTTCTTTGAAGCTGCATCTCCTTGTACTGCTGCGTAGCTTGCTTTTAATGTTTGGAAATCTTCGTTTTCAGCGATTGCTTTTTGTAATTCATATGCAACATCATGAATGTTTTTTGTCATTTTATTTTTCCTCCTTTAGAAGGCTAGCGCTTTTCGTACGCACTGCCTTTTAAGTGCTTTTTATCCGCACCTCTTCTTACCATATCAAACTATGCAAGAGATGTGAAGAAATTTCACTTTTATTTCTATGTACCCACCTTTATTACTTAAGGAATAAGAGCAACAAGCCTTGAATAAATCCAATCGTTCCTCCTAATAACGCCCCTAAATATGTAATCATTTTTAACTCATTTTTTGTAATGGATAATACGAGATCTTCTAGTCTCTCTGTTGAAAATGTAGATACTTCTTGCTGGACGATTTCCGCAAGGTGTAGATTTTTCAATATATCTCCGACGTTTTCTGTCCCCCACTTCAAGCCTTTCTGCATCAGGCTAGGGACCACTTTTTCAACGATCGTTTCTCGAACCGGCTCACATACTTCCTGAACAGACTGATTTAAAAATCTACTCACTGTTTCCTCTACTTTAACTGCTGACAATATGGAGCTCACAATCATTTCTTTCTCTACAAATGTTTCTAATTCTTTTACGTCTCTTCCTTTTAACTTTTCCCACTCTTTTTGCAGTACATCAGTTAAAAGTTGTCCTGTTCCATCTTGTCCTAAAAACTTAATAACTTCCGGCTGCACACGATCCACTAAACTTACATTCCCTAAAAACATACCAACTAAGTTAAGCAACGTTCCTCGAGAAGCAAAAAAGTCATCAATCATTTTTGAAAGACGTGCCTTTCCTTCTTCACTTTCAAAAAAGCTAATCCCTCTATTCAAAATAAAAGACGCTACATTTGGAATCGCATTCTCTACTTTTTCATGAACAGACTGAGGTAATGCTTGTTCCCATGTATATGTATAGTACTCTGCTAAAAATGCATGAGTTTTTTCTGTAATAACATGTTCGATTTTTTGAGTCGCCTCTTCTTCTACATGTGCAACATTCCAATTTTCTAACATATCTCGTAACGACTGTTCACTCGTAATTACTTTATCCACTTCCACTTGTGCCCAGCGGATTAAACTTTTTTGAAACTCTTCATTTGTTAGTTTCTTTCCGATTCCTTCTGGTGTTAACAAGTGATCTACAACCATTTTCCCTAATTGAACAGCAAGCTCATCACGGCGCTTCGGAATTAACCCCGGCGTAAATGGAACTTGAAACTTCCCAATATAAATAGGACGATGAGGACGAAATAACATTTTTATCGCTAAATGATTCGTGTATCCTCCAATAATTGCCCCGAGCCCTGTCGTTGTTAACATATTCAACCATATATTCATTATAATCAACCTTTCACTTCTCTAAAACGATAGCATATCGTCATACGGACAAAAGTATAATGGTATAAAAACGTATTTGCAATATATAGCTTCGCCTATTATGCAAACATCTTGTTAATAAAGGAGTGATTTCGTTGGTTCTTGGTCTTTTAACTTCTCAATCTCATCATGAGCAAACGTATTACACCGAAATCGCTAAGCGAGCTCGACTTTATCATAACGTCGTTGCCCAATTCACACCGTTTAGCATTGATTCAAAGACAGATCTTGTTTCCGGTCTTATTTACGATACAGATACAGGAAATTGGATAGATCAAACCTTTCCCATTCCTTCATATATATATGATCGTTGTCATTTCAAAGAGGATGAGGAATTCCAACAAGCAAAACCGATTATTCATTCATTACACAAACGTTCTTCCACTACTTTTTTAAATAACACGCTTATTAATCCAAGCGATTTACACAATCTTTTTCTTGCTAATAAACGTCTTTCCCCTTACATACCAAAAATAAAAAAAGGAACAGTACAAGGAATTTTCAAATTACTACTAGAAACAAGAGATATTATTATAAGACCACTGAATATACATTCCAATGAAGATGTATATCGAGCCACTTACAAAAATAAAACATTTCATATCGATACAATAAATGAACAGCATCATACTTCTACTCAATTTAAACGGACCGATGAATTTATATCATGGTGCAAATTTAACATACAATTATCCCGTTATATGATTCACCCAATGCTACAACCTCCAAATCAACTATCATATCCAATCCATATTCGAACCATTATACAAAAAAATAAAGAGCAGAATTGGGAAGTGCTCGGTCAATTTATACAAAAAGGTTCATTCCCTGCACAATTTTTACTTTCAGCAACAGAACGTTCTATGTTACATCCATTTTCTAAAATTAAATATTTACTTTCTTCAACTGGCGTTCAATTATTGAAAGATGCTTTACATGACGTTGTAACTGAAGTTTTTCAAACACTTGATCAGTCATATTCTTCATTATTCGAACTAGAACTTTCTACCATTATGGATCAGAAAGGGGCCATTTGGCTTATGTACGTCAATACGATGCCGTCATACGAAATTTACACCAAATATAACGATCAGTTAGCTGAGCAAATTTTTCATGGTCCATTAAAGTTTAGCCGTTTCACACCATAATGAAAGGAGGAGAAACTCTGTTGAAAGAGCACGTATATACATTAAACATTTCAGATGAGTATCCAAATAGTATTACTTTACCTTACGTTTTTTCTATTACACCACCGATTACATCCCTTTCCTTTGGTATACGTTATATCGCATGTGAAGATATTAAAATTCATTATTCATTCACTCGCGAAATCACTATTGGAAAACACATTGCAGACAAACTTTTACTACCGGATTCAACGACAATCCATGCACTCACACAAAATCAAACAATCATTTTTGGTCCATTAATCGGGATTTTCACAACTGGTTTTAACGATGAATCCAATACTCCTTTAGGAAATCGTTCAACTTCTCTCGGTGAGTTACTAACACTACCATTCACATTGCGACCATTTGTATTTGTCTTTGGCGTTCAACATATAAATTGGGAAGAAGAAACAATTGAAGGGTACTTCTATCAAGAAGAAAGATGGGTAAAAAGCAAAGTCCCTTTACCGAATGTCATTTACGACCGATTACCAAATCGCCAATCAGAAACTTACAAACCAATCGTGAGAGCAAAGAAACGATTAGAAAGCGATTATGCAATCCCATGGTTTAATCCAGGGTTTTTCAACAAATGGGAAGTTCATCAACTCCTAATGAAAGAAAATTCGATTAAACCATTCTTGCCAAAAACAGAAGCTTTTCAACATTTTGAACAAGTAGAACGACTTCTTGGTACGTATAAGTATATTTATATGAAACCGATACATGGTAGCTTCGGGAGAAATATTCATCAAATACTCTATTCTCAAGCAGAGAATCGCTACTATTGTCGTTATCGTGAAAATGACCAAAACAAACTAAGAAAGTATCAATCATTAGAAGCACTTCTTAACCATGTGTTAAAAGGACATGATTTAAAAAATTTTATCGTACAGCAAGGCATCTCATTGCTCCGCTTCGAAGGGCAACCCGTCGATTTTCGCATCCATACAAATAAAAACCATTTTGGCAATTGGATAGTTAGTGCAATTGTCGCCAAAATCGCTGGCAAAGGTAGCTTAACAACTCATGTAAATAGCGGTGGTGATACAAAATTACTTCAGGAACTTTTTCCTGATTCAACAAAGCAAGTTCAAATTGAAAATACATTAAAACAAACAGCCTTACAAATAAGTTATGCACTCGATAAACAAGTAACCGGGAACATTGGCGAAATCGGTTTTGATATCGGTTTAGACACGATGGAAAAACCATGGCTATTTGAAGCAAATTCTAAACCTGGGCGAACTGTATTCCAAGATGAAAAGTTAAAAGAACAAAGTGAACTTACACGCCAATTATTTTATGAATATGCCATCTATTTAACTGAACATTCTTTGCGCGACACGAAAGAAAAAATGTCTCAAATAAAATCAGAGCCCTCGTCAAACACCGAAAATATCCCTTCCCCTATGATTAACTCACAAATACAAAAACTTCCACCTCACTCATAAGGTGGAAGTTTTCTATTTATCCCGCTATTTGCGGGCAGTAAGACTCCCACCTCAAAATTCGGAGAATGCGAGGAAGTTAGGTGGGAGTCGGGCTGCCCGTAAACGCCCGATTGGTGAGGGCTGATAATCAGTGGGGGATGAACAAAACCCCACTGATTAAAGTTTCACTTTATATGAGCTTCACTACAACTTCCGTTTCCACATTACATACTCCGCAATAAAACACATGATTGCAATACTCTTGTGAATTATTATTTGTTAAACCGTCTACCGCACTTAATAATTCCTGATCCATATATGCACTGTAATTATCTAAGTAATCTACAGTTTTCCCATAATCTTGGAGTACACCTTGGCAATTTTGACAAGAATATGTTTGTGATTCTAGTGCGTTGCAAAGCGGGCAAATTCCCATCGCTATTCCTCCATACGTTATCGTTTAAAAACCTGTAAAAAGCCTCTTTTTTTAGATTGAAGAGAGCATCTAGCCATGCATAGGATCGGTCAGTTCCTTTTTCTGCCCCCTCCTGGGTTAAAACAGAAATACGAAGTTGATACCTTTTTAGTTTTTATATTACTAAGCTGTAATTTATCTCACTTTAACAAATCATAAGTTAAGTAAGCCAAGCTGGTTATACAAAGAAAAAACACTCATATGATATTGCTCTTAGTTTAGCCTTCTTTCTTAAAAATACAACGATTACTCTTATTTCATAATTTACAAAATAGCGAAGATTTTTTACAAAATTTACAAATTATTATTTTGTATATCTTTCTAGGTAACATCCATACTATGAGTACAAACTTAATTACCGATGGATTAGCGCCAAACGGGGCGGCAATCTGGTTCAACTCCAGCTAGTCCAACCAAAAAAACTTTTACACTCTAAGGAGGATATATTCCTATGGCAAACCAAAGTTCTTACAATCAATTAGTAGTACCAGGAGCAACAGCTGCAATCGATCAAATGAAGTACGAAATCGCTCAAGAATTTGGTGTACAATTAGGAGCAGATTCTACGGCTCGCGCTAACGGTTCTGTTGGTGGAGAAATTACAAAACGTTTAGTTGCAATGGCTGAACAAAGCCTTGGCGGATTCCAAAAATAAATATATATGGCAAAAAGGTCTCAGGGCATATGCCCTGAGACCTTTCTTATTTACTGCAACATTTGTAAAAACTTCTTCGTTCGTTCTTCTTTTGGATTTGTAAATACATCTTCTGGTGTACCTTGTTCGACAACGACACCGCCATCCATGAAAATAACACGGTTCGCAATTTGATGAGCAAAGCGCATTTCATGCGTTACAATGACCATCGTCATTCCTTCTTTAGCAAGTTCTTTCATTACCTTTAAAACTTCTTGAACTAGTTCCGGATCAAGCGCTGACGTTGGCTCATCAAATAGTAAAACTTCCGGCTCCATCGCAAGTGCACGAGCGATTCCGACGCGCTGTTGTTGTCCGCCTGATAATTGGAACGGATATAAATCTACTTTATCCGCAAGACCAACTTTTTCGAGGAAGTAGTTTGCTTTTTTCTTCGCTTCTTCTTTCCCCATCTTTTTCACTGTAACGAGCCCTTCCATTACATTTTGAAGTGCTGTTAAATGCGGGAATAGATTATGGTGCTGGAATACCATACCTGTTTGCGTACGAAGATTTACAATATCTTTCTTCGATACTTTTTTAGAGAAATCGAGCTCTTTATTACCGATGCGAATGCTACCAGCGTTCGGTGTTTCTAACACATTGAGGCAACGTAGAAATGTCGTTTTACCAGATCCAGATGGCCCGATAATAACAACAACTTCGCCCTTCTCAACTGATAAATCTATATGTTTTAGTACGGTATTATCTCCGAAACTTTTTTGTAAACGTTGAATTGAAATCATAAAAACAAAAACTCCTTTTATGAAAGGATTATTTTAGAGTGTAACGTTCAGAACGTTTTTCTAATATTTGTTGCACAATAGATAATAGGAAGCAAATTACCCAATAAATAAGACCTGCTTCGAAATAAACGATTAAAAACTCATAGTTCATTGCCGCAATTTCCTGCGCTTTTCGGAACATTTCTGTTACTAAAATTAACGATGCTAATGAAGTATCCTTCACTAAACTAATAAATGTATTCGAAAGCGGCGGAATGGATACACGCGTTGCTTGTGGTAAAATAACACGTTTTAATGCTTGCGGGTATGTCATCCCAATTGTGTAAGCTGCTTCCCACTGCCCTTTCGGGATTGAAAGGATAGAAGCACGAATAATTTCAGATGCATATGCACCGACATTTAATGAAAATCCAACAACTGCTGCTGTATATGGCTCAACCTCAATATTAAGAGTTGGAAGACCATAGAAAATAATAAATAACTGTACAAGAAGTGGCGTTCCGCGAATGATAGATACATAGATACGAGCAATCCATTGTAAAATACGACTACCTGAAATACGCGCGAGCGCTGTTAACGTCGCAAGTATAATACCGATAATAAACGTAACAAGCGTTAATGGAATTGTCGTAAACACAGCTTCCTTCAGCATAGGCATGAAGGAAGACTGCATAATATCTACCCATGTAGACAATCGATCTGAGACCAATGCACTACTTAGATACATTTTCACCGAACCATTTTTTCGCTATTTTGTCGTACGTACCATCTTTTTTCATATCTTCTAACGCTTTATTTACTTCTTGTACAAGCTTGTCGCTACCTTTGCGGAATAGGAAACCACTTTGTGATGCTTCTTTTTCTGTATCTACAATTTTAATTTTTGCATCTTTCTTCGTTTCTAAGTAGTTTAATACTGATAACTTATCATTAATTGTGAAATCAACACGGCCAGTGTTTAATAATTCTGCCGCTTGGCTAAAGCCTTCTACATTAGTGATTTCCGCACCATTTTTCTTAGCAATATCTGCATAGTTACTTGTTAAAGATTGTGCTGCTTTTAATCCTTTTACATCAGTAAATGTAGCAGGTTTATCTTTATCCTTCGCAATAACTAATACCGCTGAAGATGAAACGTATGGTTCAGAGAAGTCATATTTCTTTTGACGATCTTCACGAATACCAACTTCGTTAGCAACCATGTCGAAACGTTTTGCGTCTAAACCAGCAAGTAAGCTATCCCATTGTGTTTCTTTAAATACAGGCTTTACACCTAAACGTTTTGCAACTTCTTCTGATAGCTCAACGTCAAATCCAGTTAATTTATTGCTTGAATCGTGGAATGTGAACGGTGGGTATGTACCTTCTGTTCCAATTACAAGTTCACCGCTTTGTTTTATCCTTTGTAACGCATCTTGACTAGCTGTATCTTTTTTCTCTTCTTTGCCGCAGCCCGCTACAATCCCAATTGCTAATGTAGTTACTGCAAGCACTGAAAATAATTTTTTCATAACCGTGATCCTCCAAGTATTCTGATAGGAATTTAAAAACTATATTGATTGTATGCAATCTTGAACAATTTTTCAATGAAAATGTTCTTATTTAGTTTAACCTTTTTCTTCATAATCAAACAAAATGGAAAAATAACGCTACATACAAAAAATAAGTAACATTTTTTAATATAGCATTTATTATAGGAAAGGTAAAATAATATCGCGCCCGTCATGATTTGTCGAAGAGTCGATATATTTTAAAAATCGCCGATATATTTTGAGTTGCGGTCGATATATTCGAAAAATCGCTGATATATTTTGAGTTGCGGTCGATATATTCGAAAAATCACCGATATAATTTCATTCACCTTGCCAATCAAAAAAGAACTTGCGAAAATCGCAAGTTCTTCTAAATATTAAGCGCTCTGGTTTCCTTCCATTTGCGTTTTATACATATCGTAATAACGCCCGCGTTTTTTCATTAATTCATCATGAGATCCTTTTTCTAAAATCGTTCCTCTATCAAGCACAATAATTTGATCTGCACTTTTAATTGTTGAAAGGCGATGAGCGATAATAAACGTCGTTCTTCCTTTTTTCACAACTTCTAACGCTTGTTGAATCATCGCTTCTGTCTCTGTATCAATACTAGAAGTCGCTTCATCTAAAATTAAAATAGCTGGATCAAAAGCAAGCGCCCTAGCAAACGATATAAGCTGACGTTCTCCGGTTGAAAGTGTACTTCCCTTCTCCGTAATTTCTTCATCTAAATTGTTCGCAAATCTTTCGGCACCAACATCACGTAACGCCTTTACGATACGCTCTTTTGAAATTTTTTCATTTTCTAAGCTTACATTTGATGCGACTGTTCCGCTAAATAAAAACGGATCTTGCAATACAATTCCCATATGTTCACGAGTTGCCTGTTTCGGCATTTCTGTTACATCGTGACCATCAATCGTAAGCTTTCCTTTTTGAAATTCATAAAATTGGAAGAGTACATTCATAATGGAACTTTTTCCTGATCCAGTATGACCAACAAGTGCCACTGTCTCCCCTTGTTTCGCTTCAAAAGAAATATTTTTCAATACTTCATCTTTCCCATTATAAGAAAATGACACATTATCGAATTTCACATTTCCGTTTAAACGAGGCATACGTTCTTCTTCTACTGCCTCTCCTTTTTCCTCTAACAATTCAAAAACACGCTCTGATGCAACACGTGATTGCTCTAAGTTAGCAAGCTGATTCACCATATTTGTAATCGGCGAGAATAATCTCGTTAAGTAATCAACGAAAGCATACAGTACCCCGAGTGAAACAATACCCGTAGCACTTAATGAAGCACCACCAAAATACCAAATCACTCCTGTAAAAGCGATGTTTCTTAATACAGACACTAAGTTATGCGATGTTGCTGCATTTAAATTTAAAATTTTATTTTGATATTTAAAATAATCGCCATTTAACTCTTCAAATTCCTTCTTCGTTTCACGCTCTTGACGGAATGCTTGAATGATCGGCATCCCTTGAATCGATTCATTCACTGTTCCGTTAATATCCGATAAACGCGAACGCATTTTATGATTGTATACAGACGCATACTTTCTATACAGTATCGCCCAAACAATTAAAATCGGGATAATTAATAAACAGAACATCGCAAGTTTTACATCGAGTAAAAATAGCGCGGCAAAAATCCCGATAATATAAATGATACTAGAGACGAATGTCGCAAGTACCGTTACATATAAATCACGAATTGCCTCTGTATCATTCGTTACACGCGAAACAATTTTCCCTGCCGGTAAATGGTCAAAATACCGAATTGGCAACGTTTGAATATGAGAAAAAACGTCTTCTCTCATAATTTGAATAATTTTGTTTGCTGCTTTCTGTAAGAAGAACTGCTTTCCGTACGCAAATAATGATACGACTACTAATAAAGCGAAATATCCACCGCCAAGTAGTAATAGTCGGTTTATTTCTGGTTTATAAAACGCAAATACTTCTTCTTTCGTTAATGCTTTCGCTTTATACACCTGCACGGCCTTACCACTCTGAACGGTAATCACATCACCCTTAACGGACCGAGAACCTTCAAGCGTTATTTTATTCGGCACAAAATAGTACTGAAAACCAACTTGAATAACTCGAACTTCCTTCCCTTTTTTCTCGCCTTCCTCAAAGCGATCGCCTCGCTTATAAAAGGCGCCATTATACGAAACAGCATCCTCACTTTTTTCTGTTTCATACCAAGGCCTCTCTATTCCAACAATATGCTCATCAATCATCGTTTTTGCGACGAACGGACCTGCAAGCTCTGCAATGACGAAAACAAATAGCATCGCCATAGCTGCAAAAATTGGCCCTTTCACTTTCATCGCATATTGAAACAATCGTTTTGAAACGCTCATATTTTCACCCCACTATCCGCACCTTCACCTTGCTGCCGTTCGAACTGCTCAGCATACCAGCCCCCATTTCGAACGAGCGCCTCGTGCGAACCTTCTTCAATAACTTCACCATTATCCATAACGAGAATCCAATCTGCGTGCTGTACCGCTGATAAACGATGCGTCGTGATAATCGTCGTCTTCCCGCTTCTTTCTGTTCGTATATTTTCAATAATTGCCGCTTCAGTACGAGCATCAACAGCTGATAAAGAATCATCTAAAATTAAGATTTCCGGATTTTGAATAACAGCTCTCGCAATCGAAATCCTTTGCTTTTGCCCACCTGATAAAGAAACACCTTTCTCTCCAACAAGCGTTTCTAAACCTTCCGGTAAAAACTCTAAATCCTTTTTAAACGCAGCTATTTCAATCGCTTTTTCAAGTTCTTCTTCAGTCGCTTCTCTGTTTCCGAATAAAATATTTTCCTTCGCTGTTTTTGAGAATAAAATGTGTTCCTGAGGTACATATCCAATCCAGCCAAGTACGTTATCATTCGTAATTTTATCTAGCGTCACATCAGAAACTGCAATATCTCCTTCTCCAAGTGGATATTGACGAAGAAGCTGACGAACGAGCGTCGTTTTCCCGCTTCCTGTTTTCCCAACAACTCCAAGTGTCTCTCCTTGTTTTAATGAGAACGAAACATTTTTTAAATTTGTTTCATTTGATGAAGGATATGAAAAAGAAACATTATCAAACTGAATGTAATCCGGCTCTTGTACAACCTTTGGATTTTTTGGATTCTTTACATCCGGTTCATAAGCTAACGTTTCATTCACACGATCTAACGAAGCATTTCCTCTTTGCATAACATTAATCAATTCACCAATTGCAAACATCGGCCAAATCATCATACCTAAATAGACGTTAAAAGAAACGAGTTCCCCAAGTGTTACTTTTGATTGGAACACGAGATATGCACCGTACACTAGACCAATTAAATAACTAAGACCAACGAGCATTTTCACAGTTGGCTGGAATAGCGCATCGATTCTTGCTACTTTCATATTTTTCTCGTATACGTCATCTCCTAAATGATGAAACCTTTCTTGATCAGCATTTTCTTGTACGTACGCACGAATAACGCGTACACCAGCAATAGATTCAAGCACTTTATCATTCATATCTCCGAACGCATCTTGTGCAACTGTAAATCGTTCATGCAATTTCTTTCCGTATATATTCATCGCATACGCCATAATCGGAAGCGGTATAAGCGCAGCAAATGTTAGCTGCCAACTAATTGAAAAGCCCATCATACAAACGATTGTAAGCATATATAGACTAGAATCAACGAGCGTTAATATACCAAAACCTGCTGTCATCGCAATTGCTTTTAAATCATTCGTCGCTCTCGCCATTAAATCGCCAGTACGATTTTTTTGATAAAACGTCGGCGTCATCTTGAGTAAATGCCCCATAAATTTTGAACGCATCGTTTTCTCAAGTACGAACGCCCCACCAAATAGTTGATGCTGCCAAATAAAAGTGAGCACATACCCGCCTATCGTTACCCCAAGTAAAATAAAAATATATTGCATAATCGCCTCGTTCGTTAAGGCTCCTGTTTTAATATTATCAATTGTAATTCCTAACACCTTCGGAGGAATTACCTCTATTACGTTTACAATTAAAAGTACCCCAATTGCGATACTATACCTTTTCCAATGCTCTTTAAAAAACCATCCTAATTTTTGCAGTACTGAAAACAATATAACCTCTCCCTTCTCGTTCTCGTTTGACTCACATTTCTTTATCCGCTATCCAAACCCATCACATTTACATTTCGTTTGCCATACAATTTCATCACATTTTTCCACCTTCCAAACGTTTATTTTATCCCGAATTAACGGGCGGTGAAGACTAATCATCAACAAGGAATACAATCTCCCCACCGATGGAAGTTTCACTTTATCGTAACCATACAAAGCATGGGTACAAGGAAAATAAACAAAAAAAAGCATACCGCCGCTTGACGATATGCAAAGGAATGCATAAAAGCGTACGTTACGATATACGCAACGTACGCTTCTCATAAGACAAAAATGTCCTATATATCCGCACGGGTTGCGTAATGATATGAATGTTTTCCGCCATTTAACAGAGCTAAGCCCATTACATTTACGATTACAATCATTACGCACACCCCTTTCATTTATTTTCCATTTATAATCTTACAACTTTATTGAGTATTCTGTCAATTGTTTTTTTTAGCTATAGAATAAAATAATCTTTTATCACAAAAATGAAAGTGATGCATTCTACTTATAATCCAGTTTGAAATAAGAGAATCTTCTGTAAGAAAGGGCATACAAAATAAAAAAAGAATAAGAAATCGTTTTCACAAACATTTCATTTGAAAAATATTATCAAACCCCCTACAATCACCTTATACTCACTCTTACAAGTTGCTATTTTAGGAGGACTAATCATGACAACTAGCAATACGTACAAATTTTATTTAAACGGAGAATGGAGAGAAAGCTCTTCAGGAGAAACAATCGACATTCCATCTCCATACTTACACGAAGTAATTGGTCAAGTACAAGCAATTACTCGCGGAGAAGTAGACGAAGCAATTGCATCTGCAAAAGAAGCTCAAAAATCATGGGCAGAAGCTTCTCTACAAGATCGCGCAAAATATTTATATAAATGGGCTGATGAGCTCGTAAATATGCAAGATGAAATTGCCGATATTATTATGAAAGAAGTCGGTAAAGGATATAAAGATGCGAAAAAAGAAGTTGTTCGTACAGCTGACTTCATTCGTTACACTATTGAAGAAGCTCTTCATATGCACGGAGAAAGCATGATGGGCGATAGCTTCCCTGGCGGAACAAAATCTAAACTTGCGATTATCCAACGCGCACCACTTGGTGTTGTATTAGCAATCGCACCATTTAACTACCCAGTAAACTTATCTGCTGCAAAACTTGCACCAGCATTAATTATGGGTAATGCTGTTATTTTCAAACCAGCAACTCAAGGTGCAATTAGTGGTATTAAAATGGTTGAAGCACTTCATAAAGCTGGCCTTCCAAAAGGTCTTGTAAACGTAGCTACAGGACGCGGTTCTGTAATTGGCGACTACTTAGTAGAGCACGAAGGCATCAATATGGTATCGTTCACAGGTGGTACAAACACAGGTAAACATTTAGCGAAAAAAGCTGCAATGATTCCACTTGTATTAGAACTTGGTGGTAAAGACCCTGGTATCGTTCGTGAAGATGCTGACTTACAAGATGCTGCAAATCATATCGTAAGCGGTGCATTCTCTTACTCTGGTCAACGTTGCACAGCTATTAAACGTGTACTTGTACACGAAAACGTAGCGGACGAGCTTGTTGGCTTATTAAAAGAGCAAGTAGCTAAATTATCAGTTGGATCTCCAGAACAAGACAGCACAATCGTTCCATTAATCGACGATAAATCTGCTGACTTCGTTCAAGGTTTAGTTGACGATGCTGCTGAAAAAGGTGCAACAATCGTTATCGGTAACAAACGTGAGCGTAACTTAATTTACCCAACATTAATCGACCACGTAACAGAAGAAATGAAAGTTGCTTGGGAAGAGCCATTCGGCCCAATCCTTCCAATCATCCGTGTTTCTTCAGATGAACAAGCAATTGAAATTGCTAACAAATCAGAGTTCGGTCTGCAAGCAAGTGTCTTCACAAAAGACATTAACAAAGCATTTGCAATTGCTAACAAAATCGAAACTGGTTCTGTTCAAATTAACGGACGCACAGAGCGCGGCCCTGACCACTTCCCATTCATCGGTGTAAAAGGTTCAGGTATGGGCGCACAAGGTATTCGTAAGAGCCTTGAGTCTATGACACGTGAAAAAGTAACTGTATTAAACTTAGTTTAATCTTATATGTAGAAGCTGATCTAATTTTAGATCAGCTTCTTTTTATATAATTTAGTTCACGGTTTGATTTTGCATAGGCAAATTTACACATTCTACAGAAATTTGATACCCTAGCCAGCGCTCAGCAATATGTTCAAATGATGAAACAGAGCCTGTTGTAAAAAATCGATGCTTCGGATTCAGATTCTCAGACAAAATCCCTTGGTGTTGTAAAATCGTGCTTAACTCTATCGCTGTTTCTTCTGCAGAACTAATAATCGTCACATCTTCTCCTAATTCTTTTTCTATATATGATTCTAAAAGTGGATAATGCGTACAACCAAGAATTAACGTATCTATATCTTCTTTCGTTAATGGCAATAAAGCTTGTTTTACTTGTTTCGTTACATACGCTGTATCTTCTAATTGATTTTCTACAACTGTAGCTAAAGCTGGGCAACCATAGCTATGCACTTCTACATATGTATGTAGCTCGTGTAACGCTTTTTCATACATATTGGACTTTATCGTACCTACTGTTCCAATTACTCCAATCTTCCCATTCTTCGTCACTTTAATGGCCGCTCTTGCTCCTGGATGTATAACACCAATAACTGGAATAGCTAGTGCTTCTTGCAGTGCAGTCAATGCAGCAGCTGCACCCGTATTACAAGCTACTACTAGCGCTTTTAATGGAAATTGTTTGAGGAACTCAACCATTTCAAATATAAAAGATTCCACTTCTGCTACATCTCTTGGGCCGTACGGACAACGCTTATTATCACCAATATAGTAAATGCTTTCTTTAGGCAATTGACGCATAATCTCACTCGCAACTGTTAATCCCCCAACCCCTGAATCTAGTACACCTATTACAGAATTCTTATTAGATGCATACATACACTTCATCCCCTTCTCTATCTTCTAGCATCAATAACATTTATCCCGCTATTTATGGGCAGCAAGACTCACGTCTCGAAATTCGGCGAGTGCGAGGAAGTTAGGTGGGAGATCAGCTGCCCGTAAAAGCCCGATTGGTTCAACTAATAATCAGTGGGGGATGGACAAAACCCCCACTGATTAAAGTTTCATTTTATTATATTATGAAAATTCAAAGATTGTATATTATTGCCCTCACCTTTAATAACAAACTCTTCTCTATAATCTGATTATTACTATATCCATTGACGTATAAAAATTCATTTGTTACTCTTAAATACGTTAATTTAATATTTAAATCCTCATTCGTATCTCGGTGAGGTAGAGGTTGCAATCATTAAGAGTATCATTTCAGGAGATGTAGTGGCATTGATGAATGAATGAGAAAGGAATGGTTGCCGAAGTAAGCCGTTGTCCACCATGCACGCTTGCTGGGTCTGCATTTAATAAGTGCAGAACTGTCACAAACGTTTCGTTTGTGGAGAGCTATCGAGAGGTATGTCGTGGGTTTCTTATAAGATAGAAAGCATGTAGCGGCAAATTTACGTGCTTTTTTTGTTTTGTTTGGAACTTCTCTTCCTTACCAGGAAGACATACATATCTCCTCGCTTGACTTGGTTATACTAACTTTGGAGGTATTTTCTATGCAACAAAAAAAATGGGGCTTTTGGGTACTAACAGCTTTCGTTGTCGGTAACATGGTTGGCGCTGGTATTTTCATGGTGCCAAGTACGTTAGCACAAACAGCAAGCCCTCTCGGTGTCACTTTAGCTTGGTTAACAACAGGGTTTGGTGTTTTAATGCTAGCTCTTGTTTTCGGTAATTTAGCAATTCGTCGTCCTGATTTAACAACAGGACCACAAAGTCATGCATATGCTTTATTCTCATCACCAAAAAAGAAAAAAATGGCTGGTTTCAGCATGGTGTGGGGATATTGGGTTGCAAACTGGGCAAGTAACGTTGCCATCATTACGTCTTTTGCGGGATATTTATCACTCTTCTTCCCGATTATGAAAGATACACGACTATTGTTTTCAATTGGCTCTTTCAATATAGAAGTTGGAAAACTAATTACATTTACTATTTGTTCCGTCTTACTTTGGGGAACTCATTTAATTTTAACAAACGGTGTAAGCGGAGCTGGGAAACTAAACTTCTTAGCAACAACAACGAAAGTAACTGGATTCCTTCTATTCATCGTCGTTACTTTATTTGCATTCGAAGCTTCAAAGTTTGGACAATGGTATACACCGATGATCGATAAAGAAGGCGTATCACACGGCCTTCTATCGCAAGTGAATTTAGCGGCTCTTACAACGCTTTGGGCATTTATTGGGATTGAATCAGCAGTTCTTTTATCAAACCGAGCTACCTCTCCCAAAACAGTAAAACGTGCAACAGTTGCTGGTTTACTAATAACAGTTGGAATTTATTTAGGAATTACAATTTTAACAATGGGTGTACTTCACGTTGATAAATTACAAGCTTCTGAACGTCCATTAGCAGATGCATTAAACGCTGCAATGGGTCATGGCGGCGGGAAACTGATGGCATTACTTGCTCTTACTTCCCTATTCGGTTCAATATTAGGCTGGATTTTATTAAGCTCAGAAGTACCTTATCAAGCAGCAAAAGAAGGTTTCTTCCCTTCCTTCTTTACAAAAACAAATAAAAAAGGAAGCCCGATCTATTCACTACGATTAACAAACATTATGTCGCAGGTGTTCTTATTCTCAACATTATCAGGAACAATCGCGGAAGCTTATACATTCGTTATTACAGTATCAACTTTAGCCTATCTCATTCCATATCTCGTTTCACCAATCTTCCAGTTAAAACTAGTCGCAACTGGTGAAACATATAAAAATGAAATGCGGGCAAGAATTATGGATGGCATAGTCGCAGTTATCGCACTTTGCTATGCACTATGGGTTATTAAAACCGGCGCATCCGATATAAAAACATTCCTTCTCGGAATTGGTTTATTCGTAATCGGCTTTGCCTTCTATCCATTAATGAATCGTGATCAGAAAAAAAATAACGAAAAGAAAAACGAGCAAGTTGCGTAACGCAATTTGCTCGTTTTTTCTTTTGTAAAACATATATAATAGAACAAAGAGGTGAAAAACATGTCAATCGAATCGCTATGGAGCAGTCGCTTCCAACAACATACTCAAAATATCATCACATACTTTGCACGTATGATTAACGGTTTACTATATAGCTTTATCTTTATTACATGCGTTGGTGCATATTATTACGCTCAGTTTCTGAAAGCATCTCCGTCTAAAGGAATATCTTTATTACTCATCACAGCCGTACTTACACTCATTATAACAAGATGCCCAATTCGCACCTTTATGCAAAAACCTGACGCTGTCTATTTGCTAGCACTAGAAGAGAAATTAACATCTTATTTTAAAAAATCTCTTCTATATAATTACATCATTCAGCTTTTCCCACTCGTATTTACGTTCCTTATCATGGTACCGCTTGCCATGCAATCATTACAATTAACCGTACCTTTTTTATGTACAATCTTTATCGTTTTGATGATTTTAAAAGGCTGGAACATATACATACATTGGATATGGCGTGATAGTCATGAAAAAAATATATGGCTTATCATTCGTATTGCTTGTAACACACTTATCATTTACACGCTGTTTTATATTGCAAATATCATTGTGCTAGGTGGCTTACTATTACTTCTTGCTTTCCTACTTCTTTATACGAAAAAACAGCCCACAAAACGAATACCGTGGGAATACATAATCGAGCAAGAAGAAAAAATGAACATACGCTTTTATCAATTCGCTAGCATCTTCACTGATGTTCCGCAAATGAATAAACAAGTAAACAAAAGAAAATGGCTTACAAATTGGATTGAACCTATATTACATAAAAAACAAGCAACATTCTTCTATTTACATACACTAGCGTTTTTACGTGGTAATGATTATTTCGGTATATATATTCGCTTAAGTATTCTCGGTGCCTTCACCCTATATTTTGTACCGAATATTTACGTGAAAGGCGCTATCGCTTACGGCGTCCTATATATGATCTCTATGCAGCTTCGTTCCCTGTGGAAGTATTTTTCGGGAAATATTATCGTAGCATTATATCCAATTAGCACCGATGAAAGAATGAATCAATTTCTCAGCTTAATTTTTATGTTAATAAGCATTCAATTAGTTGTATTTTCAGGCGTTGTACTTATTGCTACAAGACAATTATTAATTGGCTTTATCATTGTAGTAATAGGAATGCTATGGATCAAATTTATTATCATACCGAAAACAAAGAAGAGGATTTCTTCGTTTTAGTTCAAAAAGAGGCTGCACATAGCAGCCTCTTTTCTCGTCCCAAAATTTCTAATCACTTTTTGTAGGCATTTCTCATATAGTGAAAATGACTATACAATTTCTATCCACAAGTTACATAATGATTTCGCACATACAAATAAAAAAGATGGGAGCTCTACTATGAACAACAATCCACCTTCTCCCCCCAAGACAACTCTGAAGAAAATAGCCGTGACATTACACTACAAACATTACGGGTCATTGGACTCATCGTCCTCATTAGTGGTTATATCCTTGTCGCTCTCTCTGAAGTAGGTGAACTGAAGAATTTGTTAACTAATCCTGACTTAGCTGAAGTTGATCCGTTTTAGGGGCTATATAAAAAGCGAGTCCCAGTATAGCTGGTTCGCTTTTCATATAGTTTTATCCAATCTGCGAAACTTCTCTCTCATCCTCATACTTCTCTTTCCCAATTGCCTTCATAAATAATAAAATACTGCTCATACCAATGATAAAATACAGCGCACTCATTCCCCAAGATGCAATAAATGAGCCTAGCATAACTCCTAATGCACCGTTCATTTTCGCTACTTGAAAGACCATTCCGTTAATCGCCATATATGAGCCTCTCGCCTCATTTGGCACCATATCCGCCATAATAGATTGACGAACCGGAACATACATCATCTCTCCTACTGTTTGGAATAGCCCTGCGATTAATAAAATCCATAAGCTATTGCTCGTTCCGAGTATTGTAAATCCAATTGTGTAAATGAATAAACCTACATACAAGATTTTCAAATCGTTGAAACGCTTTAACATCTTAATAATAAGCGCTGAACATAGCACAACTAAAATTGTATTCTCTGCAGATATCCAGCTCAGCATTCGAATACCTGTTAAATCAAAAGTAAAACCATTTCCAAATAAAAAGTGAACCGTTTCAAATTCCTTCTGCAAACGCACCCCTAAATAATTATTAATTTGAAACTCTAACGATAGTGTGCATATACTCGCTGCACAAAAAATTAAAAACGCTCGGTCTTTCATAACAACTTTATAACTATCTGCCATATCTCTTAATACATTTTTCTTCTCTACTGTTTTGCGAGCTACATACACTTCTTCCATATATACAGCCATAACCATAACATATAAAGTAATAACCGCAACCGCCGTTAATACGATAAACAATTGTAAGCGATAGTTTTCAAATAGTAATCCACCAAATATCGCTCCAATTGCAATGGATAAGTTAATAGCCCAGTAGTTAATGCTGTACATAACCTTTCGATTTTCAGGTGTACTCACATCTATTAACATCGCCTCGGTCGCTGGATTCATAAGTCCAGATCCTAAGCTATTTACTAACATAAATAAAAACGTTAACCACGGTGAGTCTACGTAATCTGAATTCGCAACTCCCATACAAGCAATGGAAACGGCCTGTATACTTTGACCTATAATCATTACTTTTTTACGCCCAAGCCGATCTCCAATATACCCGCCATATAAACCAATTATTAATGAAGCTAACACATTGATTAGTAGTAAAGCGCCAGCAATCGCACTGCCTAATTTTATTGAAAAATAAATCGCCATAAATGGAAAAATCATCGTTGATACAGTTCGTGTTAAAAATGATGTTATAATTCTAATTTTTATATTTCGATGCATACTCCAAAACCCCATCGTTTCTCCCTCCTTATGCTTATTCATTTTACTTTGAAAAAGAGGAAGAAAAAGGTTAGAATATTCTAAAGAGTTTCCCCTTTTATACAGAAGGACGTGTATACATATGAAAATTATGGACTATTATATTAGACTAAGGCTGCATGTACAAGATCAACAGCATATGCGAAATAGCTTACAAGAATTAGCGGATATTTTATATTGCAGTACGAAAAACGTGAAGATTTTATTAAAGAAAATGAGCGAAGAACAATTAATTTGCTGGACTCCAGGGCGAGGCCGCGGGAATAAGACGGAAATTATATTTTCACATACTTTAATAGAAGCAATTGAATTATATACAGATGAACTTTTAGAGCAAGAAAAGTTAAAAGATATCTTTCTTCTTTTAAAAGAACCCCTTCCTCTTGCACTTCAGAAAAAAATAGAAAGTAAACTACATCATCATTTTGGCTATGAACCTTCAAATGATATGTACGACATATTAAAGATCCCTATATCAAGAAAGATATTACCGTTAGATCCGGCTTTTACGGCTGTAACTACGGAGAGCCATCTTACTAGTCAAATTTTTGATACATTAGTCGTTTATAACGATGTTACAGAAAAAATGGAACCACATCTTGCTCATACGTGGGAATTAAGTCAGGATCAACTTACGTGGACGTTTCATTTACGAAAAGATATACATTTTCATAACGAAACTCTTTTAACTTCTAAAGATGTTCAATTTTCATTTGAAAGATTAAAGCAAGTCCAATCTCCTTTCGAATGGTTAACAGAAGAAATTGTTCAAATTGAAACACCATCACCACTGCAAATACGATTCCATTTAGCAAAACCGAACTTATTTTTCTTACATTATGTGAGTTCAATGCAGCTCGCAATCTTGCCACATAATGCAGTCATTCAAAATCATCACTACATAGGCACGGGACCTTTTAAACTTAATCATTATTCTGAAGATAATATCGTACTCGAAGCTTTCACCCATTACTTTAAAGAGCGTGCGTTACTAGACCGTATTGAGTTTTGGCGTATTCCAAATCATGTGAAAATACATTCTGATTATGAACTGCCAAATGAAAATGAAAACGAAAGACACGATATCCAAATAGAAGAAATAGGTTGCATTTATGCTAGCTTCAATTTTAAAAAAACTGGTCCCCATCACGATATTTACTTTCGTAAAGCTTGGAGAGAAATATATGATGTTGAAACGATACTTTGTAACATAGAAGGAAGACGAACAATTGCTGCATCAAGCTTCTTTCCTGAAAGAAGCCGTCATCAAACCCCGAGAAGATCCTACTCTTTAGAAAAAGCGAAAGAGTATTTGAAAAAGAGCACATATAATGGAGAAATAATACATATTTACTTCTTCGCATTTAAAGATAGTGCAAACGACGCAGACTTCCTAAAAGAACGTTGCGAACAATTAGGAGTGCAAGTAGAACTTCACCCATTTCTCGTTTCAGATTATATGGATCGTTCTATTGATAAACATGCCGATATCATTTTAATGGGAGAAGTATTTGCCACTGAGCATGAAATGGCATTTTTAAACGTATTTAAAAATAAAAATTGCTTTATAAATCGATTCATGGACCCGCACTATGAGAAACAAATTAATTGTTTACTAGATACATTTTTATTAGAAGAAAATAAAGAAAAGCGCTATGAGCTCATATATGAAATTGAAGAGTTTTTGCAAGCTGAATACATTATTTTATTTAACTATCACGTTTTAAAAAGAAAAACATATCCCTCTTCTTTAAAAAACGTAACAATTGATTCATTCGGTTGGGCGAATTTTGCGAAGTTATGGATACAGCCATCCCCGCACTAAAATGTGAGGGTTTCGCATATATATTCTTTATAAAAGGAGAGAAACCATGAAAGGCAATCTAGAAAAAAGGCTTTCCTATCTATACACAGGTGAGTTATTTTCAGTCATTACTTTTATTTTTACAAGTTACTTAATTAATTATGCTTATCCTACATTACATTTATATTCCCTATATTCTTTTTGGGTCTCATTTCTTCTTTTAGAGTTTCTCTTACTACAAGGAACTGTTTACTGGTACGTAAAGTGGAAAAGACTAAAAAAAGAAAAAACATCTGTTACACCTATTGGGGTTATTCAATATTTAAAAATGCTAAAAAAAATAAATATAGGATTGATTATCACAGGACTTATTATGTTTATTATCGATTTTTTAATTTGGTATCCCCACTTACCTTTAAGCGGGCTATCATTCGCCCTATTTGTTTATGTTTTTGCATTATTTGAGTATATTAACTATTATCATGTTCAGCTTTCATATGATAACACCTCTGATATTAAATATTTAATAAAATCAAAAAAACTAAAACAGTCCTGTATGAGTAAAGATTTTCAACGTATTTCTTAAATTGAAGGGACATTACGCTTTAGTGATTTACAAAAATCAATGGATGGCATTAGTCCGAAAACATTGTCACTTCGACTAACAGAGTTAGAAACGCAAGGGATTATAACGAGAAAAGTGTATCCAGAAGTTCCGCCTCGTGTAGAGTACACATTAACGGATAAAGGAAAGCAATTAGAAAGTATCTTTATAGAATTAAAACGGTTTGGATTAAATTTATAAAATAAAAACCCCTTACAACGGTAAGGGGTTTTTCGTTACTTATTAAATTACCTCGCCAAACTTTCAGCTAACTGCTTCTCTCTCCACATAAATGTAATGCCGAGACCAACTATTAAAACAACTCCTGAGAAAGCATATGGATAATGAATATTTACATCAAATAATATTCCACCCATCGCTGGTCCAACAATATTTCCTAAGCTCGTATAAGTTGAGTTCATTCCAGCAACAAACCCTTGCTCTTTTCCAGCTGCTTTTGATAAAAACGTCGTTAACGCTGGACGCAGTAAATCGAAAGCTAAGAAAATAAAACAAGTAACAAGGAGCACAATCCAATAATTAAAGACTATTGTTGAAACAAACGCTAACACTGCTCCTACAATTAAACATAATTGAATTAGCACTTTTTCACCGAATATGTCCACTAATTTCCCAAACATAAATACTTGTACAACTACCCCAAAAATTGAACTAATTGTAATAATTGCAGCAATATCCTTCGGTGTGAAACCAAATTTATGATCAGAAAACAGACTAAAAACAGTTTCATATGCGGATAAACCGAATGCGAGTACAAATACAATAATAAATGCTATAGCATACATTGGATTTAAAGATTTCTTTAAATCTCCGATAAAACTTGATTCCTTCGTATTAGTAGAAATCTCTGCAAGCTCCTCTTTCGTTAACGGCTCTTTCAAAATAAATATAGAAATAATGCATGCCATAAAGGCAATAACTGCTGCCACAAAGAACGGTACACGTATACCATATTCTGCAATAAATCCGCCGATTCCAGGTCCTATTATAAAGCCAGTACTAATAGCCGCAGACAGATATCCCATCGCTTTTGGACGTTCCTGAATAGATGTAATATCAGCAACATATGCTGTAACGCCAGGCATAATAAACGCAGCACTAATCCCGCCCAGCATCCTTGCTACATAAAGCATCCATACGTCTTTTCCTAATCCAAAAAGAAGCTCTGAAACACCAAAAATAAATAATCCAATGATAATCATTTTCTTCCTACCGTAAAGGTCGACCCATCGACCAGTAATTGGTGAAGTAAGAAGTTGGGCCATTGCAAATACTGCAACGAGATATCCCATCGTTTTCCCTGTTAAATTCATATCATTCATAAAGGACGGCATAACTGGAATGATTAATCCAATGCCTAAAAAAGCAATAAATATATTACTTAAAAGAATGATTAATACCATCTTTTGTTCTTTAATTGGTTTCTTCAATGATTAACACCTCTTCCCATAAAACTCATTTCTGTACAGTTTCTCTCAAAAATAATGCCCAAGAAGTTTTTTCTTTATCCCGATTAGTGGGACTAATAATCAGTGGGGTGGAAAAAACTCCACTGATTAAAACTTCGCTTTACCCTTCAGCATATGCATAAAAACAAACTGAATGATTATCATTCAGTTTGTACTTGAAATGAATCCACCCTTGTATTTCTGATGAATTCACCCAGCTATTTATTCTTTTCCCCCGCTATTTGCGGGCAGTAAGACTCCCACCTCAAAATTCGGCGAATACGAGGAAGTTAGTTGGGAGATAACTGCCCTTAAATGCCCGATTGGTGTGGGCTAATAATCAGTGGGAAATGCCCCCCCCACTGATTAAAGTTTCACTTTATATGTAGTGCATGTGTTAAAAAATCTAACACCTCTGCTTTTTGGAGTTCAACTTGCTCATCATCTTTATGATCATATAAATGAACTTGTTCAGCTGCTGATTCAACAAGAGCGATAAATAGCTTTGCTGTTCTTTCTGCATGAATTGAATCACGAATTTCACCTAATTCTTTTGCCTCGCTTAAAAATTCACTTAGCCATTTATAAAGAGGCTCATATACAGCTTCCCATTCTTTTATATGTTCAGTAGATGCAAGACCCGCATACATTAAAGCTTGTATCTCACGATATTCCGCTATAAAGTCAAAAACAGCATCTATTACTTGCGTAACTTTCTTTGAAAAAGGTTCATCGTTCTGTACCTTTTCTTTTACTGCAAGTATCATCTTTTCAACCATCACTTCTGCTATTGCAGGCATAACAGATAACTTAGAAGGAAAATATAAATAGAAAGTTCCTTGCGCAATACCAGCCAATTTCACGATATCAGAAATCTTTGTTTTTTCAACACCCTTTTCCTGAAACACTTCAATAGCTGCAAAGATAATTTTCTCTTTTTTATTCATCATCTAAACCCTTTCACACGCGTATTGAATGACTGTCACTCATTTTATAAGAAAGTGTATTATACTGTCAATCATAGTGTATTATATAGAAAAAATCTCCTGATAGACGATTCATTGTTCTATTAGGAGACAAAAATATAATATATAATTTGTGCTATAGTATACTTCTTAAGAAAGAGCCTTTAATCCCGTCACTCCGCATACAATAAGAGCCACACTAATAATACGCGCTTTACTTTTCGATTCTCCAAACAGGAACATGTTTAATAAAACTGCGCCTGCTGTTCCAATGCCAATCCAAACCGCATAGGCCACACTTACTTGTAAGAACAAGAAAGATGTGTATAAGAATGCGAAGGAAGTTGCAAATCCACCTATATAAATCGCTCCATTTGCTAACGTCTTATCTTTACTATACATTTTAAGGCCTATCACACCGACTATTTCACTAATTGCAGCACAAAATACGAAAATCCAACCCATTTTTAAGCAGCTCCTTCCATAGTTTCTTCCACAGTCTCTGCTTTATTATCAGCCAATTTTAAACCGATCACGCCAGCTACAACCATCACAATGAAGAATAATTTTCCTAAACTAAAACTTCCACCGAAAAGAAAAACATCCATTAAGAAAGTTCCTACAGTACCAGCACCAGCAAACACCGCATATACTGTCCCTGTCGCCAGATGTTCACACGCTTTAGAAAGAAAATGAAAATCAACAGCGATAACTCCTACAATGATGACCCAATGCCACCAAGTATGGGCTGTATTAAAACCAAACACCCAGAAGACTTCAAAAATACATGTTAATATGACATATAACCAAGCTTTATTTTTCATACCTCTCACCTTTTATAACTGACTGACCGTCAGTCAGTTTATTTGTTTGTTTTTTTAAATATAATCTCACACTAACTAATATATAAACCGATATCATCCTCTTTTATCTTATATTTGTTCCGTCACCAAGCTGACTAAGATTATAAAGTTCTTTCAAATTCTTACGCCCCAAAAGAGATTCAATGTAATTTTAACATCCCCCTATTAATGAGCTCTCGTGTTCCCTTATCTACATCCTCTCACGAAAAAATGACTGAATGTCATTCATAAATATTCTACATGAACAATTTGTGAAATGTCAACAGCGAATTTCCATGCTAAATAAGGACAAAAGAAACAAAAATCCCCTCACCATATACATGTGAAGGGGGATTATAAAAAAATTTCAACTCGACTGTATATTTTTCAATACTCTGTCAATAATGGTAGTAACAAAATATTTTCTCCATTCCCCCTTGGAGATCCCTTTGAATCGAGCAGTTGCTTTTAGCTAGCTGCTCTTTTTTAATTTATCATTACATTATGATGAAATTGTATAGAGATGATGAAGTCGTTTAATTTTCGAAAGGCTAATAACTAATATAACTCCGATTATTATTAATCAATTCTAGAGGTTATTCTTTAATTTATTTTCCCCCATAGTCGTGTTCTACGTTCTTTAATAATAATTTTAAAGTTACCTCATGTAATCTGTCCGCATTTAACGAATTGTATGTGTCCATCGATAAATCTATAGATTTTCCTTTTAAATAAGCTTTAAGTCCTTGCGAAAATGGCTGTTCTACTAATTGAATTATTGGTAAAATAGCTTCTTCAACCGTTTTCCCTTTAAATTTATACATAATCGCCATGATTGCTTTCAAAATTCTATTACTATAAGCAACAGATGAACCATTTGTACGAACAAGCCATGGATTATACAAAATTGTTCCAATAGATGAATGCTTCTTTGCAAATTTAACAGCTAATAAATCATTTAATCGACTCCCGTTTCGCATCGCTTTAAAGCTCTCAAACGAATGGAATAATTGTAAATTATCCCATTGAATATTGCCTTTCATTCCTGGAGCACTAACATTAAACACAATAGGTTCATCCGATTTTTCAAGTAAAGGTGCAAGTCCATAGCTTAATATAAAACGACTTACATAATATAATGCAAATGTATGTTCATAGCCCTCTTTTGTCTTCATTGGCTCTTTACGAAAAGCTTGATTGGCTGCGAAAAAGAAAACTTTATCTAATTTATTAAACTTCGATACTACTTCGTTTATTACTCGTTCATTTTCTGAAACTAAAGACAGATCTGCTTGGATAAAATTTGCACGCTTCGTTGCATTATGTTGCTTTGCAAATTGTAAAAATTGCTTTCCTTTTTCCTGTGAGTAGCCAACAATAATGACTTCATTACCTTTCTTTAAAAAATCATCTGCAAGTGCACGTCCCATTCCATCCGTACCACCTTGAATTAGAATCGTTTTCATCTATATTCTCCATTTTTTGTTATTATTAACACAACAAGTGTTGTGTTAATAATATTATAATGAAAGTACAAATACAGAAACAACCAACAAAACGGACAACTTGTTGGGATAAGGAGAAAAATAAATGAAAGTACAAAATATACGAAAAACCTCCACAAAAGCATCAATAATGGAATCATTTACTCAATTATTAAAGAAAAAAGAATTAGAAAAAATAACCATAAAAAATATTACAGATTCAGCAAATATAAACAGAGCGACATTTTATGCACATTTTGATGATAAATATCAGTTATTCGATGAATTATTTGGAGAGTCAGCTTTTAGATTGGTAAAAAAACATACTAAAAGAATAGAACAACAGCATAGTGTAATGGTAGATCCTCTACTTGATGCAGTATTTGAATATATTCAGCCAATAAAAGAGAACTATCCGTATAACTATCAAAACTTATTACCTCGACTACGTGAAAAAATGGTTAATGCTTTGATGAGATATTTCGAGTCCAGCTGTCATTTGACTGCTGAGAAAGAAGTTAACTATTTCACAATCATGTTATTTGCTAGAATGCTTTATGATGCAGCAGAATTATCTATTCTTGAAAAAACTTCATTGTCAAAGCAGCAAATCATTGACCAAATGACAACTATGTTTAACCAGATTTAATTCACCTTTTTTGTATCATGCGAATATCGATGTATTCATTCTTTTATTATGAAAAGAATGAATACAAGATGGTGTGAAAATCCAATTTTACACCATCTTTTTTAATAACTTTGTTTTCAAACGACTTCATTGTCATTCTACAGAAATGCTCATAAATCAATTCCGCGACAAAAACCTGTATTCACTTTTCATTAGGAGATTCCACCTAAAAGAGTACCTTTCTTAGGGGCTCTTTTCACTTTCTTTCATAATCATGTAACAAGAGACGTAGTATTTTGTACACTATTTATTTTCCAACAATTCTTTGTACGCAATAATTTTATTTTCAAGCATCTTCTCTGTAATTACTAAGTTTTCTCTTTGAGTTTGAATAGATTTTTTATGATCTTCTAAAAGTTGTAACCGAGCCCCGGTTGTATGCTCCCCTTCTGTATATAATCTAGCGTATTCTCTTATTTTCGCTATCGGCATTTGCGTTTGTTTTAACTTCATTACAAACTGCAACCACTTTATATGTGACTCTTCATAGAGTCGATTCCCATTGGCATCTCGGTTTGCAATTAATATATTCTCCTTTTCATAATATCGTAATGTATGTGTGCTCACTCCTAATAATTTCGCTACCTCGCTAATTGTGTACATAATTATTCTCCTCCACACGATATGTATCCTCATATATTTTACTACCTTATCTAAATTTCAAAAAACATTTGACTTAGAGTGTACTCTAACTAATACAATCTAAACATAAATAAGTCAATTTGAATTCAGGGGGAGTTTATATGAAATATACTGTTATTACTGGTGCTAGTTCAGGAATCGGCTATGAATCAGCTTTAGCCTTTGCATCTCGCGGAAAAAACTTAATACTTGTAGCACGAAGACAAGCAGAATTAGAAGAATTAAAATTAAAAATTAACGAAATGAATCCGGAATTGGATGTTGTCATTCGAAGCACTGATTTATCCGTCACTGAAAATGTTTATAAACTTTATGAAAGTCTCCAAAGTTTTCAAATTGAAACGTGGATTAATAACGCAGGTTTTGGTAATTTCGCCTCAATTGCTGAACAAAATTTAAACAAAATCGAAACGATGTTGCATGTAAATATAGAAGCACTAACAATACTTTCTTCCCTTTTCGTTCGAGATTATTCAATGATCGAAGGAACACAGCTTATTAACGTTTCATCAGGCGGTGGATACACGATTGTTGCTAACGCTGTTACGTACTGCGCTACGAAATTCTATGTAAGTGCATTTACAGAAGGACTGTCTCACGAACTGAAAGAACAAGGTGCAAAACTACAAGCAAAAGTTTTAGCTCCTGGTGCAACTGAAACAGAATTCGCGAAACGTTCATTTGATATTGATGAGTTCCAATACGATAATATTGTACCGAAATTTCATACTGCAAAACAAATGGCACAATTCATGCTCGACCTTTATGATAACGACAAAGTTGTAGGGCTTGTCGATGGTTCTACGTATAACTATGAACTTAGAGATCCACTTTATAATTTTGTCATGAGACAAACGAATTCAAATTCCTAATAACATCTCATTTCTTATTAAAATACAGATGCCCACTATTATCTAAATAATAGTGGGCACTTTTTTTCTCTAAAAACTTCACCCAACATACCGAATCATCGCCACCTCATCACAGCAATCAAACTTTGGACAATGTCTACAATCGACCCATACTTTCTCTGGCAATGATTCTTTATGCACAAAATCAAACCCACACTTTTGAAAAAATTCTGTTTCATATGTTAAAGAAATTACTCTATTCACTTTTATTTTTGCTGCCTCATTCATTACATAATTCACTAACATACGCCCAATCCCTTTTCCTGCATATGTATGCGAAACTACTAACGATCGTACTTCTGCAAGATCCTCTCCTAATACGTGTAAACCAGCGACTCCAATAATGCTCTCTTCTTCTTTCACAACATACAAACATTGTAAATATTGATAAAGAGACAAGAGAGAACGTGGTAAAACAACTCCCTCTTTCGCATACACTTCAATTAAGTTATAAACCTCTTTCACATCACTTGTAACAGCATTACAAATTTCCATATTATATCCCCTTAACCAGCACATTAATATTTATAAAAATAAATGAATATTAATTCGTAATTTCATATAATAATACAATTCTCTTTTCGCCTCGTCAATTATTTTTCTGAATTTTACACAAATAAAAAAACCAAGCACTCTATTTCGTACTTGGTTCCTCATTCCGTATCGGCAATACCGTAGAATATTTAATTTCACGCAGTGCTAAACTCGTTTGTATCCGTGTAATGCCTAGCTTATTCAGCTTTCTAATAAACTGCTCTAGTTCTTTTCTGTCACGATTCGCCACTTTTAATAAATAATCATATTCTCCTGTTAAACAGTGACATTCTAACACTTCAGGCATAGATTCTAATTCTCTTTCTAGCACCTCAAGCTTTTCAGACTGATGAATATTTGTGCTCATAAAAATGAAGCATAATAGATCAAATCCAAGTTTTTCTTGATTTAAGATTGCCACTTGCTTATCAATGAAACCTTCCCCATCTAACCTTTTTATTCTTGCATGCATAGCAGCTGGTGATAAATTAACGCGACGTGCAAGTTCCGCATTGCTTACTTGCGACTCCTTCTGTAATATATCTAAAATTTGTATATCCAAATCATCTAGCACTTTAATAACAGATGACTCCATCAAAATTCCCCCTTTTTTTCTTACCGACGATTATTCGAAGAAACATCTCATAACTTATATAAAACTGAATATTTTTCTACGAATAAGATTTCTAACAAAACATTTTATTGAGTTTTCACCATTATACAAAAGAATATATTAGGAAATAAAGAAAAATGCTAAAATTATTTACAGTTCATTCTTATTTCAACAAAGGGGTTTTTAGTATGCCTTATTTTTACGTCTTTTTATTATTATTAACGAGCTTATTATGGGGAGGAAATTTCGTCGTTGGGAAATCACTCGTCGATCATGCGTCTCCGATGACACTGACAAGTTTAAGATGGATGATTGCGATTGTTTGTTTATTACCAATGGTATGGTTTAAAGAGAAGAAAATCATTCCACCACGCTCTGCAATACTTCCGCTAATACTTATGGGAATATCAGGAGTCGCTCTTTTTAACATTTTTCAATTTTTAGCATTAGAAAAAACATCCGCAACGAATGTAGGTCTTATTTCTACATTGAACGCTATTTCAATTGCACTATTTTCTGTGTTATTTCTAAAAGAAAAAGTAAATACACTTCAAATTCTTTCTATGATTCTTTCATTTTTCGGCGTCATTCTCGTTCTTTTGAAAGGAAATTTCGCTCTTTTATTTTCACTACATTTTAATAGCGGAGATTTATGGATGATTGCGGCTGTTTGTATTTGGGGCATTTATTCTGTTTGTAGTAAATGGGCGACAAAAACAACTACACCACTCATGGCAACTTTATATTCTGGTATTTTTGGCGTTATTTTATTACTCCCATTTAACATAGGCAACTTCACTGTTTCCAATATCAATTCTTCTTTCATTACATCACTTTTATATACAGGATTGATTTCAACAGTCCTTTGTATGGTGTTTTGGAACATTGGTGTACAGAAATTAGGAGCTACTACATCGGGGATTTTTCTAAATTTCAATCCAATTTTCACAGCTATTTTAGCATTTATTTTCCTCGGAGAAGAGCTAACATGGATTCAAATTTTCGGAACAATTATCGTCGTGACAGGATGTTATTTATTTTCTCATTTTAAAACTGTTTCTCCTCAAACGACTAGAACTTTAGTACGAAAACATTCTTAATGAAAAAGCATCGCCACCAGAGTGGCGATGTTTTTATTTACCCTTCATTTCTTTCACATACTGTCTTTCTTCTTCTGGCGATAAACGTTCTGTTGCCTTTCCGGTATCACCACCTTGAATTTCCCACAAAAAGTTATGCTCCTCAACTGTTTGTGAAAAGTCTCCTTTCTCCCAACGCTCCAAAGTAGAAAGTAGCTTTGATTTATATTTAAAATTTGTACTGCTTTCTACTGCGTTCTTCGCACTACTAATTTCCTTATTTGTCATTTCGATAAATCCCCATTTCTCAGAGGATTTCACTTTTTGATGTACCATCCTATGCATTGTAGAAATAATTTCATCTTCACTAACTTGTGGCTTCTCTTCCTTTACTTTCTTCTCCTGTTGATCCATTACTTTTTGTACTTTAAGGCTCTTCTCCTCTTCCTCTATATAATTAAGAAATTTAGTAACACCGAATAAAGCCCCCATCACAATTACAATCATTGTAATTGTCCCTATTATCCATTTTTTCATATTATGTACTCCCCATTCCCCCTAATAATTACATAAACAAATGGAATCGCCTGCACATAGTCGATTCCATTTGTTTCCTTATTTCATTTTAAGCCTTCATCGCTTCTCGTACAATATAACTATCCACATACTGCTTAAACTTCACGATTTTTCCGTTCTCAAGTTTCCATACGTGAACAAAGTCTGCTTCAAAGGATTTTCCCGTCTCTTTATAAACTCCTGAGTAAACACCTTCAGCAATAATCACATCTTTTCCGTTTACTTCATGGTACGTATTTACATTAGCCTTATAATCATTCCATTCTGATCCTAAACGACTAAATACATTTTTCATTACTGCTTCTACACCAATATACGTTCCGCCGTACGGAAAACCCGCTGCCTCTGTCCATTCTACTTTTCTAGAAAGGGCTTCCGCTAAATGTTTTGCATTTGAAGAAGCCGAACCTTCATATGTGCTTCGAATCATTTCTAAATTTGACTTAGTCATGCTATTTCCTCCACATTTTTTATTTTGCTACTTCAGTTGTAACTAATTGAGTTACATTTATAACAAAAAAATATTAGCTGTTCCGTAACTACGCGACTAGATGTAACTATTATAGTTACATCTAGTCGTCAAGTCAACACTTAAAAAATGAAATTTACTTCGTTTTCATTACTTTCTCTTTTAAAAAACGATCTACATATCCTTCTGCTTTTACAATGAATAAATACGCACCCATTGACAATAATGCAAGATCTAATTCATATCCCGGATTCTTTCCATCTCCTAATAATCCTGCTGCTCCATTTACCTTTACGATAGCTCCAGCTAAAATAAGAGCAAATAACAATCCTACATATCTCACACCTAAACCGATAATTAATAATATACCACCAACTAATTCAACTGTTGCTACACCGTATGCAAGACCACCTGGTAATCCGATGCTTGTAAACCATCCTGCTACGTTATCGATACCTGATTGAAACTTTGCTAAACCGTGTGCAAAAAAAGTAACTCCTAACACGATACGAATAATTAAATTACCAATATATTGATTCATTCTGAACCCCTCTTTTGTTTTGTTATGGTGAACTTTTATTCACAAGACAAAACAATACGGTATTTCCTTTCATTCGTCAAATACTTTTTTTAAAGAAAACAAAAACATTATCTATTTTACGGATAATGTTTTTTTACAAAATAGCGCTAATTCAAGGTTTCACTCAATCACGTAAAAAAGTTGAAACTTTTTCCCAGCACCTATATAAGACAATAGCGATACGTCTTCTTCAATCACCATTCCAACAACATTCACTTTCTTATCTGCAGGTAAATCATTTATAACAATTTGCATTTCACCCGTATATCTACCGTATAATTCATTATCAATTGTAATACTGCCTCTTTTTCTTAAAATTGTATTCACCGGTTGTAATACAACATTATTTTCTTCTCGCGATTCTACAGAGCGAATTACATCACCCGCTGGATCAAGCCGGTTCGTATGCACTCGTTCTATCAGCTGTACCGCGTCGCTATCATTCATAAAGGATTGATACCGCACCGGGATAATTCCACCACTCGCACTCGCAATTTCTTGTACACTTTCTAGACTCCCGCTTATATCTCCAATTAATACTTTATCAACATTGCACTCTTGAACAAGCTCTAAATACGCTTCAAGCGGGCGCATATGTCGATGTTTTTCTAAAGTCGGTAAACCTTCATATAAAGGACCTCGTTTTTCACCATCCCCTGGAATAAATGCCATCGTTTTTATTCCGCACTCATGTAAATATTTATTTTGTTTTTGCAAAAATGATTTTGCTAGTCCTGTTTCTGGACGTGGATAAAAATTATGCCACGCTTCTACATGATCTACTCGTATATTTTCTGCCATTAACTCTTTCCAAAATGATTCCGTAATCGTACTCGCGTTTAACGCTACTTTCATCTTATGTGATACGCATGCGATTTCTTTTGGCACAATACCGTAATCCATTCGTAATCCTGTAATGCCCCACCCCACTAACTCTTCCACATTTTCATACGTTATTCCTAAATGATGTAAAGATTTCGGAGAGACATCGACCATTAATTCCATTTCATACTTCAACGCTTGTTTCCCAAGTATTTGTATTAACTCTTTATACGTATTTGGATCGTCTTCTGGAATGTGAAGAGATGTAAAAATAGATGAAAATCCGTTTTTCTGTGCTATTTCCAACCATTCTTCTTGTTTCTCTACTCGCTCTTTTGAAAGATAAATTGAAACTCCTATCATATGAATCTCCCTTTCTATTAATAAAAAAAGAGAAAGGAATCCCTTTCTCTATATGTTTTCTGCCATTTCTTCTTTAAATCCGAAGAAGTACGTAAAGATAAATCCGAAAGTATATGCAATTACTAACCCTAAGAAATATAGTAAATATTTATTATCAGCAATTAACGGGATTAAAGATAATCCTGATACGCCAATTCCGAGTGAAGCCGTTTTCATAACTGCTTGGAATGCACCACCGACAGCCGCTCCTAAACAAGCAGTAATAAACGGTTTCCCAAGTGGCAATGTAACCCCGTATAATAACGGTTCACCAATTCCTAAAAATCCAACTGGTAATCCACCTTTAATCACATTACGAAGTCGTTTATTTTTTGTTTTTACAAAAATCGCAATTGCTGCACCTACTTGCCCAGCGCCAGCCATTGCTAAAACTGGTAATAAAGGCGTTACGTGCGTTTGATTAATAAATTCCATATGAATCGGTGTTAAACCATGATGTAACCCGACCATAACGAGAGGTAAAAATGTTCCAGCAAGCACAGCTCCGGCAAATGCTCCGCCAACATTTAAAATTGCATTAATACCGCTCGTAATACCATCAGATAAGAATCCGGCTACTGGCTGAATCGCTAACATCGTTACTATACTTACAGCTAATACGGTAATAAGTGGTGTTACGATAATATCCACTGCATTTGGCACTGCTTTTCGTACTCGTCTCTCAACTACAACCATAAGCCACGCTGCAAAAATAACTGCAAACAAACCGCCCCGTCCAGGTACCATTGCTTCACCAAATAATTTCACATTTGCCATCGCCGGATTGAAAATTAAAATACCAGCAATCGCACCAAGAACCGGTGTTCCGCCAAATTCTTTCGCTGTATTCCAACCGACTAAAATTCCTAAGAATGTAAAGATACCCCCGCCAATTAAAAGTAACATTTGTAGCCATGTTGCATTCGGATCAGCACCTGCGTTTTTCGCAAAATTAGCAACTCCGTTTATAATTCCTGATGCAACAAGACCGGGAATTAACGGAATGAAAATACTTCCTATTTTTCTTAAAAAGTTTTTCACTGGCGTATTGTTTTTCTTCTTAATCTCTGACTTTATCTCTTGACCGATATCCTCAAGGTGATGATCTGCAACCTCACCAATTCGTAATCCTGTTAAAACTTCCATTTCAGCTGCAACTTTATTTACCGTTCCTGGACCAACGACAACTTGAAGTGTTTCATCTTCAATGACACCCATAACGCCTTCAACTTTTTTCAGAAGGTCCATATTCACTTTACTTTCATCATGAAGCGTTAGTCGTAACCTCGTCATACAATGAGCAATGCCACGAATATTTTTTACTCCCCCAAGTTGCTCCGTAATCTCACTTGCCATTCTCACTTCTTTCTTCATAATAGAATCCCCCTCCCCAGAGTTTAGAGTGCCTTCTTCACAAATCCTTTCGCTTCGTTTAATTTTTTTAGTGCTTCCCCATATTCACACTGTAGTAATATCATAACGATTGCAGCTTTCACATTTCGATCTGCCTTTTCGTAATACTCTGTAGCTACTTCATAACTAGCGCCTGTCGCTTCAACAATAATTCGTTTTGAGCGTTCTACTAGCTTTTCATTTGTAGATTGAACATCTACCATTAAGTTTTTATATACTTTTCCTACACCAATCATAGACGCTGTAGAAATCATATTCAGTACTAATTTTTGCGCTGTACCGGCCTTCAAACGTGTTGAGCCTGTTAATATTTCTGCGCCTGTCTCCACTTCCACATTTAGTTTTGCATATTTACTTATCGCAGCATTTTTATTACAAGAAATACTCGCCGTACTCGCTCCCACACTATTTGCGTATTTCAATCCGCCAATTACATAAGGCGTTCTACCACTTGCTGCAATTCCAATAACCGTATCTTTCTCGTTTAACTCAATACTTTTCAAATCTTCTTCTGCTAACTCTTCACGATCTTCGGCACCTTCCACCGCCTTAGTAAACGCTTTCAATCCACCCGCTATAAATCCTTGCACCATTTTGTCATCTGTGCCAAATGTCGGTGGACATTCCACTGCGTCTAAAATGCCTAAACGGCCACTCGTACCAGCCCCAATATAAATTAATCGTCCATCTTCTTCAAAAGACTTAATAACAATCTGTACAACCTTTTCAATTTCTTCTATTTCATTTTCAACTGCTAACGCAACAGTTCGATCTTCTTGATTCATACTTTGTAAAACTTCTTTTATACTCATCTCATCTAAATTCATCGTCTTCTCATTGCGATGTTCTGTAGATAAATTTTCTAACATGCTGTCACCTTCTTTGAAATTTTATTTCACACTTTCATTATAACTTCAGGAAACTAAAAATCAATAACTCTTTCTTATTTTATGAAATAAAATTTCATCGCATGACATATTTGTGTCAAATATAATAAAAAAGATGAGTCTCCTCATCTTTTTTTCTACTTTAACTTCCGTAACCTTACTGCTTCTTCTCTCGTCTCCATAAATTGATCTATCACATTATTACCAATACGATTAAAAGTAATAACGTATAAAGCATCAATCATATTGAGTTGCGTCATCCGTGAAGCAATACTCGCTATACGATGATCTTGCTCTACATCTGGCATACAAAGACGAATGTCTGCCGTTTTATATAAAGGAGATGATTGATCTAGCTTCGTAATCGCAATAACCGTAGCTCCTCGCTTCTTCGCATATTGCGCCATTTCGAGCACATCTTTCGTCCGCCCAGAAGTAGAGATCGCCACAAATATATCTCCCTCTTTTAAATTCGTGACGAGTGGCAACATCATATGAAAATCAAATAGCATCATCGCTGTAAATCCAAGTCGAGTAAATTTATAAGCTCCGTCCATCGCCGGTGTAGCTGACCCACCTACACCGTAAAACATGACCTTATCAGCATTTACAATACTATCTGCTGCTTTCTCGAGTTCCTTCTTATCTATCGCGGTAACACTCGCCTCAATTGCAGCTTTATTCACATATGTAACTTTATTGAACAAATCGTACGGTCCATCTTCTGTATTCATCACTGAAAAATCGTTAATATTATAGTCAGCAATCGTTAATTCACGAACGAGGGCTAACTTAAATGCTTTAAAGCTCCCAATACCGATTGTTTTACAAAAACGTACAACACTCGCCTCACTCGCTCCCGCATTTGTAGATACTTCTTTCGTCGTTAAATTCGGAACAATCTCTGCGTTCTCCATTATGTACATGGCAACCTTTTTCTCAGCTGGTGAAAATTGATCCATATTATTTTCAATTTTAAATAGTAATGTTGAAGCTTTCACCATTTAACCTCCACTTCTTGTGGCTACTTTTTATTTCGTATATTCTCCTTCTTCAAGAAGATAATAGCCATCATCACCAGGCGGATGAAACACATTTACAGTGCGATTCCCTTTTTGATAAACGGTTCTTTCCCCTTCTGTCCACTTCTTTTCCCATCCATTTAGCCAAACTGCGAAGTCTGGTAAAAATGCAGTGTATTTATATTCATTTGGATAACCGCCTTCCACGTGAGAAGAAAAAATAGAAACCGGAAAATCTTTCACTTTTGATTCTTTTCCTACAATACATGGTATGCAAAGTAAAAGAAGTATAACTACGCCTATAACTTTTCCCCTCGTAATCTTCATCTATTTCTCTCCTTGCCCTAGCATATACGTAGATTTTAACATAATTACAACTTATTCATGCTACATAACTATTGCTTTTTACGATAAAAAAAGAGCTTACCTATATAAGATAAGCTCTTTCTCTCTATACAAAATATTTCTTCAAAAGCGGCGGCGTAATAATCGTTGTTAATATAACGACAATGACAATAGCTGTGAAATTTTCTTTCGCTAACAAATTCGCCGTTAATCCATTTGCTGCAATGATGAGCGCTACTTCACCGCGCGATACCATCCCTGCCCCAATACTAATAGAAGATTGTAAATTAAATCCCGTTAGTCTTGCTCCTAAACCTGATCCAATTAACTTTGTGAAAATCGCAATAAGCGTCATAATGATAATGAACCAAAGTTGGCTTCCGATACCTTGAAATGTAATTTCCATCCCGATACTTACAAAGAAAACTGGTACAAATATCGCATACGCAATCGGTTCAATTTTATGCTCCACTTCATGCTTATACGCTGTTTGAGAAATTGCAATTCCTGCTGCAAAAGCCCCAATGATACCTGCGATTCCCATTTGTTCACTATAATAAGCAAATGAAAAACAAATAATAAGAGCCGCGCTAATTAACGCTTCAGATACACGAAGTGGTACGAGCATTTTCATAATCCACGGAACAACTTTCCATGCGATAAAAACAATACTTACAAAGAATATAATTTTTTTTGCAATAACAAGCGTTATATTCACATCTTGCGTTCCTAAAAAGCTCATTACAAACGCTAATAAAATAACGACTATCACATCATCAAATACAGCTGCTCCTAAAATTGTTGTACTTTCTCTCGTATTCATTTTCCCTAAATCTCGTAACGTTTGCACCGTTATGCTAACCGATGTTGCGCAAAGTAATAATCCTAAAAAAATAGCATGGGATTGCATCAATCCAAAAAGCAGTCCCGTTACATATCCACCAATGAAAGGAAAAATAATTCCACCAGCCGCTACTGCAAATGACGATTTTAAGTTCCGATTTAACTCTTCTAAATCTGTTTCGAGTCCCGCCATAAACATAAGTAGCAAAACACCAATCTCACTAAGTTCATCGATGAGTTCAGAACTATTAATAATACCAAGTACTGCCGGACCGATAATAATACCAACGATTAATTTACCGAGTACAGAAGGCTGGCCAAGTCTAACGCTAATATCACCAGCTAATTTCGTACAAAGTAAAATGACAACAAGTTCGAAATAAAATAACATAGCATCTTCTCCTACTATATAAAGTAAAACTTTAATCAGTGGATTATTCTTCATCTCTACCGATTGTTAACCTGCATCTATTTCTGCACATAGTTTCTCCTTACAACCGGCATTTTATTTGTTAAAGTTTCATTTGACAAAATATTCAGAATTATATTAAAATTAATCCAGAAATTTCAAAAAACTATATACCATAACTGTACCTTCACTTACGTACTCTTTTCCAATGGGTTCACACTATTCGCAGTTATGGAGACGAAAAAATGGGGGGAGAGTCCAAGGTGAAATCATTATTACGAAAAAAAGCGCTTAGTACTGAATCACCACGGCAGCTAGATCGAACACTAACTGCATTAGATTTAACGTTTTTAGGAATCGGCGCCGTAATTGGGACAGGGATTTTTGTATTAACAGGTATTGTAGCGGCAAAACATTCTGGTCCTGGTATTATGTTATCATTCCTTATTGCTGCATTTACTTGTGCTTGTGTAGCATTTTGTTATGCAGAATTCGCTTCTTCTATACCAGTCTCAGGAAGTGTTTATACTTATGCATACATGACCGTCGGAGAAGTTGTCGCTTTCATCGTTGGTTGGTGTTTAATGCTCGAATATTTACTCGCAGTTGCAGCGGTGGCTGTTGGCTGGTCTGGATATTTACAATCATTGCTTCAAGGGTTCAATATACACCTTCCCGCCATTATTGCCTCGGCCCCCGGCATGGGAAAAGGTGGTCTCATTGATTTACCAGCTGTTTGTATTTTACTTATCATTACTGGGCTTTTAAGTTTTGGTATACGCGAAAGCGCACGCATTAATAATGTTATGGTCCTTATAAAATTAGCAGTTATTATCGCCTTTATCGTAGCAGGCGCAAAATATGTAAAGCCTGAAAATTGGACACCGTTCATTCCATTCGGATACGACGGCATTATTACTGGAGCTGCCACTGTCTTCTTCGCATTTTTAGGTTTTGATGCGATCGCAACTGCTGCGGAAGAAACGAAAAAACCACAGCGTGATTTACCAATCGGTATTATCGGTTCCCTTCTTATTTGTACCGTTTTATACATGATCGTATCTTTCGTTTTAACAGGTATGGTTCCCTATACTCAATTAGACGTTTCTGATCCCGTTGCATTTGCACTACATTTCGTTGGAGAAGATACTATCGCTGGGCTACTTGCAGTTGGTGCGATGACAGGAATGACAACCGTTCTTTTAGTCGTTATGTATGGACAAGTTCGCGTTTCGTATGCAATGAGCCGAGACGGTTTACTTCCAAAAGCGTTAGCACGCGTAAATAAAAAAGTGAAAATCCCTTTACTAAACACATGGATTACTGGAGTATTTGCAGCTTTATTAGCAGGACTTTTAGACTTACATTTACTAGCGAATTTAGTAAACATCGGTACGTTAACAGCCTTCACATTCGTTTGCTGTGCTGTACTTATTTTACGAAAAACTCATCCTGATTTAAAACGTGGATTCCGCGCACCTCTCGTACCTGTATTACCAGTTGTCGCTATTCTTTGTTGCTTATATTTAATGATTAATTTGTCCAAAACAACATGGATCAGCTTTGCAGTCTGGCTTATTATCGGTTTATGCGTCTATTTCTTCTACTCTAGAAAGCATAGTCATTTAGCTACTGAAAAAACAAATGATGAGCAAAAAAAAGCATAACAAAATAGCTCGCCTATAAAAAAGGCGAGCTATTTTCATTAACGCTTGTAAAATGAGAAATATGCCGATGCAAATTCGTACATAACCTTCAACTTTTACATACTTATTTCCCCTTACTTCGTCTCCTTCTTTTTCTTCCTCCACGCATTTACACTATCAAAGAAAAAGTTAATAAATAGTGTTCCTAATCCCGCTAATAAAAATGTCATTAAAAATAGAACCCATATACTTTTATCTTTTAATAAATAATATCCTACAAGGAGCACAACAGCGATCCATACATATTCAAGAATTCTTTTTATCTTTTTCTCTTCCAAATTATTCGCTCCCTTTTTCTATTCTACTTTTAGTATAACAAAAAAGAAGCCTATCATGATAAGCTTCTTTTTCTTCTTCCTTATTTGTTAATGCTTTTTTCAACCAATGAAATAGCATGCTCTAACGCGCGATTCATTGATTCTACATACTCATCTTTTACATTTTTATCTTTTAACACAGCTTCTGCAACTGTGATTTTTTGACTTAATGATTTAACTGATCCATCTGTTATTTTTCCAGCTTGCGTTTTCTTTACTAAAGCTTTTGCAGATTCAATATTCACTTGTAATTTTTCTTTCGGTGTTTTTGGCTGTTCTTCTGCCACTTTTGATTGTACAAATGTTTGGTTTGCTGTTTTTAATTCATTATATGTGTATGTCCTTTAGAGTCCTTTGCCTGTATTATTCATCTATATTCACAAGAAATTATGCGCCTTTATCCCGCATTAACGGGCAGTAAGACTCCCACCTCAAAATTCGGAGAATGCGAGGAAGTTAGGTGGGAGATCAACTGCCCGTAAACGCCCGATTGGTTCAACTAATAATCAGTGGGGGATGAACAAACCCCCCACTGATTAAAGTTTCACTTTATCTTTAAATAGATTCCGTTTTGTCCCTCTTTTTCATATATTTATAGATTAAGATACTACCCACAATCACAAGAACAACTACTAGTATAGGTAACATGTACTCCCCAACCATAGCCCCTGCTTTTTCCCAATGCGGTCCTAATTTCATTCCTACATAAATATACAAGGCCGTTAACGGGAACATTGCTATAAATGTGTATATGATAAATTGCCATATGTTCATTTTTGCCATACCACATGGAACAGAAATAAGCGTTCGGACCCCGGGAACGAAGCGTCCAACAAATGCTACAACCGGGCCATACTTCGCAAAGAAATCATCTGCTTTTTGAATTTGTTCTTCTTTAATAAAGAAGTATTTTCCATATTTTATCAATAGAGGACGACCGCCGTAATAACCAAGCGCGTATAAAGTTAATGGCCCTGTCGTTCCACCAAGTGTTCCGGCTAACACAGCTAGCCAAAAATTCATATCACCCTCGTACACCCAATACCCAACAAGCGGCAAAACAACCTCTGCTGGAATAAATTCAAAAGTTAAAGCTAACACAACTCCAAAATAAGAAAACTGCTTTAAATACTCAATTATATCTAAAATAATTTGCTCCATACTTTTAACTCCTATCCTATATTCACATTATGCTTTTCTTGCAAATGTACTGGCGCCATCTTTACGATTCGGTTCAAAATGAATAAAACAATTCCAATATCATCTAAAATACCGATAAACGGTAAGAAGTCTGGAATTAAATCGAGTGGCATAGCAACATACCCTACTAAAAAAGCAATAGATAAGATTTTCTTCTTTATTGAAACCTCTTTTGAAGTGAAAAAGTCAAATAAAAATGGAACAAATCGACGAACATGAAATACAACTCTTAATCTACTTATAAGTTTTTTCATTTTATTTCTCCTCTCTTTGTATACAAAAAGGACCCTACCAAATATGGTAAGGGTCCTAAAAAAGACAATAAGGGGCCTTTACCATTGCTGGTAAAGGTCTCACTAACAACGAAACGTTGCCAATAAAGCCGAGGGTTTCTCCCTGTAATGACGACTTTATTGTAATAAGTTACTCCCCTTTATATACACAATTTTATACAATCACATTAAAATATTTGGAGAGGCTTGTCAATATTTTTTCATTTGCTATTAAGATTATTACATTATAAAAGACGCTATTCTGTATTCTCTGTTGAAACAATTTGGAGCTTAAAACGGTCTGGATCATGGCAAGTTATTCTTACTTCTTCACCACAGCATTCTTCTGTAAATGATATATGATAAAATTCTAACTTTTTCTTTATTCGCTCGATATTTGCAGTTTTTAAAAATATTTCCTTAACTGATGATGTGACAGTCTCTCTATACTCTCCCAGTCCCCTATTTACTACAAAACAAATTCTCGTTGAATCAATATCATACCAAACACCTGTTACACGTAATTGTGGCCTCTCCTCGCTTGGTTTAAAACCTAGAATCCCTTCATAAAAATATAATGTTTCCTTTAAATTTTTGGATTCTAATACAATACATGTTGTAATACTTTCCATCCGCACTCCCCCTGTCTCTATTAGTTTTCTATATGAGTCATAATTTACAATTATGTACGAATACAATACATAGTGATGAATATTTCATTTATAAAGGAGGAGTGTAACATGGATGAATTCATGAAATCCTACATACCTTTTCACGGCCCAAACGATCCTTGCCCTCCAATCGGAAAAAAATATTACTCAACTCCCCCCCACTTATACATGGGCTTTCAACCAACTAATTTACCCCAATTCCCACCAAAAGAGGCTTTAAGAAAAGGGACTCTATGGCCTGCATTTTATGATTTTTATGAAAACCCTCACAAAAAAGGACGGTGAACAAAAACGTGACACAAACATTGCCTGATGAATATTACAAATGGATTGAAGAACTACAAGAACTTGATTTTGTATTAGTTGAACTTACCCTCTATTTAGATACGCATCCCAACGATACTGCAGCTATAAATCAATTCAACGATTTCTCCTATAAACGAAGAGTATTAAAACAAAAAATTGAAGAGAAATTTGGTCCACTTCAGCAATTTGGAAATAGTTATTCTAACGCTCCATGGGAATGGAGCAAAGGACCTTGGCCATGGCAAATATAACGTAAAACTTTCATTAGTTTTGAATTCTCTAATCCAAATCATTATGAAGCCTACTATGCATTCCCAGCTATTTCTTCGCCTAGAAGAATGCTTATTACTGTCCATTAACACAAGATGAAGGAGAGAAAATATGTGGATTTATGAAAAGAAATTACAATATCCTGTTAAAGTGAGTACTTGTAATCCAGCTCTTGCAAAATTATTAGTTGAACAGTATGGTGGTGCGGACGGTGAACTAGCCGCTGCCCTTCGTTACTTAAATCAACGTTATACAATTCCTGACAAAGTCGTTGGCTTACTAACCGATATTGGTACAGAAGAGTTCGCACATCTAGAAATGATTGCTACGATGATTTATAAATTAACAAAAGATGCAACACCTGAACAAATGAAAGCTGCTGGATTAGACGCGCAATACGCTAATCACGATAGCGCTTTGTTTTATCATAATGCAGGTGGCGTTCCTTTTACCGCTACTTATATTCAAGCAAAAGGAGATCCTATTGCAGATTTATATGAGGATATTGCAGCTGAAGAAAAAGCACGAGCAACCTATCAATGGCTTATTGATTTATCCGACGATCCAGACATAAATGACAGCCTACGCTTTTTACGTGAACGAGAAATTGTTCATTCACAACGCTTCCGAGAAGCTGTAGAAATTTTAAAAGAAGAGCGTGATCGAAAAATTTATTTTTAACACACATATCCTAACGATATGTGTTTTTTTACGTTAAAAGTTAAATCCTTCCTAATTAACATATAAATAGTATATTTATTCAATTTAATGCATCATTTTTTAATATTTATAAAATTCCCTCTTGCTTTCTAGTCATCAGACCTTTAAAATAATAACAGTTACTCGACAAATTATTTGAATTTTCGACAAAAACACTCATTAGGAGGATTTTCTTTATATGCGTACAACTTTAAAACCAGCGCAAATACTTTCGATTAGTTTATTGCTATTCGCAGTTTTCTTCGGTGCTGGTAATATGATTTTCCCGCCCCTTCTCGGCCTCTCTTCCGGAGAAAATATGTGGGTTTCCATTACAGGGTTTATTATTACAGACGTCGGCTTATCTTTACTTGCTATCGTCGCAGTTGCCCTTGCCGGTGGTAGTTTTAACACTTTAGCAAGCCGTGTTCATCCAAAATTTGCAGCAGTATTCGCTATCATTATTTATCTTTCAATCGGCCCACTATTTGTTATTCCACGAACTGGATCTGTATCTTACGAAATTGGGATTGCACCACTTTTCCCTGATCAATGGTATTCTATGTTAGTCTTTAGTGCGATTTTCTTTACAGTCGTCTACTTCTTATCATTAAACCCATCCAAATTAGTAGATCATATCGGTAAAATATTAACGCCAATTTTACTTGGAATTATTGCAATTATGGCAACAAAAGCAATTCTTTCACCAGGATCATTCGCTGAGCCTATCGGTGACTATAAAGACATCCCGTTTTTCAAAGGGTTTCTTGAAGGATTTTTAACTTTAGATGCAATCGGAGCTCTCGTATTATCAACAATTGTTGTAAATGCAATTCGCCAAAACGGTATACAAGAGAAAAAATCCATTGCGAAATATACAATTATTTGCGGAAGCATTGCTGCCCTTTTCTTAACAATTGTTTATTTCTTACTCGGTTATATCGGGGCTTCAAATGGAAACTTAGGACAATTCGAAAATGGCGGTCAGCTACTAGCAACAATTATGTATCAATTCTTTGGGACAAGCGGTAATGTTTTATTAAGTATCGCGATTATAGCTGCTTGTTTAACGACTGCAATCGGTGTTGTAAGTGCATTCGCCAACTATTTCACAACAGTACTAACAAATGTTTCATATAAGAAGCTTGTACTATACGTTTGTATCTTTAGCTTCGTTATTTCAAACTTAGGATTAAGTTTATTAATCAAAATTACATTACCTGTATTAATTATTTTATATCCAATTACAATCATTTTAATTTTCGTATCATTTATTGATAAATATACGAAACGTAAACCTTCTGTCTACATCGGGGCAATGATCGCAGCATTCATGATTAGCTGTATTCATGCACTTGATAATGTGGGAATGATACCAAGTTTTATCGCTAACATCGTGCACACAATTCCTTTTTATAACTTAGGAATTGGCTGGATTGTCCCAGCAATCATCGGTGGTATAATCGGATACTATATTCCACAAACAGAAGCTGAAGGTGAAGTTTCTGCAAAGTAAAAAGAAGCAAGCATTGATTATGCTTGCTTCTTTTCTATTTTCACATCGTATGTTTAAATGTAAACAACTCTTCTTTTGACTGCACAGCAGGCTGTTCCTCTTCTACAACGGTCTTCTTTCTCTCTCCCCCTAACCGAACTTTCATCATCGCTTCTTCTATACTTTTTACAATCATATTCCCTGAAAAAATAGTAAGCCCGAAAAATGTAATTGGGACAAGAGGGATCCATGGATGCACTGTTAATGATCTAAAATAGACTCCAATTAAACCTGACCATTCATGTGTGTAAGAATCTATTTCGTTTATCCCTTGAATTGGTCCGCCAAACTGAACTGTTCCACCAAAAAACACCTCAAGTAACCCTAAATGAAGTAAAACGGTCAGAGTCTGAGTAAACTGCTGAAGAAATACCAGTATAAATGTCATATAGAGATGCGGAAAAAGATGCTTTATAACAATATGCCTTCTCGACCCGCCTAATATGCGCGCAGCATCAATAAATTCTTCTGTTTGTAATTTACGAACTTCCTTCGCAACATACAGTGCAATAACCGGCATCGCAAGCGCTACAAGTAATACAACTTGGAACGAAGCCCTTTCAAAAAAAGTTGTTGTTTCTTCTCCACTTCCAAATCTATTAACAGCTTGAAGAAAGAAATACGCAATCATAACTGTCGGAATAACTGTAAAACTATCAAAAAAAGCCTCAATCTTTGAAAATCCTCTTTTTATGTATGTTCCGAGCAATACACCGAAAAACACACCCATTACCATTCTAAGTACTGCGATTAAAAACGATATTCCAATCGTCCACTTTGCTCCCTCAATTACTAAATGTAAAAGGTCATGACCATTCCGGTCTGTCCCAAGTAAAAATTGTAATGAAGGTGAAAATGGTGGCACTTCCGGGTTTCCAGCCGCATCATATTGCAGTGTAACTTTTCTAATCTGTCCATCATTCCATATCGTATTTCCAATGCTCAAAAGAACTAATATGAGAAGAAATCCAATGCTTATCCAAAACCTTTTATCACGCTTTATATACGTCCACATCTTATAATCTCTCCTTCATCGCAGCTGGAACGAGATAATGAAACAGTTTAAATAAAATAAAAATCGGAATATAAATAAGGAGTACACCAACAATGAACAAATCAACACTCATAGCCGGATATGATTTCAAAAACATAAAAATACCTCTCGTATTAAAAATCCATTCTATAATATATAAATTAGATAACATAAACCAAATATTCGTTTTTGCAAAGAAAAGTGTACTAAGCAGTACATTTCGGAAAATATGACGATTTAAAATATGAAAGCGACCCAAACCCTTCGCCTTAGCAAATAATACATAATCTTTTTCTAACTCATTTTCAAACCGAAGCACTAACAGTTTTACAAACATAATCGTAGTCGGGATGCTCAAGCAAAATATTGGCAATCCCCGAATGGATTCATCTCCAATTGCCGCAATTTTAAAAGGTAAAAAACCTGTTTGTTTAAAAAACCATATAATTAAAATTTGTGATCCTAAAATAAGAAGAATGTCTGGAATGGATTCTAGAAAGATGAGAAACGATTTAATTCGATGTTGTATACGCGGTGAACTACTCATAATCATATAGACGATACAAAATGCTACCAATAATGAAATGCAAAATGCAGCTAAAAAAATAACCATTGTTTCTTTATAATGGACAAACAACTGTGGAAATACAAATTTATCTCTTGCATATTGCATATTGGAAATATCCATTAATTTCAAAAATACTTCTTTTAGACTTTTTATGTACTCTGATACATGCAGCTCAAACCCATAAAATAATTTTGGTAAAGCCCCTAAACAAATAATACCCAAAATTGAAATGATAAATTGAATCGTCATTTCCATCCCATTCAAAAAAACTTTTCTGACCATTTTCTCCCTTCTCTCTATATAATTTACCACTTAATTTTATTCTTAATTTTCTGAATTGTAAATATTTACAACGTAAAAAAATCGCTAGGTCATGATCCTAGCGATTCTTTATGCACATGCTTTTCACTTTTTGAAAACGGTATATACAAAATAAAATATCCAATAAGCGCTGCAATTTCTAATGAAATAATATAGTAAGGATGCGGTCCTAACATATCGAGCAATGAAGCTGTTTCTGGCTTACGGGCTAAAAACATATAATTACCGCCTGTTTTATAATTCACGAATGAAACGATTGGAATGACTATGTTTAAAAATATCATCGTACGCTTAATAGATTGCAAGGTCGGTCTATATCCTTCTACCCACGTCATAAAGAGCGGTGCCCAAATGAGTAATACATGTGCAATGAAGAATTCCATAAAGCGAAAATGCGGAAAAGCATATTGCAAGTTTGGCGTTAAAATAGCTTGTGATGCACCAATAATTCCTGTAAAAAACACAATCTCATATATTCGATAACTTTTCATTACAATCATAATCGACGCTAACAACAAACTAATCGTACATAACTCAAATGGCAATGAAGTGCCTAGTTCAAAAACCCCTGCTTTCCATTCCCACATATGAAGTCCAATCTCACTCCCTATAAATAGAAATGCAATCGCATATCGAACCGTTATATTCCACTCACTTTGACGTAATACATCTTGGTATTGATATAGAAAAAATATCCCCACCAACATAATAAATAATATAATGGCATGTTGCCTTGAGTATGGAATAAATGGTTTTAATGGATGCGCACTAAAATAAGCTTCCATCTTCCTTCCTCCTCTCCTTCATACAATATTATTGTAAGAAAGAAACAACGAGTCAATTCATTTGCTTAAACTAGGACAACCTCTACCTTAAATCTAGATATTCATACCTTACAAAACTGTAAGGTTATTGTAAGCTAAAACGATTTGTCAGATTCTCTACTTCTTCTATACTTAATGTAGATACTAAAACGAACGAAAAGGTGATAAATAGATGAAGAAGAAAAATAAAGTGTTAATTACTAGTGTAGTAGCAATCGGAATTGCAGCTGGATCATATTTCGCATTTGCTGGCGGTGGATCTGAAGTAGCAATGGCATATGGCGGTTATAAAGTTACGGAAAAACAAATTGAAAACGCACAAAAATTTGGCGGCGAAGTTATCCCTAATGGTATTGAAACAATCTCATTCGATCCAACAAAAGGTACGTATGAATTAGCTGTTAAAAAAGGTGATGAAGTAAAAAAAGGACAGCTTCTTTTTAAATATAATGATCCAGTTTCCAAACAAGGCGTAACGGAAGCAGAAATGCAAAAGAAAATTGCACAAAAAGAAGTAACATTACATCAAAAACAAATCGATTTAGCAAAACAAAAATTACAAAAAGATAAAAATGCTGGCCTTCCTCAGGAAGCATTAAAAGCATCGGAAATCGAAGTGCAACAATTAGAATCACAACTTGAAATGAAAAAGTTTGAGGTAGAAAAAGCTGATGAAATGATTAAAGCAGCAAAAGAGAAATTAAACACTCTTTCTGTAACGAGCCCTGCTGATGGCGTAATTGATGATATCGTTAAAACTGCTGATGAAAAAACAGGCTTGAGCGGCATTACACTTCGTCACGCTGGCCCATTTAAAGTAAAAGGTCAACTTTCTGAATATGAGCTTGCTAGTGTAAAAGTTGGGCAAGAAGTAACTGTTTCTTCAAAAACTGTTGCTGGTAAGACTTGGACAGGAAAAGTAACAGAAATCAGCTCTACACCATTAAAGAGCATGGATGAAAATAAAACAGTTTCTAATTATCAATTCACTGTCACATTAGATAATAGTGAAGGATTACAAAACGGATTCCACGTATACGTAACGAGTAAATCAGGCGAAGCAACTGGTACGATTGTTCCGAAAAGCAGTATTGTGAAAAAAGGTGACAAAAATGTTGTCTTCGTTGTAAAAGATGGAAAAGCGAAAGAACAAGCTGTTACGGTTGAATTCGAAACGGATAGCGAAGCAAAGGTTGCTGGAGTGAAAAAAGGAGAACAAATTATCTCTAAACCTGAAAAAGACTTAAAAGATGGTATGGAGGTTGTCGTTGAATGATTAACTTAAAAGGCATCACGAAGTCCTTCCAAAATGGTGCAGAGTCAGTTCAAATATTACACGGAATTGACGTAACACTGAACCAAGGAGAATTCACTTCTATAATGGGACCATCTGGTTCTGGTAAATCAACGTTAATGAATATTATCGGTTGCTTAGATAAACCAACGACCGGTACATATGAATTAGCTGGGCAAAATATTTCAAACATGTCTGAAACAGAACTTGCACGCGTTCGTAATAAAGAGATCGGTTTCGTATTCCAAAACTTCATGTTACTACCGAGACTTACAGCACTTCAAAATGTTGAATTACCTCTTATTTACGCTGGAGTTGATAAAAAAGAAAGACGCGAGCGCTCACTAGCCGCTTTAACAAAAGTTGGTTTAGCTGATCGAGCTACTCACTTACCAAACGAATTATCAGGTGGGCAAAAGCAACGTGTCGCTGTTGCCCGTGCTATTGTAAATAACCCAAAATTCATTTTAGCCGATGAACCGACGGGTGCACTTGATACGAAAACGAGTACACAAATTATGGACCTCTTTTACGAATTAAACAAACAAGGCTCAACAATCATTATGATTACCCATGACCGTGAAATCGGGGAAGCCGCAGCACGTCAAATTGTAATTCGTGACGGAAATATCGTCCAAGATTGGAGAGGTTAATTTTGAACACACGCGAAAACATACGCATGGCCCTTTCCTCTATCTTTGCCCATAAAATGCGTTCTATATTAACAATGCTAGGTATTATCATTGGGGTTAGTGCCATCATTACTATTATCTCGATTGGGGATGGAACAAACGCAAAGTTCCGTGAACAAATCGGGAACGAAAAAAAAGATCAGTTTTCTGTAAATTATAAAACAGAAGATTACTCAGATATGGATGGAAAAATTTCCTCCAGCATGTATGAAACCATCTCTAAAATTTCCGGTGTACAAGAAGTTTATCCAGATGTAAAAGGAAAAGAAAAAGTATATGCAGGCAAAAAAGACTTAGACCTTGATATTATCGGTGCAAAAGGTGACTATTTTGAAGATACTTCAAAATTCCAACTTGAGCACGGTAGATTTTTAACAGCGGCTGATTTAGACAGACCTGAACATACAATTGTATTAAATAAAGATGCTTTTGATAAATTATATTCTTCATGGGAACCAAACTTATATGTAGATATAAAAGGTACACCTTACAAAGTTGTTGGCGTATATTCAGTAAAAGCAATGATGGGCGGCATGACATTTAAAGAAGGTGTCATCTCAGCAGAAAACTGGCCTGTATTATTCGGTAAGAACAACTACGATTCTGTAACGGTGAAAATCGCTCCTGGTCAAGATAAAGAAACTGTTCAAGAGGCAGTTGTAAAATCGTTAAATGACGCAAAAAAACCAGAGCACTCAGGTAAATTCGAAGTACCAGATCCGAAAGAATTCTTAAAAGAAATTGATAGCTTTACAGGTATATTAAAAAGCGTATTCGGTGGTATCGCTGCTATTTCCTTACTTGTAGGTGGTATTGGTGTAATGAACATTATGCTAGTATCTGTAACAGAGCGTACACGTGAGATTGGTATTCGTAAAGCGTTAGGTGCAACACGCGGTAAAGTACTAATGCAATTCTTAATCGAAGCTTGCATTTTAACAGCATTAGGTGGTTTTGTCGGATTTATGCTCGGCATCTTCTTCGCATGGATTGTCGCCATGTTTGCAGGATGGCCACTTGTCGTTTCACTAAAACTAGGACTTATTTCCGTTGCACTATCTATGTTAATTGGTATTCTATTCGGTTTACTACCAGCTAACAAAGCTGCAAAACTTGATCCAATTGAATGTTTACGATATGAGTAAATAAAAAACGTAGGAGTTTACACTCCTACGTTTTTTATTTTGTTGAAGACAAATGTAATTTTATTCCGATTGGTGTGGACTAATAATCAACGGTGGATGGACACCCCCCACTGATTAAAGTTTTACTTTATCGACGTTTTGACAAAAATAAGAACCTCTAACTTCTATTATATAAATCTACAGCAATTCGCGAACCAATTAATAACGATATCGTTCCTTCAAATCATGTTTCTTCTATTATATATGTTTTATGTTACGAATATCTTTTTATCATTTAAACTTTCACTTCTCGCTAAAGCTATCATGCAATCATATTATTACAAAAATAATATGCAATAGAACAAATTCAAGGCGTAATTTTTTCCATACTACAATTTATTTTGTAACAATTATATCTCTATTTTATTAAAATTCACCCTATATATATGACTTTACACACAAAAAGATTATACTTTCATAACTACATTACGATTCAAACAGTTAAACGCCTCTCTTTTGTAACACCGTAGAAACTACTGTGTAACATTATTGACACATTGTTAATCCGTTGGTAATTAAAAAAGTATTGATTTTATGAATCATATGTTCTAACCCCCCAAAAAACGCAAAGAAAACGCTATCAGGATATTCCTGGAATTATTACAGAATATTAATACCTCGTTACGAATGCTTTGTAGTTTTGTGTTTTCCGCAAATAAGAAAATAATGGTTGCTATAATGAGGTCAACGAAAACAAATGCAATGGAGGCTATTATGAAAAAATTTATGGGTATAGCAACAGCAGCGGTTTTTGGTCTTGGGATTTTCACAACATCTGCTAAAGCAGAAACTATCGTAACAACTGATGTACTAAATGTACGAGAAAACCCAACTACTGAATCAAAAGTTGTCGGAAAATTATTAGATGGATATAAAGTAGATGTTTTGCATACAGAAAATGGATGGTCAAAAGTTAAATTAAATAGTGGTAAAGAAGCTTTCGTAAGTGCTGACTATACGAAAGACATTTACTACGTAACAGCTAACGTATTAAACGTACGTGCTGGAGCAAATACAGATTCAGAGATTCTTGGTAAGTTGAAAAAAGATGATGTAATCGAAACAACACACCAAGTACAAAATGATTGGATCCAATTTGAATATAACGGAAAAACAGCTTATGTACATGTTCCTTACTTAACAGGTACAGCGCCAGTTAAAGTTCAACCAGCAGTTAAGGTTGAAAAAGTAACTAAAGTTCAAGATACAACTAAAGTTCGTGAGGCAGTTAAAGCTCAGGCAGAAGCTGAAGCTCAAGCAGCAGCTAAAGCTCAAGAAGCGGCTAAAGCTCGTGAAGCAGTTAAAGCTCAAGAGGCAGCTGAAGCTCAAGCAACAGCTAAAGCTCAAGAAGCGGCTAAAGCTCGTGAAGCAACTAAAGCTCAAGAGGCAGCTGAAGCTCAAGCAGCAGCTAAAGCTCAAGAAGCGGCTAAAGCTCGTGAAGCAGCTAAAGCTCAAGAAGAAGCTGAAGCTCAAGCAGCAGCTAAAGCTCAAGAGGCAGCTAAAGCTCGTGAAGCAGCTGAAGCTCAGGCAGAAGCTGAAGCTCAAGCAGCAGCTAAAGCTCGTGAAGCGGCTAAGGCTCGTGAAGCAGCTGAAGCTCAAGAGGCAGCTAAAGCTCAAAAACCAGCTACACAACAACCTGTTGCAAAAGAAACTGAGAAAAACACACAATCTTCTTCTCGTGAGTTAACAGTTGTAGCAACAGCTTATACAGCGGATCCACTTGAAAATGGTTACAAGCAAGGTGAACATGTAAAATCAGCAATGGGACATAATTTAACAACAAATCCAAACATGAAACTAATTGCAGTTGATCCATCAGTGATTCCATTAGGTTCAAAAGTATGGGTAGAAGGTTACGGAGTAGCAATCGCTGGTGATACTGGTGGCGCTATTAAAGGAAATAAAATTGATGTTTTAATGCCAGATAAAGGTTCATCAAGTAACTGGGGACGCCAAACAGTTAAAGTGAAAATTTTAAACTAATTACTATATAAAAGAGTCAGTCTCAACGTTGAGGCTGACTCTTTTTTTATGATTCTTATATTCTTTCCTTCTACTTCTCTCCCGTCCAAGTTAAAATCTATCCCTTTGAATTCTATATACGATAGACTACTATTTCAACAGAAAAAAGAGGATACCATAGCATCCCCTCCTATCTTCCCTATTCCACACAAGTAAACTGTGTCCAAGCCCCAACATAATCTAGTAAAAACAGTTCTTCTTCAGCAATTGTACCGACAATATTTTCCCGTTCATCTATCGGCATTTCTTTCAAGATGATTTGCAGTTCCCCTTTATATTTTCCGAATGAGTTGTTACCAATTACAACCTGTCCTCTTTCTTGTGGCACACTTTGGCGTACTGGGAAATCTTCATCTTTATATTTTTTACGTACTTCTGTAGAACGTACCATATATTCTGTTATGTCATCGCGCCTTACATGTACTTCTTGCAACGTTGCCTTCTTCTCTACTTCAGTCGCTTCGTCTACAAATTGTACTTTCAGCTGTAACATGTAACGATTTAAGTTTCCTAGTTTCTCTAATTCTTCTTCGCTCGCATAAGCGGTTCCGATAATAACATCATCAATAAGCCCGATTGCCCATAAATGTTTCGCTTGTACTTCAATTCGATTCGCTAAAAAAGCTTGATTTAACATCGAGTTCTCTTCTAAAAACTCCTCTAAAATGGAAATTAATCGCTGATGTACTTTTGTCATAGCTCTTCCTCTCGCCCTTTATATAAAAAGAAAAAAGCCACTAAAATCAGTAGTTTTTTCCTTTTATCCCGCTATTTGCGGGCAGTAAGACTCCCACCTCAAAATCCGGCTGAAGCAAAGAATCTAGGTGGGAGATCAACTGCCCTTAAAAGCCCGATTGGTGAGGGCTAATAATCAGTGGGGATGAACTAAATCCCCACTGATTAAAGTTTCACTTTACCCCGCATTAATTTATTTCTTTAGTGTAAATCCAAACTTATCCCAAGCTTGTAAATAATCTAATAAGAAAATTTCTTCCTCTACAACTCGGCCAACTACATTTGTTTTCCCCGTATTCACCATATCTTTTAAGGCAAGTTGTAATTCACCTTTATATTGACCGTATTGTTCATTATCAATTAAAAGATCCCCCCGCTTAATCTCGCGCGTATTATGCGGTTTGAATTCCTCTTTTTTATATTTCACACGACTTTGAGTAGAACGAATCATATATTCAGATACATCCCCGCGATAAAAATGAGGTTCGTCTAGCACGATAATTCTTTCTAACTCTGTTGTCGTTTCATAAATTTCTATATCAAAAGTTTGCTTATCTTTATTTAATTCACCAAGTGCCTCTAGTTCTTTTTCTGATGCATAAGCATTCGCAATAATAACATCATCAATTAATTCTGTCGCAAACAAATGCTTCGCCTGTGTTGTCATCGGCAATTCACGATGCTGCTCTAACGTACATAACCCTTCTGTTACTGGCCAAGGCCCATATGTTGCATCAAATGATGAAATAAATGCAGCCGTTCTCATGCCGTAATCTTTAAATTGCTTCGAGCATTTAATGAAATGATCGTATGATAACCCTGAATAACGGTGTGGATAAAAGTTATGACAGCCAATTAAATTTTCACGATTTGGTCTATGACTCATAATGTTATCTACATACTTTGTGCCATTGCTCATATTAATCTCAATTTTTAAGCCGTACGGATTGTACGTCATAATCGATTCTTCTAAACCAGAGAAACCAACATCTAAACGAATACCGTAAGCACCTAGTTCATGGAAAAACGATAAATCATTATAAGAAATACCTAGTTGCTCAAAAACAGATGGACTAATATCAACCAATACTTGGAACCCTAATGCATTCGCATGAGAAATCGTTTCTTTAAACTCTTCTACAATTTTCTCTTTTTCGCCATCTACAGATAGTAAACATGTGAATACACGTGTAAATCCATATTTACTTGCTAATGTTAAATACTCCTTATCTTTCTCTACTGTCGAATGTTCTGGATAAATAGAAATACCTAATCGTCTCATATGTACACGCCTCTTTCTTCATCATATTGTAAACCTTTTCAAATATATGTAGTAAAAAAGTATGTATCCCCTTCTCGTTCACCACTTTTTGAATCCGCTTTCTGAAAAGAAAAAACAATTTCTATCATTCATAACAAATACTAGTCTATACATCTATACTTTACATCTTTTTTTCATAGTTGTGTAGCCTTTACACAAATTTGTCAGTTTTTCTGCCCTAAAAATTGTTATGCGTTTTCAATGCACCTTCCTTGACTGTAACATTGACCAATACATATACTCGAAAGAACAGAGAAAAATTTTATATAGGGGATGAATATATGGGAGAGGCAGTACTCGTAAAACGAGAACCGTTATGGACGAAAGAGTTTATTGCGTTAATTCTAGCAAACTTATGTATGTTTTTAGGATTTCAAATGTTAATTCCAACTTTACCTGTTTATGTGAAAGAAATTGGTGGCACAAGTTCAAATATCGGATTTGTTGTCGGCATGTTTACCGTTGCGGCACTATTTGTTAGACCCCTAACTGGAAACGCCTTGCAAAAATTCAATAAAAAAATCATTTTAATGATTGGTACTGCTATTTGTTTACTAGCTATGGGTAGCTACCTTTTCGCTTCAACCGTCTTCCTCCTGCTTGCCGTTCGCATTTTACATGGGGCTGGGTTCGGCATTACAACGACTACATACGGAACTGTCGTTTCAGATTTAATTCCGCAAGCTCGCCGCGGAGAAGGCATGGGATATTTCGGTCTTTCTGGCACTATTGCAATGGCACTCGGTCCACTTATCGGACTTTGGCTCATGCAAACATATAACTTCACGATTCTTTTTTTATGTGCACTCTCATGTACAATTATTTCATTAATATTAACGAAACTACTTCAAATCAAAAAAACGCCGCAACCACCACAACAAACATCTGGTACCTTTCTGGATGGATTTATTGAGCGTAAAGCTTTACTTCCTTCATTATTAATATTATGTATTACGTTAATGTACGGAGGAATTGGGAGCTTCATCACATTATTTGCTACGGAAGTCGGCATTGCTGATATTAGTCTCTTCTTTTTATTTAACGCACTTGCAATCGCTGTAACTCGTCCGTTTTCTGGAAAATTATATGATACGAAAGGCCATACATTCGTCATCATTCCAGGAGTTATTATAACGTTTACAGGTATTATATTACTGTCGTATACAACTACAATTCCGAGTTTAATTATTGCGGCAGCGTGCTACGGAAGTGGTTTCGGAGCGATTCAGCCAGCACTACAAGCATGGATGATTGATCGAGTAGCACCACATCGACGAGGAGTAGCAACAGCAACATTTTTCTCAGCATTTGACCTTGGGATTGGTGCTGGAGCGATTATTTTTGGATTCATCGCGCACTTTACCAACTATGCAACTGTATATCGATATTCCTCCCTATTACTTATCGCTTTCCTTTTCATTTACATCACAAACTTACGGAAACAAAAACAGAAGGATAAAACTAGTGAAAAAGCTGCTGGATAATTCGGCAGCTTTTTTAATTTAAAACATCATTGATTGTCCTACATATTTTTACCACCTATAAATAGTGTGATAAATGTGACTTCTTAACAAAAAACATCGTGTATCGAATACGAAAACCAATTAAATCCAGGTGTTTCTTTAAAGATTTGTAAACTTTTCACCCCTTTGTAAATTTAGTGTAAATTTTACAGGTGAACCGTTTACAGTGCCTCAAGGTTTAGTTAATAATTACATCGTACATGAAATTTAAGGAGTGGAATGCGTGGAATACAATATTCAAGATATGATCTTCCAGTTCATTGGTGGATTAGGTATTTTCTTATTCGGGATTAAATACATGGGCGATGGACTGCAACAAGCAGCTGGAGATCGTCTTCGCGATATTCTAGATCGCTTTACAACAAACCCACTTATGGGTGTACTAGCAGGTATGTTAGTTACTGTATTAATCCAATCAAGTTCAGGAACAACCGCTTTAACAGTCGGACTTGTAAGTGCCGGATTTATGACATTAAGACAAGCAATCGGTGTTATTATGGGTGCAAACATCGGTACGACAGTTACTGCATTTATTATCGGGATTAAAATCGGAGAATACGCGCTCCCAATTATGGCAGTTGGAGCTATCTTATTATTCTTCTTTAAAAATAAAAAAGTACATTCTGTAGGTCAAGTGGTATTCGGTTTTGGTATGTTATTCTTCGGTTTAGAATTAATGAGCACAGGTATGAAGCCTCTTCGCTCTTTAGAGTCATTCCAAGAATTAATGGTTAGCATGAGCGACAATCCAATTTTAGGTATTGTTGTTGGTACAGTCTTCACTTTAATTGTACAAAGTTCAAGTGCAACAATCGGTATTTTACAAGAACTATTCGGTCAAGGCGCAATCGATTTACAAGCTGCTCTTCCTGTATTATTCGGTGATAACATCGGTACAACAATTACAGCGGTATTAGCAGCAATCGGTACTTCAATTGCAGCAAGACGTGCAGCATTAGTTCACGTTATCTTTAATATCGTCGGTACGATTATCTTTACGATTTTATTAGTACCATTTACAAGTTTAATTCAATACTTCCAAACGTCATTAAACTTAAATCCAGAAATGACAATTGCATTTGCACACGGAACGTTTAATGTAACAAATACTATTATTCAATTCCCGTTCATTGCTGTATTAGCATGGATTGTAACAAAAATTATTCGCGGCGAAGATTCTGCTATTAATTTCAAACCGCAACATTTAAATCCAATTTTCATTGAGCAATCTCCTGCTATCGCATTAACAGAAGCTCAAAAAGAAATTATCCGTATGGCAGAGTTTTCATTACATGGATTAAAAGAAGCAAACCAATTTTTAAATACACAAGACAAAAAACACGCTAACATGGCTACTCAATTAGAAGGAGCTATTAACAATTTAGATAAAAAAATTACCGAGTATTTAGTTTTACTATCAGAAAAACCACTTTCATCTACAGACTCTGAAAAACATTCAGTTCTAGCAGGTGTTGTTGGAGATATTGAACGTGTTGGTGATCATGTAGAAAACCTTGTAGAACTTGTAGATTTCCAAATTTCAAACCGTGTCTCACTATCAGATGAAGCACTAGCTGAACTAAATGAAATGCTTGAGTTAACAATTTCAACATTACAAGACGCAGTTGAAGCTTTAACAAACTTTGACACTGAACTAGCTCAAACTGTTATTGCAAAAGAACGTAAAATTGACCAAATGGAACGTGTTCTTCGTAAACGTCACGTATTACGACTAAACGAACGTAGCTGTTCAGGTGATGCAAGCATCATTTTCGTTGATATGGTAAGTAACTTAGAGCGTATCGGTGATCACGCTGTAAATATCGCTGACGGTGTTTTAGGCGAACAAGGTAAAATGGGATTAAAACAATCATTATAATAGGAAAAGAGACGCTCTAATTAGCGTCTCTTTTTTCATTTCATATTCACAACTGTTCTTCCTTTTAGCTTTCCTTGCAATATAAGTGCAAATTTCTCATCTAATTTTTCTAATGTACATTCTTCTGTATAAGGTACTAACTTTGAATTTTTCCACTCATTCGCTAATAATGCCCACACTTCTCTTCTCACATCTACCGGACATTGAACTGAATCTATCCCTAAAAGGCTAATACCTCGCAAAATAAACGGATATACCGTGGTGTGTAATTCATGCCCTGCCACATTACCACATGTCGTTACACAACCGTCATACTTTACCGATTTTAAAGCTGTTTCTAACATATTTCCACCTACAGTATCGATAACTCCGGCGTATATCCCTTTAAGCATTGGCCTTCCTGATTCATCATTCAATTCTTCGCGATGAATAACTTTTTTCGCCCCTAGACGTAGTAGCATCTGCTCCTCTTCCATTTTCCCAGTTGCCCCTACTACGTTATATCCTAGCTTCGCTAAAATGCTAACTGCTACACTACCTACTCCGCCAGTAGCACCAGTTACTAAAACATCTCCCATATTAGGCGTAATTCCCGCTCTAATAAGCTTATATACCGATAAAGCAGCTGTAAAACCTGCTGTCCCATACATCATACTTTCCTTCAAAGACATTCCTTCTGGTAAAGGAACGACCCAAGATGATGGCACGCGAATATATTCTCCGAAACCACCAGAAGTATTCATACCTAAATCATATCCGGTTACAATAACTTGATCTCCTTCCTTAAAGGAGGCATTTCTACTACTAACAACCTCTCCTGCCGCATCGATACCAGGTGTATGAGGGTATGTTCTCGTTACACCTTTATTACCATTAGCTGAAAGGGCATCCTTATAATTTAATGAAGAATAATGAACACGTATTAATACGTCTCCTTCAGGTAAACTATTTACTTCTCTCTCAACAAAGGTTCTTTCAAATTGATTATTTTCCTTTTCTTTCACGACCATTGCTCGGAATGATGTATGATTCATTATGCCCTCTCCTTCATCCGTAAAATCCTTCTTTATTATATAAGAAATGCTTATAAAACGAATCGCTTCTTCTTGGCTATATTTCAACAAATCTTACTTCTCTATCACTTTCTCACAATACATATTTTCATTTCTACTAAAACAGCTTATACTTATTCTTTATCCTAAAAATAAAATATAGAAAATCTGACTTTTTATAAATAAATTGAATTTTTACGAAATGTAAATGATTTGTAATGTTTTTTTTCGCTAAATTTCATTATAATAAGTGGATATGAGTGTCGTATTTCAATCCAAATGAAGGAGTACAAGAAATGGAGCAAAACCCATCTTTGCAAGAAAATACACGAAGCAACCCGAATAAGAGTAAGAAAAAGACAAAAATTATTATAAGCGTTATTCTATTATTTTTAATAGTAGGTGGCAGTTATACTTGGTTTTTAGTCAATAAAGCATCTTCTGCTGTTCGAAACGCCGCTCACGATTTAGCGCGCGGTGATAAATCTGATTTACGTGATAAAGCTGTAAAACCTATTACAAATAACGTCTCTGTCTTAATAATGGGTGTTGATGAAAGCGATGTCCGTGGGAAAGAATATGGTGAGGCTATAAGAACGGATGCACTATTACTTGCAACGTTTAATAAAGATAGCAAAACTGTTAAACTATTAAGTATTCCACGTGACACATATACTTATATTCCAGTAGAAAAGAAAAAAGATAAAATTACACACGCTCATGCATTCGGTTCTACTAAAAATGGAAAAGATGGTGGACCACAAGCAAGCATTGATGCAGTTGAAAAACTAATGAATGTTCCTGTCGATTACTTTGTAAAATTTAACTTTAAATCATTTATAAAAATTGTCGATGATTTAGGCGGCATTGAAATCGACGTACCAGTTGAATTTACTGAACAAGATAGCAATGATAATGCTGAGGCAATTCACCTGAAAAAAGGTGTTCAAAAGTTAAATGGTGAAGAAGCTCTTGCTCTTGCTAGAACACGACACATTGATAGTGATGCGATGCGTGGACAACGTCAGCAACTCGTAATTGAAGCCATTTTAAAGAAACTAACAAGCGTTGGATCCGTAACAAAAGTTGGTAACATCATTGATGATATTAACGGCCAATTCGTTACAAACTTAACATTTGATGATATGCTTTCATTCTATAAATATGGATCAAATTCTACTATTGAAAAATTACAAATTCAAGGTGAAGACTGTTACATGGCAAAAGGTGATGACACATGTAGTCAATCTCCTGGTGGTGGTCGAACGTACTACTACAATCCAGATAAAACAGACTTAGCTAACCTTACAAACGAACTTCGTAGTCATCTTGGGCTACCTGCATATACAAAATCTGACTCTGATTCGAAAAAAACAAGTTCAGAGAAAACGAAAGAATCTACATCCGATTCGAAAAAAACAAACTCAGAGAGAACGAAAGAAACTGACTCTGAGGATACAAACAAACATGAATCAAGTAACAACAAGCATAATGATAATAGCAGTGAAGATACAGAAACATCGTCTAATAACAATGAATAAAGCGAAGCAGTGCTCTATGGAGGTAGGGCACTGCTTCTTTTTATTTCTACAAAATAAAAATCAGAACTTTCTAACTATCTTTTTTAATATTTTTAAATTATAATAAATAATAGCAATCTATTCCAATTACCAGGGGGCTCATACATATGAAAGCTGCAGTAAAACATAACATTTCAGATTTCAAAGATTACCTAAAATCCAATGATATACATATGGAAGAGAATATAGATGAAAATGATGGATCAGTACATTTCTCAGTAACATTAGATACAGAAAATGGCGCAAAAATTCATCTTATCGCTGCTTTCCACAATGAACATCCTACTGTGGATATATACTGCTTCAATGTTGCTCACTTACCAGATCCAACATTGACCAATGATGTGTTACACGTAATCAATGAACTAAACACATCTTATCGTTTTGCAAAATTCACACTTAATAAACAAAATGCGATCGATATTTCAACATCGCTTGTGTTCTCAGAACCACACTTTAATCCAGCACTTGTCTTTGAACATACGAGAATGCTATATAAACTGGCGAACGATGAATATAAGAACTTAATGAAAGTTATTTGGGCATAAATAAAAAGATGGTGCTACAAGCAGCACCATCTTTTTATTTCGATATCATATCAACCCACATCTTTATCGCAGTTCCTACAATTAAAGCAGACAATACGTATTGCAAAACTTTTTGATTCACTCTCTTCCCTACTTTCACTCCAAGCGGAGCGGCAAATAAACTTGCTACCGCAACGATAAGAGCTGGGATAACAACTACTTGTCCCGTAATCACTTTCCCAGTAGTAATCCCTACCGAGGAAATAAAAGTAATAGCGATAGATGTTGCTATTGTCGTACGTATCGGTAGTTTTAAAACAACTAACATAATCGGAACTAATAGAAACGCACCACCAGCCCCAATAATGCCGGAAACACTGCCTACAATAAACGCTAACATACTAGCTAGCCATTTATTATACATAGTTCCTTCTGAATCCTCACAGTTGTTTCGCTTCGGTATAAACATCATAATAGCCGCGATAGTAGCTAATATTGTATAAACAACATTTACAGTATGCTCATTTAATAGATTCGCGCTAAAGCTACCTACAAAGCTTCCTATTAATATACTAGCTCCCATGTAAACAACTAACGTTTTATCCATATCATTACTTTTCCGATATGCCCACGCACCTGCAAAAGTTGCAAAAAACACTTGAATCGCTGTAATACCGCTCACTTCATGTGATGTATAGCCAGCAAATCCTAGTAATACCGGAATGTATAAGATCATCGGATAATTAATAATTGCCCCGCCAATCCCAACCATTCCTGATATAAACGATCCTATAAACCCAATAATAAAAAGCAGTACTGTTAAACTCATATGTTATCCCCCGTCTTCTAAAAAGAAGGTGATTTAAATAAATAAATTCACATTCCCATCCGAAGCATCTGCTAAATATGCACCTACTCCTGCAAACTCTACCCCTTCCATAATCTCTTCCTCTTTTAACCCTAATAAATCTACTGTCATTTGACAAGCTACAAGCTTAACTCCTTGCTCTTTCGCCATATCAATTAAGTCTGGCAAAGGCATCACATTATGCTTCTTCATAATTCCTTTAATCATTTTTGGCCCCATACCAGCAAAGTTCATTTTTGATAATCCCATCTTATCCACACCGCGCGGCATCATTTTTCCAAACACTTTCTCTATAAAAGTTTTCTTTACTTTCACATGCTCATCTTTCCTGAGGGCATTTAAGCCCCAGAAAGTATGAAAAATAGTCACCTCTTGATCGTACGCCGCTGCACCATTTGCAATAATATAAGCTGCCATCGCTTTATCATAATCTCCACTAAATAAAACAATTGTTGTTTTCTTCTGTTGCTCCATGTTGTTCCTCCTCAAAATTACCTATAGGGGTATTTAAACCCCTATAAAAAATCGTTTATTTTCGCCCTATTCTACTTTACCTTCCCAAGCTAACATACCACCTACCATATTGATCGCTCGAAAACCGTAACTTTCTAAAAACTGAACCGCTCTTGCACTTCTCCCGCCAGAACGACAAACGATAATATATTCCTGATTTTTATTTAACTCATGCATACGAAATTCTAATAGTCCTAGTGGAATATTACATGCTTCTGGAATTTTCCCTTCAGCTACTTCTTCTACTTCACGTACATCTACGATATTTACTGCTTCTTTACGTAACAATTTTTCTTCTAATTCTTTTGCAGTCATTTCTTTCATGTTTCCCATCTCCTTCTTAATTACAAGCATTCATACCGCCTGAAACATTTGTAATATGTTGAAATCCTAGTTTTTTTAACATTTTCGCTGCTTGTTTACTTCTCATTCCACTTTGACAAAGAACAATAACTTCTTTACTTTTATCTAATTGTTTCGCTTTATTAGCTAGTTCATTTAATGGGATATTCCGAAACCCTTTAATATTATTTCCTCTATATTCACCAGGTGTACGTACATCAATAAATTGTTTATTATTTTGCCCCATCATACGCTTCAATTCTTTTCCTGAAATATTTTTTACTCCTCTAGCTGGTAAGAAACGAGAAATGATAAACCAAGTTACAAGTATAATTAAGATTATATTCAATATTGTCTTTCCATCCATATAATGATGTAGCCTCCTTCTGTTATATTTTTTTATGCGTCGCTACACTATAACTTTGAATACAAAACCCCTTCTTGTTTAAAAACCGAACACTTAAATTTCGATCTACTTTATTATGAACAATAAGATGTATCGGTTTATTTGGTATTTCATAATAGTACCGCTTTAAATACGCATACGGTATACACATAACTTTAGAAGTATGATTACCGTGACTCTCTGTATAGTCACGCACATCTATAACAATAACATCCTCACTTTGTCTTACTTGCTCTATTGAAATATGTGCAACATGTAAAACAGGAACGTAACGTTTTAATGTATTTCCCATTATCAATACTATTATGGGTATGACTATATAAAACATATATGATTATCCTCTTTACTTCTAATAATGAGCAGAGAATACCCTCCACTTATCATTGAAATATTATGCTTTCTTGATCCAAAACTTTAATTCGCCTTCTTCTTCCGTATGTTTTAACACTTCATGACCGCCTTTTTGTGACCATGCTGGAATATCTTTAATCGCGCCTTTATCTGTTAAGTGTACTTCTAACACTTCACCTGATTGTAATGCCTCCATCGCCTTCTTTGTTTTTACAATTGGCATTGGACACGCTAATCCTTTTACATCTAATACTTGCTTTGCATTCATCTTATATACCTCCACTTTTTTATAATTAAGCCTTCTTAATCCAAAACTTTAATTCGCCTTCTTCTTCCGTATGTTTTAACACTTCATGACCACCTGTTTTTGACCATGCTGGAATATCTTTAATCGCGCCTTTATCTGTTAAGTGTACTTCTAACACTTCACCTGATTGTAATGCCTCCATCGCCTTCTTTGTTTTTACAATTGGCATTGGACACGCTAATCCTTTTACATCTAATACTTGCTTTGCATTCATCTTATATACCTCCCATTTTTATTTCATTTGAAATCGAATTAATCATGAACAGCACAACGGTTTGGACCAATCTCCATTTCACGCTCTTCTTCTTGACTTGGGTTTAATTGCCCCATATTTGTTTGACGAATTTCTTGATATGCATTCGGTTGAGGTGGTAAATTCTCTGTTACAACTTTACGAAACTCTCTCTCATCCTCAATATTTAATCCTGCATTATACTCAAATAAATCTTTTAATTTTGCGCTAACAATTCCACTCTCGTTCATTTCACTTATTTTTGAATAATGAGCCGGCAACACAATTAAACTTTGAGATAGTTCTTTATATCGGCTATATAAAGTATTACGTAAATCACTTACCCAATCTTCAGCTTTCCCAGCAAGATCCGGACGCCCAATCGAATCTACGAATAAAATGTCCCCTGATAATAAATACTCATCATCTACAATAAATGAAGTACTACCAATTGTATGTCCCGGCGAATAGATTGCTTCGATATCAATCTTTGTTTCCCCAACAGTAATTACAGCACCTTCTACAAGTGGTTCGTAAGAAAATACAACTTCTTCCGCATCTTTCGGCGGTAGCCAATACGTCCCATTTACTTTCTCAGCTAACTTACGACCTCCTGAAATATGATCGGCATGCAAATGCGTATCCATTACATTTGTAATTACAGCACCTTGTTCTTTTGCAAATTCCTCATATGCCTCAACTGTTCGTACTGCATCAATAACAGCTGCTTTTCCTTTAGAAATGACCATATATGATAAGCAACCTTTTCCAAGGCGGTTAAACTGATACATACTTCCGCCATCTTTTAAATCCCCAACTTTTATAGGCTTTACATATTCACTCCAAGCCTTCATACCACCAGCTAAATAATAAATATTTTCTAATCCAGCCTCTGTTAATTGCTCTGCCACAAATATAGAAGACCCTTCTTTTGCACATACTACTAAAACATCTTTATCTTTAGGTAATTCACTTACAATATGATCTACACCCTCTAATAAATCAAAGTACGGCACATTCATTGAAGTAACTTCTTTCCCTTCAATTTTCCAGTTTTCATAATCCGCTTCATTACGTACATCTAAAATAAATAACTCCTCAAACATAACCTTTTCTGCAACATCTTTTGCTGCTAAATGTTTAACCTTCATTCTATTACCCCCTACGGTATATTTATACTTAAAATTTTTTCCTTATCTTTTTTCTATCTTTCCATTCCAATGCAGCATGCCAGGAATAACATTCTTAACATTGTTAAACCCTTGCTTCTCCAATAGTTGACAAGCAAGATCACTGCGATTTCCTGTTCGACAAACAACATAAATTGGTTTTATTTGACTTAAAACACCTTGTTTTTCTTCTAACTCACCCAATGGAATTGAAATTGCAGATGAGATGTGTCCAAATGCATACTCAGCTTCTTCCCTTACATCTAAAATAATGCATTCTTCATCAGCTAGTAACTTTTCTTGTAATTCCTCATTTGTTACTGTATGAGCGTATTTTACTAATTCGTTTATCTCTTGCGCACTCGCTTTTCTTACATAATGTTTTAAAGTATCTCCCTCTTGCTTTGTACCTATATATTGATGACCAACATTATTGGCCCAACTTTGTAAATCTGCTGTAGAGCCTTTATCTGTTGCTTCTATTTCAATCACTTGCCCAGATTGTAATGCCCCCATCGCCTTTTTTGTTTTCACAATCGGCATCGGACATGCTAATCCTTTACAATCTAAATGTGTATCTACCTTTATACTCATATTGACTTCCTCCTCAAAAAAGTATATATACATATACCTGTACAGGTATATTAAAATGTTATTTAAAATCTGTCAACAAATAAGTTTGACAGATTATCGGCTTTTTACTAGTAATTGAACAGCTTCTTTAATAAGATCCTCATTGGAACCATCACCTTTTTCAAACTGTTCACGTAAACATTGTTCCAAATTTGTTCCCACAATTAATCCAATCGAGCGATCCAATGCAGCACGAGAAGCAGTTAGTTGTGTGATTACTTCCTTACAATCTTTTCCTTCTTCCATCATACGAAGCACACCACGAACTTGCCCTTCAATACGCTTTAATCGATTTTTTATATCTTGATTATATTCCATTCTATAATCACCTCATTACCATTATGTCACTATTTATAGCTTATGACAATATATTATACCCTGTAGGGTATTTTGTAAAGCCCTTAATTTAAATTTTTTAACCTAAATGTGAAAAAAGCATATCGTGAGACTTCTATCCTTATTTTTTGAGCCTATACAAAGCTGAATTTTACGAGCAGCAATCTCCCACCAATTTTTAAATTGGAAGATTCACTGCCCGTTAATGCGGGATAAACATCAATATACAATACGGTCTGGTAATACTGTTCCGTATAATTTAAAGCCACCATCTACATTCTTTACCTTATATCCTTTTTCCATTAACATGCGCGCTGCAACATACCCTCTCATACCAAGTTGACAAGTAATATATATTTCTTTGTCCACTGGCACTTCATCCAAACGATCACGTAATTCATCTAACGGAATATTAATAGAACCATTAATCATTCCCTGTTTTAGTTCATTAGGCTCTCGAACATCAATAAGATACCCACCATTTTCAACAATACGATCTATTTCATGCCATTGTACCGTGTCCACAAAACCATCTACTATATTACTTGCCACATACCCCACCATGTTTACTGGGTCTTTTGCAGAAGAATACGGGGGTGCATATGATAATTCTAAATCCGGTAAATCGATTACAGTTAAATTTGCCTTCATTGCCGTTGCAATAACATCGATACGCTTATCTACCCCGTCACGTCCTAAAGCTTGTGCTCCATAAACTTTTCCGCTATCTTTATTAAAAATTAATTTTATTAGCACTGGCGTAGCATTTGGATAGTACCCTGCATGAGAATTTGCCTGTACATGTACTACCTCATAGGGTATATTTAATCGTTTTAATATTTTCTCATTTACTCCAGTCGTAGCAACTGTTAAATCAAAAACTTTAGCCACAGAAGTTCCCATCGTACCTTTATATAAAGAATCCGTATGACCATGAATAATATCTGCTAACATGCGACCTTGACGATTAGCTGGCCACGCTAAAGGAATCATTGTTTCTGTTTCTGTAACAAAATCTTTCACTTCAATCGCATCACCAATTGCATATATATGTGGGTCTGATGTTTGAAATTTCTCATTTACCTTTATCGTTCCTCTAACTCCTAGTTCTAATTCTGCATCCTTCGCTAAACTACTCTCTGGTTGTACACCAATTGCTAAAATAATCATATCAGTCTTTATTATTGAACCACTTTTTAAACGTACAACAGTCCCGTTCTCTTCTAATGCATCTACACCATCTTCAAAAACAAGCTCAATATTGTGATTTTTTATATGCTCATGTACATATGCTGCCATTTCATAATCGATTGGTGGCATCACCTGATTTGCCATCTCTACAAGAGTAACATCAATTCCTCGTTCTCTTAAGTTTTCAACCATTTCCACTCCAATAAATCCTCCACCAATAACCGTCGTATGACGTGGTTTCTTCTCATCAATGTACGCTTTAATACGATCTGTATCAGGTACATTTCGTAATGTAAACAAAGCCTTTGCTTCTTCAATACCCGGAATAGGTGGAATAATTGGTTTCGCCCCTGGTGAAAGAATTAAAACATCGTATTCCTCGTTATATGTTTCATTTGTAGTTACATTCTTTATAGTAATTGTTTTCTCTTCTTTATTAATCTTTACCACTTCACTTAATACACGTATATCTAAATTAAAACGCTTTGACATCTTTTCAACAGTTTGTACTAACAATTTTTGTCTTTCTGTAATTACACCGCCAATATAGTATGGTAATCCACAATTTGCAAATGAAATATATTCACCGCGCTCAACCATAATAATTTTATCTTCTTCACTTAAACGACGAAGCCTTGCAGCTACTGATGCTCCACCAGCAACTCCACCTACTACAACAATTTTTCTAGACATATTTCAAACCTCCACATTATTTATTATTTAATTTCCTCATGTATCACATACAGAAAACTTATACCCGTATGGGTATATAATAAAATATAAAAAAATTATTTTCAATATATATATCTTTCTTTCACAAATTCGAAACAAATAAAAAAAAAGAACCTAGACATCTCCAAGTTCTTTTACGTATAGTTCTTTAACTTTCTGCACAATTAAATCTGCCGTGTTCTCCTCAGGTGGCATCAATAAATTCGTAGCTGGCCCATACACAATAGGGTTCAACTCTACTTCATACCCACCATATATAAACTCTTCACTTGTCGGTAAATAACCAATATATCCATTCGTATATCCACCAAAGAAAGCTAGTTCATTTTGAAAACTCTCTTTCATTTCTAAAGCAGTTTCTGAAAAAGGTTCCATCGGTATTCCAGAGAACATCCCATCATTAATTTGAAACAGTTGAACTTCTAAATCTATACTTAACTGCCGAATATCTTGCCTATATTTATTTAAAACGATAGTAAGCCATTCGTCAGTATTCACCCCCCACTGCTTCTCTGCTAATTGGGCCATTCTCTTTATCTCTTCAATTTCTGGAATATCTTTTAATTTCATGCGCATCATAGCCGAAATAGTTCTTAGATTTACAATTGGGCTATATGTAGCTGTTGGTAACATCGTTAATACGTGTCCACTAAGTACGTAAGCCATTTGTTTTAATGCTTCCTTCGAACCTCGGTACTTCGCATTCACATTTCCAGCTGCACCTTGAACAATAATAACAGGACAGTTTACTATCTTCTCAAGAATCTCTCTCGTCATTCCAGGGTAATCCGCTGATAATGCATCACTATCTCCTTTTAAAACATTCGGATGCGCAGTACAAAATACTACAATCCCAGATAGCTCCTTCGTTTCAGCATCCCTCATTGCTAAAATACCAATTCGTTTATCTACAATACCATCTATATTTGTGCCCATCTTTGCTTTTCCATCAGATGTTCTCTCTCTTCGGTTTACTCCAATATCACCTGTCGTAACACCCCATCCAACTTCACATGACCTCATGTTGTTATTCGCAGTAACAGCCCCCTGCACTACATTATTTAGTAAAATCGTTTTATAAGACTTTATTAAAGGGTGATTACCGACTGTTTCCGGACCAGAGTGAGTATGCGTATAAACAACTGTTATTTGCTCAAATGGTACATGAAGCTCACTAGCTACTCGTTCCCGAATCATCGTTGTATCTTCTACTAACATCCCGATATTATCAATACTTATAAACACAGTTTTCATTTCATCTTTTTCAAATACAAAGATTGTCCCATAAATGTGCTCTTCAATATTATTAATTCCTGTATCTCTATGATATCCGATAAAATCAATGCCCAAAGGCGGTGTAATATCCACCTTGCATACCCCTATTTTGCTCATTTGAATTGCTCTCCTTCTATATATCCCATCTTCTTAAGCATAGCATATTTACCATTTTCCAAATAAAAAGAACAGACAAGAAATTCTTTGTCCGTTCTTTTTATTACATCACACATACTTCCGATGCACCATCTTCCCATCATAAGAAAACACAACGCCCTTACTTTCCACAATGGACTCCATATGCACCGTTCTTCCCCATAACTGATGAATGTATGGCAATACTTTTTCTAAGTATTTTAAATCTAGTTCAATTCCTTCGTAGCTATGTTTAATGTACAGTTCTCCATTCTTTAAGTAGTCTCCATCTTCTACTACTAGGTACGGGAAACCTCCATTTGTGCGCATATTTACAAGTTGATCGCGTACATGTTCCCACTCTTTATCAATTACTTTATATTCTTTTCCTTGGCGCTGGAATAAGTACATATCTTCTCGCATTACGAGTTCTTTATTTAAGTAGTTTCTTAGGAATGATACGTCCCATTCGATTTCGCGTACTTCAAAGATTTTCTCACGACCAGATCCTGGTTTTACACCACGTCGCTTCATTTCTTCTGTCGGGTTGTTGTAGCGTTCTTCAATATCCTCAAACATTTTAATACCGAGGTAGTATGGATTAATACTTGTTTTTGATGGCTGTACGACACCTGCGTTTAATTTCGCAAATTCAATTGCTTCATCAGATGTTAAATCCATTTCACGAAGTATGCGTTGATGCCAGTAGGACGCCCAGCCTTCGTTCATGATTTTCGTTTCAAGCTGTGGCCAGAAATATAACATTTCCTCACGCATCATCGTTAATATGTCGCGCTGCCAATCTTCTAACTCACGGCTATATTCTTCAATAAAGAGGAGTAAATCTTTCTCTGGTTGCGGTGGAATTTTCTTCTTTTTACGTATATTAGAGCGCTCTTGTTTTTTATTTCGGTTATCTAGATTCCATAAATCATCGTATTGTGATGCCTTTTTCTTTTCTACTTCTTCTTCTAAATCATCAATACTCCATGCCAATTTCGGACGCATAAGTGACGGATCAATATGTTCCTGAATAGCGAGTACGGCATCTAAAAATGTTTCTACCTCTGCCTTTCCGTATTTATGCTCATATGCTTTCACACGGTCCGCTGTTGCCGCCATACTCTCCACCATATCACGTTTCGTATTAGAGAAACGAATATTATTTTTAAAGAAATCACAGTGCGCTAAAACGTGCGCCACGATTAGTTTATTTTGAATTAAAGCGTTCGTATCTAATAAAAAGGCGTAACATGGATCAGAGTTAATAACGAGTTCATAAATTTTACTAAGTCCCAAATCGTATTGTAATTTCATTCTGAAAAATTGCTTTCCAAAACTCCAATGTGAAAACCTCGTCGGCATCCCATATGCACCAAATGTATAAATAATTTCCGCTGGACATATTTCATAACGCATCGGATAAAAATCAAGCCCAAATCCAGTCGCAATTTCAGTAATTTCCGCAATCGCATATTGCAGTGCTTTATCGTCACTTGCTCTCATTATTTTCCCTCCTTACACTTTCCCTTAAGAAAGTGTATGATGAGGAACAAGCTTTCATGAGGATTGATTGCATAATAAAAAGACACCCTCGCAAAAACGAGAATGCCTTTTTCCAATTACCCTTCAATAATCTCCATCTTCTCCGTAATCGGCGTACGCGCTTTTCCTTCTGGTGCTTTATCGAAATAGCCGATATGAAGAATTCCAACAATGCGTTGGCCTCTTGTTAAACCGATTCCTTCTATAAATAGTGGATTGTAGTTTAATCCACCTGATTTCCAAACACATCCTAAGCCGCGCTCCCAAGCAAGCAATTGGAAGTTTTGCATAAATGCACATGTTGCAGCGTAATCTTCGTCACGTTGAATTTGACGTGGATCTTCTTCAATGTAAACAACGATTTGTGCAGGTGTGCTTAAGAAACGGTCAGATAAAATTTTGCCGCGTTTCGCTCTTTCTTCTTCTGTGAAAGAGTTTAATACTGCGTCTACTAATTTCTGACGGCCTTCTCCAATGTATAATTTACAATTCCATGGCTCACGGTGTTTATGATTTGGTGCCCATGTTGCGTCGTTTAATAGTTCAATTAATAGCTCTTTTTCTACTGCTTTATCTGTAAATGTACGAACAGAACGTCTTTCTTTAATAACGTTTGCGATGGAAGTATATGTAGTCATATTTTTCTCTCCCTTATTTTTATCTATATGTATAAGTTTATTATTGATATTGATTTTCAATTTCGATTATAACCTAGTTTTTCACTATTAATCAATGTTTTATGTTGGAAAACTAATAAAAACTTTATTTCATACTGTGAATAAAAAAACTTAACTTGTTCACAAGTTTTTCACATTTTATGGAAATGATATGTGTAAAGTTTTCCACATTATCCATCTAGGAGGAATTTATATGTACAAGAAAATCGCAGTAAGTATGACTATGGCAGCATTATTATGCGGAGTATCTATCTTCCCTGTTTCTGCTGCTACGCCAGTTCCATCAAAAGAAGCGATGATGCACCATCATAAGCCTATTTCAGAAGAAGAAATGAAGTCACTCGAAAAACTCGGCTATAACAAACATGAAATATGGAAAGCTGCCCACATTGCAAGAATAAGCAAAAAAGAAATTAAAGATGTTTTAGCTTACTATAAGCAAAATAAATCTTGGGAGAAAACGGCACAGCATTTCGGTGTAGACCCAAGTAAATTGAAAAAGCATCATATGAATAAAGAAACGAAAAAAGCATTGCTACAAGAGCTAGCAAACATGCACAAATCTACACCGAATCAGCTAAAACAAAAAATGAAAGAGTATAACATCGGCTTACGTCATCTCGCGGTGTTAACAATCATCGCTCAAAAAAGTAATACCCCTCTCGATGATGTACTGAAAATGAAAAAAGATGGAATGAACATTAAACAAATTGCAGAAAAATTAAATGTAAAAAAAGAAGATATACGAGCAGAAATGATTAAATTAGTGAAGTCTATTAAAGAAAAGAAAACAAGTTAACATGCCAAAAAGGAAGAGGTATTCAATACTCTTCCTTTTCTTTATGAACTTTCTAATTTTCAAGTATAAATTCCCGCCTTTCCCAAAAACTAACATAAGTAAATGATGTATGTAAGAGGTGAAAAAATGTTTCGTTCAACATCTAAAAAGAAGAAAAAAACAATCTGTTCCATTCCAGAATTTATCCACACTATGAAAGGGTCTAGTGATTTCGTTTCTTATAACATCGTAGAAGATGGGACGTTATGTTTGTTTTATTATAAATCTACAGCTGAATCACTCCTCATTAATCGATTCATTTTAACACCTATAAAAAGAGAATTAGATCACATTGAAAATATAAGTGACATAGCAAATATCGTCACACTTGAGGAGATTATCACCGGCCCTTCTATTGATGATATTCGTGAAAAATTATTAAGTGGGTATGTACTCATACAGCTAAAAAATGATTCTCGCTCAGCAGAATATGCACTTATTCGTGCCGAAAGTTCAGTTGTAGGTACACGGTTATATAACGATACCGAAAATGAATATAGTGTAATTGGTCCAAAAGTCGGATTTGTTGAAAATATTGATACGAATACACACTTACTTCGCCGAAATATTGTAACGGAGCAATTAGTTTTCAAAGAAGTTGTAGTTGGCTCTATATCAAAAACAAAGGTCGTAGTTGCTTACATCGAAGGCATTACGAATGAACAGCACGTTAATACCGCAATGCAGCGCCTACAAGACATTGACTTTGATGTTCCTTTCGATGCGACTATGATTGAACAATTTATTAGCGATAACAGTAACTCTCCCTTCCCTGTTTTACTACCTACAGAGCGCTTAGATCGTTCTGTTTATGCACTCATTAATGGAGGGGTTGTCATTTTAACAGACGGTTCCCCTTACGCATTAGCTGGACCAGCGACGTTACTCGATTTCTTTGTCTCTCCAGAAGATTATTATTTACCATGGGTAGCAGGCTCTTTTCTTCGGATGGTTCGTTTTTTTGGAGCAGCATTCTCTTTATTTTCGTCAGCTATTTATACAGCTGTATTAACGTATCACTATCAAATGATTCCAGCTGATTTACTTGGCCCAATTATTTATTCTAGAGCTAACGTACCGTTCCCACCTGTTTTAGAGGCTCTTTTTTTAGAAATTACAATTGAATTACTTCGCGAAGCCGGGGCACGATTACCGACAAAAGTTGGACAAACGATCGGTATTGTTGGGGGGATTGTAATAGGACAAGCATCGGTAGAGGCTGCTTTAACGAGTACCATTTTATTAATTGCGGTTGCCTTATCCGCACTTGCTTCTTTTACAACACCGACGGTAAAAATGTCTTCTACTATTCGGTTATTGCGCTTTCCGCTCATTATTTTGGCCGGGGCATTTGGAGGCTTAGGTCTTATTGTCGGATTCGTATTTATTTTAGCGCATTTAATTCGTCTAAAATCACTTGGCTCACCTTATTTATTACCGTTATATCCATTTCGAGGTTTAGGTACTGCAGAAGGACTACTGCGCTTACCATTTAGCCAAACTGCAGGGCGTGCCTCTTTTCTGAGACCGAAAAAGAAGTGGCGCTATGACCCAAACAACGCAAAAAGGAAACGTGATGGTGAAAAGAAATGAAAATTTTTTTACTATGCTTTACCATTATCATTTTTATTTTCCAATCAGGTTGTACGCAACCGAATATAGTTGATACGCAGCGAATTATTCATGTGGGCGGATTCGATATAACGAAAGATAAACAATTCCGCGGAACAATTCTCTATCCAGATTATACAAAGGGTGTGCAATCAAAGCCACAAACTCAGTCAACAACTGCAGGCACAATTGAAACAATATCTTCACGCTTAAATGCCAAATCACCACATACTGTCGCTGTAGGTCAAATGCGTGTTGTCCTATTTGGAAAATCATTTGGTGAACGTGGAATTAGTGACGTTATTAATAACTTACAGCGTGACCCTAACATTGGCCGGGATGTCCAGCTAGCACTTGTAGATGGTTCAACAGAAGAACTTCTCAAACACGTCAAAGCAAATGGATCACTATATCTTTCTGATTTACTTGAACAAAATATAGAAAATGAGACGATTCCTCGGACCGCTTTAAATATTTTTCTATATAACTTTTATTCATCAGGATGCGATTCATTTCTTCCTTACATTCAAGTGGATGAAGACCAATCAGCTTCCATTAAAGGTCTCGCTTTTTTAAAAAAGGATAAAGTAGCTATGTATACAGATAAAAAAGGGTCTTTTTTATTAAAATTACTCATTAATCCCACTAAAAATGGGCGTTATGAAGTTCCAATACGCCAAGGTAAACATAAAGGATTAATCGCCACTCAAAACTTATCTGGAGATAGTGTTTGTGACGTTACTCAAGATGGTGATATTCCGAAAGTTCACATCCGTTTAAAACTAAATGGACTCATAAAAAGCGCACCAGATTGGCTTGATTTATCGAAAAATGAAAATATAACTTACGTCAAAAAACATGTCGAAAAAACACTTGAAAAACATTTAAACGAATTAATAAAACAATTCCAAGAAAAAGAAATTGATCCGATAGGTCTACGTGAAGAAATTCGTAGTCACTCGAGAAAATGGAGTATGAAACAAATTCAAGAAATGTATCCTAGCCTAGACGTTGCGGTTAATGTGCAAATTAATGTCGTACAATCTGGTATCGGAGAATAATGAGGTGCTAAAATGGCTAAGCAAAATAAAACAAATACTGTTTCCCCTTATTTCGCATTTCTTTTATTACACTCCCTTCAAATTGGAGTAGGTGTGTTAGGATATCAACGAATTATTGCACAATACGCTGGATATGACGCTTGGATTTCCCTTATTGTTGCTGGTATTGCGACTCATATCGCGCTATTTTGCATGCTAAAAATGTTAGAAAAAGATAATGATTTAATGAATATTCATACAACATGTTTCGGGAAGTGGATTGGGACCTTTTTTTCCGTGTGCTTTGCCGCATATCTTCTATTATTTTGTCTTACTGTTCTTCGTACATATATTGAAGTCATTCAAGTTTGGGTCTTCCCTACAATTAAACCATGGAAATTAACTTTATTATTTTTACTCGTGACTTACTACGTAATAAAAGGCGGATTCCGCTCTGTAACAGGAATGTGTTTTTGGGGCGTCATAATACCGATTTTCGTAGTACTCTTTTTAGTTTTCCCAATGAAATACGCACATTTCCGTAACATTTTACCTATTCTCACCCATTCACCCATAGACATTCTAACTTCAGCTAAAGCTTCTGCATTAGAGTTTCTTGGATTTGAAGCAATACTTATCTTTTATCCGTTTATTGAAAAAGGGAAATCTCTAAAGAAATGGGCACATGGCGGGATTGTTTTTACAACTATTTTATACGTATTATTAGCAATCGTTTCCCTTATGTACTATAGTCAAGGACAGTTGCACCACACCATTTGGCCTACATTAACGATGCTAAAAATCATTAAAATTCCCTTTATTCAGCGATTTGAATACATAATTATATTCGTATGGTTCCTTATTATTTTACCTAACCTTTGTTTAACGATTTGGTCTTCTTGCCGTACTATTAAGCGTTCTTTTCATATACCATTTAAAATTACATTGCCACTTTTTATTGTAACTATATTTATCTCATCCCTATTTTTCACAAACCGTGAGAGTATTAATACATTAAATACAGTACTATCAAAGGCTGGCTTATATATCGTATACGTTTATATACCGATTTTATTTCTATTCCATTCACTGCGATGGCACTTCAAAAATCGTTCCAAAAAAACTTCTCCCTAGGTGTGCTTCAGTCTGATACAATTTTATTAATACATTTGTAAAGGGGACAAGCAGATGAAAAAATATGTATTTTCTTTACTTGCAGTACTGAGCCTAATTCTTACTGGATGCGGGAGTACTGGTACAAATGAAAAAAAGTCTTCTGAATCAAAAGAAGAGCATGACCACGCATCACATACTCAGCAAACTGACATTCAAGAAAAGACAAAAGGAGTCGACACACTCCCAACCTTCCTAGACAAGCTTGATCCACAAATGAAAGACATCTACACTGTCGCTGGACAAAATGCTGAATTATTAGATTGGATTCCTTGTTACTGCGGTTGCGGCGAAAGTGTAGGACATAAAAATAATAAAAATTGCTTTATTCGTGAAATCAAAAAGAATGGTGAAGTTGTTTGGGATTCCCATGCAACAACTTGTGTAAATTGCCTAGAAATTGCAGTTGAATCCGCTTCGATGAAACAAAAAGGAAAATCAACGCTTGAAATTCGTAAATACATTGATAATAAATATAAAGAAGGATATGGAAGACCAACCCCTACGCCAATGCCAAAAGCTTAAAAACGAGGAGATACCTCGTTTTTTCTTTTCATTCACCTTTTTTCTTAACAAATTCTTTCAAGTGTATTTCTCCTTGCTTGTCACACACTATATATAACTCCTCGGTAAGGAGGGTACACAGTGCAAACATATAACGACTATGACAAAGCTCTCTATTACACGTATTGTTGTAATTGGGATAAATTACTCGTTCTAATGGTTCAAACGAATGATCAGTTATTTTCTAAGCGTATTGAGCATTTCCTTCACGCTTACCAATATAGCAAAGAATTACCTGAAGTTGATAAACAATTGCAGCTTCTATTTCAATATATTGACCATGCATCACAAAAATCACATGTAGAAGAAGTAGAGCAAATTCAAATGTAAAATATAGCGCTATTCTCTCTAAGAGAATGGCGCTTCTTGAATTATTTATATAATTCCGAAGTTTCCCCTTACAAAACTTTTATTGATAAAAATATTTACTCTTTCTTTTCTCTACCACTTCATACTATAATTTAGTATGTAACTATTATAAGAGAGGTATAAAATATGGGACGAGAAAAAAAGCAAGAATATGCTCTATTTACTGCATGGGGAGCTTCTTTTATTGCTACGCTAGGTAGCCTATACTTTTCCGAAATCATGAAATTTGAGCCTTGTGTCCTTTGTTGGTATCAACGCATCTTTATGTATCCATTCGTTTTATGGCTCGGCATTGCTGTAGTAAAAAAAGATTATCGTATTGCAAGTTATTCCTTACCAATTGCAAGTATTGGTGCTTGTATTTCTTTATATCACTATGCAATCCAAAAAATTTCAGCACTATCAGCTGCAGGAGCAGCTTGCGGACGCGTACCTTGTACGGGAGAATACATAAACTGGTTCGGCTTTGTGACAATCCCGTTTTTAGCACTAATCGGCTTTATCACAATTGCTATTTGTAGCTTTATTGTAATTAAAAACAAATAAGGAGCTGAAAAAATGAAAAAAATGCTTATATTTGGCGGTATTATTATCGTCTTATTTGCAGCAATCTATGGTGTAACACAAATGGAAGAAAAAAACGCATCGACAAGTCAAAAGCTTAATAATAATAGTACTAGCCAAACAAACGGTACGGACTACTATACAAATAAAATCGCTCTTCCAGATCTTCAGAAAAATTTAGAAGAGAAAAAAGAACAAACAGTATACTTTTATCAAACAACTTGCGTTCATTGCCAAAAAATATCTCCTATTGTCGTACCACTTGCAAAAGATTTAAATATCGATATGAAAGTTATGGATATCGAAAAATTGGACGCTCCTTGGGATGACTATAAAATTAAAGGCACTCCAACAATCATTCATTTTAAAGACGGTAAAGAAGTGAGCCGTGTTAGCGGAGAACAATCAAAAGAAGCATTTACAAAATGGTTCGAAAAAACAAAACAAGAATAGGAAACTCCTTCTATACATGAAATGGGTGTAAAATCCCACACTAATGTATAAGGAGGGGGTTTTATGCCAGAAGTAAGATGCTCTGTTTCCAATTGCTCATTTTGGGGACAAGGTAACTTTTGTCAAGCAAGTGCAATCGTTGTTCAACCCGATGCACAACAAGCAGATCAAATTGAAAACGATTCCTATACAAGCGCAACTTTAACAAATGAGACGCTTGAAAGCTCTGTAACGACGAGTGTAGAAACTTGTTGTCAAACATTCAAGCCAAAATATTAAACACAAAAGCATACGATTAGTCGTATGCTTTTTTACATTCCCCTCCAAAAATCATGCATCATAAAAAAGTATAAAACGACGAGAATGACCGTCCCACATAAAGTGATACGCCGATATATACTCCTCTCTCCTTCCCTTGCTTTAACAAACGCCCAAATAAATCCGAAGAACAATATTAAATCAATATACGGAACATAAAAGGAAAATACGAGTAACGCATACAAATACACGATAAATAAACAAATCGTTACTAAGAAAATTTTAAATGCAAATTCACTTTTCATAATATAACCGCCCCCAATCCGTACTGTATTATATTCATGAAAAAACAATAGTTGCAGTTAAAATCAAAGCACAAATAAGCTACCGTCTATTTACGGTAGCTATTACGGGACATTATATTTCCTTTTATAGATGTTACTCAAAATCGAATACGGTAATTGTTCATAACGAATTTTCTCTCCAGTTTCATCTATTATATACAAATTATTTCCTATATAATATACTCCATTTTTCCATTTCGAATATACTACATATCTTTCATTTGGCAATACTGTTTTTACTTTCGAAAGCTGTCCATTTGGCTCTTGCCAATATATATTTAAACGATCAACTAACGTAAGACTCCCGATTTGTTCCTCTTCTACTTTACGACCATTCCAGCTCACAACACGATAACCAAGCTTATACGCTTCATATTCAGGACTCGTATAAAAACGAGAAATAATTACTTTTGTCTGTAATTGTACCCGATCATATAACCATTGTATGTCCCGATCATGCATGCGAATACAACCATTCGACTCCCGGCTTCCAATCGTCCATTCCCGATTTGTTCCATGAATTGCATATTCCTTTTTATCCAAACCTAGCCACCTCGTACCGAGAGGATTATTCGGTGCACCCCCAGCTATTTTTTTACGATGGTAGTCTTTATTTTTATATTTACTTATAATACAAAAATTACCTTCAGGCGTCGGGGTACTGTCTCTTCCTGTCGTTATCGGAAATGTCCTAGTATAGTTTCCATCTTCAAAAAAAGATAGCTGATTCGTCGTAAGGTTAACTAATATTAGATGATCTGTATTAGCAAAAGCGCTAGCTGGTAGGCAGAAAAATAAGATTGCGATAAACCAGACTTTTTTCATCTAAATCCTCCCTAGCACTAACATCATAATAAATGCAATTAGCTTTACTTTGCTCTTATAAATGAAAACTATCCATTTACAATAACGCCACCATTTACATGTATCATTTGTCCCGTCACATAAGCCGAATCACTAGACGCTAAATATACATATGCAGGTGCTAATTCATACGGCTGACCAGGTCTTTGCATCGGGACATTGCTCCCGAACTGTGATACTTTTTTCTTATCAAAACTTGATGGAATAAGCGACGTCCAAATTGGCCCTGGCGCAACACCATTTACACGAATTCCTTTTTGTACAAGGGACTGAGAGAGTGATCTTGTAAAGGCGACAATTGCTCCTTTCGTTGCAGAATAATCGATCAACGTTTCATTTCCTTCATACGCAACGATAGATGCCGTGTTTATAATTACATCCCCTTGCTTTAAATGAGAGAGTGCTGCTTTTGTAACATGAAAATAAGAAAAAATATTAACACGGAACGTTTTTTCTAGCTGTTCCGCTGTAATATACTCTAACCCTTGCTGCGGATACTGCTGTGCAACGTTATTCACTAGAACATTTAAACTCCCCAGCTGTGAAACAGTCTTTTCCACAATATCTTTACAATGTTGTTCACTACTCAAGTCCCCCGGCAGTAATATGCAATCCACGCCTTCTTTTTCAACAAGTTGTTTCGTCTCGTTTGCATCTTCATCCTCATCTAAATAAGCAATCGCAATATTTGCTCCCTCTTTTGCAAAAGCAATGGACACAGCTCGCCCAATGCCACTATCTCCCCCTGTAATTAATACATTCTTTCCTTTTAACTTTTCGCTTCCTTTATAATTTGGATCTTCAAATTGCGGAAGAGGATTCATTAACGATTCAATACCAGGCTGCTTATTTTGATGTTGCGCTGGCATTGTTAAAAAGTTTTTTTGCTGTGGCATAACTTCCTTCAACTCCTTTTCCTTATAATGTGCACAATAATAAAAACTACTTACACATTAAAAAACTGTAATTCACACGCATCTTCACGATTAATATTCGAATTTAAGACATAAAATATGAATTGTTCTAAAGTTTTTATGTAAAACTATTGCAAAATAGATAAAAAACGAATATTATATATAACTGTTGTGGAAATTATTCGTAAAAAGAAAGGATGTTTATATGTTTAACCTTTCAAAACATAAAACTTCTATTAAAACTGAAATTATGGCAGGTATTATTACCTTTTTAACAATGGCATATATCATTGTCGTAAACCCTGTCATCCTTGGGGATGCAGGTGTTCCATTTGAACAAGCATTTACAGCAACAATTATCGCTGCTGTTGTCGGAACATTATTTATGGCAATCTTTACAAACTTACCAATTGCAATTGCACCAGGTATGGGATTAAATGCTTACTTCTCTTACTCTGTTGTAAAAGCTCATGAAGGCATGACTTTCGCAATTGCATTCTCTGCTGTATTCGTAGCAGGTATGATTTTAATTTTGTTATCATTTACATCTTTCCGTACAAAATTAATGGAAGCAATTCCTGAAAACTTAAGACATGCAATTACTGCTGGCATCGGTCTTTTCATCGCCTTTATCGGTTTACGTTTAACAGGTATCGTTACAAAAAATGATGCAAACTTAGTTGGACTTGGAGATCTTCACTCTGCTCCAGTACTACTAGCATTAGCTGGACTTGGAATTACAATTGTCCTTATGTCTTTAAATGTAAATGGCGCGCTATTTATCGGAATGCTATTAACTGGTATTATCGCTTTCTTCACAGGACAATTAACTTTCTCAAACGGTGTTACATCAATGCCTGGATTACCAGAAGGAATTATTGTTTCAAATCCAATTACTGCTGTATCTGATGTAATTAACTACGGATTATACGGCGTTGTTTTCTCATTCTTCCTTGTTACACTATTCGATACAACAGGTACATTACTTGGCGTTGCACAACAAGGTGGATTTATGAAAGACGGAAAGCTTCCAAAAGCAGGACGAGCTCTTCTATCTGACTCATTCTCAGCAACAATCGGTTCTATGTTCGGAACAACACCATCAACAGCTTATATTGAATCATCTGCTGGTGTTGCTGCCGGTGGTCGTACTGGTTTAACGACAGTTACAGTAGCTGTTCTATTTGCATTAGCAGCGTTCTTCGGACCATTAGTAAGTGCCATTTCTGGTGTATCAGCTATTACTGCACCATCACTAATTATCGTTGGTAGTCTTATGATGGGCTCTGTTCGCCACATTGATTGGGATGCATTTGATGAATCATTCCCAGCATTCTTAGTAATCTTAAGCATGCCACTTACATCAAGTATCTCAACAGGTATTGCACTTGGATTTATTTCATATCCACTTATGAAAGTGGCAAAAGGTAAATTCCGTTCGGTTCACCCACTTGTGTATTTATTCGGAATCTTGTTCGCTTATCAATTGATATTCTTACCACATTAAAATCCCTCGTTGTCAGGGGTTTTTTATTTATTAAAAAACATTTGACAACAGTACATAGTTATGGAATAATTCGAAATAGTTAAATATTCGATGTCTTATCAAGAGCAGGTGGAGGGATGAGCCCTACGAAGCCCGGCAACCGACCCATTTATGGGCACGGTGCTAATTCTTACAACACATTGTGTTGAAAGATAAGAGTAATATGATAAGACGTCTTTTCTATATGAAAAGGCGTTTTTTATTTTCACTCCCTCCCCTCTCTTCTTAGTTTAGGAGGGATTTTTTTATGAAGAAATTTTGTTCCATAGCACTTATTTTTCTCTTACTTACATTAACAGCTTGCACAAATGAACAAGATGCTGTCTCTTCACAAATGCAACAACCGGTGAAGAAAGTGACTACTACAGCAGAAAATCATTTACAAACAGAAATTCCAAGCCAAGTAAAAAAGCCATTAAAAATCGCATTAATTATGCAAATGTCCATCGGAACTTTTTCCTCTCAATATATTGAGGGTGTCAAAAAACAAGTTGAGCTATTCGGTGGCAGTGTGCAAGTCTACAATTCTGATAATGATTTAGCAAAAATGGCAGCAAATCTAGATACTGCTATTAATTCAAAAGTTGATGGTATTTTAATTGATCACGGTCGCTCTGAAGCACTAAAACCCGGAGTAGAAAAAGCATTACAAGCGAACATTCCTGTAGTAGCATTTGATAACGACCTACACTTACCAGGCGTAACGATTATTGATCAAGATGACTATAGTCTCGCATGGAAATCATTAAAAACGTTAGCGGAAGATTTGAATGGACAAGGGAATATCGCCGTCGTATGGGTTGGCGGATTTGCTCCAATGGAACGTCGCAATGTTATCATCGATGCTTTTTATAAACGTTATCCAAATATAAAAGAAGTTGCACGCTTTGGTACTGCTAGTAATAACACACCACTTGATACACAAACACAAGTAGAAGCTTTACTAAAGAAATATCCGAAAAAAGGGGATTTACAAGCTATTTTCGCTTCGTGGGATGAGTTTGCTAAAGGGGCCGTCAAAGCACTCGAACAAGCTGATCGTACAGATATAAAAGTATACGGCATTGACTTAAGTAATGAAGATTTACAACTCATGCAAAAAGAAAATTCACCTTGGACTGCTACGGCTGCAACTGATCCGGCTGAAGTCGGTAAAGTTCAAGTGCGCTTCTTATACAAAAAAATCGCTGGTGAACAAACGCCGGATATTTACTCACTAGAACCTTATTTAGTAAAGAAAGATAGTTTACCAAAAGAAAATATAACAATGGATCAATTATCAAAACATATAAACGGTTGGGGAGACTCGAAAGATGCATATTCCCCTTGGATGAAAAAATTAGAGAAGGAGAAAAAATGATGACATTCTCTCTTCAAAACATTACACATTCTTATCACATCGCTACCCCTGTACTAGAAGATGTTTCTATTAACATACAAAAAGGAAAAGTTCACGCTTTACTAGGAATGAACGGCGCGGGAAAAAGTACTTTACTAAAAATAGCAACTGGTGAAATTCAGCCAGTTGCTGGGGACATAAAAATTGATAATCAGCCTATTTCCTTTACTTCGCCACGAGATGCGAAAAAGCATGGTATTTCTTTCGTAACACAAGAAGTGGATCACGGACTTATTCCTGGATTATCTGTATTAGAAAATGTACTAATCGATCATTTAACAATGCAAAATAGAGTACTATTTTCAAAATCAAAATTAGTAGCACTCGCGAAACAATATTTGCAAGCTGTACAGGTAGATTTAAATGTTTCGGAAGATGTTTCAAACTGCTCATTACATGAAAAACAATTACTTCTCATCGCAAGAGCCCTATCTAACAATACAAATTATCTTTTATTAGATGAGCCAACTTCTTCTCTTGGGCCAAAAGAAGTGGAAACCTTTGGGAATCTCTTAAAAGATTTAACATCAAAAGGTATTGGTATCATCTTGATTTCTCATCGTTTATCCGAGATTCGAAAATTTGCGGATGAGGTAACTGTATTACATAACGGTAAGGTTACACTATCTGAAGCTATTACAAAGATTACAGATCAACAAATTGTTGAAGCAATGACTGGAAAACAACTCTTACTTCCTATTAATACAGCACCAAAATTCGGGAGTGAAGAAATATTAAAAGTACAAGAGCTTCAATTACACAAAGACCATTCTCCCCTTTCTCTTACAGTACGAAAAGGAGAAACTGTTGTGATATACGGATTAATTGGAAGCGGAAAAACAACGCTTGCTGAAACTTTATTTGGTGCTCGCCATACTTATCGTGCAAAAATAAACGGCCAAAATATAACGATTAAAACACCGCGAGATGCAATTAAAGCGAAAATCGCACTTGTACCAGAAGAAAGAAGAAAACAGGGCTTATTTCTTTCGGAAGATATTATAAGTCACACAAATTTACACCAATCTGGTTGGAGACGAAAACAACCCGAATTACATAATGCTACTGCGGCAATTACTACTTTCAGCATCTCACCAAATGATCCAAAAGCATTTATTCATTCACTTAGCGGAGGAAACCAACAAAAAGTCTCGATTGCAAAGTGGGATGGATTCAAACCTAATCTATTTCTTTTGGACGAGCCAACTAAAGGTGTAGACGTCGCTGCGAAACAAGACATTTTTCAATTCATTCGCAACACTACAAAAGACGGAAATTCCGTAATTTATTTCACAGGAGAACAAGATGAAGCGCTACATATCGCCGATCGTATTCTTATACTAGCAAACGGCGAATTTGTAGGCGAGTACTTGCCGAATGACCTATCTTCTGAACAGCTTTTACATTTATCTGAAGGGAGCTATTCCATTGAATCTCGTTCATAAAACTAAAACTAAGAAATTATATTTACCTACCCATCTTTTTTATCAATTTAGCACAATCGCTATCATTATAGGCGTTACAATTTTTTTCTCTATCGTCAACGATTCTTTTTTAACCTACAACAATATTAGTGATATTTTACGTTCCATTTCTATTGTAACGTTACTTGCAATCGGTGTTACCTTTACATTAATTGTAGATGGATTTGATTTATCAGTCGGCTCTACCGCTAGTCTAGCAACAATTGCGGCCGCCTCCTGTCTCGTTTTATATCGACAAGAACTATTAGTCACACTTCTTATTCCTATTCTTTGTGGTCTATTAGTTGGATTATTAAATGCACTACTCGTTATCCGAATTAAACTACCAGATTTGCTAGCTACATTAAGTATCATGTATATCGTGAATGGACTACACTTAACATTCTCAAAAGGATCTTCTATTTATGAAGGAATGTCTGGGGCCACAGGACATTTTATTCCATCCTTTTTATTTATCGGTCAAGGCTCCGTTTTAGGGATTCCAGTCCCTGTCATTATCATGCTTATCGTTGTTTTCATTGCACATCTTTTTTTAGAAAAAACAACATACGGTCGTTTCTTTTATATGACAGGTGGGAATCGAGAAGCTGCTAGATTAGCGGGTATTCCTACCGATCGTTACCGTGTATATGCTTATATGATTAGCGGTTTACTAGCCTCTATTGGCGGCATTATTCTATGTAGCCGCGTTGGAACAGGACAAGTTTCAGCTGGTGCCCCATTATTAATGGATGCAGTCGCAGCTGCCTACATCGGTTATGCAATGTTCGGTGCCAAGAAACCAAATGTCATCGGAACATTTCTCGGCTCCATACTAATTGGCATCATATTAAATGGACTCACAATGATGAACGTTCCTTATTATGCACAAGATATCATTAAAGGCAGTATTTTAATTACAGCTTTAGCCTTTTCATTTATTAAAAAGAAGTTTAAATAAAAAAGTAGTGCATCGAATTCCGATGCGCTACTTTCCTTTTGCAACAATCGTACGAACTACTTTTAACGCAAGTAGTAAGAGAAGGTTCGCTACTGCTACAAGTCCTAAGAAGACTGCTATCATCAGCTCTCCCATTCCGTTATTAATTACAAACATAATAGAAGAAATAAAAGCCAAAATAAACAAAATTAACGTTGGTATATATTTAACAGGAGGCTTCTTATATGCTTTTTTAGAAAGAAGAAATGTAACTAACAACGTCATAATAAAAACAAAATACACCGCAAATAAGAAAATCATCCAAACGCCTCCTCTCTATTCAAACCTCTTAACTATAAAAAGACCCCTCCAAATATAAAGGGAGCTTACAATTTGTTAATACTTCTCATCTACCTGTAATTCTTTACTATACTTTTGAATGAAAACTGATGAAATAACCATCACGATCCCTACACTAAACCCAATAAGCTGATCTAATAGCATTTCATCATGAATAAGCCAGCGAAGTAAAAATACGCCGCCAAAAATAAGCATTGCAGTAAATCCAGTATGTCTAAGTCCTTTATATACATTTTCCATATGTATCACCTCTCCACATACTTTTATCCATATTATACCATAATCAGAAACGTGTATAACCATTTCTAAAATATCATTCGGCATTCAAACCAATAACAAAAAAGACTGCAGAGAACTCCTTCTCCACAGCCTAATTATTATTTTTGCAAAAACGCCTGTAAATCTGCAAATTGTCTCTTCGCATCTTCATAGCCTTGCTCATATAGATTTTGTAGTTTTGCTGTATCTTTTTCCATACGGTCTACTTGAAGCGGCACTTCTGGACGAATAACAAATAAATTACCCGCTTGTTCTTCTTTTTCAATGTAGTGAAGTGTTTCATTATATACTTCATAACGAGTCAACATCGTATTTACAAGGTTGGGATATTTTTTATAAGCCTTTGCTGCAACCCAGCCAAACTTTGATTTTTTCTTCGCGTAACCATGATTTCTCGTCAAAATAACGACTGATTTTTTAAATCCATCTTCCTGTGCTTTACGAACTGGAATCGGATCAGAAATCCCGCCATCTAATAATTGCTTACCTCTGTAGTCTACTACCGGTGCAATAAATGGCAATGAACTAGACGCTTGCAATAAATTTAAGGCATCATCATTCGTTCCCTCTTTTTCAAAATAAACAGGTTGTCCAGTTTCACAATCTGTTGTTCCTACAAGGAAACGCTCTGGACTATTAAAGTATGTTTCAAAATCAAACGGTACATGCTTTTCTGGAATTTCATGAAAAATGAAATCCATATCAAATAATTGACGCTTTTTCCATAAGTTTTTATACGATAAATACTGTGGATGTGATGCATAATCAATATTTACTGTTTTATTTCTATTTCTTTGTCTGGAAAGATACGACGCTGCATGGCAAGCACCAGCTGATACACCGATTACATATGGAAAATATAAATTTTGTTCCATAAAGTATTCTAGTATCCCACCAGTATATACTCCGCGCATACCGCCGCCTTCTAATACTAACCCCGTATTTTCAAGCATGTTACTCTCTCCTCTTTCTATATATTGACTCTTTAATTATTCACTATGTTAAGTATCTTTTTCTATTATATATGAGTTCTTTCAGAAACTATATTCAAAAGGCTTGAAAAAAAAGAATTTCTTCTTCCTAGTGATAGCACCACATCACTATCAGGCTAGCGAAATATCGCTACGACTTCTTTAAATGAATTATTATAAATAATCCCAGTTTTTTAATTTTAAATATTCAGAATTGAAATTAAAATATATAATAAGATGATGGGGATGAAATTACAAATTATAGATAACGAGGGAATAGGGATGAAATTACAATTAAAAGCTGATTTAATGCTACTACTGGTTACATTTTTTTGGGGTGCATCCATCCTACTTACAAAGGTTGGCCTTGATGACATAGAAGAATATAATTTAATCGCATTACGATTTATTATTGCCTTTCTTTTATCAGGTTTAATATTTTACAAACACTTATTCAAAATTGATTTTAAAACTGTAAAATATGCTTTTATATTAGCTTCTGTTTTATTTATAGTTTATATTTTTGCGACTTTCGGTACAAAGTATACAAGTGTTTCTAATGCAGGTTTCTTACTAAGTCTCACTGTCATTTTCATTCCAATATTATCATCTATATTTTTAAAGCACATTCCTGAAAAGAAAGTTATATTAGGAATTGTTTTAACGATAATAGGAATCGGATTATTAACATTAAATAGTGAATTTAAGATCGGTAACGGCGATATATTTTGCATATTGTCTGCTTTATTTTATGCGATTCACGTCATCATTACGGGCACAGTAACGAAACATGTGAATTCAATTGCTCTTGGGGTAATACAACTCGGCTTTGTTGGCCTATTTAGTCTTATTTTTTCATTCATTATAGAAACCCCAAAACTTCCAAGCACTATTGATTCATGGCTAATCACCTTAGCCTTAAGTATATTTTGCACAGCAGTCGCATTCATTGTTCAAGTTATTGCCCAGCAATACACCACTCCCACACATACAGGTCTTATTTTTTCATTAGAACCTGTTTTTTCCGCAGGTTTTGCCTTCTTTTTCACGGGTGAAACACTCACACTTAAAGGCTACTTAGGTGCAACTCTCATATTATTAAGTGTATTAATTGCTGAGCTAGATTTTAAAAGTTTATTAAAACTCAATTATAAGAAGAATATGGAATAGATATTTCGCCAAGATAGATATACATCCACGTTGAGGGGCTTCATTTATATTTTTTTCATTCTCTTAACCTAGGTCTACTTCTAAGTGAATGTCTTCCTCTCACAGGAACAAAATCCCCATACTCTACAAAAAAGAAAATAGGTAAAAAGCAAAATAGAGACTTCCCGAAAGGAGGTCTCTATTTTAAGCTCTTTGATCAGCAACGATATGGATATCAATATGCTTCGTTTGTCTCATAATTTCATTTACAATAGAACCTTTTCTTATTTCTTCCCACCGTGTTCTTGCTGATTGCCCGAGTAAAATTTGCGTTACTTGTAGTCTGTTCGCGACTTCAATAATAACATCAGCTGGTTTTCTCCCTTTCGCTTCTTCTAATACAAAGCTCGCATCAAATTGATTCGTCAAGGATTTCCACTCTTCAATTGTTTGCTTTTTCCCTGCTGAAATAGAATCTATATTTTCCCTTTCTACATTTAAGACATACAATTCAGCGTTTAACCGATCAGCCATGCGCCATCCTCTTCTTATTAATTTCTCTGCTGTTGAACTGTATTGTACACAAACGAGAATTTTTTCTTTCACGCCAATCGGCTCTATAACTGTTTGACTAATTTTTTCATCCATATCATCTGCAACTTCACGAAGCGATAATTCCCTTAGTGCCCCTAGATTATTAAGCGTAAAGAAGTTTTGTAAGCTTTGCTGAATTTTTTCTTCCTTATATATCTTTCCATCTATTAATCTCTTCCTTAATACCTCAGGTGTTGCATCAACGAGTTGAATTTCATTTGCTTTTTGCAAAATAAAATCCGGAATACGTTCTCGTACTTTGACATTCGTAATTTGAGCTACAATGTCATGAACACTTTCTAAATGTTGAATATTAAACGCTGATAATACTGATATACCAGCCTCTAACAATTCTTGAACATCCATGTACCGTTTTTTATGTTTAGAACCAGGAATATTACTATGCGCGAGTTCATCAACAACAACTATTTGTGGTGCTCGCTTTATAATTCCTTCTACATCCAGTTCATAAAATACTTTCCCTTTATAATCTATTTCTTTTAAAGGAACTTTTTCTAAATCAGCAATTGCTTCTTCCGTCTCTTTTCTTCCATGTGTTTCAATTAAACCAATTACAATATCAATACCATCTTTTTGCATTTCTCTAGCATCAAAGAGCATTTTATAACTTTTCCCTACTCCTGGAGCAGCCCCTACGTATAGCTTTAACTTTCCGCGATTTTGCTGACGAATGTATTCTAAATACTCTTCCGGTGTTCGCCTTTGAAACGTTGGTTTATAGTCATCTGCATACAAGACACGCACAACCTTTCTTTTGAAACAACGCTACCTCAATCCATTAGATTGAGGTAGCACTGTTACTATTTTATTAGTTTCTGTAATTCTAAATTTAACTTTAAGACGTTTACACGGTCCTCTCCAAATAAACCGAGTGCAGCGCCTTCTGTTTGATTTTTAATAAGCTGATCAAGCTTTTCTTTCGGAATATTTGTTAATTTCGAGATACGATCCACCTGTACGTAAGCTGCCTGTGGACTAATATCCGGATCAAGTCCTGAACCTGAATTTGTTACTAAATCAATCGGTACTTCTGTAACTGGCACACTTGGATTTTGTACCTTCCAATCTGCAATACTTTTCTCTACTCGTTTCGCTAAATCTTGATCAGACGGTGCATAGTTATTAGATCCTGATGCTTCTGCTTTATATTCTATACTAGAGACACGCCCATGAAAATAACGTGGATCTGTGAAATTTTGACCGATTAATTTTGAACCAACTACTTCATTCTTATCATTATATATAAGACTTCCATCCGCATTATCCTTCATTACCGCTTGCGCAATACCCGTTACAATTAGCGGGTATACAAGTCCACACAAGACTAAGAATGTAAAAGTAATACGAATAATTGGTGAAAGTATACTTTGTTTTTTCGCCATCTTTCTTCCCCTCTTCCTTATATGAACAAGCCGACAATCATATCAATTACTTTAATTCCAATGAATGGAACGATAACTCCGCCAAGCCCGTAAATGAGTAAGTTTCGGCTAAGCAGTGCATTAGAACTCATCGGTTTATATGCAATACCTTTCATCGCTAACGGAATTAGTAACGGAATAATAACTGCATTAAATATTAATGCTGATAAGATTGCTGAAAGCGGTGATGTTAATTTCATAATATTTAATGCTTCCATTTGCGGAATCGCAAGTGTAAACATCGCTGGAATAATCGCGAAATATTTCGCAATATCATTCGCAATACTAAACGTCGTTAGCGCACCACGTGTCATTAACAATTGCTTACCGATTCCTACAACCTCAATAATTTTAGTTGGATTCGAATCTAGATCAATCATATTTGCTGCTTCTTTCGCAGCTGTTGTACCACTATTCATCGCTAATCCAACGTCGGCTTGCGCTAATGCCGGAGCATCATTTGTACCATCACCTGTCATTGCTACAAGTTTCCCTTTATCTTGTTCTGCTTTAATAACCGCAATTTTATCTTCTGGTTTACACTCGGCAACGAATTCATCTACCCCTGCTTCTTTTGCAATTGTTGCTGCTGTTAATGGGTTATCACCTGTACACATAACCGTTTTAATCCCCATTTGGCGCAATTGTTCAAAACGTTCACGCATACCAGGTTTTACTGTATCCTTTAAATAAATTAAACCGTAAATACGATCATCTACTGCAACTACAAGTGGTGTTCCGCCCTCTTTTGAAATTAAATCTGCTTTTTGATTCACATCTTTTGGAATCGTTCCGCCTTGTGATTGAACCCATTCAATAACGGCACCAACAGCACCTTTTCTCACTTTCGTTCCATCCTGTAAATCAACACCGCTCATTCTCGTTTCTGCTTTAAACGGAACAAATTCACCTTGTTCTGCAAGTTCTCTATTATATGATATTGATTTTGCTTGCACATACTCTATAACAGATCGACCTTCTGGCGTTTCGTCTAAAACGGAACTAATCGCAGCCCATTTCCCTACCTGCTCAATCGTTTCATTTCCTACAGGGAGTAGTGTATGTGCCATCCGGTTCCCGAAAGTAATCGTACCTGTTTTATCTAAAATGATTGTATTAATATCGCCCGCAGCTTCTACTGCTTTCCCTGACATTGCTAATACATTAAACTTTGTCACACGGTCCATCCCGGCAATACCAATCGCTGATAATAACCCCCCAATTGTCGTTGGAATTAAACAAACTAACAATGCCACAAGTACAGCTGTATCAATTTGAAAGCCTAAATAATTTGTAAAGATCGGCAACGTCACAACAACGATTAAGAAAATTAGAGTTAGACTCGTTAATACTGTATTTAAAGCAATTTCATTCGGCGTTTTTTGACGAGCAGCTCCTTCTACTAAAGAAATCATTTTATCAATAAATGATTCACCAGGATTACTTGTAATTACAATTGTAATCTCATCACTTACGACCATCGTTCCGCCTGTTACTGAACAAAAATCGCCACCTGCTTCTTTTATAACAGGAGCTGACTCCCCTGTAATTGCAGATTCATCTACAGACGCTAATCCTTTTATTACTTCACCATCATTCGGAATCATTTCTCCTTGTTTTACAATAACAACGTCACCTTTTCTCAGCTCAGTTGCTGAAACTTGAACGATGTCTCCATTTTCTTTTACAACATTTGCAAACACATCTTTCTTCGATTGTTTTAAAGAATCGGCTTGCGCTTTACCACGCCCTTCTGCTAACGCTTCTGCAAAGTTAGCAAATAAAACTGTAAATAATAGAATGAGAGAAACTGTTATATTAAACCACCCTGGTACGCTACTCGAACTACTTGGAAGAAAGGATAAAAGTAACGTAATTGTAAATCCAATTTCTACAATGAACATAATAGGATTCTTTATCATTACTTTCGGATTCAATTTCGCAAAGGATTGTTTCATCGCATGCGTCACGATATCACGATCCAGCGTTTTCGCTTGTCTAACCTCATCTTCTATAACATGTATTTGTGACTCATTCACTTGTTTTTCTTTTACTACTACCGGCTTCATCATTTACCCTCCATTACTTCAATGTAAGAAATTCTGCAATTGGGCCTAATACTAACATCGGGAAGAATGTTAACGCACCGACGATTACAATCGTTCCGATGAAGATACCACCAAATAAACTATTATCAGTACGGAACGTTCCGACTGTTTCTGGTACGACCGTTTTCTCCTTCAGTGAAGCAGAAACAGCTAGCATCGTAATTAAGCTGAAATAGCGCCCTAAAAACATAACTAAACCAGTCGTAATATTCCAAAACGGTGTATTATCCCCTAAACCTTCAAATCCAGATCCGTTATTCGCAGCTGACGATGTATACTCATATACAACTTGCGTTAAACCGTGGAAACCTGAATGAGAAATGGCATCCGTTCCTAAGCTTGTTGAAAGAGCTAATGCTGAAAATCCTAAAATGAGCAATGGATGAAATAATATCGTTACTGCAATTAATTTCATTTCCTTACCTTCAATCTTTTTACCTAAAAACTCTGGTGTCCGTCCGACCATTAATCCAGATATAAAGACTGCAATAATTGCATACATGATAATATTGATAAAGCCTGCTCCAACGCCACCATATACTGTATTCAACATCATATTTACGAGTGGAACTAAACCACCAATTGGTGTTAATGTATCATGCATCGTATCAACCGCTCCTGTTTCAGCAGCTGTCGTTACTGTCGCATAAAGTGAAGAAAATACGGTTCCAAATCGTACTTCTTTTCCTTCTGTGCTTCCTTGCACATGTTCAATACCCATTTGGTTCAACACTGGATTCCCATGTAATTCGGATGTCGTAATCGTTATAAACCCTAATAAAAAGACCATGAACAGTGACACGAAAAGGATACGCCCTTGCTTTTTATTTCCTACCATTCGTCCGTACGTAAATGGCAGTGCTGTTGGCAGTAACATCATAAGCATCATTTGTAAAATATTACTGATTTGACCTGGATTTTCAAATGGATGCGCTGAGTTTGCTCCGAAGAAACCACCACCATTATTCCCAAGCTCCTTAATTGAAACGAATGATGCAACTGGTCCACGTAATATACTTTGTTTTGCCCCTTCAATCGTATGTGCTGTAACTGCCCCATCTAACGTTTGTGGTACACCAAGTGCGACAAAGGCTAACGCCGCAACAAATGCAATTGGAAGAAAAACTCTCGTTAAAGCTCTCGTAAAATCAACGAAGAAGTTACCAAGTTCTTTTCCAGCGAGCCCTCTTATAAATGCCATAACAATCGCTAAAGTCGTTGCTGGTGCTGCAAACATTAAAAACGTAATGGCGATTAATTGTGATAAATAAGACAAACCATTTTCACCGCTATAATGCTGTAAGTTTGTATCGGCCATAAAACTAATTGCTGTATTAAAAGCGAGCGTAGGCTCCATCCCTGCAATATGCGCTGGATTTAGCGGCAGCACACCTTGTAATCTGAAAATGAAATACACAACAACAATCATAAATCCGTTTAACAAAACTAGTGATAATGCGTACTGTTTCCAAGTTTGATTGTATGCTTTTACACCCGTAATTTTAAAAATAAGTTTTTCAAAAGGCCCGAATACTTTATCTAGCGTCTTGCTACCTTGAAAGGCTTTCTCTAAATAAATCCCCATTGGCTTTGCTACTAAAATAAACAAGAGCATTGTAATAACAACTGCAACCCAAATCATAATGAATGATTCCCCCTAATTAAAACTTTTCTGGATTTAATAATGCGTACACTAAGTACACCGTAATCGCTGCAACAATAACCGATAAGGCAATCATCATGATTGCTTCCCTTCTTTCACAACTTTATCTGACCAACTTGCCAGGCTTGCCATCGATGCAACTAATACAACAAATATCCCGACCATTACAACATCTAACATAGCTACCCCTCACTTTTCTGTTAAAATTTGACATTTATTTATCAAAAAAAGAACACTAAGCTCTACTTAGTGTTCGAAGTGAACAACACAAAGTAAACCTCCTCTCTAAACGCTTACGAGGTTAGCTGTCGGATTCGGGCCTAAAGAGTAGCCCTACTTTCAAAACTGAAAGATTCACCCCAAGTGACGATGCACAAAATTGGTTCCCCCGCTCCATTTCTGGAACTCAGCGATTTTAGGTTTTTTTGGAAATTTTATGAATGATTTATGAGAGTAAATATACTCCTCTATATTTAACTTGTAAAGAGGTAAATTACTTAAAATAAGAAAATATTTCATCATTTAAACGCTTACATTACACGTTATTAATGTTCTTTCATCTATTTTCTTGTTTTTTCTTTCTTTTTCATAGAAATGATCTTTTAAATATGAAATAAAAAGAGCGAATTACATAAAGTGCATAGCTTGTTGCACTCAGCATTCGCTCTTTTATTCAATGCTTATTCTCCTCGTAAAAATGCACGTAAATTTCTCCCGCGAATATAAACTTGTGACAGTTCTGCATGTAGCTGCTCATATTCAATAATATCTGTTTTTAAATATAAAGCATCTTTCGATGGCAATATTATATATGGCCTCGGAAAAATCGGATCGAGCACTACCAATTCTTGAACTCGCTCTACCGATACCGCCCAACGATTCGCTATATCTCCAAGTAGTAATACTTTCATCTTCGCTTCCTCCCGCCCTATTCAAAAAATAAAAACGAAATGTTATCACAGTTTGTAAACACGACAAGTTTAGCTCCAATTGTTTCATAGAGCCTGGCCGGATATCGTTTATTCCTTGTGACAACAGTAATAGGCGCTTGAAAAGAAAAACGAATACGTTCTGTGAAGAAACTAACTATTGAAAGCTCATCTCCGAGCAAAATCACCTTCTTAATACACTCGCAAATACTAGTAAAATCCTGCTCCTTATTACAGCTATAAGTCGAATCAAATCCATAGTTTCTAACTTCAGCTGCTATCGCTTCATTTGCTGTAAAAATAATTAACTCATGCTGAAATGCTACTAGCTCTCTTAAACTCTTTACTTTATTTTCTTCTCCAACACAAATAAGCGTTAATTCCATATACCTCATCCTCCTTAGCATAAAAGAATCTAAACATAGATTGATATTCTCCTATACTAATCAGACCGATGAAGTGATGTATCCATCATGGCACCGTCCTCTCTCAAGACGCTTACGAAGTTAGCTGTCGGATTCGGGCTTTGAGAGTAGCCCTACTTTCAAAATTGAAAGATTCACCCCTAGTGACGATGCACAAATTGGTTCCTCCGCTCCATAAAATTGGACTCAGCGTTTACAAAAAAATGTATTCTGGCTGATATATTACTCCTGTATTTGGAAAAAGTAAACAGAAAAAAAGCCAGTTGTAAAACTGACTTTTCCTTTCTTTATGCTTGTACTTTATTCAATTTGTATGCAAAATGATTCGTCGGTCCATGACCACTTCCAATATTCAAAGGCTCTTCAATCGCTATACTAATAAATTGTTTTGCCTCTTGAACTGCCTCTTCAATTGAATATCCTTTAGCAAGTCCTGCTGTAACTGCAGACGCGAATGTACACCCGCTTCCGTGCGTTTGCTTCGAAGGAATTCTTTCACTTCTAAATTCGATAAACTGCTCACCATCAAAGAGTAAATCGATTACTTTATTACCTTGATACTCTGCATGTCCACCCTTCATAAGAACATATTTAGCTCCTAATTCATGCAATACTTTCGCAGCTTTTTTACTATCTTCTATATTATGAATCTCTAGTCCTGTTAACACTTCTGCTTCAGGAACATTCGGTGTTACAACAGTAGCTAATGGCAATAAATATTCTTTTAATGCGTGTACTGCTTCTTGTTGTAATAATGAAGCCCCACCTTTTGCAATCATAACAGGGTCTAGCACAATATTATTCCAGCCAAATTTCTTAATGTGTTCTGCCACAATTTGAATAATTTCACTGCTAAATAGCATTCCTAGTTTCACAGCATCTGGTGTTAAATCCATACCAATTGAATTCAGCTGTTCCGTAATTCCTTCTAAAGGAACAGGATATACCCCTTGAACGCCCAGCGTATTTTGAGCAGTAATTGCTGTAATAGCCGTCATTCCATACACACCAAGCTCTTGAAAAGTTTTTAAATCTGCTTGAATTCCAGCGCCGCCTCCGCTATCAGATCCTGCAATCGTTAAAGCTTTATTTACTTTCATCTCACTCATCCTTTTCTATCCAAAATAGCGATGATATATTGTTTTTGCTTCACTTATATCTTTCGTTCCATGCACAAGTACACGGCCATCTTTGAAGGCAACTAATCTCTTTTCTCCAACAGAAAATGATAATAAATATGGATTTACATTCAAATCATTCACGCGATCATTCAGCAATTCTTTATATTGTTCAAAATCCATTCCTTCTTTATGAGGTGGTCTAATTTGAACTGTATTTCTCCCGCATAAAACTGCTGTTTTTGAAGTGTTTTCTTTATTTAAATACGGATATAATGCATCCTCACCACATGAAGGACAATTATGTTTCCGAAGCTTTTGTACATTCATACATGAATATTCATTTTTCCATACATCAAACGACACAAGTCCATTTCGAAGTGATTCATAATCTTCTACTAACAGTTTTAGTGTTTCTGTTACTTGATGAGAAACGACAAGAGATACAGCAGGTGATATAATCCCCGCTGTATCACATGTCGCCCCGCCAAGCGGAATCGATTGTAATAAACAAGATAAACATGGCGTTTTACCAGGAAGAATTGTGTAAGAAAGACCGTAACTACCTACACACGCTCCGTAAATCCACGGAATATAATATTTTTGCGATATATCATTTACAATAAAACGTGTTTCAAAATTATCAGTTGCATCAATTATTACATCAACATTTGTAACGAGTTCTTCTAATTCTTCAGCCGTTACATCTTGAACGATAGCTTCGACTTTTACTTCACTATTAATCTCTTCTAGACGTTTTTTTGCCGCTATAGCCTTCGGAAGATTATTCTCTACATCACGCTCCGCGTACAATTGCTGCCTTTGTAAATTACTCCAATCCACATAATCGCGGTCAACAATTGTCACCTTACCAACACCAGCTCTTACAAACATCTCTGCATTTGCACTACCTAGTGCGCCTGCACCGATAATAAGTACATGCTTTTCCCCTATCTTTTGTTGTCCCTCTTCTCCAATTGGAGAATATAGCTCTTGGCGAGAATATCGATTATTCAACTACGCTCATTCCTTCTAAAGGACTACTTGCTGTTGCACAACGCTTACGTGCAATACGACCCGCTTCAAAGCCTAAGCGCCCTGCCTCAATACCTAACTTCATTGCCTGTGCCATCTTAATAGGGTCTTTTGCTCCCGATACAGCCGTATTCAATAACACACCATCTGCTCCTAATTCCATTGCAAATGCTGCATCAGCTGGGCTACCAATACCAGCGTCAACGATAACTGGTACTGTTGCTTGTTCAATAATGAAACTTAAATTTAATGGATTTACAATACCAAGCCCTGAACCAATTGGTGATGCTCCTGGCATAACCCCGTGTACACCAAGTTCTTGTAATTTACGTGCTAATACAACATCATCAGATGTGTACGGAAGAACGATAAATCCTTCTTCCAATAACATTTCAGATGCCTTCAATGTTTCTACCGGATCAGGTAATAACGTTCTATCATCACCAATAACTTCTACTTTTACCATGTCACAAAGTCCAGAAGCTTTTGCTAATTTTGCAATTCGAACAGCTTCTTCAGCATTTTTTGCTCCCGCTGTATTTGGTAGTAACGTATATTTTTTCACATCAAGTTTCTCTAATAAATTAGGTTGCTTCGCATCAAATATATCCATACGACGTACTGCGAATGTTAAAATTTCAGCTTCAGAAACGTCAATTGCCTTTTGCTGCACATCAAAATCAGAGAATTTCCCTGTTCCTAATAAAAGTCTAGAATGAAATGAAAATGGTCCAATGTTTAACATAATCAACCGCCTCCTACGAAAGTTACAATCTCAATTTGGTCTCCATCAAAAACAGATGTATCCTTATGATCATCTTTTTGTAAAATATCTTTATTACGCTCTACTACAACGATTCTTTTATCTAATTCTAAATGTGTAAGTAGCTCAGCTACTGTTTTTACACTCGCTGGTATTTCAATTTGCTTACCATTAATTTTTAAATTCAAACTTCCATCCCCTTTCTAAACCGATTTAGAAAGCAATGAATCTAGCAAATGATTTTCTCGCTTTCCTTCTATTAAATCAGCCATATACTGACCGGAAACAGGACTTAATAAAATACCGTTTCGATAATGCCCAGTACAAGCATATAAACCTTTTATTTCTTCATGCTCTCCCATATAAGGAGCTCCATGATTAGACTGCGGTCTTAACCCAGCCCACGTACTTTCCCACTCTGCTTCTTTTAAAGCAGGTAATATCGTGTAAGCACGCTCTAATATAGAAGTTATGCTTTCTGGCTGCACAGCTTTATTAAAAGTATGAGGATTCATCGTTGCCCCAATTACATAACGACCACCGCGCTTTGGCGTAATATAAAACCGCTCTTGGAAAATAGGAGCTTTCAAGAGTGGCTTCCTGCTTCTTACTGCAACAACTTCTCCTTTAACAGGATATGTACCCCAATCACTATGGAAATAATGTAGGAATTTCGTACTCCATGAACCTCCAGCGATAACGACTTTTTTACATGTGATTACACCTTCGCTTGTAACAATTCCAGTCACCGTATTGTTTTCAATTTGAATATCAAACACTTCTGTCTGTTCATATATGTCAGCTCCAGAAAATGCCGCGGAATGTGCGAATGCTTTCGTAAGCTCTGGTGCAATAACATGACCGTCTTTTGGGTAATATACCGCCCCTATAATTGACTCGGAAAGAAATGGCTCTTTTTTCCGCAAATGCTCCCCTGTTAGAAAGTAGGAATCTTCGCCTGTTTTCTGTTGCCAATCCATAATATGAAGAATTCTTTCCTTCTCATCTTCATTTTGGGCAATGCGATAAATGCCCTTTTCTTCATACCCAATATCGATGCCTGTTTTTTCACGTAAAGCTTCTGCAAGTTGTGGAAATATAGCACGGCTTTCTCTAGCAAGCTCAAACAACGGATCATATTCATCCCATTCTGCCTGAACACCGAGCAAACCAGCAGCTGCTTTCGAAGCTTCAGATGCAATTCTTTGCTTCTCTACAATCGCTACTTTATATCCTCTTTCTGCTAGGAAGTGTGCAACTGAACTACCAATTACACCTCCGCCAATAATCGCTACATCATACTTCTTACACATGCTTTTCCGCCCACTTTCTTATTGATTCCTTATAAGATTTCGCCTTGCTATACGGATTACTACTGCTTATAATCCCAGACATAACAGCAATGCCACTTACACCATTTGCAAGAACATCACTTGTATTTTCAGGAGTGATTCCACCAATTGCAGTGATTGGTATTGATAAACACCTTGCCATATGAGCAATTTCTTCTAATCCTCTTGCTGGCACACCCTTTTTACAAGCCGTTGGAAATACATGACCGTAAACGAGCGAATCCGCTCCATTTTTAAATGCCACTATCGCTTCATCTAAAGAATGTACTGAATAACCAACATGCAAATAAGAAAACTTTTCTTTCACTGACCTTACATCTGCGCTTCGATATCCTAGTTGAACACGTGGAATATTTAATAGAATAGCAATATCAATTCGATCATTTATCACTATTTTGGATGCTGGAAAGCCTTTCTCCAAAAGGCTTTCCACACCGTAATACAATTCCTTCGTACTTTTCTCACGCTCACGAATATGCAAATAATCGATCTCACTCTCAATTTGTATCCCTACATTCACTACCTCTTCGAATGGCATTTGACCATTTGAGATTACATGGAGCTCATTTTTCATATGCATTCGCCTACTTTAAAATGTTTTCGAATAGTTCATCGGCTGGAACAACCTCTTTCGTCATCCCTTTTTCTTTCAACCATTTATTTTGCTGCTCCCATGACTCTTTTGAATCTGATAAGAATGGCTCATCTTTCGTTTCCATCTTCTCTAATAAAATTTTCATACTTTCTTTTTCAACTTCTGGTACAAGTGGGAAGTTTTCTTTTTCTTGATGATTCAATAAAATATTTAGTGCTTCATCCGGATTTTTCTTCATGAAATCATAGCCTTTTTTCGCACCACGTAAAAAGGCTTGCAACGCTTCCTTATCCTTTTTCAAAGTTTTATCACCTGTTACAAATACAAGCTCATGATAATTCGGCACCCCGTAGTCAGCTGGATTAAAGTAAGCTGGTTCATGACCTTCATGACGCATAACAGGAACTTCATGGTTAATGTATGCCCCTGTTACAGCATCTACTTTTTTCGTAATTAATGCTGGTACTAAATCGAATCCAACATCGACTACTTTCACTGTATCTGGATTACCACCATCTTCTTTTACCATCGTTTTTAAATACATTTCACTTAAAGGTGTTCCAGAATATCCAACTGTTTTTCCTTCTAAGTCTTTAGGTGACTGAATACCTGCTGATTTCAGCGATACAACATGATTTAACGGCGAACGCACGACAGCTCCAATTGATTTCACTGGAATGTTTTCATTTGCTCTTGCAATCACAACATCTGGCTGATAATACAAACCAACTGTCACTTTTCCGGCTGCTGCTAATGTTAATGGATCAGTCGGATTAGAAGGGAATTTAATATTCACCTTTACTCCTTCTTCTTTAAAGTATCCTTTTTCAATTGCGGCATAAATAAAGCTATGTACCGCATTCGGATACCAATCCAGCATTACTGTTATTTCTTTCTCTTTTTTACTCTTATCTGATGCTGAATTACTAGAACATCCTGTAATCATTGCAACTAATAATGTAAACACAAAGATGCGTTTTAATAATTTCATGAATGTTTCCTCCAACTAATGAATTTCCTTTCTAATATCGAAACAAGTATGACGAAGAAAATAGCTAATACTGATAACAATACAATTGGTGCAAATACCCCCGCTCCGTCTAACTGCGTCATCATTCTTTTACTGAAATATCCAAGCCCAGCTTGCGCACCGAGCCATTCTCCAATCGCTGCCCCAATAACGCTAAGTGGTACCGCAATTTTTAACGCTGAGAAAAAGTAAGGAAGAGCAGATGGCAACTTTAGCTTTAGAAAAACATCTTTTTTCGTTGCACCATACGTAACTAAAAGCTCTTCCCATTCTCTTTTCGTACTGCGAAGTCCATCATACGTATTGACCGCAATTGGGAAAAATGTAATTAAAACTGTGACAACAACCTTACTCCAAATGGTATATCCGAACCATAAAACAAATAGCGGCGCAAGCGCTGTAATCGGAATTGTTTGCGAGGCAACTAATAATGGATAAAATGCTCTTTCCATCCACGTACTCGCATTCATTAACATTGCTAGCCCTACACCCAAGACGATAGAAATAACAACACCTATTAAAACGACATACAACGTTGCAGGTAAATGAACCGTAAATAATATATCTTTCAGCGCCCATATCTTCATTACAATTGCAGAAGGTGATGGCAAAATGTACATCTCATCTACAATTCTTGCTCCTACTTCCCAAGCAATAAGTAAAATTCCACTTAATGTGAGGGCAGGTAATAGCTCCTTCAAACGATTCATCATACAAGTACCTGCCTTTGTAACATACTAAGAAGCTCATCTTTAAGCGCTAACACTTCAGGCTTATGTAAATCTTTTCTAGTTCTGCTACGATCAAGCGGCACAACTCGCTCAGTTAAAGTAGCTATCGGCTGCTGCTCTACAACAAAAATACGATTAGAAAGAAAAAGGGCTTCTTCAACGTCATGTGTAATAAATAAAATTGTTTTTTCCCACTCTTTCCATTGTTCAAACAACCATTCCTGTAAAGATGCCTTCGTTAAAGCATCCAACGCGCTAAACGGTTCATCTAACAATAATATCTCTCCGCCTGTTAATAAAGTTCGGATAAAAGATACGCGCTGTCTCATACCACCAGATAAATCTTTCGGATATTTTTTCTCGTACCCTTGTAAACCAAATTTATGTAACAGTTCCTTTGCCTTTACCTGTGCTTCTTTCTTCTGCACACCTTGGCACTCTAACGGTAAAGCAGCATTCTCAATAACTGTTCTCCATGGCAAAAGCATATCTTTTTGAGGCATATACCCTACAGGATGACTCTTTGTTTCCATAAGCTCTATTTGTCCGCTGCTCGCCTCTTCTAAACCTGTAATAAGGCGAAATAAAGTACTTTTCCCACAGCCACTTGGTCCAATAATGCTCACAAACTCTTTTTCTTGTATATTGGCATTTAGTCCCTCTATGATTGGTTTTTCATCATAATGAAAGGAAACATTACGAAACTGTAGTATGTTCTTGCTCCTCAAAACCCCACATCTCCTTACGATAAGCCATATCCCAGAATAAATATTCAAATCGGCTGGAATATAAGAAAATCTCCTCTAATCGATCTAGCTCTTTCTCTGACTTCCCAACTGTCATTTCATTTAATAAATCTATTAACCAAATACAAAGATTACCGTATTCTTCAGAACTATATCCTTGAATCCACTCCCCAAAAAACTCATGATCTCTTGCTCCAGGAATATCATTTAAACGCTTTCCAATCTCCCAATAGCTCCACATACATGGAAGTAAAGCTGCTATTAATTCTGCAAGTGTGCCATTTTGAGATACAGACATCATATAATTTGTATAAGCTAAATTTTTAGCAGATGGTTTTGCCGATTCCATCTCCTGGGCAGAAATACCAAGTCTTTTTGCATATTGTTTATGAATCGTCATTTCACCATTTAAAATACCATCTATTTGCTCTGCAAATTTCGCCATAACTTGTGGATTCGTTGCCTTTACAACACCAATTGCATATAGTTTTGCATAATCCAACAAGTATAAATAATCTTGAATAATATAATACTGGAATTTATCTTTTTCTAACGTGCCATCCCCCATACCTACTACAAACGGATGATTATGACTTTTCTCCCATACAGGCTGCACCGTCTCAAATAATCTTTCACAAAATTTCATTTATAATTCCCCTTCCTATATATATCTATTTATTCCAATAAAAAAGCCACTTCTTTATATAAGAAGTGGCCACAGCAAATAAAAATATATTTTATTCGTTGTTCCACTTCCCTTCGCTAGTATTACCTAGATCAGGTCTGTAAGGGTTAAGGATTATTCCTCTCTCAGCACGAAAAGCACCCCTAGTGGTGTTAGTATGAAATTTTCAAATAAAAAAGCCCCGTTTCTATACGCAAAGAAACGGGGACTCATTGTTAATGTCCGAATTGCTTCCCTACGCTAGCATAATCTAGATCAGGTAATAAAAAGGATCAAAGGCTTACGGCCCTCCTCTCAGCTGGCAACACCAGCTCTCCTAGCAAACTATAAAATTATCACTGTCAGTATAACATTGTCATAAGTCATCATCAACTATTTTAATTTTCTTAATTGCGCATTAAATTTTAACATGTTAAACAAATATAAATGCAACTCCACAAATGATATATACAATATTTATATACGGATCTCTCTTCTAACATTATTTATATTGATTTCATATTACATTTATGTGAATAAGACCAATATATTGTATCTTTATACTATAATAAAATTACAACTATACAACTAGAGGAGGTCTTTATTACATGAATATGAAAGCTACAGCTTTAACAGCAACTACTATCGCAATTGCTTCGTTACTTCCTTCTATGGGAGAATCCGATATACAAACAGCTGCTGCTAAGCAATCATCTAAAGCAAAAACGGGGTATGTAAAAATTGACAACGTTGCACTACATCAAAATAACCATGCAGACAGTGCAATAATTGATAACATTCGATTTAATAGCCCAGTTACTATTCTTGAGACAGCTCAAGATTGGTATAAAGTATCCGTTAACAACAAAACAGGCTATATGAAAAAAGATGCAATTCTATTCAAAAAAAATGTTCAACAAAAGTATCAATATATCGTAAACGCAAACGCATTAAACGTTCGTTCTGAACCTAATACAGAGTCTTCTATTCTAGATATATTGCCAAATGGTCAATTCATTACAATTCAAGGGGAACAAGGAGATTGGTACAAAATATTACATAACGGCCAAATTGGTTACGTACAAAAAACATTTATATCTAATGGATCCACACCTCTAGTAAAAGGTATAACTGTACAAGGTTCTCCTTCTTATACTGTTGCAACACCAAAATTAAATGTGCGTAGCTCTGCTAGCACAAATAGTACAGCAATCGGTTCTCTGCAAAATGGTACACAAGTACAGGTAGTAGAAACAGTAGGAACTTGGTATAAAATTCGTTTTGGCACAGGATACGGATATGTGGCAAAACACTATGTAGTGCAAAATCAATCGCAAGCTAAAACAACCGCTTCACCTTCATCCATTCCAGCAGTTTTCAAATTCCCTACCCAAGGGAAAATCAGCTCAACATTTGATATGCGCTGGGAACAAATGCATTATGGTATAGATATTGCAGCACAAGGCAACGTCTCTATTCAAGCTGCTGCTGCAGGTAAAGTTGTGAAATCTTATTATTCGGCTAGCTACGGCAATGTCGTGTTCATCGCCCATCAAATAAATGAGAAATTATATACAACAGTTTATGCTCACATGAAAGATCGTACTGTACAAACTGGTGATCAAGTACAAACCGGACAATTACTAGGTCATATGGGAAATACAGGACATTCATACGGACAACATCTCCATTTTGAATTACATAATGGGGAATGGAATTTTGAAAAAACAAATGCAGTGAACCCACTGCCATATTTAGTTAGGTAAATTGTATGCCACGCAATATACCTCTCTTTATTGAATACCTGGCTTTTTTAGGTTTAATCTGTTGTTTAATCATTTATAATACGAACACTGTATTTTTATCTATTATCATTGCTTTTGTTGCTTTAGAAATTATGATGGAATCATTCCAAGTTCAACTGAAACAAAAAATTGCCCATATTTATAATGCAATTTTTCTTTTGAGCGCTCTTATAACAAATATAATTAGTAATGGTTTTTATTTATCTACCGTATTTCCTGTATTCTGTATGGCTGTTTTATTATTCATAGCTAGATACGTTAATGCTCCTAATAACCAAAAACACGAACAAGAAGCTTAGAAAGAGGAGACACTGTGTACCAATCTTTCAAAGATGATCCAATGAAATATATGTTGAATTTATATGAAAAAATGAATACTTTTTTTGGTATACAAGGCAGTTATACTGCTCAATTTCTTCTTTATGGAATGTTATTTCTTGTCTTAATTACTTTCTCCTTGTTTTACTAACAAAAAAGGATCTCACATAAAAATTGAGATCCTTTTTAATTTATATTAATTTTGATATGTAAAATCCTCTTTATCCACAAGCATATTTTTCATAAATAAAACTAAGATTATATTTTTTCTCTAAGCTCATTCTTTGTTCATCATCACACCAATAGAAAAGAATATCATGAATCGTTGCATAACGTTTATTTTTAAGAAATAGTTTAAAGAATGATGGCAAACAATCATGTAATTGTATAAATATATAATTGCGTAGTATTTCTTCTTTATATTCAATGCCCTTACAAATATACAGTAATTCTTCACAATAATATGCATGCTGCGGAACTTGAATCATTTCGAAAAATGGTACATAAGAAAGTAACTTTCCAATAAAATGATCGTATCGATCCATTAACCCTATCGTCATATGTTCCATCATTTCTTTCATCACATACAAATAATCGTCTACGTGCGTTGTCTTTAGTGGATCTAATCGATCAGAAATTTGAGACAGTACAGCTTTTTGACAAGCTATAACAGCTTGGCTAGGCCCATAATATGATAGGAAATCTGTGCATTTACGATACTTGCGCAGTAAATCATTTGTATATAAATCATACACAAAAGTATTACAATATATTGCTAGACCCATCATATCACTATTTAGCTGTTCTTTTGATAGAGTCTTAGCTTGCTTACACATATAAAAAAACGTAAACTCCAATACTTCCTTATGAGATAATAAATGTCTACACTGCATTATACATTTCTCACTAAATTTAACTCTTTCCCAAATCCCTACATCTCCATTATCCAATTCACCAATACGATATTTAATGATTAAATAGTTTAGAGCAACCGCTTGCGTCAAAAGATCCCATGTTTCATATTCCAATGAAGTTTGGACAAATTCGTCTAACCCTTGATTAATCATAAATGTATATGCTTCTTTATACCAACCAATCTCTTGGCATAAACGAAGAATACGTACTAAAGTAGGAATTTCATCTTTATGAAACTGCGGTAAATCTTTCGCTTTATTCATTCCATATACGATGAAAGCCGCTAAATTTTCTTCTTTATAAAATTCTTTTTCTTTCCATACTAAAATAGTTCGCTCTTTCCCTTCACCTTTCGGATGATTCGGTACAAGCAAAGAAAATAACTCAGCGAAATTCCTTGGTTCTACGTATGTATCTGTAACCAAATTCCAATTCGGATCGCCCTGTACAGCCCTCATATAATTCCCCTTCCCTTTTTATCTACATAGGAAATATTAATTTCTTATTTCATCAAAAAAGATTAATATTGTTATATTCAAAATCTCTCATAATACTTATATCTATTAGTATATCACTTTTTATCTCATTAAAAATTATAAATCACAAATTTTAAAAAACTGTCGAAAAATATTAATCATGCATAGCTAGTATATAATCTTTCAGCTCTATCATGTTAACACATCACCTTTATCCATATAAAGTTAAAATGATGTATATGTTTTTTTGTGTATACATTGAAGCTATACTCAGTGGGGCGTTCCAGGCAACGAGACTCCCACCTGCTCCCTTTGCTTTCACTAAGTTGTGAGGTGAGAATCTTGCCGCCCGCAAATAGCGGGATAAATTATTTTGTATGCTCTGATATTTCACTTAAAGCAAAACCAGCTTGGTCATCTGCTACTTCTCTTATAGCTAAATCTCCCAAGGCTAACATACCAACGAATTGACCACCTTCAACTACTGGCAACCTTCTAATTTGATGCTGTGCCATCAATTCTGTAGCTCTCTCAATAGAATCATCAGGAGAAATTGAAACGATATTTGTCGTCATTACATCTGTAATCTTATTAGATCCTGGATGTTTTTCAGCAATTCCACGAACAACTAAATCCCGGTCCGTCACAAGACCAATAACTTGTTCATTCTCAACAACTGGAATCATACCAATTGCTTCTTCCTTCATTTTTACAGCAGCCTCATATACATTATCTAGTGGTGTACACTGTACAATATTTGTACTCATAAGTTCTCGAACCTTTGTCATTATTTTATCTCCTCCTTTTAATACATACTATAGCTTTTCCTAAATTCCTTTATTTATTTCAGGAAGACAGCACAATAAAAAGAGGTTGAAGATATAGACATACTAAAAAAGAGTCAGCAAATTGCTGACTCTTTTTTTATGACCCGTACGGGATTCGAACCCGTGTTACCGCCGTGAAAGGGCGGTGTCTTAACCACTTGACCAACGGGCCATGGCTCCGCAGGTAGGACTCGAACCTACGACCGATCGGTTAACAGCCGATAGCTCTACCACTGAGCTACTGCGGAATAAATATATGGTGGGCCTAAATGGACTCGAACCATCGACCTCACGCTTATCAGGCGTGCGCTCTAACCAGCTGAGCTATAGGCCCATATACTTTACAGGGGCAGTAGGAATCGAACCCACACTGGAGGTTTTGGAGACCTCAGTTCTACCTTTAAACTATGCCCCTAAATGATGCCGGCTAGAGGACTTGAACCCCCAACCTACTGATTACAAGTCAGTTGCTCTACCAATTGAGCTAAGCCGGCAAAAAAAAAATGGTGGCTCGGGACGGAATCGAACCGCCGACACGAGGATTTTCAGTCCTCTGCTCTACCGACTGAGCTACCGAGCCAACATAAAATGGCGGTCCCGACCGGGGTCGAACCGGCGATCTCCTGCGTGACAGGCAGGCATGTTAACCACTACACCACGGGACCATTGGTTGCGGGGACAGGATTTGAACCTGCGACCTTCGGGTTATGAGCCCGACGAGCTACCAGACTGCTCCACCCCGCGACGATATTATGTTTTTTAAAATAAATGGAGGAGGTAGAGGGATTCGAACCCCCGCGCGACTCTCGCCGCCTGTCGGTTTTCAAGACCGATCCCTTCAGCCGAACTTGGGTATACCTCCATGAAGGAAACATTAATATCTTATTCATTTTTATATGTAACTAAACCACTTTTTTAAAAAATGGAGGAGGTAGAGGGATTCGAACCCCCGCGCGACTCTCGCCGCCTGTCGGTTTTCAAGACCGATCCCTTCAGCCGAACTTGGGTATACCTCCGACATATAAAAAAATAAAGTGGAGCCTAGCGGGATCGAACCGCTGACCTCCTGCGTGCAAGGCAGGCGCTCTCCCAGCTGAGCTAAGGCCCCATGTTTTTGGAAAATCGGGAAGACAGGATTTGAACCTGCGACCCCCTGGTCCCAAACCAGGTGCTCTACCAAGCTGAGCCACTTCCCGTTAATAAAAGCGCGCCCGAGAGGAGTCGAACCCCTAACCTCTTGATCCGTAGTCAAACGCTCTATCCAATTGAGCTACGGGCGCATATGGTGCCGAGGGCGGGGGTCGAACCCGCACGGTGGTCACCCACCGCAGGATTTTAAGTCCTGTGCGTCTGCCTGTTCCGCCACCCCGGCATGTCATATTGAAAATTGGAGCGGAAGACGGGATTCGAACCCGCGACCCCAACCTTGGCAAGGTTGTATTCTACCACTGAACTACTTCCGCAAGACATGTATGAGATATTTTATTAAAAGTGCGGGTGAAGGGAGTCGAACCCCCACGCCAAAGGCGCCAGATCCTAAGTCTGGTGCGTCTGCCAATTCCGCCACACCCGCATATTTTATTAAAAATGGTGAGCCATGAAGGATTCGAACCTTCGACCCTCTGATTAAAAGTCAGATGCTCTACCAACTGAGCTAATGGCTCTTAATGGCTGGGCTAGCTGGATTCGAACCAGCGCATGACGGAGTCAAAGTCCGTTGCCTTACCGCTTGGCTATAGCCCATTAATTAAGAATGGTGGAGGGGGGCAGATTCGAACTGCCGAACCCGAAGGAGCGGATTTACAGTCCGCCGCGTTTAGCCACTTCGCTACCCCTCCGACATAAATGGTGGAGGATGACGGGATCGAACCGCCGACCCCCTGCTTGTAAGGCAGGTGCTCTCCCAGCTGAGCTAATCCTCCATTTTGCCTGGCAACGTCCTACTCTCACAGGGACAAGGTCCCAACTACCATCGGCGCTAGAGAGCTTAACTTCCGTGTTCGGTATGGGAACGGGTGTGGCCTCTCTGCCATCATTACCAGACTGTATTCATTTAAGACAAGAATCATTGTAACTCATTCACTTTTAAAAGTCAACAAGTTTTTTATATTCTTTCAAAACTAGATAACATTGCTTCATATTATATGGTTAAGTCCTCGATCTATTAGTATTCGTCAGCTCCACATGTCACCATGCTTCCACCTCGAACCTATCAACCTGATCATCTTTCAGGGATCTTACTAGCTT